>NZ_JBGCUO010000001.1 GCF_041102775.1 Alcanivorax sp. REN37
CCGGCTGTGGGTAATCGAAGCTGGTACGGCTGTAAGGCAGCGGCTGCCCCACCAGCCAGCTGGCGCTGCGTTGCACCAGCAACAACAGGAACTCCTGCAGCAAATGCTCACGGTCGCGGCCACGGTGATCCAGGTGCAGACGGAACATCCAGTCTTCGTCGTCACTGCCGGTGGGCACCAGCGCCACCGTTAGCTGCGGTTGCAGCACGCTGTAGAACCGCGCGCAGCGGCGCAGGAAGCCGCCCAAGGTGTCGGCCCGAGCGGCAAACTCGATCATCAGCGCGAAGGTGCCGCGCCGGCAGGGCGCCGTGCCCAGCCCCATGAACTCATCATCGGTAAGCGCCCACAAACCCTGGATCAGCTGTGTCAGCTCCATCGGTGTCAATCGCGCCGGCGCAGCACCCTCCAGTGCCCAAGACTGCGGCAACCCGGCAGCAGCCAGCAGCGCCGCCGCACTGTGGCCGGCGCGCTGGGCGGCAGCAAGGCAAACGGCGAGGTAATAGTGGGCGACGTAGCGCTTCTGGGTGGTCATCGGCAGATTCGAAATGGCCATTTGGATCAAGGCTTTCGACCTTCCCAGTCATTCCGATCAAAGTCAACGCGGCCTTAAATGGGGTCACGTCACCGACAAAGCGCCACCCGACGGCGCCATTACAACAACAGACAGGACGCCCCATGACCGCACCGATGCTGGATGACCAGGTGGCCCGTGCCACCCGCAACACCCTCGGCGATGCCCTAGCGCGCGCCGCCGCCCACCACGGCACCCGCGATGCGCTGCTATTCCGTGACCGGCATTGGTCGTTCGTTGATCTGGACCGTGCCGCCAGTCATTTGGCCCACCACCTGCTTGGATTGGGCCTGCAACCGGGCGACCGCGTCGCCGCCTACGGCAAGAACTCCGATGTTTATCTGATGCTGTGGCTGGCCTGCACCCGCGCCGGGCTGATCCATGTCCCACTTAACTTCTCGCTGGTTGAGCGCGAGTTGGTGTATGCACTGAACCAATCCGGCGCCCGCGCGCTGCTGTTCGATCCGGCGCTGGCCGACGCGGTCACGGCAGTGATCGCGCAGACACCGGTGGCGCACAGCGCACCACTGCAGCCAATGCCGGGTCGTAGCGATGACTTGCTCACGGTGGTGAAAGCCGCGCCGGCCGATGTGCAGCCACCGGCGCTGGAGCAGGCCGACACCGATGTGGTGCAGATCCTCTACACCTCCGGCACCACCTCCGACCCCAAGGGCGCGATGCACACTCACCGCTCGCTGCTCACCGAATATGCCAGCTGCCAGATCCACCTCGATATCCGCAGCAGCGATCGGGCGCTGGCAGCATTGCCGCTGTACCACTCGGCACAGATGCATGTGTTTACGCTGCCGACACTGCTGGCCGGCGGCACCACTTGGTTGGTGGACGATCCCAGCCCGGCCAACCTGATCGCGCTGCTGCGTGACCACCGTCTGAATGCGTTCTTCGCACCACCAACGGTGTGGATTGCCCTGCTGCGCCACGCCGACTTCGACCCGGCAGGCCTGTCCGCGCTGACCAAGCTGTATTACGGCGCGTCCATCATGCCGGAGCCGATTGTGCATGAACTGGCCGCCAAACTGCCGGCTGCGGGCCTCTACAACTGCTACGGCCAAAGCGAGATCGCGCCGCTGGCCACGGTGTTGCGCCCCGAAGATCACACCACTCGGCCGGCTTCCGCCGGACGCCCGATCCAATCGGTGGTGACCCGCATCCTGCACCCGGACACCGGCGCCGACTGCGCGCCCGGCGAACACGGCGAGATCGTGCACCGCTCACCGCAACTGATGGTGGGTTACTGGCAGAATCCGGACGCCACCGCCAAGGCATTTAAAGACGGCTGGTTCCACTCCGGTGACCTCGGTTACCGCGACGAACAGGGCTTCCTGTTCATCGTTGACCGCATCAATGACGTCATCAATACCGGCGGCGTGTTGGTGGCCAGTCGGGATGTGGAAGAGGTGCTCTACAGCCACCCGCAAGTGGCCGAAGTGGCGGTGATCGGACTGCCAGATGAGCGCTGGGTGGAGGCGGTGTGCGCCGTGATCGTGGTGAAAGCCGGGCAGCAACTGTCAGAAACCGAGTTGGCCGACCACGCGCGCGCGGCGCTGGCTCACTTCAAAGTGCCCAAGCGCTGGTTCTTCGCCGAAGCGCTGCCGAAGAACACCGCCGGCAAAGTACTGAAGCGGGCGCTGCGCCAGCAGTATCAGTGACGGCGTGGCGGCCTTAGCCGGAGCCCCATCTACCCGCGCCCTCCACTTAGGGAGGGGCGGGTTTAATGATGCGGCACTGGGTGGCCGCTTGGCCGCGCACCGGGAGCGGCGGCTGCCGTTTTCAGCACAGCGGAGAGCAAAAATGATAGGCCGGCACCTTTAACACGCCGCGGCCGGCACCGTTGCCCGCAGCGCCGGCATGTCTTACAGCAAATGCGGATCAACATCCTGGATGTGGCGCGACACCGCTAGCCAGGCGCCGAGCAGGCCGAGCATGCCGGCGAACAGCGGCAGCATGAATAGGTTGGCCCAGCCCACGCCAAGCAGGTTGTATTCACTGTCGTACAGCTCGATCAACTGCTCTGCCGGCGAGCCGATCCACAGCAACGCGGCCTGCACCAGCACCACCGCCAGCACACCGCCAGCAAAGCCGAAGCAAAAGCCGGAATAGAGGAACGGCCGGCGCACGAATCCATCCGTGCCACCAACAATCTTCACCACCACGATCTCCTCGCGGCGATTCTCGATCGCCAGCCGGATGGTGTTCACCACCACCAGCATCACCGCCAGCGCCAGCGCCAGCGTGAGCACCGTAACAATGCGGGCAGCCAGCTCGATCATGGCGTGCAACCGCTTCACCCACTCCACATCCAGCTGCACCAGATCCACTTCTGGCAGCGCCTTGATCTGCGTCTGCAAGGTGGCCAGCGCTTCCGGCCGGGTGTCTTTGGGGAACACCAACAGCACCGGCGGCAAGGGGTTGTCCGGCAGTGCCTCCAGCACGTCACCGAAGCCGGATAGGGTTTTGTACTCGTCCAGCGCTTGCTGCGGCGTAATCACTTGCACCCGCTCAACGTCAGCCCGCTGACCGACTTTGGTCGCCAACTGGCGCTGGGCGGTTTCGTTGGTGGCTTTCTTGAGGAATACCGACAGGTGCGCTTGCCCATCCCAGCCGGCGGTGGCGGCGCGGGCGTTTTCCAGCAGCACGCTGATGCCAGTGGGCAGCGCCAGCGCAATGGCGATCACCAGCACCGTCATCAACGTGGAGATCGGCTGGTTGCGCATGCGGTTGACCGCGTCCAGCGCCGAGTCGCGATGGTGCAGGCGCCACGCCAACAAGCGATCACGCCAGGCACTGCGCGCCACACTGGCGCCCACGCGCGGCTTCGCTGCCGGCGCCGAACGGCTGTTACGCGCCATGGGCAGGCTCCTCGCGGTCGGCCACCAGCCGGCCATCGCGCAGCGACAGCAGGCGATGGTCATAGCGGTCGATCAATGACAGATCGTGGGTGGCGATCAGCACTGCCACGCCGACATTGGCGAAATCTTGGAACAGATCCATGATCTCTGCCGACAGCGCCGGATCGAGGTTACCGGTGGGTTCATCCGCCAGCAGCAGCGGCGGCTTGTTGACCACCGCGCGGGCGATGCCGATACGCTGCTGCTCACCGCCAGACAGCATCACCGGGTTGAGCTTCTCCTTGCTCAGCAGGCCCACCTTGTCCAGCGCCGCCCGTACCCGCTTGCCGATGTCGGCGCGCGGGAAGCCGGCGATCACCAGCGGCAACGCCACATTGTCGAACACGCTACGGTCGAACAGCAGCTGGTGGTTCTGGTGCACCATGCCGATCTTGCGGCGAATGTAAGGAATGCCAGAGGTGCCGACGGTGGACAGCGGCACGCCGTCCACCAGCACCTCACCGGCGGTGGGGCGCTCGATCATCATGATCAGTTTCAGCAATGTGCTCTTGCCGGCCCCGGAGTGGCCGGTGAGGAAGGTCAGCTCACCCGCCGGCAGCGTCAACGACACCTGCCGCAGCGCATCGCGACCACCGCCACCGGGAATCGGATAGCGCTTGCTGACTCGATCCAGTTGGATCATGCGGCCCCCTTAGCCCCGGGTGACGTCCTCGAACAGTGCTTTGACGAACTCTTCGGCGTCGAACGGCCGCAGGTCTTCCAATTGCTCACCGACACCGATGAAGCGGATCGGCAGCCCAGTGCGCTTGGCCAACGCGAACAGGATGCCGCCTTTGGCGGTGCCATCAAGCTTGGTCAACACCAGCCCAGTGACGCCCACCGCCTGGCGGAATTCCAGCGCCTGGTTGACGGCGTTCTGACCGGTGCAGGCGTCCAACACCAGCAGCACTTCGTGGGGCGCATCCGGCACCAGCTTTTTCATCACCCGGGTGACTTTGGTCAGCTCGTCCATCAACCCGGTGCGGGTATGCAGTCGGCCCGCGGTGTCCGCCAACAGGATGTCGACGCCACGGCTCTGCGCCGCCTGCACGCCGTCGTAGACCACTGACGCGGAGTCGGCACCGGTGTGCTGGGCAATCACCGGGATCTGGTTACGCTCGCCCCACACCTGCAGCTGTTCTACCGCCGCCGCGCGGAAAGTGTCACCGGCGGCCAGCATCACTGACTTGCCTTCCATGCGGAAACGCTTGGCCAGCTTGCCGATGGTGGTGGTCTTGCCGACACCGTTGACGCCCACCATCAGAATCACGTGGGGGCGGTTGTCGGGATTGATTTCCAGCGGCTGGCTCACCGGCGCGATCAGCTTGCGCAGCTCGTCTTGCAGCGCTTCATACAGCGCATCGGCGTCCACCAGTTCTTTACGGCCGACCCGCTCGGTGAGCGCATTGATGATGGTGTCGGTGGCTTCCACCCCGACGTCCGCCACCAGCAGTTGGGTTTCGATGTCTTCGAAAATTTCGTCGTCGATTTCTTTGGCGCCCACCAGCAGGTCGGCGAGGCCCTTGCCGAACGATTGGCGGGTTTTGCCGAGGCCCTGCTTCATGCGCGACCAGAAACCTTCGCGGGCCGGCTCATCGTCCGCAGCGACAGCGTCCGCCTCAGCAGCTGGTTCGATCGCTGGCTCGGCGGCAACCACCGGCGCGGGCATCACTGCCGGGGCTACCGGTTCTGCTGCGATCGGTGCAGCGGCACTATTGGCCGCCGCAGCATCGTCCGCAGGCGCATTGGACCCGGTTTCGGTCGGTGCCACGGTGCCATCAGCGTCCGTCTCCGCCGGCGCGTCGCCGCGGCGCTTGAACATGCGGGAGAAGAACCCGCCCTTGCCCTGCTCGGCGGCAGGGGCTTGATCATCCGGCTCAGGCCGGGAAACTTCATCAGTCATTGCAGGTCTTTCCGTTAGCCACGGCGGAGTGCTTCCGACGCCGGGCTATCCTATCATCCCGCTCCACCCATAGAAACGCGGCAGCGGCGGCTCTGCCGACCGCGCCCGCTGCGACCAAAAGGGGACGCCATGCGCCTGTTTCTGATGCTTTCACTGCTGTGTGCCACTGCTGCACAGGCGGCGACGGCGCCACCTCCGACCCACGATTTTACGCTCGACAACGGCCTGCGCGTGCTGGTGCGCGAAGACCACCGGGCGCCGGTGGTGACGGTGATGCTGTGGTACAAAGTCGGCAGCATTGACGAGCCGGCGGGGCGCACCGGCCTCAGCCACATGCTTGAGCACATGATGTTCAAGAACACGCGTCATCTGACGCCGGGCGACTACTCGGCATTGGTGTCACGCTTCGGCGGCCAGACCAACGCCTTCACCTCCTACGAGTACACCGGCTACTACCAGCAGTACGACGCCTCGCGGCTGCCGCTGGCACTGGAGCTGGAAGCCGAGCGCTTGGCGAACTTGGAAATCGATGCCGAGGAGTTTTCCCGCGAGGTGCAGGTGGTGCTCGAAGAACGCCGCCAGCGCACCGATGACAATCCCTCGGCGCTGGCCTGGGAGCGCTTCGCTGCCATCTTGCGTCCGGGCACCGGCTACGCCCATCCAGTGATCGGCTGGCAGCGCGACATCGAGCAATACACCCCGCAGCAGGCCATGGCGTGGTACCAAGAGTGGTACAGCCCGGCCAACGCGGTGCTGGTGATTGCCGGCGATGTAACGTTGGAACAGGCCCGCGCTCAAACCGAACGCTTCTTCGCCGCGTTGCCGGCGGATCCGGTGCCGGACCGCCCCACACCGCGCCAAGCACCGGCTGCCGGCGAACGCCGCCTGTCGCTGTCGCTGCCGGTACAAGTGCCATCGCTGTACATGGGCTGGAACGTACCGTCACTGGCCACCGCCGACAACGCCGCCGACTACTATGCACTGATGATGCTGGCCGGCGTGCTCGACGGCGGCTACAGCGCGCGCATCGAAAGCAACCTGGTGCGCGGCCGCCAGCTGGCCACCGGCGCCGGCGCCCAATACGGCGGACTGGCACGGGAGGACGGCGTGTTCATCATGACCGCCTCGCCGGCCCCCGGCGTATCGCTGGCAGCACTGGAAGCAGCACTGGAGCAGGAGCTCGATACCCTGCGCACCACCCCGCCCAGCGCCGAGGAGCTGAAACGGGTGCGGGCACAGATGCTGTCGTCATCAGTGTTCGAGCAAGACTCGGTGTTTGGCCAAGCCATGGAACTCGGCTACCTGACCATCATTGGCCAAGACTGGCGTTTGGCCGACCAACTTGATCAGCGCTTGGCCGATGTCACGCCGCAGCAGGTCAGCGATGCCGCTAAACGCTTCCTCACCCGTGACCGCCGTGCGGTGGCAGAAGTGCGCCCGCTCAATCAGGAGGGCACCCAGCCATGAGCCTCAATAAAATCCTGCGCCTAGTAATCATCGCCGCGGTGGCCGCTGGCTTGGTGTGGCTGATTATCAGCCGCCCGGAACAGCTGGCGCCGAGCGCCGCCGTAGCGCCATTCCCGCAGTCACTGCCGGAAGTGGAGGAGGCACCGCTCGGCCGTCGCCAGTTGGATATCCAGAGTTGGACCACGGCCGCCGGCAGCCGCGTGTTGTTCGTGCAAACCGAGCAAATCCCGATGCTTTACGCACGGCTGGTGTTCAACGCTGGCAGCGCCCGCGACGGCGATCATGCCGGCCTCGCCATGCTCACCAACGCCATGCTCGACCAGGGCGCCGATGGGCTCGATGTCGCGGCGCTGGCGCGCGGCTTCGAGGATCTCGGCGCGCGCCTCGGCAACAGCAGCCACCGCGACATGGCGCTGCTGACGCTGGCCACCCTCAGCGCGCCGGAGTTTCGCGATCCGGCGCTGGCCTTGCTGACCCGCATCCTCGCCCGGCCGGATTTCCCCGCTGGTGAGTTAGCGCGCATGAAAACCCAGCAGCTGCAGGCGCTGCAGCGCCAGAAACAGGTGCCCGGTCCGCAGTTGAGCGATGCCTACAACCGCGCCCTGTTCGGCGATCATCCCTACGGCATTCCGTCCAACGGCACCGAGCAAAGCCTACCGGGCATCGAGCCTGCACAACTGGCCGTGTTCTATCGCCAGTACTACACCGCCGGCAATGCCGTGATCGCGCTGGTGGGCGATCTGAGCAAGACCGACGCCAAACGCATTGCCGAGCAACTTAGCAGCGCCCTGCCAACCGGCGAGCGGGCTCCGGAACTGCCGCCGGCCGCCGCGCTGACCGAAGCCCGCCAGCAGCACATCGAGTTTCCGTCCACCCAGACTCATATCCTGCTCGGCAACCAGATGATTGACCGTCACCATCCGGATTACCCGGCGCTGTACGTGGGCAATAAGATCCTCGGCGGCGGTGACTTCAGCGCCATCCTGATGGACGAGGTACGCCAGAAACGTGGGCTGGTATACGGCATTTACTCCAGCATCAGCCCGATGGCCGCTGCCGGCCCGTTCACGGTGTCGCTGCAAACCGCCAACGCCAATGCCCACGACGCCCTAGTGCTGACCCGTCAGCTGATCGCCGACTTCGTCGCTAACGGCCCCAGCGAAGAACAACTGAAGCTAGCGCAAGACGACCTGGTTGGCAGCTACGCGCTGTCCACCGCCTCCAACAGCGATATCGTGGCGCAGCTGGGCGTGATCGGTTTTTACGACCTGCCACTGAGCTATATGGACGACTTCCAGCAAGCACTGCAGCAGGTCACAGCGGAGCAAGTGCGCGGGGCGTTTCGCCGACATCTGCACCCAGACACGCTGCTCACCGTCAGCATCGGCCCGCACGATCCTAATCAAGCGGCCGCCGAGGACAGCGCCCCATGAGCACCCAGCGTGGCACCGTGCGCATCATCGGCGGCGAATTCCGCGGCCGCCGACTGCAGTTTGTCGACCAGCGCGGCGACCTGCGCCCAAGCAGCGACCGGCTGCGCGAAACGCTGTTCAACTGGCTGCAGTTTTCACTGGCCGATCAGCGCGTGCTGGATCTGTTCGCCGGCTCCGGCGCACTGGGTGCCGAAGCGCTGTCGCGCGGCGCCGCCCATGCAGTGTTGGTGGAAAAAAAACGCGAACGTGCCGCCGATCTGTCACGGCAACTCAAACCGCTGTTCGGCGAGCGGGTGTTCATCCAGGCCGACGACGCGCTGCGCTGGCTGCACAGTGCCAGCCAGCACGGGCCTTTTGATCTGGCGTTTGTCGATCCGCCCTACGACCTCGGCCTCACCGAACCGGCCTGCGCCTTGCTGGAAGAGCACGGCCTGCTAACGGCGGATGCCCGCATCTACGTGGAAAGCCGCCGCCACGATCCGGCACCGCAGGTACCGGCCGGGTGGCGATTGCTGAAAGAAAAACTGACGGGGGATGTGCGGGCGCAGTTGTTTGAGCGCTGAGCAGCCCCAACAAAAAAGGGGCCACACGGCGGTGGCCCCAAGCGCGTCAGAAGTACAGTTTAGCCATCAGATAGGGTGACGTACGGCGGTAGTCGCCACCCTGCGGATCGTCATACTGGGCGTGTTCCAGTCGCACCCCCGCCTGCAACCGCCCCTGCCGCCATACATCAAACAACAGATCGGCTTGCGCCATCACGCTGGTACCGAAATTGTCGGTCGACTTCACCAACACCAAACCATCGAAATGAGCGCCTACTTGGCCCAGCTTGAACGGTGCCAGCCAGACAATACGGGTCATCCATTCAGTACCGTCATCGACGTTGGTTTTGCGCGCCATGAAATCAATTTCGAAGAACTCCACACCTGGAATGGCCAAGTCCAATGACACCCCGGCGTTGTCGGCATAGAAGCTGCCGTAGCTGGCCTGCTCACGGCGGTAGGTGAAATAAGCGTTGCGCATGAAGCCGGTGCCATCAGCAATGTTCTTCAACCCCGGCAGGAACAACCGCGGCTGGTAAACAAAGAAACTCTGCTGTTTGGCGCCGCCACCGAAGGAGCCTGCTCCAGCGCCGCCCACATCAGCGCCGTGGTAGATATCCATGCTGAAATAGTTGTCGCCGTATTCCCAACCACCGAAATGCTCGGCACGGAATACTGTCAGGTCTTCGTCTACCGTACCGGTACCATTGAGGGCATCGGCTTTTGCCTTGTTGGTAGCGAACAATTGGATGTTGGTACTGGAGAACGTTTCGGCATGAGCGATACCGCCCCACATCAGTGCCAAGCTGCCTGCCAGCGCCGTGAACGCATAGCCGAACCGTTTGTAGTTGATCATGTGAAAGGTCCTTTTTGTTGTTAGTGATTGTTGTGGAACCTGGAACCCGGCCGGCGTGCACCTTTTTTAGGCACAGCGAGGCCCGTTGCGGGGTGCAGCCGCGCCCCGCAGTGGTGTTTCAGCAGTAGGAAATCAGTGCACGGCGGCGTACATGATCTTTTCTTCGGTGGCGTCGGCGGGTCGGAACTCTTCCACCACCCGCCCTTGCCGGGTGACCAAAATGCGGTCTGACAACGACATAATTTCCGGCAAGTTGGAAGAAATCACCCACACCACCAGACCGTCATCGGCCAGTTGGTTAATCAGTTGATGGATTTCAGCGATGGCGCCCACGTCCACACCTCGGGTCGGCTCATCGAAAATGATTACGCGTGGTTTTTGCACCAGTGATTTGGCAATCACCACTTTCTGCTGGTTGCCGCCAGACAACTCGATCACCCGTGCATCACCGCTGATGGCACGCACATTCAGCGCTTTACGCCAGTGCTCTGCCACCGCAGTGATTTCGCGATAGGTAATCACCTTTGGCGTCGGCTGGCGCGATGCCAGCTTGCCGGCAAAGATATTTTCCGAGATCGACAGGGTTTCAAAAAAGCCTTCCAGCTTGCGATCTTCGGTGACATACATGATGCCGTCCTGCACCGCCGGTTGCGGTGTGCGGTAGCGCACCGGCCGACCATCGAGGAATACTTCACCGCCATGCAAGAAGTCGCGTTTGAGCACCCCAGCGATCACCTTTGCAGTCTCGGTGCGCCCCGAGCCGACCAGCCCGAACATGCCGGTGATTTGGCCCTCGTACAGCGAGAAGGCGGTATTTTTCACCATGCTGCCCATCGACAGGTTTTGGATACTGAGCGCCTTGCGACCTGCCGGGCGCGCGGTGCGGTGACCACCGATGCCGTTGTACAGCTCGCCGGATAGATCACGTCCGACCATCGCTTTGATCACCGCATCCTGATCCAGCTCGGACACCGGGGCGGTCAGCACATGCTGTCCGTCGCGCAGCACTGTAATGCGATCGGAAATCGCCAGTGCTTCTTCCAGTGCATGGGAAATGAACACGATCGCCACGCCTTGCTTCTTCAGCCGCTCCACCAAACCGAAGAAGTGGTGCTTTTCTTCCGGGGTCAGCGTTGCCGTCGGCTCATCAAAGATGATCAGCTTGGCGCGGTGTTGCAGTGCCCGAGCGATTTCCACCATTTGCCGCTCGGCCGCCCCGAGCTGGGACACCAATTTGGTCGGTTCAACGTTGAAGTTGAGGCTCTGCAGGAATTGCTGCGCCGAGATGTACAACCCACGCAACCGGTTAAAGAACGGCTCGCGACCGAGGTACAGGTTTTGCGCCACCGTCAGCGATGGCACTAGGCTGGTTTCCTGAAACACCATGGCAAAGCCATTGCGCAGCGCTTCGTTCGGGGTTTGGAAACGCGTTTCCTTGCCCTCCACCAAAATGCTGCCAGCGCTCGGTACCACCGCCCCGGCCATCATTTTGGTCAGCGTCGATTTTCCAGCGCCGTTTTCACCCAACAAAGACAATGTTTCGCCGGGGTAGATACTCAGGCTGACATCGCGGATGGCCGGCACGCCGCGATACTCCTTGGTGATGTTGCGCAGTTCGATCAAGGGTTTCATGCCCACTCCCCTCCGTCACCGGCCGTCAGGGACAGCAAACAACGCCCGCCCTGACTGGCCACCCACAATTGTTGTTGGTGTTCGAGCACGCTGGTGACGCCATGGCGGCGTCCGTCTGCACGGCTGTGAAGACTGAACAGCGGGTTGAACTGCGCATCCAGTCGCACCACCAATCCATAAGAGCGGGTCGGCGCCCACGGTTTGAGCACGCCCATTGATTTGATGGCGCCACCCTGCAACGGCTCACGGAAGTCAGAGCCGCTCTCCAGTGCCGGCGCCACCCAAAACGGTTCCGCGATTTCAGCCATCATGCGTGCCCGGTAACCGGCCTCGCGCAGCACAAATTCCACCAACTGGCTGCGCGGTGCGAACAATGGCAACCAGTAACCACCGCCAGCAGCAGGCACTAGCCGTCCGGGATATGCCGGCAATTCGGACAACACCGGCTGCGGCGCGCGGCGTGCCGCGCCATCCAGCGGGATGGTGCACAGCCGATGCGACCAGCTTTCGGAAACCACCACCTGACCGTCTGCGGTCAGTGCCGCACCACCAGCCCAGCCCAACCCGGACGCCAGCAACTGCGCCCGCCCGGCTGCCAGGTCTAGCCGCCAGACCCGACCTGAGCGCTCACGCGACATCAGGTCGCGTTTCCATTCATGGGCAAGGTGATGGCTGGATCCTTCGGTGAGTACCAGTGTGTGGCTGTCCACCGCCACCATGGCCGTGGGGCAGAAGCCGTCAAAGCCAGCCAGCCCCTGCAGTCGTTCAGCTCCGGCGCCGGTGACGCGGTGCAAACTGCCGTCCACCAGTGCCGCCAGCAACGGGCCATCCGGCAAACTGACCAGCGCAGCCACGGCAGCATCAAACTCCACTTGCGGCTGCAGTCCGGTGTCCGCCTGCCAGGCCCACAACCGGTGGCCCGCCGAGCACAGCAGTCTGCCCTCATGCATGACCAAGTTGTCGATCTGTGGCAGCTCCGCCACCTTGCGTGCCTGCTCCAGCACGTTATTGGGCAACAAGGCGCCGTCCATTGGAGGCAGTGTTACCGCCGCCTCGCCACGTCCCAGCAATCGGTCGCTGTTGCGGCGCCAGAAATCGATGACCGCTTTCATTGGCCTGCTCCCCAGTAGCTGTCCATCCCGGTCCAGTTCGGATCGGCGCCTTCCACTTTGAACTTACCAATGCGGTTATTGAGCAAGCCGCCGAGGTAAAGGAAGCCTTTGTGTTCGCGCATCGAGGTGATCATCGGATGATTTTCGCCGCCCAGATCCCACAGCGTGTCCACCACATCACCGCGCTCGGTGAACTTGATGACACAGCCGGTGTTGATGTTCGGGAAGATCAGTTCCTGCGGGGAAATACGACGCGCCATGCGGCGGCGGAAGCTCGGCATCCGCAGCGCCAAGTCCATCGACGGCGTGCGCATACCCACCAGCGCCAACCAGTAACTGCCATCGGAGGCGCGGTTGATGTTGTCCGGGTAACCCGGCAGATCACTGATGACCACCTCGGTGCTACCCGCCTTCGGCCCGGCAAACCAGTAACGGCTAATGCGGCAGGCCCAGGTTTCTGCGAAGAAGAACGACTCGCCGTCGTGGGCCATGCAGATGCCGTTGGGGAAGATCAGATTGCGCAATACTGTGCGGGTACGGCCGCTGGCCGGGTCATAGCAGATGATGCGCCCGTTGCCGCGACTTTCCAGTGCGTCATAAGCCCAGTTGGACATGCCGTAGCGGATGGTGGCTTCGCTGAAGAACACGCGACCATCCGGCGCCACATCAAGGTCATCGGCCAACTTCAGGCGCGAGTCATCAATCACCGACCACGGCGTCCGGTTGGTTTCGTCGGTCATTTTCACCACGTCGCCAGCCGGCGTGACGTGGTACAGGCCCATGCCCGCCACACACACCAGCAAGTTGCCGTCACGGTCGAACGCCAGCCCGAGCGGATGGCCACCGGTGTGAGCAAACAACTCCGATTGCTGATAATCCGGCGCCCGGAAGCGGACAATGTCGCCAAAACGGGTGCCGGTATAAAGATGGCCATCCCGATCGAAAATCACATCTTCAGGGCCTTCCACTTCGCCAAGTCCGATCAACTCCACTTGGCGCAGTTTGTCGTTCTGGGCATAGGGAGAAGCGGAGCCAGCATCGGTATCCGGGCACGGCGGCAGCGCCAGGTACGCCGGTGACACATACACCTTGGCCAGCAGCTTGTAGCGGTTCTTCAGCCAGCGCACGTCAATGGCAATGGCCAGCAGCAAGATCAGGCCGAGCGCCAAGGGCGCAGCGCCACTCTGGAAGCCGAGTCGCACCAAACCATTGGTGATCAGCAACACGATCACCGCCCCCATGAACGCTTTGGCGGCTGACCCCCGGCCGCCACCAAGGCTGTTACCGCCGACCACGGCCGCCGTCAGCGCCATGATTTCCAGGCCGATGCCGGTATCAGAGCCCGCGCTGTTCAGTCGCGCAGCAAATAGCGCGCCAGCAATACCGCACAAGGCACCAGAGATCACATAGCTGATGCACACCATGCGTCGCACTGGAATACCGACGTTGTAAGCCGACTTACGCGAGCCGCCGATCGCCATGATGTGCCAGCCCGGCCGGGTGCGGCTGAGGAACAAATGCACCACCACCACCAGCACCAGCGCTAGCAAGAAACTGAACGGAATCGAAAATGGCGCGCCAATGCCGATGTAATCCCATACCATCGAGTCCGGCATCGCCATGGAAATATCCACGGCATAGCGCAGCAGCAGCATGTCCACCAAGGCACGCACGATAATCAGCGTTACCAGCGTGGTGATGAACGCGCGCAGACGCAGATAACCGATCAGCACACCATTGAGCAGGCCGACACTGGCGCACACCAGAATCACCAATGGCACCGCCATCCACACCGGCATGCCGACTAGGTTCATCAAGTACAGTGCCGTGAAGTTGCCCAGCGCATAGTTGGAACCGACGCTCAGGTCGATACCGCCGCCCACCATGACAATCACCATGGCCAGCACAATGAACAAAAACTCACCCAACTGGCGGGTGGTGTCGCTGACGTTCACCAGCGAAAAGAAATCCGGGATCAGCTGGCCAAATACCGCCAGCGTGGCGATCAGGGCCAGGAACGGCACGGTGTTGTCGATCCAGTTCTTCGACAGGATCTCCCCCACCACGTGATCCGGAATGTAGCGATTGCGCCACCGGGTCAATGTGTCTTGCACCGACATCCTGCTCTTCTCCGTTCAGAGCCGCCGCTCCGCACCTGGCGGGCGGCGGATTGCGTCATTGTTATTTGTAGTCGCTGAGCGCCCAGCAGGAGTCATCCGCCAAGTTGTCGGCGGTGATCACACGCACGGCGGTGGTGCGATCGAGTTGCTCGCCACCGGGCTTGATGCCTTCAGTGATGATCTTGCGCACCACCTCGGCGATGGCGGTGGACTGCTCACGCACGCTGTAGGTCATGTATTGGTCGAAGGTGCCATTAGCAATGTTGTCGCAGGCTGCCGTTTTTTCGGCGCCACCGTTGGTAATCAGATGCACTTTCTGGTCGCCGCGATGACGGCGGATGGCGGCGGCAGAACCCACCGCCTGGCCATCCCAGAAATCAATCACCGCACACAGATCGCCATGTTGTTTGGCGACGGTGTCGGTAATCGCACGCGCTTGGGACGGGTCCCAGTTAGCGGCCTGGCTGGAGACCACTTGGATATCCTTGCGACCCTTGAGCACTGCGTTGATGCCTTCCATTTGGAACACGCTGGAAGCAGAGGTCAGCGGGCCTTGTACCAAGCTGACTTTGCCGGATCGGCCACTGTCCTCGCCGCAATATTCCACCGCCGCATTGGCCATGGCACGACCAATGCCGACCCAATCTGCGCCAACAAACGCGGTGGTCTGGACGCTGGAGCGCATGTTGATTTGCAGCACCGGAATACCGGCATCTTCGGCCCGCTTGAGCAAGCGGGAATAGGACTGCACGTCCGGGTTTTGCACCATCAGCACATCCGGCTTCTGGGCAATCAGAGACACCAAGGCTTGGGCGCCGGTAGCAGTGCTCCAGTTCGGGTCGCGCACGGTGATATTGAGCCCTTCTGCACCCAGCTCCTTGCGCAGCATGTTGTACCAGCCGTCGGTGAGATCGTAGCCAAGCGACGTCGGCACGAAGGCCAGTGTCTTGCCAGCCAGCGGCGACTGCTGCTCCGCTTCGGCAATGCCCGCCGCAGACACCAGTGCCAACGACGTCACCATTACTTTGAGCACGTTATTGTTTTTCATTTTCTCTCTCCGTCATGGACAACCGGGAGCATGGGCCCGGATCAGATATCGCCTTGCTGGGCGGTCTGCTCGTCACGTGGGTTGATGAAGCTGTCAAAGATCAGCGCGGCCAGTAGGATCGCGCCTTTGATGAAGTTCTGGACGGTGTACTCGATGTTCATGATGGTCATGCCGTTCAGCAAAATGCCGATCAGCAAAGTGCCAACGATGACGTTGCGGACGCCGCCCTTGCCGCCGCTGAGACCGATACCGCCTAGCACCACCACCAAGATCACGTCATAGATCATGGTCGAGTTGACGATGCGGGTGTTCATCGAGTCCACCGAGGCGGCGGTAACCAAGCCAGCCACAAAGCCGATTAGCGAGGTGATGGCGTACTGCATCACCAGCATCGGCCGGGTCGGCACGCCAGTGATGCGGGCGGCGGCGTAGTTGTCACCCATCAGGTAGGTGTAGCGGCCAAAGCGGGTGTACTTGAGCACGCCGGTTGCCAGCAGCGCGAACAGCAGGAAGACGATCACCGGTGCCGGAATCCCCAGCACTTCGGCCTGGCCGAGGGCACCGAACCAACCGGCATCGGCGGGCATGTACACCACATCCGCCGGGATCAGCGCGATGCGGCCGAAGCCGTACACCAGCGTGCCCATCGCCAAGGTACAGAACAGCGCCGGAATTTCCGCATAGGCAATCAACCAGCCATTGATGACGCCGATGGCCAGCGCCATCAAACCGCCATACAGCAATGCCATTTCAATACTGGTGCCGGTGCGGATCAGCGTCAGAGACCAAGCAACCGAGATTGCCATGGTGGCAATCAGCGACAGGTCGATGCCGCGCCCAATCACCACCAGTGCCATGGCCAGCCCCAACACACCGAGCACCGACACGTTGTAAAGCAGCCCCATCAAGTTATCGATGGAAGCAAAGTCCTTCAGGGTGAAGCTGAATACCGCGAACAGCGCCACCGCCAGTGCGAAGACGATTTTTTCCTGGGTCATGGACAGGCCTGCCAGTGGCAAGCGGGCGATCCAGGACGAGGGCGTTTTATCAGTCATTGTTATCCTCATTATTGCTGTGTGGCGACTCGCGGCGGCGTTAGAAATCCGCCTTGCGACGTTCGGCAAAAGCGCTTAATCCGCGCTGAGCGTCGGCACTGGTGAACGCCTGTTGCCCCAAGCTGGCTTCGGCGGCAAATGCCTGCGGCCAAGGCAAATCGTAAAGTTCACGGGTGGCGCGTTTGATCAGCTGTATCGCCACCGGGCTGAGCGCCGCGATACGGTGGGCCAACGCTAACGCTTCTGGCAGTACCTGCTCCGCCGGCACGACCTGGTTCAGCACCCCCATGCGCAGCAGGCTGGCCGCATCGAACCGCTCCGCCGTCAACATCAGTTCCATGGCGTGGGCATAGGCAACCTGACGCACCAACCGCACCAAAGTGCCACCCGCTGGCACCACACCAATGCCCGGTTCCGGCAGCGCGAATTCAGCGCTTTCGGCAGCAATGCGCAGATCGGTGGCCAACATGATTTCGAAACCACCGCCAAGACATAGGCCATTGACCGCGGCAATCACCGGCTTGGTGATACCGGCACCTTTCATATGCGCGCCATCCCAAGCAGAAATATCGATCCGACCGCTGGCCAACTCTGGAATAGACTCGGTCAGGTCGGCGCCGACACAGAAAGCGCGCTCGCCGGTGCCGGTCAGCACCATCACCCGCACCTCAGGATCTGCTTGGGCGGCGGCAAACGCCGCACCCAGCGCGTCGTACATCGACAGTGTCAGTGCATTGAGTTTGTCAGGACGGTTGAAGCGAATAATCGCCACCGCGCCATCACGTTGCTGGCTGATCAGGGGCTCGCTCATACCACCCCCTGCGCACGCAGCGCGGCCACTGCGGCGGCGTCCATGCCCAGCCATTCGGTCAGCAGTGCCTCGGTGTGCTGGCCGAGATCGGGCACTGCTCCGCTGCTTTGCGTCGGCGTGGCAGACAGCTTTATCGGTGAGCCAAACACTTGAAACGGCACGCCGCCCAGCGTTGCCACGCTCATCATTTCACGCGCCAAAATGTGCGGGTCCTGCACCGCCTCAGCAATGCTCTTGATTGGCGACAACGGGAACCTGTCACCGGCAATTTGCTCCAGCTCTGCCTTGCTGCGGTGAGCAAACCAACCCTCCACAATCGGCAGCACCCGACGTTGATAGATGTCGTCATCAAAGCGCCGCTCCATGGTGGCCAGCTCGGGATCGTCCAACAGCTCAGCGGCTTCAAACGCAAGGCAGGCTTCACGCCAGAACTTGTCGGTATAGCCGCCGAAAAACACATGGCCGTCTTGGCAGGGGAAGCGTCCGTAGGGACGCACGAATGGATGATCGTTACCGAGCGGCACCGGCACCTCGCCGGTACTGGTGTAATTCACCACAGCATTTTCAGTCAGTGAAAACACCGCATCCTGCTGCGACACATCAACCATCTGGCCGTCGCCGCCGCGTTCCACTTCACGCAGCGCCGCCAGCGTGCCGATCACCGCGTACAGCGAGGCGGCCAAGTCACCAATGATGGTGCCGACGCGGGTCGGTTCACCCGGTGCACCATTCATCGACCACAAGCCGCCGCTGGCTTGCGCACTGTTGTCATAGGCCGGCAGTGAGCTGTTAGGCCCGGTCTGGCCGAAACCGCTGATAGCGGTATAGATGATGCGCGGATTGGCCTGTCGCAGAACCTCATAACCGAGCCCCAGCCGTGCCATGACACCGGGGCGGAAGTTTTCCACCACCACATCCGCTTGGCGCACCATTTGCAGAAACAGTTCGCGTGCCTCAGGCCGTTTCAAGTCCAGCGTCATGCCTTCTTTGTGGCGGTTGTACTGGGCAAAGAAACCACTCTGGCGCTGCCCATTGCCGTCCGCAAACGGCGGAAAGTCACGCACATAGTCAGGATCAGACGGGTTCTCAATCTTGATCACCCGCGCGCCCATGTCGGCCAGCATCATGGTGCAGTAAGGCCCTGCCACCACCCGTGTGACATCCAGCACCACCAACCCTTCCAGCGGTCGGCGCGTAGATGGCGACATCGTTTCGGCTGCGTTCTGCATCACCCAAACCTCCAGCGTTATTCTTGCAAGCGTTTCTGTTCCAGCAGCGCTTCGGCGCGGTCGGTACGCACGTCCTTCTCCGCCACCATGACGCCAACCACCCAGTCCACTTCATCACCCTGGGCACCGGCCAGCAGAGCGATATTGCGCGCGTGCAATGACATATGCCCGCGCTGGATACCTTCAGTGGCCAATGCCCGCAGCGCACCCAAGTTTTGCGCCAAGCCCACCGCAACCGCTACCTCCGCCAGCTCTTGGGCGCTACCGACGTTGAGGATCGCCAGCGCCAAGCGCGCGAGCGGGTGGGTCTTGGTGGCACCGCCCACCAGTCCCATTGCCAACGGCATCTCCAAGGTGCCAACCAGATCGCCATCGGCGTTCTTTTCCCAGGTCGTCAGTGAGGTGTACTGGCCGTGACGGCAGGCATAAACATGGGCGCCGGCTTCTACCGCACGCCAGTCGTTGCCGGTGGCAACCACTACCGGGTCGATGCCGTTCATGATGCCTTTGTTGTGGGTGGCGGCTCGGTAAGGATCGATCACCGCCAAGGTGTAGGCTTCGATAATGCGCTCCACTACTTCGGCACCGTCGTAGTCAGCAGAGGTCAGGTCGCCCGCACGGATGGTTACTTGCGCCCGCGCCAGACGCAGGTCGGCAAGGTTGGACAGAATCCGCAACCGCACGCGGCCGCCGGTCAGCTGCTCAACCAACGGCGCCACCGACTCCGCCATGGTGTTGACAGTGTTGGCACCCATCGCGTCACGCACATCCACCAGCAGGTGCAATACCAGCATCCCGCCCCGCACTGGATCGTTGAACCGGTGGATCTCAATGTCACGGCAACCGCCGCCCAGGCGGTTCAACACTTGGTCCTTGCGGTTAGCCAGTTCAATGATGTCATCGCGATGACGCAGCAGTGTCAGGCGGGCATTATCCGGGTCAGCCACGCCCAGCACTTGCACTTGGGCGCGCATCATCGGCGGCGTGCTAGAGGTGCGGAAGCCACCAGTAGCACGTGCCAATTTGGCCATGTAGGAGGCGGCAGCCACGACCGATGGCTCTTCCACCACCATCGGCACCAGCACGTCACGCCCATTGACGACAAAGTTGGCGGCAACGCCAAACGGAAGCTCAAAGGTACCCACCACGTTTTCGATCATGCCGTCTGCCAGAGCCAGCGGCAGCGCACCCGGCGTTTGCAACAGCGCCATCTGCTCTAGGCTCAATGCTGCACGTTCGCCCAGCTTGACCAAACGCTCGGCCGGCGGCACGGAACGGAAATTTGGAATGCGGGAATCAGTTGTGGCCACAGGCCCCTCCGTCGACATCACTGTTTTGATCTGGGCACTGCGCAACCCGGCAGTGCCAACGCGTTATCAATACGGTAAACGTCAGACGAACAGTCCTTGGGTACAGTTTGGGTCAACAGACGAACTCACGAAATGACGTCCATCTGATTGATAAGCAACGATTTTTGATGCTTTCCACGCCACCCCCTCAAACGTTGATCAGCACAGGTGGAGGGAACAGAAGCCGTCATTTGGGGTGGAAAGTAACAACCGCTATGACAACGTAACAGTTTGTGCAGCACCGCTAAGCGCCCTTTATTTAAAGTGCGCGGGTACTACTTGCTGCCACCTGCCCGGCTATCAGAACATAACGTAAAGTGGCTGCCGGCCGCCGCGCCTGATCGCTGCAATGCCATGGTGAGAGCGCAGCAGGCGGCGGCGCCACAGCAACACCCACAACAACAACGAACCGAAGTGCCGGAACCTGCTGGGTACAGTTATAGATACAGTATTCCTCGCAGCATTTGCGCTTCGGCCATCAGCGTTAGGATGCCAACGTGGCAGAGTCGAAACCGGAACAAATCGCCCAGCACATTCGCCAGCAGATCACCGCGGGCATCCTTACCCACGGCGAAAAACTGCCGTCGATCCGTAGTTACGCCAAGCTGTACGGCTATTCGAAGAATACGGTGATCACGGCGTACGACATCCTTACCGCCAGTGGCCATGTGGAGCCACAGCATGGGCGCGGCTTCTTTGTCACTGATGTCTCGCCGCGCCGCAACGGGGATGAGATCGGCTCTATCAACCGCGCCATGGACACCATTTGGCTAATGCGCCAGCAGCTGATCAAAGATCCCAAGCACCAGCACCCCGGCGACGGTTTCCCCCCCAAGGATTGGCTGATGGACATGCGGCTGGACAAGTTCCACCGCCAAGTGGTGCGCACCGGCGTCACTACCCTGTTCCGTTATGGCGAACGCTACGGTTATGCCGCGCTGCGGGAGCAGCTGGTGCGGCGGCTGGCGGGGCTCGGCGTGTACTCCATGCTAAAGCAGATCGTCACCACCCACGGCGCCAACGAAGCCCTGGACTTGGTGATCCGCCACCAAGTAATTCCCGGTGAGCCGGTACTGGTGGATGAGCCGGGCTACTATCCGCTGTTCGGCAAGTTGCGGCTGCATGGCGCCGAAGTGATCGGCATTCCCCGTGAGGCTGACGGCCCCGACATCGCTGCGCTGGAGCAGGCGCTGCGCACCCGCCGCGCGCGCTTCTTTTTCACTCAGTCAGCGGGCCACAACCCTACTGGCACTGACCTCTCGCTGGAAAAAGCGGAACGCATCCTGCAACTGGCCCGCCAACACGATGTGCTGATCATCGAGAACGACGCCCTGGCTGACTTCAAGCACAGCTCGGCGGTAAAGCTGTCGGCGCTGGATCAGCTGCGGCGCACGCTCTACATCGGCAGCTTCTCGAAGTCGATTTCGGCATCGCTACGGATCGGCTTCATTGCCTGCGATCCGCCACTGGCAGATGGCCTTGCTGATCTGAAGATGCTGCTGCATGTGAGCAACTCGGAATACAGCGAGCGCGCGGTGGAGGTGATCTTGCGCGAGGGCAACTTCTTGCGTCACACCCAGCGCTTGCAAAGCCAGGCGCGGGCCGCGACTGCCGCTGCGGTGGCGATTCTTAAGCAGCTCGGAGCCGAGCTGTTCGTGGTGCCCAATGAGAGCCTGTATCTGTGGGCACGCTTCCCGCAGATGCCGGACAGCCTGCGGTTGGCGCGTGAACTGCTGTCCTACGACATGATGCTGGCGCCCGGTGCGTTCTTCTATCTTGATGCGCGCCATAAAACCCCGTGGTGCCGCTACAACGTGGCCGAAGTGGCTCAGCCATCGTTTGCCAGCACCCTGAGGGCCTACCTTGCCGCACTCGATCAGAACAGTTGATCCAACCGCGCATCACGCAGCAGCTGACAAAACGCTTGCGCGGCCGCTGACAGTTGATCCGGCCCGCGCGTCAACAGTCCTACCGCACGGCTGACTTGGGGGTCATGCAGCGCTACGCAGCGGGCGCCCAACGCTTCCATCTGGTCGCGACACATGGCCGGCACCGCGCTGACGCCCAGACCACAGGCCACCATTCGCCCTACCGTGGTCAGCTGATGGCTTTCAATCGCTACAGGCAACGCATGCGGGTGGGCTGCCAACGCTGCATCCACCAGCGAACGCACCACCGACGGCGACTGTAAGGCAATGAAGGGGCGCTGCAACAGCTGCGGCCAGCTGACCGCGGCACTGCCCGCCAACTCATCGTCAGCCGGCACCACTGCGACAAACCGATCCTGATACAGCGGCTCAAACGATAGCGGTGACGCGTCCGGTGGTTGGAACACAATCCCCAGCTCCACTCGGTGCGCCTGCACCATCTCCATCACCTGTTCATTGATGACGTCGTGCACCCGAATCTGCACATGCGGATGGCTCTCACGGAAACGACGCAGAATTGGCGGCAGCACATTGGCAGCAAACGCCGGCATCGCGGCCAGCGTGACATCACCCTGCTGCAACGAAAAACGCCCTTTGATCATCTGCTCGGTGCGGTCCCAGTCGGCCACCAAATGGCGTGCCGCAGCTAGCAACTGTTCGCCTTCACGGGTCAACACCACCTGCCGAGTGGTGCGTAAGAACAAGGCGCCGCCCAAATTTTGCTCCAGCGTTTTGATGGTCAAACTCAGCGCCGACTGCGAGCGATGCAGGCATTCACTGGCCTGAGCAAAACTCAGCGTGTCGGCAACAGCCAGAAACGCGCGCAATTGTTGGACCGTCATGACAGCTCACATTGATATGGTTTTATGGATAGTCATCCATAAAAACAAACTTAACAAATCAATTGCCGCTGCCAACACTGCTGTGACCGGTGCCCCGCGCACCTCCATTCCAATAAAGAGAGCACCACTGTGGCGGGATTCGACAAACGAGTGGCCGACTACCAGCAGGCCTTGGCCGGGCTGGAAGACGGTATGACGGTGATTGCCGGCGGCTTCGGCCTGTGTGGCATCCCGGAAAACCTGATTGCTGAAATCCAGCGGCGCGGCACCCGCGACCTGACGCTGGTTTCCAACAACTGTGGCGTGGACGGCTTCGGCCTGGGACTGCTGCTGGAACAGCGCCAAGTCCGGCGCGTAATTGCTTCCTATGTCGGCGAAAACGCGCTGTTTGAGCGCCAAATGCTGGACGGCACGCTGGATGTACAACTCACCCCGCAGGGCACCCTGGCAGAAAAAATGCGCGCCGGTGGCGCCGGCATTCCGGCGTTCTACACCGCCACCGGTTACGGCACGCCGGTGGCCGAAGGCAAGGAGACACGGCAGTTCGACGGCCGTCACTACGTGCTCGAAACCGCTATCCACGGCGACTTCGCCATTGTCAAAGGTTGGAAGGCGGACTGGTACGGCAATGTGATCTACCGCCACACCGCACAGAACTTCAACCCGCTGGCCGCCACTGCCGGCCGCATCACAGTGGTGGAGGTGGAAGAAATCGTGCCGCCCGGCACCTTGCCGCCAGACCAGATCCACACCCCCGGCATCTATGTGGATCGACTGATCCAAGGCCAATTCGAGAAACGGATCGAGCAGCGCACGCTGTCCTGATCACTCCTCCACCACAATAGAGGCCGTCATCATGGCGTTGACTCGTGAACAAATGGCGCGCCGAGTGGCGCGTGAACTGCAAGATGGTTTTTATGTGAACCTTGGCATCGGTATCCCGACTCTGGTCGCTAACTATGTGCCGGCCGACATCGCGGTGATGTTGCAGTCAGAGAACGGCTTGCTTGGCATGGGCCCTTTCCCGCACGCGGCAGAACTGGATGCGGACATGATTAATGCCGGTAAGCAGACCGTCACGGCGTTGCCCGGCGCCTCGATTTTTTCCTCAGCGGAATCGTTTGCGATGATCCGTGGCGGCCATGTGGATTTGACCGTGCTCGGCGCTTTCGAAGTGGACGCGCACGGCAACATCGCGTCATGGATGGTGCCGGGCAAACTGATCAAGGGCATGGGCGGCTCCATGGACTTGGTGGCTGGCGCCGACAACATCATCGTCACTATGACCCACTGCGATAAAGACGGGCATTCCAAACTGCTGCCGCACTGCAGCCTGCCGCTGACCGGCGCCGGATGTATCCGCCGGGTCCTCACCGACTTGGCCTATTTGGAAATCACGGACGGCGCCTTCCATCTGCGCGAGCGCGCGCCGGGGGTGTCGGTGCAGGATATCGTGGCACGCACCGCGGGCCCATTGGTGGTGCCGGAGCAAGTGCCGGAAATGGAGTTTGCTGCCGTTTGATCTGCCCGCGCGCTACTGCCGAATCAACCCAAACAGCAGGCTCATGCTGTCTTGCCCATCCACTTGGTAGCGCGCAATCACTTCCCCTAACCGCTCCAATGACTCACCGCGCAGGTAGGGCGTTTCCAGACACAGGATCTGGTACACGCCCTGGCTGAGCAGGTCACGATCCAGCGCTTCGCTCTGTCGTGCCGGCGGCACTAGGCTGTGCACAAAGCTGGCCCAAGATGTAGCCAGCACCCAGGTGTTCATCAGCAAGCCGCGCAAGGTGGCGTCGTCGCCTTCCACCAATCCTGCCGCGCGCATGCCGCAATAGACATCGAAGCCGCGTTGCAGACTGTGGTCGACAAACGATACGTAACGGTCGCGCAAGCGGTCATCCTGGTTGAGCAAGTGGCCAAGGTCGCGGTGCAGAAAGCGTGCCGCCCACATGCTGTCGAGAATCGACTCGAAGTAGCCGGTCTTGTCGGCCCACGTCATGGTGCGGTCTTCCGGCAGGGTCAGGAAGCCAATCACCTGTGCCGCGTAGCCATCAAACAGCTCGGCGATGATCTCGCCCTTGTTGCGGAAGTGGTAATAGAGGTTGCCGGGGCTGATGCCGAGTGCGTCCGCAATGTGATTGGTGGACACGTTGCGTTCGCCATGGCGATTGAACAGGTCAAGACTGGTGCGCAGGATGCGCTGGCGTGTGGTTGTCATTGCGGGTCAATCGCTCGGTTACAGGATGCACGTTGACATCTAGAGTAATTACTCTAGAACATCACCTCAATGCTGAGCGTCGTGGTGTCCGCCCGACGGCGGCACACCATAACAACAAACCCTGCAGGAGAACGGCAATGGCGGCGGAGCTTAAAGCGATCTTGGACCAACAGGGCGCAGTGGCGGATTTGCGTCCGCATCTGGACGCGCAGCGTGCGGCCTTCCGTCGCACACCTTACCCCACCGCCGAACAGCGCATTGAGCATTTGCAGCGCCTGAAGCCGGCGCTGCTCAAATACATGGACCGCCTGATCGAGGCAGTTAAAGCTGACTTCGGTCACCGCTCGGAAGACGAAACCAAGATCGCCGAGATCCTCACCAGCCTCGAAGGACTGCGCTACTACAGCAAGCGGCTGACCAAGTGGATGAAACCGCAGCGCCGCTCTCCGGGCCTACTGGGCTTCCCCGGCTCCGCTCAGGTGGTGTACCAGCCGGTGGGCGTAGTAGGCGTGATTGTGCCGTGGAACTACCCGATCTTCCTCGCCATGGGGCCGCTGCTGGGCGCACTCGCCGCCGGCAACCGGGTGATGATCAAGATGAGCGAATACACGCCCAACACCGGCCGCGTGTTCGCCGAAATGATCGCCGACACCTTCCCTGCCGATCACGTGCTGGTGATCAACGGTGAAATGGAAGTCGGCGCCGCCTTCTCCGAGCTGCCGTTCGACCACCTGCTGTTCACCGGCTCCACCTCGGTAGGCCGCCATGTGATGCGCGCCGCCGCCGCCAACCTGACGCCGGTCACGCTGGAGCTGGGCGGCAAGAGCCCGGCGGTGATCAGCCAGGACTTCCCGATGAAGGACGCCGCCGAACGCATCGCGTTCGGCAAGTGCTTCAATGCCGGTCAGACCTGCGTGTCGCCGGACTATGTGATGTGTCCAGCTGGCCGCGAGGACGAGTTCATCAACGCCTTCCGCGACCAGGTGTCGCAGATGTACCCGACCCTGCGCGACAACCCGGATGTCACCAGCGTGGTCAACGCACGCCAATACCAACGCCTGCAAGGCTACCTGCAGGACGCCCGCGACAAGGGCGCCACCGTGGTGGAGATCAACCCGGCCAACGAAGACCTGTCCGGCACTCACAAAATGCCATTCACCTTGGTCCGCAACGTCACTCCGGACATGAAGATCGCCCAAGAGGAGATCTTCGGCCCGCTGATGATCGTGCAGGGTTACAACAGCCTTGATGACGCCATCGAGTACATCAATGACCGTCCGCGGCCGCTGGCGCTCTACTACTTCGACTGGGACAAGCGCCGCGCTGAAGACATCCTGCACCGCACCCACGCCGGCGGCGTCTGCATCAACGACACCATGAGCCATGTGGCGGTGGACGACCTGCCGTTCGGCGGCGTCGGCGATGCCGGCATGGGCCACTATCACGGCTACGAAGGCTTCCTCACCTTCAGCAAGGCCAAGGCGGTGTACACCAAGGGCAAGTTCAACGGCACGCGCATGATCCTGCCGCCGTTCGGCCGTGGCATCCACAACCTGCTGTACAAGTTCCTGTTGAAATAAGAACAACACCCTCGGGGAGACAACAACAAGATGAACCATTCCGATGCACCCGCCGGTTTGCACCGGCGGGACTTCCTGCGCCTTGGCCTGTTCGGCGGCGCGCTGCTGGCGGGCGGTGCCTCGCTGGCATCGCTGTCTGGCTGCGCCAGTCCTGACCATCCGGCCGACGGTTATCAACGTCTGCGTGACGGCGACATCCCGCTGATTTCAGCGCTGGTGCCACCACTGCTGAAGGGCGCCTTCGAGATGACGCCGACCAATATCGAGAACGCCGTGCGCGGGCTCGATCAGCTGCTAGTAAGCGCCGCCGACGGCGCCATCACCGAGCTCTACAAACTGCTCGATGCGCTGCAACTAGCGCCGATGCGCTGGTACATCAGCGGCAGCTGGAAGTCGTTTGAAAGCCAGACCGCCGAGCAACTCGACGCCACGCTGGCAACGTGGGACCAGCGCGACACCGCGCTCGCCCGCCCGGCCCTGCGCGGGCTCACCCAGCCGCTGATCTGGGCTTGGTATCTCACGCCGGAAGGCAGTCGTTCCACGGGCTACCCCGGCCCGCCACAGAAGGTGGTCAGCGCATGAAACAGAATCTTTCCACACTCCAGATCCGTGATATCCCCGATCCCTGGAAGCAAGGCGCTGCGGCCGGCTGGAAGCTGGTAGACGGCGCCACGCTGGAACAGGACACCACCATCGAAGCGGATGTGGTGATCGTCGGCACCGGCGCCGGCGGCGGCGTCAGCGCGGAAATCCTCACCCAAGCCGGCCTCAAAGTGGTGATGGTGGAAGCCGCGCGACTGAAAAGCACCGACGGCTTCAACATGGATGAGGGCGAGGCCTACCGCGACCTGTACCAAGAGGGCGCCACCCGCACCAGTAAGGACGGCAATATTTCCATCCTGCAAGGGCGCGCGGTGGGCGGCACCACCGTAGTCAACTGGACCTCCAGCTTCCGCACCCCGGACCAGACGCTGGCCTATTGGCAGCAGCAGTTCGGTGTCGATGGCCTCAGCGGCGAGCAGATGCAGCCCTGGTTCCAACGCATGGAGCAGCGGCTCAACATTAAAAGCTGGGAAATGCCCCCCAACGCTAACAACGCCGTAATCCGCACCGGCGCCGAGAAGCTTGGCTGGCATTGGGACACCATCCCGCGCAACGTCGACGGCTGCTGGAATATCGGCTACTGCGGCACCGGCTGTCCCACCAACGCCAAGCAGTCGATGCTGGTAACGACGCTGCCAGAGGCCATGAAAGGCGGGGCCACGCTGGTACACAGCGTGGAAGCGGCCACTCTGGCCCACGACGGTACCCGCGTCACCGCGGTGCACGGCCGGGCACTGGGCGCCGATCGCCGCCCTACCGGCCGCAGTGTCACCTTCAAAGCGCCCACCATCATCGTCGCCGGCGGCGGCATCAACACCCCGGCGCTGCTGCTGCGCTCCAAGGTGCCAGACCCGCATCAGCGAGTGGGCAAGCGCACCATGCTGCACCCGGTGTCGATCGTGTTCGCCCAGTACGAGCAAGAAGTGGCCGGCTACTACGGCGCGCCGCAATCACTCTATTCCGATGAGTTCGTCTGGCGTGACGGGGTCGACGGTAAGGTCGGCTACAAGATCGAGGCACTGCCGGTCCACCCGGGCGTGACCTCGGTGCTGCTCGACAACTTCGGCCAGCGCTCCAGCGAAGAAATGCGCCAAATCCCGCACACGGCGGTACTGCTGTCACTGCTGCGCGACGGCTTCCACGACGACAGCGTCGGCGGCGCGGTGGAGCTGCGCAACGACGGCACCCCGGTGGTCGATTACCCGATGACCGACTACCTCTGGGAAGGCATGCGCCACAGTTTGCTCAGCCAAGCGGAAATGCATTTTGCCGCCGGCGCCAAGCAGGTGCGCGCGCGCCACACTGAAGCGCGCTACCACAGCCGCTGGCAGGAGGCGAAAGCCGCCATCGAGGGCTATCGCTACCAGGATGCCCTGATGCCGGTGGGCTGCGCCCACGTCATGGGCGGCTGCGCCATGGGCACCGATGAACGTCTGTGCGTCACCGACCACGACGGCCGCTACCGCCATCTGGACAATCTTTACATCTTCGATGCGTCGGTATTTCCCACCAGCGTCGGCGTCAACCCGCAGCTGAGCATCTACGGCGTCACCGCCCGCAATGCCAGCCTGCTGGCCGAGCGGCTGACCCGCTCCAGCTGACCCGCCCCACCCTGCCCTCCCTTTGCCGGGAGGGCAGTCCGATGGCGCCAACGGTTCAGACCGGCGGGCCATTACGGTATTCTCCCGCGCACTTGTCAGGCGAATGAGTAGAACACCATGACCAACCGTGTTGTGTACCCGGGGACGTTTGACCCCATCACCAACGGTCACAAGGATTTGATTGAGCGCGCTGCCGCCATGTTCGATGAAGTGATCGTGGCCGTGGCGAGCAGTGAAAAGAAGGGCCCGCTGTTCCCGATCGAACAACGGGTGGCGCTGGCGGAGGCCTGTGTATCGCACCTGCCGAACGTCAAAGTGGTGGGCTTTTCCTCGCTGTTGGCATTTTTCTGCCAAGAGCAGGAAGCCAACATCCTGCTGCGCGGACTGCGCGCGGTTTCGGACTTCGAATATGAGTTTCAGCTGGCCAACATGAACCGCAAGTTGGCGCCGGATCTGGAAACCGTGTTCCTGACCCCGGCCGAGCACCTGTCGTTCATCTCCAGCAGCTTGGTGCGCGAAATCGCCCTGCTGGGTGGTGACGTGTCCAAGTTCGTACCGCCGGTGGTGGTCGAAGCGTTGGAAGCGGTGCGCGCAGCGCGCAGCTGAACAACCAGGGCAGGGCCGCAGCGGCCCTGCCCTTTACCACCGCACTCAGCCCGGCGGCGGCGCCACCTTGAGGCCGGCCACCAGCGCCACCACCCCCATCAGCAGCACCAGCACCCCGAACGCCAATACCAGGCCAGTCCAAGCCGCCACATAGCCCACCAACGCCGGGCCGACGAACACACCCAAGTAGCCGAGCGCACTAGTGGCGGCCATCGCGTGGCTGGTCGGCATCACTTTCTGGCGGCCAGCCAAGGTGAACAGAATCGGCACAATGTTGGCCGCACCCACCCCGGCGATGGCAAAACCAGCAATCACCAGCGCCAAGCTGTGGCCCCAGGCGGCCATGCCCATGCCCGCCGCCGTCACCAGCGCGCCGATCACCAGCGCCCGGCGGATGCCGAGTCGGGCGACAAAGCGGTCGCCCACCAACCGGGCCAACGTCATGGCCAGCGCGAACGCGGCGTAACCGGCACCGGCACTGCTGAGTGCCATACCCTTGATCTCGGTAAGCAACACCGCTCCCCAATCCAGCACTGCGCCTTCCACCAGGAAGGTCGCCATCGCCAGCAAACCGAGCAGGATCACGATACCTTGCGGCCGCACGAAGAACGCGGCCGACGGCGCCGCCACATGGCCAAGAAAGCGCGGCAACGCCAGCACTAGGCACACCAGCACCACGCCCACCGCCACCAACGCACTTTCCAGCACACCGAAGCCGGACGCCAGCACCAGCGTCATGCCGCTGACACCGACCAAGCCACCGAAGCTGTAAAGCCCATGGAAGCCGGACATCATCGGTCGCCCCACGCGCTGCTGGACTTCGGTGCCGTGCACGTTGGCGGCCACATCGATGGCGCCCAGCGACAGCCCGAACAGGCACAGCGCGGCGCCGAGCGTCCACATGTGGGCCGTCAGCGCCAGCAGCGGCAATGCCAGCATCAGGCCGATACCGCCCGCGAGGATCACCGCCCGGCTGCCCAAGCGGCTGACCATGGAGCCGGCCAGCGGCATGCCGACGATGCTACCCAGACCAAGGCAGAGCAGCACCGTACCCAGCTCTGCGTGGCCGGCATCAAGACGCACCTTGGCGTACGGCACCAACGGTGCCCAGCAAGCAAGGCCGAAGCCGGCAATGAAGAACGCCAGCCGGGTGGCCAGCGACGCCCGCGGCAACGCGTAGGCGGACACAGCATCAATCGAAGCAGGGTGGTTCATGCCTGACATCTCCGGCAACAGCAGGGGGAGCGGCAGTATAGGGAGTGGCGGAAACGATCAAATATCGTTATAAATCCAACTTATGTCGCTAAACTGTCAAACCCCCTTCAGCCCCGATTCAGCCTCTTCGCTGATCGTCGGCCTCAGCGAACACTGGCCGCAGCCGGACCATGTGGAGATGCACGTGCATGTGCGTCACCAATTGATGTACTCCACCCGTGGCGTCATGCACGTGGTCACCCCCGCCGGCCGCTGGATTCTGCCACCCACCCGTGCGATCTGGATTTGCGGCGGCACCGCCCATGGTTTCGAAGCCCGCCGACCGGTGGATGTGATCACGCTCTACGTCGATCCCGCCGCCGAACAGGCGCCAGATTGGCAGGGCTGCATGGTGGTCAATGTGTCGCCACTGGTGCGTGAGCTGATCATCGCCAGCGGCGCGCTGCCGGAGGATTACCCGCTCCAGTCCAAGCCCGGGCGCTTGGCCCAAGTGCTGCTGGAGCAGTTGGAAGCTCTGCCGCAAGCGCCGCTGTCGCTGCCGGACCCACTCGACACCCGCGCCCGCACCATCAGCGAACGCCTTAAGGCCAACCCGGCGGAAAATACCCCGCTGGCGGCGCTTGCCGCCGACGCCGGCGCCAGCATCAAGACCATTGAGCGACTGTTCCTCAACGAAACCGGCATGACCTTCGGCGCCTGGCGCCTGCGGCTGCGCATGACCAGCGGGCTGGAACTGCTCGGACTCGGGGAAAGCGTTGGCAACGTCGCCCATGCCGTTGGCTACGGCTCCCCCTCCAGTTTCATCGCCGCATTCCGCACCACCTTCGGTACCACCCCGGCGCGCTACTTCGCGCTGGCCCCCGACGCCGTCTGATCACCCAAGCCCTTGTGACTAAAGGGCAGGGTCAGCTGTTTTATTCCATCAGAGATCGGGTCGGCGGGTCGGCGGGTCGGCGGGTCGGCGGGTCGGCGGGTCGGCGGGTCGGCGGGTCGGCGGGTCGGCGGGTCGGCGGGTCGATGTTGGAGGCAACCCTGGCGAGCGCAACCTTTTGAGCGCGCCGACTCAACGTTTCGGTGCTGTTCTGCTCAATTTCTGCCTTCCTGCTCTGATGCTCTGATGCTCTGATGCTCTGATGCTCTGATGCTCTGATGCTCTGATGCTCTGATGCTCTGATGCTCTGATGCTCTGATGCTCTGATGCTCTGATGCTCTGATGCTCTGATGCTCTGATGCTCTGATGCTCTGATGCTCTGATGCTCTGATGCTCTGATGCTCTGATGCTCTGATGCTCTGATGCTCTGATGCTCTGATGCTCTGATGCTCTGATGCTCTGATGCTCTGATGCTCTGATGCTCTGATGCTCTGATGCTCTGATGCTCTGATGCTCTGATGCTCTGATGCTCTGATGCTCTGATGCTCTGATGCTCTGATGCTCTGATGCTCTGATGCTCTGATGCTCTGATGCTCTGATGCTCTGATGCTCTGATGCTCTGATGCTCTGATGCTCTGATGCTCTGATGCTCTGATGCTCTGATGCTCTGATGCTCTGATGCTCTGATGCTCTGATGCTCTGATGCTCTGATGCTCTGATGCTCTGATGCTCTGATGCTCTGATGCTCTGATGCTCTGATGCTCTGATGCTCTGATGCTCTGATGCTCTGATGCTCTGATGCTCTGATGCTCTGATGCTCTGATGCTCTGATGCTCTGATGCTCTGATGCTCTGATGCTCTGATGCTCTGATGCTCTGATGCTCTGATGCTCTGATGCTCTGATGCTCTGATGCTCTGATGCTCTGATGCTCTGATGCTCTGATGCTCTGATGCTCTGATGCTCTGATGCTCTGATGCTCTGATGCTCTGATGCTCTGATGCTCTGATGCTCTGATGCTCTGATGCTCTGATGCTCTGATGCTCTGATGCTCTGATGCTCTGATGCTCTGATGCTCTGATGCTCAGATGCTCAGATGCTCAGATGCTCAGATGCTCAGATGCTCAGATGCTCAGATGCTCAGATGCTCAGATGCTCAGATGCTCAGATGCTCAGCAAAAGTCTGATCCGGCAATGTTGCGCCGCAACCGATTGCGGGCGTTTTTGTTTCCCGGTGAACCTCGCTGTTACAGTAACCGCCCACTGTCCCATCGCTGCTGGAGAACCCCATGGCTTTGCGCGCCTTCCTGATCCTGCTGTGCCTGCTGAGTGTGGCAGCCCGTGCTGCGGTGCCGCCGAGCCCGGCGGTGGCCAGTGCCCACCCGCTGGCTACCGATGCCGGCATGGCGATACTCGCGGCCGGGGGCAACGCCTTCGACGCTGCCATCGCGGTGGCGGCGGTGTTGGCGGTGGTGGAGCCAGCGGGTTCCGGCATGGGCGGCGGCGGTTTCTGGCTGCTGCACCGCGCCGCCGATGGTTACCAGACCATGATCGATGCGCGCGAAACCGCGCCAGCAGCGGCTACCGCCACCCTGTATCAGGACGCGGACGGCAACGTGGTGCGCGACCGCGCCATCAATGGTCCGCTGGCCGCCGCTATTCCGGGGCAGGCCGCCGCCTTTGACCATCTCGCCCGGGAATACGGCGCGCTGCCTCTCCGCCGCAGCCTTGCCCCGGCCATCGACATTGCTCGCAAGGGTTTCCCGGTAAGTGAGCGCTACCGCACGCTGGTTGGCATGCGCGCCGAGGTGTTGCGCCGCGACGCCACCAGCGCCGCACTGTTCCTGCGCAACGGCGAGATCCCAGCGGCCGGCACGTTGATCCGCCAACCAGAGCTGGCGGCCACGCTGGAGCGCTTGGCCCGCGACGGCCGCGACGGCTTCTACCGCGGCCCTGTGGCCACGCAACTGGTGAACGGCGTGCGTGCGGCCGGCGGCATCTGGACCCTGGACGACCTGGCCAACTACCGCGTCATCGAACGCGAGCCAGTCGTAGTCGAGCTCGGCGATGCACGGCTGGTCACCAGCCCGCCGCCGTCATCCGGGGGGCTGGCACTGGCGCAGACATTGCTGATGCTGAAGCAGTTCAACAATGGTGATATCGACAGCGCCCTGCGCCCGCACTTGACCGTGGAAGCCATGCGCCGCGCTTACCGTGACCGCGCCGAATTTCTCGGCGACCCCGATTACGTGAACATTCCCATGGCCGAGCTACTAAGCCCCCGGCATATTGCCCAGCAGGCCAGTTCCATCGCCCTCGATCGCCCCACTCCGAGCCTGTCGCTGGGAACGCCGCTGGAGCAACCTAAAGGCACCCACACCACCCATTTTTCGGTGCTCGACGGTGACGGCAACCGAGTAGCCGCCACGCTCAGCATCAACCTGCCGTTCGGGGCCGCCTTCACTCCTGCCGGCACCGGGGTGCTGCTGAATAACGAGATGGATGATTTTTCCGCCAAACCCGGTAGCCCCAACGCCTATGGCCTGATCGGCACGGAGGCCAATGCCATTGCCGGCGGCAAGCGGCCGCTGTCATCCATGACGCCCACCTTCGTCGAATGGCCGGATCGTGTGGCGCTGCTCGGCACTCCTGGCGGCAGCCGCATCATTTCTATGGTGATTCTGGCGGTGCAGGAAGCTCGCGCCGGCAAACCGGTGGAGCAGTGGGTCGCTCGCCAGCGCTATCACCACCAATACCTGCCCGACCAAGTGGAAGTGGAGCCGGCTTTCCTCGGCTCCCTAGAGGCGCGCCAACTGCAGAGCCGCGGCCATGAGCTGGTCTCCACCGGCCGCGCCTACGGCGACATGCATGTGATCCTGTGGGACCGTGAGCACGGCACCACTGCCGCCGCCGACCCGCGTGGTGAAGGCAAAGCCGCCGTCGATGCGCCTCTGCCGATGGAGCATCCGGCAGCGGCCTATGCCCCATAAAAAAAGCCCCCCTTCCACTCCGGGAAGGGGGGCCCAAACGTCGAGCCGGTAGTGCTCAAGGCGAGACGACGTTGACCACGCCCTGCGTCACTCGGCCGGCACTGGCAATGCGGGCCACCAGCACCCCGCTATCGCCGCGACCGGTGGCGGTCAGGGTGAAGTCACACACATGCGGTTCCGTAGTACGGGGCACAATGCAGACGGCCGGCGACGCGACATGGGTTGCCGGCAGTTCCAGCTCCACCTTGCTGCCCGCCACCGGCGCATTGCCATTCAAATCCGCCACCAGCACGCGGATGCGACCGCTGTAGTCCGCCCCAATCTGCGTCAGCGGCCGGAATCCGGTCAGCACCGCATCCCCCCACCCGCGCGGTGCGCCGCCGGAGCGGCTGTGCCAGCGCAGTTCATCAAGGGTTTCGTCAGCCGGCAGCACATGCAGCTGGCTGGCATCGGTGGACAACACCAGCGTCTGGCGTTGCTGCACGGGCGTCAGCTCAGCGCAGTGGCCGGCCTGCTCAGCAGCGGCGGAGCACGCTACGCCCCGGAACATTCGCTCACCGGATGCGGAGCCAGCGGCTGCGTCCGCCAGCGGGAAGAAGGCCTCACCAAGATCGTAAAGACCATTGTTGTCGGCATCGCGGAAACTGTCTTCGCCCACCGTCCAAGCGTGCACGCTGCTGCGTCCGTAACGCTGATGACGGCCGCTGGTATCCGCGCTGTTGCCGCCCGCCAGCACCGCACTGCTACCATCACTGATCCACTCGACAGCGCATAGCCCACCTTGGGTCACGCATTGTTCGGCGATGTCGCCCAAGTCAGTGCTGAAGTTCACCAAAGTGCCATCCGGCACCGGATGCTGGTTGCGGTCTGCCACCCGCACCGACACACCGACCGGCACCCCAGCATGGTCGCCGGCGGCAGGGTTGAGGGTATCCAGGCGCAGATGGAAGCCGGCCTGGCTGGCCACGCCGGTGCCAATGCGGACCTGCCCCACGCCGACCACGTCGGTGTCGGCCACCTGCGCAGCAACAACACCCACGCCAGGCATGCTGCCGCTGCTCAGGGTGACTCGCGCGTCGCCCTGCTGGTCTGTAATCACCCGCGCAGCGCTGACCAGGGCAGTGCCTGCTGCGGAAATCTCCGGCAACGAAAACTGCACCGGCACACCCGTCACCGCCATACCGTCAGCATCCAACGCCCGGAAAACCAGCGTAGACGCGTCACGGGTTTGGGCTGCGCCGCGCACACCGATATGACGCGGCTGAGCACCAACGAACGTCAGCGCAGTCACTTCGTTCTGGCGGATCGCCATCAGGTCACTGCTGGCCGACAACCGCTGACGGCCCACTTGGGTGGTGACAGTGATCGCATCTTCCAGACAGCCCGCCGCCGGCCGGTACTCGGCCACAGCAACGCCGGCAGCGGCGTTAACGCGCGCTGACAAGGTCGCAGCGCCGGCACGCTGGCAAAGGGAATTGAACCGCAGGGTGGCATTACCGCTCCAGGGTGTCCCGGTCGCGCTATCCAGTAGGCGTGTGGTGACGGTTACCGGGCGGCCAATCTGCAACGCCGAATCGTCCAACTCCGGCGTTGTCAGCACCAGCGCGGCGGCAGACGCTGCGTCGTAGCCCATTGGGCTGGAGGCTGGTGCCATCCGCAGGGACGTGGTGCCCGCCGACAGTGGCGCTAAGAAGTGGGCTTCGGCGACTTGCTTCTGATGGCTTTCATTGCCGTACACGAAGGTGGCGACGACGCTGCCGGCGCTGCGCAGCGCCATTTCCACCACTGCACGGCCGTCATCGTCGGTCACGCTGCTGGCATCGCTGGGCAGGAAGTCCGCAGCGTCCGACTGGAACATGACCACTTCACTCACCACCGGCTGCCCGGCGCGGCTTAGCGTCGCCACCGCAGTCGCTTCGGCCGCCGCCGGCGGCTCGGTCGCACTGATAAGATTGCCCTGCGCGTCGAGCAGCTCCAGGGTCAGCGACATGCCGGCGCCGGAATCCGGATCATCGGGGTTGGTGGAAATGTCTTCTTCGGCGATGCGATCGCCGCACACCACTCGGACCGGCTCACCAACCCGCTTCACCGCCACCTGCGGCGCGAAATTGGCGGCAAACAGGCATGGCTTGGAACCCGCAGCGACGGTCAGACTCAGCGAGACCCGCTTACCGTCCTGCACCTGGCTTGCAAAAGCACGCCGCCCGTCCGTTGTGAACACCAGCTGTTCAGCCGGGCTGTGCTGGTAGACGGTGACTTCATCACCGGGTTCCAAGCCCGCCACATCGACCTTGAAGCTACCCAGCTGGATACCCCCATCAGCGGAGTTGCTACCGCTGCCACAGGCCACCAACAGTGTGGCCAGCGCCACCACTCCAGCGATGCGCTTCATATTCCCTTCCCCCAACCCGGTTTGATGCGGGCGTCAGAACCGCCAGAACACCCCGGCGGATGTACCATCCAGCCTCAGGTTGCCCTTGTGATAGAGATGCATGTATTCGAGGCTGACACCGAGCCTCGCCCCGAGGCTGACATCGATGCCGGCGCCGTAGGAAAAGTCGTTCACCGAATCACGGTAGGTGTGACCATTAGTGCGGTATTGCTCCCGCACATAGGTGTAGCCCACTGAAAGATAAGGACGAACCGGGCCCACTGAATAGCCGGCGCGCAGGAAGTAGGACGCGATCAGGTCGTGCTGGAAACGATCTTTGCCACGCTCTTCAGCATCCAGCGTGCGCCCAAGCCGCAACTCGCCTTCGAAGTACTCGCCCAGCCCGCCCACCACAGCCAACGACACCTCTCCGGTCTCGAAGCGGTCCTTGCCGAAGAAGCGGTCGTATTGCTCGAAGTTGCCGTAACGGACAGCCACGTAGCCTTCCGGCTCTGCCGCAACAGCCGCCGAGGAGCACAGCAACGAAACGCCGGCCACCGCAGCCGCCAGACATATTTTTTTCATGGATTGATCCCCGATCCGGACGAGTAGTTATTGTTCCGAGGCCAACGAACGCTTGGCGGCCTGGCGCTGCTGGTGCTGCTCCGGGGTGCAACCGAGGCAGCGCAGGAAGGTGGCACGGGCAGGCGCCCGCACTAGGGTGTCACCGGCTTCGGCGACGTTGCCGCCCAAAGCGCTGAATGGCAGCGAGACTGCAAATGCCGCGACGCCCAGCGCCGTAACCGCCAGCAGCACCGGCCGGGCAATAAGAATATCGCCTGCCACTGCAAACTCCCCGGGCCGATCATCGACATACAGGCTGCTGGCCTGTGCCACCGGCATGCTGCCCAGCAGACACGCCGCCACCAGACCCGCCGCAACGGAGCGTTTGAAACGTGACATGGCTTCCCCTCTCGACTTGAAGTGCGCGTACTTTGGGCACCGCTCCACCCCCCGATGGGTGTGCTAAGCGCGCTTATTTTAGGCAATTGGGGGTAAATCTACACCGTGAGTATGACCCCGGCAACCTCCCTTTCTCATACGTTCTACTGATTCACACTTTGATACTCAACGCTGACAGCGGCCGCAGTAAACGGTGCTGCGTTGGCCATGGCGGGTGACCGTCAACGGCGCGCCGCACTGCACGCAGGGCTCACCGCCGCGACCGTAGACATTCAGTTCCTGCTGGAAGTAACCGGGCTTGCCATCGGCGCGGCTGAAGTCACGCAACGTAGTGCCGCCAGCGGCGATAGCGTCGGCCAATACCTTACGGATGGCAGCTACCAACACCGCCAACCGCGCTGCACTGATGCGCCCGGCCGGCCGCGACGGATGAATGCCGGCCAGGAACAGGCTTTCTTGTGCGTAGATATTGCCGACGCCGACCACCACATGATTATCCATAATCAGCGTTTTGATCGCTTGCTTGCGACCTCGAGCCTTGGCGGCCAAGTAATCAGCGTCGAACGCGGCATCAAGTGGCTCGGGACCAAGTACGTCCAGCAGCGGATGGCGGTCCGGCGTCGGGTTCCACAGCAACGCACCGAAACGGCGCGGATCGGTATAGCGCAGCAGCCCGCCCTGCATCAGCTCCAGATCCAGATGGTCGTGCTTGCCGGGCGTGGCCGGCTCCGCCACATGGCGCACCGAGCCGGACATGCCGAGGTGCATCAGCAGTTGTCCGTCCGGCACATCTAACAGCAGGTATTTGGCGCGCCGGCGCACCGCCAGCACCGGCACGTCGGCCAACGTCAGCAGCTCCGGTGACACCGGCCAGCGCAAGCGCGGCTCACGTACCACGATGCGGCGCAGCCGCTGGCCTTCAAGGAACGGGCGGATACCCTGGCGGGTGGTTTCTACTTCGGGCAACTCCGGCATCACGGCCTCCTGCATCAGAGCCGGCATGATAACGCCTTCCATTGCCAGCAGCGCCACGTACCATGAAGCGCCCACTCTTGTTCAGCAGGAAGCTCCATGGCCGATTTCCCTGTGCTTGGCGTCGATACCGGCGGCACCTTTACTGACTTTGTGTTGCGCACCCGCGATGGCGAGCGCATTCACAAGGTGCTGTCCACGCCACAAGCGCCGGAGCAAGCCATCCTGCAAGGCATCCATGAGCTGGGACTGGACGACGCCTTGGCGAACGGCCACTTGCTGCTGGTGCACGGCACCACCGTGGCCACCAATGCGGCGTTGCAAGGCCGCGGCGCGCGTACCCTGCTGATCACCAATGATGGATTGCAGGACGTGCTGGCCATCGGTCGTCAGGCACGCCAACACCTGTATGACCTGACGCCGCCGGCAGAGCCCCGGCCGCTACCGCCGGAGCATATCGTCGGCGTTAGCGCACGATTGGATGCCACAGGCGCTGAAGTCGCCGCACTGACCGATCAGGATCTGGCCGATCTAGACGCCGCCATCAGCGCCGTGCAACCGGAGGCGGTGGCGGTGTCGCTGCTGTTCAGTTATCTGAACCCTAGCCACGAACAGCGCATTGCCGCACATCTGGCCGCTAGCGGAGCCTTCGTCTGCCACTCCGCAGAAGTGCTGCCACTGAGCGGTGAATACGAGCGCACCCTCGCCACTTGGCTGAACGCCTGGCTGGGCCCGGAGGTGGCACGCTATCTGGAGCGGCTGCGGCAGGCCGTCGGCCGCACGCCAGTGAGCCTGATGCAATCCCACGGCGGCACCGTGTCACTGGCCAGCGCCGCCCGCCGGGCGGTGAGTCTGTTGCTGTCCGGCCCCGCCGGCGGTCTCAGCGCAGCCCGGCAGTTGGGCGAAGATCTCGGCCGTCCGCGCCTGCTGACCTTCGACATGGGCGGCACCTCCACCGACGTGGCACTGCTCGATCAGGGTCTGCGGATCACCTTGGAAGGCCGCGTCGGCCCCTACCCGGTAGCCGTGCCGATGGTAGACATGCAAACCCTCGGCGCCGGCGGCGGCTCGTTGGCCCGGGTCGATGACGCCGGCATGCTCCATGTCGGGCCGCAATCCGCCGGCGCCAATCCCGGCCCGGCCTGCTACGGTCGCGGCGGCCACGAGGCCACCGTCACCGATGCCCATGCCGTGCTCGGGCGGCTGCCAGCCAGCACCCGCCTCGGCGGTGAACTGCCATTGGATGTGGACGCCGCACAGGCAGCCTTGGCACGGCTCGGGGAGGCCATGGGCCAGAGCGCCGAGCAGGCCGCACGCGGTGTGCTGGCGGTGGCCAACGCCCACATGGCTCAGGCGCTACGGGTGATCTCGATCCAGCGCGGCGTCGATCCCTCTGACTTTACGCTGGTCAGCTTCGGCGGCGCCGGCGGACTGCATGTGTGCGACTTGGCCGATGCGCTCGGTATCCGCGAGGCGCTGGTCCCACGCCAGAGTGGCGTGCTGTCCGCTCAAGGACTGACCTGGGCACGCCAACAGCGCGAACAGGTGCAGTCGCTCCCAAACCAGGTGTCCGATGCCGAACTCACGCAGCAAGCGCAGCGACTGCAACAGCAAGTGCTACAGGCACTGGCTCAGGAAGAGCAGCTGGCCGTGGATGCGCTCACCAGCGAGCTGTCGGTGGACCTCTGCTACCAGGGGCAATCGTTCCCGCTGACCATCCCCTGGCATGACCATCCCGACGCCTTGGAGCTGGCCTTTCACAACGCCCACCAAGCGCGCTATGGCCACCGCCTCGACGGCGCCGTGCGCCGCGTCAATCTGCGTGCACGGGCAGCGGCCCCGGCGCTGCTCCGCACCACCACCGTGCCGCTGGAGCACAGCAACGAGGCGCCCAGCACCAGCGAGGTAGCCGGTCTCGGTCCGGTGCCGGTCTGGACCCGAGCAGCGCTGGAGCCGGGGCGCTGTTATCAGGGCCCCATGGTGGTGACCGATGCGGTCGCCACCGTATGGGTAGCGGCAGGTTGGCAGGTGACGCGGGATCAGGCCGACCACCTGCTGCTGCAGGCGGTCAGTGCCGGCGGATGACAACCTTGGCGGGCAACTAAATGCTGCCCGCCGCAGCATCATTTACAGAGGTAATCGAGCGCCTGTTCGGTGCCGCCGAACGACACCGTCAGCGTATCAGCACCAGGATCCAAGCAGCTCAACACTACTCGTGCACTCACGCCAAGGTTATCGGTGAGATCACTGCTGAGCCGACCCGCAGCGCGGTTCTCACCAATGGTTTCGGTGCGATCGTCTTCATCAGCCTTGTCTTTGCCGGTGGGCACCGGCGGCGATAGGGCGGCGATATCAAACAGCACCGCATAACGCACCATGCGATCCACCACTGGCTGGCCGCCCACCGTCAGACGTGCCCAAACCTGCGCATCTTGCCCCACCGGAATGCCGTTGTCGGCGTTGCCATAACCGGGGTTGTCATTGGCGTCCCGCAGTTCCAACGCCAGCTCAACGCGGTCATGCCAGTACAGCACCGGGTGGCTGAGCGTGACACCGGCCGCGGCAAATTGCAGCACATCCTCGCCGGCATCCTCGCGCGTCAGCACCCGGAAGCATACTTCGCCATTAGCATCGGTGCGGGTGCTGCCGTCGGCACCAATCGGCTGGTCAACAGTGCACTCCGCCAGCTGCAGACCGCCCTTTTTAGCGGTCAGTGATACCGATTGATGGGCCCAGGGCTGGCCGTTCTCGAGGAAGCTCACCTGACCGGTGACGTCCACCAGCGGTGATATCGGACTGCCAGCAACCCCGATCAGGTTGCCCGCGCTATCCTGCAACGGTGCCAGCGAGACCGTCAGTCCATCCTGCTGCACTTCTGCTGCGCGGTCGCTGCAGCGCACCTGCATCAGTTCTGACGGGTCGGTGCTGCCGCGCTGACTGGCGTCCACATCTTCAAACACGCAGCGGAACGGCGCGGCGACCCGCAGCGCTACCGAGAACGGCTGGCCGTGGCGCAGCGGGTCAGGAAATGCATAGGTGCCATTGCTGGTGATGGACAAGGTGTCGACTTGGCTGTCGACCTCGATGTCGGCAAACATCAACGTCTGGCCATCCAGGCCCTGCACGCTGATACGCGGCGCCACGGTCGGCTGGCGCTCGCCACTGGACGAGGAGGAGCCGCCGCAACCCGACAGCAACAACGGCACAGCCAGCAAGCCGGCCACAACAGAGATTTTCATGGCGTTCATCCTTTTACGTGACGCGGTCCTAATCAAAAGCGGTAGCTGACGCCCAGAGCAAATTGGGTTTCGGTGGGCTTGATGGAGATCGCGCCGTGGTCGTAATCCTTCTTGCCATAGAAGGTCTTGTTCCATTCGGCGCGGAAATCCACGTTGTGGGAGATCGGCAGCAGCACACCAACTCCGGCGCGCAGACCATCGTGGTCGCGCTCTTCGTTCCAGCTGTACCCGGGGCCTTTATCTTCTGCCTTGAAGCTGGCTCGTTGCCAGCCGGCGCGTACGAACAAAGCGGAATCGCCCACCGAGTTCATGCCGGCGAGGAAACCAACACCGTAACTTTCCTGAATACGGTATGCGGTGGTGCCGACACCGCGCAGCTCGGCTTCCGCATTGCCCATGCCGCCATTGATTTCCAATGCCAAGAAACCATTGGCACCACGGCGACCAATCCCGGCAAACAAGGTGCCGTTGACACCTTCACCGTGAAGGCCATCAAAGGTGTTGCCGTATTGGCGATCGGTAATTTTGATGCCGGTGTCGGCCCAACCGACCTGGGCACCGAGGTAGGCACCTTCACGGGCGTGGGCAGTGCCGGCTAGGGATACCGCAAGGACGGCGGTGCCAAGACACAGCGGCAGTTTGTTGATCATAGGACGCTCCTGTTTTTTATTTCCAAATCATCCAGTCCGCCTTCCCGGCGTCCGTGGCAAAAAAATGCCGGCCCCCCAACAGGCGCCGGCAAGACTTCAGCAACTTTCCAGACTGCATCCTTCCATCAGCAGCATGGCCGGCTGCGAGGCGGCAATCACATTGATCTTGGCATTGCCCAACTGAATGCCCAGCGACTCCAGCACCGGTCCGAGCACATACACCGACAGCACTTCAAGAATCGGTGACAGCACCGCGTTGAGGCCGTCGACCAGGATATTGAGCAGTGCCTTCAGCTCGATCCCCACCAACTGAGCCGAGCGCACATCAAGACCGTCCAACAGCGCTTTCAAAGTACCGGCCAATATCTTTCCGGAGTCGCCCGTCAGGTGGCACTCAATGGTCTGGTTGCCCTGCACCGTACAGCTGCCGCCGCTGCCGACCATCTGGCTCAGGTCGCCGTCTAAGCCAACCCCTTCGATGGTCAGCTTGGTGCTGAACATCTGCTCGGTTTCCACCGGATTACTGGCGATCTGCACTTTCACGAGGTTCAGCTCGATCTTGCCGCTTTCAGACTGGTCCGGTACGCACCAGCCCCAGTTGTTGAGCAGGCAGCCCCAAGGTTTATTGCCGCCGGAGCGGTGGTTATAGGTGTAGTCAAACCAGCAGGTACGGATGCCGCACAGCGAATAGGGTTTGCGGAAATCCGGTACGTCGAGGCCGACCCGAGCAAGAATGCCGTCGTTGAAAGTGCTGAGCGCCAGCACCCCGCGCTGCACCTCGTATTGCAGGTCGACCAAGTTGTCATTGCCCTGCGCACAGGAGGCACCGATGAAGCGCGCGCGGGCATAGCCGGTAGACAGCTCCAGCGGAACTTCCAAGATAATTTTTACGGGTGTATTGGGCACCAGATCGAGCTTCAGGCTGACCTTCACCTTGATGTCAGACGCCGTGGCAGTACCGATCCAGCTGTCATCGTCCAGCGCCATCCGCGCCGGAGCGACCACTACCGCCGGGGCCTCATCGATGGCCACCTGCAGCCCCAGTGACAGAATGTTGTACTCGCTGGGAATACCCAGCAGCTTGGCCACATCAACGCCGAGGTTGATGTCCTGCAGTTGCTTGGCCCCCAGGTTGAGGATCACCGAGCTGAGCACCGACAGTACCGGCAACTTGGCCCCTGACTGGATCGCCCCCTCCCCCACAATATTGATCACATCGCCCAGCTTCAGGCTGGTGTCGATGCCCAGATACGGCAGCGCCTTGTCCACCGAATCCAGCACATGCAGCCCATCCACCAAAGACGACACGCCCTTGAGGGCACCGAGCAGCACGTGGGCCGGAATATCGGTTTCCAGCAGCGCACCGAGGCCGAGCAGACCGCCCGGCAAGTCAAGGCCGCCCAAGTGCAGGATGCTGCGCAGCAGGTCGTCAAGATCCACCAGCGTGTTCTGCAGGTCGTCAAACGACACCGAGTCCAGCCGCACATCGGTGCCGAGGATGCCGTTGAAGATCAGCCCCAGCAGGTTGTCCTTGCCGCCCGGCAGCGACAGCGTGGAGCCGGCTGGGTAGAACGTGGCATACATTTCCTTGCGCACTGTGGCACTGGCAGTAACCGAGTCCATGGCAAATGCCAACAGCCCGGTGATTGGCCGCTCTAGCACTACCGAAGTACCGTTGCTGCTGCGCGCGCGACCGACGGCAGACAGCACCTGGTACCGGTTGTCCTGCGCTTCCACCAGCACTCGGTCGGCACTGCGTACCACCACATCATTGATGGACGCTAGCTCCGGCTTGCCCAGATACAGCTGCTTCAAGCGCTGGCGCACCAGCCCAGTGGGCAGTGACGCGGCGCTGTCGGACAGCTCTTGGTGGATGCCGTAGCAGGTCTGTGAGTCATTGCTGAGGTCGGTGGCCAGCGCATTGGCCATCGACTGCAATTGGCGTTGGAGTTGGTACACACGGGCGCCATCGATGATCAGCGCGGCGAACAAAAACATGGTCGTCAGCATGATGGTCCACACAATGGCGGACCCACGCTGCTGGCGTATGGCTAGAAACTGGCGCATGGAACAGTGCCCCGACTGCTATCAATCAAACCCTGCCGCCACACTGGCGACGCCTCCCCATCGGCGGCACCGCTCCCACTGCGGTACTCACCGACCCACCCTGCATCCTGCGGGTGACGTCTCCCGACGCCACCGATTCCTGCGGTTACAGCGCGCAGATCCCCACGCCACAACCTTCCAACAACACCACCTGGGGCTGGGACACGCCGGCAATGGTCAAGCCAGCCGCCACCAGGTTCACTCCCAACGCCTGCAGCAACGGCTGCACCACGCTGTTCACAATTCCTTCCACCAGACCGCCGACCACATTGCTCAGCAGCGGCACCAGCAGCAGCTTCACCGGCGAGAGCAACGCCGACAGCAGCCCGAGCGGATCGAGCCCAAGCACTTTCACTTTCACGTCGAGATCCAGACTGCCCAGCAACGCCGCCACCCCCAGCTCCAGCTGGTCAGGCAGATCGCACACGATGCCAGCATTGGTGGTGCTGCAACCGGGCGGCAGCATGTGGTTCACCTGCCCGGTTTCCAGGTCATAGCCGTTGATCCACATTTCACGGCCACTGCCCTGTTGCTGCGGCACCGGGCCCAGCTTGACGTCCACATCGACGCCCAGCAGTGGGCCCAGCACCGCCACCCCGACATCCACCATCGCGGTCAAATCCAACAGACGGCGCGACGACTGGAAACCGAGCCGTACTTCGTTGCTATTGCCGCGCGCACACTCAGCACTGGTGAAGCTGGCGCTGGCGTTGGCCACTTCCACCATCAGCGGCAACGCGATATCCAGCCGCACCCCTTGGATCAATCCCAAGTTGAGCACCTTGGCCGACAGGTTAGTGGTGACTTTGAGGGCGATGTCGCCGCCGCGCGTCTGCCCTAGCCAGCTGCCGTTGGCGTCCTGCCGCGCCGGTGCGGTGACCTGGGTCGACGGGCGGTCGAGGTCCAACTCCACTTCCAGTGCCTTGAGGTCGATCTCCACCAATCCCAGCCCGCCCAGCAGGCTATTGAGCGGACCGGTGACGGCATTCAGGCCGTCCAAGCTCAAGTGCACTTTCTTATTCAGGGATTTACCGACATCCATGATGATGCCGCTCACCAACTGCAACGCCGGAATGCGCGCACCGGGCACTCGGTTGCCGGCGCCCACCACATCGATCAGGTCGCGCAAACGGATGTTGGTATCGATATTCGCGCCACGGAGCACTTCATCGATCAGCGGCGCCAGACCGGAATTCGCCACCGACTCCACCGACCGCAGCGCCTGCAACACCGTGCTGGCCAGCATCTCCGAACCGAGGATGGTGTCCAGTGCCTCACCCGCCAAGGGCAGCGAGGTGAGCAGCGCGTCCACATCAACGATCACCCGCTGCAAGGCATCCAGATCCAACAGCTCCAGCCGCAGCGGCGTCGGTACACCGAGGATGTCGCTCCATACCAGCGACAACAGCTGTGATTGGCTGGTGTCCAGCGTCAGCGTGCGTGCATCAGAGGAGAACGACGCCAGCACTTCCTTGCGGGCGGTGGCGGCCGCCGACAGCTCCGGAAACACAAACATCAACAGCCCGGTATAGGGCTGCTTAAGGGTGACGGTGACAGCATTGCTCTGGGCGAAATGGCCCACCGGCTCGATGTGATGTTGGCCACCGGTGGAGCTCACCAAGGTGCGCATGGCGGTGGTTTGCATGCCAGCCAGATCCTGATCACCGAAGCGGCTCGCCAGCAGCTGCTGAGCACTGGCGCTCAACGCCAGCGGGGTGTCGTCGGCGAGCGAGCCACCGCAGGCCTTGGCGTCATTGGCCAGCTCAGTGGCCAAGGCGTTGGCCATCGATTGCATCATGCGTTGCTGGCGGTAGAGGCCGCTGCCGTCCACCACCAACGCCGCAAACATGACGATGACCAGCAGCATGATCGTCCATACCACTGCCGACCCCTGCTGGTGTGTACGTGTATGCAGTGTTGGCATGGCGGTGATCCTCCCGCTGGCGTCGCCTTATTTGGTGTTTCGGGTGGAGTTGGCTTTTTCCTGCAGGCTATCCGGTACCGCCGTCGAGAAGGTATTGGCGATGCGGCGCTGGCTGTCCACATACAGCGAGGCCGGCAGTTCGCTTTCGGTGGGAGCCGGCATGCTGCGCTGTTGCTCCAGCAGCCAATCGGTGACGGTCTCGCGCTTCGGCGCGATCACACTGCCGGACAGACCGGACTCAAATTGCTGGCCGAGGGCGGCGGCGGAAAAGCCGAGCAGGACAACGGCCGGGGTCAGCTTCAACATGGTCATTTCCTCATTTGTGCCGCGAGTTCGCGGGCGTGGACCAGCTCACTCTCAGAGAACGCAAAGCGGGCCTGGAAGTCGGTCAGACCAGCACCGTCATGAGCCAAGATGTAGGCCACTGCCAAGTTCTGGCGCGCCGGACCACGGCCGTTCTGCAGTTCCAGTGCGGTGCGCAGGTGGCGCTGGGCATTGCCGTAATCACCCACCAGCAGCAGCGCGTAACCGTAGTCGTTACGCACGTTGGCAGACGCCGGCAGCCGCTTGCTGGCATTTTCCAGATTCGCCAAGGCGCTGCGTACGTTGCCTTGCTTGAGCGCCAACACGCCAAGACCGTGGTAGGCCTCCGGGCTGTCGCACTTGGTGATCAAGGCGCCGAAGATGTCCACCGCGTCGCTGTAATCGCGGGTCTGCGCCAGCAACTGGCCGTAGCGATGCCAATATTCTGGGTTGCGCTGCGGCGTGCGCTGCAGCTGTGCCAGAGCAGCGTAGTAGCGGTCGCTGGCGGTCAGGGTATCGACCATTTCCAGGTCGACCCGCTCTTCCGGTGCTGGCTTGGCTGCACAGTTCACAGAGTCGAGCACGCGCTGACCAAGGGAGCTGTTGTCATCGGCCGGGCGCTGTGCGCAACCGCTCACCGCCATCAGGGTCAGGGCAAGGACTGCCGTGGTTTTCCAGTTCATGTGTGTGATCTCCCGCCGAACGTTAACGCGACAACGCCTGGACAATGTTGATACCCGCCGGCCCGCCGATGATCAGGAATAGCGCCGGCATCATCAGCGCCATCATCACCACCGTCATCTTGGCCCCCAGTTTGTTCACTTGTTCCTTCACCCGGCTGCGCTCCATGTCGTGCGCTTCCTGGATCATTTGCTCGATGCTTTCGGTAATGCCGCCGCCCAATGCCCCGGCTTGTTTCAGCAGTCGGGTGAGGTTGTGCAACATGGGGATGTCACGCCCCTGGTTGATGTCCTCCAGCGCCGCCCCTCGGTCAGCCCCGGAATCCATCAGACGGTTGAACCGCTCCAGCCGAAATACCAGCGTCGGAATCAACGGCCGTGCCTGCAGCGCCGCGATGCGAAACGCACGCTCAATCGACAGGCCCGCTTCCAGCAACATCTTCATCACCTGCGCCAGCTCGATGGCTTCCAGGTTCTGCTGGAAACAGGACTGTTTGGCGACCCCGCGGACATAGCGACGGCTGCCAATGAAGAACAGCGCCCCCGCCATCAGCGCCGCCAAGCCGCCCCAGATCAGCGCTGCCGCCAGCACCGCGAACACCGGCACCAGCCAGCAAACAATAAAGTAGGTGTTCTGGATCTGTTCCGAGCTGCGCCCGGTGGCGCTCAGCGCAGTGCTCATCTCACGATAGTCGTCCTGCACAAATCCAAGCGACGTCAGCCGTGATGACACGCCCGCCAGCGCCAGACTGCGCTGCGGATCATCGCCAGCTTGCAGACCGGACAGACGGCGCAGCACCTGGCGCCGGTTACCCCAGCGGCGGCTCTGCACCAGCGCCAGCCACACCGCTGCCAGCGCCAACAGTACTGCCATCCATGCACTAGCCACGTCCCACCCCCTGCACCATGCGGAAGATCACCACCACCGCCAACGCAATCAGCGCCAGGGAAATACCCAGCAGCATGTGGCCAGTGGAGGTGTGCAGCAGCACGTCACGAAACGATTTGTTCAGCGCCACCATCGCTACCCCCAGACCCGGCGGCATAATCGCAAACGCCGCGGCGGTGAAACGCGTCTCGGCGGTCGCCGCCATAAACTCGCGGCGCAGCTCCTGCTGGGCGCGCAGCGAGCGCGATACTTCCTTCAGCACTGCCCGCACCGAGCTACCGAAGCGCGACGAGGTGCGCAGCGCCACCGCCACAAAAACCAGCGGCGGCACGTCATAAATTTCGGCAAATTCGTCCATCAAATGGGTGTAATCGCGGCCAGAATCCACTGCGCTGCGCAACCGGAACGTGACCCGCTCAAACACCGGCGGCGCTTCACGAAACGCATCCACCAGCGAATTTTCCAGCGACCGCCCCGCATCGATACCGCGGATGGTTTCGTCGATGATGGTCGGCAAAGATTCAAAAATGGTGCGGCGACGTTTTTCGTAACGCACTTTCCACAGCAGAGCGCCAAGTGCCAGTGCCAGCACCGGCACCAACACCGCCATCACCCAGCCGAACAGCGCGCCAACAAACAGCGTTGAGGTGGCTACCACCATCATCAGCGTCGCCAGGCGCGTGTAGGTGAGGTTCATACCGGCTTTGTAGAGCAACCGGTCGAAGCGGCCCATGGCAATGCCTTGGCCGTTGTCCACCAGCCCGGTCTGCTCATGGCTCGCCGTCAACCGGTTGTTCACCACATCCTTCATCTGCGCCCGGCGGCGTAACACCGACCACGTCAGCTGCAGCAGCAACAGGATGACCGCCGCAATCGCCAGGTTGCGGGCCGCGGCGAGCATGAATTCAGCGTTCATGCTGGCTCCGGTACAGGTAGATCATGTGGTACGGATCGTCTTCAGTGGGTTGCAACTGCACCACTTCGCTGACAATCCGCTTGCCATTGGGCAACCGCACCAATTGGATAATCACGTCCAGGGCCGAGGTAATCAGGCGCGCGATGGCTTGCTCACTGGCCTCGTAACCACTCACCGCCAGCAGCGTCTCAATCCGCACCAGCGCATCACGGGTGCCGTTGGCGTGCAGCGTACTCATGGAGCCTTCGTGGCCGGTGTTCATGGCCTGCAGCAGCTCGATGATTTCGGAAGAGCGCACCTCACCAACGATGATGCGGTCCGGCCGCATCCGCAGCGCGTTCACCACCAGCTCGCGGGCGCTGATGCGGCCCTTGCCTTCGGTGTTGGCCGGCCGCGTTTCCAGCCGCACCACGTGCGGGTGGTTCAGCACCAGTTCCGCAGAGTCCTCAATGGTGAGGATGCGGTCGGTTTTCGGAATGTACTGGCTGATCAGGTTCAGCATGGTGGTTTTACCGGTACCGGTACCGCCACTGACGATCATGTTCTTGCGCGATTGCACCGCGCTGATCAGCACACTGAGGCATTCCTCAGTCATGGCGCCGGAGCGAATCAGGTCTTCCGCCATCAAGTGGTGGCGGTTGAACTTCCGGATCGAAATGGACGGGCCGTCCAGCGCCAGCGGCGGGATGATAGCGTTCACCCGCGAGCCATCCGGCAAGCGCGCATCCACCATCGGCGAAGCTTCATCGAGCCGGCGACCCAGCGGCGCCAAGATGCGGCGGATGATGCGCAGCACGTGATCGTTGTCGATGAAGCGCACCGAGGATTTCTGCAGCACACCACTGACTTCCACGAACACGTTGTCCGGGCCGTTGACCAGGATGTCGTTGATGCGGCCATCGCGTAGCAGCACTTCCAGCGGTCCGAAGCCCATCACTTCGTCCACCATGTCGCGCACCAGCTGGGTGATGTCTTGGCTGGACAGCGGAATACGGTGCTCGCTCAGGTACTGGTGCACCGCGCGGCTGACCGCTTCTTCCACCCGCTGGCGGTTGCTGCGTGCCACTTCGATGCCGTCTTCATCAAGCTTGTCGACCACCCGCCGGTGCGTCTGCGCCTTCAGCAGCTGGTACTCGTCGTCGATACGCCCCGCCACACCCTCTCCTTATCGCGCTGTACGCGTCCCCACGCCGCTGTTCAGCCGAACAGCGCGCGCTTTTTCTTTTCCAGGTTGTGCCCCTGCCCCAGCAGCCGTTGGGCAAGCTGGTTCATGGCTTTGTTGTAACCACTGCGCGGCATGGTTTCGGCGAACGGCACACCCATGTTGATGGCCTCCAGGCGCCCCTTCCATTCCAGCGGCAGCGTGGCGGCGACCCCGGCCCCGACGTTCTCCGCCACTTCCGAAACGCTTGGCGGCAGCGACGCTTCGTAGCCATCCAGCGCCACCAAGATTTGGCACTGACTAGGCAGGAACGCGCGCCAGTTGGCCACTTCCTCACGCACCGCGCGCAGCTGGCCGACTTCCTGGTTGGCTACCACGATCAGTTCCGCCACATGCACGCCGATGGACTGAATCCAGTCCGCTTGGCGCACGTTGCCCACGTTCAGCACGATGCGATCAAACATCGACATCAAGCGGGTCAAGGCGATGAACAGATCCGCACCCCGGTCACCGAGGAATTCTTGGTCGCCGCCGCCGGCCAGCACCCGCAGGCCCGGACGGTATTCATCGAGCGCGGTCTGGATCAGGTTTTCATCCAGCGTGTCCGGGCTGGTCAGCAGCTGGCTGAGATCGAAACTGTTGTGGGTCTCTAGGTGGAACACTTGGTCACCGGTGCTGTACACATCCACCGCCAGCACTTTGGCGGACGCGTTCTGCGCCGCCATCGCCACCGCCAGGTTCTGGGCAAAGAACTGGGTGTCCATGCGCGCACCCACCGACGCCACCAGCGTCAGGTTGCGCAGCCGTGATTCCATCTGGTCGCGCCACGCGCTGGAACGCAGCAATTGGTGCTGGCGCAGACGATCGCGCAGCTCTTGGCCATCAGCACCGACCACTACGCAATCGCGGGCACCGGCGCGCATGCACGCCAGCGTCAGCTCCTGATCGGACACTCGGCACAACGCCACGATGGTCACCCACGGGCGTGCATTGCTGAGCGCGGTGATCACTGCCAGCGCTTGGCTGGCACTGCGATCGGACAACTCCACCAGCGCCACCTTGGCGCCGGTGGCTTCGAGCAGGCGAATCACCCGCCCCAAATCTTGGCTGCTGACCTTTTCGTAGCGCGCCGTCCCTTGCAGCGCCGCGTCGAGCCAGGCTTCGGTGCCAGCGTCGTCGATCACGGCGAGCATGTTTTCGTCCACCATGCAGCGTCTCCTACTTACCAGCTCAGGCCGTGGCGCACCGGCTGCGATCCGCGCCGGGTCTCGGTCATCATGTCCAGCCAGCCGGTGCTGGTCTCGTGGTATCCCGCGCCCGGCAGCGTGCCCGGGGGCATGCTGGAGGCCTTCGGCGATACGATGTGCGGCGTAACCACCATCACCAGCTCTTTGTCCTGCCGCTCAATGCGGGTGGAGCGGAAGAACGCGCCCAAAATCGGCAGGTTGCCGAGGCCCGGCAGGCGATCGCTGTTATTGACGGTATTGCGGCTGACCAAGCCACTAATGATGAAGGTCTCACCCGGCGCCAACGCCACTGTGGTTTCGGTGCGACGCACTCGCAGGCCCGGTACCGACACGCCACCGGTGCTGACGGCGGCGGAGTAATCCAGCTCGGACACTTCCGGCGCCACCCGCAGAATGATCTGGTCGCCACTGACCACAGTCGGGGTCAGCGCCAAGCCAATACCAAAGCTCTTGTATTCGATCTGAATGGAATCACTGCCTGAGCCACCACGGGACGGGACCGGGAATTCACCACCGGACAGGAAGGTCGCAGTCTGGCCGCTCAACGCGGTCAGCGACGGCTCAGCCAGGGTGTACGCAAAACCACCGCTTTCCAGTGCGTTGATGACCAAGTTGGAATTCTTGCCAACGCGGAACAGGTTGAAGCCTTCGGCGCCGCCGGACGGTGCTTTGATGCCAACTTCGGTGCCGTTAAACATGTGCGAGTACTCGAAGCCGAGTGCGTTCAGCTCGGTACGCGACACTTCCAAAATGCGGATATCGGTCTGCACCTGAGTGCCGAACGGCAGCCGCTCGCCGGCGGTGGCCGCCACTACCACGGTGGTGCGCTGCGGTTCACTGATGCCGTTGATCCACACCGACAGGATCGAGGTGCCTTCCGCTTTAGCGGTCAGCAGCAGCTCGGAGCTGGTGGACACCGACACCCCGGTCACGCCCGGTTCCGACGTGGCGACTCGAGTGATCTTGCCAGGGAACATCAGCACCTGCTGCTCGCCGGGCGACATGCGGGTGACACTGTCCATCGGGTTCTGGGCCAGCGCTGCGGACGGCATCAGCCATGCCAGCAGGGCGAACAGCATCGTCAACATCCAACGACGCGCCGGTGCAGCGGTATGACGACATGCGTGCGTCATGCGTTGATCAATGTACATACGTGCTCCTCGAGCTGGATCCCTCAAACACTTCGACCCGATCACCGCGCGGTGCCGCCGGACGGGCCGGAGCGCGCTGCTTTTTCGGGAACAGATCTTCAAATCGTGCCAGTGCGGCGGCGGCATCAGCGGACGACGGCTTGCCATCGGCGGTGGCCGTTTCCGTTTCATCGCCGTCGCGGTGTTCACGGCCCTGACCGGCCAGCGCCAAGCGCAGTGCGCCGTTGGCCTCGGCCAGCATCAACCGCGACAGGTCTTCACGGGGTACCGCCAGCACTGCCGTGGCGTTACGGCCACGCTGCTGCTCCTGCTGGCGCTCATCTTCGGTGGAGGGCTCTTCCATGCGGCCGTGCACGGCCAGCACTTCAATGCTGGACAGCACCACCATGGCGGTCGGCTGACGGTCGTCGTCACCGCCATTGCGGAAGTGGGCAAGGATGTCGACCAGATCGCCGGCTTTCAGGAAGCCGCCGACGGCACTGACGTTGTCGATGGCGATCGCCACCGCGCGGTAGCCGGCCGGCACCACCTGCGCCAGCTTGTTAGCCGGTTGCAGGTGAGAGCGCGCCAGAATCTCGCCTTCGCGGACGTTGCGGCGCAGCACAGTGCCCACCACGCTTTGATCGGACGGCAGCGCTTCTACCAGCGGTACCGATACACCGACCTTGCGGAAATCGTTCTCACTGATCTGGGCACCAATACCCAGCTCGCGGGTGGCCACCCAGTAGGAGTGCTTGAGGGCGTCCTCGATCTGCTGTTCGGTCACTTGCATGACGATGCCCGGCGCGGCTTGGTTCGGTGCCGGCGCAGGCTCCCGTGCCAGGCCCATGATGGCCAGCACAACAGCGATGGCGCTGAGCAGCAGCGCCGGAAGCATGTAAAGCCAACGAGCCCCCATGACTTCTCCTTGGGTGTGGCAGTCAAAGTACTGTGCACCTGCCGCCCCCTGGGGAGGCTCTGCGGTGCGTTAACAATGCGTCAGGTAAAAACGGGCAGGGGTCAGATCGATACCGTTGCCGCAGCGCTCAAGCACCCCGGCATGGGCGGAAAACCGCCAAAGAATCCCAGCTGCCGCGGGCCTTCCTGCACCGCCATGGCCCCGGGCACCCCCTCGCAACCGCCGGTTTCCAATTCCACTTTCAGGGCACAGCGGATCAATTCACCGTGTGGCGCGCAAGCTGGAGTGGCGATGCCGCCGAGGAACTCCGGCAGATGCCCCACTGCCGGCGCACCGCCGGGACCCGCAGCGCCGGTCATGGCCAAGTTGGCCAGCGCCACGGCGCCATCCACTGGCGTGGAGTGATCGGTCGACCGCTCCACCCACAGCGCCGCCGCAGAAGCACGGTCTACGGCGATCTGCATCCTGACTTGCCAGGAAAACAGCACACCGTAGACCGCCGCGGCGTAGACCAGACCGATGATCAGGGGAAACAAAATGAGGAATTCGAGCACAACCACGCCACGCTGCTGCCCAGCATTGGGCGGCACTGCTTTGTGTTGGTGTTTGATCGCCATGATGACTCCCCCGAAATACATGGCGCCGGTCTGCGCCGGCGCCATGACAGTCTGTTCTTATTCGCCAGGACCGACTTTGCCGGTCAGGTTGTCACCAATTTCAGAGAACACATCACCGATAACACCTTTCCCGCCTTCACCGCCCCCCCAGAACACCGCCCCAGCAATGAACAGCCCGATAACGATCACAGCGGCCAATACCAGGTACTCCAGCGCGGTAGCACCACGCTGACGGCCGGCTGCGGTGTTCGCCGCGGAGGAAAAACGACGCGCCATCATTTCAGTCAGTTTGTTTTTCATGATCCAGTCTCCCTAAGCGACTTTTTAAGTGGTGTTCAAACCATTTTTGTTGTCACGCCCCCGATCCGGAGGGGACAGTTGTGGCCATCCTAGGCGTGCGGCAGTGCTCACAACAATGTGAGGTTTGTGCGCAATCCGTAAGCGTAAGTAGCGCTTGGCAACAGTCCTGTCAGAACCCTGCCCGGGCGTGCCAATCGCCGCCCGACTTCTGCATCGCGCTCCTCCGCCACACCCCGACCTGTGACCCAGCTCACACGGCTAATGCGTTTCACGCATCAATTCAGCGCAAACTAATCCTATTTACCTAATAGCGGCAAGCGGGCCGGCCTATCCTTACGCGACCAGATGACAGCTTTATGTCTCAACACTGATCTGGATCAAGGCGCAGCAGTGCAACTTATGGGAGGGAAGGGCGCACGTAAGTCACAGTCTAATCAGCACTTTTTTGCAATCTCACAGCAGAGGCAAGGAGCTGTGATAGGGATCACGAAACGATTGTAAAAGATTGTGGAAAAAGCCCCAAGGCCGATCACTAATCAACCAGAGCCTGAATTGCGGCCACAAAAAAGCCCGGCAACAAGGCCGGGCTTTTTGCGGTATGTACCGGAGGCAGGATTACTTGATCTTGCCTTCCTTGTACATCACGTGCTTGCGGACCACCGGATCGAACTTGCTCATTTCGATCTTTTCCGGGGTGGTGCGCTTGTTTTTGGTGGTGGTGTAGAAGTGGCCGGTACCGGCGCTGGACACCAACTTGATCTTTTCGCGTGCTGCTTTACCTGCCATGGGTAAGGCCTCCCGTTAAACTTTCTGACCGCTGGCGCGGAGATCAGCGAGCACCTTGTCGATGCCAACCTTGTCAATCACGCGCATACCTTTGGAGGACACACGCAGACGCACGAAACGGTTTTCACTCGCCACCCAGAAACGGTGGAAGTGCAGGTTCGGCTCGAAGCGGCGCTTCGTCTTGTTGTTCGCGTGCGATACGTTGTTACCCGTAATAGGACGCTTACCGGTAACCTGGCAAACCTTGGACATTACTCTTGCTCCAGAATCGTGGCTCGGGGTGCTCCAGAGGCATGAGGCAACAGCCGGAACCCCGGATTAAGGCGGCGATTTATACCAGAGCGCCGGGAACGAGGCAAGCGTAAATCGCGCGCAAAGGCTCATTCCGTCAGCGGTCGCCACTGGCCGGTGGCGGCAATCGACACCCACTGGCCGCCGCCGACCACCAGATGGTCCACCAGCTTGATGCCCGCCACCGCCAGCGCTTCCTCCAGTACAAATGTCACCCGCACATCCGCCGCGCTCGGCTGCGGGTCACCGGAAGGGTGGTTATGACCGAAGATCACCGCGCCGGCGTTGAGCATCAACGCCCGGCGCAGCAGCTCACGCGGATACACCGTCACCCGGTCGAGCGTGCCGACGGCAATATCTTCCAGGGCCAACGCCGCATGGTGGCTGTCGAGGAACAGCACAGCCAGGGTTTCCTTGCCACTGCGCGCCAGATGGATGCTGAACATCATCGCCGCCTGCTCCAGCGACACCGGCTCGCCCTGACCGCAATACTGTGCCAGCACACAACGGCGGCCTAGTTCCGCCGCCGCCAGCACCAGCGCCAAGCGCGCCGGCCCAACGCCGGGCAACTGCTGCAAGACTGCCGCCGGTGCCCGCAGCAGTCCCTGCAGCGATCCGAACTGTTGCAGCCAGCCTCGCGCCAAGGTCACCGCGTCCTGTCCACCACAACCGCTGCCGATGAAAATGGCCAGCAGTTCGGCATCGCTCAGCACCATGCCGCCGTGGCCCAGCAGTTTTTCCCGCGGCCGCTCATCCGGCGGCCAATGCTTGATGGTCATGGGCACTTCCTCCTTGTTCCCAGGCTGGCGGCCCGTTGGGAGCCACTGCGGTTCGGTGCTACGCTTGCGCCTTTCCCCGGCGCAGCCACATGAGCAACAGGCACTATGGAACGACTGGTCAACAAACGTATTTTGCTGGGCGTGACCGGCGGCATTGCCGCCTATAAAAGCGCCGATCTGGTACGCCGCCTACAGAACGCCGGCGCCGAGGTGCGGGTGGTGATGACCGCCGGTGCGCAGGAGTTCATCACGCCGCTGACCATGCAGGCGCTGTCTGGCCACCCGGTGCATACCGACCTGCTGGACCCCAAAGCAGAAGCCGGCATGGGCCACATTGAGCTGGCACGCTGGGCCGACCTGGTATTGATCGCGCCGGCCACCGCCAGCTTTATGGCCCGCATGGCCCACGGCCACGGCAACGATTTGCTCAGCACCCTGTGCCTCGCCACCGGCGCCCCGATTGCCATTGCCCCGGCCATGAACCAACAGATGTGGGCCGATCCGGCGACGCAGAAGAACCTGCTGATTATCCAAGAAAAGAACGTGCGGGTGTTCGGCCCGGCGGCGGGCTCGCAGGCCTGTGGCGATGTGGGCCTTGGCCGCATGGTGGAACCGGAGCAGCTGGTACAGATGGCGGCCGACATGTTCGAGCACCGCGCGCTGACCGGCTGCCACGTGGTGATTACCGCCGGCCCCACCCGTGAGGCGCTGGACCCGGTGCGTTACATCACCAACCAAAGCTCAGGGAAAATGGGCTACGCGATTGCCGAAGCCGCTGCCGAAGCGGGCGCCCGGGTGACGCTGATCAGCGGACCGGTGAGCCTGCCGACCCCCAACCGGGTGCACCGCATCGATGTCATCAGCGCACTGGAAATGTATGACGCCACCATGGCGGTGGTGGATGCCGGCTGCGATATTTTCATTGCCACCGCAGCTGTGGCTGACTACCGCCCAGCCGAACTCTCCGAGCACAAGATCAAGAAAGCGGACGGCGATTTGGTGCTAACGCTGGTGAAGAACCCAGATATTGTCGCCACTGTAGCGGCCCATCCGCAGCGTCCGTTCACCGTTGGCTTTGCCGCCGAGACCCGTGACGTGCTGACCTATGCCCAGGGCAAACTGGAGAACAAGCGGCTCGACATGGTCGCCACCAATGATGTGTCCGGCCCCAATGTCGGCTTTAACAGCGATAACAACGCTCTGACCGTGATCTGGCAGGGCGGCCACAAGGTGCTGCCATTGGCCGCCAAGCGTCAGCTGGCCAACCAGCTGATGGAACTGATCGCGATCCGTTACAAACGTTAGGACTGCCCATGCGCCTGCAATTCAAGATTCTCAATCCGGCCCTTGGCCGGGATTACCCGTTGCCGACCTATGCCACCAGCGGCTCCGCAGGTCTCGACCTGCGCGCCATGCTGGACGCTCCGCTCACCATCGAGCCAGGCAGCACCCATCTGATTGCCACCGGTCTGGCGGTACACATCGCTGACCCGGCTTATGCCGCGCTGGTGTTGCCGCGCTCCGGGCTTGGCCACAAACATGGCATCGTGCTCGGCAATCTGGTCGGCCTGATCGACTCCGATTACCAGGGCGAGTTGATGGTGTCGTGCTGGAACCGCGGCACCAGCAGCTTCGAAATGCAGCCGGGCGAGCGTTTGGCCCAGCTGGTGATCGTGCCGGTAATGCAAGTAGAACTTCAGCAAGTGCAAGAGTTTGACGCCAGCGACCGCGGCAGTGGGGGATTCGGGCACAGCGGTCGCCAATAACAAGCAGGACCTACGCTTTCGGGGGGAAGCGCCATGACTACTGCAACACAGACCGGGCCGGCCACGGCGCGCCGGGCGGATGCCGGGCATCCGCGCCGTTACTTGATTCTTGCCTTACTCGCCACGCTGGCGCTGTTGGCCGCCGCCGCCAGCGCATTGGTGCTGCTGCTCCACCAGGACCAGCAGCTGCAACGCCAGCAACAGGCGGTGGAACTCACCGCGCCCGCCGCGCAGCTGATTCAGTACCAGCTGCAACGCAGCCAAACCCAACTGGCGGTGCTGACCGCGCATCCCGCCTTGCGTGGCGGCCCGCTGACACCTGAGCAACTGGCGCCGTTGGCGGCACAGTTGACGGCCGGTCTGGTGGACAGCCAGGTGCATCTGGTCAGCCCCCAAGAGACCCGGCCGCGCCAGGAGCTGTCATTTACCGCCCGTGACCTGCTGCAGAAAGCACGCAAAGGCGCCACAGCACCCGTGCTGATGCCGGGGGTGCCGCTGCGGGTGTTAGTGGCCGGCCCCAGCAACGACGGCAACACCCTGGTGCTGCTGGAGCAAGACCTCACCGCACTGGTGGCCCAGTTGCAGCGGCTGGAGTGGGGCGGCGGCGGCGTGACGCTGTCACTGCGCAGCGACAACCGACCGCTGTTAGGCTTCGGCCAGCGCAGCGGCGAACCGCTTTATCAACTGCCGTTGGCCGGCGACTTCATGCTGTCCTATCTGGCCCCGGCCACCGCGCCGGGCCTGCTGTCGACGCCGGCACTGTGGATCATGGCGGTGCTGGCGCTGCTGCTGATGCTGGTGCTGTATCTGACGCTGCGCGCGCAAGCCGGCGGCGTGCAGAAAGATACCGCCGCCGTGGCCCACCGCTTACGCACCGGCCAACAACCGCCACGGCACCGGTTCCGGTTCAAGACGCTGGCCGCACTGGACCAGCTGCTGCAGGACGATTTGGCCGAGCGCCGGCGCCGACGCGACAGCGAGCCCGCCATCACCAACAGCGAGCCGCCCCGCACCGCAGCGATGGTGGAGTTGGCACCGGAAGTGGAAGAACTCGACGCCCCCACCGCAGCGCCGCCAGCGGACAGCCGCATCACGCTCGACCCACGCCTGTTCGGTCGCCACAGCCTGCGCGGCCCGGTGCAAGAGCAGTTCACCGCCGACGCTGCCGAAGCGCTCGGTCGTGCCATCGGTTCGGCCGCCATCGATGCCGGCCAGCAGCGGGTGGTGGTGGCGCGGGATGTGCGCGCTTCATCGCCAGCGCTGTCTGAGGCGCTAGTACGCGGCCTCACCGCCAGCGGCCGCGATGTGATTGATCTCGGCATGGTGCCGCTGCCGGTGCTTTACCACGCGGTGCAGGTGCTCGACACCCAAACCGGGGTGATGGTCACCGGCGGCCACAGCGCCGCCAGCGTCAACGGTCTGAAAGTGATTCTGGCCGGCGAGTTGCTGCAGGCGGAAGCGCTGGCGGCATTGGGTCAGCGCTGGGCCAGTGGTGCCCTCAGTGAAGGCACCGGCAGCGTCAGCCGCAGTGACTTGCAGGAGCGTTACCTGCGTGCCGTGGTCGATGACGTGGCGCTGGCGCGGCCACTGAAAGTCGTGGTCGATCCCGGCAACGGCGCCGCCGCCGCGCTGGCCGTAGCGCTTTACAGCGCGCTGCACTGTGAGGTGATCGCGCTTAATGCGGAGCCGGACCCGCAGTTTCCCCAGCACCACCCAGACCCGGCGCGCCCGGAAAACCTGCAAGCGCTGGCCGAGGCGGTGCGTGCCCACGGCGCGGACTTGGGGCTGGCGCTGGATCTGGATGGCGACCGCCTTGGCGTGGTGTCCGCCAACGGCGACATCATCTGGGCCGACCGCGTGCTGATGCTGTTTGCCCGCGACCTGCTCAGCCGCACTCCCGGCGCCGATATCCTGTTCGACGTGCGCTGCAGCCGCGAACTGGTGAAGCTGGTCAGCCGCATGGGCGGGCGCCCGATGATGTGCCCCACTGGGCCCGCCGGCGTAATCCGGCGCCTGCGCGACACCGGCGCGCGGCTGGGCGGCGAGCAAAGCGGCCACTTCTACTTTGCCGACCGCTGGCATGGCATGGACGACGCGCTGTATGCTGGCGCCCGGCTGCTGGAGCTGCTGGCACAGGAGCATGTCGGCACCGACGATGTGTTTGCCCGCCTGCGGACCGGCCCCGCCACCCCAGAACTGCGCATTGCGGTCCCCGACGGCAGCGCCGCAGCACGGGTGGCGGCCCTCGCCAGCCAACCCAACCTGTTCGCCGACGCCACCGTGTCCACTGTTGATGGGCTGCGTGTGGATTTTGAGGACGGCTGGGTGTCGCTGCGGGCCAGCACCACTGAAGCTGCGCTGGGCATTCGCCTGGAAGGCCGCGACAACGCGGCGCTGGAGCGCATCAGCGCGCGCTTCCGGACCCTGCTGCAGCAGCAAGATTCGACACTGACTTTGCCTTTTTAATCAGGAGACATCATGGATCAGCAACGGGCAGGTGAGACGGCGCGCATTCTGGTCGAGGCGCTGCCTTACATTCAGCGCTTTTCCGGCGCCACCGTCGTGATCAAGTACGGCGGCAACGCCATGGATTCAGAGGAGCTGCAAAACTCCTTCGCCCGCGATGTGATCCTGATGAAAGCGGTCGGCATCCACCCGGTGGTGGTGCACGGCGGCGGCCCGCAGATTGCCGACCTGCTCAAGCGCCTCGGCAAGGAATCCTCTTTCATCCAAGGCATGCGCGTCACCGACGGCGAAACCATGGATGTGGTGCAGATGGTGCTCGGCGGCCTGGTCAACAAGGACATCGTCAGCCTGATCCAGCGCAATGGCGGCCGCGCCATCGGTCTGACCGGTAAGGACGGCGCCTTTATCCGCGCCAAGCGCATGAAGCTGCGCCCAAGCGGCGATGACCCATCAGTGGGCGCGGATGGCCTGATCGATATCGGCCAGGTTGGCGAAGTGGAAAGCATCGATGTGTCGGTGCTGGACATGGTGGTGAAGAGCGACTTCATCCCGGTGATTGCACCGATCGGCGTCGATGAGCAGGGCCGCTCCTACAACATCAACGCTGACTTGGTGGCCGGCAAAGTGGCCGAAGTGCTGCAAGCCGAAAAGCTGATCCTGCTCACCAACGTGGCCGGGCTGAAGGACAAGCAAGACAACATCCTCACCGGCCTCACCGCCGAGCGGGTGGAAGCGCTGATCGACGACGGCACCATCTACGGCGGCATGCTGCCGAAGATCGGTTGCGCATTGGAAGCGGTGCAGAGTGGGGTGCAAAGCGCCCATATCCTCGACGGCCGTCTGCCCCATGCGGTGCTGCTGGAAATCCTTACCGACCGCGGCATCGGCACCCTCATTACCCGCTGAGAGCAGCCATCGACCAGGGGAATTCAACCTCGATGAGTGACACCAAACTCTCGCGCAAGGACCAGATTCTGCAGGCCCTTGCGCACATGCTGGAAGCGGAGCCGGGCGGTCGCATCACCACCGCCGGGCTGGCGCGTGAAGTCGGCGTCTCGGAAGCGGCGCTGTACCGGCATTTTCCCAGCAAGGCGAAGATGTTCGAAGGGCTGATTCAGTTCGTCGAAGAAACCATCTTCAGCCGCGTTAACCGCATCACCCAAGACGTGCCGGACACGCTGGCGCAAGTGGAACAAGTGCTAGCACTGATGCTGACCTTTACCGAGCGCAACCCAGGCATCACCCGGCTGCTAACCGGCGATGCGCTGGCCGGCGAACACGAACGCCTGCGTCAACGGGTGCAGCAGTTCTTCGACCGCTTGGAAAGCCAGCTCAAGCAGATCCTGCGCGATGCAGAGTTCCGTGAAGGGCTGCGTACCGCGGCCACGCCGACGGTGACCGCCAACCTGCTGATGGCGGTGATGGAAGGCCGGGTAGCGCAGTTCGTGCGCTCGGGCTTCCGGCAATTGCCGACCCAAGGCTGGAACGAACAATGGCCGCTGCTGGCTGCCAGCGTGTTCCGAGACTGATACAAAAAACGCCCCTTCCGGGGCGTTTTTCATGGCGTCTCCACCAGCACCTGCAGCCGCTCGATGATCGGCTGATATTCCCGCCGCACTTTCTCGATGTCCGCTTCATGCTGCTCGATATCGCGCTCCAGCTCGCCAATCTGGCGGCTGTAACGGTCGATTACTTTGGTGGTGGCGTCCGGCACCGCTTGGCCGCGCCGCTCCATCTGCGCTGCCCGGGCGGTTTCCTGATCGAGCCGGCCCCGGGTCTGGTTGATGGTGTTACGCGCGTAGTCGATGCTCAGCTGCAGCGCGGTGATCTGACGATCGCGGGCCCGTTCGGCGTCGTCCGGCAGCGCATACAGCCGGCGCAGCTCGGCATCGCGCCGGGTCTGCTCCAACCGCGCCTCGGCCACCGCCTCCGCTGCTTCCCGCTCTGCCAACTCGGCCGCGGTGGGTGCCGGCGGCACGGTGCGGATCACTACCCCTTGGCGGCTAACGATCTGGTAACCGAAACGTGCCGCCTCCGGACTCGGGCGCGGGCTCATCACCCGGCGCCCTTGATCATCGGTATAGCGGTACATGGCCCCCGGCGGCACCGGAGCCGGCGCCGGTGGGGCTGCCATGCCCAACGATGTCCACAGCAGCAACACTGCTGCCATCCCCCCACGCATGGTCATGTTGCTGTCGTCCTTCCCGAGCCCTGTCAGACGCCGTATTGCTGCCGGTAGGCCTGCATCGCTGCGGTTTCCTCGGCATGGCCGTTGGCGGACAGGTAATCAATGATGTCGGCCATGCGCACGATACTGCAGACCTGCACCCCGAGACTGTGCTCCACGTCCTGAATCGCCGAGCGCTGACCCTGGCCCTTTTCTTGGCGGTCGAGCGCCACTACCACCCCGGCCATGGTGGCATCGCTGTGCTTGAACAGCTCCGCCACTTCTCGGATCGCGGTGCCGGCAGTGATCACATCGTCGATCACCAGCGCGCGGCCTTGCAGCGGTGCACCGACCAAAGTGCCACCTTCGCCGTGGTCCTTGGCTTCCTTGCGGTTGAACGCCCAGGGCACATCGCGGCCATGGTCCTGTGCCAGCGCAATGGACACCGCTGCCACCAGCGGGATGCCCTTGTACGCCGGGCCGAACAGCATGTCGAACTCAAGGCCGGAAGCAACGATGGCGGCGGCATAGAAACGGCCCAGATCCGCCAGCGCTTGGCCGGTATGGAAGGTGCCGGCATTAAAAAAGTACGGACTGACGCGGCCAGATTTGAGCGTGAACTCACCGAACTTCAGCGCCTGGCGCTGCAGCGCCACATCGAGAAATTGCTGCTGGTATGCGTGCATGAGCGCTCCTTACCAGCCCAGCGCCAGCTGCTGCTGGCGGATGATGTCGCGGATGCCATCGTTGGCCAGGGCCAGCATCGCTTGCTGCTGCTCGAAGGTGAACGGCTCGGATTCCGCCGTGCCTTGGATTTCCACGAAACCGCCGTGCTGGGTCATCACCACGTTCATGTCGGTGTCGGCACTGGAGTCTTCGTCGTAATCCAGATCCAGCACCGGTACGCCTTTGACGACACCGACCGACACTGCGGCCACCAGACCCAGTAGCGGGTCTTCTTTCACCTTGCGCGCGTTGAGCAGGAAGGTGAGGGCATCAACCATCGCCACGCAGGCGCCAGTGATGGACGCAGTGCGGGTGCCGCCATCGGCCTGCAGCACATCACAGTCAATCAGGATGGTGTTCTCGCCAAGCTTTTTCGCGTCCACCGCGGCACGCAGTGAACGGCCGATCAGGCGCTGGATTTCCAACGTGCGGCCGCCTTGCTTGCCGCGCGCCGCTTCGCGCTGATTACGGGTATGGGTGGACCGCGGCAACATGCCGTACTCCGCAGTAATCCAGCCCTTGCCCTGGCCTTTCATAAAGCGCGGCACCCCGTCTTCGACGGAGGCGGTGCACAGCACCTTGGTGTTGCCGAATTCTACCAACACACTGCCTTCGGCGTGCATGGTGTATTGACGGGTGATTCGGATATCGCGCAATTGCGCCGGGGCACGGCCGGAGGGACGCATGCTGGCTCCTGTGTCCTGATTCAAGAAAGGGAAGGGCGCAAGTCTAGCACAGCACCACCGGGGCGGCGCTGGCTCGCGGCTGGCCGGGGCAGCCGGTAGACTCAGGCACTTTGCCAGCCACCGGAGCCGCCCATGATCCAGAGCATGACCGCCTTTGCCCGCCGTGATGCACACCATGACCACACCACCCTGGTCTGGGAGATCCGCTCGGTGAACCACCGCTACCTAGAGCTGACGCCACGCCTGCCGGACGCCTTCCGCGAACTGGAAGGCCCGCTGCGTGAACGCTGCCGGGTGCACCTGAACCGCGGCAAAGTCGAAATCGGCCTGCGCTACCAGCAGCAGAGCGCCAGCAACCAGCTGCACATCGACACCGCGCTGGTGGCACAGCTTGGCGACGCGCTGGACCAGATCGGTGCGGTGCTCGGCCCCACCGCTGCCATTAACCCGGCGGACATCCTGCGCTACCCCGGCGTGCTGCAAACCCCGGAGCAGGACTTCAGCAGCCTGGTGCCGGCGGCGCTGGCACTGCTGGATGCCACCTTGGCCGAACTGGTCGAGCAACGTGCTCGCGAAGGCGCGGTGCTGGCCCAGCTACTGGAAGACCGTTTGGTGGGCGTGACCGAACAAGTGGCCCGCACTCGGGCGGCGCTGCCGCGCATCCAGGAAGCGCTGCGCCAACGACTGCAGCGGCGGGTAGAAGAAGTCGTGGCACAGCCGGACCAAGATCGTCTGGAGCAGGAACTGGTATTGCTGGCGCAGAAAATGGATGTGGCCGAGGAGCTCGACCGGCTGGAAGCCCACGTGGCAGAAGTGCGCCGCACGTTGAAGCAGGGCGGTCACGTTGGCCGGCGGCTGGACTTCCTGATGCAGGAGCTGAACCGGGAGGCCAACACGCTGGCCTCCAAGTCCATTGATACCGACACCACCCAAGCGGCGGTGGAATTGAAAGTGCTGATCGAGCAGATGCGTGAGCAAGTCCAGAACATCGAGTGACCGCGCTACAGCGCTGGATCAGGCGGCGAGGCGCTCGACCCGTACCCCGTTTTGGTGAGTGCCAACGCCGCGCCATTCCAGCGGCTGGCAGTGCATCACCAACGACAGCGGTTCATCGGCGCCAGGCGGCTGAATCACTAACTCCAACAGATCGCCCCACAGCCGCGTCCGTTGCAGCGGCACCGGCTGCTCGTCGATCCACAGTTCACCGGACACTTCCTGATAGTGCTGGGTCAGCGCCAGCCGGTACTGGCGGCCGTCGTCATCACGCCACTGCCAGTCGCCGGCCACCTGCGCCGGCACCACCCACAAAAACAGCGCCGAGCCACGCACCTTCACCTTACGGTCGGGGCGCCAGTCGCCCATGTCGAACGCGTGGGAAACGATGCGTGCGCCGGGCTGCAACTCGGTCAGCAACCGCGGGCGCAAGCTCAGGTTGACGCCATGCAGCAAATACATGGACACCACCGTGGCCGGGGCAAAATCGAATTCGAACAGGTCACCTTCGAGGAAGCACACTTGGTGCTCGACGCCCATCTGTACCGCGTAGGCGTTGGCCATGGTGACGCGGTTGCGGTCGATTTCCACGCCCACCGCTTGGGCGCCAAAACGGTGGGCGGCGGCCACCACGATGCGGCCATCACCGGAACCGAGATCGAACAGCACGTCTTCGTGGTCGACGCCGGCGAGATCGAGCATGGCGTCAACAATACGCTCGTCGGTGGGCACAAACGGCACGTCCAAATGCATGCCGAGCATGTCGCAAGGGTCGGTATTGATCCATGAATCGCTGAGCAAGAAGCACTCCTGTTTGCAGATGATCGGCCTGGAAGGGTACCCGATCCGGGCGCTGGCCACGAATTGACCCGCCGTGTAAAGCCGGTCAGTGACGGCTTGTACGCCAGCGGGCATGCTGATTCCGGGTGCCTGGTGCACCCGGTTGCCGCTGTCTGTTGCCACCGTCCGGGGACTGCTCTGCCATGACCGATGCTGCCCAATCGGCGGGTTTTCCCGCCACCTACTCGCGCCTGCTGGCCAATGAGCTGCAACTGACGGGCGATACCTTGCCGGCGCTGTTAGCCGGTACTGCGCTGACCCCGGACGATCTGCTGTCGCTGTCTCACACGGTGTCGGCAGCGGACCAGTACCGGCTGATCCGCAATGCGCTGGCGTTCGAGCGCCAGCCGGCGTTGGGGCTTTGGATTGGCTGCCGCATGCCGTTGTCAGCCCATGGCGCCATCGGCATGGCGCTGGCCACGGCGCCGACGCCATTGGAGGCATTCCGGGTGATGGCCCGTTTCGGCCAATTGCGCGTGCCGGTACTCACCACCCACGTCAGCGAAGGCGACCACTGGGTGACGCTGGAGGTCCACAGCCAACTGCCGATGGACGCCGTCGGGCGGTTCCTGATCGAGGTGCTCCTAGCCTCGGCACTCACCTTCATCGGCGAACGTGGCACGCCGCAGCTGTCGCTGGCGTTCTCGCCACCCGACCACGCCGACGCTTACCGCGCCCTGCTCGGGATCACGCCGCGTTTCGGCCAGCCGACGCATCAACTGCGCATTCAGCGCAGCGCCTTGCTGCACCCCAACCCGCTTCACGACCCGCTGCTGCACCCGCACGCGCTCGCGCTGTGTGAGCAGTTACAAACCCCGCAGCAGCCGTTCAGTCAGTGGCAAACCCGCGTTACCGCCTTGCTGCGCCAACACCCTGGCCGGCTCTGGCCGCTGGAAGACATTGCCCGCGCCCTGCATGTGGCGCCGCGTACCCTGACCCGCCACTTGCACCGGGAGGGACATCGCTACCAGCAACTCCGCGACCAGGAACTGCAACGCCAAGCCCGCCAACTGCTGCGGCAATCGGATCATACCGTGACGTCGGTGGCGCTGATGCTCGGCTACCAAGATGTGGCGTCATTCCGGCGCGCGTTCCAGCGCTGGACCGGTGAGGCACCGGGGCCGTGGCGGCGCCAGCACGAGCGCGATTGGCCGGAAAAGTCCCCCGACTGACGGCTTGCGCACTCCCGCCCAAGGATGACAGCCCGCAGCATCAAGGCTCCGTGACCCGCAGGAGATCACCATGCCGACCTATCGCAAACGTTTTGGGCTGCGCCCGGACCCGGCGGTGGCTGCCGAAATCGCCAGCCTGGATGCCGAACGCGACTGTCAGCGCATCGTCTACCTGCTCAGCGCCTATGAATTTCCATGGGACTTCAACCGGGCGCTGGAACTGGCGCTGTTCTACACCTATGCCAGCCAACCGATCGCGACATTGCTGGACCGTACCGGCGAGTTTGAGCGCCATGGCCAGAAACGCTACGACGACACCCAACTGCTGGTCGCCTATCTGCTCGAATGCGGCTATGAGCACGGCGACGGCGCAGCGGCACTGACGCGCATCAACCGCTCCCACAGCCACTATCGTATTGCCATGGACGACTTCATCTTCACGCTGTGGACCTTCATTGCGTTTCCGATCCGCTGGACCCAACGCTGGAGCGCCCGGCCGATGACCGCCCATGAGCAGCAGGCTTGGCTGGTGTTCTGGCTCGAAGTGGGCCAACGCATGGGCCTTACTGGTCTGCCGACCACCCGCGCCGACTTTGATGATTGGGTGGAGCGCTACTGCCAACAGCACTTTGTCGCCAACCCCGCTAGCGCGCGAGTGGCGGCCAGCACCATTGCGATCATGGAAGCCTGGTTGCCGGGCCCGCTGCGCAGCCGCGTGGCGCCGGTGGTATACAGCTTGTTCGACGACGATCCCCGCTTTTTAGCCGCTATTGGCGCCCGCGCTCCGACACCATCTTGGCGACCGCTGATTGATCTGGCCCTGCGCTGGCGAGCCCGCGCTCGGCGCCACTGGGTACTGCACGACTACCCGGTATCACGGGAGCGCAGCCGCACCCGCAGCTACGGGCGCCAGACGCCGCCAATCGACCACTTAGCACCGGAGCGGCTGCGGCGCGCCGAACAACGTCCGCCGTCAGGGAGCGGGCTTTGACAAGCCGCGGCGCCATCGCCACCATGCGCCTTCCAACCTCGTACGGCCGACTTCCAGCATGCAATCCGACTCTTGCCTTGGCACCCTGTTCATCGTTTCGGCGCCTTCCGGCGCTGGTAAAACCAGCCTGGTGGCGGCGCTCGCCGAACAACTGGCCGACGTGCAGACCTCGATTTCCCACACCACCCGGCCGATGCGTCCGGGCGAGCAGGATGGCGTCAACTATCACTTCACCGACCGCGAGCAATTTCTGGCGGCGGTGGCGGCGGGGCGCTTCCTGGAGCACGCCGAGGTGTTCGGCAACCTGTACGGCACCAGTGCCGACTGGGTCGATGCCCAACGTGCCGCCGGCAAAGACGTGATCCTGGAGATCGACTGGCAAGGCGCCGCTCAGGTACGCCGGCTGGTGCCGCAAGCACGTTCAATCTTCATCCTGCCGCCGTCGGTAGCAGAGCTGGAGCGGCGGTTGCGCGGCCGTGGCCAAGACAGCGATGAGGTGATTGCCCACCGCGTGGCCGGCGCCCAAGAAGAAATGACCCACTACGGCGAATTCGATTTCCTGCTCATCAATGATGACTTCGACACCGCGCTGACCGACCTGAAAGCAATCTTCCTCGCCAACCGTCTGGCACGTCCGCTGCAGCAGCAACGCCATGCGGCGCGGTTGGCCGACTTGTTGTCGCCCCCGGCCAACGGGTAGAATCGCCGGCCCGGTGCCCGGCTTTGTTGCCCTGGCACACCCGATTTGAGCGTCTCTTGAGGTAGCCATGGCCCGCGTCACTGTTGAAGATTGCCTGGAAAAACTGGACAACCGTTTTGAGCTGGTGCTGGTTGCCAGCAAGCGCGCCCGCCAACTGCAAACCGGTGGCAAGGAGCCGCGCGTGGCATGGGACAACGACAAGCCCGCAGTGGTCGCGCTGCGCGAAATCGCTGAAGGCTATGTCACCCGTGACTCGGTAGAAGCCGAACTGGCTGACCACAGCGGCGAGCTTGATGAGCTGGCGCTGCTGACCAGTTCCTTCGGCGAATAATCCCGCACCGCAAAACCTTCCAGCTTTTCAAGCACTCACGGCGTTTTCACCCGGAAAGCGCCGTGGACAAGCCCCGGCTTCGTAATTAGTCTTAGGTGATGCGCTGATCCTTTCGCCACACCCATTCCGAAGCTGATAGGCCTGCTTTTGTCCACCATTCAGAACCTGGTCAAACGTCTTAACAGCTACTTGAGCGATGACCAGATCGCCCAGGTGGTGCGCGCCTACGAGTTCGCCGAGCGAGCCCATGAGGGCCAGTACCGGCGCAGTGGCGATCCCTACATCACTCACCCATTGGCGGTGGCCAACATTCTCACCGACATGCACATGGACCATCAGAGCCTGATGGCCGCCATGCTGCACGATGTGATCGAAGACACCGGCGTCAGCAAGGAAGTGCTGGCTGAGAAGTTCTCTCCGGATGTAGCCGAGCTGGTGGACGGCGTGTCCAAGATTGCCCAGATCAAGTTCGAGTCGAAAGCCGAACAGCAGGCCGAGAACCTGCGCAAAATGATGCTGGCCATGACACGCGACATCCGCGTGATCTTGGTGAAGTTGGCCGACCGCCTGCACAACATGCGCACGCTGCACTCGATGCCGCCGGAAAAGCGCAAACGCATTGCCTACGAAACCTTGGAAATCTACGCCCCGATCGCCAACCGGCTCGGCATGTACAACATGCGGGTGGAGTACGAAGATCTGGGCTTCAACGCCATCTACCCGATGCGCGCCAACCTGATCTCCAAGGCGGTGCGCTCGGCGCGCGGCCACCGCAAGGAAATCCTCTCGACGCTGAAGAACAACATCGAGAATTGCCTGCAGGACGAGGGCATCGACGCCCGCATCCTCGGCCGCGAAAAGCACCTGTACAGCATCTACAACAAAATGAAGGAGCAACATAAGTCTTTCAACGAAATCATGGATGTGTACGGTTTCCGCATCGTGGTGGACCGGGTCGATACCTGCTACCGGGTGCTCGGCGCGGTGCACAACTACTTCACCCCGATCCCGGGGCGGTTCAAGGATTACATCGCCATTCCCAAGGCCAACGGCTACCAGAGCCTGCACACCACCTTGAAGGCGCGCAGCGGCATTCCGCTGGAAATCCAGATCCGCACCGAAGAAATGGAAGCGATGGCCAACAACGGCATCGCCGCCCACTGGCTCTACAAAGAAGACACCTCTGGCGGCGCCACGCCCACCCACACCCGCGCCCAAGCGTGGATGAGCCGACTGCTGGAGATGCAGCAAAAAGCCGGCAACTCGATGGAGTTCATCGAGAACGTGAAGGTGGACCTGTTCCCGGACGAGGCCTACATCTTCACCCCCAAGGGCGAAATCAAGGAGCTGCCGATCGGCGCCACGCCGGTGGACTTTGCCTACGCGGTGCACACCAAGATCGGCAACACCTGCGTGGCGGCGCGCATCGATGGCAAGCTCGCGGCGCTGTCGACGCCACTGGAGTCGGGTCAGACGGTGCGCATCATTACCGCGCCCAATGCCACCCCGAATCCTTCCTGGCTGAACTTCGTCGTCACCGCCAAAGCGCGCACCAACATCCGCCACTTCCTCAAACACCAACGCCGCGAAGATTCGATTCAGCTCGGCGAACGGCTGCTGGAAAAGTCCCTCACCAGCTACGGCATCACCATGAACGAATTGCCGATCGAGCGCGTGATCAGCGAGCTGAGCGCCAACGGCTACGGCTCTCTTGATGACCTGCTGGAAGACATCGGCCTCGGCAACCGGCTGGCGCCGCTGGTGGCGCGCAAGCTATTCGGCCCGCGTGATGACACCCGCAGCGACGCCGACGACCGCCGGCCGCTGGCGATTCGCGGCACCGAGGGCCTGATGGTGAGCTACGCTAAATGTTGCTGCCCGCTGCCTGGCGACGCGGTGATCGGCCACCTCAGCGCTGGCCGCGGCATCGTGGTGCACCGCGACACCTGCAACAACCTGCTGGCAGAGATGCGCAACAGCCCGGAAAAATGCATCGCGCTGTACTGGGATCGCGCGGTGGACCAAGAATTCAGCGCCGCCATCCGCATCGAGATGCTCAACAAGAAGGGCATTCTTGCCACCCTTGCCAACACCTTCAGCGAGATGGGCTCAAACATCGATACGCTGACCATGCAGGACCGCGACGCCGGCACCACCGTCATCAACGCCACCGTCACGGTGCGCGACCGCATCCATCTGGCGCGGGTAATTAAACGCTTGCGCAAACTGGAAAACGTCTACCGAATCAGCCGCGTCAACGCGTGACCGGCACCCGACAGGACCCGCCCATGAGCAACCGTTCGATCATCCAGACAGACCAAGCGCCAGCCGCCATCGGCACCTACTCGCAGGCCATCAAGGTCGGTGACACCGTTTATCTGAGCGGCCAGATTCCGCTCGACCCCGCCACTATGGACATGGTCGACGGCGGCATCGAGGCCCAGGTCCGGCGCGTGTTCGAAAACTTGGGGGCGGTCTGCGACGCCGCCGGCGGCTCACTGCAGCAACTGGTGAAGCTGAACATCTTCCTCACCGACCTCGGCGACTTCGCCACCGTCAACACCATCATGGCGCAGTACTTCGAAGCCCCTTACCCGGCCCGAGCGGCGGTGGGCGTGGCATCACTGCCGCGCGGCGCGGCAGTGGAAATGGACGGCGTGCTGGTGCTCAACTGAGTTCGCCGTTGCGAAACCGCTCCAACACCGGCCGGTAGCCGGCACGGTAATCCGGATAACACCAAGCCACTGGCCGCACCGCCAGGTAGCGGCTGCGCAGTCGCTTGCCGGCGGGTGCTGCGGCCGGCGGCAGGGTGAGCCCTAACTCGCTCGCCAACCAGTGCAGCACCTCATGGTTGGATACCGGCTGCGGATCGGTACCGATCACCACTGGCGGTAACGCCTGCCCGGCCAAACGCGCTTCGCCCAACGCCACCAGCAGCGCCGCCGCATCATCGCGATGGATACGGTGGCTCCAGACCGACGCCGGCAACGCAGCGCCATCAGCAGCCAACTGCTGCACCTGTCGCAACAACCGCACACTGTCTGGCCCATACAGGCCGCTAAGTCGCACCGCCACCGCCGTGGTGCGTTGGAACACGGCGGTTTCCGCTTCCAACAACACGCGGCCATTGAAGCCGTCCGGCGCCGGCGCGGTCAGCTCATCCACCTCGCCTTGGTCGGCGCCGTACACCGCGGTGCTGGACACGAACAGCGCCGGCGGCCGTTCGCCACGCACCGCCAATGCATCCAGCACTGCAATCGGCGCCCGGATATAGGCATCGCGGTAGGCCGCCTCGGTGCGCTCATCTGGCGCCATGACGATGTACACCAGATCCACCGGCGCTGCCGGTAGCTGCACCGGCTCTTGACCGAGCTGCTGGGGAAACACTTCGACGCCGTCCGGCGCTTCCGCACGGCGCCGCAGCGCGCTCACCTGATGGCCACGTTCACACAGGCTGCGGGCCACCCGCTGGCCCAGATCACCCAGTCCACAAAGCAGAATATGTGCCACGGTTTTAGTCTCCTGCCGGCTTGACGAAGCAGTACCATACGCCTACTAATTGTCACCAATCCATAGTTAAAGATGATGGCTGACCAGGAGCCCCCATGACGCTCACCGAACTCCGTTATCTGGTCGCGCTAGCGCGCGAGAAACATTTCGGCCGTGCCGCCGAGATGTGCCATGTCAGCCAACCGACCCTCAGTGCCGCCATCCGCAAGCTGGAAAACACGCTCGGCCTGACGCTGTTCGAGCGCCGCCCGCGGGAAGTGCGGGTCACCCACGATGCCGAGCCAGTGATCGCCCAAGCACAACGAGTGCTGGAACAAGTAGAGCTGCTGGAGCAACTGGCCAACACCCAACGCGACCAACTGGCCGGCCCGCTGCGCCTTGGCGCTATCTTCACGGTGGCGCCTTACCTGTTCCCGGTGTTGGTGCCGCGGGTGCGCAAAGCGGCGCCGGACATGCCGTTGTTCATCGAAGAAAACTACACCCATGTGCTGCGCAGCAAACTGGAGCGCGGTGAGTTGGATGCCATCATCGTGGCGCTGCCGTTCTCCGGCGGTGGCTTGGTACGCGCGCACATGTACGAGGAGTCGTTCTCGGTGCTGCTGCCAGCCGGCCACCCGTGGCGCAAACAAAAAACCGTGCGCCCGGAACAACTGCTGGACGAGAACCTGCTGCTGCTCGGTGAAGGCCACTGCTTCCGCGACCAGGTGCTGGAACTGTGCCCGGCGATCGATTCAGAAAAACACAAAAACCTGGTGCAGATCGAAGGCGGCTCGCTGGAAACTCTGCGCCACATGGTGGCCGGCGGACTCGGCATCACCATCCTGCCGAACTCGGCGATCAGCAGTCACAGCTACAACGACGATGCGTTTGAAGTGCGGCCGTTCATCAAGCCGGTACCGCGCCGCACCATTGCGCTGGTGTGGCGCGACAGCTTCCCGCGCCCGCGCGCCATCGAAGTAGTGCGCCAAGCGGTACCGCGCGAGGAGCTCAGCCATTGAATGAGCTGGCCGCACGGTCGCTCGCCACGCTCAAAGGCGTCGGCCCGAAAACCGCCGAACGCTTGGCCGGCATGGGCCTGCACACGGTGGAGGACCTGCTGTTCCACCTGCCGTTCCGCTACGAAGACCGCACCCAAGTCGCCGAAATCGGTCGCCTGCGACCGGAACAGCATGTGGTAGTGGAAGGCGAGATTCTGCGCACCGACATCCTGTTCAGCCGGCGTCGCAGCCTGCTGTGCAGCATCCGCGACCACAGCGGTCAGATCAATTTGCGCTTCTTTCACTTCAACGCGCAGCAAAAAAACAGCCTAGAAGTGGGCCAGCAGGTGCGCGTATTCGGCGAGGTGCGCGTCGGCAGCACCGGGCTGGAGTTCTTCCACCCCGAATACGTGGTGGCCGTCGACGGCGCGCTGCCGCAGCTGGAGCGCTGCCTGACGCCGGTGTACCCGACCACCGACGGCGTACATCAACGCACTCTGCGCGGCGCCATGGAGCAAGCACTGGCGGTGCTGCGCCAATTTCCGCCCAAGGATCTGCTGCCGGCGGACGGCGCCGCCGCCCATCTGCCGAGCCTACGTGATGCGCTGCTGACCCTGCACGCGCCAGACCCGGATGACGGCATCGACGCTCTGCTGGGCGGCACTCACCCGGCACTGCAGCGACTGGTGGTGGAAGAAATGGTGGCCCACCAAGTGGTGATGCTGGCGCGCCGCGCCGGCCAGAAAGCGTTGGGCGCGCCAGCATTGCAAGGCGAGCGCTTGTTCCGCCAGCTGCGCGAAAGCCTGCCATTTCAGCTTACCGGTGCTCAACAACGGGTGATTGAAGAGATCAACACCGACCTCGCGCAGCCATCGCCGATGCTGCGCTTGGTGCAAGGAGATGTGGGTGCCGGCAAGACGCTGGTGGCCGCGGCCGCAGCCCTTAATGCCATCGAGTCCGGCTACCAAGTAGCGCTGATGGCACCCACCGAATTGCTCGCCGAGCAGCATCACGCCAGCTTTCAGCGCTGGCTGGCACCGCTCGGGCTAGAGGTGGCCTGGCTGTCCGGCAGCCTCGGGCAGAAGGCCCGCCGGGAAGTGGAAAGCGCGCTGTCAGAAGGCCGCGCCGGGCTGGTGGTTGGCACCCACGCGCTGTTTCAGGAACGGGTGCAATTCCAGCGGTTGGGGCTGACCATCATTGACGAGCAACACCGCTTCGGCGTGCATCAACGGCTGGCACTGCGTGATAAGGGTCGCAGCCAGCAGCAGGTACCACACCAGCTGGTGCTCACCGCCACACCGATTCCGCGCACACTGGCCATGAGCGTTTACGGCGACCTCGATACCTCGGTCATCGACGAACTGCCGCCCGGCCGACAGCCCATCGAAACCCTGGTGCTGCCCGCCAGCCGCCGCGCGGATGTGATCGCCCGCGTGCATGCCGCAGCGCGCAGCGGCACCCAGATTTATTGGGTGTGCACTCTGATTGAAGAGTCCGACAGCTTGCAGGCACAGGCGGCCGAGGCGACGTGGCAGGCGCTGTGTGAAGCCTTGCCAGACCTGACCGTGGCACTGGTGCATGGCCGCATGAAGCCGGCAGAAAAAGCCGCGGCCATGGCGCGCTTTGCCGGCGGTGAAGCGCAGCTGCTGGTGGCCACCACTGTGATCGAGGTGGGGGTGGACGTGCCCAACGCCACGCTGATGGTGATGGAAAACGCCGAACGACTGGGCCTGTCGCAACTGCACCAGCTACGCGGCCGGGTCGGGCGTGGCGCGGAGCAGAGTTATTGCGTGCTGCTATATCAGCCGCCGCTGTCACTGACAGCAAAGAAACGACTGGCGGTGATGCGCGAAACCACCGACGGCTTCCGCATCGCCGAAGAAGACCTGCGCCTGCGCGGGCCAGGGGAGTGGCTTGGCACCCGCCAAACCGGTGAATTGTCATTGCGTATCGCTGATCTGATGCGCGACGAAGAGCTGGTGGAGCCCGCGCGCACGCTGGCCGCACGCATTCTTTCCGAGCAGCCTGATGCTGCCAAGGCGCTGGAAAAACGCTGGCTAAAAGGCTCGCAGGATTATTTAGATGTGTAACGCGATTTCTGTTATTCGCAGCATAAAAAAGCCCGGCAATCGCCGGGCTTTTTAGATCACACCAACTGCATCAGCAGCGCATTGATACGCCGCACATAACCGGGCGCATCTTTGAGCGGCTCACCGCTGGCGAGACGCGCCTGTTCGTAAATCACCATCACCAGATCACGGGTGCGGTCTTCGTCCGCCTCCTGGTTCAAGCGCTCCACCAACGGATGCTGCGGGTTGATCTCAAGGATCGGCTTGCTATCCGGCACCTGCTGACCGGCGGCCTCGAGAATGCGGCGCATCTGCGCACCCATATCGTGCTCAGCCACCACCAGACAGGCAGGAGAATCGGTCAACCGGTGAGTGGTGCGCACACTGTCCACGTCCTGCTGCAACAGCTCAGCGATGCGGCCAGTGAGCCCCGCAAAGGCGGTATCGGTGTCCTGCTGGGCCTGCTTTTCTTGCTCATCTTCCAACGCACCAAGATCCAGCGCGCCGCGGGAAATATCTTCCAGATCTTTTTCATCGAAGCGGTTCAGGTAGCCCATGACCCATTCGTCAATGCGGTCAGACAGCAGCAGCACTTCGATGCCTTTCTTGCGGAACACTTCCAAGTGCGGACTCCCAGCCGCATTGGCATGGCTGTCGGAGACCAGGTAGTAAATTTTTTCCTGCCCGTCCTTCATGCGCGCCACATAATCTGCCAACGATACAGTCTGCGCCGCGTCGCCAGTTTCGGTAGAAGCAAAGCGCATCAGCTTGGCCAACGTCTCCTGGTTGGCCATGTCTTCGGTCACGCCTTCCTTGAGTACATTGCCGAATTCGTTCCAGAAGCCTTGGTATTTTTCGGCATCGCCGGACAGCTTTTCCAGCATCCCCAACACCCGCTTGGTGAGCGCTGATTTCAGCGACGCCACCGTGCGGTCGTTCTGCAGGATTTCGCGGGAAACGTTCAACGACAGGTCATTGGTATCGACCACGCCTTTGACGAAACGCAGGTACAACGGCAGGAACTGCTCGGCGTCATCCATGATGAACACCCGTTGCACATACAGCTTGAGGCCACGGGAAGCATCGCGCTGCCACATATCGAACGGCGCTTTGGCTGGAATAAACAGCAGCGAGCTGTAATCAAGCTTGCCTTCCACCCGGTTGTGGCTCCAGCTCAGAGCGTCGTTGAAGTCGTGCGACAGGTGCTTGTAGAACTCTTGGTATTCCTCGTCGCTGACTTCGGACTTATTGCGCGTCCACAGGGCAGTGGCGGCGTTAGCTTGGCTCCAGCCCGGCTCCGCCGGCGGCTCACCGTCCTCGGTTTTAGCGGGCTCATCGCGCATCATCACCGGGATCGCCACGTGGTCGCTGTATTTACGCACCAGCTCTTTCAGCCGCCAGCTGCTGAGGAATTCTTTTTCCTCGTCACGCAGGTGCAGCACGATGCGGGTACCGCGCTGTTCGCCGTGCCAATCGCCCAACTCAAAGGCGCCGTCGCCTTCGCTGGACCAGTACACGCCCTGATCGGCCGCCAAGCCGGCTTTGCGAGTGAATACTTCAACCCGCTCGGCAACGATGAAGGCGCTGTAGAAACCGACACCGAACTGGCCGATCAGGCGCGAATCTTTTTTCTGGTCACCGCTCAGCGATTGGATGAATTCCGCGGTCCCGGAGCGGGCGATGGTGCCAAGATTGGCCACCACGTCGTCACGGCTCATGCCGATGCCGTTGTCGGCGATGGTCAGGGTACCGGCCGCCTCGTCGGTCTCAATACGGATCTGCAGCGTGCCGTCGCCCTCATAGAGGGCAGCGTCCTGCAACGCCAGAAACGACAGCTTGTCAGCAGCGTCGGAGGCATTGGAAATCAATTCGCGCAGGAAAATTTCTTTGTTGGAATACAGCGAATGCACCATCAGGTGCAGCAGCTGTTTCACTTCGGTTTGGAATTCCCGGCGTTCGGTCTGGGGCGTGGTGGCAGTCATGGTGCGAAAAGTCCTCTGTCCCGATCTAAAGCAGAATCTGATCGGACGATAGTGGGGATCGCGGCAGACTTTTCAAGAGAGCCCGGCGCGCGAGCGCGCGCCGGGTATCGCTGGCAGATCAGGCGGTGATGTTGTTGACGCGCTTGGCGGAACGCAGCAGTTGGTCCATCTCGCCTTGGTAATAGGCTTCCACACGCGGATTCACCACCTTGAACCATAGCGGCGGAATCAGCGCCAGCACGTACATGGCCGCATAACCACCCGGCAACTGCGGACTTTCATCGTAGTGGCGCAGCACTTGGTAACGGCGCTTGGCGTAGGCGTGGTGATCGCTATGGCGCTGCAGCTGGAACAGCGCCAAGTTGGTGAGGAAGTAGTTGGAGTTCCAGCTGTGCGCTGGGGTGACGCGCTCGTAGCGGCCGTTTTCCAGCAGCCGGCGGTGCAGGCCGTAGTGCTCGATGTAGTTGATCACTTCCAGCGTGAAGGCCGCGATGAAACTGACGCCGAGGAAGTACAAGGCGCCCGCCCAGCCGAATGCCAGTGCAAACGCCAGCGCGAACAGCGCGGAAATGCCGTACCACCAGATCAATTCATTGCGCCAGCTGAACGGGCTGTGCCCCTTGCGGCGCAGGTGCTGGGCTTCCAAGCGCCAGGCGTTGATGAAGTTGCGGGGGAACGCCTGCAGCAGGAAGGCATAGACGTTCTGCCCATAGCGCGCCGAAGAGGCATCTTCCGGGGTGGATACCGTCACGTGGTGGCCGCGGATGTGCTCCACTTTGAAACCGCCGTAGGTCACCGAGGCGAGCATCAGGCCGCCTGCCCAGTTTTCAATGCGCGGGTCTTTGTGGGTCAACTCGTGGCCGAGGTTAATGGCGATCACGCCACCGGCGGTACCAATGGACACCATCCAGCCCAGTTTCCCGAACCAAGAGTAGTCGTTGTTGAAGAACACCCAGCCGGCATAAAACATGGCGCCAATCCACACCGGCACCATGACCAGAGTAATCACCCGATAGGTGATTTCTTCCGACATGGCCGGGACTTGTTCGGCTTCATCCGGATTGCTGGGGTCTTTGCCAACGATGTAGTCGAGGATGGGAACGAGGCCGAAGATCACCAAATAGATGGCCCAGGCCCAATAGTCCTGAGTGCCGCTGTCGCGGCCGATCATGGCGGAAATCGGCAAGAGTGGCAGCACCCCCAACCAAAAAAGCAGGTACCCCCACTTCTTCATGCGTAAGACAGTATTGGGATCCAAGCGACTGAGCACGGCACACCTCCTAGCTCTAGCGTTGTTATTCTTACATCGGTCAATGTCACGGTTGGAATGTAGCACAACTGCCGGGGGCGGAAACCCTTGCGCCTGGGCGCCGACCATAGCGGAGTAAAAAAGCATTGATTGGCGGCGCTGGAAGGACTGTCGGATAAGGACCATCCATCTGATAAATAAACGATTTATTCTTTTTAAAGTCGCCGAAAACGATCGTTCATTAAAATGTTCGAGCTGTCGGACAAGATCCTTCTCCGCCCCCTCATGACGACCATTTTGGCATCAGGGTTGCCGACCCTGCAGCCGTTCACGGCGGGAAGCGGCTTGGGTTATCGACGATGACATTGCCGTGAAACCAGCCGTTGGAGCCACCGCGGGCGCCAACGGGCTTCCATGGCAGCACCTTCAATCGCTGCGTTTCGGCTTCTGCATGAAACACTGACCAACCGCCTTGCCGCTGATCTCGCTAAGGACAGTGTGGTGCGGCTAATTGGGCACTGCGCCGCAGAGATATCGATCAGCCGCGCGTCGGCGTGCAGGGGTCTGCGAGCGGCGGTGCGCCAGGCACACCACCAATTGGAGCAAGCACGCTCGGAATTGAATGCCGACACCCGCGACCTGCTCAACGAGTTGCGGCGCCAATACAGTCGCGCCACGCGCGGGCAAAACCGCATCGACGCCTATCAAGCCGCGGAGGATTATGCCGTCGCGCTGGTAACGGCCACGCGCCAGAGCGTGCTGGGCGGCGAGCGCATCAATCTGGATCCACTGGATGCCGAGCACCCGCGGTACAGCACTCGGCAGGACCTGCTGCAAGCGCGTCACGACGCCCTGCACGCTTGGCTGCAACTGCGCTATCTGTCCGGTCAGTTACACCACGAGGAGTTAACGCAATTAACCGCCGCTGCAGCCCAATAGCACTGCGCCCGCAGAGCGGGCGCAGGTGGTGTTCATGAACTCTTCGGCGACTTCCAGATCACCGGGCCGGAACTGCTGGCCGGCTCCGGTGGGTGCGCGGCCGGTGGCGGCGCATCCAAATCACGGACCATGTTGCAGGCCACGCATTCCATCCACACTCGGCCGTCATCCTGCACCCGCTGGATGCGGTCCACCGCACCGCATTCCGGGCAACTGGCGCCGGCAATGAAGTGGCGCCGCATCAGGCCGCAATCCCGCTGTGGCGCAGCAGCGCATCCACCGACGGCTCGCGGCCACGGAAGGCTACGAACAGCTCCATCGGCTCACGGCTGCCACCTTGCGCAAGGATATGGCGGCGGAAATCATGGCCGGTCTGCGGATTGAATTCGCCCTCTTCTTCGAAGCGCGAATAGGCATCGGCCGACAACACCTCCGCCCACTTGTAGCTGTAGTAACCGGCCGCATAACCGCCAGCGAAGATGTGTGAGAACGAGTTCTGGAAGCGGTTGAACGCCGGCGGAATGATCGCCGCGACCTCCTCACGCACTTGGTCCAATACCTGCTGGATGCTCAGCTGCTGCGGATTGTCGCCATGGATCAACATGTCGAACAGCGAGAACTCCAACTGCCGCACCATGCCCAGCGCACTCTGGAAGTTCTTCGCCGCCAGCAGCTTGTCGCGCAGGTCGGCCGGCAGCGGTTCGCCGGTTTCGTAGTGGCCGGAGATGCGGCGCAGGCCTTCCTCGGTCCAGCACCAGTTCTCCATGAACTGGCTGGGCAGTTCCACCGCGTCCCAGGCAACGCCGTTGATGCCGGAAATTGACGCATCCTCCTGCTCGGTGAGCATGTGGTGCAGCCCATGGCCAAACTCGTGGAACAGCGTCACCACCTCGTCGTGGGTCAGCAGCCCCGGCTTGCCGCCGGCGGGCGGCGCGAAGTTGCAGGTCAGGTACGCCACCGGCTGCTGCAAGCTGCCGTCCGCGCGGCGACGACGCACCAAGCAGTCGTCCATCCAGGCACCGCCACGCTTGCCGGTGCGGGCGTACAGATCCAAGTAGAAGCTCGCCATCGGCGCGCCATCATCATCCAGCACGTCGTAGAAACGCACGTCGGCATGCCAAGTTTCCACGCCATCACGGGCCCGGATACGGATGCCAAACAGCGTCTGCACGATGTCGAACATGCCGGCAATCACGGTTTCCGCCGGGAACCACGGCCGCAATTCTTCTTCCGACAGGCTATAGCGGGCTTCGCGCAGGCGCTCGCTCCAGAACGCGATATCCCACGGCGCCAGTTCGGTTACGCCCTGCTCAGCAGCAAATGCGCGCAGTTCCGCTAACTCGGTTTCCGCCTGCGGTTTAGCGCGGCGGGCCAGATCACGCAGGAAACCCAATACTTCATCGGTGCTGCGCGCCATTTTGGTGGCGAGCGATTTCTCAGCGTAGCTGCCGAAGCCAAGCAACTGGGCCAATTGCTGGCGTAAAGACAGGATTTCGTCCATCAGCCCGCTGTTGTCGAACTTGCCAGCATCCGGCCCTTGGTCGGAGGCGCGGGTGACGTGGGCGCGGTAGATTTCCTCGCGCAGGCTGCGGTTTCGGGCGTGGCAGATGACCGCGTAGTAGCAGGGGAAGTCCAACGTCAGCAGCCAGCCATCCAGCCCTTGTTCCTTGGCTTTGTCAGCGGCACCGGCCAGTGCCACCTCGGGCACGCCGTCAAGTTCTGCCGCGTCGGTCACCGGGCGCTGCCAGCTTTGGGTGGCGTCCAACACGTTGTCAGAAAAGGTGGAGGTCAGCTCAGACAAACGCTTACTGATGTCCATGTAGCGCGCTTTCTTGTCGGCCGGTAGATCGACGCCAGACAGGTGAAAATCGCGCAGGGTGTTATCGAGCACTTTCTGCCGCGCCGGGGACAGCGCCGCGTAGTCGCCGCTGTCGCGCAGCGATTGGTAAGCGGCGTAGAGCCGGGTGTTCTGGCCCACTTCAGTGCCGTACTCAGACAGCGCCGGCAGACAGGCATTGTAAGCGGCGCGCAAAGCGTCGGTTTGGGCCACACCATTGAGGTGGCCGGCCGGGCCGAAGGCTTTACCGAGCCGTTCGTCTTCCTCATCCAGCGCCAGCACCAGGTTGTCCCAGTCCCACTGGCCGGCGGCCAGCACCTGCTCAATGCGCGCGCGCCCATCAGCGATCAGCTGCTGCACGGCGGGCTCCACGTGCTCGGGGCGGATGGCAGCGAAGGGGGGCAGGCCGGGGTAATCGATCAGCGGATTGCGACTCATGGAACGGACTCTTGGCAGTGATGGCAGACAGCAGGGATATCTGGGTGGACAATGGCGACTTCAAGTCCCCACCGATAAAACAAGGAGCCGCAGCATGGCAGTCCGTTCCTTTGCCGGCAAGACGCCGGCTGTTCCCGCCAGCACCTGGGTGGACCCGTCAGCGCAGGTCATTGGCGCCGTGCAGTTCGGTGAAGATTGCTCGGTCTGGCCGTGCGCGGTGGTGCGCGGCGATATGCAGCGCATCACGCTGGGCAACCGGGTCAGCGTGCAGGACAACGCGGTGCTGCACATCACCCACGACTCCAGTTTCAACCCCGGCGGCTTTGCGCTGCAGGTCGGCGACGACGTAACGCTGGCGCACCAAGTGATGCTGCACGGATGCACCATCGGCAATCGAGTGATGATCGGCATGCAGAGCATCGTCATGGACGGTGCGGTGATCGAGGATGATGTGATCCTCGCTGCCGGCAGTCTGGTGCCGCCGGGCAAGCGGTTGCAGAGCGGCTACCTGTATCGTGGCCGCCCGGCCACTGCCGCGCGCCCACTGACCGATGAGGAGCGCGCGTTTTTGCCTTACGTGGCCGGCAATTACGTCAAGCTGAAGAACCAGTACCGCGCTGAAGCGGAGTAATCCACGGTTTCAAATCCGCCAGGAAAACGACAAGGTGCCGAACGTCATCGCCTCTTTATTCTCGTCTTCCTGGGCGGTGGAAGCGCGCACCGCCAGCGCCATATGGAAATTGCGACTGTGTAGGCCGACGCCCAGCGTCAGCGCACCGACGGCGTCTTTCTTGCGGTAGTTGTAGGGCCCGCCCTTTTCCTCGATATAGGAGTAGGCGACGCCCTGCACCAGCACGCTGGCGAACACATCCCATCCCCAACTCTGGGTCTCCAGCAACCCCGGCAGCCCCAGTGACGGCGACGCGCCGGCATATTCAGGCACGAAATTGCCCGGCAGGTTGCGGCCGATGCGGTAGGAAAAACCGGTTTCCGCATCACTGATGAAACTGTTCAGGCGCGCGCCCACGCCCCAGGTCCACTCATGCTGCAAACCATTGTTGAGCTGGCCGGTGAACAGCCGCCGCACGTGGATGGCGCTGATACCGCCCAGTACATCGGTGCCAAGCTGGTTGTCCCATCCCAGCGGCCGGGTGCTGCCGATCATGTGGTGCACCCAGCGCTGCATCTGACTGGCGCCGGACTCCTTACCCACCACGCCGACGTTGAGCGCGTAGCCGGTCAGCACCCGGTCGCTCCAGGCATAGATGCCCGGCTGCACCGCCAGATAGCCGACGTAAGGCAAGTCATCATAGATCGGCTCACGCGACTCAATGTTTTCCGGCGTAATCATCGCTTGCGAGACGCTGATGCTGAGCGCGTGCTGACGATCGGCACCGCCGATGCCCGGCAGCCATGACAGCGCCGTACGCACATGATTGGTGGCACAGCCTTGATCGCAGCGGGGGTTGCTTTCAGCACTGTCGCCCAGCCAGGACAGGCGCACGCCATTGGTGTAGCCGCGGTCAGAACCGGTGAGGAAATCGTTGTCCCAGGCCAGATTCAACAATCCGGCTTGGGCGGGTACCGCAGCGGCACTCAAGGCCGCCGCGTAGATCCACTGCTTGAAGGTCATGCTGTCCGCCATCGACATCCGGGAGGGAAAAAGCGCCCCGATTCTAGCCACAGACGCGCGCCGGACTGCCAGCGCAGCGCAAAAGGGAGGTAAAACTTGTTACCGGCCGCGCAGTGCGACGCGCACCGGCACCGTATCTGGCTCCCAGCCATGCCACTGCCGGAACGAGGCCGCCGCCTGTTCCACCAGCATGCCGAGGCCGTCTGCCACCGCCGCTCCCTGGCGCTGCGCCCACTGCAAGAACGGTGTCAGCTGGTCGCCGTACACCATGTCGTAGCAACAGCTGTGCTGATCAATGCTGCCGGCCGGCAGCGGCGGCACCGCGCCACTGAGGCTGGCAGCGGTGCCATTGATGACCACATCAAAATGGCCGTGCAGCGCGTCAAAGCCGCCTCCTTGTACCGCCCCACCGAACTCCGCCGCCAAAGCCGTCGCCTTGTCAGCGGTGCGGTTGGCGATCACCAACTGCGCTGGCGCGGCCGCCAACAACGGTTGCAGCACGCCGCGCACCGCACCGCCGGCACCGAGCACCAGCACCCGCGCATCACGCAGTGTCCAGCCGAGATGATCGGTCAGGTCGGTGACCAAGCCGATACCGTCGGTGTTGTCGCCCCACAGTGTGCCGTCCTGCTGCCACAAGGTGTTCACCGCGCCGGCGCTGCGCGCGCGCTCGGTGAGTTGGCCACACAGCCGGAACGCCTGCTCCTTGAACGGCACCGTGACATTGGCGCCAGCACCGCGGTCGGCAAAGAACGCCGCCACAGCGCCGGCAAAGTCGTCCAATGGTGCTTCAATGCGTTGGTAATCCAAGGCCTCGCCGCGCTGGGCCGCAAACGCCTGGTGGATCGCCGGCGAACGGGAGTGGGCAATCGGGTTGCCGAATACCGCGTAACGGCTGCTCACGGCGCCAGCCAATCGCGGTGTGGCAGGAATTCCTCGTACAGCCGCGCTTCGGCGGAACCCGGCTCCGGCGCCCAGTTGTAGTCCCAACGCACCAGCGGTGGCAGCGACATCAGGATCGATTCGGTGCGGCCACCGGACTGCAGACCAAACAGGGTGCCGCGATCGAACACCAGGTTAAATTCCACATAACGGCCACGGCGATAGAGCTGGAACTGGCGCTCACGGTCACCGTAGGGAGTGTCCTTGCGGCGCGCCATGATCGGCCGGTAGGCCTTCACGTAGGCATCACCGATGCTGCGCATCAGCGCGAAGCTCTGTTCGAAGCCCAGTTCGTTCAGATCGTCGAAGAACAATCCGCCGACACCGCGCGATTCGTTGCGGTGACGCAGGAAGAAGTATTCATCGCACCAGCGCTTGAAACGCGGATAGACCTCGGCGCCGAACGGATCACAGGCGTCCTTGGCCACCTGGTGCCAGTGGCGCACGTCGTCTTCGTTGCCGTAGAACGGGGTCAAATCGAAGCCGCCACCGAACCACCACACCGGCTGCTCACCGTCCTTTTCCGCCACGAATAGGCGCACATTGGCGTGGCTGGTAGGAACGTGGGGGTTGTGCGGGTGGATCACTAGTGACACGCCCATGGCCTGGAAGCTGCGGCCGGCCAGCTCCGGGCGCGCGGCCGTGGCCGACGGCGGCAGGCCGGGACCGAACACGTGGGAAAAGTTGACCCCGCCTTTCTCGATCACGGCGCCTTCAGTGAGCACCCGGCTGCGGCCACCGCCGCCTTCCGGACGCTGCCAGGCATCCTCGACAAACACGGCGGATCCATCCTCCGCTTCCAACTGGCGGCAGATATCGTCCTGCAACCCGAGCAGGTACGCCTTGACGGCGTCGACGTCGATCGAAGTCATGGTGGGGCATCCCGAACAACAGGTGGACCGACGCCTTAGGAACGCAGTACCGCGCCGGTATGAAGGTCGACAATAGTAGAGGGTTTTGCGGTCGAATCACATTCACCGCCGAGCACTGCATCGAGCCCGTCACCGAGTTGCTGCAAAACGCTGTCAGCATCGCGCAGCGACGGCTGACCCGCCAAATTGGCACTGGTAGACACCAACGGCGTGCCCGCGGCTAGGGCCAGCTCTCGCGCCAACGGATGGCCGCTAACCCGCACCGCTACCGTGGTGTGGGCGCCACGCACCCAGGCCGGCACCCGTGCGCTGGCCGGCACCACCCAGGACACTGGTCCCGGCCAGCGGGCTGCCATGCGCGCCTGTTCGGCCGTACTGACATCAATGAAAGGAAGCAACTGCTCAACGCTGCCGGCGAGTAGGATCAGGCCTTTCTCTACTGGGCGCTGCTTGAGGGCAAGGATGCGCAACACCGCAGCCTCGCAAAGAGGGTCACAACCGAGGCCGTAAACGGCCTCGGTTGGATACGCCACCACGCCCCCGTCCCGCACCCAACGGGCAACGGACGGCAACGTGGCAACGCGCAACCGGCTCACTTACCGGCGAGCTTAGCCTGCAACGCGGCGTCCTTGGCTTCCACCGCGCGGGCGTTTTCTTCGCGGTCGTCCTTCAGGCGCTGGTACAGGCTCGGATCAGCAAGCGACATCATTTGCGCGGCCAGGTAGGCGGCGTTCTTGGCACCGGCCTTGCCGATCGCCACCGTGGCCACCGGAATACCGCCCGGCATCATCACCGTGGACAGCAGCGCATCCTCACCGCTCAGCGGACCGGTTTCCACCGGAATGCCGATCACCGGACGCACCGTGGCGGCCGCCACAGCACCCGCGAGGTGGGCCGCCAAACCAGCGGCGCAGATGAACACTTGGCAGCCACGCGCTTCGGCGTCTTTGACGAATTCGTGGGTGCGCACTGGGGTGCGGTGGGCTGATGTCACTCGCGCTTCCACGCGAATACCCAGTCCATTGAGAGTGTCCAGCGTCGTCTGTACCTGCGGCAGGTCAGAATCGGATCCCATCAGGACCGCAACGAAGGGCGTGCTCATGTGAAGCCTCGTGGTTTCTGTTGGCAATTGGGGGGTGCAAAGTACCGGAGCGCTGGTCCCTGCACAAGCCTAGAAAATGCGCTGATAACGGCCCGTTGAACGGCGCACGCGGCCGGCCAGCTCCTGCTCCAACAACGCATCGGCCAGCGCCGCTTCGCCGTCTTGCCACACCGCCAGCAACTGATCGAAATCCCGAGGGCCTTCCGCCAGCAATGCCAGCACCCCGGTGTCCGTTTCCAACAGCGAGCTGGCGCCAGCGGCAAGCTGTTGAAAGTCCGGTAGTTCTGCGGCGATGTCGTCCAGCGACTCGAGCAACACCGCTCCCTCCCGCAGCAGCTGGTGGGGGCCAGCACTGAGCGGCGCGCCTGGCACCCCCGGCACCGCAAACACGGTGCGGCCCTGCTGGGCGGCATGACGGGCGGTGACCAGCGAGCCGGACGCCCGCAGAGCTTGGACCACCACCACACCTAGCGACAGCGCGCTAATCAGCCGGTTGCGCAGCGGGAAATGGTGCCGCAGTGGCCGCACACCCGGCGGGAACTCGGTCACTAGTGCGCCGCCGCGCTCCACCAGCTGGCGCGCCAAAGCCTGATGCTCGCGCGGATAAATTTGCTGGGGACCGGATGCCATCAGCGCCACCGTGGTGCCGCCAGCGGCCAGCGCTCCTTGGTGAGCAGCGCCATCAATGCCACGGGCCAGCCCACTGGTGACGGTAAACCCGGCTGCCGCCAGCCCGGCGGCCAGCTCACGTGCCCAACGCAGACCATCTGGGCTGGCACTGCGGGCCCCCACTATTGCCAACTGCGGCTGCGACAGCGCTTGGAGGTTGCCTTGCACGAACAGCATCCCCGGCGCATCCGGCAAGCTATGCAGCAACTCGGGGTAGCCTGCATCAGTGGAGAGCATCAGTTGCCAGCCGTGGCGCGCCAGCCACGGGCGCCAGCGCGCCACCTCGGCAGACGGATCGCCACTCAGCCCCCAGTCAGCACGCGCCAGCCAAGCGGCGGCGGGGTCGGGATGGGCCGCCAACAGGCGGTACAGCAACGGCGGGTTGTGCTGGCACAGCAGCGTTAGGGCGAGGGCAGGGTGGTCCATGACAGCATCCGTAACCGGCCAATGGGCCAGCGGGACGCAAGCGGGGCGGGCGGGCCTGCCCCGGCGGGCGTTAATCGACGGTGGGACTGCGCACCAGATCCTGCACATAGATGGCGCGGGTGGATTCGATAATCAGCGCATAGGACGCCTTCTCGAACGCCCGGAACACCACCAAGGTGCCGGCCTTCACATCCGGCAGCTGCAGCATTTCTCCACGGTTGCGGTCACGCACCTGTTCTCCCCGCTGGAAGACTTCCAGTACGTTACCTTCCTGCACGCCATCGCGGGTGCCACGGTTGAGCACCACTACGTCATGGCGGGCGGCGCTGTTGAGGCGGCCGAACACCTGCAGCACGTTGCCGTCCTGCATGTTGTCAGGCGCAGAGGGGTAATAGATTGATTGCTGGCGGTGTTCTGGGCTCAGCAAAATCCGATCATTCGCACGCAGATCTTCGTTAGCGGCGGTCACCCGGAAGGTCACAAGTTCCCCATCCTGAGCGGTGACACGCATGGTACCGATGCGCACTGCGCCATAACCCAGCACTTCACGGGTAGTGGCGTCGATGTAAGGCTGGCCGACCCGGTAAACACCGTAATCCGGCGCCAGATCCTGCCACTTGTTCACCGGATCACGGCCGTAGACGGTGTCGTTGGAGCCGTAAATCACCCGGCGGTCGGTGCCGCCAACCAGGTAGGGGGCGTTATCGACGTCTTCTTTGGACAGGATCAGCGCTTCGCGCAGGAAACTCTGGATGCTGGACAGCGGAATCGCTGGGATCGCGGACGACAGCGGCAACTCGCGCACCTGCGGCGACAGCCGCTCGTCCCCCGGTGACAACGCCACCACCCGGCTTATGTCGAGCTGCGGCTGGCCATTGATGTAGACCAGATGCAGCACGTCACCCGGGTAGATTAGGTGCGGGTTGTCGATGTGCGGATTCTGGTGCCACAGCGCCGGCCACTGCCACGGATTGCGCAGGAAAGCGTTGGAAATATCCCAGAGCGTATCGCCCTTTTTGACGTGGTACTCCTGCGGCGGGTCGCTACGCAGCGCCACATCCGCACCCACCCACCCTGCAAAACCCAGCAGAACGCCGCAGGACAGCGCCCGCAGCAGTGATTTCATCATTGCCGGAATCCCCTTATCATGACTGCCATGTTCGCGACCAGGCGACTGGTCGGCCCCCGATTGGCTGGCACCTTTGCATGCCAGGTGTTGCTTGAGATGGATGAGCCCCTTTTGTCGTATTCTTCGGATACGATTTTCGGCTGATACTAGCAACCCGGTCCGGGCGTTTTCAACCCGCTTCCCGGCCCCCCCGGGCCTGGCAGCTGACCTGCGGAACCCATCATGGCTGTACTGGACATCCTCGAATTCCCTGATCCTCGCCTGCGCACGGTAGCAAAGCCGGTGGAAAAGGTGGATGACGAGCTTCGCAAACTGATTGATGACATGTTCGAGACCATGTACGACGCCTCAGGCATTGGACTGGCCGCCACTCAGGTGAATGTGCATCAGCAAGTGATCGTTATCGACGTGTCGGAAGAGCGCAACGAGCCGCTGCATTTCATTAATCCGCAGCTGCTGCCGCTCACCGAGGACCTGCAACGCTACGACGAAGGCTGTCTGTCGGTGCCCGGCTTCTACGAAACCGTGGAGCGCCCATCGCGGGTACGGGTGCGTGCCCTTAATCGCGATGGCGACGCCTTCGAGATGGATTGCGAGGGCCTGCTCGCAATCTGCATCCAGCACGAAGTCGATCATTTGGCCGGCAAGCTGTTCGTCGACCACATCTCGCGGCTCAAGCGCGACCGCATCAAGAAGAAGATCGAGAAAGTCCAGCGTACCCGCGCCTGACACGCCCACTCCTGCTTCCCGAGGTTCCCCGTGACGCCCTTGCGTATTGTGTTCGCCGGCACGCCGGATTTTGCCGCGCTCAGCCTGGCGGCGCTGCTGGCCAGTCGCCACCAGGTGGTGGCGGTGCTGACCCAGCCCGACCGCCCCGCCGGCCGTGGCCGCACCCTGACCCCCAGTGACGTCAAGGTGCTGGCCGAACAACACCAGCTACCCGTGCTGCAACCGACCACCCTGCGCGACGCAGACATTGGTGCCCAGCTCGCCAGTTTTGATGCTGATGTAATGGTGGTGGTGGCCTACGGCCTGCTGATCCCACAGGCGATCCTCGATTTACCGCGCCATGGCTGCATCAACGTGCACGGCTCGCTGCTGCCGCGCTGGCGCGGCGCCGCGCCGGTGCACCGCGCCATTGCCGCTGGCGACGACGAAAGTGGCGTCACCATCATGCAGATGGAAGCCGGGCTCGATACCGGCCCGATGCTGCACAAGGTCGCCACGCCGATCACCGCCTCCGACACCGGCGGCAGCCTCTACCAACGCATCGCTGAGCTCGGCGCCGCTGCGCTGGTGACGGTGCTGGATGATCTAGCCCAATTCCAAGTCGGCGCCGAAGTGCAGCCGGAGCAGGGCGTCAGCTACGCCCACAAACTCGGCAAGCAAGAAGCGGAGCTGGATTGGCAGCAGGACGCCGAGCAGCTGGCCCGCACCGTGCGCGCCTTCAATCCGTGGCCGGTGGCGCAAGTGCCGTTCGGTGACCAGCGACTGCGAGTGTGGCAGGCCCATGCAGGACCAGGCAGCGGTGCCCCCGGCACGCTGCTGAGCGTCTCGCCGGACTCTCTAGAAGTCGCTTGCGGCCAAGGCAGCCTGCACATCACTGAGGCCCAGCTGCCTGGCAAAAAAGCGCAGCCAGTCAAAGACCTGCTGAGCGGCCGTGCCCACTTGCTGCGCCCCGGCCAGTTGCTGGCTGACGGCTTCGGCAGCGCCTCATGAGCAAGAGTCCCCGCCAATTGGCGGTTCAAGCGCTGGCCGAGGTGCTGCCCGCCGAAGGCGGTGGCCGCAGCCTGCGCGAAGTGCTGGCACGCCCCCGCGGTGAGCTAAGCGCCGGCGATCGCGGCTTGTTTGTCGATCTGTGCTACGGCGTTTGCCGCCATCGGCGCCTGCTCGATCATTGGTTGTCGGCGCAGCTGCAAAAACCGCTACGCGCCAGTGCGCAACCGGTGCGATTGGCGCTCTGGTGTGCGCTCTATGAACTGTGGTTCAGCGCCCGTCCCGCCCACGCGGTGGTGAATGCTTACCCGGACCTGATGCGCCAACTGAAAGCGCCCTGGGCCGCCGGGCTGGCCAACGCACTACTGCGCAAAGCCACCCGCGAGGACATCAACGCATTGCAAGCCAGTCTGCCTACTGCAGTGGCGCAATCGCTGCCGGATTGGCTGTGGCAGCAATTGCAGCGCGACTGGGGTGAGCAGGCGCCGGCGCTGGCCGCCGCGTCGTTGCTGCCAGCACCGCTGACACTGCGGGTCAATCGCCAACAACACAGCCGCGAGCAAGCCTTGCTAACGTTGGCCGCCGCCGGGCTACCCGCCAGCGCCAGCAGCGTTGCGCCCTTTGCCGTCACGCTGCACAACGCGGTGCCGGTGCACGACATCCCCGGTTTCACCGAGGGCGCCTTTTCGGTGCAGGACGCGGTGGCGCAAAACCCGGTGGAATGGCTGGACATGGCCCCGCAAGGCCGAGTGCTGGACGCCTGCGCCGCCCCCGGCGGCAAGACTGGCCAACTGCTGGAACGTTTCCCTGATGCCGAGGTGGTAGCGCTGGATGTGGATCCCCAGCGCCTGGCGCGGGTCCAGGAAAACCTCGACCGCATTGGCCTCAAGGCACAGTTGCAGTCGGGCGATGCCGCCGATCCCAGCCAGTGGTGGGATGGCCAGCTGTTCGATGCCGTGCTGCTCGATGCCCCCTGCACCGCCACCGGCATCCTGCGCCGCCAGCCAGATGTAAAGTGGCACCGGCGCGCCAGCGATGTGCCCGAGCTGGTTGGTTTACAGGCCCGGATGCTGGATGCAATATGGCCGCTGATCCGCCCGGGCGGCTGTCTGGTCTATGCCACCTGTTCGGTGCTGGACGCAGAAAATGCCGACCAGATGGCGGCCTTCCTGGCCCGCACCCCGGATGCCCGCGCAGATTCGCCGGGCAGTGGTGGTAGCATCGGCCAGCAATGGGCGCCCACCACCCAGGACGAGGACCGGAACCACGATGGGTTCTATTGCGCACGGTTGCGAAAACAGCTCTGACACGGGTGAGCGGCGTTGAAAATCATCATTCTCGGCGCCGGCCAAGTCGGCGCCACACTGGCGGAAAACCTGTCCGGTGAGCGCAATGACATCACCGTGGTGGACACCGACAGTGACCGCCTGCGCGAACTGAGCGACCGGGTCGACCTGCGCACTGTGACCGGGCGCGGTTCGTTCCCGGCGGTGCTGAGCCAGGCCGGCGCCGAAGATGCTGACATGCTGATTGCCGTCACCAGCAGTGACGAGGTCAACATGATCGCCTGCCAGGTGGCCTACACGCTGTTCCGCATTCCCACCAAGATCGCCCGCATCCGCGCCACCAGCTACTTGATGCACGAGAAGCTGTTCCACCCGGAAGCGCTGCCGATCGACGTCATCATCAGCCCCGAGCAGGTGGTAACCGATTACATCCGCCGTCTGATAGATCTGCCCGGTGCGCTGCAAGTGGTGAACTTTGCCGGTGGCCGCGTGCAGCTGGTGGCGGTGCGCGCCTATTACGGCGGCCCGCTGGTGGGCCAAGCGCTGCGCGCACTGCGCCAGCACATGCCGAACGTGGACACCCGCGTGGCGGCGATCTTCCGCAAGAACCGGGCACTGCAGCCGGAAGGCGACACCGTGATCGAGGCCGATGACGAAGTGTTCTTCATTGCCGCCCGCAACGACATCCGCGCGGTGATGAGCGAGCTGCGGCGGCTGGAGCACAACTACAAACGGGTGATCATCGCCGGCGGCGGCAACATCGGCTACCGGCTGGCGCAGAGCATGGAACACCGCTACCGGGTCAAACTGCTGGAGCGCAACAGCGCCCGCTGCACCTGGCTGGCCGAGCACCTGTCACGCACGGTGGTGATGTCCGGCCACGCCACCGACCGTGACCAACTGATCAAAGCCAACATCGAAAACGCCGATGTGTTCTGCGCCCTGACCAACGATGATGAGGCCAACATCATGTCGTCGATGCTGGCCAAGCGTCTCGGCGCCCGCAAGGTGATGACGCTGATCAGCAACCCCGCCTATGTGGACCTGGTGCAGGGCCACGACATCGACATCGCCATCTCGCCACAGCAGGCCACCATCGGCAATTTGCTCGCGCACGTGCGGCGCGGGGACGTGGTAAGTGTTCACTCTCTGCGCCGCGGCGCGGCCGAGGCGATCGAAGCCATCGCCCGGGGCGACGCCCGCAGCTCCAAAGTGGTGGGCCGTCGCGTCGATCAAATTGACCTGCCGGAAGGCACCACCATCGGCGCCGTGGTGCGCGGCGAAACGGTGCTGATCGCCCACGATGATGTAGTGATCGAACAGAACGACCACGTGATCATGTTCTTGATGGACCGGCGCCGCATCATCGATGTGGAAAAACTGTTCCAGGTCGGTCTGACCTTCTTCTGAGGCTGCGGCCATGCATTTCGCCCTGATCACCAAGATCCTCGGCATCCTGTTGATGGTGTTCAGCTTCACCATGGTGCCGCCGGTGGTGGTGGCCTACCTGTTCCATGATGGCAGCGAAATGGCGTTCCTGCGCTCGTTCGCCAGCATCTTTTGCCTCGGGCTGGTGCTGTGGCTGCCGGTGTGGCGTGAACGCGCCGAACTGCAAACCCGCGACGGTTTCCTGGTGGTAACGCTGTTCTGGACGGTGCTGGGTACGGTCGGGAGCCTGCCGTTTTTACTCAATCCGGCGCTCGACCTGAGCATTACCGACGCCGTGTTCGAGTCAATTTCCGGCCTCACCACCACTGGCGGCACCGTGCTCACCGGCCTTGACCAATTGCCGAAGTCACTGCTGTTCTACCGCCAGCAACTGCAGTGGCTGGGCGGCATGGGCATCATCGTGCTGGCGATCGCGATTCTGCCGATGCTGGGCGTCGGCGGCATGCAGCTGTACAAGGCCGAAATCCCCGGGCCGATGAAAGACGCCAAGTTGACGCCGCGCATCGCCGAAACTGCCAAGACGCTGTGGTTCATCTACTTGGTGTTCACCATCTGCTGCGCACTGTTGTTCCGCTGGGGCGGCATGAGCTGGTTCGACGCCATCGCCCACAGCTTCAGTACCGTTTCCACCGGCGGTTTTTCCACCCACGACGCCAGCATGGGCTACTACGACAGTGCGCTGCTGGACATGATCGCGGCGTTCTTCATCTTCCTCGGTGCGCTCAGCTTCGCGCTGCACTTTGCCGTATTCCGTGGCAAGAACCCGCTGACCTACTGGCGCGATCCGGAATTCCGCTTCTTCGTCACGCTGATCGTTCTCTACGTCAGCATTGTGTCGATCGGCCTGTTCCTTGAGCAGCGTTACGACGGTGATCCGCTCACCATCCTGCGCCACTCGGTGTTCCAAGTGATGTCGTTCAGCACCGGCACCGGGCTGACCAGTACCGACATGGTGAGCTGGCCCAATGCGGTGCTGTACACACTGGCGCTGACCAGTTTCATCGGCGGCTGTGCCGGCTCCACCGGCGGCGGCATGAAGGTGGTGCGGGTGGCGCTAGTGTTCCACCACAGCCTGCGCGAGCTGCGTCGGCTGATTTATCCCACCGGCGTGTTTGCCGTGCGGTTCGGCCACCGCGCCGCGGATGACCGGGTGTTGCAGGCGGTATGGGGCTTTGTCGGCGTCTACATCATGCTGTCGGTGGCGCTGACGCTGGCGTTCTCGATGACCGGCATGGATCTTGGTTCGGCGCTCGCCACCACCGCCGCATCGCTCAACAACGTCGGCCAGGGTTTCGGTGATGTCGGCAGCGGCTTCAGCCATCTGTCCAACGGCGCCAAGTGGATCATGTGTGTGGCGATGCTGGCCGGCCGACTGGAAGTATTCACGCTGCTGGTGCTGTTCACGCCGTTGTTCTGGCGTCAGTGACAGCGCGGCTAAAAACACCCATCCGCCCACCCCAGCAGGGCAAACACCCTTGGCTGCGGCCCTAGATTTAACTCACGCACAAAAAAAGGCGGGCCGTTGCCGGTCCCGCCGCTTTGGTGTTGCCGCCCGTAGGCCGCCGGTCAGGCGATGTTGTTAACTCGCTTGGCAGTACGGAACAGCTGGTCCATTTCGCCTTGATAATAGGCCTCCACGCGCGGGTTCATGATCTTGAACCACAGTGGCGGAATCAGCGCCAGCACGTACATTGAGGCGTAGCCGCCGGGCAGTTGCGGACTTTCCTCGTAGTGGCGCAGGACTTGGTAACGACGCTTGGCGTAAGCGTGGTGGTCACTGTGGCGCTGCAGTTGGAACAGCGCGATGTTGGTCAGCAGGTAGTTGGAGTTCCAGCTGTGCGCCGGGGTCACGCGCTCATAACGGCCGTTCTCCAACAGCCGGCGGTGCAGGCCGTAGTGTTCGATGTAGTTGATGATCTCCAGCGCCAGCGACGCGAAGAAACTCTGACCGACGAAGAACAACACACCCTTGGCGCCCCACAGCAGGCCGAACGCCACCGCCAATGCTGCGGAAATGCCGTACCACCAGATCAGTTCGTTGTGGATGCTGAACGCTTTCTTGCCTTTGCGGCGCAAGTATTCAGCTTCCAACCGCCAGGCATTGATGAAGTTGTGCACGAAAGCACGTGGCAGGAAGCGGTAAATGCTCTGGTTGTACTGCGATGAGGAGGCATCTTCCGGGGTCGACACCGTGACGTGGTGGCCACGGATGTGCTCAACTTTGAACCCGGCATAGGTGACCGATGCCAGCAGCAAGCCGCCCGCGTTGGCTTCCAGCTTAGTGTCTTTATGGATCAGCTCGTGGGCAAGGTTGATAGCGATGATGCCGCCGACGGTGCCGATCGACACGATCCAGCCGAGCATGCCGATCCAGTTATAGTCGTTCGTCACGAATACATGGCCCGCCCAGAACAGGATGCCGAACCACACCGGCACCATGCCAAGCGTGTAGACGCGGTAGATCTTCTCTTCCATCAGTGACGGCACTTCAGTGTGCTCATCCGGATTCGCCGGGTCCTTGCCCACGATGTAATCGAGGATCGGCAGGATGCCGAAGATAAAGATGTAGAGGCCCCACGCCCAGGCGTTCTGGGTGCCGCTTTCGGTGCCTACATACGCCGTCAGGGGCAGCAACGGCACCATGATCAGCCAGAACAGCGGATAGCCCCACTTTTTCAGCGTCTGCATGCGCTGGGGACTTACGTTCTCAAACATGTCGGTTCTCCCACGGAAACACGGCACCGGGTGCCAAAGTGATCTGTTCACAGGCTAAGTTTGATCTTTTGAATTGTCAAACAACTCAATTAGTCATTACGGGACGAAACTGATGCTATACTGCGCCGGCCTGTTTCCCTGCCGAGGTGCGCAAGATGTCGTTGAAAGCCGTTTCACTGAGCGATCAAATCGCCGATCACCTGTCGGAAATGATCATCCAAGGCACTCTGGCGCCGGGCGAGAAACTGCATGAAGTGGAATTAGCAAAGCGGCTTGACGTGAGCACCAACTCACTTCGAGAGGCCCTGAGAGTGCTGGAGGCACGCCACTTGGTAGTGATTCAGCCGCGCCGTGGCGCGCGCGTCTGCGACATCACTGAAACTCAGGTTGTGGAGCTGTACGACTTCCTGTTCATGCTGTTCGCGCAGCTGGCTGAACGCACCGCCAATAACTGGCAGGGCGGGGAGTTGGACCGGTTGATGCAGATGTTGAGCATGTTGGTGCAAGCGCACCAGAACCAAGACATGGCCGGCGCTCACCAGATGGTGTTCAGTTTCCTGCCGGATTTTCTCAGCTTCGGCCGCAACAGCTACCTGAGCCGCACCATCCAGGACCTGACGCCACTGCTGCAGCGCTACTCCTATATGGCGCTGGTGGAAGAAACCACCGAGTTCGATGTCACGCTGCGCATCTTTGGCCAACTGCTGACCAGCGTGCAGCAACGCGACGGCGCCGCCGCCGCAGCCTGCATTCGTGAGTACGGCGTCAACCAAGCCAACATCGTGCTGCGCGCCCTGCGTCAGCGCCGCGCCGCCAGCGCCGTCAGCTGAGCCCCTGCCAAGCCACCGCCACCACCGCACACAGCAGCAGGGTCAGCAGCGGGCCGCGCTGGAAGGGCCCCAACAGCAACGCCGCTAACCCCATCAGCACCAGTGCGCTGACACTGAAACCCGATGCCGGCCACAACACCTGCAAGCCGAACCACAGCGCCAGGTGCGCAATCACCCCGACCACCACTGCGCCCATGCCCTGAAGCGCCGCTGCCACCCGCGGTCGTTGCCCGAGCACCTCCACCGACGGCGCCCCCGCCAACACCAGCGTGATGCTCGGTACGAACACCGACCACGTGGTGATCAGCGCGCCAGCCAGCGCCATGGCGCCCGGCGTCCAAGGTTGCGGCGCTCGCCAGCCAGCCACGTAGCCGATGTGCTGCACCGCCTGGATCAGGGGACCGGGAGTGGCTTCGGCGAATGCCAGCGCGTCCATCATGTCGGCGGCGGCCACCCACTGGTGCCCCTCCACCGCCACCTCGGTGACATAGCCCAACACCGCATAAGCACCGCCGAAGGTGAGCAGCGACACCTTGGCGAAGAACACCCCTAATGCCGCCAGCACGTGGGACGGCCCGAATGCCAGCACGATCACCAGCATCGGCAGCGCCCACACCAGCCCACCGACCCCTAGCACTTTCAGTGCATGACGCCATTGGATCGATGATTGCGGGCTCGACAGGTCAGTGGGTACAAACCAACGTAGTCCCGCCAGCGCGCCGAACACCAACACCAGCGGGAACGGCAGGCCCACCGCGAGCGCCAGCAATGCCGCCACCGCCAGCCCCTGTCGTGGCCGATCCACCAGCGTCCGGCGCCCAAGCCGCAGCAGTGCCGCGGCCATCACCGCTACCACCGCCGCCTGCAATCCGGCCAACGCCGCTTGCCACAGGCCGTAGCCTTGCCACGACAAGGTCAACCACGACAGCAACAGGATCGACAGCAACCCCGGCGCAATGAACAGCCCGCCGGATACCAGCGCACCGACCACGCCGCGTTGGCGCCAACCCAGATAGGTGGCAAGTTGCTGGGCTTCTGGGCCGGGCAGCACCATGCAGAAGTTGAGCGCGTGAAGGAAATCGGCATCCGACACCCAGCGTCGTTCCGCCACCAGTAACCGGTGCATGACGGCGATCTGACCGGCGGGGCCGCCGACACTCAGCAGCGCCACTCGGCACCAGACCGCGATGAAAGCTCGCCAGGAAGGAATCGGAGTCACAGCGTTCCCTATCAACTGCGGACTGCGCAGCCTAGCGATGTTGTGTGACAGCCGCAGGACAGCGCCGGGCGACAGCGGTGGCCGCCGCCCGGGATGCCTCAGGCGCGACCGAGCAAATCGCGCGCGATGATTTCCAGCATGATTTCGCTGGTACCGCCGTAAATGCGCTGGATGCGGGCATCCACGTAATCGCGGGAAATGGCATATTCCTGCATATAGCCGTAGCCGCCATGCAGCTGCAGGCATTGGTCTGCCACCACGCCCTGCAGTTCGGTGGAGGTGTACTTGGCAGTGGACGCCTGCACCGCGCTCAATTTGCCGTCGTCGTACAGATCCGAGCACTGGGCCACGAATGCCTTGTTCACATCGATCTGTGCTTTCAGGTTGGCGAGCTTGAAGCGGGTGTTCTGGAACTGCGCCACGCTGGCGCCGAACGCCTTGCGCTCCTGCACGTATTCCACCGTGCGCTCAAGCATGCCCTCACAGGCACCCACAGCACCGATGGCGAGGATCAGACGCTCACGCGGCAGCTCATTCATCAGGTTAGCGAAGCCCTTACCTTCGCCGCCGAGGATTTGGTCGGCACCGACGCGCAGGTTCTCGAAGAACAGTTCCGAAGTATCAGCGCAGTGGTGGCCCATCTTTTCCAAGTTGCGGCCACGGGCGAAGCCCGGCAGGGACGTGTCAACGGTGAACAGCGTCATGCCGCGGCTGCCGGCATTGGGATCAGTTTTGGTGGCCAAAACGATGACATCGCAATGCTGACCGTTGGTGATGAAAGTCTTCTGGCCGTTGATGACAAACTCATCGCCATCACGCTCGGCGCGGGTTTTCATACCCTGCAGATCGGAACCGGCCCCTGGCTCGGTCATGCCGATGGCACCAATGGCTTCACCGGTGACCATCTTCGGCAGCCATGCTTGTTTCTGCTCTTCGCTGCCCAGGTGCAGGATGTACGGCGCAACGATGTCGGAGTGCACCGAAATGTTGGACGCCAAACCGCCAAAGCCCATGCGCGAAGCTTCTTCCACCACGATCGCCGACAGCCGGAACGAGGCACCAAAACCGCCGTATTGCTCCGGCACGTCGACACACAGGAAGCCGTTCTCACCAAGGCCGGTCCACACTTCACGCGGCAGGATTTCATCCTTTTCCCACTGGGCGTAGTGGGGCAGGATTTCCTTTTCCAGATATTTGCGCACATTGGTGCGGAACAGTTCGATTTCGCTTTGATCCAGGTTCATCAAGGTTCTCCGGTTTGAGGGTGGCGGCACCGTTCTGGGGGTGCCTGATCTCACGCTCCAGTGAAGCCGCAGCTCCACAGACGTCGCTTGTGCAGGGGTCGGCGGGCAACACACCCGCCTAGAAATCAGGCTGCCGGCTCCGGCTGGTCGAGACACTGGACCACCCGGCGCAGCACCTGCGGACTGTACAGCAGAGCACAGTGGCCGTGGTAGGGCAGATGGATGTTCTCACCCACCGCCACCCGCGCGCTGTCGGCCGGGAATACGAAGTTGTCCATGTCGGAATAAATGGCATAAAAACGGCAATCGCCGGGCGGTTCGCCGAGCCGGTTTAAGTCGCTGAGAAATGGGCTCTGATAGCGCAATTGATGGGCCGCGCCAGGGATCGGCAGCAGATTGGACAGTCGTGTCCCCGCCAGCGGTGAGCCGAGAAATACCGCCCGGCGCACCTGTCCGGCGAGCCCTAAATGCTGCAGCGCATAGCGCGTCAGCGGCCCGCCCATGCTGTGACACACCAGGTCCACTTGGGCTGCACCGGTAGCGGCACGAATGCGTTGCACATGATCGACCACCTGCTGCGCCAAACGGCGTGCATCAATAACCGGCGGCACATAGCTCACCGCGTGTACTTGAGAAAAACCGTGCCAACGCAGCCACCACTGCATGGCCAGAAAATTGATGTGATCGCCGCCGTAACCATGTACCAGCACCACCGGGACGGCTCCCGCCGCCGGCCGCAAACGCCGCCGCCAGGGAATGAAACGCAGCGGTGCCGCCAGCACCATCAGCGACATCGCCCACCATTCCAGTACCACAGTGCGCACCACTTTCCACGGCACCAGCGGTTGCAGCAACGCCGGCGGATGGCGACGCCGATCCAATGCCCAGAACAGATAGAACAGCAACGTCTGCAATGCAGTCAGCGCCAACACCAACACCAATAGGCGCAGCAGCCAGATCATGCGTTCTGCTCCGGCTGGGTTTCATCCACCAGCAACCGCTCCACGCGCACTGCCGAGGCCACCGGCTGCACCTCGCGGCCACGGAACTCGGTGTAGGCGCGGGTGAAGGCGGCACCGAACAGCAGAATCAGTGACGAGTAGTAGACCCACAGCAACAGCAGCACCAGTGATCCGGCGGCACCGTAAGTAGAGGCAGTGGCGGTGTTGGACAGGTACACCGCAATCAGCGAGCGGCCCAGCGCAAACAGCACGGAGGTCAGTAGTGCGCCGGGCAGCACATCGCGCCACCGCAGTTTCACATCCGGCAACACCTTGAACATGGTGGCGAACAGCAGCCCGATCACCAGCAGCGATACCGTGGTTTCCAGACCCACCGCCAGCGCGTCCGGCATCGGCAGCCAGTCGGCGGCAAACGCCATCACCGCGCGCAAAATCACGCTCAGCAGCAATGACACCAGCAACACGAAGCCGATTGAAAGCACGATCGTCAGTGACAGGAAACGGTTGCGTATCAATTCCAGCACGGTGTTGCGGTTCGGCCGCGGAGTGACATCCCAGATGCTGTTCAGCGAACGCTGCAACTGGGCAAACACGGTGGTGGCGCCGATCACCATGGTGCCCAGCGAGATCAGTGTCGGCAGCAGCGAGGTGTGGGTGATTTCGGTGCGCGCCACGGCATTGCGTACCGCTTCGGCGGCTTCGGCCCCCATCGCACCTTCTAGGTGACTGAGGATCTGCGCCATCGCCACATCGGTAGACAGCACCAAACCGATCACCTGCACCGCCAGGATCACCACCGGCGCGATCGAAAACAGCGTGAAGAACGCCAGCGCCCCGGCGTAGATTGCCGCCTGCCGGCCAAGCCAATACTCCACCGACTGGCGCAACAGCCGCCAAAGGGATTTTGCTTGCAAATTCACCGCCGTCCGCTCCTGTGATTTCGGCCAGCGGCGAGTGTACCATCCTCGTCTGTCGTCTCCGCAGCCCCATTGGGCGCTGCCGGGAAAGGCCCCCAATAAGGAGAACACAGCCATGACAGACCAGGTGATCATCAACGAAGTCGGTTTGCGTGATGGGCTGCAGAACCAGCCCGTGCATGTCAGCACCGATGCCAAGGCCGCCATTGCCGACGCCCTCATTGCTGCCGGTGTGCGCTATCTGGAGCCGGTCAGTTTCGTCAGCCCGAAAGCCGTACCGCGCATGGCCGATGCGGCGGCACTGAGCGCACGCCTGCCGCGCCGCGCCGATCTGCACTACACCGCCCTGGTGCCGAACCTGAAGGGTTATCAACTGGCGCGTGCCGCCGGTTACGACACCATTGCACTGGTGATTTCCACCACCGAGAGCTTCAACCAGCGCAACCTCAACATGTCGCTGGATACCGCGCTGGAGAGCTGCCTGTCGATTCTGGCCCAGGCCAAAGCCGATGGGGTCACCACCCGCGCCTATGTATCCGGCGCCTTCGCCTGCCCCTACGACGGCCCGGTGCCGGCCCGCACCAGCATCGAGTTGAGCGAGAAGTTGTTTGCCGGCGGCGCCGACGAAGTGGCGATTTCCGACACCATCGGCGGCGGCAATACCCGCCAGATGAAGGACATCATGCAGCCGCTGATTGCCAGTTTCGGTGCCGAACGCTTTTTCGTGCACCTGCATGACACCCGTGGATTGGCCGCAGCCATGGCGTGGGTCGCCTGCGAGCTAGGGGTGCGCAAGTTTGACGCGTCGGTGGGCGGCTTGGGCGGCTGCCCGTTTGCCCCGGGTGCCACCGGTAACGTCGCCACCGAGGATTTGGTCTATTTGTTTGAGTCTGCCGGGCTCAACACCGGCATCGACATTGTTGGCCTGCGTGAAGCGGTGCGATTGGCCGCAGCAGCCACCGAGCGGCCGCTGGGCGGGCGCATCCTGAAGTGGATCGAAAGCCAGGAAGCCCGCGGCAACAACGTCTGCGCGCTGGTCTGATCAGCGTCGCCGCCAGCAGCGCCAGCCCTGCACCAGCACCAAGGCGAGCAGGGCACCGGTGCCGTTGGCGACCATATCCCACACATCAAACGAACGGCTCGGGGTCATGCCCTGAGCCACTTCGATGCCGGCGCCGAACAGGAACGCCAGCCCCCAGATCGCCCACAACCGCCAACGTGGCCAGCCCAACGCCAGCAGCATCGCCAACGAGAAATAGGCGATGCCGTGGTAAACCTTGTCGTTGTAGACCTTGAAGCCGATGCGGGCGAGTTCATCGCCCGGCAGCAGACTCATGACGGCCACCACCACCGCACAGCCCAGCGCCAGCAGACGACGAATCCAGATCACGGTGGCGGGTTGCGAAACTGCCATGCACATCATCCCTGTTGATTAACGGAGGTCACCGCGGAGACCGCGTACGGCCTGCTCCAAGCCAGCGGCAGTGACCTGCTCAGCCGGCCAAGCCGGGGCCACCACCAACGCCACGCGGGCACGCATACGGCGTGGACGCTTGGTCAGCGCGCGCCCATCTTTGTGGCTGAAGGCACTGCCCCACAAGCCCTGCAGCGCCATCGGTACCACCGGCACCGGACGATCGCCGATGATCTTCTCGATGCCGTTCTTGAACTCAGCGATCTCGCCATCCAGCGTCAGTTTGCCTTCCGGGAAGATGCAGACCACGTTGCCCTCATCCAGTTCGGCGCGAATGCGTTCGAACGCCTGTTCGTAGACCTGCGGCTGTCGCGTCTTGCTGTCGATGGGGATCGCGCGGCCGGTGCGGAAGATATAATTCATCACCGGCGCGTTGTAGATCTGCTGCTGCATCACAAAACGCACCGGCCGTTGCACCGAACCGCCGATTAAGAGCGCATCCACGTAGCTGACGTGGTTGCACACCAACACGCAGGGGCCCTCCTGGGGAATGTTTTCCAGCCCTTCGCGGCGCACCCGGTACATCACTTTGGTCAGCATCCAAATGATGAAGCGGATCATGAATTCCGGCACTTTGCGATAGATGTAGAACGCCACCAGCAGGTTGGCCAGCGCCAGCACCAGGAAGAAGGTGGGGATGCTCCAGTCGAGCAAGCCAACGATGACTATGCCAGCCACCGCAGAACCCACCATGAACAGCGCGTTGAGCACGTTGCACGCGGCAATCACCCGCGACAGATGGCTTTTGCGCGTGCGCCACTGGATAAACGAGAACAGCGGCACGATATAAAAGCCGCCAAAGATGCCGATCCCGGCAAAGTCGGCCACTACTCGCCAGCCGCCGGCGCTGCCGAGGAATTGCGCCACCGTCTGCACGCCTTCGACGGGCATCGTCAGTGCTTGGTAGGAGAAGTAGAGGTCGATGCCGAACAAGGACAAGCCTAACGACCCGATTGGCACTAAACCGATTTCCACGGACTTGCCGGACAGTTTCTCGCACAGCACCGAGCCCAGTCCGATCGCAATCGAGAACACCGACAGCAACAGCGCGTAGACCATTTCCGAGCCGATCAGGTAATCGTCCACATAGACTTTCAGCTGGGTAGTGTAGGCGGCGCCGAGAAACCAGAACCACGAGACCCCCAGTACGCAGTACCACACTGACTTCACTTCCCGGGCGTGGCCCATCACGCGTTTGGTTTCCGAGAAGATGTTCCAGTTGATGCGCACATTCGGGTCTGCCGCCGGGGCCGCTGGAATGCTGCGCGCCGACAGATAACCGAGCACCGCGATCGTCACCACCGCCACCGGCCCCCACCAACTGGCGGCACCGGGCGCATTCAGCACCACGCCGGAAATCGAGCCGAGCAGGATCGCCACATAAGTACCCTGTTGCACCAACGCGTTGCCGGCCACCAGCTCGGTTTCGGCCAAATGCTGCGGCATGATCGAATACTTCAGCGGTCCGAAACAGGTGGATTGCAGCCCCATCAGGAACAGGATTGCCAGCAGGAAATACACCGCATCGAAATAGAAGCCGATGGCGGCAATCAGCATGATGCCCACCTCCACCAGCTTCAGCCGGCGGATCAGCATGCCTTTCTCATATTTGTCAGCGAACTGGCCGGCGAGGGCGGAGAACAGGAAGAACGGCAGGATAAACAGCCCCAACGCCACGTTGTTGAGGGTGTTGGGTGCCACCTGGGTGACCACCCCGGACGTGATCAGCAGGATCAATGCTTGGCGGAACACGTTGTCGTTGAATGCGCCGAAGAATTGGGTCGCAAAGTAAGGACCGAAGCGGCGTTTGGCCAACAACCCGGTCAGTGAGACAGCTTCCTTCATGTTCTGCGTTCCTGTGCAGAGCCAGCGGCAAATCGGCACAGCTTAACACCGGCTTGTGGCGTCCGGCGTGGCAATCCGTCACTGAGTATTAACGACGTTGGCCGATCGGCCGCGCCGGATTACCGGCCACAATCACTCCAGCGGGCACCTCGTGGGTGACCACCGCGCCCATGCCCACCACCGCGCCATCGCCGATGGTGACACCGTCGACAATCCCGACGCCGGCACCGATCCAGACATCACGACCAATGCGGATGCCCCGCGACGACACCGGCTGTTCGCTGATCAGCCGATCGCCGTCGAGGCCATGATTAAACGCAAACAGGGTGCAGCGGGCAGCAATACGAGTGTGGTCGCCAATGTGGATGCCGGCCGCACCGCCATCGAGACTGCAACCATGATTGATCGATACGCCATGACCGAGCCGGATCGGCCCATGTAGGAAACTGCCCGCCGCAATTAGACAGCCATCTCCGAGCACGATGTCGCGCCCGGGTTCGGCAAACAGCTGCGCGTCCGGGGCAATGAAACAGTCACGGCCGAAACGTACCGTCTCCATTGCCGCCAGTTCAGCCTGCAACGCCGCCTGCCACGGCTCTGCCCAGGCCCGGTGGCGCGCTTTCAAACGCGCATACAACCACGGCATGTACGCCAACCGGCGTTGGTGCTGGGCACGGTAACGATCGTCGTCAGACACAAAGCACTCCGGCAAAGCCATCTTGGACAGCGGTCCGTTATAGTAGCCACTTCGCCGTTTCCGGCACGTCCATCCTGCAAGGAGATCCCATGCGCAAGGCCGCTCTGATCCTCGCCATCACCCTCGCTGCCAGCGGCTGTGAAGGCATGAACCAATTCCTCAACGCCGGCAGTGACAGCGGCGGCCGCGAAGCCGGTGCACCGCTGGACCTGTCCGCTGCGGTGAAGCAGGCGCTGGAGCTGAGTAGCAACCGCGCCTCGGCGGAACTGTCACAGCCAGGCGGCTACGCCAACGACCCGCAGCGGCGGCTGGGCCTGCCGGCGCAATTCGACACCATCACCTCCACGCTCAGCAAGTTCGGTCTCGACAGCTACGTGACGCAGGTGGAAGCACTGATGAACCGTGGCGCCGAGTTGGCTGCTGCGGAAGCCAAGGACGTATTTCTCACCAGCATTCGCCAAATGACCGTCACCGATGCCATGGGCATCATCCGCGGCGATGACACCGCTGCCACCGACTACTTCCGCCGCACCTCGGAGCCCACCCTGCGCGAGCGCTACCAGCCGATCATTCGTGGCCAGCTGGAAAGAGTCGGCTTCTACGACCAGTACAAAACGCTGCTGAATACCTACAACGCTCTGCCGCTGGCCAGTAAACCGAACTTGGATTTGGAAGACTACGTCATGGACCAGAGCCTGAACGGCCTGTTCACCAAGATGGCCGAGGAAGAGAGCCTGCTGCGCGCGGATCCGCTCAGCCGCGGCAGCGCGTTGCTCGGCAGCGTGTTCGGCAGCAACCGCTGAGACTGGCCATCGCAGCGAGAACACCTCGCTGCGATGGCCACGCACCGCCGTCCGGTATCCGCTCTCCCGACGGATCGCTATACTTGGCCCCTTGTTTTGACGCCCCCACCATGCTTGGTGTTGCGGGCGCGTGTCCCATTTCAACGCAGCAGGTTTGATCATGGCGGCTCAACCGCAAGTGGATAGCAGCACTTTCCAGGGCTTGATTCTGGCCCTGCAACAATACTGGGCAGAGCAGGGGTGTGTGATCGTGCAGCCCCTGGATCTGGAAGTCGGCGCCGGCACCTTCCATCCGTGCACCTTCCTGCGCGCCATCGGCCCGGAAACCTGGAACAGTGCCTACGTGCAACCGTCGCGCCGTCCCACCGACGGTCGCTACGGCGAGAACCCCAACCGCCTGCAGCATTACTACCAATTCCAGGTGGTGCTGAAGCCGTCGCCGGACAACATTCAAGAGCTGTACTTGGGCTCGCTCAAACGGCTCGGTTTCGACACCCTGGTACACGACATCCGCTTCGTCGAGGACAACTGGGAATCCCCGACGCTGGGCGCCTGGGGGCTCGGCTGGGAAGTGTGGCTAAACGGCATGGAAGTGACCCAGTTCACCTACTTCCAGCAGGTCGGCGGCATTGATTGCTACCCAGTCACCGGTGAAATCACCTACGGCCTTGAGCGCCTCGCCATGTACCTGCAAGGCGTCGACTCCGTCTACGACCTGGTGTGGTCTAACGGCCCGTTCGGCACCGTCACCTACGGCGATGTGTTCCTGCAAAACGAAGTGGAAATGTCCACCTTCAACTTCCAGCACGCCAATGTGGAAGCGCTGTTCGAGCAGTTCGACCTGTTCGAGCAGGAAAGCCGCAAGCTGATCGAACTGGGCTTGCCGCTGCCGGCCTATGAATACGTGCTGAAAGCGTCCCACACCTTCAACCTGCTGGACGCCCGCAAGGCCATCTCCGTCACCGAGCGCCAACGCTTCATCCTGCGCGTGCGGGCGCTGGCCCGCGCCGTGGCCGACGCTTACTTCCAAGCACGCCGGGCACTGGGTTTCCCGATGGCCCCGGCCGCCCTGCGTGACGAAGTATTGGCGCAGTTGGAACAACAAGACGCCCGCCAGAATGACCGCGCCAGCAAGGGAGACCAGTGATGAGCGCTGCTGAACACGCGGTGCGCCGCGCCGATCTGCTGATTGAACTCGGTACCGAAGAACTGCCGCCGAAATCCCTGCAAGCACTGTCGCAGGCGTTTGCCGATGAAGTAGTGCGCCAACTGGACGAAGCCCAGCTGGCACACGGCGCGGTGAAGGTATTTGCCGCGCCGCGCCGCCTGGCCTTCCGTATTGAAGCGTTGGAGACCCGCCAAGCCGACCGCACGCTTGAGCGCCGCGGCCCAGCCGTGGCCGCGGCCTTCGGCGCGGATGGAACGCCCACCAAAGCCGCGCAAGGCTTCGCCGCATCGGTGGGTCTGAGCGTCGACCAACTGAGCCGTGTCGAAACCGACAAAGGCGCTTGGCTGGTCGCCCAGATCCAGGAAACGGGGCGTCCGTTGGTGGAGCTGCTGCCAGCCTTCTTGGCCCAATCGGTGCAGCGACTGCCGATCCCCAAGCGCATGCGCTGGGGCGCCCGCAAAGTACAGTTCGTGCGTCCGGTGCATTGGCTGGTGGCACTGCTGGACGATGAAGTACTGCCGCTGTCACTGCTGGAGTTGGACGCCGGCCGCAACACCTACGGCCATCGTTTCCATGCACCGCAGGCCTTGGCTCTGGCTCATGCCCGCGATTACGAACAGGCACTGCAGCAGCACGGCAAAGTGGTGGCCGATTTTAACACCCGCCGTGACCAGATCCGTAGCGCCGCTATTCAGGCCGGTAAAGATGCCGGCGGCAGCGCAGTGATCGATGACGAGCTGCTGGATGAAGTGACTGCGTTGGTGGAATGGCCGGTGCCGCTGGTGGGGCGCTTTGATGAGGAATTCCTGCGGGTGCCGCAGGAAGCACTGATCACCACCATGCAGGAAAACCAAAAGTACTTCCCGGTGGTGGATGCCAACGGCAGGCTGATGAATGCGTTTATCACCATCAGCAACCTCGACAGCACCGACAAAGCGCAAGTGATTGCCGGTAACGAGAAAGTAGTGCGTCCGCGTCTGGCCGACGCCGCCTTTTTCTACGATAACGACTGCGCCAAGCGGCTCGACCAACACGCCGAGCCACTGCAGAACGTGGTGTTCCAACAGCAGCTCGGCACGCTGGCAGACAAATGCCAGCGCATTGCGTCGCTGGCTGCCGTGATTGCCCAGGACATCGGCGGCGATGCGGCACTGGCGGCCGAAGCCGGCCGTCTCTGCAAAGCCGACCTGGCCTCAGAGATGGTGTACGAGTTCGACACCATGCAGGGCACCATGGGCTATTACCTGGCACGCCATGAAGGCCGCCCAGACGAACTGGCCGAGGCACTGCGCGAACAATACCTGCCACGTTTTGCCGGCGACATGCTGCCGGCAACCCGCACCGGCCAAGCGGTGGCACTGGCGGACAAACTCGACACTCTAGTGGGTATCTTCGGTATCGGCCAAAAACCCACCGGCGACAAAGATCCCTATGCCTTGCGCCGCGCCGCGCTGGGTATCCTGCGCATCATCATCGAATGCGAGCTGCCGCTGGATATCGAGGCCCTGGTAGAACAGGCCATCACTGGCTTCGGCGACCGCATTGATGCCGCCGCTGGCCGTGAAGCGCTAGAGTTCCTGTTTGGCCGTTACCGCGCGTTCTACCACGACCGTGGCATCGACACGCCAGTCATCCTGGCAGTGCTTGCAGTGCGTCCGGTGCGGCCACTGGACTTCGATCGCCGTGTGAAAGCGGTCGCCGCCTTCCGCAACCGTCCGGAAGCGGCCGCGCTGGCTGCAGCCAACAAGCGGGTGGCCAATATCTTGTCGAAACTCGACACCGCGCCCGGCGATGAAATCGACGGTGCACTGTTGGTGGACGACGCCGAGAATGATTTGGCCAACGCAGTGGTGGACGCCTATGCCGAAGGCGAACCACTGATTGATGCCGGTGATTACGCGGCGCTACTGGCGTTGCTCGCCAATCTGCGTGATCCGGTAGACCGTTTCTTTGACCAAGTAATGGTGATGGCTGACGATGCCGCACTGCGCGAAAATCGACTGGCGCTGCTGTCATTCCTGCGTGACCTGTTCCTCAACGTGGCAGATATTTCCGAGTTGGGTAGTTGATGCGACCCCTGGTTATTCTCGACCGCGACGGAGTCCTCAATGAGGACTCCGATGCCTTCATCAAATCACCGCAGGAATGGATTCCGATTGCCGGTGCGGCAGCCGCTGTCGCCCGTCTTAACCAGGCGGGCTTCGATGTCTATGTGGCCACTAACCAATCGGGTATTGCACGAGGTTATTACTCGCTCGACACCCTAAGTGATATTCATAAAAAGATGTGCGCTATAGCCGCCGATGCCGGTGCGCATTTTGATGGCATCACCTTCTGTCCCCACGGTCCCGATGCACAATGTGGCTGCCGCAAACCGCTACCAGGCCTGCTCGACCAGATCGCCGTTTTGCGCGGCGCACCGGTCGCCGGCGGCTGGATGGTCGGCGATACCCTGCGCGACCTGCAGGCGGGCGTAGCGCGCGGTTGCCGGCCGGCGCTGGTGCGCACTGGTAAGGGCCAGCGCACCCTTGATAAAGGATTACCCGCCGAGTTTGCCGATACCCCGGTATTTGATGACCTGCCTGCATTTGTCGATTGGCTTTTACGCGATGCCGCTGGCACTTCCGTGTAAAAGTTTGATTTCGTCTCTTTTTGCACCCTGTTAATGCGACTTACCCCATTGCGCGATGCCGCCAGTTGGCCTTTATATAGGGGCGTTCGTTCCGATCAAACGCATGTTTTATTAAAATGGCGTTAGCAGATTGGGACCCAATTGGAAAAATTGAAACTTTCCCTCCGGTTTGCCGCTCAAACGGTGCAATTCACAATACCCAATGGTATTGACCGTGATAGAGTGACGCCGCTGGCATTCACATTGGGTATGCCGCCCGGAAACACATGTAAGCCAACAAAGGGTTTGGAATATGAATATCAACCTGGCACCGCTTTCTGTTGAAGAGCTGGAGCAAGTCATCACTGACGCACGGACGCTGATTGAGAAAAAGAAGACGGAACACATCCGCAACGCACGTGCTGAAGTGGAGGCTATTGCGCGCAAAGCCGGGATTACCATCGAAGAACTGCTGGGCCTGAAAGCCGGTGCCCAAGCCACCACCAAAACCGGACGTCGCCCGGCACCGGTGAAATTCCGTCACCCGGAAGATCCCAGCCTGACCTGGACCGGTCGTGGCAAGCGTCCCAACTGGTTGGCCGCGGAGCTGGCCAACGGCAAGGCGCTCGAAGACTTCGCCATCTGATCCACTAAATTCAGATGCAATAAAAAAGGGGCCATGAGGGCCCCTTTTTTATTGGCTGCAAACCTGGATCAGATATCCAAGTTCGCTACCTGCAGGGCGTTGGACTCAATAAAGGCACGGCGTGGTTCCACGTCATCCCCCATAAGGGTGGTGAACATCAGATCCGCGCTCATCGCGTCCTTCACCGTGACCTGCAGCATGCGCCGTACCTCCGGGTCCATGGTGGTCTCCCACAGCTGTTCCGGGTTCATCTCGCCAAGACCTTTGTAGCGCTGGATATTGGCGCCACGACGCGCCTGCTGCATCAACCAATCAATGGCTTCAGCAAGGCTGCCGATCGCACGACGGGTCTCTCCACGGGCGATCGATGCATCTGCATCCAGCAGGCCAGCAAGCTTGTCGCCCAGCATGCGGATGCGGCCGTAATCCGGCGAATCAATGAACTCCTCGGAAATCACGTAATCTCGTTCTACGCCGTGGGCCAATACCCGAATACTCGGCAGGAACACGCCTTTTTCCGCATCCTCCGCCAATGACACCGTGTACTGCGTGGCATCCGGGGTATTGGCATTGGTGCGGCGCTCTAGCTCTTTGCACCAACCTTCCAAACCGGCTTTATCGCGCAAGAATTCTTCTGACAATCCTGGCAGATACGCCAACTCCTGCAAGATGCCTTCAGGTAATACGCGTGATTGACGCTCAATCAGACGTTGTACCTGGCGGTACTCACGAATCAACGCATCCAACCGCTCACCAGTGATCGGTGCGGCTTCAGCGCCGGGGTAGAGCGCGGCATTTTCCAGGGCTATATTGGTCAGGTAATCCTCCAGCGCCTGGTCATCCTTCAGGTAGCTTTCCTGCTTGCCCTTCTTGATCTTGTACAGCGGCGGCTGAGCGATGTAGATATGGCCGCGCTCAACCAGCTCTGGCAACTGACGGAAGAAGAAGGTCAGCAGTAGAGTACGGATGTGCGAACCGTCCACATCCGCGTCAGTCATGATAATGATGCTGTGGTAACGCAGTTTATCGACGTTGTATTCATCGCGGCCGATGCCGCAGCCCAATGCCGTGATCAAGGTGCCCACTTCCTGCGAACTGAGCATCTTGTCGAAGCGGGCCTTCTCCACGTTCAGGATCTTACCTTTCAGCGGCAGAATCGCCTGGGTACGGCGGTCACGGCCCTGTTTAGCTGATCCGCCCGCCGAGTCTCCTTCCACTAGGTAGAGTTCGGACAGCGCTGGGTCCTTTTCTTGGCAATCAGCCAACTTGCCAGGCAAGCCAGCGATATCCAATGCACCTTTGCGACGGGTCATTTCCCGCGCCCGACGCGCCGCATCGCGCGCCCTCGCTGCATCAATAATTTTCTGCACCACTTGGCGTGCTTCAGCCGGGTTTTCCAGCAGGTAATCATGCATGCGCTCGCCCATGACCTGCTCAACCGCGGTTTTCACCTCGGAAGACACCAACTTTTCCTTGGTCTGTGAGGAGAATTTCGGATCCGGAACCTTCACCGAAATCACCGCGGTAAGGCCTTCGCGGGCGTCATCACCGGTGGTGGAGACCTTTTCCTTCTTCAGGAAGCCTTCGCTTTCCATGTAGTTGTTCAAGGTACGGGTCAGCGCGCCACGGAAGCCCGCCAAGTGGGTGCCGCCATCCCGTTGGGGAATGTTGTTGGTGAAGCAATAGATGTTCTCGTTGTAAGAATCATTCCATTGCAGCGCCACTTCCACGGCAATGCCGTCTTCGCGGGTACCGATGAAGTGAAACACCTTGTTCAGCGGCGTCTTCGCGCCGTTGAGGTAATCTACAAAGGCCGCCAAGCCTCCCTCGTACTGGAACAGTTCTTCCTTGCCCGAGCGCTCATCCTTCAGAGAAATACTGATACCTGAGTTGAGGAAGCTCAGCTCGCGCAGGCGCTTGGCCAGAATGTCGTAGACAAATTCGATGTTGCTGAAGGTCTCGCTGGAAGGCCGGAAGGTCACCGTGGTACCGGTGCCCTCGGTGGGGCCGATTTCTTTCAGTGGAGTATCCGGCTCGCCATGGCGATAAACCTGTTCATAGAGCTTACCGTTACGCCGGATAGTCAGTTTCAGCTTCTCGGATAACGCATTCACCACGGACACACCCACGCCGTGGAGACCGCCGGAAACCTTATAACTGTTGTCGTCAAACTTACCGCCGGCGTGCAGCACCGTCATGATCACCTGGGCAGCGGAAACGCCTTCTTCCGGATGGATATCCACAGGTATTCCACGGCCGTCATCCGAGCAAGTGATGCTCTCATCCGCATGAATAGTGACTTTGATGTTCTTACAGTGTCCGGCAAGCGCTTCGTCGATGGAGTTATCCACAACTTCGAACACCATGTGGTGCAGACCGGTTCCATCATCTGTGTCACCGATGTACATGCCCGGGCGCTTGCGGACTGCATCCAGTCCTTTCAATACTTTGATACTGCCGGAATCGTAGGTGTTCTCAGTCATGTGCCTTCCTTTAATCGCTCATGGCAAACGCGACCGCAGCGCGGGTGCCCAGCTTGATCGGGCGCGGGATTGGATCAGGGCAGGGCGCTGATGCGGCCATGTTCCACGTGGAACATCTTCGCGCTCTGCACAATATCTTCCAAATGACTCAACTGCTCCCGCTGCAGCGCAGTGATGATCATTTGCTGGTTCAACGACGCCAACACGGTGAGGATCGCGCGCGAGTGAGCTGTATCCAACTCACTGCACAGGTCATCCACCAGCAAGACGCAATGACGACCATAATCTTGCACCATCAGCGACAACTGGCTTATCAACAGCGCGTAGCTGAGAGTCTTCAGCTGGCCACGGGACAGTACGTCTCGAACCGGGACGCCATCGCAGGTAAAGCGTAAGTCAGCCCGATGAGCACCACGAGTGGTGTGGCCCATTTGGCGCTCACGCTCCAGATCCTGGAACAGAAGCTGCTCCAATGCGTCAGCATCTTTTTCTGCCCAGCCAGAGAACAACGCTAGACGAATTTCGGGGAGTTGCCCCAAACCGGCTAACGTCGCCTCCAAACGGGGCTGCAGGCGCTCCAAATAGTCGCGCCGCAACCGATCAATACTAACAGAAAAGGCCGCTACTTGCTGCGTCCACGGCTTCAACTCGCGCTCTGATCCCCCCGCACGTAATAGCCGGTTACGCTGTTGGAGAGCTTGTGAAAACTGCCTCCATAACGGCAGAAAGGATTGTTCCACGTGGAACAATCCCCAATCGAGAAATCGGCGACGCTCTCCAGCACCCCCCTCAAGCATTTCCACTGTGCCTGGATGGAATACTTGTACGGGCAGCAGTTGGGCCAATTCACTCAGCCCCCGCACCGGAGCTCCATCCAGCCGCAGCGCGGTAAATCCAGTGCGAGAGCGCGCCATGCCGACCGAATGTCTCATCCCGTCCAGAGACACGGACGCGCCGCCAATCTCAGCGAACAGCGTAGCCTCCTCCTGTCCATCCTGGACTAAACGAGGCAAACGGGCGGTACGGAAACTACGTCCAGTTCCGATCAAATAAATCGCCTCCAGCAAACTGCTCTTACCGGAGCCATTATCGCCCAATACCACATTGACCCCAGGTCCTGGGCACCACTGGGTATCACGGTAGATCCGGAAATGATGGAGATCGAGGCGGTGAAGCATGGGGGAGGGCAATCCAACATCAGCAGAAACAACAGAGTAGTGCACCATCACCGAAAAGAAAAACGGGCCGATCCAATAAGGAGTCGGCCCGTTTCATGTGCTGCACGCTGAATCAGAGGCGCATCGGCATTACGACATACAAGGTGCCGGACGTGTTCGGATCCACTACTACTGCACTGCTATTGCTGTCGCCCAACTGCAGCTGCACTTCGGTACCGTGCAATGCGTTCAGTACATCAATCAGGTAACTGACGTTGAAGCCGATTTCCAACTCATCGCCCTGGAACGAAACAGACACTTCTTCTTCTGCTTCTTCCTGTTCCGGGTTATTGGCTTGGATACGCAACATGCCGTCGGACAACTGCAAGCGTACGCCACGGTATTTTTCGTTGGATAGGATCGCCACACGTCCCAATGCTTGACGCAGGGTTTCGCGATCTGCCGACACGCGACGCGGCGTGTCCTTCGGGATTACTCGTTCGTATTCCGGGAATTTCCCGTCCACCAACTTGGTGGTAAAGGTGATATCGCCCACCACCAAACGCACGTGGTTCTTGCCCACCGTCAGCCGGATTGCCGTCGCGCCGTCGCCAAGTAAACGGGCCAGTTCCATCACCCCCTTACGCGGCACAATGACCTGCACTTCTTCACTGATACCGGCGACTTCGGCATCTGCCATAGCCAGACGGTGGCCGTCAGTAGCCACAGCCCGCAAACGGTTCTTGCCCAGCTCCAGCAACATACCGTTCAGGTAATAACGCACATCCTGCTGAGCCATGGAGAAGGCGGTATTGTCGATCAAACGGCGCAGCTGCTCCGGCTCGATCTCCAACGAGGCACCACCGACCTCCTCCTCCAGGCTGGGGAAGTCAGAAGCGGGCAGGGTGGACAATGTGAAGCGGCTGCGACCGGAGCGGACCACCATGCGTTCACCATCAACCTCGAACCGGATCTCTGACTCAGCCGGCAGGCTTTTGCAGATATCCAGCAGCTTACGCGCCGGTACCGTGGTTTCCCCCAGCTGCTGGCCGTCACCTTCCAACGGTAGGCGAGCGACCAACTCGAGTTCCAGATCAGTACCGGTCAGCGATAGCCGCTGATCCGATACTTCGATCAGCACGTTCGCCAGTACCGGCAGGGTTTGTCGCCGCTCGACCACGCCGGCCACCTGCTGTAGTGGCTTGAGCAGCAACTCGCGGTTGATGGTGAATCTCATGTTTATGCCCCTACAAATAGTATGGTTTTCACGAGGTGAGACTACGCAGCAGATTCTGGTAGTCCTCTTCGATCTCCGTACTGCCTTCCCGCAGTTCCTTCACCTTGCGGCATGCGTGGAGCACCGTGGTGTGGTCACGGCCCCCGAAGGCATCACCGATCTCCGGCAAACTGTGGCTGGTCAGTTCCTTCGACAACGCCATGGCAATCTGCCGTGGTCGCGCCACCGAGCGACTGCGCCGGGGCGACAGCAGATCGGCAATCTTGATCTTGTAGTACTCCGCCACCGTGCGTTGGATGTTATCCACACTGACCTGGCGCGCCTGGATGGCAAGCAGATCTCGCAACGCTTCCTTCACCAACGCCACATCCAGTGCCGCACCGGTGAAACGTACGTGAGCGATCACTCTCTTCAGAGCACCTTCCAATTCACGCACGTTCGAGCGGATCCGCTGGGCAATGAAGAAGGCTGCGTCGTTGGGCAGCTCAATACGGGATTCTTCCGCCTTCTTCTTAAGAATCGCCACCCGGGTTTCGAGATCGGGCGGCTCCATCGGCTGCGACAGCCCCCAACCAAAACGGCTCTTGAGGCGTTCCTCAAGCCCATCAATTTCCTTGGGGAATTTATCGCAGGTGAGGATGATCTGTTGGCCGTTTTCAAGCAACGCGTTGAAGGTATGGAAAAACTCCTCCTGCGATTGCTCCTTGCCGGCAAAGAACTGGATGTCGTCAATCAACAACGCATCGAGCGAGCGATAGAAGCGCTTGAACTCGTTGATGGTCTTGTTACGCAGCGCCGAAATCATATCCGCGACGAAGCGTTCACTGTGCAGGTAGACCACTTTAGCGTTGGGATTGCGCTTGAGCATGCTATTACCCACCGCATGCATCAGGTGGGTTTTCCCCAGCCCCACGCCTCCATATAGAAGCAGCGGGTTGTACCCGTGGGTACCGGGATTCTCAGCCACCTGCTGAGCAGCCGCGGCCGCCATGCGGTTGGACTTTCCCTCAACGAAGTTCTCAAACAGGAACGAGGTATTGAGGTTGTGCCGGTGTTTGGCAACGGGGCCGGTTTCTTTCGCCGCCGGTGACGCAAACTGCTGACCTGGCGCGGCGACGACGGGCGCAGCGGTAGCCACTGGAGCGGGCGCCGCAGGAGCCGGTGTAGGCGTCGCTGCACGGGCTGCACCGACACGCAACGTCAGGGTGGGTACCGGGCCGTCCTGAAGCTCCGCAAACAGCTCGCTGATGCGCTCCAGATACTTGTCCCGCACCCAATCGACGATGAAGCGGTTGGGGGCGAACAGCACCAGCTCCGCCCCCTCCTGAGCCACAGCAGCCTGGAGCGGGCGGATCCACATGGTGTACTGCTGTGAAGGCAGCTCGTCTTCCAGCCGCACCAAACAGCGTTGCCAAAGCTCTACCGACACGCCCCGCACCGACCCCTGTTTTCAGAAACCTATAAGAAGGAGTGGATTCTAGCCGCGCCGCCGCGATTTATCCACAGGCAAATCCGGCCGCTGCCTGTGGATAACCTTGAGTGCAAGCAGGCGCACAACGTCGGTATAGCGTTGTGGACGGCGCACTGGATAACTTTCATCCCCAATTGATCCCCGGATATCCCCGGCTCCATCCCCGATCACCCACCGGCTTACGCACGCTTTAGTCACAGGCAAAGCATTTGATATATAAAGGGAAAAAACACTTATCCACAGAAATTGGCGTCCCCTATTACTATCACCACTATCATCAAAGAATTTAAAAAAGAGAATTATAAAGACTGTAGACCGCGCCCTGTTTCCTGCCTTGGATCATGCGTTGACACCGCAAAACCACTCCCCTACACTTGCCGGCCTTCGATTGACCAGTCATCCCCTGGGGATACGAACATGAAACGTACTTTTCAGCCGAGCGTAATCAAGCGCAAACGCGACCACGGTTTCCGTGCACGTATGGCCACCAAGAACGGCCGCGCCGTACTCAGCCGTCGTCGCGCCAAAGGTCGTAAGCGTCTGAGCGCCTGATTACAGGCCAGACCTTTTGACACAGCGATACGCCAAAGATCCGGTGAACGACAGTTCACCGGATCTTTGTTTTCCGATCTCCGCCCGGCTGTTGACCAGTGCTGATTTCAAAGCAGTGTTCGACCAAGCCACAGTGAAGAGCGGCAGCCGCAACTTCCTGTTGTTGTCTCGCAAGAATGGCGAAGACTGCGCGCGGGTCGGCTTAGTGGTTGCTAAAAAACGCGCCCGGCGTGCGGTGGACCGTAACCGCGTTAAACGGGTAGCGCGAGAATCCTTCCGTTTACGTCGCGCACAGATGCCTGCATTGGACATCGTTGTGCTATTGCGCGGCAATCTGCACGATCCCGCCCCGAATACACTGCGTTCCGAGCTTGATGAGCTCTGGGACAAGCTCCTTGCCAAGTGGAATCAGGCTTGAGACACTGCCGGCCGTTTTCCTGCCGCATGACAGTTTCTGGATATGGATCTTAAACGAGCGTTAATCCTCACTGCCATCGCGGTGGTGACCTACCTGATGATCCTTGCTTGGCAAAAGGATTATGGCCATCCGGCGTCCGCCAATGTGACGCAGGAACAGCCTGCGACCTTGGTGCCCGGTGATGTGCCCGATGCCGAGCTCAGCGCCCGCACCGATTCCGATGTGCCCGCTGCTGTGGAAAACAGCGATTCGCTGACTCCGGCAGTTGAAGCAGACATCGACGAACAGGCCACTACCGGTTCCGACCGCATTGTTCGCATCCGCACTGACGTGTTGGCACTGGAAATCGACCGCCTCGGCGGTGATATCGTGCGTGCTGCACTGCTGAATTACCCACGTTCTCTCGATGACAACGCGCAGCCGTTCGTGTTGCTGGAGCGCACCAGTGCCCGCCAATACGTGGCGCAAAGCGGTCTGGTCGGTGCCAACGGCACTGACACCGCTGAAGGTCGGCCGCTTTGGAATGTTTCCGCCCGCTCCTTCCGCCTTGGCGACAATGATTTCGAGCTGGATGTCGACCTAACCCTGACCCAGCCAGGCGGGGTGGAAATCATCAAGCGCTTCACGCTGGAGCGTGGCAGTTACTTGGTGCGTCAGTCGCACATCGTTCGTAACAACAGCAATGCGCCATGGCGCGGTGCTTTGTACGGCCAGATTAAGCGTGACGGGACCGATGATCCTGGCCGCGAAAGCGCTGGTTTCGCACCGCTGCCGACTTATCTCGGTGCGGCGTACTGGAGCGCTGAGAAGGCCTACAACAAGCTCAAGTTTTCCGATATGGAAGACAGCCGCAAGGCACTGAGTCTGAAGGAAACCGGTGGCTGGGTGGCAATGATCCAGCACTACTTCCTTAGTGCCTGGGTACCGGATAACACCCGCACCAACACCTTCACCAGTGTGCACCGCAAGGTGGCTGGCACGGATGAGTACTTGCTGCGCTTTGTGTCGCCGTTGACTACGGTGGAGCCGGGCCAGGAAGGGGTGCTTTACGCTGAGTTCTACGCCGGCCCGAAAGAGCAGGACGTACTGGCCGGCATCAGCCCGGGTTTGGACATGACGGTGGATTATGGTCCGCTGTGGTTCATTTCTCAGCCGATCTTTGCCTTGCTGGTATTCCTGCAAAGCGGCCACATCAGCGTGTTTGGCAGCCAGTTTGATCTCGGTTTCGGGGTCGGCAACTGGGGTGTTGCGATCATTCTGCTGACGCTGATCCTCAAGCTGCTGTTCTATAAGCTGTCCGCGGCCAGCTATCGCTCCATGGCGCGCATGCGCAAAGTAGCGCCCGAGATGCAGCGCATCCGCGAGCAGCACAAGGACGACCGCCAAAAGGCGTCCATGGAAATGATGAAGCTGTACCAGACCGAGAAGATCAATCCGCTTGGTGGCTGTTTGCCGATGCTGGTGCAGATGCCGGTGTTCATCTCGCTTTACTACGTACTGCTGGAATCGGTGGAGCTGCGCCAGGCGCCGTTCTTCCTCTGGATCCATGACCTGTCGGTGATGGACCCCTGGTTCGTGCTACCGCTGCTGATGGGGGCGTCGATGTGGTTCCAGATGCGTCTGAATCCGACGCCGCCGGATCCCACTCAGGCCCAGGTGATGAAGTGGATGCCGGTCATCTTTACCGTATTCTTCCTCTGGTTCCCGGCGGGTCTGGTGCTGTACTGGCTGACCAACAACTTGCTGTCTATCGCGCAGCAGTGGTTCATCACCCGCAAGATCGAGCGCGAATAACTGACCTTCGCGCACTGAAAACGCCCGGCAATGCCGGGCGTTTTTGTCTCTGGCCTCCACCGCCTATACTGCCGCCATGAATGCACTCACTCCTCAAGACACCATCGTTGCCATTGCCACCGCGCCGGGTCGTGGCGGTGTTGGTATCGTGCGCCTCTCCGGCGCCGACGCTCAGCGCATTGCCGCCGCGGTGCTGGCCCGACCCCGACCGCTGACACCGCGTTACGCACATTTTTCTGCATTCGTAGACGCCACCGGCGCAGTGATCGATGAAGGGTTGGTGCTCAGTTTCCCAGGCCCCCAATCCTTCACCGGCGAGGATGTGGTGGAACTGCAAGGCCATGGTGGCCCGGTGTTGCTTGACCAACTGGTGAAAGCCTGTGTCGCCCAAGGCGCGCGCCCCGCGCGCGCCGGCGAGTTTTCGCTGCGTGCTTTCCTCAACGACCGCATGGATCTGACTCAGGCAGAAGCGATCGCTGACCTGATCGATGCTAATACGGTGTCCGCCGCCCGTGCTGCGATAGGTTCACTGCAGGGTGCCTTCTCGCGCGAGGTGAACCAGTTGGTGGGCCAATTGGTGGACCTGCGTATATACGTCGAAGCCGCCATAGATTTTCCGGAAGAAGAAATCGACTTCCTGAGCGATGGACGGGTGGCAGGTGACCTATCGTCGCTGGTGGCGCAGGTCAACGCAGTGCTCACCACTGCCCGCCGTGGCAGCTTGCTGCAGGAGGGCCTGACGCTGGTGATTGCCGGCCGCCCCAATGCCGGTAAATCCTCATTGCTGAATGCGCTAGCGGGTGAAGAACGGGCGATTGTCACCGACATTGCCGGCACTACTCGGGATATTCTGCGTGAAACCATCCAGATCGACGGTCTGCCGATCAAGCTGGTGGACACCGCCGGCCTGCGTGAGTCAGAAGACGTGGTGGAGCAAGAAGGTATTCGCCGCGCTTGGCAAGCGATCGAGCAAGCAGACCGAATTTTGATTGTGGTCGATGCCTCGACTTTGGTGGATGGTGAGTTGCCACCACTGTCGGAGCTGTTGCCTTCCGCGCAGCAGGCGGTGGAAGCATTGCCGGTCCCGATCACATTAGTGCTAAACAAGATCGATCTGGCCACAGAAATGTCATCGGCGGAAGCGGATGTATTTTGTGTCTCGGCGCGTACTGGTCAGGGGCTGGACGCGTTGCGTGAACACCTAAAGCAAGTGGCCGGCTATCGCGATGACGCACAAAGTCCTTTCTCGGCACGCCGGCGCCATCTGATTGCTATCGAGCAGGCGCTGCAGGCGCTGCATCATGGTCAGCAGCAATTGCTGGGGCAGGCGGCGGGTGAGTTGCTGGCTGAGGATTTGCGTGATGCCCAGCGGGCGCTAGAGGAAATCACTGGTGCGTTCACGGCGGATGATTTGCTGGGGAAAATTTTTTCCAGTTTCTGCATCGGAAAATAAATTTTTTCTCTGGCCCGCTATTGCGGGCCAGAGAACCAAAACCAATCACGCCGCTTGTTTCAGGTTTCCACGCCGATAACACAGCAACCGCCCTTTGAACGGCGCCACCTGATCTTCAGAAAACGCCATGCGTGTTTCGGTGACTTCAAACCCTAACTCTTCCAACCGCCGCGTCAGCCGGTTGCGGTAACCACGTCCCGGACAGGTGATCAGCACCTTGGCATCGTCTGCGGCGATGCGCCCAATCACATCGCCCACTAGCTCAGCGTGATTGCCTTCATAAAGAATGTCGCTGCCGACGATCAGGTCGAATTTTCCCACATTCAACGCTGTATCCGCCCACGGCAGGTCGAGGTAGGGAATCGGCGGCAGCTTGTTCAGGGCTGAGTTGTAATCGAGGAACGGTTCACTGAGCGGATGGTGGTCGCTGGCAGTGATGTCGGCTCCCCGCGATTGCAGCAGCAGACTTGGCAGACCGAGTCCGCAGCCGAGTTCAATGATGCGGCGGTTGTGGATATCGATGTGCTTTACCGCTTGCGCCAGCACCCGGCTGGCTGGCCATAGTTGACCGAACAGGCTCCAGCTGGCCGAGCAGATGCCGGCGTTGGCCGCCTCACCTTCGGGGTCGGCAAATTGCATGTGATCACTGAGTGCACGGATGCGGCAGTGGAAGGCACCCACTTGCACGTCGATTTTGCGGGTGTGGTAACCGGGCATAATCCCTCCTGTCGTAATGACCTCGGGCGCCCTGGATGGCGGTGTAGAGCAGGTCGTATGTTCAACAACATACTGTTTTTAAAAGTTTTATCCACTGAGACTCATTTTACGGACCGCTCTCTGTGCCCTGCTGGCTGCAAAGCATCCACTTGCAGACGGTGCCGGCAGCGACTCAGCACGATGAATCGAAGCGTTATCCGTACGCCGCTGGAGGCCGTGGGAAAATCCATGCACACTGCATTTTTGCTACTGCTAACGGGTTTTCCATGTCCAACGTCCTGCCGTTTCGCAAACCCCGCGCGCCCAAAAAGGGGCTATGCCAACACGGTTTTCACCGCTGGAAGGTGGTGAAGGAAACCGTGTTCGACACCAAAGAAGGTAAGTTGGTCACTCGGTTCCAATGCGAACGTTGCGGTAAAACCAAGGTGGAAGCTAAGTAACCCTCAGTTCAGCCAGCGCGTTTGCTGCTCGATCTGTGCTTTCTCGTCGTCCAGAACCAAGGCCTGCAACGCACGGGTCCGCGCGCGCCGAGCGTGGCGATGGGCGGCACTGCGATAGCTGCCAGGACCGCAAAGCGCCAGCGCATGCAGTGATTTCTGCAGCCGCAACTGGACTTCCAGCAAGCCAGCGCCGTCGCGGGCAATTGGATTAAACAGGTCGTCAAACAAATCGCTGTCCTGCAGCGCCGGTATCCACAGACGCGGATACTCCACTTCAAATTCCTCCTCCGGCGGGCACAGCTCCAACAGACGGGTGGCACGGCCAATCACATCAATGGCGGTGCCGGGATCATTCACCGCCGGTGATAGCGCCCGCGAAGCGATCTCTGACAACACCACTAGGCCGAAACGCGGGTCTTGGTCGAACGAACGTTCGTCGCCCAAGGCGAACGCCGGCAATAATGCGTCGGCGTCTGCTTCGGCACCACTGATCCACAGCAGCGGCTCCAGCAGATGAACAAAGCGGCCGGGCATGGCGGTGACATACAGTTCGGCCTCGGCGGATTCCGCCCAGGTGGCTAGCTTGGCCACATCAACAAACTGCACATAGCCAATAGCGGTGGGATAGACCGGCGTGGCGTTGGCCGGGATCGGTTGCCGGTCGGTCAGCGCATTGCCGCCGAGGGTGGGGCGCTGTCGCCTGGCAGCCAGCGCCTGGCGGGTGGCTTTTTCCACCCGCTCGGTGGTCTCACCGACGCGGCCGAGGCTCGATAAGTGCTCGATCCAGCGCAGCAGTGTCAGCACGATCAGTGCCAGTACCAGCAATGTCATGACGAACATGATGATACGGCCGCTGTCGCCGTAGGAGCCGGTGCTCAGCGCTACGAGTCCCACTAAGCTGAACAGAAACGAGCCGATGAAGGTGGCCAGCACGTTCTGAGTGGTGCTGTCCTGCATCAACAGCTTGGTGGCACGCGGCGTGACGCCGCTGGAGGCGGCAGCATAGGCGCTCACCATCACGCTGAGCGAAAATGTGGTGACGGCCAGCATGCTGGAGGCCAGCACATTGAGGATGCTGTCCACCGCTTTGGCGCCGATGTGCAGATCCAAATCGGCCGGCACCAGCCATTGGCCGAGCAGGCCAAGCAGCGCAGTGGCGACGCCCAGTAACGCGAACAGCGCCGCGCGCACCCACAACTGCCGCGACCATTGTCGCAGCGCCCAACGCCAGCTTCCGTTCATCCTGGTTCCTCCCTTGCATTGACGCGCAACAGCATACGGGGACCACGCCCCCTCAAGATGTCATCAAACGATGTTTTTCATTGGTGCATGGCCCTGCCAAAAGGCAGGCTTGTTGCGTTGCCGGGCAGGTTGCACCATGGGTGCCCGACCCGGTTCTGGAACAGGAGGCAAGCAGCATGGCTGAACGTATTGAACGGGATTCCCTTGGGGACGTGCGGATTCCCGCTGATGCCCTGTGGGGACCGCAAACCCAACGTGCGGTGGATAACTTTCCAATCTCAGGCCCGATGCCGGCGCCATTCATCCGTGCGCTGGCGCAGGTGAAGTGGGGCGCTGCGGCGGCCAATGCTGAGTTGGGCTTGCTGCCCGGCGACAAGGCGGCGGCCATCCAAGCCGCGGCCGCCGCCATTGCCGACGGCGCCCATGCGGAGGCGTTTCCGGTGGATGTGTTCCAGACCGGCTCCGGCACCAGCAGCAACATGAATATGAATGAAGTGATCGCCCATTTGTGCCAGCAGCAAGGCGTGGCGGTGCATCCTAATGACGATGTGAATCTGGGGCAGAGCAGTAATGACAGCGTACCCACCGCGCTGCATTTGGCCGCCGCCGACAGTTTGAAAGATGGTGTGTTGCCGGCGCTGTCGGCATTGATGCAACAGCTCGACAAGCGTGCTGGGGAATGGGCTGACGTGGTCAAGACTGGCCGCACTCACCTGATGGATGCCATGCCGCTGACACTGGGCCAGGAATTGTCTGGCTGGGTGGCGCAGCTGCAGTTTGCCGAGCGTCAGTTGCAGCAGTCCTATGAGGCTGTGTTGTCGGTGCCGCAGGGGGGAACCGCGGTGGGCACCGGCATCAACGCCGATCCCGACTTCGCTGCCCGCTTTGCTGCCGCGTTGGCGCAACGTAGCGGTCATCCGCTACAGCCGTTGGCGTCGCCGTTTTCTGGCCAAAGCGCATTGGACCGACCGCTGTCCGTGTCGGCGGCGTTGCGTGCGTTGGCGGTGGTGTTGATGAAAATCTGCAACGACCTGCGCTGGATGAACTCCGGTCCGATTCACGGTCTGGCGGAAATCCAGCTGCCGGCGGTGCAGCCGGGTTCCAGCATCATGCCCGGCAAGGTGAATCCGGTGGTGTGTGAGTCGGTGTGCATGATCGCCGCGCAAACCATGGGGCTGGACCAAGCCAACGTGATAGCTGCTCAAAGCGGTAACTTCCAACTCAATGTGATGATGCCGTTGATGGCCGCCAACTTGGTGCAGATGGCGGGCTACCTCGAACGGGGTATGGGCATTCTAGTGCCCATGCTGGCCGGTATGCAGGCCAACCGCGAGCACTTGGCCGAGACGGTGGCGCGTAACCCGGTGTTGGTCACTGCGTTGAATCCCGTGATCGGCTATGAAAAGGCAGCGGATATCGCCAAGGAGGCCTTCCGCACTGGTCGACCGGTGCTGGAGGTAGCACGTGAATACACCGACTTGGACGACCAGGTGCTACGCCAGCTGCTGGACCCGGAGCAATTGACTCACGGGGGCATCCAAGCACAATGAATCCGATTTTTCTCCGTCCTGGATGCGGCTGGGCAGGCCGCATTCTTGCGCTGTATACAACAAACGCACGGCCTGCGGCCGTGTCATAACGAGGAGTACTCCATGACAGCACGACTGATCGCACGCACCCCGTCAGCAGTGGCCACGCAGATGGTCATCGGGACCATTCTTGAAACCGGCGTGCGGACCAGCCCGAACCAGGAAATCGTCTATGCGGATAAATGCCGCATGACTTACCTGGAGCTCCAGCAGCGCGTTGGCCGTCTGGCCTCTGCACTGGCCGCGGCCGGCGTCAAAGCCGGTGATACCGTGGCGGTAATGGACTGGGATACCCACCGTTACCTGGAGTGCTTCTATGCGATCCCGATGATGGGCGCAGTGCTGCACACCGTGAACGTCCGGCTGTCGCCGGAACAGGTGCTTTACACCATTAACCACGCCAAGGATGACGTCATCCTGGTGAACCGTGAATTCCTGCCGCTGATCGACGCAGTGAAGGACCGTATCGAAACGGTGAAAACCTTCATCCTGCTGGACGATGAAGGCGGTGATGTACCGGCTGGTTTCGCCGGTGAATACGAAGCGTTGCTGGCACAGGCCGACAGCAATTACGCGTTCCCGGAGCTGGATGAGAACACCTGCGCCACCACCTTCTACACCACTGGCACTACCGGCCTGCCGAAGGGCGTCTACTTCAGCCACCGTCAGTTGGTGTTGCACACTTTTGCGTTGCGCGCAGTGACCTCCGGCGACGGTCAGGGCCGCTTCAACCAGTCTGACGTGTACATGCCGATCACGCCGATGTTCCACGTGCATGCGTGGGGGGTTCCCTACCTGGCCACGCTGCTGGGCGTGAAGCAGGTGTACCCGGGCCGCTATGTGCCAGAGATCCTGCTGAAATTGCTGGTGACCGAGAAAGTCACCTTCTCGCACTGCGTACCGACCATTATCCAGATGCTGCTGGGCAGTGAAGTGGTGCGTCAGCTCGACCTGAGCAAATGGAAAGTCATCATCGGTGGTTCGGCGTTGCCGAAATCGCTGGCCAAGGGCGCTATGGAGATGGGTATCGACATCTTTACCGGCTATGGCATGAGCGAAACCGGCCCGGTACTGACGTTGGCGAACCTGATGCCGCACATGGAGGAGTGGGACATGGATGCGCAGGCGGATGTGCGCTGCCGTGCTGGCCGCCCGATTCCGATGGTCGATCTACGCATTGTCGACGGCAACATGAACAGCTTGCCGCACGATGGCAAAACCCAAGGCGAGATCGTGGTGCGGGCACCTTGGCTTACCCAAGGCTACTTGGACGATCCGGCTAATTCGGAAGAACTGTGGCAGGGCGGTTGGCTGCATACCGGCGATATTGGTGTGATTGACGCTGATGGTTACCTGAAGATCACCGACCGCATCAAGGATGTGATCAAGACCGGTGGTGAGTGGATTTCCTCGCTCGATTTGGAAGGCCTTATTCTGCAACATCCGGGCGTGGCAGAGTGCGCTGTCATTGGTATGCCGGATGCAAAATGGGGCGAACGTCCGCTGGCATTGGTAGTGAAAAAACCAGATGCAGATGTGACCAGTGAAGCGATCCAAAACCTAGTAGCAGACTTCGCTGAAAAAGGTGTGATTTCGCGCTACGGCATTCCGGAAAATATCAAGTTTGTTGACAGCCTACCGCGTACTAGCGTGGGCAAGCTTGACAAGAAATTGATGCGTACCGAGCACCTTGGTTGATCTATGAAAAATAAAAAATGCCCGCTGTTAGAGCGGGCATTTTTTTAAAAATCATTCGTTTATATTTCTATAAAAAATATATTTATATGGCCGTTTTTTAATTTGTAAATTAATAATTACTAATTTTGTTCGCATCTGTAATTATATATTTTATAAGTTCATAAACTACTCTTCTAAGACCTGTCGCAGCACTACGCCAGTGAGTACATTGTCGACACCCGACGTTTGCCCTTCCAATACTGCCGGGTCACGGCGGACAGCTCGGCCCCGCCTGTAATATACTCGCGCGCATGTCACAGACCGACCTGGAGCAGTACCGCGTCATTCGCAGTGGCCGGCGGACGCTGGAGCTGCGCCTGACGGCGGATGGAGAAGTAGAGGTGCGCGCCCCGTGGCGGGTGCCGGATGCCGAGATTGCTGCGTTTGTTGCCAGTCGAGGAGACTGGCTGCGGCGCGCCCGGCAACGGTTGGCCACGCGGCAAGCACCACTGGAACTGGCTCTGGAGACGGGGGCAGTACACCCGTTTCGCGGCAAGCCGCTGGTACTTGAGTTAGACTGCGCGCCCCGCGCCAGTGTGCAGCTGGAGGACGGACGCCTGTTGATCAGGGCGCCTGATCTGTCAGCGGCACCGGTGGCAGCGTTGCTGCAGGGCTGGTACCGGCAGCAGGCTCGACATTATTACGACGCAGAGATCGATCGCCATTTCCCTTGGTTTGCAGAGCGGGGGCATGCGCGGCCGGTGCTGCGGGTCAAACAAATGCGGTCCCGCTGGGGGTCTTTGTCGGCGCGAGGGTATATCAACCTCAGTCTGACGCTGATCCAGCTGCCGGCGGAGTGCCTGGAGTACGTGGTTGTCCATGAGCTGTGCCATCTGGAGCACATGAACCATGGCCCCGGTTTCTACCGGTTGATGACGGCGCGCCTGCCCGATTGGCAGCCGCGCCGTCATTTGCTCAACCACTTGCCTCGGATAGCGCTTGCGTTCTAAATGGCGCCCCCGCGACTGAAAAACACTCATTGACAGGATCAGGGAGTTACCAATGACTCAACCGATCGAGCGGCTGGACCAGCTGCTCCAGCAGATGCGGCAACGGGATCCGGGCGAACCGGAATTCCACCAAGCAGTGGAAACCGTGCTGCGTGCGTTGTGGCCGGACATCGAAAACCGGGAAGAAATCTTTGCCGCCGGCATCCTCGACCGCCTGATCGAGCCTGAGCGCGTGATCCAGTTCCGGGTGCCGTGGGTGGACGACCAAGGTGTGGTGCGCGTCAACCGCGGTTATCGCGTGCAGATGAACAGCGCCATCGGCCCCTATAAAGGTGGCATCCGCTTCCACCCGTCGGTGAATGCCGGCGTGTTGAAGTTCCTGGCGTTTGAGCAAACGCTGAAGAATGGTCTGACCACGCTGCCGATGGGTGGTGGTAAAGGCGGCGCTGACTTCGATCCGAAGGGCAAGAGCGAGGGCGAAGTGATGCGCTTCTGCCAGTCCTTTATGACCGAACTGCAGCGCCACATTGGCCCCAACCTTGACGTGCCGGCCGGTGATATCGGCGTTGGCGCCCGGGAAGTGGGCTATATGTTCGGCCAGTACAAGCGCTTGAAGAACGAATTCACCGGCGTGCTGACCGGCAAAGGCCTGACTTGGGGCGGCAGTTTGCTGCGTCCGGAAGCCACCGGCTACGGTCTGGTTTACTTCGTTGAAGAAATGCTGCGTCAGAAGGGATCCGGCCTGGATGGTATGCGCGTGGCACTGTCCGGCTCGGGTAACGTGGCTCAGTACGCCATGCTGATGCTGGTTGAAAGCGGCGCCAAGGTGCTGACCCTGTCTGACTCCAGCGGCACGGTGGTGAACGAAGAAGGCTTCACCCGCGATCATTGGCGCGCGCTGATGACGCTGAAGAACGAGAAGCGCGGTCGCCTGAGCGAGCTGGCCGCCGAATTCAACCTCAAGTATCTGGAAGGTGAACGTCCGTGGGCCAATGTGTCCTGCGACGTGGCACTGCCGTGTGCCACTCAGAACGAGTTGGACGAGGCTGATGCGGCCGCGCTGCTGAAGAACGGCTGCTACTGCATCGCTGAAGGTTCCAACATGGGTTGCACCGCTGATGCGGTGTCCCTGTTCCGCCGTGAGAAAGTGCTCTATGCACCCAGTAAGGCGGCTAACGCCGGCGGCGTGTCAGTATCCGGTCTGGAGATGAGCCAAAACTCCCTACGTCTGCTCTGGACCGAAGGCGAGGTGGACGAAAAGCTGCATGCCATCATGCACGCTATCCACAACGCCTGTGTGAAGTACGGCCGCGACGGTGACCACGTGGATTACGTCCGTGGCGCTAACGTTGCTGGTTTCATGAAAGTGGCAGAAGCGATGTTGGCGCAAGGCGTGGTGTAACCACCTTCGCTGCCATGACAACGGGCGCCTCAGGGCGCCCGTTGTGTTAACGGCATCAGGCCAACCGCGCCAGCATCCAATCGCGCACATCATCCAGCTGCGGCATACACACTTCATGGCCCATGGGGTACCACTGTTCGGTCACCGGATAGCCCCACTGCTGTAACTGGCTGATGGCGGACTTACCACGTGCAGGCATCACCACTTCGTCATGGTGGCCGTGGTGGACGGCGATCGGCAGATCATGATTGGCGTCGCTACGGATCAGCGAATCGCTGGTAGCCAGATAGGTGGAGCAGGCCAGTAAACCGCCCAGTCTCTGTGGATAACTTAGAGCGGTGTGATAGGCCACCGCCCCGCCCTGTGAGAAACCAGCCAATACAATACGGTCTGCGGCCATGCCGGCGGCACGCTCGGCGTCGATAAAAGCAGCAATCTGTGTTGCGGAGTGCTGGACCCCTTCAGTATCCACCGCATCGTTGCGACCGCTGGCACGCAGGTCGTACCAGGCTGGCATGATATGGCCATTGTTCACTGTGACCGGCATTTGCGGGGCATGAGGCAAAATGAAGCGTACCTTCGGCAACGCCAGATAACGGGCCACCGGTGCGAAATCATCGCCGCTGGCGCCGAGGCCGTGCAGCCAGATGACGCAGGCATCCGCCGATTGGGTGGGCTCGAGTCGCAAATGGGGAAGCAGAGACATGATCTGTTCATCCTGTGGATAACTTTGTGGACACTGCGTGTAGGACCGGTGGAGCACTGTGGATAATCGCGGCAGCCTTTACAACTCCTTGCTTGAGTCAGCCCGGTCGCAGTCGCATGATGAATCGTCTTTTTTATTCAATGGAGCTTCTCTCATGATGAGTCAGCGCACAGGCTTGTGGGCGTCTGCCCTGGTATTGGGTACTACTCTTGCCCTCAGCGGGTGTGACAAGCCGGCCTCGAAGCCGTCCGGCAATACCGAGACTAGCGCTCAAGGCAGCAGCTCGGAAAGCAACGTGCCGACGGCCAAGCGTGTACTCAAGGGTGAAGTGATCTATCGAGAGCGCGAGGCACTACGCGAAGGTTCTGAACTGCGTGTGCAGTTGAACGATGTGTCCCGCGCCGATGCGCCGTCGCGGTTGATCAGCGAGCAGGTCATTAGTACCCGTGGCCAAGTGCCGATTGCCTTCGAGCTGCATTACGACGAGGCGGATCTGACCCGCGGCTTCACTTACAGCGTCGGCGCCAGCATTCGTGATCCGGAAGGCGATCTGCGTTGGATCAGCATGGATCACAACGACCCGAAGCTGGAAGTGGGCAAGGATCCCGCGGCGATGGAAATCATGCTCGGCAAGGTGACCGACCCGGATGAGCGTATTTTGCCGGACGAGGCAGTCTGGAGTGAGCCGTGGGATAAAGCCCGCGAGCGTGGCGTGACCTTCCGTGCGGTCGGCAATGAGCCGGGCTGGTATCTGGAAGTGTCCGGCAAAAAACATCTCAAATTGGTAATGGACTACGGTGAAAAAGTCGCCGAGACCGATAGCTTCCAACTGCGTCCGGTGGAAAACGGTGACGAGTACCGCGCTGAGCTGGCCGGCAATCCGATCCGAGTAGTGGCGCTGCGCAAAGGCTGTGAAGATGACATGAGTGGCGAAGCGTTCAGCTACACGGTGGAAGTCGAGCTGGATGGACAGAACTACAAAGGCTGTGGCCGCACTTTATAAGCCATCGCACCATAAAAAAAGCGCCCATTAGGGCGCTTTTTTTGGGTTCCGAAAACGCTTCATCCGCCGGCGACAATGACGCGTACTGCGGCCAAATGGCAGCGTGTTTCGGCCAACGCAGCCGTCAGCGCCTGGCGCTCCACATTATAGGCGGCAATGTCTGCGTCGCTGATGTCAGCATTGCGTTGTTGCAGTTGCCGTAGACGTTGTTGCTCCCGGGACAATTCGGTCTCCATCTTCTCCCGCGCTTGGTCGAGCGTGTCCTGAGCCAGCGCCTGCATCCGTTTCTGGTCCTGTGCCAGCAACTGGGTCAGTAGTGTCTGCTGGCTTTCCACTACTTTGCGAGACAGCCCTTTGTCCATCTTCTGGCATTGCTTCGATAGACCGTCATGGGAAATGCTGCCGCCCAGATCGCGGCCCTGGGCATCCAGCAGGCTGCGCATCACTGTGGTAGGCAGGAAACGCTCCACCTGCAAGGCTCGCGGCGCGCTGCAACGCAGGCTGTAGATCAATTCCACCAGTAGGGTGCCGGCTTTCACCTTCGGATTGCGTAGCAGAGCCGTGGCCGCCTTGCCCCGGTCTTCTCCCAGCACCAGTTCGATGGCACCGGTGACCATCGGATGCTCCCAGGTCAGGAACAGCATGTCGTCGCGGCTTAGCGCCGTGCTGCGGTCTGTAGTGACGGTGACGCCTTCTTCCGGCAGGCCGGGGAAGGGCGCCAGCATGTGGGCGCCGGGGCGCAGAATATCGGCGTGCTCGGAATGTTCTTCTACTTCCACGCCGAAACGCTCGAATACCCGCTCCATGAAATCGTGGGGGGTATGCGCATCGGCTGCCGCCAAGGCGGCAATGAGCTGTGCCGAGCCATTGGGATCGTGGGAACCGAGCTCCAGCAGGCGGTCGCGACCGGATTCCAGCTGGCCGAGCAGGGTATCCATGGTGGCGGCGGTGTCTGCCACCAGTGCGTCGCGGCGGGCGCTGTCGGCTGGTGCGGCCAGCGCCTGTTCAAGCGCCGCACCGGTGGCGGCAAGAATCTGCGAACCAGCGGGGTTGGTGCGACTGAAGGCGCCCATGCCGTCGTGATACCAATGGAACATCACTGCTTGGGCATGATCGCTGAAGTAGGGCACGTGGATTTGAATGTCCTGCTTTTGACCAATGCGGTCGAGCCGCCCGATGCGCTGTTCCAGCAAATCCGGGTGGCGTGGCAAATCCATCAACACCAGGTCATGGGCGAACTGGAAGTTACGGCCTTCGCTGCCGATTTCGGAGCAGATCAGCGCTTGGGCGCCATCTTCAAAATCGGCGAAGTAGGCGGCTGCGCGGTCGCGGCTGATGAGGTCCATGTCTTCATGGAACACCGCCACGTTCATGCCGAGTTTGTAGCCGCACCACGCATGCAGATCGATGGCGGTTTCCTTGTGAGCACAAATGATCAGCACTTTGCGGCTGCGCTCGCGGCGCAGGAAATCCGCCAACCAGGTGACACGCGGATCTTCAGCGCACCAGCGGTCATCAGAGAATCCGCGCTCCGGGAACAGGTCGGTCTCTTCGCCGGCGTACTGTGGTGGTACCGCTAGCGGGACCGGCTGCAGTTGGCGCTGTGGGAAGCCACTGATGTTCTTGCGGGTGTTGCGATAAAGCACGCGGCCGGTGCCGGAGCGGTCTAGCAATGCGGCCAACAGCGCATCGCGGCGGGTTTCGTCCAGCGCCTCATCCGGCAGCAGCGCGGCCAGCTTGTTGCGCAATGCCGTGTCCCACACCGGTTGGTCGATCATGGCGCCGGCAACGTCAGCCACTTCACGGTAGGCGGCCTGTTCGGCGCGGAACGCGTCAAGATCGTGAAAGCGGGCGGGATCAAGCAACTGCAAGCGCGCAAAATGACTTTCCAAGCCCAATTGCTCTGGTGTGGCCGTTAGCAGCAGTAAGCCTTCCGCGGCGTCAGCCAGTTTGGCCACCCGTTGGTATTCCTCGCTTGGCGCGTCCGGCGACCACGCCAGATGGTGGGCCTCATCGACGATAAGCAGATCCCACTGGGCATCGATCAGCTGTTGCAGATCGCACTCCGCCAGGAAGTCGGTGCTGATCAGAATCAGTTGCTCAGTAGAGAACGGGTTGTCTGCTTCGGCAGGTGCAGCGCCGGCCTCTTCTGCAATCAGGCGCGCCATCATGTCCTTGATGGACTCCTGCGGTTGCAATGCCGCCAAGCGCTCATGGTCGAAAATGCTGAAGTGCAGGTTGAAGCGCCGCACCATTTCCACAAACCACTGGTGGACTAACGCCGGCGGCACCACGATCAAAATCCGTCGGGCGCGCTCGGTGAGCCATTGCTGATGCAGGATCAACCCCGCTTCGATGGTCTTACCCAGACCGACTTCATCAGCCAACAGTACTCGTGGGGCCTTGCGGGTGCCGACATCATGAGCAATCCACAACTGGTGGCCGATCAAGTCCACGCGCGGACCGCGCAGGCCAAGTACCGGTGAGTTCTCGGTTTCTGCTTGGGCATACAGTGCCGCTACGCGCAGATTGAACCAACTGCTGCTGTCGAGTTGTTTGGAGAACAGTCGGTCTGCGACGGCGGTCAGCGATACCCGGTAACCTAATTGGCTTTCCGGAATGATGCGTTCGCTGCCGTCTTCGTCACGCACTTGGTAGAGGTACAGCTCTTGCTGGACGCTCAGTGACTCCACCGTGAAGCTGTCGCCATCCTGGTTCTCGATGGTGTCGCCGGGGCCGAACACCATGCGTGACAGCGGAGCGTTAGTTTTAGCGTAAGTGCGTTCTTCTTCGCAGGCGGGATAAAACAGGGTCACCAGGCGGTAGTCGATATTGACCACGATGCCCAAGCCCAGCTCGGTTTCGGTCTCGCTGAGCCAGCGTTGTCCAACGGCGTAATCAGTCATGGAATCCGGAATATCGTCGCAGGCCGCGTCCCGGCGGCAATGAAACCAGCGCCCTGACTTCGTCACGGCTCCACTGGGTCCCGAACCGTGCCGGGAAAGCGCCAATTATAAGGGGAAAGGCCCCATGCCTGTCCAAGCGGGCAAATTTTCAGCGGGGCGTGAGTACGGCTTCGGGCATGGTGAGGTGTGCCCAACCATGGCGGGCGAAGATGCGCAGGTTGGTATGGCCGCTGCCTTGCGGATCTGTCAGCACGCCATCACGGTAGTGGTGACCAAAACAAGCCAGCGTTTCGGCCACAGTTAGTCGGTGTTGCTGGGCGAAGGCAAACAGGCGGCAGGACACTTCATTGGTACCCGCGGGATTATCACATTGCTGCCCCGGCGGTCCGTTAACGAACCGGTGAGGCTGGTAGTGGTAACCAGCCTCGATGATGACCAGCACTTCCTCGCATTCAATACGGTCACCGCGGCGGATACGCGTCAGTAGCGCCTGCTCCTCGGTCACAGGTTGTCGCCGGCATCCGGGGTGAGCGGGCGCGGCGACTGCGGCCGATTCGGTGCCGAGGGCAGCAGCGGATTGCAGTCTTTCAGCACCACGCGCCCTTCCAGCAGGTTCCCGCGGGAATATTCACTGAAAATGCAGCGGTTAGTGGCGGGATCGTAGTTCTCGATCCAAAGATGGTCGCCTTTCCAGGTGGCGCCAAGATGCATCTGGCCGTCAGGGATAGTGATCGACATTGTGCCGCCCCAACGTTTGACGAACAGCTGCTCGAAGTAGAAGTAGTAACTGCTGGTACCGATCAACAGCAGCAGGGCGGCCACCGCACCGGCGATTTTCCAATGACCAAGCCGGGCCCCGAATCCGAGCAACACGGCAAACACCAGCGCAGCCAGCAGGAACCAATAAAGGTAGGAAATCATCAGGCGCTCCTTGCGGGGTGGCGGGGCAGGAAAGGTGGCTGGATAATAGCACGCGCACGCCACCGACGAGTTGACTCATGGCACACACCGAACCGGGTAGCTGGTATGTCTACATGCTGAAGTGCAGTGATGGCAGCCTGTACACCGGCATCACCCGTGATCTGGAGCGCCGGGTGCACGAACACAATCACACCGCTGCCGGTGCCCGTTATACGCGCGCACGTCGTCCGGTGTCGCTGGTGTTCAGCCAGCAGCAGGCATCCCGTGGCGATGCTGCGCGGCGGGAAGCAGCCATCAAAAAGCTGCCGCGCCAGGCGAAGCAAGCGCTGTTGGGGGCAAACGCCGAACAGGAGTAGGCGTCAGCTCACAATGACAGGCACAAAAAACCCCACCGAAGTGGGGTTCCTTGCTGCAAGATGCAAACGTCGGGCCTCAGACCACAACGTTAGCGGCTTGCGGGCCTTTCGGACCTTGCTGGATTTCGTAGGTCACTTTCTGACCTTCCTGCAGGGTCTTGAACCCAGTGCCTTGGATAGCACTGAAGTGTACGAATACGTCTGCGCCGCCGTCGTCCTGGGTGATGAAGCCAAAGCCCTTGGACTCGTTGAACCATTTCACAGTGCCGGTAGCCATTGAATCTATACCTCAAAAAAACAATTTCATCGTGAGAGCGTGCAGGCTTCGGGGGATGGGGGTGTTGAGGTGGTAACTCCGACAGCGACGACCAAAACAACCACTGCCTTCCTTCTGCAGCACGAGCCACCTTACGCGGTTTGCCTGGGGGGCGCTAGTGTTTTTTGACCAAATGGCAAGCCTCTTTCTGCTGTGCAAGATGATCATAAATCCAGCAATAAATGGTTGTTTTTCAACCACATGAGAGGCGGGTAAGGCAAGGATATGGGGGTGGAGGAAAAACCGAGCAGGAAAATAGTCCCGTAACCCCGCCGGATTTGTACAAATTTGACGCTTCCGGCGGGGATTTGGCTTAGCGCAGGTCTGCGGCGATCTCCAGCTCGCGAATGCCGTGTTCAAGGTAATCCAGCAGCCGCTGCATGGACGGCAGTGTGCGGCGGCAGGCTACCAATCCGAATTCCAGATGATCGATGTAGCTGGTTAGCGTGATATTGAGAGCAATCTGGTTGAGCGCGATTGACACCGGATACATGCCTTCCAGGCGTGCGCCGTTCCAGTACAGCGGCTTGGTGGGACCGGGCACGTTGGAAATGATCACATTGAAAGCTCGCCATTCTGGTGCCAGCCCGGTGAGCAAGTTGAGGCCGGTGGGCGCCATCATCAGCGCGGTGAGATTGAGGATCTCTTCCGGCGACATCTGTTTGTAGCGCGCTTTGCTGTCTTCCACCGATGCTTTGATTACCCGCAGGCGGTTGGCGGGGTCGGCGATGTGGGTGCCCAAGTTGGCCAAGATCATGGCGATCTGGTTGCCGCCGGTGCTGTCATCTTGGCGCAGGTTCACCGGTACCATGGCGATCAGCGGTTTATCCGGAAGCGCATTCTGGCTGATCAGGTAATCGCGCAGGGCGCTGCCGCATACCGCTAGCACCACATCATTAAGAGTGCAGCCGAACGCTTTGCCGATGGCGCGGAAGCGCTCGGTGGCATAGGACTGGGCGGCAAACCGGCGGCTGCCGGTGATACGCTGGTTGATCATGCTTTGCGGCGCTTGGAAGATCGACACGTAGTCTGGATCACGGCGCGCTTTCTGCGACATCTGGTACAGCTGCCGGGTCAGCACTGGCAGGGTGGCGATTTGTCGGCTGAGGCCGCCAGTCAACTTGGCCAGCCCGCTGAGCGCCACCACCGGGTTGGCGCTCAGGCTCAGACGCTCCTTCTTCGGCGGTGAATAAGCCCATACCGGCGGCAGGTCGCGCTGATTTGGATCGTCGCTCAGTGCCTGGGTGCCGAGTCGCATGGCGGAAATGCCGTCCATCACTGAATGGTGCACTTTGGAATAGAGCGCGAAGCGCCGTCCGCGAATCCCTTCAATTAAGTGCACTTCCCACAGCGGCCGTTCACGGTCGAGCAGGTTGGAGTGTTCGGCGGACACCAGTGTCAGCAGTTCACGGATACGGCCTGGCTTCGGCAGCGCGCTATGGCAGAAATGGTGTTCGATATCGAACTGGGTGTCTTCCACCCAGAAGTTCTGACCCAGCCGGCTTTGCAGGCGTTGACTGAACGGACCCACCGGCGCGTTATATTCGCGCATCGACTGTGCCAGCTCGCTGATGTATTTGGGGCCGGCGTCTTCAGGGAAACTGAACAGTTGCAGGCCGGCTACGTGCATCGGCTGCTGGCGCCGTTCCAGCCACAGGAACAACTGATCCAAAGGGCTCAGGGGCTTCATCGGTGATCCTTTTGTCTTCTATTTATCGTTATGCGTGAGTGATGTAGCGAAAAATCAGGCTTTGCCGCGCCAGGACTTCATCGAGCCGGTGATGCCAGTACGGCGCGCAAGTTGGTCCCACAACGGCCGCGGCAGGGCGCCTTTCATCAAATCAATGGTGCGTACCGACGCCGGTGCGACTACCACCGCTTCGCGTCGACGCATGGCGCGCAGGGTCTGCTGCACCACTTTTTCCGGACTGAGCATGCGCGACAGGAATGGCGAACGGACCCCGTCGAACATGCCGGTACTGATGTAACTCGGGCAGACCGTGGTGACCGCCACGTTGTGGAAGCCGCGCTCGGCCATTTCCAGCCGCAGTGATTCGGAAAAGCCCAGCACCGCCCACTTGCTGGCGGCATAGGTGCTGCCGTAAGGCAGGCCGATATAGGCGCTGGCACTGGCGATGTTGACCAAATGCCCCTGGCGGGCTTGCTGAAGATCGGGCAGGAAACTGTGGCACAGCGCCATCAGACCAAGAGTGTTGGTGGTAAAGGTGTCGAGATGGCGCGCCAAGGGGACTTGCTCGAACTCTCCGCCGAATACCACGCCAGCATTGTTGATCAGTCCATCCAGCGGTCCGTATTGCTGGTGGAGCCGGTCGCGGAACGCCGGAATCGCTTCCACATCGGCTACGTCTAGTACTTCAGCGTGGGCGATGCCGCCGTTGAGGCGGATGCTGTCCGCTACTTCCGTGGCGGCTTCCAAGCGGCGTGCGGTAACAATGACAGTGGCGCCGGCTTGCGCCAGCCGTTGTGCCAGCAGGGCGCCGAGGCCAGTGCCGGCACCGGTAATCAGAATCCGTTTGTGCTCAAAATACGACATGCAAGATCCCCTTTGCAGTCAGGATGTGCGTGAAAGATTAAAACAAAAGAGGTGCCATTGCCTCTGGAAAAGGCCGGCCATCACTGACGCGTGGGTCATGCCAGTAGCGGCTGTCACGGTCGCGCAAACGGAGAGGAAAGACAGCACTGCCCGCGCGGGGGCGGGCAGTGCCATGGGGCGTTTACTCGTAGTCGAAGGAGAAGTGCTCCGGCTTCAACTGCATCGCCACTTTAGTGGGGTTGAGCATGCTTTGCGCATGGCCCTTTGCCTGCGGCAACAGCTGCTCGAAGAAGAACTCTGCGGTGGCCAGTTTGGCCTCGTAGAATTCTTTCGGTTGCTCGCCGCCGTTGGCAATTTTTTCCGCTGCCGTGGCCGCCATCAGCGCCCAGAAATACGCCATCATGGCGTAGCCGGAGTACATCAGGAAATCATAACTGGAGGTGCTGACAGCATCGCGGTTCTTGGACGCGGTAAGCATGATGCGCGTGGTCAGGTAGTTCCATTGACCAGCGATTTTCAGCAACTTCCAAGCGTACGGGCGCAGGGTGCTGTCGGTCATGTTGCGGGTGCCGAAGTCGAGCAGTTTTTGGCTGAATTCGCGGACGCATTTACCGCGCGTCATCAGCAATACTTTACGGCCCAGCAGATCCAGCGCCTGAATGCCGGTGGTGCCCTCGTACAAGGTGGAGATGCGCGCGTCACGGGCGATTTGTTCCATGCCGTGCTCGCGGATGTAGCCGTGGCCACCGAATACTTGCATGCCGAGGTTGGCCGCTTCCAAACCTTTCTCGGTGAGGAAGCCTTTCAAGATTGGGGTCAGGAAGCCCAGTTGGCCATCCCAGTACTGTTGTTTTTTCTCGTCATTTTCGAGAATTCCGGAAATCATCTTGTCGGCATATTGCGCAGTGAAATAGAGCATTGCGCGGCCGCCTTCGGCGATGGCTTTCTGAGTCAACAGCATGCGGCGCACGTCACCGTGATGAATCAGCGCATCGGCTACTTGGTCCGGATCTTTCTTGCCGCTCAGCGCGCGCATGGAGCGACGCTCTTTGGCGTAGGCCAGCGCGCCTTGGAACGACAGCTCGGCGTGGCAAACACCCTGCATGGCAGTGCCGATGCGAGCGGAGTTCATGAAGGTGAACATGCACTCAAGGCCTTGGTTTTCCGGCCCGATCAGATAGCCGATGGCGTCATCGAAGTTCATCACGCAGGTGGCGGACGCTTTGATACCCATTTTCTTTTCCAGTGCACCGACGGTGACACCGTTGCTCTCGCCGATTTTGCCCGGCAGGTATTTGGGCACGATGAACAGCGAGATACCGCGGGTGCCCGCCGGCGCGTCCGGCAGGCGGGCCAGAACGATATGCACCACGTTCTCGGTAAGGTCGTGGTCACCGGAAGAAATAAAGATCTTGGTGCCAGTGATCTTGTAGCCGCCGTCACCAGTGGGCACGGCGCGGGTCTTCACCTGGCCGAGGTCGGTGCCGCACTGTGGCTCGGTGAGGCACATGGTGCCACCCCAGGTGCCTTCGGTGAGCGGCGTCAGATAGGTGTCTTTTTGCTCGTCAGTGCCGTGCAGCATGATGGTATTCATGGCACCCAGCGACAGGCCCGGGTACATCGCGAACGACCAGTTGGCGGTGCCAAGCATTTCTTGCTTGAACAGACCCAGCGACATCGGCAGGCCTTGGCCGCCGTATTCCGGCGGATGTGACAGCCCCTGCCAGCCACCGGCGACGTACTCGTTGTAGGCTTCCTTGTAACCTTTCGGTGTGAACACCTGTCCATCTTCCAGACGGCAACCTTCTTCGTCGCCGCTCTGGTACAGCGGTGCGATGGTTTCTTCGCACAGACGTGCACACTCAGAGAGGATCGCATCGACCATGTCCGGCGTGGCGTCGGCGCCGTTCGGCAGGCCTTGGTAATGGCGCTCGTAGTCGAACACTTCGTTGAGCAGGAAGCGCATGTCGCGCATCGGCACTTTGTACTGGGGCATGGAGCTCTCCTGAGGGTGGCTCCGGAGCAGCGGCGCGGGACCGCGCACCCGAAATCGGGAATCCGGAAATTCGGGCGCAGTTATAACGAAAGCAATGTGAACGAGCGTTGACTGGAAAAACCCGGCAACAGGGCGCAAATGAGAATCTGCCGCCGGGCTCCCGCCCGGCGGCAGGCTCAGTGGGCGTGCGGCAACCGGATACCGAACCGGGTCACGCGACCGCCTTCAATCACGCGGGCGCGCAGTCGTAGGCCCACCAGCTCCACCGCATCACCGAGCACTGGTTGGCCGCGGTGGTGTTCTTGGAAGTACTGCTCCAGTGTTAGGGAGGCATCGCGCTCGCTGACGCCGCTGAGGCCGTAATTGTCCAACAAATCCGCTACTGGCACGCTGCTGTTGACGATGAAGTCGCCGTAGAACGTGCGCAGTTCCTGCGGTGAAGCGTGCAGCCACTCACTCATCGGCGTCTGATCGGCGGGCGTGGTCATCAGCGTGAGAATGTCGCCGGCCTGCAGTGTGGTGTGGTCGTCGCACTCCAGCGGCGCGCCGGCGCGCGATAACGCCAGCAGCTGAGTCGTCGGCGGGATCAGATCAAGGCTGCGGCCATCGGCCTTGCTGTCGGCGCCGACTGCATATTGAACAATGAACCGGTCGTCGAGACCGGCCAGTTCCACTTCGTTGATCGGCTGTGCGGCATGGGGCAAGGCCAGCTTCAACGTGCGCGCCAGCGGCCCCAGCGTCATACCCTGCAACAGCAGCGATGCCATCACCACAACGAAGACGATGTTAAAGATTTGCCGACTTTCCTCGATGCCTGCCACCAGCGGGAATACCGCCAGTACTACCGGTACCGCACCCCGCAACCCGGTCCAAGCAATAAAAATTTGCTCGCTCTTCGGATAGTTGAAGGGCTTCAGCAGCAGCCAAGTGGCCAGCGGCCGCGCCACCAGCATTAAGAAGGCGGCGATGCAGAGCCCGGGGACCAATGACTCCAGCATCTCCCGTGGCGTCACCAGCAGCCCCAGCATCAGGAACAGGCCTGATTGCGACAGCCATGCCATGGAGTCCATGGAGCGCAACACGTTGTCGCTGGTGCCTTGGCGCCAGTTGCCGGCCATCAGTCCGGCAATATAGGCCGCCAAGAAGCCGGAGCCGCCAAGCATGTTCGCCAGCGCCCAGATAGTCAGGCCGCCGGTGCACAGCAGCAACGCATGCAGCCCTTCATTGCCGCGCACCCGCACCAGCAACTCCGCCAAGGCGATGCCGAGCAGGATGCCCATTAGCACACCGACGCCGAACTGCTGTACCAGCATGCCCAGCGTTTGCAGCCCCCAGCTCATGGCCGGGTTGGTGATCAATTCGATCAGCATTACCGTGATGAAAATCGCCATCGGGTCGTTGAGGCCAGATTCCATTTCCAGCGTGCTCGACACCCGTTCATTCAGCCGCACCCCGGAACTGCGGATCATCGAGAACACTGCCGCCGCGTCGGTGGAACCGATGATGCCGCCCACCAGCAGCCCGATGCGCCAATCGACCCCCAGTAGCCAGGTGGCGAAGGCGCCGGTGAGGGCTGCCGGCAGCACTACCCCGAGCGTGGCCAGCGTCAACGCCGGCTTTAGGGCAACGCGGAAGTGTTCCAAGCGGGTGCGCAGGCCACCATCGAGCAGGATGATTGCCAGCGCCAGATTGCTGATCAGGAATACCGTATCGACGTCTTCAAACTGGATTTTGCCAATGCCGTCCTCGCCGGCAGCAATGCCCACGGCAAGAAATGCCAGCAAGGTGGGAACCCCGACGCGGGGACTGAGGGTGCCGAGCAACAGGCCGATGAACAGAACCATGGCGCCCGCCAGGATAATCACATCAATGTTTTCCACGCATTGAATCCTGTCAGGAGGGTAACGGGGGCAAACAGCCGGTGAGCAAAAAGTGCACGCCAGTCTAGCACAGCTTCCAGCAACGCTTTCTTTTCAAGCGGCGCACTATATACTTACGCCCCTTGCTCATAATTTGACCAGCATGCCGATTCCGGCGTGCTCCATGAAGGGGCCAGCGTCATCCGTGTTGCGGTTGGTGCTGGCCCCTTCCGACGCTCTGCCAGACAGGTACAACGGTAATGGATTTCTCCAAGCGTTTCGGCGTGATCGTGGTGGGTGGCGGTCATGCCGGCACCGAGGCGGCGTTGGCCGCTGCCCGCATGGGGGTCGACACCCTGCTGCTGACCCACAACATCGAAACCCTCGGCCAGATGAGCTGCAACCCGGCCATTGGCGGGATCGGCAAGAGCCATCTGGTGCGCGAGATTGACGCCCTCGGCGGCGCCATGGCGCGCGCCACCGACCGCGCCGGCATCCAGTTTCGCGTGCTCAATGCCCGCAAGGGCCCGGCCGTGCGCGCCACCCGTGCCCAGGCTGACCGTGTCCTATATAAGGCGGCCATCCGCAGCATGCTGGAAAATCAGCCGCACCTGACGCTGTTCCAGCAGGCGGTGGATGACCTGATCATCGAGCAGGACCGCTGTGTCGGCGTGGTCACCACCATGGGGCTGCGCTTCCATGCTCAGGCGGTGGTGCTCACGGTGGGTACTTTCCTCGGTGGCCGCATCCATATCGGCCTCGACAATGAACCCGGCGGCCGTGCCGGCGACCCGCCCTCCAACGCGCTGTCGCGGCGGCTGCGGGAGTTGCCGTTCCGCGTGGACCGGCTTAAGACCGGCACCCCACCGCGTATCGACGGCAACAGCGTGGATTTCTCTGTGATGGAACAGCAGTGGGGCGACGACCCGCTGCCGGTAATGAGCTACCTCGGCGATGTCGCTGAGCACCCACAGCAGGTGTGCTGCTACATCACCCATACCAATGAGCAGACCCACGACATCATCCGCAGCGGCTTCGACCGCTCGCCGATGTTCACCGGCGTCATTGAGGGTGTTGGCCCGCGTTACTGCCCGAGCATTGAAGACAAGGTGAATCGCTACCCGGACAAGGATTCGCACCAGATCTTCGTGGAACCGGAAGGGCTGACCACTCACGAGCTGTACCCGAACGGTATCTCCACCAGCTTGCCGTTTGATATTCAGCTGGCGGCGGTGCGTTCGATCCGCGGTTTCGAGCAGGCGCACATCACCCGCCCGGGCTATGCCATCGAATACGACTACTTCAATCCGCAGGACCTGAAGCATTCACTGGAAACCCGCTTCATGCCGGGACTGTTCTTCGCCGGCCAGATCAACGGCACCACCGGTTATGAAGAGGCCGGCGCGCAGGGTCTGCTGGCGGGTCTGAACGCAGCGCGCATGGCGCAGGATCAGGAGTGCTGGTTCCCGCAGCGTGACGAAGCCTACATCGGCGTACTGGTAGACGACCTCATCACTCTCGGCACCCAGGAGCCGTACCGCATGTTCACCAGCCGGGCCGAATACCGGTTGCTGCTGCGCGAAGACAACGCCGACCTGCGGCTGACGGAGACGGGCCGCAAGCTGGGCCTGGTAGATGACCAGCGCTGGGCAGCGTTCTGCGCCAAGCGCGACGGCGCTGTCAGCGATGCCGAGCGTCTGCGCAGCCATTGGGTGCGTCCGGGCACCGCTGATGCCGAGGCAGTGAATCCGCTGCTGGGCACGCCGCTGGCTCACGAATACAACCTGATGGACCTGCTCAAGCGGCCGGAAGTGGATTACCCGACCCTGCTCGGGGCAGTGGGGCTGCCGCTGGCTGATGCCGCGGTGGCAGAACAGGTGGAAATCCTCGCCAAATATGCCGGCTACATCGAGCGCCAGCAGGGGGAAGTGGCGCGTTTGCGCGCGGCGGAGACGACGCCGCTGCCCGCTGATCTCGACTACGGGCAAGTCAGCGGTTTATCCAACGAGGTGCGTCAAAAATTGGAAGCAGTGCGCCCGACCACGCTCGGCCAGGCCGGGCGGGTACCGGGGGTGACCCCGGCTGCGATCTCGCTGTTGCTGGTGCACCTGAAAAAGACCGCACTGGGCCGCGCTGGAACCGCGTCGTGAAGGCGGTTGCCCAGCGCCTGGCGGCCGGCGTGGCCGCTCTGGGAGTGTCGCTGTCTGACGCCCAGCAACAACAGTTGGTCGATTACGTCGCCCTGCTCCACAAGTGGAACCGCGCGTTTAACCTCACCGCGGTGCGGGATCCGCAGGAAATGGTGACCCGCCATATCCTCGATGCGTTGGCGGTGCTGCCGTGGCTTGGCAGCGGCTCGACCCTGGATGTGGGCACCGGCGGCGGCATTCCCGGCATCGTGCTGGCGATTGCGCGGCCGCAGCAATCCTTTGTGTTGCTCGACAGCAACGGCAAGAAGACCCGTTTTGTGCGCCAGGCAGCACTGGAGCTGGGGCTAGCCAATGTCGAGGTTGTGCAGGCCCGTGTGGAACAGTACCGTAATGGCGCGTCGCAGGTGATATCGCGCGCCTTCGCTTCCCTCGTCGACATGGTTTCCGTGACCGGCCATTTGCTGGAGGACGGCGGCCATCTGCTCGCTATGAAGGGTGCCTTGGTGGAGCAAGAAATTGCCGCCTTGCCGCCGCAGTGGCAGACCGAGGCGGTGGAGCTGAGCGTCCCCGGCCTGGCCGAAGCCCGTTATTTGGTAGTGCTGCAACCCGCGCCGCAGCGGATTTTCCAGGGAGATTGTGCGTGACCACGGTGTTTGCCATTGCCAACCAGAAAGGCGGGGTCGGGAAGACCACCACCAGCGTGAACTTGGCCGCCTCGTTGGCCGCCACCCGTAAGAAAGTGCTGCTGGTGGATATCGATCCGCAGGGCAATGCCACCTCCGGTTCCGGGGTCGACAAGTACGATGTGCCGCACACCATCTACGATGTGCTGGTGGAAGGCCTGCCGGTGGAGCAGGCGGTGGTGACCACTCCAGAGCAGTCCGGTTTTGATCTGCTGGCGGCTAATGGTGACCTCACCGCCGCCGAGGTGCAGATGTTGGACCTCGAGGCCAAGGAATACCGACTGCGCGATGCGCTGGCGCCGGTGATGGACCGTTACGACTTCATCCTCATCGACTGCCCGCCGTCGCTGAACATGTTGACCGTGAACAGCCTGGCGGCGGCCACCTCGGTGATTGTGCCGATCCAGTGCGAGTACTACGCCCTTGAAGGTCTGACCGCACTGCTGCAGACCATTGAGAAGATCAGTGCGGTGCTGAACCCGTCGCTGCATATTGGCGGTTTGCTGCGCACCATGTATGACCCGCGCAACAGTTTGTCCAATGATGTCTCCAACCAGCTGATCACCCACTTCGGTGATCGGGTGTACCGCACCATCATCCCCCGCAACGTGCGGCTGGCTGAAGCGCCCAGCCACGGTGCACCGGTGATTACTTACGACGTCAAGTCCCGGGGCGCCATCAGTTATATGGCATTGGCCGGTGAAATCCTGCGCCGCGAGCAGACGCTGCGGCAGCAGGCCCGAGCCCGCGCCACCGAAAACCAGGAGTAAGGCATGGCCGCAAAACGCAAAGGGGGCCTGAGCAAGGGCCTGGATGCACTCTTGAGCCAGAGCGCGGCGCGCAGCGCCCCAGCCGGCCGTGAGCAGGTCAGCCTCGACGACGATAGCGTGGCGCCAGTTAGCGCAGAACGGCCGCCGCAGGATGGTGAGCTGCGCAAGCTGCCGGTGGAGTTGATGCAGCGCGGCCGCTACCAGCCGCGTCGTGATATGTCGCCGGATGCGCTGGAAGAGTTGGCCGAGTCAATTCGAGCCCAGGGTGTGATGCAGCCGATCGTGGTGCGTCCGATCGGCGATAAACGCTACGAGATCATCGCCGGCGAGCGCCGCTGGCGGGCGGCACAGCTGGCCGGTTTGGCGGAAATCCCGGCCGTTATCCGCGAAGTAGCCGACGATGCCGCCATTGCCATGGCGTTGATCGAGAACATCCAGCGCGAAGACCTCAATCCGATGGAAGAAGCGCTGGCGTTGGCGCGCCTGAAAGACGAGTTCAATCTGACTCACCAGCAGGTGGCAGACGCGGTGGGCAAGTCGCGCGCCATGGTCACCAACCTGCTGCGGTTGATCAGCCTTGAGGACGAAGTGCGCAAGCTGCTGGAGCACGGCGACCTGGAGATGGGCCATGCGCGGGCGCTGTTGTCGCTCACCGGCGCCAGCCAAGTAGATGCGGCACGCATGGTGGTCGCGCGCGGGCTGAACGTACGCCAAACCGAAGCCTTGGTGCGCGACTACGACAAGCAGCGCGCAGCGGCCACGCCGCCGTCACGGGAAGATCCGGATGTGCGCCGGCTGCTCAACGACCTGTCCGATCGCCTCGGGGCGCCGGTGGCCCTCAAGCAGTTGGGCGGTGGCAAGGGGCGGCTGGTAATCAGCTATAACAGCCTCGACGAATTGGACGGCATCCTCAGCCACATCAAATGATCCGCCCGGCGCGACTGGACAGTCGCGCTTGCTCTTACCCCGTCACCCTTGGCACGTCGGTGCTGCCGCAACCCGCATGAGACCTTGGTTCTGTCTTGTCAGACAATAGGTAGTAAAGGTGCCGAAACCGGGCCCGGTTCGGTTGCTATCAAAAAGCCATGTCCCTATACTCTGCGCGCCTGTGATCGGGGGCTCGCTGGATACGCCTGCGAGTCTATACCCACACTGCTGTGACGGCAGCGCTGGCATGCCCGGAGTCACCGTGTCCAACTCAGCTCAATCCGGCGCCTCTCATTTCCGAGGCCTCATGTTTGCGCAGCTGGTCGCGATGCTGGTGATGGCGGTGGCGTGCGCGCTCCTCTTCGGTCCCTTTAGCGGACTGGCGGCCTTTTGGGGCGGTGCTATTTGTCTTTTGGCACATGCCTGGGCCGGCTATCAGATGTGGCTGCACCCGCGTTTGCGCATTCCACGACATCAGGCGGGATCGGCTATCCGTGCAGAAATGGGCAAGGTGGCCATCACGCTGTTGTTGTTTTGGCTGTCATTCAGTGAATGGCCGCTGCTGCGTGAACAGTTGGCGGCAGGCACGCTCCTGACAGGATTCTTTGTGACACAAGTCGCCGGCTGGATCTGGCTGGTGCGCGCGACCGGCGCTGCGGCTCCTCCGGGCTCCGGCAACAATACGCTCGATGGTTAGGAACTTTCATGGCAACTGAAACGGCCTCCATGGCACACGGCGAAACGCAGCACACCGTCAATGAGTACATCCAGCACCATTTGACCAACCTCACCTGGGGGAAGGTGCCGGAAGGCGCCGCACTCTGTGATGGTTCAGTGGCGCAAGAAGGCCAGTGGATGCTGGCAAAGTGTGCGACTGAAGTGGACGCCATGGGCTTCTGGGCCTTTCACGTCGACAGCCTGGCCTGGTCCGGCATCGTCGGTGCCTTGTTCATCCTGATCTTCTCCTTGGTGGCTCGTCGTGCCACCGCTGGTGTCCCCTCTGGGTTCATCAACTTCGTCGAAACCGTGGTCGAATTCGTCGACACCTCCGTACGCGATACCTTCAATGGCCAGAGCAAGCTGATTGCGCCGCTGGCACTGACGGTGTTCTGCTGGATCTTCATGATGGCGTCCATCAAGTTGCTGCCGGTGGACACCGCGCTCGGCTTCCAGACCATGCTCGGCCTCGATTACCTGAAGATCGTGCCGGTGGTTGACCCCAACATCACCCTCGCCATGTCGTTCTCGGTGTTTGTGATGATGATTGTGTTCTCGGTGATGAACAAAGGCGTGGGCGGCTTCTTCGCAGAGCTGGCATTCCACCCATTCGAGACCAAGAACCCGGTGTTCAAGATCGTGCTGATGCCGATCAACCTGTTCCTGGAAATCGTTTCCCTGCTGGCCAAGCCGGTGTCGCTCGGTCTGCGTCTGTTCGGCAACATGTTTGCCGGCGAATTCGTGTTCATCCTGCTGGCGGCCATGTTGGGTTACTGGCAGTTCCTCGGCGCGGTGCCGTGGGCGATCTTCCACCTGCTGGTGGTGCCGCTGCAGTCGTTCCTGTTCATGATCCTGACCATCGTCTACCTGAGCATGGCCAGCGAGAAACATTGAACGGGTTCCGATAACCAGTTCTTCAAAGCAACCTAAAAAACCTTAACGGGAGTGGAATAATGGAAGGTATCAACCTGCTTGCAGCTGCAATCGTAGCTGGTCTGGCCGCCATCGGCGCCGGTGTTGGCTTCGGTCTGATGGGTGGCCGTTTCCTCGAGAGCATCGCGCGCCAGCCGGAACTGACCCCGATGCTGCAAGTGCGCATGTTCATCATCGCTGGTCTGCTGGATGCTGTTCCGATTATCTGTGTCGCTATCGCGTTCCTGTTGATCTTCCAATAAAACCCGAAAGGGACCACCAATCGCGGTTTGAGGTGTTCGCATGAACATTAATGCAACACTGCTTGGCCAAGTCATCTGGTTCGCCCTGTTTGTGCTGTTCTGCATGAAGTTCGTTTGGCCGCCCATCACCCGGGCCCTGAGCGAGCGTAAGCAGAAGATTGCCGACGGCCTGAGTGCCGCGGATCGAGCGCAACGCGATCTGGAGCTGGCGCAAGCGAAGGCCACCGACAGCCTCAAAGAGGCGAAGGACAAGGCCGCCGAGATCATTGACGCAGCGAACCGTCGCGCCAACCAGATCCTTGAAGAAGCGAAGGGCAATGCCGTCGCTGAAGGTGCCCGCCTGATCGAGAAGGCTCAAGCGGACATCGAACAAGAGATCAACCAGGCTCGTGAACAGCTCCGCAAGGAAGTGTCCGTGCTGGTGCTGCAAGGGGCCGAACAGGTTCTGCGTGCTGAAGTGAATCGGGATGCACACAAGCAGCTGCTCGAGCAGCTGGCGGCCGAACTCTGACAGAACGGGTAACCCATGGCTGAATTGACCACCATCGCTCGCCCCTACGCCAAGGCCGCGTTCCGGTTCGCCCAGGACGCAGGTGTTACGGCGCAGTGGGAAAACATGCTGGCGCTGGCTGCGGCAGTGTCCGAACAGCCGGCCATGCGCGCATGGCTGCAACAGCCGCAGCTGACCGCTTCTGACAAGGCCCAGGCCTTGCTCGAAGTGTGCGGCAGCGACGCGCTGGACGAGCCGGCACGTAACTTCATCACCCAGCTTGCCGAGTACGGCCGCCTGGCCCTGCTTCCGGCGATCCTGGAGCTGTTCCACGAACTGTTGGCGGCTCAGGATGCATTCGTCGACGCAGAAATCGTCTCGGCGGACGTGCTGGAAGAAGCCGAAGTCGAGCGGCTGGTGAGCAGTCTGAAACAGCGCCTGGGCCGGGATGTGCGAGTCACAACGCGTGTTGACGCATCCCTGATCGGCGGCGTCCTCGTTCGCGCGGGCGACACAGTGATTGACGGCAGTGTGCGCGGCAGATTGGCCCGCCTGGCCGAGCAACTGAACTCTTGAGTTTGAGGGATTGAAGCATGCAGCAACTCAACCCGTCTGAAATCAGTGAGATCATCAAGCAGCGCATCGCCAAGCTTGATGTCTCCACCCAGGCGCGCAATGAAGGAACGGTGGTGTCCGTTTCTGACGGTATCGTTCGCATCCACGGCCTGGCCGACGTGATGTACGGCGAAATGATCGAGTTTGAGGGCGGCATGTACGGCATGGCCCTCAACTTGGAGCGTGACTCCGTGGGCGCGGTAGTGCTCGGCGATTACCTCGGCGTAGCAGAAGGCCAAAAGGTCAAATGCACCAGCCGCGTACTCGAAGTGCCGGTGGGTCCGGAATTGCTCGGTCGCGTGGTAGACGCACTGGGTAACCCGATCGATGGCAAAGGTCCGCTGAACACCCAACTCACTGAACCGGTAGAAAAGGTTGCGCCGGGCGTGATTTGGCGTAAGTCAGTGGATGAGCCGGTGCAGACCGGTATCAAAGCCATCGACGCTATGACCCCGGTTGGCCGTGGCCAGCGTGAGCTGATCATCGGTGACCGTCAGATCGGTAAGACCGCCATCGCGGTCGATACCATCATCAACCAGCGCGATTCCGGCATTAAGTGCATCTACGTTGCGATCGGACAGAAGCAGTCCACCATCGCCAACGTAGTACGCAAGCTGGAAGAGCACGGTGCGCTGAAGAACACCATCATCGTGGCGGCATCCGCGTCCGATCCGGCGGCCATGCAGTACCTGGCCCCGTTCGCCGGCTGCTCCATGGGTGAGTACTTCCGCGACCGCGGCGAAGACGCCCTGATCGTGTACGACGACCTGACCAAGCAAGCTTGGGCATACCGTCAGATCTCCCTGCTGCTGCGCCGCCCGCCGGGCCGCGAAGCTTACCCTGGCGACGTGTTCTACCTGCACTCCCGTCTGTTGGAGCGCGCTGCCCGTGTGAGCGAAGAGTATGTGGAGCAGTACACCAAGGGCGAAGTGAAAGGCCAAACCGGTTCCCTGACCGCGCTGCCGATCATTGAAACCCAAGCCGGTGACGTGTCCGCCTTCGTACCGACCAACGTGATCTCCATCACCGATGGCCAGATCTTCGTTGAGTCCGACATGTTCAACGCCGGTCTGCGTCCGGCCATGAACGCCGGTATCTCGGTATCCCGGGTAGGTGGTGCGGCGCAAACCAAGATCATCAAGAAACTCGGTGGCGGTGTGCGTCTGGCACTGGCTCAGTACCGTGAGCTGGCAGCGTTTGCCCAGTTCGCCTCGGACCTGGATGAAGCCACCCGTGCTCAGTTGGAGCATGGTCAGCGCGCCACCGAGCTGATGAAGCAGAAGCAGTTCAGCCCGATGTCCGTGGCCGAGATGGGTGTGTCCCTGTACGCCATGAACGAAGGCTTCCTGAAAGATGTGGCACTGGACAAGATTGGCAGCTTCGAAGCCAGCCTGCTGTCCTACATGCTCAGCGAGCACAAGGCGCTGATGGACAAGATCAACGAAAAAGGCGATTTCAACGCCGAGATCGAGTCCGGCATCAAGGAAGCCATCGAGAAGTTCAAGGCTACCCAGACCTGGTAATCGCTTAGAAGGATAGTCCTATGGCCGGCGCGAAAGAGGTTCGTACCAAAATCGCAAGTGTCCAGAGCACGCGGAAAATCACCCGTGCCATGGAGATGGTTGCCGCCAGTAAGATGCGTCGCGCGCAGGAGCGCATGGCGGCTTCCAAGCCCTATGCCACCCACATCCGCAACGTCATCGCTCACCTGGCCAACGCGGAAACCGAGTACCGTCACCCTTACCTGCGCGAGCGCGAGGTGAAAAAAGTGGCGTACATCGTGGTCAGCAGTGACCGCGGTCTCTGTGGCGGCTTGAACGTGAACCTGTTCAAGGCCCTGGTGCGCGATGCGCGCCAGTGGTCTGAGCAGGGCGTTCAGGTGCAGTACGCAGCGGTCGGCAGCAAGGCGATCGGCTTCTTCCGCAGCTTCGGTGGCAACTTGGTTTCCACCGTCAGCGGCCTCGGCGACACCCCGCACCTGGGGGACCTGGTCGGGTCCATCAAGGTGTTGGCGGATGCTTTCGAAGCGGGTGAAGTGGATCGCGTGTACTTGGTGTACAACGAGTTCGTGAACACCATGACCCAGAGCCCGCTGGTGCAGCAATTGCTGCCCCTGAAGTCCGGTGACGAGTCAGACTTCAAGAAACCCACGGGCCAGCGTTGGGATTACATCTACGAGCCCTCCGCCCAGGTGCTCATTGACGGCCTGCTCAAGCGGTTCGTCGAGTCTCAGGTGTATCAAGGTGTGGTTGAGAACAATGCCTGTGAACAGGCCGCCCGAATGGTGGCCATGAAGGCAGCGACCGACAACGCCGGCGACCTGATTCGTGATCTCCAGCTCCTGTATAACAAGGCGCGCCAGGCCGCCATTACGCAGGAGATTAACGAAATTGTGAGTGGCGCCGCTGCGGTTTGACCGGGCGGGCGAGCAAGCTTAAGAGGAAGCAAGCATGAGTAGCGGTCGTATTGTTCAGATCATCGGCGCTGTGATCGACGTGGAGTTCTCCCGCGAGGCGGTGCCCAATGTTTACGACGCCTTGAACGTGGACGGTGTTGAAACCGTTCTGGAAGTACAGCAGCAGCTGGGCGACGGCGTGGTGCGCACCATCGCCATGGGTTCCACCGAAGGTCTGAAGCGCGGCATGTCCGTGGCCGGCACCGGCAACCCGATCATGGTTCCGGTGGGCACCGAAACCCTCGGTCGCATCATGGACGTGCTCGGCCGTCCGATCGACGAGTGTGGCCCGATCGGTGAGCAGGAGCGTGCCTCCATCCACCGCAAGGCACCGTCCTACGCGGACCAGTCTTCCTCCACCGACCTGCTGGAAACCGGCATCAAGGTGATTGACCTGGTGTGCCCGTTTGCCAAGGGCGGCAAGGTTGGCCTGTTCGGCGGCGCCGGCGTGGGCAAGACCGTGAACATGATGGAGCTGATCAACAACATCGCCACTCAGCACTCCGGTCTGTCTGTATTTGCCGGTGTGGGTGAGCGGACTCGTGAAGGGAACGACTTCTACCACGAGATGCAGGAAGCCGGTGTGGTAAACGTCACCGAGCATGCCAAGTCCAAAGTGGCGATGGTGTACGGCCAGATGAACGAGCCGCCGGGTAACCGTCTGCGCGTGGCCCTGACCGGCCTGACCATGGCTGAGAAGTTCCGTGACGAAGGCCGTGACGTACTGCTGTTCGTCGACAACATCTACCGTTACACCCTGGCCGGTACCGAAGTGTCCGCGCTGCTCGGTCGTATGCCTTCAGCGGTGGGTTACCAGCCGACGCTGGCGGAAGAGATGGGCGTGCTGCAAGAGCGCATCACCTCCACCAAGACCGGCTCCATCACCTCGGTGCAGGCGGTATACGTACCGGCGGATGACTTGACCGACCCGTCCCCGGCCACCACCTTTGCGCACCTTGACGCAACCGTGGTACTGAGCCGTGACATCGCTGCCAAGGGTATCTACCCGGCCATCGATCCGCTGGACTCCACCTCCCGCCAGCTGGATCCGCTGGTCATTGGTGAAGAGCACTACGCCGTGGCCCGTGGCGTGCAGACCGTTCTGCAGCGTTATAAAGAGCTGAAGGACATCATCGCCATCTTGGGCATGGACGAACTGTCCGAAGACGACAAGCTGACGGTAATGCGCGCACGTAAGATCGAGCGCTTCCTGTCGCAGCCGTTCTTCGTGGCCGAAGTGTTCACCGGCTCACCGGGCAAGTACGTATCCCTCAAGGACACCATCCGCAGCTTCCAGGGCATCCTGGGCGGCGAGTACGACCACATCCCGGAGCAGGACTTCTACATGAAGGGCGGCATCGAGGAAGTGCTTGAGGCCTACAACAAGCGTCAGGGCAACTAAGCCCTGACTGCCCCAGCTGGCAGGAGAGTGTCCCATGGCGATGACTGTTCATTGCGATATCGTCAGCGCTGAAAAGCAGCTGTTTTCCGGTGCGGTGGAACTGCTCGTCGCCGCCGGTGCGGAAGGCGACCTGGGCGTGATGCCCGGTCACGCACCGCTGCTGACGTCCCTCAAGCCGGGTCCGGTACGTATCGTGCTGCAGGGCGGCAAGGAAGAAGTGTTCTACGTGAACGGCGGCTTCCTTGAAGTCCAGCCTAAAGTGATCACGGTGTTGGCAGATGCTGCCGCCCGTGCCGAAAACCTCGACGAAGCCGCGGCGGAAGAAGCGCGCCAACGCGCCCGCGAGGCACTGGAAGGCAAGCACAGCGATCTGGATTACTCTGCCGCTTCGGCGCAGTTGGCTGAATCGTTGGCCCAGCTGCGTGCGATCCAGCAGATGAAGAAGAAGTTCGGCGGCTGAACCCATGTGGGGAACGCCGGTCGGATAACAGGAAAGGGTGGCGCTAGCGCTGCCCTTTTTTGTTTGCGTCGCCGGCTGTCGCCGCGACAGACAGATTCACGATGAGGTGTTAGATGGAACTTGCGATCGTCATCCTGGCTGCGGGCAAAGGTTCGCGCATGCGCTCGGCGCTGCCCAAAGTCGCTCACCCGCTGGCCGGGAAACCGCTGCTGTCCCACGTATTGGACAGCGCCCGAGTATTGCAGCCTGCGACGCTGTGCGTGGTGTACGGCCATGGCGGTGACCAAGTGCGCGCCGCGGTGCCGGCCACTGATGTGGCGTGGGTGGAACAGGCGCAGCAACTGGGCACTGGTCACGCCGTGGCCCAAGCGATGCCGGAAGTGCATGAAGACGTGGTGCTGATTTTGTACGGCGACGTACCGCTGATTCGCCCGGAGACCCTGCAGCGCGTGGTGGCCGATGTACGCGAAGACCAGTTGGTGCTACTGACATTAGACATGGACGATGCCGGCGCTTATGGCCGCATCGTGCGCAACGAACAAGGCGCGGTACAGGCCATTGTTGAATTCAAGGACGCCAACGCCGAACAGCGTGCCATCGGCGAGATCAACACCGGCATTCTCGCCTGCCCGGCGCGGTTCCTGGCCGATGCGCTGCCGCAGTTGTCCGCTAATAACGCCCAAGGCGAGTACTACCTGACTGACGTGATCGCCATGGCGGTGGCGCAAGGGCTGACCGTGGAAGCGGTGCAGCCGGAGTTTGCGTGGGAAGTGGATGGCATCAATGACCGGGTGCAACTGGCGCGCCTGGAGCGCATTCACCAGCAGGTCCAGGCCGAAGCGCTGATGCGTGGCGGCGCCAGTTTGATGGACCCGGCTCGCATCGACGTGCGCGGCACGCTGCAGTGCGGCCAAGATGTGGTGATTGATATCAACGTGGTGTTCGAGGGCGATGTGGTGCTGGAGGACGGGGTGCGCATTGGCCCGCACTGCGTCATTCGCAACGCACGCATCGGCGCCGGAACTGTGGTGGATGCGCACAGTCTGATCGACGGTGCCGAGTTGGCAGAGGGTTGCCATGTCGGCCCGTTCGCGCGGCTGCGTCCGGGTACTGAACTGGCAGCCGGTGCTCGTATCGGCAACTTTGTTGAAACCAAGAAAGTGCAGATTGGTCCCGGTAGCAAGGTGAATCACCTGACCTATCTGGGCGACGCGCAAGTGGGCGCGGGCGTGAACGTCGGCGCTGGCACCATCACCTGCAACTACGATGGTGTGAACAAGTTCGTCACCGAGATCGGCGACGGTGCCTTCATCGGCTCCAACAGCTCGTTGGTGGCGCCGGTGACCATTGGTGCCGGTGCCACCGTCGGCGCCGGCAGCGTCATCACCCAAACCGTGCCGGATCAACAACTGGCGGTAGGGCGCAGCAAACAACGGAATATCAGCGGCTGGACACGGCCGACTCGAAAAAACTGACAGGGACTTTTATGTGCGGAATTGTCGGCGCCATCGCAGAACGCAACGTAGCACCGATCCTCATCGCTGGACTGCAGCGACTCGAATACCGCGGTTATGACTCCGCCGGTTTGGCACTGCTGGGCAGCGCCGGTCTGGTGCGATTACGCCGGGAAGGCAAAGTGGCCGCACTGGAGCAAGCGTTGAAGCAAGCCGGCGCCCAGGGTGGCGTCGGCATCGCTCACACCCGTTGGGCCACTCATGGCGTGCCGTCGGAGCGCAATGCCCATCCCCACCTGTCTGGTGACGCACTGGCTGTCGTGCACAACGGCATTATCGAAAACTACCAAGCCTTGCGTTTCGAACTGGAAGCGGGCGGTTATGCCTTTGCCTCCGACACCGATTCCGAAGTGGTGGTGCACCTGATCCACCAGCAGCTACAGCAGGGCGCCGATTTGCTGGCCGCTGTACAGCACGTAGTCACTCGCTTGGAAGGCGCCTACGCACTGGGCGTGGTCAGCGCTGACGAGCCACAGCGCTTCATCGCGGTGCGTAGCGGCAGCCCATTGGTGGTGGGGCTGGGGATCGGTGAAAACTACGTGGCGTCCGACCAGCTGGCGCTGCTGCCGGTGACCAATCGTTTTGTGTTCTTGCAGGAGGGCGACGTCGCCGAAGTGCGCCGTGAAAGCGTGCGCCTGTTTGCCGCCGACGGTGCCGAAGTACAGCGACCGGTGCACGAATTTGAAGGCGCGCACGAAGACGCCGAAAAGGGCGAATACCGCCACTTCATGCTCAAGGAAATCTTTGAGCAACCGCTGGCGCTGCAGCGGACGTTGGAAGGCCGCCTGGGCGGCGCCGAGGATCTGGCGCAGATGTTCGGTGAGCGCACGGCGATGCTGCGCGATGTGCAGTGCGTGCAGATTATCGCGTGCGGCACCAGCTACCACGCCGGCGCGGTGGCGCGCTATTGGATCGAAGCGTTGGCGGGGGTGCCCTGTCAGGTGGAGGTTGCCAGCGAATTCCGTTATCGCGCCCACGTGGTGCCGGAAAAAACGCTGTTCGTCACCATCAGCCAGAGCGGCGAAACCGCCGATACCTTGGCGGCGCTGCGTGCCGCCACCCACGCTCACTACTTGGCCCACCTTGCGGTGTGCAACGTGCCCAGCTCGTCGTTGGTGCGTGAGTCGGAACTGGCGCTACTGACGCGGGCCGGGCCGGAAATTGGCGTGGCATCCACCAAGGCGTTCACCACTCAATTGGCGGCGCTGCGGCTGTTGGTGTTGGCGCTCGCGCATGCGCGAGGCCTCGGCGAAGCGGCTCTGTCGCAGCATCTGGAAGAACTGCGGCAGCTACCAAATTTGGTGGAAAAAGCACTGCAGATGGATGCGGCGATTCAAACTTTGGCGGAAGACTTCGTCGAGAAGCAGCACACCCTGTTCCTCGGCCGCGGCACCCAATACCCGGTGGCTATGGAAGGAGCGCTGAAGCTCAAGGAAATTTCCTACATTCATGCCGAAGCCTATCCTGCCGGCGAGCTCAAGCACGGGCCGTTGGCGCTGGTAGATAAGGACATGCCGGTGGTGGCTGTGGCACCACGCGATGACCTGCTTGAAAAGCTGAAGTCGAACCTGCAGGAAGTGCGCGCCCGCGGCGGTGAATTGTATGTGTTTGCCGACCAACAAGCTGAGCTGCAAGACGAAGCCGGCATGCGCGTACTAGCGATGCCGACAGTTCCGGAAAGCCTGATCCCGATCGTTTATTCGGTCCCGCTGCAACTGCTTAGCTACCATGTGGCGGTGCTACGGGGCACCGATGTGGACCAGCCGAGAAACCTGGCAAAGTCGGTCACAGTGGAGTGACGATCCCGTTTAAGAAGCCCGGATTTTCCGGGCTTTTTTGTTAGCGCTGTTGTTAATAAGTCTCCTAGCTTACTTTCCTAGTCGTTCGATTCGTTGGCGAATCGCTTCGGCGAGCGCTTTCTTGTCCGCACCATAGTGGAGTTGTCGATGGCAATTTGGGCAGACGGCAATCGCATTTTCTACGGTGTCTGCACCCCCATCTATAAGGCGCTGGACATGATGTACTTCTAGGTAGGCAGAGCCGTCTTCGCGGAGAAATGGGGCGGGTGCTAGACAGCTTTCACATTGTCCTTTCGCTTGGTGGAGGACCCAAGCCACTACGCTTGGGTCTCTAACAAACTGAGTAACTGAAGACTGGACGATGGCTGGCGAAATATTGCCTTTCGGTACCGCTTGCTGTTATGCGCAGGCAACAAGCTGTACCACGTTGGCGTTAAAGGAAGCGCTTGCCGCTATATGCTGTCCTTCTCGCTCTGCAATTAGCGTTTCCAGTGTCTGAATGACATTGGTACCGACATTCCGTGCTGACCGCAGACCGGTAATCCAGCTTCGTCCTTGCAGTGCATAAATATAAGAAATGTTTTGCATCCGGTATTCATAGGATTTGACTGTTCGACCATATTCTTTCGACAGTGCTCTGTAGTAATCCTTCTTAACGAATGGTTGCCCGCTTTGTTGGTGCTGCAGCATGTCGATATAGGCGTCCACGGCGGCACCAAGCTCTTGTAAAGACCACTGCTTTTCCAATATTGATGTATCCCTGTCGCCTACTTGTGCTTGCAAGGACTGTTCGTGTCCCCAGCCCTATCGTTCTGGAAAGCATAGTTGTGTTAATGGAATATTTCATCTTGGCAAATAAAATCCCTTTTGTTAGCAAACAGATAGGACGACTCGTCTTTGAGAATAACTGGGGCAAGCCAAGAAACATGTAGAACAGCTTCGGTGCTAGCTCGCTTCAACCGTCTTCTCTGACCAGCGGCTTCTGGAAAGGCGGGATACATGGAACGCACTACTCGCGTCGGCATGCAGGAGCTCGACAAGCATTTGTCGCGCATCGTCGAGAACGCCCGCCGGGCGCCGGTGGCGGTACACCGGTATGGCGCGCCTTGGGTGTGGATCGTGTCGCAGGAGCTGTGGTGCCAGCAGCGCCAGCAGTGCCTTGAAGACTATCTGCCGCTGGACCATCCGCTCTATGCCCTCAGCCATCAGTTGGATCAGGACGGCTTGCTTGAGCAACTGGCCGAGCACCTGCCCGACGGCGAGCTGCCGGCGTCGCTGCGGGCGCGCTTATTGGTGTTGGCGCGCTACGACGGTCATGACACCGACGGGCAGCGCTTGCACGATGTTCTCGGCTACAACTTGATGTACCGCTGGTTTGTGTCGCTGCCCATGAATCAGCGCCCCTGGCCCGCCGGACAGTTGGCAGCTGCTCTGCAGCAGGGCTGGGCGGACGTGCAGCAAACCCCGCTGCTGGCCCATCGGTTGCGCCAGCTGCACGGCGGCGTGCCAGGCAACTAGTTCGTCCGGTTCGGCGCGTTCGCGCCATGGCAAATGAATCTTCCGTGAAACTCCCTGGCGCTCGCTTCGGTGCCTTCAGGTATGGACCGTCCCTTCCCTCAAGGACCTGAATCCGCGGCTGCCTTGGCGGCCCGCAACCGGAGTTGAACAGCTAATGGCGGCTCGTACCCTGTTTCCGCGAACCCTGCGGGTGTCCCGCACCCACCGTTTCCTGCTGCGTCCGTTGGCGCAGGCCGTGGCACTGGCCATGCTTAGTCAAGGCGCCTTGGCGGCGATGCCGGGCTGGATGCATGGTGGTACCGCGCCGCCCAGTCAGGGCGGCAGTGCTGGTGCGGGCTATCCTGGTGGGCTGCCGCCGGGTACTGGCGTGCCGCGGCCGCCGATGCCGACGCCGGATGCTCAATTGCGTGAAAGCATGCGCAACCTCGGCAACACGCTGTCCAATATTGCTGCTGCGCAGGCCCGTCATGCAGCGTCGCGCCGTGCCGCCTATGACTCCGCCATCGACATCCCCGATGGCTTGGGCGAAGGCGGCCTGCAAATTGACCGTTCGCTGCCATTTGAAGAAGCTTGGCGCAATGCCAAGGCGCCGGTGCAAACCATCAAGGATGGCAGAACCGAGGTCACCATTACCCAGACCGACGACAAGGCGATCCTGAACTGGGAAACCTTCAACGTCGGCCGCGACACCACGGTGAACTTTGAGCAGGAACGGGACTGGGCGGTGCTCAACCGCGTCAATGATGCCCAGTCGCGACCGTCGCAGATCCTTGGTCAGGTGAAGGGCGACGGCACTGTGATGATCGTCAACCGCAACGGTGTGATCTTCACCGGCACCTCACAAGTCAACGTGCGCAATTTGGTCGCGGCGGCGACGCAGATCAGTGACGAGCAGTTCAGCGAGCGCGGCATCTACGCGAGCGAAAGCAACAACCAATACACCCCCAGCTTCACCGCCGCCGGCGGCAAAGTGGTGGTTGAGGCCGGCGCTGAGATCACTACCCACAAAGCCGAAAAAGCCACGGAAGCGGGCGGCTACGTGATGCTGCTTGGGCGTGAAGTGCACAACGCCGGCCGGATCGTGACCGCCAATGGTCAGGTCACGCTGGCCGCCGGGGATGAATTCGTCATCCGCCGCGGTTACAGCACCGACAGCAACCCGGGCTCCAGCACCCGTGGCAACGAAGTGGGCGTGCGCCGCGCTGCCGGCAGCGACAGCGGCTTGGTGACCAACAGCGGCATCCTGCAAGCCTCCACCGGCGACATCACCTTGGCAGGGCATCAGCTGCGCCAGGACGGCGTCATCGTCAGTTCGACCTCGGTGGACAATCGCGGCACCGTGCACCTGCTCAACAGCGCCCGCGACAACGAGGGCAGCATCACCTTCGGCAAAGACAGTGTCACCGCCATTCTGGTGGAGGACAGCGATGTTACCGGTTTGGATGCACAGAAAGACGCCGGGCTCACCAACCTTGTTGGTCAGGGTCCCAATCAAGTGAATAACACTGGCGACTTCGACCTTTATAGCGGTGCCCGTACCCACGGGGCCCTGTCGCGGGTGGAAGTTGTCAGCGGTGGTGAAGTGAATTTCGAAGGTGGCAGCACCACGCTGGCGACCGGCGGCCACATCACAGTGGACGCGCCCCGCACCCAGATCCGCGATGGCGCAGTGCTGGACGTGTCCGGCGCTACCGGTGTGGTGGTGTCGATGGAATCGAACAGCATCCGCATCAACGTACAGGGCTTTGAGCAGCGCGAATCACCGGTCAACCGCGACGAAAAAAATCTCAACAGCAAGCGCGTGTGGATTGATCTGCGCGATCTGATTTTCGTGCCGTCGGGCACCAACGGCTACGACGGCGACCGTTGGTACACCGCCGGCGGCCTGTTGGAAGTAGGTGGTCATGTGGCCAACCTGGGGCGTGGTATCGGTGAGTGGTTGTCGCAGGGCGGCAGCCTGCGGGTCAGCGGCAAGGATCTGGTCACCGAGCAAGGTTCTCGCATCAACCTGTCCGGCGGCACCCTGCAGGTGCAGACCGGCTACGTCTACAAGTCCTATGTGAAAGGTGCCGACGGCAAGCTCTACGACGTTGCCACCGCCCCCGGCGACGTGCTCTACACCGGCCTGTACCAAGGCTTCGAGCGCCGCAGCGAGCGCTGGGGTCATACCGACTATTACTGGAATCCGATGGTGGCGTCACAGCGGGTGCTGGAGAACGGCTACACCATCGGCCGCGACGCGGGCCAGATGATGGTCGGTACCGAAACCGCCTCCCTGGCCGGCGACCTGATCGGCGAGGTGTACCAAGGTGATCGCCAGATCCGTCGCGGCCAAGCCGGCCTGGAAAGTTTCTATCAGTCGCAGAACGCCATTGCCCGCGGTGCCGAGTTGATCATTGGCAAGCTCGAGCAGTTCTACGACAAGAGCAGCGGTCGGTTGGTGGATCGCTTCAGCGCCGTGACCGACCAAGTGACCTTGGGGGGCGATGCCCGCGACAGCGGCATCCACCTCAACGGCGATTGGCTCGACGCCCAAGGTTTGAGCCGCCTGCGCGTGGCCGGTCTCGACAGCGTCAGCGTGGAACAGAAAGTGTCAGTGGCCGACGGCGGCAGCATCCAGCTGCTGTCTCCCCATGTACGCATCAACGCCGACTTGGTGGCGCGCAGTGGGCGCATTGAAGCGGGCAATATCAGCCGCCAACCGACGGTCCTCAACGACACCGTCACCATGGGCGACCATCTACTGCGCGCCCGCGGTGAGAATCCGGTGGGCATCGAAGTGGCCGAAAACGTGGTGCTGGATGCCTCGGGTCGCTGGGTGGTGCTGAGCACCGGCGGCGATACCAAGCAGCTCGCATACCGCGATGGTGGCGATGTGTTGCTGCGCAGCAGCGGTGACACAAAGCTGGCGGATGGCAGTTTGATCACGGTGTCCTCCGGCGGTGGCTTTGGCGAGAACGGCAAGCGGCTGGGTGGCCGCGGCGGCAATGTCACCTTCGGGCATATCGAGCTGGGCGGTGATCTGGAACTGAACGGCGAGATCGAAGGCTACGGCGTGGACGGTGGCGGCACGTTGACGTTGATTTCAAGTCGTGGGGTGGTGATTTCTGATGATGATAGCGCCGGCGCGGAGGGGATCATTGAAGCCGGGGAGGAAATCGGTACCGGCTTCCGTTTGCAGCGGGACATCACCGTAGAAGTGAAGGAAGGGCAGCGGCTGCCGTTCGAGGTGACACTGCAGCGGACCCATGTGGACGGTGGGCAGGTGGTCCCAGTGCGCGTTAATTACGACGTCTCACCGGCCAAACCATTAGTGTTGGCTGAGAGCTGGACCGTGCCTCCGAGAGGTACCCCGGGGATGGGTACCAACGCTATCTTTGCACTGGGTGGCACCAGTGGCAGTGTACGGCCGGGGGACGTGATTCCTGCAGGCAGCACCATCACTAACCGGAGTGGTTTGGTCGCTTTGCTCGGGGTGGGCGCTCGCATCCCCGCCAACGTTTTTCCCAGTGGTATTCCGGTGCTGGCTCCCTATAGCCAAGTGGTTCCTGCGGGGTCGATGTTGTCGGCGTCTATGGTGGCTGCCTTGGGCGGAGTCGCGACGGCTGCGGCCGGCACTTTGCTGAAGGCTGGTGAAATAGCCTCCGTGGATTTCGCTGTCCAAGCGCAGCAGCGCTTGGGTACGGATCAATTCTCTAAAGGTTTCTCCCACTACCAAGTGGGTGGCCGAGATGGCTTGACGGTGGCCGCGGGCACATTGCTGGAAGTGGTTATGCCCGTCTTGCGGGCGGCGCCGGGATCAAGCACGGCAGATGTCTGGTTGCCCGACCAGTTCACGGTGAACGGTGACGCATCCGCCCTTGAGCAGCGTGCAGGTGCTGGACTTTCTCTGACCACGGGCGCTACGGGCAGCTTCAACCCGACCGCACAACTACGTGTTGATCAGGGCGCAGAGCTACGGGTGGATGATGGCCAGCAGATAGCACTTACGGGCGACACAGTAGATATCCGTGGTCGCATTCAGGCTCATAGTGGCAGCGTCGATGTTGCGGCGGCCAATATTACCGAATTAGCCGGCCATGGCATCGTGGTCCGTGATGGAGCGGTGCTGGATGTGTCAGGTAGAGCCTGGCTTGAAGAGCGTTCTGATCGTCGATTGGGTTGGGTGGGCGCCGGTGGGCGCATCCGGCTTGGAGGTGATGTCGATGACGCAACGGGCAGGCTGAATATGTTGCTGCCGGCCACTAATGGACAGGGGGCGGTAGTACTGGAGTCAGGTGCTTCGTTAAAAGCCTCCGGCAGCGAGGCAGAGTTCGATATCGAAGCGTTGGGTCGCACGCGCCGTGCCACCGATGGTGGCAGCATCAGCCTTGCCAGCCGCCGACAACTGGATTTGGAGGGAGAGCTGCTGGCGGCTTCCGGCGGAGAGGGCGCCAGTGGCGGACGCTTGTCTGTGGCAATGGGCATTGCCACCTACCCAATTAATCAAGGTGCCGTATGGCAGATGGATGAAGGGCTGTTCCGCATTCGTCAGATTATTCTCACCAATACCGAAGCTGAGCGACCAGAAGCGGAGTCCGGCTCGGCGTCACTGTCGATGGAAAAAGTAGCGGCGGGTGAATTCGATGAGTTGACGATTCACAGTGAGGGTGGGATCCAAGCGCTGGGTTCATTGGAAATGTCGCTGGGCCGTGCTATTCGACTTTTTGCTGGAGGGTATGGCTGGGCTTCTGGAGTTGATGCCGGTGCAGGTCATCGATGGGCGGTGCGGGCGCCTTATGTAATGCTTGGGGGAATTTCTTTCCCCACCGAGATCGCTAACGGCGCTATTGCTCCTAGCTATCAGCTTAATACTGGGAGCAATACGCCTGGTCTGTCGAAGGCGGCCGGTGACTTGGTGATCAAAGCAGATCACGTAGATTTGGCAGGTCACGTCGCTCTGGGCAATGCTCCTACTGCTGGGAATCAGATCATTGTCGAACGTGAGAAGGCGGAGCTGAAAGGGTTTGACGCCGTCAGCATCCGCAGCTCCGGGGATATCCGTTTCTTGGGCTTTAATGCAGGTAATGGTCAATCGTCTTTGAGAACGGCTGGGTTCTATACTGCCGGGGACATTTTCCTAGAAAGTCAGCGCGTTTATCCAGCCACGCATGTGCAGGTTACAGTTGTTGCGGGGCGTGAGGGGGCGGTCTCGGTTCCTGGCAGCTCTTTAGAAATAAAGTCTGTGGCAGGCTTGCTCCGTGAACAGAAGCCCTATTCAGTTTTTGGTTCATTGAATCTGTCAGCGGAGTACATCCGCCAAGGTGGTGCCCTTTATGCACCGCTAGGTCACGTCAGTATGGGAGGTGCCCATACCTCTTCTGTGGTGCTGGAGCGTGGCAGTCTGACATCAACCAGCAGCGCTGGGCTGGTGATGCCCTATGGCGGCACCGTGGACGGTGAGGTGTGGTGGTATGGAGGCGTTGAGAAAAATCCGGACGCTCTGTTTGGCGGTAGCCAAAACCGGGTAGACATCATCGGTAATCACCAGCAAGTGGAGCAAGACGCGATAATTGATGTCAGCGGCGGCGGGGAGTTGGCCGGCGCCGGGTTCCTGCCAGGTCGAGGTGGTTCCACCGATGCTCGCCTCGCACCGTTAATTCAAATCGGTACGGATGGATTCAGGCTCCCGGGTTTGGCGACTAACCCGGTTTATGCTTTGGTGCCAGGCTACCAGTCCGCTTATGCCCCTATTGATCCAGAGCAGGGTGCTGGACTGCCGGACGTCGGGCGTCAGGTGGTCATTGAAAGCGGTGTGCCTGGGCTGCCTGCCGGTGTTTACACCTTGATGCCTTCCACCTACGCCTTGCTGCCGGGAGCGTTCCGCATTGAGTTTAATGGCGATGCTTTGCCCGGCGATCGCGTCCAGTCACTGACCAATGGTTCTTTCTCCGCGCCCGTCCTAACGCAGGTGGCCGGCACCAATATTGGCGATGTGGCGCCCCGCCAAGCCTTGATTACCTCCGCCGCTAACCTGCGTCGCTACGCTGGCTATAACGAGACCTCCTACAGCGAGTATCAATTGGCTACCGCGTTATCTGATGGCGTGCTGCGCGGTCGGCTGCCTGCCGACGGCGGTACGTTGCGTCTCAACTTCAACACCGGTAGCGATCAAGGCGAGTCTCTGGACTACGCAGGTACGTTGCGGGCCGGCGCTGCGGAAGGCGGCATTGGCTCAACCCTTGAGATTGTCGCGGCTCGCACCGGTGAAATGGAAATTGTGCAGTCCGGGGCAGGGCGCAGCGAAGATTTTGTAGGCGCCTCGTTATCAGCGGACTCGTTGATGACGCTGGCGGAGGACATGGAGCGCTTGGTGATAGGCGGCGTGCTGAGTGGTGGCGGCACGGTAGCCAGTGGCAACTTGGTTAACGTGACTGCCCAAACCGGCGCCCTTCACGTGCGTGAGAACGTGCACTTAACCGGCAACGAGCTGTGGTTAATTGCGGGCGGTACTGGTGCTGGAGTCAATCTAGAACAGGGGGTAGTGGTCGATACCCTTTCCGGTAAGCGCCCGGTGCTGGATGCCGCTTCCGGTGTGCGCTTTGAGGTAGATGGGGCGGCATTGGTGGTCAGCAATGGCGTCCAGCGCGTGGATGTGAAAAGCGGCAGCAGCGCCCGCCTGCAGATTGGCGAGCAGGCGCGCCTCTACAGCCAGGGTAGTCTGCGCTTTGTGGCAGCATCAGATGTGAGCCTGGCAGACAGTGTGCGCTACGGCACTCGCCACTTGGGCCTGTCGTTAGGCCACGTGAACATGGGATCTGCAGAGGCGTTGGCCGAAGCCCAAGCGAACGGTGTGCTGCCAGACGGCTTCAGTTTCGACCAACAGACCCTAGAGCGATTGTTGCAAGGCGATACGTCCAGCGGAGCGCCGGCACTGGAGAGCTTCACACTCGGCGCGTCACAAGGCATGAACTTGTTTGGCGACGTGACCTTGAGCACCTATGACAGCCAAGGAAAATCCCTGCTGGATGTCTTCATGCTGTCAACGCCAGCCATTCTTGGCGCTGGCGGAGCGGACGACACCTTCACTCTTAACACACGACACTTGGCCTGGGATGGTGGAGTCGCTGCCGCGGAGCGGCCAGAGCAAGTCGTCGAGGGTGGTGCGGGCAACGGTTCAGGGCGCTTTGTGGTGAACGCCGATGTGATTGAAATGGGACCCGGACCGGATGCCTCTCAGGTGAGTCGCGACAGCCGCGACCGCACCCTGCTCGGCTTTGCCGAGGTGGTACTGCAAGCGCGCCAGCGCTTCACCACCGGCCACACCGGCACACTCAAGGTCTACCAATCTCGCGGTGACTACGTCGAAGGCGAGGGGTACCGCTATCAAGGCGGCAACCTGCGCATTGAAACCCCGCGCATTACCGGTAACGCCGGGGCCGATCTGTCGGTGATGGCTGGCGGCGATGTATTGCTCACCGGTCTGCCGACAGGTGTTGAGGCGGTTGAAGACAAGCGCGATCTCACCCGCGACCTGGGTGCCTCGCTGTCGTTTGCCGGCGAGCGCGTCACGCTCGACACCGAGGTGCTGCTGCCCACCGGTAAGTTGGCTCTTAAAGGCCAAGGCGATGTGGTGCTCACCGATAATGCCGTGATCGATGTGGCCGGCCGCACCCTGCAATACCGCGATCAGCGTCAATACACCTGGGGCGGTGATGTGGAGCTGGAAAGCGAACAAGGCCGCATTACCACTGCCGCCGGCAGCAGCATCGACCTCAGCGCCACCAACAGCCAAGGTGGCACCTTGAAGGTCACCGCGCTCGGCGAACAAGACGGCCATGTGGATTTGCGCGGCCGCATCCGTGGCGCGGTCAGCGGCGAGTACGACGCCGCAGGAACCCGGCTGCCTTATGCCGGTGCTGAAGTGACGGTACGTGCCCAAACGCTGGCAGACTTTGCCGAGTTGAACTGGCGCCTCAATGACGATCAGGTGTTCGGCGCCCGTCGCTTCCAGCTAAAACAAGGCGACTTGGTAGTCAGCGATGAGGTCAAAGCGCGTGAAGTGCGCATTGCCTTGGATAACGGCAGGCTGACGGTGGATGGCAAGATCGACGCATCAGGCCTGCTCACCGGCACCATCGAACTGTTCGCCCGCAATGGGCTCACTGTCACCGGCCGTGGTGTGTTGGATGCCCACGGCACGCGCCTGCGGGTGGACTCTTATGGCCAGATCATCGATGCGGTCAACCGTGCGCAGGTGTTGCTCAGCAGCGGCGATGGCGAGCTGGTGATGGAGCAGGGTGCCCGTGTTGATCTGCGCCACGGCGTGGACGCACCGCGCACCGGCAAAGGCGCCCATGATGGTGCCGAGCGCGGCACTCTGACACTGATCGCCCCCCGTCGCGGCGCGGATGCGGACGGCGATGTGGCGGTGGATATCCGTGGCCAAGTCCAGGTTGATGGCGCCCGCCGCATTGATCTGCTGGCGTTGCGCAGCTACGACGACGCACCGGTGGACTGGGACAACGCCGACGGTGACCGCGAGCAGATCATCAACCAGGCGTACCTGGACCAGAAGCACCAAGACAGCACCTTGTTCATCAACGCCGCGCTGCGCAACGACGACCTGCGCGCTCGCTTTGCCGGCTTGCGCGATGGCCGCGAACAGGCCTTCCACCTGCGCCCGGCGGTGGAAATCCGCTCAGACACCGACGACGGCAAACTGGTAGTTCAGGGCGATCTGGACCTGTCCCGCTACCGCTACGCCAGCTTGAACCCCAACACCCCGATGACTGGCGACTACGGCTCCGGCGAAGCCGGCGCCTTGACGCTGCGTGCCGGCGGCGACCTGGAGGTGCTGGGCAGTATTACCGATGGTTTCATGGCACCGCCGGTGTCTCCGGACGAGAACGGATGGTTCCTCAGGGCTGGAGTCGATCGCTACTCGACGGACGTGATCCTGCAGGTTGCAGATATTGTGCTTGCTCAAGGCACCGCGTTTCGACCGGGGCAAACACTGAACTACGATGTGCCGTTGGCCGCCTTCTGGATGGCTGCGGGCGGCGCGTTGGGAACTGAAGTAATACTGGATGCGGTAGCCACCTGGCCTGCTAATACGGTTTTGGCTGCGGATATCCTACTGCCCGACGGCACCCGCTACAGTGCCGGGACGCTACTGACTGACACCTTAGTGCTGCCGGCAGGCAGTCGGCTGGGGGCAGGATCGGTATTGCCCGTCGCCGTGCAGGTGGCGGCGATGACTTGGCCAAAAGGTATCGCTCTGCCATTTGGCAGTGCTAACGCGCAAGCGGCCCCTACCAATTTGGCTGAGTACAGAGTTTGGCGGCTAGAGACCAGTCATGATCTGGCTCTTAAGCGCGGCTCTCTCATTCCGGCGGGGATTGACGTGAAATTGCCGGATGGCGTCGAAGAGTTCGACTTGCGCAGTCCGGTGGACGGCTCTCAGGGACGCAACTGGGCGCTGGCCGCCATGTTGCCCAATGGTTTTGAGTCCTGGGATTTGTCTTTGGTAGCCGGCGGTGATCTGGATAGTGTTGATCCATTAGTGGCTCGCCGCCATGGTCGCTTGACGCTCTCAGACCACCATTACCAAGTGGCCCGACGTCTGGCCGAGACACCTCGGTACCTTTGGCAGGCGGGTAATGGGATGGGGATGGCCCCTGGAGAGGACGTGGCGCCGGAGCAACTGGTTGAGTGTGAAGCGAACCCCGGCTGGTGCGCACAAGACCTTTTCGCCAAGCGTCGTCTGGTCGTTGGTTTGATCCCGAGCGTAGTGCGGACTGGCACAGGTCGGTTGGATCTCGTGGCGGGGGGGGATGTCAGCATGGACTCCCTTTATGGAGTCTATACCGCCGGAACGCCACTACCGGTGGCTGCTGTGTATAACCAGCCGCGCGCAGAGAGCGAGCTCGCTGGTGTGGCGGGTGGGGATTACCAGCATTTGGTTGGCGGTAGTCAAACACCATGGCAGGCGTGGTATCCGGAATACGGTGGGCAGTTGACGGTCAGAGCAGGCGGTAACCTCACAGGTTTCATGGCCTCGCCGAGATATGAAGTGAGCGCGCCTCGAAGCGTTAACTATGTCAAGCCGGGTGCTTGGCTCTGGCAACAGGGGATCGGTGAGGGTGGTTTGGAACAGCCGATACCTGGCGCTTGGTGGATAAACTACGGGACTTACATCCGACAAGACGAGGACGTCGGGGCTAGCTTCCACACCGACCCGCTGGATCGGCAAACAGCCAACCGGGCGCCCCGGTTTGTCGGCTTCACGGGTGTAGGGACGCTTGGTGGCGGCAATCTGGCGGTGGAGGTCGCAGGCAGTATCGGTGTGGTGGCGCCGAGGCGAAATGCCAACAGTTTTGTGTCACAGGGTATCCAGTTCTGGGTGGCTTCTTCTGCCCGTGACGTGGCGGGTGAAATGCTCGCCGCAGGCGGAGGGGATCTACGGATGCGCGCCGGGGATATCAATCCGCTGGATGTTGTGAGTTTTTACGGGGTGAATCCCACTACGTCTTCATGGGCGGGTAGTTTGGGGGTATTGCGCGGCGCACTACAACTGCAGGCGGGCAGTAGCGGTTACGGGCGCCTCGCTGACGCAACTCTGCTTTCCCCTTCGGGCTGGGCGGTTGGCTTAGGGCAGCGGCCTCAGCGTGTGTCAGCATCTGGCGCGTTGGACTTGGTATTAGGGGACGCACAGGCCTCCCTCGCTGTTCAGAGAGATGCTTGGATTAACACCATTGCGGACATCACCAGGATTGGTGGCACCCACCTTGCTTCCACTCCGTCTTGGTTCACCAGTTGGAGTCCGGGTACCGGTGTCACCGTATTGTCAGCCGGTGGTAATGCGGGGCTGCGGTTCAACGCACATTTACTTAATGGCGGTGATAGCGTTAACAGTGCCCCCAAGGAAGGAGAAATTGGCACCGCAGCGGGCGTGGGAAACTACTATTTGCCTTCGCGGGTCGATTTGTTCGCCGGCGGCGAGAGCATTTTTATCGGCGGCGCTTTTTCTTCAGGGCAGCGCCAGCAAGGAAAGTCGCAATACTTTATGCCTTCAGAGCAAGCGTCCATCCGGCTGCTGGCGCGGGACAGTATTTGGGGTGGGGGATCCAGCTGGCTGCCGATCGATACCAGCATAGACGCTTTGGCAACCATTTTCCGTCCAGCCTATGCGGGTAACGTGTCACTAGGGCCGGGTAACTGGAAAAATGACCTCCATGCCTACGGTTCTTATAGCACAGCCTCAGACTCTGACCGTGCCATGCCGCTCTGGGCTTATGCCCTCGATGGATACCTAACGGACTTCCATGTTGGCAGTGTGCGCCGCGACCCAGGGGGGCGCACACTGTACGCGGCCGGGGGGCCGGTCCATCTGTATGCCGGCAAAGACATTATCGGAGTGGGTCAGCCCGATGCGGTCACTAATAACGAGGGAGGTGCTTATGGTCTCGCCAGTCACAGCCGCAACGACGACGTCAGTACCATCGAAGCCGGAGGGCGCATCCTTTCTTCGTCATTCCGCGTGGCGGGTCCCGGGCGGCTGAACGTCTTGGCGGGTGGCAGCATCCTGTTGAAGGACCAGGGTCAATTCACATCCCTGGGGGTGGTGGTGCCCAATGATTTGCGCTTGGGTGCAGACATCCAGATGGTAGCAGGCTTGAATCAAGCTCCCCTTGCAGCCGATGCCCTGCTGGACAAGTACTTGGACGATCAATGGCTGGCCGACCCTGAGCTGCCACTGGCGGACCAGCCTGGCTATGTGGTGAAGAGCTACCGCAAGGAATGGGCGGAGTTCCTGCGCGAAAATGCGGCGTTCCAAGGGACAGATGACGAAGCGCTGGCACAGTTGGGTCTGGTTGCTGCGAGGCTGCGTGAGGACTTTGCTCGGCAAATCGTGCTCAACGAATTGCTGCTCAGTGGGCGCGAGTTCAATGATCCGGACAGTCGCCGTGTTGGCAGCTATTTGCGTGGGCGCCGTGTTATTGAGATGGCTTATGTCGACCGCCCTGAACCTGACGGCGCTCTTTCTGCGGATGTCATTATGTTCGGTGGCTCCGGCATCCGGACGATCAATGGCGGGGATATCCATGTCCATACGCCGTTTGGTGCCCAAACCTATGGCGTGGAAGGCGTCGATCCGCCGGGCACCGCGGGGGTAATTACTCTGGGGCAGGGCGATATCCGCCTGTTTTCCCGAGACTCCATCCTGCTGGGACAAAGCCGGATCATGACGTTGCTGGGCGGCAGCATCCAAGCCTGGAGCGAATTGGGCGACATCAACGCCGGCCGAGGTGCTCAGGGTACGCAGTTGTTCACGCCGCCCCGTCGCCTGTATGACCAGTGGGGCAATGTGTTGCTGGCTCCTAATGCGCCCAGCAGCGGAGCGGGTATTGCCACCTTGAGTCCGGTGCCGGGCACCGAACCGGGGGACGTGGATTTGATTGCTCCGCTCGGCACCATTGATGCCGGTGAAGCGGGTATCCGCGTGTCCGGCAACGTCAATATCGCCGCGCTGCAGGTACTTAACGCGGACAACATTGAGGTACAGGGGGAGGCCAAAGGATTGCCGGTGTTGGCGGCAGTGGATGTGGGTGCGCTGTCTGCAGCCAGCGCAGCATCAAGCGCGGCTGCCCAAGCAGCAGAGGCGGTGAATCGTCAGCGAGAGCGCAGCCAACAACAGTCTTTGATCAGTGTAGATGTGCTCGGCTACGGGGACGAGGACTTGGCCCCTGGAGGAGCGCCGCTGTCTCAGGCGGCGCCCCCCCCTGCGGTAGAAGTGTTGGGTGGCCCCACCCTCCAGGCTCAGGCCTTGGCGTTGTTGACGGCGGAAGAGGTGTCGGCGATGCGTTAACCGGAGGTCAACTTCATAGGCGTGTTTAAAAAATCCCCTGCTCTTGATGGAGCAGGGGATTTTTAATTTAAAGAGCGCGTTATTTCCCACTTTTTATGAAAATTAAAAGAACCCGAGTTTTTTTAATTCTTCTTCAATGAGTGGCGTCTAAGGTGGTGTTCAGCGCCAGACACCGGCCGATACCAAGGCTGCCGATGTGGGCGATGACCACGCATTCAACCAATCACTCAACGAGGGCAACATCATGGATCTGATCAAGAACGCTCTGGTGGCCGGTGTGGCCGCTGCTGCTCTGGCCGGTGCATCGGTCGCTTCTGCTGCAGTAATCGGTGGCGGTGCTACGCTGTCCCAACCGCTGTTTGAAGATCTGGTGGTATACAACCCGAGCTACGGTTGGGATTACGCCGGCACCGGCAGCGGTACCGGCAAGAAAGCCTTCTTCGGCAACGATGCCACCCACTTCAACGCCGTGCGCCAGCAAAACGGTCTGCCGCCGTATGCAGCGGGCACCGCGGTGAAGTATGCGGGCAGTGACTCCGTCGTATCTGAAGCGGAAGCTCTGGACTTTGCTACTGATCTGGAGCCGACCGTGGGCAAGCTGATCCAAGTACCGCTGGCGGCCACCTCGGTGACGGTGCCGTTCAACGTGCCGGGCCTGTCTTCTTTGAACCTGACCTCCGCTCAGCTGGTTTCCATCTTCAAAGGCGAGATCACCAACTGGAACCAGCTGGACAGCTCCTACCCCGACCTGGCCCTCAAAGTGGTGTACCGCACCGGCGGCAGCGGCACCACCGAGATTTTCGTGCGCCACCTGAAGGCTGTGGATTCAGTCAAGTTCCCGGACGTGACCAATGACTTCCAAAGCACTATCGATCCTTCCAACCCGGTATTCGTGCAAGCGACCGGCAGCGGCGGCGTCGCCGGTTCTGTTCAGGCCACGCCTGGCGCCATTGGCTATGTGAGCCCGGATCCGGCCTACATCGACGTCAACGATGCCAGTCAGGTTGCTGCACTGCAAAACCCGAATGACGGGCAGTTCTACCTTCCGACCGAAGTGAACGTGATCATGACCGTGGAATCTGTAGAGCCGCCGGAGGGTACTGATCGTCTCCAAGCCATCAATTGGGGTAAGACCTTTGCCAACCCGACTGCGGGCTATTCCATCGCAGGCTTCACCTTCCTGCTGGCGAATGAGTGCTACGCGGATCCTAGCGAAGCGTCCTCTATCCGTGCGTTCTTCCAAGATCACTACACCGGCACCCACGATGCGGATATCAGTGCCCACGCCCTGATCCCGCTGGCTGCCAACTGGAACAGCGCTGTGATGGCGACCTACATCAACAGTGGAGCTCCGGCAGAAATCAACGGTGCTGGTTGCTCTACTAAAGCCGGCCGCTGATCCACCCCGCCCCACCAAAACGGGCCCTCACGGGCCCGTTTTGCTTTCCCCAATTCACTAGCGCGGCGGCCGTTCCGGTACCACGCCCTTGCCGAATTGATTGCCCAGCATGGTCCGCAGTGCGGACTGATTGAACAGGCCCCATTGCTGCGGCGCACGTTGAGGGTCGGTGCCATCCAGGTTCCAAGGGGCAACGCCGGGTTGACCAGAGGCTGCCGGTGCCGCCATCGCTGCACTCAGGCACTGATAGTCAGGAATGCGCACGCCATCCACCTCAATGCTGACGCATACCGGCAGCTCCGTAGCTGTTTCGGCGTGACTGATCAGCGGCAGGCCGATGAGCAGCAGGGCAGTGAAGGGGCGCATGGCGGGACTCCGAAACACAGCGGGACACCAGTATGGCCAACTGGCGCGCCGCGCCGGTGACAGCTTTGCAAAATCCCTGTTGGCCGCCGCCGGGGTGTGTTTGTAACGCCTCTGTAACCGGGTCTCACCAGTATTGTGATCCGGCGCACAGGTGGCCTGGGCGCGCTCAGCGGGAGTGCCGCATGCGGTGGCAACGGATCGCCTGCACCGGCTGGCTGGTGCTGGCGGCGGCAATGGCGATGGCTGCGGAGCGGCGGCAGTTTGATCTGCCTGCGGCGCCGCTGCATGAGGCATTGGAAGCCTTCAGCGCGGCCACCGGTATGGCGGTGCTGTACCCGCGCCCTTGGGTGGACGGCCAGCAGGCACCGGCGCTGCGCGGGGCGTTTGAAGATCAAGACGCGCTGGCTCATTTGCTGGCCGGCAGCGGTCTGGAGGCGGCGTTCAGCGACTCGCGTCAGCGTGCCTTTACGTTGCGGCGGCTGGCGCCCAGTGCGGCGCCGGTGGTGGATGACCGCGCGCTGGCCGATGGCCTGCGCCGCTGGCTCTGCGCCACGCCGCTGCTGGCGCCGGGGGATTACCGCGCCGCCTTGCAGTTGTGGTGGCATCCGGACGGCCGCGTCCGGCAGGTGAAGTTGTTGGCCAGCACTGGGGTGCCGGACCGCGATCGCCAGTTGCAGCGTCGGCTCGGGCAATGGCAGCTCGCGCCGGCAGCACGACAAGGACGGGAGCAGCCGGTCACCCTGCTGCTCACGCCGCAGCCCGGTGGGCCGGCGGCGCAGTGTTCAGGAGAGCGCTAGCCGATGAGCAAGGAACAAATGAAAACGCTGTATCTGGAGCGTTATCACGAGCTGAAACGGCGCCTGGTGGCGCGGCTGGGCAACGAGCACATGGCCGAGGATGTGCTGCAGGAAACCTGGATGAAGGTGGACCAAATGGCGGACGCGACCGCCGTGGCCAACCCGATGGGCTACCTGCTGCGTATCGCTGTCAATCTGGCCATGGACCAGCACCGTGCCGAGCAACGCTTGCTGTACAGCGACGAAGTGGAATCCCTGATGCATGACATGGCATCCGGGCCGGGGCCGGCGGAAGCGGCCCAGGCCGAGCAGGAAGTGTGGTTGCTGCGGCGCGCGTTGCACCGGCTGCCGAGCCGGCGGCGGCGCATCTTGTTGGCATCACGGCTGGCGGGGGTGGGGCACCGGGAGCTGGCGCAGGAATTTGGGGTGTCGACCCGCACCATCGAAAAAGAACTCAAGGCGGCGCTGCTGTTTTGTGGCGACCTAGTGGAACGGGATGTGTACCAACGGTTCGGTCCCGGGGCCGGCAGTCGGTCTGTTCCTCATGCGCGGACGCAACCGGCGTCCGACTCTGATGCGGTGACCGATTCCCATGGTGATCCGGCCTGATACAGCGCCGCACACAGCATCCACTGAGGAAGCGGTGGATTGGATTGTTCGGCTGACCTCCGGCGCTGCTACGGCAGCGGATGCGGAGGCATTCCGCCAATGGTGTGCGGCCAGCCCTGACCATCGCGCGGCATTTCAGCGCGAGTACCGGCGCTGGCAACAACTTTCCCACTGCGCGCTGGCGACTGCCGCGCCGCAAAATCCGCAGCGCCGACGGCTGCTCAAGGGCCTGCTTGCCGGTGGCGCGGTGGCGGCCGGCATGGCGGGACTGGGCGTCGGTGTTGCCGGCTGGCGCAGCCCTAGCGGCGACTATGTCACGGCGGTGGGCGAGCAGCGCGAGCTGTCGCTGGGTGACTTGGCTCTGACGCTCAATACCGACAGCGCGCTCAATGCGCGGCCTCAAGACCGTGGCTGGTGGCTGGAACTGCTGCGCGGCGAACTGCTGCTGACGGCGCCAGCACAGGGTTTGGCCATGGTGCGGGCGGGCGCGGCGTTGGTGCAGGTGCGCGATGCCCAGGTCAATGTGCAGCAGTTGTCCGAACGCTTGTGCATCACCTGCCTGCAGGGCCAGGTGCGGGTGCATTCCGGCAGCCAGCAGACCGCGCTCTCCGGCGGCCAGCAACTGGTGGTGCGCGGTGAGCGGCAGAGCGATGTCTACCGCGCCGACGCCGACAGCGTGTTGGCGTGGCAACACGGGGTATTGGTGTTCAACGACCGGCCGCTGGCGGAAGTGGTGGATGAACTTAATCGTTATTGGCCCGGCCGGGTGCTGCTGCTGCGCCGCGAACTGGGGCGCATGCGGGTGCAGGCGCGCTTCGAGCTGGATCAAATCAACGAGATTCCGCAATTGATCGGCACCGCCTATGGATTGTCGGTGACGCGCTTGCCGGGGCAGGTGGTGGTGCTCAGCTGAGCCGTCGATCCTGTGCTGGCGACCGCCGGGGTTGTCGCGGGCCATCGCCGAGGTGTGCTTGGCGATACTGCCGCGGCAATGGAGCGGCGGAGCGCGGACGTGAAACGGTTGCTGATAATGCTGTGTAGTGTGGCCGGGTGTGCGGCGCCGCCGGTGCAACTGCACCTGCCCGCCGGCCAGTGGCCGTTGGACGGCGTGACGCCGGTGGCGATCGGCCATAGCGGCGACATGTTGCTGCTGCGGTTTGCCGACGGCCGCTACCTCGGCCACCGCCAGTTGACCCATGACGAGTTGGCCTACTTTCAGTCCGGCGGCGCCACCGATGATCAGCGCGCCGCTCACTTCCTGTCAGCGACCGATGCCGCGCCTTTGCTGCACCGAACCGCCGGCGATCGGGCGCTGTGGGTGCAGCCGGTGCCCAACAGTGCCGGAGCTTCCAGCCTGCTGCTGCGCCATGGCGCGCACTATTACTACCTCGATACCAGCGTCGATCCGACGCTGTTGCTGCACTGGCTGCAGCGCTGGCACTGACTGCCGTGTGAATTCTTTGTGACAACCCTTCGGTGCCGCGTCGGCATCGCCGTCAACTGGGCACTGTTCGGGTGGCTGGCTGCGGCGTGGCCGCCCGGTTGCCCCCCTGGCCGGGGACCAAAGGGAAAACCAAGGCATGACGGCAGCAACAAGGACGCGTCGATTCGGCGCACACGGAATTTTCGCCAGTGCGTTGATGCTGGCACTGGCAGCGCCGGCGTTAGCGGCGGAACAAGCGGACGTCAGCGACGACGCGGCGCACATCGATACTGCCACCGTTACGGTGCGCGAGTACCTGGTGCGCGGCAACACGGTGCTGACGGTGCGCGAGATCCAGGACACCGTGTACCCCTTCCTCGGCGAGCAGCGCACGCTGGCTGACATCGACGCCGCCCGCGAAGCGCTGCAACAGCGTTATGAGGCGGCCGGCTACCAGTCCGTGTTCGTCGATTTACCCGAACAAGCGGTGACCGGCGGCGTGGTGCTGCTGGTGGTCAACGAAACCCGCATCGGCCGGGTGCGAGTGGAAGACGCCACCCATACCTCGCCGCAAGCCATCCGCGATCAGGTGCCGGCGTTGACTGAGGGCAGCGTGCCCAACTTCCAAGCGGTGCAGCAAGAACTGGGTGCGGTGGCGCAGCGGTTGCGGCCGGTGGCGCCGGTGGTCCGCGAAGGACAGTTGCCGGGCACCATGGACGTCACTCTGCAGGTGGACGACCAGCGGCCCAGCTACGGCAGCTTGGCGTTCAATAACGACTACAGCGCTGACACCACCCACTATCGCGCCGTGGTCACCGTGGGCCACCGCAACCTGTGGCAGAAAGGCCACGATGCCTCGCTGACCTTCTTCACCGCCCCGGAAGACCTGGATGACGCCAAGGTCTGGACCGGTTCCTACCTGGCGCCGCTGGGCGGCAACTGGTCGCTGCGTGCCAATGCGTTCAAATCCGACAGCGACGTGGCCACCGTCGGCGGCACCACCGTGGTCGGTCGCGGCACTGCCTACGGCGCCACCCTGCTGTACAGCTGGCCGTTCCAGAACCGCTGGCTGCACTCGGTGTCGGCGGGCATGGAGTTCAAGAGCTTCCGTGAAGCGCTCGGCATGGCCGGCGTCGACGCCCAGCGTTACCCGATCAAATACGCGCCGCTGTCGCTCGGTTACACCGGCTACCGTTTCGGCGACAAGAGCCAGTCTGACTTGCACCTGACCGTGGTGACGGGCTTTGCCGAGTTCTTCGGTTACGGCAGCAGCGACGAAGAGTTCAACGACAAACGCCACCGCGCCCGCCCCAGCTTCACGCTGCTCAAGGCCGGTGCCTCGCATACCCATAACCTCACTGAATCCGGCTGGCAGCTGCACGGCACGGGCTCGGTGCAGCTGGCCACCGGCCCGCTGATTTCCAACGAGCAGATGTCTGCCGGCGGCGCCACCAGCGTGCGCGGCTACCTGTCCGCGGAATCCACCGGGGACACCGGTGGTTTGCTGTCCGCCGAGCTGCGCACGCCGACGCTGTCGGGCTGGCTCGGGCCAGACCTGAATGACTGGCGCTTCTATCTGTTTGCCGACAGCGCGCGCTTGGAACTACTGAAACCGTTGCCGGAACAGCGCTGGGTGCACCGCCTAGCCAGCGCCGGGGTCGGCACGCGCGCACAGATGTACGACTGGCTGTCGTGGGGCCTGGATCTTGCCTGGCCGCTGCGCGACGGCGCTAACACTGAACGTTACGACCCCCATGTGCACTTCAACGTGCGCGCCACCTTCTGATGTTTGCCCCGGACCCGGAGTAAGGACGACGCCATGCAACGCCTGATAACCCTCTTGATCACTTGCCTGCTGCTGGCGCCGCTCACCGCCCAGGCGTGGTGGGATGCCAACTGGAAGTACCGCAAGCAGATTTCCGTGGACACCACTGCCGAAGGCGCCGCCATCGACCAGGCGCCAGGGCGCACGCCGCTGCTGGTGCGGCTGCACACCGGCAACTTCGAATTCAATGATGTGCAGGAAAGCGGTGCCGACCTGCGGTTTGTCACCGGTGATGACCGCACTGTGCTCAACCACCAAGTGGAGCGGTTTGATGCACTGATGGGCGTGGCCTATGTGTGGGTCGATGTGCCGGCGGTGGACGGCGGCACCCGCCAAGACCTGTGGCTGTACTACGGCAACGACAACGCCCCCAGCACCAGCGACGGTGGCCAGACCTTTGATCCCAACTACACGCTGGTCTACCACTTCGATGATCCGGCCGGCAGCGCCCCGCGCGACAGCACCGGCTACGGCAATCACAGCACCAGCACCCTCAACGACCTCACCGACGGCGTTATCGGCCGCGCCGCACAGTTCAATGGCACCGGTGGCCTGACGCTGCCGGCGGCGGCCTCGCTGGCGCTGCCCAACGGCGGGCTAATGACGCTGAGCCTGTGGGTGCGCCCGGACCAGCTGGATGGCGACCGCGTGCTCTATGCCCGCGCCGACAGCGGCCAGCAATTTTTGCTCGGCCTGGCGGACGGCGCGCCCTATGTGGCGGTCAACGGCCAGCGCTCCACCCTTGGTGCGCCGCTGGTCACCGGCCAGTGGCAACACCTGGCGGTGACCGCCGACGGCACCCAAGTGCGGCTGTATGTTGATGGCCGTGCCGCTGCCAGCCTGGCGGCGTTATTGCCGCCGCTGAACACCGCCGCGCACCTCGCCGCCCTGCCCAATGTGGCGGTGGAGGGCGATGCGCCGGCGCCGGTGGCGCAGCCGTTCGTGGGGGCACTGGATGAACTACGACTGTCACGCATCGTGCGCCCGGAGGCTCTGCTGCGTGCGGACGCTGCGGCGCAGGGCGCAGATTCGCGGTTGGTCAGTTACGGCGTTGATGAGCAGCAGTCCGGCATGGGCTTCGGCGCACTCGGCTTCCTGTTCAGTGCGGTGCCGTTCGATGCCTGGGTGATCCTGTTCATCCTGCTGCTGATGATGCTGCAAAGCTGGGTAATTATGGTGCGCAAAAGCCGCGCCCTCACCCGCATGGAAACCGAAAACGCCGCCTTCCGTGACCAGTTCAACCACGCCGGCACCCGCCTTGAGCAGTTGCATCAGGCCACCGCCGACCGCTACCCGCACTCCTCGCTGTACCGCATCTACGACGCCGCCATGGAACAGGTGCAAGTGCGTCGCAGTGAAGGCATGACGCGGCTGTCTCCGGCGGCACTGGAGTCGGTGCGTGCCAGCATGGACGCCGCCCGCTCCGGTGCGCTGCAGCAACTCGGTGCGCGTCTCGGGGTGCTGTCCAACGCCATCGCTGGCGGTCCCTACATCGGCCTGCTCGGCACCGTGCTCGGCATCATGGTGGTGTTCCTCGGCACCGCGATGGCCGGCGACGTGAACATCAACGCCATCGCGCCGGGTATGGCTGCGGCGCTACTGGCCACCGCCATGGGCCTGTTCGTCGCTATCCCGGCGCTGTTTGGCTACAACCGCCTGGTGTCGCGCAACAAGGATGTCAGCGCGGACATGCGCGTGTTCGGCGACGAACTGCTGGCGCGGCTGGCTGAGCGCAGCGACGCCGCGCAGGAGGTGTGAGATGGCCCGCTCCAACGCGCCGGACGAAGACGATGATGTGGTCGACGGCATCAACATCACGCCGCTGGTGGACGTGCTCATGGTGGTGCTGGTGATGTTCATCCTCACCGCCACCGCGCAAGTGGCAGGCATTCGCGTCGACCTGCCCAAGGCCAGCACCTCCACCTCGCTGTCGGAATCCAACACCAAAGCGATTTCCATCAACGATGTGGGTCAGGTGTTTCTCGATGCCTACCCGGTCACTCTGCCGGAGCTGGAAGACCGGCTGCGCCGCGAAAAAGCCATCACCCCGGATTTCCCGGTGGTGGTGCGCGGTGACGCGGTGGTGCAGTACCAGAAAGTGGTGGAAGTGCTGGACCTGCTGCGGCGGCTGGACTTGAACCAGGTCGGCCTGGTCACCGGGCGGCCGAAATGATCGGCGGGAGGCCATGCGGTGAACAAGCGCGCTGACAACGCCGGTAACGGACGGAGCAAGACCATGCTGTGGTGGCTGCTGGGTGTGATCGCCTTGGTGCTGATCGGCGCTTTGGTGTGGTACTGGGCGCAGCAACAAAGCGGCATCCGCCGCGAGACGCCGCCGCTGCAGACCATCATCCCGCTGCCGCCACCGCCAGAGCCGCCGCCGGAGCAGGAGCCGCCGCCGGAACCGGAAGAGGTGGAGCAGGACGTGCCAGATCCGGACCCGGAGCCGACGCCGCTGGATGAACCGCTGCCCGAAGACGACGTGCCGCGTCCCAGTGATGACCTGTCGGAAGCGATGCAGATCGACGGCGATGCCCAATCCGGCAGCGATGCCTTCGGCCTCAGCGCCGGCGGGGGCGGCGGCATGGGCGGCAGCGGCGCCGGCCGCGCCGGCAACGCCACCTACGGGCAATACCTGGCCTATCAGTTGCAGCGGGTGCTGCGCGATGACGCCGATACCCGCGCGCTGGTGTTCCAACTGCGCCTGAACCTGTGGCTGAACGAAGGCGGCCAGATCACCCGCGTGGAAGTCCTGCGTTCCAGCGGTGATGACAGCGTGGACGAAAAAGTGGTGACGGCGCTGCGACGGGCAGCGGCGTTCGGAGAACGGCCGCCGGCGTCGCTGCGACTGCCGGTGACGATTGCGGTGTCCGGGCGTCGCCCGGGCTGATCGCTGACCAAGGAGAGCTCAATGAAACGCAAACTCGTGATGCTGGCACTGCTCACCGCCGGCGTGGCCCAAGCACAAGCCCCGGACGCCACCACCGTGAACCTGATCCGGCTGCTGGTGGAGCAGGGCGTGCTGGAAGCGGAGCAAGCCGATGCCCTGCTGCGCCAAGCGCAGCAGCAGGCGGCACCGGCACTGACGGCAGAGCCCGGCGATGTGCGGGTGCCCTACATTCCGGAGAACGTGCGCGAAGAAATCACCGCCTCGCTGCGCGAGCAAGTGATCGCCGAAGCCGAACGCGATGGCTGGGCCGCGCCCGGCCAAGTGGCCGATTGGACCCGCCGCATCAAAGTGGACGCCGACGTGCGCTTGCGCGATGAGTCGCGCTTCATGGGTGACGGCAACGATCCTTACTTGGTCGATTACCACCGCTTCAACCAAGAAGGGCCGCAGGACATGTCGCCGGCGCAGATCGGCCTCGGCGCCTACCCGCCGTTCTACAACACCACGCGTGATCGCACTAACCTGATCCGCGTGCGCGCCCGGCTGGGTGTGACGGCAATGCTGTCTGATCACTGGGAGGCCGGGCTGCGGCTGGCCACCGGCAGCAGCGACGATCCGGTGTCCACCAACCAGACCCTTGGCGGCGGTCTGGAGAAAAAAGATTTCTGGCTGGATCGCGGTTACATCCGCTGGCGCTCCGGTGACCGCTGGAGCGTCACCGGGGGCCGGTTCGCCACCCCGTTCCTGTTCACCGACATGCTCTATTCCAACGATCTAAATCTGGATGGTCTGGCGGTGGGCTTTGACGACACCGACGGCAGCGGCCTGTTCGCCACCCTGGGCGCCTTCCCGCTGGAGTACACCAGCGACGACAGCCCCAGCCGCAGTGAGGTGAAGCAGCGTTCGAAGGACAAATGGCTGTTTGGTGCCCAGGTCGGTGCGCGTTTCCAGTTCTCCGAGCGCAACAGCCTGTTGGCGGCGGCCAGTTTCTATGAGTTCGACAATATCAGCGGTGAGCGCAGTGCTGCCTGCTCCCCCTGGCGCTCGCCGCGCGAGGGCGGCTATGGCTGCTCCACGGACTGGTCGCGCCCGGCGTTCATGCAGAAGGGCAACACCGTGTTCATGCTGCGTGACATCGCGCTCGATCCCACCGATCCGGCCGCCACGCCGATGCCGCAGTACGTGGGCTTGGCCGCCGAGTTCCAGTTGCTCGACCTGCACCTGCGCTGGGACGGTGATCTGGTCAATGACCTGCGCTACCGCGTGCACGCCAACTACATCCAGAACCTCGGCTACAGCGAGAGCAAGATGTACCGCCGCATGGGCGCCACCGCCCAAGGCAGCACCGACGGCTTGATCGGTAACAACGTCGACCTCGCCGGTCGCATCAAGAGCGGCGACACCGCCTGGATGCTGGAGCTGTCGGTGGGCAACGCCCTCGATATCCGCGAGCAGGGCCAGTGGCTGCTGCAGGCCGGCTACAAGCGCATCGAGCCCGATGCCCTGCCGGACGCCTACAACGACGCCAGCTTCCACCGTGGCGGCACCAACGCCAAGGGCTTCTACCTCAGCGGCGCCTACGGTCTGCACCGCAATGTCTGGACCCAGCTACGCTGGATGAGCACTGAGGAAGTCTATGGCGCTCCGCTGGCGTTCGACATCGTCCAACTCGACCTGAACGCGAGGTTCTGATGATGCTGTCCACGCCCCGATACTTGCTGCCGGCGCTGGTGGTGCTGGTCAGTACGCTCGGCTCGGTGCAGGCGCTGGGGCAAGCCGCCCCGGCGTCGCTGGAGGACCGCCTGCGGGCGGAGCTGCGCAGCGTCAGCGATCAGTTGCAGCGCGCCCAGGCAGAACTGCGCCAACTTACCGCCGAGCGCGATCAGGCCCAGCACGCACTCAAGAGCGCCGAACAGCAGGTCGAACGCCATGCCCGCGACTTATCGCGTGCCGAATCCCAGCACGACCGGCTGCGTGACCAAGCCTCAGCGCAGATCAGCGCTCGTAACGAGCGGCTGGAGGAATACCGCGCCGCCTACGACGAGCTGCTGCATACCGCGCGCGAAAAGGAACAGCAGCGCAGTGTGGCCGAAAACGAACTGCGTTTCCGCCGTGCTCAAGTGGAGCAGTGCACGGTGCAGAACGAGGCACTGTATCAGACCGGTCACGAGGTCATCACCGCCTTTGAACAGCTGCGTACCCGCGACCTGTTGCGAGCGCGCCAGCCGTTTGCCACCCACCAGCGCGTCAAGCTCGACAATCTGGTGCAGGAATACGCCGACAGTCTTTACGGCCACCGTTACCACCCGGCCCAACCGTTGCCGGAGGCCGAACAGGCCACCGCACCGGCGGCGCCGACCACGTCTTCAGGAGCGTCCCAATGAGCGAGCATCTCGAACTGATCCGTCACTTCAGCGCTGAACAACTGGCCACTTTGCTGCGTGAGCAAGGCTACCGCGTCACCGTGGATGAGGAGGGCCGGCTGCTGCGCAGTGCCAGCCAAGGCCTGGCGTTCCTGGCTCGGTTCGGTAATGCGGCCGAGACCGATGGCCAGTGGCTGGATGTCACCTTTGGCCTCACCCTGCAAGTGGACGGCGAACTGCCGGCCGAGCTGGTGAACCGCTGGAACAGCCGCATGCGTTTCGCCCGCCTCAGCCATCAGGGCGATGCGCTGGTGCTGGAGCAAGACCTGATGGTGGCGGGCGGTGTCCATGTGGATGCCGTGAAGGCCCAGCTAACGCTGTGGGACCGGCTGATCCAAGAACTGGTGTTTTTCCTACGCGAGCAATTGGCGGCAGACGATAGCCAGCGCGCCAGCGCTTAAGCCACGGCGCCGGCACGGGAAGGCCGGCGCGTCCTGACTATCCCGGGGGCAGATCTGATGAGGGCAAGGAGGCAATCATGGCACGGTTTATCGCACCGGCTTCCAGCGCGGCCAGCCCGCTGCCGCCGGTGCAATTGGAAAGCGCTTTTGTGCGGGTCGCCGAGCGCGGCAACTTCGCCGATGCGGCACAAGACCTGGCGCTGACGCCGGTGGCGCTGCGCCGCATGATGGATCGGCTGCAACGCCAGCAGGGCGCGCGGCTGTTGTTCCGCCAAGAACGGCAGGTGTGCCTGACCTGGGCCGGCCAGCAGCTGTACCAGCGCTTGCAGGGGCATCCGTTGACGCCTTCGCGACCGCTAGTGATGGCAGTATCGGAGCCGCTGTTGTCCGGCTTCCTGCAACGCGGATTGTTGCAACTGATGCGCCAGCAACCGCAGTTGCAGCTGGTGCTACAGGCGGTGCCGCTTGGTGCCGCCGCCGCGCAGTCAGATTTGGCGGTACTGCTCAGCGACAGCGCGCCGGCGGACGACGCCCGCCACATGGGGCAGGTGGAATTCTCGCCCCATGTGGCGCGGCGTCAGCTGCGCCATAGCCCATGGCTGGCGGAACTGGACAGCGCTGCGGTCGGCCAGTTGGTCGGCGTACAGCCGGAAAGCATGGCTCAGTGCCCGACGCTGGCGGGTTGGCACCAGTGGCTGTCGCGCTACGCCCAAGGTTGGGTGCAAGTGCCGGCCAGCGAACACGCCCGCGCCCAGCTGCAGGGTGGCCGCGCGGTGGCACTGCTGCCCACCTTCACGCCGCAATTGGCACCGGAGCTGGTGGCCGTGCGTTGGCGCGGCGAGTCATTGCCGCATTTGCGTGTGTGGTTGCACAGCGATGCCGCCGCGCCGAGCGCGCCGCTGCAGTGGCTGCATAACGCGGTCGGCGGCCTGCTGCAGGAGCGCGCCACCTGGCTCGGCACCCGGGTGCAATAACAACTGTGCAGTAATTGAGGATTCCCCCACCGCGCAGTTGCCGCGTAAGGAAGCCACTTCCTACAATGCGGCACTGTTTATCATTGTTCGGCCCGGGGCACGGCCCGCGCCGTTGCCGTGGGGAAATCCTGGATGTCGCAACCTGCTTCTGCCCGTCTGTCTCGCGCCGCCTTGGTGTGGGGCTTGGTGTTTGTGCTGTTGGTCGGCGCCATCCTCTGGGTGCTGATGCGCACGCCGAAGGCGGCCACGGCGCCGTCCCGCGGTCTGTTCGGACAGCCGGCGGTGGTGCGCGTGGTGCCGGTGGAACGTGGCCCACTGTCGGTGCAGGTAAAAGCGATTGGCACCGTCACCCCGCTCAATACCGTGCAAGTGCGCAGCCGCGTGGCGGGCGAGCTGGTGCGGCTGGCGTTCGAGGAAGGCGCCGAAGTGGCCGCCGGCGACCTGCTCGCTGAAATCGACCCGCGTCCCTACCAAGTACAGCTGGCGCAAGCCGAAGGCCAAGCGCGGCAGAACCAAGCCCAACTGCAGAATGCCGAACAAGACTTGGCGCTCTATGAAGAGCTGTTCAAGGACGATGCCATTGCTCGCCAGACGCTCACCGAGCAGCGCGCGCTGGTGGCGCAGCTGCGCGCTGCCGCTCAGACCAACCAGGCCCAGATTGATGATGCCCGTCTGCAGCTGTCGTGGACGCGCATCACCGCGCCAGTGGCTGGACGCGTTGGTCTGCGCGCGTTGGACCCGGGCAACCTGGTCGGCGCCAATGACAGCACCGCGCTGGTGACGCTGACCCAGACCCGCCCCATCAACGTGCTGTTCACCGTGCCGGAAACCCAATTGCAGGCGCTGCGTGACGCACTGGGTGCTCAGCCGCTGGTGGTAGAGGCGGTGGCGCGCAACGACCAAACGGTGCTGGCGCGTGGCACCCTGACCACGTTCGATAACCAGATCGACACCGCCACCGGCACGCTGAAACTGAAAGCCGAATTCAGCAACGACGATGACGCGCTGTTCCCCAACCAATTCGTTAACGTGCGGCTGTTCCTGCGCACCCTGGATGACACCCTCACCATTCCCTCCGATGCGGTGCAGTACGGCTCGCGCGGCACCTATGTGTATGTCGAGCACGACGGCAAAGTGGCATTGCGCTTCATCGGCCTCGGTCCGGTGGACGGCGAGCGGGTGGCGGTGTTGAGTGGTCTGGAAGAAGGCGAACAGGTGGTGCTGGAAGGCATCGACCGACTGCGCGACGGTGCCCCGGTGGTGGTCACCGATGGCGCGCCGGAAGCGGTCAACGTGGATGCGGTGCCGACTGAAACCAGTGAGGACGCACCTGCCCGCAGCGGCCGCCGGGCCCGTCAATGAGCAGTTTCTCGCGCCCGTTCATCCTGCGGCCAGTGGCCACCTCGCTGCTGATGCTGGCGTTGCTGGTGGCCGGTCTGCTGGCGTGGCGACTGTTGCCGGTGGCGGCGCTGCCACAGGTGGATTACCCGATCATCCAGGTGTTCACCTTCCACCCCGGTGCTGGCCCGGATGTGACCGCGCGCACCATCACCGCGCCGCTGGAACGCAACCTCGGCAAGATACCCGGACTCAAGCAGATGTCGTCCACCAGCTCCGGCGGTGCTTCGGTGATCACGCTGCAATTCGGGCTGGATGTAAACCTCGGTGTGGCCGAGCAGGAGGTGCAGGCAGCGCTCAATACCGCGGACAGCCTGCTGCCGTCGGACCTGCCGTCACCGCCGATCTACCGCAAGGTGAACCCCGCCGATGCGCCGATCCTGACGCTGGCGGTGACCTCGGAAAGCCTGCCGCTGCCCCATGTGCACGATTTGGTTGATACCCGCATGGCGCAGAAGTTGGCGCAGCTGCCCGGTGTCGGCATGGTCAGCCTTGCCGGCGGCCAGCGGCCGGCGCTGCGGGTGCAGGTCAACGCCGCGGCGCTGGCAGCGCAAAGCCTGACGTTGGATGACGTGCGCAGCGCCATCGTCGCCACCAACGTCAACCAGCCGAAAGGCAGCTTCGATGGCCCGTTCCGCTCCACCATGTTGGACGCCAACGACCAGATCCAATCGGTGGCCGACTACCGCAAGCTGATCCTCAGCTGGGCCGGCAACGCGCCGCTGCGGCTCGGCGATGTGGCCGAGATCCGCGAAGACGCCGAAGACCGTTTCCTCGCCGCCTGGGCCGACACCCAGCCGGCGGTGCTGGTCAATATCCAGCGCCAGCCCGGCGCCAACGTGATTGACGTTGCTGACCAGGTAAAAGCCCTGCTGCCGCAGCTCACCGCCACCTTGCCGGCCTCGGTGGATGTGCGGGTGCTCACCGACCGCACCGAAAGCATCCGTTCGGCGGTGCGCGATGTGCAGCGCGAATTGCTGTTCGCCATCGGCTTGGTGGTGCTGGTGACTTTCGTATTCCTGCGCACCGCCTCGGCCACCGTAATCCCCAGCGTGGCCGTGCCGCTATCGTTGGTCGGCACCTTTGCGTTCATGTACTTGGCCGGTTATTCGATCAACAACCTGTCGCTGATGGCGCTCACCATTGCCACCGGCTTTGTGGTCGATGACGCCATCGTGATGCTGGAAAACATTGCCCGTCACCGTGAGCAAGGCGCGTCGCCGATGCAGGCGGCGCTGGTGGGCGCCAAAGAGATCGGTTTCACCCTGGTGTCGCTGACGGTATCGCTGGTGGCAGTGCTGATTCCGCTGCTGTTCATGGGCGATGTGGTGGGCCGGCTGTTCCATGAATTCGCGGTGACGCTGGCGGTGGCGATTGGGCTGTCGCTGGTGGTGTCGCTGACGCTGACGCCGATGATGAGCGCGCGCCTGCTGAAACGGTTGCCGCCGCAGGCGGATCCCAACAGCTGGAGCGAGCGCATGATCCGCCGCTACGGCGAGGCGTTGGATTGGGTGCTCGACCATCAACGCTGGGCGCTGCTGGCAATGTTGGTCACGCTGGCGTTGACCGCGTTGCTGTACCTGATGGTGCAGAAGGACTTCTTCCCGGTGCAGGACAGCGGTGTGATCCAGGTGGTCACCGAAGGCCCGCAAACCACCTCGTTCGTGGCCATGGCGGAGCGCCAGCAAGCGCTGGCGGCGGTGCTGCTGGAAGACGACGCGGTCAGCAGCCTGTCGTCGTTTATCGGCGTCGATGGCACCAACACCACCCTCAACAGCGGCCGCATGCTGATCAACCTGCCGCCCCATGCTGAACGCAGCGAAGGGGTACAGGCGGTGATGACTCGGCTGCGTGAGCGCGCAGCAGCAGTCAGCGGTATCCGCGCTTGGTTCCAGCCGGTGCAAGAGCTCAGCATTGAGGACCGCGTCAGCCGCACCCAGTACCTGTTCACGCTCACCGCGCCGTCCAGCGCGCTGCTGGCGGAGTGGGTGCCGGTGCTGGTGGATGCGCTGCAGCAGCAGCCGGAGCTGGCCGATGTCGCCACCGATCTGCAACAAAAAGGGCTGCAGGCCTACGTCGACATCGACCGCGATGCCGCCGCACGCCTCGGCGTGGATGTCAGCACCGTGGCCAACACCCTGCAGAACGCCTTTGGCCAGCGCCAGATTGCCACGCTGTTTACCCAAGCCACCCAATACCGGGTGGTGCTGGAAGTGGCGCCGGAGCAGGCCACTGGGCTGGATGCACTGCAACAGATCTACCTGCGCAGCCGCGACGGCACACCGATCCCACTGGCGTCGGTGGCCACCGTCACCCAGCGGCCGGCGGCGTTGGTGGTCAACCATCAGGGCCAGTTCCCATCGGTGACGGTGTCGTTCAACTTGGCGCCGAAGGTGTCGCTGGGGCAGGCGGTGCGTGCCATCGACGCGGTGCAGCAACAGCTGGACATGCCGCTGGAAGTGGAAAGCCGCTACCAAGGCGCGGCGGAGTCGTTCCGCGCCTCGCTGTCCAACACCCTGTGGCTGATTCTGGCGGCGGTGGTGACCATGTACATCGTGCTCGGCGTGCTTTACGAGAGCACCATTCACCCGATCACCATTCTCTCCACGCTGCCGTCGGCGGCGGTGGGTGCGCTGTTGGCGCTGCTGGTGACCGGGCGGCCGTTCGACATGATTGCAGTGATCGGGGTGGTGCTGCTGATCGGACTGGTGAAGAAGAACGGCATCATGATGGTGGACTTCGCGCTGGATGCGCAGCGCCACCAAGGGATGTCGCCGCGTGACGCCATCCACCGCGCTGCGCTGATGCGTTTCCGGCCGATCTTGATGACCACGCTGGCGGCGCTGTTTGGTGCGGTGCCGTTGATGCTGGCCAGCGGTTCCGGCGCTGAACTGCGCCAACCACTGGGATTGGTGATGGTGGGCGGGCTGCTGGTGAGCCAGGTGTTGACGCTGTTCACCACGCCGGTGGTGTACCTGCTGTTTGATCGGCTGGTGCCGAAGCCGGCCCCCAGCGCCGAGCTGCAACCATGAATCTGGTGGCCGCGCTGATTCGCCGGCCGATTGCGTCGGTGCTGCTGGCACTGGCGTTGGTGCTGTCTGGGCTGCTGTGCTGGCGGCTGCTGCCGGTATCGCCGCTGCCGCAGGTGGATTTTCCGGTGATCGTGGTCTACGCCAACCTGCCGGGCGCCAGCCCGGAAAGCATGGCGTCCACCGTTGCCACGCCGTTAGAGCGCGCGCTCGGCAGCATTGCTGGGGTGCAGAGCATCAGCTCCAGCAGCAACCAGGGCAGCACCCAGATCGTGCTGCAATTCGATCTCGACCGGGACATCAACGAAGCGGCGCGGGCGGTGCAGGCTGCCATCAACGTCGCCCGCGACCAATTGCCGTCTGGCATGCCCGGCCATCCGCAGTATTTCAAGGTGAACCCCTCGCAGGCGCCGATCATGGGTTTGGCGCTCAGCTCGCCGAACCTGTCGCCCGGTGAGCTGTATGACCTGGCAGCGTCGATCATCGGCCAGAAACTGGCGCAGGTGGGCGGCGTCGGCGAAGTGAATATTTCCGGGGCGTCGCTGCCGGCGGTGCGGGTGCAGCTGGACCCGGCGGCGTTGATCCACGCCGGTTTGTCACTCGATGAAGTGCGCCGTGCCATCAGCCAGGCCAACGCGCTACGGCCGCTGGGCATGGTGGAAAGCCGCAGCCACCGCTGGGAAGTGCGCACCTCCGATCCACTGCGCGAGGCGGATGAGTACCGCGAACTGGTGGTGCGCGAGCGCGACGGCGTGTTGGTACGGCTCGGTGATGTGGCACTGGTGACCGCCTCGGTGGAAGACCGCTACAGCAGCGGTTTTCACAACCGTCAGCCGGCGGTGATCCTCACCGTCAACCGCCAGCCGGACGCCAACATGGTGGCCACCATCGACCGGCTGCATGAAGAACTGCCGCGCCTGCGCGCGTTGCTGCCGCCGGATGCCGAGCTGGCAGTGATCATGGACCGCTCGCCGGGCATCCGCGCCGGCTTGCTGGATGCGCAGTACACGCTGCTGGTGGCGATTGTGCTGGTGGTGCTGGTGGTGTGGGCGTTTCTCGGCCGCTTGCGCACCGCGCTGATTCCGTCGCTGGCGATCCCGGTGTCGCTGATCGGTGCGGCAGTGGTGATGTATTTTCAGGGCTTCTCGCTCAACAACCTGTCGCTGTTGGCGCTGATCATCGCCGCCGGGCTGGTGGTGGACGACGCCATCGTGGTGCTGGAGAACATCCAACGCCATCTCGACCGTGGCACGCCGCCACTGCAGGCGGCGCTGGTGGGCACCCGCGAAGTGGGCTTCACATTACTGGCGATGAACTTGGCGCTGGTGGTGGTGTTCGTGTCGATCCTGTTCATGGGCGGGGTGGTGGAAAAGCTGTTCCGCGAATTCTCCATCACGCTGGCGGCGGCGATGGTGATCTCGTTGGCGGTGTCGCTGTCACTGACACCGGCGCTGGCGGCGCTGTGGCTGCGACCGACGCCGCCGGCGGAGCGTGGCCATGGCCACCGGTTCGACAGCCTGCTGGCGGTGTACACGGTGGCGCTGGATTGGGCACTGCGCCACCGGCGGTTGATGCTGATCGCGCTGGCCGGAGTAATGGCCGGCAGTGTCTACCTGTTCATCGCGGTGCCGAAGAGCACCTTGCCGCAGCAAGACACCGGCCAGATCCGCGGTTTCGTGCGCGGCGACGACGGTTTCTCGTTCCAAGTGATGCAGCCGAAGATCGAGGCGTTCCGGCAACTGATTCTGGCTGATCCGGCGGTGGCCGATGTGACCGGCACCAGCGGCGGCAGCGGCGGCCTCACCAACGCCCAGCTCACCATCAACCTGAAGCCACTCAGCGAGCGTGGTGTCAGCGCCCAGCAGGTAGTGGAGCGGCTGCGCGAGGCGGCACCACAAGTGCCCGGCGGGCGCATGTTCATGATGGTGGACCAGGATATTTATCTCAGCGGTCCGTTCAGCCGCAGCGATTTCGAAGTGGTGTTGCGTTCCGACTCATTGAAGGACCTGCGCCAGTGGGCAATGCGCCTCACCGATGCCATGGAAGCGATGCCGGAGCTGACCGATGTCAGCGGCCGCAACAATGAAGGCACGCGCCAGATGGTGCTCGACATCGACCGCGAGGAAGCGGCGCGGCTGGGTGTCGATATGGCCACCATCGCCTCAGTGCTGAGCAACTCGTTTTCCCAGCGCCAGGTGGCCACGCTCTATGACGAGCTGAACCAGTACCGGGTGGTGATGGAAGTGCTGCCGGCTTACACCGAGCAGCCGTCGGTATTGGAAAAACTGGAAGTGCTGGCCAGCGATGGCCGCCGCGTGCCGCTGGCCAGCTTTGCGCGCTGGGATTACGGCCAGGCCAATGACCGTGTCCGTCACGATGGCCAGTTTGCCGCCGAAGGCATCGGTTATGCGCTGGCGCCGGGGGTGACGGCGGAACAGGCGGAAGCCGCCATCCAGCGCGTCACCGCTGAACTGATGATGCCGTCCTCGGTGTTCATTGCCGACGGCAGCGGCCGCCCGGATTTCAGCGCCAATATGAGCCAGCCGATGTTGCTGCTGTCGGTGCTGCTGGCGGTGTTTTTTGTGCTCGGCATCCTTTACGAGAGCACCTTGCACCCGCTCACGATTCTATCCACCTTGCCGCCGGCCGGAGTCGGTGCCTTGGCAGCGCTGCAATTGACCGGTACCCCGTTCAGCCTGATTGCGCTGCTGGGGCTGTTCTTGCTGATTGGCATCGTGATGAAAAACGCGATCTTGATGATCGACTTCGCGCTAGCCGCCCAGCGTGAACAGGGGCTGACGCCGTTGGCCGCCATTCGCGAAGCGGCGCGGCTGCGGCTGCGGCCGATCCTGATGACCAACCTCGCTGGCCTGCTTGGCGCCCTGCCGCTGGTCATGGGCTTTGGTGACGGCGCCGAAATGCGCCGGCCGCTGGGCATCGCCATCATGGGCGGCTTGGCGGTCAGCCAGTTCTTGACCTTGTTCACCACGCCGGTGGTGTATTTCTACTTGGAGCGGTTGCGGCAGTGGAGCCTGCGCCGCCGTGCTGCCGCGGAGTCTGACCATGAAACTGCGTAACCTTGTCCCCGCTGTGGTGCTGTTCGGCCTGGCCGGTTGCATGGTCGGCCCGGATTACCACACCCCGGAAGCCGCCAGCGCCGAGGCGTGGCGCCACAACGACGGCTGGCAGCCGGTACCGGAGCAGCCGTGGCTGGCGCAGGGGCGCTGGTGGGAAGCGTTCGAGGACGCCACCCTCACCGCGCTAGTGGATCAAGCCACCGGCGCCAACCAGACGCTGGCGCAGGCGGAAGCGCGTTATCGCGGCGCCGAAGCGGCGCTGCGCCAAGCCGGTGCCGCCGGGCGCCCGACCGTGGACGGCACCGTTGCCACCACCCGCGCCGGCACCGCCGGCGAGGGCGCCGCCTGGGACTCTCGCGCCAGTCTGGCGGTGCGCTGGATGCCGGACCTGTGGGGCCAGGTGCGGCGCCAGGTGGAAGCCGGCACCGCCCAGCGCGATGCCAGCGCTGCCGAGCTGGCCGGTGCCCGGTTGGCGGTGCAGTTAGCGGTGGCGGACGCCTATGTGCAGCTGCGCAGTCTCGATCAGGAACAAGCGCTGCTGGAGGCGTCGCTGGCGGCCTACGCCAAGTCGGTGAGCCTTACCGAGCGCCAATACCAAGCCGGTGTCGCCGCCCGTTCTGATGTAATCCAGGCCCAAACCCAGCGCCAGTCGCTGCAAACCCAAGTCCACGACTTGGCGCGGCGGCGTGCCGCCCAAGAAGCTGCGCTAGCGGTGTTGCTGGGGGAGGTGCCGAGCGCTTTCAGTCTCGCCGCGGCCGAGCAGCTGCCATCGCTGCCGTCGCTGCCGTCGCTGCCGCCGAGCCTGCCGGCAGTGCTGATTGCTCGCCGTCCAGATGTGGTTGCTGCGGAGCGCCAGGTGGCGGCCGCCAATGCCCGCATCGGCGTGGCGCAAGCGGCCTGGCTGCCGAACCTGACCTTGAACGCCAGTGGCGCGCTGGTCGGTGAGCGCATCGAAGACCTGTTCAACGCCCCGGCACGGGTGTGGTCGCTGGGGCCGTCGCTGGCGCAGACACTGTTCGATGGCGGCCTGCGGCGGGCACAGAAAGAAACCGCCTTGGCTGACTATGACGCCCAAGTGGCCGGTTATCGGCAGGCGGTATTGGAAGGCCTGCGCGACGTGGAAACCGCGCTCGCGGAAGTGGCGCTGCTGCGCCGTAAGGCTGATGACCAAGCGGCGTTGGTGACGCTGGCGGAAGACAACGAACGGGTGGTGAACCGCCGCTATGCCTCCGGCTTGGTGAGTTTCATTGAAGTGGCGTCGGCGCAGACCACCACCCTCGACGCCCGCCGCAGCGCACTGGCGTTGGAGCGCGACCAACTGCTGGCCAGTCTGACGCTGGCGGCGGCGCTCGGCGGCGGTTGGAACCTGGACGACCCGGTGGTGCAGCACATCACCGCGCCGTCGGCGGCGCTGATGGAACGACATAAAACGAAATGAAAAATCGGCGGCTGTCACCGGGCGGCGGTTGCCTCGGTACGCGGGTTTACTTTAAGGTGCAGCCGCCGAAGCTGACGCCCTTATCCATGGACCCGTCCAGTCGATTGAACCATCTTATCCACGTCGTCCATCTGCTGCTGGAGTAGTGGTCTGCCCTGCGGCGCTGCCGCGCCCATGGCCCTGCTCCGCACCAGAGTGTGCGCAGGAGCCGTGCCATGACCCATGATGACCTCCGAGGTATTGTCGAAACCGCGCTGCATGAGCAGGATCGCGACACGTTGGTGGCGCGGCTGGCGGATCAGATTCCGGCGGACCTGGCGGACTTCATTGAGCATGCTGACGACAACCGTCACCGCATCGAATTGCTGATGGCGCTGCCCTTGCAGCGCCGCGCCGACACCTTCGGTTACCTCACCTTGCACCGCCAACAGCAGCTGGCCGAACACCTGCCGATCGAAGTGCTGGCGGAAACCATGACGCTGATGCCGGCGGACGAACGCGCTGACTTGTTCAAAGCGCTCGACGAAGACATGCGCCGCAACCTCTACATGCGGCTGGCGCGCAAGGAACGCGAGGACATGCGCCGGCTGGCCAGCTACGAGGAAGGTTCGGCCGGGTCGGTGATGACCACCGACTACGCCAGCATCCACACCGGCATGACGGTGCGTGAGGCGCTGCGCACGCTGCGGCTGACCGCGCCGGACAAGGAAACCATCTACTTGGCGTTCGTGGTCGACAGCGCCCACCTGCTGCTCGGCACCGTGTCGCTGCGCGAACTGATCCTGGCGCAGCCGGATACCCGCGTCGACGAGCTGATGAAGCGCGACGTGATCTTCGCGCGCACCGACGACACCCAGGAAGAGGTGGCCAAGCGCATCTCACGCTATGACTTGCTGGCGCTGCCGATCCTCAACCACGACGACACCCTGGTCGGCATCGTCACCTACGATGACGCTATGGACGTGGCTGAAGCCGAGGCCACCGAGGACATGCACAAGGGCGCCACCGTCGGCAAGTTGGACGGCTCGTTCGCCGAGGTGTCGCCGTGGTCGCTGTACCGTTCGCGGGTGCATTGGTTGGTGGTGCTGGTGTTCGCCAACATTTTCACCGGTGCCGGCATCGCGCTGTTCGAGGACATGATTGCCGCCCACGTGGCGCTGCTGTTCTTTATGCCGCTGCTGGTGGCCAGTGCCGGCAACGCCGGCTCCCAGTCTGCCACCCTGATGGTGCGCGGCATGGCCACCGGCGATGTGACCGGCAAGGACTGGGCGCGGCTGCTGGGGCGGGAAATTTTCGTGGCCATGGCGCTGGGCTTAACCATGGCCGCAGCGGTGATGGTAGTGGGTATCTTCCGCGCCGGCGTCGATGTGGCGATGGTGGTGGCGCTGACCATGATTATCGTGGTGATGGTCGGCAGTCTGATCGGCATGGGGCTGCCGTTCCTGCTCAGCAAACTGCGTTTCGACCCGGCCACCGCCAGTACGCCGCTGATTACCACCATCGCCGACGTCAGTGGGGTGCTGATCTACTTCTCGATTGCGTCGCTGTTGTTGGATTTGGTCTAGCGCCGTGACGCAGTAAACAACAGGCCCCGCAGTGCGGGGCCTGTTGTTATCAGTCCGAACAAGACTCGTGAACGCTCGGCGCCTGCGCTGCCAGTAGGGTTTCGAACTGCTCTGCCGGTACTGGCCGACTGAGCAGGAAGCCCTGGATGGCGTCGCAGCCCATATCGGTGAGGATGCGCAGGTGGGTGGCGGTTTCCACCCCCTCTGCCACCACTTTCAGGTCGAGGCTGTGGGCCATGTCGATGATGGCGCGGGTGATGGCGGCATCGGTGGCGCTGTGTTCCAGCTCGGTAATGAAGGTGCGGTCGATCTTGAGCGTGTCGATCGGGAACCGCTTCAAGTAGCTGAGCGACGAATAACCGGTGCCGAAATCGTCCAATGACAGCGAGATACCCTGGCTGCGCAGCGCGCTCATCAGGGTGGTGTGGCTGTCCAAGTCTTCCATCAGCAGGCTTTCGGTCAGCTCCAGCTCCAGCAGCGTCGGCGGCAGGCCGGTGTCGGCCAGCACGCGTTCCACCATCTCCAGCACATTGCCTTTGCGCACTTGATGCGCAGACAGGTTCACCGACACCCGAATTGGGCCGTGGCCGTCCTGGTGCCAGCTGAAGGCTTGGCGGCAGGCATGCTCCAGCACCCGTTCACCAATGGCGCAGATGAGGCCGGTTTCCTCCGCCAGCGGAATGAACTGCTGCGGGCTGAGCAGTCCCAGCTGCGGATGTTGCCAGCGCACCAGCGCTTCGGCGGAGATAATGCGGCTGGTGGCGATGTCCATTTTCGGCTGGTAATGCACCACCAGCTCATCACGGAAGATGGCTTTGCGCAGGCTGGTTTCCAGCTCCAATTGCTCCAATGAGGCCGCGCGCATTTCCGGCACATATACGCGCCACGCATTGCCACCGGCGCGTTTGGCCTGGTGCATGGCCAAGTCGGCCTGGTTCACCAGTGCTTGGGCATCGTGGGCGGTATCGGGGAACAGGCTGACGCCGACACTGGCGCCCAGCAGCAACTCGTGCGGGCCAACTTGATAGGGCCGGCGCAGGGTGCCGAGGATCAGTTGGCACAGGTTGTCCAGCGCCACCCCGGCGCCGGTGTCAGACAGCATCAGCGTGAATTCGTCGCTGGCGATGCGGGCCAGCTGCTCCTCGTTGAAGCCGCAGTCGCGCAGGCGGTCGGCGGTAAGTTTGAGCAGCTGGTCGCCGACTTCATAACCGAGCGAATCGTTGATCGGGCGGAAGCGGTCGAGGTCGATGTGCAGTAGCGCCAGCGGCTGGCGGTTGAGGCGTGACAGCGTCAGCTGCCGTTGCAGCCGTTCGCGGAATTGGCTGCGGTTGGCAAAGCCGGTGAGGCGGTCGTAGTTGGACAGAAACTGCACCCGCTGCTCCACTTCCTTGCGCGCGGTGAGGTCGGTGAACAGGCCGACATAGTGAGTCAGCGTGCCTTGTTCGTCATACACCGCGGACACCTGCAGCCACTGTGGCAGCGGTTCGCCGTTGCGGCGGCGTTCCTGCAGTTCGCCCATCCACAGACCTTCCTGCTGCAAGGTGTGGGCGATGCTGTGGTACTGGCTGACGATGTCTTGGGATTGGCTCACTTCCAGTACCGGGCGGCCGAGCACGGCGTCGCGGGTGAGGCCGGTGGTGCGCAGGAACATGTCGTTGATATTGAGGAAGCGGAAGTGGCGGTCGAGGATGAAAATCGCTTCTGACGCCTGCTCGAACACCGTGGCCGACAACCGAAGTTGCTCGCGCGCAGCACGATCGTCGCTGATGTCGCGGCGGGTGCCGATCATGCGCTGGGCGCGGCCGTCAGCACTGCGCTCCACCACCTGGCCTTCGTCCTGCATCCAGCGCCATTGGCCGTCGGCGTGGCGCATGCGGAACACCGCGCGGTAGTCGCTGGCCTGCCCCTTGAGATGACGCACGATGGCGCAGCGCATGTCCGGCAGGTCGTTGGGGTGGATGTGATCGAGCAGTTGCTGGGCCAGCTCCGGCTCTTTGCAGTCCGGGTGGCCGAGCAGGCGCGCCAGGTTCACATGCACCATGGTCGCCCGGCTCAGGTCCCAGTCCCACAGACAAATGTGGCTGGCATCCAGCGCCAGTTGCAGGCGGCGGTTGGTGGCCTCTAGCGCGTGGGTGCGTTCCTGCACCATGGTTTCCAACTGGTTGCGGGAGTCCTGCAAGCGCTGGCGGGCTTGCTGGCGCTCGATGATCTCCAACGCCAGCTTGCTGTTCAGCGCTTCGGCGTCGGCGCGGGCGGTTTCCAGATAGTGGATCAGTGCTTCGTTGCGGTGCTGGTACTGCAACATGCGCAGGCTGAACTGTGCCAGCCGCTGGCTGGCCAGCACCAAGAACAGCAGAAACAGCAGCAGGCCGCCGGCCAGTGGCCGGCCCTGCGGGTCGCACAGCGCCAGGTGGGCGGCCATCGAGCCGAGCACCAGCGCCACGTAGCCGAGTGCCAGCAGTCTTCGGCCGGCGAGGCAGACCACCGCCATCACCGTCAGCCCCAGGGTCATGGCCAGTAGCACGCCGTTGCGCACCACCAACTGCGGATCCAGCAGATCGGCGCCGGGGCTGAACAGCCACGGCACCAGCGCGAAGCTGCCGGCGGTCAGCAGCAGGCTGGTCATCGCCAGCAGCTTGCCGGGGCGTGATGCCGGACCGGCAAGGCCGATGCGTTTCAGCCGCACCAGCGCCAGTCCGCGCAGGCACAGGCCGGCGCTCAGTGGCAACAGCATCAGCAGCACGCCGCGCGGCGCGGCGCTGACATACAGCGACACCAGTACGGTGGCAACCAACAGTTCGGTCAGACTCAAGAGTGGCAGCGCACGCACCCACAGGCGCGCCAGGCTGGCAGGTGAAACGTGCTCAACGGGACGGGGCGGAGAATACACAGAAGCCAAAGGATGCTCCCCAGAGGAAAACGGATCGTTCGCCCTGTTTATTGGTATGGAGGTACTGGTGGGCGATGAGCCGCAGTGTAGCGGGGGCTGCCGGTCAGTAAAACCGCTGCTGTGTCCCCCGACTGTATGGATTGCGCAACCGAGGGCGGAAGTTTGGTAGTCGGGCTGGGGGGACAGCAAGCGTAAACCGCCGTGGACTTGCACTGGATCAAGACCCGGTACAGTCCGCGACGGCCAGCAGCAAAGTCGCTAGAATCCCTGCCCCATGACTGACGTGACCGAACTCCTCGATGGACTCAATGCTGCCCAGCGCGATGCCGTGGCGGCCAGTGATCCCTATGTACTGGTGCTGGCCGGGGCCGGCTCCGGCAAAACCCGTGTGCTGGTGCACCGTATCGCCTTTCTGGTGACCACCGGGCAGATGTCGCCCTATAGCATTCTGGCGGTGACCTTCACCAACAAAGCGGCTGCCGAAATGCGTGGGCGCATCGAGCAATTGCTGTCGATGCCGAGCTCCGGCATGTGGGTGGGCACCTTCCACGGCATTGCTCACCGGCTGCTGCGCACCCATTGGAAAGAGGCCAAGCTGCCGGAAGGTTTCACCATCCTCGACAACGACGACCAACAGCGCATCATCAAGCGCGTGATCCGCGATCTAGAGTTGGATGAAAGCCGCTGGCCGGCGCGCCAAGCGCAGTGGTTCATCAACAGCCAGAAAGATGAGGGGCTGCGGGCGCGCCATCTGGAGCCGGGCATCGACCCGTTCCTGCGCACCCAGCAACGCATCTATGAAGAGTACGAGCGCGCCTGCGAACGTGGCGGTTTGGTGGATTTCAACGAGCTGCTGCTGCGCGCGTTGGAGCTGCTGCGCGACGACCGAGAGCTGTGCGCCCACTACCAGCAGCGCTTCCGCCACATCCTGGTGGACGAATTCCAGGACACCAACAGCATCCAATATGCCTGGCTGCAACTGCTCACCGGCGCCGGCACCTCGGTGACCATCGTCGGTGACGATGACCAGTCGATCTACGGCTGGCGCGGCGCGCGCATTGAGAACATCCACAAGCTAGCGCAGGACTACAACGGCCTGCGCACCATCCGCTTGGAACAGAACTACCGCTCCACCGCCACTATCTTGCAGGCCGCCAACGCGGTGATCCGCTACAACAGCGACCGCCTTGGCAAGGAACTGTGGACCGAGGACAAGGAAGGCGAGCCGATCCGTGTCTATGCCGCCTTCAACGAGGTGGACGAAGCACGCTTTATCGCTGCCCGCATTCAGGCGCAGCAGGACGCCGGTTACGCCCGCCGTGAAATGGCGATTCTGTACCGCTCCAACGCGCAGTCGCGGGTGCTGGAAGAAGCATTGCTGCAGGCCGGCATCGCTTACCGCATTTACGGCGGCCAGCGCTTCTTCGAGCGGTTGGAAATCCGTAATGCGCTTAGCTACCTGCGGTTGCTGCTGCACCGCGACGCCGATGCCGCATTCGAACGGGTGGTGAATACGCCCACTCGGGGCATCGGCGACAAAACCCTGGAGCTGGTGCGCGAGCGCGCTCGGCTGGCTGACAGCAGCCTGTGGCAAGCAGCGCAGGGGCTGGTCACCGACGGCAGCTTGCCGGGGCGCGCGGCCAGCGCGCTGGCCGGGTTCCTTAACCTGATCACCTCGATGGCGCGTGATACCGACGGCATGAGCCTCGCTGACCGCACCGAGCACGTGCTGCACGCCTCCGGGCTGCTGGAATTCCACGCCAATGAAAAGGGTGAGAAAGGCCAGCAACGGGTGGAGAACTTGCAGGAACTGATCACCGCCACCCAGCAGTTCGGCGACGAAGACGTGGAAGACAGCGGCGACGTGCTCACCGCCTTCCTCGACCACGCAGCGCTGGAAGCGGGCGAGCGCCAAGCTGGCGAGCATGACGACGCGGTGCAGATGATGACGCTGCACTCGGCCAAGGGACTGGAATTCCCGGTAGTGTTCTTGGCCGGCATGGAAGAAGGGCTGTTCCCGCACCAGATGTCGTCGGAAGATCCGGGACGTTTGGAAGAAGAGCGGCGGCTGTGCTACGTCGGCATCACCCGTGCCATGCACCAGCTGTACCTGACCTGGGCCGAATCGCGCCGCTTGTATGGCGACACCAAGCCACAGGCGCCGTCGCGCTTCCTGCGCGAGATTCCCGCTGAGCTGGTGGAAGAAGTACGCCTGCGCGGCAACTTTGGCCGCCCGGCGCCGGTATCAAGCAGTGCGCTGCGGGATGAGGAAGTGGCCGGCTATCGGCTCGGCCAGCGGGTGCTGCACCCGAAATTTGGCGAAGGCACCATCTTGCACTTCGAAGGTGCCGGGCCCAACGCCCGGCTGCAAATCAACTTCGACGATGCCGGCAGCAAATGGTTGGTAGCGCAGTACGCGCGGTTGGAGGTGCTGTAAATTGCTGCGCTTAGCGTGGTACTAGGAGAGGTTTGCTCAGAGGAGGAGCAATGAGAAAAACGGTTTTGTTAGCCATGTTGGCCACAATTGCTTTGATTTGGGCGTTTTCCATTCCGGTCATGCGCTACTTTTTTCCCTGGCCGGAGGACGCCGGTGCGTTCGGGGACATGTTCGGTGCGGTGAACGCGCTGTTTTCCGGTCTGGCTTTTGCCGGTGTGATATACGCTCTGATTTTGCAGGAGCGAGACAGCCGGATAAGTGATGCCCAGTTTAAGAAGAACATGGAACTCTCCGGTCTTTCCGGCCAGATCATGGCTTACTCGGCATTGCTGCAGGAATGTGATGCTGCACTGCAACGCTACGAGCGCTGGGAAAATACGTCTAATGCAGGCGACTACCGTTCTGTCAAAGAGCGGGTGCGTGCGAGTGCGCGAGGTTACCGTGGTGAGTTGGAAAAGCTTGCCGAGAAAATCGCCCAGTATGGCTGACCATTTGAGCTAGTTATGGCTCGCCGGTTCAGGCCAGCAGCCACAAAACAGCCGCCGCCAAACCGTGCCCCCAGCCAGTGGGGGCCAAGGCGCGCGGTCGGTAGGTCAGCAATGCCATCGGCAGCAATGCAGCGCCGGTAATGACCAAGCTCCACACCGCCAATCCCACCGATATTCCCCAGTGCTGCATTGCCGGCACCGTTGCCAGTGCAATCGCCAGCGCACCGACAACGCGCAACAACCGCCCTTGGCCGACAGACAGCGGCCGGCCCAGTGCATTTTGCGCATGGCGGCCAAGCGGCAGGCTCAGGGCAATGAAGCCAGCTGCCGCCAGACACCAACACAACAACAGCTTCATGCGCTTCTCCGACGATACAGGTGGGCGGCGAACAGGAATGCCAGGCCGCTGGCGATCAGTGTCAGGTCGGTGGCCAGCAGCAAACCGTGGCCGCGGCCGATGTGGCTGAACAGGTGACCACCGCCGATCACGCCGGCCAGCGGTGCGGTGAGCAGCAGCACGCCGCACAGCAGCAATTGTTGCTGCCAAGCGCGGCGATAGTTGCGCAGCAGCAGTGGATGCAGCAGACACAGCGCCCAAGCACCGAACAGGGCGTTGATCTCCCAGTCGCCGCGCCCGGCGAGCCCGGCCGGCAGCAGCCGGTTGGCCCACAGGTAGACGCCGATCGCCAACGGCAGGCCCACCAACGTGGCGATGTTGAGGCTTTCCACCAGATGGTGGCCGAGCGGCGTGCGGCCCTGCTTGCGCCGCTGCGGTAGTCGTTTCACCACCCACAGCACCATGCCGGTGGCAATCATCAGCGTGCCGAGCACGCCGCTGATGAACATCAGCCAGCGCAGCGTGGTGTCACCAAAGCGGATCAAGTGCAGGCTGGTGAACACGTTGTAGATCTGGCTGGTGATGGATGGCATTTGCGGGCTGTCCATTGGCACCGGCTCGCCGCTGACGCCATCGAATTGCAGCTGGCGGCTGTTGCCGCGATCGCGCAGCGAGGCGGCGCCATGTTCGCGCAGTGTGATGCGCGCATCACTGCGCAGCGGCTGGCTGACTTGGATGCTGCCCACCCCGCGTGGCCACTGCGCTTCAGCGGCGGCCAGCATCGGCGCCAGTGCTGCCAGTGGCGCCGGCGCGGCGTCCGTGGCGGCCGGCGGTGGCGCCATCATGCGGCCGCTGCGAGTGTCGTTGAAGAAGGCGCGGCGGTCGCCGTCATAGGCCAGATCCATGCCCCAGGGCATCAGCAGGAACATGAACAACAGCAGTCCGCTGAAGGTGATCATCAGGTGGAACGGCAACGCCAATACCGCCAGCGCGTTGTGCGCATCAAGCCACGAACGCTGCCCCTTGCGCGGGCGGAAGGTGAAGAAATCCTTGAAGATTTTTTTGTGGGTAATGACGCCGGTGATGAGGGCAATGAACATCGCCATGGTCGCTAGCGCTACCGCCCAGCGCGCCTCAATGCGCGGCAGCCCGTACAGCTCGAAGTGGAAGCGGTAGAGCAGATGGCCGCCGCGGGTCTCGCGGGCGGTCAGCGGTTCCATAGTGGCGGCATCCAGCGTCAGCGACTGGCCGCTGCCACGGCCCATCGGTTCACCCGGGGCGTACCAGCGCACTTGCACCACCGGGCTGCGTTCGCTGGGCAACTGGATCTGCCACAGCGCGGCATCCGGTGCCCGCTCGCTCATGGCTGCCAGCGCGCGCGCTGCGGTATCCGGCTGCGCCACTGAATGGTGCAGCTCCGGTTTCATCCACACCGTCAGCTCCTCGTGGAAAAAGCTGATGGTGCCGGTTAGGAATACCGCATACAGCAGCCAACCGGGCAGCAGCCCGATCCAGGTGTGCAGCCAGGCATTGGTTTGGCGAAATCCCCGTGGCTGACTCATGGGCGCACCCCGTACAGCAGGGCGCTGAGCAGCACTGCCGGCACCACGCACACCAGCGTCGCGCGCACCAGGGTGTGGGCGTGGAACACCGCAATCACCAGCGCGCAGTGCAGCACGAATGCCAGCATGGTGGCGGCCAGTACTTGGTCGGCTCGCGTTAGCCATGGCAACAGGCTGCACGCGGCGGCGAAGAGACTGGCCACGGCGTAGGCGCCGGCGGTGGCCAGCAGGATGCGCCAGAGCATGGCCAGCACCGGCCGCGCGCGGTCCGGAATGGGAACGGAGAACGCCATATCAATCAGGGTCCTTGGTACCGACGCCAGTGGCGTGGGCCGGGGTGAAACGCGGGGCCGCTGCAGCGGCCCCGCGTGTGGTGTGGCGCTTAGAAGGCATAGGTGGCGCGCACGTAGTAACGGCGGCCGTCTTCGACGCTGCCGCGGGTGTCGTAATCCCACCAAGATTTGTTGGTGAGATTGTAGAGCCCGAGGTTGAAGCTCAGGCGGTCATCCACGCGCACCGTGCCGCCCAGATCCAGCATCGCCAGTGACGGACAACTGCCGCTGCCGAAACAGGCCGGTGCCGGGCGGTTGCTCATGCGCAGGGCGCTGCGCAGGCTGTGGCTGAGCCACAGGTTGACGCGCTCGGTGGCCTGCCAGTCGAGGGTGTTGACCAGTTTGTGACGCGGCGCGCCGGACAGCGGCAGGCCCTTGTCGGGGCCGCTGCGCTGCTCGGACTCCAAGTAGGTGTAGCTGGTGGTCAGGCTCCACCGGTCCACCAGTGGCGTTTGCAGCGTCAGCTCCACCCCTTCGGTGCGCGCCTTGTCGACGTTGATGCGTTCGCTCCAGATGCAGCCGTACTGGCCGGCCGCCGGTTGGCACAGCCCGGCCGGGTCCATCGGCCCGCTGCTGGGGCTGCCGTCATCCTTGAACACTTCAAAGCTGTTGGTACTGAGCTTGTCGTCGTATTCGGTGCGGAACAGGGTCAGCGAGACGTTGACGCCGCTGTCGCCTTCCCAGATGGCGCCGATTTCGTAGTTGGTGCTGGTTTCCGGTTTCAGGTCGGAATTGGCGTAGGTGTAAGACACCACGCCGGTGGTGACGTTGCTGCTCTCAGTGATCAGGCCCGGCGCCACATAGTCCGCCTGCGGTGCTTTGAAGCCGGTGGCGACGCCGCCCTTCAGCGTTAATTGCGGCATCGGGCTCCACACCAGGTAGGCGCGTGGGCTGACGTGGCTGGAGAAATCGTCCGGGTCATCGAAGCGCACGCCGAGGGTGGCACTCACATCGGGCAGCAGCCCCCATTCGTCCTCGATAAACAGCGCCTGGTTTTTCTGTTCGATCACATCGATGACGCCGCCACCCACGGATTGCAGGTTCCAGCTGTCGACCTTGTTGCGGGTGAGCTGGGTACCGAAGGTGGTCAGGTGATTGCCCCAGCCACTCCAAGGCGCCAGGAATTTGGCATCCAGCGTCCAGTTGTCGGCCTTGATGTTGTCTTTCTCGGCGTCTTCCTTTTGAAACACCAGGTCACTGCTGCCCAGTGCCCAGCGGCCGGTGTGCGCCAGCGACCAACTGGTGCGCTCGGTGCGTTGTTCCCATAGGCTGCCCGGCGAGCGGCCGGTAACCCACGCATTCATCTCGAATTTCTCGCGGGTCGCTTCAAAGGTGAAGTCGTGATCAGGCGTCGGCGTATACCACAGCCGGCCAGTGAGGTTGCGGTTGATGCGTTCCGGCTGGCCGCGCGGCACTCGGTCCTCATCGCGGAACTGCTCGCGGGCGCTCAGTTGCAGGCCGAGCTGATCGGCGATCAGCGGGCCGTTGAAATAAGCGCTCATGCCACGTGCGTTGCCGAACTTGGAATCATCTTGGGCAAGGTAGTCGGCGGAGACTTCGCCGTTCCACTGCGGGCTGCCCTTTTTGGTGATCACGTTGATCACGCCGCCCATGGCATCGGCGCCGTACAAGGTCGACATCGGCCCGCGGATCACCTCAATGCGCTCGATGGCGGACGCCGGCGGCATGAAGCTCTGGCGCACGTTGTTGTTGCCGCGCCGGGCGATGCCGTTGAGGTTCTGCCGTTTGCCGTCAATCAGGATCAGGGTGTAGCCCGGTGGCATGCCGCGCAGGCTGATATCGACGTTGCGGCCTTCGCCGTTGGTGATCGACGCGCCGGGAATGTCGCGCACCACATCGGTGAAATCGGTGACCGGGCGGCGCTGCAATTGCTCACGGGTGATCACTGAAATACTGGCTGGTGCGCGGCTCACCACCTGCTCGAAGCCGGCGGCGGTGGTGACCGTCACCGGTGCCAGTGCGGTAGTGCTGGTGGTGCTGGCGGCCGCTGCGGCCTCAAGTCGGAAACCGCCACTGGACAACGCCACCAGCCGCAGCCCAGTGCCGGCCAGCAATGCCCGCAGGCCGTCCTCGGCGTCAAAGTCGCCGCGCAGGCCAGCGCTGGCCTTGCCGGCGGTGAGACGGTCATCGGCAATCAACGTGATGCCGGTTTCGCCGGCAAAGCGGGTCAGGGTGGCGGCCAGGTCGCCGGCAGGAATGTCGTAGTGACGCGGCGCAGCTAGGGCGCCAACGGGCAGGGCCGCCAGCGCGATGCTGGTGACAAGCAAGGTCGAGCGGATCATGGCAAGGTCCTGAAGGTAATGAATCAAGGCGTTCACTTCCTTCCCGAACCCGCAGCAAAAAGTGCTACCTGTTTGATGAGATTTTTTTTACCGCTCATGCCGCCACCAACCGCGCCCAGAACCGGGTGCGCCATTGCACGCGCAAATCGAGCGCCTCTGCCAACGCCTCCAGTGCCTGCCCGGTATGGTGCAGATCGAGGCTGGCGCTGAGTGTGCGTGTGGCCAGTTCCGGTGCGCAGTCGAGGCGGCCGTTGTGGTAGCGGCGCAGCTCGGCCAGTACTTCGCCCAGCGTCCAGTGCTGCACCACCAGTTGGCCGTGGGTCCACGCTAATGCGCTATCAGATAGCGGCAGTTCACGCAGGCCGTCAGCGCGCACCAAGTACTGGCGACCCGCGCTGAGAGGTTGCGCGCGGCCACTGCGGAACAGTTGCGCGTCGCGATCCAGCGCCGCCACCGTCAGGCCATGGCGCTGGTGACGCAGCCAGAGGCGGCCTGCGGCCGCTGCGACCAGCTGATCCGGAGTCTGCACCATGCGGTAGTCACGTACCGTGTTGGGCACCGTGAGCAGCAGCTCACTGCCGGGGTACAGCCGCAGCGGTCGATCGGCGCGCGGCAGTGCCACTGCGCTGGCGGTGTTGAGCAGCAACCGACTGCCGTCGGCGAGCAGGTGTTCGCGCCGCTGCCCCACCGGGGTATGCAGGTCGGCCAACTGGTGACTGAGCCACGGCGTGTGGCTGAAGGTGGCGCCGGTGAGGCCGGCGGCACCGGCCAGCAGCACCAGCGACAGCAGCCGGCGCCGCCCGGCGTCAGGTTGCTCCAGCAGCGCTTTGGCGCTGTCGTCCGGCAACGCCGCCATGGCATCCAAGTGGTCAAGCAGGTGCCAGGCGCGGCGGTGACTTTCTGCCGCCGCTAGCCAGTCCTTCAGTGCCGCCGGCGGTGCCGGGTCGCCCTGGTCCCACAGTGTTACCCGCCACGCCAGCGCCGTTTTCAACGCCGCCAGCGGCACGCCGTGGCGCTGTGCAAAGGCGGCCAGTTCGTTGCCCAGGGCGCTCACGCGGCCAGTGCCAGCAAACAGGCGGTGGTGGCGCGCAGCATGTCTTGGCGCACGGTGGCCACCGAGACGTCTAAGCGCGCGCTGATCTGGGCATAGGTGAGGTGTTCAAAGCGTGACAGCAGAAACACGCTGCGGGTGCGCGGTCGCAGGCGGTCCAGTGCTGCGTCAACGCGGGTCAGGGTATCGAGCACCAGTGCCCGTTGTTCCTCGCTCGGCACACAGGCGGCGGGCAGTTGGGCCAGTGACTCCAGATAAGCCCGTTCCAGCCGCCGACGTCGGTGCAGGTCGATCACCAGCCCTTTGGCGATTTGCATCAAGAACGCCCGCGATTGCTCCGGACAGTCGCTGTCCGGCAATCGGCCACTGGTGATCAGTCGCAGATAGGTGTCGTGCAGCAGATCGGCGGCGTCGGCACCGTCGTTAACACGACGGTGCAACCAGCCCAGCAGCCAAGGGCTGTGATCCTGGTAGAGACGATGCAGGCAGGGGGCGGCAACGGTCACAGTGGCGGCAGGTCCAGAACGGGTCTTGTTATCAAATGAGAATAATTCTCGAATGATAGGGCAGGGCCGCCGCCTGCTGCAAGCGCTACCGTGTCAGAACCAGCCGAGCCCGCGTCCGGCGCCGGCCAACAGCACCAGGAAGCCGCCAATCTCGGCAATGATCAGTGCCACCATGAAGCCGGTGATCAGCAGGTTCGGCAGTGTGGCGCGACCGAGCTTGTGCGGGCGCTCCAACTGGTTTTCGGTGTCGCCGAGGAAGCCGTGCACCATGTAGGTCACCACCGCCATCGCAAAGAACGCCACGCTGGCGATCACCGCGGCGGTATTCACCGGTGCACTCCAAGCGGAAAGTGCGGCGAAGCGCTCGAGCAGCAGGCAGGCAAAGGCGTACATCAAACTGGTGCGGTGGGCGATGTTGACGTAGTAGTGCGCGTGGTCGCCGCCGCGCATCTGGGCGTATTTCCACACCCCGGTGAGCAAGCCATTAAGGAAGAACAGGCCGGTGGCGGCCAGCGCCAGGTGCTGTGCGAGAGACAGGGTCGGGGACATGGTCAGGCTCCAGGTAGGCTCAACAAAGCAGCGATGGTGTCGTGGATCTGCGCCACGGCGTCTTCTTGGGATGACGTGGGTTGCAGCAAATGGCTGATGGTCAGACGGACCGAGACCTCGATGGCCCGTGTCAGAGCTGCGGGGCTGTGGTGCTCGCCGTAGGTGGCTAAGGCCGAGGCGGTCACCGCTTGCAGCACCGGTTCCAGCACCGGGCCGGACTCCAATGCCACCCATGGCAGCAGCGGTGAGGCTTGGCCAGCAATCAGCGCTTTGATCAGTAGATTGTCAGCGGCCGCCGCCAATGTGGTGGCGCTGGCGCTGCTGATGCCGCGCACGGCGTCGTCCGGGTGCGCACGGTGGGCAGCCAGCACCGGTTGGATGAAACGCTGCACCTCACGCATCAGCACCCGCCGGCCCAGCTGCTGGCGGTCGCCGATGGCGCGGTACACCTGCTGGCGGCTGACGCCGGCGTCGGCGGCCACTGCCGCCACCGTCATGGCGGCCCAGCCGCCGTGCTGCAAACGCGCCAGTGCGGCATCGAGAATCGGGGTTTCCAGGTCGTTGGCCATCACAGCTCCGGTTGACAGATTGGGACCTTGGTCATCAATATCCGGACACATTATCTAAAAGTGTCCGGGGTGTCAGCATGACAGAACAACGGGTGAAGGTGGCAGCGGTCCAGTTTGAAGGTGTGCCGGGCCGAGTGGCCGACAATCTGGAACGGCTGCAGCCGTGGGTGGCGCGGGCGGTGCAAGAGGGCGCCGAAGTGATCGCGTTGCCGGAATTCTTTGCCTCACCGCTGCCGTTCAAGCAGGTGGTGCATGACAGCGTGATGCGGGCTGATAACCCGGCGGTGGCGTTCCTGCGCGACACCGCCCGCCGCCACGGCGTCACCATCGGCGGCTCGATGCTGATCGTCGAGGGCGACAGCATCTATAACCGCTACCACTTGGTGGAGCCGGACGGCCGCATCCATCTGCACGACAAAGACCTGCCGACCATGTGGGAAGGCGCTTTCTACGGTCCCGGCGCTGACGACGGCGTGTTCGATACTGCGCTGGGCGGTGTCGGCACGGCGGTGTGCTGGGAGCTGATCCGCACCGGCACCGCCCAGCGCATGTTGGGCCGGGTGGGGTTGGTGATGAGCGGCACCCATTGGTGGACAGTGCCGGATAACTGGGGTGGGCTCACTGCGCGCGCGCTGGCGAGGCTGGCGGCGCAGAACCGGCGCATGTCGGACCAAGCGCCGTCACAGTTCGCGCTCCATCTGGGGGTGCCGGTGGTGCAGGCGTCGCACTGCGGGCAGTTCGACACTGACTTCATGCTGGTGCCGGGCTGGCGCAAAACGTTGCCATATCGCACCGAATTTGTCGGTGCCACGCAGATCGTCGATGCCGGCGGCCAAGTATTGGCGCGGCGCGATACCCTTGAGGGCCCAGGGCTGGTGATGGCGTCAGTGGCGTTGGGACAGCGGGCACCGGCGCAGCCGTTGCCGAACCGGTTCTGGCTGCCGCCGCTGCCGCCGTTAATGCGTGCGTATTGGCATCAGCAGAACGCGTGCGCCAAGCGCTATTACGAGCGTGAAGGGCGCGCGCGCGGACTGGCCGCTGCGGCGCGCTGAAATCAGCCGGCGAAATCCGGCCGGCGGCTGGCGCCGCGCACCCGCACGCGTTTGCGGCGGCTGGTATGGCCGGTTTCGATCTCGACTTGGGTCTTGCTGGTACCGAACTGCTTGGCCAGAAAAGCGCACAGCTCGGTGTTGGCAGCGCCGTCCACCGGCGGCGCGCTGAGACGGATCTTCAGCGCGCCATCGTGTTCACCCACGACTTCGCTGCGGCTGGCGCGCGGCTGCAAATAGCAGTGCACTAGCCAGTCGTCACCGTCGCGCTGGCAGGGATGGCTCACAGCGCGAACAGCACCATCAGGAACTGCAGGCCGAGCAGCACCACCAGCGGGCTGAGGTCGAGGCCGCCCAAGTTCGGCAGCACTTTACGCACCGGGCCCAGCAGCGGTTCGGTGACCTGAGTCATGATCGCGGCGAACGGGTGGTAGGGGTCCGGTGCCACCCAGCTCAGAATCACCCGCACCAAGATCGCGAAGAAGAAGTAATTGATGATCATCGAACCCAACGAGCGCACCGCGTACAGCACGATCGGGCCGGCCGCTTGGGCACCCAGCGGCGCGCCGCTGAGCAGAATCATCACCACCACTTTTAGCGCCACCAGCAGCAGCACGCAGGCGAGCGAGGCGAGATCGATGTTGCCGCGACTGGGCAGCAGCGCCCGCAGCGGGTTCAGCACCGGGTTGGTCAGCCGTACCACCATCTGCGAAATGGGGTTGTAGAAGTCGGCCCGCACCGCTTGCAGGATGAAGCGGGTGAGCACAATGAAGGCATACACCTCAATGGCGGTGGTGAGCAGGAAAAACAGGGCGCCCTGCGGGTTCATCGGTTACTCCGGAACAGCGCGGCCCGCCGCAGCGGGCCGATTAAAAGGTGGCTCAAGTATTGGGCCAGAAGGTCATTTTGCAAGCGCTTCGGAGCGGTCGCGGGCCGCGCTCAGCGCTGCGTTGACGGTGTCACGCAGGCCGCGCTGCTCGAACACGTCCAGCGCGGCGGCGGTGGTGCCGCCCGGTGACGTCACCTGCTGACGCAGCACATCCGGGCTGTTGGGGCTGGTGATTGCCAACTGCGCCGCACCCCAGGCGGTCTGCAGCACCAACTGCTGGGCGGTGGCGCGGTCCAAGCCCAGCTCGGTACCCGCGTCGATCATCGCTTCCATCAGCAGGAAGAAGTAGGCCGGGCCGGAGCCGGATACCGCGGTGACCGCATCCAGGGCTGATTCTTGCTCGAACCAGAACGTCAGGCCGACGCTACCAAGGATCTGCACCGCCTGCTCGCGCTGGGCGGCGCTGACGCTGTCCACCGCGTACAGACCGGTGGCGCCAGCCTGCACCAAGGCCGGGGTGTTGGGCATGGCGCGCACCACCGGGTGCGGGCCGAGCCACGCCTGCAGGTTGGCCACGGTGACGCCGGCGGCGATCGAGATCACCAACACCTCGCGGCCGGCCAACTGCGGCGCCAGCGCGCGGCAGACGTCTTCCATCACCTGCGGCTTCACCGCCATCACCAGCACATCACACTGGCTGGCGATGTCGGCGTTGTCGGTGCTGACATGCACCCGATGCTGCTGGCGCAGACCGGCCAAGCGTTCGCCGTCGAGATCGCTCATCCAGATGCGCGCCGGACGGATGCCCTTGGCAATCATGCCGCCGACCAGACTGGTGGCCATGTTGCCGGCGCCGATGAAGCCAATGCTGTACTGGGCCATCAAAAGTGCTCCTTGTCAGGGACGGGCCGGTCGCGGCCCGAACAGTGCGGTACCGATGCGCACGAAGGTGGCGCCTTCGGCGATGGCGGTGTCGAAATCGTCGCTCATGCCCATCGACAGCGTGTCGAGGCCGGGCAATGTGGCGCCCAGTTGCTGTTGCAACCGCGCCAGCGTGGCAAAGGCGGCGCGGTTGCGGTCGTTGCTGTCGGCGCTGGGCAGTGCCATCAGGCCACGCAGGCGCAAGTGCGGCAAGGCCGCCACCTGCTGTGCCAATGCGGGCAGTTGCTCCGGGGTGACACCGCTCTTGCTGGCCTCCCGGTCCACGTTCACCTGCAGGCAGATGTTCAGCGGCGGTTGCTCGGCGCCACGTTGCTCGCTGAGGCGCTCGGCGATGCGCAACCGGTCCACCGAATGCACCCAGTGGAAGCGGCGGGCAATGTCGCGGGTTTTGTTCGACTGGATCGGGCCTATGAAGTGCCAAGTCAGTGGCAGATCCGCCAATTGTGCCTGTTTTGCCAGCGCTTCCTGCAAGTAGTTCTCGCCGAAGTCGCGCACGCCGAGGGCGGCCAGTGCCGCAATGTCGTCGGCGCTGCGGGTTTTGCTCACCGCCAGCAGTTGCACCGCATCCGGTGCCCGGCCGGCGGCCATGGCGGCGTTGCCCAGCTGCTGCTGTACCGCGTATAAGCGCTGGGCCAAAGGCAGAGCTGGGGCGTCGGGCATGATTGAACCGCTGTCGTTGACCGGGTAAGTTAGCGCCTACGAGGAAATTCTGAGTTGAATCGGGGGGCTCAGAATAAGGCACGGGTCGGGGGACCTGTGCGTCGCAGCCGGCGTCGGGCGGCCATGATAACAAACGACGCCCTCTTGCCTACCCGGAGACCCCAACGTCCCAAGGTATCGAAGGCCCATGGATATCACTGAACTGCTTGCTTTTTCCGCCAAGAACGGCGCCTCGGACTTGCACCTGTCCGCCGGTTTGCCGCCGATGATCCGGGTGGACGGCGATGTGCGCCGCATCAACCTGCCGCCGCTGGAACACAAAGATGTCCACGCGCTGATCTACGACATCATGAACGACAAGCAGCGCAAGGATTTCGAGGAATTCCTCGAAACCGACTTCTCCTTCGATGTGCCCGGTGTGGCGCGTTTCCGGGTCAACGCCTTCAACCAGAACCGCGGTGCTGGCGCCGTGTTCCGGACCATTCCGTCGAAAGTGTTGACCATGGAAGACCTCGGCATGGGCCGGGTGTTCCAGAAGATTGCCGATACTCCGCGCGGCATTGTGTTGGTGACGGGCCCCACTGGGTCCGGTAAATCCACCACGCTGGCGGCGATGATCGACTACATCAATAACCACCGCCACCAGCACATCCTCACCATCGAAGACCCGATTGAATTTGTGCACGAATCAAAAAAATGTCTGGTCAACCAGCGGGAAGTGCACCGCGATACCCACGGTTTTGCTGAAGCACTGCGCTCGGCGCTGCGGGAAGACCCGGACATCATCCTGGTTGGTGAGATGCGTGACCTGGAAACCATCCGCCTCGCGCTGACCGCGGCGGAAACCGGTCACTTGGTGTTCGGTACCCTGCACACCACCTCGGCGGCGAAAACCATTGACCGGGTGGTGGACGTATTCCCGGCGGAAGAAAAATCCATGGTGCGTTCGATGCTGTCGGAATCGCTGCAGGCGGTGGTGTCACAAACGCTGATGAAGAAGAACGGCGGCGGACGGGTGGCGGCCCACGAAATAATGATTGGCACCCCGGCGATCCGTAACCTGATCCGCGAAGACAAGGTGGCGCAGATGTATTCCGCCATCCAGACCGGTGCTGCACTAGGCATGCAGACGCTCGACCAGTGCTTGCAGGAGCTGGTTAAACGCGGCGTGGTATCACGCGAAGCCGCGCGCGAAAAAGCCAAGACGCCGGAAAACTTCTGACCGGTTTGAATTGTCTGTGCCGAGGGGAATGCGGCGATGGAATTTGAAAAACTACTCCGCCTAATGGTGGAAAAAGAAGCTTCTGATTTGTTCATCACCGCCGGCGTGCCGCCGTCGATGAAAGTCCATGGCAAGGTGGTACCGGTCACCACTACCGCGCTGACGCCAGACATGACCCGCGATGTGGTATTCGGCGTGATGAACGAAAAACAACGCCGCGAATTCATCGACAGCAAGGAATGCAACTTCGCTATTTCCGCGCGCGGCATCGGCCGTTTTCGGGTCAGTGCCTTCTACCAGCGCAACCTGGTGGGCATGGTCATCCGCCGGATCGAAACCAAGATTCCCACCGTGGACGAACTGCGTTTGCCGCCGATCATCAAGGATCTGGCGATGACCAAACGCGGGCTGGTGATTTTTGTGGGTGCCACCGGCACGGGTAAGTCCACCTCGCTGGCGTCGATGATTGGCCACCGCAACCGCAACTCAAAAGGCCACATCATTTCCATCGAGGACCCGATCGAGTTCATCCACCAACACGCCGGCTGCATCGTCACCCAGCGTGAGGTGGGGTTGGATACCGATTCGTTCGAGGTGGCGCTGAAGAACACCCTGCGTCAGGCGCCGGATGTGATCCTGATCGGTGAGATCCGCTCACGCGAGGTGATGGATTACGCCATCGCCTTTGCTGAAACCGGGCACCTGTGTTTAGCCACGCTGCACGCCAACAACGCCAACCAGGCGCTCGACCGCATCATCCACTTCTTCCCTGCGGACCGGCACAACCAGCTGTACATGGACCTGTCGCTGAACCTGCGTGGCATCGTCGCGCAACAGTTGATCGCGACCCCAGACGGCCGCAGCCGTCGCGCGGTAATCGAAGTGATGCTGAACACGCCGCTGATGGCGGACCACATCCGTAAGGGCGAAGTGCACTTGCTCAAAGAGCTGATGACCAAGTCGCGCGAGCTGGGCATGCAGACCTTTGATCAGGCGCTCTACGACCTCTATACCCAAGGCGAAATCACCTACGAAGACGCCATGATGCACGCCGATGCGCCCAACGACCTGCGGTTGATGATCAAGCTTGGCTCCGAAACCAGTGCCGCCGTGCTCGATTCGGCTGCCCGCCGCCTGAGCCTGCAGGACAGCGACGACTACTGATCCTGCGGTGTCACCGGACTGTCAGTTGTAAGCCTGACAATGCCTGCGCAATCTCAACCGGAGAGCAGGCATGGATGGCAACTTCACCCGCCGCGCATTGGTGCGCGGCATTCTGTTTGGCATCGCTTCGATGGCGCTTTCAGGTTGCGGCGGCAGCGGCCGTACCGAAGCCAACACCGGCGCCGGCTGCCCGCCGCAGGTCGGTGGCGGTGCCCAGCCGCCACGTGGTGTCCATGCCAGCTGGACCAACAATGATGTGCACGGCACCCGCACTTTGACCTGGTTCACCGACGGCGCCACTGCGCCGGAGAGTGTGGTGGAATACGGCCCGGTGCTGGATGGCATGGATGCCTGTGCGCTGGACAGCGAGCCGTTCCCGCATCAGGTCGCCGCGGCCCATCACGCCACCTACGGGGTCGAGGTGCGCACCCATGTGGCCACCCTCACCGGTTTGCAGGCTGGCGTGGCGGTGCGCTACCGGGTTGGCTCCGATGCCGGTGGCTGGAGCCCGGTGCGAGTGCTGCAAGCGACCCGCCACGGTGATTTCCGCTTCTGCCATTTCGGTGACCAAGGACTTGGCGCCGCCAGCGAGCGGGTGATGCACAGCGTGGCCGCCGCGGCGCCGGACTTCTATCTGATCGCTGGGGATGTGGCCTACGCCGACGGCCACCAGCCGGTCTGGGATCAGTATTTCGATTTTCAGCAGCCGTACGCCGCGCATATTCCGCTGATGACCTGCCCCGGCAACCACGAAAACAAAGACGGCAAGGGACAGGGCTACCTAACCCGCTTCAGCCAGCCCGGCAACAATGCTTGGTACGGCTTCGATTACAACCGCGTGCACTTCTTCTTCAGCACCGGCGGTTCGTTGTTGAAAGACCTCAGCAGCGGCTTGGCGCTCAGCGAAGAGCTGGTAGCGATGGAGCAAGATCTGGCCGAGGCTTGGCAGCGGCGGCGCGATGGCGAGATCGATTTCATCGTGGTGGTGCAGCACTACACCATCTGGACCAACAACAAGGGCCGCAGCCCCGGCAATATCGGTTTGATTACGCTGCAGGAACAGATTCTGCTGCGCTATGACGTGGACCTGCTGTTGGTCGGCCACGACCACATTTATGAGCGCTCCCACCCGATGAAGCGCGGCCTTAAGGCTGAGGGCGGCTATGTGCAGCTGACCCAGGGCGGCGGTGGCCGGCGCTTGTATGAGCTGATTGCGCGGCCGGCGTCATGGGCGGCGGTGTCGAAGGTCTGCCATGGCTATTCGGTGCTGGAGAAAGTGGGTCGTCAATTGCAGGTGCGCAGCTATGCGGTGAGCGATGCTGACGGCAATCTGCTGCCGGCCGGTGCCGACCAGCTGATTGACCAGTTTGTGCTCAGCCCGCGCGTGGCACCGGCGCTGCAGGGACGGCGCAGTCTGGCACCGGAGCAACGGCCGCCGCGCAGTTGGGACCAGTTCGGCGTTGACCTTGAGGTGCTGACCCGGGACACCGTAGAGCGCAATTTGCTGCACGATCTGGACGAAATCGCCGGGCCGTAATGGCTGGGCAAAAAAACGGCCGCGAGACAAAGCGGCCGTGGGGTGGAGCAGGCGGTGAGCGCCGCGGGGTGATTCAGTCGGTCAGCACGCCTTGGCGGTAATCGCGCAGCGCCTGCTCGATTTCTTCACTGCTGTTCATTACGAACGGGCCGTATTGCACCACCGGTTCCTTCAGTGGGCGGCCGGCCAGCAGCAAGAACCGGGCACCGTCGTGGCCGCTGTGCACGGTGACGCGCTGGCCATCACTGAGCACTGCCGCGCTGTGGGTGGGCACCTGCTGGCCGTCCAGCGTCAGCGTCCCTTCAAACACATACAGGAAAGCGGCATGGCCGGCTTTCACCGGCAGGGTGGCCTCGGTGTTGGCGTCCAGCTGCACGTCGGCGTAGAACGGGTCGGTGCTGCGCGGTTCACTGTCGCCGTTGATCGGCCCAGCATACTCATCGCCGCCGGGGATCATCAGCCGGCCGGCAATCAGCTTGACCTGCACACCGGGTGCGAACTGGAAGCACGGCACCTGCTCGGGCGCAATGTCGCGGTAACGGGCCGGCGTCATTTTTTCTTTCGCCGGCAGGTTGATCCACAGCTGGAAGCCGCGCATACGGCCAGCGTGCTGCTGCGGCATTTCCGAGTGGATAATGCCGCGCCCGGCGGTCATCCATTGCACAGCGCCCGGTGTCAGGTCGCCGCGATTACCAAGGTGATCCTCGTGCAACATGTGGCCGTCAAGCATGTAGGTGACGGTCTCGAACCCGCGGTGCGGGTGGGAAGGGAAACCGGCCAGATAGTCATCGGCGTCAAACGAGGAAAACTCGTCCAGCATCAGGAATGGGTCCAGCCGTGTGAAAGCGCTTTGACCGAGCGTGCGATTGAGCCGTACCCCGGCGCCATCACTGACCTGTTGGCCGGGTATCAGGCGTTGCAGTCGACGTGTGCTCATGACAATCCTCCGGCGTGGATGGCGTTCCGTTGGTGCGGGCGGCTGAAGTTCGGCTGCGGGCCCACCGGGATGATGCCGTGCGGGTTGATGCTTGGATGGCTGCGGTAGTAGTGGAAGCGGATGTGGTCCATGTGCACCGTCTCCGCCACCCCTGGCATCTGGTACAGCTCGCGGGTGTAAGCGAACAGGTTGGGGTAGTCGATCAGCCGCTTGCGGTCGCACTTGAAGTGACCCACGTAAACGCCGTCGAAGCGCACCAGCGTGGTGAACAAACGCCAGTCGGCCTCGGTGATGCGGTCGCCGACCAGATAACGCTGCTGGGCCAGCCGTTGCTCCAACTGCTCCAGTGCCGCGAACAACTCGTTCACCGCCTCATCGTAGGGCTGCTGGCGGGTGGCAAACCCGGCGCGGTAGACGCCGTTGTTGATGCGCGGGTAGATCCAGTCGTTGAGGCGGTCGATCTCGCTGCGCAGCGCGGCTGGGTAGTAATCACCGGCGCGGGCACCGACGCCATCGAAAGCGCTGTTGAACATGCGCAGGATTTCCGCCGACTCGTTGCTTACGACCGTATCGGTGCGGGTGTCCCACAGCACCGGCACCGTGACGCGGCCGGAATAGTCCGGCAACGCTTGCTGGTAGAGCTGGTACAGACGCTGGTGGCCGTTGACCGCATCACCGTTGGCGCCGTCAAAATCAGTGGCGAAGGTCCAGCCGTGTTCGGCCATCAGCGGGTGCACCACAGACACGCCAATGATCGGCGCCAAGCCCTTCAGCTGGCGCAGAATCAGGGTGCGGTGCGCCCACGGGCAGGCGTAGGACACATACAGGTGATAGCGGTTCGGTTCCGCGGCAAAGCCACCGCGGCCGCTGGGGCCGGGGGCGCCATCCGGTGTCACCCAGTTGCGAAATTGCGCCGCGCTGCGTTCGAAGTGGCCGCCGGTGCTGTCTGTGTCGTACCACTGATCCTGCCAGTGACCGTGAACCAGTACGCCCATGATGGCGACCTCCTTTGCAGTGCATGACGCTCCACAGGGTACCTCTAGGTTGTGATCAAGGAACCGCGTAGAGTGATGCCGTTCAATCCAATTCTTCGATGATCCCGACCATGGCCGAGCCCCGTATCACTCTGGAACAGTGGCGCGCGCTGGTGGCGGTGGTGGACGCCGGCGGTTACGCCCAAGCCGCCGAGCAGCTCGACAAGAGCCAATCCGCGATCAGTTATGCGATCCAGAAACTTGAAACCGTGCTGTCGCTGCGGGTGTTTGCCCTGCAGGGCCGCAAAGCGGTGCTGACGCCGGCGGGCGAGCTGCTGTACCGCCGTGCCCACCATCTGCTGGCGGAAGCCGATGCGCTGGAGCGCAGTGCCGATGCTCTCGCCGGGCGCCAGGAAGCCCAGTTGCGGCTGGCGGTGGAGGCGCTGTATCCGATGTGGCTGCTGCTCGAGTGCCTCGATGAGCTGGGCCGGCAGTTCCCCGACACCCGCATTGAATGCACCGAAACGGTGCTCACCGGCACCGAAGAAGCGCTGCTGGATGGCCACGCAGACCTGGCGGTGATGAGCCGGGTGCCGGATGGTTTCATCGGCATTCCGTTGATGCGTTGCCGGTTCCTGCCGGTGGCAGCACCGCAGCATCCGCTGCATCAGATCCAGCGCCCGCTGACGTTGCGCGACCTGCAGCAGCATCGGCAACTGGTGCTGCGTGATTCCGGCAGTCGCCGCATCGATGCCGGCTGGCTTGGCTCCGAGCAGCGCTGGACGCTGAGTCACTTTGCCACCTCGATTCATGCCGCGTGCCAGGGGTTCGGTTTTGCCTGGTTCCCGGAGGAAAAAATCCGTCACGAACTGGCCAGCGGCCAGCTGCAGCCGTTGCAGCTGGAGCTGGGTTCCGAACGCTTCGCCGACCTGCATCTGGTGCAGGCGCAGGAGCATCCGGGACCGGTGGCGGAAGCGTTGGCACAGCTGTTGGTGGAGCGCACCGCGGAACTCTGCCGGCAGTTGGCGCATCCATCTTCCCAATCGGCACCCTCGGTGCCGTCTGATACGGAGCAGCGATGATGATCCGAGCTATGGTGATGGCGGCAATGTTGGTGGTGATCGGTGGCTGCGCCACCGTCAACCTCGATTACAACCCGGCGGTGCGCTTCGACAGCGACCGCAGCTTTGCGCTGGTGGCGCCGGAACAGCCCGGCTGGCGCACGCTGGATGGCCAGCGCATCGAAGCCGCGCTGGATCAGGGCCTGCGTGCCAAGGGGCTGCAACCAGCGGCGGCGGATGCCGCTGACATTCTGGTGCACTACCGCGTGGAGCCGCAGCTGCGCAATGAAAGCAGCGGTTTCAGCTACGGCTTCGGCTGGGGCCGTGGTCCGGCCGGCGTGGCGGTGATGACCAGCCCGGAAGGCTACGTGGTGAAGGAAGGCAAGCTGGTGGTGGAAATGGTGCGCAGCCAGGATCAGGACGCGGTGTGGCGCGCGGCCAGCCGTCGCTACCTCAATGAAGATATGACGCCGCAGCGCCGTGAGACGCTGATTCGCAGTCTGGTGGCGGACATGCTCAAACAATGGCCACCGCAGTGAATCGGGAGCGGCAGCGGTGCGGCTGACCCAGTACAGCGACCACGCGCTGCGGGTGCTGATCCACTTGGCGGTGCTGGGCGACGATGCCCGTACCACCATCAGCGCCATTGCCGAACGGCACCAGGTGTCGCGCCATCACATGGTGAAGGTGGTGCATCAACTCGGGCAGCTTGGCTACGTCGATACGCTGCGCGGCAAGGGCGGTGGCCTGCGGTTGGCCCAGCCGCCGGCACAGATCGTGCTGGGGGAAGTCGTGCGTCATACCGAGCGCCAATTGGATCTGGTGGAGTGCTTCAGCGATCCCGGCGCCTGCGTGCTGACGCCCCACTGCGGCTTGCGCGGTGTGCTCACGGAGGCGCTGGCAGCGTTTCTGGCAGTGCTCGACAGTTACACTCTGGCCGATCTGGTCGGCCCGGACGCCGCGCCGGCGCGGGCGTTCCTGTTGCGGGCGCCGCTATCAGCGTAATAGGTCTGGTGCGGCGCTGAGTGCGGGAGTGGTTGCCCTAGCCGTGGCTGCCAGGGTTCGATAGTGCGGAACCCGGAACCCGGAACCCGGAACCCGGAACCCGGAACCCCCTCGCACGCTAAGTTTTCTGGCGTTAGGAGGCTAAGTTAAATCCTGAATCCTGAATCCTGAATCCTGAATCCTGAATCCTGAATCCTGAATCCTGAATCCTGAATCCTGAATCCCAAATCCGGAATCTCGAATCTCAAACCCCAGATTCACGGAACCCCACGCCGGCTTTCCATGCGGCACTAGCTGTGCGTTTTGCTGATGCGCCCCGCACACTGGCGGCGTGAACATCTCCTCTAGGAGGTCGTCATATCGGCTTTTTTAGAGCAACCCACCGGGTCGCAATAGCGCTAGTGCCGGCGCACCCGCGTCAACCTGGCCGACCGTCCGCACGCGGAGACCACAACACCGGCGCATAGCGCCACAGCAGCAGCGCCCAAGCCAGCGTCCAAAGTGCAGCGGCCGTGCTGATGCCGGCCAGCCACGGCAGCAGACCGAGTGCCGCCAGCACCCGCACCAGCGCGGCGCCCTGCAGCGCCCAGTAGCCCCACACCATGCCCGGCAGCAGCTGCAACGGCCGTCCGGTATGGCCCATGCTGACGCGAGTGATCACGCCGAGAATCAGCGTCGCCATGGCGCCGGTGCCGAGGGCATGCAGCCAGGCGTTATCGGTGACCAGCGGGGTCGGTAAACGTGCCAGTGCCCACAGCGCATAGCCAACCACGATCCACAGGTGGCCGAAGTGCAGTACCCACAGCAGCGGCTCGCGCCGGATCGCCATGCTGCGCCAACCGGCCAGTCGCACCAGCGTCACCAGCGCGGTGACCGCACCCAGCGCCGCCGGCAGCCAGCCGCGTGCCAGCAGCAGCTGGGCTGCCAGCACCGCCAATGCGGCCAGGATGCCGAGTCGGTCGAGCCAAACGGAACGGCGCAGCGTCGTTGTCGAGCCGCCTTGGCGTTGCAACCAGTTGGCGGTAAACGCCGGCGTAATGCGGCCGCCGATCACCAGCATCAGTACGGTGGCGGCCAGCAGCAGCGCGTGCAACATCTGCGGTTGTTGGTACAGGTGGAAACTCAAATCCAGCGCCCACAACAGCGCCAGTACCGCCACCGGGCCCAACTGCCGCAATTGGCCGGCGCTGATCACACGCTGGGCCATGATCGCGGCCACCACCGGTAGGAACGCCAGGTCCAGCCCCAGTGCCAGCGGCTGACATGCCGCCGGCAGTAACGGCGCCAACCGGCCGCCCAGCCACAGCGCCCACAGGGCCAGCAGCCGGCCGCCAGCCAGCGGCGGTGTGCGGGTCCAGTTGCACACCGCCGTCAGCAGAAAGCCGGCAATGGCTGCGTTAAGCAGCCCCACGGTCATTTCATGCTGGTGCCACAGCAAGGCCGCCAGTTGGTGCTGTGGGCTGCCGTGCAGGCGCAGGCCGATCCACAGCGGCACCAGCACCAAGGCTGCGGCAGCAGTGGAGAGGAAGAATACCCGGAACGGATAGGCCCACAGGGCGAAAACAGATTGGCGCGGCATTGTGTTGCACTCGTTAGAACAAAGATTCTTTTTATATACATCTTTGTTGTCGGCCGCTATCGATCAACCGCCGAGCGGCTCAGCTCAGTGCCAGCAGGGAGCCGCTGCACCACAGGCCGATGCCGTACCAGCCGTGGGCCACCAGACTTTTGCGGCGTGCCGTCCAGGGCGCAGGCGTGTGGCGCGCGGCCAGGCCCATTCCCCATGCCGGCTGCATCAGGCACCAGGGCACCAGCACTGTGGCGACACCCACCATCAGGGCGCTACCGAGCTCAGGTGCTTGCAGCCAGCTGCGGCCTTGCCACAGCAACAACAGCAGCGCGAACACCACACCGGTGACATAGTGCAGCGCCCAGCCAATCACTTTCTCGTGCGCTTTCGGCAGGCCGTTGAACAGCAGCGCGTGGCGCCAGCGACCTTGGCGCAGGTAAGCCGCCCAGCGGCCGACGAAACGATAATCCGGCAGTGGGCTGCGCAGCAGTAGATGCTGGGCCACGCCGGCCAGGTCCATGAACAAGGTGGCGCCGATGCCGAGTAACAGCGCGTCCCACAACAGCGGCAGATAAGCCATGACAGACTCCGGATTGGGAGGGGAAGATGCCACTGTGCCCAATCAAGTCGACTTGAGGTCAAGCATGAGTGCGTTGGGAATTGCCGAAGTCAGCCGGCGTAGCGGATTGCCGGCCTCGGCGCTGCGTTATTACGAGCAGCGCGGGCTGATCCAATCAATCGGGCGTGAGGGGCGGCGCCGGGTGTTCGCTGAGTCAGTGTTGCAGCGGCTGGCGTTGATTGCCCTGGGCCAGCAGGGCGGGCTATCGCTGGACGCCATCGGCGCCATGCTCGGCCCCGGTGGCACGTTGAGGGTGGACCGGCCGCTGCTGCGTGACGCCGCCGACGAGTTGGGGCGTGAGATCCTGCGGTTGCTGCGGGTGCGCGATGCACTGCGGCATGTCGCCGAGTGCTCCGCGGCGGATCATTTGCAGTGCCCGGAATTCCAGAAGTTGTTGGCCGCGGCTACACGCCCGCCGCGCGCCGCCCCGGGTTGAAGCACCCGGGGCCGGGCGCGGTGTCAGGCGTCCGCCTGCCAAGTAACGCGGCCCTCGCACAGCGTCAGCTGCACTTGGCCCGGCAGGCTGTAGTTCAGCCATGGTGTGTTGCGGCCGGCGGACAACCAGCGTTCCGCCACTGGCCGGCGCCGGGCCGGGTCCACCACGCACAGGCTGGCGAGGCGGCCGTACTCCAGGCTGCCGCCGCGCACGCCTAGGCAACGCGCGGGTGCCTGAGTTACGGCATCTAACGCCCGCGCCAGTGGCAGTTGACCCTGCTCCACCAGTTCCAGCGTCAGCCCCAGCAGCGTATCGACGCCGGAGATGCCCGGTTCGGTGGACGGGAAGGGTGCCAGTTTGGCAGCAGCCGATAGCGGCGTGTGCTGAGAGCAAATGGCATCCAAGGTGCCGTCGGCGACGCCCTCCAGTAGCGCCGCGCGGTCAGTGGCGCTGCGCAGCGGCGGGTCCACATGGCAGAGGCTGTTGAAGCCGCGCACGGCGGTATCGTCCAGCCACAGGTGATGGATGCCGACATCCGCCGTCACTGCTTGGCCGGCAGCACGGGCAGCGCGCACCAGCGCCACGCTGTCGGCGGTGGTCAGCAGTTGCAGGTGCAGCCGTACGCCGGTGGCCTTGGCCAGCATCAGCGCGCGGGCCACATCCAGTGATTCGGCCAACGGCGGAATCCCCGGCAGCCCAAGGCGGGTGCTGACCGGGCCTTCGTGCACGCAGCCCCCGGCGCTAAGCGCCGCGTCCTGCGGCCGTACCACCACCGGCAGGTCGAAGGTGGCGGCGTATTCGAATGCCCGCTTGAGCACCAACGTGTCCTGCACCGGCTTGCCGGCATTGGCGAACGCCACGCAGCCGATATCGGCCAGGCTGCTCATTTCCGACAGTTGTGCACCGGCCAGCCCTTGAGTCAGGGCGCCGAGCGGCACCACCCGCGCGGCGGCGGCCCGCACTGAGCGTTCGCGAATCAGACGCACGGCGGCGGCGTGGTCGGCCACCGGGTCGGTGTCCGGCAGCGCCACCAGGTGGGTGATGCCGGCGGCGGCGGCGGCGTGGGTTTCCGACGCGATGGTACCGGCGCGGCCACGGGCGGGCTCGGACAGTCGGATGCAGCTGTCCACCAGACCGGGCAGTAGCCACAGCCCTTCGGCGTCGACCATGTCCACCCCGGGGGCGTCGAGGCTGGCACCGATGCGGCTGATGCGGCCGTCTTCCACTAGCAGGTCGGCGACTTCGTCACGGCCGCTGGCGGGGTCGATGACCCGCGCTTTGCGGATCAACAGATCAGCGTGCGGCTGCATGGGCGGCCTCCCGTTCGGTTTCGCGTCCACTCATGCACAGCGACATTACCGCCATGCGTACGGCAATGCCGAAGGTCACTTGGTGCAGGATCACTGCGCGCGGGCCGTCGGCCACTTCCGAGGCAATTTCGACGCCGCGGTTGATCGGGCCGGGGTGCATCACGATGGCATCCGGATGCGCCACCGCTAGGCGTTCGTTGGTCAGGCCGTAGAGGCGGAAAAACTCACTTTCCGACGGCAGCAGCGCAGCGCTCATGCGCTCTTTCTGCAGCCGCAGCGCGATCACCACGTCAGCATCGCGTAGGCCGTCTTCCAGTCGTGTAAACACCTTGGCGCCGAGGCTGTCGATATCGGCGGGCAGCAGCGTGCGCGGCGCTACCACGCGCACTTCCTCGGCGCCGAGGATGTTGAGTGCGTGGATTTCCGAGCGCGCCACCCGCGAATGCAGGATATCGCCGACGATTGCCACCTTGAGGCCGGCAAAACCGCCCTTGTAGTGGCGGATGGTGTACATGTCGAGCATCGCCTGGGTCGGGTGCGCGTGGCGCCCGTCGCCGGCGTTGATGATCGCCACCTCCGGGGTGGCATGCCGGGCGATGTAGTCCACCGCGCCGGAATCACCGTGGCGCACCACGAACATGTCGGCCGACATCGCTTCCAGGTTGCGCAGCATATCCATCAGCGTTTCGCCTTTGCTGGTGGAGGAGCGCGCGATGTCCATGTTCAGCACATCCGCCGACAGCCGCTTGGCGGCCAGTTCGAAGGTGGTGCGGGTACGGGTGCTGGGTTCGAAAAACAGGTTGATCACAGTCTTGCCGCGCAGCAGCGGCACTTTCTTGATGGAGCGATCGCCCACATCGACAAAGGAGGCAGCCGTGTCGAGGATCTCTTCGAGGATCGAGCGGGGCAGGGCGTCGATGGTCAGAAAGTTTCTAAGCCGGCCGGAGCCGGTGAGCTGCAGGGTGTCCGGGGACGGCTGGCTCATTATCACGCCTTCAGGGTCAGGATCTCCGCCTCGAGGGGGGCGGGCCCGCGTAATTCTACCCGCTGATCCGGGGCCAGTGCCAAGTGCTCACCGCACACGTCAGCTGCAAACGGCATTTCCCGTCGTCCGATGTCGAACAAAACCGCCAGTGTGATGCTTGCCGGCCGGCCGTAATCGAACAGCAAGTTGAGCGCGGCGCGGATGGTACGGCCGCTCATCAGCACATCGTCCACCAGCACGATGTGGGCGTTTTCTACTTCGAACGGCAATGCGCTGGGACGCACGCTGGGGTGCAGGCCGCGCCGTGAAAAGTCATCGCGGTAGAAACTGATATCGAGGGTGCCGAGCGGGCCAGTTTGGGCCAGCCGTCGGTGCAATTCCTCGGCGACCCAGACGCCGCCGGTGTGAATGCCCACTAATGCCGGGTCGGTGATATTTCGGGCTGCCAGATGCTGCTGAAGGTCATCGGCCATGCGCGCCAAGCGCGCATCGATGGCGGTACTGCTGAGGTCCGTCACAGGGTCTCTCCCGCTCCGTCGTTGAAATAGCTTTCGATCAGAATTACCGCCGCCAAACTGTCGACCCGCGGGTCCGGGCCGCCGCGGTAGGCGTCGCCCATGCGCTCGCGCGCCTCGCGCGTGGACAACCGTTCGTCCACCAGCGCCACCGGACGACCGTAGCGTCCCTTGAGCCGGTTGGCGAACTTGCGTGCCCGCCGCGCCAGCTCGCTGTCGCTGCCGTCCATGTTCAGCGGTAAGCCCACCACCAGCACTGCCGGCTGCCAGGTGGCCATCAGCGCTGCCATCTGATGCCAGTCGGGAATGCCGTCACGGCAGGGTAGGGCCGGTTGGGCGGTGCCGCTGGCGGTGAGTGACTGGCCGCTGGCGACGCCGATTTTCTGGGTGCCGAAGTCGAAGGCCAGCACCGTGATGATGGAGGACATGGGCGTCTCGTGACCGTTGCAAAGCGGCCATTGTGACCGGTTGGCGGGCGAATGGCAGCAGTGGTAATGCAGCGCCGACCGACAGCCGGCGGATACACCGCCTCGCGCGCCGCATCAGACAAACCGCGGCGGGGTTGATGGTCAAGCAAACGGCTTTATGACGCTTTGGCGATATTTTCAGTCGTTCTTGCTGTACCGGGTTGGTGGCCAAGCTTTGATAATCGAGACCGATTCTCATTTGCTGTTGTGTCCGGGGCGCAGTTGCATTGAGCCGGCCGGTCTCCGGTCGGCTTCATCGGCGTCCTTCCACTGCACCATCATCAGGAAACAGTCCCATGCCGCAGACCGCTCCATCGCCGTTGTTCCGTACTCTGACCGCCGCCTGGTTGGCGCTCAGCGCGCTACTGCTGTGCGCTCCGCTGGGTGCCCAAGCGGCCGAGGTGTCGATTCCCCACGCGCAGGGCACCACGGTGCTGAAGGGCGCGCCGGCCAAGATCATCACGCTAGATTTCGCGGTGCTGGATACCCTCGATACGCTTGGTGTGCCGGTGCTGGGCGTGCCGTCGGCGGTGGTGGTGCCGCCGCGGCTGGCGCACTACCAGGAGGACGCGCTGAACGCTGGCACGCTGTTCGAGCCGGATTACGAAGCCATCCACGCGGCGTCGCCGGACCTGATCATTGTCAGCGGCCGTTCCGCTGCCAAGTACGGGGCACTGCGCCGCATTGCGCCCACCGTGGACCTGTCCCCGGCGGATGCCGACCTGATCAAAAACGTGGAAGCCCGCACCCGGCTGCTGGCCGACCTGTTCGGCAAGCAGCAGCAAGCGGAGGCTAAACTGGCCGCCATCCACGCCTCCATTGATGAGCTGAAGGCCCTGAGCGCCGACACCGGCCCGGCGCTGGTGATTCTCACCACTGGCGGCAAGATGAGCGCCTACGGTCCCGGTTCGCGCTTCGGCGCCATCCACGATGCGTTCGGCTTCAAGCCGGCGGATGACGGCTTGAAAGTGTCGCTGCACGGTCAAGCGATCTCGTTCGAATACCTGGTTAAAACCAACCCGGAATGGCTGTTCGTGGTGGACCGCGATGCGGCCATCGGCCAAGAAGGCCAGTCTGCGCGCCGCCTGCTCGACAACGAGCTGGTGCACAAGACCACTGCTTGGCAGAAAGGCCAAGTGGTGTACCTGAACACCGTCAACTGGTACCTGCTGGAAAGCGCCGGCTTAACCGCACTGCAGGAAAACGTCGAGCAGTTGATCGAGGTGTTGGCGCAGCCAGCCTCCTGACATGACTCTGGTGCACCCCACAGGCCGCGTCCGCAACGCGGCCTTTTTTGCCTTGTCCCTGTTGGCGCTGGCGTTGTTGGTACTGGTCAGCATCAGCATTGGTGCCGGCGACTTTTCGTGGTCGGAGCTGCGTCATGGGCGCGCTTCTGAGGCGTGGTCGCTGGTGGCCATCAGCCGTCTGCCGCGCACGCTGGCGCTGTTGTTGGCCGGCGTATCGCTGGCGGTGGCTGGTTTCCTGATGCAGATGATCGTGCAGAACCGCTACGTGGAGCCGACGACCGCCGGCACCAGTGAGTCGGCGATGCTCGGCATCCTGTTCGTGATGCTGGTGATGCCGGATATTCCGGTCATCGGCCGCATGCTGATTGCGTCCGGCTTCGCGCTGGCTGGCACCCTGTTGTTCCTGCTGATCCTGCAGCGAGTACCGCTGCGTTCGCCGTTCCTGGCGCCGCTGATTGGGTTGGTGCTGGGCGGTGTGGTGCACGCGGTGGCCACGTATTTTGCCTACCGCCACGACATGATGCAGTCGCTGCATGCGTGGATGACCGGCGACTTTTCCGGCGTACTGCGCGGGCGGTACGAAATGCTCTGGATCGGCTGCGTGCTGGCGGCGGTGACTTACTTGGTGGCGGACCGTTTCACCATCCTCGGCATGGGCAAAGGGTTTAGCACCAATCTCGGCATCAACCATCGTGGCTTGATGCTGTTCGGGCTGGTGATCATTGCGTTGATCGCCACCGTGGTCGGCGTCACCGCCGGCACCATTCCGTTTCTTGGTCTGATCGTACCCAACGTGGTGAGCCTGGTGCTGGGCGACAACATGCGCCGGGCACTGCCATGGATCGCCTTGATGGGCGGCGGGTTGGTGCTGCTGTGCGACATTATCGGGCGACTGGTGCGCTATCCCTATGAAATCCCGATCGGGGTGATTATGGGCGTGGTCGGCAGCATGCTGTTTCTGCTGCTGATTCTGCGCGGGCGCGAGGTGCCGTCATGATTCCTCGGATGGATGCGGCGCCGCCGGCCCGCAATTTGTGGCACCAGCGCTGGCGTGGGGTGCAGTTGCGGCTGTTGCTGATGCTGCTGGCGGCACTGGCCGCGGCGGCGCTGTTCATGACCGCCGGTAGCTCCGGCGATTGGTCGTTCCTGCTGATGTTCCGCGGCACCAAACTGGCGGTGATGGTGCTAGTGGCCTGCGCCATCGCGGTGTCCACGGTGCTGTTCCAAACCATTACCCACAACCGCATTCTGACGCCGGCGTTGATCGGCTTCGATGCGCTCTATGCGTTGATCCAGGCCGCCGCCGCTTACGGGCTGGGCAGCGAGCTGGCCCAGCTCGGTGAGGCGTCGGTGGGGCAGTTCTTGGTGCAAGTGGTGGTGATGGCCGGACTCGCCTGTGCGCTGTTCTTCTGGTTGTTCACTGACAGCACCCAAAGCCTGCATCGCATGATCTTGGTGGGAATCATCTTTGGCCTGCTGTTCCGCAGCCTGACCAACCTGATCATGCGCATGATCGATCCCAACGAGTTTCTGGTGTTGCAGGACCGGCTGTTCGCCTCGTTCAACTACGCCGAAGGATCGCTGCTGATAGTGGCAGCAGTGCTACTCGGCGCTTGTGCGTTGGTGGCGTGGCGGCTGCTGCCGCGTTACGACGTGATTGCGCTGGGGCGGCCGATGGCGGTGGGGCTGGGGGTGCAGTACCACCGCACCGTGCTGCTGACGCTGGTGCTGATCGCGGTGATGGTGTCGGTGTCCACCGCGCTGGTGGGGCCGATCACCTTCCTCGGCCTGTTGGTCAGCAACTTGGCTTATTTCCTGCTCGGCACCGACCGCCACCGCTATACCTTGCCGGCCGCAATCCTGATTGCCATCACCTTGTTGGTGGGCGGTCAGGCGGTGCTGGAGCACGTGCTGAAGCTGGGTACTTCCGTCAGTGTGGTCATCGAGTTTGTCGGCGGCCTGCTGTTCCTTGTCCTGATCACCGCCAAGGCAAAACGATGATTGAAGCGATCCAACTGACCAAACGCTACGCCGACACTTTAGTGGTGGACGAGGTGTCACTGCGTATCGCCGCCGGCGGCATGACGGTGATTATCGGCCCCAATGGCGCCGGCAAATCCACGCTGCTGGGGATGATCAGCCGGTTGCTGCCGATGAGCAGCGGTAAAGCGCGTGTGGACGGCATGGATGTGCGCCACAGCGATACCACCGAGCTGGCCAAGCGGTTGGCGATCCTCAAGCAAGACAACCATGTGGCGTTGCGCTTGACGGTGCGGGAGTTGGTGGCGTTCGGCCGCTTCCCGCATTCGCGCGGACGGCTGAGTGCCGAGGATCAACGCCATATCGACGACGCCATCCGTTACCTAGGCTTGGAAGCACTGCAGGAGCGCTTTCTTGACCAGCTGTCCGGCGGCCAGCGCCAGCGCGCGTTCGTAGCCATGGTGCTATGTCAGCAGACCGATTATGTGCTGCTCGATGAGCCGCTTAACGGCCTCGATATGCGCCATGCGGTGGCGATGATGGAAACGCTGCGCCAGGCCTGTGACGAGCTGGGAAAAACCGTGGTGATGGTGCTGCACGACATCAATTTCGCGTCTTGCTATGCGGACACCATCGTGGCGATGCGGGATGGCAAAGTCGTGCAGCATGGGCCGCCAGCGGAACTGATTACGGCGCCGATGCTGACCGATTTGTACGGCACACCGGTGACCGTGCACAACATCGACGGCCAGCGCATCTGCGTCTACTACAGCGCGTGAGTTAAAGCCCCGGCAGCAGGCATAAAAAAACCGGCGGGGTGGACCACGCCCGCCGCGTCAACGCCGTTTCGGCAAACCGACAACTCACTGCATAACGCCAGCATGCGCCTGTCATATGACGCTTTGATGGCGCTGCAGTGAGCAGCCGATGACAGCGTCAGGCGTGGCCGGCGGTGGCGCTCAGCAGCCGCAGGTCGACGCCGAGCAGGTGCGCCGCAGCGTGCCAGCGTTCTGGGAACGGTACCTCGAACACCCAGTTCTGAGTCGGTGCCGGCACCGTCAGCCAGACGTTTTCGGCCAGCTCTTGTTCCAGCTGGCCCGCGTCCCAACCGGCATAACCGAGCACGATCAACGAGCGTTCCGGCCCTTGGCCGCAGGCAATGGCCGCCAGCACATCGCGCGAGGTGGTCAGCCATAGCCCCGGTGCCAGCACCACCGTGGATTGCCACATTTGCTGGCACGGCGGGTGCAGGATAAAGCCAGTCTGCGGATCCACCGGCCCGCCGGACAGCACCGGGTGCAGCGCCGGGTCGACGCTCACGCGCGGCACGATATCCATGCTTTCGAACACCCGCTGGATGGTCAGTGCTTGCGGCCGATTGAGGGTCAGCCCCATGGCGCCCTCGGCGCTGTGCTCGATCACGTAGGTGACGGTCTGATCGAAGCCCGGATCATCGAGATGGGGCATGGCGATCAGCAGGTGGTGGGCAAGGCCGGAGGTGGGTTCAGGAGTGGTCATGGCGCCCAGTATGGCAGTGCCGCCGGCGGCGGCAAGTATCAGTGGCTGGTGAGAATGCGGCGCGCATCGAAGCGCCAGGTGCGGATGATTTCTAGCACATCGACCTTGTCGCGCAACTCGCCGCTGAACGGCGTGAATGGCGCTGCCCGCTGCACGCTGTCCACCGCCGCTTGGTCGAGGAATGCATGGCCGGAGGAGGCGAGGATCTGCACCTCTTTGACGCGCCCGTCGCGGGTCAGCGCCACCATCAGCCGCACATTGCCGAAGGTGTTCTCGGCCAGCGCTCGGGCCGGGAAGTACTGGGTGCCGGTGGTTTCTACAGCGCGGCGGAATTGGTCGATGTAGGCGGCCTCGTAATGGGCGCGGGCAGACACCGAGGTCAGCGTATGCACCCGTGGCCGGCGCGCGTAGGCCTGCTGCTGGGCGTCGAGTCGTGCTTGCAGGCTGGCGATCTCGCGGCTCAGCGCGGCCAACGATTCTTGGTCACCTGCCGGCAGTGGTGCCGGGGCGGGGGGGGCCGCCTTTTCCGGGCGCGGCGCAGCGCGCTGGCTGGAGGCGCCGCGGGTGGTGATCACTACCGTGGTCAGCTCGCCTTGGGTGGGCAGTACCGCCGGGGGCGTGGTTTGCACGTCCTGCTGTTGCTGATCGGCGAAGTCGGCTTCGGTCTGGGTGGTGACATCGGCACGGTGATCTAGATCACCGGAGCCGTCTTGGTCGATCTGGGCGAGGAAATCGGCGTCATCGTTGCGGCGGTCGGATTGGTACTGCGCCAGCGTTACATCCAGCGTCGGGGCTGGCGGGGGTGCCGGCGGCGCAACGAACACCACGCCGAGAATCACCACTGCAATGGCGGCAGCAGAGAAAAACAGCGTGAAGCCGAGCCGGTCGTTGGCGCTAACGGTGGTGTGTTGGTTCATGCCCCGGAGATACCCGCGAGAAGGCGGACCGGACTCCCCCCGGAGACGGCCCGCATTGAATCCAGCGAGTCTGCCGCCGCCACCGGGGCTTGTCCATTCACCGGGTCGCAAAACCGCACCCGGTGGTCGGGTTCAGCGCAGCGCCAACAGCGCGTCGAACAAATCACCGGCAATGTTGAGGTTGAACTGTGCGTCCAACTCGCGAATGCAGGTGGGGCTGGTGACGTTGATCTCGGTGAGGTAGTCGCCGATCACGTCCAGTCCGACGAAGTAGAGCCCTTTTTCGCGCAGCACCGGGCCCACTTGGGCACAGATCCAGCGGTCGCGCTCGGTCAATGGCCGGCCTTCACCGGTGCCGCCAGCGGCCAGGTTGCCACGGGTTTCGCCCTGCATCGGCACCCGCGCCAGGGCGTAGGGCACCGGCTCGCCGTTGATCATCAGGATGCGCTTGTCGCCCTGCACGATCTCGGGAATGTAGCGCTGCGCCATGATCGGTGTGCGGCCGTGTTCGGTGAGCACCTCGATGATGACGGACAGGTTCGGGCTGCCGGCCTCGACGCGGAAGATATTGCTGCCGCCCATGCCGTCCAGCGGCTTGAGCACGGTGTCGCGGTGCTCGGCCACAAATGCCTTGAGCAGGTCGGCGCGCGAGGACACCAGCGTCGGCGTGCAGCACTGCGGGAATTCGGTAGCGAACAGTTTCTCGTTGCAGTCGCGCACGCTCTGCGGCCGGTTCACCACCATCACTCCCTCGCGCTCGGCTTTTTCGAGCAGGTAAGTGACATACAGGTAGTGATTGTTGAACGGCGGGTCCTGGCGCATTAGCACCATGTCCAGCTCGGCCAGCGGCAGGGTGCGGGCTTGTCCGAGGTCAAACCAGTGCGAGGTGTCATCGGTCACACTCAGCGCCTGGGTGGTGGCATGGACGCGGCCATCCTGAACGAACAGGTGTTCCGGCTCCATGTAGTGCAGGGTCCAGCCGCGGCGCTGGGCCTCCAGCAGCATGGCGAAGGTGGAATCCTTGTACGGCTTGATGGTGGCAATGGGGTCCATCACGACCCCGATAGCGAGCGACATGGCGTTACTCCTGCGAAACGGCGGCGGTCATGGTAGCAAGCGTGCGACACAGCCGTCATGGTCGCCGCCGATCCGTGGCAAGGGTGTTGAATCTGTGCTAAAAACACGCCACGGCTCAGAAGAATGGGTGATTGGTGTGCCGGTTTCTCACCAGAAGGCATGAACCACAACGCTTTGAAGCCTCCTCCATCGCTGATCACAGTTCAAAAGGCAGCTTCCATGACGGACAATTTCCAGGGTCTCAAGGTGATGGTGATCGACGACTCCAAGACGATTCGTCGCACCGCAGAAACCTTGCTGCAAAAGGCAGGATGCACAGTCATTACCGCCACTGACGGCTTCGATGCACTGGCCAAAATCGCTGATTCGCGGCCGAATATTATTTTCGTCGACATCATGATGCCGCGTCTGGATGGCTACCAGACCTGCGCGCTGATTAAGAACAACAGCGCGTTCAAGACCACGCCGGTGATCATGTTGTCGAGCAAAGACGGTTTGTTCGACAAGGCCAAAGGGCGCATTGTCGGCTCAGACGAATACCTGACCAAACCGTTTTCCAAGGAAGAATTGCTGGGGGCGATCCGCCAGCACGCAGCGTCCTGAACGACTGCAACCCGCCGGGGGGCGGTTTAACAAGACTTGAGGGGATCACATGGCGCGCATCCTGATCGTGGACGATTCACCCACGGAAACCTACAAGTTCCGGGAAATCCTGGAAAAACACGGCCACACCGTGCTCGAAGCAGCCAACGGTGCCGATGGCGTGGCGCTGGCCAAGGCCGAGCGTCCTGATTTGGTGCTGATGGACGTGGTGATGCCGGGCCTGAACGGCTTCCAGGCCACCCGCCAACTCACTCGCAGTGACGACACCGCCACCATCCCGGTGGTGATCATCACCACCAAGGATCAGGAAACCGACCGCGTGTGGGGCAAGCGCCAAGGCGCCCGTGATTACCTGACCAAGCCGGTGGACGAACACATCTTGATCGATACTGTCAGCCGCGTGCTCGGCTGAGCCGGTGCGACCTAGGGGGACACCATGAACGCGGCCTCGGCAGCCTACGCCACGCTGGCGGATTTCCACGCCCGCAGCCGGCATCTTGCCGTCCAGCTTCCGATCGAACAGCAGCGCACCGAGCAATGGAGCGGCATCGGTGTAGTGCTCGGCGGTGTGCGTCTGGTGGCGCCGCTGGACCAAGTGGCAGAAATCCTCAACCAACCGCCCTACACCCGGGTGCCGGGCGTGCTGAACTGGCTCAAGGGCGTGGCCAACGTCCGCGGCCGGCTGATGACGGTGATGGACCTGCCCGGCTTTCTCGACCTGCCGTCCACGGTGCCAGAGCGCCGGCGCCGCTTGTTGGTGGTGGACGAAGGCGATCTTTATACCGGTATGGCGGTGGACGAAGTGCTCGGCATGCAGCATTTCCCGCCCAGCGCCTGGCGTGACACGCCGCCGCCGGTGAGCGGGCCGTTGGCGCCCTATATCGACGGTGCCTACGAGCGTGATGGTCAGTGGTGGCCGGTGCTGAGCTTGCACCGGCTGGTGGATGATCCGCGTTTTCTTGACGTCGCGCGGAGTCATTAGAACAACCCGGCGGCGCCGCCGCCGGACAGGTACCCCGCCGGCCGCGCGCAGCGTGAGTCCGGCCACGCCGGCGGTGGGGTGCGCATTGATTGAGCGAACAGGTCAGGCCGGGGAGCCAAACTATGAAGTTCACATCGGGGCAACTGCTTGTCAGATTGCGGGGAATGATCGGCGGCAGTCCGGCGTCACTGGTGCTGACTGCTGGGGCGGTACTGACCATGGTCGCCGCCATTGTCACCTTCGTGATGCTGGCGGTGCAGGCCGGCACATCCAAACAGCAGGTGACCACCGCCGCAGAAATGCGCGTGCTGTCGCAGCAGTTGGCCAAGAACGCGCTGGAAGCGGCGGCCGGCAACGGCGACGCCTTCGCATTGTTGGCCCGTGCCCAACGTGACTACCAGACTGCCTGGGACACGGTGCGCGATGCCGACATCGATGCCGAGCTGGCGCGACAGCTGGAGCAGACCTGGCGCGGCGTAAGCCGCAACACCGAAGTGATCCTGCGCGGTGAAGACACCGTGGTGGCGCTGCACGATGTGGCAGAAGCCTTGGGTGAAGCCATCCCGATCATTCAAGACGAATCCGAGGAAGTGGTGCGGGTGATGATTCGCCTCGGCGCCGGTCCCGACCAAGTAGCCTTTGCCCAGCGTCAATCGTGGCTGGCAGAGCGCATCGTGCGCTCGGTGGCGCGTATCCTTGCCGGCGGTGATGGTGCCAAGCAGGCGGCCGACGCCTTCGGCACGGATGCCGAGCGCTTTGCGCGAGTATTGGAGGGCCTGATCACCGGCGACGCCGGTCTCGGCGTGCTGGCCAATACCGACGAGCTGGTACTCAATCCGCTGGCCGAAATCGCCAGCCTATTCGACGAGTACGTGACCCGTTCCTTGGACGAAATTCTCGAAACCGCGCCGCAGCTGACCGAAGTGCGCGCGGCCGCCGATAACATCTTCCGCCAGACCCAGGACCTGCTGGCGGCGGCCACGACCCTGAACGATGCCTTCGAGCGCTCCACCGCTGGGCTGTTCCCGTCGGTGCCGCTGGGGCTGCTGTTTGCGCTGCTGTCGGCGATCCTGCTCGGCGCCCAGTTGTTCCTGCGCTCGCGCGTGGGGCGCCGTCAGCGTGAGCGGCTGGAGTCCGAAAACCAGCGTAACCAAGCGGCGATTCTGCGACTGCTCGACGAACTCGGCGACTTGGCTGACGGTGACCTGACGGTAGAGGCCACGGTGACCGAGGACTTTACCGGTGCCATCGCGGACTCCATCAACTACTCCATTGACCAGCTGCGTTCGTTGGTACAGACCATCAACCAGACCGCGGTGCAGGTGGCGTCGGCGGCTCAGGAAACCCAGTCCACTGCGATGCACTTGGCGGAAGCGTCCGAGCACCAGGCGCAGGAAATCGCCGGTGCCTCGGCGGCGGTGAACGAAATGGCGGTGTCGATCGACCAGGTATCCGCCAACGCCGCCGAATCCGCAGCGGTGGCAGAGCGCTCCGTAGGTATCGCCAACAAAGGCGCCGATGTGGTGCAGTCCACCATCCACGGCATGGACACCATTCGTGAGCAGATCCAGGAAACCTCCAAGCGTATCAAGCGGCTGGGTGAGTCTTCCCAGGAGATCGGCGACATCGTGTCGTTGATCAACGACATCGCCGACCAGACCAACATTTTGGCGTTGAACGCTGCCATTCAGGCGTCCATGGCCGGTGAAGCGGGCCGGGGCTTTGCGGTGGTTGCGGACGAAGTACAACGGCTTGCAGAGCGCTCCGCCGGCGCCACCAAGCAGATTGAAACGCTGGTTAAAACCATTCAGACCGATACCAACGAAGCGGTGATCTCAATGGAGCACACCACCGCTGAAGTGGTGAAAGGCGCGCGTCTGGCACAGGACGGTGGTGTGGCACTGGAGGAGATCGAGACGGTATCTAAGAGCCTTGCTGACCTGATCCAAAACATCTCCAACGCGGCGCGCCAGCAAGCGGCGTCTGCCGGCCATATTTCCAACACCATGAACGTGATCCAGGAGATCACCTCGCAGACCTCTGCGGGCACCACCGCCACCGCACGCTCGATCGGTAACTTGGCTCAAATGGCGCAGGAAATGCGTCAGTCGGTGGCCGGTTTCCGTCTGCCCGAGCACGAGTGACGGCGGGCGGTCATGGCGGTCCAGGAGGGCACTCCGACCAGCGGCATCCAGCGCGCACCAGCGATGGATGCCGAGCAGTTTGCGCTGTGGCGTACGCTGCTTGAGCAGCGCACCGGCATGACTCTGACGCCGGAGCGGCAGCCGTTTCTGGAAGCCAGTCTTTACGGCCGCATGCGCAGCCTCGGCGTCGGCGACTATGCGCAGTATCACACTAGGCTGGTCACTGCCCCGGCGCCGGTGCAGGCGATGGAATGGGCAGTGTTGGTGGACCGGCTGACGGTGCAGGAAACCAGTTTCTTCCGCCATCCGCCGTCGTTTGCGCTGGTACAGCGCAGCGTGCAGCAGTGGCTGGAAGCAGCGCCGGCGCGCCGCACTCTGGATTTGTGGAGCGTTGGCTGCAGTACCGGTGAAGAGCCGTACTCGTTGGCGATGCTGGTGGACGATGCGCTGCGAGCCAGCAACAGCCGCTGCCTGTACAGCATCACCGCCACCGACATCAGCGCGCCGGCGCTGGCCCAGGCGCGCGCCGGGCGTTATGCGGAGCGGCGCGTCGAGCGGGTGCCGGGCTCTTACCGCTCGCGTTACCTGACACCGCTGGATGAATCGCACTGGCAGGTAAAGCCGGCGCTGCAGGAACGGGTGTGTTTTGCGCGGCAGAATGTGATCGAGCTGGCGCACAGCCCGCTCGGCAATATGGATCTGATTTTTTGCCAAAACATGCTGATTTATTTCCGCCGTTGGCGGAAACGCGACATCGTGTCGCGCCTGGCCGAACGGCTGGCACCGGGGGGCTTGCTGGTGTTGGGCCCAGGGGAAATGACGGACTGGCACCATCCGCTACTGCAGCGGCTGCCCTCGGCGGGCACGCTGGCATACCGGCGGACAACAGCGTGACCACAAGCACAGTATCGAGCGGGAGTCTCAACCGTGGATCAGCATGACTACCTTGCGCTGGATTGGGTGAAGGGCGAAATCCAACAGACCCTGAACCAGTCACAGCAGGCGCTGGAAGCCTTCGTGGAGCATCCCGAGGACAGCGCGCGCATGCGTTTTTGCCAGGCCCACCTGCATCAGGTGTACGGCACCCTGCAGATGGTGGAGTTCTACGGCGCCGCGCTGCTGGCCGAGGAAATGGAGCGGCTGGCGGAGGCATTGGTAGACCAGCGGTTGCCGGAAGCAGCCCAAGCCGATGCGCTGGAAACGCTGATGCGCGCGATCCTGCAACTGCCGCAATACTTGGAGCGCATCCAGGCCAGCCGCCGCGATCTGCCGGTGGTCTTGCTGCCGCTGCTCAACGACCTGCGCGCCGCCCGTGGCGACAGCTTGCTGTCGGAAACCGCGCTGTTCAAACCCGATTTGTCGGTGCTGGAGACCGGTCCCGCGCAGCCGCCGTCGGCGCTGGCTTTGGACCCGCGCTTTGCTGAGTTGGCGCGCAAGATCCGCCAGAGCTATCAGATGGCGCTGGTGGGAGTACTGCGTGGCCAGGAGCTGCCGCGCCAGCTGACCAACATGGCGAAAATGTTCGCCAAACTCGAACACGCTACCGGGGCGGCGCGCTTGGCGCCGCTGTGGCAGGCCGCGGCGGCGCTGGTGGAAGGATTGGCGGCGGGCTCGGTGGCCTTGGGCGCGTCAGTGAAGCAGGTGCTCGGTCAGATCGATCCGTGGCTGCGCCAGTTGGCCACCGACGGCGCTGCCGTGCTGCAACAGCCGCCGCCGCGTGAGCTGCTGAAGAACCTGCTCTACTACATCGCCAAAAGCGATGGCGACACGCCACGCATCCTTGCGCTGCGGCGTGATTATGGCCTCGACAATGCGCTGCCGTCCGAAGAAATGGTGCGCCAAGAACAGGCGCTGATGGGCGGGCCCGACCACGCCGCCATGGGTTCGGTGGTGACCGCGCTCAGTGAAGAGCTGTCGAAGGTCAAAACGGCGCTGGAAATGTTCGTGCAGGGCGACAGCCGACAGCTGGATGTGCTCGCTGAGCAGGTGCAGCGGCTGAAGCCGGTGGCCGACACCGTGGCCATGCTCGGCCTCGGCCAGCCGCGTCGGCTGGTGGAGCAACAGCAGCAAGTGCTGGCGGCGATGGCGGCCGGCGAGCAGGCGCCGAGCGCTGAAGCGCTGATGGACGTGGCCGGTTCGTTGCTGTACGTGGAAGCGACGCTGCTGGGCATGACCCGTGAGCGGCCGTCATCCAGCGCGCTGGCGCCGGTGCCGGATCATGTCGGCAAGGCGCGTGATGCGGTGATCCGCGAATGCCGCGCCGGGCTGGAGGAAGCCAAAGACGGCATCATCGAATTCATTGCCTCGCAGTGGAACCGCGTCCACTTGCAGGAGGTGCCGGCGCGGCTCGATGCGGTACGCGGCGGGCTGCAGGTGATCCACCTGCCGCGCCCGGCGTTGGTGCTGCGCCAATGTGTGCGCTATGTCAGCGAGGTGCTGCTGGCGGAAGCCGCCGCCGCGCCGGACTGGCCAAGCATGGATACGCTGGCGGATGCCATGACCAGCGTGGAGTACTACCTCGAGCGCCTCAGCGACGACCCCGATACCAGCGACGACATCCTGCGGCTGGCGCGCGACAGCGTCGCCAAGCTGGGTTTCCCGTTGGACGACGAGGAGTTCGGTGCCGATCCGTTGGCGGCCCCGGCGGCCCCGCAGCAAGCCCCGGCGCCGCTGGCAGTACCGCTCGCGGCCGCGCCCTTGGTTGAACCCGCTGATGCGGCGGGTGACGACCTCATCGACGATGAAATCATCGAGATTTTTGTCGAGGAAGCGGGCGAGGTGCTGGACGCACTGAACCTGTATTTCCCGCGTTGGGTCGCCAACCAGCAGGATCAGGAAGCGCTGGTGGAGTTCCGCCGCGCGTTCCATACTCTCAAAGGTTCCGGCCGCATGGTCGGCGCCACCGTCGTGGGCGAACTGGCCTGGTCGGTGGAAAACATGATGAACCGGGTGATCGACGGTTCGGTGCCTGCCACACCAACGCTGATCGAACTGGTGCGCACCGTGCACCGGCTGGTGCCGGAGCTGGTTAACGCGTTCGCCAACCACCAACCAGCGCCCTGTGACGTGACGCCGCTGCAGCAGGCCGCAGACGCCTTGGCGCGCGGTGAAACGCTGACGGCGGTACCGGTGCTGGAGCTCAACGTCGAAGCGCAGGTGGTGGCTGCTACGTTGGCGGCATCCACGGCGGATGGCCACGCAGCGGTGCAATCCGTCGTCGCTGATGAGGAGCCGCTGGATTTGGCTGCTGTGGATGTCGAATCTGTCGACGCATTGGCAGCCGTAGACGCAGATTCCGACTCCCATTTCGATGCCGATGCGGATCACACCACGTTGCCGTCGATTGAACTGCTGGAGCTGGACGCGCTGTCGGCACCGCTCACGCCGCTGGCCGCCGATGACACTGAGCGACTTGCTCTGGACGTCCAGTTGGACGTTTCAACGCTGTATACCGATACCGATACCGATACCGATACCGATACCGATACCGATACCGATACCGATACCGATACCGGCACCGCTGCCGACGCTGAAGCCGATACCGCAGCGCCAGAAACGTTAACGCTGGATGCTGCGGATATCGCAGATGCCGTAGCCGCCATCGATTCTCCAGCGGACACCGATCCTGCCCAAGCGCTCGACACCGAGTCGCCGCAATCCGCAGCGCCAATGCTGGGCGATGGCGACGCGGCTGACAGTGCCGCTGCGGATGATGATGCTGCGCTGCTGCGTGCGGTGATTGATGCGCCGCCGGAACGCGAGCGCTTCACCTTTACCGTGGACGACGATCTGGCCGGGCTGGAATACGGCGTCTACCCGCCGCCATCGGACGACGAGCCGGCGCCGCGCTACCCGCTGCCGCCACAACCGGACCCGGTGCTGTGGGAGATTTTCCTGTCTGAAGCCGGTGGTCACGTGGCCGACATGCGTGACTGGCTTACCCACCTCGACCGCGAGCTGTCCGAACACCCGCTTGATGATGCTCTCCACCGCGCCTTGCACACCCTCAAGGGCAGCGCCCGTATGGCCGGTGTCGACAGCATCGCCGAGCTGGCGGAGCCGGCCGAGCGCTGGTTGAAAGAACTGGTCAATCACCAAGTGCCGGCGGACTGTGATGCGCTGGCGCTGCTGGATGACCTGGTGGCGGCGTTGTCCAGTGCCTTGGCCGCACCGCAATGGCCGCTGGCACTGCCGCAGGCGCCGGCATTGGGCGAGCGCATCGCGCTGTTGCACCAGCACGCTCAAGCTGGTCTGGCGCAGCCGGATGAGGCGCTGCTGTCGGTGTTCCTGTCCGCCGGTGTCGATCATTTGATGGATGCCGATCGCATCCTCGATCAGTGGGCCGCTAGCCAGCTGGCGCCGGCCACGGTGGCGGCGCTGTGCGATGAGCTCACGGTGTTGGCGGCGTCCGCCGCCGGGGCCAATCAGCTTGAAATCAGCACTCTGGCGCAGGCGTTGGCGGCGGTCTACCAGCGGGCACCGACGGCGGCTTTGGAGGCGTCAGCGCTGACGTTGCTGGCGGATTGCCATGACAGTCTGATCACCATGATGGACTGTTTGGCGGCCGGCCAAACCCTGCGTTCCGAACCGGCGCAGCTGGCGGCGCTACGTGCGCTGGCTGACACATTGACGGTCGCTGCTGCGACGCCGGCGGTATCGCCGTTGTCGGTGGCCACTCGCTCGCCAGCTATGCCGGACAGCCACGGCTCCCCCGCCGAGCTGGACGACGACGTACTGGCGTTGTTCCTCGAAGAAGCCGATGAAATCTTGCTCAGTACTGGGCAACTGCTGGAACGCTGGCTGGCCCACGACGACCGCAACCTGCTGACGGTGTTGCAGCGCGATTTGCATACCCTTAAGGGTGGCGCGCGCATGGCCGGCGTTGAAGCCATCGGCGATCTCGGCCATGAACTGGAATCGGTGTACGAAGCGTTGGTGGCCCATCGGTTGCCGGTCACTGCTGCGCTGCAGCAGTTGCTGCAACGCTGCCATGACCGGCTCGCCGAACAGCTCGATCTGCTGCGCGGCGGTCGGTTGCCGGCCGCGGCCAGTGACCTGCTGCGGGAATTGGCGGTGGCACTGGGCGTCACCCCGGCGGCTGAACCCGAGTTGATTGACCAGCCCGCAGAAAGCGTGGCCGACGCGGTGCCGGTGCTGCACGAGTTGGTGCTGGAACTGCCGCCGGAACGCCGCGACCGGGAGCTGGTGGCGATCTTCCTGGAAGAAGCCGAAGAGCTGATGCACAGCATCGGTGCCCATCTGGATCACTGGATGGCGGCGCCGGACAATCTGATCGCCGTACACAGTCTGCAGCGCGATTTGCACACCCTCAAAGGCGGCGCGCGCATGGCCGATGTGGAGGGCGTCGGCGATCTTGGTCATGACCTGGAGTCGCTCTACCAAGGCGTCGCAGAAGGTCGGGTGGCGGTGCAGCCGGCGTTGTTCGAGTTGCTGCACCGCTGTCATGACCGGCTGGCAGACATGTTGGCGGCCACCCGTCGCCGCGCCACTGCGCCGCTCGGTGCCGACCTGCAAAGCGCCATCGCCAGTTACCTGTCCGCGCCGGAGCAGTTCCAGTTGGCGGCGCGGCCGCGCCAGCCGCTGCGCGAGCCAGCGACCCCGGTGGGCCCCGGTCCACTGCTGCTGGATGGCGAGGAAATCAGCGCCGATGACCTGGTGGCGGCGGATGCCGACCTGGATATCCTGCGCATCTTCTTGGAAGAGTGCGCCGAGCTGACCGACAGTATCGAGCACCAGATGGCTGCTTGGCAGGACGGTAGCGATGGCCAGCCCAGCGATGAGATTAAGCGCGCGTTGCACACCGTCAAAGGTGGCGCGCGGCTGGCCGGCCTGAAAGCACTGGGCGACGCCAGTCACGACTTCGAAACCTTCCTGCTCGATCACCCGCTGCACGGCCAAGCGCCGGACGATGCGTATCGCGCAGTGATGCAGCGCTGGCTGAATCGCTTGCAAGATCTGCTGGGTGCCATCGGTGAGCGGGTGCCGGCGGCGCCGGTACGGGCGCGGGCGGCGGACGAATCAGTGGCGGCGATGGTGCCGGCGCCAGTTGCCGCCGATGCGCTACCCACCCGCGCCGATGCCCGCCAGCGGCGTCAGCCGCAGCCGCAGGAGTTGGTGCGGGTGCCGTCCGAGCTGCTGGAGCAGTTGGTCAACCTGGCCGGTGAAACCAGTATTAACCGTGGCCGGGTGGAGCAGGGCATCGCCGAGTTTTCCGCTCACGTGGAAGAAATGGGCCACACCATCGACCGGCTCTACGACCAGCTGCGCCGGCTTGACAGCGAGACCGAAGCGCAAATCCTATCGAACTATAAACAGGGCATCGAAGCGGGCCGTTATGACCAGGATTTCGATCCGCTGGAAATGGACCAGTACTCCAACCTGCACCAGATCACCAAGCAGTTGTCGGAGTCGGCGTCGGACCTTAAGGACCTGAAAAGCACGCTGCTTGATCGCACCCGCGACACCGAGACGCTGCTGCTGCAACAGGCGCGCATCAACACCGAGCTGCAGGAAAAGCTGATGCGCACCCGCATGGTGCCGTTCTCGCGGTTGGTGCCGCGGCTGCGGCGGGTGGTGCGCCAGATCGCCGGTGAACTCGGTAAGCAGGTGGAGTTCGACATCGTTAACCCGGACGGCGAACTCGACCGCAGTCTGTTGGAACGCATGGTGGCGCCGCTGGAGCATATGCTGCGCAACGCGGTGGACCACGGCATTGAAGCAGTGCCGCAGCGCGTGCAAGGCGGCAAGGGCGAGGCCGGCCGGCTGGAGCTGAGCCTGACCCGCGAGGGCGGCGAGGTGGTGCTGACGCTGACTGATGACGGCCGCGGCATTGACACCGAGGCAGTGCGGCGCAAGGCGCTGGAGCGCGGGCTGATCCGCGCCGATGACAGCCTGTCGGAGCAGGATGTACAGCAGTTGCTGTTCACCGCGGGATTCTCCACCGCCACCGCCGTCACGCAGATCTCCGGCCGCGGCGTTGGGCTGGATGTGGTGGCGTCGGAGATCAAGCAGATGGGCGGATCGGTGAGCATTGCCTCACGCGCTGGCGTCGGTACCCGCTTTACCATCCGGCTGCCGTTCACGCTGGCGATGAACCGCGCATTGATGGTGCGCGTGGGCGACGACCACTACGCCATCCCGTTGAACCAGATTGAAGGCATCGTACGGGTCAGCCCCTACGAGGTGGATGACTACGGCCCCGCCGGTGGCGGCAAGCCGTTCGTCTACGCCGGCCAGCAGTACGATTTTGATTACCTCGGCCATTACGTGCACGGCCACGGCAAGGCGTTCCTGGAAGCCCAGACCGCGCCGCTGCCGGTGCTGCTGATCCGCAGTTCGGAACACACGGTGGCGGTACTGGTGGACGCGCTGGTGGGTTCGCGCGAAGTGGTGGTGAAGTCGGTGGGCCCGCAATTGGCCACCGTGGCCGGCATCAGCGGCGCCACCATTCTCGGTGATGGCGCGGTGGTGATCATTCTCGATATCCACTCGCTGATTCGTGCCAGCCAGGCTCAGCGCGAACATCTGGCGTTGGAGCAGCGCAGTGCGCGCCTGACCGCTGAGACGCCGCCGCTGGCGCAGCGGGCGCCGCTGATCATGGTCACCGACGACTCGGTGACGGTGCGTAAGGTCACCACGCGGTTGCTGGAGCGCAATGGCTTCGACGTGATCACCGCCAAGGACGGTATCGACGCGCTGGCGCGGCTGGAAGAACAGCGCCCAGACCTGATGCTGCTGGACATCGAAATGCCGCGCATGGACGGCTTCGAAGTGGCCACTCACGTACGCCACGATAGCCGTCTGAAAGGCGTTCCGATCATCATGATCACCTCCCGCACCGGCGAGAAGCACCGCGAGCGCGCGTTCGATATTGGCGTTAACGCCTACCTCGGCAAGCCGTATCAGGAAGGTGAGCTGCTCGGCACCATCCAAGAGTTGCTGGCGGCGGCGCAGGTCGAGCGACCGGCATGACCCCGGCGCCGCGCATAGGCGTGATTGCCGATTCGCGGCGCCAGGGGCAGGCACTGGCCCACACCATCGGCGAGCTCGGCTACCGGGTGGCGTTTGCCGCCGCGCCGGATGCGTTGCCGGTGGATTGGCTGCAGCAGCCGCCAGCGCTGCTGGTGGTGGAGCTGGAGGACGGCACCAGCGACCACGGTTTCCTTGCTTGGCTGTTGGACCAGGTGCAGATGCCGATCCTGTTCGGCGACGGCAGCGCACCGGCCACCATCGCACCGGACTATCCGCGCTGGCGCCGTCGGTTGGCCCACAAGCTCAATGCCTACCTCGGCCCGCCGGCGGGGCGCCATCACGCGCCGCTGCCGGTAGAGACCGGTTTGCAGGTGTGGCTGCTGGCGGCCTCACTGGGCGGCCCGGCGGCGGTAAAACTGTTCCTCGATTGCCTGCCTGCCGGATTGCCGGTGGCGTTCGTGCTCGCCCAACACATCGACGGCCACGCGTTGGAGTTGTTGCCGCGGGTGCTGACCCGCGACAACAGCTACCAGTGCGAGGTGGCTCGTCCCGGCAGCCGGCTGGCGCCGGGGCGGGTGCTGCTGGCGCCGGTGCAGTCCGCACTGCAGTTTGACAGCGAGGGCACCGTGCAGTGGACCCACCAGCCTTGGCAGGGCGCGTACAGCCCCTCGATCGATCAATTGATGGCTGCGTTGGCGGACACCTTCGGGGCCGCGGCCGGCGCGCTGGTGTTTTCCGGCATGGGCGCCGACGGCGCTGTCGGTGCGCTAGCGCTGGCGGCGGCGGGCGGCCAGGTGTGGGCGCAAAGCGCGGACAGCTGTGCCATCAGCAGCCAGCCAGACGCCGCCCGCGCCAGCGGTGTGGTGACCTTCACCGGCGCGCCAGAGCAGTTGGCCGCGCAGCTGGTGGCTTGGAACCGGCAGCGGTTGCACCGCGCCGGTGTGGACGGATAATGCACCGATGGCGCGGCCCTGCTGCGCCCTTTCAGGAGTGACCATGAGCGATCTGCCCCGAGACATCCCCAGCCTGCTGGTGCCCATGCGTGAGCGGCCGTGGCTGGTGCCGGAAACGCTGCTGGCGGAGGTGCTGCCGTTGCGCCATCCGGAGCGGCCCGGCCGTGGCCGTGACTGGCTGCTGGGCTGGATCCGCTGGCGCGATGAAGAATTGCCGCTGGTGTCGTTCGAGCGCCTTAACCAGACCGGGCCGGTGGTGGTGGGTGAGGGCGCCCGCATCGGTGTGTTGCGCGGGCTCGGTGGCGTGTTGCCGCACTACGCCATGGTGTTCCAAGGCGAGCCGCAGCCGCTGACGGTGGCACCGACGGCGCTGCAGGATACCGGCAGCGGCCGCGGACCGATGGAAGCGCACCGGGTGCAGGTGGCCGGCGAGTCCGCCGTGGTGCCGGATCTGGACGCACTGGAAACCGTGTTGGCAGGGCTGTATGCCGAAGCTTGATCGCCAACAGCTGGCCGCGGCGGCGGCTTCAGTGCGCCGCACCGGCCCGCGCTTTTACAACTTGGAGCGCACCCCAGCCCATGGGCTCGGTGACTTCCTGCGCTGGCAATGGCAGAGCCGCGGCAAGTTTCCGCCCGGCCAGCGCTTTCCGCTGCGTCCGGTGGATGACGCCCGGCTGGCGGCACCGGTGGCGCCACAGCTGACCTGGATCGGCCACTCCACTTTTCTGTTCCAGCATCGCGGTCTGAACCTGCTCACCGACCCGGTGTTTTCCGAGCGCGCCAGCCCGTTCCAGTGGCTTGGCCCGCGTCGTTATACCCCGCCGGCATTGACGGTGGCGGCGTTGCCGCCGATCCATCAAGTGCTGATTTCCCACAATCATTACGATCATCTCGACCACCACAGCGTGATGGCGCTGCACCAGCGCTTCGGCGATGCGCTGACATGGTTCGTGCCCACTGGCGTAGCGGCTTGGTTCCACCGCCGGGGTATCCGCCAGGTGCGCGAATGCGGCTGGTGGGAAGGCGCCGAGCAGGATGGCGCGGAGGCGTTTCTGGTGCCGGCCCAGCACTTCAGCGGCCGCGGAGTCAGTGACGGTAACCACAGCCTGTGGGGGGGCTGGATTTGGGATTGCGGCGATCTGCGATTGTATTTTGCCGGGGACACCGGCTACGGTGGCTGCTTTGCCGAGATCGGTGCTTTGTTCCCTGATATCGATCTGGCGCTGATCCCGATCGGCGCCTTCGAACCGCGCTGGCTGATGCAGCCGGTGCATGTGAATCCGGATGAAGCGGTACGGATTCACCGTGATATCGGTGCTCGCCGTTCAGTGGGCATGCACTGGGGCACCTTTGTGCTGACCGATGAGCCGATGGATGCGCCGCCGCACGTGTTGCAACGGGCGCTGGCCGAACAGCAGGTGCCCAGCACGGATTTCATTGTCATGGCCCATGGGGAAACCCTCAGCGGGCCGGAGCTGTTGTCTTCCCGAGTCGAGTGATGAGTCAATCAACTCCCCGCCACGGCAACGATGCCGTGGTGCTGTTGTTGCGGGTGCTGGCGCGCCTGCCGTTGTCTTGGGTGACCGCACTCGGGGCGGCGCTGGCGTGGCTGATCAGTTGGTTGCCACTGTCGATGGCCAGTGCTTACCGCGCCACCTTGGTGAACATCATGCTGTGCTACCCGGAGCTGGATTACCGCAGTGCCGCGCGATTGGCGCGCCGATCACTGCTGGAAACCGGCCGCACACTGGGGGAATTTTCCCACGTCTGGTGCCATCCGGCGGAAGTGAGCCTGGCACGGGTGAAGCAAGTGACCGGCCTCGATGCGTTGCGCGCATCCTACGCTGCCGGTCGGCCAGTGCTGCTGCTGACGCTGCATCAATCGAGTTGGGAGATCCCCTGCCTGGTGGTGGGGCAAGAAGGGCCGATGACGGTGTTCTATCAGCCCGGCGCCAACGAAGCGCTCAACCAGCTGGTGGTGAATGGCCGGCAAGGCACCGGCGCGACCTTGGTGCCGGCTGATGCACGCGGGGTGAAGGCCGGCATTGCGGCGCTGAATCGGCGCGAAGCGGTGGCGATTTTGGTGGACCACACTCCCCACGGCAGCAACAACCCGTCGGTACCCTTCTTCGGCCACCCGGTGCGCACCTCCAACCTGACCTACAAGTTCATCCAGCGTTACCAGCCGGACATCTATTTTGTCGGCTGCCACCGCCGCAACGGTGCCGATGACATTGCGGTGTACCTGGAGCCGGCGCCGGCCAGCATGTACGACGCCGATGAGGCCACCACGTTGGCAGAAATGAACCGCGTACTGGCCGAGCTGATCAGTCGCTGGCCGGAGCAGTATTACTGGGTCTACAAACGGCTGCGGCGGCGCGACGGTGAGAAGCGCCGTTATTACCGCAAAGAAGTGGTGCCGTTCCTGCGCGAGGCCCGGCGCCGCAACAGCACGCTGGATGTCAGCCGGCTGCCCTGAGCTTTAACCCAACTGCCAGGCCCAGAACGCCGCCAGCAGTGCCACCGGCGCGGTTTCCGCCCGCAGTACCCGCTCGCCCAAGGCGCAGGGGATGAAGCCGGCATCGGTGGCCAGGGCCAATTCAGCGTCGGTGAAGCCGCCTTCCGGGCCGGTGACCAGCGCCAGCGCGTCCACCGCCCGCACCTGTTCCGGCTGGAACGGCTGTTCGCCGGGATGGGCGATTAATTTCAGCGCGCTCTCGCACTGTGCCAACCAGTCCGCCAAAGACACCGGCGGCAGCAGCTCCGGCACCCGGTTCATGCCGCATTGTTCGCAGGCACTGATCGCCACTTGCCGCAGGTGGCGCACTTTCTTGTCGGCCCGCTCGCCGTCCAGCCGCACCTCGGCGCGCTCGGTCTGCACCAGCGCAATGCGCGTCACGCCCAACTCGGTGGCCTTTTGCACCGCGTAATCGAGCTTCTCGCCTTTGATCAGCGGCAGCGCTAGCGTCACCGCTTGCGGCGGCGTGCGGTCATCAGCGTTGAACTGCTCCAAACGTGCCACCACGGCGCTCTTGTGCACCTGCTCTAGCGTCGCCTGCCATTCACCCCCCTCGCCGTTGAACAGCACCAACGGGTCGCCTTCGCGCATGCGCAGCACCCGCGCAATGTGGTGGCTGGCATCGGCACCGAGCGTGGCCGGTTGGCCGGCGGTGAACGGCTGGGGGTCGTAGAAACGGCGCATGGCGTGACTCAGGCAGTGGCCAGATCGATGCCTTCCGCCGCCACATCGGCGAGGAAGTCGAGCTGGTCCGGAGTAATGATGTAGGGCGGCATGAAATACACCACGTTGCCGAGCGGACGCAACAGCGCGCCACGGGTGAGCGCGTGGCGGAACACCCGTAGGCCACGGCGTTCGCGCCAGTCGTATTGGGTGTGACGGGTGCCGTCCGGGCTGAGCTCGATGGCGGTGATCATGCCGGTTTGGCGCACCTCCGCCACATGCGGGTGGTCAGCCAGCGGCGCCAGCGCTTGTTTGAGATGGGCTGACAGCATGCGGTTGCGGCCTAAGACGTCTTCGCGTTCGAACAGGTCGAGGGTGGCATTGGCGGCGGCGCAGGCCAGCGGATTGCCGGTGTAGCTGTGCGAGTGCATGAAGGCGCGCAGGGTGGCGTAGTCGTCGTAGAACGCTTGGTAGACGTCCTCGGTGGTGAGCACTGCGCACAGGGGCAGGTAGCCACCGGTGAGGCCTTTCGACAGCGCCATGAAGTCGGGGGTAATGCCGGCTTGTTCGCAGGCAAACAGAGTGCCGGTACGGCCAAAGCCTACGGCAATTTCATCGGTGATCAGATGTACTTGGTAGCGGTCGCAGGCGGCGCGCAGCCGTTGCAGGTACACCGGGTGGTACATGCGCATGTGGCCGGCACATTGCACCAGCGGCTCGACGATCACCGCGCACACCTCCTCATGGTGCTCGGCCAGCAGTGCCTCCATGTCATCGGCACGGCGAGCGCTGTAGTCCTCCCAGGATTCGCCGTCTTCGCGCAGGTAGCAGTCCGGGGACGGCGCGGTGATCACGTCCATCAGCAGCGGTTGGTAGGTGGCTTTGTAGAGTTCCACGTTGCCGACCGCCAAGGTGGCCAGGGTTTCGCCGTGGTAGCTGTTGCTGAGCGTGACAAAGCGCTGCTTGCGACTGCGGCCCTGGTTCTGCCAGTAGTGGAAACTCATCTTCAACGCCACCTCGATGCCGGAGGAGCCGTTATCGGCGTAGAACACCCGCGTCAGTCCCGGCGGCGTGATCTCCACCAGCCGTTCTGACAGCCGCACGACTGGTTCATGGGTGAAGCCGGCTAGGATCACATGCTCCAACTGGTCGAGCTGGTCCTTGACTGCGCCGCTGATGCCAGGGTGATTGTGGCCGAACAGGTTCACCCACCAGGAGCTCACGGCGTCCAGATAACGCTTGCCATCGAAGTCTTCCAGCCAGACCCCCTCGCCGCGCCGGATCGGTATCAGCGGCTGCTCCGCGTGGTCCTTCATCTGCGTGCAGGGGTGCCACAACACTTTCAGGTCGCGGGCCATAAGGTCGGCATTGGTGGGCATGGTGACTCCTTTGATCCGGGTGGGACGACGGGGCACAGGGCCGTAGGGCAGGCAAAAAAAAGCCCCGCCAGCATACGCGGGCGGGGCAGGTTTTGCATGGCAGCCGTCAGTGGTCGATGGTGGCCAGATCGGTGTTGGTGTGACCGTGGTCACGGCCAAGATAGATATACACCGTCGGCACCACATACAGCGTGAACAGGGTGCCCAGTGTCATGCCGCTGGCGATGACAAAGCCCATCGCAAAGCGCGAGCCGGAGCCCGGGCCGGACGCGATCAACATCGGCAGCATGGCAAATACCAGTGCAAAGGTGGTCATCAGCACTGGGCGCAGGCGGATGGAGGTCGCTTCGACAATAGCGGCGTAGCGGGACAAACCCTGCTCTTGCAACTTGTTGGCGAACTCCACGATCAGGATGCCGTGCTTGGAGATCACGCCAATCAGCGTCACCAGACCCACCTGGGTGTAGATGTTCATGGTGGCGGTGGGCCACATCAGGCCACCGATCATGGCGAAGTTGGAAACGATGTTGAGGATCGCCATGCACAGCAGCGCCCCGCAAATCGACATCGGCACTGACACCAGCATGATCAGCGGGTCGCGCCAGGACTCGAACTGCGCCGACAGCACCAAGTAGATGATGATGATGGCGAACAGGAACGCCATCATCAGCTGCGCGCCTTCTTGCTTGAACTGGCGCGTCTGGCCGGAGTAGTCGAGCTGGTAGCCGGTGGTCGGCAGCACTTCCGCGGCCGCGTCTTCCAGCACTTTCAGGGCGTCGCCCATGACCACGCCGGGGCGCGGTACCGCCATGATGGTGATGGCGTTGAGCTGCTGGAAGCGCTTCAGCATTTGCGGCTGCACCGAGTCACTGAGGGTGACGAAGGTGGAGATCGGCACCAGCTCGCCGCTGCGCGTGCGGGTGTAATAGTTGAGCAAGTCTTCCGGGTTCAGCCGGTCGCCGCGCTGTACTTGCGGAATCACCTTGTAGGAACGGTTTTCCAGCGAGAAGCGGTTGGAATAACCACCAGCCAGCATAGCGCTCAGATCCTGGCTCAACGCCTGCATATTGATGCCCAATGCCGCCGCCTTCTCGCGGTCTACCAGCAGCTCAGCACGCGGCTTGTTGATCTTCAAATCGGTGGTCAGGAAGATGAACTTCCGGCTCTGATAGGCCTTGCCGATGATGTCCTCCACCAGCGCCGCAGCGGCTTCCACTGACTGCGTGGTGCCCACCACCATTTCCACCGGGTAACCGGAGCCGCCGGACGGCAGCGGCGGCGGCAGCAGTGACACCAGCTCCAAGCCGGGGATGCTCGGCAACATCGGCTGCACTGTGCGCTCCAGTACCGCGCGAGTGGAGCGATCACGATCGGCCCAGGTGTGCAGCACTGAACCAATGAAGCCATCGGTGGTAGTGCCGGAGCCGGCGCCGGACAGGCCGTTGACCATAAACACCTTGTCGATCTCGGTGATGCTTTCCAGCTTCTCCCGCAGCAGATCGGTATTGGCCTCGAAGTACTCCATGGTGGTGTAGGGGTCAGCGTTGGCGATGGTCAGCACGAAGCCTTGGTCTTCCACCGGCGCCAGCTCCTCGGGGGTGTTGAGGAACAGGAAATAGGTGGAGATCAGCGCCACGGCACCGAACACCAACACGCCGCCTTTGGCACCGAGCACACCGGTAAGGCTGCTTTTGTAACCACGTTGGACGCGCTGGAAGAACGCATCGAGCTTGTCGGCAAAGCCCGGCTTGGCGTGCGGGTCATGCGGCTTGATCAAGCGCGCGCACAGCATCGGCGACAGCGTCAGAGCGACCACGCCGGACAGCAAAACCGAGCCGGCCAGGGTGAAGGCGAACTCGATGAACAGCGTGCCGGTGAGGCCGCCCATGAAACCGATTGGCAGGTAGACCGCGATCAGCGTGGTGGTCATCGCTACCACCGGCCACGCCAGTTCGCGTGCGCCCTTGAGCGCCGCGTCCAGTGGCTTCATGCCGTTTTCAATGTGGCGGTGGATGTTTTCCAACACGATGATGGCGTCATCCACCACGATGCCGATCGCCAGCACCATTGCCAGCAGCGTCAGCAGGTTGATGGAGAAGCCAGCCAGCAACATGATGAACAGCGCACCGACCATGGAGATCGGCAGCGCGATCACCGGTACCAGCACCGCCCGCAGCGAGCCGAGGAACAGGAAGATCACCACCACCACGATCAGCAGCGCCTCAACGATGGTTTTGATCACCTCGTTGATGGAGCTCTGGATGTATTCAGTGGAGTCGTAAGGGATGTCCGCCGACAGGCCTTCTGGCAGCTGCGGCAGAATCTCGTTGTCCCACACATTGCGCACGCTGGCGATCACATCCAGCGCGTTGGCGTCCGGGGAGACCTGGATGCCGATGAAGGTGGCGGCGTCGCGGCCGAAGGTCACCGAGGTGGTATAGCTTTCCGCACCCAGTTCCACTTCCGCCACATCGCGCAGACGGATGATGGCGCCATCATCCTCGCGCACGATCAGCTGCTCGAAGTCTTCCACGTCCTGCAGGTCGGTCTGTGCCTTCAGGTCGATGCTGACGTAGCGGCCTTTAGTGGAACCCACCGCTGACAACACGTTGTTGGCTTGCAGTGCGCCATAGACATCGCTGGCGGTGATGCCCAGCGCAGTCATGCGTTCTGGCTGCAACCAGATGCGCATGGCGAAGGTCCGGCCACCGAGAATTTCAGCGCGCTGCACACCGGCCACGGTGGACAGGCGTGGCTCCACTACCCGCGTCAGGTAGTCGGTGGTCTGGTTGTTGTCGAGGATGTCACTGTAGAACGCCATATACATGGCAGCGGTGGTGTCACCCTGCTCCAGGTCCACCACCGGGTCTTCTGCCTCGGAGGGCAGCGTGCTGCGCAGTTTGTTCACCTTGGCGGCGACTTGGGTCAGCACCGCATTGGGCTCAGCATCCAGGCGCAGGTACGCCTCGATCACCGATACGCCACCACTACTGGTGGAGATCAGGTAGTCGATACCTTCGGCGGTGGCCACTTCCCGCTCCAGCGGGGTGGTAATGAAGCCTTGGATCAAATCGGCGTCGGCGCCGACATACATGGTGGTGACGGTGATCTTGGAGTTCTGCAACTCCGGATACTCGCGCACGTTCAACTCCGACACGGCGCGCACGCCGAGCAGGAAGATGAACAGGCTCACCACCCAAGCCAGTACCGGCTTGCGGATGAAAATGTCAGTAAAAGACATGATCAGCTTCCTTTGCTCAGGAGTTGTTCGGCGTCGGCGCCAGACTCGGCTCCAGAGGCAGCTCGTCGGAAATCTCCACTGCGCTGTCATTGGACAGCCGCAGCAGGCCGGAGGTGGCCACACGCTCGCCGGCGCTCAGCCCTTCCACCACCGCCACGAAGTCGCCCACGGTGCGGCCGGTGCGGACAAAGCGGCGCTTGACGATCAACCCTTCGCCTTCTTCCTTTTCCACGACCACGAATACGGCGTTGCCGTAGGGGTTGTAGCTGATGGCGGTCTGCGGCACCGCCAGCACGTCGTCGGCGCTGCCCAGGTCGAGCGCCACGCGGGAGAACATGCCCGGACGGATGCGCTGGTCACCGTTGCGCAGCGTGGCCTGCACGCGGAAGTTGCGGGTACCGCGGTCGATCGCTGGCTCGATGGCCGTGACGGTGCCTTCAAACTGCTGGTCCGGCCAGGCGTCAAAACCGGCCTCGATGGTCTGACCCAGATGCACCTGTGACAGCTGTTGCTCGGGCAGGTTGAAGTCCACATAGATCGGATCCAGTTGCTGTACGCTGACCACCGCGGTACCGGGTGCCAGGTACTCGCCGACGTTCACTAAGCGGATGCCGAGGGTGCCATCAAACGGCGCACGCACAGTTTTCAGCGACACACGGGATTGTTGGCTGGCGAGTTGGCCACGGGTCTGGTCGGCCTGCGCTTTGGCGCGATCGAGATCAGCCTTGGACACGCTGCCCTGGTCGAACAGGCGGCTGATACGCTCGTGATCAGCACGGGCCAGTTCGGCCGCCGCCACCAGCGCCTGCAACTCACTGCGATCGGTGTCGTCATCCAGCAGCAGCAGGATCTGGCCTTTCTTCACCTGATCGCCGGAGTTGAAGCGGATTTCGGTGACCAAGCCGGCGGACTGGGTGGTCAGTTGAGTGCCGTTGACCGCGCGGGCGGAGCCCACCGCGGCCAAGTAGTTGGCCCAGTTCATCGGCTCGACTTCAGCGACACTCACTGATACTGCCGGGATCGGCATGTTATCGAGGAAGTCGTTGAGGCCTTCGCTCTGCAGCTTCTGCAAGCCGAACACCGCCACGAACACCAGCAGTACGGCGCCGAGAAGCATGATTAGACGTAAATTCATCGGGACTGATCCTCTTTCTCGATTGCGTCGGATTGACCGTCCTGGTCAGGACACAGGTCGCCAAACAAGGTGGTGCAGATGTGGTCCAACTGCGCCTGCAGAGCAGTCAGGTCAAACGCATCCAGCAGCGGTTGCCAGCCGAGCGCGTTCAGGTGCAAAGCGGCGTGCTGCAGACACAGCCGTTCGGGGTTCGGGATCTGGAAGTATTCGGTGGTGCCGTGGGCATGAACCAAGTTGCTAAAGCCGACGTGCAGGGCCAGCTGGCCAAGGCCGACGTGCAGGTTGGGCAGCGGCACCTGGCCGAGGTCGCCGTCGTCACGGCCTTGCTGCACCACGCCGGACACCAGCTCTGCCATCGGTCGGTGCACCTCTAGAAGCGCGTCGCGGCGCTCCTGCGAGGCGGCGCCCCAGACCACTTCAGTGAAGCAGTATTGGGCCAGCCGGAAATGGTCTGGGTGATGCTGGATCAGCAGGGCATCGGCCATGGTCAGCGCCATCATGCGCAGCCGTGACGGCGCCTGCCAGCTCTCCACCCGGTGGAACAGTTCCGCCCGTTGCAGGGTTTGGTCGGCGCACAGCGCCAGCAGCAAGTCTTCTTTGGATTTGAAATGCTGGTAGAGGGTGCCGGTGGCGTACTGGCAATCCTTGGCCACCTTGGCCATCTGCAGCGACAGCAGGCCGGCGTCGCAAATTTGTTTTTCGGCAGCGCGCAGAAACAGTGTTTCGCGGGCAGCAAAATTGCGGGCGCGGCGTGAGCGCGTCTCCATGGTGGGTACATCCTTCAAATAGGGGTGGCTATACAGCGCGAATGCCGAAGTATGAAGATGGTTCAAAATTGCCGCAATAGTGTGAACGGCCCGTTTCGGGCCATTTACGCACCGATCAGAGGCCGATGTCTTGGAAGGCGTCGAGAACTTGATTGAGGAAGCGCAGCCCCAGCGGCGTGCAAGCCAATCGCTGGCTACTGACGGGATGCATCAGGCCGCGCTGCACGAGTGGCGCCATAACACCGTCCAGTACCGCCAGCGGCAGACCGGTGCGCGCCGGGAACAGCGCTGCCGGCACGCCTTCGCAAAGGCGCAGTGCATTAAGCATGAACTCGAATGGCCGCTCGGCGGCGGCAATCTGGGCTACATCGCGGCGGCACTGGCCATCGTCAGCGAGGTAATGCGCCGGCAAGCGGGTCTTGCGGTAACGCAGGATGCGGTCGCTGGCCGGCTCACTCAGTTTGCCGTGGGCGCCGGCACCGATCGCCAAGTAGTCGCCGAACTGCCAGTAATTGAGATTATGGCGGCAGGCCTCGCCAGCCAGGGCGAAGGCGGACACCTCATAGCGTTGGAAACCGGCCTCGGCCAATAGCGCAAAGCCAGCGTCTTCGATGTCGGCGCGCTGATCGTCTTCCGGTTGCGGCGGCGGCGCGCGCCAGAACAGCGTGTTCGGCTCCACCGTCAGCTCGTACCAGCTGAGGTGGCTGGCGCCGCACTCCAGCGCAGTGCGCAGGTCTTGCACCGCCTGCTCGGCACTTTGCTCGGGCAGCGCGTGCATCAGGTCGGTGTTGATGCGGTCGAATCCGGCGCGGCGAGCGGCGTCGATGGCGCGCCGTGCTTCGTTGCCGCCGTGGATGCGGCCAAGCGCGCGCAGATGCTGGTCGTTAAAGCTCTGCACCCCGATCGACAAGCGGTTGATGCCGGCGCGGCGGTAGCCGTCGAAACGGTCCTGCTCCACGGTGCCCGGATTGGCCTCTAAGGTGACCTCAAGATCGTCGGCCAGCGTTGCCTTGGCGGCCAGCGCGTCCATGAAGGCGTGGTAGAAGCCAGCAGGCAGCAGGCTGGGGGTGCCACCACCGAAAAACACCGACTGCAGTGGCCGGCCAGCGGCGTCGGCCAGTTCACCGTCGAGGTCGTGTAGCAGTGCGCGCAGGTAATCCTGCTCCGGCAGGGCGCCGTCACGGGTGTGGGAATTAAAGTCGCAATAAGGACACTTGCGCACGCACCACGGCAAATGTACGTACAGGCTCAGTGGTGGCAGGCTCAGGGTCATGACGGCTCGCGCAGGTGGGGGGAGGCGCGAGTGTAGCAGACGGGGCGGCGGTCAGGCCGCCCCGGGGGATGCTCACTTGTTGCTGTTGCGGTCCAGCGCGTTGTTCACGCTGTCCTTGGCGTCTTGGTAGCCTTCCTGCACCGATTCCTTGGCGCGGTCGTAGGTCTCGGAAGTGGCATCACGGGTGTGTTCCCAGCCTTCCTTTACTTCTTCCTTGGCGTGGTCGTAAGCCTCGGAAACGTTGTCGCGGGCGGATTCCAGCGCGTCTTCAGTACGGCGCTGCGCACGCTCCATGGTGGTTTCCTGGCCAGTGGCACGATCCACGCTTTCCTGGATACGCTCGCCGGTTTCGTCGATTTGCTTGCCAGCCTTTTCTGCCGGGCCTTCTTCACATGCGGACAGCGCAAACGCACCGATCAAAGCCAGGCCAGCCATGGACAATTTTTTCATTGGAGACTCTCCTTATCTGGGGACGGATCCCACGGGGACCGTGGTAACCCGAGAGAGACTAACGGAACCGTCCCACCGGCAAGAGAGAGCCAGCACGAAAAAAATGAAGGTTTAACAGTTGTTTAGATTTTTTCGCGCAGGTTTTTCAGCTGCTGCAGCAGGCTGTCGAGGGCCAGTGCACGATGGCTGATGCGATTCTTTTCCTCTGCCGGCATCTGCGCCGCAGTGCAGTGGCGCAGCGGGTCGAAGAAGTGGGGGTCATAACCGAAGCCCCCGTCACCTTGCGGCGTCAGCAGAATCTCGCCTTCCCAGGCACCATGGGCAATCAGCGGCACCGGATCGTTGGCGTGACGCATGACGGCAATCACGGCGTGATAGCGGGCGGTAAGTGGGACGCCGGGCAAGGCCTGCAACTGCTCCACCAGCAGCGCATTGTTGCGTGCATCGGTGGCGCCAACCCCAGAAAAGCGGGCCGAGTAGATACCTGGCGCGCCCTGCAGCGCGTCCACTTCCAGTCCTGAATCGTCGCTGATGGCCGGCAGTCCGGTGTGGGCGGCGGCGTTGCGCGCCTTGATCAGGGCGTTCTCGACGAAGGTGAGGCCGGTTTCTTCGGCTTCCGGCACCCCCAATTCGCTCTGCGTCACCAGCTCGAAGCCGAGCGGCGCCAGCAGCGCTTCCAGTTCCACCAGTTTCTTTTGGTTGCCGGAGGCAAGCACCATTTTCATCGCGGGTTCCCGGGTGTCAGTGGGAGAGGCGGTAAAGCGCCAACTCGCCGAACAGGTTCGGCCACACTTGTGAGGGCCAGGTTTGTTGCAGGTCGTGGTTCAAGACTTTGCGTTCCTGAATGCGGTGGCCGTGCTCATGGCACAGCGCCTCGAAGTCGCGCACCGTGCACAGGTGGATGTTGGGGGTGTCGTACCATTGGTACGGCAACCGCCGCGATACCGGCATGCGACCGCGCGCCAGCAGGTACTGGCGCACCCGCCAGTAACCAAAGTTGGGGAAGGTGACGATCGCTTCGCGACCGACCCGCAGCATCTCCGCCAGCAGTCCGTCTGGGCGCTCCAGGGCTTGGATGGCCTGGGTCATGACCACGTAATCGAAACGCTGATCGGCAAAATTACCCAGCCCTTGGTCCAGATCTTGCTCGATCACGTTGACGCCGTTGTCGAGGCAGCGGGCGATGTTGTCCGGGTCGATTTCCAAACCGTAACCCTGGATGCCGCGGGCTTCCTTCAAATACGCCAGCAGGCTGCCGTCACCGCAGCCGAGATCGAGCACCCGGGCGCCTTGCGGGATCCATTCGGCCAGCAGGGCCAGATCAGGACGTACCATCTCAGCACTCCTCCAGCTGGTCGGCCACGCGGCCCAAGTAGGCGCTCAACACCCGAAAATATTCCGGGATCTTGAGCAGGAAGGCGTCGTGCCCTTTATCTGTTTCCACCTCGGCGTAGCTGACATCACGACCGGCCGCCACCAGCGCGTTGACGATTTCGCGCGAGCGGTCCGGGGCAAAGCGCCAATCGGACGTGAAGGACACCACCAGGAAACCGCAGCGGGCACGCTCCAGCGCTTGTTCCAGTGCGTTGTCGAACTCCCGCGCCGGATCGAAATAATCCAGCGCCTTGGTCATCAGCAGGTAGGTGTTGGCATCGAATGCGGTGGAGAAACGCTCACCCTGGTGGCGCAGATAGCTTTCCACCTGAAACTCAACGTCGAAGCCGTAGTGGAAGTGGCCGCTTTGCAGGTCACGGCCGAACTTCACTCGCATGGCGTCGTCGCTCAGATAAGTGATGTGGCCGACCATGCGCGCCAGAATCAGGCCCTGGCGTGGGTAGGTGCCCTGCTCGGTGTAGCGGCCGCCGTGGAAGTTGGGATCAGTGAGGATCGACTGCCGTGCCACCTCGTTGAAGGCGATGTTCTGTGCCGATAGTTTCGGTGCCGCCGCGATCACCAGCGCATGGGCGAGTCGGTCGGGGTAATCGATCGACCATTGCAGCGCTTGCATGCCGCCCATGCTGCCGCCGATCACGGCGGCCCATTTCTGGATGCCGAGCCGGTCGGCCAGGCGCGCCTGGCTGCGCACCCAGTCTTTCACCGTCACCATCGGGAAATCCGGACCCCAAGGCTTGCCGGTATCCGGGTCGATGCTGGTGGGGCCGGTAGAACCGTGGCAGCCGCCGAGGTTGTTCAGCGCCACCACGAAGAAACGACGGGTATCGATCGGCTTGCCCGGACCGATACAGCTGTCCCACCAGCCCGGCCGTTTTTCGGCGGCGTCGTGGAAGCCAGCCGCATGATGATGGCCGGACAAGGCATGGCAGATCAGCACCGCGTTGCTGGCGTCTGCGTTGAGCGTGCCATAGGTCTCGTACATCAGCGTGTACTGCGGCAGCACACGGCGACATTCGAGTTCCAGCGGCTCGTCAAAATGCATCTGTTCGGGCCGCACCAGCCCGACGGAATCGGCAGCGAAAGTATGGGTCATCAGAACGACGGGAAGGCCTTGGTTGGGACGAACAGCCAGTCTATCAGGGTGCGGAAAAAGTGCACTCGGACTGTCAGGGTGCGGGCAGCGGTTGGCGCTCGGGGTAGTACCACAGCTCCGGCCGTTCCACCGGCATGGTCGGCAGCAGCGGATTGTCCAGCTGCAGCAGTTGGCGCTCGGCAGCGCGCGTAAGGGCGAACGCTTGCTGGTGTTCGGGGTAGTTGTAGAACAGCTCGTCGAAGCTGCCGTCGGCCAATGCCTGCTCCAGCCCGAGTTCGATCCGCTGCGCCAGCCGTTCGTCGCTGGGATCGACAAAGAAGTAGTTGGCGACGCGGAAGTACAGCAGCAGCCGGTCTGCCACTTTCAGGTCCAGCTCGCGACGATGGTCGAGTTCCGCCCAAGCTTCCAGCATGCCGCGCGACAGGTAGTCGAAGCGACCCTGCTGCAGCATATAGAACAGCGCTTCGTAATTACCCACCGGCAGCGCTGGCAGTTGGTTGGCGTCGAAGATTTCCCGGTCCGGCCAGTCATGGCCGAGGCCGGCCAGCACGGTGCGCAGTGGTGTGAGGTCGTTGGCGGCCGCGAACCAAGGTGCGTCTTCGCTGCGTACCACCAGCAGCCGATAGCCGAGCAGTCCTTTATGGATCGGGATGCGGATCGGCCGTGCCATGGCTTCACGTTCGGCGGTGGTCATGGTCCACAGCACATCGAGGCTGCCGCCGGGGCGCAGCTCCATCAACGCGCGGGTGGCGGTGGCGTGGTCAGGCGCCGGGGTCAGCTCGTAGTCGCCGAATTCATCGCTGCTTTTGTCCAACGCCAATTGCAGCAGCGCCAGTGGATAGCTGTCACGTTGGTCCTGCGCGGACTCCATGGCGGGATAGCGTACTTCCTGGCGCGGCGGGCCGTCGTCGGCCCCTGCCACGCTGGCCAGCAGTACCCAGGACCACAGCAACCAACGTGGCATGGCGGAGATCAGACTGCTTGGCGGACGGCGCGGGTGCGGCCGTATTCGTCGATCGCCACGAACGTGAAGATGCCCTCGGTGACCTTGGCCGTCTCACCTTTGCTGCGGATCCACACTTCCACGCGGATGTTCATGGAGCTGCGGCCCACATCCAGCAATTCGGTGTAGCAGGACACCACCGCACCGACCGGCACCGGGCGCAGGAACGCCATGGTGTCGATCGCCACCGTGGCAACCCGGCCAGGGGCGGTCTTGCGGGCGCAAATGGCGCCGGCGAGGTCCATTTGGGATACCAGCCAGCCACCGAAGATGTCGCCATTCCAGTTGGCGTCGGCGGGCATGGCGATGGTCTGCAGTGCCAGTTCGCCTTCCGGCGTCGGCTCTTCGTGATCGTCAGTCATTGTTATGCTCATCGTGCAAAGCGGGTGGGGGCGTGCGCCCAAGCCGCCAGTGTAACGCTGGCGCGCGCAGACTCAATGGTGGCGTGAAAGCAAACCGCTGTCACTGCAACCTTGGCCGTATCAGGTATGGCGGCTGTCACCGGGTTGTCACCGTTTATTGCGCCTTCTGTCACATCAGTGTCACAAAGTGGTCTTAAAGTCGGCCGCGTGTGGGAGAGGGCTGTCCCAGGATCGCCACGGATTTGTCACACCGTTGACACAGTGGCTGCCGACAATCTGCTCACCCTGGGCACAGGGCCCAACGGGGAATCGGCGCCGAGCGCGCCGCCGGATACACGGAAAGATGCCCTGACACACCGATTGCACAAATGAGGACGAACACCATGCGTTTGAATACCCGTCTTGGAGTGGCCCTCGCGGCCGTGAGCCTGACTGCCGTGGCGGCTCCGGCCATGGCCCGTGACACCATCCAGATCGCCGGTTCCTCCACCGTACTGCCGTTCGCCAGCATCGTCGCCGAAGAGTTCGGCAACGCGTTCGCCCAGTTCAAGACCCCGGTGGTCGGCTCCGGTGGTTCCTCCGGCGGCCTGCGCCAGTTCTGCCAAGGTGTGGGTGCCAACACCATCGACATCGCCAACGCGTCCCGCCCGATCAAGTCCGGCGAAGTGGAAAGCTGCAACAAGGCCGGCGTGAAGCAGATCCTGGAAATCCAGGTGGGCTACGACGGCATCGTGTTTGCCTCCCGCGCTGACAAGGGCGCCTTCAAGCTGGAGCCGCGCCACGTATTCGCCGCTGCCGCTGCCAAGGTAGAGAAGGACGGCAAGCTGGTCGCCAACCCGTACACCCGTTGGAACCAGATCGACAGCAGCCTGCCGAACCAGGAAATCATCCTGGTGATCCCGGCCTCCAACCACGGCACCCGTGAAGTGTTCGAGGAAAAAGTGATCCTCGACGGCTGCACCAGCTTCGACACCTTCAAAGCGATGGACAAAGATGCGCAGGGCAAAGCTTGCCTGGGCATGCGCCAGGACGGCCGCGTGATCGAAATCGCCGGTGACTACACCGAAACCCTGGCTCGTCTGCAGGCCCAGTCCGATGCCGTCGGCGTATTCGGTCTGAGCTTCTACGAGCAGAACCGTGACCGCCTGCAAGTGGCCACCATGAACGGTGTGACGCCGTCCCTGGAAACCATCGGCTCCGGTCAGTACCCGGTGTCCCGCCCGCTGTACTTCTACGTTAAGGGTGAGCACATCGGCGTGGTTCCGGGTGTCGAGCAGTATGTGGAATACTTCCTCAGCGACGCGGTGTCCGGTTTCGGCAGCCCGCTGGAAGAAGCAGGCTTGATCCCGATGAACGATCAGGAGCGCGCCAAAGTACTGGCCGACTTCAAAGCACGTAAAGCAGTGAAGTAACACGCTGTCCGGGTTGCCGCTTGATCCGGTAACCTGCCCGAGACCCCCGTACTGTATTCCAGGCGGGGGTCTCTGGTCTGGATGCCCCGGTGGGTGTCTTGGGATTGATGACCTGCCCCGGCAGCGGCCGGAGCGACTGGAGTCAAGATGAGTAACCTGATGCTAATCGTCATCGTGCTGGCCGTTATGGCGGTGGCGTACCAGCTGGGATTGACCCGCAGCCGCAAGGTCGCGCGCCAGCAGGGCCAGTCCCTGCATTCCCGGCCGGGGTATTACGGCATGTTGGTGGCGCTGTGGTGTGGTATCCCGGCGTTACTGGTATTTCTGCTTTGGGCCCTGCTCGAACCGATGGTGGTGCGGGCGTTGGTGGTCTCTGAATTGCCGCCGGACATCGCCGGCCTGTCCAGTCAACAACTGGACGTGGTGCTGCGCCGGCTCAACGACATGGCGTCCGGCTTCGGTGTCGCCGGCGAAGTGGCGCCCTGGGAGGCTGCCGCTGCCGAACACCTGGACCGCCTGCGCCGGATCGGTGACTTGGCGCGATTGGCAGTGATGGCGTCGTTGTTGTTGGTGGGCCTGGTCTGGGCTTGGCGCCGCATTGCGCCGCAACTGCGCGCCCGCAACCACGTTGAGCAAGTGGTGCACCTGCTGCTGGTGCTGTGCTCCGGGGTGGCGATCCTGACCACGGTCGGCATTGTGCTGTCGATGCTGGGTGAAGCGATGCGCTTCTTCAGCTTTGTCAGCCCGATGGACTTCTTCTTTGGTACTCAATGGAACCCACGCTTCAGCACCGTCGGCCACGGCGAGGGCGACTTCGGCCTGCTGCCGTTGCTGTGGGGCACGCTGATGGTCAGTGCCATCGCGCTGGCGGTGGCGGTGCCGATTGGCCTGATGACGGCGATCTACATGGCCGAGTACGCACCGAGTTGGTTGCGGGCGGTGGCCAAGCCGATCATCGAAGTGCTGGCCGGGATCCCCACCATTGTCTACGGCGTGTTCGCGCTGATGGTGGTGGGACCGTTCTTCCACAACGTCGGTGACCTGATTGGCGTCGAGATTCGCGCTACGTCGGCACTCACCGCCGGGGTGGTGATGGGCATTATGATCATCCCGTTTGTGTCGTCGCTGTCCGACGACATCATCACCCAGGTGCCGCAGTCACTGCGTGACGGTTCGCTGGGGTTGGGCGCTACGCGCTCCGAGACCATCCGCCAAGTGGTGCTGCCGGCGGCGCTGCCGGGCATCGTTGGTGCCTTCCTGCTGGCGGCCAGCCGGGCGATTGGCGAAACCATGATTGTGGTGCTGGCGGCGGGTAACTCGCCGATCCTGCACGCCAACCCGCTGGAAGCGGTATCCACCGTGACCATCACCATTGTTAATCAGCTCACTGGCGATACCGATTTCGCCAGTCCGCAGTCGCTGGTGGCATTTGCGCTAGGCCTGACGCTGTTCGTGATCACCCTGGCTCTGAACGTGGTGGCGCTCTACATCGTGCGTAAATACCGGGAGCAATACGACTGATGAACACACCCGAGATGCCGCACACCCCGAACAGTCGCGCCCTGCTGCAGGCGCGTATCGAGAAGAACCTGCGTCGCCGCCATGCCCGCGAGAAACTGTTCCGCGGCATGGGGCTGGCGGCGGTCACCGCCGGGCTGGCGTTCGTAGCGCTGCTGTTTGCCAGCATCCTGTCTAAGGGGCTGCCGGCATTCTGGCAATCGACGCTGGTGCTGGATGTCTATTTCGACCCGCAGGTGATTCAGATCGACCCGAAACCGACCCAACAGGCCGGCGAAAGCCCGTCCGAGTTCCGCGAGCGGGAACTGGCTTGGCAGGGGCAGCTGGCGATGGTGAATTGGAACCGACTGCTGGAAGACAGCGTGATCGCGCTGGACCCGGATCTGGGCAGTCAGCGCCGCGACGTGCGCGCGCTGTTCACCAGCGCCGAGCGTTACACCCTGCGTGACCGCATCAAGGACGACCCCGACCTGATCGGCCAGACGGTGCCGATGAAGCTGCTCGCCGACGCCAATATCGATGTCTGGATCCGCGGCAATATCGACCGTTCGCTGCCGGACAGCCAGCAGCAACTGCGGCCGGCGGTGCGCCAGTTGGCGGACCGCCTGCACGAAGAAGGCATCCTGCAGGTGCGCTTCAGCAAGGCGCTGTTCTTCAATACGGACTCGCGCAGTTCGCCGGCCTCCGCCGGTCTGGCCGGTGCCTTCATGGGCTCGCTGTACATGATGATGATCGTGATCTTCGTGGCGGTGCCGGTGGGCGTAGCCAGTGCGGTCTATCTGGAAGAGTTCGCGCCGCAAAACCGCTTCACTGACTTGGTGGAAGTGAACATCAACAACCTGGCGGCGGTACCGTCAATCGTGTTCGGCCTGCTCGGTGCGGCGATCTTCATCAACTGGTTCCACCTGCCATTGTCGGCGCCGCTGGTGGGCGGTCTGGTGCTGTCGCTGATGACGCTGCCGACGGTGATCATCGCTACCCGCGCTTCACTTAAGGCGGTGCCGCCGTCAATTCGGCAGGCGGCGTTGGCGTTGGGTGCTTCCAAGGTGCAGACGGTGTTCCACCAAGTGGTGCCGCTGGCGATTCCGGGCATCCTCACCGGTTCTATTATCGGTGTCGCCCAGGCGCTGGGGGAAACCGCGCCGCTGCTGCTGATCGGCATGAGTGCCTTTGTTGCCAACGTGCCGACTTCACCAATGGACCAATCTACGGCACTGCCGGTACAGGTGTTCCTGTGGCAGGGCAACGAGCTGCGCAACTTCTTTGAAGCGCGCACCTCGGCGGCGATCATCGTGCTGTTGGCGATGATGATCAGCCTCAACGGCCTGGCCATCTGGCTGCGCAAGAAATTCGAGACAAGGTGGTGAACATGAAAGCTGTCGAAGCAACTGCGGCACCGACGCCGGCCGGCGTGGCCGCACCGCAACCGAAAGCCAAGATGAGCGCCCGCGACGTCAAGGTGTACTACGGCGACGTGCAAGCGATCAAAGGCATCGACCTGGAAATCCGCGAGCACGAAGTGATTGCCTTCATTGGCCCGTCTGGCTGCGGCAAATCCACCTTCCTGCGCACCCTCAACCGCATGAACGATACCGTTGAGGGCTGTCGCGTCGAAGGGCTGGTGACGCTGGATGGCCGCGACATCTATGATCCGAGCTTGGACGTGGTGATGCTGCGTGCCCAGGTCGGCATGGTGTTCCAAAAGCCCAACCCGTTCCCGAAATCGATTTACGACAACGTGGCCTACGGCCCACGCCTGCACGGCCTCGCTCGCGGGCGCGGCGACCTCGACGACATCGTTGAGAGCAGCCTGCGCCGCGCGGGCCTGTGGGAAGAAGTGAAGGACCGCTTGGACAAGCCCGGCACCGGTCTGTCCGGTGGTCAGCAGCAGCGCCTGTGCATTGCACGCGCCATTGCGGTGAGCCCGGAAGTGATCTTGATGGACGAGCCGTGCTCGGCGCTGGATCCGATTGCCACCGCCAAGGTCGAGGAGCTGATTGACGAGCTGTCCAGCCAGTACAGCATCGCCATCGTCACCCACTCCATGCAGCAGGCGGCACGGGTGTCTGATCGCACCGCATATTTCCACCTTGGCGAGCTGATCGAGGTCAACGACACTGAGACAGTGTTCACCCGGCCGGATCATGAACTGACCGAGGCCTACATTACCGGCCGGTTCGGCTGAGCCGAGCGGCGATACGAGGAGAACGCCATGGATCGTTTCCACCTTGGGAAACACAGTTCCAGTCAGTTCAACGAAGAAATGGAGTCCATCCACACCAACCTGTTGGAGATGGGCGGGCTGGTGGAGCGCCAGGTTACGGACGCGCTGCAAGCGCTGCTGAATGCGGACACCGCGCTGGCCGACCAGGTGCTGGTCACCGAAGACCGCGTGGACGGTTTCGAGAAGAAGATCGACGAGGAAATCGCCCGCGTGCTGGCGCTGCGGGCGCCAGCGGCGTCCGACCTGCGCATGCTGATCGCGGTGTCCAAATGTGTATCCGACTTGGAGCGCATCGGTGACGAGTCCGCCAAAATCGCCTCCATGGCGCAGCAGTTGGCGCAGGAAGGCGAGTCGCCCAGCGGTTATGTGGAAGTGCGTCACATCGGCAACTACGTGCGCCGCATGTTGCACGAAGCGCTGGATGCATTTGCCCGCTTCGACGCCAACCGCGCGGTGGAAGTGGCGGCGGAAGATGCTCAGGTGGACATCGAATACCGCTCAGCGATGCGCTCGCTGGTGACTTTCATGATGGAAGACCCGCGCTCCATTTCTCGGGTGCTGAACGTGATCTGGACGCTGCGTTCGCTGGAGCGCATCGGCGACCACGCGCGCAACATCTGCGAACAGCTGATCTACCTGGTGAAGGGCAAGGACGTGCGCCACTACACACTGGACCAGATCGAGCAGGAAGTGCGCGGCAGCAACAAGTGATGCCGACAGCACAAAAAAGCCCGCCATCCGGCGGGCTTTTTTGTGGGCGGCCGTTATTGCCAGAGCAGGGACAGCAGCGTGACCACACCCATAGTGACGAACAGTGCCGCCGACAACATGTGAATGCGGCGCTGCCAGACGCCGTTGCTGAGCAGCGCACCGAGCCAGATCACCGGTGCGTTGACCAGCACCATGCCCAGCGTACTGCCGGCCAGCACCCACAGCATGTCAGTGCTGTAACGTGCCGCCAGTGCCACCGTAGCGATCTGGGTCTTGTCACCGATCTCGGCCAAGAAGAACAGCACGAAGGCGGCTACGAATGGGCCCATGCGGCGCTTTTGATCGAGTTCTTCTTCGCCGTCCGGCACCAGCATCCACAGGCCGAGGCCGATGAAACCGATGCCGAGGATCACCGTGAGCCAGAACATCGAGATCAGTCCGGCCAGCCAGCTACCGAACCAGGCCGACAGCCCGTGGTTGATGAGGGTGGCCAAAATGACGCCGGCCAGAATCGCCCAAGGGGCTCGGTAGCGTTGGGCCAGAGCGAATGACAGCAGCTGGGTTTTATCACCGATTTCGCCGATCGCGACCAAGCCGGTGGAGACCAAGAAGGCTTCGAACATCATGGTGGGGTTTCCTGGGGCGGGACCGTACTTCGACACAGGACACTACAGCCCGTCCCGCCACAGGAGGCCGCAGTGTCCCAGGTCTTGCCGGTCCTGTTTCCGTTGCCGGAAACCGGTCCTCACCGCCATGTCGTGTGCGACAAGTATGTTGACGGTGGGCTGCGCGGGGCGGCGCATCGACTACTCCCCCAGAACGGCGCCAAGGGTACGTCAACGTGTTAGAGTCGGCAACCATGCCCGCCGCCGGAGGAACCCGTCCCGATGGACGATGACCGTCTGATCGATCTCGAAACCCGCATTGCCTACCAGGACGACCTCCTGGAGACCCTCAACGACATCGTTGCGTCCCAGCAACAGCAGCTCGATCAGCTGCACAAGATCTGCCACGGACTGCTGGAGCACCTGCACGAGTTGTCGGCGGCGGTGGCCAAAGGGCCGCTGGCCGTCGAACACGAAATCCCGCCGCACTACTGAGCGGCTGCCATGACCTTCGCATCGCCGCCGGCGTCCGGCCGCCTGCATCAGCAGGCCGACTTCGTTCTATTTTTAGTAGCACGTTTGGCAGCGGTGCTGGCCATGCAGATGCAGGCGGTGGTGGTGGCCTGGCAGGTCTACGATCGCACCGGCGATCCGCTGGCGCTGGCTTGGGCCGGTTTGGCGCAGTTCATCCCGATGCTGCTGTTGTTATTGCCGGCCGGCGACCTAGTAGACCGCTACAGCCGTAAACGCCTGATGATGGCCAGTGTGGCGGTGATGGCGCTGTGCAGTGCGTTGCTGCTGTGGGCCAGCCGTGCACCGCTGGCAGCGGTGTACGCAGTGCTGGCGCTGTTTGGGGCGGGCCGTGCGTTCCTGTCGCCGTCCCTGTCGAGCCTGCTGCCGCAGATCGTCCCGCGTGAGCGGCTGCCGCAGGCGATATCGGTCAACGCCATGGTGATGAAATTCGCCACTATCAGTGGGCCGCTGCTGGGTGGGCTGCTCTACGCGGTGAGCGGCGAGGTGGTGTACGCGGTGTGCTGCGCGGCCTTTGTGCTCAGCGTGCTAACGCTGATCCCGCTGCGGGTGCGTTATGCCGAACCACCAGCGGCGGGTGAGAGCCGTGCGGTGCAGCGATTCTTCGCCGGCATCCGTTTCATCCGCACTCGGCCGATTATCCTCGGTGCCATTTCCCTCGACCTGTTCGCGGTGCTGCTGGGCGGCGTGGTGGCGTTGCTGCCGGTGTATGCCAGCGAGGTGTTGGATGTGGGCTCCACCGGTCTTGGCGTGTTGCGCAGCGCGGTGGCGGTGGGGGCGCTGGTAATGGGCCTGTACCTGAGCCTGCGACCGTTGCAGCGCCGGGTCGGGCGCACCATGTTCGTGGCGGTGGCAGTGTTCGGCGTGGCTAATTTGGTGTTCTCGTTGTCGCACTGGTTCTGGCTGTCGGCGGCGATGATGCTACTGGCCGGCGCTGCGGACATGATCAGCGTTAACGTGCGCATGACCTTAATCCAGCTGGCCACCCCGGACGCCATGCGCGGCCGGGTCAACGCCGTGAACATGCTGTTCATTGGCTCGTCCAACGAGCTGGGCGAATTCCGCGCCGGTACCTTTGCGTCGGCGGCTGGCACCGTGACGGCCGCTGTCGGCGGCAGCTTGGCAACGCTGGCGGTGGTGGGGCTGTGGGCAAAGGTGTTCCCGGTGCTGCGCAAAGTGGACCGTTTCGACGACGTCGAAGCCCGCCCGGTGGCCGGCGGTCACTGACAACTGCCGGAACGGCTCAGCCGCCGACGTCCTTGCGCTCTTCGTCACCCACCCGCCAGCGCGGGAAGTGGCAGGTGAAGCAACTGCCTTTGCCGAGCGTGCTCTCAATGTTCAGACGGGCGTTGTGGCGGATCAGCACGTGCTTGACGATCGACAGTCCGAGCCCGGTGCCGCCGGTGTGTGTCACGCGACTGTGGTCGGGACGGTAGAAGCGCTCGGTGAGCCGGGGCAGATGCTGGCGGTCGATGCCGACGCCGTTGTCGAGCACCGAGAAATGCCCGCCCAAGTCGTCCTCCCACCAGCGGATGTCGATGCGCCCTGCCTGCGGCGTGTACTTCACCGCGTTGGTGATCAGGTTACTGAACGCGCTCTGGATCTCGTTATGATCGCCGAGCAGAGTGGCGTCCGGCGCCACTTCCAGCACGATCTGCTGGGCCTTCTCCGGGTGCAATGACAGCGCGTCCTGCTGCAACCGGCGCAGCAGCGGCGCCAGCATGATCTTGTGGTAGTTGTTGTCTGGCTCGGTGCCTTCCAGCCGGGCCAGCAACAGTAGATCTTGGATCAATGCATCCATGCGGTGGCTCTGTTGATCCATTTGCTGCAGCGCGCGGTGCATGCGGGTTTGTTCCGGCGGCAGCGTGTCGATCAGGGTTTCCAGGTAGCCTTTCAACACCGTCAACGGGGTCTTCAATTCGTGGCTGACGTTGGCAACGAAATCCTTGCGCATCTGTTCCAGGTTATGCAGCCGGGTGACATCGCGCACCACCACCAGCCATTCGCCGCCGCCGAAGCGGGTAATGGTGAATTCCAACAGGATGTTGTCGTTGGACGGGGCAGGCAGCGACATCGGATGGTCGAAGTTGCCGGTGTGCAGGTATTCCACCAGCCGCGGATCGCGAATCAGGTTGGTGAGCGGTTGGCGCACATCCTGCGGCGCACGAAAGCCCAGCAGGCGCTCGGCGGCGCGGTTCCAGAACTCCAGCCGACCGCGGCGGTCGACCACGATGATGGCGTCACGGTGGGCGGTGATTGAGCTTTGTGCACGGCCGATCAGCTGCTGTAGGTCGTCGCGGGCGGACATTTCCTTGCGCAGCAGCCGGTAGATGGCGTCAAACAGTTCGCCCCAGGCGCCGGAGCTTTCCGGCGGCTCCCATTGTTCCGGGTAACGCTGGATCCAGCGCACGAAGCGCACGATCTGCCACAAGTTAAGGGCTACATAGCCGATCATGGCCAGTGCCAGCGGCCAGAAGCTGTGGGCGTACCAAGACAGCAACAGACCGATGACGAGGACCAGCGCAATGCGCCGGACTTCGCTGAAGACAGTGAAATTCAAGCCGGTTTCTCCTGCACAGCCAGTGCCGCCCCGGATGGCGACGCCGGCCCGGGGCGTGGGTGCTCAGGGCCGGTCAGACCGGACGTGGCGTCTTGGTGGAAAACCGGTAGCCGGTGCCGCGTACAGTCTGGATGAACCGGTCGAAATTATAAGGCGCCAGTGCCTTGCGCAAGCGGCGAATGTGGACGTCGATGGTGCGATCTTCCACATACACGTTGGCGCCCCACACTTGGTCGAGCAATTGGGTGCGGGAATAGGCGCGCTCCTGGTGGCTCATGAAGAACTCCAGCAGGCGGTATTCGGTGGGGCCCATTTCCACCGGTTCGCCGTTGGCGGTGATGCGGTGGCTGACTGGGTCCAGGCACAAACCCTCGGCGTCGATGGCCTTTTCTGCGCCGCCAACGCTGGAGCGCCGCAGTACGGCCTTGATGCGGGAGATCAACTCGCGGGTGGAAAACGGCTTGGTGATGTAATCATCCGCGCCGACATCCAGCCCTTGGATCTTGTTGTCCTCTTCGCTCTTGGCAGTAAGCATGATGATGGGAATTTCCGCGGTGTTCTCGTCGCGCTTGAGGCGCCGCGCCAGCTCAATGCCGGTCACCGAAGGCAGCATCCAGTCCAGCAGCACCAGCTCGGGGCGGCTGTCCACAATAATGGCATGGGCGGTTTGGGCGTTTTCCGCCTCCAGGACCTCAAAGTCCGCCAACTCCAATGCCACCGCCACCATCTCGCGGATAGCGGGTTCGTCGTCAACGATCAGGATCTTGTGCTTGCTCATGTCATATCGTGTAGGTAGTGGGTTCGATGCCCATTAGATGGCCATTTAATGACAGGAATATGACAGCTGGCCCGGGGCGATAGCGTCAGAATGCGCAATCGCCGCCGGCGGCTCAAGCGCCGCCTCGGGCCGTCAAGCGAGCAGGTAGTGCAACCAGAGGCCGGCAAAGATGGCCGCGCCGACCCACTGGTTGTTGAGGAACGCCTTCAAGCACAGCGCTGGATCGCGGTCGCGGATCAGCCATTGCTGGTAGACGAACAATGCGGCGGACACGGCCAAGCCTAGGTACCAAGGCCAGTCGAACGCCAGTGCCCGGCCCAGCAGCGCCAACGCCACTAGGGCCAGTGCCTGCAACAGGCCGATGATCAAGCGGTCGGCGTCGCCGAACAGAATCGCGGTGCTTTTGATGCCCACTTTGAGGTCGTCTTCACGGTCGCAAATGGCGTATTCGGTATCGAACGCCACCGTCCACAGCAGCTTGGCCACGAACAGCAACCAAGCGGCGGCCGGTACGCTGTTAGTTTCGGCGGCAAAGGCCATCGGGATCGACCAAGCGAAGGCGGCACCGAGAAACAGCTGCGGCAGATGGGTGAAGCGTTTGGTGAAGGGGTACAGCGTGGCCAGCCCCACCGCGCCGAACGACAGCCAGAACGTCAGCGGGTTAAGCAGTAGCAGCAACGAGGCGGACAACGCGATCAGTACGGCGAACAGCGCCAGCGCATCGCGGCCGCGCAGGGCGCCGGTGGCCAGCGGGCGCTGGCAGGTGCGGGCTACGGCGCCATCCCATTTGCGGTCAGCGTAATCATTGATCACACAGCCGGCGGCGCGCATCAGCCAGACGCCGGCGGTGAAGACCAGGATGTTTTTCAGTGAGGGGCTGCCGTTGCCGGCGATCCACAACGCCCACAGCGTTGGCCAGAACACCAGCAGCGCGCCGATCGGCCGCTCCAGGCGCATCAGTTGAATCCACGGCCACAGCGCTGGAAAGCGCGTTTCTATCCAGGCAAACACCTTATTCTCCGTCGGTTTCGGCCAGCACCCGTGTCCACAGTGCGGGCAGGAAAAACTCCGCCACCAAGATCGGTTGGCCGCGCTTGCGGAACAGTGACTCCCGTCCCCACAGCTGCTCGCCGGATTGCGGGTGCGGCAGCCGCTCGCCGTCCACCTCGGTGATCCAGACCGCGTCACGGCTGGCCATGGGCAGGCGGAACAGCTCCCAGCCCAACGAGCGACGCGCCATGTGGCCGAGTACGCGATTGGCGCCGGTGAGCGAGGTCAGCGGCAGCACTGAGCGCGCGTACACCATTGGTTGGTCATCCAGCAGCAGTTCCACTTCGCGGATGCGGGCGTGCTGGCGCGCGGATAGGCCGGCGAAACGGGCTTCGGTGGCGGTGGGGGCGCTGATGCCCTCCTGCAGTAGGCGCACGGCGAAGCGGCCGTGGCGGCGCAGGCGGGCAGTGAGGGAGCCGGTGTCCAGTAACCAGTCACGCACCAGTGGCGGCAGGCGGCGCTGCTGGGCAGGCTGCCAATGAAGCTGCGAGGGCAGAAACGGACTGGGGCGGAACGAGGTCAACATGGGCTCCCGGCGGGCATGGCCGGGCGAACTATGCGGCAGCCTGCAGGGCATGGCAAGCACGGCCAGCCTGACCCTTGCGCCTGCTGCAAGGTGCCACTCCGCCACTGTAACCGTCGGCAGTGTCATTGATTTTTGACGGGGCGGTCGCTAGGTTAGCCGGTCTCTTTTCGGCGCCCACTGGGCCGCCTTTCCACAGGTTACGCGGTTGAGGACAGAACATGAAAAAGTGGGAATGTGTCGTGTGCGGGTTCATCTACGATGAAGCGTTGGGCCTGCCGGACGAAGGCATTGCGCCGGGCACCGCCTGGGATGACATCCCCGATGACTGGGTCTGCCCGGATTGCGGCGTGTCCAAGGATGATTTCGAGATGGTCCAGATCTGACCCTCTCTTGGAAGGCGCCGCGGGCGCCTTCCCTGTTTCAGGGCCGTGAGCGGCCACCCCCAGATTCACAGCGAGATACCGTTATGGCTCCTATTGTTGTCATCGGCACCGGCTTGGCCGGCTTCAACCTGGTCAAGGAATTCCGCAAGCACGACGCTGAAACGCCGGTGGTGATGCTGACCTCGGACGACGGTCGCAATTACTCCAAACCGATGCTGTCCAACGGCCTGGCGCGTAACAAGACCGCCGATGAGTTGGTCATGGCGAGCCCGGAACAGACCGCCGCTGCACTCAACGTGACGGTCCGCCCAGGTGTGTCGGTGACCGCCATTGATCGCGCTGCCAAGCAGGTGGTACTGGGCGACGAGCGCCTCGATTACAGCCAGTTGGTGTTGGCCTGCGGCGCCGATGTATTCCGCCCGCAGTTAGAAGGCGACGGCCAAGACGCGGTGTTCAGCATCAATGACCTCACCGATTACGCTCGCTTCCGCAGCGCCCTCGAAGGCCGCAAGTCGGTATTGGTGATGGGTGGCGGCCTGATCGGCTGTGAGTTTGCCAACGATATGGCTCAGGCTGGCATCCAGGTGCATGTGGTGGAGCCGATGGGCCGCTGCTTGCCGCTGCTGGTGCCGGAAGCAGCGTCCCAGGCTGTGTCGGCTGGTCTCGGCGCGCTCGGGGTCAGTTTCCACTTCGGCCCGTTCGTACAACGTGTTGATCGCCATGGTGAGGGTGTGCGTGCCACCTTGTCCGATGGTGCCACCGTGGATGTCGATCTGGTGCTGTCGGCTGTGGGCCTGCGTCCGCGCATCGCGCTAGCGGCCGAAGCCGGTCTGGCGGTGGACCGTGGCGTGCAGGTGGATCGTCAGCTGCGCACCAGCGATCCGCAGATTTTTGCCCTCGGCGATTGCGCCGAAGTGGACGGCCACGTGCTGCCCTACCTGCTGCCGCTGATGGCGTCGGCACGGGCGCTGGCTAAGACACTGGCCGGCACGCCGACCGATGTCAGCTACGGCGTGATGCCGATCACCATCAAAACCCCGGCCTGCCCGGTGGTGTGTGTGGTGGCGCCGCGCGGAACCGCTGGGCATTGGCAAGTGGAGGCCGATGGCCACCACGTCAAGGCACTGTTCCGCGACGAGCAAGGCCAGCTCCACGGCTACGCTCTGACCGGTGATGCCTGCAGCGAAAAAATGGCTCTCAACAAGGACATGCCGGCGCTGTTCTGAGTCGGCGGTAGGAGTATCTGTATGCGTTTCCGTCTCGTGATGTGGATATTGGGTCTGCGCTTGCGCTGGCTGGGTCGCCGTAATGAGAAATTTGCCGGCAAACTGTCCGGTCGCAATGTGCTGATGCAGTGGCGCACGAAGGCTGGCACCCCGGCGCGCTGGTTCCACTTCAGCGACGGCGGTGTGCGCAGCGGCGCAGGTCTGCACCCGGCGCCGACGGTGGCGCTGTCGTTTGAGGATGCGGCTTACGCTTTCAATGTGCTCAAGCAAGCAGCCGGCAATCAGATGGTCTTCATGGAAGGCATGCAGCAGCAGAAGATTGCCATCGAAGGTGATGTCAGCCAGATGATGTGGTTTATGTCGTTGATGAAATTCATCGCACCCAAGCGCTAAACCTTTGCTCCGGGTGTTAGGCGACAGCCTTGCTACTCCGGCAATAAAAAACGCCGCACCCGGTATCGGATGCGGCGTTTTTTATTGCGCTAGGATCAGCGGCTCAGCCCAGCAGGCCGCCGAGCAGGCCACCGAGGATCGGGCCGAGAATCGGAATGCCATCCAGCGGTGAGCCGTTGCCGCCGGTGCTGCCACCGCCGCCGCCCAGCACACCGCCGAGTAGGCCGCCGAGCAAGTCACCCAGCACCGGTACCTGACCGAGCAGGCCGCTGAGGCCGTCGAGACCTTGGCCGGCATTCAGCAGACATTGCAGCGGGTCGTTGCTGTTGCCGCATACCTGTTCCAGATTCGGTACGCCCGGGATCGACGGGGTGCCGCCATTGAGCAATGCGCCGAGCAGGCCGTTGACCACGTCGCCCAGCACCGGCACTTGGGCAATGCCGTTGGTGAGCGGCGTCAGCAGGCTGGTGAGTGCGCCGAGGCAGCTGAGTGGATCAGCCGGGTTGCAGTCGAGGCCCGGCAGTGCCGGCATGTCGCCGCCACCGTTGCCGCCCGGCAGCAGGCCGCCGAGTAGACCGTTGACGATGTCGCCCAGCACCGGCACTTGGCCGACTAAGCCGGTCACCGGCTCCAGCAGGCCGGTCAGCGCGCCGAGGCAGCTGAGTGGATCCGCCGGGTTGCAGTCGAGGCCCGGCAGTGCCGGCATGGCGCCGCCGTTGCTGCCGCCCGGCCGCAGACCGCCGAGGATAACGTTGACGATGTCGCCCAGCACCGGCCCGTGGCCCATCAGGGCGGTTACCGGCGCCAGCAGGCCGGTCAGCGCGCCGAGGCAGCTGAGTGGCTCGGCCGGGTTGCAGTCGAGGCCCGGCAGTGCCGGCCTGGCGCCGCCGTTGCTGCCGCCCGGCAGCAGACCGCCGAGGATACCGTTGACGATGTCGCCCAGCACCGGCACGTGGCCAATCAGGCCGGTTACCGGCTCCAGCAGGCCGGTCAGCGCGCCGAGGCAGCTGAGCGGATCAGTCGGGTTGCAGTCGAGGCCCGGCAGTGCCGGCATGTCGCCGCCACCGTTGCCGCCCGGCAGCAGGCCGCCGAGTAGACCGTTGACGATGTCGCCCAGCACCGGCACTTGGCCGACTAAGCCGGTCACCGGCTCCAGCAGGCCGGTCAGCGCGCCGAGGCAGCTGAGTGGATCCGCCGGGTTGCAGTCGAGGCCCGGCAGTGCCGGCATGTCGCCGCCGTTACTGCCGCCCGGTAGCAGACCGCCGAGAATGCCGTTGACGATGTCGCCGAGCACCGGCACTTGGCCAATCAGGCCAGTCACCGGCTCCAGCAGGCCGGTCAGCGCGCCGAGGCAGCTGAGCGGGTCGGTCGGGTTGCAGTCGAGGCCCGGCAGTGCCGGCATGGCGCCGCCGTTGCTGCCGCCCGGCAGCAGACCGCCGAGGATACCGTTGACGATGTCGCCCAGCACCGGCACTTGGCCAATCAGGCCGGTTACCGGCTCCAGCAGGCCGGTCAGCGCGCCGAGGCAGCTGAGCGGATCAGTCGGGTTGCAGTCGAGGCCCGGCAGTGCCGGCATGTCGCCGCCACCGTTGCCGCCCGGCAGCAGGCCGCCGAGTAGACCGTTGACGATGTCGCCAAGTACCGGGACCTGGCCGATCAGGTCGGTCAGCGGTGCCAGCAGACCGAGCAGGGTGCCAAGGCCGTCCAGCCCTTGCAGGTCGCCGCCGTTATTGCCACCTGGCAGCGTGCCGTTGAGGAGGCCGTTGACGATGTCGCCCAGCACCGGCACCTGGCCGATCAAGCCGGTCACTGGTTCCAGCAGGCCGGTCAGCGCGCTGAGGCAGCTGAGCGGATCAGTGGGATCGCAGAGGCCATCCAGACCCGGCAGGCTTGGCATGCCGCCGCCGTTGTCGCCACCCGGCAATACGCCACCGAGCAAACCATTGACCACTTCACCCAGCACCGGCACCTCGCCGATCAGCGCGGTGAGCGGGGTCAGTAGACCTGCCACTGCCCCGAGGCAGCTGAGCGGATCGGTGGGGTCGCACAGATCGCCGAAGTTTGGCAGGCCGCCACCGGCACCGGGCAAGCCGCCCAGCAGGGTGCCGAGCAGATCGCCGAGCACAGGGATCTGGTCGGTCATGCCGGTCAGCTGTTGCAGGGTATCGGCGAGGCCGGTCAGGCACGACAGCGGGTCGGCCGGATTAGCACACAGGTTATCCAGACCCGGCAGGGTGGGCAGGCCGCCGCCAGCACCGCCGGCCAGCGCTTCGGTGAGGCACTGGGCAGGGTTGAACGAGGCGCTGTTGGCTGCCACCGGACAGAAAGCGCCGGCGAAGCCGTTCAGATCGCCGTTGCCGAGCAGGTCGCCGAGCCGATCTTTCAGGCCACCCACTTCTGCCAAACACTTAGGCACGAACGTCAGTGGCAGCACGCCGATGCCATTCTGGTGGCCGTAGACCAAGCTTTTGAAGTCCTTGGCGGCGACCGGGCAGAACTGGGCCAGCGGATCAATGCGGTCAGCCAGATCGCGGGCGTTGTCGGCATTGGTTGCGGTGGCGGCGCGGTAACAGGCGCCGCTGTCGATGTCATTGCCGGATGCTGCCTCGAACGCCACATCCGGACACAGCTGTTCGCTCAGTGGGTTGTGGCTGTCGAGCAGCGCAGCATAGGTCGTGTTGCCGCCGCCGGTAGCCGGTGGCGTGGCGCTGCTGCCGTCAGAGCGGCTGCCGCTGCTGTCGCCGCCGCAGGCGCTCAGCGTCAGCGCCAGGCCCAGCGTTGCCAATGCGGCCACGCGAGAAAGGACAGGTTTCATCTTTGCTCACCTTGATTGTTGTACTGAAGGCTGTGAACACGGGAAATCTGAAGGCAGACATCCCCCTCGGGGGGACTATAGGAAGCGGTCAGGCGGGAATATGTAGCGGCTGCGGGCGCGCCGTGTAACCGGGGGGTAAGAGCAGGTCTGTCCTTGATGGCGACTCGGCTGTCCGTTTCAGTGTTCTGTAATAAAGCTGTAACCACAGTGCGACAGAGCGGCACCATGGTACGCAAAAGCGGTAACACTCAAGGTAACATCGGGCCAAAACGGCACGATAGTTCAATGACTTGCGATCAGTTGCGCTTTGGCAGTATCAGGCTAGTGACAAACAAAGCCGCTGCGCACACCACGATCGCTGGGCCCACCGGTAAGTCGCGCCACCAGCTCAAGGACAGCCCCGCCACCACCGCCACCATGCCTAACACACTGGCCAGCATCGCCATCTGCTGTGGGCTGCGGCTGAAGCGGCGCGCGCTGGCGGCGGGGATAATCAGTAGCGAGGTGATCAGCAACACGCCGACGGTGCGCAGAGCACCGGCGATCAGCAGCGCCAGCAGCACCATCAGTAGAGCGCGAGTGGCCGCCACCGGCACGCCTTCCACGCGCGCCAGATCTTCATCTACGGTGATGCTGAGCAGCGGGCGCCAGTTGCGCCACAGCAGCAGCAGGATCACCAACGCGCCCAGCCACAAGCCGATCACTTCGGCGCCGCTGGTGGCAAGCAGGTCGCCGAATAGGAACGCGAACAGGTCCACCTGCACGGATGGCAGCACACTGAGGGCGATGACCCCCAGCGCCAGCGTGGTGTGGGCGACAATGCCGAGTAGGGTATCGCTGGCCACGGCGCGCTGTTGCTGCAGTGCCACCAGCACCAACGCCAGTGCCACACTGCACAGCACCACCGCCGGATACAGCGCCATGCCTAAAGCGAGGCCGAAGGCGGCGCCGAGCAGCGCGCTGTGGGCGAGGGTATCGCCGAAGAACGCCATCCGCCGCCACACCACGAAGCCGCCCATTGGGCCGGCTACCAAGGCGACCGCCAATCCGGCCAGCAGTGGCCACAGCAACAGCTCAAGCATCATGGGAATGTCCGTCACAGCTGACATGGCCGTCCAAGCGGTGAGCGTGGTCGTGTTCGTGGGTGTAGAGCGCCAGATGTGATGGCCGCTGGCCCGGGAACAGGTCGAGGAACGCAGGGTCGCTGCGCACCGCATCCGGGGTGCCGGAACAGCAGATGTGGTGCTGCAAGCAGACCACCTCGTCGGTGGCGGCCATCACCAGATGCAGGTCGTGGGAGATCAGCAGGATGCCGCAGCCGAGTTCATCGCGCACCTCGGCCAGCAGGCCGTAGAGCGCGTCTTGGCCGCTGACATCAACGCCTTGGGCCGGTTCGTCCAGCACCAACAGGTCCGGGCGCCGCAGCAGTGCACGTGCCAACAACACCCGCTGCATTTCACCGCCGGACAGCGCCTGCATGGCGCGCTGCTGCAGGTGCGGCACGCCGGTGCGCGCCAGCGCCGCTTGGCGGCCGGTGTGGCGGGTGCCGGCGTCGGCCAGCGCGAGGAAGTTGTCCACCGACAGCGGCAGGCTGTCGTCAATGCGCAGTCGCTGTGGCATGTAGCCCACCCGCAGGCCGGCGCGGCGCGTCACCTGTCCCTGGTCCGGCTTGCAGATGCCCAGCACCACCCGCGCCAGCGTTGACTTGCCGGCCCCATTGGGACCGATCAGCGTGACGATGCGTCGTGGCGGGATGTCCAGCCGGATGCGGTCGAGCACTGTCTGGGCGCCATAACGGACGCTGACATCGTGCAAGGCCACCAACGGCGAGGGGGCAGAGCAGGTGGGCATGGTTCAGACTCATGGTCGTTGAGCGGCGATGATATACTACTCGGCCGCTTGCGATCACGGAGACGCCATGCGCTTGTTGTTGCTGGTCCTGGGTTTGCTACTCACCGGCCCGGTTGCCGCCGAGTCTGCCCGCCCGTTGGTGATGGCCAGTATCGAGCCGTTGGCGATGATGCTGCGCGAGGTGCTGGGTGACAGTGCCGAGGTGCGCACGCTGATGCTGCCCAACCAATCCGAACATCACAGCAGCTTTACCCCCGCCCAGGCACGGCTGGTGCGCGAGGCGGATCTGCTGGTGTGGCTCGGCGCCGAGGCGGAGCCGGCACTGGCAGCGTTGGTGCGTCGCCATGGTCGTCACCAGCTGGCGTTGTCTGCGCTGGAAGGCGTGCATTGGCGCGGTGGCGACGGCCACCATCATCACCACGCCGATCAGGATCACGCCGATGACCATGGGCTGGGGCTGGACCCGCACGTTTGGCTGTGGCCCGACAACATGGTGCGGTTGGCTGCCGGCTTGAGCCAGCACGCCGCGCTGTTCCCGGAGCTGGAGTTGGCGCCGCGGCAACAGCAGTTCGCGGCGCAGGTGGAGCGTGAAACCTCGGCGGCGCGCACGTTACTTGCACCGCTGGCGGCGGTGCCCTACCTCAGTCAGCACAATCCGTGGGGCTACTACGCTGAAGCCATGGGCCTGCGTCAGCCGCTGGTGGTCAGTGAACAGCTGGAAGACGCGCTGGGCGCCCAGCGCTTCGCCCGCCTCAGTGCCGAGGTGCGCGAGGCCCGCGTGCGCTGCATCCTGGCCGAGCCCGAAGCGCGGTTGGCACTGCTGCAGCGCCTGTGTCCGCAGTGCACGGTGCAGCCGCTGGACCCGGTGGCACGCACCCGTACAACCATTGTTTACAGTGATTTTCTGCGCGAGACCGTGACCACCTTCGCCCAGTGCCTGCGCCAGCGCTGAGGCGGTGCAGCGCGGCATGATGGCATTGGGTTTGCCGCCAGTAGCGGCGGCGCTGATGCCCATTGTGCTGATGGGGCAAACTCGTATGCTGACCAGCCTTACTCATTCCGGGACCTTGTTCGGATGACCCAACGCAGCCACTCTCTGCCGCGCCGTGCCGTGGCCAGCTGGGATTACTCCTGGCTGCTGCGCCGCGATGGCCGAGCGACGGAATACCGCGATCTGGGCGAGGTCATGGGCCAACTGGTGCAGCGTGGCTTCAATGCCCTGCGCATCGACCCCTTCCCCCATCTAATTGCCACCAATGCCGACGGCTATGAGTCCGAGCGCTTCGATGTGCAGGCGGAGCCGGATCGCCATGGCCGCGGCACCGATGCGTCGGTACAGGTGCGCCCACATAAAGCGCTGCTCGAATTGCTGCAGCAAGCCCGCGAGCACGGTGTGGTGCTGTGGCTGAGCAGTTGGTTTCTGCCCGACAGCCAAGGCCGCCGCCATTTTGTGCGCCAGCCGCGCGATTTCGTGCGGGTGTGGGTGGAAACGTTGGAATTCATCCGTGAGAACGGTTTTGCGGCGCAGGTGGAAGCGGTGGATTTTTGCCACCAGTTCCCGTTGCCGCCGGCCGCCTGGGGAGCTGCGCGTCGGGTGTTCGGCCGCCACCCGCGCCGGGTGCTGGGGCTGCTGCGTTGGGATGAGCGAGTGTGTGAGCGAGTCAGCGAATACACCGTCGAGGTGCCGCGCGCGTTGCGCGCGCTGTTCCCGGACTACTACTACGGCCTGTCGGTGCCGCTCAGCCAGTGGCGCAACCTGCCGCAGCTGGATACCGGCGAGCTCGACTTCATCGATGTCCACCCCTGGTTGCAGGATGACCTGCAGTTTCGTCTCGCCAGCGGCGATTTGCTGCAAGGCAGCGGCCCGGCGTTGGCGGGCCGTCTACAGCAGACGGTGGCGGCGCGGCTCTATGGGTTGCAGACCGAACGCTGGCTGACGCGCGCCGATGAGCGGCTGGCGCCAGCGCTGGATTTCGCCCGCAAGCGGCGTTTGGGGGTGGCAATGACCGAAGGTTATTTGCGGCTTGAGCGTGAGCGCACCGCCCACTGGGGATGGCTGCAAAATGTGTCCGAGCACATGGTGGTGTTGGCACGTGCCGAGCAGGTGCCGGTGATGACGCCGGCGCTGCAGGCGCGGCCGCACAGCGAGCTGTGGCAGGCAGAAGATTGGTTGGCGGGCATCTGTGCCCGCATCCTGTCCGAGGAAACGCCGTTAGCGCTGTCCTCGGCGCAGTAACCGTCACCCTAGCGCTGCCAGTCGCTGCCGATAGATCTGTTCGAATTCCTGTGGATCCTTGTGCCCCTGCCCGAGCGTGCCTTCGGCGCTGTGCGGCTGTGCCAGCCGTGACAGCCAGAAGCGCAGCGCCGCCACTGTGCGTGCCAGCGGCAGCAGCGCCAGTTGCTCTGCCGACAGTGGCCGCACCGCGGTGTAGCCGGCCAGCAAGATCGCGTCGCGCTCCGCTGCCAGCTGGTTGTCGGCGGCGCGGCACCAGTCGTTCTGCGTGATGGCCAAGTCGTAGAGCGGGCAGCCGGGTCCGGCGTTGTAGAAATCCAGCAGGCCACTGAGCTGGCCGTGATCGAACAGCACGTTGTCGCGGAACAGGTCGCCGTGGCATAGCACCGGCGGGCTGTCGAGAGCTTGCCAGCGCTGCATCAGACTGGCGGCTTGGGCCTGATCATCGGCGCTGAGGGCATCGGCATGGTGCAAAAACAGCAGCTGTAGCTGTGCCTGCGGAGGTGGCGCCGGGCACGGGCTCGCCGGCAGAGGGCTTAGATGGATGCGTGCCAAGGCCGCGCCGATCTGTTCCAGCGCGGCATCATCGGGCCACTGTAGATGGGTGCCGGGTAGCCGCGGTACCAACACCGTGGGGCGGCCGCGGCATTGCACGATGCGGCCGGCGCGTGGCTCCGGCACCGGCAGACCGGTGGCAGCCAGCTGTGACAGCGCCTCGCAGAACCAAGGCAGTTGCTCGGCTTCGAGCTGCTCGAACAGCGTCAGTACCAGTGCCAACGGACGGCCGGCGCTGTCCACGGCATCAATGCGGTAATTGCTGTTTTCGATTCCTTCACTGATTGGTGTGGCCTGGGCCAGGCGCAAGCCATGGGCTGCCAGCACCTCGGTCAGCTGGTCGTGGGTCAGGGGGGTAAACACACTCATAGGTCGATCGACTGGTCAGTGGGTGCGGCATTGGGCGGCGGCAATGATAGCATTGCCGCTTTAGCGCTGCCGGTTCCGGCATCCCGCGGCGCGGTTGAAATCCATTGATCCTCCGGCAAGATGCTGTCTCCAGCCGTCAACAGGCCCGCTTATGTCCGCACAAACGCCCGCCACGCCGCCGCTGATTCTGGTGGATGGCTCGTCCTATCTGTACCGCGCGTTTCACGCGCTACCGCCGCTGACCACCGCCGGCGGCCAGCCCACCGGCGCCATCCGAGGCGTGGTGTCGATGCTGCGCAAGCTGATCGCTGACTACCAGCCGACGCGCATGGCGGTGGTGTTCGACGCCAAGGGTAAAACGTTCCGCGATGAGCTGTTTGCCGATTACAAAGCCCAGCGCCCACCGATGCCGGATGATCTGCGCGCCCAAGTAGAGCCGCTGTACGCAGTGATCCGCGCCATGGGGCTGCCGTTGCTGGTGGAAGACGGCGTTGAGGCGGATGACGTCATCGGCACCTTGGCGCGGGACGCCGCTGCTGCCGGCGAAGCGGTGGTGATTTCCACCGGTGACAAGGACATGGCGCAGTTGGTCGATGAGCACATCACGCTGGTGAACACCATGAATCAGACGGTGATGGACCCGGCTGGCGTACGTGAGAAGTTCGGCGTCGGGCCGGAACTGATCATCGACCTGTTGGCGCTGATGGGTGACAAGGTCGACAACATTCCCGGGGTGCCCGGCGTCGGTGAGAAAACGGCGCTAGCGCTGCTCACTGGCCTTGGCGGCATCGATGCCATCTACCGCGACTTGGACAAAGTGGCCGGGCTGGAGGTGCGCGGAGCGCGCACCTTGGGCGCCAAGCTGGCAGAGCATGAGGAGGCCGCGCGGCTGTCCTACCTGCTGGCCACCATCAAGGTCGATTGCCCGCTGGCGCCGCAAGCGTTGGAGATCACCGCGGCGGATCAAACCGCGCTGTTGGAGCTGTTCCGCGAACTGGAGTTCAAGGGCTGGGTGGCGGAGCTGGAGGGGGGCGACGGCAGCACCGCCGATAGCGCCGACGCGCCGGCCGCGCCGCTGACGTTGGACCGCAGCGGCTACCAGACCATTACCGACCTGCCGCTGCTGGAGCAGTGGGTGGATCGGTTGCGGGCAGCCGGCTGTTTTGCCTTCGATACTGAAACCACCAGTCTTGATTACATGGCAGCCCAGTTGGTCGGGTTGTCGTTTGCCATCACCCCGGGTGAAGCGGCTTATGTGCCGGTGGGTCACGATTATCCTGGTGCGCCGGAGCAGTTGTCCTGGGAGCAAGTGCGTGGCGCCATGCAGACGCTGCTGGAAGACCCGACGATCGGCAAAATCGGCCAGAACCTGAAGTACGACATGAGCGTGTTGGCCAGCCACGGTGTGGCGCTGCAGGGTATCGCCTACGACACCATGCTGGAATCCTATGTGCTCGACTCGGTGGCCTCGCGCCACGACATGGACACATTGGCTAAGCGCCACCTCAACCATGACACCATCAGTTTCGAGGCCATTGCCGGCAAGGGCGCCAAGCAGCTGACTTTCAACCAGATTCCGCTGGAGCAAGCAGCCGACTACGCCGCTGAGGATGCCGATGTGACGCTGCGTCTACATCAAGCGCTGTGGCCGCAACTGAGCACACAGCCGACGCTGGTATCGGTGTTCGAAGACATCGAACTGCCGCTGATCCCCGTGCTGTCCCGAATTGAGCGTACCGGCTGTTTCGTCGATGCCGACATGCTGCGCCACCAAAGTCAGCAGTTGGCGCGCAGCATGATGACGCTGGAGCAGGAAGCCCACCAGCTGGCCGGCCAGCCGTTTAACCTCAACTCGCCCAAGCAGCTCGGCGAGATCCTCTATGACAAGCTCGGCATTCCGGTGATCAAGAAAACGCCGAAGGGCGCGCCTTCCACCGCTGAGCCGGTGCTGGCGGAACTGGCCGATGAGCATGCGCTGCCGCGGGTGATCATGGCTCACCGGGGTTTGAGCAAACTCAAGAGCACCTACACCGACAAATTGCCGGAAATGATTTCCCCACGCAGCGGCCGCGTACACACCTCGTATCACCAAGCGGTGGCGGCCACCGGCCGGCTGTCGTCCAGCGATCCGAATCTGCAGAACATTCCGGTGCGCAGCGAAGAAGGGCGCCGCATCCGCCAAGCGTTCCGGGCGCCGGAAGGGCGCCGCATCGTGGCCGCGGACTATTCCCAGATTGAGCTGCGCATCATGGCGCATCTGAGTGGCGATGCCGGCCTGCGCGATGCGTTTGCTGAGGGGCTCGACATCCACCGCGCCACGGCTGCGGAGGTGTGGGAAAAGACCCTCGACACCGTCACGGACAACGAACGCCGCAATGCCAAAGCGATCAACTTCGGCCTGATCTACGGCATGAGTGCCTTCGGTCTGGCGCGGCAATTGGGGATTCCCCGTCACGAAGCACAGGATTACATTGACCGCTATTTCGCTCGTTATCCCGGCGTGAAGGAATACATGGAGCGCACCCGTGCGCTGGCGGCGGAGCAGGGCTTTGTTGAAACCCTGTTCGGGCGCCGTCTGTATCTGCCCGAGATCCACAGCCGTAATGCGGCCCTGCGGCAGGGTGCTGAGCGCACCGCCATCAACGCACCGATGCAAGGCACGGCGGCGGACATCATCAAGCGCGCGATGATCAGCGTCGACGACTGGCTGCAACAGGCCGGTCTTGATGTGCTGATGATCATGCAGGTGCATGACGAACTGGTGTTCGAAGTGGCGGCGGCTGATGTGCCGGCCCTGATCGAGGGGCTGTGTCCGCGCATGGAGGCCGCTGCTGAGTTGTCGGTGCCGCTAAAAGTGGAAACGGGCGTGGGCGACAACTGGGACGAGGCACACTGAGACCAATGAGCAGTATCGACTGGAAAAACACCGAAGCGGCGCTGTGGCGCAGCTACAACAAGAGCCTGCGCGCGGTGCGTCGGCGCGATCCTATCCGGCTGGATGACCTGCTCGGTATCCAGGCACAGAAGCAGAAGGTGGTGCAGAACACCGAGCGTTTCCTCGCCGGCCAGCCCTGCAACCACGTGTTGCTGTGGGGCAGCCGTGGCACCGGCAAGTCGTCCATCGTCAAGGCGCTGCTGAATGAATACGCCCCGCAAGGGCTGCGGCTGATCCAAGTCGACAAGGACGAACTGGCCGCATTGCCGGAAATCGTCGATGACATCCGTGAGCGCTCGCAGCGCTTCATCGTCTACTGTGACGATCTGTCCTTCGACGAGGGCGAGCATGGCTACAAGCACCTCAAAACGGTGATGGAAGGCTCCATTGAGCTGCCGCCGGAGAACGTGCGCATCTACGCCTCCTCCAACCGCCGCCACCTGCTGCCGGAATACAGCCGCGACAACCTGCAAAGCAAAGTCATTGATGGTGAACTGCATTTGGGCGACGCGATCGAGGAGCGTATCTCGTTGGCCGATCGCTTCGGTCTCAGTGTGTCGTTCCACCCAATTTCCGAGCAGGGTTATTTCGAGATGATCGACCACCTGTTTCCGGACGTGGCCGACCGCGACGCGCTGCACATGAAAGCGCGGCTGTTCGCCACCCAGAAGGGCGGCCGTTCCGGTCGCACCGCGCAGCAGTTCTGGAACCAGTTCAGCGAGCGCTGAGGGTGATTGTGAAATCCGCCCCAGCCGCGGGCGGATGCGCCATAAATCCGCGCATCTATCGATATTAGTAGGGATGTTGACCGGGTCGCAGCCCCGGTGACGACTGGCTCCGCCCTGCAATGTGATGGCGGTGGCGCCAAGCGCTTGGGAAATGCCAAATCTCGGTGCGCAGTAATATCCGGGCACAGAAAAAGCCGCATTGCGGCTCGGATTTGAATGTAAAAGATCGGCTTTTCAGCCGTGACCACGTGGCATGGCGGAACTTAAGCCAGTAAAGTTCCTCTCAGCAAGTGACTGCGGAACGGTATCCCCCCGATCCCCCCAGTAACCCTCGCCGGTCCGTAGTCTTTTTAGTCTCCGGTTGACTTCCCCCAGAGAACCGGAGGCGGCAAGCCTCCCTAGCAGCGCAGTCGTTCCCTTCCCCCGATTTGCTGCTAGGGATTTTTTTTGCCCGCAGAACACCCCCCCAGGCGCTGCCAGCATACTACTGCGTGGTACTAAGCAATCGGCATGCCAACTGTGACCAAAGTCCTTAAAACCCTGCAAACATCCCGATCGGCCGTTGCCGCTTCATCGTCCTCGCGTTGGCAAAGTGACCAACTGGGCGCGCAGGGTGACAAAAAGCGTCACTCGGTCGCCGGGTCCAGCTCTAGCCACTGACCAATCAGGTCCCAAGCTTCTTCGAGGCCTAGGCCGCTGGTGGAGGAGAACAGCTGTAGTGACAGCGGGCCCGGGTGGTCTTTGAGCGCTTTGCGCACATTCATCAGCGTGGTCTTGGCGGCCCCGTAGCTGAGCTTGTCGGCTTTGGTCAGCAGCACATGCAGCGGCATTTCCGCCTTTGCGCCCCAATCCAGCAGCATGTGGTCGAAGTCCTTGAGCGGATGGCGCACGTCCATCAACAGAATCAGGCCAGCCAGGCTTTGACGCTGGGACAGGTAACCATCGAGTTCTTTCTGCCACTGCTGGCGGGTCTGGGCACCCACCTTGGCGTAGCCGTAGCCGGGCAAGTCCACCAGTCGACGGTCCTCGGCCACATCAAAGAAGTTCAGCAGTTGGGTGCGGCCCGGTGTCTTGGAGGTCCGCGCCAGCGTCTTTTGGCTGCACAAGCGATTGAGTGCACTGGACTTGCCGGCATTGGAGCGCCCGGCGAACGCCACCTCACGGCCTTCATCGGGGGGGCACTGCTTGTAGAGTTGGGCGCTGGTAAGGAACTGGGTGGAGTGCAGTTGGCGTTCGATCGGGTGCATGGGTGTCTCGCGGGTCCGGGTGCGCAGGGTGGCGTGCATGGTGGCGGCTTGCGGCCGGCGGCGCAAACCCGTCGTTTGGGGTAGTAAAGACCATAATCGGTGTGACGAAATTATGGGGCTATGGTATATAATGCGCGCCGCCGGGCTTGGTCCGGCCGCATTGCACCAACCCGACCCTGATCGGCGGCCCCCCGACCGCCTGGGAGCATGACGCGATGAAGAAGCTGCTGACTGTCGCCGCCCTGGCCCTTTGTGCCGGCGTGGCAAGCGCAAATTCCGTTGAAGACCGCTACAACGCGGCCTGCGTGTTCTGCCATAGCACTGGCGCTGCTGGCGCTCCGAAAGTGGGCGACCAAGCTGCCTGGGCTCCGCGCCTTGAAAAAGGCATGGACACGCTGATCAAGCATTCGAAGGAAGGATTCGGTGCCATGCCGCCGCGCGGCATGTGCATGGATTGCAGCGACGATGAATACCGTGCGCTGATCGAATACATGAGCAAAAGCAAATAAGACGATTGAAGGATAGATCATGAAGTCCTTGAAGCTGTGTGCCCTGTTGCTGGCTGGCCTGGTGGCCGGTCACGCCCAAGCCGCTGGTGATGCCGATGCCGGCCAAGCCAAATCAGCCGTGTGTGCGGCTTGCCACGGGCCGGATGGCAACAGCCCCATGGCCATGTACCCGAAACTGGCTGGCCAGTCCGAGCAGTACCTGAACAAGCAGATGCACGACTTCAAGAGCGGCCTGCGTGAAGACCCGGTGATGCAGGCCCAGGTGGCCACCCTGTCCGACCAGGACATGGCGGATCTGTCTGCCTACTTTGCTGCGCAGACCATCGAAACCGGCATGGCCAAACCGGATCTGGTAGCGGAAGGTGAGCGCCTGTTCCGTGGCGGCAACATGGAAAAAGGCATGGCCGCCTGCTCTGGTTGCCACAGCCCCACCGGCGCTGGCATTGCTGCCGCCCGCTTCCCGGCCATCGGTGGCCAGTCCGCCGAGTACGTGGAAGCCCAGCTGCGCGCTTTCCGCGCCGCCGGCCGTGATGATCTGGATGCTGCCAAGTACCGCCGCAACGATGCGGATGGCGAAGCGCCAGGCATGATGCAGACCATCGCTGCCAAAATGAGCGACCGCGAGATTCGCGCGTTGGCCAGCTTCATCAGCGGCCTGTCTGACTGACCCTGATGATGGGGCGACCCTTCCAAAAGGCGGCTTAGGCCGCCTTTTGGTGTTTTTACGCAACAGCGACAAGAAAATCGGCCTGCGGTGCAACGATTCCGGGTCACGCCGGTCATAACGCCCGTTGGGATGGTCCCGACGCAGGGGCGTCATGGCGGACCGAGTTCAGATACAACGAGGAGAACATGATGCTGCGAGTGGCGATGGGGATGATGGCTCTGGTGGTGGCGCTGTTTGCCGCCCCGACTTGGGCCGACGGCGCCCGCTTCGAAGAAGGCAAGCACTACCAGACACTGGCGCGGGCACTGGACGTGGACGATCCGGACAAGATCGAGGTGCGGGAGTTCTTCTTCTACGGCTGCCCGGCCTGCTACTCGGTGGAGCCCTACGTGGATGCCTGGCAGGAACGTGCCGGCAACGACGTCAATCTGGTGCGCTCGCCGATCCTGTTCATCCGTGGCGCCGAGCCGCTGGCACGCGCCTTCTTCACCGCTGAAGCGCTGGGTGTGCTGGACGAGATCCACACCCCGCTGTTCGACGGCATCCACAAGCACCGCGACCAGCGCCTGTTCCTGGAAGATGGCCTGCGCGAGTTCTTCGGCAAGTACGGTGTCAGCGCCGCGGACTTCGACCAAGTGTTCGGCTCCGTGGGTGTGACTGCGCAGATGCGCGCCGCCGATACCGTGGCCCGTGACTCCGGTCTGCGCGGCGTGCCGGCCTTCACCGTCAATGGCAAGTACATGGTGCTGCGCACCAACCTGCGCAATGACACCGAGACCTTCCAGGTGATCGATTACCTGGTCAACCGTGAGCGTCAGGCGCGCCAGCGTCAGGGCGGCTGACCGGGACCGAATCCGCGGGGCGGCTGTTGCCGCCCCATCAGGAGAGTCCTTGATGAGCACCACAGAGCAGTTGCCGCATCCCCGCAACAAACCGGTGTCACTGGTGCGGGAAGGGCTGCGGGGGGTCCGTGAGACTCAAGTGGTGGCGTTGCCCCAGGACCGGCTGCGGATGTTGTCGTTCAACATCCAAGCCGGCATCGGCACGTCCAAGTTCAGCGAGTATTTCACCGGCAGCTGGAAACATTTGGTGGCCGCACCGACCAGCGTTGAAAACCTGCAACGCATCAGCCAAGTGATCCGCGATTACGATCTGGTGGCCTTACAGGAAGTCGATGGCGGCAGCCTGCGCTCACGCTTTCTCAATCAACTGTCCCACTTGGCCGATCAGGCCGGCTTCCCGTTCTGGCACCAACAGCTCAATCGCAACCTCGGCAAACTCGGTCAATTCAGCAATGGCTTGCTGAGCCGGCCGATTCCCTATGCGGTGGAGGACCATCGTTTGCCGGGGCTGCCCGGGCGTGGCGCTTTCATTGTCAAATACGGCCATCCGGAGATGCCGCTGGTGGTGGTGGGTGTACACCTAGCGCTCGGCGGCCGTTACCGCAACGCTCAGCTGTTCTACTTGGCGCAATTGCTCAAACGCTATCCCTACGTGGTGATCATGGGCGATTTTAACTGCCTGCCCGATGAACTGCTGCGCTCGCCGATCTCGGAACTGGACATCCGCCTGATGGACGGCGAGCATCGTACCTACCCGAGCTGGGCCCCGGAAAAACACCTCGACCACATCCTTGTCAGCCGTGATCTCGAAACCGCGCAAACCGGCGTGCTGGACCAGTGCCTGCTGTCCGATCACTTGCCGGTGGCCACCGAAATCATCGTGCCCGAGGCGGTGCGTGATGCCGCGGCGGAGTTACCGCGCCGCTCCTGAGCGGCCCTGCTCGTTGATGTGACGATCCGCCGTTCGGCGGGCAGGAAGGGGCATGCATTTTCTTTACCAGTCGAACCGTCTGGAACACCTTGCCGAGCTGTTGGCACAGGTGCTGCGCGCTCAGCCGCCGGCGCCGCTGGCGGCGGAAACGGTGCTGGTACACAGCCCTGGCATGGGCACCTGGCTGCAATTGCAGCTGGCTGCTAACCGTGGCGTGGCAGCTAACCTGCGCTTCGTGCTGCCGTCGAGCTTCTTTTGGCAATTGCATCGCCGCACCCGGCCATCGCTGCCGCCGCAATCGGTGTGGGATAAACCGGCCTTGGTGTGGCAGCTGCTGACCATCCTGCCGCAGCTGCTGGAGCACCCGTCTGCCGCGCCACTGCGCAAATACTTGCACCCTGATTCCCCGCAACGCCGCTACCGATTGTGCCGCCAACTGGCGGATCTCTATGACCAATATTTGGTGTACCGGCCGGACTGGATCCAGCAGTGGGAGCAGGGCGACGACGGCCCGGTGCCGGAGCATCTGCGCTGGCAGGCGGTGTTGTGGCAGCAGCTGAGCCAACACATTCACAGTCGCTGGCCGGAAGACGTCCACCGTGCGGCACTGATGTCGGTGGAGCATTTGCGCAGCGTGGCGCCAGAGAGTGGCTTGCAGCGACTGTTCGTATTCGGCCCCAGCAGCCAGCCGGCGGCGCAGTTGGCGGCGCTCGGTGTGCTCGGCGAACACCTCGACGTGCACCTGTTCATGCTCAATCCCTCGCAGCAGTACTGGGGTGACATTCGCAGTGACCGCCAACTGGCGCGGCGGCGGGTGGAAGCCCTACAGCAAGGCGTGCCGCTGGAGAGTTTGCCGGATGAAGTCGGCAATCCGCTGCTGGCCTCGCTCGGCCATCAGGGCCGCGAACAGTTGGAGTTGCTGCTAGGCGGTTTGTGGGGTGACGACATCCAGGACATCGACGTGTTTGACGCGCCGCAGCCGGACACCCTGCTGGGCCAGGTGCAGCGCGATATCCATGATTTGCGAGATGGCCGTGAACAACCGCAACCGCCGGCGCCGGCCAATATCGCTCTGCACTGTTGCCACAGCCCAATGCGCGAAGTGGAAGTGCTGCATGACCAGCTGTTGGCGTGGTTCGAAGCGGACCCGACGCTGGAACCGCGTGACATCGTGGTGATGATGCCGGACGTGGCCGGTTACGCACCGCTGATCGAAGCGGTGTTCAGCCGCGCCGAGCCGGTGCGCATTCCGTGGGCCATCGCCGATCGTACGCTGACGGATGAATCCCCGCTGGTGCGGGCCTTCCTGCTGATGTTGCAACCGGATCTGCACCGGTTCACGGCCAACGAACTGATGGAGCTGCTGGATGTACCCGCAGTGCGCGATCGCTACGGGCTGGCAGTGGAAGACCTGCCGCTGCTGCGCGGCTGGGTGCAAGACACCCACATCCGCTGGGGCCTGGACGGCGCCCACCGGGGGCGGCTGGGGCTGCCAGAGTTCGCCGATAACACCTGGATCAAAGGGCTGGAACGACTGCTGCTGGGTGTGGCACTGGGTGAACACAGTCAGTTGTGGCGTGCGCGTCCCAACCTTCCCGATGTCAGCGCCGCCCAAGCCGAATTGGCCGGCCGACTGGCCTGGTTGGTGCGGCAACTGCAGCAGCACCAGCAGCGCTTGGCGCGGGCCGGTGATGCCGCCAGTTGGCGCCAGAGGCTGCTGATCCTGCTCGATGATTTGTTCGCCGCTGACAGCGCCGAACCGGTGGCCTTGGAGTTGCTGCGGCGTCAGATTGGTGCCCTTAGCCAACATTTGCAGGACAGCGTTGGCGAGCGCGCGCCGGTGTCGCTGCCGTTGGTGCAAAGCTGGCTGCAAGACCAACTCGGCAGCAGTGTCGGCGGTCAGCGTTTCCTGGCCGGACGCGTGAATTTCTGCACCCTGATGCCGATGCGCTCGGTACCGTTCCGCCGCGTGTGTCTGTTGGGCATGAATGACGATGCTTATCCGCGCCCGGAACAACCGATGGCCCACGACCTGCTGCGGTTGTTGCCGCGCCCCGGTGACCGCTCGCGGCGCAGTGAAGACCGCTACCTGTTCCTTGAAGCACTGCTGTCGGCCCGGGACGGCCTGCTAATCAGCTGGTGCGGTCGCGATGGCCGCGACAACAGCGAACGACCGCCGTCCGTGGTGCTGGCGGAGTTGATGGATTATCTGGACGCCGCATTCGAGGCGTCGCCGCCGCTGTCCCAGCAATTGCGTCTGGACCATCCGCTGCAACCGTTCAGCCGCCGTTACTTTGGTGACGACCCGGCACTGTTCAGCTACTCGCCGTTGTGGGCCAGCGTGGCAGTGCCGATGCCGACCCCAGAGCCGCCGTCGGTGGCCAGTACGGCACTGCCGGACGGGCTGCGCCGCGCCACCCTCAACGATCTGGGCCGTTGCCTGCGCCAGCCACTGGCGTGGTATCTGGAGCAGCGGTTGGGCGTGCCCCAGGACCGCAGCGACGATGTGCTGGAAGACGATGAGCCGTTCGCAGCCGATGGCCTCACCCGCTGGCAGATCCGCCAGGAAGTGCTGGAGGCGCTGGAAGGCGGCGCCGATCCCCATGCCCGCGCGCCTTACTGGGAACACAGTGGTGCCTTGCCGCCCGGTATTCCCGGCCAAGTATTTCTCGAGCAGACGTTGGGCGAGGCCAGCGAGCAGCTGGCGCGTACCTTGGCGCTGCGGCGCGATCAGGGCACGGTGCTGCCGCCGCTGGCGCAGACACTGTACGCCGGCCCGCTCAGTTTGGATCTGACGGTGCGCGAACTGGACTGTGCCGGTTGGGATTCGGTGCAGGTGGGCAAGATCCTCAACCGGGAACCCTATGCCAAGCTGCAACGGCTCAGTGCCAGTAAAGCGCCGCTGCGGCTCGGTCGGGTACTGCCGTTTTGGCTGCAGCATCTGGCTATTAACAGTTTTGACGCGGTGCCGGAAGGCAGCCGCACCAGCCGTTTGCTGGGCGAAGACATGATGCTGGTGCTGTTGCCGCTGCCGGCCGCCGAGGCACGCCAAGTGCTGGAGCAGCTGCTGCAGTTCTATGGCGAGAGCCTGCAGCGGCCGCAGCCGTTCTTGCCGGAAGCGGCGTGGAAGGCCTGCCAGCTCAGTGACGAGCTGGACGAAACCGAGCGCCACGAGCAGCTGTTTGCCACTCTTTGGGGCAGCGATCGCCATCCCGGTGAGGGCCAGCAGCCGGCGTCGCTGCGGCTGTTCCCGCAGTGGAGCGCGCAGGACCTCGCCGCCCTTTACCGCCTTGGCCGCCAGTTGCTGCAGAGCCTGTGGCAATACGGGGAGCTGCATCCCTATGCATGAATTGCGTCCGATTGACCTAACCGGTATGCCGCTGCACGGCCTCAACCTGATTGAGGCCAGTGCCGGTACCGGCAAAACCTATTCCATTGCTGCGCTCTACCTGCGGCTGGTACTGGGTATCGGCTGCGCGCCGGTGGCGGTGGAAAACCTGCTGGTGGTGACCTTCACCCGCGCCGCCGTGGCCGAGCTGCGTGGCCGGGTGCGGGCGCGCCTGGTGCAGGCGCGTGGCTGGTTTCAGCGTGGTGAGGCGGATGAGCCGTTCGGCCGCTTCCTGCTCGACAGTATGGCTGCGGAACCGGCGCTGGCGCTGTTGGAGCGTGCCATCACCAGCATGGATAACGCCGCCATCTTCACCATCCACGGTTTTTGCCAGCGGGTGCTGAAGGAGTACGCACTGGACATGGGCGTCACCCTCGACGCCGAGTTTGTTGACGACGATGCCGAGCTGTTTGCCCAGGCAGTGAACGACCTGTGGCGCGCGGTGATGCATCCGCAGCAGCGGGATTGGCAGGCCGATGCGCTGCTGCGTTTGTTCGGCTCGCCGAGCGGTTTGGCGCAGGCGTTGCGGCCGCTGTGCCGGCTGCCGTTGCCGCAGTTGGTGCCGGATATCGCCAATGATGACGTGGCCGCTGCCCGTGCTGAGTTGGAGCAGTCGCTGCAACAGGCGCGAGAGCTGTGGCAGCGCGAAGGCGCCACCTTCACCGCGGCGCTGCAGGCGGCCGCCGACGCCAAGCAATTCAACGGCAGCAAGTGGCGCTGGGTGTGGGCGGAAGGCGCGCTCAAGCATTTGGATGCTTTTGCTGCGGGTGTGGAAGCCTCGCCGTTGCGGCCCGGTAACGACTCTCACGAACGGCTGCTGGCAGAACACCTGCTGGAGCGTGCCAAGGCCGGCGCCACGGTGCCGACGTTGCCGGGCCTTGCCGTGCTGACTGAGATCGCCGCCCAGCAGCAACGGCTGGCGCCGCTGGAGCGCGCCGCACTGCTGCGCCAGTGCCGCGATCAGCTGGTGGCACGCCGCGAGCAGCTGATGCAGCAACGCAGCCAGCGCAGCGCCGATGATCTGCTGGTGGACGTGGACCGCGCCCTGCAACAGGACGATGGCGAGCGGCTGGCGGCGGCGCTGTGCCAGCGCTATCCAGTGGCGCTGGTGGATGAATTCCAAGATACCGACCCGGTGCAGTACCGTATTTTCCGCACCTTGTACCGTGATCGCCCGGATACAGCGCTGTTCATGATTGGGGACCCTAAACAGGCGATTTACCGTTTCCGCGGCGCGGACATCCACGCCTATTTGCAGGCCGCCGAAGACTGTCCGGCGCAGCAGCGCTATACCCTCGACACCAACTTCCGCTCCAGCAGCGCCATGGTGGCGGCGGTGAATCGCGTATTCGCGGCCCATCCGGTGCCGTTTGTCACCGCGGACATTCCTTTCCATCCGGTGAAGCCGGCTGGCGGCGCTGACCAGACACCGCTGCAGGTGCAGGACAGCGCGCCCCGCGGTGCGCTGACCTGGGCGCATGCTGACGCCGAGCAGGCCGGGTTGGGCAAGAGCAAGGAGCGCAGCCTGCTGTGGAGCAGCAACTGGGTGGCGGATGAAATCGCCGGTTTGCTGCAACAGGCCGCGGGCGGCAGTGCGCTAATCGGCGAGCGGCCGCTGGCGGCTGGCGACATGGCGGTGTTGGTGCGTACTCACAACGAGGCCCGTGCGGTGCGTGCGGCACTGTCTGAGCGCGGCATTGCCAGTGTTTACCGAGGCCGCGACAGCGTGCTGTCCACTGCCGTGGCTGACGATCTGGGCTTGGTATTGGCGGCGTTGGTGGAGCCGGAGCAGGCGCGTCGGGTGCGTGCGGCGCTGGCCACCAGCTTGCTCGGCTGGCCGATGGAGCAGCTGCAGCAACGATTCGAGGATGAACGCCAGTGGACGGCAACGTTGGAACAGTTCCGGCGCTGGGGACGGTTGTGGCGCAGCCAAGGTGTGCTGCCGGCGCTTTACGCGCTGCTCGAACACGAACAGGTATTGCCGCGCCTGCGCGCTCAAACCGACGGCGAGCGCAAGGTCACCGACCTGTTGCACTTGGCGGAACTGCTACAGCAGGCGGCTGGTCAGCAAGGCGGCCCGCGCGAGCTGCATCACTGGTACCAGCGCCAGCGGCAGTTGGGGCGGCAGCAAGACGTGCTGCAACTGCGTCTGGAAAGCGAAGACAACCTGGTACAGGTAGTCACCATTCACGCCAGCAAGGGGCTGCAGTATCCGTTGTGCTTCGTGCTCGGCATGAGCAATGGGCGCGCGCTGGATCAGGCCGATCTGACGCTGACGGTGGCGGGCCAAACTCAAGTGGCGTTGTCGCCGTCAGCGTTGAGCCCGGAATTTGCCGAACAGTGGCAGCAGCAGGCGGAGCAGGAAGCGTTGGCGGAGGATGTGCGGCTGCTCTACGTTGCCCTGACGCGCAGCGTGCACCGCTGTTATGTGCTGCACACTCCGGTTGGCCAAGGCGCTGAGCAGTCGGCGTTGGCGTGGCTGCTGCAGCGCGCCGGCCAGTCACCGCAGCACGTGCTCGATCAATTGTGCGGTGATGGTTTTGTCTGGACCGCTGACGCCCCGCCCGCTGCGTCGGCGGTGGCGGAGGCCAAACTGGATGCCGCGCCGGTGGCGGCTCGACCCTTCCGCGGGCGGCTGCAGGAGCGTTGGCGCATCAGCAGCTATACCGCGCTGACGCGCCAATTGGACGAGCCGCTGGGCGATTTCTTCGAAGCGGCGGAACCGGTGCTGTTGCCGCCGCTGCCGCGCGATGATGGCCTGACCCCGCACAGCTTCCCGCGTGGTGCCTCCGCCGGCGTGTTCCTGCACGCGATGCTGGAGGACTGGGGCCAGGGGCATCCGCTGACCGAGAGCAGTGTCAATGAGCGGTTGACTGAGTTCGGCTTCGATGCCGAGCAGTGGCAGTCGCCGGTATTGGCGTGGATGCAGCAGGTGATTGAGGTGCCACTGGGAGTGTTGCCGGTGCCGCTGGCGCAGCTGTCCCAGCGGCTGCCGGAGATGGAGTTCATGCTGTCGGTGCCGTCGCTGACCTTGGAGCAGTTGGATCAGCAACTCGACTGGTTGCCACCGACGTTGCCAAGACCGCCGCTGGTGGCCGAGCACTTGGCCGGCATGCTACGGGGGTTCATTGACCTGACCTTCGAATATCAGGGTCGCTATTACCTGCTCGACTACAAGAGCAACTGGCTTGGCGCCCGGACCGAGGACTACACCCACAGTGCCTTGGCGCGGGCGATGGCCGAACACCGCTACGACTTGCAGGCCGCCATTTACGCGCTGGCGTTGCATCGTCATTTGCGGCTGACATTGCCGGATTACGACCCCGATCAGCACTTCGGTGGCGTGCTCTACCAGTTTCTGCGTGGTGTAGAGGGCCCCGCTCGCGGCGTGTGGCACCACCGCCCGGACGCTGCCGACCTCGACCGTCTGGATCATTGTTTCGGCGCCGGAGATGCCCCATGACCGCCTTAGCCTGGATTGAAGAGCGTGCCCGCAGCGGCCGGCTACGGCCCCTGGATGCCGCCCTTGCGCAGTTGGTGGCCGCTCACACCGACGCCGATGATGAGCGCGTGTGGTGGATGCTGGCGGTGTCCCACCAGAGCGGGCAGGGCCATGTGTGCCTGGATCTGCCTGCGGCGCAGCGGCTGTTCGATGACGACTGCCCGTGGCCGCGGCCACAGGCGCTGCCGGATCCCGACGGCGACATTGTCGGCATCCCCGGCGACACCGCGCTGCTGATCCGCGATGGCGAGCGGTTGTATTTGGCTCGCGATTGGCAGGCGGAAGCCCAGGTGCTGTGGGCAATCCGCGCGCGTTTGCCATGGCGCACGCTACCCGGCGGGGTGCTGGCTCAGCACGCGGCGGCGCTGTTCCCTGCGGGCCACGGTGACGGCCTCGACTGGCAAAAGGTGGCCGCCATGCACGGCGTGCTGCGGCCGTTTGCGGTGATCACCGGTGGCCCTGGTACCGGTAAAACCTGGACCGTGGCGCGCTTGCTGGCGCTGCGGCTGCTGACTGCGCGGGCGCTAGACCCGCACGCCAGCTTGCCGCGTATCCGGCTGGCCGCGCCCACCGGCAAGGCGGCGGCGCGGCTGACCGAATCGCTGCAAGCCAGTTTGGCCGAGCTGGCGCTGCCGGAGGACATCCGTGCGGCACTGCCCAGCGAAGCGGTGACGCTGCACCGACTGCTGGGTATCGGCCGCGATGGCCGTCCGCGTCACAACGCCCAGCATCCGCTGCTGGTCGACCAAGTCGTGGTAGATGAAGCCTCGATGGTGGATCTGGGGCTGATGACCCAGTTGCTGCGGGCGTTGCCGGCGGATGCCGGCGTCTGTTTGGTGGGTGACCGCGACCAGTTGGCGTCGGTGGAAGCCGGCGCGGTGCTGGCGGACCTGTGTCGGTTGGCCACCGGCGCTTACTCGCCGGACTATGCGGCGCGCTTGGCGGCAGAAGGCTTGCCGGTGCCGGCTGCGGCGCAGCGGCCGGAACAGGATTTGGTGGTGCGGCTGACGCGAGTGCACCGTTTTGGCGAACGCTCTGGCATTGCCGAGCTGGCCACCGCGCTGCGCGAACAAGATGACACCGCGTTAGCGGCACTGCGGCAGGCGCCACCGGCAGATTTGGGCTGGCTGCCTGCCCAGCGGCCGGAGGTGCTCCAACAGGCACTCGCGGCGTTGCGTCCGGTGGTGCAGGTGGCGGCGGAAGGCGCCGATCCGGCGGCGGTGCTGGCCGCGTTCGGTCGCTTCCGCGTGCTGTGTGCGCTGCGGCGTGGCCCTTGGGGCGTGGAACAGTTCAACCAAGAGCTGGTGCGGGCCTTACGTCAGGGCGGTTTGGCCGCCGGCGAATGGTACCCGGGACGGGCGGTGTTGTTGACCCGCAACGACTGGGCGCTGGGGCTGTTCAACGGCGATGCCGGCATCACCGTGCGCGACCCGGCTGATGGCAGCCTCAAAGTGGCATTTGCCACCCTCGATGGGGCGGTGCGGTTGGTGGCGCCGGTGCGTTTGCCGAGCCATGAAGAAGCGTGGGCGATGACCATCCACAAGTCACAGGGCAGTGAGTTCGAGCAGGTCTTAGTGGTGTTGCCGGATCAGGACAGCCCGCTGCTAACGCGGGAGCTGCTGTACACCGCGGTGACGCGGGCGCGGCGGCGCCTGCAGGTGGCCGGTCCGGCCGGTCTGCTGGCGCAGGCGGCGCGGCGGGAAGTGCAGCGCCAGTCCGGTTTAGCAGAGCGTTTGCTGCGCGACTGAGCCGGTTTAGGCCAGCCGCGTGCCGGCTGGCACTGGGTGTTCGAAACTGGCCAGCACCACGTGGCCGTTGGCGTCGTGGGCGCCGGTCACCAGCACTTCCGACTTCACCCCGGCCACGCGCATGCTGGGAAAGTTGCACACGCACAGCAGTTGGCGCCCGATCAGTTGCTCCGGGGTGTAATGGTCAGTGATCTGGGCGCTGGAGATGCGGGTGCCGAGCGGTCCCAGATCCAGCGTCAGCACGTAAGCGGGTTTGCGCGCCTTGGTGTTGGGCCGAGCTTCCAGCACCGTGGCGACGCGCAGTTCCACCCGCTCGAAGTCGGCCCACTCGATCAGCTCGGGGCGCGCATTGGACTCGGTCATGCCGGGTCCACGTAGCGCGCCAACAGGCCGAAGCCGAGAGCGGCATCGCTCAGTCCTTCCGGGCGCGGCACGCGCACCACATGGCCATCACCGGGTGCCACCTCGATCGCTTCACCCTTGCGGTTTTCCAGTACCTCCAGCGGGAAACGGCGGTTGCCTTCCGGAGTGATTAGCAGCACGTCATTGCCGCGCTCAAAGCGGTTTTTCACCGCCAGCGTGACCCACTGCGGGTCGGCATCGATCACTTCGCCAGCCAGCTGCTGGGTGCCGAGGGTGGAGGTGCCGGCTTCGTAGCGCTGGTATTCCTGCGGCGGATGGCGGCGGAAGAAGCCTTCGGTGTAGCCGCGGTTGGACATTGCTTCCAACTCGTCCATCAGCTCCATGTCGAAGTCGCGGCCGGCGGCGGCGTCATCGATGGCGCGGCGGTATACCTGCGCGGTGCGCGCGGCGTAGTACACCGACTTGGTGCGGCCCTCGATCTTCAGCGAGTGCACGCCCATCTCAGTGAGTGCCTTCACATGCTGCACTGCGCGCAGGTCGCGGGAGTTCATGATGTAGGTGCCGTGCTCATCTTCGTGCATGGCGATGGTGCGGCCCGGCTCGTTGGGCTCTTCCAGCAAGATCGAACGCGGCGGCGTGTAGGTTTGCACGCTTTCTAGGTTCTGCACCGGGATCAGGTCGCCGGTGGAGTCCTCGGCGCCGGCCACTTCTTTGTAATCCCAGCGGCAGGCGTTGGTGCAGGCGCCCTGGTTAGCGTCGCGGTGGTTCATGTAGCCGGACAGCAAACAGCGGCCGGAGTAGGCCATGCACAGTGCCCCGTGCACGAACACTTCCAATTCCATGTCCGGCACTTTCTCGCGGATGGTGGCCACTTCCTCCAGCGCCAGCTCACGCGACAAAATCACCCGGCGGATGCCCTGGCGGCGCCAGAACTCCACCGTGGCGTAGTTGACCGCGTTGGCCTGCACCGACAGGTGGATTTCCTGGTCTGGCCATTGCTCACGCACCAGCATGATCAGGCCCGGATCGGACATGATCAGTGCGTCCGGTTTCAGCTCCACGATCGGCGCTAGGTCGCGCAGATAGCTGCGTACCTTGTCGTTGTGGGGGCTGATGTTGGAGGCGAGGTAGAACAGTTTGCCCTGCGCGTGGGCCGCTTCGATGCCCTCGGCCAAGGCGTCCTCGTTCTTGAACGAGTTGTTGCGCACTCGCAGCGAATAGCGCGGCTGACCGGCATAAACGGCATCGGCGCCGTAGGCAAACGCATATTGCAGATGCTTGAGGGTGCCGGCCGGCGACAGCAATTCGGGGCGGAAGCCGGAGGGACTTTGGGCCATGGTGGATCTCGCAGGTGATGGCAGCGGGGCGCCATGATAACAGCGCCCCGCCACGGCAGCACCCGCTGTCAGTAGCGGGCGACCGCCATGCCCGAGAATTGCTTGGCCAGGTAAGTGGCGTAGTTGTCGGTCATGCCGGCGAGGAAATCCAGCGCCCGCATGATGCATTCGTACACCCGCTCCGATTCTGGCAGCGTGGCCAGCTCCGGCGGGAAGCTTTCGCGCCCGATCAGGTCGATGATGCGCTTGTGGCGGTAGTTATCGGTGACGCCGAGCGCGTGGCCGACGGCGGCATCAATGAGCCCGTTTAGCAGTGTGCCAATGACCTCGAAAGCGCCGATTTCCAGCTCCACTTTGCGCGGGTGCTCAAACACTTGCGTGCGCGCCATGTGCTTGGCGTTTTCCACCAGATCGCGCACCACCGGCTCACAATGGGAAATCAGATCGCCTTGTACCTGCCCGGCCAGTAAGTCGTCATGGTGGGCCAAGAACGCCTGTTCGCCAGCTTCGATGCAGCGTTCGATGATCTTGCCGCGCAGCAGCGCCGCCTTGCGGCCGACGCGCAGGTTGGAGTGCACCAGATTACGCACCTCTTCGGTGTCTGGGAGCGCTGGAGACAGCAGAGCGAACACCTCGTTCCAATGCAGCAGGTCCATCTCCAACCCGTCTTCCAGGTCGATGATGGCGTAGCAAAAGTCGTCCGCGGCTTCGACCAAGTACGCCAGCGGATGGCGCGCGAAGCGCTGCGGCCCGGCCGGTGCCATACCGGTGGCAGCACACACTTCCAGCAGCGCCGACTGGTCGGACCGAAACGCGCTGTACTTGTGTGGCCGGGGACAGTCCGGCTGGGCAGCGTAATCCGATAGCCACGGATATTTGAGAAACGCACCGAGGGTGGCGTAGGTGAGCCGCATGCCGTCTTCGTAATGGTGATATTCGCTTTTGGTGAGCGTGCGAAAACCTTGGGCGTTGCCCTCGAACAGCAGCAGGTCGGTGTGGCAGGCGGGATCGATCAGGTCCAGATAGTGCTGGCCGCGATCCTTGAACCAAGCGCGGATGGCGCGTTCGCCGGTGTGGCCGAACGGTGGGTTACCGATGTCATGGGCAAGGCAGGCGGATTGCACGATGTCGCCCAGATCGGTGGCGCGTACATCCGGCGGCAGCCAGCCGCGCTGCTCGAGTTGGTCGCCGATGCGAATGCCCAGCGTGCGGCCGACGCAGGACACTTCCAGTGAGTGGGTCAGGCGGTTGTGCACATGATCGTTGGTGGCCAGCGGGTGAACCTGGGTCTTGCGCGCCAGCCGGCGGAACGCGCCAGAGAAAATGATCTTGTCGTGATCACGGATGAAGGCGGTGCGGCCGCTCTCGTCCTTGGCCGGGCGCCGGCCCAACCGGCCCTTGTTGAGCAACTGTTGCCATTGCATGGACATCTCACACGCGGATTGGCCGAAGGGGACCTGAATCTACCGGCCCATGCCGATGAACTCCAGCGCCGCCCGCTTACAATGGAGTCATCATTGAACCGGAGCCGCCGATGACCACTGTCTACGACTTTTCCGCCCCGCTGCTGGACGGTACCGAACAGCCCCTGGACAGCTACCGTGGCCAGGTGCTGCTGATCGTTAACACCGCCAGCCGCTGCGGGCTGACGCCGCAATACCAAGGGCTGCAGGCGTTGCAGGAACGCTACCAAGCACAGGGTTTCACCGTGCTCGGTTTTCCCTGCAACCAGTTCCGCAACCAAGAGCCGGGCAGCGCTGATGACATTGCCGAGTTCTGCGATACCCGCTACGCGGTGCGCTTCCCGGTGTTCGATAAAGTCGAGGTGAACGGCGACGGCGCCCATCCGCTGTGGCAGTACCTAGTGCGTGAGGCGCCAGGAGTGCTGGGCAGCCGGCGCATCAAGTGGAATTTCACCAAGTTCCTGATCGGCCGCGACGGCAAAGTGCTGCACCGCTACGCGCCGATTAAGACGCCGGACAGTCTGGTTGCCGACATCGAGGCCGCACTGAAACGCTGATCAGCGCTACTGACGGAGGCCGAGCAGCGTTTGCTTGGCTTCTAGAGCGGTACTGAACAGCACGGTGTCGCCGTCAGCAAATACCGGCGCGTGGGCAATTTTTTCCAGCAGGATGTTTTTCACCTCAGCGAAACTGAGGGTGACGTCCTGCTGCGCCAGCCGTCGCCGCAGCCGGGCCAGGTAATCCAGCGCGGTGCTGTCCATGTGGCTCACCGATGACATCACCAGCACGAGGTGGCGGCTGGCTGGGTGCTGGGCGAGGGTGTCGGTAATGCGCTGGTTCACTACCCGGATATTGCCGAAGAACAGGCTTTCGTCGATGCGCAGCATCAGCAGTTCCGGCACTTCTTCCACCTGCTGGCGGGCACGGTTGCGGAACTGGCTGGTGCCGGGGATCTGGCCGATCACGGCCACGTGTGGATTGCTGGCCTGCCAGATCAGCGCCAGCAGCGATAGCCCAATGCCGAGCGCAATGCCAGTTTGGATGTCGATCAGCAAAACGCCGAGGAAGGTGCCGGTAAACACCGCGGCATCGCTGCGGTCATAACGCCACAGTCGTCGCAGCTGGCCGAACTCAATCAGTGACCAGGAGGCAGCGATGATGATGGCCGCCAGCACCGCCAGCGGCAGCGCCGACAGCAGGTCGGTGAAGCCCATCAGCAGCACCGATAACAGGGCAATGCTCACCAGCGCCGCCAGCGGCGTGCGGGCGCCGGCTTCGGCCGCTACCGTGGTGCGTGAAAAGCTGGCGGCCACGATCATGCCGGCAGTGAAGGCAGAGGCGAGGTTGGCGCCGCCGAGCGCGCGCAGTTCGCGGTCTGGATTCACCGGTGGCGCATCTTCCCGAGCCAGCCCTTCGATGATCACCAGCCCTTCCACGTAGGCCACCAGCCCGATCACCAGTGCCGGCAGCACCAGTTGCTGCATCAGCGGCAGGTCCCAATCCGGCAGTCGCAGTGCCGGCAAGCCTTCCGGGATGGTGCCGAGGGTGGCCACCGTCAGTGGGTGCCAGTGCATCAGCAGCAGCGCGGCAATGCCAAGCAGCGCCGGCAGCGCTTGCGCGCTGAAGGACAGCAGCTTGCGGTGGCGCGGCAGCGCTTTCACCAGCCGTGCTACCAACGGGCGGCGTGCCGCCAAGATCATCAGCACGGTGACGCCGACGGCGGTGGTCACCGGGTCCAGCCCCGGCAACGCCGGCACCAGTTCTGCCAGCAGACTGAGGGTGTTGTCGCCACTGGCGTGCACGCCCAGCAGCGGTCCGAGTTGGTTAGTGATGATCACCAGTGCGGCGCCGTTGACGAAGCCGCTCACCACCGGATGGCTGAGCAGTTGCGCCAGTACCCCCAGCCGCAACAGCCCGAACAGCAACATAAAGCCGCCGCACAGCGCGGTGAGCATGATTGAAGCGGCCACATACGCCTCACTGCCGGGCGTCGCCAGCGGTGACAAGGCCGAGGCGATCATCACCGCGATCAGTGCCGCCGGGCCCATCGCCAGTGCTGGATGGCTGCCGAACAAGGCATACACCAGCGCCGGCAACAGCGACGCGTAGAGGCCGATCTCGGGCGGCAGGCCGGCCAGTGCGGCATAGGCAAGGCCTTGCGGCACACTGATCAGCGTCAGCATCAGTGCAGCAAGCAGGTCGTTGGGCAGATCCTGGGCGCGGTAGTGGCGCAGCCAGCGGGGCAGCGGCGACATCGGGCTCCTCGGCAGCAGGGGCGGGGGGTGCCACGATGCCGGGGAAATGCCGCCGGTGCAACGCTGTCAGTGGCTGGACAGTTGGCGGTGGAAGTCGGCCAGTGCGGCTTCGATGCTCGGCTCCAGTGGCAGGCCGCTGCTGTTCAGCACCGCCGCCAACATACGGTAGTGACCCACCAGCATCATCACCTCCAAGGCGCCGCGCTCGCCGTGCCGTTGCAGCAGCGGCTGCCACAGCTCATCGGGCAGCGCCGGTGCTTGGTGCAGCGCATCGCAGCACCGCAGCAGTAGTGCCAGATCTGGATCGGTGCTGGTGGTAGGCGCCAGCGCCAAGGTGTGGATTTCGGTGGCGGTCAGCCCCTCGCGCAGAGCAATCTCCACATGCTGCGCCCATTCGTAGCGCGAGCGGTTGAGCCAAGCCGTGCGGAGGATCAGCGCTTCACGCTGGCGTCCGGACAGCGTGCCAAACGGCATCATCTGTGCGGCGAACACCAACCAGCCCCAGAACAGGCGTGGATGGCGGTGCAGCAGCGGGAACACATTCGGCAGCTGATTGCGGCCGAACAGGCGCGAAGCCTGGCCGACTACCCGCAGCAGCCAGCCCTGCCGGCGCGGCGGCGGCGCGTCCAGTCGCACTCGGTCGGGGCCGGCCCAGCCACCAGGTGGGATCAGCGGATCAACGGCCATGACGACTCCTTGCGGTAAGCGGACAACAGATCACAACGGCGTGGTGGTATCGGCCTGCGCGCGCCAGGCGGCAGGCGTGCAGCCACGTTGTTTACGGAACCAGCGGATGAAGGTCTGCGGGCTTTGGAAACCGAGCTGGTCGGCAATTTTCTTCAGGGGCAGCCGGGTGTGAGCGAGAGTCTGCTCTGCCAGCCGCAGGCGTTCCTGCTCGAGGATTTCCTGGAAGCCGGTGCCGGCGTCTTCAAGGTGGCGGTGCAGGGTGCGGCCGCTAAGGCCAAGTTGCTCAGCGATCAGTTCGCGTTGCGGCTTGCCGTGTTCCAGTGCATCGCGCAACAAGCGGCGCACTTGATCCGGCAGCGACGGCGCCATTGGCACCTGCTCAAGCATGGTTTGGGCGTGCTGCTCCAGTGTACGGCGCAGGCCCGGATCGCTGTGCGCCAGCGGCAGGTTCAGCAGCCGTGCGTCGAGCGAGACCTCGGCCAGTGGCTGGGCGTAATGCACCGGGCAATCGAAAAACGTCTCGGCGGCGCTGCGGGCAGCATTGGAACCGGATGGATGCGGCAGGTTCACCGCTGACGGGCGCGCCTGGTCGCCGATCAGGTGGCGCGCAAATGACACGAACAAGCCGAGCACATATTCGCTGGCGTGGCGCCGCAGACGTGGGCCACCGCTGCGGCAGCGCCATTTCACCGACACCCGGCCCGGGGTGAACTCAATGGCGGTCTCGCCAAAGCTGCTCAGCAAGCCGTTGAAGCGGATCACGGTCTGAATGGCGTCGCCGAAGCTGTCGCAGGTTTGCACCAGCAGGCCGAGCACGCCCAGCGCCGCCGGCTGCAGAGTGCTGGCCAAACGCAGCCCCATGGCGGGTTCATTGAAGCGCCGTTCGGCCAGCTCCAGCAAGGCTTCCACTTGCGATACCGGCACCGTGCCGTCGCCGTGCAGCAGTTCTGCCGGTGACAGGCCAACCTCAGCCAGCAGCGCTTCCACCACCGGGCGCAAACCGCCGGCATGACGCAGCAACTGCTGCAGATGGCGGGTGGAAATCCAGTCGTCAGAAGGGCTGGTTGCGGTCATGGCCAGGGTCCGTGGCAATAGAGTCCCAAAGAGTAGGTGATGCGCACCCATCGCGGCCATGGTGTCCGCGCTCGCTACCGATACTGGCCGGGGTCGCTACTGTGGCGGCGGCAGTGCTCGGGCACCATGGCGCCACTGATCATCCACGGAGACCGGCCATGGGCCATTTTCAACACAAACGCTGCTTGGTGACCGGTGCGGCCAGCGGCATCGGGCGCGCGCTGGCGGAACAGTTGGGCGCTGCTGGCGCGGTGCTGATCCTCACCGACGTGCAGCAGCAGGCGCTGGCGGACACGGTGGCGGCGTTGCGGGCCGAAGGGGTGCAGGTGGCATTGGCGCAGCCGCTCGACATCAGCGATGCCGGTGCGGTGCAGCAATTAGCGGACGCGGCCCATGCTGAGGGCGGGGCGTTGGACATGCTGTTCAATGTGGCAGGTATTTCGATTTGGGGCGAGGTGGGCGAGATCCCGCTGGCGATGTGGCGCCAGCTGCTGGATATCAACCTGATGGGGCCGGTACATGTGCTGCACAGTTTCCTGCCGGCGATGATCGCACGCGGCAGCGGTGGCCAGATCGTCAATGTATCGTCGGCGGCGGGACTGTTCGGGTTGCCTTGGCACGCGGCTTATAGCGCCACCAAATTCGGTTTGCGCGGTATTTCCGAAGTGCTGCGTTATGACCTCCAGCAGCACGGCATTGGCGTCAGTTTGGTGTGCCCGGGCGGCGTGGACACTGGCTTAGTGCGTACGCTGCGGATTGTTGGCGTGGATCGTGATCATCCAGAAGTGATCGCACTCACCCAGCGGTTCCAGCGCCATGCGGTGACACCGGCGGTGGCGGCCGCGCGCATTCTACGCGGCGTGCGGCGCAAGCGTTTCTGGATCTATACCTCGGCGGACGTGCGTTTCGGTTTCTGGGTGCAGCGCAAATGGGCGTGGCCGTATCAGGTGGCGATGGGCCTGTTGAACCGTTACATCAGCCGCCGCGCCGCCCCGGCGCGGCACCCGCCGTTGGAGTCGTGAAACCAGAAGCCCGCAGCCTAATTGCTGAGGGCACAGCGCTCAGCGCGCCAGCTTCAGTGCCAGCTCGGCCACGTGGCGGCCTTGGCCTCGGGCAATCGCCAGTTCATTCGCGCTCGGTTGGCGTTGGCCGTCGGCACCGGCCAGGGTGCTGGCGCCGTAGGGAGTGCCGCCGGTGATCTCATCCATGTTGGAAAGCTCCGGAATCGAGTAAGGCACGCCCACCACCACCATGCCGTGGTGGAACAGCGTGGTGTGGAACGAGGTAATGGTGGTTTCTTGGCCGCCATGCTGGGTACCGGTGGCGATGAACACGCTGCCGACCTTGCCCACCAGCGCGCCACGGGCCCACAGGCCGCCGGTTTGGTCGAGGAAGTTGCGCATTTGCGCGGCCATGTTACCGAACCGGGTCGGGGTGCCGAAGATGATGGCGTCGTAGTCCGCCAGCTCTTCCGGACGAGCAATGTCAGCCGCTTGATCGGTTTTGGCGTGGATGGCGGCCACTACTTCGTCCGGCATCAGTTCCGGGACGCGCTTGATGGTGACCTCTACCCCGGCCACGCTGCGCGCGCCCTCTGCTTCGGCTTCGGCCAGCGTCTCCACATGACCCCACGTGCTGTAGTACAGAATCAGAACCTTGGCCATTACGGCACCTCCATCCCATGCGATATCGCGGCAGCGTGCCGCGTGGTGGAGGCAGACTAATCACCGGCCCGCATCAGAAACAGCGGGCCGGCTGGTGACGTGGTATCAGGAAAACTGATTAAGCGTAGGGGTAGGGCAGCACGCCGTAGAACACGGCGAGGAAGTGGCACACGCTGCCGCCGACTACGAATAGGTGCCAGATGGCGTGGTTATAGGGAATTACTGAAGCTAGATAGAACACCACGCCGGCGGTGTAGGTGATGCCCCCGGCTAGCAGCAGGTAGAAGCCCAGGTCATTGACGTGGGTGAGCAGCTCGCGGGAAGCAAACATCACCAGCCAGCCCATGAACACATAGATCATCACCCGCGCCAGTTTGAAGCGGTTGACGAAGGCAATCTTCAGGCCGACGCCGAGCAGCGCCAGCCCCCAGATCACCGCGAACATGGTCCAGCCCACCGAGTCACGCAGGTTTACCAGCAGGAACGGCGTATAGGTGCCGGCGATCAGAATGAAGATGGCGCAGTGATCGAGCATTTTGAAGGCACGCCGTAGCGCCGGGTTACGGAACCCGTGGTACAGCGTCGACGCGGCGTACAACAGCGCCAGGCTGAAGCCGAAAATGCTGAAGCTGATAATTTTCCAGGGGTCGCCCTGTTGCGCAGCAAACGTCACCAGCAGGGCCGTGCCGACCACGCTGAGGCCGACGCCAATGCCGTGGGTGAGGCTGTTGATGACTTCTTCGGTATGGGAATAAGTGGCTTCGGTCACAATCGATATCCTGCTCAAGAACCGGGGGCAGCCTAGCACCGCCGTCGGCATGGGGAAATGAGCAGTGGGCCCCGGCCGTCGGCGGGGCGGCCGATGGTAAAAACCTTGCTCGAATCGAGCGTTGGCTGGTGACTGCCGCTAATATAGGTGCGCCCGCTGGCCAGCGCTGCTGGTGGTGGGCACTCCAATCAGGAGGAACGACCTCCCCCATCCCATGGGTTTTAAGTCCAGGACGGCCTGGCGCGCAGTGTAGGAGGCCGTCATGGCTTGGGTTTTTCTGCTTGTCGCGGGACTGTTTGAAATTGTTTGGGCGTTCACCATGAAACAGTCCGAGGGCTTTACTCGCCTCGGGCCGACGGTCATTACCTTGGTGGCGATGATGATCAGCTTCGGCTTGCTGGCGGTGGCCATGCGCAGTCTGCCGCTCGGCACGGCGTACACCATCTGGACCGGTATCGGTGCTGTAGGTGCATTCGTCGTCGGCATCACCGTGCTGTCGGAGCCGGTGAATGCCCTGCGGGTGGTGGCCGCGGTGCTGATTGTGTCGGGCTTGGTGATGATGAAGCTCGCCACCGAGTGATCACTGAACGCCGGGTTATCCCGGCGTTTTTTGTTGTGATTGTGCAAACGATTTTTTGGCATAACTGCATGGTTAGAGGTCGTGCGTATTCCCATAATGGGCGCCATCTTTTTCAAGGAGTGGCCCATGAACGTACCTCTCAGGTTGCTAGACAGGATGCCGTTCGATATTGCCGTTGATCATCTACTGACACAGCTTGAGCCGCCGCTGGCGGTGCAGGTGAAAACCTGGCTGGGCATAGCGGCGCCGACGCAGGTCAAGGGTGGTGTATACCGGTTGCGAGAAAGACGCTCTCAGGTGTGCGTGATTCGTGAAGATAACGGCCCGCCGTGGGAGCAGGATTACAATATCTTTGCGGAAATGTTCCGTGATATGAACGATGAGGACCGCCGTATCATTGTCGAGTTTTCACGTTTGATTGCCGCCCAGGCTCGGCGCCGCCGACGTGCCATGGGGCGGCGCACGGTGCAGCGCATTTTGGGGAATGACCATGACGACTGAACAACCAGTACGGGTGCAGGAGGAAGGCCCACTGCTGTGGGTGCGGCTCAATCGCCCAGCCTGCCGCAATGCGGTGGACCGTCCCACCGCTGAAGCGTTGGCCGATGCGTTCCGCTATTTCGAAGCGCAAGAGCGGCTGTCGGTGGCGATCTTGACGGCGACTGGCGAGCACTTCTGCGCGGGCGCCGACCTGCACGCGCTGGCCGCTGGCGACAGCGCTCGCACCAATGCCCTACACATTGAGGGTGACGGGCCGATGGGGCCGACCCGCATGCAGCTCAGCAAACCAGTGATCGCTGCTGTCCGCGGCTACTGCGTCGCGGGTGGGCTGGAGTTGGCGTTGTGGGCGGATTTGCGTGTGGCGGCGGAAAGTGCCCGTTTCGGTGTGTTTTGCCGTCGCTTCGGGGTGCCGTTGATTGATGGAGGCAGCGTACGGTTGCCGCGTTTGATCGGCGGCAGCCGGGCGATGGACCTGATCCTCACCGGACGCGAAGTGGATGCCCAAGAAGCGCTCGCCATGGGCCTCGCCAACAGGATGGTGCCCGATGCCGAGCTGGAACAATGCGCCCGTGAGCTGGCGTTGCAGCTGGCGTCTTTCCCACAACAATGTCTGCGGCATGACCGCGCCAGCGCACTGGGGCAGTGGTCAAAAAATGAGGTGGAAGCGCTACGGGATGAATTCAGCCTTGGCCTGATGACGCTTAGCAGCGGCGAAGCACAACAGGGGGCGGAGCGTTTCGAGCGCGGTGTTGGACGCCATGGCGCGAAAGCGGAGTGAACACGGGCCCCGCGGCCGGGGCCCGAGCCGGATCAGTCTTTGCGCAGGCTGTCGCGAATCTCACGCAGCAGCACGACTTCTTCTGCTGGAGCGGCTGGCGCTGCCGGTGCTTCCACCGCTTCTTCTTTGCGCTTCATGCGGTTGACGGTTTTCACCAGCATGAACACCGCAAATGCCACGATCAGGAAGCTCACCACGTTGTTGATGAAGGCGCCGTAGTTGATGGTCACGGCGCCGGCGGCTTGGGCATCGGCAAGGGTGGCGTAAACGCCGTCACCCTGCAGTACTAGGAACAGCTCGGAGAAATCCACGCCGCCCAGCAGCAGGCCCACCGGCGGCATGATGATGTCGTTCACCAGACTCTGAACGATGGTGCCGAAAGCGCCGCCGATGATGATACCGACGGCCATGTCGACCACGTTGCCTTTGACGGCAAATTCCTTGAACTCACTCATGATTCCCATCTTGTCGCGTCCTCGATCAATTCATTGCGGTGCTGGATTGGCATGCCCGGCGGGCAATGGAACTGATCATAGTCAGAGGTGCGGATGGGGGCGAGTGTCTTTTTGTGGTGGTCGATCTGGCGCGTTAAAAAAGTGAAATTTCGTGAACCGACACAGTGCGCGCATCCAGCTGCCGTATGGTGATGCGACGGCTCGGCATGCAGGTGGCGAATGTCCTGATGCCGGGGGCCGCTCAGCACACCATCGCAGGGAGAAGCCATTATGAGCAGCGTCAACAGCACCAAATCGGTCCGCAAGAAAAAAGCCTCTGGCGGCGAGTCGTCGCAACCGCAGCAGCTGACTTCCGCCACCGGCATTCCGCTGGGTGAAAACGAAAACAGCCTCACCGCTGGCCCGCATGGCCCGCTACTGGTGCAGGACTGGCCGTTGTTTGAAAAGCACGCCCACTTCAACCGTGAGCGGATCCCGGAGCGCGTGGTGCACGCCAACGGTTCGGCGGCGTTCGGCACCTTGACCGTCACCCAGGATATTTCCAAGTACAGCCATGCTGCGCTGTTCGCTAAAGTGGGTAAGCAAACCGATGTACTGCTGCGCTTCTCCACCGTGGCCGGCGAGCGCGGTGCGGCAGACGCCGAGCGTGATGTGCGCGGTTTTGCGTTGAAGTTCTACACTGAACAAGGCATCTGGGATCTGGTCGGCAACAACACGCCGGTGTTTTTCGTGCGCGATGCCTATAAATTCCCCGACTTCATTCGCACCCAAAAGCGCGACCCGCGCAACAACCTGCGTAACCCCACCGCGATGTGGGACTTCTGGTCATTGGTGCCGGAGTCACTGCACCAGGTCACCATCCTGATGTCTGACCGCGGGTTGCCGGCCAGCTACCGCACCATGCACGGCTTTGGCTCCCACACTTACAGCCTGATCAACGCCGAGGGTGAGCGGGTGTGGGTGAAGTTTCACTTCAAATCACGCCAAGGTATCGACAACTGGACCGATGATGAAGCCATCAAGCAGGTCGGCAAAGACCGCGAAACCCACCAGCGCGATTTGTACGATGCCATCGAGAACGGCGATTTTCCCCGCTGGCGCTTCTGCATTCAGGTGATGACCGAGGCGCAGGCTAAGGCGCACCGCTTTGATCCATTCGATCTGACCAAAGTGTGGTCACAGAAGGAGTTTCCGCTGATCGAAGTGGGTGAGCTGGAGTTGAACCGCAATCCGGACAACTACTTCGCGGAAGTAGAGCAGGCCAGTTTCAGTCCTGCCAACGTGGTGCCGGGCATTAGTCACAGCCCTGACCGGATGCTGCAATTCCGCATCTTCGCTTACGCCGATGCCGCCCGCTACCGGCTCGGCGTCAACCATGATCAGCTGCCGGTGAACCGTCCCCGCTGCCCGGTGCACACCTATCACCGTGATGGCTTGATGGCCGGCGGTGACAACGGCGGTGGCAGCGTCAACTACGAACCCAACAGCTTCGGCGGTCCGCAGCATGACCGCCGTTATGTAGAGCCGCCACTGGCGCTTGACGGCGACGCCTGGCGCTACGACTACCGCGAGCTGGATGACGACTATTACAGCCAGCCCGGCGAACTGTTCCGGTTGATGAGCCCGGAGCAGCAGCAAGCGCTGTGCAGCAACATGGCGGCCAACATGGCGGGCGTGCCGAAGGAAATCTGTTTGCGCCAGATCGCGCTCTGCACCAAGGCTGACCCGGCCTACGGCGCTGGCGTGCTGGACGCGCTTGGCTGGCACGAGGAAGCCGAACAAGCGCGTGCGCAGAAGCCGGTGGTCGGCCCCGCAGCGGCAGCGTCTGCTCCGAAAAAAGCGCGCAAGAAGTAGTGCCGCCCTGGCGCTCCGGGTTGCCTTTACTGGAGTGAGCGGGTAAGCCTGAGCGGGTACGGGCGTGTCTGCTAACGGACACGCCTTCTTCTGCATCCGGCTCGCGGAGGGCGCGTTATGGCGGGATGGTTGGTCGAGGACATCATGACGCGGCAACCGCAGTCGGTGCCGGAAGGCACTGGGCTGACCGAGGTGGTGGCGCTGCTGCTGCGCTACCGATTGTTGGGCATGCCAGTGGTGTGTGCTGATGGCAAGGTGGTGGGCTTCGTCTCCGAGCAGGACTGCCTGCGCACGCTACTGATGGCCAGCTACTTCTGCGAAGGTGGTGAGCGGGTCGAAAACGTTATGCACCGCTCGCCGTTGACGCTGAAGCCAGATGCCCAGGTGCTGGATGTGGCGGCGCTGATGCTGCACCAGAAACCCAAAATCTATCCGGTAGTAGACGACCAAGGCCTGTTGCTGGGTGTGCTCCACCGGCACCAGGTATTGGCGGCATTGAACCAGCAATTGCAGAACTGTGATCCGGCTCCATGACGCTTGGCGTGATCGCCGGCAACGCCGGTCAGCGCGGGCTTGTCGGCACCCTAAGCTGGCGGGACAATGCCGGCACGACACGCATTGGGCGCCATTGCGACCCGTTGTCGCCTCCCGATAACGAACCAGAATAAAGGAGAGTGCCATGCGCAGTTTGCAGCAATTCTTGGCCGATTACGGCGAGAGCCATCAGCACCCGGTCAACCAATGGGTTCACTTCATTTGCGTTCCTGCCATTTTCATTTCCACTTTGGCGTTGTTTTGGCTGATTCCGGTCGGCAGCTGGCTGGGGCTGGACGGCGGTGCAGCGTATTGGATCAATGGCGCCACCGTCGCCGGCGTCCTCGCGGCCATCGTTTATGCAAGGCTGTCATTCGGCACGCTGGTGTTGATGATCGGCTGGTTCGCGTTGTCGGTGGTGCTGATCCGGTTGGTGGAAGCCAGTCCTTTGTCATTGCTGTGGACGGCGGTGGTGGTCTGGTTGGCGGCGTGGGTGGTGCAGATCTGGGGACACAAGGTGGAAGGCAAAAAGCCGTCGTTCGTTGACGATCTGGTGTTTCTGTTGATCGGTCCGATCTTTGTCAGCGTGGAAATCGCCGAACGTTTGCGTCCCGCCCGCTAACGCCCCGCCGCCGGAATGAGCTTAGCGCCACAGGTTCTTTCAGCCCGGCGGCCGGGTGACTATAGTTCGGCTATCCTGTCCTCTTTCTGCGATTTGTTGAGTAACCCATGAAACGTGAAACCATTGCCATCCACGGCGGCTTCGCCGGTGATCCGGAAACCCACGCCGTGGCGGTGCCGGTCTACCAGACCACCAGCTACTACTTCGACAACACTCAGCACGGCGCTGACCTGTTCGACCTGAAAGTGCCGGGCAACATTTACTCGCGCATCATGAACCCCACCAACGCGGTGCTGGAGCAGCGCGTGGCGGAGCTTGAAGGTGGCATCGGCGCGTTGGCCATGGCCTCCGGCATGGCCGCGATCACGGCCGCCATTCAGACCCTGGCTCGGGTCGGCGACAACGTGGTGTCGGTGAGCCAGCTCTACGGCGGCACTTACAACCTGTTTGCCCACACGCTGCCGACGCTGGGTATTGAAGTGCGTTTTGCCGACGGCAATGATCCGGCCGCCATCGGTGCCCTGATCGACGACCGCACCAAGGCGGTATTTTGCGAGTCCATCGGCAACCCGGCGGGCAACATTGTTGACCTGCAAGCGCTGGCGGACGTGGCCCACGCGCATGGTGTGCCGGTGATCGTCGACAACACCGTGGCGACGCCAGTGCTGTGCCGTCCGTTCGAGCACGGCGCGGACATCGTGGTGCACTCGCTGACCAAATACATGGGCGGTCATGGTACTTCCATAGCCGGCGCCATCGTCGATTCCGGTAAATTCCCGTGGAAAGACAACCCGCGCTTCCCGCATTTCAACCAGCCGGATCCGTCCTATCACGGCGTGATCTACACCGAAGCGTTGGGTGAAGCGGCCTTCATCGGTCGTGCACGCGTGGTACCGCTGCGCAACATGGGCGCTGCGCTGTCGCCGTTCAACGCGTTCCTGATCCTGCAGGGCATTGAAACGCTGTCGCTACGCATGGAGCGCCATTGCGAGAACGCGCAGAAAGTGGCGGAGTTCCTACAGCAGCATCCGAAAGTGGACTGGGTTAATTACGCCGGTCTTCCGGACAGCCGTTTCCACGAACTGGCTAAGCGTTATATGGGTGGCCAGCCGGCGGCGATCCTGAGCTTTGGTGTGAAGGGCGGCCGCGAAGCTGGCGCCCGCTTCATCGACGCGCTGCAGCTGATCAAGCGGCTGGTGAATATTGGCGATGCCAAGTCACTGGCGTGCCATCCGGCCACCACCACCCACCGCCAGCTGTCTGACGACGAGCTGAAAGCGGCCGGTGTGAGCGCCGACCTGGTGCGGCTGTCGATCGGTATTGAGCATATCGACGATATCCTCGACGACGTGCGCCAGGCACTTGATGCGGTCTGATCGCTGTAGGTGTTGAGTGAATAAAAAAGGCCGGCATTGCCGGCCTTTTTTATTCACCACAAGTTAGACCGTTGCTAACTCGGCGCGCAGCGCCTGTAGTGCGCGGCGGTAATGCTCGCGACCGGCCAGTGCGGCAACGGCCGCCAAGCGGTCTGCAATGCGATCAAGCTCCGCGTCGGCGCTGGCGGCACACAATTGAAGACCATGGAAGCAGTAAGCACGTACTAACTCCGCATCCTGTGGGCAGGTCACTGGCGCGCCGGCCTGATCCAGCGCGATGCCGTCGTTGAGCAACGCATAGTCGGACGGCAGGTCCGGCTGTGAGTTTTGGAAGAGGTGGCAAGCCGCGTCCATGGCGTGGTCCTCGAGGAAATTTAGGAGGTGTGACGGATCAGGTTCGATCGTGCCAGAACGCATGGTGCCGCTGCGGCAGCGGAGGCGTCAAGGCGGAGGGCTGGCATAAAACGAAAAGCAGCTTTTACAACTGACTGCTCGTTTTTTGTGGCAAATGTGCCATTTTCTGCTGGTACTTTCGTTGCTGGTGAAATATTCGTGCACAACGAAAAACGGGCCCGCTGCGGCGGGCCCGTTTTGTACTGCTTCAAGATGGCGCACCCGACAGGATTTGAACCTGTGACCCCTGCCTTCGGAGGGCAGTACTCTATCCAGCTGAGCTACGGGTGCGGACTCCGGAAAGTTGCTCCGGAAGTGGGCGGCAATGATACGGACTCTCGCCGCTGCCGTCCATGCACCTGCCTCAATTGGGGGCGGCGATGGGCAAGTGGGACGGGTACCGCTATATTGCCTGCTCCACCGACGGCCGGCGCTCCGGCGCAGCTGAGCGGCCGTGGCCACGGGGGTGGGCGCATTGACGCACCTCTGAAGCGGGTCGCAGGGCCGACGGACGGATACACCATGGCACGGAATCACTGTGCTCGGTCCGGCAAGACCATGACTCTGCCGGGCCCCACTGACTGACCCAGGGATCGAAGAAGGAGCGGAACCTTGCGTATTGCCTACTTGGAAGATGATCAGGCACAAGCAGAGCTGATCCAGCATTGGCTCACCGAAGCGGGGCACACCTGTAACCACTGTGCCAGTGGCCGCGAGTTCATGGTGCTGATGCGCCGCGAGACCTTCGACCTGTTGCTGCTGGACTGGGAAGTGCCGGACTTTTCCGGTCTGTCGGTGCTTGAAGAGCTGCGCCAGAGCGGCAATGCCGTGCCGGTGCTGTTCGCGACCCAGCGTGACGACGAAGCCTCAGTAGTGGGCGCGCTGTCTGCCGGTGCGGACGACTATATGGTGAAGCCGGTGCGCCAGTCTGAACTGCTGGCCCGCATTACCGCGCTCGGCCGCCGCTCCGGCGTCGGCGAGGTAGTCCCGCAAACTGAGCAGGTAGTCGGCCCGTGGGTGGTGGATCGTGTACGCCGTACCATCACGCTCGACGGTGCACCGGTGAAACTGACCGACAAAGATTTCGAGCTCGCCAGCTATCTGTTCCAGAACATCGGCAAACTGATGTCCCGCGCGCACCTGCTGGAAAAGGTGTGGGGCATCATGTCCGCGATCGAATCGCGCACCGTGGACGTGCATATCAGCCGCATCCGGCGCAGTCTGGAAATCCGGCCGGAGCGGGGCTACCGCATCAAGACCATTTACCAACACGGTTACCGCCTTGAGCCGGTGGACGAGCAGGGAGGGGCCGCATGAACGCAGGGCAGGCAGCTGCGCTCTGTCCGTCGCGCGGCATGGATGGCATGCATGCGGGAGAGGCCTGACACCTTTCGCCGTGACGGCGCAAGGTGGTGGCTCAGCGTGACAATGTGAAACGCGAGACATCCCGGCGTTATTACCTTGAGCACCTGGCGGTGCTGCTGGTGGTGGCAGGACTATGCATTGTCCTGCTGCACACCGGCGCGTGGATGTCGCTCAGCCGTTATTTCTACGACAACATGCTCAAGCTGCTGCCGGAACCGACGGTGGCAGATATCACCATCGTCACCATCGACGAGCCCAGCTTGCAGGAAATCGGCCGCTGGCCGTGGGATCGCAGCGTCCATGCCCAGTTGGTGCGGGCCTTGGATGATCTCGGTGCCCGCGCCATCGTGCTCGACCTGATCTTCTCCGAACCCGACCGGGTACGACCGGAATCCGACGCTGCCTTGGTGGCCGCCATGGCTCGCCACGGCTCGGTGTTCTTGCCGGTGCATGTGTCCGAAGGCGACGGCGGTGCCAACCTCAAGGAGGTGATGCCGCACAGCTCCTTTGCGCGCGCCGCCGCCGGCATGGGTCACGTGGACGTGGAACTCGACGAAGACGGTGTGGTGCGCGGTCTGTACATGCGCTCCGGCGTCGGCCAGCCCTGGTGGCCGCACCTGTCGTTGGCTCTGCTCGACCACGAGGATCCGCGCGCGCTGCCGTTGTACCCAGCGCGGCAGGCTTATGCCGCCCGCAGCGGTGTGGTGCGGCAGTATTACCGCATGGTGCCGTTCTCGCAGAAGGGCGAGGGTTTCCGCCGGGTGTCGGTGCTGGATGTCCTCTACGGCCGCGCTGCGGCGTCTGATATCAAAGACAAGATTGTGTTTGTCGGCGCCTCCGCCCAAGGGCTGGGAGACGTATTGCCGACGCCGCTGTCTGGCCGACGTGGGTTGCTGCCAGGAGTGGAGTTGAACGCGTCCGTGTTTGCGGCACTGCGCGAGCACCGTTTGCTGCGGCCATTACCGACCCCCTGGGTATGGGGGCTGTCGTTAGCGCTGGCATTGATTGCGCCCACGGTGCTGCCGTTCGTGGCGCCGCGCTGGTCGATTCCGGTGGTCGGCGGGGCGGTGCTCGGGGTGCTGCTATTCAGTTACACCATGCTGTATTGGCGTCAATTGTGGTTCCCGGTGGGGCCGGCGATGATCGGTGCGTTGATGGCCTACCCGCTTTGGACTTGGCGGCGGCTAGAGTACTCGATCGGCTACATGCGTGCGGCGCTGGAGCGTCAGTCGCTGCACGACGACCTCAACCAGCGGTTGGTGCAACAGGCGCGGTTGGATGACTTCCTGGTGTGGTTGGAGCAGGTGATGCCGGTGACCGCTTGGCGCATTCGTCCAGCGGTGCCGGGGGTGCCGAACCGGCTCGCGCGCAGTGAGGGTGGCGCGGCCGTGCCGGAGCGCAGCTGGCAGGGCACCCGCGGTCGCCACTACAGCATGATTCATGACCATCAGCGCTACGAGCTGTCGCTGGTCTGGAACGAAGGCGCGCCGACCCCGGCTCAGGAACAATGGGTGCGCGCCATGATTGCGCGTAGCGACGCGTTGCCAGACCACGCCGACAACCACTATGACGTGGTGGAAAGTCATATCGAGCGGATGGCGGCGCAGGAGGTGCAGCAGCAAGCGCTGACGCGCTTCTTCGAAGCTAGCTTGGAGCAGTTGCGCGACGGCATTGCGATTGCCGATGCCTGCGGCTGCCTGCTGTTCCTCAATACCCAGGCGCAAGAATGGCTGGGACTGACCCAGCGTCGGGTGGCGCAGCTGTCGCTGTTGGATATCGGCCGCGAGCTGGTGCTGTCGGAGGATTTCAATTGGCGCGCCATTCTTTGCGATGCGTTGTCCAGCGGCCGCGCCCAACTGGAGTGTCGCAGTCGTGGCGGGCTCGATCTGTATGTGGATGTGCTGCGCATTCGTGCTGGCCAGCATCCCGGCGAAGTACTGATCGTCACGCTGAAAGACATCAGTGAAGTGAAGAACGCCATCCGCGCCCGTGGCGAGATGATGGACTTCCTGTCGCACGACTTGCGCAGCCCGATGGTGTCGCTGTTGGCGCTGGCGGAGCAGTCGCGCAAGGCGCCGCTGGAGCCGGGTCAGTTCCTTGAGCAGACTGAGTATTACGCCCGCCGCAGCCTGAACTTTGCCGAGCAATTCCTGCAATTGGCCCGCGCCGAGTCGGTGCAGCAGGAGGACTTCGTGCTGCTGGATATGCTGCCGGTGGTGGAAAGTGCTATTGAGCAGGTTAACGCTCAGGCGGTGCAGCGGCAGATCCGGGTGGAGTTCGAATACGACCTTGCCGAAGAAGTGTGGGTGAACGGTAACCACGAGTTGCTTGAGCGCGGCATGGTCAACTTGCTGACCAATGCGGTGAAGTACTCTGGTGCCGGCCGCGACGTCAGTGTAAAGCTCTACTGCGCCGGCCAGCGCGTGCATTGCCGGGTGCAGGACCACGGCGTGGGTATCGAGCCGGACTTCCTCCAGCATCTGTTCAAGGCCTATTCCCGTGCCCGCAGCGCCGGCGGTGCCCGTACTCGCGGTGCCGGATTGGGGCTGCGTTTCGTCAAGGTGGTGGCCGAGCGCCATGGTGGCGAAGTGCAGGTCAGCAGTGTGCTGGGCGAGGGCAGTGTATTCACCCTCAGTCTGCCGCGTACGGCACTTTCGTAGCGACTGTTTCAACCATTGTCCCGGTGCGGGTATAATCGCCGCCGCCGGGCCCGTGGCGCATGGCCTCGCGCCGCACCCCCACGCCGAGATGAGGTATTGATCGTGAACAAATTCATTGTTGCCATTGCTGCCGCACTGGCTCTGCTGGTCTTCGGCTCGTCCGCGACCGCCAACTCCGGTTCCCCGTTTGCCGCCAGTGAGCGCTCTGTTTTCAGCGATCGCGCCATCGCCGAACGCATCAAGCCGTCCGGCACGGTGTGTGTGGAAGGCGACAATTGTGGCGTGGCCACGGTAGCCGACGCCGGCAACAAGGAGCCGCGCTCCGGTGAGGCGGTGTTCAACAGCTCCTGCACCGCCTGCCACTCCACTGGCGCCGCGGGTGCGCCGCGCATGGGCAACGCCGGTGAGTGGGCGTCGCACATCGCTAAGGGCATCGACACGCTCTACAAGCACTCCATCGAAGGCTTTAATGCCATGCCGCCGAAAGGTCTGTGCATGGACTGCTCTGACGAAGAGCTGCATGCCGCCGTCGATTACATGGTTTCCAAGTCTAAGTAAGCTATGCGCAGCCTACTGCTCTTGGGAGTCCTGATGGGGTTGGCCGCGTGCGGCGATCCGGAACCGGTGCCGGTGGCAGAGCCGGAAATTCCGGATACCGTGCTGCGTCAGCCGCCGCCACCACAGATGGACCCCGCCGACATTCCCGAGCCGCTCGAAGAGCCGGCGGACGAGTCGGAGCTGTAAAGAAACCGGCGCTGTGTGCGCCGGTTTTTTTATGCCCGCTCAGTCGCCCAACAGCGCCCGCAAACCGGCGAGGCTGTTCTGCGCGATGGCGTCAGCTTGGTCCGGATCGTGCACTGCACCCTCGCCGTGGAATTGCAGGTCGTCCTGCGGCATCTCCTCGATGAAACGACTCGGTACTGTGCCCACCCGCTCCCCGAATTGCTTACGTGTCAGCGCGTGGGTCAGCGTCAGGTTGGCTTTAGCGCGGGTGATGCCCACGTACATCAAACGCCGTTCTTCAACGATATTGTCGTCCTCGATGCTGGCGCGGTGCGGCAGCAGCTCTTCCTCAATGCCCATCAGGTAGACGTGGGGGTACTCCAGCCCCTTGGCGGCGTGCAGTGTCAGCAGCTGCACGCGGTCAGTGTCGTCCTCGTTATCCTGTTGTTCGAGCATGTCGATCAACACCAGGCGCGCGATGGTACTGGCGAGGTCGCGATCTTCTTCGTCGCGTTCCATCATCCGCTCCAAGCTGCCCACCAGCGTCCAAACGTTTTCCACACGGCGGTCGCCAATACGAGGACTGGAGGCGTTCTGGCGCACCCAGCCTTCGTAGTTGAGTTCGCTGATGAGTTCACGCACGGCTTGGGTGGAATGGTCGCGCTGGCTCAGCTCGCGCTTCTGGTCCATCCACTGCTTGAACTCGCGCAGCCGCTCGGCGCCACGGGCCGGCAACACGCTGTCGAGCGCCATGTCGTCGCACACGTGATAGAGCCCTTGGCCGCGCTTGGCGGCCCAACCGGCCAGCTTCTCCAGCGTTGCCGAGCCGATCTCGCGCCGGGGCGTGTTGATAATACGCAGGAATGCGTTGTCGTCGTCCGGGTTCACCAGCAGCCGCAGGTAGCACATCAGGTCTTTCACCTCGGTGTGCGAGAAGAAGCTGCGTCCACCAGAGACCTTGTAGGGGATCTGCATGGTTTGCAGCTTGGTCTCCAGCGCGCGTGACTGGAAATTGCCCCGGTAGAGCACCGCGAAATCCTTCCAACGCAGGCCTCGCTGTAGCCGCTGGTGGAAAATATCGGTGGCAATCCACTCGGTTTCCGCCTCCTCATCGGCCAGCGCTACCACCCGGATCGGCTCGCCGTAGCCGTAGTCGGACCACAGCGTTTTCTCGAACACATGCGGGTTGTTGGCGATCACTGCGTTGGCGGCTTTGAGGATGCGGCCGGAGGAGCGGTAATTCTGCTCCAGTTTGACGATGTTCAGATGCGGCCAGTCCTGCTGTAGTTGGGCGAGGTTTTCCGGCCGCGCGCCACGCCAGGCGTAGATCGACTGATCGTCGTCGCCGACCACGGTGAAGCGGCCGAGCGGTTCTACCAACAGCCGCACCAGCTCGTACTGGGCGCTGTTAGTGTCTTGGTATTCGTCCACCAGCAGGTAGCGAATGCGGTTACGCCATTTTTCCAACGCGCTGGGGTGGTCACGCAAGAGCGTTACTGGCAGAAAGATCAGATCGTCAAAGTCCACCGCGTTGCAGGCGCGCAGCATGCGGTTGTAGCGGCTGTAGCTGATAGCAGCGCGTTGCTCGTCGTCGGTCTGCGCCAAGCTCAGTGCCTGTTCCGGTGACACCAAGTCGTTTTTCCATGAGGAGATGCGGTGCAGGATGAAATCCACCGCGTCGAGATCGCGCTCACTGTCGCCTTGGTGCAGCAGCTCCTTCAGCAACTCGCGGCCATCGGCCTGGTCGAGGATCGAGAAGCCGCTGCGCAAACCGCACAGTGCCAAATCGGACTTGAGGATACGCAAGCCAAGGTTGTGGAAGGTCGACACGATCAGGCCGCGCGAGGCGCTGCGCGACACCAGAGTGCCGATGCGTTCCTTCATTTCCCGCGCCGCCTTGTTGGTGAAGGTGACCGCCGCGATGTGGCGGGCGCTGATCTGGTGATGCTCGATCAGCCAGGCAATCTTGCGGGTGATGACGCTGGTTTTGCCGGAGCCAGCGCCGGCCAGCACCAGCAGGGGCCCCTGGGTGTACATCACGGCTTCTTGCTGGCGCGGATTGAGGTTGTTCACAGGCGGCTCCGGTGCGGGAAGCGCGTATCATAACAGCGGGTCGGGCCGCCGGCAGCGGTCGCCCGGTGTGACATCCAGCGAAGGAGATTGAGATGCAGGACCGCTTTTCCATGCAGGGCAAACGGGTGCTGGTGACCGGGGCGTCGTCCGGCTTCGGTGCCCATTTCGCGGTGACGTTGGCGGAAGCTGGCGCTGATCTGGTGCTGGCGGCACGGCGGTTGGAGCGACTTGAGCAAACCGCTGCTGCGGTGCGGGCGTTCGGTCGCGAAGCGCTGGTGCTGCGGATGGATGTGGCGGACCCCGCCAGCGTTGAGCAGGCGTTCATGCGTATGCCGGCGCTAGATGTAGTGATCAACAATGCCGGCATCAGCCGCCTTGGCACCACGGAGTCGCTCAGCGAAGACGACTGGGATGCGGTGCTGGACACCAATCTCAAAGGCGTGTGGGCGGTGAGCCGCGCGGCCATCAAAGCGTGGCGCGCAGCGGACCGCCCCGGCAACTTGGTCAACGTGGCATCGGTGTTAGCGCTGCGGGTCGGCAACCAGCTACCGGCCTATGCAGCCTCGAAGGCCGCGGTAGTGCAGTTCACCCGTTCAGTGGCGCTTGACTATGCGCGCTATAACATCCGCTGCAATGCGTTGTGTCCGGGCTACTTCGTAACCGAAATCAACCGTGATTGGCTGGCCTCAGAAGCCGGCCAGCGTCAGATCAGTCGGGTGCCGTTCCGCCGTGTTGGCGAGATGGAAGACATCAGCGGGCCGCTGTTGCTGCTGGCGTCTGATGCTTCACGGTTTATGAGTGGCGTGGCGTTGCCGGTGGATGGGGGCCACCTGTGCTCGGCACTCTGAACGGCCGCCTGTTCAGCCTTGCCAATGCCGGAACGCCAAGGCCGTACGCAGGTGCTGAGCGTTGACCTCGGTTTCTGCCGCCAGATCCGCCACTGTCCGCGCCACCCGCAACAAGCGGTGGGTGGCGCGAGCTGACAGTCCCAAGCGCTCGCCCACTGGTGTCAGCCAGTCTTGGTGCCGGTGCAGGATCGGGGCCAGCGCTTGATGATCAAGATTGCGGTTCAGCCCCGGTTGCCGTTGCCATTGGCGCTGCCGCGCCGCCATGACCCGTTCGCGGATGTCGGTGCTGGATTGCCCGCTGGGCAGCGACAATAACTCTGCCGGCCGCACCGCACTGACGCCCACCATCAAATCAATCCGGTCGAGCAGCGGGCCGGACAGCTTTTGCTGATAGCGCGCCGCGCGTGGGCACGGATCACCGCAGGCGCGCTGGGGGTCGCCCAAGTAGCCGCAAGGGCAAGGATTCATCGCCGCCACCAGCTGGAACTGCGCCGGCAGCCGGGTGCGGTAAGCCGCCCGTGCCAGATGGATTTCGCCGGTCTCCAGCGGCTCACGCAGTGTTTCCAGGGTATTGCGCTGGAATTCCGGCAACTCATCGAGGAACAACACCCCGTGATGGCTGAGGGACACCTCGCCGGGCCGCGGCTGCGCGCCGCCGCCTGCCAGCGCCACCGTGCTGACTGAATGATGTGGCGCGCGAAATGGAGGCAGGTGGAGGGCGGCCAATGGGCGCGGATTGCGCAGTCCATGCACGGCGGCCACCTCGATGGCCTGTGCCGTTGTGAGTGGCGGCAGCAGACCAGGCAGCCGCTGCGCGAGCATGCTCTTGCCACTGCCTGGCGGGCCGCACAGCAGTAGTGAATGACCGCCGGCGGCGGCGATCTCCAGTGCTTGTTTGGCATGGGATTGGCCGCGGATGTCGGACAGGCACAGGGGTGATTCGGGAGACTGCGGCGGCTCGCTGGCCACCGGTGCTGTGAGCGTCAGCTGCCCGGCCAGCGCCGCACACAGACTGCGCAGGCAGTCCGCCATCAATGCCACGCCCGGTACCAGTGCTGCCTCGGCTGCATTGCCCTGGGGTAGCACCAGTTTGCGGCCGGCCCGTTGGCAGGCTAGCACCGCCGGCAGTGGCGCCCGCACCGGGCGCAGACCACCGCACAGCGCTAGTTCACCGACCAACTCTAAATGCTCTAACTGGGTGCCGGGCACTTGGCCGCTGGCTACGAGGATGCCGGTGGCGATGGCCAGGTCGAAACAGCCTCCCTGCTTGGGTAGGTCGGCGGGTGCCAAGTTCACGGTGATGCGGCGTTGCGGAAAACTGAAACCGCTATTGAGCAAGGCCGAGCGTACGCGGTCGCGGCTTTCTTTTACCGCGGTTTCGGCGAGGCCGACGATATGGAAGCCCGGTAAGCCGCCGGACAGATGGGTTTCCACCACCACTTCTGGGGCTTCAAGGCCAAGTTCGGCACGGCTGAGAATGCGGGAGAACGAAGACATGGCGGCAGTGTGGCGCCGCCCGGGCGGGCTGGACAGCCGACAACGCTGATAGTGGTTGTCAGCTATCCGGGATGAAGCAGGTCAGCTGCTTTGTTGTTCGAGCGCGGCCACGCTGCGCTCCAGCGCTTCCAGTTTTTCGCGGGTGCGCAGCAGGACTTGCTGCTGCACGTCGAATTCTTCCCGGCCAACCAAATCCATGCGCGTGATGGTCTCGCGCAGCACCGCTTGCACGCTGCGCTCTACTTCATCGCGCAGTTCTCCAAGGCCCGCCGGCAGGCGGCGGCTGATGTCCGCCATCAGGCGGTCGATCAAGGGCAGGTCGTTCATGGCTTGTCCGCGTGGTCAGCAAAGCGGCCATGGTAGCGCCGCCCCCGGACCGCGGCCAGCGCCGCCGCGACCGCTTGCGCACCAAAATGGGGAGCGCGGCCAAGTGCTGCGCTATAATGGCCCGGTCTTGTGCCCGCGACAGTGGGCCAGACACAGCAACTCTCTGATTTTGCGTGCGAATTCAAATAGGCATGGATCGTGCAAAAAACCAGACGCAGTGACAGGGCGTCCGCCCACCACTGACCAGACGGGCGCGGCCCGTCGTATTGGAATGCATCGCGTCGCGGTGCTCGCCAGAGGAGAAGTACATGAAACTCGTCACAGCCATTATCAAGCCGTTCAAGCTTGACGACGTGCGCGAGGCGCTGTCCGAGATCGGCGTCCAGGGCATCACCGTTACCGAAGTGAAAGGCTTCGGCCGGCAGAAGGGCCACACCGAACTCTACCGCGGTGCTGAGTACGTGGTGGACTTCCTGCCCAAGGTGAAAATCGAAGTGGCCATCGGCGACAGCATCCTCGACCAGGTGGTGGATGCCATCGCCAAGGCGGCCAATACCGGAAAAATCGGCGACGGCAAGATCTTCGTCACCGAGTTGCTCCAGGCGATCCGTATTCGTACCGGGGAAACCGGCGAAGACGCCGTCTGATCCACCCGCTCCACCCAACGATCCATGCCTACTGATCGCGACGTCCATCTCCGGAGGGTTGTCCTGTGGAACACGTGCTTGAACTTCGCTTTGCCCTCGATACGTTCTATTACCTTGTCTGCGGCGCGCTGGTGATGTGGATGGCCGCCGGCTTCATGATGCTTGAAGCCGGTTTGGTCCGAGCCAAGAACGCCACTGAAATCCTCACCAAGAATATCTCGCTGTTTTGCATTGCCGCCATCATGTACCTGCTGGTGGGCTACGCCATCATGTACGGTGGGCCGCTGCTGTTGCATGGCATCGGCCAGTTCGATCTGGCCAGCATGCTCGATGCGTCCAGCCGTAACGGCTTTGGCGGTGACGCCAACTACGCCCGCGGTGCCGACTTCTTCTTCCAAGTGATGTTCGTGGCTACCGCCATGTCGGTGGTGTCCGGCGCCGTGGCAGAGCGCATGAAGCTGTGGGTGTTCCTGCTGTTTGCCATGGTTATGACCGCAGTCCTGTATCCCATGGAAGGCGCCTGGACCTGGGGCGGCCGGGATGTGTTCGGTCTATTCAATCTCGGCGAACTGGGCTTCAGCGATTTTGCTGGCTCTGGCGTAGTGCATTTGGCAGGCGCCACGGCAGCGCTGGCGGCAGTGCTGCTGCTCGGCCCGCGGCGCGGCAAGTACAACAGCGATGGCACCATCAACGCCATTCCTGGCTCCAACCTGCCGCTGTCGGCGCTGGGCACCATGGTGCTGTGGTTGGGCTGGTTCGGCTTCAATGCGGGTTCGGTGTTCAAGCTGTCGGACGGCAACAGTGCCAATTTGGTGGCGATGGCGTTCCTGAACACGCATATGGCGGCGGTGTCCGGGGGTGTGGCGGCGTTGCTGATGTCGCGGCTGCTGTTCGGCAAGGCCGATCTGACCATGCTGCTCAATGGTGTGCTGGCCGGACTGGTGGTGATCACGGCGGATGCGGTGAATCCGGAGCCGGCGCTGGCGGCGCTGTATGGCGCGCTGGGCGGTGTGCTGGTGGTGCTGAGCATCCTCGGGCTTGACCGGCTACACATTGATGATCCGGTCGGCGCCATCTCGGTGCATGGCAGCTGCGGCATCCTCGGTTTGCTGTTGGTGCCATGGGCCAACCCGGATGCCACGCTGGTGGGACAGTTGGCGGGTATCGCGGTGATCTTCCTGTGGATCTTCTTGATGTCACTGCTGGTTTGGGCGCTGCTCGGTAAGTTGATGGGGCTGCGCGCGTCCCAAGAGGATGAGTACAACGGGCTCGATGTGCCGGAGTGCGGGATGGAGGCCTACCCCGAGTTCCTACGCGTGAAAAGCTGAGCAAGCGCGGGCGCCGGCAACGGCGCCCGCTTTGTTTCACGGAGCGAGATGCGCGGCAGGGAAGCGCAGCGCGTCCGGATCCGGCAGCGACAATTGATGTGCGTCATAGACCCGGTAAGCAGGTTTTTCCAGTTGCGCGTGCAGTCCTTGCAAGGTAGTCAGCGGTGCCTTGGTAGCGACGAAGTTCGACAGCCAAGTGGGGATCGAGCCGCCGGGGTCCACAAAAGTCTCGAAGGTGACCCGGCTCCAGCCGTCGGCCAAGGGTTCCACCACGAAGCGATTGTCGAGTTCCGGCAGGCGGGTATAACCCCGCTGTGGCGGGTAGACCGCATCGGTGGCTCGAGACGCCACCGTAATCGCCAGTGTGGCCGGATCTTGAGTGATTGCAGTGTTCACTACTACGTCCCGATCTGATACCGGCCAGATGCCTTTGATCATGATGCGGGTATGGGTCACTCCCCATTCACTGCGTTGCTCTGCGCGTTGGCACTGGAACACCCAATCGGGGAAGTTGGGCACGTCGCGGATCACCGCCAGCACATTCAGCGCCGAGTAGGGCACTTCCACCACACCTTTGAACTGCTTGATGGGGTAGCCCTCCACCGGGCGGTTCCAGGTGCTCACCTCGCCGCGGGCAGTAGCGGTTTTCAGCGGCTTCCAGGGCGCGTCCGCTAGCGCCGGTTGCGCCAGTAGCAAGGCCGCCAAAACCAAACAATGGTGCAAGAACGAGGCGTTACGGAAAGAAACCATCGACGGCAACAGCATAGGGGCTCCAGTACAAGGCATTGACTTCCGGGCGAGCTCGCGACGTCAATGATTACATTGCCTAATGGTTCCATTTAAAATGTAATCATGACTCGCCTGTGTCACAGGCAGCGAATTCTGTATGTGAAGTTGCGAGCTGAGGCTCGCCCTGGAGCCCCAACATGACGACTCAACGGCATCGTATCCAATCCGGATCGATCTCTCTGCAGGCTTATACCTGGGGTGATCCGACGGCTACGCCGTTGGTGCTGGTGCACGGTTACCCGGACAACCATCTGGCTTGGGTGCCGGTGGCGGAAAGATTGTCCGACAGTTTCTATGTTATTGCCTATGACGTACGCGGTGCGGGCGAGTCCGACCGGCCGAAAGGGCGCAAGGCTTACCAAATTAGTGTGCTGGTGGAAGACCTGGAAGCGGTGGTGGATACCCTGATCCCGGGGCAGCAATTCCATCTGGCCGGTCACGATTGGGGCTCGATCCAGAGCTGGGAGTCGGTCACCACCGCGCCGATGAAGGACCGCATTCTTTCTTACACCACGGTGTCCGGCCCGAGCCTCGACCACATGGGCTACTGGGTGCGCAGCCACCTGTCTGACAGCGCCAGCCGCGTTTCCGCGCTGAAGCAGCTTATGTCCTCTTGGTATATCACCGCGTTCCAACTGCCGCTGATACCGGAGTTAATGTGGAAAGCCGTGGTCGGCCGCAATTGGAAACACTTCCTGTCCAAGGTTGAAGGGGTGAAGGAGCCGCATGCCAACCCCTACCAGACCGTGGACGGTCGCGACGGCGTCTGGCTGTACCGATCCAACTTTGCTCCGCGCCTGCTGCGCCCGGCGCCGCGCTACGCTGACTGCCCGGTGCAACTGATCGTGCCGCTGAAGGATGCCTATGCTGGCGTCTACCTGTTTGATGAGCTGCACGAGTGGGTGCCGGAACTGTACCGCCGCGATGTCGACGCCGGTCACTGGCTGATGCTCAGTGACCCTGATTGGTTGGCGGCCGCCATCCGCGATTTTATTGATGCCGTAGAACGAGGGGACCAACAAGAGTCCTTGCGTTCACTGCGCGTGGCGTGACCGCCACCTCCCTAAATTACTGTTGTGAAGGACCTCGCCATGCAGAGTCAACAACGCCAGGAACGCCATCAGCTGGTGATCCGCCAACCGAAGTTCGATCTCGCCGACTCCCCGGTACATTGGCTGCCGAAGGATGAGTTCGCGAGCCACATGGTCAATGGCATCAACCTGCTGTTGCCGGCCGGCGAACTGTGGTTCTGCCGTGTTTACAACAAAGCGTTGCCGATGGTGACTGATCCACAGCTGCGCAAGGATGTGGAAGGTTTTATTCGCCAGGAGGCTAACCACGCCCGTGCTCACCGCCAGGCCGAAAAATGGTTGGCGGATAACGGTTACGACATTGAGCCGGTACTGGACCGCGCTAACTGGCTGTTTGGTCAGGTGCTGGGTGAAGATGCCCTCGGCTACCCGCTGCTGACCCGCGCCATTGGCACCAAGCGCTGGCTGGTCCTGCGCGTTGGTATCATCGCGGCGATCGAGCACTTCACCGGCATGCTGGGCGACTGGTGCATGAACAGCGATGGCTGGGATATTGGCGACCCGGTAGTGGCGGACCTGTTCCGTTGGCACCTGGCCGAAGAGGTGGAACACCGCTCGGTGGCGTTTGAACTGTTCGAACACCTGTGCAAAACCGAATTGGGCTTCTATGTGAGTCGCCAGGCGCTCATGGCCGTGGTGTTCCCGATGTTTATTTACTTGCTGTCTGATGCGGCGCGTGACTTGGCTGGCCAAGACCCAGATCCGAAGGCACGTAAGATCGCCCGCATGTCGATAGTGCGGATGGTGTTCGAGATGGAGCGCAACGGCCGCAGTCGCGATACGCTGCCGAAGTTTTCCATGCTGGTGCGTCGCACCCTGCGCTGGGCGGCTCCGAGCTTCCATCCGGAGCCGGAAGGCGACACTGAACAGGCGCTGGCCTACATTGCCCGCTCGCCGTCAGCCCAGGCCGGCACCATCCACTGATGCCGCCGGCGCTTGGCCTCAGGTCAGGCGCCGTACCACTCCCAGCGGTAGCAGCCGCAATGCCAGCCCAATCACACCCCAAGGCCAGCGCGGGATGCTGGCCTTGGCCACGCCCCGCTCGATTGCCGCGGCCAGCGCCCGACAACCCTGCTCACGATCGACGATGAAGGGTGCATGTTTCAGGCGCGCATTGATGTCTGTGCGGATATAGCCAGGGAACAGCGTGGTAACCCGAATGGGCGTGTCCCATAGCTCCGACCGGATGCCTTCTGCCAGCGTCGCCACGGCCGCTTTACTGGCGGCGTAGGCGGTGGTGGCACCCGCCATGCCTCGATACGCTGTGACCGATGAGATCACCACCAGATGCCCCTGATTTTGGGCGCGGAACTGCTGCACCGCCGCCTCGCACTGCGCCAGCGCGGCGGTGAAGTTGGTGTTCACCGTGGCCAAGTTGGCGCTGAAACCGCCGCTGCCAATCGGCGCCCCCTTGCCGATGCCTGCGTTGACGATGACCCGGTCGAGGCCGCCGAGTGCATCGCTGAGCTGCTTGAACACGTCGAACACCGCGCCGTGGTCGGTGACATCCAGTTCCGCGATGACCACCCGGCAGTGCGGGTAGCGCGCCCGTAGCGCGTCACGCAGTGCTTCCAATCGGTCCAGCCGTCGCGCGCACAGGGCTAGTTGGTGGCCGCGGGCGGCAAACTCCCACGCCAAGCCCTCGCCGAGCCCGCTGCTGGCGCCGGTGATCAGTGTCCGTGTGGTATGGCTCATGACGACTCTCCTTGGCGGTCCCGACCGATCGTTGCAAGCCGGTGGTGGCTGTGACAACGTGCTGCACGCTGTGCATGGAGCGGGCTTGCGACTATGAAAAAACTGAATATCGGTAACATCGACCTGAATTTGTTCGTGGTGTTCGAAGCAATCTATCGCGAACGCTCGATCACCCGTGCTGCCAGCCTGCTCAGTCTCAGCCAGCCTGCGGTCAGTCATGCACTGGCGCGGCTGCGCGATCGCCTCGACGACGTGCTGTTCGTGCGTCGCGGCCATGACATGGTGCCCACACCCCGAGCGCGGGAGCTGATCGGGCCGGTGCGCGAGGCGTTGCACGGCTTGCAGGGCTGTCTAGCGGGCATGGGCGGCTTCGAGCCGGCCCAGGCGCGGCGCACCTTCGTGCTGGGCCTGCGCAGCGGGCTGGAAGCTTACATCCTGCCGCAGCTGATGCAGGTGGTCACCCGCGAAGCGCCGGGCGTGGATGTGCAGACGCTGTCGGTCAGCCGGCGCGACCTGCCTTCCACCTTGCTGGCGGGGCGGCTGGACCTTGCTATCGATGTGCAGCTGCCAGTGGATTCCCGCATCGGCCAGCAACACCTGATGGATGCGCCCCTGAGCTTGGTGATGCGCGCTGATCATCCGCTGGCAGCGAAACAGGTGCTGACGCTGGGAGATTATCTTGGTGCGCGCCATGTACTGGTGTCGTCGCGTCGGCGCGGACCCGGGCTGGAGGATTTCGGTCTGGCCCAAGCCGGCCACCATCGCACCATCGCTTTGCGCTGCCAACATCATCAGTCGGCCATGGCAACACTCACCACCACCGACCTACTGCTTACCCTGCCGCGGATGCTGGCGCTGCAACAACCGCCGCCGGGGTTGGTGGTGCGAGAGCTACCGCTGGCGCTGCCACCGTTATCGCTGTATCTGTACTGGCACCAGGAGCACAGCGCAGATCCGGCGCTGGCCTGGCTACGCAGCCGGATGCCGGTGATGCCGCGTCGATGAAAACAGAAAACGCAGACATAAAAAATGCCGCGATTGCGGCATTTTTTATGGTTCCGGATCAGGCTGGTGCGTCGGCCGGGTTAGGCTTCGATGCCGCCGCTTTTTTCGCGGCCGGCGCCTTCTTTGCCCTCGGTTTGGCCGGGGCCTTCTTGGCGGCAGCCGGCGCTGCGTCCTGCTGGGCTGGTGCCGCTTTCTTTAACGCCGGGCGAGGATTGGAAAACTCCATGGCGCCGTCATCGATCTTGCTCAAGCGCATGGAGGCCAGGTCCACCGCATAGGTCTGGCTTACTTGCCAAGGCGCGCGGTCACCCTGCTTTGGCATCAGCGCGCGGGCACGTTGTACGTAGCCGGAGTCCATGTCGATGAACGGGCGAGTATTGAGACCGGCGGGGGTGCGCGGGGTGGCCACTTTCTTGTCGATTTCTTCCATGTAGTTGAGCAGACGGCACACGTACTCGGCGCTGATATCGGCTTTCAGGGTCCAGGAAGAGTTGGTGTAACCGAACACCATGGCGGCGTTGGGCAGATCGCTGAACATCAGACCCTTGTACGCCACTGCATTGAGCAGGTCGTAGGGCTTGTCGTCCAACGTCAGCTCGGCGCCGCCAAGGATTTGAACCTGCAAACCGGTGGCGGTGATGATGATGTCCGCGTCCAGCTGCTGGCCGGATTTCAGCAAAATGCCGTTTTCGTTGAAGGTCTCGATGTGGTCGGTAACGATCTGCGCTTGGCCCTTGCGCAGCACCTTGAACAGGTCGCCGTTCGGCACCGCGCACAGGCGCTCATCCCACGGGTTGTACTTGGGATCAAAGTGGGTCATGTCGAATTCTTTGCCGACCTGCAGTTCGACCTGCTTCATCAGCAGTTTGCGCATCAGTTTCGGCTGCATCTTCGATAGCCGGTAGACCGCCATTTGCAGGCCCACGTTGCGGGCACGGGCGAGGCGGTACACCACTGATTCCGGCAGGAATTTGCGCAATGCGATGGAGATGTGATCGCTTTCCGGCACCGATGCCACGTAGGACGGCGAGCGCTGCAGCATGGTCACGTCAGCGCCGCCCTGGGCCAGCGCTGGCACCAGCGTCACGGCAGTGGCGCCACTGCCGATGATGATGACTTTCTTGCCTTGGTAGTCCAGGTCTTCCGGCCACAGCTGCGGGTGGACGATCTGACCTTTAAAGCTGTCGCGGCCGGGGAATTCAGGGGTGTAACCGGCTTCATAGCGATAGTAGCCGGTGCAGTTGACGACGAAGCGCGCGGAAAAGGTGGTGGACTTGCCTTCGTGTTCGGCAGTCACTTCCCACAGACCTTCAGCGGAGTTCCAGTTGCTGCGCAGCACACGGTGGTTGAAGTGGATGTGCTTGCGCACGCCGTATTCATCCGCGGTGTCGTTGATGTACTGGCGGATCGACGGGCCATCGGCAATGGCTTTGTCGCTGGTCCACGGGCGGAACGAGTAGCCGAGAGTGAACATGTCGGAATCGGAACGGATGCCCGGGTAACGGAACAGGTCCCAGGTGCCGCCGATGGCATCGCGCCCTTCGAGGATGGCGTAGCGCTTGTCGGGGCATTCGCGCGTCAGATGGCAAGCCATGCCGATACCGGACAGGCCGGCGCCAATGATCAGGACGTCAAGTTGTTGTTTGGACATAGCTGCGCTCTCGGTCAGTAGGCAGATACAGGAGACGCATCATGGCTGCGGACGATCTGCCGCGCCGGCACTCCTGCACTGGGTCAGGGACACCCAGGATTGGAGCCAATTTAACCTTTACATTGTCCAATGGCATGGCTTTATCGCCGCATCTGACATGCCATGTGGTCAAGATTGAAGAAAGATTGTCAGACAGTAGAAGGCGCAGTGTTCGGAGGGGTATAGGCGGGTGGGGGGCTGGCTGGGTGCTGGGGCGAAGAATCGCCCTGAGCGCCGGTAAACCGGCGCCAGGGCGGTGTCGTCATGCCAAGGCTTTGCGCATGAAGGGTGGCAGTACCAGCGCACTGCGGTGGGCATCCGCAGTGTAGTAGAGGGTTTCGAACGGTTTTGCCGCCGCCGCCTCTTCGCGGAAGTGCGTCACGTCCACGCCCTTGCCAGCCATGGTGCAGCTCCACCAGCCGCTCGGGTAGCACGGCTGCGGGAATGGCAGCGTCTGCGTGCTGGTGAAGCCCGCTTCGCGCATGTTCAGGTGCAGGTCGCGGATGATGGTATCGCTGTGCAGCAGCGGTGATTCGCTCTGTTGCACAATGATGCCGCCGTCGCGCAGCACGCGGTGGCAGTCACGGAAGAAGTCGGCTTTGAACAACCCTTCCGCCGGGCCCACCGGGTCGGTGGAGTCGACGATGATGACGTCGATGCTGCCGGCTTCGCATTCCTGCATCCATTTCACGCCGTCGATGAACAGCAGTTCAGCGCGCGGGTCATCATTGGATTCGCACAGCTCTGGGAAGTACTTCTCCGACAGGCGCGTCACCATCTCGTCGATGTCGATCTGGGTGGCCTGCTCTACACCCGGATGGCGCAGCACTTCGCGCAGGGTGCCGCAGTCGCCGCCGCCGATGATCACCACCCGCTTGGGTGCGGCGTGGGTGAACAGCACCGGATGCGACATCATCTCGTGATAAAGGAAGTTGTCGCGGCTGGTGACCATGGTGGCGCCGTCAATGGTCATCAGGTAGCCGAACGTGTCGGTGTCCCACATTTCAATGTGCTGGTAGGGCGTCTGCACCTCTTCCAGCTTGCCTTTCAGGCGCAGGCCGAACGCCGTGCCGGCGCTGTCAAAGTGCTCAATAAACCAAGGGGTCTGGGACATCGGATCGCATCCTCGTCGAGGCGGTGAAGAGACAACGGCGCGCATTCTAGCGTGCTCATCCCACTGCTCCCACTCCCATCGTCCCAAGCTAAGAAGAAAATATGGGACAAAATGCCATCATCCTGATGCCGCTAGATTTGTGTGCCTATTCAAGTTCTGAGGGAATGGCACCCAATGCAGTGTGGACGGCAGAAAAAGATAGCGTATAAGTATGAGTCGGTGTTTAATGATTTATCACTAGCCGCTGTCGGCCAAAGAGTACAGGAATCATAGGAATGGGTGGGGACGGGGCCATCGGACTGGGAATAACCGGGTTGTCGGAGCATGACAGCCTGATTCTCCGGTCGTTGCTGAGCATTCTCGAGCTGAACCAATCACAGCGCTGGGAGCTGGTGGATGCGGCCCACTGCGACATTCTGCTGATGGCAGTTGGGCACCCGGCTTTTGGCGCCACGGCGGCTTTGGCGGCCAACCAGCGCCCGGTACTGGTCGGCTTCGGTGAGTGCGAGGACGAGCCGGCCCGCAAAGTGTTCATGCTGCCGTCGCCGCTGCGTTCACGTTCATTGCTGACAGTGCTGGATCGCGCCCGAGCAGCGCTGGCCGGCGTAGCAGACCAAGTTGATGCCGAGTCGGTGGTGGTGGCGCCGCCGCCCGTCGCCGCAGCGGCTGCGCCGCCGGTGGTGCCGGTGGCATCAAGCCAGGCGCCGCTGCTGTCCGAGCACTGGCCGGCGCGCTACCAACTGTCCAGCAGCCAGGCGCGGCTGGCGGTGGACCGGGAAGCTGGGACCGCACTGGTGTCCGGTGACAAGGGTGATTTATTCAACCTGTTGCGCGCCTTTGTGTCTGGGCGCTGTCAGCCGGAAGCAGTGGCACGGTCGCTGGACTGGAGCAACGCCACACCGCTGTCCGACCTGTTGTGGCCAGCGGCGGCGGCCGGTTTGGTGCTGCATCCGGAAGGCATCGACCGTTACCGACAAGCGGCGCTACAGCTGCGGCGCTGGCCGGGCCGCGCGGCGCTGCAATGCCACAGCGGTTATGGGCGCCTGTGTGCGGCCTTGAGCCGTCGCGCAATGCCGGTGCAGGCGCTGGTGGCCCATACCGGGGTGGCAGAAGAAGTGGCCTGGCCTTTCGTTGCCGCCGCTGAAGTGCAAGGGCTGCTGCAGATCGTGGACATGCCGGCCCCGGCGCCCGATGCAGCGCCGCAAGAGCCGGAAGAGCGCCGCCAGAAGGCCGGCATCTTCCAACGTATCCGCCAGCGTTTGGGGCTGGGGAAGGAACGGGAGTAAGGCGTGACGGGGGAACTCAAATTCATCTTCACCGGCACTCCGGGGGTGGGCAAGACCACGGCAATACGCGCGGTCAGCGACACAGTGCCGGTCAGTACGGATGTACTGGCCACCGACGAGTTGGCAGCAATCAAAAGCCATACCACGGCGGCCTTGGATTTCGGCGAATTGCGTCTGGAAAACGGGGATCTGGTGCGTTTATACGGCACCCCCGGCCAGGAGCGGTTCGAGTTCATGTGGGACATCCTCGCCGAGGGTGCCCTGGGGTTGGTGGTGCTGGTGGACCACAGCCGGCCGCAGGCGGTGCAAGACATGTGCCTGTACCTGGACAGCTTCAAGCAACTGGTGGCGCGCACCGGTGCGGTGGTGGCGGTGACCCGTCACCCGCAGCCAGACACGGCGGCGCTGACCGACTACCAGGACGCGCTGGAAGCGCGTGGGCTGTGCCTGCCGGTGCTGGCAGTGGATATCCGCCAGGCAGAGGACGTGCGGCTGTTGCTGGATGTGCTGATGACCACCGCTGAGTACTGATGGGGACACGATGAACATTGCCATTGCGCATATGGAAAAAATGCGGGAAGCGGAACGGCTGATGGCCGACACCTGCCGCGATACCGACGGCGTGTACGGCATGCTGCTGTGCACCTCCGACGGCCAAGCCCAAGCCACTTACATCGAGCGTCAGGAACAGGGCGGCCGCCTGAGTGCCATGTCCAGTTCGCTGCTGGCGCTGGCTGAAACCATCGCTCGGGAGACACGCCAGCAACAATGCCGTTACGTGATTCTCGACAACACCGACGGCTTCGTGGTCAGCCTGCGGGTGGATAGCCGCCTGACACTGACCTGCCTCGGCAATCAACGCATCAATCTCGGCATGTTGCTGTCGACCAGCAAGATGACCGCTGAACGACTTCAACAACTGATTCACCAATAAGCTCAACCTCAAGGGGAAGAAACCATGACATCACTGGAAGAAATCTGTAAATCACTGGTCGACGACGTGAACGACGCACTGGGCGCGGCGGTGGTGGACGTGTCCTCCGGCCTGCTGCTGGCGGTGTACCACAACGTGCCCTACTTCACCCAAACCTACCTCGATGCTGTAGCGGCAGCGGCGGTGGACATGTTCCGCGGCAAGACCATCAGCACCGTGGAAAAACTGCTGTCCGGTCAGCGTGGCCATCAGGTCACCAACATGATCAAGGAAGTGCAGATGACCACCGAACGCACTTACCACTTCATGATCGTGATGCCGGACAAACCCAACTCCATGCTGGTGCTGATTACTGGGCGTAAAGCCAACCTTGGCATGGGCTGGGCCGCAGTACGTGGTGCGGTGCCGCGCATTTCGCCGCTGTGCCCGTAATCACCCATTGAACGGATAGGGAGCGCGGCCATGAACATGGCACTTCCCCAGTCTGCACGCACACAGGCCTGTGTGGTGGCGCGGCTGCTGCAGGATCAGGGCCATGCGCCGGAACGCGTTCTGGCGCAGCAAGGCCTCGGCAGTGACGATCTGCGCACACCGTGGGAATCGGTGCCCAGCGCCCGCATCACCGGGCTCTGGCGCACCGCCCGCGAACTGCTCGGCCCCGACTGTGGGCTGCTCGGCAGTCGATATCTGAACCTCGCGTCGTTCCAGGAGGTCGGTTACTGCGCGCTGACCGCGCCCACGGTGCTGCTGGGCCTGAAGGCGCTTGCCAATTATTTTCCGCTGGTGGCCGGCAACGGTTTGCTGATCGTCGAAGAGCGCGATGACGTGGTGGTGCTTACTTTCCACGAAAATCCGCTGTCGCCGATCTGCCACGCTGAAGTAGATCTGTTGTTTGCGGCATTGGTGCGAGAAATGGCGCGCCATTGCCTGCAACCAATAGTGCCGCTGCAGGTGGAGTTGCAGCAGCGCGGCCGCAGTGGCAGTCGCTTGTACCGTGATTGTTTCGGCGTGCAGCCGTATTTCGGCACGGTGCAGGATCGCATGCTGTTCAGCCGTCACGACCTGATGCAGACACCGAACGGTGCCAACCCGGATGTCTACCAGCGGTTGCACCACGAGCTGGCGCGCAATCTGCGCAGCAGTGAAGGGTCGCTGCAGGAAAAAGTCAGTTCGTTGCTCATGCACGTGCTGCCGGGTGGGGTGTTCGAGCTGGAAGAAATTGCTCGGCGCCTCGGTCTGTCTGCCCGCACTTTGCAACGTCGGCTGGCGGCCGAAGGCGTGGTGTTCAGCGCCTTGCTGGAGCAGGCGCGTAAGGACATCGCGCTGCAACGGGTGAAGCGTGGCAACCAGAGCATCAAGGAAATTGCCTACACCCTCGGCTATGCCGACATGAACAACTTCACTCGCGCCTTCAAGCGTTGGTTCGGCGCGCCGCCGTCGCACTATCGCCACCAACACCGGCCATCAGGCTGAATCATGTGGGGCGCGGCGCAGATCGAAATCGTGGCAGCGCTGGGGCAGGCACCGGGGTTGTCGCCGGAACAGGTGGCTCGCACTTCATGCCATCCGCAGGTGCTGTCGCGGCTGAGCCGTTTCAGTGGACGTCCGGTTACCGAGATCTATGCCTGCGCTGACCGGGTGATCAAGACCCGCAGCGAGCTGGAGTTCGCCGCCGCCGCCGCCGCACGCGATTGGATCGCCGCGCGCTGTGAGCACGAGCGGCTGCTCGGCTGTTACCACCCGGAAAAGACCTGGCTGGTGCTGCATGGTGACCACAGTGTCAAAGTGGCCAGCGTCACGCCACGGCTGGTGGCGTTGGATGATGCGCTGCAGCAGGCCGGCGCTGAGGTGGCTGAAGGCCTCGCTCAGGTGGCCAGCCTGTGCTTGGCGGTGGCGGCGCGCAGCGATGTGGCACTGGATGAAGGGCTGAGCAACTTTGCTTTCACCGCTTCCGGGCAACTGGTTTACCTCGACGACGATCATTATCCGCTGCAACAGCATTCGTCCCTGTGCGCCACGCTGGTGACCTGGATCCGGCGCTTCACTGCGTTGCCAGCGGCGGCTTGGGAGCAGGTGGGTGGCCACATGCGCACCCAATTGTTGGCCAGCTATGGTGATGAAGGGTTGGCCCAGACGCTGGCGTCGCAGCTCTATGACCATTTTGTCGCCGGCGCGGCTCAAGAATCCCACCGTGCCGCCTTGGCGGCAGGTCTGTGCCGCTCGGAGCGTGATTGCCGGGGCCGCTCGGCCGTCGGTGCCTGTTTCGAAGCCGGCAGCTTTCCGCGCCGGACGCTGGTGATGGCCGATATCTACGGCAATCTGCCAGCCCTAGAAGCCATCCTGCGACAAGCTGATGCTGACGACATTGATGACATCTTGGTGCTTGGGGATGTGGTCGGTTATGGCCCGGCACCGGGCGCCTGCATTGACTTGCTGCGCACCCGTGGTTGCCACGTGCTGCAAGGCAACCTCGATTGGCTCGCCTCCAGCGATCAGTGCCTGGACGGCATTTCCGATGCGGCACGTTGGAGCGTGGAATGGACCCGGCAACAACTGTCTCCGGCACAGCGGGACTGGTTGGCCGGCTTGCCGCGCACGCTCGACGGTGATAGCTGGCTTGGGGTCCATGGTGCACTGGTGGAGCCGCGCCCGCTGTTTGGCTACATCTACGACGCCACCGCTGAAGACAACCTTGCGGCGGTGGTCAAGCGCGGCAAAAAGTGGCTGCTGCATGGCCAAAGCCACCGCCAGGGCGTGTTTTACCTGCGTCGCGGTTTGGATGGCTTTGTCGCGGCCGACCACGTGGCGCTGGCGCCATTCGAAGCCGGCCTGATCTGCCCAGGCTCGGTGGGACGCAGCCGCCATGGCCGTGATGGCTGTGAATATCTGGTGATCGATTGGCAGCAGATGCGGGTGCGCGGTCACCGCCTTCCCTATGACGCCTCCACTGTGGTGCTGGATATGGCAGGCCACGGTTTCCCGGCGTTGCTCAGTAACGGTTTCCTAACCCGCAACTGAGGCGGCAAATAGGCATTGGGTCTTGTCGGAGGGTCTGTGATAATCGCCGGCCTGATGAGGAGAGGCCATGACCACGTCTACACCGCTTCTGCCGCACGAGAGTGCTGGTATCTACAACGTTGATCGCTGGGGCGAGGGGTACTTTTCGGTGGATGCGGCCGGGCATGTGACGGTCTGTCCCAGCGGCAACCCCGCCGCCGGTAGCGCCCGCTTGCAGGCGGTGTTCGATGCGTGCCGCGAACAGGGGCTGCGCTCCCCAGTGTTGGTGCGCTTTGACGGTATCTTGCGCCACCGCGTGCGGCGGCTGTCGGAAGCCTTCCATGCCGCGATCCTGGCGCACGATTACGAAGGCGCCTACACCCCGGTTTACCCCATCAAGGTCAACCAGCAGCGGCGCGTGGTGCACGAAATCCTGCAACCGCGCGAAGACGGCGTGCGCGTTGGGCTGGAGGCGGGCTCTAAGCCGGAGCTGATGGCGGTGCTGGCGCACTCCGGTGATGCCGGCAACATCATCGTCTGCAACGGCTACAAAGATCGTGAGTACATCCGCTTGGCGCTGATGGGCGAACGATTCGGCTACAAAGTCCACATCGTGGTCGAAAAAATGTCCGAGCTACCGCTGATCCTGGCCGAAGCGCGGGCGTTGGGCGTGCGTCCGCGCATTGGTCTGCGCGTGCGGCTGATGTCGCTCGGCAAAGGCAACTGGCAGAACACCGGTGGCGAAAAATCCAAGTTCGGGTTGTCGGCCTCGCAACTGGTGCAGGCAGTGGAGCAGTGCCGCGACGCTGGCTACCTCGACAGCCTGTGCATGCTGCATTTCCACCTCGGTTCGCAGATCGCCAACCTGCAAGACATCAAGACCGGCATGCGCGAGGCGACTCGCTACTTCCAAGAGATGCATGGTCTCGGCGCGCCGATCTCGATCCTCGACGTAGGCGGTGGTCTGGGCGTGGATTACGAGGGCACCCGCTCGCGCTCCGCTTGCTCAATGAACTATGCGCTGGAAGATTATGCCAGCGCCATCGTGCAGACCGTACGCGATGCTGCCGACCGAGCCGGTCTGCCGCATCCAGAGTTGATCAGCGAATCCGGCCGTGCCTTGACCGCCCACCATGCGGTGCTGCTGGTGAGCGTGATTGACCGCGAGCTGTTGCGCACTTGCGCGGTGGCAGAGCCGCAGGAGGACGCCCCGGAAGAGCTTCATCAGCTGTGGCGCTTGCAGCAACAGGTAGCCCAGCCGCGCCAACCTTGGCTGGAGCTGCACCAAGATGTGCTGGCGGCTTGGCAGGATGTACACCAGCGTTACCTGTTCGGTGAGCTGGGGCTGAGCGATCGGGCTGCCGCCGAAAAGCTGTACACCAACTGCCTGCTGTCCATCCGTGCGGCGCTGGATCCGACTCGGCGCCAACAGCGCGAGTTGCTGGACCAGCTCAACGAAGTGCTGGCGGACAAGCTGTTCGTCAATTTCTCGGTGTTCCAGTCGGTGCCGGACGTGTGGGGGATCGACCAGATTTTCCCGATCCTGCCGCTGCGTGGCCTGCACGGGCCCACCGAAACCCGGGCGGTGTTGCAGGACATCACCTGTGACTCCGACGGCCGCATCGATGAATATGTGGACGGCGAAGGGCTGGAAAACACCTTACCACTGCCGGCGGACTGCGGTGACGAGCTGGGTATTTTCATGGTCGGCGCTTACCAAGAAATCCTTGGTGACATGCACAACCTGTTCGGTGACACCGATTCCGTGGATGTGGATATCGACGCAGACGGCAGCATTCATCTGGATCATGCAATTCAGGGGGATACCGTCAGTTCGGTGCTGCGTTACGTGAATTACGACACTGAAGACCTGATGTGTTTGTTGCGCGCTCACGCCGACCGGGCGGCACTGTCGGATGCCGAGCGTGAGGCATTCCTCAGCGAAATCGAGGATGGCTTGGCCGGCTACACCTACCTTGAGTAAGTGTGGTCAGTGATGAGGAAGGCGCTACGGCGCCTTTTTCATTTTCTGATGAGCGGCGAAGGCGGCGGATAACTTATGGTAGGCCGCTATTTTTCTCGGCAGCTATTACTGCGCTACCGGACGCCTGATATCTAAAAATTGGGACTGTTTTTTTGTTCAACTGCTGTCAATTTCAGTTGTAGAAATATTTTTTTTAAAAGACCTATTGCATATCAGTCTATGCCTTGTCGGTATCTCCACACCGCCAGCACAAAGTTTTGCAGCCGTGCTGGTTGCTGCAAGGACACCTCATCGGCTATCGGCAATAGTGGATGCTGGGCACGCAGCGCACTGGAAAAAGCGCCGTCCGTGAGCGAGTGACTGCCATCGGCTTGGTGCAGCACTGCAGTACCCAGCCCGCAGCTCGGTGAGCGGGCCTTGAGCAGCGCACCGTGCACATTCGTTACTCGCTGTACCTGGTCGCGCACCGCGACAGTGACATCCCGCTGTCGGTCGTCACATCCCTGCAGGCGCACGCCGGCGCTGGTTTCATACAGCGCGATCGGTGGTCGAGGGGTACCCAACCCGGCGCCCACTTCCGGGCACAACGCGGTGAAGCGACACCAGGGCGCCAGCCTTTGCAGCAACAGCGGCGTATATTTATCGCGTCCGTCGTAACGCACCGGCCGGCCCAACAGGCAGGCGCTGACCAACAGCAGTGCTGGGGGGGCGTCCGGGTCGAGACCGGCGTTGCGCAATGCGTGGGCAATACCGTCATCGGCAGGAGTCGTCATGCTGGGTACCTTTCTTGATCTCGCCACATTGCAGCCGCAAGACCTCGACTTGAGCGAGTTGTGGGCCAGTCTGCCGCGCTGGCAATCCCATGCCACCACTGCACCAGCCGACCGACGTGCTCATTTGCACGGCGCCACGGTGGCGGTTACCAACAAGGTGCTGCTGGATGCGCCCACACTGGCTGCTGCCGAGCAACTGAAACTGATCTGCATCGCCGCAACCGGTACCAACAATGTGGACCTGGCCGCCGCCGCTGAGCAGGGCATTCAAGTGTGCAATGTGCGCGATTATGCCGTGGCCAGCGTCGGCCAGCACACTTTGGCGCTGATGCTGGGGCTGGCCACGCAATGGGCGCGTTACCAAGCCGCCGTGCAGCGCGGTGACTGGTCGCGCAGTGAGCTGTTTTGCTTGATGGATTATCCAGCGGTAGAGCTGGCTGGCCGCACCTTGGGCATCGTCGGTTACGGGCGTCTCGGGCAGGAAGTGGCGCGGCTTGGCGCCGCTCTGGGTATGCAGGTGAATGTGGCCGCCAGCTTACGTGCCAACGCCGCCCCAGAAGCCGGCCGTTTGCCGCTGGAGCACGTGTTGGCGCAGAGCGATGTGCTGTCGCTGCACTGCCCACTGACGCCGGAGACCGCCGGCTTAATCAATGCCGAGCGCTTGGCGCTGATGAAACGCGGAGCATTGCTGGTCAACACCGCGCGCGGCGGCCTGATTGATGAAGCCGCGTTGGCGGCAGCCTTGCGCAGCGGTCAGCTCGGTGGCGCCGCTCTCGACACGCTGTCGGTGGAACCGCCGCCGGCGGACCATCCGCTGTTGGGAATGCGCGACTGCAATCTGATCTTGACGCCGCACAGCGCTTGGCTGGCCCGCGAAGCGCGTCAGCGGTTGATCGGCATTGTGGCGGACAATATCCACTCTTGGCGCCAAGGCGCGCTGCACAACCGAGTGGTGTGAGGACAAGCGATGGCCGGGGAGTCGGTCTGGTGGCAACTACGGCTGATATTGATGTCGCGCGAGCGCGGCATTCAGCTGATCACCGATGACATTTAGGCGGCGCCTTAATTGACTGCACTGGAAGTTGGCCACTCTGGATGTGGGGTCGTTGCACTTGTTGCTGCAGCACACCTCGGCGTCACTGGCGATCAGCGAGCATGGCGACCCGCCGGTGCATGGCGATCTGGAAGCCATAGTGCTGCGCTGGAAGCCGAATATTATCGCCGCCGCGAAGAAGGCCCAGATGACATGCCGGCCCCTCTCAAGAGCATGCCGATCGGTGGTCGGCTAAGGTTGCCGGTGGGCAATGGTTGTTTGCAGCTTGGGACGTGGCGGGGCATCTACCTGCGCGCGCACCGTCTCAACGGCGGTGCGCGCCAGATGGTGCTAACGCTACAGGAGCAGCGCCAGCGCTGAGGCTTACTGGCCGATGTAATCGCGGAATGCGCGGCGCTCATCTGGGGTCGCTTCGCTCCAGAACCGTTTCAGCTCATCCAGGTAGCTGCCACGGGGGGCGGCGGGTGCTGCTACCGGCGCTGCTGCGGCCGGTGTGCTGTCATTGGAAATCAGGTTGCTGATCAAATTCGGGCGCGCAATGCCGCTGGCGCGGGTCGGGGTTTTCACGCCGGATGCCAGGTTCAGGCTCCAACCACGGAAATCTTCCGACAGCGCTTCGGCGTCATCGCGGCTGCGCGGTGCGGCGAAGCCCAGTTCGAAGCGGTCGCCGGGGCGGCCATCGACGGTGAAGTACACCGGTGCCGAACGGAAGATCACGTGCGATTCGATGGTGCTGTCCCACAACTCTTTGTAGTAGGCGAGGATCTCGTGGCGGCCGGGGCTCAGTGCCAGCTCACGGGTGCCGCCGGAGAACAGTGTGCTGGCGCCTTTGATCTGCGCACCGTCCAGCGTCATCAGTTCGATTTGCTCCGGTACCTTGACCATCACCAGCTCGGCGGCAGCGCGCTCTGGGCCGTCATAGAGCTTCACGGTAGCAGCGCTTTGGCACGCGCTGACCAGGGTAGCAAGCAACGCAATCAGGGCAACACGAACAACAGACATGGCAGTACTCCAGTGGCGAGCGGCCCATGATGCGCGGCCGGCATGAAGAAATTGTGACAGTGCCGCAGATCGCACTGCCGAGAGTGGCAGTGCGGGTGGGTCAGCGGCAGTGCTTTTTGTCGATCGGCAGCTCGCGGTTGTTGGCCAGCCGGATCACGGTTTTCTGCAGCAGGATGTTGTTCGGCAGCGTGTAGCGGTGACCGTCCGGGTCTTCCAGTGTCAGGTAGATCAAACCCATGTGGCGCACGCGCCCGGTTACGGTGTTGTCGCCATCAAGCACGCGGATGCGGTCGCCGACACCGTAGGGCGAGCTGAAGAAGAGGATGAAGGCGGCGGTGACGTTGGACAGAATCGACCACGCCGCAAACAGCGCGATACCGACCAGTGCGAAGAACGACGACGCCACCACCATAAAGCCCTGGCCGGTGAAGCCCCAGATGCCGCTGAGGGTGAAGAACACAATGAACAGCGTCACCACGTTGATCAGCACTGTCACTTGGAAAGTGCGGCCCAGCGGGTAGCCACGCATCTCGCCGAAGCGGCGCGCCAGTCGGCGCGCCAGACTGGCACCGCCGAAAAGGATAATCAGCGCCAGCACCGTCGACAGGATGCGCATGAAGGTGTGTTGCTGGACGTATTCGGCGAGCAGCTCAACCACGGTGGTCACTCACGAAGGGGTTGGTGTTGCGTTCCTGTCCGAAGGTGGACATCGGGCCGTGGCCGGGAATGAAAGCCACATCGTCACCCAGCGGGAACAGCCGGTTGCGGATTGAATCCACCAGCGCTGCGTGGTCGCCACGGGGAAAATCGGTGCGGCCGATGGACCCGGCAAACAGTACATCGCCGACCACAGCAAGTCGCGCATCGGCGGCAAAAAACACCACGTGGCCGGGAGTGTGGCCGGGACAATGCAGCACCTGCAGAGTCTGCTCGCCCACCGTCACTTGGTCGCCGTGTTCCAGCCAGCGGTCCGGGGTAAAGGCGCGCGCCGGCGGGAAACCGAACATGGCGGATTGCTGCGGCAGCATGTCGATCCAGAACTGGTCGTCGCGGTGCGGGCCTTCTACCGGGATGGCAAACCGCTCCGCCAGATCAGCCACGGCGCCGGCATGGTCGATGTGGGCGTGGGTCACCAGAATTTTCTCCACCTCGCCGCCCAGTTCGGCAATCGCCGCCTCGATCGCCGGCAGGTCGCCGCCGGGATCGCACACCGCGATCTTACCAGTGCTCTCACACACCAGCAGTGAACAGTTTTGGGCGAAGGCCGTGACCGGCAAAATGGCGTATTTCATCAACAGCGTCCTGCTCTGCAGCGGGGAATATCGGGGCCGGGGAGTATAGCAGCATGGTCTGGGCGGGTTGAGACACCTGCGTGCACCGAGCCCTCGATTCGCGTATAAGGCAGGCGCTGCGTCAGGTGACGCCCGGCGGTACGCTGCTGGGACGGGCGTGGGACCGTGCATCGGACCATTATTCACCTGACAAATAGTGAGAATACGAGATATTGATTTTATTTATGCGCGGCGACTGCCTAGACTGCACCTACTTTCCGAACCGGACTGCCAACCGGGGCGGAGAGTAGACGGCCTCGGCACTGCGGTCGTCACTTCCCATCTAGAGCTTGAATAGGATTCCGACCATGTCTCAATACCTGAAAGACATTGATGCGGTAGCTTCCGTTGTCAAAGGCGACAGCACCTGGAGCGCGATCAACCCTGAGTCCGCGCTGCGCATGCGGCTGCAGAACCGCTTCAAAACCGGCCTCGACATTGCCAAGTACACCGCCGCAGTCATGCGCAAAGACATGGCGGAGTATGACGCTGACACCAGCAAGTACACCCAGTCCCTGGGCTGCTGGCACGGTTTCATCGGCCAACAGAAGCTGATCTCCATCAAGAAGCACTTCGGCAACACCGACAAGCGCTACCTCTACCTGTCCGGCTGGATGGTTGCTGCGCTGCGCTCTGAGTTCGGTCCGCTGCCCGACCAGTCCATGCACGAGAAAACCTCTGTGCCGGCGCTGATCGAAGAGCTGTACACCTTCCTCAAGCAAGCTGACGCGTGGGAACTGAACCACCTGTTCCGCGACCTGGACGCTGCCCGTGAGAAAGGCGACAAGGCTGCCGAAGGCGAGATCATCAGCAAGATCGACGGTTTCGAAACCCACATCGTGCCGATCATCGCTGACATCGACGCCGGTTTCGGCAACGAAGAGGCCACCTACCTGCTGGCCAAGAAAATGATCGAAGCCGGTGCCTGCTGCATCCAGCTGGAAAACCAGGTATCCGACGAGAAGCAGTGTGGTCACCAGGACGGTAAAGTAACCGTTCCGCACGCTGACTTCCTCGCCAAGATCAACGCGGTTCGCTACGCGTTCCTGGAACTGGGTGTGGACGACGGCGTGATCGTTGCCCGTACCGACTCCCTGGGTGCTGGCCTGACCAAGCAGATCGCCGTGACCAACAAGCCGGGCGACCTGGGCGACCAGTACAACAGCTTCCTCGACGGTGACTACATCTCCTCTGCCGAAGACATCCAGAACGGCGACGTGGTGATCAAGGCCGACGGCAAGCTGAAGAAAGTGAAGCGTCTGGCGTCCGGCCTGTTCTGCTTCAAAGAAGGCACCGGTATCGACCGCGTGGTGCTGGACTGTGTAACCAGCCTGCAAAACGGTGCTGACCTGCTGTGGATCGAAACCGAGAAGCCGCACGTTGGTCAGATCGCGGAAATGGTTAACCGCATCCGCGAACAGGTACCGAACGCGAAGCTGGTGTACAACAACAGCCCGTCGTTCAACTGGACCCTGAACTTCCGCCAGCAGGTCTTCGATGACTGGGCAGCAGAAGGCAAGGACGTTTCCAAGTTCGACCGTGCACGCCTGATGTCCGCCGACTACGACGGCTCAGACCTGTGTGAAGAAGCTGATGCACGCATCCGCAGCTTCCAGCGTGACGCAGCCCGTGAAGCAGGTATCTTCCACCACCTGATCACGCTGCCGACCTACCACACTGCGGCACTGTCCACTGACAACCTGGCCAAAGGCTACTTCGGTGACGAAGGCATGCTGGCGTACGTAGCGGGCGTTCAGCGTCGCGAAATCCGTCAGAGCATCGCCACCGTCCGCCACCAGGACATGGCTGGCTCCAACATCGGTGACGATCACAAAGAGTACTTCTCTGGTGAAGCGGCACTGAAAGCCGGCGGTAAAGACAACACCATGGGCCAGTTCGACAACATCTGATCGAACCCCTGTAGTGAAGTCTGAAAAAGGCGCTCTTCGGAGCGCCTTTTTTTATGCCCAAAACTCAGGCTGATCAGCCGTTCTAGCCAGTGCCGCAACAGTAGAACGGCTGAAAAACCTGCCGGTCGCGCCGTCTGCAATCAAAGTGTCATCGCCGCCCCCGAGCATGCACCGCCGTACCGACCGCCACACTGGGCCGGTCGCAAGGGGACAGCGGGGAGAGAGAAAGATGGCAGGGGTGAATCGGTCGGCAGCGCTGGCCTGTTTAGCGTTGGGTTTGGCAGCCTGTGGCGGTGGTGGCAGCAGCGACAGTGCCGTGCCCGCACCAGAGGCCGCCGCGCGCGAACGGGTGCGCATGATCGTGATGGGCGACTCCGGCACCGGCAGTGCTGGGCATTACGATGTCGGCCGGGCCATGGCCAAGGTCTGCGAGCTGAAACAAGACGCCGACGGCCGCGCCGGCTGTGATCTGGCGTTGGGCATGGGCGACAACATTTATGACGACGGCGTCAAAGGCGCCTATGACGAGCAGTTCGATACCAAATTCGAGTTGCCGTTCGAGCCGGTGAAGCTGCCGTTCTACATGGTGCTTGGCAACCACGACAATACCGGCGTGTTCGGTGGCGATGGCCTCAGCAACCGGCGCGGCGAGTACCAGGTTGACTACCACTACCGCACCGACCGTTTCTCCGAACGCTGGCAGATGCCGGCCCGCTATTACCGGTTCACCGCCGGCGACAGTCATGGTGGACAGCCGCTGGTGGAAATTTTCGCGCTCGACTCCAACCCCATCGCCTTGGTGGATGCCGACGCCCAGTACGCCGATCATTCCTACGGCCTGATGCAGCGTCAGTGGATGCTGGATGCGGCGCAGCAGTCGCGCGCGCGTTTCAAAATTGCCATCGCACACCACCCCTACCTATCCAATGGTAAGCACGGCAATGCCGGCAATTACGATGGGTTGCCGCCGCTGCTGTTTCCGATCATCTCCGGCACCAAGTGGAAGGAGTTCATCGAAAAAGCAGTGTGCAATCGGGTCGACTTCTTTTGGTCCGGGCATGACCACGATTTGCAGGTGATCGATCCCGTGCCGTCCTGCGGCCGCACCGCGTTCATGGTCAGCGGTGCCGCCGGCAAGACGCGGCAGATCAAGGATGCTGAGCGCAACGTGGCGACGTTCCAGCGTGGTGGTGTGTACGGGTTCTTCTGGGCAGAAGCGGTGGAAGGTGATCCGGACACCGACACACTGGGCGAGCTGTGCATCGAAGCCTATGTGCTCGACCGTGACGATGTGGATCTGGGGGTGGTCAATGCGGAGGGCCTAACGCCCGCCCATGTGCAGTGCTATCCGGAATACCGCAAACCGATGCCGTCGTTGCTCGATCTGGGCCGCTCCTAACCGACTCTGGTCAGCCGGTGCGGCGCAGCGCGCGCACCGCATCGGCGAGGGCGAACACATGGTCGTCCTCGGCTTGCAGGTCCACCAGCGCATCCGCCAGCCCCAGCACGTAATCTGCGTTGGGGCCGGATTGGCCGGCGCTGTGGTGAATCTGTCGCGCCATGTCCGGTAGCGGCGCTGGGCCCAGGAAAGCGCCGTTATCGGCATTGGCGATGTACATCAGACCGTCCACCGTCCCTTGACCCTGCAAGTGCAGGTCGGTCATCACGCGCAGGTAGCCATTGCGCTCACGCTCATCCAGCGGATGCAGTACTTCCGGGGAGATTAGATAGGCCATGCCCACGCACCAGCCGGCTTGTTGGGCTGGTACCAGAGTAGCTACTCGGCCCGGCGCATCCGGTGTGCCGCGATGATCGTGTGAGCCCTGCCAGAAACGACGCTGCCAGCCGGCAATGCGCGCCGGCTTGCGGTCGAGAAACGGAAAGTCAGCCCGGAAGATCAGGGAACCATAGCCGAACAGCCACAACGGCTTGTCGGTGGCGAGGGGCAACTGCTGGTTGAGGTGGAACGTGTCGGCCGTCACCGCGTTTCTCCGCATCGGGGCTCAAGTGGACTGCAGCAGTATGCCCCGGAACCTTATTCCTTATAAATATGAATTATTCATTTCCTTATGCCGCTTCTGCACAAACCTGCTTGGGCATCACGCCATGGGCCACCAAGCTGGAGAAAGTGCCGTGGTCGGTGTGCGACAAGGCAATGGTGCTGCGCGAGCCATGCGGCACGCGCATGCCGAGAAACATGCGTGACGGATCCATGCCGAGCACGTGGGCAATCACCATACGCATTACGCTGCCGTGGCAGATCATCAGGATGCGCTGACCTTGTAGGCGCTCAGTCCAATACTGCCAGGCGCTCACCACCCGTTCACTGAACAGTGCCCGGGTTTCCCCTTCCGGCGGCGCGTAGTGGTCGTTGCCGGACCAAAAGCTCTGCAGCCGTTGTTGATCTCGGTGCGGCAAGTCTTGCAGTCGCAAGCCGGTCCAGTGGCCGAAATCCAGATCGCTGAAATCGGCGTCTAGGTACAACGGGATATCATTGATGCCAGCAATCTGCTCGGCGAAGCTCTGGCAGCGTTGCAGTGGTGATGTCAGCACCGCGTCCCAGTGTTCCTCCAGCGTTACCGCTGTGCGCATCTGCGACCAGCCGAGGTTGGAGAGGGGGTCATCACGTTGGCCGCGGAACACGCCGGGGCCAACCGCTTCGCCGTGGCGCAGCAGTTCCACATGGGTGGGCGGGCAGTAGGGTGTGGCATTGAGAATCATGGTTGGCCTCCTTGGCAGTCGCGGCGGAGCAGACTCCAAAAGCTCGTGGTGGATCGCCGCAGGGTGGCGCGGAGCGGCAGTCTGCTCTCAGGCACCGTGCCGTCCGCGAGCCGCGGAGAGGCCGGTGTGCTGCCGTTAATGTGCGCCGGGTAACCAGTACGGCAGTCTAAGCGATAGCCGGAAGGCTCCGCCACTGGGCTGGTGGCAGAGCTTGGCCGCAGACTGACGTGGATCACGGCGGCGACAGCTTCGGGGGGCAATCAAGGGCCGGCAAGACGTGACGCGCCAATGGCGTAAACGTCACCAAGCGGCCGCCGGACGGTGCCGGCGGCCGGGCGGGTTAGAACAGGTAAACCGATTGGAATAGCGCAATCTCATTCTGCTGGTCATCAAACAGCCGCAGCAGCTCGCCCTCCAAACGGTAACTGCGTACCTGCTCGAACAGGCTGCGGTAGCGCTGCTCGGTGGCCATGCCGTCGATGCACGCCATCATGGTGGCGCCGACCCCGGCAAAGCGCAGCGCATGCTGATCACCGAGTTCATAGGCGGCAAAGAAACGGTTGCAACCGAGGCTGCCGTGGGCGCGCAGTGCGCCGTCATCCTCAGCACCGGCCAGCACCAAGTGCGGCTCGCTGGCCGACTCGCCGGGCAGTTTGGCACCATCCAGTTGGGTCAGCTTCCAGTAGGTGTTGGTGAGCGAGGCTTCGGTACGCTGCGCGCAGCGGCCGTTCTCGCGCATGTCCAGTGCTTGGGTGATGTGCAAGGTGCCGTCCACCAGCACACCGCGCACCGAGGCCAGCAGGCTGCCATCGGCTTGGCGGCGGCCATCCCACTGTTGGCGCACGTCTTCGGCACCGCCGTTGTCGGCCAGCGCGTAATCCTGATCGGTCTGGCAGTCATGGAACCAGGCGCGGTCGCCTTCGACGTGGTATTCGCCATGGTGCAGTGGTGCTGCCAGCGGCAGCAGGGTCAGGTTGACCGGATCCGGCTGGCGATCCTTGAGTGTGGTACTGCTGGCGCTCAGTACCGGTTTGTCATCACGGTAAACGGTGGCAACCAGGCGCCGGTCTGGTTGGCCGGATTGGCGCGGCAGTAGGAACAGCCGGAAGGGCTGCGCGCTCGTGTCAGCGTCTACCTGCAGGCTTTCCCGCTGCAGCACGCCGCCGCGCACATTAGGGGGCGTCACCGGTTCCAGTACCAGCTCGACGCGGTCGCCAGCCTGCAGTGATTGCTGCGCTAGGTCGAGCTGGCCGTCCAATGCCCACGCGGCACTGTCGTCGCGCAGCCAAGTGCCGTCCAAGACGTCAACGCCAGATACCGATAGTCGGTCGGCGGCATCAAGCGTAAGCGTAGCTTGGTGGCTCCAGTCCGCGTCGGACGACGGCACGCGGCCGGTCAGCGTGACGGCGTCGCCGGAATCGGTTTGCCAGCGCTGTCCTTGCAGGTCGTCGACGCCGAGCAGGTGCCAGCGCTGGGTGCCTTCCAGCACCATCACCGGCTGAGTGTCGCCTTGCTGGGTCCAGACGCCGATGCGGCGATCCGGCTGCGGGTCGGCAGGACCGCCGCCGTCGCAGCCTGCCAGGGCGGCGCTCATCAGCAGCGCGCCGAGGGCGAGATGGGGGGCAGACAGCAAACGCAGGGTCATGGGTATCTCCAATCAGGGGGCAGCGCGGGGTGGCAGAGCAATCTGGTCCATGCGGGCGAGAATGATTTGCCGGTAGCGCGCCAGCCAAGGGGTGACGCCGTGCTCAGCATAGTAGCGGGGGCGCGGCAGTCGTGCTGCCAGTTCGGCGGCCTGCAGCGGTGAAAGTTCCGCAGCGCTGACGTTGAAGTAATGTTGTGCAGCGGCCTCAGCACCATAAAGGCCGTCACCCCATTCCGCCACGTTCAGGTACATTTCCAGAATGCGGTGCTTGCCCAGTATCACTTCTGCCATCAGCGCGATGGCGGCTTCTTGTCCCTTTCGCAAGTAGGAGCGACTGCCGCTGAGGAATAGGTTTTTCGCCAACTGCTGGGTCAGTGTTGAGCCGCCGGCCACTGGGGCACCGGCGTCACGATTGCGTTCCCAGGCGTGGCGTAGACCCTCCCAGTCGATGCCCCCGTGTTCGAAGAAGCGGCTGTCCTCGGCGGCCAGCACCGCCCGTTGCAGCGACGGTGCGATCTGCTCCAGCGGCACCCAGCGGTAATCTAGCGTCACCGGGGCGCCGTGCTCGGTCGCCAACCGCTGCACGGCAGCACGCATGAAGGCGGTGTGCTCCGGCGGGTGCTGTTGATACACCCACAGTCGCAGCGCGAAACTGGCTTGCAGCAGCAAGGCGAGCAACAGCATCGCCAGCAGCAGTCGTCGTGCCAGGCGCAGGATTCGGGTCATGGTGTGAGTCCTCGCAAACCCCGTCTGCCCGATCTTGATCGGGCGTTTGTCACATCAAATGTCGAGTCTGGACAAAAAATAGTCCCAATCTGCAGGCTTTCTGACACAATTGCCGGCTTCCCTACCTGTCTTGCCGAGATGGTCTCATGCATTGGATCTCCTACCTGTGGGAGCGCGCCCGTCCGTTGTTGCTGGTGCTTGGCGCCGGCGTGCTGTTCTTCGCGCTGTTGCGCGGTGCGTTGCTGCTGCTGTACCCGGCGCATTTTGACAGCCTGACCGCCGCTGGCCTGTGGCAGGGTTTCAGCCAAGGCGTGCGCTTTGACCTCTCGGTGCTGGTGCTGTTCACCGCGCCGATGCTGCTGGCGCTGGCGATCCCATTGCGCTGGGGCGATTCGATCCGCTGGCGCCGGTTCTGGTTGCTGTTGGCCGGTGTGCCGATGCTGGCGCTGTGGCTGCTGGGTTTCGGTGACCTCGGCTATTTCGGTGAGGTCGGCCGTCACCTCGGCAACGAGCTGCTGACACTGGGCAGCGAAATCGGTCTGTTCTGGAACATTGCCATGGAGTCGCGGCGCGCAGAAGCGCTGGCGCTGCTGATCATGGTGGCGCTGTTCCCGTTGCTGTGGTGGTTTGCCGTGGTGCGACCGGGCAGCCGGCCGTTGAAGCGCTCGGTGGGCTTGGTGCCGCGGGTATTGGTGTCGCTGGTGTTGGTGGCCGGATGCGTGATGGCCAGTCGCGGCCTGCAACTGGAGGGCAAACCGGTCAGCGTGATTGACGCCTATGTCAGCGGTAACGAACAAATTTCCAACCTGACCCTGAACGGCGCTTTCAGTGCCGTGAATGCCTCGCTGCACAGCCAGCCACGCACGCCGCGTTACTTCTCGCCAGAAGCGCTGGCGGCGGCACGGGTGCAGTACGGCGTTACCGGCGATAACCCGTTCTTCAAGCATTACCCGGATAACCAGCCAAGCGGCCGCAACGTGGTGGTGATTCTGCTGGAAGGTTGGAGCTACCGGTATTTGGATGGACTCGCCGGCAGCCAGCACGGCGCGACGCCGTTCATGGATTCACTGGCGCAGCAGTCGTGGGTGTTCGACCGCTTCTATGCCGCCGGTCAGCGCAGTATCCAGGGTCTACAAGCGGTGTTGACCGGCATCCCGCTGCTGCCCGGCAATCCTTGGCTTGGTCATGGGCTAGAGCTGACCAACATGACCCGCATTGGCGCCTTGGCCGGCCAGGCCGGGTACCGCACGTTGATGATGCAGTCATCTCCCCGCCGCTCGTTGCGGGTGGACTCGGTCGCGCGCAGCCTCGGGTTTGCGGAGTACTACGGTCAGGAGGACGTGCCTCTGCGGCGCGATTACGGCAACGAGGCGCCCCGCTACGGTTGGGATTACGACAGCCTGATGTTTTTCAAGGACCAGCTCGACCGGCTGCACGCTGGTGGCGAGCCGTTCTTCGGTTTCCTGTTCACCGGCACCACTCATGAGCCATTTGCGGATCCGGGTGCGGAATTCCACGTGGCGCCCCATGATCGTCGAGGCCTGAATGGTTTCCTCAACACCATGCGCTACACCGACTGGGCGTTGGAGCAGTTCATGGCGGCAGCGCAAGACAGCGACTGGTTTGCCAATACCACCTTCATCTTCACCGCCGACCATGAGTGGGGCGGTGATGGGCAAGACACTGCGGACATGTTCCACATCCCGCTGATCATCCACGCCCCGGGGCAGGTGCCCAGCGCTCGCACCGATCGGCTGGCGTCGCAGTATGACTTGCTGCCGACCATGGTGGATGTGATGGGCTTGGCGCAACCGTTCTCGGCGCTGGGCGATTCGCTGCTGCGGCCGGATGAGTCGCCGGATGCCTGGATCACGCAAGGCGATATGCTCGGGGTGATCGAGGACGGCGTGCTGCTGCGCCACACCCCGGCCGGTCGCTTCGATGTGCAACCGGCGGAGGTGCAGGACGATCTGCTGCATCGGGCCGAGCACCGGCTGTTGCTGCTGTACCAGCTGGCTGCCGAGCGTCTTGGCCGCAACCTGTGGGTGAGCGAAGAGTAATAAATCGTGCGCCAGCTTGCGTGCCAGGCCGCTGCGGCATAGATTGTGCGCCAACAAGGGGAGTAGCTTTTCGCCAAGGTGTCGTCATCACGGCGGTGGACCCAGTCCACACCCGGTGCCTTGGGCAACGACAGTTGCAAGCAAGACCTTGCCTACGGGCAGGTCGTGCGTGGAAAACACCCCAATAACGGCCTGTTCATCGTGAACCGGCCGTTTTTTGTTGGAGGAGTGCAATGGTCACCATTGGACAGGGATGGATGTGGGGTGTCTTTGCCCTGATTGTGATCGCCATGCTGGCGGTGGACTTATGGCTCGGCGGTGGCCGGCGACACAAGGTGTCGGTGAAGGAAGCCGGGCTTTGGTCGCTGGCGTGGGTGACGGTGGCGCTGCTGTTTTGCGCCGGGCTGTGGTGGTATCTCGACGGCAGCGTTGGGCGGGAACTGGCCAATGAATACAGCCTGCAATTTCTTGCCGGCTACCTGCTGGAAAAATCGCTGGCGGTGGACAACGTCTTTGTCTGGATGCTGATTTTCGGTTTCTTTGCAGTGCCTGTGGAGTTACAGCGGCGGGTGCTGCTGTACGGCATTCTTGGCGCGGTGATCCTGCGCACCATCATGATCTTTGCCGGCAGCTGGCTGATCAGCCAGTTTGGCTGGGTGCTGTATCTGTTCGGCGCCTTCCTGATCGTGGTGGGCATCAAGATGCTGCTGCCGGAGAAGGACACCGACCTTAATGACAGCCGATTGTTGAACTGGCTGCGTCGCCATCTGCGGCTCACTGATACGCTGGAAGGCGAACGCTTCTTGGTGATGCGCGACGGCATTCGCTATGCCACGCCACTGCTGCTAGCGCTGATCTTGGTGGAGTTGTCGGATGTGGTGTTCGCGCTCGACAGTATCCCGGCGGTGTTCGCCGTCACCACCGACCCGTTCTTGGTGCTGACCTCGAACCTGTTTGCCATCCTTGGCCTGCGTGCCATGTATTTCCTGCTGGCCGGCGTGGCGGATCGTTTTGTGCTGCTCAAATACGGTTTGGCAGCGATCATGGTCTTCATCGGCGGCAAGATGCTGGCGATGCACTGGTTCCATGTGCCGGTGCTGATTTCGCTGTCGGTGATCGCCAGCATTTTGGTGATCACCCTGCTCGGAAGCCTCTGGTTCAGTCGTCGACAACAGGCGCGTGCAGGCGGTCCATCAGCGTAATCAACTGCTCCGCAAGGCGCTGGCGGGTTTCATCGCCGGCGCCTTTGCGGTACAGCGAGAACAGTTTCTCCAATTGCCGTTCCTGGCGTCGGTTAAGGCCGCTGCGCCAGTCCGGAATGTCGCCGCTGGCGGGCGTGCTGCCAGGCACATTGCGCACCAGCAGTTGCCAGGCTGACAGCTGCCGGCCCAGCAGCACCCAAGGCAGTTGGCGATGCTGGGCCGGGCCCACCCGTACGGTGCCGGCGTCGGCGGTGACTGCCGCAATGCGGGTGGAGAAGTACACCGACGCCGCCGCGCCGATACCGAAGGTGGCGGCCAAGGCGCCCATGGTCACACCGCCAGTGGCCAAGTCGAGGCCGCCGCCAGCGGCGGTGCCGCCCAGGCCAGCCAACATCGCCAGCTGAGTCTTGCTCAGACCCCAGCGTTCCCAATGCTCCAATGCAAACAGCTGCTCGGAATCTGGCAGGTCCAGGGTGTCGCTGGCGGCCAGTGTTGGGCCGTCCTGCAGATAAATGATGGCAAGTGCTTCAAGGGCCTCGCGCTCGGCCTGCGTCAGCGCTTGCTGCCATTGATGGGTCAGTTGCTCACCCAGTTGCTGGGCATCTTGGTCCGCGCTGAGATCGGCGCTTTCGGTGTGGCGCAGCATGCGTTCGACACTGGCGCTGATGACGTCCGCTGCGGCCAACCGCGCGCTGTGGTGGTCGAACACGAAGTGCGACAGCGTGTGCCGGTACAGCGGCGCTTCCTGCAGCGTGAGGTGCTGCATGCGGCGCCAGCGGCGCGCACACCACAGCAACAGCAGCGCCCGCGGCAACACCGCGTACACCACCCACATCGCTACTAGGAATGGCCACCAGCGACCCAGCATCACCGGATCAGCCAGCGGCGGGGCGGCATTGCGCAGCCGGTAATAGTGCGACGCCTCCACCAGTTCCAATGACGGCACTGCGGCGCTGAGCCAGTGCCAAGGCCAGGCCAGCGCATGGAGGAAGTGGTGCATGCCGGTCGCTGAGATTTCCAGCGTGCTGTTCCAGCCAAAGGCGATGTCCTGTGCGCTCAGGTGCAGCAACAGTGACGCCAGCGCAGCGACGCTGAATGCCAGCGCAAACTGCTGCGCGAGCAGCATCAGCAGCGGCACATGCAGGGCATCAAGCAGGCCGTCACGGCGTGAGCCGGTGATCAGTTGGCGCATCGGGCCGCGCAGACAGCGCGCCGGCCACAAACGGGTGAAACCGCTTAGCAACGTCAGTTTCGGACGGCGGCGGAACATCAGCAGCGCTGCTACCAGTGACAGCACCGTTTGCAGCAATGCCAGTCCGAGAATCCACAGCAGGTTGACGCGGGCGCTGCCGTCATAGGCCACCAGGGCGGCCATCACCCCGAAGCCCATCAGGGCACCGACCAGCAATGTCACCGCGCCTAGCCAGCCGAGGCTGCTGGACAGCCGTGTGCCGGGCGAATGGCCATCGGGAAAGCGCGTACACAGCCAAGCATCAAGACGATCCATCGCCTTGCTCGGCATCGGGCCACGGCGCAAGAGGGCGTGGAAGGACTCCGCGGTGGGCTGCGGACGTGCTTCCCAGGCGGCATGGATATCCACCAACCGCTGCAGATCGGACACCGGTGCCAGTGGCTGCTCCGGGGCATCGCCCAGCGGGGTCGGCCACGCCGGCAGCGTGGCGGACGGATCAGGGTGACGGCGCAGTAGTAGCCGCGACAGGGTCCAGACTTTAGGGCGTCTCATCGGGTCTCCCGTGGGTGCCTCCGGGCACCTGGCGAACAACAGACAGCCCGGAGTGTAACCCATGGTCGGGACACTCGAAGGCTTGCAGTGGCGGATCACCGCGGATCAAACAAATTTAGCAACTGCGACGCGGCAGCAGGATCACTTTTTCGGCATCGAAGCCGGAGGGTTCGCCGGGATAGCCGCGTTGGTTGGAAACCAAGCGCGCGCCATTTACCGGCAGATCCAGCGACACATGGGTGTGGCCGAACAGCCACAGGTCGCAACCGGACAGCAGCGCGCTCAGGTCAGAAAAAAAGGCGCCGTCCAGCGGGCCAGGCGAGAAACGTGGATGGCCGCAGTCTGGCGTGGGGCCGTGGTGGGTGATCACGACCGTGGGGCCGTCGTGGGGCACGGCCAGCTCGGCCGCTAACCAGTCGCGAGCGCGTTGGTGCAGCGCCAGCGCATCCTGTGGCGTGAACAGCCGCTCGCCGAACCGGATGATGTGGTGATCCGGCATCAGCTTGCTGGCGATGTCCATGGCGTCATGTCCGGCCGGGGTGGTGGCGTAATCCGTCCACAGCGTGCAGCCGAGGAAGCGCACGCCCTGATGCAGCCAGCGGTTTTCATCCAGCACCTTGACGTTGCTGCCGTCTGCCGCTGCGCGCATGGCGGCCAGCGTGGTGTGGTATTCCTGACCGTAATATTCGTGATTGCCGGGAATGTAGAGCAGCGGTTTGCCGAGGCGCTCGGCTTGAGTTACGGCCCAGTGCACCCCGTCGGCACCGCTGTCGATGTCGCCGGCGAGGATCACCACATCGGCGGCCACATCCGGCAGGTCGGTTTTCGGCCGCGGCGGGGCAGTGGGGGGAAACCGGTCGTGGTGCAGATCACTGAGCAGGTGCAGGCGCATTATTGTTCTCGGACAGTCAGGGACGGCAGATAGGGTGTCCCATCTGCCGTTCCAAAGCCATCCGCGCTGCCGGTGTATTAGCTGCGTAGCAGCGGCGGCACGTGATCGAGATTCCAGCGTAAGCGTGGCTGATGGCTGCGGTGACAGGTTGGCAAGCTGGCTGCCCGGTAAATAGGACTCCAAAGGGGCATTCGGCGATCACCCTTGCCAGCGCGCGGGCGGTGCGGGGCGCCAGCGTCACTGCCTGATGTCGGCTTTGGTGGCACGTTAGTGCATCTTTATTTGCTGCTCCGGAGAGCCTGTGGAACGCTTGCACGTATTTACCGATGACGCCTTGGGCCGCTCGGATGCCACTGATCTGGCCGAACGGCTGGCGCGCCGTGAAGTCAGCCAGGAAGAAGTCACCGAAGCCGCCATCGAGCGGCTCCAACGGGCGGCGCCGCTGCAGGCGATGGTGCTGGATACCTTTGATGCCGCGCGCCAGCGTGCCCGCTCCGGCAGCGCCAGCGGTGCGTTTGCCGGCGTGCCGACCTTGATCAAAGACAACATCGACGTGCAGGGGCTGCCGACCCGCCAAGGCAGTGCGGCGGTGGGCGCCAAGCCGCTCAAGCAGACCAGCGAATTGGCGCAGCAGTATCTGGCTCAGGGCTTCAACTTGCTTGGCAAAAGCACGTTGCCGGCATTCGGTTTCACCGCCACCACCGAAACCGCTCACCAACCAGCGACCCGCAACCCTTGGTCGCTGGCCCATTCGTCCGGTGGTTCTTCTGGTGGCTCGGCGGCGCTGGTGGCCGCCGGTGCGGTGCCGATTGCTCACGCCAATGACGGCGGCGGTTCGATCCGCATTCCCGCGGCGTGCTGCGGGCTGGTTGGGTTGAAAAGCACCCGCGGCAGACTGGTAGTGCAAGAAGCTGCCCGCGCACTGCCGATCAACATTGTTTCAGACGGTGTGGTGACCCGCAGCGTGCGCGATACCGCGCGTTTCTTCGCAGCCGCCGAACTTCACTACCGCAACCCCGCGTTGCCGCCGATCGGTAACGTGACTGGCCCCGGGCAGCGCCGTTTGCGTATTGGCGTGATGACGGACTCGTTGATCAAGCCCACCACTTGCCCAGACACTCTGCGCGCACTGGAGCAAACCAGCGTGTTGCTGGCGGATCTGGGACATCAAGTGGAGCCGGCGCGCATCGCACTACCGGGCCGCTTCGTCGATGATTTCCTGCTGTATTGGGGCATGCTCGCGTTCAGCATTCAGACACTCGGGCCGCTGCTGATGCGACAGGGGTTCGAGCGCCGCCAACTGGATCTGCTGACTAAAGGGCTGTCACGCCACTTCGGCCGCAATTTCTGGAAAGCGCCGGGTATGCTGCGGCAGTTGAAGAAAAGCAGCGACCAATACGCGCAGAGCTTGGCCGACTACGACGTGGTGCTGACCCCGGTACTGGCCCACACCACGGTGGAAATCGGTTATCTCGCCGCCGATTTGCCGTTTGAAATCCAGATGGAGCGGTTGCTGGAATACATCACCTTCACGCCTGCCAACAATGCTTCCGGCGCGCCGGCCATCGCGCTGCCGCTGGCTGAAACCAGCACTGGCTTGCCGCTGGGCCTGCAATTCTGCGGCCGCCATGGCGACGAAAGAACCTTGCTGGAGCTGGCATTCGAGCTGGAGGCGGCGCAGCCGTTCCGGTTGCTGGCAGATTGAGTTCGGTCTAGAGCAGGCATGAAAAAGCCCGGGTGCGGTGAAGCGCTCGGGCTTTTTGTTTGGTGGCGGAACACGGAACTGAACCCGCGTCCGCTTTATGAACCAGATAGTAACACCTCGGCCTTAAGGCCGTGAATTCGATGATCTGGCCGAAAACCGTGTTGGCTTTCGGCGAATCCCCCTTTTATGTGCGTGATCCGGGCTCCCAAGACCTCGGAGGCTCCTCTGCGACCATTGACCGGGTACGTCTGCTGCAAATTGCAGTTTGTCAGATACTGATTTATATTTCTGACAAAGGAGCCATGACCATGAGCCATCTTGCCGAGAACATCTTGTCTGCCGCCCGGGCCATGCCCGAGGGTGGTCTGTTGTCGCCCAAGGAGTTCCTGCATCTGGGATCGCGGGCAGCCATCGACAAAACCTTGTCCCGGCTGGCTCAGGAAGGGAAGCTGCTGCGCGTGAGTCGCGGTGCCTATGTCGCACCCCATGAGGGCCGGTTTGGCTCCCGCCCACCGTCCACAGAATCCGTGGTGCAGGCCATCGAGGCCAGCTGCGGTGAAACGGTGGTGGCCAACGGCGCGGCCGAAGCCAATGCGCTGGGCCTGACCACGCAGGTGCCGACCCGCGAGGTTTTTCTCACCTCCGGCGCATCCCGTACCCTGCATCTTGGCAGCCGGTGTGTGGAGCTCAAGCACGGCAATCGCTGGCAACTGCTGCTGGGCAAGCGCCCCGCAGGCAAGGTGATCCGTGCGCTGTCATGGCTGGGGCCGGAGGGCGCACCGGAGGCGCTGAAGCAACTGCGCGCCAAATTGCCCGAGTCCGAGTGGGAGGCCGTGCGTGGCGCGCGGGCCGCACTGCCGAGCTGGATGGCCAAAGTGGTCAGCGAGGCAATGGCATATGGCTGAGTCTTGGTTTTCGCTCAGCCGGGAAGATCAGGTTGAAGCTCTGGAGTTTGCTGCGGCTCGCACCGGGCGGCCTGCGCACCTGCTCGAAAAAGACATCTGGGTGGTCTGGGTGCTGTCCGCCATTTACGAATCCGACCTGGCCAGCAAGCTCACCTTCAAAGGCGGCACCTCGTTGTCCAAGGTGTATCGCATCATCGACCGGTTTTCCGAGGACGTGGATCTCACCTACGACATCCGCGAACTGGCCACCGACCTCTTGAAGGAAGGCAACCCCATTCCCGATTCCGCCAGCCAGGAAAAAAAGATTAGCAGCGCGGTACGCCACCGCCTGCCCGACTGGATCGAGACGACGGTCAAACCTGTCATTGCTGCGGCGCTGGTGAAAGATGGATTGGACGCGAGCCTGACGTTGGCTGGCAAAGATAAGGACAAGCTGATCCTGTCGTATCCGGCGGTCAAAACTGGAACCGGATATTCAGCGCCCACGATCCTGCTGGAGTTTGGTGCCCGCGCCACGGGAGAGCCGCACCATGTTCAGCCAGTGGCATGCGACATCGCACCGGAAATCGAAGGGGTCACTTTCCCAGTCGCCCAGCCCCTGGTGATGGCGGCAGAGCGCACCTTCTGGGAAAAAGCCACCGCTGCCCATGTGTATTGCTTGCAGGGGCGGCTGCGCGGCGAGCGTTATTCGCGTCACTGGTACGACTTGGCCGCCATCGCAAAAACACCTCACTGTGCAGCGGCCTGCGCCGATCAAGCTCTGGCCCAAGCCGTTGCAGAACACAAATCGGTGTTCTTCGTCGAGAAAGATGCTGCTGGTGCCAAGATCGATTACTTCGCCGCCATCAGTGGTCAACTGCAACTGATCCCGGCAGGTGAATCGTTGGCGGCGCTCGAAAAGGACTATGCCGCAATGCTGGAGGATGGTCTGCTGGCGCTGAATCAGCCGAGCTTTGCCGGCATCATCGAGCAGTGCCGCATCATTCAGGACGAGGCCAATCGGCAGGCCATGCTGGGTGAGCGCCGCAAGGCACTGGACGAGTTGGCCGCACAGGCACAAAAACTCGACATGGGTTACTGACACCCTCCCCACCGCGCGGCATCAACCATCAGGCATTTCCGGATCATTGCCCGGTGCTGAGCTTCCCGGATTACCGCTGACGATCAGCCGTTCCCATATGAATTTTCATATGGAGAACTTTGATGTCCAGCACTCTCTGCGCCTGCTGTGGCCAACCATTCGAGCCGCGCCCACAAGTTCCTGGCCAAGCCTACTGCTCCTCGCCCGACTGCCAGCGCGCCCGCAAGCGCCAGTGGCAGCGGGCCAAGCTTCAGTCCGATTCCGACTACCGAATCAACCAGCGCGCAGCCCAGCAGGCATGGTCGCAGCGCAATCCTGACTACTGGCGCAACTACCGTAACGCCCGGCCAGAGTACGAACAGCACAACCGAGCACAACAGCGTCTGCGTGATGTCAGGGGACAGGACACTGGTCTTGCAAAGATGGACGTGTGCGACCTGCCGACAGGCCTGTACCGCATCACACGACACCCAGCCTTTCCAACGGAAAACGGCACTTCATGGATCGTCGAGATCACACCGGCATGCCTGACGTGTCCGTGCAAGATGGACGTGTCAAGAGATGACTTGATCGACACCCCGGCGATTCGCCCTTAACTTCTTTCTCCAAATGGGCTCTCGATCATCCTGAATGGCAACAGTTTCAACCCTGTGCATCTCGACCGGCACCGCGCTGGTCGTGGCCGTGCCAGCAAGGTGAAAAGCAGACCCGAGAGCAGGCGCACATAACAATGAGTGATCGGGTCTATGCAGGCAGAAGAATTTTCAACGGAGGTGGACTCACCCCCTCCAACATTTAGGGCCGCAGAATACGTGCGGATGTCGACCGAGCACCAGCAGTATTCGACGGAGAATCAGGCCGACAAAATCCGTGAGTACGCCGAGCGGCGCAACATCGAGATCGTTCGCACCTATGCCGACGAGGGTAAGAGCGGGCTGCGCATCGATGGCCGCCGAGCACTGCAGCAACTGATCAAGGATGTCGAGACGGGAAACGCGGACTTCCAGGTCATCCTGGTCTACGACGTCAGTCGCTGGGGGCGGTTTCAGGATGCCGACGAGAGTGCTTATTACGAATACATCTGCCGCCGCGCCGGAATCCAAGTCGCCTACTGCGCCGAGCAGTTCGAGAATGATGGCTCGCCCGTGTCCACCATCGTCAAGGGCGTCAAGCGTGCGATGGCGGGCGAATATAGCCGTGAGTTGTCGGCCAAGGTATTCGCGGGGCAGTGCCGCCTGATCGAGTTGGGCTTTCGGCAAGGCGGCCCGGCTGGCTATGGCCTGCGACGCGTGCTGATCGATCAGTCCGGCACGCTCAAAGGTGAATTGGCTCGTGGTGAGCACAAGAGCCTGCAAACTGACCGCGTCATCCTGCAGCCGGGGCCTGACGACGAGGTCGCCGCCGTCAACCAGATCTATCGCTGGTTTGTCACCGACAACCTGGCGGAGCTCGACATTGCCGAACGGCTGAATACCCAAGGGATTCGAACAGACCTTGGACGTGATTGGACACGGGCGACAGTGCGCGAGGTGCTGTCCAACGAGAAATACATCGGCAACAACGTCTACAACCGGCGCTCCTTCAAGCTCAAGAAGCATCGGGTGGTCAACAGCCCCGAGATGTGGATCAAGAAGGAAGGTGCGTTTGAGGGCATCGTGCCGCCGGAGCTCTTTTACACGGCGCAAGGCATCCTGCGCGCACGATCACACCGCTACAGCGATGAGGAGCTGATCGAGAAGCTGCGCAACCTGTACCAGCGTCATGGCTATCTCTCCGGTCTGATCATCGACGAGGCCGAAGGCGTGCCCTCGTCGGCGGCCTATGCGCACCGTTTTGGCAGCCTGATCCGCGCGTACCAGACGGTGGGCTTCACTCCGGATCGGGACTACCAGTATCTGGAGGTGAACCAGTTCCTGCGCCGACTGCATCCGGAGATCGTCGGCCAGACCGAACGGATGATCGCCGAGGTCGGTGGCATGGTCGAACGTGATCCGGCCACCGATCTCCTCACCGTCAACCACGAGTTCACCGTCTCGCTAGTGCTGGCCCGTTGCCAGTTGCTCGACAACGGGCGGCGGCGCTGGAAGGTGCGCTTCGACACCAGCCTCGCGCCCGACATCACGGTGGCCGTGCGGCTAGATGAAACAAATCAGGCGGCGCTGGATTACTACCTGTTGCCGCGACTCGACTTCGGCCAGCCCCGCATCCATCTCGCCGATCACAACGGCATCGAGTTCGAGTGTTACCGCTTCGACAGCCTGGACTACCTGTACGGCATGGCCCGGCGCATCCGCATAAGGAGGGCCGCATGAACCAGGATAAAGAGCATCGCCACTCGGAATTGCGGATGATCCCGTTGAACCGGATCGAGGTTCTGAATCCGCGCGAACGCAACAGCCGCGTGTTCGAACAGATCGTCGGCAACATCCAGAGCATCGGCCTGAAGAAGCCCATCATCGTTACACCGCGCCCGGGGAACGATGGCGAGCACTACCTGCTCATCTGCGGTGAGGGGCGTTTCAAGGCCTTCAAGACGCTCGGCCACCAGGAAATCCCCGCGATGGTGATGAACGTCGATGATGAATCGGCCTTCATCATGAGCCTGACGGAGAACATCGCACGGCGCAAATTCAGCCCGCTGGAGCTGCTGATCGGCATCGAACAACTGCGGGATCAGGGCTACGACAAGAAAGACATTGCGCAGAAGACGGGCCTGAGTCCGGAGTATGTCCAGGGCATCCTGTACCTGCTCAAGAATGGCGAAGAGCGCCTGCTGATGGCCGTCGGCAGCGGACGCATCCCGCTCAACGCGGCGATCACGATTGCTGGCGCGGGCACCGATGACAAGGCAATCCAGGCCGCACTGCAGGAAGCCTATGAATCCGGCAAGCTGCGTGGCAGCCAACTGATCCAGGCACGGCGGGTCATCGAACGTCGCCGCACGCAAGGTCGGGCCGTCGGCGGCAAGATGTCATCCCGCAAACCCAATGCGGATGTGACCACGTCGAGTCTCGTGCGCAACTACCAACGTGAAGTCGAGCGCCAGAAGCAGCTGGTCAGGAAGGCCGAGACTGCCCAGCGCAACCTGCTGTTCATCGTCGGTGCGTTGCGTCAGTTGCTGGTAGACGAGAATTTCACCAACCTGCTGCGCGCCGAGGGAATGGACTCGTTACCGCAGTATCTGGCGGATCGGGTCTGGGCGCGGGGGTGTGGCACATGAGCAGACCGCCACTGGGCTTCGTGCCGGAGCCTCTATTTCTCGAGCTTTCGGCCATCCTGCCATCGCGCAAGACCCCCGAGGGCTTGTTTGCCTCCCGAAAATTCAAGCAGATCCTCGCGTCCATCGAGGCTGTCGGGCTGATCGAGCCCCTGTCGGTGGGAAAGCCCTCCCGCGAGGGCCAGTACATCTTGCTCGATGGGCACACACGGCTGGTGGCGCTGAAGCAGTTGGGCTTCGACAAGGCACCGTGCCTCGTGGCCACCGACGACGAGAGCTACACCTACAACAACCGGGTCAATCGCCTTTCCAGCATTCAGGAGCACCTCATGATCCGCCGCGCCGTCGAACGCGGCGTCACCCCGGAAAAGCTCGCGAAAGCATTGGACGTGGACATCAGCCACATCATCAAGAAACTGAATCTGCTCGATGGCATCTGCCCGGAGGCCGCCGAGTTGCTGCGCGATCAAACCTTCTCGGCCAACCTTGGCGCAGTGCTACGCAAGCTCAAGCCAACCCGTCAGGTCGAATGCGTCGAACTGATGGTCAGCGCCAACAACATCACGGTGGCCTATGCACAGGCCTTGGTGGCCGCCACACCCAGTAACCTGCTCGTCGGCGAGACCAAGCCCAAGAAAATGACCGGCGTCAGCGCCGATCAGATGGCCAAGATGGAGCGGGAAATGGGCAATCTCCAAGAGCAGTTCAAGCTGGCCGAGCAGACCTATGGCCAAGACATCCTCAATCTGGTGCTGGCCAAGGGCTATCTCGCCAAGCTGATGGCCAATGAAGCCATCTTGCGGCACCTGACGAGAAATCATCCCGACGTGCTGAACGAGTTTGACAGCATCGTGCGCATGGTGGCGCTGGACAAGTAAGTGGCGCACGATCTGAAGTAGTGAGCGAAATCCTTCCTGCCCGAAGGTCGTAGTGCTGCCCATGTGGGCGATACGCCGTTCTTTAACAATCTGGATGTGTCAGGGTCATCGCTCCCGAAGCGGACGTCCTGCTTTTGTCCGTTATAGAGAGCGATGGCCGACAGGCTTGCCGCTGGCCTGCCCATTCGCACAGGGGTCTGCGAATGGGCGAACAGCGGCAACTTTGTAGTACCAACGCTGGCTGGTGCAGGGAGGCAAGCCCGCTTATGTGATCCGTGCCCACATTGATCGACCGAAATTTCAAGCTCTCGCAGACCAAACAGCAGTAGTGGCTAGTTGCATGACCAGCGAACGTAACTTGGCCACTGCGTCGGTGGAGTTGTGGGGCAACGTGGCAAAGCTGATCTTTTTCCGGTCATCAAGGCTCCATGGGCTGTTCTGCTCAGCATGGGGAGTATCAGGTTTTGATGGGTCGAAGGGATACGCCAAGAGACCCCAGGTTTCAATTCCGACGGGTGCTTGAAAGCGTCCGAGGTAGGCAGCCATCTGGTACAGGTCGTCGCGTTGCGGCCCATTTGGTGAGCTGGCAGACGGATGGAGGGACTTGTATTTCGCATCAACCACCCCCTTGATGACGGAGCCAGAGAGCAGTATCGCGTCGGGTATCAATGTGCCCAGACCTTGGCCCGAAACATTGCTATGGAGCAGTTTCTTGGTGGCAGACTTATCGCGAGTGCCGTGGATCACTGTCAGAGGTACAGCGGCCTTCCGCAGGATGCTGAGGACGTACATCTCCCAGAGCTCGGCAACGTCGAGCAACACCCCTTTCGTTTCACCGCTGGCATCAATATCGGCAGCGAGCCCCCTTCGGTTTGCAATCTGCCTTGATAACTCAGCGATAGACGCGAAACCTGCGGTGATCGGCGTGTAGCGAATCCGGTCCAGTTGAGCTTTCGTCGGCACGCGTGGTCGCGCACCGGTGACAGCCATCAGATGGGGAAGGAGCTCCTTGGCACGCGTAGGCAGCCATTTTTCGTCCGGCACCCCAAGCCACCGTCGCAGAACCTCGTAGGCGGCGACGATGGCATCGGATGCTGCGTGATCCAACGATCGCTCCGAACGGATAGACACGACCTGTCCACCACCCGTGGCGATCAAGCGCAGAGATGCCGGGACATCAAGCCGTCCCCTGACAGTCGCGCCTTCGGTGGCCACTTCACGGCGAAGCGCAGGCAGCCCATGCCGTGCCGCCTCGATGAAGCCATGGGCCCAAACGGACGCGAGGAGTTGGGCAATGAACGATTCGTCCTCCCTGAGCCTTCCGGGCGCGTCGGTCAGCACGACCGACGTGGCTTCAAAAAGCCAACTCCGAAGCGTGGCCAAACCAAAACGTGGCTCAATAGTCAGGCTGTGTCCCTCGAAGGAAATTGAGCCGACGTACCGGCCAGCCCACCAAGTGCCGTCCCATGCACAGTAGACGATGGGTTCATCGTCATCCCTTTCGCCGGAGATGGGCACGACAAGATTCGAGGCTCGGACATTGGTTGCGAGCTTACGGAGCCAGTTCGCCTCCGCCGCTGTCGGTTGCGGGACAAGCGGCGAGCAGTCACGCGCGACTAGTTTCACTCGGCCACCGACGGCTTGAGTAGAACCCTAGACAGCCGGTCGAGCTCACCATTGCGTGCGTTTGCGTCCAGTCCGGCGAGATACTGCTCGAGCAATGGACGAAGGGACAGATTCCACACCTGCACTACTGGCTCCAGAGCTTCACCCTTTTTGTTCCAGAGATAGTTCTGCTTGCGCGTCGGTCGAGTGCCGAGGAAATTGCGCAGGAATACGACCACGTCGAGCAGGTAGGTGTGCCCGATCTCGTACTGCGAGCCCAGCAGCGGGCTGTCGTGGATCTGCCTGTTCAAAGCCGCCGCCGCTGCAGCCAATTTGCGGAAGTCCGGTTCGATGCGATCCCACGCAAGCCCCGATTTCAGATTATGCCACTTGGATTCGGCGGCACCGACAAGAGCCTCTGCGTCAAACGGGCACAGTAGCCACAGGAAGCGGCGGCGCAGCGCGAAGTCGATCTGCTCAATGGACTGGTCGATCAGGTTCATGGTGCCGATCACGTACAGATCGTCCGGGATGCGCAGCTTCATTGCTGCCCCGTCGCCATTGCGTGCCGGAAGCTCAATCGTCTGATTGCGATCCTCAAGCAAGGAGAAGCACTCGCCGAGCATCCGACTCAGATCCGTCCGGTTCATTTCATCCAGTATCAGGATGTGCGGCAGACGTTCCGCGCGTGGCTGCCGCTCAATGTCCTCAATCAGTTTCGGAAGGTAGCCAGCTCGATATTCCGTGCCACCGCCATTCGAAATGTGGAGTGCGCGGATGAAGTCCTCGTAGCTGTAGGCCGGATGCAGCTGTAGTCGATGCACGTTGTCGCGGATTGCGGATTCGATAGCAGATTGCGACTGGAAGTAGCGAGCGGGCCCCATCTGGCTGAGAGCAGCAGATCGGATGACGCGCTCAGCCAGCTTCTTGGCGCGGAAGGTCTTGCCAGTACCCGGCGGGCCATAGAGGACGATCTGCTTCTTGTGCTGGATGATCTCCAGGGGCGCGCCATCAGATGCACCCTCGCTGTCGTCGTACCAAGCCTCGACAAGCGGCGACCAGTAAAAATCCAGCTCCCGGTTGGGAAGCAGCTTTTCGAGCTCCTGGCGAATGGCCAAGATCGCCCGGTCATCATCCTCTGATTCGGCAGTGACTAGTCCCGAGAAAGCCTTGATGACTCTGCGCTTGTGATTGCCACTTGCTATGCGCTCGAAGTGCTCGGGGAACAGGAGGTGGAGAAGCATGTGCCGGAGCTGCTTCGACTCGGCATCCTCGATGCTGTCCACGATATCTTGAAAGAGCCACGGATCGGCGGCCACCTGTACTTGCCGATCCTGCGGTAACTTCTTCCATGCGATGGCGAGTTCGATCAGGAAAGCAATCTCGAAAGGGCGGCGGGTGTTGTAGCCCTGACCGCCACTGCCGATCCCGTTGGCGAAGGCTGCCGAAACAGGGTGTGATTCCGGCAGGTTGTCATCGCCCCAGCCGAGCACTTCGTTCACGACCTGCCGCTTGCGCATGCCACCAACACTAGACGGGAACAGGAAGTACACGCTCAAGATCTCTGCCGCAAGACGTGATACATCCTGGCCAGCCTTGCCCACCTGGTCTTTGAACTTGTCGATGAACGTCCGGTCGCCTTCGTCTGGTGTGGCAACAAAGGCCTTGTGGATGCGATCCAGCACGTCAGGGCGCCAAACAGATGCATCACTGAACAGCAGAGAGCCATCGCTCAGTAGGCAGTTGGCGCGGAATGAGTCCGCTGCTTGGTAGATCTTGCTGGTATCGTGTTCTGAATATCTCGCCATCTATATTTCCCTCCTCAATAAGCCCAGCGGGTCACTACCGCAGATCCCCCGAGCAGGGAGCCTCTGTCCAAGCTGCCAGCGATGATCTTGCTACTACTGATCCATCCGGGAGCTTGAGATGCCTTGGCGATCATCATCAAACCGGGGACACAATTTTCGTGTCGACGAGTGAGCACAGGTGTTCATCAAGCAGCTTTGCAATGCGCCCGCCAGAGATCAGCACACCGGCCTCCATGTTCTTCTCCATGGCGTGCCCGGTCAGGTTCGCGCTGGTGATGAAACACATCCTGCCGTCTGCGACAGCGACTTTGGCGTGAACGCGTCCATCGGAAAACGGATCGGCCTTGTCGCGCCAGGCATAGAGATTGGCGGCCGGAACCAGCGTCCTCATTTTGCCTATCGCGTCGAAGGTAATGCTGCCGCCGTGCTCTTGGGACAACTCAAGCAGCATTGATATGGCCACACCGCGATCATTTGCCGCGTTCAGCGCCTTTACGATGGTGGACACGTCGTAGGCCACGAAGCTGGTAATGAACAACGACTGTTCAGCGGAATTGATGACCTGCAGAAGTGCCTGCTCTGTTCGACGCGCTGACACGAAAGGCGTCGTCGGGCCAGTCCACACGAGTTCGGTGGATTGCTCCGAAGCGGCTTTGGTGTAGACATGGCTGGCAGCGATAAGCATCGATGCCAGTTCGTCTGAGCCGACCTCGGTGTTTTGCCACGCGGCTGCAAGTTGCTCGACCACGGTACTGGCCACCGGGGTTCCCACCACGCTCGGCAACGTCGACGCAGCTTTGCTGGCTTCGGTTCGACGAACGCGGGCGGCAACGGCCTGTACCTTTTCAGGCGAAACCAGAGAAACCAATGCTGCAATGGCATCCAAGAGTTCATCCATGTCAGAAACCCTTGAAGAAAGCAGCGTCGGCGCGTTCGAGTGTTGGTACGAGCAGCGATCGATCCAGATAGCGGTTGCCTCGCTCACAAGAGGTCTCCGCTACCAAACTGCACGCATGGCAGGCGGCACCATGCAGTGATCGATCCTTTTCTGGATCATGTTCCGAACAGAGAGGATCAGAGGAACAGATCTTCGAGCGATTCAACGCTTGCTCCAGCAAGCGGCCAAGATTTTCTGGCTTGCCAAGATCGACGAGGCCGCCCAGCGTGCCGTCCGAATCGGCTGCTGCTGTGTAGATGAGGATGCCTGCCTGCGGGCTGTCGCCCGACGTATCGGCATAGATGCGCTCACGAATGCTCGCGGCGTTGTATCCGCATTCCAGCGCCAACTCCCGAATCAGTAGATGAGACAGCGTGTGCAGCATCGCATAACGAATGCCGGGGTAGCCTTCGTTCGGGTCGAGATGACGCGAATTGCGCCACCCCTTATGACCACCACGGAGCATCTGGTCGACATTCTTCACACCATCCAGAGCCTCCCACTTGACGAGCGCAGCCTCATCGAACTGGATGAAGATTCCTTCACCATGAACCTGGTTGGCTGGCACCCAATCCGGCTTGCTGCGTGACAGGCTGGCCATCTGCGGACGCTCATTGGGGTCGCCAGACTCTTCGGGGGCTTCGACCCGGGTGAAGCCCAGCAACGCATTCACCTCGCGCAAACGTTCGAGGAGCAAGACTCGACTGATATGGCCTCCGAGGCCCTGTGGCGTGCCGACCTTCTTACTCATGAAGTGCGGGTAGTCCGTGGGCGGGTTGGCCTCCGTCAGCACATCCCACTCGGGCCCTTTGATGTCGGCCTCACCTACGACATCCTGCCCGCCTCCGGAGCGATGTGCCTCGATGGCCGACCAGATCGAGGCCGCCGCATATTTGTCTATTCCTGGCAGCGCACCAGTCTTCTTCAAGGTCTTCACCGTCACCGACACTTCGGCTTCGGAGTCGAGATCTTCGAAAAACTCCCAGCCATCCTGGATCAGCTGACTGAGCGGGTCGTTGGTCTGAGGAATCGCGAGCGCCGAGAGCGTGATGGGGAACCAGCTGTTCGTGGCACCCAGCAGAACGGCGCGAGCCTCTTCATCACATTCGTGATCGAAGTGATCGAGATGCGGGTGACGCCCTCGGCAACCGGGCAGATTCTCTTTTCCGGCTTTTCCAAAGGCGTGCGCCATGCTTCTGGACGCCCCACAGGCATCACACTTCACCCACAGGTTTTCGGTTTGCAGCGATGCACCACTCTCGAAGAAGCGCAGTGTGCCTTTGCAAGAACTGTTGCCGCCGTGGACGAAGTAGTGCCAAGGGAAGTCGTCGAGGTGACCATCGCGACAGGCCAGCAGAAAACGCGCGGGGACGGCATCCGCATCCTTGGCCGGTTGGTCGCCTTTGGAACCACGGCAGCCTTTGTGAACGAAGCGGGTTCGCTCCGGCCTGAAGCGGTTCTCCTTGATCTCGAACAGACCGGCATCAAAGGGGGACAGCAGACCGCACTTCACGCAGCGCATCCAGCGCGGGAATGGCCGGACGGGAACGCCGATATTGGCCTCGGCAGACCAGACATCAACGAGTTCGCTTTTCTGGAAAGGCGGCATCCGCAGATTCTCGACCTGCGTTCCCAGAACCTTCCGAACGGCAGCAAGCAGCCGTGCCTCTTGAATCGGTTGGCAGCGATCCTTTTCCCAGCGGTCGATACCGAGTGTCACTACGGAAAGGCTGGGCAGGTCGATCAGCGCACCGGGGCCATAAGTCCACAGCAATTGGCTTGGGCGTACTTCGCCGACTGGAGTTTTGTTGTTGATGATCATGTTCAATCCTCATCCTTCGTTGCGGGACGAGGCTTCCAATCGTGATCGTCCGTGATATGGCTCGTGTTCATGATCAGACGCACGCCGGGCTCGACCTCTCGCATCGACATCGGTACGGTCCAGTTGTCCCAGGCTTGAAGTCCAGGCGACTTGATCAATGCCACGGTCTTGTCTTTTTCGGGGCCGCGCTTCTCGTAGGCCAAGATCCGTCCACCCTTGCTGACTTCTTTCGCCCATTCGTCGGCGCGCTCTTTCAGCTCAGTCTCAGCCAACTGCTTGCGCGAGTTATCTTCCGCGACATTGCCTGCGCGTGTCGCCAAGACCTTGATGGCATCGACGATTTCGGCCTGATTGGACATGCTCAATTGGCCAGCACCTTCGTTCGGGCTGAATTCGTCGTTCTCCAGACGCATCAGGCTCAACAACGAGCCCGTCAGGCCACGATCCATCGCGCGTGGCGAGAATGGCGTTACCGATTGCGCCTCGACATGCTTGTAGAACGTGGCGTGGTAGTGCTCGAAGGTTTCGTAATGCGATAGGTCGCGTGGCCGGGCCCACGTCAGCACCGTGCAGACCAAGCCGGGGAAGGAGCGCCCGACACGGCTGGTGGCCTGAATGTATTCGGCGGTTCCCTTGGGTTGCCCGTTCACAGCCATCAGTCCGAGCCGGTTTACGTCGACACCCACTGAAAGCATGTTGGTGGCCAGCACCACATCGATGGCGCGCGTGTCGCCCTCTTGCCACTTGGTCACGTACTTGCCGACTGCGGCGTCGAACTCGGACTTGAACTTGACCTCCAGGTTATCGAGGTACTTGGGGATGTCCTGGCTCGATACCCGCGACGTCAGCTCGCGAATGTTGCTAATGCTGCGTTGTGCCAGCGCAGGCCGCTCCACCATGCTCATCTGCACGCGATAGGAACGTGTCTGCACATCGTCCTCTGCCAGCCGCTTCATCCCGCCCAATTCACGCAGGGAGTTGAAGTAGCCGACCATGGTCATGTACGGGTCAGCAGGTTCGCCAAAGTGATCGAACAGTTCTTGCGCCGCCGTCAGGAACGCGGTGTAGACGCGGATCAGCATTGCGGGGCGAGAACTACCGGGGGAGCACACGCCGAGGTAACGCCGTCCCGGTTTTTCTTCGATCGGTCTCTGCACCGAGAAGAAGTTGTCTTCCACGTCCAGTCCATGCGGCGGGAACACCGAAACTCGACGCATGAAGACGTTGTTCACTTGCTCCTTGGCTTTGCGCACCGTCGCCGTGGAGGCAATGATCTTCGGTTTGACCGTCTTGCCATCAAGTGTCCAGCCGCACAATTCATCCACGGCGGTCTCATACAAGCCCACCATGGTGCCCAGCGGCCCACTGATCAGGTGGAACTCGTCCTGAATGATCAGGTCAGGCGGGCGGATCGGGTTGATGACCTTCACCTTGGATGAAGGGAAGCCCTTGCCCGCTTGGTGATTGCCATTGCAATCGGCACCTTGCCAAAGCAAGCCGTGGCGCTCGCATTCCTGGCCCACGCGACCAAACAGTGTGCGCACCTGACCACGCCACGCCATCATGGCGAACTTGTCCACGGTGGCGATCATCATCGTGGGTGGGCGGTGGTAGATCTCTTCGTCCACGACCAGTACCGGAATCCCCGGGTGTGGCTGCTTGCTGGATTTGCCCTTGGAAAAATCGCAGCGGCCTTTCTTGTCACCACAGTAGACGAAGGTACGGCCAGTGCCTTTGTCGACCTCGACGTCGCGCCCAGGGGCCACTTCCGAGCCACACCAAGGGCAACTGGTGAGCTGCGCGGGCGATGCCGCTCCGGCGTTGTATTTGCCGGGGTTACGTACATCCTCGATGGCGCGGTGGCTGTCCTCGGTCGTGCCCGGTGTCACCTTGTTGCCAACCCAGAGGCCGATGGTGAAGGGTTCCGTGCCGAGGGATTTGTCTCCCTTGTCCAGCGCTTCACGCCGCAACACTTCCATGGCGCAAATCAATGCCGTGGCGCGCTGGAATTGCTGCAGCGTCAGCAAGCGCAGTGTGTAACGCATGATCACGGCCAAGCCGCGTGAGCTGTCGTAGCCGCCGAGATTGCCCTGCATGCGCCTAATGGCCATGGTAAAGGCCGCCACACCCAAATAGGCTTCTGTCTTACCACCACCGGTGGGGAACCACAGCAGATCGGCGTAGGCCTCGACGGGCTGGACGCGATCTGGATGACTCGGATCTGCCAACGACGGGATCGAGAGCAGCAGAAACGCCAACTGGAATGGACGCCAGCTGCGGTTCTTCAACACATCGAACTTGTCGATGGTGACATCCTCGCCCCGGCGCATGGCCAGCGCGTATTGGCTGCGCACGCGCTGCGTCGCCATCGCACGGTTGGCGAAGCGAAAGGCAGCAAGCGCTTTCTCATCGGCTTTCAGCGTGTCGATACCCTGCTGCAGGCGCGTGTGGATCTCCTGGCAACGATCCATCGCTTGTTGCGACTGGGTGTCGTAGCCGGTCACTTCGGCACCGACGCGGGCACGCTGTTCATCGATCCACGCGGCGTAATCCTTGGTCAGCATGCTCAAGGCATCGACGAGCGGGTCGATCTCCAGGGTCGCCAGCCGCTGCATATCGAGCAGGCCACTGCTGACCATCTGGCGCATCGCTGGACGATCGCTTGGATCAAGCCCGGGTGTTTCCGTGACCTGCACTTCGTACTGCGGCATCACCGTGGTGCGCACCTCAGTGGCCAGCGTCACATCGTCTGCGGTTTCGGCATGGATGGCAACGCCATGGCCCACGGCGAATTCGACGCGGTTGCGGTAGATCATCTCCAACGCTTCACGCTCGGGGTCCATGCCGTCGGCGTCCAGCACCGGCCTGCGCCGGAAGATGGCACGCTTGGCGGCTTCCTTCTCCGATCGAACGATCAGCTCGGGCTGGAACACCCACGCCGTATCACGGTTGGTGTCCGGCTCTTCCTGTGCGTTCACCAGGAACAAGGTGACCAGCCGATCGCCATTGGCATTCTTGGCCCGGATAGAACCCTGCACGCGCACTTCGGGAAACTCGTTGTCGGGTGCTTGATGTGGAATCACGCCTTCGGTCAGTGGCAGCACGATCTTGCCGCCACAAGGAATGCGTTGCCACACCTTGGCCTTCTGCCCGTTGGACTTGAGCAGTTCATGATCATCATTCGGTACACGCTCGTACCGGCCCCAACGCGCTTCGATCTCGATCCGATCAGCGTCACCATCGACGCAGAAAGTCATGCCCAAACTACTGGGCACCAGAGACTGGTTGCTGGCAGCGTCGATCTCGTCAGCCGAATCCGATTCCGGCTCTACACGCCCGGTGGCCGTTCCAAACTCCGCCCCCGGTTCGTGACGTCCGGGAGCCTTGGCCTCCGTGGGCACCTCAAAGTCGTCATTGGCCAGTGGCCCGTCCAGCCCCTCAATGCCGCCCTGTGTGGCCTCACGCGGGGCCAGTTTGCCAACCAAGTAGCGATCCCGCACACCCATGTCGACGATGCGTTCGCGGGGGCCACCAGCCGGGCCGAGCAGGTCGTCCATCACGGCCAACTGCAGCAGTTCGCGGATGTAAGCCTGATCCTCGATGATCGGCACTTCGGCGATCGTCTTGTGCAACGCCTTGGGGAGCGACTCCAGGAAATCCGTCCATTGAATGCGACCAACGCTGCCGGACGAAGGCGGGGTGAGCGAAGTAAGACCAATCGAAACCGCCGGATCGACAAACAGCATGCGGTCGAAGTAGATCGTGGTGGTCTCCAGATCGGAACGAAGTCGCAGCACCCGCCCGACTCGTGTGATGTGACCGGCGGCATTTAGGATCAAGACCCAATCATCATCCGCGATAGCTTGATACAGCGAATGCTCACCTTTCAGTCGCAACGTATAAGGTGCAAGTGTGAGGTCTGCAGCGATGCCATGATCGATGGCGATCCATGCATTGGGTTGTTTCACTACCGTACCTGTCTGCATCTTGCCCCCTATGCCCCTGCGCTCATCGGCGCTGGAATTTTTGAAAACTGATTGTGGAATTCTTGCCACCTTGCGGTATCGACATCTTTGACGAAAGCGATCAAACCTGCGAGGTGGTTATGGAAGCCTATGGCCGAATCAAATTTTTCGTGCTCGGCAACGGCAACCAGTCCATATTTCTGCGCTGCGTGCAAGTGCCTGTCGATTCGTTTGTAAGTCTCTCTCGACAGTCTTGGAACAGTGCCGTCAACGAGCAAGCCGAGCACTACCTTTTTCGATCCCGGCCCTGCCACCCGCGTTTTCTTCGCGTTTTCACGAAAGCCACATTTGCGAATGGTTCCGACGATGGCGCGATGAATATCGCCAATCGACATACGCTCGGGTAATTCTCCACCAGCAGAAAACGTTAAATCGTCGGCATATCGCGTATAGGTAAATCCGTGCAGATCCGCGAAGATTGTCAACTTCTCATCAAGATCAAATGCGGCAAGGTTGCTCAGCATTGGGCTTGTCGGAGCCCCTTGGGGAAGTACGCCCGTTGCGCCAGTTCGCTCTACATAGAATTGATATGCCTTCTTTGACGCCACAAGGCGTTTGGGCCGCAGATGATGTTTTAGATGCGCTGGGAGCCTAGTTGTCGTGCATAGTCGAGCCAGTTCAAATGCAAGCAACGGTCGGTAACCCGCTTTCATGAAAACCCGATAGGCGTCGGATTCGCTAAGTGCGTGGAAGAAATTTTCCAGATCGTATTGAAGAAGCCAGCGAGCCCCGCAATGCACGGACGCGCATTTACGAATACCACCGTCTGCGTGAAAAGCGTATGAGGCCGGGTGTGGCCTCATTTTCTGGAGCAACTCCAGATTGATGAACTGCTGAACCTTGAACAGATCACCAGAGACAGCGTGGATGTGACGTCTGCCGCCACTTCTCTTTTTCACCGCAAACATGCGGTAGTTGGCCGACTCTCGCCGCCGCTCTACCGTTGCTCGTAATACGCTGTACTCAACCGCAGTGATTTTTGCGAGATGTCGCAAGGTAAAAATCACAGGCAGACCTGCCCGAGCCAGTCGCTGGGCGTAGGCCTTCAAATGATCAGCAGCTGGCTTGCCTAGAACAGGCGTGGTAGCTTGAGAAAGGTGATGTACTGACCAGGCTTCCATTCACCTATCCTTTGAGCCCAAGGGGCCATCAGTGTCATGGTTCTCCCGAGACACCGCAGGTGATTGGAGCATGACACTGAAGGGCGGCGCAGCCGCCTTAGCGTCAGATCTTTCCAGAGATGCCTGTCCGACATCCCCATCCGCAAAAGCCGAAACTTCCACAGAATCTGCCAACCCAAGAGAAGCAAGCTCCTCTCTGATTGGCGGCTGAACGGTTGCCCGGCCAGCACACCACGAACTTGGAATATACAGGCTGCGATCCCAATCCGGCAGAGCAAGAGTGGAATCTGCATGTTTCAGGCAATCGAGACCCGCCGTTGTAAGGCGCAACTGCGGCGTCAGCAAGCCCATTTCTTTCGCGCTTCCGAGGAGTCCGACAGCGTATTTGTGGTCAACGCAAAGCCTCGCCGCGATGCTTCTGGAACTGCGAACACCCCGTTTGATGAGGGCCAGTAACTGAGCCACTTCATCAGATTTTGACGTTATCACCTCCGACGCAACCAAAGGTGTCTGATCAATTAGCGCCAACAGCCAATCGGGCATCGCGCGCCCTGGCATGAGTCCTTGCCATTTGTCATTGGAAAACCACAAAACGCCAGGAATGTTATTGGGTACGCTGTGGTAGAAAACGGTGTTGGCCAGCACTTCGCCGTACCCAAGGCGTGCCCATTTCGGAATCTTGGTCTGGCTGCGACAAAGTTGAATGATCTGCAGGTGGTTTTCTCCCCAGCGTCCTTCCAGCCAATTGGTGTCGTAGACCATATCGCTGGTGAAATCGACTTTCGATGACTTCCGGAATCTCCGCTTGCCATGGTCGGAGCCTTTTATCTTGGCGACTATCTTCGCTTCGGCCTCGCGCGGCCTTGCAAAGCTGACGACATGGATTCTGACGAGTCCGAAACTCCACCAACTCAGAAACGTTGGGTGGCTGAGCATCGCATTGATGAAGCCCGATACACGGTCGCCGCTACCGATCGAATCATCAATCAGCAGGTAATCATGAACTTTCTTGTCTCGAAGTTCAGTGAGTGAAGAGTGGTCGAGCAGAGTCTCAGGATTGGCTCGCGCTAGATTTGCGACCAGGGAATAAACCAAGTCTTCACTGCCCAGCGAATCACCCGGACGGGCAACAATATCGCCCTCGTCATTCCATAGTGGCGATCCATCGTCCAGTTTCCGAACTGAGTAAAGCGCGTAAGTCTTCCCGCTCGGCAACGCAGAAACGACTCGCTGCAACCATGCTGAATAGACATCGCGTGAAACGAATTGCAGGTGGCTCAACAGCAACTTGGCCGTGGTTCTCTGAACTTCAGGGAATTGGGACAGCCAACCCTGAATTTCTGGTGAGGCATCTATCTTCGACGGCGATATATTTTTGAGTTGCTGTTTCGCTGAGCTCATGGCTTGGCCCGCCAGCGGTTGCCATCGGCGTGAGTCTCAATGAATTCATCACGCAATAACTCAGCAATGGCGGCATCCCAGTCATCCGTTGCAGCTCCACATCCAGCCAAGATGGCTTGCTTGGTAAACCAACCTGTGTGCGCTTCAAGCCAAGCAAGAATTTGATCAGTTGATATTGCCCCCCATTGATTGGCAACATCTTTGGGCAAGCATTCAGAAGAAGAATGATCATCTAACAAACTGGCTTGAAAGCTTTTCTCACCCAGCATGCTAGCGCTATTCGCTTTCTTAGGAGAGCGTCTTTCCTGTTTTGCAGATACAGGTAATGCCCCAGCCTCAATTGAATTTAGCTGAATTAATGATTGGATAACAAATGAACGTGCCTTGGGCGACATTGTGAATCTTATTTTTTCCGTACCAGACTGCGCGACATTGTGGAAGCCGTGTTCAAGATCAATGGAGGAAAAACCATAAGAATTGAGCAAGAGATTGTCAATTTCTTGATGAAGTGCCCTGATTTTTGCAATTTCAGGCTGCGTGCAGTCCGGATTGTGGAATTGTTTGTATATCTCGTATAGTCCAGTACGATTTTTCTTTGAGAGTTCCGCCCTCGCGTTCCAGTACGTCTCACCTGCTTTTGCCAGCGATTCTGTTGGGATTGGCATCGGGAAAGTCTCAAAGCAGTCCCCCGGTATATATCGCATTCCATTCCCTAATGATGATGCATAGCGTCTTGCCCAAACATCATGAAAAGAGCTTTGGAGTGCAGAAAAATCACTCCAGTCTTGCAACAAGAAAACGGCCAACTGCTCCGTATAAACAATATTTGATGGCAAATACTCAATAATATGATAATCGGACACCCTAGCTCGCACTAATATCTTTTTTAACTTTTTCTTCTTTATTCCATCGTACAAGGCATTTCTTGAGTGCCAGAACTTCCACCACTCATAAACCATCCGAGGATATTTAACTCCATCCTTGGTTTCTCGGTCCGGCTTTACGTGAATTAGGACATGGTCATACGGAGCCCGATAATTTTTCACTTGATCTAGATTCATTTCCCCAAAATCTATAATCCATCGCGAAAAATCCAGATCAATTAACTGATTTAGTTCCTTTCCGCCGAGGACAGGCTTAACAACATCAGCATTTTTGGCATTAATGGCGATTAACTGCTTTGCGCGCGCTTCATCTATGAAGAAGCCTTCTCCGAGAGGATTTGAGCCTTGGAAACACAAGCCAGCATTCTTAGATAGTTTTCTTGGGGCTTCCTCTGAACCACTACTTTCGACCAGCAAGTCGTTAATGAACTCGACAGGCTGCCCATCTATAAAGCGTCGCCCAGCCCAAGGTCCGTTGAAAATATTAATCATGGCGACAAATACCGAAGCATTGCCAGGCCATTGGAAGTTTGGGCGCGCCGCAAAAACTGACGCACCAGAAGTTATTAAGTCAGAAAGTCCATGCTTACGTGTCACCCCTTGAGAAATTGTGTTTGTTGCCAACAATCCCATGGCGGCAAGTGGAGACAGCAAAGAAAATATTCTTTTAAAGAAAAATGCGCACAGGTCTACCTTGTTGTTCCCACTAAAAGCGTGAGCCAAATAGTCTCCATAAGCAGCACCACTTGTTTCTGTAATGCGCAATCCTCCAAGAAACGGAGGATTGCCAATGGCGGCATCAAAACCTACTCTTGGACCTGAAAACACTTCTGGAAACTCAAGAGGCCAATGAAAAGGCAAACGTACAGGCTTGTCATTGGGCAGGTCGGTCGTGAGCAAGGCAACTGATCTCCGATGCATTGCAGCAAGCACTTCCCAATTTCCGTCGACTACCTGTCCGGCCTTGATGGTTAGCGACGCTAGTACATTTTCCAAAGTCGCGCCGCTACTGTTTGATGCGAACACCTCCGCGATAAAAGCATCGGCGATACTTTCCGGCACTTCAAGCCTGCGGCGCGCATCGGTGTTCAGTTGTGCCATGGCTTCCACATCCCGGATGTCGCGTATCGGCATCTCGCGTAACTGCTGTCGCAGCTCGATGGCCTCGCGCACGGCACTCTCAATGTTCTGGCCGAACAATCGCTGCTGCCCCTTGCCTCCAGGTTTCATGCTCAGCTCGGTGAGTTGAGCAAGTCGGTGAATGCCCAGCAAACTGTCACCACAGCGCAGGTTGTGGTCGAGGAAGCCAAAGGGACGGCCCTTGGCCAGCGTCACCAGCCAGATGGAGAGCTTGGCCAGTTCGACCGCCAGCGGGTTCAGATCGACGCCGTAGAGGCAGCGTTCGGCGATAAGCCTGCGCGCGATCACCGTGCGAGCTTCGCTGTCGCGAGGTAGCGGTTCTTTGGCCACTCCTGCGTCCAAGACTTCACCATCCACACTCACGGTTTTGCCCGTTGCCTCGACTTGTGACCAAGCCTCGACGAGGCGATCCGACAGCCAACGACAGGCTTGAACGAGAAAGGCACCCGAACCCATGGCGGGGTCGCAGATCTTGAGGTCGAGCAGTTCGGAGGGCGATTTCAGCGTCCACTGCTCGCGCGGCGTTCCTTCTGCTGGGCCGACGTAGGCCACCGGCGTGAGCGTCTCGGCGACGATGGCTTCTGTCAGCGATTTCGGGGTGTAGTGGGTGCCGGTTTCGCGCCGGTCGGAACCGGTGGTGACGATGAAGGCTCCTGCGGGATAGACCAGCGGATAGCCCCATGGGTCGGTACGCAGCAGATGGGCATAGGGTTTGACGCGGTCGCGCAGCTTGGTGTCGCCCTGGCAAGCGGTCAGCAGGCGATCGGCCAAGGTGTCGTCGACGGGTTTGGCCAGATTATTGCGCACTCGGCTGGCGGAACTGCCGGAGCGTTCTTGTAGTAACTCAGCCAATCGCGCGGCACCATCCAAGCGTGCCGAATCCAGCTCGGCCAGTTTGATCCACGGCGTCTTGGCGCTCTTGGTGGCATCCAGTTCCAGCGTGACTTCATCGGTGCGTTTGACGGTGCGCTCGAGCAGACCCTCGTACACGTAGCCGATCTGTTCGACATCCAGTGCGCGGTAGGACAGCGTGCGGCCCTGGAATTGCTGGATAGCCTCCAGCAACAACAGCACGGTGCGGTTGTCGATGGGCAGCGGTGTGGCCGCATCAGTACGCCAGTTCGAGCCCTTGGCCCGGCCTTCGAGGAAAGGGAAACGATCCGGATCGAACAGTGATCCGCCCAGCGCTGGGAGACGCAGATTCTCGTGTTCGATGCCGCCGAACACGGCGCGGAAGATCGCCAACAGGCGTGACCAGGCGTCCCAGCGGCGCTCGAGGATTTCCTCGGATTCCTTGCGCAATTGCATGCGCAAGGTGGAGAGCGCGTAGTTGGCCTCGTAGCGTTCGTCGCCCATTAGAAGCAGGCCACGCTCCTCGGCGGAGAGCAGGAACACCAAGCGCATCATCACTGTCAGCGCGGCCTCATACAGCTCGGGTTCTTTGACATCGTGCAGGAGCTCTCGATTGCGATCCTGGTCGGCTTTGTCGAGGGTTTGAATCAAGACTTCGACAGCACGGCGTACCTGCTCGCCGAGGGCGTCGGTGACTTCGTCTTGGAACTTCAGGGAGCGATCGAACAGTGCAGGCAGTTGTTCGGCTTCATCGACAAAGAAGCGACGAATGCCGAGCAGGTGCACGAAAGCCTGCAGCGTGATGGGTTCTTGGCTCCAGATGCGGGCATACCAACTGGCAAAGGTGGTGACGGCACCCACTGGTGCATCCACCAGCATCCAGCGCTCGCCGTTGGTCACCAGTCCGAGTCGACAACCCAATGACCGGCACAACTGAACCATGCGATCAGCGGGTGTGGCGGCCCAGCCATCTTGCTTCAGGGTGGTATCGAGATCGACATCCTGCGCATAGGTCTGGATCAGCAGCAGTGGCTTGTTGGCACGCTGTTCATCGATCACCGCAAAATCAGGCGACAGCGTCACACCGTGTTCGGGCAAGCTGGCTTGGAGGTTGGCGGCGCACCAGTCGGCGCGCTTGAGGACGTCGCCTTTTCCGTCTTCATCGAGTTCGAGACCACGCGACAGCACTTCGTCGATCCAGGCCGCGTGCAGGTCGGCGAACTGCGCATCTTCCAATTCCAGCGCTTCGCGCCATTCCTCATAGGCTTGGCGCAGGCGTTTGCGCTTGATGCCATCGAGCTCTTCCAGCCCTTGCGGAAAGGCTTCCTTCAGAACGGGAACGGCGAGGAAAGGGCCGGAGATCTCGATCAACGACAACCAATCATCATGCACGCTGGGAGCACTCATACGGCACCTCCCTGAACGGCAGATGCAGGCACCAGAAAGATGACGGCGACCGGGAAGGTGCGGTCGTTCAGTTTTGCGTAGCGGGTTTCGATGGCCTCGGCCTCTTGCTGGCGCTCGGCTGGAATGCGGGCAAGACGCGCCTCCAGTGCGGCGGTGTCGCGCCTGAGCTGTGTTCGTTCGTCTTCAGTGAAGAGCGATAACTGCGCCGGTTGCTGATCTTTTTTCAGCTCGAGCTGAATGGCTTTTTCAAGCTCATCAAGCACGGTGCCGATGTCGGCCACTTCCTGCTGCTTGCGGGACTGCAGGGTGTTGGTCAGGAACTTGAGCCGGTCTTTCGACCGGGCATCGATCGACTGCAGGATGGCGCTCTGCGCACGATCGAAACGCACACGGATGGCATCGAACAGCGAATCTGCGGCCGTCAGTGGCTTGGCCTGATCCAGCCATTGCTGGACTTTGGTGACGCCGTCCTCACGCCGGAACGATTTGTCCCCCAGATAGCCTCCGGCCACCGTCAGCTCTTCGTGGAGGCGGTGATGGTTGCCGCCAGTGACGACCAGCCTCGAGATGACGACTACGGCGGGGCCATCGATCAGTGCGTCCGGCACCGACCGTACCGTGACGCGATGCAACTTCTTCACGTCGTCTTGTGCCCACACCTCGGCGCGCAGCAAGCGCAGGCACATCTGCACCAGTCGGTGGTTGAGGTGAACCAGCACCACGTCGTCACGCCCGGTGGCGACGGCGTGATCAAATGTGATGGGCCGGATTTGCAGTGTGTGGGGGTGACGCAAGCCTTCGAGGCAGCGCGCCCACGAGCCAGACAGCGCGGGCATCTTGAACACGGTGCCCGCTGGGGCGTCGGCCAAGGCAAACGGCTCGAGCGGCGGACGGCCTGCCAACTCGAGGCCCGTCTTGACCGCCATGAGGATGTGTTCTGGCGTGAGATGGAAATCCTGCTGCGTAGTCAGGAGCCGTTCGTGCAGTTTGGCGACTCGGTCTTTCAGTTCGCGCTCGGCGCGCACGAAGCGTCTGGCCTTGGCGATCTTGGCTTCAGCCAAACGGGTGTCGAGGTCTTTGAGTGAGCCTTCGATCAGCCCCGACATCTGCGGCGCAATGACCGGATTGACGCTGCCCATGTCCGCACGCATGGATTCGAGCTTGCGCAGTGCCCGGATGATGTCATCGCCGTGACCACCGATGGTTGCTTTGCCCTGTTCGCCGCCATCGACGGGATGCCATATCAATACTTCTTTCTGGCGCTGACCGTGCCGGTCGATACGACCGTTGCGCTGCTCCATCACATTGGGGTTGTACGGGATCTCCAGATGGATGAGGCAATTACAGTGATTCTGCAAGTCGATACCTTCGGACGCGGCATCGGTAGCCAGCAGAATGCGCACCGCTGAATCCTTGGGCGAGGTCTGGAAGGCCGCTTTGACTTTCTCGCGCTCGTCCTGCGCCATGCCACCGTGAAGGATGGCCAGTCGATCGCCACCGAAATCGTGGCTGGCCAAGATCTCGTGCATCCATTGGTGCGTAGTGCGGTATTCGGTGAACAAGATGACCCGACGATCATTCCACTGACCATCGGTCTTGAGGTTGACCTCAAGCCAGTCGAGGATGGCCTTGGCCTTGGCATCGACCTGATTCTTGGCCGTCTGCGCCCACGATCGAAGCTCGTTCAGCATCTGTTGCTGGTCTGCTGTCAGTGGCTGTGCCCGACGTGAGGCTTCCTCGACGGCCTCGGACTGGGCGTTTTCGACCTCTTGGTCGTTGGCGTAATCTTCTTCGACCCGCAGGATGGCTTTGCGCAGAATGCGGTCAGCCATCGCATCCTTGTCTTTGCGTTGGCTGCCGTTGGCTAGGCTGGCAATGTGCTTCTCGAGAGTGGATGCGAAAGCGGCGGGAGAAGAAAAGAGCCGTTTCTTGAGCAACTGGTTGACGAACGATGTACCGAACGCATTGCCGGCCTTTTCGGCATCTTGCTCGCGGCTCGCGCAGTAATCATTCAACTTCTGGTGAATGGCGCGTTCTTGTGCGGAGTACGAGGCCGGCAACGCTTGCAGCTTGCGCTGCGCATAGAGCGGCTTGCCTTCTGCATCGACCAAGTCGCTCTTGAGGCGGCGGATCATCACCTGACTCAACTGCTTTTCATCGGGCAGGATATTGCGGGCGAAACGCTGGTCGTCCAGCAACTCCAGCAGCGATGTGAAGGATTCGGTATAGCCGTTGTGTGGGGTTGCCGTCAGAAACAGACGATGCTGGAAGTGCGGGCTGATGGAACGGATGAAGTGTGTGCGCTGGCTCTCCAGCGCGTAGTTCACACCGGCAGCGGGGGCGATATTGTGTGCTTCATCGACAACCAACATGTCGAATTTGCATGGATAGTTGGTGTGCGCAGGCAGAACATCGCGCATGGCGCGCAGTCCTTCTCCGCTTTTGGCCCAGTCCATGGATGCAATCAGGCGTGGATGCGACGTCCATGGGTTGGCATGGATACCGCGATCTCGGCGCAACTGCTTGATGTAAGCTGTGTCGACAACCCGGAAATCAAGGCCAAACTTTTCCAGCATTTCGACGCGCCACTTCTCTTGCAGCGATGCCGGGCAGATGATCAGAACGGTGCGGACACGATGCCGCAGCAGCATCTCCTGGATGACGAGACCCGCCTCAATGGTCTTGCCCAAGCCGACGTCGTCAGCGATGAGCAGATTGACGCGCGCCATATCGATGGCTCGCACCAGTGGGTCGAGCTGGAAGTTCTCAATGCTGACACCGCTGCGGAACGGCGCTTGCAGAAAGCCTCGGTCGGCATTGGTGGCGGCACCCCAGCGAACTGCATCAAGAAACGCTTCGAGGGTGTTGGAGTCATCTTGGCCAGTAATTGACGGCAGACCTGCGCGCTCAATGATTTGCGCGCCGGGCTCAATCTCCCAGATGACCTCAATCTCCTCACCTAGACCATCCTCGTCGATGGATGAGAGGGTCACCGCATTCTGTTGCGCAGAGGTTGATGTCAGCTTGGATGAGGCGACTTCGGCAACGACCCACTGGCGCCGCCTGACCTCGACTAACTGCCCAGGCTCTGGGCGGGCCCGGTAGGCCTGGCTATTCTGTGCGTTCGAAATTTCCATGCGGTCTACCGTTTTCCTGTTCTGTGGGTTCTATGCGCCCCAGCAAATAGCCGGGGCGTCATTTATCGGGTCATGGTTGTGGCGCAATCTCGGCAAGATGGGAGTTGATGCTGCGTGCGATCGCGCGACCAAGGTCCACAGGAACGGCATTGCCGATCAGGCGCCCCAGTACTTTGAAGCTCACCTCACCGTCATCGGGAATGAACGCGTAGTCACGCGGGAAGCTCTGAATAATTGCCGCTTCCCTCAAGGTGATCGCGCGATCTTGTTCAGGATGCCCAAACCGGCCATTGCCGAACCCATAGCACTGCGTCGTCATGGTGGGGGCAGGCTTGTCCCACTCCATGCGGCCATAGACGCCGGGGTAGGTCCTGCCGCTTTCTGCGCGATGGCAGTCAGCGACGAGATGCTCCGGCCAGTCGCGCCACGTGCCGCCAGGCTTCGATACCTTGATGCGTTTGAGATTCTTTTCTGACAAGGTAGATGAAACGTGCAGCTTGTCTCTCGGTGCTGCTTCACCTGCGCTCAGTGCGCGCAGGCGACCAATCGCCTGCCTCACGGTTTTTGGCTTATCGATAGTAGGTTCGATCATCCTGATGTCGCCATGCCTTGATGCCAGCAGAACCATGCGGCGGCGAGTTTGTGGCACGCCGTATTGCGAGCTGTCGACGACATCGAACCAGACGTTGTAATCAAGTCGCTTGAGCGTGTCGACGAAGTCGTGAAACACCTCGTGCTTGGCAACGGTTGGGACGTTCTCCATCGTGATGACATCTGGTCGAGTGCCCTTTGCCAAACGAGCGAACTCGTACAAAAGCCCCCATTTGCCATCCTTGCCATCCAGCTCATAGCGTTGCGCATAGGTGGAAAAAGGCTGACAAGGAGCACACCCTGCAAGGATCTTCAAATCAGCATCGCCGAAAAGCTGATCCAACTCATCGGTGGTGACTTTGCTGATATCGCGCTCTACAAATTTGGCGCTGTTGTTAGCCTCATAAGGAAAACGGCAGGCAGGGTCCATGTCGATGCCCGCAACGACTGGCACGCCTTCGAGCACGAAGCCATGCGTCAGCCCGCCAGCTCCACAAAACAAATCAACACAAGAAATTTTCGTCATTTCAACAATCCTCTTTTCGTTTCGACCGCAGGATGAGGCGATCGAAACCCGTCGATAGCAAGTCATTCATTCTTTGCCTCGACCTTCGTTTTCTGCTGCTCCACCAGAGCGCACCCACTCATCGACTTCCTCAGACTTGAACTTCCAAAGTCGACCGATTCGGTGAGCAGGCATGTTCCGTTTACTGATCCAGGCATAAACGGTGTCCTTGCTCACGCCGAGGTACTCGGCGATCTCTTCGACCGACAACCAGCGATCTGACATGGCAGGGGTTTCCATCAAAAGTCGGAATAAGGGCAGCTTCGCAATGATTGCACGGATTATGCTCGCAGTAAATCCGAATAGATCGGATTTGGCATGATTGGCTTCGGTTTGATGTGATTGACTGCTGAGGTGCAGCTCTGTCCCGGGCGGAGCTCGTCCACTATTTATGTCGACACCAGCGCAATTTCAGCTTCTCGCCGTGCCACCAGCCCCCGAGGCAGCACCTTCCCGCCGCCATAGACCCAGCGCCGCAGTTCCTGCCCTGCACCAATCCAGTCGCGTTGGTTCACTCGCAGGCCCCGCGTTGACGTTTGCAGACCTCCAGCGCCCAGTCGCTACTTGATGCTCGTTGTCATCTCATTGACCCACGCCTGCAACGCCCTCAGTTGCTCGGCGCTTTCGTTGCAGGCTTGGTAGTTGGCCGCGATAGTTCCGGCGACGGCAGAGAGCGCAACGCCTGCGGCGGCCGCATCAGCATCTCGGGCGGTCTCGGGCAGTTCACCGGCGGCGGCAGCGTCCCGCTGCGCTTGCACGTGGCCCGCGCCCTTGATCCAGCCGAAGCCAATCAGCGCAACAGCCAGAGCAGCGATGGCCAGCCAGCGGTAAGGCCACGGAATCAGGTTCATGGCGTTTCCCCGAGGCATTGGCGGTACTCGGCCTGCCGCCGCGTGGCCAACCCGCCGCACAGCTGCGCATTGGTGGGCAGCGCGCAGTCCTTACCCTGGAAGAAGCGCCAGCGCAGCAGTTCGGCGCAGGCCCCGGCCTAGTCCTCGGCGTTGAGTTTCCTGACCAGCGTGGATTGGCAGAACGCGCGGCTGCCGACGTTGTAGGAGAAACTCACCAGCGCGTCGTACTCGTTCTGGGCCAGCGGCACGGTGACGCATTGCTTCAATGCACCCTCAAACTGCTGCACATCGGTGAGTGCCCGGGCCAGCGCCTTCGGCGGCGTGGTGGTGTCGCCCAGCTTCACTCCGGTGGTGGTACCGAACCCGATGGTCGGCACATCGCCCTTGACCGGAATCACTGCGCGGTCGGTGTAGCCCTCGTGAAGCACGATGCCGACCAGCGCTGCAGCGGCCGGATCATCGGTGCATCTCCGGCTGCGCGACCAAGCGGGCGATGGCCGCGCCGATGCTGGCGCTGAAGGCCAACAGCACGAACACGCCACGCGGCAGCACGTCGCCGAACAGCGGCACCACTACTTCCGCCGCCGTGAAGATGGCGGCGACGATAGACAGTCGGATGCTCCAGGCGCGGCGCGCGATCTTTCGCCAGTCGTCGAGCAGGCAGATCTTGCGGGTGGCCGTCATGGCGCACCTCCCATCAGCTTCAACTTGATAGCGGCCCCCACCAGCAGCGCGGCCAGGATGCCGGTGGTGATGACTTTGACGGTGGTCTGCCACGCCGTGCGACGCGCATCACGCCAGGCTTCCAGCAGGTCGCGCAGCTCGCGGATGTCTTTCGCGGCGTGGCCGTTTTCGAGGCCGAGATGGGACAGAACGCGCTCGGCACCGCGTTCAGCGGCGCGGTCCAGCAGTTCGTCAAAGTCCTCGCGGCGCAGCAAGAGCATGTTCTCCACGAGCGCTGCGGGCGCTTGTTGTTCGGGTTCGGTCATTTGTGTTCTCCAGAAATGCAAAACCCGCCTCGTGGGCGGGTTCAGTTGGTTGCGGCAGCATGTCGTCCAGCTTGACCGCATTCCGTAGAGCGTTAGACCGTACCGGCATCGAGCTACCAGCAGGGCAAGCAAGCCACGCCTTGCGGCATACGTTTGCCAGCCACTTTGTGATGAAGGGGGGAAACATCCTGGTACTGCAGCGGATACTGGGGCACTCCAGCATCACCATGACGATGCGCTATGCGCACCTGGCGCCGGAGCACTTGCAAGAGGCCGTGAGGCTGTCGCCGCTGGCCGATCTCGACACTTCTTCGACACGACAATAAAAAAGCGCAAGTGCCGACCAAGGAAACCCTTGCGAATCAGCATCTTGCGCTTTGTGTGTTTGGTGGTGGGGTGGAACCCTGCGCCAAACCTATGTAACTCAGCGCCTTACGACCGCTGCGAACTCCTGCGGAAAGGTGCGGAATCCAGCCCCATCTGCCGTCAATCCTAACAGTTCTGCCCCGGCCGGGTCACCAACCGAGCGCATCAGACAGGACGCCAGTTCGATTCCCGTTTGCGGAATTGAACCCGCGTCCGCAATTTAAGCAGTCGCACCCTCAAAGGCCGCGCAAGTAGCGGCTGTCCCGACAACGATCAGGAGCGATTTCGCCCTGCTCATGCCGACGTAGAGCAGTTCCTCGCTACGCGTCAAATCGATGGTGTCCAGACCCCAAAGAATCACAATCGGAGATTCGAGTCCTTTGAAGCGCTGAATCGTGTCGATCAGGACGGTGTTGTTGGCGCGAATGCCTTCCTCCAACCAGGTCGCGGGCTTCGGTAGGGGCAGTCGCCTTAAGGCCGCGTAGTAATCGGCTTTACGCAACGCGTCGGCAATCAATACAGTGATATCTCCTGCAGAAACTCCCTGGCGAGCGACGAGGTCAACGATCCGGGCATTGATCTTTGACGCCTGGGCATCACGCCCGGGCGACGCTTCGAACTGCACTTCGTCCCCTTCGATATCAGGAGGGCTGACCGGCACCCCCTTGTAGTGCTTGTACGCAGCCACATGAATCGGCGCGGTGTTCCTGCAGTTGTTTGTCAGCGTGAACGGCTCTTCGCGTATAGGGAAGGTGCCAGCGCGTGCGTAAATATTCTGGTTGTCATCGTAGAAGACGTATAGCGGGGCGCTTTCGTAGTCCGACAGCAGGAGCTCAAGCGGGACCCAGAACTCTTCACGGAAATCCTGGCCCTCGTCACAAATGATCGCGTCATAACGATCAGGAAGGACCTCCAGAGAATACGCAAATGCGTTGGGCAGCTGTACGTCGTAGAGATCCTTGCCGGGGTACGTCACCTTCGCCTCTGCAACAAGATCCCGGCCCGAGACGTGATTGGCTTTTTCGACCTGTCGATAGCAAAGCTGATGGAAACTCATTACGTCCAGGTTGCTCGTACCAGCGCACGTGCTCGACAAGTGATCGGCCAACTGCCTGTTGTAGCAAGTGAGCAATGTCTTGAAACCCTCTGAGGCGAGGCGGCGGGCCTTTTCAAGCGCCAAAACGGTCTTGCCTGTACCCGCACCACCGCTGACTGCGGCTCTTCGATGTGAGCGCAGGAAGTCAAGAACTCGCATCTGGTCTTTCGTGAGCACCAGTCTGCGTGCCTCCTGATCGGCAAGCCGCGACGCGACCAGCGGAGCGACCACAAAGGATCTCGCAAATACTTCGCGGACTACGTCGATTCCACGGCGACCTATCGGGGTGAAGCTTCCTGTGTCGTTGCCCCAGTAGGCAAAGGCCCCATCGATCCACGACTTCGGGTCTTGAAGAGACTTGGCGGAGCCAATCAAGGCTCCGGGCATGTCCGGTCGACTCAGTACATTGGTGTCACCCACGTCGGGAAAGAAGACTGTGTGGCCTCGAAGCACATTCCCGAGACCAAGGTCCCGCCAACGTGGGTGCTCGTTCAACTTTGAGCGAATCGAGTACTTGGCCTTTAGCGCCTGGCTAATCGGGTTGTTGATGGGGTGCTTCTGCTGATGGCGGTCTACAGAAAACCAATCACCGGTGCTCGCATCAAATCCGACGCCGCCGCCTTTTACTTCAATGCAGAGATAGCCGTGGTCGGGATGGCAAACCAGGAAGTCGGTTTCCCCATCCTTCGCTTGCTCTTCCTCTCGTCGCAGTATCCACCCGACCTGAAAAAAGACGACGTAATCCTGCGGAAGTTTGTCCCTCAGAGCCCGATATACCTTCGCCTCGGCCTGTGATGGCAGCTCATTGAGCTGCGCTTCAGAAAGCTCAGGAATCATTGTCGTCATCGGGATCTTCCAGAATACGCATGCGGTGCAAGTTCAAAGTCACATGGGGGGTCGCCTGCGACTTACCATCAAACAGGATCGTAAGCAGCTTGGTGTTGCCACGAGTGACCACATCTCGAATTTCTCCACACCCCATGTCCTGATGCTCTATCCGTGCGCCGGGGATGAATAGTGCGGAAGGGGCTGCTCGCTCTTCTGTTACCGCGTCCCGCCAGTTGCTGTCGAACATGAAGGCAGTAACTTGGCTTGCCGGGCTGCGAATGGGATGCACGCGAATGTGCTCGGGGTCAGAAACGAATTCGACGACATACAACCAGTAGCGGTCTCCGTAGTCTTGAGCATTGCTGAACTGGAGCCGTGATAGACCGACACCGGTTTGGTTCCACTCTCCATTGACGCCCTTCACTTCGATAAACCGGTCTTCGCCAGTAACGGGGTTGCGGCTGATGATGTCGTATCCAGGGTGGGTTTGCGCCATCTGTTCCGGCACGCGACCGCGCTCCTTTTCATAGGCGCATACCGCCTCGCGAGCCACAACCTCGACAGCCAATTTGTGCTCGGAGGGCTCGTCCTGATCGCCAGCGTCCGAAGACTCCTCTTGCCTTTGCCGAACATAGGAAAGCAGGCGTCGGTCCCATTGTTCCTTGTGCTTAGGGCGGGGTTTCTTCGCGCGTCGCTCGCCTGCGCCGGAGCCCTTGTTGCTGCTGCCGCCGCCAGTTTCCGAGCCATCGCGTCCAGTAACACCACGGCGTGGGCCGCCAGATTCCCCCTCACGCCCAGGTTGCTCTGTTGCCTCTCCTCCCGTTGAGGGCTCTGACGTATCGCGTTGCCGCTTTCCATGGGGGGTGCCAGGAGCGCCGTCGGTCTGTTCGCCAGAATCGTCGACGGAGGTAGATGGTGCCCCGGTTTCCTCGTGGTTGTCTGGCTCCGCTGTGCCGCCCATCTCATCGAGGTCCGGCGACGTCAGGTCCTCCGTGGTCCCGTTCCCAGGCTCTGCATCTAGGTAGGGAATACCAGCATCACTCAATTCGCGATGTGCTTCTTCTACCGACATCCCCATGAGGGGACGAACGCTTAACGTCAGCTTTGAAATTTCGCTGCCTGATTCCTCTGGCATCAGTTGGTGGAACAACGCATTGAGGACGTGCGCCCAACTCCGATCGCCCACTGGGCGGGCGAGAATCAAGCGCCCGTTCTCAATGTCGTAGAACGCCTGTGCCGGCGTTGGAGGTGCGAATGCCTGATCCCCTCCAACATGGACAGACGCCTGGATGCGGACAATGTCGTGGCTGACGGCCGTCAACGTCGAAAGAGCGCCACGAATTTTCTTCCTGACAGTTGTTGGTTTGTCATGAAGCAAACGGGCGAGGATGTCCATCCTGCCCATCAAGTTTTCGGCGAGCTGGGTTTCGTCGGCCTGCGGGCCATCGACGAATTCAAGGGCAACCTGCGCACTCTCACTCAACCGTCTGACACCGACTTCTTCCACGAATGGCCAAAGTTCAGGAACGGGCTTGCACAAGGCTTGGTCGAGTTCCCCGCCAAAGAATCCGGCATGCCACTCGCTATCCTGGAGCAAGACTTCGTCCGGATGAGTGAGCTGGCCCTGTAGGTTCAAGATGGCTGGAGCCTCCTGCAGACGCTGCAGGTCCGATGGTGTCAGCTCCTCATTTTCATGGGCGGTAGCAACGCTGGTCAGGCAGACGTCATAGACCGCGCGGTCTGGACCTGTCAGTGGCTTGGACTGCTCGAAGTATTCGCCAACGATATCGAGCAGAATGTCGACGAAATCCCGACCTTCCGGCGCATTCTTCACTCCAATTGCATCAAAAAGCGGCTTAAACGACTCGTAGTTTCCCGGAATGGTGTACGCGTAGCGTCCAAGTTGCTGTGGCACCCAGTACAGCTGGTTGGGACGGACGAATGTCTTCTGGCTTTCGACATAAATGCATCGCGAGCCAGCGAGAGTCGCAATGAGTGGATCTGATCGTTGTGCGCGCTCGTTCAACACCTGATACGTCGAGACATGGGGCTGCACGCCCGATGCGATGCAATGCTGCAAATGGTCGATTACCAGCCGAGTTTCCGGGTTGATGGAAATACCCAGTTCTTCCAGCAGCTCTGTTTTCAGGCGTACCGTGTTTCTGAAATCCAGAATATTGGCCTGAGAGCGGAATGCGTCGGCACGGTAAGGTGCGTACAGAGAGTCGGCTGTGTGCCACTCTTCCGTGTCCCCATCGGCAGGGAAACACGCCGCCTCTTGAAGGTCATCCAGGGCATCCTGAAAGGCCTTTTTCTCTTTCCATTCTTCGTAGTTGTCGCAGAGGACGTAAAAGGCCTCGCTACTTGCGCGCTTCGCATCTTCGCTTGGAAGGTATTTCTCGGCGATGAACAACATCCGATCGACAAGGTGCCTGGCAATCGGTGTTCGTCGGATGCCCAGGCTGTCGATGAACGTATGTACTGATCGCGTATTCGGAATGCGGCTGGCATCCAGCCAAAGGTGAAGCGCGTCTCCGAGAACCTTCACAAGGTCTTCAGCGCGGCGGTACGTGTTGACCGGGCGCGACCAGCCTCCATCCTGCGTAGGCACGATCGGAAGCGATCCCAGCAACCGACGGATGTCATCGTCGTTCACCAGCGTCGGGTGATTGGCGAGCTCGCTAATCAGTCGTGTGTACTTGCTTGCATCCAGCGGGCCGTCGTTATCAAAAAACGTCGGCAACACAGTCTGTACAAACGCCTCGATCGTTTGCGTCTGCACGCCCAGTTTGCTCGTCAGGAAATTTCTGGCCGATTCCGTGAGGACAGAGACGTCCAGCAAGTCGGCCTGGCCGGTGGGATCTGAGAAGTTACCCGGCAGAAGCGCTTGGGTGGCTTTGACGAGGCCGCGGCTTGATTGCCATATGGGAAGGCCGCGCAGTTGCTGATAAATCGTCTTCTCGACGGCGCTTTGGTGATCCAAATCAGCAAACAGCGAGTAGAGATCGCGCAGCTCCTTCGGTGCAACAGCGATGACATCCTCGACCGGTTCGGATTTGCATATCTCGCTGACGTGAGAAACCACTGCGCCGAGATGGAGCTGCTTTATCAGTCGGGTGATTTTCGGAAATCCTGCGAGCAGGCTGGAGGCAATCGCGAGTCTCGGCAGCAATGCCGCAATACGGCCTGCGTCCAGCCCGGCAGGCGCCGTGTAGGACTGATTGATTGTTACCGCGAAAAGATCCTCGGTGACGACAAAGGGCAACGCCAACAGTCGTTGCACCGCTGGATTCGTGCTGGGGTTGCTCGTCCCCGCATCTGGAAGAAGGTCGTTGATGATGCTCCAGAGAGGGCGGTGAAAATGTTCCAGTCTTTCCTGGTCGACTTCCGTTGCTCCCGCCACCTGTTTTGCCATTGCTGATTCCATCAGCACAACGAGCCGTTCAAGCGTCAGAATCGGCGCGCCCAACTGGTTCATCGCCGTTTGAAATGGTCGAAGTTCCTCGGCAACGAGTCTGCCGCCCACGTCAAGCAATGCCTTCGCCTGATGTTCATTCAGGTTAGTGCGAGGAATAAACACGCCACCGGGTTGCTGAAGGCTGCCGTCCTGTGCCTCCGCAATCTGTGCTTGTGTTGCGGTGACTTTCAGGCGTTCCCAGAACCGCTTGAAGCAAGCGGGGTATCCCGCCGGCTTGGAGGAGAGGTCGTATGCTCGACCGAGGATCTGCCACAACTGGACGGGAGCGAGCATTTTCAGCAGGCCTTCGGGGTCCCTGGCCAGCTCGGTGGCGGCGGCGTCGATTAGCATCTCATTCCACGCCTGCTCATGCTGATGTCCGGCGAAGATCACCGCTTTGCGATCAGACTCGGGGAAAAAGTCCGCGTTGAGGTGCAGGGGAAGCCCGGTGGACTGTTCGGTCGGCAAGAACGCGTAGAGCAGTCCCTCAGTCAGCGGTTCCGGATCAATTCGCAGTCCAATGCTGATGTTGGTGCTTCGATGAAGCGTCTCCAGCCGAGGGTGCGTCGCGTAGAGGCGCTGGGCCGCCTCCGCTGCGTCGGCGCGAAGAATGTGCCATTGCTCAACGTCACCGCTGGGCCTGAAACTGACTATGAGATCTGAGCCTTCGCTTCTGTCCAGATCGCAGGCCAGTAGGAGTTGGCCATTTCGGCGTATCTCAGCTTTCCGAACGTGGCGAAGAAACAGCAGGCTCTTACGAAGAACGGTCTGAAAATCCTCGGCTAGCTGATCGATGTGGGTGGGGCTGACGTGGGAGATTCCAAGCGCGAGCCGTGCCTCAGTGTTGGGATCGCTCGCCCAGGGCAGAAAGAAAGACGTTCTATCTGGCTCTTCGAATGCCTCGATGAACCATTGCCCCCGCTCGGGGTAAAGCGCCAGCTTGATGCCGGAAGAACGGATCTCGGGATGGTCCGTCACCTGATAGGTGGACACGAAGCCGATACCAAAGCGACCGATATTCTCGCCGCGCGACAACTTACCGCCGCTGCCGACATCCGTGATCCGGTGGTAGTCGCACTTGTAGTTGCCCTCGGAGAGAAAAGCGCACGGCTTGTTCAGATCTCCGCAATAGGTGAACTGGCCGCTGTTGCGCACAAGCAAGCCGTTGTCCGTGATGTCAAATACGACCTCCTCGGCTTTCGCGTCATCCGCATTTTGGATGAGCTCCAGCGCCATCACGTCGTAGCCCTGCAGCCCGGCCAAGTGGCTTCGGATGTTGCCAAGGAGGTTGGCGGTGTACGAACCCGTATTTTGATTGTGTGTTTTTTGATCCATGCCAGCCCTTATTTCCGCTCAATCGTTCGCCCACACTCCATGCGGGGGTTCTACCCCATTTCCACGGACGGTTTTAAAAGGTCTGTGAACTTCAAATTTTGTCGGGCGGCTCTACGACGTATTCGAGGATTATGAAACCGCTCGATGTAGTCGAACAAGTCCGCCCGGGCTTCGTCACGGGTTCGATATGACTGATGGGCAACGCGCTCCCTTTTCAGCTGACCGAAGAAGCCTTCACAGGCCGCGTTGTCGCCGCAATGGCCGACGGCGCTCATGCTGCAGATCAGCGTGTTTCGACTCAGAAAGCGTTGGTAGTCAGCACTTGTGAATTGGCTCCCGCGATCCGAATGCAGGATCACCGACCCGCTGCTCTGTCGTTGCCAGATCGCCATTTCCACCGCTCGGATCACCATCTGCCGATCCTGGCGGTGATGCATCGACCAACCCACCAGCAGCTTGTTGTACAAGTCGAGCACCACGCACAGGAAGAGTTTGCCTTCCTGGGTGGCAATTTCCGTGATGTCCGTAACCCACTTGCGCTCCGGTTCCTGTGCGGAAAAATCACGCTCCAGCAGGTTTTTAACACCGGCTGGACAGTCGCTGCTTGCCCGGCCAAAGCCGCGCCGTTTCCGGCGTGGCCAGCCTTGAATTCGCTCCGCCGCCATCAGGCGAGCGACGCGGTTCAGCCTGACTGTTTCGCCCTCGTCACGAAGATCCTCGTGCATGCGCGGCGCTCCAATCACGCCACGACTGTCTTCGTGAATCTCCCGAATGCGCTTCACCAGGCGCGCGTTGTCTTGAGCGCGGGGGCTTGGCTCGCGATCCTGCCAAGCGTAATAGCCACTGGCAGAAACCTTCAGGCAACGGCACATCAATCATACCGGGTACTCGTTGCGGCAGCGCTGGATCACCGTGTACCGCTCGATGCCCCCTTGGCAAAGTACGCTGCCGCGTCTTTTAAAAAATCACGTTCCTTGGTGACTCGGGCCAGCTCGCGCTTGAGGCGGGCGAGCTCCTCATCCCGCGGGATTCCTGTTCCAGGAAAGGCTGTCTCCAGTCCCGGCTGTGCTTCCCGAACCCAGCGACTTAGCAGGCTCGGAGCCACTCCGATCTCTTGGGCAATTTGGCGGCAACTGGCCTCTGAACGGCGAGCCAGATCAACGGCTTCCCGTTTGAATTCGGGACTGTATTTCTTGCGCTTGGACATGAACACTCCTTCTGCTCGATATGAGCTTACTTGAAAGTGTCCGTGCTAACGGGGGAGAACCCGAGCGAGGAATGGCCAGGAGAGAGTGGAATGTGGCCCGGAACGGCCAATTCGGGCGGCTGGCGAAGTCCGCAGGCTTCCGCAGGAACACCCAACAACACGCGGGAACTGGCGCAAATAGACAAGAAAAAGCCCCAACTGATAACAGTTGGGGCTTTAGTATTGGTGGAGCCGGCGGGAATCGAACCCCTTAAGACGCCTCTGTTTAAGCCTGGTGAGCCGTCAGTTATTGGAATAATGCGGGATTCACGTTTCATTGCGCCTCCTTAGATCTTGCTAGGCACGCTTCTGTTCGACACTTCGTCGACACGCGCCAGCTGGGCGCGCTGGGATGGCGGTGCCGAGGCACGAGGCATGCCGCGCAGCGGGCCCAGCTGGCTGTGCGCGGTGGTGGGAACCTCGGCGGAATCTAGCCAGAAAGACGTCCCTGTAACACGTCTTACAAGAAGAAAATAAAAAACAGATTATTTGATATAAATTCGAACGCTATCAATGTCTTGCACATATATATGCATATATATGCTGGGGCGCGTAAGATGTGACCGAACATATATACATGAACGTTGCGCGAGGCGGGCATGATCAAGCAGGACAAGTTGGCAATTAAGTTTGGAATGGCGTTCGGGTTCACGAGAGCTCAGGCCACGCAGCGATACCTAGGGATGTCCAGTCCGTTGAAGTCTGCAGCACGTGCAGCCGGCTTGGCATTCCAAAAGTGCGGGAATGATCTGAGTGAGTTCAGGAGAAAGCATCCTGACTTGCTGCTATGGGAGAAGCCGGCCGATGGTCAAGGCAAGGTTCGGAAGGAGCGGCCTGCCATTTTTTATCAAGACGAGCTCAGACGAAGCTCATGGCTCAGTGGCTGGGCGAGGGCATGTTCAAGCATGCCATCCCAACTGAGGGTTGTTTGAGGCTACCTGCATGTTCGTTTAAGCCCATCCCCGTCATCGTCGCCGGTCGCGCGGGCAAAGGGAGGTGCGCAGCCTTGGCTGCAAGGGCAGAAGCGCAGCGCCCCTTGCAGCCAAGGCTGCGTGCCTCACTGTCCGTAAGCGACTGGTGATGATGACGGGGATGGGCGGCCCCATCCCTTGATTCGGAGCTGTGAGCGGTTTTGCTCTGAATTTTTTGGCAATGCATCGACACTTCTTCGACACGGCAATAAAAAAGCGCAAGTGCCGACCAAGGAAACCCTTGCAAATCAGCATCTTGCGCTTTGTGCGTTTGGTGGAGCCGGCGGGAATCGAACCCGCGTCCATCAGCCATCCGCCTGCAGATCTACATGCTTAGCCTTCTCTATTGATTTAAGCCGCTGCGGCCCGAGGGGCAGGATGCAGAAGCCGAGTCCCTGAAGTTTTAGCGAGTTGGTGCGGGACGCACCGCATCGCGAGCCTGTGTAGCTTAGCCGATCGCGCTTCCCCACAGGCTGGGTCGCTTGATCGTAGGCAGGGTATTAGGCTGCCAGTGCGTAAGAATCGTCGTTTGCGATTACTTTAGGTTGTCACAAAGGATTTACGAGAATCGTGACCTTCTCGGCATGCACCACAGAGTTCAAAACCAATGTCGAAACCTGGTCGGCCCCGCAGTCGACCGAGTGTACACCAAACCGGCAGGCCGTGGGAAAAGGTTAAATCAGGGTCGTCTTCGTAAACTGTTCTAGCTCTTGTCTGACAATGTGACGGTGACAGCTTCCAATGGCATCGTTTTAGTGGATGATACCTTTCGTAACACAGGCGCACGCATTCGCTCGCGAAGTAACACTGGACCCTCTTCACCAAGGTCACCAGGTTGAGCACGGAGGCGCCAACCACCGCGACCCCCACCCTTCGGTGTCGGGCGCAACATGAGGATAGAGAGATGAAAACCACGCAATCTATGACCGCAACGTTGGATCGTGCCCTGGCTCCGATTGCCCGCATGCCGCTGTTGTACCGGGCTCTGGGTCTGCTGGTGACTGTGGCTGCCTACCTGGGTGGCTTAGCGCTGGTGCAGGCCGCAAGTGGCGATGCCCGCATGCCGATGGTGCTGTTCGGTGTGTTCTTCCTGCCGGCAGTGCTGCGCGCCTGGCTGATGCTGTACTGGGTGGTCCGCAAGGATCCGCGTGCAGTCGGTAGCGACCACGAAAAGCTGATCTAATGGGTGCCGGCCCCGCCGGCCCCACCCCCAACAATGAAAAACGGGCCCTTACCGCAAGGTAAGGGCCCGTTTTTCATGGGCGATGACCGGGGATCAGGACCGTTTGCGCATCAACCGCTGCTTCTGGCGGTTCCAGTCGCGGTCCTTCTCGGTGGCGCGCTTGTCGAAGTTCTGCTTGCCCTTGGCAAGCGCGATTTCGAGCTTAGCGCGGCCATTGCTCCAATAGAGGCTCAGCGGCACGCAAGTCATGCCCTGTTTCTGTACGCTGCCGAAGATGCGGCCCAACTCACGCTGGTTGAGCAACAGCTTGCGCAGCCGCAGTGGGTCAGCCTGCACGTGAGTGCTGGCACTGCCGAGCGGTTCGATGCGGCAGCCGAACAGCCACGCCTCTCCCCCCTTCAACGTGACATAGGCCTCGGAAAGGTTGCACTTGCCGCCGCGCAGCGATTTCACTTCCCAGCCTTCCAGCACCAGGCCCGCCTCGAAACGTTCTTCGAGGAAGTATTCGTGGCGCGCCTTGCGGTTGACTGCGATGTCGGCGGTACGACCGCCTTGCTTGGATGTGCTCATAGGCGGGCGATTATAGGGCAAGGTGTCAACTTGAGCACGTCAGATCATCTGGGGGACAATGCCGGCTTCGTCTTACAACGGGATAGATCACCATGGCAGACAGCAAGGCGCCGGCCCGCGTAGCCTGGACCACTCGCTCCGCGTTCATTTTGGCCGCGACCGGCTCGGCAGTGGGGCTCGGCAATATCTGGAAATTCCCTTATATGGCCGGGGCCAACGGCGGCGGTGCCTTCGTAGCGGTCTACCTGCTGTGCATCATCATGGTCGGTCTGCCGATCATGACCGCCGAAGTGATGCTTGGCCGACGTGGTGGCATGAGCCCGATCAGCTCGATGCGCAAGCTCGCGCGCGACAGTGGTGTCAGCAGTCGTTGGGCCTGGGTGGGTGGTCTGGGCGCCTTGTCGGGCTTCCTGTTGCTGACGTTTTATACCGTGATTGGCGGCTGGGTGCTGTTCTACATTGCCAAGATGGCGTCCGGCTCCTTGCAGGGCGCCACCACCGTCGAGGCGCAGCAGGCGTTGTCCGATCTGCTTGGCAACCCGTGGATGGTGCTGGCCGGTCATACCTTGTTCATGGTGATGACGCTGTGGGTGGTGGGACGCGGTATCCACAAAGGCATTGAGCGCAGTGCGCGGGTGCTGATGCCGATTCTGTTCGTACTGCTGATTGTTCTGTTCGGTTATGCCATGACCAGCCCGGGCTTCGGTGAAGCAGTGCGGTTCTTGTTCAGCTTCGATTTCAGCAAGATCTCCGGAAGCTCGGTCATTGCCGCGGTGGGGCACTCGTTCTTCACGCTCAGCATCGGGCTCGGCGCCATCATGGCATACGGCGCTTATATGCCGCGCGAAACCATCAACCCGCGCACCGGCAAGCGTACGCCGGTCTCCATCGGCAGCACCGTGCTGTTGGTGGGAGTGCTGGATACGGTGGTGGCACTGGTGGCGGGCTTGGTGATTTTCCCGGTGGTGTTCGCCCATGGGCTGGCGCCGGGAGAGGGGCCAGGGTTGTTGTTCGTCACGCTGCCGGTGGCGTTGTCTGATGTACTCGGTGGTATGTGGGTAGGCACCGCATTTTTTGTGTTGGTGCTGTGCGCCGCGTGGACATCGTCGATTTCCATCGCCGAGCCACCGGTTGCTTGGTTGACTGAAAAAGGCATCAGCCGTCCCAAAGCATCGTTGATGGTGGGAGCGGCGGCCTGGGTAGTGGGGCTGGGAACGGTGTTCTCGTTCAATCTTGGCAGCGGGTACACCCTGTTCGGGATGAACTTCTTCGAGCTGCTCGACTTCGTGTCGGTCAACATCATGCTGCCGCTGGGTGGCTTCTTGATCGCCATCTTTGCCGGTTGGGTGCTGAAAGAAACCCACGCCCGCAAAGAGCTGAACATGAAGAGCTTCGGTATTTACATGGTGTGGCGCGCCATGGTGCGCATCTTCTCGCCGTTGGCGTTGGTGTTGCTGGTGGTGTTTTCACTGTGGAAAGCGCTGGCGGGTGAGCCGGTGGCAGCGCCCGAACCGGAACTGGCGCCGGCCATCGAGCAGCCGGCTCTGGAGCAGCCGGAGGGTGAGGAGCTGCCGCCGCCGGATGTGCCGGCGGTGGACAGTGTCGGCGAGCTGTTGCCCGAGTCCGAGTGATGGGTGCTGATGCCCCGTGCTCTCGGTGAGGTTTGATGAGCTGCCGGCGGTGCGTTTCTCACTGTCGGCCGGCAGCACGGTGCAGGATTGTGGTGCAGGTGTGGGGGCAGGCGGCGAGTGATCCCATTAGCTATTCCGCGCAGCTTTCGATTGGCATCTTCAATGCGCGGTTGGTGCGGACCCAGCCCGCCCTGTGCTGCGGCGGGGGAGCGGGTGGAGTTGGTCGGCTACCGCATATCGATCCGCGCCAAAGGCGTCACCAACAGGCATAAAAAAGCCGGCGTTAGCCGGCTTTTCTGATGGTGCCCGAAGTCAACGCTCAGCGTGTCTGCACGCCGGGCTGCTGGCCAGGCCCGTCCGGGGACTGGGCCGGCGGTACGATAGGCTTGCGTTGATCCGGCTCGTCATCGGCCTGGGTGGTGTTGCGCTGCTGTTCGCGCAAGCGCCGGTCAAGCTCTCGGTCCTGCTGACCGCGCACCTTGCTGCGGAAGTCGTCGATGACTTCGCCTTCGTGGGAGGCGTACACGCCGTTGCTGAAATGGACCACGATGCGTTGCGACACTTTCTTGCCTTTGCCGGGTTGATACACCATCGGGTAGTACCAGGCGTTAGGCGTGAACGGGTCCAACAGGGTCGGTTGGCCGAGTACATAACGCACTTGTTCGGCGCTCATACCGGGCTCAAGCTGAGATAGCATGTCCTCGGTGACGAAGTTCCCTTGCGGGATGTCGATTCGGTAAACGCCCGGGAAGCGCAGGCTGCTGCAGCCGCTCGCGAGCAGTGTCACGCCGAGCAGCGAGCAGAGGACAATGGTGGAAAATCTGTAAGGTCTTTGCATCATTTTTGGTTTTCGCGTGACTTCGGGCGATAATACAGACTTGCCCTCGGGACACAAGGTTCCCGGTTCCCGCAGCCCCAGCCATGGAGATACGACGTTGGACAGTCATCAGGACTTGCGCCGAGCCGGCCTCAAAGTGACCCTGCCAAGGGTAAAGATTCTGCAGCAGCTGGAGAACGCCGCCGAACGGCACATGAGTGCCGAAGACATTTATAAGGCGTTGATGGATGCCGGCGAAGACGTGGGCTTGGCCACTGTCTACCGGGTTCTGACCCAGTTTGAGCAAGCAGGTATTGTGCTACGGCACAACTTTGAAGGCGGCTCGGCAGTGTTCGAACTGGCCGATGAAGGCCACCACGACCACATGGTATGTCTGGATACCGGGCGCGTGATCGAGTTCCTCGATCCGGTGATCGAGTCCCGCCAGCACATCATTGCCGAAGAGCACGGTTACGAGATCGTTGAGCACTCGCTGGTGTTGTACGTACGCCCCAAGCGCAAGCCCAAGTAAGCACCGGCCGATAAAAAAACCGCACCTTGGAGTGCGGTTTTTTTATGCCTGAGATCAGGGCTGAGCTTGGGACTTGGCTAGCATCTCTTCTGCATGGGCGAGGGTGGAGGGGGTGAGTTCCAGCCCGCCCACCATACGCGCCAGCTCCTGTACCCGCTGCTCAGTATCGAGAGATTGGATCTGGGTTTGAGTGCTGGTGCGGCTCTGCTGTTTGATCACGTGCCAATGGCGATGGCCGAGCGCGGCCACCTGCGGCTGGTGGGTGATGCACAGCACTTGGGCGTGCTGTCCGAGCTCGCGTAGCAGTCGACCGACAATCTCCGCCACACCGCCTCCCACGCCCACATCCACTTCGTCGAACACTAAGCTCGGTACCGTGAGCACCTTGGCGCACATTACTTGGATTGCCAAGCTGACCCGCGACAGCTCGCCACCGGAGGCGACTTTCGCCAGTGGGCGCAGTGGCTGGCCAGGGTTGGCACTGAACTGGAATTCCACTTGCTCCAGCCCGTCCGCTTGCGGTTCGGTGGCAGTCAGGCTCACTTCAAAGCGTGCGCCCTTGATGCCGAGGTCGTGCAGGTAGCGCTCGATGCCTCGGCCCATGGCCGGTGCTTGCTTGCGGCGCTGGGTGCTGAGTTTGCGGGCGCTGTCTTGATAGCGCTTTTCCGCCGCCGCCTCGCTGGCTTCCAGTTGTGCCAGATGATCGTCGAAGTGGGTCAGCGTGTGGGCTTCGTCCTGCAGCGAGCGGTGCCGCTCCGGCAACTCCTCCGGGCGCACGCGGTGCTTGCGGGCCAGGGCGTAAACGTTGGACAGCCGCTCTTCAGTGGCAGCCAATCGCTCGGGGTCCACGTCAAGGCGATCCAAATAATGGCGCAGGTCGTCTGCGGCGGCCTCCACCTGCAGCCGTGCGGACTCGACGCTGGCGACGACGTCATTCAACGATGGATCGTCCTCGGCGGCATCGCCAAGCCAGCCTAAGGCCTGGCTGAGGTGATCGTTGATGGTGTGTTCATCCTGCTCGTACAGCAACGCCAGTGATTGCTGACAAAGCCGGATCAGAGATTCGGCGTGGCCCAATCGTTTGTGTTCGGCTTCCAGCTCGGCCAATTCGCCTTCCGCCAGTGCCAGCGCGTCCAATTCTTCCAGTTGAAAGCGCACTAGCTCGATGCGGTCGTGCTGCTCGCGGGACTGGTCGCGGGCACTGGTCAGTGCTTGGCGGGCTTGTTGCCATTGCTGCCACTGGCTGCGGGTCCGGTCGGCCGCGTTGTCGGCGCCGGCGAAACTGTCCAGCAACGCCCGCTGCGCATCGCGGCGCAGCAACGCCTGGTGCTCGTGCTGACTGTGGATGTTGATTAGCAGATCGCCCAGCTCGCGGATGTCGTTGAGCGGCATGGTGCTGCCATTGATCCAGGCCCGTGAGCGCCCGTCCGGGCGCAGGGTGCGCCGCAGTTGCACCTCGTCGCCCTGGTCCAGTTCGCGTTCTTCCAGCCACGCGCGCACCGCCGGCAACTGGCGCACATCGAATGTCGCCTGCACCTGTGCCCGTTCGGCCCCGGCGCGGATCACGGTGCTGTCGGCCCGCTCTCCCAGCGCGAGGCTCAGCGCGTCCATCAACACTGATTTGCCGGCGCCAGTTTCGCCGGTGATCACGGTCAGTCCTGCGGCTGGTTCCAGCTCCAGCTGCTCCACGGTGGCAATGTTGTGCACGCTGAGGTGAGTGAGCATGGTGTCTCTCTGCGGTAGAATGCGCGGCATCAGGCGATGCGGTTTACTGGCCATAAAGCCAGTGTTGTGCATGATAAGGAAACCGCCGAGCCTTGGTAAGCCCCCGCCGTCCGGTGGGGGCCCGCTGCCGTTACTGACGGCAATGCTCTGGATAAACGTGGAATTGTGTCGTTGATGGTTGAGTTGACCGAGCGCAAGCAGCGCCTGTTGATGGCGCTGGTGGAGCGCCATATTCGCGATGGCCAGCCGGTGGCATCGCGGGCGCTGGCCGAGTCCGGTGCCCTCAAAGCGAGTCCGGCCACCATTCGCAATGTGATGGCGGAGCTGGAAGACCTAGGCGTGTTGGCCAGTCCGCACACCTCCGCCGGGCGCGTGCCGACCGATCTCGGCTACCGCCTGTACGTGGACGCGCTGTTGCGTGCTGCGCCCTCGGTAGCGTCCCATACGCAAGCGCTACGCCATGAGCTTGAGCAGCTGATCCCGCTCGACCAGTCACCGAAAGAGTTGGTGCAGCGTGCTTCGCGCGCGCTGGCTGAGCTGACCCGCATGGCCGGGCTGGTGGTGGTGCCGCGCCGCGACGTGGCGACCCTCCGGCAGGTGGAGTTTCTGCCGCTGTCTGACCGCCGGGTGTTGGTGGTGCTGGTGGTGAACCGTGCCGAAGTGCAAAACCGGGTGATCCACACCGACCGCGATTATTCCGATACCGAGCTCAAGCAAGCCTCCAATTACATCAACCGCACCTACGGCGGCTGCAATTTGGACCAGATCTGCGATGGCTTGTTGAGCACCCTGCGCGCAGACAAGGCGCAGATGGATGCCCTGATGCAAACCGCCGTGGACGTGGCTGCCAAGGCACTCACCGGCGATGAAGCCGAAGGCGACTATGTGGTATCCGGCGAAGCCAACCTGCTGGGGCTGGCGCAGGCCGACAACCTCGATCGCATGCGCGATTTGTTCGAGGCATTTACCCACAAGCGCGACATCCTGCACCTGTTGGAGCGCAGTAAGCGTGCTGATGGTGTGCAGATTTTCATTGGTAGCGAAGCTGGGCATCAGGCGTTTGATGAGGTGTCGATGGTCGCGGCACCGTACCAGGTCAATGCCATGACCGTCGGCGTGCTGGCGGTGGTTGGGCCCACGCGCATGGATTACGAGCGCGTGATTCCCACCGTCGACATCACCGCCCGCATCCTCTCTGCCACCCTTGGCAAGCTCTGATCCGGCGCGTCATCGACCCAGCGTCTCTTGAATCCGCGCGAACGAACCCTATATCGTTGCCACCTTTGTCTGGATGGGGCGGGCCCGTGCTGTCCGCCCGCAGTGTGGAGTAGGTCATGAGTGAACAGGAAAAAGCACCGGCGGCAGACGTCGATGTGCCGCTGAACGACGGCGCCGATACCGCCGCAGAGCCCACCGCCGCCACTGACGGCCACGACGGCGAGCGCGCCGCACTGGAAGCCGAGCTGGCCCAGGTGCGCAAGGCGCTGGCCGAAGCCGATGTGCGTGCGCAGGCGGAAATCCAGAACATGCGCCGGCGGGTGGAGCGTGATGTGGCCAACGCCCACAAGTTCGCGCTGGAGAAATTCGCCGGTGAGCTGATTTCAGTTGCCGACACGCTGGAGCGTGGCCTGTCGGCGCTGGACGCTGACAATGAGGCGCTGTCAGTGGCCCGTGAAGGCACCGAGCTGACGCTCAAGCAGCTGCTCGACGTATTTGGACGCTTCCAAATCGTGCAGATCGACCCGCAGGGCGAACAGTTCAATCCGGAGCAGCACGAAGCGATGGCGATGGTGCCGGTGCCCGGCAAAGCCGCCAACGCGGTGGTTGAAGTGCTGGAGAAGGGCTACAGCCTCAGCGGTCGCCTGATCCGTCCGGCGCGGGTGGTGGTGGCGAAGGGCGAATGAGCGCCGGCGGCCCTTGAAAGCGCCGCGCCGACCACCATATAGCGTGCCAGTGACATTCTAATTGCGTTGTACACCATTCAGCTGTGCCAGATTGCCTTCGGGGATCGCCACGGCGTGTAAGGAGAGAAATAGACATGGCTAAGATCATCGGCATTGACCTCGGTACCACCAACTCCTGCGTGGCGGTGCTGGAAGGCGATAAAGTCAAAGTCATCGAGAACAGCGAAGGCGGTCGCACCACGCCGTCGATCATCGCTTATACCGATGAAGAAACCCTGGTCGGCCAGGCGGCCAAACGTCAGGCCGTGACCAACCCGACCAATACCTTGTTCGCGGTGAAGCGTCTGATTGGCCGTCGCTTCACCGACGACGTGGTGCAGAAAGACATCGGCATGGTGCCCTACAAAATCACCCAAGCCGACAACGGCGACGCCTGGGTGGAGGTGAAGGGCGACAAGCTGGCACCGCCGCAGATCTCTGCGCAGGTGCTGATGAAAATGAAGAAAACCGCCGAAGATTACCTCGGTGAGAAAGTGACCGAGGCGGTGGTCACGGTGCCGGCCTACTTCAACGACGCCCAGCGTCAGGCCACCAAAGACGCTGGCCGCATTGCCGGTCTTGATGTCAAACGCATCATCAACGAGCCGACCGCGGCGGCCCTGGCCTACGGCCTGGACAAGAAAGGCGGCGAGCGCACCATCGCGGTGTATGACCTCGGTGGCGGTACCTTCGACGTGTCGATCATTGAAATCGCGGAAATCGACGGCGAGCACCAGTTCGAAGTGTTGGCCACCAACGGCGACACCTTCCTCGGTGGTGAGGACTTCGACTTGGCGCTGATCAACTTCCTCGCTGATGAGTTCAAGAAAGACACCGGCATCACCCTGAGCGGCGATCCGCTGGCGATGCAGCGCCTGAAGGAAGCGGCCGAAAAAGCCAAGATTGAACTGTCTTCCGGCGAGCACACCGAAGTGAACCTGCCTTACATCACCGCCGATGCCACCGGTCCCAAGCACTTGGTGGTGAAAGTGACCCGCGCCAAGCTGGAGTCGCTGGTGGAAGGTCTGGTGGCGCGCTCATTGGAGCCGTGCCGCACCGCGTTGGCGGATGCTGGCCTGAAACCGGCCGACATCACCGACGTGATTCTGGTCGGTGGCCAGACCCGCATGCCGATGGTGCAGAAGCAGGTGGCAGAGTTCTTCGGCAAAGAGCCGCGCAAGGACGTGAACCCGGACGAAGCGGTGGCAATGGGCGCGGCGATTCAGGGTGCGGTGCTGTCTGGTGACGTCACCGACGTGCTGTTGCTGGATGTGACCCCGCTGACGCTGGGTATCGAAACCATGGGCGGTGTGATGACGTCGATCATCGAGAAGAACACCACCATCCCGACTAAGGCATCGCAGGTGTTCTCCACCGCCGATGACAATCAGTCTGCTGTGACCGTTCATGTGCTGCAGGGCGAGCGCAAACAAGCGGCTCAGAACAAGTCGCTGGGCCAGTTCAACCTGGAAGGCATCCCCGCTGCCGCACGCGGCGTGCCGCAGATTGAAGTGACTTTTGATATCGACGCCAACGGTATTTTGCAGGTGAGCGCGAAGGACAAGGCCACCGGTAAGGAACAGTCGATCCAGATCAAGGCTTCTTCTGGTCTGAGCGACGAAGAAGTCGAGCAAATGGTGCGCGATGCCGAAACCCACGCCGACGAAGACAAGAAATTCGAAGAGCTGGTACAGGCCCGCAACCAAGGCGACCATCTGATCCACGCGACCCGCAAGACCCTCGAAGAGGCCGGCGACAAGGCCACCGACGAGGAGAAGGGCGCCATTAACCAAGCCATCGAAGGTTTGGAAGCGGTGCTCAAGGGCAGCGACAAAGACGCCATCGAAAGCGCCACCAAAGCGCTGTCCGATGCCTCTGGCAGCCTGGCTCAGCGCCTTTACGCTGAAGCAGCTCAGCAGCAGCCGGGCGCGGAACCGGAAGGCGGCAACGCCGGCCAGGATGACGTGGTCGATGCCGAGTTCGAAGAAGTGAAAGACGACAAGAAATAAGTCGTCGTGGTTGCACCCACGCCAAGGACGCCGGGCTTTGCCCGGCGTCCTGCGTGACGGGCGCGACGATCGGGGAGCCTGGCTCCCGTGCCGGTAAAGTGCATTCGGGTTGACCTCCGGGTGCTTAGTGGAAGGCCAGAACCATGTCAAAACGGGACTACTATGAAGTGCTCGGCGTGGCCAAAGACGCCGACGCCCAGGACATCAAAAAAGCCTACCGTCGGTTGGCCATGAAATATCACCCTGACCGCAACCAGGGCAACGCCGACGCTGAAGAGCAATTCAAAGAGGTCAAAGAGGCCTACGAAGTGCTGTCCGATGACGACAAGCGCGCGGCCTACGACCGCTTTGGGCACGACGGCGTCAACGCCCAGGGCGGCTTTGGCGGTGGTGGCGGTGCCGGTGGCGCCGGGTTCGGCGACATCTTTGGCGATATTTTTGGCGACATTTTTGGTGGCGGCGGTGGCGGCCGTCGGCGTGGCCCCGCTCGTGGCGCGGACCTGCGCTACACGCTGGAACTGACGCTGGAGCAGGCCGTCCGCGGCACCGAAGAAAAAATTCGCGTGCCGACCTGGACCAGCTGTGAACAGTGCAACGGCAGCGGCGCCCGCAACGGCGAAGCGCCGGTGACCTGTCAGACCTGTGGCGGCGTCGGCCAAGTGCGCATGCAGCAAGGGTTCTTCACCGTGCAGCAGGCGTGCCCGACCTGCCATGGCAGTGGCCAGACCATCAAGAATCCCTGTGGCGGCTGCCACGGCCAAGGCCGCGTGCAGACCACCAAAACGCTGTCCGTGAAGATCCCGGCCGGTGTCGATACCGGTGACCGCATCCGCTTGGCGGGTGAGGGCGAAGCCGGTGCCCACGGTGCGCCGTCCGGCGATCTGTACGTGCAGATTTCGGTGCGTGACCACGATATCTTCACCCGCGATGGCAATGACCTGTACTGCGAAGTGCCGGTGTCGTTTGTCGACGCCACATTGGGCGGCGAGTTGGAAGTGCCGACCCTGAATGGTCGTGTGAAGCTGAAAGTGCCGGCGGAAACTCAGACTGGGAAAATGTTCCGCCTGCGCGGCAAAGGCGTCACCTCGGTACGCGGCGGTGGCCCCGGCGACCTGCTGTGTCGGGTGGTGGTGGAAACGCCGGTGAGCTTGACCGGCGAGCAGAAAGACCTGTTGCGTCAGTTCCAAGACTCGCTCACCAAGGGTGGCAAGCGTCACAACCCTCGCAACAGTAGCTGGTTCGAAGGCGTTAAACGCTTCTTCGACGGCCTCTGACCTGACCCTGCGGACGCCTCGGCGTCCGCAGTCTTTTGCGCGCCTTTCCCGGCGTTGCGCCACTTTGCTACAGTGGCCGCACTTTGATCCCCGGCCCAGATCGGGCCCTGTACGGAATCCGAACATGCTGACCTTGCTGAGTGCCTACCGCGAACACGGCTGGCATGCGGTGGATGCTGCCACCTATGAACAGCTGTGGAACCAATACGGCGGCAGTGTGGCCACGCATCCGGAGTTCGTCGCGCGTCTGTCCGCGCTGGCGAAAGCGCCGGTGCGCTACTTGGCGTGCGGGCCGGCCGCTGCGCCCACCGGTGCGGTGGCGGTCTGGGGTCGCCACTTGGCGTTGTCGCGCAAGCTGCTCAAGCGCTGGAATAAGCGCGATTTGTTCGACCTCGGTAATGCCGAAATCATTCTGCCGATGGCCGCCGAGACACGCGTGGCATTGCGCCACCGCGGCCAGTTCCTCGGTGCGCCGCGCATCGAAGCCCTCACTGACGCACGTCCGCAAGCGGACGATCTGGCGCTGGCCCGTGAGCCAGAGGAATACAGCCGTAAGTTCCGCTACAACCAGCGCCGCGAATGGCGCTTGCTGGAAGAGTCCGGCGGCGTGCTGACGCCGGTGCAGGAGCTATCGCCGGCGCAATTGGCGGAAATTTACCGCGATTTGTTCCAGCGCCGCTGGGGGTTCGCTGCCGCCGGTGCGCCGCATTTGGAGCAGGTGTTCACGCTGCTGCGTGAGTGGATGGTGGGCTCAGTGATGTTCCGCGATGGCGCGCCGGTGGCGATTCAGATTCTGTACCGGGTGGAATCGCCGCAGTGGGTCAGCGTGGAATACATCAACGGCGGCGTGGATCCGGAGCAGAAGGACTTCAGCCCCGGCAGCGTACTCAGTTTCCTCAATACCCAGGCCGAGTGGGACTATGCCCGCAGTCAGGGCAAAGCGCTGCGCTATTCCTTCGGCCGCTTCGACCAAGAATACAAAGAGCGCTGGTGCCACCGGGTGCCGGCCTATGAGGTGGGCCGATGGTAGTGTCGCGCAAGCAGGCGCTGCTGGCCCGACACCGTCGCCGCAAGCGGCTACTACTGTACAGCGCACTACTTGTGTTGGTGGCGGTGGGTCTCAGTGCCGGGCCCTGGTGGGCGGTGCTGGGCTTGCTGCTGCTGTGGGTGGCCCATGAAGCGTGGTTGGCGGATCACCTGTTCTATGCACCGGACAGCGATTACCGCTATGACTTTCCGGCCTCGGCCTGGCGTGCGGACGCGGTATTGGAGCACGGTCGCTTGCGGCTCACCGGCGCGCTGCCAGACGACATCAACACCCTGTTCTTGGCCGTGACTGTCACCGGCCGTGGTCTGGGGCGGTTGCGGGAGCCGGCGGTGCTGGTCGGCAGCGATGATGTACAGGCGTTCGAGCGCGGTGCCGCCGGGCGCCGCTACCTCAACCTGTCCGCCCATTTGCCGGCGCTGCGCGGTGACGGCTTGGCGTTGCGCGGTCGACACCTGCGCCTGCAAGGGCCGTTCGAGCTGATCGGTTTTGCCGAAGCAGATTGCAGCCAGCAACCGCTGATGATTCTTGCCCCGCATGCTGATGACGCCGAGCTGGCCGCGTTTGGGCTGTACCAGCGCGCGGCGGCGGCCACGCTGGTGACCTTGACCCAAGGCGAAATCGAGGCCGGTGATTTTCAGCGCCTCGGGCTGTCACCAGCACAGGCCGCGATCTTAAAAGGCCGACTGCGCAGCTGGGACAGCCTCGCCATCCCACTGTGGGGTGGGGTGCCGGCGGCGCGCTGCTGGCAGCTGGGTTATTACTGCCTGCAGCTGCCGGCGATGGCCGCTGCTCCGGACCAGCCGCAGGGCTCGCGTGAGTCCGGTGAGTGCGATATCCGCAGCGTGCGCCGGCACAATCCGGCGGCGCTCCCCGGCGACCAAGATGGCGCTCCCACCTGGCGCAACTTGGTGGCGGATTTGGCGGCACTGATTGAGCGTGAGCGCCCGCATACCGTGGTGACGCCCCACCCGGAGCTAGACCCACATCCGGATCACATCTTCACCACGCGTGCGTTGGAAGAGGCGCTGGCCAACACCGCATGGCAGCCGCAGCAATGGCTGCTGTATGCCAACCACCTGCATGACAATGACCGCTGGCCAATGGGCCCGGCCGGTGCCAGCGTACCGCTGCCGCCAGCGCTGGAGCCCCTGCCGGCGGACCCGCTTTGGAGTCCGGGGCTGTCGGCGGCGGCGCAGTGCGACAAGGCAATGGCGCTGCGCATGCAGCACGATCTGCAAACACCGCTGTCAGCCAAGATCCGGCTGCGGCGGGCCATTCAGAGACGGCTCACCGGGCGACAGTGGCCGCTCAGCGGTGAGGACGAGTTCTTCCGCAAGGCGGTACGGCGCCAAGAACTGTTCTGGGTACGGCGTTGGCGCGGACGCGCCGAGGAATGAGCGACTGCCCGCCGGTCGGCGGGCAGTCCAGCAGGATCAGTTGAGCGCCGGCACGCCGGCACAGTCCTGCTGCACGAAGCGAGAATTCACCGCGATGCGGTACTGACGCAGACCGCTGGAGGCGCCCGGCATGCCCAGCGCTTCCAAACGCACTTCGCCCTTGCCTTGCAGCACGGTGTTCACCGAGCGGTCGTCGGGCATGTTCAGGGTCCCGTCGAGCTGGCCTTTAAAGCCGCTCTGGCCATCACACTGACCGGTGACCTTGAGCGTGGCGCCGTTGCGCCCGGCGGAGGTGAAGGTGCAGCCGTCCATTTCCGATTCGAATTCTTCCAGCCAGTATTCCACCGTGTTGGCGTTGGCAACGTTGTCCTTGGTCAGACACACGCGCGGCGCTTGGCCCTGCTCGCCAAGTGCGGCGGACAGGGCAGCTTGCTGTTCCGGAGGCAGGTATTGCAGCAGCTGCTCACGGGCACCGCGCAGCGCTTCCAGCGGATCGAACGGCACGCCATCGACACTCATGTCCACCGTCGCTTCCCAGAGTCCGGCGCGGGGCGTGTGCGGCAGGCGGTCGTCGGCGAAAGCTGGCGCTGCGAGGACGCTGGTCAGCAGCAGGGGGGCGAGCAGGTGCTTCATGCGGGAGTCCTTATGTGGGCGCAGCGGCATCAGAGCCGGCTGCAACATCGGTTGCGCGAGTTATAGCACGGCGTTGCGCGGTTGCCATGACTGCGTTGCGGTGAACGCGAACGGGGTCGGCAAGCTGTGGTTTTTTAACTGTTTTTTCTCCCGGCTCTTTATCTGGAGCGGGGTTTTCCGTTACATTCACCCGATCTTTTTGGGCGCGCCGGTTTTGCGAGCCCGCTTTTGCAACCGTCAGTTCTCCATTCGCATCTGCTTCTGCCAGCCCCGCCAATGGGTGCGGCGAAGCGCCCTGGAGAGGGTTCCAGGGACAGCGTACACACGCTGAAATCTGTCGTGGTCGGTGGTCCGAGCTGCCGGGCGGGACGGCTGAAATGCCGGAGAGCGCTCCGACTGAGTGTGCCGCATGTCGTTGATCCTGATCGTATTGCTGCCTTTTTTGGGCAGTCTGGTGGCCGCCTGCCTGCCGACCAACGCGCGTAACTTCGAAGCGTGGTGGGCGGGCTTGGTGGCGCTTGGCTGCCTCGCGCTGAATATCTCCTTGTACCCGGCCATGGCCGATGCCGAGGGACCGCTGCGCGCGGTGGTGTCGTGGTGGCCGGAGATCGGGCTGGAGCTGATCTTCCGCATGGACGGCCTGGCCTGGCTGTTCTCGACGCTGGTATCAGGTATCGCGGTGCTGGTGGTGGTGTATGCCCGCTACTACCTTGATCCAGCCGATCCGGTGGCGCGTTTCTTCTCGTTCTTGCTGGCGTTCATGGGCGCCATGCTCGGCGTGGTGTTGTCCGGCAACCTGATTCAGCTGGCGCTGTTTTGGGAGCTGACCAGCCTCACCTCGTTCATGTTGATTGCCTACTGGTACCACCGCGCGGATGCGCGCCGTGGTGCACGCATGTCATTCACAGTGACGGCCACCGGTGGCTTGTGTCTGCTGGTGGGGCTGGTAATGCTCGGTCGCATGGCCGGCAGCTACGATTTGGATGTGGTGCTGGCGCGCGGTGATCTGATCAAGGCGCACGATTGGTATCTGCCGACCTTGGTGCTGGTGGCCTTGGGAGCGCTGACCAAGAGCGCGCAGTTCCCGTTCCACTTCTGGCTGCCACGGGCGATGGCGGCGCCGACCCCGGTGTCGGCATTCCTGCACTCGGCGACCATGGTGAAAGCTGGCGTGTTCCTGCTGATGCGGCTGTGGCCGGTGTTGGCCGGCACCGAGGAATGGGTGTGGCTGATCGGCGGTGCGGGTTTGATCACGCTGTTGCTTGGTGCCTTCCTCGCGATTTTCCAGCAGGACCTGAAAGGGCTGCTGGCGTACTCGACCATTTCTCACCTCGGCTTGATTACTTTGCTGCTCGGCATGGGCAGTCCGCTGGGGTTGGTGGCGGCGGTGTTCCATACCCTCAACCACGCCACCTTCAAGGCGTCGCTGTTCATGTCGGCAGGCATCATCGACCACGAAACCGGCACCCGTGACCTGCGTGTGCTCGGCGGCCTGCGTCAACTGATGCCGGTCACCGCCACGTTGGCGATGGTGGCGGCGGCGGCGATGGCGGGGGTGCCGCTGTTGAACGGTTTCCTGTCAAAAGAAATGTTCTTCGCCGAAACCGTGGATTGGGCCAGCCACTGGCCACTGCCGCTGGCGGCGACACTGGCCGGTTTGTTCAGCGTGACCTATTCGCTGCGCTTCATCGTCGAAGTGTTCTTCCGCAAGCGGCACCCGGAGCTGCCCAAAACGCCCCACGAGCCGCCCTACTGGATGCGCTTCCCGGTCGAGCTGCTGGTGCTGATGTGCTTGCTGGTGGGTATGCTGCCGGCCTTCACCGTCGGCCCGTTCCTGCACCACGCGGTGACGGCGGTGCTCGGCAGCCAAGCGCCGACCTACAGCCTGTCGCTGTGGCACGGCATCAACCCCGCGCTGGTCATGAGTTGTGTAGCCTTGGTCGGCGGTGTGCTGCTGTACACCGCCATGGAACTGCGTCGGCCACTGGGGCAGCGGCCCCACGAGCCGCTGCTGCATCGCTTCGATGGCCAGCGCTTGTTTGAACAGATCCTGTGGGGGCTGACCAGCTTGGCCGGGCGCCTCAGTGGCCGCCTCAGCCGTGCTGGCCTGCAGGCGCAGTTGCGGGCATTGGTGATCGTGGTGCTGATCGCGGCGGTGTTGCCGTCGCTGCGCGGATTGGTGGAAGTGCGTGAGCCCTCGGCGCCAATCGATCCTCTGTTTGCAGTGCTGTGGCTGATCGGCGCCATCTGTGCGCTGGCCACCGCCTGGATGGCCAAGTACCACCGGCTGGCGGCGTTGGCGCTGCTGGGCGGCACAGGGCTGGTGGTGTGCATGACCTTCATGTGGTTCTCGGCGCCGGACCTGGCGCTGACGCAGTTGGTGGTGGAGGTGGTGACCACGGTGCTGATTCTGCTTGGCCTGCGCTGGCTGCCACGGCGCTTGCCGCCGTCGGTATTCGGTTTGCGGCCATCGCTGCGTGACCGCTTGCGGCGCGGGCGGGATCTGATCATTGCACTGGTAGCCGGTAGCGGCATGGCGCTGCTCGCCTATTTGGTATTGGTGCGCCCGGACCCGGAAAGCATCGCCCGCTTCTTCTTGGAACGCGCGTTACCGGAAGGCGGCGGCACCAACGTGGTCAACGTGATTCTGGTGGATTTCCGCGGTTTCGATACCTTCGGCGAAATCACCGTGCTGGGCATTGTGGCGCTCACCGTCTATGCGCTGCTGCGCCGTTTCCGCCCGGCCCAAGAAAGCCTACTGCTGCCGCAGCAAGCCAATGATCCGCCGGACCTGACTCCAGAAGAAATGGCCGAGCACGGCCCGTTGCTGGTGCCGGGGCTGTTCATGCGGGCGCTGATGCCGGTGTTGATGGTGGTGGCGGTGTACCTGCTGATGCGCGGCCACAACCTGCCCGGTGGCGGCTTTGTGGCCGGCTTGACCATGTCGGTGGCGATCATCCTGCAATACATGGTCGGTGGCACCCGCTGGGTAGAAGCCAACCTGCCGATCCGCCCGCACCGCTGGGTACGTACTGGATTGCTGCTGGCCGGTGTCACGGGCCTCGGTTCTTGGGTACTGGGTTACCCGTTCCTGACCAGTTACTCGCCGCATCCGGTGCTGCCGATCCTCGGAGAAGTGCCGTTGCCCAGTGCGTTCTGGTTCGACCTTGGTGTGTTCTCGCTGGTGGTTGGCGCCACCGTATTGATGCTGATCGCGCTCGGTCACCAGTCGGTGCGTGGCCACCGTGGCGTGATCAAGCAGCAGCAAGTGGAACAGCAAAGTGAGCAGCGGGGGGCGATCCGATGGAACTGATATTGGCGATTGCCATCGGTGTGCTCAGCGGCGCCGGTGTGTACCTGCTGCTACGGCCGCGGACCTTCCAGGTAATCATGGGCCTGTCGCTGCTGTCCTATGCGGTGAACCTGTTCATCTTTGCCATGGGCGGCCTCAACCGCCATCTGTCGCCGGTGATCACTGAGGCCGGCGGTCCCTATGCCGATCCGGTGCCGCAGGCGTTGGTGTTGACCGCCATCGTGATCGGCTTTGCCATGACCGCCCTGTTCTTGGTGGTGCTGCTGGCCGCGCGCGGCCTTACCGGTACTGACCATGTGGACGGCAAAGAGGAGGACAGCGAATGAACCTCCTCGATCATCTGATCATGGCGCCGATCCTGATTCCGCTGTTAGCCGGTGCGTTGCTGGTGGGCATCGAAGAGCAGTGGCGGCGCCGGAAAGTCAGCATCGCGCTGGGCGCGGCGCTGCTGTCCTGGCTGTCGGCGATGGTGCTGCTGTGGCAGGCGGATCAAATGCCCGGTGGGGTGCCGGCGATGACCTATTTGGTCGGCAACTGGAAGGTGCCGTTCGGCATTGCGCTGGTGGTGGACCGGTTGTCGGCGCTGATGCTGGTGCTGGCCGGCGGTATTTTTTCGGCGGCGTTGCTGTATTCGGTGGCGCGCTGGGATCGGGTCGGGGTGCACTTTTATGCGCTGAGCTTGTTCTTGATCGCCGGCGTTAACGGCGCTTTCCTCACCCATGACCTGTTCAACCTGTTCGTGTTCTTCGAGGTGATGCTGGCGGCCTCCTATGGCCTGCTGCTGCACGGTTCCGGCAAGCGCCGGGTGCGCCACGGGCTGCGCTACGTAGCGATGAACCTGGCAGCATCGTCGGTGTTCCTGATCGGCGTGGCGCTGCTGTATGCCGCCACTGGGTCGCTGAATATGTCTGATGTGGCCAGCAAAGTCGGCCAGATGAGCGCCACTGATCGCCATCTGCTGGAAACCGGCGCCGCCATTTTGGCAGTGGCCTTCCTGCTCAAGGCGGCGGTGTGGCCGCTGAACCTGTGGTTGCCGGGCAGTTACGGCGCTGCCACGCCGCCAGTGGCGGCGATGTTCGCGATCATGACCAAGGTCGGGCTGTATGTGGTGATGCGGCTGTGGTTGCTGATGTTTTCTGATGAGGCCGGGGTGTCGGCCGGTTTCGGCGGCAACGCCTTACTGTGGATCGGTCTGGCGACGCTGGCGGTGGCGACGTTCGGGCTGCTGTCGGCGGCGGATTTTCGTCGCTTTGCCGGCTTTAGCGTGGTGGCATCGTCGGGCACGTTGCTGGCCGGGTTGGCGCTGCGTACCGAAGTGGCCACCACCGCCACGCTGTACTACATGCTGGCGTCGACGTTGGCGATCGGCGCCTTCTTCCTGTTGATCGAATTGCTGGAACGGATCCGTGATTTCGGCGCCAACCTGCTGGCGGTGACCCAGGAGGCGTTCGAGGCGGAAGGCATGGTGCTGCCGGAAGGTGAGGATGTAGGCGTAGTGATTCCGGCGGCGTTCGCCTTCCTCGGCCTGAACTTCATTCTCTGCGCGCTGGTGCTGTCCGGACTGCCACCACTGGCCAGTTTTGTCGGCAAGTTTGCGCTGATGGCCGCCATGCTGGAAACGCCTGATGTGGGTCAGTGGGTGTTCCTGACGCTGCTGATTGTCTCTGGTTTGGCAGCGGTGGTGGCGTTGATGCGGCTCGGCATCCGTTTGTTCTGGGTACCCGCCCACCTGCGCCGACCGCGGCTGCGGGTGATTGAAGCCGCGCCGGTGGCGGCCCTGCTGGTGGCCTGTCTCGGCCTGACGGTGGCGGCCGGTCCGGTGGGCAGCTACCTGGCACGCACTGCTGCCGGTCTTTATCAGGTCGACGACCTGATGCAATCGGTGGTTGGGCAGCAGCCATGGCGGGGAGAGCAGCCATGATCAAGCGTTGGTTGCCGTTCCCGTTGATGTCGGCGTTCCTGCTGGTGATGTGGTTGCTGCTCAATGACAGCTTCTCGGTGGGCCAGATTCTGCTCGGCGCGCTGCTGGCGTGGGGCATTCCCGCCGCTACTCGCCGCATGCAACCGGTGCGGGCGCGCAAGGTGCGTCGCCTCGGCGTGGCGCTGAAACTGGCCTGCGTGGTGACCCATGACATCGTGCAGTCCTGCATTCAGGTCACCGGGGTGATCTGGGGTCGCCGCGAAAAACGCTGCCGTTCCGGCTTCATGACGCTACCGCTGGAGCTGCGTTCGCCGCACGGATTGGCGGTGTTGAGCTGCATCATCAGCTCCACCCCTGGTACCGCTTGGGTAGAGCTGAGCGAGGATCGCCGCCTGCTGATGATCCATGTGCTCGACCTGGACGACGAAGACGCCTGGGCGACCCTGATCAAGACCCGCTACGAGCGGCCATTGATGGAGATCTTCGAATGACCGTGTCGCTGATGCCAGTGTGGTATCTGGTCAATGCCTGTCTAGCGATCGCCATGCTGTGTTCGCTGTGGCGCCTGCTGCGCGGCCCCACCGCTCAGGACCGGGTGACGGCGCTGGATACACTTTATTTGGGCGCGATGCTGCTGGTGTTGCTGCAAGGCATGCAGGCCGGCACTCGGGTCTACTTTGATATCGCACTGCTGATGGCGCTGTTGGGGTTTGTCGGCTCGGTGGCGATGGCCAAATTCCTGCTGCGTGGCGAGGTGATCGAATGAGCTTGTCTGCGGTACCGCTGGCGCTGGCGATCCCGGTGGGTCTGTTGCTGGTGTTGGCGGCAGTGCTGGCGTTGTCCGGCGGCATGGGCTTGGTGCGGCTGTCCAATTTCTATCAGCGCATCCATGGCCCCTCGATGATCCACACCCTGGCCGCCGGCTGTGTACTGATCGCCTCGATGTTGTATTTCTCGGTGCAGTTCGGTCGCCCAGTGCTGCAGGAGTTGCTGATCACGGTGATGGTGCTGATGACCGCGCCGGTAACCACCATGATGTTGATGCAGGCGGCGGTCTCCCGCGATCGGCGTGCCAAGCGCGATCTGGTGCCGCCGCGTCCAGGCAGTACCGAGGGCGACATCTGCACCGGTGAGCACGAAGATTGAGCCGCTTTGACTTGCTCTGCCGACGCGGTAGCCTTGCCGCTTCGCACATATATCGCCACGGGGACAGAACATGAAAGTAGGTATCTTGGGCGCCGCCGGCCGCATGGGCCGCACCCTGATCGAGGCGGTGCACGCCCAGGACGGTCTGACCCTGGCTGCAGCCGTGGACGCCCCGGGCAGTTCTTTGGTCGGCGCGGACGCCGGCGAGATGGCCGGCATTGGCCGTTGCGGTGTGACCGTGGTGGACGACATCGGTGCGGTGACTGCTGCGGTGGACGTGTTCATCGACTTCACCCTGCCGGAAGCCACCATGCATCACCTGCAAGCCTGCCGTGAGCGCGGCACGCCGCTGGTGATCGGCACCACCGGCCTGACCGATGAGCAAAAAGCCGCGTTGCAGGCCGCCAGTGCCGACATCGCCGTTGTGTTCGCGGCCAACTATTCGGTGGGCGTGACGCTGTGCCTGAAGTTGCTCGACACCGCCGCCCGGGTGTTGGGCGACGAGGTCGACATTGAGATCATCGAAGCGCATCACCGTCATAAGATCGACGCCCCGTCCGGCACCGCGCTGGCGATGGGAGAAGTGGTTGCTGACGCGCTCGGCCGTGACCTGAAAACCTGCGCGGTCTACGGTCGAGAGGGCCGCACCGGCGCCCGCGAGCGCCAAACCATCGGTTTCGAGACCATTCGCGCCGGCGATATTGTCGGCGAGCACACGGTCATGTTTGCCGCGGATGGCGAGCGGGTAGAGATCACCCATAAGGCCACCAGCCGCATGAACTTTGCCCGTGGCGCGGTGCGCGCCGCCGGCTGGGTGGCCGGTCGTGGCCCCGGTGTGTACGACATGATGGACGTGCTGGCGCTGCGTGACTGAGCAGTGCCGCAGCGGTCCAGCGATTTTTTTCACGCTGCGCCGCCGCGACGCGTTCGTCGAGGTGGCGTAACGGGCCGATTGTCCCTAAAATAGCTCCCCGCCTTGAAGGGCTGGCGGTGCGGCTGGCAGCAACGATTTCGACCCAGAGCGAGGTGGAACACTCCATCTCGCTTTTTTGCGCACGCGCTGTTCGGGAATCTCCTGCCCTTTCCTTATCAGTTTTAGCTCGACATTCTGGAGGTTGCGTTGACGGTACCGGCCATTTTGGCGCTGGAAGACGGCAGCATCTTCCGCGGCGTCTCCATCGGCGCCACGGGACAAGCCGCAGGTGAAGTGGTGTTCAACACTTCCCTCACCGGCTATCAGGAGATCCTGACCGATCCATCTTATGCCCAGCAAATTGTCACCCTGACCTACCCACACATCGGCAACACCGGCGTCAATTCGGAAGACCAGGAATCCCCCCGCATCTGGGCCACCGGCTTGGTGATCCGCGATCTGTCCATGACCGTCAGCAGCTGGCGAGCCGAGCAATCACTGCCGGACTACTTGGCTGCGCAGGGCGTGATCGGCATTGCCGACATCGACACCCGCCGACTGACCCGCATTCTGCGTGAGAAAGGCGCGCAAAGCGGTGCCATTTTGGCCGGCGACGGCGTCACCGAAGAAGCTGCGCTGGCTGCGGCCCGCGGCTTTGCTGGCCTGGCTGGCATGGATCTCGCCAAAGTGGTCAGCACCGCTGAGCAGTACCAGTGGCAGAGCGGTGGCTGGACCCTCGGTGAGGGCTACCACGAGCCCGAAGACAGCCGCTTCCACGTGGTGGCTTACGACTACGGCGCCAAGCGCAACATCCTGCGCATGTTGGTGGACCGCGGTTGCCGCCTGACGGTGGTGCCGGCGCAAACGCCTGCCAGCGAGGTGTTGGCGCTGCAGCCGGACGGCGTGTTCCTGTCCAATGGCCCTGGCGATCCAGAGCCTTGCACCTACGCCATCAGCGCTATTCAGGAGCTGTTGGAGCAAGGGCTGCCGCTGTTCGGTATCTGCCTTGGTCATCAGCTGTTGGCGCTGGCCAGTGGTGCCCAGACCCGCAAGATGAAATTCGGTCACCACGGTGCCAACCATCCGGTGCAGGATCTCGACGACCGCACGGTGATGATCACCAGCCAGAACCACGGTTTTGATGTGGACCCCGACAGCCTGCCGGACACGCTGCGCGTGACCCATGTGTCGCTGTTCGATGGCTCGCTGCAGGGCATCCACCGCACCGATAAGCCGGCTTTCAGCTTCCAGGGTCATCCGGAAGCCGGGCCGGGGCCGCAAGATGCGGCACCATTGTTCGATCATTTCATCGAACTGATGGAGGCGCATCGCGCCGGTTGAGAGCGTCGGGCCGCATTGCGGCCCGATCCGGATTTGAACGACGCACGTCTACGGTCAGAGCACTATGCCTAAGAGAACCGACATTCAGAGCATCCTCATCATCGGCGCCGGTCCCATCGTGATCGGCCAGGCCTGCGAGTTCGATTACTCCGGCGCCCAGGCCTGCAAGGCGCTGCGTGAGGAGGGGTACCGGGTGATCCTGGTGAACTCCAACCCCGCCACCATCATGACCGACCCGGCCATGGCGGACGCCACCTACATCGAGCCCATCACTTGGGAAACGGTGGCGAAGATCATCGAAGTAGAGCGTCCTGACGCGCTGCTGCCCACCATGGGCGGCCAGACCGCGCTGAACTGTGCGCTGGAGCTGGAACGCCAAGGCGTACTGGAAAAATTCGGTGTGGAAATGATCGGCGCCAATGCCGATGCCATCGACAAAGCCGAAGACCGTTCCCGCTTCGACAAGGCGATGCGTGCCATCGGCCTTGAGTGCCCGCGCTCCGGCATCGCCCACAGCATGGACGAAGCCTATGCGGTGCTGGAAACCCTCGGTTTCCCGTGCATCATCCGCCCCAGCTTCACCATGGGCGGTTCCGGTGGCGGCATCGCCTACAACCGCGAAGAGTTCCAGGAAATCTGTGAGCGCGGTCTGGACCTGTCGCCGACCCGCGAATTGCTGATCGACGAGTCGCTGCTGGGCTGGAAAGAGTACGAGATGGAAGTTGTGCGTGACCGCAACGACAACTGCATCATCGTCTGCACCATCGAGAACCTCGACCCGATGGGCGTGCACACCGGTGACTCCATCACTGTGGCGCCGGCTCAGACCCTCACCGACAAAGAGTTCCAGATCCTGCGTAATGCCTCGCTGGCGGTACTGCGCGAGATCGGCGTGGAAACCGGCGGTTCCAACGTGCAGTTCGGCATGTGCCCGGATACCGGCCGGGTGGTGGTGATCGAGATGAACCCGCGGGTGTCGCGTTCCTCGGCGCTGGCCTCCAAGGCGACCGGTTTCCCGATTGCCAAGATCGCCGCCAAGCTGGCGGTGGGCTATACCCTCGATGAACTGAAGAACGACATCACCGGTGGCCAGACCCCGGCCTCGTTCGAGCCGACCATCGACTACGTTGTTACCAAGATTCCGCGCTTTAACTTCGAGAAATTCGCGGCGGCTGATCCGGTGCTGACCACGCAGATGAAATCGGTCGGCGAAGTGATGGCCATCGGCCGTAACTTCCAGGAATCAATGCAGAAAGCACTGCGCGGTCTGGAAGTGGATTCCTACGGTTTCGAACCGCTGCTCAGTGCCGATAACGGTGACCTGCGCCAGCAGGTGATTGAGGCGCTGGCGGTGCCGAGCCCGGAACGCATCTGGGTGCTGGGTGACGCCTTCCGCGCGGGCCTCAGCGTGGAAGAGCTGTTCCAGCTGACCAAGATCGACCGCTGGTTCTTGGTGCAGATCGAAGACCTGATCCGCGAAGAGCAAGCGTTGGCCGGCACCGGCTTCAGCGCGCTCACCGCCGAGCGCCTGCGTGCGCTCAAGCGTAAGGGCTTCTCCGACCGCCGCCTGTCACGCATTCTCGGTGTGAAAGAATCCGATGTGCGTGGCAAGCGCCATCAGCTCGGCATTCATCCGGTCTACAAGCGCGTGGACACCTGCGCTGCCGAGTTCGCCACCAGCACCGCTTACATGTACTCCAGCTATGACGAGGAGTGCGAAGCGGAGCCGTCCAACCGAGACAAGATCATGGTCATCGGCGGCGGCCCGAACCGGATCGGCCAAGGCATTGAGTTCGACTATTGCTGTGTGCACGCGGCCTTTGCCATGCGCGCTGATGGTTACGAAACCATCATGGTCAACTGCAACCCGGAAACTGTGTCCACCGACTACGACACGTCCGACCGCCTCTACTTTGAGCCGGTGACCCTGGAAGACGTGCTCGAAATCGTGGCCAAGGAGCAGCCCAAGGGTGTGATCGTGCAGTACGGCGGCCAGACGCCGCTGAAGCTGGCGCGGGCACTGCAGGCTGCCGGCGTGCCGATCATCGGTACCAGCCCAGATGCCATCGACGAAGCGGAAGATCGCGAACGCTTCCAGCAGATGATCAACAAGCTCGGCTTGAAGCAGCCGCCGAACCGCACTGCCCGCAGTGCGGACGAAGGGGTGCGACTGGCCGGCGAAGTGGGTTATCCGTTGGTGGTGCGTCCGTCCTACGTGCTCGGTGGTCGCGCCATGGAAATCGTCTTCAACGAAGACGAACTGCGCAGCTACATGAAGAACGCGGTGTCGGTGTCCAACGAGTCGCCGGTGCTGCTGGACCGCTTCCTGGATGACGCCATCGAAGTGGATGTCGACGCGGTGTGCGACGGCAAGGACGTGGTGATCGGCGGCATCATGCAGCACATCGAACAGGCCGGTGTGCACTCCGGGGACTCCGCGTGCTCGCTGCCGCCGTACTCCCTCGACGACGCCATCCAAGACGTGATGCGCGAACAGACCCGCGCCATGGCGCTGGAGCTGGGCGTAATTGGCCTGATGAACGTGCAGTTCGCGGTCAAGGACGGCGAAGTGTTTGTGCTGGAAGTGAACCCGCGTGCCTCCCGCACCGTGCCTTATGTGTCGAAGGGCATTGGCGTCTCGTTGGCGCAGATTGCCGCGCGCTGCATGGCCGGCGTCAGCCTGCAAGAGCAGGGCTTCACCGCTGAGATCACGCCTAAGCACTACTATGTGAAAGAAGCGGTGTTCCCGTTTGCCAAGTTCCCCAACGTCGACCCGATTCTCGGCCCGGAAATGAAATCCACTGGTGAAGTAATGGGTGTGGGCGAGACCTTTGCCGAAGCGTTCGGTAAGGCCTCTCTGGGTGCTGGCGAGCGGCTGCCGGTGGGCGGCACCGTATTTGTATCGGTGCGCGACGCGGACAAGAAATCAGTGGTGGAAGTGGCTCGTGAGCTGGCGACGCTGGGCTTCCGCCTAGTGGCGACCCAGGGCACGGCCCAGTGCCTGACCGAGGCCGGCGTGCCGGTGACCAAAGTGAACAAGGTCAACGAAGGCCGTCCGCACGTGGTGGACATGATCAAGAACAAGGAAATCAGCCTGATCATCAACACCACTGAAGGCAAGCAAGCGGTGCGTGACTCGTTCGCCATCCGTCGCTCGGCGCTGCAGAACAAGGTGTTCTACACCACCACCATTGGTGCTGCTTGGGCGGTTTGCCAAGCGCTCAAATTGGAACAGGATCTGCAGGTCCGTCGTCTTCAGGACCTGCATGCGGCCCTTCAAGGGGCGTAACGGAGGTTGATGAGATCATGCAACGAGTGCCCATGACGGCAGAGGGTGCGGAAGCGCTGCGCGCAGAGCTTCAGCACCTGAAAATGGTCGAGCGCCCGCGCATCGTCCAGTCCATCGCGGAAGCCCGTGAACACGGTGACTTGAAAGAGAACGCCGAGTACCACGCGGCCCGCGAAGAGCAGGGGTTCTGTGAAGGGCGCATTAGTGAGATCGAAGGCAAGCTTGGTGCTGCCCAGATCATTGATGTGACTCAGATTCCGCACACCGGCAAGGTGCTGTTCGGCACCACCGTGACCATTCTCGACGTCGATACCGACGAACAGAAAGTCTACAAAATCGTCGGTGACGACGAAGCGGATATCAAACAAGGCAAGATTTCGGTGAGCTCACCCATTGCCCGCGGCCTGATCGGCAAGCAAGAAGGGGATGTGGTGCAGATCGAAACCCCGGGTGGGGTAGTCGAATTCGAGATCGACAGCGTCGAACACCGCTAAGCGGTGTTGGTACTGGACTGCGCCGTGCCCGCCTGCGGGCACGGCGCAGTGTCGTTTCTGGGGAACCCTTTTGCCCGGCAGGGCTCTGACAGGCTCAGCCCTGTTGGGCGCGCAGGATGTTGGACAGGCGCGGATGCGGCTTCTTCGCTGCCCGATACAGCAGCGCCACATTGCCGATGCGCTGCACAATCTGGGCACCGCTGGCTTCGGTTAGCGCTTGCGCCACAGCATCACGGTCTTCCCGCGTTTGGGCATTGATACGGACCTTGATAAGCTCGTGATCCTCCAAGCGGGCGTCGAGCTCAGCGATGAAGCTGTCGCTCAGGCCGCTGCCGCCAAAGATCAGGATCGGCTTGAGATGATGCCCGATGGCGCGGAAGCGACGGACATCCTGGTTTGAAAGCGGCATGGTGGGTCTCCGGAAAAGGGCGCACATTCTACAATGCGGGCGATGCCACTGCGAGCGGCGCCCGGATGGGGCTGAAGAGTAGCCATGGCACGTTCAAAAAGCAGCGGACGTTGGTTGCAGGAGCACTTCTCCGATCCTTGGGTCGCTAGGGCCCAGGCCGAAGGGTATCGCTCCCGCGCCAGCTTCAAGTTGTTGGAAATAAACGAGAAAGATCGCCTGTTTCGGCGCGGCATGACGGTATTGGACCTGGGTGCAGCGCCCGGTGGCTGGAGCCAAGTGGCGGCGCGCGAGCTCGGCAGCAGTGGCCGGATCGTCGCCAGTGACATTTTGGCGATGGATCCGATTGCTGATGTGACCTTCATTCAGGGCGATTTTCGCGAGGATGAGGTGTTCGAGGCCATCCTTGATGCGCTCGGTGGTCGCAAGGTCGACCTTGTAATGTCAGACATGGCCCCCAATATGAGCGGGAACCGGGGGGTGGATCAGCCGCGCTCCATGTACTTGGTGGAATTGGCGCTGCATATGGCCAACCAGGTGTTGGCGCCGGATGGTCGTTTCCTCGCCAAGGTGTTTCAGGGGGAAGGCATCGAGGCCTTCCGCAAGGATTTGCAGCAGAGTTTCCAGCGGGTTGTGACTCGCAAGCCGGCCGCCAGCCGCCCCCGTTCGCCGGAGGTGTATGTGCTGGGGTCGGGTCCGAAAATGGTGTAGCGTAGCCGCAGACCGGCCCGGCCGGGTTATCGGTGCGCGTGGATGGGGAGAGGTGTCCCTTGAACGATATGACGAAGAATGTGGTGCTCTGGGTGGTGATTGCCGCCGTGTTGTACACGGTGTTCCAGGGTGTCAGCCATGAACCGGCCAGTCAGCGGCTGGACTACTCCGACTTCATCCAACGCGTGGAACGTGGTGACGTGGCGCGGGTGGAAATCCAAGATTTCCGCATCCGTGGCGAAACCCGTGATGGCAAGAGCTTCGAAACCGTGAAGCCGCCGGTGGCCGACCTCGACCTGATGCCGACGCTGATCCAGAACAAGGTACGGGTAGAAGGTAAGGAACCGGAGCGTCAGAGTTTCTTGATGCAGCTGTTCCTTTCGGTACTGCCGATCCTGCTGATCCTCGCCATCTTCATCTTCTTCATGCGCCAGATGCAGGGCGGTGGCAAAGGCGGCGGCGGCCCGATGACATTCGGCAAGAGCCGCGCCCGGTTGCTGTCTGAAGATCAGATCAAGACTACCTTTGCCGATGTGGCTGGGGTGGAGGAAGCCAAGGAAGAAGTGCAGGAGCTGGTGGAGTTCCTGCGTGACCCGGCTAAATTCCAGCGCCTTGGCGGCCGCATTCCCCGCGGCGTGCTGATGGTCGGCTCACCGGGTACCGGTAAGACCCTGCTGGCCAAGGCCATTGCCGGCGAAGCGCGGGTACCGTTCTTCTCCATCTCCGGTTCTGATTTTGTGGAAATGTTTGTCGGCGTGGGTGCCTCCCGCGTGCGCGACATGTTCGAGCAAGCCAAGAAGCACGCGCCCTGCATCATCTTCATCGACGAAATCGATGCGGTGGGGCGCAGCCGTGGCGCCGGCCTCGGTGGTGGTCACGACGAGCGCGAGCAGACCTTGAACCAACTGTTGGTAGAAATGGACGGCTTCGGCGCCAACGACGGCATTATTGTCATCGCCGCCACCAACCGTCCGGACGTGCTCGATGCGGCGCTGCTGCGCCCGGGTCGTTTCGACCGCCAGGTGGTGGTGCCGCTGCCGGACGTGCGCGGCCGCGAGCAGATCATCCGGGTGCATATGCGCCAAGTGCCGGCGGCAGACGACGTTAACCCGTCGCTGATCGCGCGTGGCACCCCAGGCTTTTCCGGTGCCGATCTTGCCAACTTGGTGAACGAGGCGGCCCTGTTTGCGGCCCGCGCCAACAAGCGCATGGTGGGCATGGAAGAGTTCGAGCGTGCCAAGGACAAAATCCTGATGGGTGCTGAGCGTCGCTCGATGGTGATGAGCGAGGAAGAGAAGCTCAACACGGCCTACCACGAAGCTGGGCACGCCATCATCGGCCGCTTGGTGCCGGAGCATGATCCCGTTTACAAGGTGTCGATTATTCCGCGTGGCCGTGCGCTGGGCGTGACCATGTACCTGCCCACCGAAGACAAGTACAGCCAGTCCAAACGGGCGCTGGAAAGCATGATCTGCTCGCTGTTCGGCGGCCGTATTGCCGAGGAGATGATCAACGGGTTTGACGGTGTGACCACCGGCGCCTCCAACGATATCGAGCGGGCCACCAAGATGGCCCGCGCCATGGTCACCAAGTGGGGCTTATCGGAGAAACTGGGCCCGCTGGCTTACGAGGAAGAAGAGGGCGAAGTGTTCCTCGGCAAGGCGATGTCGCAGCGCAAACATGTGTCTGAGCAGACCGCCGAAGCCATCGACCGCGAAGTGCGCGCCATCATTGATGACTGCTATGCCCGCGCCAAAGCAATCCTCGAGGGCAACCGCGACAAGCTGGAAGCCATGGCGCAGGCGCTGATGCTGTACGAGACCATTGATGCCGACCAGATCGACGACATCATGAACAACCGCACCCCGCGTCCGCCCAAGGACTGGCAGGACCCCAGCGCCGGCCGTCCGTCTGCCAGTGCCGGTGATGCCCAGACCCCGGACAGCAGCGGCGGCGAAGAAGGCCCGATCGGCGGGCCCGCCAATACGCACTGATCCTGACATGAGCCAACCCGCACCAGTGCTCCACTGCGGCGCGCGGACATTGAGCCTGTCCGCGCCCGTGGTGATGGGCATCCTCAACGTCACGCCCGATTCCTTTTCCGATGGTGGCCGCTTTAACCAGCGCGACGCAGCTTTGGCGCAAGCGCGTCAGATGGTGGCGGATGGTGCTGCCATCATTGATATCGGTGGCGAGTCGACCCGTCCCGGTGCCGTGCCAGTCTCACCCCAGCAGGAGCTGGACCGGGTGCTGCCGGTGGTGGAGGCGCTCAATGCCGAGCTGGACGTGGTGTTGTCGCTGGATACCAGCACGCCGGCGGTGATGACTGCGGGCGCCGCTGCCGGTGCGGGACTGATCAACGATGTGCGGGCGCTGACGCGCCCCGGCGCGTTGGCGGCTGCTGCCGCCACCGGGCTGCCGGTGTGCCTGATGCACACGCAGGGCGAGCCGGATGTGATGCAGGATGCGCCCAGCTATGAAGACGTGGTGGCGGAAGTGGAGCAATACCTGCTGGCGCGGTTGGCGGCGGCGGAAGCCGCCGGTATCGCCCGCAGCCAACTGTTGATTGATCCCGGGTTCGGATTTGGCAAGACCGATCCGCATAACCTGCGTCTGTTGCAAGAGTTGCCCCGCCTGGCGCGCTTCGGCGTGCCGCTGTTGGTGGGGCTGTCACGCAAGTCACTGGTCGGACGCACGTTGTCGCGGCCGGTGGATGAACGACTGGCCGGCAGCCTTGCGCTGGCGGTTCTGGCGGCCGAACGCGGTGCCCAGATCGTGCGCGTGCACGATGTGCGCGAAACCGTGGATGCGCTGCGCATGACCCGGGCCGTGCTGGGCGCGGCCTGACCCCCCGACTCCGCCGAACGTGGCCGCCACAGTGCTGCGTTGGGCTCCCTGGATTGCAGAGGACGCGCAGAGGATGACGCGAAAATATTTTGGTACCGACGGCGTGCGCGGCACGGTCGGGCAGTACCCGATTACCCCGGATTTCGCCTTGCGCCTGGGCTGGGCAGTGGGCACGGTGCTGGCCGAAAAAGGGCTGAGCAAGATCCTGATCGGCAAGGACACCCGTATTTCCGGGTATGTGTTTGAGTCGGCGCTGGAAGCCGGTATTTCCGCCGCCGGCGTGGACATCCTGCTGCTGGGGCCGATGCCGACGCCGGCCATTGCCTACCTCACCACCACGTTCAATGCCCAAGCCGGCATCGTGATTTCCGCCTCCCACAATCCTTACACCGACAACGGCATTAAGTTCTTCGGCGCCGACGGCCGCAAGTTGGCCGACGCGGTGGAGGAGGCGATTGAGGCACGTTTGGATGAGCCGATGGAGATGGTCGCTGCCGATGCGCTCGGCAAGATCCGTCGCATCGTTGACGCCCGCGGTCGTTATATCGAGTTCTGCAAAAGTACGGTGCTGGGTCGCCTTAACCTGACCGGCAAGAAAATCGTGGTCGATTGCGCCAACGGCGCCGCTTACCACATCGCCCCGGACGTGCTTGATGAGCTGGGGGCCGAAGTGATCCCGTTGGCGGTGTCGCCGGATGGCCTCAACATCAACCTCGATTGCGGCTCTACCCATCCGGAGATGTTGCAGCGCGCGGTGCTGGAACACGGCGCTGATCTCGGCATTGCCTTCGACGGCGACGCCGACCGGGTGCTGATGGTGGACGAGCACGGCGAGTTGGTGGATGGCGATCAGTTGCTCTACGTGCTGGCCATGGATCGTCATGCCCGCGGCGTGCTAAATGGCGGCGTGGTGGGCACCTTGATGTCCAACTTCGGGCTTGAAAAAGCACTAGCGGACGCCGGCATTCCATTCCGCCGCGCCAAAGTGGGCGACCGCTATGTGATGGAAATGCTCGACGCCGAAGGATGGCAGTTGGGCGGGGAAGGTTCCGGCCACATTGTGTGCCTAGATGCGATCACCACCGGTGACGGCATGATCGCTGCGCTGCAGGTGTTGGCGGCGTTGCAGCGCCAGGGCCAAACGCTGGCGCAGGCAGTCGGTGGCATGACCAAGATGCCGCAGCTACTGATCAACGTGCGTGGCAGCCAGCGCGACGGCGTGTTGGAGCGTGATGATATACGCACTGCAGTGGCCGCGGCGGAAGCGCGCCTGGCCGATGCCGGCCGGGTGCTGCTGCGGTTGTCTGGCACCGAGCCGTTGGTGCGCGTGATGGTGGAAGGTGAAGACGCGACGCTGGTCACCAGCGTGTGCGAAGAGTTGGCCGCGGCGGTGCAACACAGCATCGCTTGAGACCTAGTTGGATTCGGAAGTACGGATATGACAACAACATCGCGTCGGCCGCTGGTGGCCGGTAACTGGAAAATGAACGGTTCAGCCGCGCTGGCTGCCTCGCTATCGCAAGCCGTGCGCGCCGCCGCGCCGGCACAGGTGGAAGTGCTGTTGTGCCCGCCGTTCCCGTATTTGGCGCAGGTGCAGGCAGCGCTGGTCGGCAGCGGGGTGCAGCTCGGTGCTCAGGATTTGGCCGTAGCGCAAGACGGCGCCTTCACCGGCGAAGTCTCCGGCGCCATGTTGCGGGATGTGGGCTGCGGCTATGTGCTGGTGGGCCACTCCGAGCGTCGTACTCTGTACGGCGAGACCGATGCGGTGGTGGCAGAGAAATTCGCCGCTGCTCAGGCGCAAGGGCTGCGGCCGATCCTGTGCGTCGGTGAGACGCTGGACGAGCATGAGGCGGGCGAGGCTGAGGCGGTGGTACGCCGCCAGCTGGATGCGGTGCTCAATAAGGTCGGTATTGCCGCCTTTGCTGATGCCGTGGTGGCCTACGAGCCGGTGTGGGCGATCGGTACTGGGCTCACCGCTACTCCGGCCCAGGCGCAGACCCTGCATGCGGTGATCCGCGCCCATTTGGCGGATCAGGATGCGTCCGTCGCTGCGGCCGTGCGCCTCCTTTACGGCGGCAGTGTAAAGGCGGATAATGCCGCCTCCCTGCTGGCCGAGAAAGACATCGATGGTGGTCTGATCGGAGGGGCGTCCCTGGACGCAGACAGTTTTCTCGCCATTTGTCAGGCGGCAAAAGCAGACTAAGCGACGATTATGGAAATTGTGCTTCATGTTATTCACGTGGTGGCAGCGCTGGCCGTTATCGGCCTGGTGTTGATCCAGCACGGTAAGGGTGCCGACGCCGGTGCATCCTTCGGCGGTGGTGCGTCTGCCTCCCAGAGCCTGTTTGGTTCCAGCGGCTCCGGTAGCTTCCTCACCCGTATGACGGCCATCTGCGCTGCGGTGTTCATGCTCACCAGCCTGGGGCTGGCGTGGTACGCCGGCCAGGCCTCCAAGAGCATCGACTCACTGCCGGTGCTGGAGCGTCTCCAGCAGCAGAGCAATGAAGTGCCGGTGCTCGACGAGGACCTGATGTTGGCGCCGCAAACGGATGCTGATGTGCCGGAACTGGTGATCCCCGAAGAAAGTGCTTTGGAGATCCCCGAGGCTGGGGTAGAATCCCCGGCCGCGCCGTAACCCTCAGTCCGGCGGCAAGTTTTGCGGAAGTGGTGGAATTGGTAGACACGCTATCTTGAGGGGGTAGTGAGCTTGCTCGTGCGGGTTCAAGTCCCGCCTTCCGCACCAAACAAAAAAGGCTTCCTTCGGGAAGCCTTTTTTGTGCCTGCAATTCGGTGCCGGCTGGGGCGCCGGAGGGCGCCCCGGTACCGTTATTTCACCAAGCGCAGGGTGAACGGGTAGCGGTAGGACTGGCCATTGCTCACTTTCACTGCAGCGACGATGGTCAGCACCAGCCAGGCGATGCCGACGACGGCCAGCAACAGGAAGCCGACCAGCACCATGGTCAGCACGGCGGAGACAATTCCAGCCAGCAGCATGGTGATGTTGAAGTTGATCGCCTCTTTGCCTTGCTCGTCAATGAACGGGCTCTGGTCTTTCTTCAGCAGCCACAGCACCAGTGGGCCGAGTAGGGTGCCGAACGGGATGAGCAGGCCAATCAGGGCGGCCAAGTGGCAGGCCATGGCCATGTTGCGGTCTTCCGGCCGGATCGCAGGAGTTTGTTCGTTCATGGGTGGTTCCTCAGATATTGGATTGGGGCAAGCAGTGAAAAGTCTGCGCGGCCGCCGTCGACGCAGCGCCGTCAGAGGGTGTGCACGCGCGGCGCAATGATGCCAGTCGCGTCGGGACAATAACGTTACCCGGTATTGATTTTTTCACATCGGTTGCCCGCGTTCTGCAAAAAGTCTGTCACAGAAAAATGCTTTATTTGCCTTATTCCCCGATAAACATTTGACAACAGGTCGAAGCATCCATAATATCTGCGGCCAGTTCGATGCGGGGTGGAGCAGTCTGGTAGCTCGTCGGGCTCATAACCCGAAGGTCGTTGGTTCGAATCCAGCCCCCGCTACCACAAAACAGGAATCTACTGCTGCGGTAGATTCTGTAACAGAAAGCCCCTCTCGCAGGGGCTTTTTGTTTGGAGCAGAAAATGCCCGGTGCCGCGATCCGGCCCGGACTGTGAGGTGAGCATGCGCAAGGTCGATCAGTTGCACGCCCTGCTTGGCCCGGTAGTGGAAAGCATGGGTTTCGTGTTCTGGGGACTGGAGTACATCCAGGGCCGCGGCGCGGTGCTGCGCGTGTTCATCGACCACGAAGACGGCATCAGCGTGGACAACTGCGCTGATGTCAGCCACCAGATCAGCGGTGTGCTGGATGTGGAAGATCCGATCTCGGGCGAGTACAACCTTGAGGTGTCGTCGCCGGGCATGGATCGGCCGCTGTTCACGCTTGAGCAGTACGGCCTCTACATCGGCGAGCAAGTGCAACTGCGGTTGCTGGCTCCGGTGGCATCGCGGCGACGCATGACGGCAACTCTGGATGCCGTCGACGGCGACGACTTGCACCTGACCCTGGAAGGGCAGGCACTTGTCGTGCCATTCACCCAAGTGGACCGTGCCAACGTGGTGCCGCAGTTCGATTGAACTGTGTTGACCGGGCGCGACTCCTGACTGGACCCATTATTGTCTTTGTAAAGGCCTGGCCATGAACAAAGAGATCCTGCTGGTAGCGGAAACCGTTTCCAACGAAAAAGGCGTGAGCCGCGATGTCATCTTTGAGGCCATCGAGCTGGCGCTGGCAGCGGCCACCAAGAAACGCTTCAAGGAAGACGACGTTGAAGTGCGCGTGGACATCGACCGGGTGACCGGCGGCTACCGCACTTTCCGTATCTGGCACGTGGTGCCGGACGAAGAGCTGTACGAATTCGGCCACCAGCTGACCCTGGATGAGGCCCACGAGCAGGACCCGACACTGCAACTCGGCGACACCTGGATCGAAGAAATCGAATCCGTGGCCTTCGGCCGCATTGCTGCACAGACCGCCAAACAGGTGATTGTGCAGAAAGTGCGCGAAGCCGAACGCGCCCAGATCATCGAAGAATACCGCCCGCGCATCGGCGAGCTGATCAGCGGCTCGGTGAAGAAAGCCACCCGCGACACCATCATCTTGGATCTCGGCGGTAACGCTGAAGCGCTGATCACCCGCGACCAGATGATCCCGCGTGAAACCGTGCGCCAGAATGATCGCCTGCGTGCTTACCTTTCCGGCGTGAACCCGGAAAACCGCGGCCCGCAGCTGCTTGCCAGCCGCGCTGCGCCGGACATGCTGATCGAGCTGTTCAAGATCGAAGTGCCGGAAATCGGCGAAGAGCTGATTGAAATCAAAGGCGCCGCCCGGGATCCCGGCTCGCGCGCCAAAATTGCTGTGAAGACCAACGACCAGCGCATCGACCCGGTCGGCGCCTGTGTCGGCATGCGCGGTGCGCGCGTGCAGGCAGTGTCCACTGAGCTGGGCGGCGAGCGGATCGACATCGTGCTGTGGGACGACAACCCGGCACAGCTGGTGATCAACGCCATGCAGCCGGCAGAAGTGGTGTCCATCGTGGTCGACGAAGAGCGCCACGCCATGGATGTTGCTGTGGAAGACGAGTCCGCGCTGGCGCAAGCCATCGGTCGTGGCGGTCAGAACATCCGTCTGGCCTCCGAGCTGACCGGCTGGGAACTGAACGTGATGACGCTGGAAGCTGCGCAAGAGAAGCAGCAGGCGGAAACCGAAGAAGCCCTGCAGCGTTTCATCGACGCCCTCGATGTGGACGAAGAACTGGCCGTAGTGCTGGTGGAAGAAGGTTTCTCGTCGCTGGAAGAAGTGGCCTATGTGCCCAAGGACGAGATGCTCGCCATCGAAGGTTTCGATGAAGACATCGTTGATGCCCTGCGCCAACGGGCCAAGGACGCGCTGCTGGCGCGTGCCCTGGCCGGCGGCGGTGGTCTGCCCTCGGAAGACCTGCTGGGCATGGATGGCATGGATCCGGAACTGGCCCAGCGTCTGGCCAGCAACGGCGTCATCACCATGGAAGATCTGGCCGAACAGGCGGTGGACGATCTCACCGAGCTGGCCGGGATCGATGAGGAGCGGGCTGCGCAGCTGATCATGACTGCGCGCGCCCCTTGGTTTGAATAACGACACTCAGAAACGGCCCTGCGGGGCTGTTTCTGTTCACGGCGCGCGGCGCTGATGCGCCCGCTGCCCCACCCCTCACTGCAGGCAGGCTGACCGTCCTGTCTGCACGATCGGCGCGAAGCCGGTCGGCACCGGCGCACTGGGCGCGGTGTGATGGCGGACAGGAGATAGGTTGGCTGACATGGCAGAAACGACCGTAAAGCAATTGGCAGAAACTGTTGGGCAGAGCGTCGATGCGCTGCTGAAGCAGATGCAGGACGCGGGACTGAACCACCAGGGCGCGGACGATGCCGTGTCGGCGGAACAGCGCCAACAACTGCTCGATCACATCAACAACACGACGGCCGCAGCGCCGGGCAAAATCACCCTCAGTCGCAAGAGCACCAGCACTCTCAAGACCACCGGCGCGTCCGGCAAGGCCAAGACGGTGGCGGTGGAAGTGCGTAAGAAACGCACCTATGTGAAGCGCTCAGTGGTCGACGACCAGGAACGTCTGGAAGCCGAGCAGCGCGCTGCCGAAGAAGAAGCCGCGCGCATTGCTGAGGAAGAAGCTGCCCGCAAGGCCGCTGAGGAAGAAGCGGCGCGTAAGGCTGCCGAGGAAGAAGCGCTGCGCAAGGCCGCTGAAGAAGCTGCCCGCAAGGCGGCGGCTGAAGCCGCTGCAGCCAGTGCCGAGCCGGCTGCCGAAACCACTGCTGATGCAGTCGCCGACAAAGCGCGCCGTGTCTCGGTGCCAAAAACCACTACCCGCAAAGCCGAACCTGTCCAGCGCGAAGAGACCGCTGAAGAGCGTGCTGCCCGCGAACAGGAAGAGCGCCGCAAGCGCGAAGCCGAAGAGCAGCGTCGCAAGCAGGAAGCCGAAGCCCGTCGCAAGGCCGAGGAAGAAGCCGCCCGCCGCACCGCTGAAGAAGCGCAGCGCGTGGCCGCTGAACTCGAGCGCCGTGGTGGCGAGCAGCCAGTGCGCACCGGCAGCGAAGAAATCGAAACGGGCTCTGGCATTGTTTCCGAAGCCATGGAAGCAAGCTGGCGCGATGAAGAGCGGACCACCAAACGCCGCCGCCGTCGCCCGCAGTCTCAAGTGCGCAATGTCGTGGCGCATGGGCAGATGAAGAGTACGTTCCAGAGAGAACACGGCTTCAAGGCTCCCCAGGAAAAAATGGTATATGACGTTGAAGTGCCTGAGACGATCACGGTTGCTGATCTGGCTCAGCGCATGAACATCAAGGTGCGCGAAGTGATGCGCACGCTGATGAAGATGGGTGAAATGGCCACCGCCAACCAGTACCTCGACCAAGAAACAGCGATGCTGCTGGTTGAGGAAATGGGCCACCGTCCGCGCGCCGCCAAAGGCCAGGAAGAAACCTTTGCCGATGATCTGGCCAACCTGGTGCAGTACACCGCCGACGCGGTGAACCGGGCACCGGTGGTGACCATCATGGGCCACGTCGACCACGGCAAGACCTCGCTGCTGGACTACATCCGCCGCGCCAAAGTGGCGGCCGGTGAAGCGGGTGGCATCACCCAGCACATCGGTGCGTACCACGTGGACACGCCGAAAGGCATGATCACCTTCCTCGACACCCCCGGCCACGCCGCGTTCAGCGCCATGCGTGCCCGCGGTGCCCAGGCCACCGACATCGTGGTGATCGTGGTGGCGTCTGACGACGGCGTGATGCCGCAGACCCAGGAAGCCATCAACCACGCTCGTGCTTCGGAAGTGCCCATCATCGTGGCCGTGACCAAGATGGATAAAGAGCAGGCCGATCCGGATCGCGTGAAGAACGATCTGTCCCAGCTCGGTGTGATTTCCGAAGAGTGGGGCGGTGATTACCAGTTCTGCTACGTGTCCGCACACACCGGTGACGGTGTCGACGAGCTGCTCGACTCGATTCTGCTGCAAGCCGAATTGCTGGAGCTGAAAGCCTCCCCGGTGGGCCCGGCCCGCGGTGTGGTCATCGAATCCCGCGTCGAGAAAGGCCGTGGCCCGGTGACCTCGGTGTTGATCCAGGAAGGTCAGCTGAACATTGGCGACATGATGCTGGCCGGCGCTCACTTTGGCCGCACCCGCGCCATGGTTGACGAAAACGGCAAGCCGATCAAAACCGCGGGCCCGTCCATTCCGGTGGAAATCCTCGGTCTCGACGGCGCCCCGGAATCCGGTGAGCAGTTCATGATCGTGGCGGACGAGAAGAAAGCCCGTGAAGTGGCGGACTTCCGTCAGACCCGCGACCGCGACCTCAAGCTCAAGCGCGCACAGAGCTCCAAGCTGGAGAACCTGTTCGAGAACTTGGGCGAGAAAGAGTCTAAGCAGGTCAACATCATCCTCAAAACCGACGTGCGCGGTACGCTGGAAGCCCTGATTGGCTCCCTGAACGACCTCAGCACCGACGAAGTGAAGGTGAACATCGTCAGTGGCGGTGTCGGCGCGATCAACGAATCCGACGTCAACCTGGCGATGACCTCCGAAGGCGTACTGCTGGGCTTCAACGTGCGGGCCGACAGCGCCGCTAAACGTCTGTGCGAGCGCGAAGGCATCGACCTGCGCTACTACAGCGTGATCTACGAACTGATCGACGACGTGCGTGCGGCCATGAGCGGCTTGCTGGAGCCAGAGCGCCGCGAAGAAATCGTCGGTGTGGCCCAGGTGCGCGAAGTGTTCCGCTCCACCAAGTTCGGTGCCGTGGCCGGCTGTATGGTCATCGAAGGCACGCTGCGTCGGAACCTGCCGATCCGCGTACTGCGCGACGAGGTGGTGATCTTCGAAGGCCAGCTGGAATCGCTGCGCCGCTTCAAGGACGACGTCCAAGAAGTGCGCAACGGCATGGAGTGTGGCTTGGCGGTGAAGAGCTACAACGACGTGAAGGCTGGCGACAAGATCGAAGTGTTTGAAGTGCGCGTGGTCGCGCGGACGCTGTAAGCATGAGCCGGCATCGTCGCCCGCAGGGCTTTCAGCGTACCGACCGCATCGGTGACCACATCCAGCGCGAACTGGCGTCTTTGATCCGTACCGGGGTCAAGGACCCACGCCTGGCGATGGTCACCATCCAGGAAGTGCGCGTCAGTCGCGACCTGACCTGGGCGGATGTGTACTTCACCGTGCTCGGCCAAGACGCCGAGGCCGGGCAGCAAGCCGAGCAAGTGCTCGGCGGCGCTGCCGGTTTCTTGCGTTCCGAACTGGCGCGTGATCTGAACACTCGCACCACGCCGCGCCTGCGCTTCCACTACGACCGGCTGCCGGAAGAGGCCAGCCGGTTGTCATCCCTGATCGCGCAAGCGCGCAGCAGTGATGCTGAGCTACGTGATGGCGACCAGGATGACGACGCACAGGACGACGACCAACAGCCGTAACGCGGCGCCCGGCGCGGCCGCGTTCATTCCCGACGTGGCGCTAGCGCCGCATTGGCAGAGTTCAGGAGTTACAAGGTGGCCAAGCGCCGACAGAATGGACGCCCAATCAACGGCATCCTGCTGCTCAATAAATCCCCCGGCATGACCAGCAACGGCGCTTTGCAGATTGCTAAGCGCATGTTCGCTGCCGCCAAGGCCGGCCACACCGGCAGTCTTGATCCGCTGGCCACCGGCCTGCTGCCGCTGTGCTTCGGTGAAGCCACCAAGTTCAGCCAGTACCTGCTGGATGCCGACAAGGCTTACCAGGTCACCGCCAAGCTCGGCGTCACCACCACCACCGGCGATGCCGATGGTGAGGTGTTGCAGGAGCGGCCGGTGACCGCCGATGCTGCCGCCATCGAAGCTGCCTTGATGACCTTCCTTGGTCCGATCGAGCAGGTGCCGTCGATGTATTCCGCCATCAAGCACCAGGGGCAGCCGCTGTACAAACTGGCGCGCCAAGGCATTGAAGTGGAACGCAAAGCGCGCCAAGTCACCATCCATGCGCTCACCGTGATGGCGTGCGAAGGGGATCAGCTGACCTTCGAAGTCCATTGCAGCAAGGGCACTTACGTGCGCTCGCTGGTGGAAGACCTCGGTGAGTTGCTCGGCTGCGGCGGCCATGTGACCTGGCTGCACCGCATCAAGGCCGGCCCGTACCTGGCCGCCGACATGCTGACGCTGGACGAACTCGGCGCGCTGAAAGAAGAAGGTGGTTTCGAGGCGCTGGACCAGAAACTGCTGCCGTTGTCCTCCTCGGTCGACGACTGGCCGCGGGTGGTGCTGGGCCAAGATGCCGCCTATTACCTGCAAAATGGCCAGCCAGTGATGGCCACCGCCCGCCCCGATCACGGCTGGGTGACGCTTTACCACGCCGACACCGATGCATTTTTGGGTGTCGGAGAGGTGCTGGATGACGGTATGATAGCCCCCCGTCGTCTGGTGGCGACCGGACAATAACGCCGGTCGCATGCTGGGGCATCCCGCGGCAGCTATAAATATGCATGGCTGCGCGCGTTACATTCACTGCATATTGGAGATTGCATCATGGCGCTGAGCGCAGAACAGAAAGCACAGATCCTGAAGGACTTTGGCCAGAAAGATGGCGACACCGGTTCCCCGGAAGTCCAAGTAGCCCTGCTGACCGCCAACATCAATGGCCTGCAGGACCACTTCAAGTCCCACAAGAAGGATCACCATGGCCGTCGCGGTCTGATCCGCATGGTAAACCAGCGCCGTAAGCTGCTGGACTACCTGGCGAAGAAAGACCACGGTCGCTACACCCAGCTGATCGAGCGTCTGGGCCTGCGCCGCTAAGCGTGCCGCGTCGCCCATATCAGGCTGTCTGCAACAGAAGCTCGGTACCACCGGGCTTCTGTTGTTTTGGCGTATCTGGACAGCCCGGCGACCGCACCCACTGTTGTCGGAAGAAGAGAAGAGACGAGAGATATGTTCAATATTGTACGTAAGGAATTCCAATTCGGTCGCGACACGGTAGTGCTGGAAACCGGCCACGTTGCGCGTCAGGCCACCGGCGCAGTGCGCGTCACCATCGGCGAGACCGTGGTGTTGGTCACCGTAGTCGGCAAGAAGGAAGCAGACCCGAACAAAAGCTTCTTCCCGCTGACCGTGAACTATCAGGAAAAAACCTACGCCGCAGGGCGTATCCCGGGTGGCTTCTTCAAGCGTGAAGGCCGTCCGTCCGAGAAAGAAACCCTCACCTCCCGCCTGATCGACCGTCCCATCCGCCCGCTGTTCCCGGAAGGCTTCCTCAACGAAGTACAGGTTGTGGCCACCGTGATGTCCGCGGACCGCGACGTTGATCCGGATATTGCTGCCATGATCGGCACCTCCGCCGCGCTGGCCGTATCCGGCATTCCGTTCGCCGGCCCGATCGGTGCTGCGCGCGTGGGCTTCATCGACGGCCTGTACGTGCTCAACCCGACCTACAGCGAACTGAAGAATTCCGCGCTGGACCTGGTGGTTGCCGGGACCGAAGCGGCAGTGCTGATGGTGGAATCCGAAGCCAAAGAGCTGTCCGAAGACCAGATGCTGGGCGCGGTACTGTTCGGCCACATGGAAATGCAGGCGGTGGTGAAAGCAGTCCAAGCCTTCGCCAACGAAGTCGGCGTGCAGCAGTGGGACTGGAAACCGGCACCGGTGGACCAGACCGCACTGGACTTGGTCGCAGGCCGCGTCAAAACCGAGCTGGCCGAGGCTTACCGCATCACCGACAAGCAAGCGCGTTACACCCGCGTGGGCGAGCTGAAGCAGCAAACCATTGAAGCGCTGGCCACCGACGCTGAAGGTGCACCGACTGCGGCGGCCATCAGCAGCGCGTTTGCCAGCCTGGAAAAAGCCACCGTGCGTGAGGCCGTGGTATCCGGCGCGCCGCGTATCGACGGCCGTGACCACAAGACTGTGCGCCCGATCCACATCGACGTGGACATGCTGCCGAAAGCGCACGGTTCGGCCCTGTTCACCCGCGGTGAAACCCAGGCGATCGTGGTCGCTACCCTGGGCGGCATGCGCGACGCACAGCTGATCGACGCGCTGGAAGGCTCGCGCACCGACCGCTTCATGCTGCACTACAACTTCCCTCCGTACTCGGTGGGCGAAACCGGCATGATGGGCTCGCCGAAGCGCCGTGAAATCGGCCACGGCCGTCTCGCCCGTCGCGGCGTACAGGCGGTACTGCCGAACGAGCAGGACTTCCCCTACGCGATCCGTATCGTGTCAGAAATCACCGAATCCAACGGTTCGTCCTCCATGGCGTCCGTGTGCGGTGCGTCGCTGGCACTGATGGACGCCGGGGTGCCGATTTCCGCGCCGGTGGCCGGTATTGCCATGGGTCTGGTGAAGGAAGAGGACGGCCGCTACGCGGTGCTGTCCGATATCCTCGGTGACGAAGACCACCTCGGCGACATGGACTTCAAAGTGGCCGGTACCGCCAAGGGCGTGACCGCGCTGCAGATGGACATCAAGATCCAGGGCATCACTGAAGAGATCATGGAAACCGCGCTCAACCAAGCGCGCGAAGGCCGTCTGCACATCCTCGGCGAAATGGAAAAAGTAATTTCCCAGCCGCGTGCAGAGCTGTCCGCCAACGCCCCAACCCTGATCACCATGAAGATCAATCCGGAGAAAATCCGCGACGTGATCGGTAAAGGTGGTGCCACCATCCGTGGTCTGTGCGATGAGTTCTCCGCCAACATCGACATCGAAGACGATGGCAGCGTGAAGGTGTACGCCGAGACTCGCGAACTGGCGCAAGCTGCTGCCGCGAAGATCGAAGGCATCACCGCTGAGCCGGAAGTAGGCGAGATCTACCAAGGCAAAGTGACCCGCACCGTGGACTTCGGCGCGTTCGTGGAAATCTTCCCGGGCACCGAAGGCCTGCTGCACATTTCCCAGATCGCGCAAGAGCGGGTGGAGAAAGTCACCGATTACGTCAAAGAAGGCGACGTGATCAAGGTGAAAGTGCTGGACGTGGATCAGCGTGGCCGCATCAAGCTGTCCATGAAGGAAGCGGTCGAAGCCTAAGGCTGCGGCAATTCCTGAGTGACACCACTGCGCCACCCCTCGGGGTGGCGCAGTGCGTTGTGGCGTCTGCTCAGTGGCGTGCGGGGCTGCCGAGCAATGCCAGCGCACCGGCGGCCAGTGCCACCACCATGGCCACCAGCGCTGCGCCTTCACCAATGGTGAGTGCACACAAGGCCGTGAAGCAGATCATCAGCACCGGTTCACGATCACGGGAGTCGATGCTCAGCGCACCGCTGACCATCACCAAAAAACAGAACAGCAGACTCAACCAGCGATAGGCCAGGTGTGGTTCCGATAGCTGGTCGGTATCGCCCAGTAGCCCCATTGCGGTGGCCACGATTCCGCAAAAGCCGGCTAATACGGCCAGCACTGCTCCCCAATTGCGCATCATTCCTTCCCTAGTGCCGGTATCCCATGGCGGGGCGCAACGTGCGTCGCCCGACCTGGCGCTCGCCTTGCCATCCTTGTCTGCGGCGGTCTGCGAGCGCGGTCCCAGTGTACGGGCAGCGGCCGCTGACAGGGTCGCCACTGCGACCGCCGATGACGCAGCGACATCATTGTTCATAAATCCTGGTCATTGCGCTCAGCGGTACCGAGCGTTGTGGTCAGCGCGGCGCTGCCCTAAAGCCGCTGGCGACCGGTGGAACCCCGGTCGCCACGTACCGGTCCAACCGCGGGTGGCCGTTAACGGCGGTGGGCGGCTTGGCGTGTGTCAAAGCTGAAATCGTGGGAACCGGTTACACTTGAGCGCTTTTTTCCGGCCCTGCCGGATCGTCAGAACCGGCGCCGCCGGTGGTGGGGATCCTGTCGGGGGCTTTGCCTGAGGTTGGAGAACACATGAAGTACATCAACGTCTGGGACCTGCCCACGCGTCTGTTCCACTGGCTGTTGGTGGCCGCGGTCACCGGTGCGTTTGTCAGCGTCAAATTGGGTGGCAACGCCATGATCTGGCATGAGCGGTTCGGCATGGCAGTGATCGCGCTGATCGCTTTCCGGCTGGCGTGGGGCCTGTGGGGCGGCACCTATGCGCGTTTCCTGACGTTCTTCCCGACCCCGGCGCGACTGCGCAACTACCTGTCCGGGCGCTGGCGCGGGCTCGGCCACAGCCCGATCGGGGCGTTGTCGGTATTCGCCATGCTCGGTCTGTTCGGGTTACAGGCGGTGCTGGGGTTGTTTGCCTACGATGACATCGCCTTCGGCGGCCCGCTGGTGAAGCTGGTGAGCAACGACACCACGCAGCTACTGACCGCTTGGCATCATCGTCTGGAATGGGTGTTGATCGCGATCGTCGTGCTGCACCTGCTGGCGCTGGTGGTGTATCGCCTGCGGGGACGCAAGCTGGTGGGGCCGATGATTCATGGTCGGACCGAGATCCCGGCGGAGCCGGTGGCCCCGGCCCGCCGCGCGCGCTGGTGGCAATTGCTGGCGGCGGTGGGGGTGGCAGCATTGGCGGTGTGGGTGGCCAGCGGTGACTGGATTGCTCCGCCACCGCCGCCGCCGGCCGTCAGTGCGCCGGCCTGGTAACTCAGCGTTTGCGGTATTTGTCGTGGCAGGCCTTGCAGGTCTGCCCGAGTTCGCCGAATGCGGTGCGGATTTGAGCCTGGTCGCCGGTGGCGGCCACTTCTGCCAGACGGGTGGCGGCGGTGGACAGGTTGTTGCCCAGCACTGCTACGTCGGGGAAGTTCTGGAACAGTTCCGGCTTCACGTTAGTGACTTGAGAGCCCACGTTCTTGTCGGTGCCCGGGCCGAACAGCGCGCCCATGCCGGAGTTGGCCACGCCGGCAATGGCGTTGGCCGCGGCTTGCACCTGGGCAGCATCGAAGGCCACGCTGCCGTCGATGGCTTGCTCTTTGATCTTGCCGAGGTTCCAGGCCATGAAGCTGTAACCGGCTTTGCGGTAGCGGATCTGATCCTCAGCAGACGGGCCTTGCGCGAACGCGGCAGTGGAACCACCGATGACCAGTGCGCACAGTGCGCCGGCGAGAAAACCTTTCATGACAACTCCTTCGTACTTGGATGGATAAGACCCTGCCAACCCTGTCAGCCAGGTTAACACCGGCGGGCCTTGCTCCAGTCGGGGGCCCGAGTGTAGGTATTGGCGTATTTTTTGTGAAGGATTAGGACCTGTCCCGAGCGCAAAAATTCCACGCTTTGGACGCCTGCGGAGACCACGACATGCCCGATAAATTGGCCGCCCTGCTGGCGGTAACGCCGCTGCAACCGGCACCCAGGTTAGCGCAGTGGCTAGCGCACTGGCGCCACACCCAAGCCGTGGCCGGTGCGGACAGCTTCGCGGCGGCAGTGCTCGGCGGTTTGGCGGCGGACCGAGTAGCGTGGGCGTTCTTCGCGGGTTACCAGGCCGCCGTCCAGGCGCTGGTGCCGGGCTTGCCGGCTGGCATCGCACGGGCGTTTGCCGCCACTGAGGGCGGTAAAACCCGCGCGGAGGAGTTGGCCACGGAGGCCATTCCCAGTGCTGACGGTTGGCGGCTTAGCGGTGCCAAGAGCTGGGTGTTGCTCGGCGCCGATTGTGACGAGCTGCTGGTGTTGGCGCGCGCCGCCGGGCAGGCGGTGTTGCTGCAGGTGCCCGCCAACACCGCCGGGCTGGAATTCGGTGATACCAAGCCGTTGGCGTTTATTCCCGAGCTGCCGCACAGCGCGGTGCGGCTGCATCAGCTGGCGCTGCCAACGACGGCGAAGCTGGTGGTGCCCGGTTCGCGCCCGGCGGCGCTGCGCTTTCGCACACTGGAGGACATTCTCGTGACCACGGCCAGCTTGGCCTATCTGTGGCGGCAGGCGTGCACCCACCAGTGGCCGGACGATATCGGCGCCCAGCTGTTCGCACTGCTACTGGGGCTGCGCGGTTTGCTGGCGGCCGAGGACGATGTGGCCACCCGCTTTACGCTCGATGGCCTGCTGTGCCAAGGCCGCGCCTTGCAGCAACAGGTGGCAGCACTGTGGCCGCCAGAACACAGCGAGGAAGCCGCGCGTTGGCACCGTGATCGGCCGTTGGCACTGCTCGGTGAGCGAGTGCACGCCAGCCGCCGGGCGCGCGGCTGGCAGACCCTGGGTCAGCAGCGCTGACGGCGCTCCAGCCAGCGGTCGAGGAAGAACAGCAAGAGCCCCACCAGTCCCAGCGCTGCGCCGACCAGACCAGAGGATGACCACACCGCGCCAGCGCGGATCGCTTCCCCGGCCAGCCACGCACCCAACGCATTGGCGAGGTTGAACGCGGCATGGTGCAAGGACGCCGCCATGGTCTGGGCCGGGCCGGCCACGTCCATCAGCCGGGTCTGCACCGCTGGGCCAAGTGCAATCGAAGCGCCGATCAGCGCCACATGGGGCAACGCCAGCCATAGCAGGTTAGCGGTCCAGTAGAACAGCGCCTGCACCACCACCACGCCGATCAGGATCAGCGGGATCGCCCGCATCAGGTTCCAGTCTGCCAGCCGGGCACCGCCGAGCATGCCGAGCAAGGTGCCGAAACCGAAAATGGCCAGCACCCAAGGGCCGGCGCTTTCTGGCATGCCGGCTTGCAGCTCCAGCGTCGGTACCACATAGCTGAATACTGCGAACAGACCGCCGCAGCCGAACGCCACCAGTGCCAGCGTCATCAGCACCCGCTGGTTGACCAGCGCGCGCAGCTCTTGGGCCGGTGAGGCGTCCGGGTCCGGCGGGCTATTGGGCACGGTGAACGCCACCAACAACGCCGTGAGCAACGCACACACCCCGACGCCGATGAACGCCACCGGCCAGCCGAATTCGAAACCGGCCCAGGTGCCCAGTGGCGCGCCGATCAGGATCGCCACGGTCAGCCCGGTCATCACCCGCGCCACCGCCCGCGCGCGCTGGCCCGGCAGCACCGCATTGGCGGCCACCAGTGCGGCGATGCCGAAGTAGGCGCCATGGGGCAGGCCAGCAATGAAGCGCAGCAGCACGAACAAATCAAAGCGGGTGGCCAGCGCGCTGGCGATATTACCCACCGCAAACAGCAGCATCAGCCCGATCAGCAGTGTCTTGCGCGGCAGTCGGGCGCCGAGCAGCGCTAACAGCGGCGCGCCGACTACCACGCCCAGTGCATAGCTGCTGATGGCGTAGCCGACATCCTCGGTGGCCACGCCAAGGTCCTGCGCCACCACATTGATCAGGCCCATGATCACAAATTCGGTGGTGCCAATGGCAAAGCCGCCCAGCGCCAGCGCCGCTTCAGCACGGTAGCGGGCCGCATGGGACTGCAGCGCAGCAGACATGAGGTGGGTCCAGAGATGGGAGGGGGCCGCAGTATGCCTGCCGGCGGTTTAAAGCGACACCGCGCCGGATGGCGCGGTGTAAAAAGGATCGCTTACTGTTGCAGCCGCAGTGACTGACCCAGACGCAAGACGTCGGCCCCGGTGGGCTGTTGGAACACGCGCAGGTCGAACTGCGGCAATATCGCCAGCAGGTGGTCGAAGATATCCGATTGGATGTCCTCGTAGGGGCCCCAAGAGGTGGTGGCGGTGAAGCAGTAAATCTCCAGCGGGATGCCCTCAGCAGTGGGCTGCAGCTGGCGCACCAACAGCGTCATGTCCTGGCGGATTTGCGGATGTTTCTCTAGGTATTGCTGCACATAGGCGCGGAAGGTGCCGATGTTGGTCACCCGACGGTTGTTGATCGGGTGGCGACCGCTCTCATGCAGTGATTCATTCCAGCGGCTGAGCTCAGCTTCTTTCTCTGCCAGGTAGTCGTCCAGCACTGCAAAATGGCGCACCGACGCCACTTCGTTCTCATCCATGAAGCGCACGCTGGTCTGGTCCAGATACAGCGACCGTTTGATACGGCGGCCGCCGGACTCAGTCATACCACGCCAGTTTTTGAACGAATCGCTGACCAGTTTGCGGGTCGGGAAGGTGGTCAGGGTCTTGTCCCAGTTCTGTACCGTGACCGTATGCAGCGCGATATCGACCACGTCGCCGTCGGCATTCACTTGCGGCATTTCCAACCAGTCACCCACGCGCACCGCGCCGCTGGAGCTAATCTGCACACTGGCCACCAGCGACAGGATGGTGTCCTGGAAGATCAACATCAGCACTGCCGCCATGGCGCCGAGACCGGACAGCAGGATCAGTGGGCTCTTGTCGATCAGCGTCGAGATCACCAGCAAGGCGGCAATGATGTAGACCACCAATTTACCGAGCTGGATGTAACCCTTAATCGGTTTGCGCTCCGGTGATGCGGTGCGCATATAGCGCAGGTTGACGTAATCGAGCAGGTGGCCGACCGCCAGCGCAATGGTCAACACCAAGATCGCCGAGCACACGTTGCGCGTGACCTGCACCACCACTTCTGACAGCCCCGGCACTAGATGGATGCCGGCCATCACCACGATTACTGGCGCCACGTGGGCAATACGCGAGATCGCGCGCATCTGCGGCAGGTCGCGTTGGCTGGGAGCGGTGACGCCCTGCAGCGCCAATTGTTTGCGCAGCACAAAGCGCAAAATGGCGCGGGTGACAAAGTTGACGACCCAAGCGAGCACCGCTAGCACGGCAATCGACAGTAGCGTCGCAAGCCAGGGATGGTCGGCAAAATAGGGATGGGCAACGGCTTGTTCGATCATGAAGGGCTCCTTGCAGCAGGGGCAGCGAACAGCAGGCTGCCGGTGATCGTTTCTGTTGCGAAAGGGGAAACAGGGTAAAGAACCCGGCACAGGGGATCAAACCCGGTCGGGTCTCACCTCGGTCTCGCTGCCCAATCGGGCCGGCTGGTCCTGCCCGCGCAAACAGTCCAACGGCAGTGCGCCGGTGAGCAGGGCTTGGGTGACGGCATGTTGGCGGTTGCGGGCGCCGATCTTCCGGCAGGCGCGAGCAATGTGGTAGGTGGTGGTGCGTTCACTGATGCCCAGCAGCCTGCCGATTTCGGCGTTGGTGTGGCCCTCGGCGGCCCACGCCAGGCATTGCTGTTCACGGGCGTTGAACACCGGCGCCGGCCGTTCCGGCTGCTGCTGTTGTAGGCGTTGGGCGCACTCGGCCAAGGTGTGACCGAGATACAGCGCGAACGCCCCCAGTTCCCAGGCCGGCGGTAGCGGTTGCTGCTGGTTGGCGGCCAGCGTCAGCCGTGACAGGCTGCCCAGCCCGGATGGTAAGTTCAGCACTACGCCGTGCAGCGGCAACGCCAACCAAGGTTGCAGTACCCCGCGCACTGGCGCCGGCACGGGGGGCTCCGGCCAGCTCCACAGTCCCGGTTCACTGCCGCCCGCCAGCGGCGCCATGGCACCGAGCGACAGCGGCGGCGGCAGCACGCCCAGCTGCCACTGCTGGCCCTCGGTGAGCGAGCGCACGTGCTCCTGCACGAAATGGAAATATTCGAAACCGCACTGCCCAAGCAGTTGGCTGACGCCTCGCCGCAGGCGATCGCGGGTGGAGAGTCGGGCGAGCAGGCCGGTGTGCTCCAGCGCTGCGGACAAGGACAGCATGATGGCTCCTGTGGGCGGTAGGGACCGTCCAGCATGGCAGCCGTATATTGCGGTTTGATGAGTATTTTGGTGTCAGCAGTGTGAAAGCCGTCCCAATTTGACCCATCGGGACGGCGGCGGCGCGGCAGTTGCTCAGCTGTCCTGTTCGGCCTGTTCCAGTGCCTCCATGGCGTCCAGCAGCTGCTCTTCCAGCGCCTCCAGCGTGCTGCGCTGCTGGCCCTGCTCCGCCACCAGCCGGGTCAGCTCGGCTTTGTGCTCCGGCTGGTACAGCGCTTCGTTGCCCAGTGCCTGCTCCAGTTCTGCCAGCGCGTCGGTGCAGCGCGCCATTTTCTTTTCCAGTTGCTCCACCGCTTGCCGCAGCGGCCGCAGCGCGGTGCGCTTCTGGGCCGCTTCTTGACGCTTGGCGCGGGCATCTTGGCGCGGCGCCTCGGCCGGTTGTTCGGCGGCGGCGCGGCCGCGTTGCTGTTCGCGCAGCCAGCGGGCGTAGTCGTCGAGGTCGCCGTCGAACGGGCGCACGCCGCCGTCGGCTACCAGCAGCAGGTCATCCACCGTGGTTTCCAGCAGATGGCGATCGTGGGAGACCAGCACCACCGCGCCCTCGTAGGATTGCAGCGCCATGGTCAGCGCTTCCCGCATGTCCAGATCAAGGTGGTTGGCGGGTTCGTCCAGCAGCAGCAGTGCCGGACGTTGCTGGATCAGCAGCGCCAGCGCCAGCCGCGACTTTTCGCCGCCGGAGAAACGGTGCACCGGGTCGAACACCATGTCGCCGTGGAACGCGAAACGCCCCAGCTCGCTGCGCACGCGGCTTTCTTCCCACTGCGGTTGGGCGGCCTGCATCAGTGCCATCGGCGTGCCGTCCTGCGGCAGGGCATCCACTTGCTGCTGATGGAAGTAGCCAATCACTAGGTCCGGTCCCGCTTGCAGGCGCCCACCGAGCGCTGGCAGCTGACCGGCGAGGGTGCGAATCAAGGTCGACTTGCCGGCGCCGTTGCGGCCGAGTAGGCCGATGCGGCTTTCCGGGCGCAGGTGGAAGGTGACTCGGTCGAGGATCACCAGGTCACCGTCATCGGTGTGGTAGCCACACTGCACGTTCTCCAAGTCCAGCATCGGGTCTGGCAGGTGCGCCGGCGCCGGGAAATCAAACCGGAACGGGCTGGCGCTGTGAGCCGGTGCGATCAGTTCCAGCTTCTCCAGCGCTTTGACTCGGCTCTGGGCTTGGCGCGCTTTGGATGCTTTAGCTTTAAAGCGGTCGATGAATTTCTGCAGGTGCGCACGTTGTGCTTCCTGCTTGCGGAATTCGCTGTCTTGATGCGCCAGCCGCGCGGCGCGCAGTTGCTCGAAGGCACTGTAGTTGCCGCTGTAGAGCGTCAGCTGCTGATGCTCGATGTGCGCGATATGAGTCACCACCGCGTCGAGGAAATCGCGGTCGTGGGAGATCAACATCAGCGTGCCGGGGAACTGGGCGAGGTAATCCTGCAGCCACAGCACTGCGTCCAGATCGAGGTGGTTGGTGGGCTCATCAAGCAGCAGCAGGTCGGCGTCGGACAGCAGCACGCGTGCCAGGTTAAGACGCATGCGCCAGCCGCCGGAGAAACTGGCTACCGGGTTGTGCTGCACGCTGTCGGCAAAGCCGAGCCCAGCCAGCAGAGTGGCGGCGCGGGCCGGCAGCACCCAGGCGCCGAGGGCATCCAGCCGTGCGTGGGCGCTAGCAATAGCATGGCCGTCATCGGCATCTTGGGCGGCCGCCAGTGCGTGTTCGGCATCGCGCAGGCCCAGATGACCATCGAGCACATACTCCAGCGCCGGTTGCGCCAGTGCCGGGACTTCCTGCGCCATGATGCCAAGGCGCCAGTCCGCCGGCCGCTGGTAATGGCCGAGATCGGCTTCCAGCGTGCCGCATAGCAACGCCAGCAACGAGCTTTTGCCGCAGCCATTGCGGCCGGTGAGGCCGACCCGCCAGCCGGGGTGCACGGTGAGGTTGACGTCCTGCAACAGCAGGTCGGCGCCACGGCGCAAATCAAGGTGTTCTAGACGCAGCATGACAGCTCGGGATGACAGCAGGGGAAGGGCAGTGTAGTGATGCACCGCACGGGCAGCAATTGGAGCACCGCAATGGCATCACTCTGGGATTGGGCAGGACAATGTTGGCGCCATCCGGCACTGGAGCAGGCGGCGTTGGCGCTGCAGGAACAGCAGCACGTGTCGGTGCCGCTATGGTTGGCGGCGGCCTGGGTAGCGGCGCCGTTGCCGGCGGCCACGGTGGACGCAGCGCAGCAGGCGGTGGCGGCGGCACAGCCGCGTATCGACACCGTGCGCAGCTGGCGCCGTCACGCCCGCGCCGCCGGCTGGCTGGCCGAGCGTGAGGCGCTGATGGTGTTGGAGTTGGCGGCGGAACAAGCGCTGTTGGCGCAGCTCGAGCAGCTATTGGCGCCGTATCGGCAGGTGCCGGGTGATGCGGCGGCCGGCTGGCGCAGTCTATTCGCGGCGGACTTGCAGCAGAGCCCACAGTGGCGGGCAGCGGCGGCGGCATTGCGGGACGCGTCACACTGACGTCGATCCGGTTGCACCAATTGCAGCGGCTGCGGTCACACCCCCGGCACTGTGATGCGCAGCGTACCCGGTGGGAGAGTGACAGTGCCCAGTCATGCTCGTATGCTGCAGCGCAGCGGCGGCACGATCGGGGCGGGCGTCGGACCTTGGGTTCGGCACCGGGATTAACCTGCGGCTGGATGCTCCGCGGAGCGAAGACACCCAAGAACGATGCAATATGCAACATGGAGGCACGATGAAAAAGTTAGCACTGGTGATGGCGGTTTCGGTCCTGGCGGCATGTGGCAGCGATCAGTCCGTGAAGGTCGAAAACACCAACCAGAAAGCATCCTACGCCATCGGCTACCGCACCGGTCAGCAGATGCAGGGCATGGATGACCTGGAGCTGGATCAGTTCCTGGCTGGCCTGCGTGCGGGTGCCGAAGGCAAGAGCGACGGTCTGGCGCTGAGCGAAGAGGACATGAACCAAGCCATCGCCGATTACCAGCAGGAAAAGATTTCTGAAATGGCCAAGGGCGCGCAGGACGAAGGCGACAGCTTCCGTGCCGAAAACGCCAAGAAAGACGGTGTCACCACCCTCGATAGCGGCCTGCAGTACGAAGTGCTGACCGCAGGCGAGGGCGGCGCTAAGCCGACGCTGGACGACACCATCGTGGCCCACTACCACGGCACTCTGATCGACGGCACCGTGTTCGACAGCTCGGTGGAGCGTGGCGCACCGGCCACCTTCCCGCTGGCGGGTGTGATCAAGGGTTGGCAGGACGCGCTGCAGCTGATGAGCGTGGGCGACAAATGGCGCATCGTGTTGCCGCCGGAGCTGGCCTACGGCGAGCGCGGCACCGGTGCCATCCCGCCGGGCGCCACCTTGGTGTTCGAGGTGGAGTTGGTGGACATCAAGCCGCAGGCCGAAAGCCAAGACTGATCGCGGTCAGTTGCACCACCCCTACAACAGGCGCCTTACGGCGCCTGTTGTGTTTTCAGTGCCGGGTGGCAGCGTGATCGCGCAGGTGGCAACGGCGGATCAACTGATCCTCGAGGCCGAAGCGCTGTTCTAGGCATTGCACCAGTGCCGCTAGTTGCAGCACCAGCCTGCTGTCGGACCCGCCTTGGGCCAATTGCTGATCGAGCTGATCGTTGAACGCCAGTGCGGCGTCGGTGGACGCATCAATCAGGTCCATAGTGTCCAGCACCCAGCGCGCGTCCTCTGGATACAGCGGCAGCGACTGGTGAATGATGCGGCGGTAGATTTCGAAATGGCCGGCGCTGATGTAGTCCATCAGTGCTTCGCAGAAGCCCACCAAGTGAGCCTGCTGAGCGGGTGCCATCAGCGCGTCCTGGTTGTGTAGGTCGGGCAGCGTGCAAAGTAGGGCGGTGAGCTGCTGGCGTTCGAACAGCCAACTTTGAACCAAGGTATCAGTGCGATGCAGAGCGGTGGCGCGGGGTGCAGTGGCAGCGTACATGGTCTGTCCTCCTTGGCAGGGGGGCCGGGGACTTCCCACCCTAAGCAAGGGGGCACCAGCGCTGCAATCGCGCCGCCTGTAACAAACTATTTCGCCCTGACGCGTCAGTCACTTGGCGTCTAGACCGATTCGGTCTAGACGCGGGCGACATCCATTACCTTCGAAATAGCGGCGCCAAGCCGTTGATTCAGCGTGCCGGCTGCGGTCGCAGCAGTTGCACTAGCGCCAGTGCCGCCAGTGCGGCAAAGGTGGCCAGCGCCAATTGCGGCAACGTGATCCCCCACAGCGTCCAATCAATTTCAGCGCATTCGCCGGAACCGTTCAGCACCATGTCGAGCATTTCCATGAACGGAAATACGTCGAACATGTAGCCGAGGCCAGGGCCGCAGGCCGGCACTTGCTCTGGCGGCAGCCCCTGCAGCCAGATATGGCGCACTGCGAGGCCGATGCCGGAGGCGCTGCCGGCCAGTGCCAGCAATGCCCACAGGCGCCGCCACAGCCCGGCGGGGTTGAACACTAGGCCGATGAGGAAGAACAGTCCCGCGGCGATGACGGCGATGCGCTGGAAGATGCACAGCGGGCAGGGGTCGAGACCTTGGTAATGCTGCAGGTAGAGCGCAGCGGCCATCGCGACGATGCAGACCAGCAGGCCATACGCGTTGATCAGGCGTGATGAGGTGAGCGAGACAAGCGCAGGGGGCATGGCATTGATTCCGATGGCGTTGGGCAATCCGGCGCAGCGCAGATCGGCCGGGGTGATGGGATCACAGACCGGTAGCCGGGGGATCGGTTCCGTGGCGCCGACCGGCGGCGCCACGGGCCGTTTCAGTCGCGGAAGTACGCGGCGAGGAAGTCCTCGAAGCTCTGGCTGTCGTTGCGCTCCTGCTCCAGCTGCTGTTGCAGGCTCTGCTGTGCCAAGGCCACCAGCTGTGCATCGCGCTCGGCATCGCGCGGCATGGCGCGGAAGTGGTCGCGGTGGGCTTCAGCCTGGTTCATAGCGAACTCGAAGAAGCTTTGGCGCCGGCTAACCAGCTTATCCATCAGAATTGCAGACGGCGTCAGTTCCGGCTGCAGCACTTTTTCGCGCTGGGCGTCTAGTGCGCGGCGGTAGCCTTGGGTGTCGTAGGCGGCGTCGAACAGCTCGGCGATCGGCTCCATGTGCTCCAGTACTGACAGCGCCCAATCGTGCAGGCTGACATCGCGCCCGAGGTTGCGCAGCAGGATGCCGGTGTCGCGGCCTTCGTAAACCACCTGGCGGATGTTGTCTTTGCAGCCGCTGAGGTTGTTGCTGCACATCACTGGGGCGCTGTGCATCAGGCAGAAGGTGGCGAACAGATCAAGGAAGCGCATTTGTTCCTTGTTGATACCCACCGGTTCGAACGGGTTCAGGTCGAGGGCACGGATTTCGACGTATTCGACGCCGCGCTGGGCCAACGCTTGGGTCGGACGTTCGCCGCTGGCCACGGTGCGCTTAGGCCGGATCGACGAGTAGTACTCGTTTTCAATCTGCAGAATATTGGCGTTCAGCTGACGGTACTCGCCGTCCACCTTGACGCCGATGCGTTGGTATTCCGGCGCCGGCGTGCGGATCGCTTGGGTCAGCGTTTCCACATAGTCATCAAGGCTGTTGTAGCTGATGTGCAAAGCCGACTGGGCATTGTTTTGATAACCCAGGTCGCTCATGCGCAGCGAGGTGGCAGCCGGCCGAGCCAAGGTGCCTTTCAGCAGTGGCTGCAGACTGTGTTCGCGGCTGCTCAGGAACGAGGCGCACACCGCCGGCGAGGCGCCGAACAGGTAAATCAGCAGCCAGGAATAGCGCTGGAAGTTGCGCGTCAGGTCCATGTAGCGGGCGGAGATGAAGTCACCCAACGGCCGTCGGTCGCCTTCGGCGTCCTGATGCAGCTGCCACAGCTCCTGCGGGAACGACATGTTGTAGTGGATGCCGGCGATGGTCTGCATACGGCGGCCGTAGCGGTGGCCGAGCCCACGGCGGTAGATGTGCTTCATCATGCCGCTGTTGGAGCTGCCGTAATCGGCCAGCGGGATGCTGTCATCCTCGCCCAGCACGCAGGGCATCGAATTCACCCACAGCAGTTCGTCATCAATGTTCTGGTAGACAAAGCGGTGCAGCTGTTCGAGGAATTCAATCGGTGCCGCCGGATCGCTGCTGGGCGGTGTGATGAACTCCAGCAGCGCTTCGGAATAATCGGTGGTCAGGTGGGGGTGGGTCAGTGCCGAGCCCAGTGCCTGCGGGTGCGGGGTGAGGGCAATGTGCCCGTCCGGCGAGATGCGCAGACTTTCTTTCTCGATGCCGCGCTGAATCCCGGTCAGGGTTGCGGCGCCGGCCTGGTTCTGCAGCGCATTGAGGCGCTGGAAAAGCACATCCGTCATCACTGGATTCCTTCAGTCCTGGCAGCCCCGCCGGGGCCAGTTGCCGTCAGCGGGGCCGGTCGCAACGGCGATCGGTCAGCCTTTCTTACCCTGTTTTTCCTGCTGCGCCTTGGCGAACAAGGACGCGAAGGTACCGTTGGCCGGTGCCTCGGTGCGACCACGGCCGCCGCCGTTGTTGCCGCCGCGGGCGCCGGTGCCCTTGCCGGCATTGCCGCTGTTGCGGCCGCCGCGCGCCGGTGCATTTTGGCTGCGCCCGCCGTCGCCGCGCGGGGCGTCGTCGTGGCGGTCATCCAAGCGCATGGTCAGGCTGATGCGGCGGCGTGGCAGATCCACCTCCAGCACTTTGACCTTGACGATATCACCGGGGCTGACCACCTCGTGAGCGTCCTTCACAAACTTTTCCGACAACGCTGACACGTGTACCAGACCGTCTTGGTGGACGCCGACATCCACGAAGGCACCGAAATTGGTGACGTTGGTGACGGTGCCTTCGAGGATCATGCCCGGCTTCAGGTCGGTGATCTCTTCCACGCCTTCCATGAACTCCGCTGCCTTGAACTCCGGGCGCGGGTCACGGCCGGGCTTTTCCAGTTCGGCGAGGATATCGGTGACGGTGGCGAGACCGAAACGGTCGTCGGTAAACGGCTCCGGCTTCAGCTTTTTGAGGAAACCGATATCGCCGATCAGGTCTTTCACTGCCCGCTCATGGGCGCCGGCGATGCGCTCCACCACCGCGTAGGCTTCCGGGTGCACGCTAGACGCATCCAGCGGGTTATCGCCGCGGATGCGCAGGAAACCGGCCGCTTGCTCGAAGGTTTTGTCGCCGAGGCGCGGCACCTGCTTGAGCGCTTCGCGGTTGGCAAAGGCACCATTTTTTTCGCGATAGGCGACGATGTTGCCGGCGATGGTGGTGTTGAGACCGGAAATACGCGCCAGCAGCGGTGCCGACGCCATGTTGACGTCGACGCCGACGGCGTTCACGCAGTCTTCCACCACCGCATCCAGGCTGCGCGCCAGCTTCACTTGGCTGACGTCGTGTTGGTACTGGCCGACGCCAATGGATTTCGGATCAATCTTCACCAGCTCGGCTAGCGGGTCCTGCAAGCGGCGGGCGATAGATACCGCACCACGGTAGGACACGTCCAGATCCGGGAATTCGCGGGCGGCAAGTTCAGACGCGGAGTACACCGAGGCACCGGCTTCGCTCACCACGATCTTGGTAATGCGGGTGTGCTCGGCCACTTTCTTGACCACTTCTGCGGCCAGCTTGTCGGTCTCGCGGCTGGCGGTGCCGTTGCCGATAGCGATCAGGTCAACCTTGTGCTTAATGCACAGCGCCGCCAGTGCGGCAGCGGAGGCATCCCACTGGTTGCGCGGCTGGTGTGGGAACACGGTGGTGTATTCCAGCAGCTTGCCGGTGTCGTCCACTACCACCACTTTGACGCCGGTACGCAGGCCCGGATCGAGGCCCATGGTAGTACGGGCGCCGGCCGGCGGTGCCAGCAGCAGCGCGCCAAGGTTGCGGGCGAACACCTGGATCGCTTCTTCCTCGGCCAGTTCCCGCACGCGGCCGATCATCTCGGTTTCCAGGTGGGTGGCGAGCTTGATTTTCCAGGTCCAGCGCACCGTTTCCTGCAGCCAGTTGTCGGCCGCGCGCTGTTGGTGTTTCCAGTCGATGCTGTGGGCGACCATGGCTTCGCACGGGTGCGGTTGCTGGCTTTCCAGCGCTTCCGGCAGACCCATGCTGACATGCAGAACGCCTTCGTTGCGGCCGCGCAGCAGCGCCAGCGCCCGGTGGCTGGGGATGCCGCTGATTTTTTCGCGGTGGTCAAAGTAGTCGCTGAACTTGATGCCGTCTTTGTCTTTGCCTTCCACCAGCGTGGCCACGATGTCGGCCTGCTCCCACAGCCAGGTGCGCATGCGCGTCAGCAGGTCGGCGTTCTCGGCAAAGCGCTCCATCAGGATTTGCTTGGCGCCATCGAGCGCGTCCTTGGCCGATTCCACCTTGTGTTCCGGGTTCAGGTAACCGGCGGCGGTGGCTTCCGGATCCAGCGTCGGATCGGTCAGCAGTGCATCAGCCAGCGGTTCCAGACCGGCCTCACGGGCAGTTTGGGCGCGGGTGCGGCGCTTTGGCTTGTACGGCAGGTACAAATCTTCCAGCCGGGTTTTGGTGTCAGCGGCGCGCAGCGCGGCATCCAGCTCCGGCGTCAGCTTGTCCTGTTCGGCGATGCTTTTGAGGATCGCATCGCGACGCTCATTCAGCTCGCGCAGGTAGCGCAGGCGCTCTTCCAAGTTACGCAGTTGGGTGTCATCCAGGTTGCCGGTGACTTCTTTGCGGTAACGGGCAATGAACGGCACGGTCGCGCCTTCGTCCAGCAGCGCCACCGCGGCGGAAACCTGGGCGGTGGCAACGTTGAGTTCCTGGGCGATCAGCTGTTCTACGGAGCGCGGAGCGGAGGGAGTCAGAGTGGTCGACATGGGCAGTAGGACGCGGTCAGACAAAAGAAGCCCAGTGGGCACGTGGCCGCATGATAGGGGAGGCAGAAGCAGGGCAACAGATTGACAGCCCGGAATGCCTGTGGTGAGACGCGCGCCGGCGCGGCAGGAACAAGGGTGGGGGTCAGCCCACCAACTCCTTGATCTTGGCGACCAGCTCCGCTTCCTGCGGCGGTTTGACGATATAGCCGGCGGCGCCCTGGCGCTCGCCCCATACCTTGTCGGTGTCTTGGTCTTTGGTGGTTACCAGCACCACCGGAATATGCTGGGTGGCCGGATCGCGGGTGATCTTGCGGGTGGCCTGGAAGCCGTTCAGCTCCGGCATTACCACGTCCATGAAAATCAGGTCCGGGCTTTCGCTCTGGGCCATGGCCACGCCTTCGGCGCCGTTGGTGGCGGTCAGGGTTTGGTGCCCGTGGGCCTGGCAAATACGCACCATGTTGGCCAGTTGGGTAGGAGAATCGTCAACAACCAGAATCTTCGCCATGGCGTTCGTCCCTCAAGGCAGGGTGGGCAGCCCCCCCAGGCTATGCCCGCCCCTCGTTATCATTGTGGCGTTGATTCTAACAACAGCGTCCGCTGCTGAAACCTGATGATTTGCGGCAATAAGTGCAGATATGCGGCACCTTCGGCCGCGATCGGTGTGCTTAAAAGCGTGACTGGTCGGTTGCAAAAGCGCCGGGCCGGCGACAAGATGCTGCGGCGCCCGGCCGCCCCAGTGCGGGGTTCCGGGCGGCGCTCGTATCGGGAGACATTCGTGACCGAACCACAAGAAAAGATTCTCATCGTCGATGACGACCCGCGCCTGCGGGGATTGCTACAACGTTTTCTCGAAGAACAGGGCTTCCAGGTCAAAGGCGTCGGCGATGCCGTGCAGATGGACCGGGCGCTGGGCCGTGAGCTGTACTCGCTGATGGTGCTGGACCTGATGTTGCCCGGCGAGGATGGCTTGTCGATTTGCCGCCGCCTGCGTGAGCAGGGCACCGCGATGCCAATTATCATGCTCACCGCCAAAGGCGACGACAACGAACGCATCGAAGGTCTGGAAGCCGGCGCTGACGATTACCTGCCAAAACCGTTCAACCCGCGTGAGCTGGATGCGCGCATCCGCGCGGTGCTGCGTCGCCAAGTGCGCGAAGTGCCGGGTGCGCCGAGCCGCGAGAACCAACTGGTGATGTTTGGCCCCTGGGAACTGGATCTAGCGCGCCGCACACTGCGCCGCGGCGACCAGGAAAACAGCCTCACCACCGGCGAATTCGCGGTGCTCAAGGCGCTGGTGCAGCATCCGCGTGAACCGCTCACCCGCGATAAGCTGATGAACCTGGCCCGCGGCCGTGAGTGGAGTGCCATGGAGCGCTCCATCGACGTGCAGGTGTCGCGCCTGCGCCGGCTGCTGGAAGAAGACCCCTCCAAACCCCGCTACGTGCAAACCGTATGGGGCGTCGGCTACGTGTTCGTGCCCGACTGACCACCGTCCGCGGGGCGCTCCAAGATGCGCGCCCCGCTGCCCTGCTGCCCCAGCACATCGCCGGGGTTACGCAGCGGACAATCCTTCATCGACAAACAACCGCAACCGATGCACTGGTCCAGTTCATCGCGCAGCCGCGTGAGCTGCACGATGCGTTGGTCGAGCTGCGCGCGCCAGCGGCTGGAAATGGTGCGCCACTGGGCGGCACTGAGCTTGGTGCCGGGCGGGAACTGGCTGAGCATCGCGCCGATGTCTTCCAACGCAATGCCGGTGCGCTGCGCGGCCTTGATGATGGCGATGTAACGCAGCACCAGCGCCGGATAGCGGCGTTGGTTGCCGCTCGATCGGTAGCTTTGTATCAACCCCTTACGCTCATAGAAGTGCAGCGTGGACACCGGTACTCCGCTGCGCTTAGCCACTTCTCCTACCGTCATCGCTCTAGAAAAATCAATATCTTGAGAGTCCGCCATACCTATTGACCTCAACTTAAGTTGAGGTTTTATAGTCGCTCGCTCTGCGGCTGGCAAGCCGCGCCGAACCCCGCTGCCGCCCGGCAGCGGGGTAATCCTTGAGCGAGGAACAGAAGCATGCAGCGGTGGGTGGAGCGGGTGGTGGAGCACCCGGTGACGTGGTGGCTGGCGTGTGCCGCCATGGCGTTGATGTTCGTGGTGTCCGGTTTGGCCAAGGTGCTGGTGTGGGATATCAGCGTGGCGGAAGTGGCCGCCGCCGGTTTGCAGCCGGCAGCGCTTTACACGCTGGCCAGCGCGGTGGTGCTGCTGGTCGGCTCGGCGCTGCTGTTCACGGTGCGCTGGGTATGGCTCGGCGCTGGCGCGCTGGCGGTATTCCTAGTGCTAACGATTCTGCTAGTGCACCGGTTTTGGGCGCTGGAAGGTGCCGCCGCCCAGACCGCGTTGCTGATGACGCTGGAACACCTGTCGGTGATCGGCGGTTTGATGGCATTGGCGGTGGCCGGCCAACTGCGCCAGCGCGGCAGCGTGCGCCGTGACGCGGAGGTGCAACGATGAACCGCGTAGTGGTGAGCGCGGGTTTGCTGGCGCTGGCGGGTGCGGCGTTAGCGGTCTGGTGGTGGCAGCAGCCGGCCGCTAGCGACGGCGGTTGGAACCCGGCCCCGGTGACAGTGGCGGTGGCCACGGTGACAGAGCGGCCATTGGTGGTACCGGTGACCAGCGTCGGAGTGTTGGAGGCGCGTCAGCAGGTGGCGGTCAGCGCCGACAGCGCCGGCCGCATCACTCGGCTGGCCTTCGAACCGGGCCAGTCGGTGCGCGCCGGGCAGTTGCTGGTGGAATTGCTGGACGCGCGCGAACGTGCCGAGCTGCAGCAGTGGCAGGCACGTCTCAAGCAGGCGGCTCAGCGCCGTGATCGCACGCGCACCTTGCTGGCGCAGAACGTCGCGTCGCGTGAGCAGATGGAGCAGGCCGACATGGAGCACGACACCGCTCTGGCCGGCGTGGCGGAAGCGCAAGCGCGCCGCGCCGAGAAACAGTTGCGGGCGCCCTTCAGTGGTCGCACCGGCCTGCGTCGCGTACATCTGGGCCAGTACCTGCAGCCCGGCGAGGCGGTGACTAGCTTGGTAGCAGAGGGGCCGCTGAAAGTGGTGTTCAGCGTCGACGAGCAGGACGGCATCGGTCTGCGCGTCGGGCAGCCGGTGACGGTGCGGGTGGATGCGCTGGCCGGCCAGCCGTTCGAGGCCCGCATCAGCGCCTTGGAGCCCTGGGTCAGCAGCGCCCGCACGCTGCGAGCAGAAGCGCTGCTGGAAACAGAGTCGGCGGCATTGGTGCCGGGGCTGTCGGCCACGGTGTCGGTGTGGCCGCAGCAGTCGGCGCCGGTGGCAGTGGTGCCGGAAAGTGCCATCACCTACAGCGCTTACGGCGAAACCCTGTTCGTGGTTGAAGACGATGCCGGCACGCCACGGGTGCGGCGGGTGGCCGTCACCGTGGGCGCGCGCCGCGAGGGTTGGGCAGTGCTGGAGCGCGGCGCCGAACCCGGCAGCGTGGTGGTCACCTCGGGTCAGCTGAACCTGTCGGACGGGGTGGCGGTGGCGCCGCGTGAGCATGACAGCCTCAACGCCGATCAATCGGCGCTGGGAGCACAGCCATGACCTTCACCGATCTGTATGTGCGGCGGCCAGTGCTGGCGCTGGTGGTCAGTTGCTTGATTCTGTTGGTGGGGCTGTTCGCGCTCAACCAATTGCCGGTGCGCCAGTACCCGGAGCTGGAGAACGCCACCATCACCGTCACCACCGAATACCCTGGCGCGCCAGCGGAGACGGTGCAGGGTTTCATTACTCAGCCGATTGCCCAAGCGCTGTCGACAGTGGAGGGCAGCGATTATCTGTCGTCCACCTCGGTGCAGGGGCGCAGCACCATCACCCTGCGCCTACAACTGAATGCCGACTCCACCCAGGCGTTGACCGAGGCGATGGCCAAGGTCAATCAGGTGCGTTACCGGCTGCCGGAGCAGGCCTACGATCCGGTGATCGAGCGCTCCGCCGGTGATTCCACCGCGGTGGCTTATGTCGGTTTCACTGCTGGTGACATTGGACTGCCGGCACTCACCGACTACTTGTCGCGGGAAGTGGAGCCGCAGCTGTCAGCCATCACCGGGGTAGCGCGGGCGCAAAGCTTTGGCGGCCAGACGCTGTCGCTGCGCATTGATCTGGATCGTGATCGTATGGCGGCCCGTGATATTTCCGCCGCCGAACTGGCGCAGGCGTTGCGCGACAACAACGTGCAGGCGGCGCCCGGCACCATCAAGGGTGCCTTTGTGCTGGCCGATGTGCGCGTTAACACCGATCTGCAAGACCTGGATGCCTTCCGTGACCTGGTGCTGCGCCGCGAGGGTGACAGTCTGGTGCGATTGCGCGATGTGGCCAGTGTCACGCTAGGCGCCGCCCGCACCGAAACCAGTGGCCTGATGAACGGCGAGCCGGCAATCCACGTCGGCCTATTCCCGACTCCCACCGGCAACCCGCTGGAGATTGTCGCCGGTGTGCGTGCGCTGTTGCCGGGCATCGAAAAGACGTTGCCGCCGGGGGTGAAAGTCGATCTGGGCTATGAAACCGCGCGCTTCATCGACGCTTCTATTGACGAGGTGCTGCGCACACTGATCGAAGCCATGCTGATCGTGGTGGTGGTGATCTACTTATGCCTGGGCTCGCTGCGCAGTGTGCTGATTCCGGTGGCCACTATCCCGCTGTCGATGCTTGGTGCAGCGGGGTTGATGCTGGCGTTTGGATTCAGCATTAACCTGCTGACGTTGCTGGCCATGGTGTTGGCAATCGGGCTGGTGGTAGACGATGCCATCGTGGTGGTAGAGAACGTGCACCGCCATATTGAGGCCGGGCGCTCGCCGGTGGTGGCGGCGCTGATCGGCGCCCGGGAAGTGGCCGGCCCGGTGATCGCGATGACGTTGACGCTGGCGGCGGTGTACGCCCCGATCGGTTTCATGGGCGGGCTCACTGGTGCCTTGTTCAAGGAATTTGCACTGACGCTGGCCGGTGCGGTGGTGGTGTCGGGCGTGGTGGCGCTGACGCTGTCGCCGATGATGAGTTCCTATCTGCTCGGGGGGCAGCAGCACGAGGGACGCGTGGCGCGCGCCGCCGAGCGGGTGTTCGGCGTGCTGGCAGAGGGTTATGGCCGGCTGCTGGACGCCTCGCTGGCACGGCGCTGGATCACCGGCTCGCTGGCCGTGCTGGTGTGCGTATCGCTGCCGTGGCTGTACAGCCTGCCGCAGCGAGAGTTGGCACCGAGCGAAGATCAGGCGGCGGTGCTGACCGCCATTAAGGCGCCGCAGCATGTAAATCTCGCCTACGCCGAACACTTCAACCGACGGCTCGACCAGCTTTATTGGCAGTTTCCGGAAACCGAAAGCACTTGGATCATCAACGGCACCGACGGTCCCAGCAGCAGTTTCGGAGGCATCAATCTAAGCAGCTGGCAGCAGCGTACACGCAGTGCCGCCGAGGTGCAGGGTGCGCTGCAGGCCGCGGTGGCAGACATCGAAGGCAGCAGCATCTTTGCCTTCCAAGTGGCGCCGCTGCCCGGTGGCACCGGCGGTTTGCCGGTGCAGATGGTGCTGCGTAGCGCCGCCGGCCACCAAGTGCTGTACGACGCCATGGCGCAGCTCAAGCAGCGCGCCTGGCAGAGCGGCTTGTTTGTAGTGGTAGACAGCGACCTTGATTACACCAACCCGGTGGCGGCGGTGACGGTGGATCGTGCCAAGGCCAACGCGCTTGGCGTGCGCATGGCCGACATCGGTGATGCGCTGTCAGTGATGATCGGCGAGCAGTACGTTAACCGCTTCAGTCTGCAGGGCCGCGCCTATGACGTGATCCCGCAGGCGCTGGCGCAGCAACGACTGACGCCAGCGGATCTGGGGCAGCAGCGGGTGCGCGCCCATGACGGCAGCCTGATCCCGCTGTCGACGCTGGTGCGTATTAGCACCGAGGTGGCGCCCAATGCGCTGACCCAGTTCAACCAGCAAAACGCGGCCACCTTCCAAGCGATTCCGGCGCCCGGTGTGTCGCTGGGCGATGCGGTGGCGTTCCTGGAGCAGCAGGCCGACCAGCTGCCGGCCGGTTTCAGCCATGACTGGCAATCGGAAGCGCGCCAGTACAAGCAGGAAAGCGGCGCCTTGGTGTGGGCGTTCCTCGGTGCCCTGGTGGTCATTTATTTAGTGCTGGCGGCGCAGTACGAAAGCCTGCGCGACCCGCTCACCATCTTGGTCACGGTGCCGCTGTCAATCTGCGGTGCGCTGGTGCCGCTGGCGCTGGGCTGGGCGTCGCTCAACATCTACACCCAGATCGGGTTGGTGACGCTGATCGGTCTAATCAGCAAGCACGGCATCCTGATGGTGGAGTTTGCCAACAGCTTGCAAGCCAGCGACGGGCTCAGCAAAGCAGTGGCGATTCGGCGCGCGGCGCAGATCCGGCTGCGGCCAGTGCTGATGACCACCGGCGCCATGGTGTTCGGCCTGATCCCGTTGTTGTTTGCCTCCGGCGCCGGCGCCAACAGCCGCTACGGGCTGGGGTTGGTAATCGTCGCCGGCATGCTAGTCGGCACCTTATTCACGCTGTTCATCCTACCCACCGTTTACACCTTGCTGGCACGCGACCACCGCACTCTTCAGGCCGGCGCGCGCCAGCAGGCATTACAGCAATTCGACCGCGGGGAGGACGCCTCATGCGCAGTATGAAAACCATGTGGAAACCGCTGGCGCTGGGCGTGTCAGCGTGGTGGCTGGGCGGTTGCATGGTCGGCCCGGATTATCAGTTGCCGGACAGCGCGCCGATCACTTTGGCCAGTGCCCACGCTGAACAATTCACCGGTGTGGCGGTGCCGCAGCCGTGGTGGCAGCTATTGCAGGACCCGGCGCTCAGCGCGCGGGTGGAGCAGGCACTGGCCGGCAATCTCAGCGTGCAGCAAGTGCAGGCGACGCTGGTGGCGGCGGAAGCGGTGGTGGACGAGCGCCGCCGCGACCGTTATCCGGCGGTGACCGCTGGCGCCGAATACCAGCGCGGTCGCAGCCAGCAGGTCAGCGGTGGCCCGCGTCAGCGCTATGGCCACCAACAAGCAGGCCTGCACATGGCGTGGGAATTGGACCTGTTTGGCCGGCTAGCTCGCGGTCGTAATGCCGCCGCCGCCCACCGCGATGCCGTGGCAGCGGAGTTGGATCAAGCGCGTTTGAGCTTGGCTGCCGAGGTGGCGCGCAGTTATTACCAAGCCCGCGGCCTGCGTCAGCAGCTGCGAGTGCTGGCGCAGGAGCAACGCAGCTGGCAGCAGGCGTTGGCCTGGCGCGAGCAACAAGCGGTGCTCGGCGCCGGGTCGCCAGAGCAGCAGGCCCAGATAGCAGTCGAATTGGCCGCGGTTGAGGCGCAGCGGCCGCCGCTGATAGCCGCTTTACAACAGGCAGAAAACCGCTTGGCGGTGCTGACAGGGGTGCCGCCGGGGCAGGCGGGACCGGTGGCTGAGACCGCACCGGCCGCGCCGGGGGCGTTGCAATTGCCACTCGGCGATGTGGATCAGCTGCTGCGCAACCGGCCCGATGTGCGTCGCGCCGAACGCCAGCTGGCATCGCGCACCGAGCAGGTTGGTGCCGCCACTGCCGAGCTGTATCCGCGTTTGGACCTGAGCGGCATGATCGGCGTGTTCGCCCTGCGCGGCAGTGATCTTGGCCGCAGTACCCGTGCTCACGCGCTGACGCCGACGTTGTCGTGGCCGGCGCTGGACTGGGGCAGCGTCAAAGCACGGGTGCGCGTGGCAGAGGCACAGGCTGACCAGGCCGAGCGGGCTTACCAGCAGCAGTTGCTGATTGCCCAAGAAGAGTTGGAGGCGGCACTGAATGGACTGGCCGCCGCCCAACAGCAACTGGATGCCACCCTGCGTGCCGCCCATCACAGCGGCGATGTGCAGCGTATGGTGCAGGCGCGTTATCAGGCCGGCAGCGCACTGTGGTTGGAAGTACTCGACAGCGAGCGGGCATTGCACCGGTTGCAGCGGCAGGCGGTGGCGGCGGATACCGCTTCGTGGTTGCAGGTGGTGGCGCTATACCAAGCGCTGGCCTGGGGCTTGCCGCCAGCGGGGTAGATGTGACCGGGTGACTGCGCGGGAGCGAGCGGCCGATGGGGATCATCGCCGCTCGAAGAGGACGTTAACCGCCTCATCAGGGCGCCGGTCCCCCGGCGTTGATTTCTATCGCACCGCAGACCGGCGCCGAGTGTGGGTTGCGGTCGCCCGCATTGTTTGATGCCGACCGCCGTTGCTGCGGCCCGACGCCATCAGACCGGCGGTTGGTAATGCTGCTGAGTGAGCAGGTCGATGCCGCAGGGCAGCGCGCCGATCCAGTCGAGGAACGCATTGATGCTGTCCGGGTCGGCAAACGGCCGGCCGTGCTGCGGCACAATCATCGCCACGTCCATGCGCCGCACCATGTTGGCCCACAGGCGGGTAACGGTACGGCTGGCCATGTAGCGGCGATGGAAACCTTCCATGTGCGGGATGTGGGCGGCGAAATCGGTCACCGGCTGGGCGTCGTCCACCAGTGACGCGCCCATGTCCCCGGAAAACAGGATCTTGCTGACCGGGTCATAGAGTTGGAAGTTGCCCACCGAGTGCAAAAAGTGCGCTGGGATTGCCTGCAGCTTGCATTGTCCCAGCGGAATCTGGGCGCCGGCGTCCGGCAACGCCGTGATGCGCTCGAAGGTATTGATGTCGCGCATGGTGGCCAGGTAGTTGGCGGTCAGGTGCGGCAGGAAGCGCGCCCACAGCTTGGAACAAATCACCTGGGCGCGAGTGTGCAGCAGCCACTTGTCCAGCGACGCGATAATGTCCGGGTCCTGGTGGGAGGCAAACACATAGTTCAATTCCTCCAGCTTGATGTAGCGTGCCAGCGTCAGTGCCAGCGGCGTGTAGGTTAGGTTGCCGCCGGGATCGAGCAGCAGCGTGTCGCCGTGGTCGATGATTAGAAACTGGTTCGACTGCACCCCCTCGCCGGTGACTAGGTTGTCGAAGCACAGGCAACGGTGCTCGCCGTTATCGAACAAAACAATGGGGTCGCGCCGCATGCCGCATCCTCGTGGCTGGCTGGAAAACGGGAGGTTGGATTCTGGTGACATTGCGCCGCACAGCGGTGACCTGGATCAACAACCGGATCGTCGCGGCAAAAACACGGATGACCGGTGGTTTTCGGCCCGCCAAGGGCACTTCCGACACCACCACCGGGTTGCTTGACCGTCAGCGTCCGTTGTCGAGTGATGTCCTGTGGGTTGAGCCCCAATAGCGGGCCTTTTGCTGTTATTTCGATGCAGCTTTTACTTTCTTTATAGCCTCTTGCAGCGCAAGCGTTAGGTATATGGACACCATTGATGCTTTTTTTCTATGGGCCAATACGGAACTGTTCTAGGCGAGAAAGGAGATGTGGGATATGAAGTTTTTATTTCTGGTTGGTGTGTGTTTTTTTTGCATATCCGGCGCCGCTTGGGCTGATTCAGGCATTCGGTCTACGGATACGTATGGGGGGAGCTATCCTGATTTGACACCCAACACCATCAATCCCGTAGTAATAGGGGAGAGCATTCATGCTGAAGGAGGCGTTCAAATTGTTGAGCGTCAGTACCAGTTGAGTGATGGTGGTAGCTACCTTTATGTGAAAAGAAAGTATGAACTTCTTGATGGGGGAGAGCTGAAGTTAATCTGGAGATCCGAGGCATCGATGGCTTTGGATAAAGCCCTGTGTGAGAAAGAAGGGCTCCTTGCACCCCAGATGGATGCGGTAACTATTGTGTCTGCCGATGCACAGTGCCCGGTGATATGCGCAGCAAGTACCGAGTGACGCAGGGGCGGTAGCGCCTCCTAACTCCTTGTTGGAGATCAACGTCTCCTTTTTCGCGATGGTGCCAGCTTGGTGGCCGCAGGCCGTCCCGCCTAGGCCAAAGTGTAGAAAACCTATTCCACGGTCGCTGATGCGACCTCTGCGGCCATCATCTGACGAGGTGGCTCCACATCAATTTCTCGTTGGGTTTGCGGCTATTGGTGGATTGATTGGACCGTCAGTGCAAGTTTTTAGTAGCCGGTTAGTCGCCCGCTGTGCTGTCGTGCAGTGTCGACGCATTAACTCCAAGTCATATTACCTTGCGCCAGTTGAACTCGGGCGCCAGCGGCGTGTTGCGTGGGGGTGCTGGTGGGATCCACCAGTAGCGTGTCGCCGGAGTAGACGCTCAGCAACCGGTTCGAGTGAACACCGTCGCCGGTGAGCCGGTTGTCGAAGCACAGGCAACGGTGCTTGCCCCTATCGAATAGAGCAAGGGTGTTGCAGCGCACACCGCATTCTCGTGTCTGGCTGGAAAACGGGAGCTTGGCGTTTGTTCAGATGGCGCGCGTCGCCGCCGACCATCGGTTAGCATGGCGGCCAGCGTCCGTTGTCGAGTGAGCTGCCTGTGCGTCTGGTTCCACGAACATCTTTTGCCCGTTCCGCCTGGGTGGTGGCCTTGGTGATCCTGCTCACCCAGGTGCTGACGCTGTGGTTTTTTGCCCGCAACGCTTACTTGCCCGGCATCCGTGAATATTCCCGTCTGGCGGTGTTGCAAGCCGAGCTGACGCTGTACCCCGACAGCCGCGACACCGAGGCGTCGACCCGGCTCGGCGAGGTGTCGGGCATCATGGCGGCGACACCGCCGGATGCTGACGACGGCGAGATTCCGCTGATCTCGCGCCCGGTGGTCAGCAGCTTCCGCGAAGAAATCGAAGAGTTGCTCGGCGAGCCGGTGCAGGTGCGTTTCGAGGATTCGCGGCGACCGGTGATTTGGATCAACGCCGCCTCGTTTGACGGCCACTGGCTGCGGGTGCCGATGACGTTTTTCCGCGACTACGATCGTTATTTGATGATCGGCTGGGGCGTCACCGTGCCGCTGTTCTCGGTGCTGGCCGGGTTGCTGATTGCGCGTGGTTTGAACCGGCCGCTGAAACGGCTGGAGCAGGTGGCGGCAGTGGTCGCGCGCGGCGATTCGGTGCCAGCGCTGAATGACCGTGACGGCCCGGAAGAAATCAACGCCGTGAGCCGCGCCTTCAACCGCATGGCGCAGGAGTTGGCGCAGGCCCAGCGCGACCGGGCGTTGTTGCTGGCCGGGGTGTCCCATGACTTGCGCACGCCGCTGACGCGGATGCGGCTGTCGGCAGAGTTCATTGACGATGAGGAGCTGTCCCACGGCATCATCGGCGACATCGAAGACATGGACGCGATCCTCGAACAGTTCATCGGCTTTATCCGCGATGGCGCTGACGAGCCGGCGGTGTACGACAACATCAATGAACTGATCGAAGACTGCGTCAGTCGCTTTGACGACCTCGAATGCCATCTGACCCTAGGCCGGGTGCCGCGGCTGATGCTCAAGCGGCTGACCATGCGCCGCTTGATCACCAACTTGCTCACCAATGCGCTCAAGTACGGCGCGCCGCCGGTGGAAATCACCACCTTCGTGCAGGGGCAGGATGTGGTGATGATGGTGCGCGACCACGGCCCCGGCATTCGGCCAGAAGACATCCCGGTGCTGCTGCAACCGTTCTCGCGCGGTGAAAAAGCTCGCACCGTCACGGGTTCTGGTTTGGGGCTGGCGATCGTGCGCCGCATTGTCGACATGCACCACGGCCACATGCGCCTGAGCAACCACCGCCAAGGCGGCCTGTGCGTGGAAATCCGTCTGCCGCTCACCGGTCGGCTGGTGCAGCCGGAGTCGCTGTCGGCGCGGGTGCGCTGACCCCGCAACAGGCGTCATTTCGTGTTCGCTGGCGGATCTGGCCGCCGGTCGGAAACCGCTCCCGTGCCCCTGCTTTAGCTGATGGAGATCAATCCTGCGCCCACGCGTCTGCCTACAGTGTGGAGCGGCGCAGGCAGTGGCTGCCCGCGCCAATGGCTGACACAGGGACGCAGTGGGAGGACGGCGAATGAACGCCACGGTCACGTTGCAGTGGTCGCAAGACTACGAAACCGGCATCGACATCATTGATCAGCAGCACCGGCAGCTGTTCGAGTATTTCGCTTTGATTGAGGACCAAATCGGCGCTGGCCAGTTGGATCAATTGCCGGTGGTGGTGCGCGGGCTGGTGGACTACGCCATTTCCCACAACACCTTTGAGGAAAGCCTGATGGAGCAGGCGGGTTACCCGATGTTGACGGCCCACCGCCGCGTCCACGAAGCGTTTCGGCTACGGGCGCTCGGGTATGTGGCGCGCTTGGATCATGGCGAGGAGCCGATGAAGCTGGCGCGCGAGGTGCGCATCGATATCGGCCTGTGGCTGATCAATCACATCAAGCGCGAGGACCGCCATTACGTGCCTTATGTGCGCAAGGTGCTGGAGCCCGGCATCGTCAGTGGTCTGCTGCGGCGCTTTTTCCGCTGATCCGGCAATAAAAGAGGGCGCCCGAGGGCGCCCTTAAGTCTGAACAGACGGACCAGGACTGTTCAGTAGTGTCGTGCTTTATCTGCCTTTCATTCAGCTTGCGATGATGCTGCCCCTGCACGGCCGGATGGCGGTTGCCACCCGGCCTGGAAGAGGCGGTGACCGCAGTGGTGACAGTGGCTGCAGCCAGGGACCAGTTGGCAGAGCCGGTTGCCACCGTGGCTGTGTCAGTCCTCGGACCAAGGCTGGCACAGTGCGGTCACAGTCACTGTGAGGCCGGCGGCAAGGGAAAGTTCATCAAACGGCAGAGACAGTGTCGCCGACGCTGGCTTTATGCAGCGATATCAGCAGCTTGCGAGGTGTAAGAAATTGTTGCGGGCGGCAGGGGTGCCGCCCGCGGGCAGGCTCAGTGCAGCTTCAGGCGCGGACGCACCAGACGGTTGAAGCGGCCAGCGATCAGCAGCATCACCGTGCGCGGCCAGCCGTACAGGGCGGCTTGGTGCATGCGGTACAGGCTGATGTACGCCCAGCGTGCCAAGGCGCCTTCGATGAACAGGTTGCTGCCCTTGGCGGTGGGGATCAGCGTGCCCACCGAGGAGTACTTGCTCAGCGACACCAGCGAACCGCGGTCGCGGTAGACGAACGGCGTCGGCGTGCGGCCACGTAGGACGACGCCTTCCAAGCTCTTGGCCAAATGGTGCGCCATTTGCTGCGCGGTTTGTGCGCGTGGCGGCAACGGCCGCTCGCTGCCGGGCAGGATGCAGCTGGCGCTGTCGCCGATCACATACACCTGTTCATGGCCGCGTGCCTGCAGCGTCGGCTCCACGTCGATCTGGCCGATGCGGTTGAAGCTGAAGCCTTGCAGGCTGCTGAGCACGTCCGGTGCTTTCACGCCGGCCGCCCACACCAGCAAATCGCCTTCGATGCGCTCGCCGCCTTTGACCACAAAGGCGCCGGCTTCGGCGCACTCCACCAGCGTGTCGGTGTGCACCTTCACGCCCAGCCGCTCCAGATGGGAACGGGCCGAAGACGATACTTTTTCCGGCAGCGCCGGCAGCAGCCGTGAGGTGGCCTCGATCAGGTGCACATTCAGGCGCCGGCGGTCGAGGTGCTCGTGGCCGTAGAGCTTGAGCATCGACACCGCGTGGTGCAGTTCCGCCGCCAGCTCTACGCCGGTGGCGCCGCCGCCGACGATGGCGATCGACAGCGGGCGGTTCTCGAAATCCGCCTGCATGCAGGCATTAAGGAAGCGCTCGCGGAACCGCTCGGCCTGGCGGCGGCTGTCCATGAACATGGCATGCTCGCGCACGCCGGGGGTGTTGAAGTCATTGCTCTGGCTGCCCAGCGCCAGCACCAAGTAGTCGTAATCCATGGTGCGTTCCGGCAGCACGGTCTGGCCGTTGGCACCCACCACCGCCGCCAGCGTCACGCTGCGTGCGGCGGTATCCACCGCGGTAAGCGCGCCGGGCACAAAGCGGTAATGGTTGAGACGGGCGTGGGCGCGGAAATCCACCGCATCCAAATCGGCGTCGATGGCGCCGGTGGCGACCTCGTGATAGCGCGGCTTCCAGACGTGGTTGGTATTGCTGTCGATCAGCACCACATCGGCCAATTGTTTACGGCCGAGCCGCTTGCCGAGGAAGGTGACCAAGGGCAGGCCGCCGGCGCCGCCGCCGACCACCAGAATTCTCGGTGCCGTCATGACTTTCTCCAGACCAGGGGGTGAGCGCAGTGTAGGGCGCTGACGAGGCTTGTCCATAGGTCAATGGTGGGGCGGTGCGGACGCAGGCAGGCAGTGTTTGCGGTACACTGCCGCCCTTGAAACGGCCCCGCCGGGGCAGCCCCGCGCATTCGACCGAGGACCTGTCATGACCGCATCTGTGCTTCGCATCGCCACCCGCTCCAGTCCGCTTGCTGTGTGGCAGGCCGAGTTCGTCAAATCAGAACTGCAGGCGCTGCATCCGGAGTTGGCGGTGGAGCTGGTGCGCATCAAAACCCAGGGCGACAAGATCCTCGATACGCCGCTGGCCAAGATCGGTGGCAAGGGCCTGTTCGTGAAAGAACTGGAAGAGGCGATGCTCGATGGCCGTGCCGATATCGCCGTACATTCGATGAAGGACGTGCCGATGGTGCTGCCGGACGGGCTGTGCCTGCCGGTGATCTGTGCGCGCCATGATCCGCGTGATGCATTTGTATCCAATGATTACGCACGTCTGGAAGACCTGCCGCAGGGCGCGCGCGTGGGCACCTCTAGCCTGCGCCGCTCGGCACAGCTGCAAGCCTGGCGTCCGGATCTGCAGGTGCTGAGTTTGCGCGGCAACGTGCAGACCCGGCTCGGCAAACTCGACGCCGGCGAGTTCGACGGCATCCTGCTGGCCGCCGCCGGCCTCAAGCGACTGGAGTTGACCGACCGCATTCGTCACGAGCTGTCCGCCGAGCAAAGCCTGCCGGCGGTGGGTCAGGGCGCCGTCGGCATTGAATGCCGCAGTGAGGATCCGCGGGTGCATGCGTTGCTGGTGCCGCTCAATGATGTCGACACTTGGGATTGCGTGGTGGCCGAGCGCGCCCTGAACCGCCGGCTGGAAGGTGGCTGCCAAGTGCCGATTGCCGCCTTCGCGGAGTTGGAGGGCGATACCCTGACGCTGCGCGCCTTGGTCGCCAGCGAAGACGGCAGCGAAGTGCTGCGCGCGCAGCAGCAGGCACCCCGTGGCGAGGCCGAAGCGCTTGGCATCGCGGTGGCGGAAACGCTGCTGTCACAGGGCGCCGGCCGTATCCTCGCTGCGGTTTACGGGCACGCGCCGCAATGACTCAGCATGTGCTGGTCACTCGGCCGCAAGGTCAGCAGCATGCCATCATGGCGCTGCTGCAGGCGGCCGGCTTCCACGCCAGTCACCAACCGACGCTGACGTTGTCGCCGCTGCCGCTGGCGGCAGCGGACCGCACCCGGCTGTTAGATCTCGACCAGTATCAAGGGGTGTTTTTCGTCAGCCCCAATGCGGTGCGTTTCGGAGTCGAAGCGCTGCGCGACTTCTGGCCGCAGTGGCCGGTGGATGTGCACTGGCTGGCGGTGGGTGATGCCACCGCAGCGGCTCTGCGCGCCGAAGGCCTGGATGTGATCAGTCCGCCCACCGGGTTCAACTCCGAAGCGGTGCTGGAGCTGCCGCAACTGCAACATGTGGCCGGTTGGAAAGTGCTGGTGCTGTGCGGTGACGGTGGCCGCATGTTGCTCACCGAAACATTGCGTGCCCGCGGTGCCGAGGTGGATCGCGTGGCGTTGTACCAGCGCGATTGCGCAAAAGATTTTAAATGGCCACCCGAAAAGCTGGCCGCAGCACTGGTGACCAGTGTAGAAAGCTGGCAGTGTCTGCTGAACCATTCCCCCGACCCGGAAATGCTCTATGTGGCCGGTAGCGCCCGCATCGGTGCTGCCATCGGCGCGGCGGGATTTGAACGAATTGCCGTGGCAGACAGCCCGCATGATGAGGATATGGTGGCATGTCTAATCCAGCACCTGAGCAGCCCGTAACGGCCGCTGACGATAAAGCGGCGCAGACCGCTCCCCCCGGTACCGCCCCGAAACGCCCGCCGATTCCGCCCCGCGCAACGCCGGCCAAACGCCGCGGCAGCCCGTGGAAGAAGCTCGGTTGGCTATTGTTGCTGCTGTTGATCGCCGCCGGTGCCTTCTTCTCTTGGCAGTGGTGGGAGCTGTACCAAACCCAGCGCCATGCCGGTGACGGCTGGAAGCCAGAGCTGGGCCGGGTGGAGCAGCAGCAACAGCAGCAATTGGGTGAGTTGAGCAGCCAGCAGCAGGCGCTGGAGCGCAAGCTGGCGCAGTTGTCCGCCCAGTTGCAGGAGCTCGACGCGCGGCCGACGCCACAGGTGGTGCAGAGCCAAGGCAACGCCCGCGACGAACAGCGCCGGCTGCTGAACGAAGCCATGTCGTTGGCGAATCTAGCTGAGCAGCAATTGCTGCTGAGCGGTGACAGCGCCGCGTCGCGCCGTCTCTACAATGCTGCCGATGAGTTGCTATCCGGCGCTGACGTGCCCGGGGTGACCCGACTGCGCGCTGAATTGGCCAAGGATCTCGCCGCACTGGGCGCGGCAGACCACCTCGATGCCGTCACTGTGGTGCTGCGCCTGCAAGGGCTGGAGCAGCAGGTGGAGCGTCTGGCCACTACGCGCCCGGCGACGCTGGAGCAATTGGAAGCCGCCATCGCGCCGCCGCCGGACGACGCCAGTTGGTGGCAGCGGCTGGTGCATCATCTGCCGCTGCAGGTGCGCCGTCACCAGGACAACGCACCGGTACCGATGGACGACGCCACCCGCCAACTGGTGCGGGTGATGCTGGAATCTTCGTTGCAGGAAGCGCGCCTGGCGGTACTGCGCGGTAGCGGCCCGCTTTATGCCGGGGCGCTGCAGCGCGCCGAGTCGCTGGTCAACGAATGGTTCGATGAGCAGGACCCGATGGTGGCCAACTTCAGTGATCAGTTGGAAACGCTGCAGGGACTGTCGGTGGCGCGCGCATTGCCGGAACTCGGTCACGGCCTGCGCGCCATGCGCGCAGCCCGTGACGCGCTGCGCGATGGGGACCGCTCATGAAGAAACTGCTGCTGGGCTTGGCACTGCTGGTATTGGTGGTGGTCGGCGCGGTGCTGGTATTGGGCCAGACGTTGCTGAAAGACCCCGGCTACGTGCTGATCGTGCACGGCAACACCGAAGTCACCACCTCGGTGAGTTTTTTGGTGCTGTGTGTGTTCCTGGCAGCCTTGGTATTGGTGCTGCTGACGTTGATCGCGGTGCCGCTGTGGCGGCTGCTGACGCCGGCCAGCTGGGGCCCCTGGCGCCGTCGTCGCGCCGGCCTCAAATCGATGCGCGAAGGGCTGATGCATCTCGCGGAAGGTAATTGGCGTGATGCTGAAGACCGGCTCGAGCACGCTGCCAATCACAGTGAGTGGCCGCTGCCCGCACTGCTCGGTGCCACCGTGGCGGCTCGCCAGCGGGGCGATGGCCACGCCGAACGCTACTGGTTGCGCGCTGCGGCCGAGTACCCGCGTGGCGAGCTGCCAGCGGCGCTGCTGGCGGCGCGTTTTGCGCTCAATGATGGTGTGCCGGCGCGCGCTCGCGAACACCTGCAAGCGATGCGCAGCCGCTACGGTGACAGCACCGTGTTGCTGACGATGCTGATGGAAGCCTGTACCCGTGAAGGCGACTGGGCCGCGCTGTGTGATTTGATCCCGCAGCTACGCCGGCTGCATCCAACCCCGCAACTGGACCTGCGTGAGCGCCGTGCTTGGCAATCGCGCATGCGCCAGACCGCCAACAGCCCCAGCTATGACAACAATGAAGCGCGCCGCAACGCACTCACCCGACTGTGGAAGAAAATGCCACAGCCGCTGCATCGCGAGCCGGTGTTGTGCGCGCAATACGCCGGTTACTTGGCCCAGTTCGGTGATGGCGAAGCGGCGCTCAAACGTATCGTTACGGCGCTGTCCCACCAGTGGGATGACGGTTTGCCGGCGGTGCTGGAAGCGATCAACGATATTTCGCCGGACCGGTTGCTGGCGCAGATCGAAGAGTGGCTGCAGGCCCATCCGCGTCATCCGGTGGTGCTGCTCACCGGCGGCCGTATTGCGCTGAAAGCCCAGCTGTGGGGCCAGGCGCGGCGTTACTTCGAACAAGGTGCTGCTGCCGGCAGCGTCAGTGCCCGTGCCGAGTTAGTGCGGTTGCTGGAAGCCCTGGGTGAAGGCGACGCGGTGCCGGAAAGTTACCGCCAAGCATTGCTGGTGGAAGGCCATGCGCTACCGGTGTTGCCGCTGCCACGGCGGCGGGCGTTGCCGAGCGCCGAGTAAGCGCACTGCTGATTGCAACAAGCCCCGCTTCTGCGGGGCTTGTTGGTTTTGGGGCCGGCGGTCGTGTAATCAGCTGTGACTGCGATCAGCCCAGTCGGCCAGCGGCGCCGCCAGTACCGCGGCCATCATGTTGATGTGGCGCGGTTCAGCGTTGAGTGCGCTGATGTATTCGAATCGCTCGCCACCGGCCTCGATGAAGTAACCACGGTTTTCCACCGCGATTTCCTCCAGCGTTTCCAAGCAGTCCGCCGAGAAGCCAGGGCAGAACAGCTGCACGTGTTTCACGCCCTGGCCGGGCAGCGCTTTCATGGTTTGGTCGGTGTAGGGCGTTAGCCATTTGGCTTTGCCGAAGCGGGATTGGAAGGTGGTTTGCCACGCATCCTCGGCCAGACCCAGCCGCGCTGCCAGCAACGCGGCAGTGGCGTGGCACTGCACCGGGTAGGGATCGCCGGCGGTGGCATAACGCTCCGGCACGCCGTGGAAGGAAAACACCAAGCGGTCGCCGCGACCATGGCGTGCCCAGTACTGCTCCACCTGTTCCGCCAGCGCCTCGATATAGGCCGGGTGGCGATGGTACTCGCCGACCACATGCAGGCTCGGCACCCAGCGGCGCCGGCGGAAATGCGCGCCGAGGGCGTCCACCACCGAGCCGGTGGTGGAACCGGAATACTGCGGGTAAAGCGGCAGCACGATCAGCTTGTCCACGCCGGCGGCTTGCAGGCGGTCCAGCTCCTGCGGCAGCGACGGTGAGCCGTAGCGCATGGCAAACGCCACCTCCAGCTGCGGGTACTGTGCTTGCAGTGCCTCACGCAACCGATCGCACTGGTCCTGGGTATGGAACAGCAGCGGCGAGCCGCGCTCGGTCCAGACGGTGCGATAAGCGGCAGCGGAGCGCTTTGGCCGCAGTCGCAGCACCAGCAGGTTGAGGATCAGCCACCACGGCAGGCGCGGGATCTCCACTACTCGCGGGTCCCACAGGAACTCCTTCAGGTAGCGGCGCAGGGCCGCCGGAGTGGGGGCATCAGGGGTGCCCAGGTTGACCAGCAGCACCGCCGTGCGGGGCTGGTCGAACACGGCATTGGCATGGGGACTCTGGTAGCGCATCACGACTCCCACCCCTCAATCGCGGGGCGCGTAATCAAACACATCGGAATGGATATCGGCACGGGGCACACCGGCGGCCGCCAGCGCATCATGCACGGCCCAGGCCATCGGCGGCGAGCCGGCCACATGGAATTCGCCCCAGGCGTGGTGCGGCAGGTCCGCCAGCACCGGCTCCTGCACCAGTCCGTGCACGTAGCCCGCCTGCGGCAGGTCGGACAGCGCCAGTACCAGCGCAATGCCGTGCTCGGCTGCCCAGTGGCGCGCCAGCGACTCCAGGTACAGGTCCGGCTGTTGGCGGGCGCCCCAGTACAGACGAATCGGCGGCGGTGAGGGCAGTGTCAGCAGCTGCTCGATCATGGCCTTCACCGGCGCAAAGCCAGTGGAGCCGCAGATGAACCACTGCGGCCGCGTCGACGGGTGTTCGCCCAAGTGGCGGGTGCCCTGCGGCAACGTCACCTGCACCGTGGCGTGCTCGGCCAGTGCGGCCATCAGGTGGTCGGTGGAGGCTTGGCCAGCGGGGTGGCGCACGTGCAGCTCCAGCATCCGCGCCGGTGCCGGATTGGCGATCGAGAACGCGGACAGGCTGCCGCCCGGCACCTGCAACAACAGGTACTGGCCGGCATACCAGCGTACTTTGCGGCCGGCGGGCAGCCGCAGCAGTACCCGGCTGACATCCGGGCTGAGGGGGTCGATGGCGTGGACTTGGCAAGCTACTTCAAACACCGGCAACTGGCCCGGCGCGGTGACATCCGGCACGTCAATCTCGCAATCACTCAAGGCATAAGCGACGCAGTATAGCACCTGACAAGGTGATTCCGGGGTGGCGCAGAGGTGTTGTTCGGCACTGGCCAAATTGCCGATCCGCTGGCGCACCTTACCGTGCAGCAGGGTGCCCTGGCAGCGCAGGCAATTGCCGTTGCGGCAGGCGTGGGGGAAACCGAAACCGGCGCGGCGACCGGCCTCCAACAGCGTGTCTTCGGGGCCGGCGTCGAACCCTTCGGACAGATGGCGGACGGTGATGCGCATCGTTGAAGGGGCGGCCGCTGACGACCGCCCCGGCTGCCTCAGCCCGCGCTCATCACGAACAGCGCGACGATGATGGCAACGCCAACGAACCACACCAGCGACCGCAGAATGGCCAGGTCGGCGATGTAGCAGAGGCCGTACACCAGACGGCTGATCACGAACGCCACCGCCAGTTGGTCCAGCGTCGGCTGGGCGATCTGACCGATGGTGTGTGCCACCAGCACCGCCGCCAAGAACGCGGGGGTGATTTCAAAGCTGTTTTGCTGCGCCCAGTTGGCGCGTTGGCGGGACCCTTGCAGGGTCTGCAGGAACTCGCGCGGGTTGTGGTTTTGTTTGGGACCAAAATCGCCGCGGAACTTGGCAAAGAACGTGAACAGGTACGGCAGCAAGATGGCTGCAAGCATCGCCCAATATGCTGTGGTCATGGGACCTCCTGGAATGTTGTTGTGGGTGGAGCGTTGCCAAGAGTGCCATGGCTGGCAGGCTGACGGCAGCCGCCGAAAGCATGAAACCCCACCGGCGCTTGGCCGGTGGGGAAGCGGGGCTTACTTGATGCCGATCTGGGACAGGTCACGCACTGCGCCACGGTCGGCGCTGGTGGCCAGTGCCGCGTAGGCTTTCAGTGCGGTGGACACTTGGCGGGTGCGCATTTCGCGCGGTTTCCACGCCAAGCCGCCACGGGCCTCCATCTGTGCACGGCGGGCGGCCAGCTCTTCGTCGGACACCTCCAGCCGGATGATGCGCTGGGGAATATCGATGTGGAGGGTGTCGCCCTCGTTCACCAGCGCGATGGCACCGCCTTCGGCGGCTTCCGGCGAGGCGTGGCCGATCGACAGGCCGGAGGTGCCGCCGGAGAAGCGACCGTCGGTGAGCAGCGCACAGGCTTTGCCCAGGCCCTTGGATTTCAGGTAGCTGGTCGGGTACAGCATCTCCTGCATGCCCGGGCCGCCTTTCGGGCCTTCATAGCGGATCACCACCACGTCGCCGGCGACGATCTGGTCGCCGAGGATGGCGCGCACCGCGGAATCCTGGCTCTCGAACACCCGCGCGCGACCGGTGAACACCAAAATGGAGTCATCCACCCCGGCGGTTTTCACGATGCAGCCGCGCTCGGCGATGTTGCCGAACAGCACTGCCAGACCACCGTCTTGGCTGTAGGCGTGCTCTTTGCTGCGGATGCAGCCGTTGGCGCGGTCGTTGTCCAGCGACGGCCAACGGGTGTCCTGACTGAACGCGGTCTGGGTCGGGATGCCGGCCGGGCCGGCGCTGAACATGTGCAGCACCGCTTCATCCTTGGTGCGCATGATGTCGTACTTTTCCAGTGCGTCGGCCATGGTCGGGCTGTGCACGGTGAAGGTATCGCGGTTGAGCAGGCCAGCGCGGTCCAGCTCACCGAGGATGCCCATCACGCCGCCGGCGCGGTGGACATCTTCCATGTGGTAGAGCTGGGTAGCGGGCGCAACCTTGGACAGGCACGGCACCTTGCGGGACAAGCGGTCGATGTCCTGCATGGTGAAATCAACGTTGCCTTCCTGCGCGGCAGCCAGCAGGTGCAGCACGGTATTGGTGGAACCGCCCATGGCGATGTCCAGCGCCATGGCGTTCTCGAACGCGGCAAAACTGGCCACGTTGCGCGGCAGCACCGAGGTGTCGTCCTGCTCGTAGTAGCGGCGCGCCAGCGTCACTACCAGGCGGCCGGCTTCCAGGAACAGCTCGCGGCGGTCGGCGTGGGTGGCCAGCAGTGAGCCGTTGCCCGGCAGCGCCAGACCCAGCGCTTCGGTGAGGCAGTTCATGGAGTTGGCGGTAAACATGCCGGAGCAGCTGCCACAGGTGGGGCAGGCGCTGCGCTCGATTTCGGCCACGGTCTCGTCGTCGACGCTGTCGTCGGCGGCCATCACCATGGCGTCGACCAGGTCCAGCTTGGTGTCGCCGAGGCGGGTCTTGCCGGCTTCCATCGGACCACCGGAAACGAACACCACCGGGATGTTCAGGCGCATGGCAGCCATCAGCATGCCGGGGGTGATTTTGTCGCAGTTGGAAATGCAGACGATGGCATCAGCGCAGTGGGCGTTGACCATGTACTCCACCGAGTCGGCAATGATGTCGCGGCTCGGCAGCGAGTACAGCATGCCGTCGTGGCCCATGGCGATGCCGTCGTCCACGGCGATGGTGTTGAATTCCTTGGCGACGCCGCCGGCGGCTTCGATTTCCCGCGCCACCAGTTGGCCCATGTCCTTCAGGTGCACGTGGCCGGGCACGAACTGGGTGAAGGAGTTGGCAATGGCGATGATCGGCTTGCTGAAGTCATCGTCCTTCATGCCGGTGGCGCGCCACAGGGCACGCGCGCCAGCCATGTTGCGACCGTGGGTAGAGGTGCGGGAGCGGTACTCAGGCATGTCAATTCTCGTCTGCGTTGCGGGTCCGGGAAGCCGGCGGGAAACCGCGATTGTAGCGCAGGATGGCTGCGGTCTGTAGCGACGGTGCGGCGGTGACACAACGGGCACAGCCGCGCTGCGGCTTGGTGGCTTGAGGTGGGGGTGGACGTTACGGGTGGCGGCGTCTGCGGCCTGAGTAGGGCGGGCACCGAAACAGAGGGGTCGGGTGGCCGAGGGCGCCGACGGAAAAGACCGGTCTGGCTTGGCGCACGCCGGGAACGGACAGGTGCTGCGGTGAAGGCGCGCTAGCCTTCGGGGGTGAAGACTGGCGCGCACCCTGAAAAAAACGGCGGCTCCGGCCACGCCGGTCCGCCGTTTTTTGTCAGCCAAGCACGGCTTACAGTGGCTTGGCGAACACCTTGGAATTGCGCTGGTAGTTGTACAGGCTCTTGCGCTCGCCCGGCAGCGCGTCCACGTCGATCGGCTCGAAGCCCTGTTCCTGGAACCAGTGCATGGCCTGGGTGGACAGCACATAGAGCGTGCGCATGCCTTGGGCGCGGGCGCGTTTTTCCAGATGGCCGAGCAGCTTGGCGCCGCGGCCACCGCCACGGTAGTCCGGGTGCACAGCGAAGCAGGCCACTTCACCGCTGCGGCCGTCCTCCAGCGGATAGAGGGCGGCGCAGGCCACCACCATGCCGTCCCGTTCGGCGATGGTGAACCGTTTGATCTCGGCTTCCAGTCGCTCGCGGGAGCGGCGCACCAGCACCCCGGCTTGCTCCAACGGCGCGATCAGTTCGAGGATGCCGCCGACGTCCTCGATGTAGGCATTGCGCAGCGTCTCGTAGCTTTCGTTGGTGACCATCGTGCCGTGGCCGTCGCGGGTGAACAGCTCACGCAGCAGCGCGCCGTCCTCGCGGAAATCCAGCACATGGGCACGCGCCACGCCGTTGCTGGCCGCATGGCAGGCGGCGGTCAGTTGACGCTCGGTGTCGGCGTCCTGCACCACTTCCTTGGCCAGCAACTGGCCGGCTTCCTGCGGGGTGATCTCGCGCACCAATTGCTGGTTGGCGTCCAACACCGGCGCAGTGCCGAGGTAGATGATCTTGTCCGCTTTCAGCGCGATGGCGGCCGTGGACGCCACTTCCTCGGAATTCATGTTGAACAGCTCGCCGGTGGGCGAGCAGCCGATCGGCGACAGCAGCACCAGATTGCCGGCGTCCAGCTGGCGGCGGATGGCGTCCACCTGCACCCGGCGCACTTCGCCGGTGTGCTGGTAATCGAAGCCGTCGCGCACGCCCACCGGTTTGGCGATGACGAAGTTGCCGGACACCACCTGCAGGCTGGCGTTGTACATCGGCGAATTGGCCAGCCCCATGGAGAACAGCCCTTCGATGCGCAGGCGGATGTTGCCCACCGCATCCAACGCCGCCGCCAGCGCCGCCGCATCGGTGATGCGGGTATGGCGCTCGAAGCGGGTGTAGATGTTCTGGGCGGTCAGCCGCGCACTGATCTGCGGGCGCGCGCCGTGGACCAGCACCAGTCGCACGCCAAGCGTATTGAGCAACGCCAGGTCATGGACGATGTGCTGGATGCTGCCGGACTCGATGGCTTCACCGGCGATCATCACCACAAAGGTGCGGCCGCGGTGAGCGTTGATGTACGGCGTCGAGTTGCGGAACCAGGTGACGTAATCCTGGGCCGGGTCCCGGGGCGGGGTGGTCATGGTGCGGGCCTGCGCGGTGAGACGGATGGCGGCCAGTATAGTGCACGCCGGCCCCGCAGTGCAGGGCCGGCGTGGGGGGATCACACGCCGAAGGCGGCAGTGATGATGTAGAAGAACAGGATCGACAGGCCGGCGCCGGCCGGCAGCGTCACGATCCAGGAGGTGAAGATGGTGCTGATCACGCTCAGGTTCAGGGCGCTGATGCCACGCGCCATGCCGACGCCGAGCACCGCACCGACCAGCGCGTGGGTGGTGGAGATCGGCAGGCCGATGCCGGAGGCAATCACCACCGTGGAGGCGGCGCCCAGCTCGGCGGCGAAGCCACGGCTGGGGGTCAGTTCGGTGATGCGGGTGCCGATGGTGCGCATCACTTTCACGCCCAACGTGGCCAGGCCGACGACGATGCCGGTGGCACCCAGCAGCAGGATCCAGTTGGGCACCGCGGTGTTGGCACCGATGCCCTCGCCAGACGCCAGCACGCCGTAGATCGCTGCCAGCGGGCCGACCGCATTGGCGACGTCGTTGGAGCCGTGGGCGAAGGCCATGGCGCAGGCGGTGAAGATCATCAGGATGGCGAAGATTTTTTCCACCCCGGCAAAGCGTGAGCGCTGGCCGGTGGGCGCCGGTGCTTCGATGCGGCGCAGCAGCAGGGCGCCGATGCCGGCAATCATCAGGCCGGCCAGCACCGAGGCGCCGAGGCTGCCGCCGGTGCTGAGGTTCAGGCCGAGGTGCTTGAGTCCCTTGGTGAAGGTCATCATGGCGACCATGAAGCCGGTCAGGAACATGTACACCGGCACGATGCGCTGGGCGCGCTGGAATGGATTCGGCTGGCTGAGGATCAGCTTCTGCACGCTGCGGAACAGCAGGAACGCCACCACCCCGGAAAACAGCGGTGAGATGATCCAGCTGGCCACAATGCCGCTCATCTTGCCCCACTGCACCACCTCGAAGCCGATGCCGACGGTGGCGAAGCCGACGATGGCGCCGACGATGGAATGGGTGGTGGACACCGGCCAGCCAAACGCCGAGGCAATCGCCAGCCACACGCCGGCGGCCAGCAGCGACGCCATCATGCCGAACACCAACAAGTCTGGAGACTGCTCCAGCACGCTGTTTTCTAGGATGCCGGAACGGATGGTCTCGGTGACGGAGCCGCCGGCCAGGTAGGCGCCGGCGGCTTCAAAGAAGATGGCGATCAGGATCGCGCGTTTGACGGTCAGGGCGCGGCTGCCCACTGACGTACCCATGGCATTGGCGACGTCGTTGGCGCCGATGCCCCAGGCCATCAGGAAGCCGAAAGCGCATGCGAGCACCAAAATGGTGCTGCTGTTGGCAATGATGATGTCCACGGGCTGCTCCTCAGCTGGCGACGATGCGGTGCAGCTGACCGCCTACTTTCTGTGCGCGGTCGGCGAGTTCGCCCACCCAGTCGATGATCTTGTAGAGAAACATCACGTCCACCGGCGGCAGCTCGCGTTCCAGGCGGAACAACACGGCGCGGATTTGCACCTGCTGGCGGTCGGTTTCCCGTTCGATGTCGTCGAGCACTTCGATCAGCTCTTCCATCATGCGGATTTCCGGGTTGCCGAACCCGGTTTCCAGCAGTTCGTCGAGCTCATTGATGGCCTTGAGGGCTTGTGCGGAGGTGTCGATGGCGCGCGCCACGTAGGCGTTCATCAGGTCGGCCAGCTCCGGCGGCAGGGTCATGCGGCGGCCGAGCATCAGACCGGCGATATCCTTGGCTTTGTTGGCCACCCGATCCTGGGTGGAGATCAGTTCCAGCAAGTCGGTGCGAGGCATCGGCAGGAACAGACTGTTGGGGAGATTCAGGCGGAATTGCTTCTTGAGTGTGTCGGCGAGGTTTTCCAGCTTGGCGATTTCTGCCTGCAGCTGCGCGCCTTGATCCCAGTCGTTGTCGATGGCGGCCTGGAAAAAGTCACTCAGCTTGGCGACACACTGTTGCACTATGTCGTAGTGCTTTTGCAGTGGCTTGATCGGTGAGCGACCGAACAGACCGGCGATAGAGCTACCCAGGGACATGTCTGGATCTCCGTTTATTCGGGGCGTCTGGCTAGGGGCGCGAGTATAGGGCCGGTGGGCGAATATTTCACTATTGTGATCGGAGTCCGCTATGGCACTGTCCAATCCCGCACCGGCGCTGGCTTTCAGCGTCATGGCGGGGGCTGGCATTGGCGTCAGCGCAGGCAGAGAATGGCGCCATGCACAATCCTGACTTTTCCATCTTTCCCGACTTCCTGGTGCCGCCGCTGCAGCACCAGTGGACCCGCTTTGTGGAAGCCGGCGGCAGTGTGCCGGCGCCGCTGGCGGCGGACTTGCCGCGAGTCTGGGCCGGATCGGACTACGTCTCCGAACGCCTGATCCGCACCCCGGAGCTGGTCCAGTGGCTGGCAGCACCGGGCGTGCTCGACACCTTGCTCAGCGAGCCGGCCCTGCGCAGCGACGTCATGCAGGCGCTGGCGGAGTGCGACGACGACTACAGTCTGATGGCGGCCCTGCGCCAGCTGCGCCATCGCCACATGGTGCGCATCATCTGGCGCGACCTGGCCGGCATCGGCGATTACCACACCACGGTGGCCGACCTGTCGGTGCTGGCAGATGTGCTGATCGACTGCGCGCTGGAGTACCTCTACCAGCGCGCCTGCGCCAAGGAAGGCACCCCGCGCGGCCCGGATGGCCGGCCGGTGAAGCTGGTGGCGTTCGCCATGGGCAAACTCGGCGCCCGCGAACTGAACCTGTCCTCCGACATCGACCTGATCTTCGGCTACGAATTTGAAGGTGAGCTGGAAAATCACCGCAAGGGCATGACCCACCACCAGTTTTTCGTGCGGCTCGGCCAGCAGCTGATCAAAGTGCTCGACCACAACGCCGCCGACGGCTTTGTGTTCCGGGTCGACATGCGGCTGCGGCCCTGGGGCAGCGCCGGTGCTTTGGTGGCCGGGTTTGACGCCATGGAGTCCTACTACGAAGAACAGGGCCGCGAGTGGGAGCGTTACGCGCTGATCAAGATCCGGCCGGTGGGCGGCGATCTGACCGCCGGCCGGCGCATGGTGGCACGGCTGCGGCCGTTCATTTATCGGCGCTATATCGACTTCGGTGCATTCGGCTCGCTGCGTGAAATGAAGCAGCTGATTGAGCGCGAAGTGCGCCGGCAGGGCATCGAAAACGACGTCAAGCTGGGCGCCGGTGGCATCCGCGAAGTGGAATTCACGGTGCAGGCGTTCCAGCTGATCCGGGGCGGCCAACTGCCGCAACTGCGCGAGGCCAACCTGCTGCGGGTGCTGCCGCTGTTGGTGGATGAAGAGCTGCTGCCGGTGGAGGTGGCCGAGGAGCTGCGCGAGGCCTATATCTTCCTGCGCAACGTCGAACACCGCCTGCAGGCGGTGGCTGACCGCCAGACCCAGCGGCTGCCGGACACCGACGAAGACTGGCAGCGGTTGTCGTTGTCGATGTCGTTCACCTCGCTGGAACGGTTCCAGCGGACCTTGGATCGCCACCGCCAGCGAGTGCGTTACCACTTCGACCAAGTGATCGCCCACCACACCCAGGAAGCGCGGGCCGTGGAGCAGGGCAGCAAAGAGTTGCGCGACCTGTGGCTGGGGCGCATGAGCGATGCCGGCGCGGTGGCGGTGCTGGCCGGCCTCGGCATCGAAAAGCCAGACGAGGTGTTGGCGTTGATGCAGGCGTTCCGCGACCAGCGCTCGGTGAGCTGCATGCAGGACATCGGCCGCGATCGTCTCAACCGCTTGATGCCGCGCCTGCTGGAAAACCTTGGTTATCAGCACGGCGGCCCGGTCACCGCCCGCCGACTGTTCGATTTCCTCGAAGCGGTGCTGCGGCGCAGTGCCTATATTGCGCTGCTGGTGGAAAACCCGGTGGCGCTGACGCAGCTGGTGAAACTGTCGGCCAGCAGCGTGCTGATTGCCGAGCAGCTCACCCGTCACCCGGTGTTGCTGGACGAGTTGCTGGATGTCAGCACGCTGTACTCGCCGCCGCAGATGAGCGAGCTGGAAGACGAGCTGATCCAACAGTTGTTGCGGGTGCCGGAAGAAGACCTGGAACAACAGATGGAAGTGCTGCGCCACTTCAAGCAGGCGCACTTGTTGCGGGTGGCGGCCTGCGAGGTCACCGAGCGGCTGCCGCTGATGAAGGTCAGTGACTACCTCACCTGGCTGGCCGAAGCGGTGCTCAACCAAGTGGTGATGCTGGCTTGGAAGCCGATGGTGGAGCGCCACGGCACGCCCTATCGAGAGGACGGCCTGCCGTGTGCGCCGGACTTCATCATCGTCGGCTACGGCAAACTCGGCGGCATCGAGCTGAGCTACAACTCTGACCTCGACATTGTGTTCCTGCACGATGCCGCTGCCAGCGGCAGCACCGACGGCGACAAGCCGATCTCCAACGAGCAGTTCTTCGCCCGACTCGGCCAGCGCATCATCCACCTGCTCACCGCCCGCACCATGAGCGGGCCGCTGTACGAGGTGGATTTGCGGCTGCGGCCGTCCGGCGCCTCCGGCTTGCTGGTGAGTTCACTGGTGGCGTTCGAGCGTTACCAATTGCAACAGGCGTGGAGCTGGGAGCACCAGGCGCTGGTGCGCGCGCGGGTGGTGGGCGGCTGCCGCCAGACCACCCGGCGCTTCGAAACGGTACGTCATCGGGTGCTGTGCCAACCGCGCGACAGCGCGGCGCTGTGCGCCGAAGTGCTCGACATGCGCGACCGCATGGTGGCGCACTTGAGCACCCCCACGGCGCCCGGCCGCTTCGACTTGAAGTACGGTGCCGGTGGTATCGTCGACATTGAATTTATGGTGCAATACGGCGTCCTGCGATGGGCGGCAGAGTACGGCGAGCTTACCCGCTACACCGACAATATCCGCTTGCTGGAAACCCTGGCGATGCTGGAGTTGATGCCCGCCCGGGATGCCGGCCTGCTGCGCGAAGCCTACCTGGCCTACCGTGCCGCGGCCCACCGAATGGCACTTCGCAACGAACATCCCGAGGTCGACGCTGACGCCTACGCCGAATTGCGCGAAGGGGTGCGGGCGATCTGGGCCAAATGGTTTCAGCCCGGTGCTGCCGTGGCCGCGCCGGGCACGCTATGACATCCCGCTGCCCCTGGCGTGAGCCAGCAGCAGCGCGGGTTATGAAGACGAATCTGGGAGAGTGTCGCCATGTCCATGGCAGATCGTGATGGCTTTATCTGGTTTGACGGTGAACTGGTGCCCTGGCGTGATGCCCGGGTGCACGTGCTGACCCACACCCTGCACTACGGCACCGGCGTCTTCGAAGGCGTGCGCGCCTACGAAACCGCCGACGGCCCGGCGATCTTCAAAATGAAGGAGCACACCGACCGGTTGTTCCGTTCTGCGCACATCATGCAGATGAAGATCCCGTTCACCAAAGAACAGATCAACGCCGGCCATCTGGAAGCGATCCGCGCCAACAACCTGCCCAGCGCCTACCTGCGCCCGATGGTGTTCTTCGGGTCCGAAGCCATGGGTCTGCGTGCTGCCAACCTGCAAGTCCACGTGATCGTGGCTGCGTGGGAATGGCCGGCCTACATGTCGCCGGAAGCGCTGGAACTGGGCATCAAGGTACGCACCAGCTCCTACAACCGCCACCACGTGAACATCGCCATGACCAAGGCGAAGACCAACGGCGGTTACACCAACTCCATGCTGGCGCTGAACGAAGCGCTGGCCTGCGGGGCGGATGAAGCGCTGCTGCTGGATACCGAAGGCTATGTGTCGGAAGGCTCCGGCGAAAACTTCTTCATGATCCGCGAAGGCAAGCTCTACACCCCGGAACTGACCTCCTGCCTGGACGGCATCACCCGCCGCACCATCATGCAGCTGGCCAAGGACGATCTGGGTCTGGAAGTGATCGAAAAACGCATCACCCGTGACGAAGTCTACGTGGCCGACGAAGCCTTCTTCACCGGCACCGCGGCGGAAGTGACGCCGATCCGTGAACTCGATAACCGGGCCATCGGCGAAGGCCGCCGCGGTCCGATCACCGAGCAGCTGCAGAGCCTGTACTTCCAGGTGGTGTGCGGCGAGCAGCCCAAGTACGCCGACTGGCTGACACTGGCCCGGTGAGTTCCCTTGCCCGCGCGGTGCGCCGCGCGGGTTTCTGCTGCCGAGGAAAGGCACCATGGTGAAGGCCGCCCGCCGCGTGCTCGTTGTCGGCCCGTCTTGGGTGGGCGACATGGTCATGGCCCAGACCCTGTTTGCCGAGTTGCGCCGCCAGGACCCGCAGGTGCTGATCGACGTGCTGGCGCCGGATTGGTGCCGGCCGCTGCTGGCGCGCATGCCGGAAGTGCGCAGCGCGCTGTCGCTGCCGTTCGGTCACGGTGAACTGCGGCTCGGTGAGCGGCGCTCGCTGGGGCGCCAGTTCCGCGGTCATTACGACCAAGCCATCGTGCTGCCCAACTCGCTCAAATCCGCCTTGCTGCCCTACTGGACCGCGACGCCGGTACGTACCGGCTGGCGCGGTGAGCTGCGCTACGGCCTGCTCAACGACGTGCGGGTGCTGGACCCGCAGCGCTACCCGCTGATGGTGCAGCGCTTTGTGGCGCTGGGCCGGCCGGCGCAGGCGCCGGTGCCGGCGCGCGACGAGATCATCGCCCCGGCCTTGCGGGTGGACATGAACCAGGTGGAGCAGACGCTCGCCAACCTCGGTCTCAACCGTGCGCTGCCGGTGCTCGCGCTGTGCCCCGGCGCCGAGTTCGGCCCGGCCAAGCGCTGGCCGGAAGACCATTACGCGGAAGTGGCCCGCCACCAGCTCGAACAGGGTTGGCAGGTGTGGATCTTCGGCTCCGCCAAGGACCGCGAGGTGGCCGAGCAGATCCGTGACCTGATCCCGGAAAAACTGCGCTGGCGGCTGCACATCCTTGCCGGTGACACCACCCTCAACGAAGCCGTGGACCTGCTGTCGGAAGCCCGCGCGGTGGTCAGCAACGACTCCGGCCTGATGCACATCGCTGCCGCCCTGCACCGGCCGTTGGTGGCGGTGTACGGCTCCACCTCACCGGACTTCACGCCGCCGCTGCACGACCAGGTGGCCATCGTTCGCCTTGGTCTCGACTGCAGCCCTTGCTTCAAACGCGAATGCCCGCTCGGCCACCTCGACTGCCTGCGCCAACTGCCCGCCAGCCGGGTGCTTGAAGCGCTGGAGCAGGTGCTGGCGTGAGCCGAGTGTTGCTGGTCAAAACCTCCTCCATGGGGGATGTCATCCATACCTTGCCGGCGCTCACCGATGCGTTGCAGGCCGACCCCGGTCTGCGCATCGACTGGGTGGTGGAAAGTGCCTTCGCTGACCTGCCGGCGCGCCATCCGGCGGTGGCCGAGGTGATTCCCTGTGCGCTGCGCCGTTGGCGCAAACACCCGATCCAAGCGCGCCGCAGCGGTGAGTGGGCGGCGTTCCGTGCGCGGCTCCACGGCGACTACGATGCGGTCATCGATGCCCAAGGCTTGATCAAAAGCGCGTTCGTCACCGCCCGCACCGGCCATCCGCGCTTTGGCTTCGACCGCCACAGTGCCCGCGAGCCGTTGTCCGCCTGGGTGCTGGACCGGCCGCTGGCGGTGGCCCGTGGCCAGCACGCGGTGCTGCGCCAGCGGCAGCTGTTTGCTCAGGCCCTCGGCTACCCCCTGCCGGACAGTGCGCCGGACTACGGCCTGCCGCGTTCCCAGCCGCCGCGCCCGCTGAGCCAGCCGGGCCAGCTGGTGTTCTGCCACGGCACCACCTGGACCACCAAGCATTATCCGGAGCCGTTCTGGCGGGCGCTGGCGGAGCGCGCCAGCGCCGAAGGCCACCAACTGTTCCTGCCGTGGGGCAATGAAGTGGAGCAAGCCCGCGCTGCCCGCATCGCCGCCGGCTTGCCGCGTGTGGAAGTGCTGCCGGCCATGAGCCTGACGGCGCTCACCGATGCGTTTCTGGGTTGGGATGCATTCATCGCGGTGGACACCGGGCTGGCGCATTTGGCCGCCGCCTGCGGCTTGGCCGGCATCGGCCTGTACGGCCCCACCGACCCGGCGCTCACCGGCGTGCTCGGCGCCCGCGCGGTGTCGATGGCCGCCGACTTCCCCTGTGCGCCCTGCGTGCAGGAACGTTGCCAGTACCGGGGCAACCAAGGCGCCGGCGTCGAACCGCCGTGCTTCAGCCGTTTGGACCCGCACACCGTGTGGACCCGCTTGCAGGAGGTGGCGCAATGAATCTGGCGTTCGCACTGTTTGAATACTTTCCCTACGGCGGCCTGCAGCGGGACATGTTCGCCATGGCCGAGGAAGCGCTGGCACGCGGCCATCAGGTGACGCTGTTCACCCGCCAGTGGCAGGGGCCGGTGCCGGACGGCGCCGAGCTGCGGCCGCTGCCGGTGACCGGTGCCAGCAACCACGCCCGCGATGCGGCGTTTGCCGCCGCCGTGGCCCGCCAATGGCAGGGTTTCGACCGCCGTGTCGGTTTCAACAAAATGCCCGGGCTGGACTGGTACTACGCCGCCGACGGTTGTCTGGCTGCGCGCTATCGCGGGTTGAAGACGCTGCTGCCGCGCTACCGCAACAAGCTGGCCATGGAGCGCAGCGTGTTCGATAGCGCCGCCCACACCCGCATCCTGTCGATTTCGCCGCCGCAGCGGGCGCTCTATCAGCACCACTACGGCACCGCTGATGGACGTTTTGTCGACCTGCCGCCGGGTATTCGCCGCGATCGCGGTCAGCCTGATGATGTGCTGGCCCGTCGCGCAGCGCTGCGCCAGCAACTGGGTTTGGATGAGCGCACCCCGGTGCTGCTGTTCGTGGGTTCTGGTTTTCGCACTAAGGGCCTCGACCGTGCCATCGGCGCGTTGACGCAGCTGCCGGAAGCGCATTTCTATGTGGTGGGCGCCGATCGTCCGGACCGTTATCGCCGCCAGGCGGCCAAGCTCGGTGTCGCCGAGCGGGTGCATTTCATGGGTGGGCAGGACAACGTGCCGGATTGGCTGTTTGCCGCCGACGTGTTGCTGCATCCGGCCTATGCCGAAAACACTGGCACCGTACTGCTGGAAGCCGCCATTGCCGGTTTGCCGGTGCTGACCACCGAGGTGTGTGGTTACGCCCCCTACATTGAACAAGGCGCCATCGGCACCGTGCTCGGTGAGGCCGACGCCGCGGCGGTGGCTGCGGCCACTCGCAGGTTGCTGGCAGTGCCGCGTGAGCAATGGCGCGCCGCCGGTCGCCGCTTCGCCGCCGAAGCCGCGATCTACGATCTGGTGCCACGGGCGGTGGACGCCCTGGAGCAAGCATGAGCCTGTTTTTGCGTGACGATCTTGCCGCCCTGTGGCAAGGCGATGACCCATTCCAACGTGCCGCCCAGCAACCGGGCCAGGTCTACCGTGCCCGCGAGGGCCGGCGCACGTTGCAATTTGCCGCGGCGGACGGCCACAGTTATTTCCTCAAATACCACGGCGGCATCGGCTGGAAGGAAATCCTTAAGAACCTGAGCCAGTTCAAAGCACCGGTGCTGGGGGCAATGGCGGAAGTGCGCGCCATCCACGCGGTGGCGGCTGCCGGTCTGGACACCATGACGCTGGCCGGCTATGGCGAGCGCGGCAGCGATCCGGCCCGGCGCGAATCGTTCCTGGTCACCGATGATCTGGTCGATACCCTCAGCTTGGAGCAGGTCGGTGAAAGCTGGGTCGCTGCCGGTCACACGCCGTTGCTGTTCAAGCGCGCGCTGATCGCGCGGGTAGCCGCCATTAGCCGTACCCTGCACGGTGCTGGCATCAATCACCGCGATTATTACCTTGGCCATTTCCTGATGCCGGCTGCCGCGGTGGCCGCGGAGGATGCGCAGGCACCGCTTTATCTGATCGACCTGCACCGGGCCCAGGTGCGCGCCAAAGTGCCGGCGCGCTGGCGGGTCAAGGATCTGGGCGGGCTGTATTTCTCCAGCGCTCGCTATGGTTTGACGCGCCGGGATTTGTTGCGGTTTTTGAAGGTCTATACCGGCTTGCCGCTGCGCCAGGCATTGCGGCAGCACCGCTGGCTGCTGGCCGCCAGCCGCCGTGAGGCGGAGCGCGTCTACCAGCGCTACTTTGAACAACCGGCGGCGTTCCCGCTGCAGTATTGCGATGAACCGCCGGGCAAGGACTCCTGACAGGGCTGCACATGGATATCGATCTTTCTCGGACCCCCGCCGACGCTTACCGCGCCTGGCGCCAAGCGCTGCGTGATGACCAGCGCTCGCTGGTGGTGCGCCACCAGCACTGGCGTGGGCGGGTGCGCTGCGATCAGCAGACGGCACTGCAGGCGCTGCTCGAACACGGCTTGGATCGGGCAATGCAGGAAGGCGAGATCATCAAAATATGCGGCGTCACCTCGGTGACGCGGCTGCAATGGCAAGGTCAGGACTGGGTGCTGAAACGCTACAACACCCGCGGCGCCGGCCACTTCTTGCGTAAGCAACTGCGCCGCAGCCGCGCCCGCCGCACCTGGCAGGGCAGCGCCTGGTTGAACAGTATTGGCGTCGCCACCCCGGCGCCAGTGGCCTATCTAGAACAGCGCTGTTTCGGTCTACTCGGCAGCGCTTACTACATCTGCGACTTCGTCGCCGCGCCGACACTAATGTCACTGATCGGCGAGCCGGAGATGGTGCCAGCGGAACAGCAGGTGATGCGTTTCATCGACGCCATGGAGCACTACCGCTTCTGCCACGGCGACCTCAAAGCGAACAACTTTCTGTGGCAGGATCAACGCCTGTGCGTGCTGGATCTGGACGCCATGAAGCTGCAGCTGCCGGGCTGGTACGCCAAGGGCCGGATCGCTAAAGACCGGGCGCGCTGGGCGAAGAATTTTATCGAGCCCGCTTGAAAATAAGCGTTATAGATAACGGAGAAGACCCTGGGCGAGACGCTGGCGATGTCAGAAAAGTAAGGATCAGCCGATGAGCAACAGCAATTTACCGTGCACGATTTTCTATCCCCTAAGCAGCAGCCAAGATGCGTATTATCGCCGTCTGAAGCAGGAGCTGGGTATCAGAGGGATGAGGGTTTCCGCAAAGCGCCCGGGGTTGGTCAATCCGCTCCCTGGTCTTGTCTACATGATCAAGCGTCGCTCCGAATGGGGGGAGTGGCTTCGTTTCCATCTGGCAAAAGAGCGTGCCAATGGTCGACAGATCGGAGCTCTTCATCAATTTTTGCTGTTGTTGAGAGCGTCGTACAACCTTTCTGCTGTAATGCGCGCGCATCGAAAGTGCCATGCGGATGCGTTGATGTTCCACAACGGTGCCCATTACAAGCAAGGTATGGTTCTGAGTTGGGCTGCTAAGCAGGGGATCCAGCCAATTTACGTAGAGTTAGGGGTCCTGCCCAACACTATGGCGCTGGATGGCAGCGGTGTGAATTATCACAATAGCGTTCCTAGGGAGAGCGCCTTCTACCGCAGCTACGTACCGAGGGGTGAACGGATCAACTGCTCTTTGATGAAGCGGCCCCAGCGTCATCAGAGCATTGAAGAAAAGCCGGTGATGTTACCCGAAAAATATATTTTTGTACCCTTTCAGGTATATGACGACTCTCAGATCATCTCTCATTCGCCTTGGGTTCTGACCATGGAGTCGCTCAATCAAGTGTTGCTCCGGAATGTGCATCTACTTCCGCGAGGTTGGCACTTTGTGGTCAAGGAGCATCCAAGCTCAAAAATAAAATACCCTCATCTCCACGGCCTTGATTCCCGCATCGTATTTGCCAACCAGAACGACACTCAGCAGCTGATCGAGAATGCACAGCTGATAGTGACGGTCAACTCCTCGGTGGGAGTAGAGTCACTGTTGCTGGGCATGCCGGTAGTGACGTTAGGGCACGCTTTTTACAACATTGATGGGCTGGTGGGGCATGCGGCCAGTGAGTCTGCATTGCAGGCTTACTTATCCCGACCTGACTCGGTGCCGTCGGACCCATTATTAGCCCGCCAGTTCATCGCGTGGCTGCAGGAGTGTTATTTGGTGCCCGGCCGAGTGCGGAGCTGGGATGAAAACCACATTGAACGGGCTCGCCAGCGATTAATCGATATCATGTCTGGCTCGGTGCCAAACTGAACTGTGGAGCTAATTTTGAGTATCCGGCAAAGGCAGCCTTTCTTGGTAAGACATGAACCCAGATGAGTGGCTGAGGTCGACAAATTCCACCACTTTTTGCACGGAAAACGTAGGCTCTGCTGTCTCAGCAAGTAGGAAAACTTGGTCCGGTTGTAACAGGTCACTGGAGGATTTTCTGCAAACCAGTTCTGCTTGGGTTTGTTCTGCGGTGCAACTCCCCTCCTCTCGTGTACACACCAATGCTGGCGAGTAGCAGTGCTTCGATCCCTCTCGGTAACCGATTCCTGAACCTGCAAGGAAGATGGCTTTATCTCTACTGTCACCAGTCAAGAGCGATGAGCCGAGGAAGGCGGTCGGGACATTGATGTGTAACGCGTCCACCAGAGTAGGGGCGATGTCGACCTGGCTGGCGACACGCTCCATGAGGACATGGTCCCGATCAGGGAAGATAGCGACAAAAGGTACTCGGAAAAGCAGCTCATTGCGGATGAAAAGAGATGCTGGCGTGGAAGTGTCGTAAATTGGAACGCCATGATCGCCAGTAATGATCAGGATAGTGTTGTCTTTAAGTGGGCTATGCTGGAAATTGTCCCAGAACCGCCCTAGCGCGTAGTCCGTATATCTAATGCCATTGCGGTATTGGCTCATGATATCGTCGCTTATGGATGCGGAAGCGGCCCCGGGCCAGTCCGCTGCAGACCATTCCCAGGCAAACGGATAATGGTTAGACAGAGTCAGGATCTCTGCCATGAATGGGGCCTCAGTCTGTTCGAGCTGTCGGAAGGCATAGTCAAATACTGCAACATCGGAGACCCCCCAGCCCAGCTGCTCAGTGTCACGATTGGACTGTAAAATTTGCGCCCGGTCGTGTATTTCCAAAAAACCCATTTCCGATAGAAAGTGGGTGCGATCGAAAAAACTCTTGTCGTAGCCGTGGAACCACAGCGTTTCGTAGCCGGCGTTGGCAAGAATGCGGGGTAGGCAGTTGTTGATGATTGGCAATCCATAAGTGGAGAACGGCGCGCCCCGACTAAAGTCAGTTACACCGCAGAGGATTGACATCTCTGCTCGTGGCGTCTGGGTCGAGTTAGCATAGAAGTCGCTAATTACGATGCCTTGCTTGGCTATTCGATCTAGATTCGGAGTGTATTTTTTATCGCCATAAAACCCGGTTTCTGAAGCTCTAACACTCTCTAAAATAATGATGATTACATTCAGTGGTTGGCGGGAGTCGTCAATAGCTGGCGCAGGCAGTAACAGAGACTCTCTATCGGAAGGGGATTTGTATTGGGAGACAGCGTTCACGTGCAAGTCGGTCAGAGATCCTTTGCTTGCTAAAGAAGATCTGAGGAAACCCATTACAGGGTGCTGGTCGAGCACGTCCATCCCGGTCAATCGCTGACGGTGACCAACTTCGTATGCGGCGGAGCCCACAAGGAGCAGTGCAGCAATTGTGGAAAGAATTAGGCGGCCACGACGCTTAGCATCTGGGAAAAGGAGCAAGCTAGTGGCGGCGCCGGCAATCAGGGTAGAGCTGCCTAGAAAGGCTTGTGGAATGTGATTGAGAGCCGGTAGGGATTTTGCAGCCCTGAGGATATCCGAGCCGTAATGCAGGGAGCTGATGTTTAGCACATCGTTGTAGAAGTGAAAGTGCCACCAGTTGGCGGGAATCAGCCATACTGTTGCGGTCCACGGCAGCAATATCAGCATTCTTTTATAGGACCGGGGGACTGATAGGCAGAGAAGGAAGGTCCCCGCGAAAAAAAGAGTGATAGCAAGCGTGTCCATGCGCCCGGCAGCTGAGTATTTAGGTAGACCGGTCCAAGAGTAAGTATAGAAATATGCGCAAACGCCCAGAAGCAACAGCAAGGAGGCTGCTTGGCGCAACAGAGGGAGAGAAGTGGATCGGTGGGTCATTCTATCGCTTTATTCAAATTATTGCCCCGCTACTAGGGCGGGGAACAAGGATTGGTAAAAAGCAGCTGGGTATCAGGACGATTTGTCCGAGGCAGCCATCTTACGTGCATCCTTACGGAACATGGCTTTGATGCCACGTACCGCCTGGCGGATGCGGTCTTGGTTTTCGATCAGTGCAAAGCGCACATGGTCATCGCCGTATTCGCCGAAACCGACGCCCGGCGAAACACAGACCTTGGCTTCGGCCAGGAGTTTCTTCGAGAACTCTAACGAGCCCATGGCAGCGTAAGGTTCGGGGATGCGCGCCCACACGTACATCGACGCCTTCGGCACTTCGACCATCCAGCCGGCTTCATGCAGGCCCTTCACCAACACGTTGCGGCGCACGCGGTATTGCTCGGCGATGTCGCGCACACATTGTTGGTCACCTTCCAGCGCGGCAATGGCGGCCACTTGCAGCGGCGTGAAGGTGCCGTAGTCGTGGTAGCTCTTGATGCGCGCCAGCGCCGCCACCAGCTCCGGGTTGCCAACCATAAAACCGATCCGCCAGCCGGCCATGTTGTAGCTTTTCGACAGCGTGAAGAACTCCACGGCCACCTCTTTGGCGCGCGGTACCTGCATGATCGAGGGCGCTGTCCAGCCGTCATAGACGATGTCGGCGTAAGCCAGGTCGTGTACGACCAGTACGTCATACCGCAGCGCCAGATCAATCACCCGCTCGAAGAACTCCAGCTCCACACACTGAGAGGTGGGGTTCGACGGAAAGCCGAAGATCATCATCTTCGGCTTCGGAATACTTTCGCGGATCGCCCGCTCCAGCTCGGCGAAGAAGTCCACTCCCGGCACCAGCGGCACCGACCGTACCTGCGCGCCGGCGATCACGGCGCCATAGATGTGGATCGGGTAGCTGGGGTTCGGCACCAGCACCGTGTCGCCCTGGTCGAGGGTGGCTAGCATCAGGTGCGCCAGCCCTTCCTTGGAGCCGATCGACACAATCGCTTCGGTTTCCGGGTCGATGTCGACGTGGTAGCGGTCGCGATACCAATGGCTGATGGCACGGCGCAGGCGCGGAATGCCGCGCGAGGTGGAATAGCCGTGGGTGTCACCGCGTTGGGCAGTGGTGCACAGCTTGTCGACGATGTGCTGGGGCGTTGGGCCGTCTGGGTTGCCCATGCTGAAATCGATGATGTCTTCACCACGGCGGCGGGCCGCCATTTTCAGCTCAGCAGTGATGTTAAAGACGTACGGCGGCAAACGATCGATGCGCGCAAACCGGCGCGGAGTGCGGGATTCAGACATGGGATTCTCTTTACGTCAGCGCCCGGAACCGTCCGAGCGACGTGGACCAGCATGGCCCGGCGCCAACAATACGGCCCTGCGCAGAGAGTGTCGAGTCTCGTAGCGAAGGATGGCTTAACGGAGTAATACCAGCGCGACGGCTGCGCTGGCCAAAAGGCCGCTGACCCATAACATGCGGCGCGTGCGACGGGCCCTCTTCTGCATCAATTTTTGGGCGTGACGTGACGCCACCCAGCTGCCGTTGAAGTGATGCATGCTGACGCTCAAGTCAGTGGGCTTACCGCCATGTTTCGGATGGTAGGGACAGAAAATTTCTCGCCGGTAAATGGCAATTCCATTTGGCAAGATTTGGTCCCGATCTTCTAGCACGATGCCAGCCGCCAGTAGCGCTTGGTTAATGCGGTAAGTGTTGGTAGTAAAGTCCACTTCGCCTTTTTCGTTAAGCAGATGCAGTGACTGATACTCAGCCAGCAGCGCACAAACAAACTCGCCGTTCTTCTCTGAGCCCATGATTGCGGTAATGGCATGTTGCGGATCTTGGAAGCCGGAGAAAAACCGGTGCTCGAGATAAGGCTCCAGCGGCTTGAACAGCTCCAGATCAGAGTCAAGATAGACGCCGCCATATTTCACTAAGGCGTGGAGGCGTATCACGTCGCTGGCGAAGGCGTATAGACCTGCTTCGTACGCCTCTCTCGCATATGGATGCAGCCTGAAGACCTCTTCACTCCGCTCGTTGTCCCAGCAGATAAGTTCGAAGTCTGGCAGCCACTTTTGAAATGAAGCGATGCACTGCTCTACCAGCTGTGGTTTCGGGCTCGGTCCAATCCAGATGTAATGGGCAATACGAGGAATTCGCTCAATATGCATGGGTGTTACTCCGAACATTGAATTGGTTGGCTGGCTTCGCTAGGCAGTTGCAGCAGGAGTTCACATCTATGGACCTGAGCCGGTGCGTATCATTCCCTGCCTAGAGACAGTCGGCGCCCCGCCCCGATTGGTAAGGCATCGCTGGATGGTAATTTGTGGCCGCCGGGGCTCTTTCCCGTGAGGAACAGTGATTTTTTCCACGGGAGGGAGCGAAACTCAGCGGCGGCGCTTGCGGGCAGCGTAGAGCTGGCGGCCGTCCGGCTGGTGTTTGAAGCGGCGGTGCACCCACAGGTACTGCTCTGGCGCACGTAGCACAGCGTGCTCGATGGCCTGGTTGACGCGGGTGCAGTCGCCAAGGTCGTCGCCAGTGGGGAAATCGTCCAACGGTGCATCGAAACAAATGCGGTAGCGGCCACCCGGCAGACGGTAATGACTGCACGGCACTACCACCGCCTTGCCCATGCGGGCGATGCGCCCGGTGGTAGCGATAGTGGCGGCCGGCACCCCGAAGAAGGGTGCGAACACGGCATTGTCGGTGCCGTAATCCTGGTCCGGCGCATACCAGCAGATGCCGCCAGCGCGTAGTTCTCGTACCAGCCCGCGCATGTCGGCGCGGTCGATATAGCGGTCTACATACTGGCTGCGTCCGCGTTTAATCAGCCAATCCAGCACCGCGTTGTCATTGGGGCGGTACACCACGCTGAAGCGCACGCCCGCGCCTTCGCCGAGCAGCCGGGCGCCGATATCGATGGTGTTGAAATGCATGCCCAGCAGCAGCACTCCTTGGCCGCTTTCTTGGGCGCGTGTGAGGTGTTCGAGGCCGGTAATCTCCAGGCGCTCACGAGCATTGAAGTGCAGGCTGACATAGGCGCCGGCAATTTCCGTCATGGCCTCGCCGGTGCTGCGCATCACTGCCTTGGCAAAACCGTGCCGCTGGTGGGCGGACTGTTCTGGGAAGCACAGTGCCAGATTGGTTTCCACAATGCGGCGCCGGGACGGTGCCAGCCACCACGCCAAGCGGCCGATGGTGCGCCCGAGTCCGAGCAGCATCCGCCAGGGTAACTGCCCCAGCAGCCAGAACAGCGCAACGCCGAACCAGGTGGTCCAGTAACTGGGGTGGGACAGCGACTTCGGGGTTTGTGAACTGCGGCTCACTGGGTGCTTCTCCGAACTTCAAAGCCCGCAGTGTAGTGGGCCGTCGGCAGAGCGGCCAGCAGTGCTGCATCCGGTCTGTCGTATTGAGTCAGGAACTTGGCAGGCCGGGGGCAACTGCTATTACCCCCGGCACACATCAATCTGCGGCCGGCCGTCCCACCCCAAAATAACGCTCGAACACCGGCGTCAGACGCTGGTTGCCGAATTCATTCAAGTGGTCCTCATCCCGATACAGCGGCAAGCCGTTGTCGGAGCCGTAACACCGCTGGTCATCGCAGAGCGCACTGGTGATATCGATTAACCGCACGCCGCACTGCTCCACCGCTTGGTCCTGCAGTGACAGCGCGTAGGCATGACGCTCGGCGTAGCGGGCGCGGCTGATATAAACCGGTTGCGATTGGCCCATCAGCGCCTGCTGGGCCAGGGTGCTGGTGACGTCGACGTCCATTTCCGGGATTGGCCGCATGATCCACACCTCGCGCTCAGCTGCCAGTCCGCACAGGGTTTCTAGATACCAGTGGCGGAACTGTTCGAACCAGGCTGCAGTGAAGTAACGGTCGCCGCCGGGGATATAGAAATACGCTTTGCGGTCGGCGTCGATCTGGCTGCCGTTGGTGTATTCGCTGAGTCGATTAACCAGCACTAAGGGCACACCCGGCAGTGTCGCAAGCACGTCCGGTAGCTCGTTGCCGAGATCGACGCAGTCTTGGCGGTCTTTGTCGGTATGCGCCAATCCCGGCAAGGTCAGGCAGGCGGAATTGCCTTGGAACAGGATGTTGCCGGTCTGACCGCCGCGTGCGGCCATCAGCGGGTTGGCGACGGTGTCGGCATGGCTGTCACCGGCCAGCACCATGGCCACCGGGCCATCGGGGCCATAGTGGCAATCAAACTCCACACCCAGACACTCCTCGCGACGCGGGTTGTGGTCTGGGTAGGCGTACAGGATGGCCTTTACGTGCTCGGGCATGCGCTCCGGGAAACCGAGCTGGCGCACAGCTTGGGCGCTGCCGCCCACCACCAACAACAGGAGCAGGGCGCCGCCGAGGGTGAAGCGGTTGGAGCGGCGGCCTAGCCGTTCGCGCAGCGGGCGCTCCATGAACCGGTAGGCCAGCTCGGCCAGCAACAGCGCCAACGCCAGTGCCGCCAGCCGCCAGCTGGCGGACTGGAACAGACCCAACGTGTGCAGCATCGCCGCCAGCGGCCAGTGCCACAGATAGATCGAGTAAGAGCGTTCGCCAAGCCAATCCCACAGCCGGCCCTTGGTGAGTGGCGATTCGCTGCGGCCAATGATCACTAGCGCTGCGCCGAGCACGGGCAGCAGTGCCCAGAGGCCGGGCCAGGCAGCCGGGGTCACTACGCACGCGGTGAGCACGATGATGCCGAGCCCGGCCCAATGGAACCCCTGCCCGAGTCGGCGTGGCAGCGTGGTGAGAGCACATAGATGGAACACCGCGCCACCCGCCAGCAGCTCCCAGGCGCGCGCAAAGAAGCCATAGAAGGCTTCATCCGGCCGGTGCTGCGCCAGCCATTCGCTCCAGCCCAGTGACGCGGCGATCAGGACCACTGTGATGGCCAGCAACGCTAGATGGCTGCGCACCCAGCGGAACAATCCCCACATCAGCAGCGGGTACAGCATGTAGAACTGCCACTCCACCGACAGCGACCAGGTGTGCAGCATCCATTTGCTTTCGGCAGCGGTGTCGAAATAACCGGCTTCTGACAGGTAGCGGTGGTTGGAGTTGAACAGCAGCGATTCGCGCACATGGCGGCCCAGCGCCATGTAGTGCTCCGGCACCAGCAGGAACCAACCGGCCACCAAGCACGCCACGCTCACCAGCACCAGCGCCGGGTAGATGCGCCGCACCCGCGACGCATAAAACGTCACTAGGCTGAGATTGCCGTGGCTGAGGCCGCGATGGAGAATCTGTGCCATCAGGTAGCCGGAGATCACGAAGAACACGTCGACCCCGGCAAAGCCGGCGCCGAAGCCGGGCACTGCGAAATGGAACAGCACCACCAGCAACACCGCCCACGCACGCAGGCCGTTGATATCGGTTCTGAAAGCCGTACTCATGTTGTAAACCTTGGCAAGCATCCCAGCAGAAACAGGGCGGCCGGGGGTCCGCTTAGGCCGCGGCAGCACGGCGCGATGTCCGGCGGGGGGCGACTATAAAGACCTCGGTAGGCAGATGCACCCGGTTGCAGATGGAGCTGTCGTCGCAGAGGCCGACAGCGGTGGCCGCGGTGCACCGGCCGCCGCGCTGAAACCGCACTGTGGTACACTGCCGGGCACTTTTCCGGGCCCTGACCAGGTCGCCCTAACCCGTCCAAGATGAAGGATCAAAGCGTGCAGATTCCGCAATTCGACAGCGCACATGTGGTGGTCGCCGGTGACGTGATGCTGGATCGCTACTGGCACGGCCCGACCCAGCGCATCTCGCCGGAAGCGCCAGTGCCGGTGGTGCGGGTCACCGACCAGGAAGATCGCCCCGGCGGCGCCGCCAACGTGGCGCTGAACATGGCGGCGCTCGGCGCGCGGGCGGTGCTGGTGGGGGTGACGGGCCAGGACGAAGCGGCGGCGACGCTGGCGGAGCGGCTGCAGGCGGCGTCAGTGCAGTGCGAGTTTCAGCAGGTGGCGGACCAGCCCACCATCACCAAGCTGCGCATCATCAGCCGTCAGCAGCAGTTATTGCGGCTCGACTTCGAAGAGCCGTTCCACGACGTGGACCCTGCCCCCTTCACCGAGACCGTCACGCGCCAGTTGGCCGGCGCCGGCGCGCTGGTGTTGTCCGATTACCAGAAGGGCGCATTGCGTGACCCGCAGGCGCTGATCGCGGCAGCTCGCGCCGCTGGCGTGCCGGTGCTAGTGGACCCGAAAGGCACCGACTTTAGCCGCTATCGGGGCGCTACCCTGTTGACGCCGAACTTGGCTGAATTCGAGGCGGTGGTGGGCGCCACCACTAGCGAAGATGACTTGGTGCGCAAAGGCCGTGCACTGATGGCAGAGCTGTCGCTGGAGGCGCTGCTGATTACTCGCAGCGAGAAAGGCATGACGCTGTTGCGTGCGACAAGTGCTTTGCATTTGCCGGCGCGGGCGCGGGAAGTGTTCGATGTGACCGGCGCCGGTGACACCGTGATCTCGGTGCTGGCATCGTCGCTGGCTGCCGGCGCCAGCCTTGAAGACGCGGTGGCGCTGGCCAACATTGCCGCCGGTATCGTGGTCGGCAAGCTCGGCACTGCCGTGGTCAGTGCCCCCGAGCTGCGCCGGGCGGTGCACCAAGAAGGCGGTATCGGTCGCGGTGTGATGACGCTGGCACAGCTGCAGGTGGCGGTAGCGGATGCACGCGCGCAGGGCGAGCGCATCGTGTTTACCAACGGCTGCTTCGACATCATCCATGCCGGCCACGTCGGTTATCTGGACAGCGCCCGCCGGCAGGGCGATCGCCTGATTGTGGCGGTCAACGGCGATGAATCGATCCGTCGTCTGAAAGGCCCGGGCCGCCCGATCAACCCACTTGAGCGGCGCATGGCAGTACTGGCGGCGTTGGAAGCGGTGGATTGGGTGGTCAGTTTCGACACCGACACGCCAGTCCCGCTGCTGGAAGCCCTGCAACCGGACGTGTTGGTGAAAGGCGGCGATTACAGCGTCGACCAAGTGGTTGGCGCTGATCTGGTGCACGGCTACGGCGGCGCCGTGAAAGTGCTGGATTTCGTCGACAACGTCAGCACCACCCACATCGTTGAGAAAATCCGCCGCGAGTCCTGAGCGGCCCCGGTGGTGGCACTGCTGCAATGCCGGCGGCTACTGGGCGGGCGTTGCCATTCCGCGTTAAGGTGAGGCCCCGCATGCCCCGGAGCCTCGCCATGTTCCCCGACTTCCTCCATCGCTACCGCCAACTGCCTGAGCGCTGCTCCCAGCTGCAAGCACCAACGCCGGTGGCAGCGCCCAAGCTGTTGGCCTTCAACCGCCCGCTGGCGGAGGAGCTAGGCATTGCCGGCGAATTGCTGGCCACGCCGGAACAGTTCGCCGGCCTGTGGGCGGGCAATGAGTGGCCGCCGCACGCGGAGCCGCGGGCACTGGTCTATGCCGGCCATCAATTCGGCCACTTCAATCCGCAGTTGGGTGATGGCCGGGCGCTATTGCTGGGCGAGGTGCGTGACCGCAACGGCCGTATCCGTGATCTGCAATGGAAAGGCGCGGGCCGCACGCCGTACTCCCGTGGCGGTGATGGGCGCTCGCCGATCGGTCCGGTACTGCGGGAGTATTTGGTCAGTGAGGCGATGCATGCATTGGGGATCCCCACTACCCGTGCGCTGGCGGCGGTGGCCACCGGCGAGCGCGTACGCCGCGAGCGTAGCCATCCCGGTGCGGTGATGATGCGGGTGGCGGACAGCCACATCCGCGTCGGTTCACTGGAATACTTCGCCGCGCGTAACGATACCGAGGCGGTGCAGGCACTGGTTGACGAAGCCATCGCCCGCCACGATCCGGCGCTGGCTGCGCTGCCGGTGGCCGAGCGTTATCTGGCGTGGCTGCAAGCGGTGGCCGCGCGTCAGGCGGAACGAGTGGCGCAGTGGCTGGCGGTGGGTTTCGTGCACGGTGTTATGAACACCGACAACACCCTAGTGTCCGGCGACACCATCGACTACGGCCCCTGTGCCTTCCTTGAGCAATACCAACCGCGCGCCCGATTCAGCGCCATTGATGAGCGCGGTCGCTATGCCTACGGCAATCAGCCGGGCATGGCGCAGTGGAATCTGGCGCGCTTGGCGGAAGCGGTGCTGCCGCTGTTGGCGGCCGACAGCGAGCGGGCGGTGGCGATGGCCACCGATTGCATCAGTGCTTTTGCCGGCGATTACGAGCAGCAACGGCTACGGCAGTGGCGTGCCAAGCTCGGTTTGCAGTCCGCTCAGCAGCAAGATGGTGCGTTGATCGATCAGTTCCTGTCGGTGCTGGAACACGGTGCCATGGACTTCACTCTGGCATGCCGACTGCTGTCTGACTGTGCCCGCAGTAGTGATGGTGATGCCGCCTGGCTGTCGCTGTCAGCATCACCGCAATCCGCGCGCGCATGGCTGGCGGATTGGCGCCAGCGGCTGGCTCTGGAGACCCGCCCCGCGGACGGCATTGCTGCCGCCATGGATGCGGTTAATCCGCTGTTCATTCCCCGCAACCACTGGGTGCAGGCGGCGCTGGCGGATGCAGAGAAGCGTGATGATCTGACGCTGTTTCACCGTCTCAATAAGGTGCTGCAGCGTCCCTACGACGTGCAGCCGGAATATGCGGACCTGGCGCAACCCGCAGCACCGGGGCAGCAGGTAATGCGGACGTTCTGCGGCACCTGAGCTGGGGCGCTGATTCAGTGGCTGGATGCCGCCGGGTGAGGAGTGCTGCGGTCGCTGTTGGGGCAGTAGCGGAAATTGGCAGCAGGAACCGCACTAATGCGTGGAAGGGTGTTCAGAGAACGAGTTGCCCACGCAGTGCGCTGATGTGCCGGCATACGATGTCAGTTCGGAGCTTAAGGCAGACGCCCAATCGACACTCCGTGCCCGAATGGTCTTCAACCGGAAGGAAAAATAAATTCCGTGATTGATGAGTTGTGTTGAAATTATTTTTTCAAAAAAATGATTTTTTGGATGGGTTGCGCGCCATGTCTAATGCGTGAAGCCGTCGTCAGTACTCGATCAGTCCAATAAAGAAGGGCGTGTCAAACGCCCTTTATATGTCAGTCGAAAGCGCATCAGCCCGCCAGAGCTTTGCGTGCTTTCTCCACATTTTCGCGCAGATGTCCCGGATTCAGAGTGCCGGCAATGATGCTGGTGACCCCGGCAGTGCCGAGCACCAGATCTAGGCTGGCTTGCACCGGGTCGCATACATCCGCCGGCAGATGTCCGCTGGCAAACGCTTTCTTGATCAAAATGCCCTTGTTGGCGCGAGCAGCGGCATCGATCACCGGGCGCTCATCCTCGTAGCCGAGGTGGTAGGTGACCATGGCCACATCACCGTGCTCCAGCGCGGCCAGACCACCGGCCACTGTCTTAGTGGACATGCCCACCGCACGTACCAGGCCGTCGCGCTTAAGCTGTTGCAGCGTATCCAGTGCTTCTAAACAGTCCAGATCGTTGCCGTCGGAATGCACCAGCACCAGATCAAGATAGTCCGTGCCCAGACGCATCAGGCTGCGTTCCACGCTGCGCCGGGTATGGGCTGGGGAGAAGTCAAAATGGCTGTCGCCATTTTCAAACTCTTCACCCACTTTCGATACGATCACCCACTGCTGACGATTGCTCAGCAGCTGGCCCAGGCGCTCTTCGCTGCGGCCATAGGCGGGTGCGGTGTCGAGCAAGTTGATGCCGAGGTCCTGTGCCAGCGCTAGCAAATCACGTACAGCGTTATCATCTGGCAACTCAAAAGCTTGTGGATATTTCACCCCTTGATTGCGGCCGATTTTGACGGTGCCGAGGCCCAGGGCGCTGACCTGCAGGCCGGTGTCGCCCAGCGGGCGGATGAAGTCAGTCATGCCGGTCTCCAAAAGCAGTCATCCAAGGTGCGCGGCCGGGGTGGGCGCGAGGCAGATCGTCCGGCAGCGTCGGCTGCGGGTGCTGCGGCACAAAGCCCTGCGCTGACAGCAGCGCGGCGACGCGATCGCCGAGGTCCGGCGCCAATGTCAGTTTGGTGGGCCACGCCACGATCAGGTTCTGCTGGGCTTCGGCAAAGGCATTGTCGGGCTTGGCGAGGCTGCCTTGCCGCGGTTCGGCGCGCTCGACGGCGGTGGTCGCCCACTCGGCGGTGCTGAAATCCAACCACGGGAACAGCGTTGCCAACTCCTGGCGCGCATCAGCCAGCAACGCCTCGGCGGACAGGCCCACGCCGCGCTCGGCCAGATCGCCACCGAGATACCAGACCATGCGCCCATCCGGCAGCGGATGGGAGGTGACAGTCAGGCGTGGCTTGTTGCTGGCGCCGATGCAATGGGCATATAGCGGCAGCGGCTGTGCGTGCGCGACCATAACCATTTGCAGTGGCCGCAGCTGAGTGTCCGGCAGCGGCGACAGGCCCGCGCGGCGGGCATCATCCAGCAGTGCCGCATTGCCGGCACCGGCGGCCAGAATCGCGCGGCGCGGTTGCAGGGTAACGCCGGGCAGGGTGATCGCCGCCAGTCCCTGTTCATGCCAATGCAGTTGATCGGCGCTGACCTGAACCTGCAGACAGTGCGGTTGAATCGGTGCTGCAAGGGTGCTGACCAGGCTGTCGGTGTCCACCACTAGATCATCCAAGCGGTACACCGCGCCGCGGAAACGGCGGTCCTGTAGTGCCGCGGGGTAGTCAGCAAACGCCAGTTTATCGATGCGGCCACGCAACATGCGGCTGGCAAAGAAAGTGGTAAAGCGTGAGGCCAGCGAGCCGGCCGACCACAGGTGCTGGGTTTGCGACAACACGCTGACGCCGCGCAGGTCCACTTCGCCCTCGCCGGCCAACAGCTGTCGCCAGCGGTCGGGCATGCCGGCGATCGCTTCGGACTCGCTCGACAGGGCGCCGCCGAGCGCATATTTCAGACCGCCGTGGATGATCCCTTGGCTGTGCAGGGTCTGCACTTCGCCCAGCTCCCGCGCTTCCAGCAGCACGCAGGAATAGCCGGCGCGATGCAGGCGGTTGGCCAGCCACAGGCCGCTGATGCCGCCGCCAATAACGGCCACATCCACGGGCAGAGAGAGGGTGTCGGAGCGGGAGTCGGACATGGACAATCCTTGATCATCGGCAGAAGGCGCGGGTCGGGCCAGCGCGGGCGCTATGGTAGCATAGGCCCCCTTTGCGGCGAGCAGCGCTGCCCCTTCGGCGACGGAATCGAACATGGCTTTGTGGCTTTACAGCGCCCTCTGGTATGCCCTTACCCCCCTGCTTTTTGTACGCCTGTGGTGGCGTGGCCGGCGTGCACCGGCTTACCGTGGCCGGTGGCGCGAGCGTCTTGCGCGCGGGCTCGGCCAACGTAGTCGGCGCAGCGTCTGGATCCACGCCGTCTCCGTGGGCGAAACCTTGGCCGCTGCGCCGATGATCCGAGTGCTGTTGGAGCGCCATCCGCAGACACCGCTGGTGGTCACCACCACCACACCCACCGGTTCCGACCAGGTGCGTGCGCTGTTCGGCGATCGTGTGCACCACGTTTATTGCCCTTGGGATACGCCGTCGGCCATGGGGCGCTTCATGGATGCGTTCGATCCACAGTTGATTCTGATCCTCGAGACCGAGCTGTGGCCGAATCTGGCGGCGGTGGCCGCTAAACGCGGTATTCCGCTGTGGTTGGTAAACGGCCGTCTGTCGGCGCGCAGCGCGCGCGGTTATGGGCGGGTGTCGGCGCTGGTGCGGCCGATGCTGCAATGCTTTACCGGGCTGATGGTGCAAACCGCGGTGGAAGCCGAACGCTTTGCGGCCTTGGGCGCGCGGCCGGAGCAACTTCAGGTCACCGGCTCGGTGAAGTTCGATATCGACCTCGGCACAGCAAGGCAGCAGGCTGCCGCGGCGCTGCGTGCTGAAATTGGCGCGCGGCCGGTGTGGCTGGCGGCCAGCACCCACCCCGGCGAGGATGCGCCGATCCTTGCTGCCCACCAGCAGCTGCGGCAAACGCAGCCACAGGCGTTGCTGATTCTGGTGCCGCGCCATCCAGAGCGGTTTGACGAGGTGGCCGGACAGGTGCGTGACAGCGGGTTGACGTTGGCGCGTCGCAGTCAGCAGCAGGCGATCATCGCTGATACGGCGGTTTACCTCGGCGACACTATGGGCGAGCTGCTAATGCTGGTCGGTGCGGCGGCGGTCACGCTGGTGGCCGGTTCACTGGTGCCACGGGGCGGCCACAACCTGCTGGAGCCGGCCGCCTGGGGGCAGCCGGTATTGAGCGGGCCGCATCGTTTCAACTTCGAGCATATTGCTGCCCTGCTGGAGCAAGCCGGTGCGCTGAAAACCGTGACCGACGCTGACAGTCTCGCCGCCACTCTGGTGGAGCTGTTCAACTGCCCGGCGCTGCGCGAGGCGCTGGGGGCGGCCGCCCAAGCGGTGGTGGCGGAACACGCGGGTGCTTTGGAGCGAGTGTTGGAGACAGTGGAGCGTGACTGGCCGCGCTGACGGTTGGGTCGTTGGGTTAACGGGGCAGCGGGGCGGTGAAGCAACAAACCGCCGAAGCACCGAAGCAACGAAGCAACGAAGCAACGGAGCAACAAGTCCGCGCAGCAGCGGAACCATGAAGCCGTGCCGCCATCAAGCCGCAGCCTAGCAAGCCACCAGCAGGCGAGGCGTTGCACCGCAGCTGCCGGCAGCCGCTTTTGCTAGCGGTGGGATTGCTTCAGCGATCGCTAAGGCGGCGCTGACTGAACCGCCTGTAATGCACCTTCCCCGCAGCGCCTCGGCTGCCCCGCTAGCTTGCTTACATCTCCGGCTTGACCTGCTTCCGGCGCTGTTCATCATGAGGCGGGCGGTCAGGCGGCGGGGTCGTCGGCCGTGCACTGATTCCAATGACAAAGGAGGACCACGATGTCCGACCCAACGCTGGCCTTGCAGGATCGGGCCGCCCCGGAGGGCACCTGCTACGGTTGTGGCAGCACGCACCCATCCGGTCTGCATATTAAGAGTTACTGGGACGATGCCGGTGAGCAAGTGATCGCACGCATGCCGTCCAACCCGGAGTTCGTCGGTTGGCCGGGGCTGGTCTACGGCGGCTATATCGCCATGCTGGTGGACTGCCATTCGAACTGGGCCGCCATGGCGTTTCACTACCGCGCTGAAGGTCGCGAACCGGGCACGTTGCCAAAAATTGATTGCGTCACCGGCCACTTGGGCGTGAGTTATCGCAAGCCGACACCGATGGGTGTAGAGCTGACGCTGAAAGCCTGGGTAGAAGGTGAAGTGGCCCGCAAGTCGCGGGTGATATGTGAAGTGTGGGCCGGCGATGTGCTCACGGTCAGTGCCGATTCGATCTTCGTGCGGGTGGATACTGCCGCACTGGCGCAGCAAGCCGCCAAAGCCTGACCGCTAAGCCGGCAGGGACGCCGCGCTCTGGCGCAGGCAATAAAAAAGCCACCTTGCGGTGGCTTTTTTGATGGTGCCAACCGAGCGCTTAGGCGTCTTGGTCGTTTACCACATCGTCCAGCGTGACTTCATCGTTGCGTGACAGCCACTGATCCACCTGCTGCAGATCGTCTTCGCTCAGCACCCCGGCCACAGCTTTCAGCGTCAGGCTCTCGGTGATGTAGTCGTAGCGGGTGGTGGCGTAATCGCGCTGCGCGGAGAACAGCGTGCGCTGGGCGTTGAGCACGTCAACGATGTTGCGCGTGCCGACATCGTAACCGGCCTGGGTCGCTTCCAGTGCTGATTGCGCGGAGCGGATCGCCTGCTCGCGGGCTTTGATGCGCAACGCGTTAGCGTGCACTACGCGGAAGCTGCTCAGTGCCTGTTGGCCCACATCGCGCCAGGTGCGCTGGTAGGTTTCTTGGCTGGCTTCGTATTGCAGCGCCGCCTGTTTGCGGCGGCTGGCCACGGCACCGCCTTGGAACAGCGGCAGCTTCACTTCCACACCGTAAGCGGTATTGCGGGTGTTCGGCGGCGTCGGCTGCAGGGTGTCGTCGTCATCGCGGTAACGCTGGTGCTGGGCAACGAAATCCACCGTCGGGCTGTGGGCCCAGGCCTGCACGCGTGCGTTGTTCTGCTGCACTTCGCTCTGGTACAGCGCCATCAGCAGTTGCGGGTTGCGGGCGCGGGCCAGTTCCACCCATTCCTCGGACTTGGCCGGCAGTGGGCCGTCCAGCGGCAGGTCGTCCTGCAGTTTGGCGAGGCTGTCCCAATTGCGGTTGGTCAGCGCCTCCAGACGGTCGCGGGCGATTTCAAACTGCGCCTCGGCGAGGATGCGGTCGGACTGGGTCAGATCGTATGCGGCCTGTGCTTCGAGCACATCGGTCTGAGCCACCAGACCCACGTCGTAGCGCTCGCGGGTCTGTTCCAGCTGGCGGCCGATGGCGCGTTCTTGGGCGCGCAAGGTGGTCAGGTCTTCCCAGCCACGCAGCACACCGAAGTACTGGTTCGACACCCGCAGCAGGAAGTCTTGGCGGGCACTGGCGAAGTTGGCGGCGGCCACGGAAGTGGTGGCTTTCAATTGCTTGTAGCCGTACCAGGCCTGCGGCTGGAACAGCGGCTGCACCAGCGACAGGGTCAGCGTCTGCGACTCATAGTCGTGATCGCCTTTGGCGCCGGTGCGCACTTCCAGATCATTCTTGAGCCAGGAGTAGGAGGCGTTGACGTTCGGCAGCAGGGCGGCGCGGCCCTGATTTTCCAACTGCTGGTCGGCTTCCCAAGTGCGCAACGCGGCATTCCACTCTGAATCGGCCTGCCAAGCGGCCTCGAGAACCTCCGCCAGGGTGGCGGAGTAGGCAGGCTGCAAAGCGCCGGTGAGCAGCGCTACGCCTGCAGCAATCGCAGTCTTCAGCTTGAACATCGGTAAGGTTCCCGTTTTTCACGAAGGCCCAATAGTAATGAGAAGCGGCTCGCAATGACACGTTTTTCCGAATCCGGTTCGCAAACGGCCCTTAAAGACTGGAAAGGTGTCGGTAAATCCATGAAAAGCACTGGGTTTCCGGGCTTTTTACCGCTGCAGTTCGGTTGAGCCGGCGCGCGCCGCTGGCGTATAGTGAGCCACTTTCTGGAACCGGTCGAGTCCGTGCAAAGTGGCCAAGGACGTGCGTGCAAGCCGCGGATCTCACCCCCTCATTCCCGGCAGTCCTGACGCCGGGCGCTACTTGGAGAACGCTGTGCCGGATGATTACCTGAGCGCCCCTTCCCGCGCCATTGACGAAGCCTGCGAGCCGATTTCCGGCTCCCGTAAGATTTACATCACCGGCAGCCGACCGGATCTACGGGTGCCGATGCGTGAGATTGCCCAAACCCCGACCATGCTGGCGGACGGCCGTACTGAGGAGAACCCGCCGCTGGCGGTGTATGACACCTCCGGTGCCTATACCGACCCAGATGCCAAGATCGACATTCGCGCTGGGCTGGCGCCGATTCGTGCCGCCTGGATCAGCGAGCGCGGCGACACCGAACAGCTGCCTGACCTGAGCTCCGAGTACGGCCGCCGCCGTGCTAGCGACGTGGCCACTGCCGGCCTGCGCTTCCCGAACGTGCGCCAGCCGCTGAAAGCGCGCGCTGAGCGCAATGTCACACAGATGCATTACGCCCGCCAAGGCATCATTACGCCGGAAATGGAATACATCGCCATCCGCGAGAACCAGAATCTGGCCGCCATGCGCGCGGCGGGGTTGCCGGTGGAGCAGCATCCCGGTCAACCGTTCGGCGCTGCCATTCCGGCGGAGATCACGCCGGAGTTCGTGCGTGATGAAGTGGCGCGTGGCCGCGCGGTGATTCCGGCCAACATCAACCACCCGGAAAGCGAGCCGATGATCATCGGCCGCAACTTCCTCACCAAGATCAACGCCAACATCGGTAACTCGGCGGTGACCTCCTCGATTGAAGAGGAAGTGGCGAAGATGACCTGGGCCACCCGCTGGGGCGGTGACACCGTGATGGATCTGTCCACTGGCCAGAACATTCACGAGACCCGCGAGTGGATCCTGCGCAACAGCCCGGTGCCGATCGGTACCGTGCCGATCTACCAAGCACTGGAGAAGGTCAACGGCATCGCCGAGGACCTGACTTGGGAAATCTTCCGCGACACCTTGATCGAGCAGGCCGAGCAGGGCGTGGATTATTTCACCATCCACGCTGGGGTGCTGCTGCGTTATGTGCCGATGACCGCTAAGCGCGTTACCGGCATTGTGTCCCGTGGCGGCTCGATCATGGCTAAGTGGTGCCTGGCGCATCACCAGGAAAACTTCCTCTACACCCACTTCGAAGACATCTGCCAGATCATGAAGGCCTACGACGTGACCTTCAGTCTTGGCGATGGTCTGCGCCCGGGTTGCATCGCTGATGCCAACGACGAAGCGCAGTTCTCTGAATTGCGCACCCTCGGCGAGCTGACGCAGATTGCCTGGAAACACGACGTGCAGGTGATGATTGAAGGCCCTGGCCACGTGCCGATGCACATGATCAAGGCCAACATGGACGAGCAGCTGAAGTGGTGCCATGAAGCGCCGTTCTACACCCTCGGTCCGTTGATCACTGACATTTCACCGGGCTACGACCACCTGTCCAGCGCCATCGGCGCCGCCATGATCGGTTGGTTTGGCACCGCCATGCTGTGCTACGTGACGCCCAAAGAGCACCTTGGTCTGCCCAACCGTGAGGACGTGAAAGAAGGCATCATTGCCTACAAGATCGCCGCCCACGCGTCGGATCTGGCCAAAGGGCACCCGGGCGCCCAGTTGCGTGATAACGCGCTGTCCAAGGCACGCTTCGAATTCCGCTGGGAAGACCAGTTCAATCTGTCGCTGGACCCGGATCGGGCGCGTGCTTTCCACGATGAGACGATGCCTAAACAGGCGCACAAGGTGGCGCATTTCTGCTCCATGTGCGGGCCGAAATTCTGCTCCATGAAGATCACCCAGGAGGTGCGTGATTACGCCGCCGCCATGGAGGGGATGGAGGAGAAATCGGCCGAGTTCCGCGACACCGGCAGCCGCCTCTACCACGAGGCCAAGTCCTGATATGAAGGCTCCGGCGCCGCGCCACACGCTGGGACCACAGGATGTGGAACTGCTGCAGCGCGACACCGCCTTCCAGGGCTTTTTCCGGGTCGATGTATTGACCCTGCGCCACCGCCGTTTCGACGGCGGCTGGCTTGGCCCGATGACCCGCGAACTGTTCATGCGCCAGCCCGCCGTGGGCGTGTTGGCGTGGGACCCGCACACCGATGAGGTGCTGCTTGTGGAGCAGTTTCGGGTCGGCGCGCTGGCCGGGCGCGGCACGCCTTGGTGTCTGGAGATCATCGCCGGCATCGTCGACCGGGACGATGAAACACTGGAGCAGGTGGCGCGCCGGGAGACTGCGGAAGAAGCGGGGCTGGTGCTTGACCAGCTGCTGCCGCTGCCGAGTTACCTGCCTAGCCCCGGCGGCAGTGATGAGCGGCTGCATTTGTTTTTGGCGCCGGTGAGCTTGGCCGGTGCCGGCGGTGTGTTTGGCGTTGCCAACGAACACGAGGACATCCGTGCGGTGAAGATGCCGCTGGCCGAAGCCGCCGCGCGGCTGGATGCCGGCGAGATCGATAATGCCGCCAGCATGATCGCGCTGTTGTGGCTGCAGTTGCACCACGTTGCCCTGCGTGCGCGGTTCTGTGGGAGTAGCGCGTGACTCAGGCCCGTTCACCTCGCGCCCTGCGCCGCTACCGCGTCAATCTGCGTGAGTTGATGACGCAGTGCGAAACCAACTATGCCTACTTGACCCGCATTCAGGCGCTGCTCGGCGATGACGACTCCCTGTCGTTGGCGCTCGGCGAGCCGGGCGCTGGCCGGGTCGTGATCCGGGTGTTGGAGCGCAGTCCCTACACCACCTTGCTGGCGTTGGAGCAAGACCGGCAGCACGCACTGATGCCCAGTGCGCGCTTGGATGTGCGCCTTTACCACGATGCGCGCAGCGCTGAAGTGGTGGCGGTGGCGCCCTACCGGCAGGTGCCAGCACGGCACGATTATCCCAACAGCGCCATGCATCAGCGCGACGAGAAGTTGCAGTGGAACCGTTTCCTCAGCGACTGGTTGCGCCATGTGTTGGCGCAGGGTGCGTTGCAGCGTCCGGTGTGGCCGCAGCCACCGGCCGCCTCTGCCGCTGGTCGGGAAAGCTGATACCAACTGTGCGCCGGTCGCTGTGTCGCAGCCGTGGCGTGGTTTATAAGGAACAGCGGTGCTTCTGGCACCGGAGCGCAACACCGAAAGGAGCCGCGACACCGTGATCCCCCCGACCCCTGCACCGCCACTGCGGGTAGTGCAGCTGACCGATTGCCACCTGTTTGCCGATCCCGGCACGCGCCTGCTGGGTGTTGATACCCAATACAGTCTGGAAATGGTGCTGGCGCGCGTGCGTCGCGAGCAGCCAGATTGTCAGTTGGTGTTGGCCACCGGGGATCTGTCCCAGGACGGTTCCGAACGCTCCTACCGCCGCTTGATCGACATGATGGCGGCGCTGCCGATGCCGGTGTACTGGCTGGAAGGCAATCATGATATTTCGGCACCGCTGGTGGCGGCGCTGGATGGCGACTGTTCCCGCCTCAGTCCTTGCGTCACTGAATTAGGCGACTGGACCTTTGTGCTGCTCGACTCCTCGGTGCCGGATGAAGTGCCCGGCGATTTGTCCGGTGCTGACATGGCGTTTTTGGAGCAGGCGCTCAGCGCTGCTCGCACCGCCCATGTAATGGTGTGTCTGCACCACCATCCAGTACCAATGGGCAGTGCTTGGCTGGATGCCCAGCAGATTGCTGATCCGCAAGGCTTTTTTGCGCTGCTGCGCCGCTTCCCAGCGGTGCGGGCGGTGGTCTGGGGCCATGTACACCAGGCGTTTGAAGGCGAGCGCGACGGCATCAAGCTGTACAGCACGCCGTCCACCTGTGTGCAGTTCAAGCCCGGTAGCGCTGATTTCGCGCTGGACGATTGCGGGCCCGGTTACCGTTGGTTCGACCTGCACGCCGATGGCGCGATCGACAGCGGCGTATCACGGGTGGATGACATCGACTTTGCACCGGATCTGACAGTCACCGGCTACTGACTCCTCGGCACTGAATCCGCGGTCGGCGGTTGCGGCTATACTGGGGCGCGTCGCCGGCCGGCGGCGTGGCGCGGGAAGCGCCTCCCAGTGGCTGAGTCAGGAGATCGGTCCCATGTCGTCGACCCCTTCACTGTTGTACATCCACGGTTTCCGCAGTTCTCCGGCGTCGCATAAAGCGCAGTGCCTGCAACGCTGGTTTGCCGCGCGCGGTGCGGCGGATCGATTGCTGGTGCCGCAGCTGGCGCTGGAGCCGCGCCGCGCCATGGCACAGCTGGAACAGATCATTGCCGGCGCCGGGCCGGTGGCGTTGGTGGGTTCGTCGCTGGGCGGTTTCTATGCCACCTGGCTGGCCGCCCGCCACGGCGCACCGGCGGTGCTGATCAATCCGGCAGTGAGACCGTGGCAGCGGCTGGCAGACCAAGTCGGTCCCATCACCCACTACCACAGCGGCGAACCGGACCATTATGACGCTGCCTGGGTCGACCAGCTGCGCCATTACGACGCCGCCGAGCGGTTGCCGGTGGACAAGCTGCTGGTGATGCTGCAAACCGGTGACGAAACGCTGGACTGGCAGGATGCCTGGTCGCTGTATGCGGATTGCCATCTCTATAAAGGCCTCGGAGGCAGTCATGGCTTTGATGACTTCGAGGCGTTCATTCCGCTAGTGTTGCACTTCTGCGGCATTGGCCTGGCTTGAGAGACCATGAGTACCGAACACTACACAGCAGAGAACATCGAGGTCCTCAGCGGCCTGGACCCGGTCAAGAAACGGCCGGGCATGTACACCGACACCACCCGCCCCAACCATCTGGCTCAGGAAGTCATCGACAACAGTGTCGATGAAGCGCTGGCCGGTCATGCGCGGCGGGTGAAAGTGGTGCTCTACAAGGACGGCTCGGTGTCGGTGGAGGATGACGGCCGCGGCATGCCGGTGGACCTGCACCCGCAAATGGGCCTGCCCGGTGTGGAGGTGATCCTCACCACGCTGCATTCCGGCGGCAAATTTTCCAACAACAGCTACCAGTTCTCCGGCGGTCTGCACGGCGTGGGCGTGTCGGTGGTGAACGCGCTGTCGAAGCGGCTGGAAGTCACCGTGCGCCGCGATGCCCAAGTGCACCGCATGGCGTTCGAGCACGGCTTGAAAGTCGAGTCGCTGGAGGTGGTGGACAGCTGCGGCCGCCGCAACACCGGCACCCAGGTGCGCTTCTGGCCGGACGAGAAATACTTTGATTCGCCGCGCATCTCGGTGCGCAGCCTGCGTCACTTGCTGCGTGCCAAGGCGGTGCTGTGCCCGGGTTTAGAAGTCATCCTGGAAGATGAAAACACCGGTGACAACGAAACCTGGCAGTACGCCGATGGCCTGGTGGAATACCTTGACGACGCCACCCGCGGTTGGGAAAAGCTGCCGGAGTCGCCTTTCACCGGCGCGCTGGCGGCGGAGCATGAAGCAGTGGATTGGGCGGTGCTGTGGATGCCGGAAGGCGGTGACTTGGTCACCGAATCCTACGTCAACCTGATCCCCACGCCGCAGGGCGGTACCCACGTTAATGGGCTGCGCACCGGCCTGCTGGATGCGCTGCGTGAGTACTGCGAATTCCGCAACTTGCTGCCGCGCGGCGTGAAGCTGTCGCCGGAAGACATCTGGGACCGCGCCAGCTATGTGCTGAGCGTGAAGATGCTCGATCCGCAGTTTGCCGGCCAGACCAAAGAGCGGCTCAGTTCCCGTGCCACCGCAGGTTTCGTATCCGGGGTGGTGAAGGACGCGTTCAGCCTGTGGCTGAACCAGCACACCGATGAAGCCGGTCGGCTGGCGGAGCTGTGCATCAGCCACGCTCAGCGCCGGCTGCGGGCGTCGAAGAAAGTCGCGCGCAAAAAGGTCACCGCCGGGCCGGCGCTGCCGGGCAAGTTGGCCGACTGCGCCAGCGATGATGTGGCGATCACCGAGCTGTTTCTGGTGGAAGGTGACTCCGCCGGCGGTTCTGCGAAACAGGCTCGCAGCCGTGAGTTCCAGGCGATCATGCCGCTGCGTGGCAAGATTCTGAACTCCTGGGAAGTGGATTCCAGTGAAGTGCTGGCCAGCCAGGAGATTCACGATATCGCCGTGGCGCTGGGTATCGAGCCGGGGCTGGATGACCTGTCCGGGCTGCGCTACGGCAAGGTCTGCATCCTCGCCGATGCTGACTCCGACGGCCTGCACATTGCCACCTTGCTGTGCGCGCTGTTCGTGCGCCATTTCCCGTCGCTGGTGCGGGGCGGGCATGTGTTTGTGGCGATGCCGCCGCTGTTCCGCATCGACGCCGGCAAGGACGTGTTTTATGCGCTCGACGATGGTGAGCGCCAGTCGATCCTTGACCGACTCGCCGCCGACCGCAAGCGGGTGCGCCCACAGGTCACGCGCTTCAAGGGCCTGGGTGAAATGAACCCGCTGCAACTGCGTGAAACCACCATGTCACCGGACACCCGGCGGCTGGTGCAGCTGTCGATCAGCGAGGATGTGGAAACCCACGAAATCCTCGACATGCTGCTGTCGAAAAAGCGCGCCGGCGACCGCAAGGAATGGCTGGAAACCAAGGGCAATCTGGCTGAGGTGTGAGGCACATCTTGGCATCTGGAAGCAGGATTCATGGCTGACGATTTTGAAAAAGTCTCGTTGAGGGACTACACCGAAAAAGCGTACTTGGATTATTCCATGTACGTGATCCTCGACCGTGCCTTGCCCCACGTGGGCGACGGTCTGAAACCGGTCCAGCGCCGCATCGTGTATGCCATGAGCGAGCTGGGCCTGAAGGCCACCGCCAAACACAAAAAATCGGCGCGTACGGTCGGTGACGTGCTTGGTAAATACCATCCCCACGGCGACAGCGCCTGCTACGAAGCGATGGTGCTGATGGCGCAGCCGTTCAGCTACCGCTACCCGCTGGTGGATGGCCAGGGCAACTGGGGGTCGGCGGACGATCCCAAGTCATTTGCGGCGATGCGTTATACCGAATCGCGACTGGCGCCCTACGCCGAGTCGCTGTTGGCGGAGTTGGGCCAAGGCACGGTGGAATGGGTGCCGAACTTCGACGGCACCATGGACGAGCCGAAGCTGCTGCCGGCACGGCTGCCAAACGTGCTGCTCAACGGCACCACCGGCATCGCGGTGGGCATGAGCACCGATATTCCGCCGCACAACCTGCGCGAAGTGACCGCCGCCTGCATTCATCTGCTCAATGATCCCGGCGCGTCGCTGGACGACTTGATGGAGCATATTCAGGGGCCCGACTTCCCGACTCAGGCGGAGATCATCACGCCGCGCAACGACATCATTCGTATGTACGCCGAGGGCCGCGGCAGCATCAAGCAGCGCGCGGTGTACGAGATGGAAGAGGGCGATATCGTCATCACCGCGCTGCCATACCAGGTGTCTGGCGCCAAGGTGCTGGAACAGATCGCCGACCAGATGCAGAAGAAAAAGCTGCCGATGGTCACCGACCTGCGCGATGAGTCCGACCATGAAAATCCGACCCGGCTGGTGATCACGCCACGTTCCAACCGCATCGATGTCGAGCAGTTGATGAGCCATCTGTTCGCCACCACCGATCTGGAAAAGAACTACCGCGTCAACATGAACATGATCGGGCTCAACGGCCGGCCACAGGTCAAGCCGTTGACCACCATCGTGTCCGAGTGGCTCGAGTACCGCATGATCACCGTGCGCCGGCGCCTGCAGCACCGGCTCGACAAGGTGCTGGAGCGGCTGCACATCCTCGACGGTTTGTTGGCCGCATTCCTGAATCTGGACGAAGTGATCCGCATCATCCGCAATGAGGACGAACCGAAGCCGGTATTGATGGAGCGTTTCGCGCTATCCGATCGTCAAGCGGAAGCGATCCTCGAACTGAAGCTGCGTCACCTCGCCAAGTTGGAAGAAATGAAGATCCGCGGCGAGCAGGATGCGCTGGCGGAGGAGCGCGAGTGGTTGGAAGGCACGCTCGGTTCCATGGCGCGCATGAAGACACTGGTGGCCGAGGAGCTGCGACAGGACGCCGACAAGTACGGTGACGAGCGCCGTTCGCCGCTGATGAGCCGCGATGATGCCCGCGCCATGGATGAAACCGAGCTGGTGACCGCCGAAGCGGTGACCGTGGTGCTATCCGAAAAAGGCTGGGTGCGCGCCGCCCGTGGCCACGATGTGGACCCGGCGTCGCTGAGCTATAAAACCGGCGATGGCTTCCTGTCCGCCACCCAAGGTCGTTCCAACCAGGTGGTGTGCTTCCTCGACAGCACCGGGCGCAGTTATTCGCTGCCGGCACATACCTTGCCGTCAGCGCGCGGCCAAGGCGAGCCGGTCTCGGGCCGGGTCAGCCCGCCCAGCGGCGCCCACTTTGTGGCGGCCTTGATGGGCGCTGACAAGAGCGCCTGGCTGCTGGCCACTGATCTAGGTTACGGCTTCGTTGCGCGCTACGCTGATTTGCAGGCCAACAAAAAGGCCGGCAAAACCGTGCTCACGGTGCCAGAGGGCGCCAAGGTGATGGCGCCGCAGCGGATACCGGACGGCACTGACCTGCGTGTGGCGGTACTGTCTAATGATGGCCGCCTGCTGGTATTCCCGCTGTCCGATTTGCCGGAGATGGCACGCGGTAAGGGCAACAAGATGATGGCCATCAGCGCCGGCAAGGGTGAGCGCACCGAGTTTGTCATCGCGCTGCAAATCGTAGCGCCGGGGCAGACGTTGCGAGTGCAGGCCGGCCGCCGCCACCTTGGTCTCAAGCCATCCGATTTGGAGCACTACCACGGTGAGCGGGGCCGACGCGGTGCACGCTTGCCGCGCGGTTTCCAGAACGTCGATGGGCTGTCGGTGGAAGACTGATGTGAATGCAGCGCCGGTGGTCTCCGGCGTTCATCAGACACAAAAAAACCGGGGCATGCCCCGGTTTTTTTGTCGTCGCAATCCGCTGATCAGAACTTGTAGTTCAGCTGCGCTGCGAAGATGTTGGCGGAGTTTTTGTAGGTGGCGGAGAAGCCCGGACGACCCACATCTGGAGCTTGGTTAACGGCTGCGTCACTTTCTTTCAGGTAGCCATAGGCAAAGTCGAAACCGAGATTCTGAGTGGCTTGCCAGCCTACGCCGAGGGTGCCGACCTTACGGTTGCCGTAGGGTACACGCACACTGCGGTGCTCGTTAGTAGCGGGAGACTCATCCAGAGCGAAGCCGGCGCGTAGAACGACGGTTGGGGTTAGCTGGTAAGAGCCGCCCAGCGCGAAGGCCCACTGGTCGCGCCACTCGGTGGGCTCGCCACGGGAGGCTAAGGATGCCGGTACGCCGCTGGTTTCGATGCGGATTTCTTGCAACTCGGACCAACGCGTCCAAACGGCACCGGCGTGTAAGGTCAGCTCGTTGGTGATCGCCTGGCTCAGCGACGCCTCGACGGCCTCTGGCTGAGTAAAGTCTAGGCCACCGCGGAAGCTGCCGACTACCGGTGCGCCAGTGGCGGCATCAATGGCATTCACGTTGGCGGTGCCGTGCAGCTTGTACTTCACTTTCGAGCGGTAGGTCAGGCCGACGCTAGTGCCGTCCACTACATCCCAGAGCACGCCGAGGTTGTAGCCAAGCGCGGTGTCGCTGCCCTTGGTGTTGAAATGACCGTCCGGCATGTTGGGAGCGAAGTGCAGTTGGGTGTTCAGCTCGCCCTCAATGCGGTTGACGGTGACCCCACCGCCGACAGATAGGTTGTCAGCAATACGGTAGCTCAGCGTTGGTTGGAATGTGATTACCTGGACTTCTGTTTTGTCGCCTTTATAGCGGCCGATGAAGTTGCGTTCGTAATCCGCTTTGCCGCCCAGCGATGCGAACACCCCAAACCCCACGTGCCAGCGATCATTAATTTGGTCGGTGTAGTAAGCGAAGGGTACTGCAGTACCGGGGGTCATATCCCCTTTTGAGCTACCCGTGCGCGGTACCAAAATCGGAGGATTGTTCAGAGGGTCGGCTGGGTCTGGGTACGCAGCAACTGAGCTGGCGTTCTTGATATCCACACTCGCGTCAATGAACGCGGTCCCGAGTGTCATGTGGGTGCCATCGAGCTTGGACATGCCCGCCGGGTTGCCGAATACGGTGCTGGCATCAAGGGCGGAAGAGCCCCGGCCTGCGTAAGCCATACCGGCGCTGCTGGCGCTTTGTTCGTTGAGGGTCAGGCCTGCCGCCATGGCAGAGCCGCTGGCCAGCATCACTGCACCTGCCAGCGCGGACACGGAGAAGGTCGAGAAACGGAACACATTTGTCATCGGTATAGTCCTGATCAATGCAGTGTTTTGGAGTCGGAGGGCAGGTCCCAAGCATGCGCCATCCGCTCCGTTTTCAGCTTTGTTGTATCTGGTCTTCCGTGACCGGCGGGTGACCCGCAGATGCATTGCCAATGGTGCGAAATGATGTGACTGCCAGCGGCAGCCACTCGCGTAAAAAAGCACACCAACCCGGATCAGCGGGGGTGAAGTGGTGTGACACACGGGCATCACAGTCTTGCCCCAGATTGTAGCGAACCGCCTAGCGAGCCGAATCCGGGGACCCGAACATTTTACGGTTTTAAAATTTAGTTGCGACCCATGTCTGCAAATTAATCAAAAATGACTGATGACATTTACATTGCTCAATGTCATCAGTGACTTGCCCATCAACGATTACATTGATCAGCGTCATTAATGCACGTCTGTATATAAGAATGTGCAGCAATGAAGCGGTTATTTCCCATGTCATTTCGCGCAGTCAAAAAAGCAGCGGAAGAGGACGAAAAGCAGCCTTTCCTATTGTGATGTTGTGCGATGCAACCGGAGTGCCGAAGGTGGTGTGTGGGCTGGGGGGAACAGCCCGCATCAAGGCACTATTTTCTGTACTGCGGGGGAAAGCATCATGAAAATCGGCATTGTGGTGGACGCAACCTGCGATCTACCGGCGTCCTTTATTGCTCGTCACGGCATCTGCATCTTGCCGATCGCCATCCGCCTTGGTGAGGATGTGTTGGTGGATCAGCGCGACGTGGAGCAGACCGAACAATTCTATCTGCGCGACCTGCGTGAGCGCGGCGTCGACGCCGAGTCAGTGCCCTACACTGCGGAACAAATCGAGGCCGTGTTCTTGGAGCGCCTGGTGGTTGATCACGATTTGGTTTTCTGTATCACGATTTCTGGAAAACACAGTCCTATCTTCGACCACGCCAGCCGTGCCTCGTTTGGCATTTTGAGAAAGTACAAAGCGGTGCGCGAGCAAGCCGGCGTGGCGGGGCCATTCCATATGCGCGTGCTTGATAGCCGTACCTTGTTTGCCGGCGCCGGCGTGCTGGTGGCCGAAGCGGTAGCCATGATCGATGCCGGCGCTGCGCCGAACCAGATCCGGCTGCGGCTGGATGGGCTGATTCCAGAGCTGTGCGGTTACATGGTGCCGGCCGACTTGCGTTATATCCGCGAACGGGGCTTCCACAAGGGTGAACGCCGCACCTGGGCGGATGCTGGCCGTGCGGCGGTGCTGACGTTGGGCGCGGCGCTGTCATTGCGGCCGATCATCCGTATCTGGCGTGGAGAAGAGTCGGTGGTGGCCACCGGCTTCAGCCATGCCAAGTCGGTGGAGCGCCTGTTCCGCCACCTCGCGCGCACCATGGATAGCGGCGGTCTGAGCGCGCCACATTTGTGCATCAGCTACGCCGGCGATGTGGCCGAAGTGCCGCAGATGCCGGGCTGGGAATCAATGATGGCCAGCGCGGCCGGTGCCGGAGTAGAAGTGCACCTGGCCACCATGAGCGCCACCGGTGCGGTGAACGTGGGACTGGGCTGTCTGTATGCGGCGTTTGCCGGCAGCCCCGGCTCGCCCTGAGGCGTGCCTGCGCGAGCGGTGCGGTCATGGTGGCTGCGGCAGGGCTGACGTAAGGTTTGCCAATCCTGTTAGCGATGGACGCCTCGATGACCTCCACACCTGTGCGCAGCGGCGAGCTGCAGCTGCCTTCCGGCATCACCCTTTGTTACGACGACCGTGGTCCGGAACAGGGCACACCGCTGCTGTTCATCATGGGGCTGTCCTGTCAGATGGTGTTTTGGCCCGAGTCGTTGCTCGATGATCTGGCGGCGCGTGGCTACCGCGTGATCCGCTTCGACAACCGCGATGTGGGCCTGTCCTCTCGCCTGCGGTTTCCGCAGCAGCACAGTCCGCTGGCGGCGGTGGCGCGCGCCACACTGGGGTTGCGATTGAAAGTCGGCTACACCCTGCACGACATGGTCGATGACACCATCGGCCTGCTCGATGGCCTCGGTATCGAACGCGCGCACCTGATCGGCGTGTCGATGGGCGGCATGATTGCCCAACTTACCGCCGGCAAATTCCCGCAGCGGGTGTTGAGCCTGACCTCGATCATGTCCAGCAATAACAGTCGCTGGCTGCCACTGCCGTCGCTGGGTGCACTGAAGCTGCTGCTGGCGCCGAAGGGCAATATCCGCACTCGTGAGGATTACATCGCGTACGGCTTTGAATTCATCAGCACCATCGGCGGCACGCTGCCTTGGAGCCGTGCCCTGCTGGAGCAGACGTTTGGCCAAAGCTGGGATCGCGGGCTGTATCCGCGCGGCATTCAGCAGCAGCTGTTCGCCATCTTTGCCACCGGTGATCTGACGCCGTGGCTGAAGCGGGTGCAGTGCCCGGCCACGGTGATCCACGGCAGTGTGGATCCGCTGATCCGTCCAGCCGGTGGGCGCGCATCGGCGCGCCATATTCGTGGCGCCAAGCTGGTGATCATTCCCAACATGGGCCACGACCTGCCGGACCCGGTACTGCCGCAAATCGCTGACCTCATAGACGAAACCGCCCGCCGCGCCGGCTGAGGTCCTGCCGCGCCCTCTGCAGAGGGCACACACCGGCCGCCCTTCGCCAGCGACGCGCTGGCTTCTCCCCTGCACTGTCTTCGTCCCGCGGTTGATGCGCTTAAGGCTCGCCACTTGCTGGCCTCAGAACCGTCTGTCGCCGCCATCAATCGCCCGACGGCCTTCGCTGTGACATCAAGCACTTGGGTGTATTTTTTATCAAAATATAGGTTAATTACTATATCTAGGTATTTGTAATCCCATAATCTTTGCGGTTTAAATCTGGGCAGCCCGGCGGAATGGAACGCCCGGGCCACAACAACAACAGCGTTACACACCCAGGTGACCGCAATGGATATTGCCTTTTTGCTGCCTCACGGCGCTGCCGGCCGTTGGCCGGCCCGACGCTACGCCCTGCCTACCCTCGCTGCTTTCATGTCGCTGCCTTGTGGCGTTGCGGCAGCGGTCGCCCGATCCCGATAACCACAACAACAGCGGCCTGCCGCACTTGGTCGGTAGTGCCCTCTGGAGGCGTTATGCAACGCAAATCGTTTCAGCTTTATCAGCGCGCCGACGGCGCCGAGCAGCCCTACTGGCCGTTGGGGCCATTCAAGGTGCGGCTGCCGTTAGTGCATTACCGCTGGGAAATGGCAGAGATGCTGCAGGGGTTCATCATGTTCGTGGTCAGCCTCGGCATGATCCCGCTGCTGGAGAAATACCTGGGCCTGCCCTATGACGTGGCGTTGGCGTACGTGGTGGTGTGTGGCATCGGCTTCATGCTGCCGGCATTGCTGGGTGTGCCGTTGGTGCCGGGTTGGATCACCCCGGCGATTCCAGTGGTGCTGTTGTTCCTCGGTGATTACGCGCCGGGGCCGGAAGCGATTCAGGCGCTGTTCGCGTTGCAACTGCTGGTCTTCTTGATCTTCCTGGTACTGGGGCTGACACGCCTCGGCAGCACCATGGTGCGCATCGTGCCGAACTCAATGAAGGGCGGCATTATCATCGGCGCCGGCCTCGCCGCGCTGATGGGAGAAATTTCCACCGGTGGGCGAGTCGCCAACACGCCGATCTCGTTGATTGCTGGCAGTTTGATCTGCCTGTATTTGATGTTCTCAGTGTCGTTCAAACACCTTACCGAGCGGCGCCCGGCGATGCGCAAGATCGTCAACTACGGCATGGTGCCGGGTATGTTGGTGGCGATCGTGGTCGGTATCGCCATTGGTGAGTACGACATGCCGGATGTGCGCTGGGGGATCACGCAACCGGCGTTCGGCGAAATGTGGTCGTACCTGCCGTTCGCGGTGGGCTTGCCACCGCTGAAGTTGTTCCTGCTGGCAGTGCCCACCGCCGTGATCGCCTACATCATTGCTTTCGGCGACATCATCGTCGGCCAATCACTGATGCAACGCGCCGATGAACTGCGCACCGATGAAAAAATCGAGCAGAACGTGGACCGTATCCACCTAGTGACCGCGCTACGCAACGCGCTGCATGCGTTCTTCGCACCCTATCCGGGACTGGCCGGGCCGCTGTGGACCGCAGTCGGCGCCACCATGGCTGAGCGTTACAAGTACGGGCGCGCGGCCATGGAATCCATCTATAGCGGTGCCGGTACGTTCTGGATCGCCGGCTTCATCGCCCTGTTCATGCTGCCGTTGGTGAGCTTTTTCCAGCCGGTGCTGCCCATTGCGCTGTCGTTGACGCTGGTGCTGACCGGCTACATCTGTCTGATGGTTGGTTTTGAGCAACTGGAGAACAACACCGAGCGCGGCATCGCCGGCACCATGGGGGTGGTGTTGGCGGTCTATGGCGCCGGCTGGGGATTGGCAGCGGGCGCGGTGCTCTACCTGCTGATCGAGCGCACCGGATTGCTGCGCATGGCACCGGTGAGCCAAGGCGGCGCCTCCACCGACGCCGACTGAAACCCTACGGGGCCGTCCGGTCCCGTTTCTCGATTTACACGTTGACCTGCGGGAGCCGGATGCCCCCGCAGGGTTGTGCCGTGGGCGCCGGTTGCGTCCTCATCAGGAGAGAGTCAATGAGCATAACAATCCGATTGGCAGCGGCCGCTGCCGTGCTGGCGCTATCGCCACTGCTTGGCGCTGCGGAGCGGGATCTGGCAGCAGAGCTGGATGCGCTGCGCGCTGAACTGGCTGCGCTGCAGCAGGACACCGTGCAGCGCGTCCCCGGCGGCGGCCTGCGTTTGGGCGATACCACCCTGCGTCTGGGCGGCTATGTGCGTGGAGACATGTCGGTGTCCAATCACGGCTACCAGAACGGCACCAACAACGAAGTGGTGGTGGCTTCCGGCGTCAAGGCCACTCGCCATGACCGAGGCTGGCGCACCGGCTTCAGCGCGCGCCAGTCGCAGCTGTATCTGAGCACGGTGACGCCGTTTGGTGAGCAGGCGCTGCGCACCCATGTGGCGGTGGATTTCTACGGCAACGATATGCAAGCCAACGAGTTGGTCAGCAACAGCTACGCGCCACGCCTGCGCGAAGCGTACGGCAGCTATGGCGGTTGGTTGGTGGGGCAGACGTGGTCCACGTTTACGGATTTGCAGGGTGTGGGTGACCTCCTTGCGTTCGGGCAGCACGCCAGCGTCAACTTCGTGCGTCAGGCGCAGGTGCGTTACACCCGTGGGAGCGATGTCGCCAAGCTGGAGTTGGCGCTGGAAAACCCGGAAGACACCGGCCTCGATCATCAAGACGTGCCGGACACCGTGGTGCGGCTGAGTACCCGGCAGGCGTGGGGGTATTTGTCGGCCGCCGCGGTCGCGCGCCGATTGCGGCTCGATGATGCCAGTGGCCGCGACGCACAATGGACTGGCGCTTACAGCGTAACCGGTCGCTTCCCGACCTGGGGTAAAGATGACCTGCGGCTGCAGCTCAACTACGGCAACCTCGGCCGTTACATGGGGTTGCGCACTTTTGCCGATGCAGTGGTCGATCAAGGGCAGATCAGCGATGTCACCGCCTGGGGTTACTCGGTCATCTACCGCCATTACTGGACTGAGCGGCTGCGCAGCTCTGCGGCGTGGTCCGACAGCGGCTTGCGTGACCAACAGGATTACCAGCCGGGCACCAACCGCCGCTACCGCACCGCGTCGGTCAACCTGCTGTGGTCACCGCTATCTGTGCTTACTTATGGCATCGAGTTGCAGCACTACCAGTTGCAGGAGGTCGGTGGCCGTCGCGCTGATCTGGCGCGCGTGCAGCTGGCGGCGCAGTACAGTTTCTGAGGGGGGGCCGCGCCGGTCAGGCGCGGCTGTGATCGAACGCCAGCACGCTGCGGATATCGTCGCACTGCAGCTGGCACATCAGGATGCGGTCCAAGCCCATGGCGACGCCGGCACTGTCCGGCAGGCCATGGGTCAGGGCCGCCAGCAGCCACGGGTCCGCCTGCATCGGCGGCCGCCCCTGTTCTAGACGCCACAATTGGTCCTCGGCGAACCGCACTGATTGTTCGCCGGCACTGGTCAGCTCGTCGTAGCCATTGGCCAGCTCGTAACCGCCGAAGTAGATCTCGAAACGACGTGCCACAGTGTCGCCGGCCGCGTCGGTTTCGGTACGCGCCAAGGCCGCTGCCCAACCGGGGAAGGCGTCCACCACGGTGAGTTGATCGGTCGGCAGTGACGCCTCCACGACGGTGGCCATCAGGTAATCCACCAACTCTTCCCGCGGCAGTTCTGGTAATTCGCTGTCAGCTTGTGCGCGGGCCTGTAGTTCAGCCAGCGGCGCGTTAAGCGGATCCAGGCCGGTGGCTTCGAAAAATAACGTGCGGAACGCCACCCGGCGCACGTTCGCCACGGGCAGCAGCGTACGCAGCAAGTCTTCACACTCGCCGATCAGTAGCTCCAGCGACCAGCCGGGGCGGTACCATTCCAGCAGTGAAAATTCAGGGTTGTGGCGGCGTCCGGCCTCACCGTCGCGAAATACTCGCGCGATTTGGTAAATGGGCCCGCTGCCGGCGGCCAGCAGCCGCTTCATGTGGTATTCGGGGGAGGATTGCAGGTAGCCGTAGCCGGGCACGTCGATGCATTGAATGTGCCGATCGGTGACGCCATGGGCGGCGAGGAAGGGCGTTTCCACTTCCAGCACCCCGCGCTGTTGAAAGAATTGCCGCACCGTCTGGTTGAGACGGGCCCGGGCCACAAGGGCCCGGGTGTCGGCACCGGGGCGCCAGTCGATCATCAGTCTTTAACGCGGCTGACATACTCGCCGGTGCGGGTATCGATCTTGATCACTTCGCCGGTCTGCACGAACAGCGGCACACGCACGGTGGCACCCGTGGAGACCTTGGCCGGCTTGCCGCCGGTACCCGCGGTGTCGCCCTTCAGGCCGGGATCGGTTTCGATGATTTCCAGCACCACGAAGTTGGGCGGCGCAACCGACAGCGGCGCACCGTTCCACAGGGTAACGGTGCACATGTCTTCTTCTTTCAGCCACTGCAGCGCTTCGGACACGGCAGATTCATCCGCGCCCAGTTGCTCGAAGCTTTCCGGGTTCATGAAGTGCCAGAACTCGCCGTCGCTGTAGAGATACTGCATCTCCACGTCCATGACGTCGGCACCTTCCAGCGATTCGCCAGATTTGAAGGTACGTTCCCACATCTTGCCGGTCTTGAGGTTGCGCAGGCGCACCCGGTTGAATGCCTGGCCTTTGCCGGGCTTGACGAATTCGTTCTCGACGATGGCGCAGGGATCGCCGTCCAGCATCACCTTCAGGCCAGACTTGAATTCGTTGGTAGAATAGGTCGCCATGTACACACCCACAGTCAGAAGAACCGGAATTTTGAGGGCGTAATGATAACTCAGCAGACCCCGTCTTGGCAGACTCCCCGTGGCGGGCATTGAAGTGGCTGAAATCCAAGCCCTGCCGGCCCCGTTGCGAGTGCCGCTGACCGACCTTGATGCCGTGCCCCGTTGGCAGCAGGCGCAAGCTGATCTGATCACTGATCCCGAGGAGCTGCGCCGGCTACTGCAGTTGGAGCATTTGCCGTGGGCCGATAGTGGCTTTCCGCTGCGGGTGCCCCGTGATTATGTGGCGCGCATGCAGCCCGGTGACGCGGCGGACCCGCTGTTGCGCCAAGTGCTCAACAGCCGCGAGGAACTCGCTGAGGTGGCGGGCTTTACCACCGATCCGCTGGCGGAGGCGGTGCATACCCCGGTGCCCGGTGTGTTGCACAAGTACCATGGCCGCGTGCTGCTGGTGGTCACCGGCGCCTGCGCGGTGCACTGCCGTTACTGTTTCCGGCGCCACTTTCCTTACCAAGAGCATCTGCCCACCCGCGACCGATTGGACGAGGCGTTGGCATGGTTGGCAGAGCAAACTGATGTCAGTGAAGTGATCCTCAGTGGCGGCGACCCGCTCAGCCTCAGCGACCGCCGCTTCGGCCAGCTGCTGGAGCGTCTCGCGGCACTGCCGCACCTGCGCCGGTTGCGGGTGCATAGCCGCTTGCCACTGGTGATCCACGGCCGGGTCACTGACGCGCTGCTGGCCCAGCTTGGTGACCCGCGCTGGCGTTCGGTGCTGGTGCTGCACGCCAATCATGCCCATGAACTGTCGCCGCAGCTGGCTGACGAAGTGGCGGCGCTGCGCCGCGTCGGCGTGACCGTGTTGAATCAGGCGGTGCTGCTGCGCGGCGTTAACGACAGCGTGGCGGCGCAGGAGCAATTGGCCATGAGCCTGTTTGACCACGGGGTGCTGCCGTATTACCTGCACCAGTTGGATGCGGTGGCCGGCGCCGCCCATTTTGCGGTGCCGGATGCCGACGCGGTGGCACTGCATGAAGCGCTGCGCGCGCGCTTGTCCGGCTATCTGCTGCCGCGCTTAGTGCGCGAACTGCCGGGCGATCACAGCAAAACGCCGGTGGCCGCCGGCTGCGGTTGAACCACACGGCGACGGCTTTGTGATACAAGTCACGCGCTGGTCGCCGGGATAGGTGACACTGGGCGCTTCAACATCGTTAAATTGTTGAAAATGACGCCGCGGTAGACGGCAGTCACGCATATCAAGGGGTGCAGGGAAAGCACGGGATCACGGCGGCGCGGGGGCGCCGCCGGTCCGTTTTCGGCGTTGTTGTTCTCGGTTCTGGGGCCTTCATGATCTACAAACTCGATTCCATCCGTATTCTGATCGCACATGAGTCACAGGACGTGGCTGAGCAGTTGATGAACAACCTGCGTAACGCCGGCCGCGCCACCCGTGCCGAGTTGGTGCTGGGTGAAGAAGCGTTGCTGCGCGCCTTGAAAGGCGCGTCCTGGGACCTGCTGCTGACGCGCGAACAGTTCGGCGGCTGCAATATCGATACCGTCATGACCCATTTGCAGCGGCTTGAAAAAGAGCTGCCGGTGGTGCTGCTGGCTGAGGATTTCAGTGCCGCCACGTGGCGCGATGCCCTCAGTCGTGGCGTGCAAGCGGTGGCGCCGGCGGACGACCGCGAACTGATCATGCTGCTGGTGGATCAGCAGCTGGAACGGGTGCAGCAGCGTCGGACTCTGCAGGAGCTTGAGTTGTCGCTGCACGAGGCGGAAAAGCGCCTGTCGGTGCTGATGGACCAAAGCCGTGATGCGATCGCTTACGTGCTCGATGGCATGCATATCGCCGCCAACGAGAACTACTTGGAGCTGTTCGGCTACGGCAGCGCCGATGATCTCGCCGGCATGCCGATCATGGACATGGTGTCGGCCGCCGACCACGAACGCCTCAAGCAACTGCTGCGCAGCCGCGCACAGGACGAAAGCCAGACCCAAGAACTCGAATGCCGCGGCGTGAACGCCGAAGGCGAGGAGTTTGCCGCGTTGTTCGTGTTCTCGCCGTCGAGTTACGACGGTGAAACTTGCACTCAAATCGTGATCCGTAGCGCCGGCGTCGACGAGTCGGTGCTGGAAGAAAAGCTGCAGGCCATGAGCCAGCAGGATCTGGTCACCGGACTGCCCAATCGCCACTGGATGATGGACCAGCTCGACGCCACCCTCGCCGATGTGCGCAAGCGCGGCACCATGGCGGCGCTGGTATACCTGCGCATCGATCGGTTCGAAGAGCACCAGAGCGAAGTCGGCATCGACGGCGCTGACCAAGCGATGAAGTTGCTCGCCGGTCGGCTGCGTGACATGGCCGGTGCCGACACGCGTCTGGCGCGTACCGGTGACGAAGAGTTTGCCGCGCTGATCCCGCTGGAAGATCGTGACCAGGCGCCTGCGCTGGCGGAGCGCGTACGCGAAGCGGTGGCCGCATTGATGCCGGCAGTGGCCGGCCGCACCTTGCACCTGACGGCGTCGGTGGGAGTGGCCTTCGTGCAGGAAAACAGCCGCACCGGGCAGGCGGTCCTGACGCGGGCGCTGGAGTGCTGCAATCGCGCCCAGCGCGCCGGCGATGGGCGCGGCAACGCGGTGTATGTCTACGATCCGCTCGATGATGTGGAAGCCGGTTCTTCGGAAGCGGTGCTGCTGACGCTGTGCCAAGCGCTGTCCCAAAACGGGCTGGCGCTGATGTATCAGCCGCTGATGAACCTGGAAGACGAGCAGGACCGCTTCCACGAAGTGTTCGTGCAGTTGCCACAGAAAGACGGCGACGACTTGGCGCCGGACACCTTCATGCCGGTGGCCGCCGAGCACGGATTGGCCGGCAAGGTGGATCGCTGGGTGATCATCCACGCGTTGAAAGCCATGGCGCGTCACGGCACCGCGCTGCGGCTGTTGATTAATCTCAGCGGTTATTCATTGCAGGACCAAGAACTGGCGCCGTGGATTGCCAAGGCCGCCAAGGCTGCCAAGGTCGACCCGGCGCGGTTGGTATTCCAGATCACCGAAGCAGATGCCAACACCTTCCTCAAGCAAGCGCAGGTGTTTTCCGAGCAGGTTGGTGTGTTGGGCTGCGGCTTCTCGATCCGTCGCTTTGCCGGTGGCATCAACCCGTTCAAGGTGTTCGAGCATGTGTCGGCGGGCATGGTGAAGTTCGATGGCAGCTTCACTCAAGAGCTGGACAACCCGCAGTCGCGCGAGACGTTCGCCGGGCTGATCGCGGAAGCCAGCGAACGCGGCAAGCAAGTGATTGTTGGTTTCGTGGAGTCCGCGCAGCAGATGCAGACGCTGTGGACGCTGGGCAACATCCGCTACCTGCAGGGTTATTACCTGCAGGCGCCGACGTCGAATCTGGTGGTGGACGAGTAACCGGCGCGGCCGCCGCCGTTAGGCGTGCGGCCGCTGTTGGGCGGCGAGCAGCTCGGCCTGATCGCGGTCACGCACCCCGATCAGGTACAGCACACCGTCCAAGCCGAGCGTGGAAATCGCCTGTTTGGCATTTTCTTTCACCAGCGGCTTGGCGCGGAAGGCAATGCCGAGGCCGGCAATGCCGAGCATCGGCAGGTCGTTGGCGCCATCGCCCACGGCAATGGTCTGCTCTAGGCTGATGCCTTCCTGCGCGGCAATGGCCCGCAGTAGAGATGCCTTGCGCTGACCGTTGACGATGTCGCCCACCACCCGGCCGGTGACCTGGCCGTTCTCAATCTCCAACTGGTTGGCGTACACGTAATCGATGCCCAGCAACCGCTGCAAGTATTCGCCGAACCAAGTGAAGCCGCCGGACAAGATGGCGGTGCGGTAGCCCAGTGCCTTGAGGGTGCCGATCAAACGCTCGGCGCCTTCAGTGAGGCGAATGCGTTGTTGCACGCGTTCCAGTGCGGCGGCATCCAGTCCTTTCAGCAGTGCGACGCGCTGGCGGAAGCTTTCGTCAAAGTCCAGTTCACCGCGCATGGCCTGCTCGGTGATCGCCGACACCTGCTCGCCAACCCCGGCCTCGGCGGCCAACTCGTCAATCACTTCCGATTCGATCAGCGTCGAGTCCATGTCGAACACCACCAACCGGCGGTTGCGGCGGAATGCGGAATCTTTCTGGAACGCGATGTCCACATTCTGCTGGTTGGCAATGTCGAGGAAGGCGGCGCGCATGGCGGCCACGTCCTTGGGCTCACCGCGCACCGAAATTTCGATGCAGGCGCGGGCATCGGGATTGGCTTCTTCGTCGTCCAGCCGCACCCGGCCAGACAAGCGGTTGATGTTGTCGATGTTGAGGTCGTTGTCCGCCACCACCGCGGTCACCGCGCTCAGTTGGCTGGCGGTAATCCGCCGCGCCAGCAGCGTGATGATGTAACGGTCTTTGCCCTGGCCGGCCACCCACTCTTCATAGCGCGGCAGGTCAATCGGGCGGAAACGCACCGAAATGTTCAGCTTGTGCGCTTCAAACAGCAGATCCTTCAGCATCGGCGCTGCCTGTGCGCCCACCGGCACTTCCACCAGGATGCCCAGCGACAGGGTGTCGTGAATCACCGCTTGGCCCATATCGAGAATGTTCAGGTGGTACTGGGCCAGAATGCGGGTAAACGCCGCCGTTAAACCCGGACGGTCGTTGCCGGAGACCTGGATCAGAATGATGTCGCGCACGCAGCAGTCCTCATCATAACCGGAGGGCAGAAATCGGGGGCGCATAGAGTAGCAGCAAAGCGCGCAAGGGGGCATGCGTGCCGCAGTCGCTGGGCTATACTGCGCGGCAACCGACGAAACCCTCAATTCAACCGACCAAGGGAGAGCGCCAATGTCCGCGTCCGGCGCGACCTGGCGGCAGTGGCTGGCCACCGAAGGCAATCTGCTGCGTGATCTGGTGATTTTGCTGCTGGCGTGCATTGCGCTGGGGCTGTACTTCCTCGAGCGCATCGATCACCAGGTGCAGGTACAACGTGAACAACAGCTGCGCGAGATCGCCGCCGTGGTGGCGGAGAACGCCGCCGAAGCGGCCGCCGCCGGCGATCGGGTGAGCCTGAATGTGATGGCGCGACGGGCGGTGGCTCAGCGTTCAGTGCAGGCGCTGCGCTTTGAAAGTGCCACGGGCCAGCAGCTGGCGGTGAGCGGCGAGGCCGAGGGGCCGGCGCCCACCATCCAAACCATCAAGCTGGCCAATGGCAGTGTGGTGGGGTTGGTACAGCTGTGGCCGAGCTCGGCGGCGCCGGAGCGCGAGCCGGTGGAAGCCGGTTTCGTGCTGCTGACGCTGTGCTTGCTCGGCTTCCGGGTGCTGTTTGAAGGGCTGTCCCGGCACCTGCGCGGAGAGCCGATTCTTGGTCGTCCGCCGGCGCCGGTGGACGATGACTGGGACGCGATGATGCCCGCCACGCCGCCGGGCCCGGCGGCGGTGCTGCGAATCGGTCTGGCGCACCGCGCCCACCTTGATGCGCGTTACACCCCCGGCCTGTTGGAAACCATGCTCAAGCCCTGGCAGCAACTGTTGGAGCGTGCGGTGGCACTGTACGACGGCCGCTGCGACGGCGCGCTGGGTGAGGACTGCGCCGTGCTGTTCGAAGGCGATGCCGAAGAAGCCGCCTACCGCGCGGTGTGTGCCGGCACTCTGTTCTTGATGGCCGCCGGTAAGTTGTCCGAGTGGCACCACCAGGATGGCCGCGTGGCGCTCGGCTTTAGTGCGTTGGTCACCGGCGATGCCGATGACCTGTCGGCGCTGGGCTGGTGCGAGCAGGGCCCGGTGGGCGAGTTGATGGTGCCGGTGGCCGAGCTGCTGCCGCTGGCGCTGGACCGCATCGCGGCCTGGCAGGCCGATGCCGCACTGACGCTGACCGAGGATGACGACGTGGCAGTGGCGGTGCGGTTGCAGCCGTTGGGGCCGCTGGTGCAGCGTCACCAGGAGCGGTTGGAGCGGCAGTCAGACGAGCTGCTGTTAGCGGCGGTGACCGCGTTGCCGATGCCGGAGAACCAGACTTCGCCGGCCTGATGGGCAGTGGTGCGGCGCCCCGGTGCTAGCAACCGAAGAGCGACCATTAAAAACGGCGGGTGCCTAGGCAGCCCGCCGTTTTAATGGTGCTGTTCTGCGCACTCTCAAAGACGTAGCGCTGGGATGGTGCGGTGGAGCTGTATTCGGAGGTCTATTGCGGCTGTCAGTGAGCGCTGCTATTGCGGTCATCTGGCTGGGGCAGTGGATGTGCGCCAGCTACCAGAACCGGCGCACAAGCCCGCCGCTGCGGGCCAAAGGTTTATTCGTCGCTGGCCAAGATCGGAATATCGGCCGCCGCTTTCAGCAGTTGGCCGATATCCTCACCCATACGTACCGGGCTCTCCATGCCCAGGCCGGCGCGCCATTGGCAGGCCCCCGGAGCAAACAGCATTACCACTGTGGAACCCAGCAAAAAGCGGCCCAGCTCATCGCCTTTTTCCAGCGTGATCGGGCCCTCGGTGTAGCGGGTACGGGTAATCTCGCTCGGCTGCGGGGTGACTTGGCCGGCAAATACCGTTTCGATGCCGGCCACGATCATGGCGCCCACCAAGACCATTGCCAGCGGGCCTTGCTCGGTGTCGAAGATGCACACGGCGCGCTCGTTGCGGGCGAACAGGCGCGGAACCTGGCGGGTGGTGGTCTGGTTTACTGAGAACAAGTCGCCGGGTACGTAGATCATTTCTCGCAGCGTGCCACGCACCGGCATGTGGACGCGGTGGTAGTCGCGCGGTGACAGGTACACGGTGGCGAAGGTGCCGCCATCGAATTCTGCGGCCAGGGCGCTGTCGCCACCGAGCAGTTCCTGTGCCGAGTAGGTGTGGCCCTTGGCTTGCAGCAGTTGGCCGTCGCGCAGTGCGCCAAGCTGGCTCACGGCGCCATCCGCTGGGCAGGCGATGGCGTCATGCGCGGCGGCGATGGGGCGAGCTTCCGGCTTCAACGCACGGGTGAAGAAGGCGTTAAAGCTGGGGTAGGCATCGGCGTCTTCAATCTGCGCTTCGCTCAGGTCGATGTCGTACTGGCGGTGGAATTGGCGGATGAAGGTGGTCTTGATCCAGGAAATCTCGCTGCGCGCCACCCAACCCACCAGCCGTGATACCAGGTGCTGGGGCAGCAGGTGCTGCAGGATGACGAACAGGCGTTCAAACAGGGTGGCTTCCATTGACGTCGGATCCTCCAAGGGACGGGCGGAAAACCGGCTCATTCTGACCAATGGCGCCGGTTGTCACAAATGCATTTGTGGCGCGGCGGTCAGGCCGGGGTATAGCGGGCGCGGGTATCGTCGTCGAGGGTCTCGGCGATGCGGAAAAAGTTGTCCAGACGTTCTTCTGCCACCCGCCCATCCGCCACCGCCTGGTGCAGTGCGCAGCCCGGTTCGTGGCGGTGCGAGCAGTTGCGGAAGCGGCAGCGGCCGGCCAGTGGCGCCAGATCGGTGTAACCAGACAGCAGCGTCGGCTCATCAATGTGCCAGAGGCCAAATTCGCGAATGCCGGGGGAGTCAATCAGCACGCCGCCGCCGGGTACATCGAACAGCTGCGCGGTGGTGGTGGTGTGCTGGCCGAGGCCGGAGCGCTCCGACAAGGCCCCAATCGCCAGCGCCGCTTCGGGCAGTAGCGCGTTCACCAGCGACGATTTGCCGACCCCGGATTGACCAACAAAGGCGGCGCAGTGACCGGTCAGTGCCGCGCGCAGTGCATCCAGCCCAGTGGCCTCGGTGGCGGATGCCTCGATCACCGGGTAGTCCAGGTCGGTATACAGCTTGCACAGCTCATCCATGTAAGGACGCAGCACGTCATCGACCAGGTCCGCTTTATTGAGCACCAACACCGGGGCGATGCCGGACAGTTCCGCCGCTACCAAATAGCGGTCCAACAGTTGGCTGGATGGCACCGGCAGCGGTGCGAACACGATCAACAGCCGGTCGAGGTTGGCGGCCACCGGCTTCAGGTTGCCGTAAAAATCGGGGCGCCGCAGTTCGGTGCGGCGCGGTTCCAGCGCCACCACCACGCCATCGCCGGCGCTGCGCGGGGGCTGGAAGAACACTAAATCGCCGACCACCAGTTGTGGCAAGGTGGCGCGGAAATGACAGCGCAAACGCTCGCCGGGGCGTGCCTGCGCTTCCACTTCGACTTTGCTGCCGTAGTGGGCGGTCACGCGGCCGGCCTCGGTGTCGCCGAGCTCGTCGGCCACATCGCTGTCCAGTCGCTGCTGGCGGCGCCGGGCGCGCTCCAGTCGTTCGTTCTGGATCTTGTCGATGCGCCAGCGCTGGCGCCGGTTGAGTTGGCGTTTGCTCATGGGGTTCCTCTTGGCATGGCGACCATGATCGGCATATTCGCCGCCGACTCAAGGGAAACCTTCACCCGCTGACGGCAAGTGGTACAGTGCCCGACAGACCGTGGCCGCACGGTGCAGTGCTACAGGAGTGACGCCATGAGCGACCGCAAACAAAACCTGATCTGGATCGACCTGGAGATGACTGGGCTGAACCCGGACCGGGATCGGATCATAGAAATTGCCACCATCGTCACCGACAACCAGCTCAATGTGCTGGCCGAAGGGCCGGTGCTGGCGGTGCGCCAGCCGGAAGCGGTGTTGGCGCAGATGGACGAGTGGAACACCACCACCCATACCGGCTCCGGGCTGCTTGACCGCATCCGTGAACAAGGGGTGGAAGCAGACGAGGCCGAAGAGCAGACGCTCGCGTTCCTGCAGGAGTGGGTGGACCGGGGGGTGTCGCCGATGTGCGGCAACAGCATTTGTCAGGACCGCCGCTTCCTGTGGCGTGGCATGCCGCGGCTGGAAGAGTACTTCCATTACCGCAACTTGGATGTGTCCACGGTGAAGGAGCTGACCCGCTGCTGGGCGCCGGAGATCCTCGCCGGGTTCCGCAAACAGGGTACCCACCAAGCGCTGGCCGACATCCGGGAGTCGATTGCTGAGCTGCAGTTTTACCGTGGCAAGGTGTTTTCGATCTGAGTATTACAGCGGGGCCTGATCCAGGCCCCGTGCCATCGACTGGGTGCCGAGGATGATCATGCGCACCATGGTCGAGACGTCATCTACGATGCGTGGGTGCTGGTCTTCCGGCAGGTCCATGGCGGTGGCACCCATGGCGAACACCAGTCGGGTAATGGCGCGCGCCACCAGTTCTGGCGTGTGCACACCGGTGCCCCGCAGCTTCGCCAGCCGGACTAAATCCTGGCACAACTCTTCCTCGAAGAAGCACAACTGGGCTTCCACCGCGTCCTTGAACGCTTTCGAACCCACCGACCCCTCGCGCAGCAGCAGCGGCAAGTACTGCTGGTCGGCGCGCAGCTGTTCCATGAAGGTTTCCACCGAGCCGTGTACCACGCTCTGCTCGACGGAGGCGCGATGACGGGCCTCGCCGATAATCTGGCGCAGGGTGGTGCCAGCTTGGCTAATCAGTGCGACCGCCAGCTCGTCCACATCACGGAAATGGCGGTAAAAACTGTTTGGTGCGATGCCGGCTTCGCGGGCGATCTCGCGCAGGCTAAGCGTAGAAATACTGCGGTGCGGGCCGACCAGTTGCAGTGCGGCGTCCATCAGGTCCCCGGCAGTGATCACTGCCCGGCGGCCCAGGTGGGGGCGGGGGGCGACGCGATCGGTGGGGCTGGCACTGTCCATAGAAAGGCTCGCAAACGGCAAAAGGCTGGGGATGATACCGCAACAGCGCCGATCAGCGCCGCCATCGGCGTCTGGACGAGTATATATACAAATGTATATTATCGCCCGTCTTCGCGTTGCGGCGATTGCCGCGCGCCCTGATTTAACGAGGTGCCGATGCACACCGAGTCTGCCCTGAAGCGCTGGCTGTCGCCGCTGGTGGATCCCAAGATTTTTGATTTTTGGGCCGCCCACCTGTCCCGCACCTGGCGCTGGGAACGACGTTTGGCACGGGTGTCTGCCGTCACCGCCGCCGCTGACGGCGCCACTACCCTGACCCTGCGCTGGGGGCGCCGTGCGCCGGCGCTGCTGCCGGGCCAGCACGTCAATATCACCGTCGACGTGGCCGGTGTGCGCCATACCCGCGCTTACAGTCCAACCGTGCTGGATGCCCGCCAATGGCAGATCACCGTGCGTGAACAGCCCGGAGGCTGCGTCAGCCATTTCCTCAGCGCCCCGGAGCGGGTGGGCAGCACGCTGGAAGTCAGCGCCGGTTTCGGCGACATGCTGTTGCCGCAGGACCAGGCGCCTTGGCTGCTGCTGGCAGCCGGCAGTGGCATCACGCCGTTTCGTAGCCTGCTGCGCGCTGCAGCGGCGGCCGATGCGCTGCCGCCGTCAGTGACCCTGCTGTATTGGGCTGACCGCGCGGCGTCGCTGTGCTTTGCCGATGAGTTTGACCAATTGGCGGCGGACCATCCGCAGTTTCGTTGGCAGCCGCTGCTGACCCGTGAAGGCGAGGCGCCGGCGGCGCGCATCAACGCCGAACAGCTGGCGGAGTGGGCACCGCTGCTAGCCGGCAGTCGGGTCTACAGCTGCGGGCCGGCCGGCTTTGTCAGCAGCGCCGAAGCGCTGGTGGCGGGGCAGGCATTGCAAGTGGTCAGCGAAGCGTTTTCACTGCCGCCACTGCAACCCGCCGGCGAGCCGGTGACCATTACCTTGGCCCGTTCCGGGCGGCAGCTGACGGTGCCCGGTGGCACGCCGCTGCTGGCCGCGTTGGAGCAGGCCGGCGAGCGGCCGCCCCACGGTTGCCGCATGGGCATTTGCAACACCTGCTCCTGCGGCAAGCAGGCCGGTACCACCGAAGATTTACTCAATGGCGCACTCAGCGCCGAACCGATCACTGCGCTTCGGCTGTGCGTGAGCAGCGCGCGCTCCGATCTGACTTTGGACCTGTGAGGAAGTCCCGACCATGAGCCTGTCCCCCTCTCCGAGCCGCGCCCTGACTGCGGCGGAAGTCGAGGCATTTGGCCGCGAAATCGATGCGGTGCGTGAGCGCGTCGAAGCAGAAGTCGGTGAGCGCGATGCGCGCTACATCCGCCGCGTCCACGCTGCAGTGCGTTACACCGAAGCGGCCGGTCGCGGGCTGCTGTTCCTGGGCCTGTTCCCGCCGTTCTGGCTGCTCGGCACGTTGCTGCTGGGGTTGTCGAAGATCCTTGAGAACATGGAGCTGGGCCACAACGTCATGCATGGCCAGTACGACTGGATGAATGATCCTCAATTCAACGGCAAGACCTACGAATGGGACATCGTCGGCACCTCTGACAACTGGCGCCATACGCACAACTTCAAGCACCACACTTACACCAACATCAAGGGCATGGACGACGACATCGGCTATGGCCTGCTGCGGCTGTTCCCAGAGCAGCGCTGGCGCCCGTTCTACCTGTTCCAGCCGTTCTTTAGCGTGATTTTCGCGCTGCTGTTTCAGTGGGGGGTGGCGATCCAAAACCTGCGCATTGGCCGTCTGTTCGCCGGTCGCATGAGCAAGGGGGAGTTCCGCGAAGCGGCCAGCCCGGTGGCACGCAAGGCCGGGCGCCAGCTGCTCAAGGACTACGTGCTGTTTCCGCTGGTGGCGGGGCCGTTCTTCCTGCCGGTGCTGCTTGGCAACGTCGTCGCTAACGGCATCCGCAACGTCTGGACCTGGCTGATCATTTTCTGCGGCCACTTCACCGCCAATGCGGAGGTGTTCCCGAAAAGCGTGCTGCGCAACGAGACCCGCGGCCATTGGTACCTGCGCCAGATCCGCGGCTCCTCCAACCTCAAGGGCGGCCGGCTGATGCATATTCTGTCCGGTAACCTCAGCTTCCAGATCGAGCACCACCTGTTCCCTGATCTGCCGGCCTACCGCTACGCCCAAGTGGCGCCGGAAATCCGCGACATCTGCCAGCGCTACGGGGTGCATTACAACACCGGTTCACTGTGGCGCCAGTTTGGCCAAGTGTGCTGGCGCATCGTGCGCTACGCCTTCCCGAGCAAGTATGTGCCGGTGGAGCGTCGTCAGCTGGTGGTCAGCGAAGAGGCATCCTGAGCGTGGGGCGGCGCCAGCGGCTGGCTTCGGCCAGCAGCACCAGCGCCGCGCACGCTAACAACACCCCGCCCAGCTGGTCGGCATGGCGTGACAGCCCCAGCCCCGCCGCCAGCACCAGGTAATAACCCAGCCCCAGCAGGGCACCGGCGGTGCCGCGGCACTCGTCATAGTCCGCCAGCGCGGCGGCCAGCAGGTTCGGGATCGCCGCACCATAGGCCACCGCCGCCAACGCGGCCGGCACCATCGCCCATAACTGTGCGCCGGCCCACAGGCTCAGCAAGCCACACCCACCCAACCAGATGAACGCGCCCCAAAGCAGTGGCCCGGCGCGGCCGATCCGTGCCCGCAGCTGGCGGTTCAGCCAAGCGCCACCCCAGACCGCCGCCGCCACCAGTCCGCCACTCAAGCCAAACAGCAGAGTCGGCGCGCCGAACGCTTCAAACTGGAACGGCGCCAGTTGGTAGTAGGCAAACAGGCTGACGTTCATCACCCCCACCTGCAGCGCTATGCGCAGTACGCCGGGATCGGTGAGCATGCGGCGTAAGGTCGGTAGCACCGGCGCTACGGTCTGCTGCGGCGGGCGGGTTTCGGTCAGGCCGAGGGCGCTCCAAACCAGCAACAGCGCTGCCAGCAGTGCCAGCCCGGACAGTGCTGCGTCGAGCCCACCGCTGCTCACCAGCAGCGCGCCGGTCAATGCGCCCAAGGCCGGGCTCAATGCCAGCGGCAGGCCAAGCTGGGCAAACCGCGCTGCCAACGCCTCGCCCTGCCACAGGTCGCGCAGCATGGTTTGGGTGACGATGGAGCCCACCGCTGCGCCCAGCGCGGACAGCATGCGCATCAGCAGGAACAACTCGAAGTCACGGATCACCAGTGCGGCACTGGCGGCGGCCAGATAAAGGCCGAGCCCCCACAGCAGAGTGGCGCGGCGGCCGATGCGGTCGCACAGCCGTCCCCACAACACGGTGCCGACCGCGAACGCGACGAAGTACCACGACAGTGTCTGGCCGGCAGCGGCGGCGTCCACCTGGAAACGGCTGGCGATGGCCGGCAGGGCCGGGCTGTATAGGGTTTCAGCCAGCTGCGGAAACATCAGCAGCGCGGCCAACAAGGGCAGGGTCGGGCGAGACACGGTAAGGCTCCGCAATAATCGGGACGCCATTGTGTCGGGGCGGAGGTTGGGCGGTTATATTGATTCGGCCAATTAATCCATCAAATCGGACAGGAGGCGCCATGTGGCTGGCGGCGGATGCGGTATTTGACCCGGACCAAGTGGCGGCGCCGGTGGTCGGCATTGCCTCCACCCTGCGTGAGCACGACTCTGGCCTACATTGCCACCGGCGCGGTCAGGTGCTGTTTGCTCGTCATGGCTGCATTCGGCTAACGCTGGCGGACCAGCGTGGGGTATTGCCGCCGCAGCGGGCAGCCTGGATTCCGCCGCAGGTGGTGCACCGGGTGCAGCTGCATGCTGTGGTGGGTTACCGCTCGGTGTATGTGGACGTGGCGCGCTGCCCCGGTTGGCCGGCGCAGCCCAAGTTGCTGGACGTGCCGCCGCTGCTGCGCGAGGTGCTGGAGCAGATGGCGCTGGCGGCGGCCGACACCGATTGGCAGCAACACGAAGCAGCGGCTTGGCTCACGCTGTGTCGATTAGGCGTGCTGCGGGGCGCAGAAGTGCCGACTTGGTTGCCGCTGCCCCGTGACCGGCGGCTGGCGGTGCTGCATCAGGATCAATTGCCGCCGCCGCTGCATCAGCTGGCTGCCACCGCCGGCGCCAGTGCGCGTACGCTGACACGGTTGATGCGGGCTGAAACCGGCCTTGGCTACCAGCAGTGGCGCCAGCAATGGCGGCTGTTGAAGGGCATCGAGATTCTGGCCGGCGGGGCTCGCCTGGCCGATGCAGCGGCAGAGCTGGGGTTCGACAGCGATACGGCGCTGGTGGCATTTTTCCGCACCATGACCGGCACCACGCCGCGCCGTTATTTGGCCGTGGCAGAGACTAGTGCAGTGGAAGGCTGACTCGCTCCCGCAGTGGTGCTGTTAGCGCAGTGGGCGCTAGCGCCGGACTCACCCGCCGCGCTGGGCAGTTGCTGCAGCGCGCTGCGTTCGGCGTTGCCCAAATGGCGGCGTAGCAACTCGGCCGCGCGGGCGCCATCGCCACGTACCACCGCCAGCACGATGTGCTGGTGCTCAGCATGGGAAGCGGCGCGCCGCTCAGGGCTTTGGAATTGGGCGCGGCGGTAGGCTTGCACCCGGTCGCGGGCCGCCAGCGCGGCGGCATACAGGTATTCGTTATGCGCGCCGCGGAACAGCAACTCGTGGAACAGCAGGTTGGCGCTGTCGTAGGCGTCGGCGTCGTCGGCTGCCAGCAGCCGCGCGGCGTCGAGATGGGTGGCCAGCAGCAGTTCCCGCTCGGCGCGGGTCATGTGCTGCGCCGCTCGTTGTGCACACAGCGCTTCCATATCGGCGGCGTACTCGAACATGGCCGACAGCTGCGCCGGGCTGACATCGCATACGAACACCCCGCGTCGCGGATGGTGCTCGGCCAGTCCGGCGCTGACCAGTGCTTGCAATGCTTGGCGCAGCGGTGTGCGGGACACGCCGTGACGCTGCGCCAAGCGCACTTCATCCAGCCGGGTGCCGGGCGCTAACTGGCCGGCGAGGATCGCATCGGCCAGTTGCTGGCGCACCTGCTCCGCCAGCGGCGGCGCCGGCCGCTCCATCAGTGGGCGGCCACGATGCCGTCGGCGCGCGGGTCGGTGGCGCCTTCCAGCACGCCATCGGCGTGGCGCACGATGGCACCGGCATGGCCCATGGTGTCGCTGAACGGGGCGTCCAGTACTTCCACGTTGTGGCCGGCATCGACTAGTGCTTGCACCAACGCTGGTTCAAAGCGGCTTTCCAGTTTCAGCGTGGTGGTGGTGTCGCCCCAGGTGCGGCCCAGCAGCCAGCGCGGTGCGGTGATGGCTTGCTGCAGCGGTTGGTTAAACAGCGCATAGCGGCTGAACAGCGCCGCCTGCGACTGCGGCTGTCCTTCGCCACCCATGGTGCCGTAAACCATGGTGCGACCGTCGTCGAAACGGGCCATCGCCGGATTGAGGGTGTGGAACGGTTTGCGGCCCGGCTGCAGCGGATGAGCGCCGTCGGCATCGAGCGAGAAACTGACACCACGGTTCTGCCACAGCAGGCCGGTTTGCGGCAGCACCACACCGCTGCCGAATTCCCAATAAATACTCTGGATAAAGCTCACCGCGTTGCCGTACTGGTCAATACAGCCCATCCAGATGGTGTCGCCAGGTTGGCCCGGGTGGGGCCACGGTAGTGCGCGCTGGCGGTCGATGTTGCCGGCCCGTTGGCGGATCGCCTCGGCGGTGAGGAACTCGGCCACATCCACGGTCATATGAGCCGGGTCGGTGCAGTGAGCGTCGCGCACGATGAAGGCCTGCTTGGTGGCTTCCACCAATCCGTGCACATGGTCGAAGCCTTCCGCCTCGGTAATGCCAAGCCGCTCGAACATGCCGAGGATCATCAGCGAGGCCATGCCTTGGGTGGGCGGCGGTTGGTTGAACAGGGTGGCGCCGTTGAGGCGGGTGGAGAGCGCCGGCAGCACCAGCGATTGGTGCCGGGCAAAGTCTTCGAGGCGCAGCGGGCTGCCCACTGCCGCCAGATCGTCGGCTTGGGCACGGGCCAAGTCGCCGCGGTAGAAGTCATCCAGGCCGGCGCGGGCCAGTTGCTCAAGCGTGTCGGCCAGCGCTGGCTGGCGGAACACCCAGCCCTCCGCCGGCGGCCGACCTTGGTCGAGGAATTGCTCGGCAAACCCCGGTACGTTAGCCAGCGCGTCGAATTTCGAAATGCTCAGCTCCGCTTGGCTGCGGCTGGTGGCGACGCCGTTGCGGGCGTGGTGGATGGCATCGGCCAGCAACCGCGACAGCGGCAGGGCCGGGCCCCAATCGGCAGCGACATTGCGTGCTTGCTGCCAGCCGCCAATGCTGCCGGCCACGGTCAGGGACGCCAGTGGGCCGCGCTCGGGAATCTGCTGCACTCCACGTTCGCGGTACCACTCCGGCGTTGCCGCCAGTGCCGCCGCGCCGCAGGCGTCCACCGCCACCGGATCTTGACCCGCGCGGGCGATCAGCCAGAAACCATCGCCACCGATGCCGTTCATGTGCGGGTACACCACGGCGATGGTGGCGGCGGCCGCCAGCATTGCGTCCACGGCATGGCCGCCTTCTTTGAGCACATCGCGACCGGCCTGGGCGGCGAGGTGGTGCGGTGCGACCAGCATGCCGCCAAGCGAGCGGGGGGTATTGAGCATGTCAGCAAATCTCCAAAGCAACGTTCACAGCAGGTCGGCCACCATGCGGGCCGACGTCAGCAACAGGAACAGCGCGAACAGGCGCTGTAAATGGCGGGCATCAAGGCGGCCGGCCAGCCGCACGCCAAGCGGTGCCACCAGCATCGTTAGCGGCACGATCAGTGCCACCCCGGCCAGGTTCACATAGCCCAGCGACAGCGGCGGCAAACTGGGAGCCTGCCAGCCTTGCCAAAGGAAACCCAGCGCGCCGGGCAGGCTGATCAGCATGCCGATGCCGGCTGCGGTGCCCACCGCCCGGTGCATTGGGTAATTGAACGCATTCAGTGCCGGCACGCTCAGGGTGCCGCCGCCGATGCCCATCAGCGTCGAAAAGCCGGCGATCACCAGCGCCATCAATTGGTTCCAAGGCGTGCCCGGCAGTTGCTGGCCGAGTCGGCCCGGGCGGCTGCCGAGCGCCATGTGCAGTGCTACCAGCACCGCCACTGCCGCAAACAAGCCGGTCAGTACTTGGCCCGCTACCAGCGCGGACACCAGGATGCCCGCGAGAGAGCCCAGCAGCAGCGGCACTGCCCAGCGGCGCAGCAGGGCGCGGTCGAGGTTGCCGCGCGCGTCATGGGCGCGGAACGACATGAACGAGGTCGGGATGATGGCCGCCAGCGAGGTGCCGACGGTGAGGTGCATGCGCACCGCCTCATCCACGCCGAGGCTGCCGAACAGGTAGTACAGCATCGGGACCACCACGATGCCGCCGCCGACGCCAAGCAAGCCGGCCAGTAAGCCGGCCACGCAGCCAGTCACCACTAGCGCGCCGAGCAGGCCCAGCAGCCACAACGGGTCATGATGCAGCAATGCGTCCACAGAGGTTCTCCGGGCGAGCACAGGGGGCGGGCATGATGGCAGTGCTGAAAGTGCCTTGTATACAGGAATAAGTGAAATGAATTCATGTGCTTGCCAGAGCCGGCTTACATGCATGTTTTTGCTGACACAGGCTTGCACCATGTTGGTGCGCAATGCTGCCGCGCCGCTGGCGCGCAGCACTGTTCCCGTCATCAAACTCGGGTACACTGCGCGCCATCAATGGCATCCACCGACAGGTTTGGGTTATGGCAGATACAGAAGAACTGGGCTGGTCCCTCGACGTCATCGAGGGTTGGGAAATCGAAGATCTGGAAGATGCCGCGGTATTTTCCCACCCGGAAGGTGCCGGCGTGCTGCAGATTATCGGTTACCAAGAAGACGAACCGATCACCGACGAACAGCTGACCATGCTGGCTCAGGATCAACTGGATGCCGGTCTGACGGCGGAACAAGTGGTGTGCGGCGAATTCCGCGGCCTGCGTTTCGTGCAGCGTGAAGACGGCGACTTCTGGCGCACCTGGTACCTGCGCGCTGACAAGGTGGCTCTAGCGATCACTTACAGCTGCGAAGATGAAGACCGTAACGAAGAGCTGGAAGCAGTGGACAGCATGCTGGCCAGTCTGGTGCTCGAGCGCGAATAAGCCTCACGGCGCGGTGTTGAGCCGCGCCAGCGCCCAGTCAATGTGGCGCACCACCATCTCGCTGGCACTGCCGCGTCGTTGCTGCAGTGCCGCGATCGCCTCGGCCGTGGCCGGGCCATTGCCCAGTGCCACCGCCAGGTTCCGCAGCCAGTTTTCATAGCCCGGCCGCCGCAACGGTGAGCCTTCGGTGCGGCTGAGAAAGTCTTGCTCGCTCCAACGGAACAGGTCCACCAGCGTGGCGTCATCCAGCTGATGGCGCGGATGGAAATCGCCCTCGCCGGTGAAGCGCGCGTAGCGGTTCCACGGGCACACCAGCTGACAGTCATCACAGCCAAAAATACGGTTGCCGATCGGCGCCCGCAGCGGCTCCGGAATATCCCCTTTGTGCTCAATGGTCAGGTAGGCGATGCAGCGCCGCGCATCGAGCTGGTAGGGCGCCACGATGGCGTCGGTGGGGCAGACTTGGATGCACGCCGAACAGGAGCCGCAATGGCGCGTTACCGGTGCGTCGATCGGCAGCGGCAGATCGGTGTACAGCTCACCAAGGAAGAACCAGCTGCCGGCATGGCGGTTGATCAGCAACGTGTGCTTGCCCTGCCAGCCGAGCCCGGCTTTGGCTGCCAGTGGTTTTTCCATCACCGGAGCGCTGTCGACGAAGGCGCGTGCCAGCTGGGTCTCGGCGACCTCGGCACGGATGCGCGCCGCCAGCGTCGCCAAGCGTTTGCGTACTAGCTTGTGGTAATCGCGGCCGAGCGCGTAGCGGGCAATGTAGGCTTTGTCGGTCTGCTTCAGGCGTTTGGCCGGTGCGGTGTCCGGTGGCAGGTAGTCCATGCGCACTGAAATCACCCGCCGCGTCAGCGGTTCCAGCTCGGTGGGGCGGCTGCGCTTATGGCCGTGGTGGGTCATCCACTCCATGCCGCCGTGGTAATCCGCGGCCAGCCAGGCATGCAGGTGCTGCTCGGCGTCCGACAGGTCGGTGTCGGTGATGCCAACTTGCTGGAAGCCCAGTTCCGCGCCCCAGATTTTGATCTGGGCGGCCAGGGCAACGAGATCCGGGGCAGGCGCTGTGTTCATGGCGGCGTATCATCAACGCATTGCCGAAGGGAGTAAATCATGTCCGTTTTGCCTCCGACCCGGTTGCCCCGGGTCCTGCACGGCGCCGCCGCCAGCCGCGCGTTGGACCAGCGCGCGCTGGCCGACGGCCCCGCCGATCGGTTAATGGAGCGCGCCGGGCTAGCCGCGGTGCATCTGCTCGGGCGTCGCTTCCCGGCGGCGCGACGGGTGCTGGTGCTGTGCGGGGGCGGCCATAACGGGGGCGACGGCTATGTGGTGGCGCGGCTGTTGCAGCAGCGCGGCTATCGGGTGGCATGCCTGCGTGCGGTGCCGGTGACTGCTTTGCGCGGCGTGCCAGCCACCGTGGCCGCGCGCGCGGCAGCGGTGCCAGACTGCCCACCGGCGCAGTTGGCCGCAGCGCTGCGGGATACCGATTTGGTGGTGGATGCGCTGCTCGGCACCGGCCTCAGTCGGCCGGTGGCGGCTGATTGGGCGGCGTGGATGCAGCAAGTGCAGCACAGCGGCTGTCCGGTGCTGGCGCTGGACGTGCCATCCGGTCTGTGCGCCGATCAAGGCGCGGTGCGCACGGCGGTCCTGCCAGCCACCGCCACGCTCAGCTTCATCACTCTGAAACCGGGGCTGCTCACCGGGCAGGGGCCGGACGTCGCCGGCGAACTGTATTGGGACGATCTCGGCGTGGCGCCGGCGCTCACGGCGGAGGTGGCGGCCAGCGCTTGGCTGCCGGATACCCGCGATCTGGCCGCGTGGTTGCCGCCGCGTCGGCGTGGCGGGCACAAGGGCCGCTACGGTCATGTCGGCGTCATCGGTGGCGACCACGGTTTGGGTGGCGCGGCGATCTTGGCCTCGCAGGCGGCGGCCCAGTGCGGCGCCGGTAAAGTCAGCGTGCTGTCGCGCCCGGCGGTGCGGGATGCATTGCTGATTCGTCAGCCGGAAGTGATGGCGCGGGTGCTGGATGACGCCGGAGCGTTGCCGGCGGCGTTGACTGGGCTTGATACCTTGGTGATCGGTCCCGGGCTGGGCCAGCAGCCCTGGGGGCGGGAGCTGTGGCAGCAGTTGCGCGACCGGCAGCTGCCACGGGTGCTGGATGCTGACGCCCTCAACCTGCTTGCGGCGGAGAGCGGTGCGCCGCTGGGCGTGACCACGGTGCTCACGCCCCATCCTGGCGAGGCGGCGCGGTTGCTCGGCTGCAGTACCGGCGAGGTGGAAGCGGCGCGGTTTGAGGCGGTGGCAGCGCTGGCGCAGCGCTATCAGTGCACGGTCTTGCTCAAGGGCGTTGGCACGCTGGTGGCGGCACCGGGTCAACTCACCGCGCTAGTGCGTGCCGGGCATCCCGGCATGGCCAGCGGCGGTATGGGCGACGTACTGAGCGGTATTATCGGCGCCTTGCTGGCGCAGGGGCTGCCGGCGTTTGAAGCCGCCGTGGCGGGTGCGCTGGTGCATGGCCGGGCGGCAGAAGCAGTGGCACGCCGGCGCGGTGAGCGCGGCCTGCTGGCCTCGGAACTGCTGGCGGAGTTGCCGGCGGAGCTGAATCCGGTGTCCGACAGCCATGGCTTCCTGCCGCGCCACAGGTGAAAATGCCGCCGTCGCTGACCACCCGGGCCGGCGGCGCCACCGTTTAGAGAGAGCGCTGATGCTGACCATCCCGTCCACCCATGATTTGCCTGATGAGGCGGCCACCCTGGCATTGGGTGCGGCGCTGGCGCAGCAGTTCCCGGGCGGCGGTGTGGTGTTTCTGGAAGGAGACCTCGGCGCCGGCAAGACCACTTTGGTGCGCGGCTGGTTGCAGGCGCTGGGCCACCAAGGCGCGGTAAAAAGTCCGACTTATACGATAGTGGAACCCTACGAGCTGGCCGGACTCCATGTATATCATTTTGATCTGTACCGACTGGGCGACGCGGAAGAGCTCGAACTGATGGGCATCCGCGATTACTTCACCGACGACAGCCTGTGTTTGGTGGAGTGGCCGCAGCGCGGCGCCGGTGTGCTGCCGACGCCGGATGCTTGGGTGCAGCTGCAATTGGACCTGCCCGGCCGCCGGGCAGTGGTGACAGGCGGCAGTGCCGCCGGACAAGCCAGAGGATGACTGCGTGACCCCAACAATCGCCTGGCTACGCGGGCTGAGTATGGCGCTGTGGCTGATGCTGCTGACGCTGCCGGCTGCGGCTGCGATACAGGACGTGAGCTCGGTGCGGATCCACCGTGCGCCGGACCACACTCGGCTGGTGTTCGACCTGAATGGCCCGGTGGAGCACAAAGTCGATCGGCTCAGTAATCCGGAGCGGTTGGTGATCGACCTCGACAATGTCGATCTCAAATTCGACATGGCCACTTTGACGCTGGACGGCACACCGATCAGTGGTGTGCGGGTGGGCCGGCATGCGGAGGGAAAGACCCGCGTGGTGCTGGACTTGAGCGCCCAGGTGCGGCCGCGCACCAACCAGCTGAAACCATTTGAGCCGCACGGTTGGCGCTTGGTGGTGGACCTGTTTGACACCGAACCGGTGGCCGGCGCTGGCCGCAGCGCAGCGACCCCAGCACCCACGCCTCCGCCGGCCGCCACTACTCCCGGCTCCAGCCCGCGCCCGCAGCCTCAGCCGCAGGGCGCCCGGCCGATGATTGTCGCCATCGACCCCGGCCACGGCGGCGAGGACCCGGGCGCCATCGGCCCCGGTGGCGTGCAGGAAAAGAAAATCGTGCTGCAGATCGCCCAGCGCGTGTACCGCATGATGCAGGCCGAGCCGGGACTGCGCCCGGTGCTGGTACGGGATGGCGACTACTATGTGCCGCTGGCCGAACGTCGCCGTATTGCGGCGGAAAAGGGCGCCGATGCGTTCATTTCCATCCATGCTGATGCGTTCACCAATGCCACTGCCCACGGGGCCTCGGTGTTCGCGCTGTCCAGTCGCGGCGCCACCAGTGCCCAAGCTGATTACCTGGCGCGCATCGCCAACGACTCCGACCGTGTGGCCGGGGTGTACGAGGAAGAGAAAGACAACGGCGGCCTGCTCGGCGTGCTGGCCGACATGACCATGGAAGGCACCTTGGCGCACAGCCTGATCCTCGCCGAAGGCATGATCGGCGAACTGGGCAAAGTGACTCGCCTGCACGGCAACCGCCACAAAGTGGAACAGGCCAACTTTGCCGTGCTGCGTGAGCCGACCATGGTGTCGGTGCTGGTGGAAACCGGCTTCATCTCCAACCGCGACGAAGCGCGCAAGTTGCAGACCAGCGCCCATCAAGAGAAGGTGGCGCGTGCCATCGTCAACGGCGTGCGCGAGTACTTCACTCACCACCCGCAGCCGGGTAGCTGGTTCGCTGCTGAGCGCCGGCGTGGCAACGGGGCGTTGACCCACCGCATAGCAAACGGCGAAACCCTATCGTCGATTGCCCGTCGCTACAGTGTGTCGGAGCAGGCGTTGCGGTCCGCCAACAACGTTAACGGGGATCTGATCCGCGTTGGTCAGACCCTCACCATTCCAGGTTCCTGATGCGCACTATCCATCTGCTTGATCCCCGCCTTGCCAACCAAATTGCCGCCGGGGAGGTGGTCGAACGACCGGCCTCAGTGGTGAAGGAACTGCTGGAGAACGCGCTCGATGCGGGCGCCAGCCAGATCCAGGTGGACGTGGAGCAGGGCGGAGTACGGCTGGTCCGCGTGCGTGACAACGGCGGCGGCATTCGCCAGCAGGAACTGCCGCTGGCGTTGTCGCGCCACGCCACCAGTAAAATCCACGAAGCTGAAGACCTCGAAGCGATCGGCAGCCTGGGTTTTCGCGGCGAAGCCTTGGCGGCGATCAGCTCGGTATCGCGGCTGACGCTGACCAGCTGCAGCGGCGACGAGGGCGCTGCCAGTGTGCGGGTAGAAGGGCGCGACATGGCGCCAGTGATCCAGCCGGCGGCCCACCCTCAAGGCACCACGGTGGAAATGCGCGATTTGTTCTTTAACACCCCAGCGCGCCGCCGTTTCCTACGCACTGAGAAAACCGAGTTTGGCCACCTGGAAGAGGTGTTCCGCCGCATCGCGCTGAGCGAATTCGGCACCGGCTTCCAGTTGTCGCACAACCAAAAAGTGACGCTGCAGTTGCTGGCGGCACGGGATGCTGCCGCCCGCGCCCAACGGGTGGCGCGGCTGTGCGGCGCTGCCTTCATTGAGCAGTCGGTGCCGGTGGATGTGGAAGCCTCCGGTTTGCGCCTGCACGGCTGGGTGGGGCTGCCGACGTTCTCGCGCGCTCAGGCGGATCTGCAATATTTCTACGTCAACGGCCGGGTGATCCGCGACAAGGTGGTGAACCACGCGGTGCGCCAAGCCTACAGCGATGTGATGTACCACGGTCGCCATGCCGCCTATGTGCTGTTCTTGGAACTGGACCCGGCGTTGGTGGACGTGAACGTGCACCCGACCAAGCACGAGGTGCGGTTCCGCGAGCAACGCATGGTGCACGACTTCCTGTTCCGGGCGCTGCACCGAGAAGTGGCGGCGCTGAAACCGGGACAGGCACCGGCGCCAGAAGTGCGCGCGGTGGAGCGTCCACTGTCGTTGGCGGATACGCCGCAGCAGAGCGCCATGACGCTGGCGCCGCCGCGCTCGGCAGAAGCTTGGCGCCGGCCGCTGGAGTTGCAGGATGGCGCTGCGCAAGCCGCCCATTACGGCGCCTTGCTGGGCGCCACCGGGGCGCCGCCAGCACCGTTGCCGATGGGGCTGGAGCCGGCGGCGCCGCAGGCCAGCGGCGCGGATGAGCTGCCGCTGGGGTTTGCGCTTGGCCAGCTACACGGCATCTACATTTTGGCCCAGAACCACGCCGGGCTGGTGTTGGTGGACATGCACGCGGCCCACGAACGCATTACCTACGAGCAGCTGAAGCAGTCTTGGCATGACGAACGGGTGCGCTCGCAGCCGCTGCTGGTGCCGGTGTCGATGGCGGTGTCCAGCCGCGAGGCAGACTTCGCCGAGCAGCAGCCGGAGGTGTTTGCGCGGCTCGGCTTCATCATCGAGCGGGTCGGCCCGGAAAGCCTATCGGTGCGGGAGGTGCCGGCGTTGCTACGTGGCGCTGATGTGGAGGCGCTAGTACGCGATGTGCTGTCGGATCTGGTGGTCGAGGGCCGTAGCGCTCGCATCGATCAGCAATTGGATGAATTGCTGTCGAGCATGGCGTGCCATGGCAGCGTGCGCGCCAACCGCCGGCTGACGCTGGAAGAGATGAACAGCTTGCTGCGGCAGATGGAAGCCACGGAACGCAGCGGCCAGTGCAACCACGGACGGCCGACCTGGATGCAGCTGAGCATGAAGGAGCTGGATCGGCTGTTCCTGCGCGGGCGCTGACCGGCTCGGATTTCCGAGTGCGGGGCTGCTGTCGCCGGCTGACGCTGGAAGAGATGAATAGCTTGCTGCGGCAGATGGAAGCTAGGGAGCGCAGCGGCCAGTGTAACCACGGTCGGCCGACCTGGATGCAGCTGAGCATGAAGGAGCTGGATCGGCTGTTCCTGCGCGGGCGCTGACCGGCCCCGGTTTCCGAGTGCGGGGCTGTTGTTTCACAGGGGCCTCCCGATTGCAGGGCCCGCTTCGCGACGGGTGCTGTGCCCGACGATGTTCCTGTCGACACCTTTCCGAGCTGGCGTTGGGTTGTAGTCCTATGGGTGTTTGGGTTGCCGTGTAGTCTCGGATAGTTCGATTCTCAGAACCTCTGAACCTCTGAACCTCTGAACCTCAGAACCTCAGAACCTCAGAACCTCAGAACCTCAGAACCCCAGAACCCCAGAACCCCAGAACCCCAGAACCCCAGAACCCCAGAACCCCAGAACCCCAGAACCCCAGAACCCCAGAACTTCAGAACTTCGCGCCAAAACAGCGTGATGGGGGGCTGGAGCCAGAGCCGTCAGCGGCGCCTCTGGCGCGCTGACGGTCGGTGCAAGGTGTCGTGACGGCGTAGGTGGCTGCAAGGTGGGCCGCCAGTGTGTCCGGGGCGCTGCCTGGAGGTGGCGCCCCGGACATCATCGCACGGTGGCGGGGCGCTACTCGGTTCGCGCCGGACGGGATGTCGGCAGGCTGTCGCGGATGTGCTTGCCGGTGTCATTAAGCAGGTCGTTGATCTCCGCGTAAGGCAGCAGCAGCTCGGTCTGGCCTTCGGAGTAGGCTTTGATTTCGTAGATGTTGTAGAGGAACAAAATGCCCTCGTCGTTGAACACGAAGTTGGGCGTCAGATTGAAACGGCCACTGTTGAAGAAGTAGCGCTCGTCATAAGCGATGCCCGGTGCCAATCCTTCCTGCGCGCGGAAGCGCTGTTCGGCGCGGTCGGTAAACGCCTGCACCTTGTCTGACTGCAGTACATCACCGATCGCCAAGCGGCGGTCCTTGGCCACGTCGTAATTCACGAACACCACTGAATAATTGCCGTGGGCGCCACCGGTATAACTTTGGCTGTCTGACTGAAACGCAATGTAGGTGGGGGTTTGTTGCAGCACCCGGTCGCGGCGTTCTTCAAACCAAGCCATCGGTTGCTCAGCATCTTTGGCATAGTCACGGTGCTCGTCGATCAGCTTCTGCGCCGCTTTGGCCATCGCACTGTGGTCTTTCGGCCGCGGCAGCGTCTTCATCAGGAAACGGTTGATGCGTTCCGACTCGAACAGCGGGTAGGTCAGCGCGTAGTAGGTTTCATCTTGGCTTTGGCCGGACAGGTCCGGGGCGGCCAGACGGAAGCTCTCGTTTTGGTAGTGAGCCAGCTGGGTTGGCGGGCTGGCGCGCCACAACAGCACACCTACGACAACAATGATCAGCACTGCGACGACGGCAACAATCTTTTTCATCGGTATAGCGCTCGGGGTCCGGCAGGGCGCCTGTCGCCCTGGTTGCCGATACCTTGCCGAAGCAGGCGGCGCGGGGCGAGACCCCGAGCGCCGGGTCAATCAAAATTTACCGCGTCAGCAACCGTTGCGGGTGCCGAAGATCTTGTCGCCGGCATCGCCGAGGCCGGGAATGATGTAGCCGTGCTGGTCCAGCCGCTCATCAATGCGGCAGGTGAGGATGTCCAGGTCCGGATGCACCGCCAGCGTCGCCTCCAGTCCTTCCGGCGCCGCTACCAGCACTAACGCCTTGATCTGGGTGCAGCCGCGCCCCTTGAGCATGTCCACGGTGGCGATCATGGAGCCGCCGGTGGCTAGCATCGGATCCAGAATGAACGCGGTGCGTTCGCCGAGATCGCCGACGAACTTCTCAAAATAGGAGGCCGGTTTCAGGGTCTCTTCATCGCGGGCGATGCCGACCACGCTGACCCGAGCGCTGGGAATCATGTCGAGTACGCCATCCAGCATGCCGATGCCGGCGCGCAGAATCGGTACCAGGGTGACTTTTTTGCCGGCAATCTGCTGCACCGCCACCGGACCGGCCCAGCCGTCCAGCGTTACCGTTTCTAGCGGGAAATTGCGGCACGCCTCGTAGGCTAGTAGGCGTGCGAGCTCCGAGGTCAGCTCGCGGAATTTTTTGGTGCTGCTGTTGGCATCACGCAACAAGCCGATCTTGTGCTGTACCAAGGGATGATCAAGTTGCGTGACAGGCATGGTGGCGGCTCCGGCAGTTCAGGGCGGCGCTAGTGTACGTCGGCGCTGGAAAGCTGTCGCGCCCGGCGCCCGTTTGGCCGCCGGGCAGGCTAGAATGGCGCACCTTTGTTGGTTCGAGATCGCCATGAACGCCCCGGATTCCCGCCCCGCTGTCATCTTCCTGATGGGCCCCACCTGTTCCGGCAAAACCGGACTGGCGGTGGAGCTGGTGCAGCAGCTGCCGCTGGAGATCGTCAACGTCGACTCGGCGCAGGTCTATCGCGGCATGGAGATCGGCGCCGCCAGCCCGCCGCCGGAGGTGTTGGCGCGGGCGCCGCATCGACTGCTGCATTTCCGTGATCCGGCACAGCCTTACTCCGCCGCTGACTTCCGCGCTGATGCGCTGGCCGCCATCGCCGACATCCACGCCGCTGGCCGGGTGCCACTGCTGGTGGGCGGCACCATGCTTTATTTCCGCGCGCTGCTGGAGGGGCTGGCGAAATTGCCGGCCGCCGATCCGGTACTGCGGGCGCGGTTGGAGCAGGACGCCGCCGAGCAGGGTTGGCCCGCGCTGCATGCCCAGTTGGCGGCCGTTGATCCGATCACCGCTGCGCGCCTCAATCCGCAGGATCGCCAGCGGCTGCAGCGGGCGCTGGAAGTGTATTTGCTCACCGGCGTACCGTTGTCGGCCCACCATGCCGCCCAGCAGCAGGCACCGGCCACGGTGTTTCCTTACCGGGTAGTGCAGTTTGCCATCGCCCCGGCCGAGCGGGCGATGCTGCACCAGCGCATCGGCGAGCGGTTTCAGCAGATGCTGGCGGACGGTTTCTTGGATGAGGTGCGACGGTTGCGGACGCAGCCAGGGCTGCATGCGGGGCTGCCGTCGATGCGGGCGGTGGGTTACCGCCAGGCGTGGGCGCACTTGGACGGCGAGTACGATTATCAGACCTTGGTCGAACGCGGCATTGTCGCCACTCGGCAATTGGCCAAGCGGCAACTGACCTGGTTGCGCAGCTGGCCGTCGTTGACCTGGCTCGACAGCGACCAAACGAACCTGCCGGCAGCCGTGAAAGAGTCCCTTGAAAGCCTGCCGGTTTCCGTGTTTAGTGGCGCCTGATCCTCCCGCGCGCCAACCTTTGGGCGGCCTGCTTTGCGGCCCGAAACTTTTCGTGTGCGGTGGGGACCAAACCAGTCGGAGGCCGCGCAGGCGGCTCCGTGCTGGCCAGGATGGGCCTTTTGCTCCCGACGCGCACTCTGCGCCGGAGGCTGGGTCGCCGCCGCGACACTTTTCCTCAAAAGGTAAAAGATTCGCGCGGACGGCTTGAAACGGCGATTTATCGCGCCATTTCAGTAACCTGCAACAAGTACACGGGGTACCCCCGTAATTGCGCTGACAGCTCTGGGGATGGGGGCGGCAACGACATTGCGCTGTACGCTGTCTGCTTCACCTTCTGGGCACTGCTTTGTTTTCTGAGAACACTAAGGAGAAAACCATGTCGAAAGGGCATTCGCTACAAGACCCTTTTCTCAATGCGCTGAGAAAAGAGCGCATCCCGGTGTCCATTTTTCTTGTGAACGGGATCAAGCTTCAGGGACAGATCGAGTCATTTGACCAGTATGTGGTGCTGCTGAAGAACGCCGTCAGCCAGATGGTGTACAAGCACGCCATTTCCACCGTGGTGCCGGCCCGCAACCCGCGTGCATCCGGACCGGGTGGTGGCAACCCCGCCATGGTCGCTGCACCCGGCGACGATTTTGCCGGCAACGTGTAAGCGTCCAGTGGACCGGCCTGTGGGCCGGTCCGCGTCTGCAGCCGGCCGGTTTCCCCTTTTGCTGATGCCGGAGTGGCATGGAATTTTTTGAACGCCCCGACTGGGCCCGTCCGGGTCCGGCCTCTGACACCGACCGTCCCGCTGAGCGCGCGGTGCTGGTGCATGTGGATTTTCCCCTGGGTCCCGCGGAAGAGGACCGTCACGAGTTCTATCATCTGGTGACATCCAGCGGTGCTGAGCCGGTGGCGGAAGTGCGCTGCAAGCGTGAAAAGCCCGATCCAGCGACTTATGTGGGCAGCGGCAAGGTGGAAGAAATCGCCGCCGCCGTGGCTGAGCACGAGGCGGATGTGGTGCTGTTCAATCACCCGCTGAGCCCGGCTCAAGAGCGCAACCTCGAGCGCGCGGTGGAATGTCGGGTGCTGGATCGCACCGGCCTGATTCTCGACATCTTTGCGCTGCGTGCCCGCACCCACGAGGGGCGCATGCAGGTAGAGCTGGCCCAGCTGCAGCATCTGTCCACGCGGTTGGTGCGCGGTTGGACCCACCTTGAGCGACAGAAGGGCGGCATCGGCCTGCGTGGCCCCGGTGAGACCCAGCTTGAGACGGACCGCCGCTTGGTGCGCGACCGTATTCGCCATATCGAAGGCCGCTTGGCCAAGGTACGCAGCCAGCGCGCCCAAGGCCGCCGGGCGCGGGCACGCAATGAGGCGCCGGTGGTGTCGTTGGTGGGCTATACCAACGCCGGCAAGTCGACGCTGTTCAACCGCCTCACTGATGCCGATGTGTATGTGGCGGACAAGTTGTTCGCAACTCTCGATGCCACACTGCGGCGGGTGCGCATTCCCGGCGTCGGGCCGGCGGTGCTGGCCGATACCGTTGGCTTCATCCGCCACCTGCCGCACCGATTGGTGGACGCGTTCCGTGGCACGCTGGAGGAAACCCTCAGCGCCAGTCTGCTGCTGCACGTCACCGATGGCTCGGCAGTGGACCGCGACGTCAATGTGGACGCGGTCAACGAAGTGCTGGAGGAAATCGGCGCCGACGAGTTACCGGTGCTGCACGTCTACAACAAAGTCGACCTGCTGGAGGAGCCGCCGCGCATCGAGCGTGATGAGAGCGGCCAGCCGTGGCGGGTGTGGCTGTCGGCGCAGACCGGCGCCGGCATCGAGTTGTTGCACCAGGCGATTGCCGAGCGGTTGGCCAGCGGCTGGGTGGACCAGTGGCTGCAGCTGCCGCCGGACTCCGGTCGCCTGCGAGCACTGCTGCATGAAGCCGGCGAAGTGCTGGCTGAACAAGTGGGTGACGACGGCGCGTTGCAACTGCGCGTACGTTTGCACCGCAACCATTTTCAGCGCCTGTTACGCGGCGCTGGACTGACCGAGTCTGACGTGGCGCTGCCGGTTGCAGCTGAACAGGGGGGTTCCTACAATCCCTCCGCTCGTCACACTGAATAACATCCCCATCCATTGACGAGCCAGACGGAGATTTCGATGGCCTGGAACGAGCCCGGCGGCAACAAGCCCCGCGACCCTTGGGGCGGCGGCAGTGGCGGCAAGAACACGCAAGGTCCTCCGGATCTGGACGAAGTGTTCAAGAACCTGAAACAGAAATTCACCGGCGGCGGTGGTGGTAGCCAAGGCAGTGGTGCCGGCTTCCCGAAAGCGACGCTGGGCTTGGTGGCGGCGTTGCTGGCGGTGCTGTACCTGTTCTGGGCGGCGTTCCAGGTGGACGCGGCCGAGCAGGCGGTGGTGCTGCGCTTTGGCAAGCTACACCGGGTGGTGGACTCTGGCCTGAACTGGCACCTGCCGCCGTTCGAACAGTACCGCAAGGTCAACGTCACTCAAGTGCGCAGCCATCGCGTCAGCGAAGAGATGCTCACCGGCGACACCAACATTGTCGGCGTAACGCTGGAAGTGCAGTACCGCGTGTTCGATCCGGAAGCCTACCTGCTGAAAGTGGCCAACGCGGACAGCATGCTGCGCAACGCCACCGAGAGCGCGCTGCGCCACGTGGCCGGTTCGAAGACCATCAACGCCGTGCTCAGCACCGAGCGTGAGGAGTTGCGGGTCGCGGTTCAGCACCGTCTGCAGCATTACCTCGATGAATACAGCACCGGTCTGCTGGTGCAGGCGGTGGTGCTCGACTCCACCGAGGCGCCGGCGGCGGTGCGCGACGCGTTCCAGGACGTGACCCGTGCCCGCGAAGACGAAGACCGCTTCAAGAAAGAGGCCGAGGCGTATGCCAACAGCCTGATTCCGGAAGCCCGTGGCCGCGCCCAGCGTCTGCGTGAAGAGGCTCAGGCGTACCGCGCTGAAAGCGTGGACCGTGCCGAGGGTGAGGCAGAGCGGTTCGGCAAACTGCTGACCGAGTACCGCCGCGCGCCGGAAGTGACCCGCGAGCGTCTGTACCTAGAAACCCTGGAAGCGGTGTTCGGCAACAGCAGCAAAGTGCTGGTCGACAGCGAAGGGAGCAACAACATGATGTACCTGCCGCTGGATCAGCTGATGCGCGAGCGCGCCGCGTCTGGCACCGGCAGCAATGCCGACAGCAGTGCCCCGCGTGCGCAGACGTCGACTGACAGCCCGGCCACCAGCCAGGCACCGGCGTCGCGCAGTCTCTATAACCGTCAACGGGAGGCACGCTGATGTCTGGCAAGAGTTTGGCGTCCCTGATCGCGGTAATTTTCCTTGGCGTGCTGGCGCTGGATTCCTACTACATCGTGACCGCCACCGAGCGGGCGGTGCTAAAGCGGTTCCAGCAGATCGTGCAAACCGACATTCAGCCTGACATTCACTTCAAGGTGCCGTTCGTGGACCAAGTGGTGCGGGTGGATGCGCGTTACACCGCCTATGAACTGCCGCCGCAGTCCTACCTGACGTCCGAGCGTAAGCCGATGGATGTGAGCTCGTTCGTGATCTGGCGAGTGCAGGACGTGCAGCGCTATGTCACCGTGATCGGTGGCGGTGCGGCCAATAACTCCGAACGTATGCGTGAAATCGCCCAGCAGCGTCTGAACGTGCGCGTGGCGGAGCGGCTGCGTAACGAATTCGCCCAGAAAACGGTGCAAGAAGTGGTCGCCGGCCGTAAAGAAGTGCTGGCCGATGGTGTGCGCCCTGATCTGGTAGTGCCGGAAGTCGGTGATGGCAGCGGTGATGCGCCGCCGCCGCCGGTGATCCGGGCTGAAGATGCCGGTGAGCTGAAGCCGTCCGAGGATGCCCGCGAGCTGCTGATGGTCAATGTGGTGCAAGACCTGAAAGACGAGCTGCTGGAAGACTTCGGCATCGAGCTGATCGACATTCGCGTCAAGCAAGTGGACTGGCCGGACGAAGTGCGTAGCCGAGTGTTTGACCGCATGCGCGCCGAGCGTGCCCGTGACGCCGCCCGTCACCGTTCTGAAGGTCGCGAGGGCGCCGAGAAGATCCGCGCCGCCGCTGAACGCGAGCGCACCGTGCTGCTGGCGGAGGCCTATCGTGACTCAGAGTTGATCCGTGGTGACGGCGATGCCGAGTCGGCCGCCATCTATGCGCGCATGTACAACCAAGACCGTGAGTTCTTCAGCTTCTACCGCAGCCTGCAGGCCTATCGCCACAGCTTCGGCGAGGGCAAGGATCTGATGGTGCTGGCGCCGGACGGCGAGTTCTTCCGCTACCTGAAGAGCCCCACCGGCAAGTGAAAATCGGCGGCACTGCGGGGTGCCCTCGGCGCCCCTGAAGTGCTACCATGCGGCACGCCGGGACATCGCTAGACGATGCCCGGCGTTTTGCTGTCTGAGCCCCACCCGAGGTATCGCACGTGGATGGCTGGTGGTGGAAAGCCCTCTGTTTGTGGCTGGCGCTTGAAGGCGCATTACTCGCTGCTTCTCCCGGTCAAGTCCGGGCACTGGCGCGTCTGCTCCTCCAACTGGAGGATCGCACCCTGCGCCGTTATGGTCTGGCGGCCATGGCCATTGGCGCCGGGCTGCTCTATGTGATGAAACAATGATGATGAATCGCGAAGAACAGTGGCTGCTGCCCGACGGGGTGGATGAAATCCTGCCGGAACGGGCGGCCGTCATCGAACGTCTGCGCCGTCGTCTGCTGGATCTGTACGCCCGTTGGGGCTACGAACTGGTGTTCCCGCCCCTGATCGAATATCTGGAATCGCTGCTCAATGGCGCTGGCCGCGATCTCGAGCGCGAGACGTTCAAGCTGACCGATCAACTGACCGGCCGCATGATGGGCGTACGCGCCGACCTGACGCCGCAGGTGGCGCGCATCGACGCCCACAGCCTGCGCCGCTCCGGCCCCAGTCGGCTGTGCTACTGCAGCTCGGCGCTGCGTACCCGGCCGCCGCTGCCGGGTGCCACCCGCGCGCCGTACCAGATCGGTCTGGAGCTGTTCGGTCATGCCGGTGTCGACAGCGACGCCGAGGTGATCAGCCTGATGCTGACCACTCTGTTGGCAGCCGGAGTGCGCGGCATCACCCTCGATCTCGGCCACGTCGGCATCTACCGCACGCTGGTGCGTGATTCCGAACTGTCTGAAGACGACGAACAAGCACTCTCTGACCTGTACTTGCGCAAGGCGCGGGTGGAGTTGGATGCCTTCTTTGCCGAGCGTCGCGTCAGCGCGGCCACCGCGGCGGCGCTGTCGGCACTGCCGTGGTTAGCCGGTGCCGACGCGCTGCAACGGGCACGGCCGCTGATCGAAGCGGCCAACCCGGCGGCGCTGGTGAAGCTCGACGAGTTGGCCGAGCAGGTGGCGCGGGTGCAGGACGCGTTCCCGGATGTGCGGGTGCACGTCGATCTCGGCGAATTGCGCGGCTACCGCTACCACACCGGCTGCATTTTCGCCGCCTATGTGGACGGTGGCAGCGAACCCTTTGCCAAGGGCGGCCGTTATGACCGCATCGGTGAGGTGTTCGGCCGGGCGCGCCCGGCCACCGGCTTCAGTGCCGACCTCAAATTGCTGGCGGCCTGCCAGCCGTCGGCGCCGCTGCCGCGGGCAATTCTTGCCCCGGCCGGTGCCGATGCCAGCCTGCGCCAGGAGCTGGCCCGTCTGCGCGATGCAGGCGAGCGGGTGGTGCAAGCGCTGGCCGGCGTCGACAGCGACCCGGCCGAACTCTGTTGCGATCGCCAGTTGGTGCCTGAAGGTGCCGGCTGGAAAGTGATTCCCCTTTCATCCTGAATCCGGAGCTGTAAAGCGCGCCATGGGCAAGAACGTCGTTATTTTGGGCACCCAATGGGGTGACGAAGGCAAGGGCAAGATTGTCGACCTGCTCACCGACCAGGTTTCCTGCGTCGCCCGCTTCCAAGGCGGCCACAACGCGGGCCATACGCTGGTAGTGGATGGTGAGAAGACGGTGTTGCACCTGATCCCGTCCGGCATCCTGCGTGAAGGCGTGGAATGCCTGATCGGCAATGGCGTGGTGCTGGCGCTGGATGCCTTGATCAAGGAAATCCAGGGTCTGGAGGCACGCGGCGTGCCGGTCCGTGAGCGGCTGCGCCTGAGCGCCTCCTGCCCGCTGATCCTGCCGTCCCACGTGGCACTGGACCAGGCGCGTGAGCGCGCCCGCGGCGAAGCCAAGATCGGCACCACCGGTCGCGGCATCGGGCCGGCTTATGAGGACAAGGTGGCGCGCCGCGGCGTGCGCCTCGGTGACGTGTTCCACCGCGAACGCTTCGCCGCCAAACTCGGTGAGCTGCTGGACTACCACAACTTCGTGCTGCGCAACTTCTATAACGTGGAGCCGATCGACTTCCAGACCACGTTGGACGAAACCATCGCGCTGGCAGACAGCGTGCGTGCATTGGTGTCCGACTGCACCGAACTGCTGCACCGCAAGCGTGAAGCCGGTGAGAACATCATGTTCGAGGGCGCTCAGGGCACGCTGCTGGATATCGATCACGGTACCTACCCGTACGTGACCTCCTCTAACACCACTGCCGGCGGCGCCGCCACCGGTACCGGTTTTGGTCCGCTGTACCTGGATTACGTGCTCGGCATCACCAAGGCTTACACCACCCGCGTCGGCTCCGGCCCGTTCCCCACCGAACTGTTCGACGACGTGGGTGCGCGCTTGGCCCAGCGTGGCCACGAATTCGGTGCCACCACCGGCCGTCCGCGCCGCTGTGGCTGGTTCGACGCCATGGCGCTGCGCCGCGCGATCCAGATCAACTCCATCAGTGGCCTGTGCCTGACCAAGCTCGACGTGCTTGATGGGCTGGATGTGGTGCGGGTGTGCGTGGGCTACCGCAAGGCCAACTGCGGTACCAGCGTTGAAAACTGCGACGCTTGGGATGCCGACAGCTACGCCGAAATGGAGCCGGTGTATGAGGATCTGCCGGGCTGGCAGGAATCCACCCTCGGCGCCCAGCGGCTGGAAGACCTGCCGGCCAACGCGCGTGCTTATATCAAGCGCATCGAGGAAGTGACCGGCGCGCCGATCGATATCATTTCTACCGGTCCGGACCGTGTGGAAACTATTGTTCTGCGCCACCCGTTCGACGCCTGAGTTATTGAGGCACACAAAAAAGCCGGGCACTGCCCGGCTTTTTTGTGTCCGTGTAGCGGCTCAGAGTGCCTGCATCACGCTGTTGTCCTGCGACTCGGCTGCCGGCTCGCCCACTGGAGCCGGTGCTGACTGTTGCAGAGGGTCGCCGGCTGGCACCGTCAGGTAGGGCAGTTGCAGCACTTCACTGGTGTGCCGGCGGATGCGGTTGGTCAGCGCGGCGCTGTCGTTCAGCTGCTGACCGTAGGACGGAATGATCTCTTTGATGCGCGCTTCCCAGCCATCTGCCATCTGCTGCGGGAACAGCTTGGCCATGACATTGATCATGATCGGCGGTGAGGTGGAGGCGCCCGGGGACGCGCCCAGCAGGGCGGCGAGAGTGCCGTCAGCGGCGCTGACAATCTCGGTGCCGAACTCCAGCACCATGCCGTTATCGGCGTCGCGACGGATGACCTGCACGCGCTGGCCGGCGGTAATCAGGCGCCAGTCTTCCTGCTTAGCGTCCGGGAAGTACTTTATGAGTTCGGCGTGGCGGTCGCTGTCGCTGAGGCTGGCTTGCTCGGCCAAGTACTTCACCAGGTCCAGATTTTCGCTGCCCACCTTGAGCATGCCGAGCACGTTGTGCTGGTTCACTGAGGAGAACAGGTCGAACCAAGAGCCGTCTTTGAGGAACTTGGTGCTTTGCAGCGCGAACGGGCCAAACAGCAGCACTTGCTTGCCATCCAACCGGCGCGCGTCGAGGTGTGGTACCGACATCGGCGGCGAGCCGGCTTCGGCTTTGCCGTAGGCTTTCACGCTGTGGCGCGCGGTCAGCTCCGGCGCTTCAAAAGCCAGAAACTGACCGCCCACCGGGAAGCCGCCGTAGTTACGCGCCTCGGGGATGCCGGATTGCTGCAGCAGCGTTAGCGCCGCGCCGCCGGCGCCGATGAACACGGTGCGGGCCTTGATGGTGCGCTGTTCGCTGGAGCGGCGGTCCTGCACAGTGACGTTCCAAGTTTTGTCGTCATTCTGTTCCAGACCACGTACTTCATGGTTCAGCTGCAGGTGGAAGTGGGGGCTGCGTTGCAGTGATTCGGTAAGTTGGCGGGTGATGACGCCGAAGTTCACATCGGTGCCCAGCGGCATGTAGGTGGCCGCCACTTTTTGCTGCGGGTCACGGCCTTCCATCAGCAGCGGCGCCCAATCACGGATCTGTGCCGGGTCCTCGGAAAACGCCATGCCGTAAAACAACGGGTTCTGCACCAGCGCCGCATGGCGTTTGCGCAAATATTCGATGTTGTCATCGCCCCAGACGAAACTCATATGTGGCGTCGGATTGATAAAGTCAGATGGCGTACGTAGCCGCCCCTCCTGCACTTGATGCGCCCAGAATTGGCGTGACACCTCGAACTGCTCGGCGATGCCCACCGCACGCCGGGTGTCGATGCTGCCGTCGGCGCGCTCCGGGGTGTAGTTCATTTCGGCGAAGCCGGAGTGGCCGGTGCCAGCATTGTTCCAACCGTCTGAGCTTTCCTTGGCTACATCCGCCTCGCGCTCGAACAGGTGCACTTCCCAGTCCGGCTGCAGCTCTTGCAGATAGGTGGCGAGGGTGACACTCATGATGCCGCCGCCGATCAGCACCACATCCACCGGCTCGTCGTTGTCGGCGTCCGGCAATGAACGTGGAATCAACGGCCAATAGAGGAATAAAACACCGGCCACGGCCACGATCAGGCCGAGTGCCAGGATGGTTTTCAGAAGTCTTTTCATGGTGGGAGCCTCCGCCCAATGCCGTCTGCAGGTGCCCGTGTGTGCTTCTGCCGGAGCACTCATCCTTGCGACCACGGCGCTGGCCGGTGCCGGAGCAACCACAGCGGCCTGCGCCCGCAGCGACGGACACGGGTGCCGATAGCATGCCCCGGTTACTTAAGGTTGCGGCAAAAAGTGTGAAAAACGCGTCGATGGGCACTGTGATTTGCCTAAACCGAAACAACACTTGCACCACCCAGACCCAGACCCAGACCCAGACCCAGACCCAGACCCAGACCCGAGCCTAGGCTCGGACTTGGGCTTGGACTTCGGTCTGGGCCTGAGCCTCGGCCTAGCTGGGAATTCAAGCTCGGACTGAAATCAGGCTGGGCTGGTTCGCGCCGCCGCCCAATCCGGTTCTAGCCCCGGTGCAGGAGCCAGTACCGTGTCGGCGCTGCCGCAACCGCCGTAGCTGGCGGTGCCGCTGAAGCGGCGTCCCAAGCCCCGCCCGGTGCCCGCAGGCACCCAGCGGGTGGTCCAGTCACTGACGCGCGCGCAGCAGGCGCAGGCTGTTGAACACCACCAGCAGGCTGGCACCGACATCGGCCACCACCGCCATCCACATGGTGGCCAAGCCGCCCAGCGCCAGTGCTAGGAACACCACCTTCAGGCCCAGTGCCACGCTGATGTTCTGCAGCAGGACGCGGCGCGTGGCCTGTGACAGCCGGATGAAGGCCGGGATTTTGCGCAGATCATCGTCCATCAGCGCCACGTCGGCGGTGTCGATGGCGGTGTCGGTGCCCACGGCACCCATGGCAAAGCCGATTTCCGCCTGTGCCAGCGCCGGCGCATCGTTGATGCCGTCGCCGACCATGCCCACTACTGCTTGCTGTTGCAGCGCACGCACGGCATCGAGTTTGTCCTCCGGCAGCAGCTCGCCGCGGGCTTCGTCGATGCCGGCTTGCGCGGCAATGTGGTCGGCGACGGCTTGGTTGTCGCCGCTCAGCATCACCGTGCGCACGCCCAGACGGTGCAGGTCGGTGAGCGCCGCCACGGTGTCCGGGCGCAGGCGGTCGGCGACAGCGAACAGCGCCAGCACCTGATCGGCGTCCGCCAGCATCACCACGGTTTGACCGGTGGCCTCCAGCGCTTGGCGTTGGGCATCAATGCTGGCCAGTGACACCCCCAGCTCGCGCATCAGGCGGGCGTTGCCGAGCCACAACGGGCGGCCGTCCAGCAGGCCACGGCTGCCGCGGCCGAGCAGGGCCTCGAACTGTTCCATCGGCGCCGCTTGCTGGCGCGTCGCCAATCCTTCTGCCAAGGCTCTGGATACCGGGTGGTCGGAGCGCGCCGCTAGACTCAGCGCGGCGCGTTCGGCTTGCGGTTGCTCGCCGGCCACCACCAGCACCTGCTGCAGGGTCGGTTTGCCTTCGGTCAGCGTGCCGGTTTTGTCGAGCGCCAGCACTTGCAGCTGCCGGCCCTGCTCCAGATAGACGCCGCCTTTGATCAGGATGCCGCTGCGCGCAGCGCGGGTAAGGGCGCTCACTACCGCCACCGGCGTCGAAATCACCAGTGCACAGGGGCAGGCGATGACCAAGATCACCAGTGCGTTGTAGAGCGCCTCCAGCCACGGGGTGCCGAGCAACAGCGGCGGCACCACTGCCATCAGCACCGCCACCAGCACTGCGGCCGGGGTATACCAACGCGCGAAGCGGTCAATGAAACGCTGGGTCGGCGCCTGGCTGGCCTGCGCTTCCTCGACTCGGTGGATGATGCGCGCCAGTGTGCTGTCGTTGGCCGCAGCGGTGGTGCGATAGGTCAGTTCGCCCTGCAGGTTGAGGCTGCCAGCATAGAGCGGACTGCCGGGGCTTTTTTCTACCGGGACGCTTTCGCCAGTGATTGGCGCTTGGTTCAGTGACGACTGGCCGAGGACCACCTCGCCGTCCAGCGCCACCCGCTCTCCCGGAGCCAGGCGCACCAAGCTGCCCACCGGCACCTGCGCCGCCGCTACGCTGCGCCAGTCGCCTTGGCCATCGGCCACCTGCACCTGCTCCGGGGCCATCGCCATCAATGACGTTACGGCGTCACGGGCGCGGTCCAGCGAGCGCGCTTCGATGGCTTCGGCAAGCGCGAACAGGAACATCACCATCGCCGCTTCCGGCCACTGGCCGATCAGCAGCGCGCCGGTGACCGCGATCGACATCAGTGCGTTGATGTTGAGCTGGCCATGGCGAATCGCGATCCAGCCTTTTTTGAACACCGTCGGGCCGACCAGCACCAGGCTCAGCAGTGCCAGCGCCAAGCTCGGCCAGTCACTGGCCAGCCACAGATGAGTCAGCTCGGAGGCCAGGGCGGCCACGCCGGCGAGCACCATGCGGGTGCGGTCGGGGCCGCTGGCGGTGGGTGCCGCGTCACTCCCCTCGGTGAGCGCTTGCATGCCGAGCGCTGCCACCGCCTCCACGAGCGCCGGCAGGGCGCCGGGGCTGTGGTCCACCGTCAACCGCCGCTGCATCAGGTTGAACGACAACGCGCTGACGTCCGCGCGCGGCCCCAGCGCATCACGCAGCAAACGTTCCTCGGTGGGGCAGTCCATTTGCGCGATGTGCAGCACCGAGCGCACCTGTCCGGCCGCCGGCGCCGTCGCTAATGGTGCGGCCGCAGTGGTGGCCGGGTGTGTGCTGTGGTCACAGCAGTGGGGGGCGTGGGACATGACAGACTCCAGCTTCGGGCGTAATGTGCCCATTGAAAAGTCTGTAGTCACTACAGAGTCAACCGCAGGAGTTGCTTATGCGCATCGGAGAGTTAGCACGCCGCACCGGCACGGCGGTGGAGACCATCCGCTATTACGAAAAGCAGGGCTTGCTGCCGCTGCCGCCGCGCACGGAAGGTAATTACCGCAGCTACCAAGCCGAGCATGAAGGCCGTTTGCACTTCATCCGCCAGTGCCGGGCGCTGGATATGTCCTTGGATGAGGTGCGCGCGCTGCTGGCCCTGCGCGACCGCCCGGAGCAGGGCTGCGATGCTGTGAACCAAGTGATCGACGAGCACATTCGCCACGTGGAAGACCGCGTGCGCGAGTTGAGCCAGTTGGCGGCCCAGCTGCGCCAGTTGCGTGCTCGCTGCTCGGTCGTAGACCGCGCGGAAGACTGCGGCATCCTGCAGGAGTTGTCGCAGGCCAGTGCCGAGGTGACGGTCGCGGGTCAGCACGTGCCAGGCAGCCACTCGGTGCACGGGCGTTGACGGTTCAGGCGAGGAAATCGTCGGCGCCGCAGGCTTCGGTGTCCGGGGCGGGTGGCGGCAGTGCCAGCCAGCGGTACAGCCCTTGCCAGAGAGCCTCGGCGTGGGCTTGTTCCCGATAAAGGGTGGCGTCGATTAAGGCGCCGTCCAACAGCGCTTGGGTACAGGCCGCAGCCTGTACAGCGTCCGTGCGACCCATGGCGCTGAAGATCCCTGACAGGTAATTCCGCAGCCACTGCTTGTGCTGCCGCGACAGCTCCAGCAGCTCCTCCGCATCGCCAAATTCGTTGGCGGCCTTGATGAACATGCAGCCGTGGAATTCGGCGGACGCAAACCAGCGCCGATGCCAAGCCAGTAGTCGCTGGAGTTGTTCACCGGCATTGGGCGTGCCCTCCACGCAGGCGCACAGCGAAGCAGTAAAGCGTTGATGGCGCAACGCCAGCACCGCCTCAATCAGTACGTCTTTGGTGGGGAAGTACTTATACAGCGTCATCTTCGAGACCTGGGCGCGGTCGCGGATCAGGTCGACGCCCACTGCTTGGTAGCCATGGCGGTTGAACAGCAGCAGGGCGGTGTCGAGGATGTCGTTGCGCTTGCTCATTGTAGATTCCTATTGAATTCGTCCGTTCAATCTTAAAGGTTGATTGTACAGATCGGTACATATCTGGCACTGTTCAGACCGATCGGTACAGCATAGCCCGATGGGGAATCGCATGAGCAGGAAAATGAGCGGCGCAACGCAGCAGCGGCCGGCGCTGCAGCAGGTGGTGACAGGGTTGGTGGGCGGCATGGCGGGCATCGGTGCGGTGGCGTGGCTGACGGACAGCGCCGGCATCCCATTGTTGATGGCGCCGTTCGGGGCCACCTGTGTACTGTTGTTCGCCGCACCGGCGGCGCCGCTGGCGCAGCCGCGCAATGTGATCGGCGGGCACCTGATTGCGGCGCTGGTGGGGTTGCTGATGCTGCAGTGGCTGGGCGCCAGCCCCTGGGCCATGGCGCTGGCGGTAGGGGTGGCGATTGCCTTGATGCAACTGGCGCAGGTGGTGCACCCGCCGGCCGGCGCCAATCCGTTGGTGATCATGATGGCCGGCGTCAGCGACTATTCATTCCTGCTGGCGCCGGTGCTGGCCGGGGCCGTGATGCTAGTGGTGATCGCCCTGCTAATTAACAACCTCGGTGCTGGCCGGCGCTGGCCGGTGTCTTGGTGGTGAAGTCGGTGGCGGGGCGGGCCGCCACCGGTACCGGTCTCAGCGCTCGCTGGGACGGCTGCCCTGGTAGCGCTGGCCGCCGCCGAGCAACTTGCCGTCCTTGAACGGCACCACCGCATACAGGTCGTCGGCGCGCCCCGGCACTTCCATGCCCGGTGAGCCGATCGGCATGCCGGGCACGGTCAGGCCCTGCACCGGCGGCTGCTCTGCCAGCAGTTGGTTCACCGCGTGCGCCGGCACGTGGCCTTCCAGTACATAGCCGTCCACTAGCGCGGTATGGCAGGACTGGCCATGGGCCGGTACGCCGTAGTGGCGTTTCACGCGGCCCATGTCGGCGACGATCTCGGTATTGACTCGGTAGCCGGCGGCGCGCATGTGATCGGCCCAGCCTTCGCAGCAACCGCAGGACGGGTCTTTGTACAACTGGATGGTGGGGCCTGGCTCGGCCAGTACTGGCGCAGACAGGGACAGGCCCAGCAGGAGAGCGACGCGTTTCATCGGCGTTACTCCACGGGATAGCCAGCAGCGGCTAAGGCGTCACGCACCTCGGCGGCACTGGCGCGGGTGGTCAGCTGGATCTGCTTGCGTGCCAGGTTGGCATCCACCTGGGCGGTGGCGTCGAGCTGGGTGATGGCGGCGGTGATGCTGCGCACGCAGCCGTCGCAGGACATGGACGGAATGGTCAGGGTGAGCATGGGGAAACTCCCGGCTGAGAAGATGAGCAGAACGCTACACCTTCCCGCCGGGGCAAGGTCAAGCGATCAGACCTTGGGCAGTTGCTTGAGTGCTTCGGCCAATGCGTCGTCCGGGTACTCGTAGTCTTCCAGCTTGCCGGCCAGGTACTGGTCGTAGGACGCCATGTCGAAGTGGCCATGCCCGGACAGCGTGAACAGGATGGTCTTGGCTTCGCCGGTTTCCTTGCAGCGCAGTGCTTCATCGATGGCGGCGCGGATGGCGTGGCAGGCTTCCGGGGCCGGGATGATGCCCTGCGCGCGGGAGAACAGAACGCCGGCCTCGAAGGTGGCCAACTGCGGTACCGCGATCGCTTCCAGCACGCCCTCGTGGTAGAGCTGCGACACCAACGCCGAGTCGCCGTGGTAACGCAGGCCGCCGGCGTGGATGCCCGGCGGCATGAAGTTGTGGCCAAGGGTGAACATCTTCATCAGTGGCGTCAGGCCGGCCACGTCACCGAAGTCGTAGGCGTAATGGCCCTTGGTCAGTGTCGGGCAGGAGGTCGGCTCCACCGCCACCAAGCGGATGTCCTTGCCGGCAGCTTTATCAGCCAGGAACGGGAACATCATGCCGCCGACGTTGGAGCCGCCGCCGCAGGGCGCGAAGATCACATCCGGGTAGTCGCCGACCTTGGCCAGCTGAGCTTTGGACTCCAGCCCGATCACGGTCTGGTGCAGTAGCACGTGGTTGAGCACCGAGCCCAGCGCATAGTTGGTGTCGCTGCGAGAGGCCGCTTCTTCCACCGCTTCGGAAATGGCGGTGCCGAGGGAGCCGCGGTTGTCCGGATCCGCTTCCAGCACCGCGCGCCCGGCGTCGGTAAACGGCGACGGGCTGGGGATCACCTCGCCGCCCCAGGTTTCCATCATCGAACGGCGGAACGGCTTCTGTTCGTAGCTCACCTTCACCATGTACACGCGCACGTCGATGCCGAACATGCTGCCCGCCAGTGACAGTGAGGACCCCCATTGGCCGGCGCCGGTTTCGGTGGTCAGTCGTTTAATGCCGGCTTGCTGGTTGTAGTACGCCTGCGCCACGGCAGAGTTCAGCTTGTGTGAGCCGGCGGCGCTGACGCCTTCGTACTTGTAGTAAATCTTGGCTGGGGTGCCGAGCATCTTTTCCAGCTGCAGCGCGCGGAACATCGGCGCCGGCCGCCATTGGCGCAGAATCTCACGCACCGGATCGGGGATCTTGATCCAGCGTTCCTGGGTCATTTCCTGCTCGATGATCGCCGGCGGGAAGATCGCCGACAGCGCCTCCGGGGTGACCGGCTGACCGTCCGGGCCCAAATACGGCGCCGGCGGATTCGGCATGTCCGGAATGACGTTGTACCAATGGGTCGGGATTTCGGCTTCGCTGAGCAGAATCTTGTGATCGGTCACAGGCGCTCCTGGGTTGGCAGCACGCACCACGGCGGGCAAATGATTGTCATGAGTATGGGGCGGCATTGTAGGGTGCTGGTGCCGGGGCGCCAACGGGCAGGGCCGCTGGCCGAATGGCAGGCATAAAAAAACCGCAATCGCTGTGCAGCAGATTGCGGTTTTTGCTACGGCCTCACTGGGAGTCCGTTGGAATTGGTGCCGAGGAGAGGACTTGAACCTCCATGCCCTTTCGAGCACTAACACCTGAAGCTAGCGTGTCTACCAATTTCACCACCTCGGCGTCTTTCTTTCGTTCACCCGGTAAGGGGCGTTCGTTGGAAAGAGCGCGCATTCTAGTACATCCGCAGGACTTGTCAAATACTTCCTGCAAAAAAACGTCATCGGTTTGCCACGCTGGTTGCGTGGGATAGTGGCAGGCCCCACTATGTCGTGACCTTTCGCGCCGGGACCGCCCCCCAGACGGTGCACCCGGCCCTTCTTTTCAGGACAACCAATCATTTATGAGCAAAAAAAACAGGCGCTACCGTGACCCCTACGCTGACCGTGAGGCAGCGCAGTACGAGCGGCCGGTCGCCAGCCGCGAGCTGATCCTGCAGGTCCTCAACGACCACGGACAACCGCTCGCCCGCCCGGAGCTGGAACAGCAGCTGGGCATTGATGACGACACCGACCGCGAAGCCTTGCGCCGTCGCCTCAAGGCGATGCTGCGCGACGGCCAGTTGGTGGAGAACCGCCGCGGCCAGTACGGCCCAATCGAGCGCATGGCGTTGATCGCCGGGCGCGTGCAAGGCCATCGCGACGGCTTCGGCTTCGTGATCACCGACGAACCCAGTGAGGAAGACCTATTCCTGTCGCCGCGCCAGATGACGCTGGCAATGGACGGTGACCGGGTGCTAGTCAGCGTTGAAGGCCGCAACCGCTTCGGCAAGCAAGAAGCGCGGGTGGCCAAGATTATCGAGCGCGCGAGCACCGATGTGGTGGGCCGCTTCAAGCGTGGCCCGGCCGGTCCGCGCATTGAGCCGAGCAATCGCCGCATCACCCTGGAAGTGCTGGTCAGCGACCTCAATGGACTAGAGCCGGCGGATGGCGACCATGTGCGCGCCGAAATCCTCCATTACCCGAGCCCGCGCGAGCCGCGGCTAGTGGTGCGGCTGGTGGAGATCATCGCCGCTGAAGACCAGCCGGGCATGGAAGTCGACGTGGCGCTGCGCAGCCACGAAATTCCCTATATTTGGCCAGACGCGGTGCAGGCAGCGGCGGCCGCCTTTGCCGACACTGTCAGCCCGGCCGAATGGAAAGGCCGTGTCGACCTGCGTGACCTGCCGTTGGTCACCATCGACGGCGAAGACGCGCGCGACTTCGATGACGCTATCTTTGTTGAGCGGCGCTTGCTCAGTCGCGGCTGGCGGCTGGTGGTGGCGATCGCTGACGTATCCCATTACGTCACCCCCGGTGATGAGCTGGATCGCGAGGCCCACCGCCGCGGCACCTCGGTGTACTTCCCCAACCGGGTGGTGCCGATGCTGCCGGAGAAACTGTCCAACGGTCTGTGCTCGCTGAATCCGGACGTGGACCGGCTGTGCCTGTTCTGCGACATGCAGGTGTCGGCCGGTGGCCGCATCACGCGCTTTGCGTTCGGTGAGGGCGTGATGCGTTCCCACCGCCGCCTCACCTACACCGAGGTCGGGAATTGGCTGGAGCGGCCAGACAGCGAGGAAGGCCAGGCCGTTGACGCCAGTCTCGATCGTCCGCTCAAGCGCATGTTGACCGCCTACCAGAAGCTGTTCCAGGCGCTGCGCACGCGCCGCGAAGCACGCGGGGCGATCGATTTTGAGACGGTGGAAACCCGCATCCTCTACGACGACCAGAAGAAGATCAGTGCCATCGTGCCGGCGGAGCGCAACAGCGCCCACATGATGATCGAAGAGGCAATGCTGGCGGCCAACATCTGCGCTGCCAAGGCGTTGCAGGATGCCGAGTTGCCGGGTCTGTACCGCAACCACGAGCCGCCGAAGCCAGAAAAACTGATGGCGTTGCGTGACTTTGTGGCGCCGCTGGGACTGACGCTGAAATGGTCAGAAAAAGACGGCGATGCCAAGCCGGCGGTGTTCCAGGCGCTCAACGATCAGATTGGCGATCGCCCGGACCGGGTGCTGATCCAAACCGTGATGCTGCGCTCGCTGACCCAGGCCCGCTATGCCGCCGAGAACAAAGGCCACTTCGGCCTTGCCTACGGCGCCTATGCCCACTTCACTTCGCCGATCCGTCGCTATCCGGATCTGTTGGTGCACCGCGCGCTGCGCTACCTGATCCGCAACGGTGACAGCGGTGCTCCGGTCACCAACCCCGGCAAGCTGCCCAAGCTCAAGCGCCCGGAAGCGCTGCCCTACGACACTGCCGCCATGACGGTGCTGGGTGAGCACTGCTCCATGACCGAGCGCCGCGCCGATGACGCTGCCCGCGATGTGGTGCAGTGGCTCAAGTGCCAGTACATGGAGCAGCACTTGGGCGAGGAATTTGAAGGTGTAATCAGCGGCGTCACCAGTTTTGGGCTGTTCGTGCAGATCAACGACCTGTACGTGGACGGCTTGGTACACGTGGCGACGCTGGATAGCGATTACTACCGCTACGACGACAAGCGCCATCAGCTGGTGGGCGAATCCTCCGGCCGTCGCTACCGCCTCGGCGATAGCGTGCGGGTACAGATCGCCGCGGTGCACACGGAAGACCGCAAGATCGACCTGCTGTTGGTGGATGCGCCCAAGCCACGCGGTGCGCGTAAGAAGCCCAGCGTGCGTGACTCGCTGCGTAGCGGCGATATTCCCGCCCGCGGCGGCACGCGCAGTCGCAGTAAGGCTGGGCAGGGTGGTGAGGGGGCGCCGTTCGAAGGGCAGGCCGCACGCCGCAGCCGCGCTCGCAGCGGTGACAGCGACGAGTGGAGCACCCAGCCGCAGCATGCCACCACACCGCCGGCAGGCGCGGCACGCAAGAAAAAGCCCGCCGCTGGCCGCGCCAAGCCGGCCCGCAACGGCAGCGCGCCCGGCAAGGCGCCCGCCAAGGCCGCCGCCAAGCCCGCTCGCAAACCGGCCGCCAAGCGCAGCCGTAGCAAGACACCGCCGTCCGGCGATCGTGGTTGAGGAGCGCTATCAATGAAGCCTGTGTGGTTTTCCGGTCTGCACGCGGTGGAAAGCATCCTCCGTCACCGTCCCGAGGCGGTGCTGGAAATGTACGTGCAAGAAAGCCGCGATGAGCGCGGTGAAGAACGGTTGGCGCAAGTGCGCGGTGCGGCTGAAGCATTCGGCCTGCGGCCGCAGCGGGTCGGTCGCGATACGCTCGACAAGCATGCCGGCCCGCAGCACCAGGGCGTGGCGGTGCGTGCCCGGCCACGGGTGCCGGGCGACGAAGTCGGCCTGCTGCGGCATCTGGAACAGCGCGGTGGCACGCCGCTGGTGCTGGTACTGGATGGCGTCACTGATCCGCACAACCTCGGTGCCTGCCTGCGGACCGCCGACGCGGTGGGGGTAGATGCGGTGGTGGTGCCGCGCCGCAACGCTTGCGGGCTGACGCCGGTGGCCTGCCGCAGCGCTGTGGGTGCGGCGGAAACGGTGCCGTACTTCGAGATCAATAATTTGTCGCGCACGTTGGCGCAGCTTAAGGAAGCGGGGTTGTGGATCGCCGGCACCGGCCGCTCCGAGCAATCGCAGTCGCTGCATGAGTTCGTGGCGGATGTACCGCTGGCGGTGGTGATGGGCGCCGAGGGAGACGGCATGCGCCGGCTCACCCGCGAACACTGTGACTACCTGTTGGAAATCCCGATGGTGGGCACAGTGGAAAGTCTCAACGTGTCGGTGGCCTCGGCGGTGGTGCTCTACCACCTGGCGGCGCCCCGGCTCGCCAACCGCTGAAACGCCATACGGCCCGCACCAAGCGGGCCGTATTGTTTTCGGGGTTCAGTCAGAAGCGAGCGCAGTGCACGGCGTTGAAGCGACGGCGACGTCTCGCCCCTGTGTGGTGCCGCTGCCCCGGCGGTGCTGACGCAAAGCCTGCTGTCTGGGCGCAGCCGAAGGCCCTTGCCCTGCGCCGCCGTTCAGTTCCGGTCATCCACCTTGCGGTCGCGCGCCGCCAGCACGCCCGCCGTGCCCATCAGTAGCGTCAGTACCACACACAGCACCAGCGTGCTGTGCCAGCTGCCTTGCCAGTCATACAGTTTGCCGGTGAAGGTCGGGCCGAACGCCGCCATCAGGTAGCCCACGCATTGCGCCATGCCGGACAGGCCGGCGGCCTGAGCCGGGGTCGAGACGCGCATGCCGACAAATGCCAGCGCCATCACCAGTACCGCGCCGGCGCCGAAGCCCACCAGCGCGCTGGATACCAGAGCGGTTTGCGGCCACAGCCACAGACCGAGCAAGCCGATGACGTTGCAGGACGTGAGGATGACCACCGGAATGCGCTGGTCCTTGAAGTAACGCATCAACGGCACCACCGCCGGGCCAGCCAGTGCGGAGGCCAGTTGCATCAGGCCGTGGGCGTTGCCGGCGGCGGTGGCGGTGAAGCCACTGCCTTGCATGATCGCGGGCAACCAACTGATGACGATGTAGTACATCAACGAGTTCAGCCCCAGGAACAGCGTTACCTGCCACGCCAGCGCCGAGCGCCACAGCGATACCGGTTTGGCGCTGCTGGCGGTGGGGGCAGCGGGGCGCGGGCGGCGGCTCTGCGGGAACCACACCAGCGCACTGAGGGTGGCGACAATGCCGGTCACCGCCAGTGCATGGCGCCAGTCCAGCCCTGGCAAGTGCGCCAGCGGCACCGCCACCGCCGAGGTCAGGCCGGCGGCCAAGCCCATGGTCAGCGCGTACCAGCCGGTGAGGGTGACAATCTGGTGCGGGAAGTCGCGTTTGATCAGGCTCGGCAGCAGCACGTTGCCGAGCGCGATGCCCACTGCCGCCAGCAGGTTGCCGCCGAACAGCAGCGTTACCGACGGCAGCGAGCGCAGCGCAATGCCGATCACCAGCGCCCACAGCGCATACATCAGCGCGCGCTCCAGTCCGAAGCGCTGCGCCACCCGTGAGGCCAGCAGCGACACCACGGCAAACACCGCCAGCGGTGATGAGGTCAGTAGGCCGGCGGCGGCGGCGGACAGGCCAAGGCTGTCTTGGATCATAGTGACCAGCGGCGCAATGCCGGTGACCGGCGCGCGCAGGTTGGCGGCGATCAGCAGGATGCCCAGGATCATCCAGGAAGGGTGGTCGAGCCGGCGTAGTGACAGCATCAGGTCCTCTCAGGCGGTGGCGGGAGTGCGCAAGGGGACCACTGTAGAGAAAAGACAGAGCGTCATGAAGTCGATAAGATGCCAACATCTATCTAATTCACGACATCGCCCCATGCAGCTGCCCCGTCGCCACGACTTTGACCCCGATGACCTGCCGGATCCGGTGCTGACACTGGCGGCAGAGGTCGGTCCGGACGTGGACGAGGTGCCCTGGCACCGTCATCGCAAGGGGCAGTTGATCATGGCGTTGTCCGGCAGCGTGCTGTGCCACACCCGCACCGGGCTGTGGACAGTGCCGCCACGCAGCGCGGTGTGGATTCCCGGCGGCGTTTGGCACAGTAACCGTGCCTCTGGCGAGGCGCGCATGGTGTATGTGTTCATTGCCCCGGAGCGCGCGCCGATGCCGGCGCGCTGCTGCACTTTATTGCTGACGCCGCTGGTGCAGGAGCTGGTGGTGCGGCTCGACCAGGGCTGCGCCGACGCTGCTCACCGCGCGCAATTGGAACAGCTGCTGTTAACGGAGTTGGGGTTGCTGGCGCCGCAGGATTACCACGTGCCATTACCAGAGGAGCCGCGTCTGCGGCGCATGGCGGAAGCGATGCTGGAAGGGCCGGCGGTGCGACGTAGTCTGAAACAGTGGGCCTACGCCTTGGCGATGAGCGAGCGCACCCTGCAGCGGCTGATCAGTGCTCACACTGGTACCAGTTTCACGCCTTGGCAGCGCCAGCTGCGCATCATGCGGGCAGTGCAGTTGCTGGCGTCCGGTGACAGCGTTAAGCAGGTGGCGGCGGAGTTGGGTTACGAGTCAGTGAGTGCCTTCGTCTACCGTTTCCGCCGCGTCACTGGGGTGTCGCCGGGACAGTTCCTGGACCGGCGTTGACGTTCAGCAGCGGCCGTTGACACAGGCGCTGTCGGCGCCGGTGGAATAGTAGATGTTCACCGGCTGGCGCGGTGCTTCACTGGGCAGCGGCCGGCGCGCTTGCTCGGGTTCACGGCTGTGGCGGTGCGCGTCATCCAGCGTTAGCGGAATCTGGGTGGTTTCGGCGGCCGCCGGTGTCGGCAGGTCGCGTACCTGTTGGCGCGCCAAGTCACAGCTGCGCAAGGGCTTCAGGGGCGCCTCAGCGCTAGTCCCGGTGACGCTGGTGTCCCCGGCCAGCGCTGGTGATGCCACCAATGCCGCCAACAGCGTCCACAACCGAATCGTCATGGTGTTCTTCCCGTTCTTGTTATGAAGCAATCGGCTCTAGGGCCGGTGCGGTGAAGATCGGGCAAGCATAGGGCCGGCGCCGGCGCTGGGGCAATGACCCGTTGAGAAAAACCGCATAAGCGGATAGAATCGCCGCCCTTCCCGTGCCTGAGGCCCGGGGACTCCTTGCCTCACCGCGCTGTGCGGGAGGCTTCCCAATCCGTAAGGAGCAACAATGCGTCACTACGAAATCGTGTTTCTGGTGCACCCGGACCAGAGCGAACAGGTGCCGGCCATGGTCGAGCGCTACAGCGCGATGATCAAGGAAGCGGGCGGTGCTGTTCACCGCTTGGAAGACTGGGGCCGCCGCCAACTGGCTTACCCGATCAACAAGATCCACAAAGCCCACTACGTGCTCATGAACATCGAATGCGACGGTGACACGCTGCAGGAGCTGGAGAACACCTTCCGCTTCAACGACGCCGTGATCCGCAACGCCATTCTGCGTCGCGACGAAGCGATCACCGAGCCGTCGCCGCTGGCGAAGTCCAATGACAGCCGTGAGGAATCAACCGCTGAGTCACGTGCATAATCACTGCACGCTGAGCGGCTTTGTAGACACTCTAGAAGCAGTCCGTATGACCCCCGCCGGGGTGCCGATCCGCAGAATCTGGATCGAACATCGCTCCCGGCAACTGGAGTCCGGACTGCCCCGTGAAGTCACCGCCCGATTGGCGCTGATTCTCACTGGGGAACCCCTGACCCGCCAGAGCGAAAGCCTGCGTCAGGGGGACGCGCTCCGCGCGACGGGCTTCTTGGCCCGCGCCGGTGCCCGGGGTGAAAGCCGTGACCGCCTGCAATTGCACGTCCAGCAGCTTGATTGCCTTGACTGAAGCATTCTTAGGAGATTGACCCATGGCACGTTTTTTCCGCCGCCGTAAATTCTGCCGCTTCACCGCGGAAGGTGTAACCCGGATCGATTACAAAGATCTGGACACCCTGAAGGCCTACATCACTGAAACCGGCAAGATCGTCCCGAGCCGGATCACCGGTACCAGCGCGCGCTACCAGCGCCAGCTGGCTCAGGCCATCAAACAAGCTCGTTATCTGGCGCTGCTGCCGTACAGCGACGCTCACGATAACTGATCGAGACGAGAGGTAAGCGATCATGCAAGTCATTCTGCTCGACAAGATCAAGAATCTGGGCGAACTCGGTGCCGTCGTTGACGTGCGCGCTGGTTTCGGCCGCAACTACCTGATTCCGCAAGGCAAAGCGCTGCCGGCCACCAAGGAAAACCTGGCGGTGGTAGAAGAGCGTCGCGCTGAACTGCAGAAGCAGGCTGAAGAAAACCTGGCCGCGTGCCAAGCGCGTGCCGAGAAGCTGGCTGACGCCCAAGTTACCCTGGGTGCCAAAGCCGGTGACGAAGGCAAGCTGTTCGGTTCCATCGGCACCCGCGACATCGCGGACGCCATCACTGCTCAGCTGGGCATTGAAGTGAACCGTGCAGAAGTGAAGCTGCCTGAGGGCGCACTGCGCTCCACCGGTGAGTACGACATCACCCTGCAGCTGCACGCTGAAGTACTGACCACCGTGAAACTGGCGGTGGTCGCTGAAGCTTGATGCTCAAGCTCAGCAACTAAAAAAGGCGGCCTGCGGGCCGCCTTTTTTTTGCGTCGGCGACGTTCAGAGCGCGCCTTGGCCGGCGCAGCGCATGGGGTACAATCGTGACCTTGCAAAGGACACCAGCCGTGGGGGACGGAAGCATGAAGCGATGGTGGGCGGTGATGTGCTTGGGCTGGGCTGTCGGTGCCACGGCAGCGCCGCTGTCGATGGAGGACGCCTGGCAGCGGTTGCTGGCCGAGGATGAGCAACTGGCGGCCGGCGCTGCGGCCCAGCAGCGCGCCGCCAGCATGGTCGATGCCCACGTGTCGTTGTTGCTGCCGCAAATCGACCTGGTTGGTTCGGTGACTCACCTTGAACACCCGGTGGAACTGGACGCGCTGGCGCTGGATCCGCTGCAGCGACTGGCCGACACCCCGGTGGGTCAGGCGCTGGTCAACTACGTCGGCGGCGAAGACTGGTTTGTGACCCCGGTGACGCGGCGCAATGTGGTGCGTTCTTCGCTGGTGGCGCTGTGGCCGCTGTACACCGGTGGCAAGATCAAAGCCGCCGGTGAGCTGGCGCGGTTGGGGCAGGAGGAAGCCCGGGCGCTGTTGGCGGAGATGCAGCGGCTGCGCTTCGTGTCGTTGGTGGCTGCTTACTACGGCGCGGTGTCCGCCGACCGTGTCACTGATACCCTCGATACCACCGCCAATACCCTCGATGAACATGCCCGCGCTGCCCGTGCCCGCGAGGCCCAGCAACAGTTGGCGCCGCTGGAGCGCATGGCGATCGAGGTGGCCTACGAAGAGGCCGCCCTCAATGCTCGCAGCGCCGCTCAGAAGCGCGACAACGTGCTGGTGGCGCTGCGCTCGATGGTGCATGAGGACGGCATCGTCGAGCCGGTGTCGCCCTTGTTCATCCATCGAGATGTGCCGCCGCTGGCGCAGTTGCTCGCTGGGCTCGACGATCATCCCGCGTTGGCAGTGCTGGCGGCCAAGCGTGGCCAGGCACAAACCTTGGCGCGTGCCAGCCGTGGCCAATACCACCCCAACGTGTTCCTTTACGGCAGCCATCAGGTGTACCAGAACAATGACTTCGCCAAGGAGCTGACGCCGGATTGGTATGTCGGCCTCGGCGTGCGCATGCCACTGCTGGACCGCAGCGGCCGCCGTCATACCACCCAAGCCGCCGATGCGGCGGTGGACGAAGCCGGCCACCTGTACAACGCCACCCGCCGCAAGCTGGCGGTGCTGCTGGAGCGCCAGCACAACGAGGTGACTCAAGCGCTGTCGCAGTTCGACAGCCTGGCCCACAGCATTGGGCTGGCCGAGGAGGCGCTGCATCTGCAGCAGCGTGCATTTGCCGAAGGGTTGTCGCGCAGCATCGACGTGCTTGACGCCCAAAATGCGGTGACCGCCGCCCGTACTCGCCAGCAGCTGGCGGCGACCCGCTATGTGCTGGCGCTGTCGGAATTGCTGACGCTGGCCGGGCGCCAAGACCTGTTTTTTGAATTCATGCGTGAAGGGGAGCCGGTGCTATGAGCGCGCGCAATTTCAAAGTGGCAGCGGCGCTGCTGGTGATTGCTGCCATCCTGGTGGCGCTGTGGTGGAGCTACCGGCCGGGGCCGGTGCGCCTGCAGGGGCAGGTTGAAGCGCAGCAATATCTGGTGTCGTCGAAGGTGCCCGGCCGGCTCGGCGAAGTGCATGTGCGCCGTGGCGATACCGTGGAAGCCGGCGCAGAGCTGTTCCGTATCGACAGCCCGGAACTGGAAGCCAAGCTGGTGCAGGTGGATGCCATCGACCGCATCGCCCAATCGCTGGTGCAGGCGCTGGAGGGCGGTACGCGCGACGAGCGCGTGGCGGCCACCCGCAGCGAATGGGAGAAGGCGCAGTCGGCCCGCGAACTGGCGGCCAAGAGCTGGGAGCGGGTGCGGGCGCTGGCGGATGAAGGCCTGGTATCCGGCCAAAGCCGCGATGAGACCTGGACCCTGTACCAAGTGGCGTTGCGCACCGAAGAAACCGCCCACGAAATCCACAAGTTGGCACTGGCCGGCGCCCGCGATGAAGCGCGCGATGCCAGTCACGCCAGTCAGCAGGCCACCGATAGTCTGCGCGAAGAGGTGCGCAATCTGCTCGACGACACCCGTATCAAGGCCCATCGCGGCGGCGTGGTCAGCGATGTGTTGCTGCAGCCCGGCGAGCTGGTGCCGCAAGGATTTCCAGTGGTGATGTTGGTGGATTACCGCGACGCCTGGGCGCTGTTCAACGTGCGTGAGGACCTGCTGTCTGCGTTCCCAGAGGGGCGCGAGTTGACGCTGCAGGTGCCGGCACTGAAAGCCTCGGTGCCGTTTGTGGTCAGCCATGTTTCGGCGATGGGCGATTACGCCACTTGGCGTGCCACGGCGCCGGGGCAGGACTTTGACTTGCGCACCTTCGAGGTGGAGTTGCGTCCGCGTGAGCAGGTGGAAGGGCTGCGGCCGGGCATGAGCGTGGTGCTGGATCTTGCGCCCTGAATTGGACGGCTGGCAGGCGCTGCGCGCCTCGCGCTGGCTGCGGGTGTTGGCGCTGTGGCTGATGCCGGTGCTGCTGGTACTGCTGGCCACGATCTTTGCCGAAGGAACGCCACGGCAGATGCCGGTGGCGGTGATCGACCACGATCACAGCTCCGCCACCCGTGCGCTGGTGCGGGCGCTGCACGCCAGCCCGGCGCTGGCGCCGCAGCAGGGCGTCAGCTCGGTGACCGAAGGCACGCTGCTGTTGCAGCGTGGCGAGGTGCTGGCGCTGGTGACGTTGCCGCAGGGTTTTGAGCGGCAGTTGCGGCGCGGCTTGAGCCCCGAGCTGGTGGTGTTCTACAACAGCCAGTACCTGATGGCCGGCAAACTGGCCGCCACCGCGGTGCGCGAAGCTGCGGCGGAGTACTCCGCCCGCGCTGGCGTCACGCTGCGGGTCACCTATGGCCAGGATTTGCTCGGCGCGGTGGCTGCCGCCGCACCGGTACGGCCGCAGATGACGCCGCTGTTCAACCCGTCCATGAGTTACGCCCACTTCCTTGCCACCGCCATCGCCCCGGCGATGTGGCAGCTGGTGGTGGTGATGACCACGTTGCTGGCGCTGCACTGGCGCCAGCAGCAGGCGCCCTGGCCGCACGCCAGTGGTGAGCGCTGGCGCGCATTGGGCCGGCTGCTGTGGCCGATCAGCCTGCTGCTCATTATTCAAGCGCTGCTGATGCTGTGGGCGTTCCATCAACTGCTCGGCTGGCGCGGCCAAGGTCACTGGGGTTGGCTGGTGCTGGGGCTGGTGCTGATGCAGGCGGCGGTACAAAGCCTGGCGGTGGCGATCATGGGCAAGGTGCAGGATGTGGTGCGGGCATTGAGTCTATGCGCCGCCTATCTGGCGCCGGCATTTGCCTTCATGGGCGTTACCTTCCCGCGTGCTGACATGAACGGGCTGGCGCGCTTCTGGGGCAACCTGATGCCGTCTACCCACTACATGAAAGTACAGATTCCGGTGGCCGATCAGGGCGCGGGGCTGGCGGTGGTGGCGCCGGCGTTACTGGCGCTAACGTTGTTCCTGCTGGTGCTGCCGCTCGGCGTGCGCTGGCTGCGGCCGGAGGCGAACCGATGAGCTTCTGGCGGTTGCTGTGCGCGGAATGGCAGGCGGTGCGCGCCGACTCGGCGGTGATGCTGGTGCTGTTCGGCGGCATCTTGTTCTACGCGGTGCTGTATCCACTGCCTTACAAGCACAATGTGGCCGGCGAACAGCCGGTGGTGGTGATCGACCAAGACCGCACGGCGTTGTCGCGCACGCTGATTCGGCGCGTTAATGCCACGCCGCAGGTGCGCGTCAGCGACCAGGTGTTCAGTGTGGCGGAAGCCCGCGAGCGGTTGGTGGCGGGGGCCGCGCACGGCATGCTGGTGATCCCCGAACACTTCCAGCGCGATGTGCTGCGCGGCAGCCCCACCACCCTGTCCTATGCCGGTGATGCCAGCTATTTCCTGATTTATGGCACGGTGGCCGAAGGGCTGCTGACCGCCGGCACCACGCTGGTGCTGGAAACTCAGGCGCTGCGCAGCTTGATGGTGCGCGACAGCCAAGCGCCGCTGGCGGCACAGCTGCAGCCGGTGCGAGTGCTGGCCAAGCCGGTGTTCAACGCGGTCGGTGGTTACCTCAACTACGTGCTACCGGCGGTGTTCGTGCTGATTCTGCATCAGACCATGCTGATCACTCTTGGCGGCATCACCGTCAAGGACCGTGCCCGCCGCGCTGCCGGCGTGGTCAGTACGCCGTTGCTGCCGGCGCTACTGGCGCGGCTGCTGTTGTTCGTCGGCCTATACATGTTGTTTGCCAGCCTCTACTTCGGCTTTTTCCTGGCTCTGAACGGCGTGCAGGCGGTGGCGCCGCTGGCGCAGTTGCTGCTGTTCACACTGATGTTCCTGGTCACCACCGCGCTGCTGTCGCTGATGCTGGGTTACTGCTGGACCGCGCCAGAACAGCCGATTCTGCTGGTGCTGATCTCATCGCTGCCACTGGTGTTCACCATTGGCTTTGCATGGCCGGTGACCAGCTTGCCAGGCTGGTTGGACGCGCTGGTGAATCTGGTGCCGGCGCGGCCGGGCATCCAGGGGTTGCTGGTCTTGAATCAGATGGGGGCCCCATGGTCGGTGCTGGCACCACAGGCGGGTTGGCTGCTGGGGCAAGGGCTGCTGTTTGGCGGCCTGCTGCTATGGCGAGTCAGGATGACGCGGGGTTGAACGACCGGGCGCCCGAGGGCGCCCGGCCGGGTATCAGAACGAAGCCAGGCCAGAGCAGGCGTCGACGATCTCCTGCGCGGCTGCCAGCAGATCTTCATCCACTACCAGAAGCGGCTGCTGCGGCAGTGTTACTTCAAACCCGTTAGGGCCCTGGGACACGGTGACGTCGCCGCTTGGCAAATAAAATGTTGCTTCACCTTGCGGCGGTAGCGGGCGGACTATCGGGTGACTGCTGATCAGGTCCACGTAGCCATCCAGTGGGCACACAACCTCTTGAGCGCCGTCGTAGGAGATCGCCTCATAGCCGACGCGAGCACGGGCGGACAGAATCTCACCGTTGCCAGGCTGCATCTCGAACTCTGCAAAGGGCCCATTGCCATAGCCGGTGATGCTCAGCTTGAACTGGGTTTTTTCTCGCAGACTGCGCTCTGATCCCGGGTTGCGGTTGTAGATCTCGGAGGTCAGTACGCTCGACTGGGAGGCCCTCAGCTCCGTGCCGCCTTGGAGCAGCGCCTGGCCATTGACGCGTGTGTAGATCACCCCCTCGATGGCCGCTTGTATTTCCTCCGCCCGCAGTTCAACCGGTTGCCCCGGCGCACCGAGTTCGAAAGCGGAATTGAACTGTGATGCCTGGTCGACACCAAGCACAGCGCTGCCATTGACTGATATTTTGATGCCTTCTTCGGTTTGCGGGTTAATGATGACTGCTTGGCAGTCCTGCCATTGGTAGCGGGTGTTGGTCAGCGGCCCGCCGGTCCAGCCAGTTGGTTCCGTGTCGAGCCGTTGTGTGGACTGTGTGCCTTCGGTGACGCAGCGGGTGTCATCCGCAGGGTCGAGCGCCATCTGCGACAGGTTGAACACCATCCCAGGCGCAAACAGTACTTTGTGGTGCAGGTCCTGAATAAGCAGGTAGTGCGCCAGCGCTTGCTGCGCAGATAGCGAGGCCGCCGCATGGGTGATGTAATCGCCGCTGTTTGGGACAGAACTGGAGCTGCTACCGCCGCAAGCGGTAAGCAGGCTGGCGCTGAGCAAAATGCTTGAGCAAGTGAGACGGATGGAGAGGCTGCGCATGGGAGCGGGATTCCAGTAAGGGGTGATGACCGCGCAGTCTAGGTGCCGCTCCGTGTCGCAGCCCGCCTCAACGGGTGGAAGGGGGTCATGGGCCGCCGGGCGGTTGTCGCCGCCCCGCCCACGTTTGCCGGGTGGGCAGGGGGGTGAGACAATCCCCTCCACTTCGGCACCCGCCCTGGGTGCGTCTGTGTTGCCAGAGCCTTCCGAGTCCATGACTGATTCCGCTACCGCCAAGCTTGATCAACACCTGCCCGAATCACTGCGGGTGCCGCCCAACTCCATTGAAGCCGAGCAGGCCATCCTCGGTGGTCTGATGCTCAACAATGACGCGTGGGACCAGGCCGCCGAGCGTATCAGCGAGGCGGATTTCTACCGCAAGGACCACCGGCTGATCTTCCGCGTGATGGGCCAGCTGGCGGAGCAGGACCAGCCGCGCGACTTGGTGACGGTGTCGCAGGCGTTGGAACAGTTAGGCCAGCTCGACAGTGCCGGTGGCATCGCTTACCTGTCGGAACTGTCCAGCAACACGCCCAGTGCTGCCAACATTGCTGCTTACGCCGACATCGTGCGCGAGCGCTCGATCCTGCGGCAGTTGATTCAGATTTCTCAGAAAACCGCCGACAAGGCATTTCGCCCGGAAGGGGCCACCAGTGCCGAGATTCTCGACTCCGCCGAGTCTGCGATTTTCGAAATTGCTGAACAGCAGCAGAAGGGGAATGGCCCGCGCGATATCCGTTCGCTGCTGAAAAGCACTGTTGACCGCATTGACGAGCTCTACCGCACCAAGACCGCCGTGACCGGCTTGTCCACCGGCTTTGAAGAGTTGGACAAGATGACCTCTGGCTTGCAGCCGGCGGACATGGTGGTGGTGGCGGCGCGGCCGTCCATGGGTAAAACCACCTTCGCCATGAACCTGTGCGAGTACGCCGCCATCCACTGTAACAAGCCGGTGCTGGTGTTCTCGATGGAGATGCCCGGCGAAAGCCTGGTGATGCGTATGCTGTCCTCGTTGGGGCGCATTCCGCAGCAGAACGTGCGCTCCGGCAAGCTCGACCCGGATGACTGGCCGCGGGTCAGTTCGGCGATCCAGATGCTGTCGGAAAAACGTCTGTTCATTGACGACACCGGCGGCTTGTCGCCGCTGGAAATGCGCGCCCGCGCGCGGCGGGTTGCGCGCGAATGCGGCGGTGAACTGGGCTTGATCATGGTCGACTACCTGCAGTTGATGCAGGTGCCCGGCAGTGACAACCGGGTGAACGAAATTTCTGAAATTTCCCGTTCCCTGAAAGGTATCGCCAAAGAACTAAACGTGCCGGTGATTGCCCTGTCCCAGCTCAACCGCTCGCTGGAACAGCGGCCCAACAAACGGCCGGTGATGTCGGACCTGCGTGAATCCGGGGCGATCGAGCAGGATGCTGACTTGATCATCTTTTTGTACCGCGACGAGGTGTACAACAAGGACACGCAGGAAAAAGGCATCGCCGAAATCATCATCGGCAAGCAGCGGAACGGGCCGATCGGCACCACCCGGTTGGCGTTCCGCGGTGAATTCACCCGCTTTGACGATCTTGCCCCCGAGTACTACCAGGCTTACTCCGGCGACGAATAAGCCGTTTGCTGTCCGGCGTTGACGCCGTGGAGACCGACATGACCCGAGGCACCCGACTGGAATTGCGCCCGCAGGCGCTGGCCGCCAATGCGCGCCGAGCGCGGCAGTGGGCCGGTGACGCCAACTTGCTGGCGATGGTCAAAGCCGACGCCTACGGCCACGGTCTGACCACCGCCGCCGCCGCACTGGCGGCCGACGTCGACGGCTTCGGTGTGGCGGTGACTGCAGAGGCCATCGCCCTGCGCGAGGCCGGGGTGCAGCGACCGATCTGGGTGATGGAAGGCTTCTTCGATGCGGACGAATTGGCCGCCGGTGCGGCGCTGGACCTGCACTGGGTGGTGCACGCGCCGTGGCAGATCGCGCTGCTGGCCGCCTGGCATGGCGCGCCGGTGACGGTGTGGTTGAAGCTCGATACGGGCATGCACCGGCTCGGCGTGACGGTGGAAGAAGCGCCGGCCACCATCGAACAATTGCAGGCGCTGCCGCAGATCACGCTGGCCGGTTTGGTCAGCCACTTCGCCTGCGCCGATCGCGCCCAAGATGACATGAGTGCAGCGCAATTGTCGGCCACCAAGGAGCTGGCGCGGGTGTACCGGCTGCCGTTCAGCGCTGCCAACTCTGCCGGTCTGAGCCGTTACCCGCAGGCGCGTGGCGCTTGGGTGCGGCCGGGCATCTGTCTGTACGGTGCCACGCCGCGCGAGGATCACAGCGCCGCCGAGCTTGGGCTGGCAGTCACCCAACGACTGAGCGCACGACTGATTGCGATCCGCGACATTGATGCCGGCGAGTCGGTGGGCTACGGCGCCCACTGGGTGGCCAAGGTGCCGAGCCGCATTGGCGTGGTGGCGATTGGTTACGGCGACGGTTACCCGCGCCACGCCCCGGCGACCACGCCGGTGGCGGTGGGCGGCGTGCGCACTCATTTGGCCGGCCGCGTGTCGATGGACATGCTCACCATCAACCTCACCGGGCTGCCGCAGGCGGCGGTGGGTGACGAAGTGGAACTGTGGGGCGATACCGTGAGTGTCGATGAAGTGGCGCAGGCGTGCGGCACCATCAGCTACGCGCTGTTTTGCCAGATTACCGCGCGGGTGCCGCGCGTCGTGGCCGGAGACGCCTGATGGCTGCCAAGCGTAAAACCGCCTATGTCTGCAGTGATTGCGGTGCCGACCATGCTAAGTGGCAGGGCCAGTGTAGCGCCTGTGGTGCCTGGAACACGCTCAGCGAATTTGTGGTCGACAGCACGCCCAGCCGTGCCGGCGCCAGTGTCGGTGGCAGCCGCAGTGGTTTTGCAGGCAGCCTCGCCACGGTGCAGCGGTTGGACCAGATCGAACTGAAGGAAACGCCGCGTATTGGCACCGGCATGGTGGAGCTGGATCGGGTGTTGGGCGGCGGCTTGGTGCCCGGTTCGGCGATCCTGATTGGCGGCCACCCCGGTGCCGGCAAGTCGACGCTGCTGCTGCAGGTGCTGTGTCGGTTGGCCGCAGAAAAGTCCTGCCTTTACATCACCGGCGAGGAATCGCCGGCGCAGGTGGCGATGCGCGCCGAGCGGCTGCAACTGCCCAAGGATCAGCTACGGCTGGCAGCGGAAACCGATGTCGAACGCATCCTTGACCTAGCACGTGCGGAAAAGCCCGCCATCTTGGTGATCGACTCGATCCAGGTGATGTACCTGCAGGGCCTGCAATCCGCGCCGGGTTCGGTGGCGCAGGTGCGCGAATCAGCCGCGGCGCTGACCCGATTTGCCAAGCAGACTGGCACCGTGCTGCTGTTGGTCGGCCACGTCACCAAGGACGGCACCCTGGCCGGGCCAAAGGTGCTGGAGCACATGATCGACTGCTCATTGATGTTGGAAGGCTCCACCGATTCCCGTTTTCGTACCTTGCGTGGACTAAAAAACCGCTTTGGCGCGGTCAACGAGCTCGGCGTGTTTGCGATGACCCAAGAAGGGCTGCGCGAAGTAAAAAACCCGTCTGCGATTTTTCTTAATCGCGCTGAAGAAGTGTCGTCCGGCTCGCTGGTGACCGTGGTCTGGGAAGGCACCCGGCCGCTGTTGGTAGAGCTGCAAGCGCTGGTGGATCAGAGCCACTTCGGCAACCCGCGCCGCGTGTGCGTCGGGCTGGAACAAAACCGGCTAGCGATGCTGCTGGCCGTGCTGCACCGTCACGGCGGCGTGCAAGTGGGTGACCAAGATGTCTTTGCCAACGTGGTGGGCGGTGTTCGGGTGATGGAAACCGGAGCTGACTTGGCGCTGCTGCTGTCCATCGTGTCCAGCTTCCGCGACCGGACCCTGCCACGCGATATGGTGGTGTTCGGCGAGGTCGGTCTGGCCGGCGAAATTCGCCCGGTACCGCACGGCCAGGAGCGCCTAACCGAAGCGGCCAAACACGGTTTTACCCGCGCCATTGTCAGTGCGTCCAACCGTCCTCGCACTCCGATTGAGGGCATGGAAGTGATTGCCGTGCGCACGTTGGCGGAAGCCCTCGAACAGCAGTAAACCCTCTCTGTGAAAAAACATATTCACGCTGCGCGGCGTGCCGCTCGCGGCTGCTGCGCAGTGTCTCTCTCGCGGCGCGTCGCGCTGCTATTCCTCAGTGACACAATTGGGTCAATTTGGCGTGTAATGCTGCGCGGGCGGTCGTCCCACCGCGACAAGCGGCGTCGCGCTATCGGCCTTGGCCAATTGAACGCACTTCATCGCCTGCCTAGAGTTTGGCACCACTGTTCGTGTGACCCAGTTAACCTTTTCCGGCAGGGGTCGCGGTCCAGGGAGCGGGTGCGCCGGGGGGCGGCGGTGCTTTCTGGAGGCCGATAACAAGGACCGTCAAATCATGTCCCAAGCCAGAGATACGGCGCTCAGGCTGCTTGCCCTGTTGCGCTTGGTGCCGCTCGAACCCCGGCGGATTGCCACCTCCACCCTGCACGAGAAGCTGCGTGAGCGCGGATTTGCTGTAAGTCTCCGTACCGTCCAGCGAGACCTATTGCGTTTGTCGGGACCGTTCCCGCTGATGTGTGATGAATCCGTCATGCCCCATCGCTGGAGCCTGTCAGAAAGCGTGACCCAAGATCTGCGCGACATTGATGCGCCGATCGCATTGGCGCTGCATATGGCCGAAGACCATTTGCAGATGGTGTTGCCGCAAGAAGTGCTGGATGTGCTGGCACCCCATTTCAGCCGGGCGCAGAAATACCTGGCCGGCATGGAGAGCAACGAGTTGGCGCAGTGGCTACGGCAGCCGGAGAGCAGCCCGGAACGCTTTCCGGCAGCGCGGATTTCCACCGCCGTGTGGCAGCCGGTGGCGGCGGCAATCCTGGCGCGGCATCAACTGGATGTGCAGTACAGCAGTGGTGCCACCACGCCGGAGCGCTACCTGCGCATTCTGCCTTGTGGTCTGGTCACCCGCGAAGGCACCAGTTACCTGTTAGCGCGCGAAGAAGGGCAAGACCGACTGCACCGCTTCGCGCTGCACCGCATCGCGTGGGCGCGGCCGGTGGATGCGGTGGGCAGCGCCTGATTAAGGCTCCTTTACTGACTTCTTCACCCGATAGGCAAACGCCGCCCGCGTCATGCCCAGCAAGCTGGCCGCTTCGGTGTAGTTGTCGTCGGCCCGGCGGAGGGCGCTGCGCAGCAGATGGTCTTCCAGCTTGGCCAACTCAATGCGTTGGTCGAGCACTTGTTCGGCGATGCGCTCCAGCGTGGCAGCTTCGCTGCACACTGCTTTCAAGGTGCCGGACGCCGCATCGACGCGGTGTTCCGGCGCCAGTGGCGTGCTGACGCGCACGCTGCTGTGCACGAGCTCTTCGGAAATCGACTGATTTTCCGGGGTCAGAATTACCGCCCGCTCGATGATGTTTTCCAGTTCGCGGATATTGCCCGGCCAATGGTGCTGGTTTAGCGCCTGCATGGCGCGATCGGTAAGCCCCTGGGTGTTGCGCTGGTACTTGTGCTCATAGCGCTTGCGGAAGTGCTCCGCCAGCAAGCCGATATCGTTGCGGCGCTGACGCAGCGGTGGCACCACCACGGTGTAGGCGTTGATGCGGTAAAACAAATCAGCGCGGAACTTGCCTTGTTGCACCGCCATGGCCAGGTCTTCGTTGGTGGCGGCGACGATGCGCACATCCACCCGCTGGCTGCGGGTGCCGCCGACGCGTTCGATCTCTCCTTCCTGTAGCGCACGCAGTAGAGCCGCCTGGGCGCGCGGACTCAGCTCGATCACTTCATCAAGGAACAAGGTGCCGCCGTGAGCGCGTTCGAAGCGGCCGCTGCGCGATTGGGTGGCGCCGGTGTAGGCGCCTTTTTCGACACCAAACAACTCTGCTTCGATCAACTCAGGTGGGATCGCCGCGCAGTTCACCGCCACGAACGGGCCCTCTTTGCGGCGGCTCATGCTGTGCACCCGGCGAGCAAGGATTTCCTTGCCGGTGCCGGTCTCGCCGATCAGCAACATGGTGACGTCCGAGGGCGCGCCTTGATCGATCACTTTCAAGGCACTGGTGAACGGCGGCGCCTCGCCCAACGCCGGCGGAATGTCACTGGCATCGAGGCGCTGTTTTTCTAGCGCAACGATGCGCGATTGGAGTTCATAAAACTCATCAATCAACGGCGATATTTTGAATAATTGGCGAAAGTTTTCCGCGTCGTCCCATTCATGGGCGAGTTTGCCAACGATGATGCAGCGTTCGTCATCGTGGCCTTGGCACTCCACTTCTCGGTACTGAATTTCGAGGCCGGTGAAGTGGCTGGAATAGGCACAGGCATAGCCGATCAACGACCAGCACACGGGCTCGCCCATCGGCCCTAAGTGGGTGCGAGCGATCTCTACTTCAAACGAATCAATCCACTCGAATGAGGCATGGAAGTGCGGCTCTTCTGGGCGGAACTCCACATACAGTGGCACCACTTTCACCATGCCGCGCAGCGCATGCATTTGCGGGCCGGTCAGAAACGCTTTTTCCGGCGGCATGTCTGGATGCAGCTGGCGCGCCAATTCGGCATCGCGCAGCCCGGAGTAATAGCCCAGCCGCATGAAAAAACCTTTAGCGCGTTCAACACCGAGCGACATCACGATTTCGTGGCGAAATGACGCCAGCGAAAACAAGTCCAGCAACACCGCACGGCGTTCGTTGACCCACACCTTGCCGTCCACCGGCTCGAATTTGAGCTTGTTGAGCAGCTCGCCGAGATCGGGAAAGCACAGGGTCGTGTCGGGCTCAGTCATGAGCGAAGCACCTGTTGTCATTGTTATGGCCACCGAAAGTAGCGCACGGGTGCAGCGGGTTCAACCACGCGGCTGTGAACGCAGCCACGGGCTTGATGAAAACATCACTTCTCGTTTTTGCCTGAGGATTTGATCAAAGCCTCGCGCGGCTTCACGTGTCAAAAGGCTCTTCGCAGAACAACCAAAATTAAATTTTTTTCTTTCTAAAACAGCCTGTTGTGAATGCTGATAGCAACTTGGCACGGCGCTTGCCTTGGCTATGTTGCCCGCAGCATGAGGAAGGAGGCTCTGCCCATGACAGTGCATCAGCCGGCCCAGGCGCGGCACCCCGGCAGCAGTGACGGCGCCGTGGTGCCGCTGCCGCTGACCAAGTACGTACGGGTGCGCAGCGCGCCGGATGCCCGGTTTGTGGAGTTCGATTTTTCCATCAACGACCCGACGCTGTTTGTCGAGCTGGTGTTGCCGCCAGAGGCGTTCAAGAGTTTTTGCGCCACTCACGAAGTGCGTCACATGACGACTGAGCAAGCGGCAGCGGTGGACGCCGATATGGAGAAGTGGCGCTACGGCGACGACACGCTGATGGCGCGCCAACGCTGACGCGCGGCGCGACTGCGCCACAAGTTGATAACAACAACAGGCGGTGATTAGCCGCCACGGAGAAGGTGAGAAACATGGTGCTTGAGATCAAGACGTCCGCCCTCGAGCCGGTGCGCAACGTCTACGCCAACTTGGAACGCCGTTTTGGTGACAAGGCGGCCAGCCGCTACCAGGAAGCCACCTACGATCTGCAGTCGGTGGTCAATTTTCACTATCGCCCGCTGTGGCAGCCGCAACATGAGCTCAACGATCGCGCGCGCACCGCCATCGTGATGAGCGATTGGTACGACTTCAAAGATCCGCGCCAGTTCTACTACGGCGCCTACGTGCAAAACCGCGCCAAGATGCAAGAAATCGCTGAAAGTGATTTTGCGTATTTCGACAAACGCGCCCTCAAAGACAACCTGTCGCCGAAGGTGTGCGACTACCTGATCCATCGGCTGCTGCCGCTGCGTCACGCGGAAAGCACCGCCAACCTCAACAACATGTATGGCTGCGCCTTCGGCTTCGGCACCGCTATCACTCAGGCGCTGCTCTACAACGCCATGGACCGCCTTGGCATTGCTCAATATCTGTCGCGCATCGGCTTGCTGTTGGATCACAACAGCGGCAGTTCACTGGCCGCTGCCAAAGACAGCTGGCTGCATGCCGCCGAGTGGCAGGGCCTGCGTGCGCTGTGTGAGCAGATGACGGTGGTGCAGGACTGGTTCGAGGTGGTGTTGGCTCAAAACCTGGTGCTCGACACCCTGGTGTTCGACCTGTTCTACCGGCAGATGGACGACAAGCTGGTGGCTGACGGCGCCCGCGATGTGGCGTTGCTCACCGACTTCATGCGCAGCTGGAACAAAGACATCTGCCGCTGGTTCGACGCGGTGGTGAAAGCCGCTGCCGCCGAATCCGATGCCAACCGCGCGCAGCTCAATCAGTGGATTGCCGACTGGCGCGCACGGGCTGCCGAGGCGCTGGCACCGATTGCCTCAGCGGCATTGGGTGACGACGCCTTAGCGCAAGCCTTGGCGGCGCTCGATACCCGCGTCAGCAAACTCGGCCTCGGCGCCTGACAGGAGAACTGCCATGTCGAAAGTTTATATCGCGCTGCAGGACAACGATGACGCGCGCTACATCGTGGAAGCCATTGAAGACGACAACCCCGATGCCGTGATCCAGCGGCAGCCGGCCATGATTCGCATTGAGAACAGTGGCCGGCTGGTGATTCGCAAGGCCAGCGTGGAAGACAAGATGGGCCGCGACTGGGAGCTGCAAGAGTTGCACCTGAGCCTGATTACCCTCGGCGGCAACGTCAGTGAGGACGAGGACGAGATGGTCCTGCACTGGAACTGACCGCGCCCGCGCCACCACAACAACAAAAGGGTTAGCCATGAGCACGCAAAAAATGAACCTCACCGAGCGCTACCGCGCGCTCACCCGTGACCTCGACTGGGACTACTCCTACGCTGATCGCAAAGAGGCCTTTCCGTACGAGGATTTCGAAGGCATCAAGATCACCGACTGGTCGAAATGGGAAGATCCGTTCCGTCTGACCATGGATGCTTACTGGAAATACCAAGCTGAAAAAGAAAAAAAGCTGTACGCCATTTTTGATGCGTTCGCGCAAAACAACGCCCATCTGAACGTCGCCGACGTGCGTTACGTCAACGCCATCAAGCTATTCCTGACCGGCGTAACGCCGCTGGAATACCAGGCTTACCAAGGCTACGCCCACGTCGGTCGCCAGTTCGGTGGCGCTGGCGCGCGGGTGGCCTGCCAGATGCAGTGCATTGACGAGCTGCGTCATGTGCAAACCCAGATTCACGCCATGAGCCACTACAACAAGTTCTTCGACGGCTTCCAGGATTGGTCGCACATGCACGACCGGGTCTGGTACCTGTCGGTGCCGAAGTCGTTCTTTGAAGATGCACGCACCGCCGGCCCGTTCGAGTTTCTGGTGGCGATCAGTTTTAGCTTCGAATACGTGCTCACCAACCTGCTGTTTGTGCCGTTCATGTCCGGCGCGGCCCACAACGGCGACATGGCCACCTGCACCTTCGGTTTTTCCGCGCAATCCGATGAGGCGCGCCACATGACGCTGGGGCTGGAGATCGTCAAGTTCCTGCTGGAGCAGCACGAAGACAACGTGCCGATCGTGCAGAAGTGGATCGACAAATGGTTCTGGCGCGGCACCCGCTTGCTGTCACTGGTGGCGATGATGATGGACTACATGTTGCCCAACAAAGTGATGTCGTGGAAAGAAGCCTGGGAGGTGTATTTCGAGGAAGCTGGCGGGGCCCTGTTCAAGGATTTGGCCCGCTATGGCATCAAAATGCCGGAGTTCGTCAAGACCACCGAAAAAGAAAAAGAGCACGTCTCGCACCAAGCCTGGTGGATTTTCTACAACTACAACCACGCCGCCGCCTTCCACACCTGGATCCCATCGGATGAGGAGCTGGATTGGCTGAGCGCCAAGTACCCGGACACCTTCGACAAGTACTACCGCCCGCGTTGGGAGCTGGCGCGCAAGCTGGAAGCTGAGGGCAAGCGCTTTTACACCGCCGGCCTGCCGCAGCTGTGCCAGACCTGCCAAATCCCGATGGCGTTCACCGAGATGAGTGACCCTGAGCAGATTTGCTACCGGCTGTCTGAATACGAGGGCGAGAAGTACCACTTCTGCTCCGACGGTTGCCAGCACGTGTTCGATCAAGAGCCAGAGAAATTTGTGCAGGCTTGGCTGCCGGTGCATCAAATTTTCCAGGGGAACTGCGGCGGCCCGTCGGTGGAGGAGATCCTCACCGATTACTACAACATCACCCTCGGCCAAGACAACTTGGACCTGAAAGGATCGCCGGACGAAGAACGCTGGAAGAAGTGGAAAAAAGTGTCCTGAGCGTGTCACCGGTCCGCCGCGTTGCGGCGCGGCGGACGCACTAAGAAAAAGGATAACAACATGCCCGTACAAGCGATTGTTAACGACTACAAGATGCCGGCGCTCGATGTGCAGGCCAATTTTCACGGCAACCAGCTGCTCTACATCGGCTGGGATCGTCACCTGATGTTTTGCGCCCCCTTCGCGTTTGCGGTGAGCCCAGACATGACGCTGCGCGCCTTTCTCGATGAGGTGGCCGGTCCAGCGTTTGCCGCCCACCCGGAATTCGATCAGGTGCGCTGGGAAGACGCCGAGTGGCGTCATGACCATCGCCCATTTGTGCCGCAGTTCGACCAGTCGCTGTCGGCCCAGGGCATTACCCACAAATCCATCCTGCGGTTCCTGACTCCGAACCTGAAAGGGTTCCAGGGCAAGGGTGTGTGAACGGGAGCAGGTCATGACATACGAAGTGGTTGTGGAACCCACCGGGGCTGTGGTCACGGTGGAGGAGGGCCAGACCCTGCTGGCCGCGGCGCTGCGCCAGGGTGTGTGGCTTCCGTTTGCCTGTGGTCATGGCACCTGTGGCACCTGCAAGGTGCAGGTTCTGGAGGGCGACTGCGACACCGGCGATGCCTCGCCCTTTGCACTGCTGGATATGGAGCGCGAAGAGGGCCGGGTGCTGGCGTGCTGCGCGTTGCCGCAGTCAGATTTGGTGATCGAAGCAGACATCGATGTGGACCCGGACTTCGCCGGCCACACAGTGGAAGACTACCGCGCCACTGTGGTGGCTATCGAAGCGCTGTCACCCACCATCAAGGGCATCACCATGGCGTTGGATCGTGACATGGCGTTTCAAGCCGGCCAGTACGTGAATCTGGAAATTCCCGGCCTTGGCGCCACGCGCGCATTCTCGATTGCCAATCCGCCGAGCCGGCCCGACACCGTGGAGCTGCATGTGCGGCGGGTGGAGGGCGGTGCCGGCACCGGCTGGGTGCACGACCAGCTGCAGGTCGGCGACAGCGTGGCGCTATCCGGGCCTTACGGGCAATTTTTCGTGCGCAGATCAGATGTGAAGGACGTGATTTTTATCGCCGGCGGCTCGGGCCTATCAAGCCCGGAATCGATGATTGCCGATCTGCTCGAACGCGGTGATGAGCGTCAGATTCACTTGTTCCAAGGCGCGCGCTGTCTTGATGAGTTGTACCACCGTGAGCGGTTTGAGCAGTGGGCCGCGCAGCACGCCAACTTTCATTACCACCCGGCGCTCAACGAAGCGCCGTCTTGCGGCAGTTGGTCGGGCTATGTCGGTTTTGTCCACGAAGCAGCCAAGACCCATTTCAACGGCAGTTTTGCTGGCCATAAGGCCTATCTGTGCGGCCCGCCGCCGATGATCGATGCCGCCATCACCGCGCTAATGCAAGGGCGGGTGTTCGAGGCGGATATCCATATGGAGAAATTCCTCACCGCCGCCGATGCCGCCGAGGGCAATACCCGCTCGGCGTTGTTCAAACGCATCTGAGGAAACTGCCATGGACACTGAGTTCTGCCGGATCCATGTGCGCAACCGCGATCAGGTGTTGCTGATCAGACGTGGAGACAAGCTGCTGCAAGGCATGGAGCAGTGTGGCCAGCAGCTGATCCGGGTGGGTTGTCGCAAGGGCGGCTGCGGGCTGTGCCGCATCCGCATCCTGTCCGGCGAGGTGGCCTGCGAAAAAATGAGTCGCTGCCACGTGAGCGCGGAAGACCGTGCGCTGGGTTATGCGCTGGCGTGCCGGGTGATTCCGCAGACCGATCTGGTGATCGAGTCGGATCACTGCCGGTTGTTTCAAAACACCCCAACTGAATAAGGATAACGACGATGAGAAAAGGTGTGATGCGTCCGGGGCACGTGCAAATCCGTGTGCTGGATCTTGATGAAGCGCTGCAACACTACACCGACCTGCTGGGGCTAATCGAGGTTGATCGCGACAGCCAGGGCCGGGTCTATCTAAAAGCCTGGACCGAGGTAGATCGCTTCTCGGTGGTGCTGCGCGAAGACGACAGCCCAGGCATGGATTTCATGGCGTTTAAATGCCTCGACGAGGCGGTGGTAGACGGGCTGGCGCAGGAGCTGCGGGCCTACGGTCTGCCGGTGGAGGAAATCCCGGCCGAGGAGCTGACCGGATGCGGCCGCCGCATCCGCTTCCAAGCGCCCACGGGGCATTTCTTCGAGCTGTTTGCCACCAAGGAGCAAACCGGCAAATGGGGCATTCACCCCAGTAATCCGGAAGCCTGGCCGCGCGATCTCAAGGGTATGGGGGTGCAGCGGTTCGACCATTGCCTGCTGTACGGCGACGACCTCGATGGCACCTATGACGTGTTCATCAACATTCTGGGCTTTGAGCTGGCCGAGCAGGTGATGGATCCGGACGGCAACCGGGTGGCGCAGTTCCTTACGGTGTCGATGAAGGCGCACGACGTGGCGTTCATCAAGCACGGTGAAAAAAACAAATTCCACCATGCCTCGTTTTATTTGGAAACCTGGGAACAGGTGCTGCGCGCGGCGGACTTGATCGCCATGACCGACACCTCGATCGACATCGGTCCCACGCGCCACGGCCTCACCAACGGCCAAACCATTTACTTCTTCGACCCGTCTGGCAACCGCAACGAAGTGTTCTGCGGCGGTAACTACCACTATCCGGATTACCCGCCGATCACTTGGGACGCCGACCAACTGGGCAAGGCGATTTTTTACCACGACCGCCAGCTCAACGAGCGCTTCCTGACTGCGTTGACCTGATCTGTCCGGGGCCGGGTGCGCGTCACCCGGCTGCAGTCCATTGCAGAGAGAAAGGCTGATGAAAGAGTTCAAGCATTTTATCAACGGCCACTACGTGGCATCGGCCAGCGGCAACACCTTTGAGAACCGCACGCCGGTGGATAACAGCCTGATCGGCCTAGTCCACGAAGCCGGCAAGGCGGAGGTGGATGCGGCAGTGCGCGCCGCCCATGCAGCGCTGCGTGGGCCTTGGGGGGCCCTGACCCAAGCCGAGCGCACCGCGCTGCTGAACAAAGTGGCGGACCGCATCAACCAGCGCTTCGATGAGTTCCTCGACGCTGAATGCCGCGACACCGGTAAACCACGCGCCATGGCATCCCACATCGACATCCCACGGGGCGCCGCCAACTTCAAAGCCTTTGCCGAAACCGTGGCCAACCAGCCCACCGAAGGCTTCCGCATGGATACCCCGGACGGGCGCGGTGCGGTGAACCTTGGTCACCGCACCCCGAAAGGGGTGATTGCAGTGATCGCGCCGTGGAACCTGCCGCTGCTACTGATGACCTGGAAAGTCGGTCCGGCGCTGGCCTGTGGCAACACTGTGGTGGTGAAACCGTCGGAAGAAACCCCGGCCACCACCACGCTGCTAGGCGAGGTGATGAACGAATGCGGCGTGCCGCCCGGTGTGTTCAATGTGGTGCACGGTTTCGGCCCAGATTCCGCCGGTGAGTTTCTCACTCAGCACCCGCTGGTGAACGCCATCACTTTCACCGGCGAGACTCGCACCGGCGAAGCCATCATGCGTGCCGCCTCGGTGGGACTGCGCAATATTTCGCTGGAATGCGGCGGCAAAAATCCCGGCATCGTGTTTGCTGATTGCGATCTCGAAAAAGCGGTGGAAGGCACTATGCGCTCGGCGTTCGTCAACTGCGGACAGGTTTGTCTGGCCACCGAGCGGGTGTATGTGGAACGCAGTATTTTTCCGAAATTTCTGGCGCGTATGAAAGAAGAAGTGGCCAAGCTGCGCAGCGGCCGGCCGGAAGACAGTGACGCTAATTTCGGTCCGCTGGTGAGCCTGGAGCACCGTGAAAAAGTGCTGTCTTACTACCGTTTGGCGGTGGAAGAAGGCGCCACCGTGGAAATCGGTGGCGGTGTGCCGGACATGGGCGCCGAACTGAATGACGGTGCCTGGATTGAGCCCACCATCTGGACGGGCTTGCCCGACGATGCGCGGGTGATTCGCGAAGAAATCTTTGGCCCCTGCTGCCACATCCGCCCGTTCGATACGGAAGCAGAAGTGATCGCGCTGGCCAACGACACCGAATACGGCCTCGCTGCGGCCATCTGGACCGAAAACAGCGCCCGCGCTTACCGCGTGGCGGAGCAGATCGAGGCTGGGCTGGTATGGGTCAACAGTTGGTTCCTGCGTGATCTGCGCACCTCGTTCGGCGGCGCCAAGCAATCCGGCATCGGCCGCGAAGGCGGCATCCACGGGCTCGAGTTCTACACCGAGCTGAAAAATATCTGCGTGAAGCTGTAAGGGGAAAGCCGATGCGCACCACATTGATTCAGACCCTGGGCGATGAGCTGTACGACGCTTTGCGCGGCCGCCACACCGTTACGCCGCCCACCGATCGCCACCCGGACCTGACGGTGGACGAGGCCTACCGCATTTCGCTGCATTTGTTGGAGCGGCGACTGGCCGACGGCGAGAAGGTGATCGGCAAGAAAATCGGCCTCACATCTCGTGCGGTGCAGCAAATGCTGAAGGTGGACCAACCCGATTTCGGTTTTCTCACCGACGCCATGGTGTTCAACCAGGGCGAGGACATGCCGATCAGCGACCGCCTGATTCAGCCGCGTGCGGAAGGCGAAGTGGCCTTCATTCTCAAGAAAGACCTGACCGGTCCCGGTGTCACTGCTGCCGATGTGCTGGCGGCCACCGAGTGTCTGATTCCGTGTTTCGAAGTGGTGGATTCACGCGTGGAGGACTGGCGCATCACCATCGCTGACACGGTGGCGGACAACGCTTCCTGTGGGCTGTTTGTGCTCGGCGATCAGGCGGTGAGCCCGCGCCAGGTCGACCTGGTCACCTGCGGCATGGTGGTGGAAAAAAACGGCGCCATCCTTTCCACCGGGGCCGGCGCGGCGGCGCTAGGGTCGCCAGTGAACTGCGTGGCATGGCTGGCCAATACGTTGGGCCGCTTCGGCATTCCGCTGAAGGCCGGCGAGGTAATTCTGTCGGGCTCACTAGTGCCGCTGGAGCCGGTGCAGGCCGGTGACGTGATGCGGGTGGACATTGGCGGCATCGGTAGCGCCAGCGTGCGCTTTGTTTGACGGCGAACCCAGCCTGCTGCGGGGAGAACGAATATGAGTAAAAAAACAAAGGTGGCCATCATCGGCTCCGGCAACATCGGCACCGACCTGATGATCAAGGTGCTGCGCCATGGACAGCACATCGAAATGGGCGCCATGGTCGGTATCGACCCGGACTCTGACGGCTTGGCCCGTGCCCGCCGCTTTGGCGTGGCCACCACCCATGACGGCGTCGACGGTTTGATCGCGCTGCCGGAATTTGCCGACATCGAGCTGGTGTTTGATGCCACCTCTGCCAACGCCCATGTGCACAACGATGCCAGGTTGCGCGCCGCCAAGCCGGGCATTCGATTGGTGGACCTGACGCCGGCGGCAATCGGCCCCTACTGCGTGCCGGTGGTGAATCTGGAACAGCACCTGCAAGCCACCAACGTCAACATGGTCACCTGTGGTGGCCAAGCCACCATCCCGATTGTGGCGGCGGTGTCCAAGGTGGCGTCGGTGCATTACGCCGAAATTGTTGCCTCCATTGCCAGCAAGTCGGCCGGGCCCGGCACCCGCGCCAACATCGATGAGTTCACCGAAACCACCTCGCGCGCCATTGAAGTGATCGGCGGCGCCGGCAAGGGCAAGGCGATCATCGTCATGAACCCGGCGGAGCCGCCGTTGATCATGCGCGACACCGTCTATGTGCTCTCGGCGGCAGCGGATGAAGGTGCGGTGCGCCGCTCGATTGAAGACACGGTGGCGGCGGTCAACCGCTATGTGCCCGGCTACCGCTTGAAACAAGCGGTGCAGTTCGAGCGCATTGCCGAGAACGCGCCGTTGAACTTGCCCGGCGTTGGCCGCTTCAGCGGCCTGAAAACCACGGTGTTCCTGGAAGTGGAGGGCGCCGCCCACTACCTGCCCGCCTATGCCGGCAACCTCGACATCATGACATCCGCTGCACTGGCCACCGCCGAGCGCATTGCCGCTGCAGCGGCAGGCGCGTGAGGAGTTCTGCCATGACATTCAAACCGGCCCGCAAACTGTATATCTCCGACGTCACCTTGCGGGATGGCAGCCATGCCATCCGCCACCAGTATTCGATTGCCAACGTGAAAGCGATTGCGCGCGCGCTGGACGCCGCCAAGGTCGACTCCATTGAGGTGGCCCACGGCGATGGCCTGCAAGGCTCCAGTTTCAACTATGGCTTCGGCGCCCACACCGATTTGGAGTGGATCGAAGCGGTGGCAGAGGAGCTGACCCATGCGCGCATTGCCACGCTGCTGCTGCCTGGCATCGGCACCGTTCACGACCTTAAGGATGCCTACGATGCCGGCGCCCGCGTGGTGCGGGTGGCGACTCATTGCACTGAAGCGGACGTGTCGCGCCAACACATTGAGTTTGCCCGCAACCTGGGCATGGACACCGTCGGCTTTCTGATGATGAGCCACATGCAGACACCGGCCGGGCTTGCCCAGCAAGCCAAGCTGATGGAGGACTACGGCGCCACCTGTCTGTACGTGGTGGACTCCGGCGGCGCCATGTCGATGCAGGACATCCGCGACCGTTTCCGCGCGCTCAAAGAGGTGCTCAAACCTGACACCGAAACCGGGGTGCACGCCCACCACAACCTGTCGCTGGGGGTGGCTAACTCCATCGCCGCGGTGGAAGAGGGCTGCGACCGCGTGGACGCCAGCCTCGCGGGCATGGGCGCCGGTGCCGGCAACGCACCGCTGGAGGTGTTCATTGCTGCCGCCGAGCGGCTCGGCTGGGAACACGGCACGGATCTGTACACCTTGATGGATGCCGCCGACGACATCGTGCGGCCGTTGCAGGATCGCCCGGTGCGGGTGGACCGCGAAACGCTAGCGTTGGGCTATGCCGGGGTGTACTCCAGCTTCCTGCGCCACTCGGAATTAGCGGCGCAGAAATACGGTTTGAAGACCGTGGATATTTTGGTGGAGCTGGGCCGTCGGCGCATGGTCGGCGGCCAGGAAGACATGATTGTGGACGTGGCCCTCGACCTGCTGGCCGCGCAGAAGGAGCACTGACATGACCCGCACCCTGACCCCGGAACAGATCAAAACGTTGGCCGAACACGTGGAAAACGCGGAGTTGCAGGCCCACGACATTACCAAAATTACCGCCGATTACCCGGCCATGACCTTCGCCGACGCCTACGACGTGCAATGGGAAATCCGCCGCCGCAAAGAAGCGCGCGGCCACAAGGTGGTGGGTTTGAAAATGGGCCTGACGTCCTGGGCCAAGATGGCTCAGATGGGCGTGGAAACGCCGATCTACGGATTCCTGGCGGACTATTTCTCGGTACCGGAAGGCGGTGACGTGGTGGTGGACGAGCTGATTCACCCGAAGATCGAAGCGGAAATTGCGTTCGTCACCAAGGCGCCATTGAAAGGCCCCGGCATTCACATCGGTGACGTGATGCGCGCCACCGACTTCATCCTGCCGGTGGTGGAAGTGATCGATTCGCGCTATCGCGATTTCAAATTCGACCTCACCAGCGTGATTGCCGATAACTGCTCATCCAGCCGGTTCATTACCGGTGGTTGCATGGCGCGGCTGGAAGATGTGGACGTGAAAACGCTGGGTGTAGTGATGGAAATTAACGGCGAAGTGGTGGCCACCGGCGCTGGCGCTGCGGTGCTCGGCCATCCGGCGGCGTCGGTGGCGATGTTGGCCAATATGCTCGGCGAGCGCGGCGAAGAAATTCCCGCCGGCACCTTCATCATGACCGGCGGCATCACCGCAGCGGTCACCGTCAACAAAGGCGATGCCATCAACATCCGGTACCAAGGGTTGGGTTCCATCAGCGCGCGCTTTGTATGAGGCGCGCCGCTCCACGCATAACACACGCATAACAACAGCCAACAATGACGTGAGGCCTACCATGAAGAAATATTTGATCTGGACCAGCGCGGCCCTGCTGGGTCTGTCTGCCACCGCCCACGCTGGCCATTATGTGGCCGGTATTGAGGGCACCCGCGCCGCTGCGGTGCCGCCGCCGGGTTTCTATTACAAGGGTGATGCGGTCCATTACGGGGCCGACGATCGCAATCTGGATGTGGACGTCACCGCACTCGCTAACCGCCTGATCTTTGTGTCGGACACCCAAGTGCTGGGCGGCCAGCTCGGCTTTGAAACCATCATTCCGTTGATCCAAACCGACCTTGAAGTGAAGGGCGTGCTGAAGGACAAGCACGGTGGTATTGGCGATGTGTTTGCTGGCAGCTTCCTCGGCTGGCACGGCGAGCGTTGGCACTCGGTGGCCGGGCTGGGGCTGTGGTCTGACGTGGGTCGCAATGACCATCCGGCGGACCCGGGGCTGGGCTACAGCTCGTTAATGCTCACCCTGGGCGGCACCTACCTGCTCGACAGTGACGGCGCCACCAGCGTGTCGCTGCTGGGCCGCTACGAGGCGCCCACCCGCGGCGCCATCGACGACCAATTGACGCTGGAGTGGGCGCTGAGCCGTACCGTGCAAGGCGTGGATTGGTCGCTGGTGGGCTACAACCAGCTCGGCATGGACGATGACAAATCCGAAGCCCATGCCGCCGGCGCCTCGGTGGGTTACTTCTGGCCAAGCCACGGCATTGGTCTGGAAGGGGCCGCCTATAAAGAGTTCACCGTTAAAAACGAGATCGGCGACAACGGGCCCAAGGGCACTTTGATCCGACTGTCACTGGTCAAAGCATTCTGAGGAGGCGGCCATGCCGATCGCCCATATCCATCTGATGGAAGGCCGCGATGACGCGCAGAAAGAAGCGCTGATTGCCGCTGTCACCGACGCCATTGTCGCCAGTCTTGGCGTGCCACAGGACACGGTGCGGGTGTTGCTACAGGAGCTGCCCAAGCAGCACTTTGGCATCGCCGGGCAATCGGCCAAGGCGCGCGGCCGCTGACCTTTCGGCGCTGAGCGGTTCTGACTCGCCCGCGGCACCGGTGTCATGGCCGGTGTCGCGGGCTTTTTTATGGCCGGTACCGCCTGATCGCAGGCGCCGTCAGCGTCGCGGGTCGCTGCCAAACCGCGGCGGCGTGGCAATCACGTGTTGCTGGGCCAACGGGAGCGGACGTTGCGCTAGCGCCTAGCTTGGGGGGTGCTACAGGGCACCCGCAAACTGTCACGACGTTACGGCACGCTGGCAGCAGGGCAGCAGAGCGGCGACACGGAGCAGGATGCGATGGAGACCGGTGTGAAACGGATACTGCAACTGGAAGGGCTGGCGGTGCTGTGGGTCAGTCTGCTGGCGTACAGCCGCTGGGGGGCCGGTTGGGGTGGGTTCGTATTGGGTTTCTTGGCGTTGGATGCGCCTTTGCTGCTGTACCTACTGGGGCCACGGATCGGAGCTTGGGGCTACAACCTTAGCCACAGCTATGTGGGCGCGCTGTTGTGTTTAGCGCTCGGGGCTGGCGGCGGGCCGCCGCTGCTGCTGGCGGTCGGGCTGATCTGGACGGCGCGTATTGGCTTCGACCGCGCGTTGGGTTGGGGACTTAAATCAGCGCGCGGGGTGGCGTTCACTCATTTGGGCGTGCTCGGCTCGCGGCGCTGACGGCAGTAACAAACACGGGCGCCGCAGCGCCCGTGTTTGTGATCCGCCCAACACTCAGACGTCGATCTTCTTGTACTTGGTCCGCTTCGGCTGCAGGGCGGCGTCGCCGAGCTGCTTGCGGCGGTACTCTTCGTACTCGGTGTAGCTGCCTTCAAACCACTCCACTTCCGAATCGCCTTCGAAGGCGAGAATGTGGGTGGCCACGCGGTCCAGGAACCAGCGGTCGTGCGAAATCACGATGGCGCAGCCTGGGAATGCCAGCAGTGCCTCTTCTAGCGCACGCAGAGTTTCCACGTCCAAGTCGTTGGTCGGTTCGTCCAACAGCAACACGTTGGCGCCCTGCTTCAGCAGCTTGGCCAGGTGCAGACGGTTGCGCTCACCGCCAGACAGGTCTTTCACCCGCTTCTGCTGGTCCTGGCCTTTGAAGTTGAAGCGGCCCAGGTAGGCGCGTGACGGCACCTCGTAGTTGCCGATCTTGAGGATGTCGAGACCCTCGGATACTTCTTCCCACACCGTCTTGTCGCCGGCCAAGTCGTCGCGGCTTTGGTCAACGTAGGCCAGCTGAACCGTTTCACCGATTTCGATGGTGCCGGCATCCGGTTGGTGGGCACCGGTGAGCATGCGGAACAGGGTGGTTTTACCGGCGCCGTTGGGGCCGATGATGCCGACAATGGCACCGCGCGGTACTGAGAAACTGAGGTTCTCGTACAGCAGCTTGTCGCCGAAGTGCTTGGCGACCCCGGCCACCTCGAACACCTTCTCACCCAAGCGCGGCCCCGGCGGGATGTACAGTTCCTGAGTTTCGTTGCGCTCTTGGAACTCGACGCTGGCCAGTTCCTCGAACGCGGCCACCCGGGCTTTGTTCTTGGCGCGGCGGCCTTTCGGGTTCTGGCGCACCCACTCAAGTTCTTTTTCCACCGTTTTGCGGTGGGCACTTTCGGCTTTCTGTTCACGCTCCAGGCGGGCTTCTTTCTGCTCCAGCCAGGAGGTGTAGTTGCCTTTCCACGGGATGCCTTCGCCGCGGTCGAGCTCCAGGATCCATTCACAGGAGTTGTCGAGGAAGTACCGGTCGTGGGTGACCGCTACCACAGTGCCTTGGAAGTCGTGCAGGTAGCGCTCCAGCCAGGCCACCGACTCGGCGTCCAAGTGGTTAGTGGGTTCGTCCAGCAGCAGCATATCCGGCGCCGACAGGATCAAGCGGCACAGTGCTACCCGGCGGCGCTCACCGCCGGACAGGTGCTCGACGCTGGCATCCCAGGGCGGCAGGCGCAGTGCGTCGGCGGCGATTTCCAGCTTGCGCTCTAGGTTGTGGGCGTCAGCGGTTTCAATGATGGCTTCCAGCCGCGCCTGCTCGCTGGCGAGCTTGTCGAAATCGGCGTCTTCGTCGGCATAAGCGGCGTACACCTCTTCCAGTCGCTGCTGGGCGTCACGGATTTCGCTGACGGACTCCTCCACCACCTCGCGCACGGTCTTGCTGTTGTCCAGCTCCGGTTCCTGCGGCAGGTAGCCGATCTTGGTGCCGGTCTGCGGGCGCGCTTCGCCGATGAAGTCTTGGTCAACGCCGGCCATGATGCGCAGCAGGGTGGATTTACCGGAGCCGTTGAGGCCCAGCACACCGATTTTCGCGCCGGGGAAGAACGACAGCGAAATGTCTTTCAGGATGTGTTTTTTCGGCGGGACGATTTTGCCCACCCGATCCATGGTGAAAATGTATTGGGACATAGGACCTGTGCGCCAATTGAGACAGAAAGCGGGCCGCTCCACAGATTGCGGGAGGCGGGAAAAAGTGCGCCTAAACTAGCCGAAAGCGGCGGCGGTTGAAAGGGCGCCCCCGGTGGCGGGGGCGCCGCATTCAGGCGGGCAGTGGGGGCGTGGCCGGGGGGACCGGGGTGACGCTCAGGCTACGCAAGCTCTTGGCATCAGCGTCGACCACGGTGAAGCGCCAGGGGCCTTCGTCCACCCATTCGCCGGCCTGGGGCAGGCTGCCAAGACGGTTGAGCACGAAGCCGGCGGCGGTGCTGTAGTCCTCGTCGGTGGGCAGCAGGGCCTCTAATTCCAGCATCTGCGCGAGCTGGTGAATGTCGGCGCCGCCCTGGACCGACCAATGGCCGGGCGCCACTTCCTCGATGTCCAGCGCTTCGTTGTCTTCCGGCAGGTTGCCGGCGATGGCTTCCAGCACATCCATCGGCGTTACCAGCCCCACCACATCGCCGTACTCGTCGGTGACGATGGCCAAGTGGTTGCGGCTGCGGCGCAGGGTGTCGATCAGCCGGATGACGTTGGCGTGTTCCTGGATATAGAGCGGCTCGCGCAGGGTATCCGGCTGCAGCGCACCATGCTGGGTCAAATCGCGCAGCAAATCCTTGGCGCGGCCAACGCCGACGATGTTCTCCAGATCGCCGTCACACACCGGGTACACGGTGCGCACGCCCTGCTGCAGGGTGTCCAGCAACTGTGCGGTGGGTAGCTGGTTGTCGATCCAGACGATCTCCGGACGCGGCGTCATGATTGAGCGTACGCTGCGGTCGCCCAACGTCAGCACACCGCTGACCATGTGGCGCTCTTCTTGGGCAAAGCCCTCGGCAGCCGCGCTCAGGCGCGCGCGGCCGGCTTCCGGTGCCGAGCTGTCGTGGGCGGTGCCGAGCAGCGCCAGCACCTTGCGCGCGGTGCGTTCTCGGAACGGCAGCCGCTGTTCGTGACGGGCCGCATTGCGGCTCGACAGCTGGTTGAAGAACTCGATCATCACCGAGAAGCCAATGGCGGCATAGATGTAGCCTTTCGGCACTTTCCAGCCAAAGCCTTCCGCCACCAAGCTGAAGCCGATCATCAGCAGGAACGCCAAGCACAGCACCACCACCGTCGGGTGGGCGTTGACGAACTCGGTCAGCGGCTTGGACGCCACCAGCATGATGCCAATGGAGATCACTACTGCCGCCATCATCACCGGCAGCTGGTCGACCATGCCCACGGCGGTGATCACCGCATCCAGCGAGAACACCGCATCCAGCACCACGATCTGCACCACCACCGAGGCGAAACTGGCGTACACCGCCGGGCCGCTGCTGTGGCTGCTGACCCCTTCCAGCCGCTCATGCAGCTCGGTGGTGGCTTTAAACAGCAGGAACAGCCCACCCAGTAACAGGATCAGGTTGCGGCCGGAGAACGGCATGTCACCGATGTGGAACAGCGGGGTAGTGAGGGTCACCAGCCACGACACCACCGACAGCAGGCCGAGGCGCATCACCAGCGCTAGTGCTAAACCGATGCGGCGCGCGTTGTCGCGCTGCTCCGGCGGCAGCTTGTCGGCGAGGATGGCGATGAACACCAAGTTGTCGATGCCGAGCACGATTTCGAGCAGCACCAGCGTCAGCAGTGCGACCCAGACCGATGGGTCCATCAGCAATTCAATCATGACGCGACCCCGCTACTGGGCAGGGGCACCGGGACAAGGCCACGGCAGGTCACAGGGTTAATCAGGCGGGTACAGCTACAACTCGAGGGCTCGACGGTGTCGGCGTCCATGAAGGGTCTCAAAAGGGGAACAGGCCGCCATCAAACGATCGGCGGCCAGTATCTGTCAAGTGACAATTTTAATACTCAATACAAATCAGTCGCTTGGGCGTTAGTCTCCGGCCACGGGGTGGCGGCATTCCAGAGCCGTTGCCACTGCCAGCCGAGCGCGCGGCCGTCAGTGTCCCGCGCGGCGCGCTGGGTCGGCAGTGCGCTCACGCTGCCGTCCGCCGCCTGCTGGCCGACCACGAACGAGAAGAAATACTGGCCCTGCTGGCCCATGCGCAGGTCGCTGATCGACACTCGGCCCGCGCCGTCCACCGCGGCAGCGTAGAAACCGTGAGTGAAGGATTGCAAACGCGCCACTGGCCAGTGTCCGGCCAGTGGCGCCAGCAGCTCGGCGTGGCGCGGCTGCCACGGTCCCCAATGCGGTGCGGCATCACCGTCCACCAGCGAGTAAAAGCCTTCGCGGAACCGGTCGCCGTCGATCACCACCACCCGCCACAGCAGGGTGGTGAACGCCGCCGGCACCGTCAGCACCCGCTCGGCCTGCACCTGTTGGCGTACCAAATCGGCTTGGACCCGGTGCTCGGTCCATAACTTAGCGCCGCCGCCCCACAGCAGATAAAGGCTGCTCACCGCCAGCGCCACGTTGTTCCAGCGCACGCTGGCGGCGCTGCCACGTTGGCGCCAGACCAGCACCATGGCGGCCAGCAGCGGCAGCGTGTAAAGCGGATCAATGATGAACACCGAGGCGATGCTCACCGGGTAATCGGTGAGTGGCCACCAGAGTTGGGTGCCGTACACCGTCAGTGCATCCAGCAGCGGATGGGTGATCAACGCCAGCCACAGGGCCAAAAACCAGCGCCCGCGCGAGGCCAGCTGGGGGCCATGCACGCGCCGTGCTAGCCACACCAGCAGTGGTGTGAGGACGGTCAGCACTAAGAGCGAGTGGCTGGCGGAGCGGTGGTAGGTGAACTGCGCCACCGGATCAGCGAACCGCACTAGCACGTCCAGATCCGGCAGGGTGCCGCACAGCGCACCCCATGCCACCGCACGGCGCCCGATTTGGCGGCCGATCACGGCACTGGCGACGCCGCTGCCAAGCACAATTTGAGTCAGCGAATCCATCGGTTGCGGCTCCATCGGATAAGGAAACGCTGCCGAGCATACCGCAATCGGTTGGCGTGGCGACCGGCCGGCCGCTGTGGGCGGCATCGCAGCCTGAGCCAAAAACGGTCGTGGCGGGCGGCGCGGCGCTTGCTGCCGGAGCCGCGGTCGGGATAATGGGCGGCGCTGGCGGGGAGCACGTGGCAAAACGGTGCCAACCCCGTAAGTGGGCGCTTGCGCCGGGGCGGTGAATTAACCGCTCTCGCACGGGTGTCCGGAGTGTCGGGTGTGCTGTCACCCCGCAGCCGGCATGACTTCGAGAGGGAATTTGCAGAGAGCCTCACGCCCATGTACCTGATTTTTGATGACGTCCAGGATGTCGCCCGCTATACAGCCCGGCAGTTGTACCGGGTCATGGCCCGTCGCCCGCGGGCGGTATTGGGGCTCGCCACCGGCGGCACCATGGAGCCGGTCTACGCCGAGTTGTTGGCACTGTTGGCGCAGCAGCCGCTGGAGCTGTCTGGCTTGTCCACCTTCAACCTGGACGAATATGTGGGGCTGTCGCCCTGCCACAGCCAAAGCTATGCCTACTACATGGATCAGCACTTGTTCCGCCATCTGCCGCTGGCGGCGGGCCAAGCGCGGGTGCCGAACGGTATCGCGGCTGACCTAGCTGCTGAGAGCAGCGGTTACAGCGGCGCCATTGCTGCCGCCGGCGGGCTGGATCTGCAGCTGTTGGGGGTCGGCAGCAACGGCCATATTGGTTTCAACGAGCCGGGCACGCCGTTTGATGCCGGCACCCATGTGGTGGAATTGTCGGAGCAAACCCGCCACGACAACGCCCGCTTCTTCGACGCTGGGGAGGTGGTGCCGTGTCGCGCCATCACCATGGGCCTGCGCGACATCCTGCAAGCCCGCGAGCTGCTGTTTGTGGCCACCGGCCGTAGCAAGGCGCCGATCATGGAAGCGATTCACGGCAGTGCGCCGTCGGAGCAGATTCCGGCGACCGCCATCAAGACCCATGCCCGGTCCTGCATCGTGTTGGATGCCGCCGCCGCCGAGCGGCTGCCGGCCGCCGCCCAGCAGGAAGCGCGTGCGTTGGCGCGCGAGCAATTGAACGCTGCCGCCGTGGCGTAAACGGCGTAATCATCCAATTTTCCGGTGCGCGGCGGGGGGCCGCGCGCCGCTAGCGAATTCACAGACAGTGTCGTGGTCCGCCTGCGCCCATTGAGCGCAGGTGCGGCCATGGCTGTGCGTTGAACGAAGGACTACACCAAAAAATAGAAGAGGGATGCTGCATGAAACGCTATTGGGGGGCCGCACTGCTGTGCGGGCTATTGCTGACGACGGTGGGTTGCGGCAGCAGCCGTGATCGCAATCCGACGTCAGCCGGGGTGACGGTGTCCGGCACCGTTATGAAGGGGGTCGCGCAAGGCGTCCAGGTAGCGGTGCAGGACGCCTGGGGCCGTACGCTTGGCGTGGTTAAGACCGATGACCAAGGCCACTTCTCGCTGCCGGTACTGCCGATGGCGCCGCCAGCGGCGGCTGGCGAGATGTCCGCCGCGACTAACTTTTATGTCGGCGTCGAGCCTGGGTCGTCCTTGTACCGGGTTCTCATACAGCAAGGCAGCCTGCAGCAAGGCAACGGCCATGTGGTATGCGATGCACCGCAATGCCGCAGTGGTGGTGGGGTTGAAGTCGGTTTCGGTGCCACCTATCCCACCTCTACGCTGGTGCTTTCCGGTCTGCTGGTGGTGGAGGACGGACAGCGCGCCGCGGCGTTGCCCATCAACGTGCTGACTACGTTGCAGGATATGTTAGCCCGCGAGCAGCAGCTGACGGCTGCCCGGGCCGGGCAGATCGTTCAAGACCTGTTTGGTTTGTCGAGCCCGCCGGCCTACTTGCCGCCGTCTGGTGTCGACCTCACCGACCCCGAAGCGGTGGCACGCGCTTCAGTGGAAGAGCTGGTCACAGCGGTGCTCAACGCCGCGGTGGAGCAGGACGCTTACCAAAACGGGCAGCAAGGGGTACCTGCGTGGTTGGATGAGCGCCGTGAGCAGATGCGCGAACAGCAGATGGCGCTGGAGCGCGAGCGGCTGTTGGCGCTGCGCGATGCTGCAGCGGCGACCGCGCAAGCGGCGGCCGATGCCCATGCAGCCAAACAGGCGGAACTGCGCGCCAAGCTGGAGAGCGTCCGCCAGCGTGCGAGCCAGCAGATCAACGATGCGATCGATGAGCACTGTGACGGCGACTTGTGTCTGCCGGCGCCGCGCCTGAGCCCCGCGGAGCAAAGCGCGCTGGACGCCGCCAAGGCGTTGGTGGCGCAGGTGCGCGGTGTGGCGGCTGCCAGCCTGGAGGTCTTCGAGAGTGGGCTGGATCCCGCGCACCCGGACCATGATCCGGACACGCTGCCGGCACGCCTGCAGCAGGCGGGTCAGCTGCTGGGCGGCGAGCATGCGCAGCTGCTGCCGGTGCTGCGTGACGTGATGCAGGTGGCCGGCGAGCACCTGGAAAGCGTGGTGATTAAAGGCGAGCCGGATGGTCCGCAAGCCATTGCCGAGCTCGCCCGCCGCTATGCGCACAACAATGTGCCCTGGCGGGTGTGTGAAGGCCCTTGGATGGCCGACTACGACGCCTGTGTCGAAGCGTACGTGGAGGCATTTGCCAGCCGCTTTATCGGCGGCCAGCTGATGCGCGAGGGCCAGCGCTGGCAGTTGCAGGACGTGAGCCTGCGCGCGGATGACGTGGCCGATAGCCCGATCTGGTACGTGGCGTTGGCGCTCGAGCAGCCACGCTTCAGCCAAGACGGTGACCTGGCATTGGGTGCCGGGCCCCAGCAGCTGCCGTTCTCCGGCACGGTGCAGGGCGACGGTCTGTCACTGCAGATCAATAGCGGCTCGGCGCTGGACTTCACCCTTGGCGAAGCCTTCGCTGGCAGCTTGGAAGCGCCCGGCGCGCTGCAGTTGACCTCGGTGGATCTGGTGCTTGATGCGGTGCTGGCGGTGGGTGATGGCGACGCGCAGCAGCGCTTCACCGGCCGCCTCGAGTTGGGGCTGGTGGCGTCACCGGCGATGCATGCGGCCAATCCCAACCTGCCGTTGGTCAGCCCGATACCGCACACCTTGGTGCTGGACGGACGCTTTGAGCAGGACGACCAGCAGCCGCTGGTGGCGGAATTGGAGATGGTGATCGACAACGCCGCGCGCTTTGCCGCGCGCCAGCAAGGTGGCCGTTTCGACGACCGCGCCGGCTACGCCTACGACTCGGGGCTCAATGAAGTAACCCTGACCCTCGGCACCGACCAAGACGGTGTGCAATTGCGTTTGCACCAGCAGGGGCCGGATGGCGTCTACGTGGACTGCGCTGCCCATGGCAAGGCGACCTGTGGTGAGCAGTTCGAGTGGCCGCTGGAGTCAGCCTGGTTCTATGAAGTGCTCGATACGCAGCTCAGCGAACCTGCGTGCGTTGAGGCTGGTTTCTGGTGGAGCGAGGAGGAGTCCGGTTGTATCGAGTCGGTGTACCTCACCGAGGACGAGTTGGCCGCCGATCTCCGTCTCGCTCTGCGCGGCTGGACGCTGGAAGAAATCAGCCAGCGCCTGGGGCCGGTGCCGGTGACCGGGGAAGGCACTTATCAGCTGCAGCCGCTGTCTTGGCAGCCGTCCCATGACCGTTATGGCAACGACCTGTTCACGGCGGAGCAGGGCACACTGCCGGCGTACTTGGTGCGCATGGCGCCGGATCACGAACGTGACGGGGGCTACCTGTCCGGCGTTCTCCACGCCCGTACCGAAGGTCGCCTGGCCGCTGGCCTGCCGACGATGCAGCTGGAGTTGGACATGCAGCGCACCGGCTACCGCGCCGGCAACGCGAGTCTGAAATTGAACTGGGAGGAAGCCGACCAGACGCCGGTGGCGCTGACCTTCAGCACCCCACAGTTGCAGCCGCTGACCGAGGTGACGGTAGCCAATCGCGACGGCACCCGACTGCTGCTGAGCCGCGATGCCGTTAGCGGCGAGCTCAGTGGCCGTATCGAGCGCCAAGGTCAGGCGTTGGGCACGGTGCGGCGTGAGGGCGCGGTGTACATGGTCACCTGGCTCGATGACAGCATTGAGAGTCTCTACTGAACCTGCTCGGGGCCGCTTTTGCGGCCCCGTTGCTGTGGGGCTGTTACTGTGTGCGGTGCCGGTCGCGGCGGCGGCGCAGTCCGTGGCCATGTCGTTGCAGCTGCGCGCGGTCAGTGAGCCGATGGCGATCCAGCGCTACTGGCACGACTGGGACGGTCCGCTGCAGCGCGGCAAGTTGGCGTTTACCCGCAACCGGCTGACGCTCAGTTGGCACACTGGCGATTGGCAATTCGCTTACCAGCAACGCTACGACTACCTGCTGCGCTTTAACGACGCGACGGCGGCGCTCTACTGGCACGATCGCCAGCGAGGCGCATTACCGCAGCATGCCAAAGTGCGGTTGCGGGCTGAGCACCTGTGGGCGCAGGGTGTGCAGCTTGGCTATCGCTGGTCGTCGTCCGGCCGTTGGACATTGACCCCGTCGATCACGCTGCTGAGCGGCCGCGAGTTCCAGTCTGGGCAGCTGCACGGTGATCTGACGCGCTCGCCGTCCGGGCTGCCGCAGGGACAGGCGCAGCTGCGTTACCGCTATTCCGATGACCTGTTGCTGGACGATCCTGCTGCGCCGGGGAGCGGGGCGGGACTGGCGCTGGGCTTGAGCGCTACCTATCAGGGCGCCGGTTGGCGGCTGCGTGCACAGCTTGACGATGTGGGCGTCATGGACTGGCAGCAGGCGCCACTGACCACCGGACGTTTTAGCGTTGCCGGCCGTCAGGGTGGCGTGGCGCTGGCACCCGCGTTCTCTGGCCGCCGCGATCGCCATCGCTATCGGCAGCGCTTGCAGCCGTACGGGCAGCTGCAGGTGCGCGGGCAACCCCGCTGGCGCGGACCCGGCTGGCAGTTGGATACCGAGCACTATGCCGGTCGCGTGTGGGTGCGACCGGCGCTGCGCTTCGAAGGCTGGTGGGGGACGCCGCAGCTGGGTTATGAGGTGCGTCAGCAGCAATGGTGGCTGGCTGCGGGCAGTGCTGGCGGTGGCTGGCAGGTGGCCCTGGGGAGTGACCGTGGCGATCTCGATCGTGCCCGAAGTCTGTCGCTGTCGCTGTCGTTACGACAGTCGCTGTGACGATGAGTATTTCTCAGCGGCGTTCGGGGGCGCTTAAAAGTGCCCCGCCGGTTTGTTTCGGTTAGAATGCAGCCCCACTCGCAACCCCTCACTTGTAAGGTAGCCCATGTTTGCTAAATCCTTGACCATTGCGGAGTTTGACCCCGAGCTTCAGGCCGCCATCGAAGGCGAAGATCGTCGTCAGGAGGCGCATATTGAGCTGATCGCCTCTGAAAACTATGCCTCACCGCGGGTCATTGAGGCACAGGGTACCCAGCTCACTAACAAGTACGCCGAAGGTTACCCGGGCAAGCGTTACTACGGTGGTTGCGAATACGTTGACGTGATTGAGCAACTGGCCATCGACCGTGCCTGCGAGCTGTTCGGCGCCAAGTTCGCCAACGTACAGCCGCACTCCGGTTCACAAGCTAACGGCGCGGTGTTCCTCGGCCTGATCCAGCCGGGCGACGTGGTGCTGGGCATGAGCCTGGCTCATGGCGGCCACTTGACCCACGGTGCGGCGCCGAACTTCTCTGGCAAGACCTACACCGCAGTCCAGTACGGCATCGACACCACCACCGGCCTGATCGATTACGACGAGCTGGAGCGCCTGGCGCTGGAGCACAAGCCGAAGATGATCATCGCCGGCTTCTCCGCGTACTCCCAGCCGCTGGACTTCCCGCGTTTCCGTGAGATCTCCGACAAAGTCGGCGCGCTGCTGATGGTCGACATGGCCCACGTGGCCGGTCTGGTTGCCGCGGGTCTGTACCCGAACCCGGTGCCCTACGCTGACGTGGTCACCACCACCACCCACAAGACCCTGCGCGGTCCCCGTGGCGGCTTGGTGCTGACCAACAACGAAGACATTGCCAAGAAAATCAACTCAGCAGTGTTCCCGGGCACCCAAGGCGGCCCGCTGATGCACGTGATCGCCGCCAAGGCTGTGTGCTTCAAGGAAGCGCTGGCGCCGGAGTTCAAGGACTACCAAGCGCAGGTGATCCGCAACGCCCAAGCCATGGCTGAGGTGTTTGTGGCCCGCGGTTTTGAAGTGGTGTCCGGCGGCACTGAGAACCACCTGTTCCTGCTCAGCCTGATCAAGCAGGACATCACCGGTAAAGATGCTGACGCCGCACTGGGCCGGGCGCATATCACCGTGAACAAGAACTCGGTGCCGAATGACCCGCGCTCCCCGTTCGTGACCTCGGGCATCCGTCTGGGCACCCCGGCGGTGACCACGCGTGGTTTCAAGGAAGCCGAGTGCGGTGAACTGGCCGGCTGGATCTGCGACATCCTCGACAACCTCGGCGATGAGTCGGTGGTCGATCGGGTGCGTGGCCAGGTGGAAGCAATCTGCGCCCGCTTCCCGGTGTACGAGCAGTAATCGATGTACTGCCCGTTCTGCGCGGCTGAGGACACCAAGGTCATCGACTCGCGTCTGGTCGCCGATGGCGGCCAGGTGCGGCGGCGGCGTGAATGCCTCAGCTGCGGAGAGCGGTTTACCACCTTCGAAACTGCCGAGTTGGTGATGCCGCGCATCATCAAGTCCGATGGCACCCGCGAACCGTTCGATGATGCCAAGCTGCGGGCCGGCATGCTGCGCGCGCTGGAGAAGCGCCCGGTCAGCATGGAAGACCTGGAGGCCGCCATCACCCGTATCGGCCACCGCCTGCGCGCCTCCGGCGAACGCGAATTGCCCGCCCGTGAACTGGGCGAGTTGGTGATGGGCGAGCTGCGCCAACTCGACGATGTGGCTTACGTACGCTTTGCCTCGGTTTATCGCCGCTTCCAAGACATTTCCGACTTCCGCGCGGAAGTGGAGCGTTTGGAGCGCGACGGCCGTTCCTCCTCGCCGGACCCCGGCGCCTGAGCCGCCCGGCCGCTGCCGGAGCCTGTCCGCATGGCTTTCACCGCTGCTGATCACACCCACATGGCACGTGCGCTGGAACTGGCGCAGCGCGGCCTTTACACCACCGATCCCAATCCCCGTGTCGGCTGCGTACTGGTGCGCGATGGCCTAGTGGTGGGCGAAGGCTGGCATGTGCGCGCCGGTGAGCCCCACGCGGAGCGCCACGCATTGGCTAACGCCGGTACGGCCGCCCGCGGTGCCGACTGTTATGTGACGCTGGAGCCGTGTTCTCACACTGGCCGTACCGGGCCCTGCGCCGATGCGTTGGTGGACGCCGGTGTGGCGCGGGTGCTGGTGGCGATGCAGGACCCTAATCCGCAGGTGGCGGGACAGGGTCTGGCGCGGCTGCGTGCCGCGGGTATCGAGGTGGCGGTGGGATTGCTCGAAAGCCAAGCGCGGGCGCTCAACCTGGGTTTTGCCCAGCGTATGGCCGGCGGCCGCCCTTGGGTGCGGCTGAAAATGGCGATCAGCGTGGACGGCCGCACGGCCATGGCTAGCGGTGAGTCGCAATGGATCACCGGCCCGGCGGCGCGTGAGGATGTACAGCGGCTGCGGGCGCGTTCCTCCGCCATTGTCACCGGTGTCGGCACCGTCAAATACGACCGCCCGTCACTGACGGTGCGGCCGGAAACTTGGGCCCACAGCGACTACGGCGACGCGCCACTGCGCGCGCCACTGCGGGTGGTGCTCGACCGGCGCTTGGAAACCCCCACCGACACCCCACTGTTGCAGCAGCCGGCGCCGTGCTTGATCCTGTGCGACGATGACGCCGCTGCGGCGCCGTTGCGCGCTGCCGGTGCCGAAGTGCTGGCGGCCGACAGCTCGCCGGCGGCGGTGCTGACGCTGTTGGCGCAGCGCGGCTGCAATGAGGTACTGGTGGAAGCCGGTGCCGGCGTTGCCGGGGCGTTCCTCGCGGCCGGCTGCGTCGATGAGCTGGTGGTATACATGGCGCCGACCCTACTGGGTGCCGGTGCGCGGCCACTGGCGCGGTGGGAGCTGACCCACATGGCGCAGCAGCAACGCTTGGTACTGCGTGATCTGCGTGCGCTCGGCGATGACTTGCGCCTGACCTACGATGTCGTGCCGGCGCCTTAAACGGCGTGGCCGACCCTGCTACGGAGACTGACCATGTTTACCGGCATCATTGAAGCCAAAGGCATCATCAAGGCGCTGACCCCCAACGGCGGCGACGTCACCTTGACGGTGGCCACCGGTGCCCTCGATCTGGCTGATGTACAACTGGGCGACTCCATCGCCGTCAATGGTGTCTGCCTCACCGTCACCAGCCTGCCCGGCGACGGTTTCAGCGCCGATGTGTCGGTGGAAACGCTGCAGAAAACCTCGCTTGGGCAGCTGCGCCCCGGCGCCCCGGTGAACCTGGAGAAAGCGCTGCTGCCCACCACCCGTTTGGGCGGACATCTGGTATCAGGCCACGTGGATGGGGTCGGCAAAGTGGTGCGTATGCAAGACGATGCCCGCTCTACCCGCATCGATATTGAGGCGCCGGCCGCGCTGGCGCGTTACATCGCCGGCAAAGGCTCGATCACGGTGGACGGCATCAGCCTCACCGTGAACAGCGTCAACGGCGCTGAGTTCTCGCTCAATATCATTCCCCATACTCAGGAAGTCACCACCATCGGCAGCTGGAAAGTCGGCACCGAGGTGAACCTGGAAGTGGACCTGATCGCCCGATATCTGGAGCGACTGCTGCAGGGCGACGCGGCGGCGGATGCCAGCGCTGGCAGCGGCATCACGCTGGATTTTCTGGCTCAAGCCGGCTTCGTGAAAAGGTAATCCCGATGGCACTCAATACTGTCCAGGAATTGGTCGAGGACATCCGCGCCGGTCGCATGGTGATCCTGATGGATGACGAAGACCGCGAAAACGAAGGCGACCTGATCATGGCCGCCGAGCACTGCACTCCGGAGGCGATCAACTTCATGATTCGCCATGCGCGTGGGCTGGTGTGCATGCCGATGAGCCGCGAGCGCTGCGAGCAGCTGGAACTGCCGCTGATGGTGACCCGCAATGGTTCCGGTTTTGGCACCAAATTCACGGTGTCGATCGAAGCCGCGGAAGGCGTTACCACTGGCATCTCTGCCGCCGATCGGGCGCGGACCGTGCAAGCGGCGGCGGCGCCGGATGCGAAGGCGGCCGATATTGTGCAGCCAGGGCATATTTTCCCGCTGATGGCGGAGCCGGGCGGCGTGCTGCGCCGTGCCGGTCACACCGAGGCCTGCTGCGATTTGTCGGTGCTGGCCGGGCTGGCACCGATGGGCGTGATCTGTGAAGTGCTCAACGAAGACGGCACCATGGCGCGGCGGCCGGACTTGGAAAAGTTCGCCGCCGAGCATGGCCTGAAGATGGGCACCATCGCTGATCTGATCGAATACCGCATGCTGCACGAGAAAACCGTGGAGCGGGTGACTGACCGCGCGCTGGACACCGAACACGGGCCGCTGCGGCTGGTGTCATTCCGCGATCGCGTCGACAGCTGCACCCATGTGGCGCTGGTGAAGGGCGAGATCCGTCCTGAGCAGGTGACCACGGTGCGGGTCCACATCCTCGACCCGCTGCGCGATCTGCTTGGCGCGGTGGAGACCGGCCGCTCGGCATGGAATATGCGCCGGGTGTTAGATGAGCTGGCCAGCGTCGACGCTGGGGTGGTGATTCTGTTGGCGCCGGAAGAGGGCGAGCGCGATGTGCAGGGCATGATCGACCATTACTTCTCCGACGCCCGCCGGGCGCCGCGCACCGATGGTCCGGCCTACCGCAACATTGGCACCGGCTCGCAGATTCTGCGTGACCTCGGCGTCCAGCGCATGCGGCTGCTGAGCTCGCCGATGCGCTTCAATGCGTTGTCCGGGTTTGATCTGGAAATTGTCGAATACGTGTCGCCCTCTGCCTGAGGGCGTGCGCCACTGCACTGCACGAGGTCATCATGCGTCCCTGGGTTTGGGTCATTCTTGCTCCGCTGTTTTTCTATCCGCCGTTGGTGGCGTACTTCACTGGCTACTGCGCTGATACCAAGGTTGGCTTTGCGCTGGCTGCGGTGAGCTTGCTGGGCGCGCCCTTGGTGCGGCCGCTATGGCTGTTAGCATGGCTGCTGTGGGCTGTGGTGGTGTATCGCGGTGGTTGGCATGGCCGCCCCGGTGGCCAGAAATGGATGGCGCTGGCGGTGTTGGCGGCAATGGTGATTGGTGGCGTGGTGCTGCATCAGCGTGGCGCGGCGGCGCACCAGCCGGACCAGTGCCCGGTATTTGCATCGTCCGTCGCGGCTGAGGCGCCCTGACGCCAGGGCGCCCGAGGGCTGCTTACAGCAGCCCTTCCTCGCGCAGTGCCTGCTGCACCGCCGGACGTTCGGCGATGCGGGCCTGGTAGCTCAGCACCCGCGGGAAGCCGCTCAGGTCGAGGCCGACGTGCTGGGCCCAACCGAGCACCACGAAGCAATACATATCGGCAATCGAGTAACCGGTTTGGGCCAGGTAGTTGGATTCCACCAGCCGTGCTTCGAGCTTGGCGAACTGCTGCATCAAGCCGTCACGGGCGGCCTGCTTGGCCTCTTCGCTGGTGCCGGGGGTGAACAGCGGGCCGAACCGTTTGTGCAGTTCGGTGGACACCCAGTTCAGCCATGCCAGCGTGAAATAGCGGTCTTCGGTGCCGTAGCCTGGCAGCAGGTGGGCGCCGGGGTTCTGATCGGCGATGTACTGCAGGATCACCGCTGCTTCGGTGAGGATGCGGCCAGACTTCAAGGCCAGTGCCGGTACCTGTCCCCGCGGGTTCACGTCCAGATAGCTGCTGCCGTCGGGCAGCGTTTTTGCCGCAAGGTCCACGGCAATGGTCTCGACGTCGTAGCCGGCTTCGCACAGGGCGATGTGGGGGGCCAGGGAGCAGGCGCCGGGCTTGATATAGAGTTTCATGGAACAAGATTCTCCGCAGACAAGGGGTTCCAGCTTAACTGAAACCCCGGCGCTGGACAGTCCCCCCGGCGGGGTGCGGCAAAAGCCGTGACGAAAGCGTCCGCAGCGGTCATTTCAGAGTACAATGGCCGCCGTTTGCCGGTTGCCCGAGGCGGCCGGTTCCCACGACAGACAAGGGTTTTGCCATGAAAGACATCAAGACCATCGAAGGACGCCTGGTCGGCGTCAGCGGCCGTTTCGCACTGGTGGTGGCGCGCTTCAACAGCTTTGTGGTGGAAGCCCTGCTGGAAGGCGCGGTGGACGCGCTGGTGCGTCACGGCGTGGAGCCGGGCGACATCGAGATCATCCGCGTGCCGGGTGCCTGGGAACTGCCGGTGGCAGTTAAACGCGTGGTCGACGGTGGCCGTTTTGATGCGGTGATCGCGCTCGGCGCAGTGATCCGTGGTGGCACCGCCCACTTCGAATATGTCGCCGGTGAAGCCGCCAAAGGCGTGGCGGCGATCCAGAATGCATCCGGCGTCCCGGTGGCGTTCGGCGTGCTGACGGTGGACAGCATCGAGCAGGCGATCGAGCGTTCCGGCACCAAGGCCGGCAACAAAGGGGCCGAAGCAGCGCTGTCGGCGCTGGAAATGGTCAGCCTGTTGAAGCAATTGTAATGAGTGCAGCCCCATCCCCTTCCGCGCGCCGTAAAGCGCGCCGCTTCGCCTTGCAAGCGTTGTACCAGTGGCAGCTGGCTGGCCAGCCGCTGCACGAAATCGAAGCCCACTTCCGCGCCGAGAACGACATGCGCAAGGTGGACGTGGTGTATTTCCACGAGCTACTAGTCGGCGTGCCGCGCCGCGTCGATGAGATCGACGCGCTGTTTGAGCCGGCGCTCGACCGTCGGCTGCAGGAGCTGTCGCAGATCGAGAAAGTGATCCTGCGCATCGGCACCTTTGAGATGCTCGAACGCCTCGACGTGCCCTATCGCGTGGTGATCAACGAAGGCATCGAATTGGCCAAGGTGTTTGGCGCCGAGGACTCCTTTAAGTACGTCAACGGCGTGCTCGACAAGGTGGCGCGCCGCTGCCGCCAGGCCGAGATCGGCGCCCGCTGATCGCCATGGACGAATTTGCCCTGATCCGGCACTACTTCGGCACCGCAGCGGCGGCGCCGGGTGTGGTGCTCGGAGTGGGCGATGACGGCGCCATCCTCGAGCCGACTCCCGGCTGCCAAGTGGTGATGAGCCTCGATACGCTGGTGGCGGGGCGCCACTTTCCTGATGATTTTCCCGCTGCCGATATCGGCTGGCGCAGTCTGGCGGTGAACCTGTCAGACCTGGCCGCGATGGGGGCCGATCCGCGCTGGTGCTTGCTGAGCCTGAGCCTGCCGGCGGTGGAGCGCGATTGGCTCAATGGTTTCATGGACGGCTTCTCGGCACTGGCGCAGCAGGCCGGCATCGCGCTGGTGGGCGGCGATACGGTGCGCGGACCGCTGTCGATCACGGTGCAGGTCAGCGGCGAGGTGCCGCGTGGCCAAGCGCTGCGGCGGCAGGGCGCCCAGCCCGGTGACCGCATCTGCATGGTCGGCTGCCCCGGTGAAGCGGCTGCCGGACTATTGGCGTGGCAGCAGGGCTGGCATGAGGCGCCGGTGGTGGCGCGCTTTTGCCGGCCGCAACCGCAGTTGGAGCTGGGGCGCGCTTTGCGTGGCCGCGCCAGCGCCTGCATTGACGTGTCCGACGGCTTGCTGGCGGATCTGGACCACATCCTCACCGCCAGTGGCGTGGGCGCGACGCTAGCGCTGACGGCACTGCCACGCTCGCCGGTACTAAAAGATTGGCAGCAGCGTTGTGGCGAGGTGCCGCTGTCGCTGCAACTGTCCGGCGGCGATGATTACCTGCTGCTGTTCACCCTGCCGCCGGCGCAGCCGCTGCCGGATGGCGCACAGGTGCTGGGCGTGATCGATGCAGAGCCGGGGCTGCGGTTGCGCGATGCCAGCGGCCGCCTGTTGCCGGTGTTACCCCAGGGCTGGAACCACTTTTCGGAGTCTAATGATGACTGAGCCGCGGCGCCCTTCGATGCGCAATCCGGTGCACTTCCTGGCGTTTGGTTTCGGTAGCGGCTTGGCACCGAAAGCACCGGGCACCTTTGGTACGTTGGCGGCGATTCCCGTGTGGGCGCTGCTGCTGCCGCTGCCGCTGTGGGGCTACCTGTTGGCCACTGCGGTGGTGATCGCGGTCGGTCCTTGGCTGTGCGGGCGCACCTCGCGGGACCTCGGTGTGCACGACCATGGCGGTATCGTCTGGGATGAGATCGCCGGCTTCCTGATCACCATGATCGCGGTGCCGCCGACGCTGTTGAACCTAGTGCTGGGTTTTGCGCTGTTTCGCTTCTTCGATGTGCTCAAACCGTGGCCAATCGGTTGGCTCGACCGCCGCATCGAGGGCGGCTGGGGCATCATGGTCGACGACTTGGTGGCGGGGGTGTATGCGGCCTTGGTGCTGTGGGGCATCTTGGCGCTGATCGGCGTCTGATGGCTAAGATAATGCCGTGCTGACAGGGCCGCCGCGAGGCGGCCCTGTGCTATCAGGCGTGGGCGGCGTTGGCGCGCGGGCTAGCCAGACGCGCCTCCACGGCGGCGATGATGCCGGGCGCATCGAGACCGTGCTCGGCCAGCAGCCGGTCACGTTTGCCGTGGTGGATGAAGTCATCCGGCAGCGCCAAGTTCAGCAGTGACGGCGTTCGCCCTTCACCGGCAAAGAACTCGTTCACGGCGCTGCCGGCACCGCCCATGCGCTGGTGATCTTCCAGCGTCACCAGCAGTTCGCACTGGTCCGCCAGCCGGCGCAGCAGTGGCTCGTCCAGCGGCTTCACCCAGCGCATGTCCACCAGCGTGGCGTCCAGTGCTTCGGCGGCGGCGCGCGCGTTCTCCAACAGCGCACCGAACGACAGGATGGCCACTTTGCTGCCTTCGCGTAGTACCCGGGCGGTGCCCACTGGCAGGTCGCTGAATGCGGCCTGAATGGTGGCGCCGGGGCCGGTACCGCGTGGATAACGTACCGCCGACGGGCCGGGGTGCTGCCAAGCGCTGTAGAGCAGCTGGCGGCAGTCGTTCTCGTCGGACGGCGCGGCAATGATCATGTTCGGCACTGTGCGCAGGTAGGCAATGTCGAACACGCCGCCATGGGTGGCACCGTCTTCGCCCACCAGACCGGCGCGGTCGATGCCCAGCGTCACGTCCAGATTCTGCAATGCCACGTCGTGGATGAGCTGGTCGTAGGCGCGTTGCAGGAAGGTGGAGTAAATCGCCACCACCGGCTTCTGGCCTTCGCAGGCCATGCCGGCGGCCAGCGTCAGCGCGTGCTGTTCGCAGATCGCCACATCGTAGAAGCGTTCTGGAAACCGTTGCGAGAACGCCACCATGCCGGAGCCTTCGCACATCGCCGGGGTGATGCCGGCGACGCGGCTGTCCTGCTCAGCGATGTCGCATAGGAACTGGCCGAACACATCCTGGTACTTCACTTTCGGACGGTCTGGCACCACCACCGGCTTCTTATTTGGCTCGATTTTGTCGATCGCGTGGTAGCCCACCGGGTCCCGCTCGGCCGGCGCGAAGCCTTTGCCCTTGGTGGTGTAGATGTGCAGCAACTGGGGGCCTTTCAGGTCACGCAAGTTGGCGAGCGTGTCGAGCAGCTCGTCTAAGTCGTGACCGTCCATGGGGCCGATGTAGTTGAAGCCGATCGACTCGAACAGCGCGTCCGGGCTGACCATGTTTTTCATGCTTTCTTCGGTACGGCGCAGGAAGTCCCACGCAGCTGGCATTGCTGACAGCACTTTCTTGCCGCCTTCGCGCAGCGCAATGTAGCTCTTCGACGCCCAGATGCGGGCGAAGTAGTTGGCCAAGCCGCCGACGCTGTGGGAGATCGACATATTGTTGTCGTTCAGGATCACCAGCAGGTTGGCTTTGGTGTCGGCGGCGTGGTTGAGCGCCTCGAACGCTTGGCCAGCAGTCATGGCGCCATCACCGATGATGGCCACCGCGCGGCGGTCTTCACCGGCCATCTGCGCGCCCAGCGCCATACCGAGCGCGGCGCTGATGGAGGTGGACGAGTGGCCGACGCCAAAGGTGTCGTACTCGGATTCGGAGCGTTTCGGGAACCCGGACAGGCCACCCTCTTGGCGGATGGTGGTCAGCTGTTCACGGCGTCCGGTGAGAATCTTGTGCGGGTAGGTCTGATGGCCCACATCCCACACCAGTCGGTCGTGCGGGGTGTTGAACAGGTAGTGCAGGGCAACGGTCAGCTCGACCACGCCGAGGCCGGCGCCAAAGTGGCCGCCGGCTTGGCCGGTGGCATACAGCAGGTAGGCGCGCAGCTCATCAACGACCTGGGCCAGTTGCGTGCGCGGCAGCGCACGCAGGTCCGCTGGACTGTCCAGGCGGTCCAGCAGCGGCGTATGCGGCCGCGACAACGGAATCTCGTCAAAGGTCTTCGCCATGCGGGGCTCGGTCTGTCGGTCGGGGGCGGCCAAGTATAGCCGCCCCGGGGCTAGGGTTCAGTGGGATCGTCCGACGATGTAGTCGGCCAGATCCCGCAATGGACCGGTATTGCGGCCTTCAGCGATGCCGTCGAGAAGCTGGTGCGCTTCCCGGCACAGTGCCTGCGCGCGATCGCGGCTGGCGTCGAGTCCAAGCAGGGCAGGAAAGGTGCTCTTGCCGTGCCGGGCATCGGACCCGCTGGGTTTGCCCAGCACGTCCGCGGTGGAGGTCACATCCAGAATGTCGTCCTGGATCTGGAACGCCAGGCCGATCAGGTCGCCAAAGCGTGCCAAGGTATCTTGCATTTCCGCCGGCGCATCGGCGGCAATGGCGCCCATCAACAGCGCGGCGGTGATCAGCCGGCCGGTTTTCAGGTAATGGATGCGCTCCAATTCTTCCAGTGTCAGCGCCCGGCCTTCGGCCTCGATGTCACGCATCTGGCCGGCTGCCATGCCGGATACACCGGCGCCGTGGCTCAGCGCGCGGATCATTTCCAGTCGCTGGCCATCCTTGTAGTCACCGGAATTGGCCAACAGTTCAAACGCACGGGTCTGCAGACTGTCGCCGGCGAGGATAGCGGTGGCCTCATCAAAGGCAATGTGGCAGGTCGGCTGGCCACGGCGCAGGCTGTCGTCATCCATCGCTGGCAGATCATCATGGACCAGCGAGTAAGCGTGTACCAACTCCACTGCCACTGCCGGGATGTCGGCCTGCGACAACTTGCCGCCGCAGGCTTGGCAGGCCGCGTAGGCCAGCAGCGGGCGCAGCCGCTTGCCGCCGCCCAGCGCCGCGTAACGCATCGCCTCCATCAACCGTGGCGCCGCGCCGTGTTCTAGCGGCAGGGCAAACTCCAAAGCGGTCTGGAACCGGTCGCGGCACTGCGCGATGAAACTTGAAAGATCATCCGCCGCGCGGGTCATCGTCATCCTCGTCATGGAAAGGGGTGGGCTCGGCGCCGGCCTGGGGAGTGAGCAGGATGCGGACTTTCTGCTCCGCCTGCTGCAGCGCCTGCTGGCATTCACGGGTTAGGCGGATGCCCTCCTCGAACGCCTTCAGCGACTCCTCCAGCGACAACTCGCCGGATTCCATGCGCTCCACCAGCGTGTCCAGTGTGGCCAGAGCCTGCTCCAGTTGGAGCGGTTTGGGTTTGGCTGCCATGGTACGAGGGTCCTCCTGCCCGAAGCCGCGCCTGGCGGCGATTGTCGCACGACGCAGGGGCGCGGGAACACTAAAAGACCGGTCAGGGAGAGTCAAACCGGTGCGCCAGTCGTTCGCCGCCGGCCGGCACTATATAGTGTGCACCCCGCGTAGCCGCCCGCTGCGCTCCTGGTTCGAAGCAAGGCTGACAATGAAACTGGTACTGGCCCCGATGGAGGGTCTGGCGGATTACTGGCTGCGGCAGGTGCTCACCGAGGTGGGCGGCTATGACTGGTGCGTGTCGGAGTTCATCCGCGTCAGCGGCACGCTGTTGCCGCCGAAGGTGTTCTACCGCTGGTGCCCGGAGCTGCTGGCCGGTGCGCGTACGCTCAGCGGCACCCCGGTGCATCTGCAACTGCTTGGCTCGGACCCGGTGTGCGTGGCGGAAAACGCGGCGCGGGCGGTGGAGCTGGGCGCGCCGGCCATCGACCTGAATTTTGGTTGCCCGGCTAAAACTGTGAACGCCCACCGCGGGGGTGCAGTGCTGCTGGATGAGCCAGAGCTGGTGCACGACATCATCGCGGCGGTGCGGCGGGCGGTGCCGGCGGCGATTCCGGTGTCGGCAAAGATGCGACTCGGCAACGAGAGCGATGCGCGGGCGTTGGACAACGCCCATGCGGTGGCCGCCGCTGGGGCCAGTTGGCTCACCGTGCATGGCCGCACCAAGACGCAAGGTTACCGGCCGCCGGCGTACTGGGACCGCATTGCCGAGGTGCGTGCGGCAGTGGCGCTGCCGGTGATCGCCAATGGCGAAATCTGGACCGCGGCGGACGCCGAGCGTTGTCGGCAGGACAGCGGCTGCGACACCTTGATGGTGGGCCGTGGCGCCGTGAGCGACCCGTTCTTGGCGCGCCGTATCCGCCAGTTGCCGGCCGGCGGGTGGGAGCAGGTGTTCCCGTGGCTGACCCACTATGCTGGGTTGTTGCTGGGCACTGGCACACCGAGCCAGGAGTCCGGCCGTGTTAAGCAGTGGCTCAACTACCTGCGCCGCGATTACGTCGAGGCCGAACAGTGGTATCAGGCGCTGCGGCGGCTGCAGGATGCACGCCTGATGGCCGCGCGGCTGGCGGAGCCGCTGGAGCGGCCCGCGCCCTGAGTTCGGCGCCGTGCGCCCGCTGAAATCGGGTACACTTTCGCGCCTGTGCCGCGCTGCACTGCGGCAGACCATCCACGAGGACCCCATGACCGTCGCCGAGACTCCCGTCAATCCGCGCTCGCGGGTGCTGTTCGCCAGCCTGGTGGGCACCACTATCGAGTTCTACGATTTCTATATTTACGCCACCGCTGCGGTGCTGGTGTTCCCGCAGCTGTTTTTCCCCAGCGATGATCCGATGTCTGGGCTGCTGGGGTCGCTGGCCACCTTCGCCATTGCCTTCTTCGCGCGGCCGTTCGGCGCGGCGCTGTTCGGTCACTTCGGTGACCGCATCGGGCGCAAGGCGACGCTGGTGGCAGCGCTACTGACCATGGGTGTGTCGACGGTGGTGATTGGCTTCTTGCCCACCTTTGCGCAGGTCGGCTTGCTGGCACCACTGCTGCTGGCGCTGTGCCGCTTCGGCCAAGGGCTGGGGCTGGGCGGCGAGTGGGGCGGCGCAGTGCTGCTGGCGACCGAAAATGCGCCGCCGGGCAAGCGCGCTTGGTATGGCATGTTCCCGCAGCTGGGCGCGCCGCTTGGCTTCATTCTGTCCGGCGGGTCGTTCCTGCTGTTGCAGCATTTCCTGTCTGATGAGCAATTTTTCAGTTGGGGCTGGCGGGTACCGTTCTTGGCCAGTGCGGTGCTGGTGATCTTCGGTCTCTATATCCGTTTGCAGCTGGAAGAAACGCCGGTGTTCAAGGCCACGCTCGACAGCCAGCAACAGGTGCGCATGCCGATGTTGGAAGTGTGTCGGCGCCATCCCGGTACCCTGGTGTTGGGCACCATGGCGGCGGTGGCCACCTTCCTGCTGTTCTACCTGACCACGGTATTCAGTCTGACCTGGGGCACCACCGAGCTGGAGTACAGCCGCGAGCAGTTTCTGGTGATCCAGCTGATCGCTATCGTGTTCTTTGCGCTGGCGACGCCGTTGTCGGCGCTGCTGGCGGAACGCTTCGGCCGCCGCCTGACTATGATCGGCGTGTCGATCGCCATTGTGCTGTACGGCTTTGCGTTCGAGCCGCTATTCGGCAGCGGTGACACCCTGCGGGTGATGCTGTTCTTGGTGATCGGTTTGTTCCTGATGGGGCTGACCTATGGGCCGCTGGGAACCTTGCTGTCGGAACTGTTCCCCACCGAGGTGCGTTACACCGGCGCGTCGTTGACGTTCAATATTGCCGGCATTCTAGGTGCCTCGTTGGCGCCGGCGGTGGCGACCACACTGGCCAGTAAGCACGGTCTCGGCTCAGTGGGCATTTACCTGGGCGTGGTGAGCATGGTGACGGTGGTGGCGTTGCTGCTGCTGCGCGAAACCCGTGATGAGGACCTGCGCCACACGCCCGGCTGACGTGCTGCAGCCATTAAAAAGCCGGCTTTAGGGCCGGCTTTTTAATGGGCGTCATCCAATGCAGTGCCGCGGCCGCACACCAGCCGAGCAGGGCTAGGGGTTGGTCGCAAGCGGGCACCGCTCCGGGTTAGTTCACGGCTGCACCGCCGCGCCGCTGAGGAAGAAGCGTTCCAGCAGCGTATTCAGCCCAACCCGGGGAATGCGCCCGCGCCGCTCGGCATCAATGGCGCCAGCGGCCAGTGAGCCCCAGATCTCGGTCAGCGCTTGAGCGCTGATATCGATGCGCAGGAAACCGTCCTGCTGCGCGCGCAGGAAGAAGGCGTCGAGGATCACGCTCCATTGGTTGGCGTCCTCTATCTCTAGGCAGTGCCTGTGGTGAATCAGGAAGCAGCTCAGTTCCCGATTTTGCAGCGTCAGTTCGGCCAGGCGGCGAATGCCTTCCAGCGGCGGCTGGGTGTCGAGCTGGGCTTCACGCAGCGCCTGCATCAGCGTGTCGACGCCGTAGCTCACCAACCGTTCCATCAACTGCTCGCGGGTGCGGCAGAAGCGATACAGCGTGGCCTTGCTGACGCCGACGGCTTTGGCCAACTCCGTGAGGGTGGCGCGCGGGTGGTCGACCATCGCCAGTGCCAGCGCGGTCAGCAGTTTGTGTTGTTCCGGTGTTGCAGTGGTGCTCGGCGGGCTCATTCCGGGATCCATGGCGTCAGGAGGCGATAGATGACATTCAACGCATTGATTCTAATGGTTATTTAAATATTTTTAGCCGCGAGGAAGTCTCTCACGAGTGAGCGCCCCAGGCAATTTCAACGGTTTGATGGAAGCGCCATTGATTCCGTTAAGCGTTCTGAATTTTTGGTTTTTTAGCGTTGCGGCGGTGATCACGCTGTGCAGCAGGCGGGCGAGGCTGGCGTTATCGACAGAGGGTGCGGCACTGCTGCAGATGCCGGTGCTGCCGTCGGCGGCAGTGAGGGCGTTGCCGCCGCAGTCTATAGCACGGGAACTGCCGCGCTGCGCAGAGCCGGCACAGGTGCGTGGGAGGGCGTTAAGTGGCCACGTTGAAGAAGGTGTTGGCGTGACCGCTCGGCCGTTGTGGCTGCGGATCGCACCGGGTACGCGAGGCGATAACCGAGGCCAGGTTGGCTGAAGGCCCCGCATGGGGGCGCCGTTTCGGGTAGCAGGCGAGGTGCTGTTCTCGTCGGTATTCGAGGCGTAAAAAAACCGGCGCTAAGGCCGGTTTTTCATGCGCGAGCGCGGCATTAGTCGGTCAGGGCCGGCTCATCCAGCGCGTAGACGCCGTTTTCGTCATGCTGCTCGCGGCCGTTCAGCGGCGGGTTGAAGGCGCAGGCCAGCACCATGTCTTCGCTGCCGCCACGCAGCAGGTGGTCGTCATTGTTGTTGAGGATGTACACGGTGCCGGGGCGGATCGGATAGATCTTGCCGTCGGCGAGTGTTTCCACTTCGCCATTGCCGCTGATGCAGTACACCGTTTCAAAATGGTTCTGGTAATGAATGTGGGTCTCGGTGCCGGCGTAGATGGTGGTGATGTGGAACGAGAACCCCATGCCATCGTCGGCCAGCGACAGGCGCACTGACTCCCAGTTGCCGTTCTCAGCGGTGACAGCGCGGCCACTTTTGCGGGCGTCTTCCAAGGTGCGGACAATCATATTTGGTCTCCAGTCAGGCGCCGGGCTCAGGCCACGGCACGTTTCTTGTTGCGGCGGGCAAGCACTGTGCTCACCGCGTCGCTGACGATATCGAGGCCGCGCTGCAGGTCATCATGGCTGATGGTCAGCGGGCACAGCGTCTTGATCACTTGGTCATCGGCGCCGGAGGTTTCGATGATCAGGCGCTGGGCAAAGGCTTCGCGGGTGATCTCGCCGGCCAACTCGCCGTCCGGGCACTCCAGCCCCTGCATCATGCCGCGGCCGCATTGGCTCAGGCCGGCGTCGGGATGGCGCGCGATAATGCCGGCGAACGCGCTGCGGATGCGCTCGGCTTTGTCGGCGATTTCGGTAGCAAAGCGGTCATCGCTCCAGAACAGCTCCAGTGCCGCGGCAGCGGTGACGAACGCCGGGTTGTGGCCACGGAAAGTGCCGTTGTGCTCGCCTGGTTTCCAGCGGTCCAGCTCTGGTTTGATCAGTACCACCGAGAACGGCAGGCCGTAGCCGCTGAGTGATTTCGACAGTGTGACGATGTCCGGTTTGATGCCGGCTTCTTCAAAACTGAAGAAAGTGCCGGTCCGGCCACAGCCGGCTTGGATATCGTCGACGATCAGCAGCATGTCGTGTTTGCGGCACAGCGCTTCCAGACGGCGCAGCCATTCGGACGAGGCGGCGTTGATGCCGCCTTCGCCCTGCACCGTTTCCACGATCACCGCCGCCGGCAGGTCGAGGCCGCTGGAGCTGTCAGAAATCTGCTTGTCGATCAGCGCAATGGTGTCGACGTCGGCGCCGAGGTAGCCGTCATAGGGCATCACGGTGGCGCCGTTCAGGGCCACGCCGGCGGCGTCACGGTGGTGGCTGTTGCCGGTGACGGCCAACGAGCCCAGTGACACGCCGTGGAAACCATTGGTGAAGCACAGCACGTTGCTGCGGCCTTTCACGTTACGGGCAATTTTCAGTGCCGCTTCCACCGCGTTGGTGCCGGTGGGGCCGGTGAATTGCACCACGTGATCCATGCCGCGCGGGCTGAGGATCAGGCGCTCGAAGGTTTCCAGGAAGTGGCGCTTGGCCACGGTGTAAAGATCGAGCCCGTGGACGATGGCGTCATCGTCCAGGTAGGCCAGCAGCTTGGCCTTCAGCTCCGGGTGGTTGTGCCCGTAGTTGAGGGTGCCGGCGCCGGCGAGGAAGTCGAGGTAGCCCTGGCCGGCTTCATCATAGAGCCAGGCGCCGCGGGCCTTGTGGAACAGCACCGGGAAGTTGCGGGCGTAGCTTTGTACTTCCGATTCACGGCGATCAAATACAGCGGTATTCATGGGTCATCTCCTTGTCAGTATTGCCAACGGCGTCTCAGAGCTGGGTCTGGTTAAACGGTCCGATGCGCAGCAGGTGTTCGTCCTTCAACAACCCGGAAAAATGGGAATGGCTGGCGAACAGGATGAATTCCTCGGTGGGCATGGCATGGCGCGCGGCAAAGCGGCGGAACATGCGCCAGGAGGCATCGTTGTCCGGGGTGATGGTGGTCTCGATGTAGCGGATCTCGGCGCAGGCCGCGCGCGCCAGCAGGTCATCGAGCATGCGGCCGGCGAGTCCTTCGCCGCGTTGGTCATCGCGCACCGCAACCTGCCACACGAACAGCGTGTCGGCTTGCTTGGGCGGGATGTAGCCGGAGATGAAGCCCACCAGTTCCCCGTCGCGCTCGGCGGCGACGCAGGTCTCGGCGAAGTGGCTGCATTGGAGGATGTTGCAGTAGATCGAGTTCTCGTCCAGCGGCCGGCAGGCACGCACCAGCGCGTGGACGCGTTGGCCGTCTTCACTCTCCGGTGAGCGCAAGACGATGGGGGCAGAGGGCGAGGCAACGGGGACCGGCGTTGCGGCTTGGGCATGCATCAGCTGGGGTCACTCCCTGTTTGGACGACCGCGTCCGGGTCGTCATTGTTGAGGTGGCCGGCCCCGGCGGGGGCCGACGGTGAAATCGGGCTCAAAGTGGCCGGTAGCGCACGGTCCATGGCGCCCAGATCAAGCACCGGCGACGCGTCCAGGTCGCTGGCATTCATCATGCTGGCGACGCGCTGGAAGGAACTGAGGATCAGCGATTGCTCCCAGTCCGCCAGCTCCGCAAAACGGCGCAGGAACTCTTCTTGCAGCGGCGTCGGGGCAGCGGCCAGCAGCGCCAACCCGGCCTCGGTGAGGTGGGCATGGGTGCGGCGGCGGTCGGTCTGGTCGCGCACGCGGCGCACTAGCTGACGGGCTTCGAGGCGATCGAGGATGGTGGTGATGGTGGCCTGGCTCAGGGACACCGCCTCGGCCAGGTCACGCATGCTCAGCGGGCCTTGGCGCTCGATGGCCTGTAGCACCAGTAGTTGCGGTGCAGTGAGGCCGGCGGTTTTGCTCAGGTGCCGGGAGTACAGATCGGTGGCGCGGATAATGCGACGCAACGCGATCAGTACATCGTGGGGCGTACCCATGGCGGTGTTGCGCTCCGTATGGCTTCGCGGGAAAAACCAGATGCTTACAGCTCTGAGTAATTTTTCCGGTATGACCGTGTCGAAACCGGCCAGTGGCGCGAAAGAGGCCATAACCCTAGAGTAGGAATGCTTCGGTATCAAAGCTATTTTTCGATGTTTCACCCGCGCGTAGGTGTTTTTTGATGCCGACGTCGGCGGCAAACGCCCCGCTGATGGGGGGCCGCAACAGATCGGATTCATTGATAAAACCACTCGCTGGAGACGGTCAATTCAGGTTGCAAACTCTGCTAGACTTGCCGCCCGGTTAATCCGCAGCCATTCCGCTGCACGTCCCACGGGCGATCCACCCGTGACCGTCGGAGAGTTACATGGAGCGCGTCAACGCACCCACCCCCGCCATGCCGGATGTGGCCAGCGCCTCGCATCAACGCGTGGGCCCCAAGCTGGACTGGGTGGGCATGAGCGAGATTCACCTGCCGACCCAGGTGAGCGATACCATCCACGGTGAGCGGCCGGTGGCCGCATCCATCCAGGCGTACGTCAACCTGCAAGACGTCAACGCGCGCGGCATTCATATGTCGCGGCTGTTCCTGATGCTGGAGGAAACCTTCGGTGAAGCCAGCGTCAACATGGGCAGCCTGCGCACCTTGCTGGCCAATTTCCTCGACACCCACGGCCCGTTGAGCAGCCGTGCCTTCGTCGAGCTGGCATTTGATTTTTCCATCCGCCGCCCGGCGCTGCTGAGCCAATACGCCGGCTGGCGCAGCTATCCGGTGCGCATCGCGGCCACCTTGGAAGGCGACCAGCTGGATGTGGAGCTGGCGGTGGATGTGCTGTATTCCTCCACCTGCCCATGCTCCGCCGCGCTGGCGCGGCAGTTGATCCAGAACGCGTTTCAGGAACGCTTCGGCAGCGAAGGCAGCGTGTCGTTGGACGACGCGGTGGCGTGGCTCGGTACCGAGCAGGGCATTGTGGCAACCCCGCACAGCCAACGCTCGGTGGCGCAGCTGAAAGTGAAGCTGGATGCCGCCGATGGCGATGCCTTGCCGATCACTGCCCTGATCGACGCCGTTGAAGGCGCGCTGAAAACGCCGGTGCAAACCGCAGTGAAGCGCGAGGACGAACAGGAATTCGCCCGCCTCAACGGCCAGAACCTGATGTTCTGCGAAGACGCCGCGCGCCGCCTGCAGGAAGCGCTGGATGTGATGCCGGTGCTGCGTGACTTCTGGGTGCGCGTCAACCACGTGGAGAGCCTGCACGCGCACAACGCGGTGGCAGTGGTGACCAAGAGCATCCCGGGCGGTTACCCACCGGTCGCTTGATTCACCTGGCGAGATAAAAAAAGCCCTGCATTGCAGGGCTTTTTTTATGGGCGTTTAGTGCGGGTCGCGCAGCAGCGCCAAACACAGCAGCGGCCACAGCAGACAGTACAGCGCCAGTGGCCAATGGCTGTGCGTTGGCAGCAGTTGCAGGAGAGCGGAGCTGGTGGCGCCGATCAGCGCACCACCGAGACAGAAGAATACCGCGGTGGCGGTGCCGGCCATGTGGTCGAGCTGCTGCAGCGCGCCGTGCAGGGCCACCGAACTGGCCATGGCGATGCCAACGGCGATCCACCACATCGGCAGCATCAGCCCCAGCCATTGCTTCGGATAGGCATACTCACTGACCAACAACAGGGCGCCGCCGCTCGCCAGCCACACCATGGCCCATCGTGCGGTGCGGTGCAGCGGCGGTGTGTGGCGCTGGCGTCCACGCCGCCAAGCGACGCTGGCCATCACCAGTGCCACCGAAGCGAACAGCAGACTGAACTGCCATGGCGGCAACCCGTGGCGCTCCATCAGCAGCCACGGTGAGGTGGAAAAGAACAGAAAGAACGCCCCCATGGCCGCACTGTAGGCCCACAGGTAAGCCCAGAAATGGCGGTGGCGTAGCGGCGTCCATAACCGGCCAGGGTGGGCGGCGGTGGCAGGGCGGGTTTCCGGCCAATGGCGTGCCGCTCGGGTCAACGCCAGCGCCATCGCGGCGGCGAGCACGAGGAACAGGACTGGCCAGCCCGCAGCCGCTGTCAGCACGGCCCCGAGCAGTGGGCCAAGCGCCGGCACCAACACCAACAGTGCAGCGAGCTGCGCGTACAGTCTCTGCGCCTGCGGTTGGTCGCCATACAGATCACGCACACCGGCAAATACCGCCACCAAGCAAGCGGACGCACCCAGTGCTTGGATCACCCGCCAGAACAGGAAGCCATCAATGTGGGTGCTGAGCGCGAGCATCAGCGACGCCAAGGCGTACACCATGCCGCCGCCGAGCAGCACCGGGCGGCGGCCAATCCGATCCGACCAAGGGCCGAACAGCAGCTGCCCGGCGCCGATCAGCACCAGATACAGGGTCAGGCTGGCTTGGATCTGTGCCGTTGTGGCGGACAGATCAGTTGTGACGCGGGGCAGTGCCGGCAGGTACAGGTCCATTGCCAGCGAGGCGAGCAGGTCGAACGGGCACAGCAACAATAGGGTCGCCGTCGTTGAAGACGGTCGGGGAATAGGGTGGGACACAGTCAACACTCCGGTGGATCCAGATTTGACGGCGCCGCAGGGAAGGGGCGCCGCAACCACATTCAGCGGTTGCGGCGAACTACTCTGCTCGTGGTTCAGTGCTCATTGAGCGGTCCGGCAGGGGCCGGCGCGGGCTGCGCCGGCGGGGTGATTAGAAGCGGCCGCCGACACCGAAGGTGAGGTTGCTCACTTCGGCGCTGCTGCGGTCAATCAGGCGCATGTATTCCAGCGACACAAACACGTTGTGGCTCACGTCCAACTCGGCACCGAAGCCCAGCGACAGGTCGTGGTAGCTGCGACTGCGGCTGCGCGCCACTTTCTCGGTGGTTTCCACCCGCGTGACGCCGAGTACCGCATAGGGGCGCACTGGCAGCGTGTTGGGGAACTGGCCACGCAGGTAGGCGCCGTAGCTGCGGTCGATCTCCGCCTTGCCGCGCTGGCCGCTGTTGTCGCGGAATTTATCGTTGCTCAGGCCGAGCCCAAGGCGTACTTCCGCCCCCAGCGTCTGCGAACGGTTCGCCCAGCCGCCGAAGGTGAATTGCAACGTCGACACATCGGCGTTGCTGCGGCTGTGTTTCGGCTCCAAGTCGGTGAACGCGTAACCCAGGGAAACGTAGCCGGTATCGGCGCTGGCCAGCATCGGCACGGACGTGGCGGTCAGCAGCAGCGCAGCGGCAGAAAGGGGACGCATCAGGTTGCGCATGGAAACCTCCTTGGCAGGTGGGTGGCAGGGTGCCGGGCATTCTACTGAAAAGCAGCGCGCGCGGCAGGGAAACCTGACCGGCCTGTGACAGCGTCCGGTCAGGTGGGCGGATCAGCGGTGCGGTTTAGAAGTGCAACGCGCTGAGGCCGCTGGCAGGCGCGTGGCTGTGGTCATGATCATGGCCGTGATCGTGATCGTGATCGTGATCGTGGTCGTGATCGTGATCGTGGTCGTGGTCGTGGTCATGGTCATGGTCATGGTCGTGGCCATGCGCCGCCGGCACGCCGGTCCACACGATGTGCCGGGCCGGCTGCGGCAGTGCCACCGGCTCAGCCGTGTCCGGTTTGGCACCTGCCAGGTGGTAACGGCGCAGCTGCTGTTGATCGACATCGAGCACGTGCAAGCGGTCATCGGCATCGGTGGCGAGGCTCAGCACCGCGCCGGCACTCCCCAGCGACAGGGTGCCCTGCGCTGACCAGTCACGGGTCGACCAAATGTGCAGGGTGGCGTCGCTGTCGAGCACCAAGAAGTAGTTGCCGCTGACGCTAAAGCGATGCTGCATGCGGGTGGTGCCGGCGCCTTGATTCCAGTCGAAACGCTGAGCTTGCTGGGTGGCCGGGTCAACGCGGTAGGCCACGGCGTTGCCGGTGGCAAACGCCACCAGTTGCGCGACTTCGGCATGGCCAGCCACTTGCGTGATGCGCTCGGCGGTGGGCAGTTTATGGGCCGCGAATGGGGGCTTGTGGCCCTTCACCAGCAGCACCCCGTCCTCGCAGCCAAAGGCGCTGGCGGTGGCGGTGGCGCCGCCGCCGTGCAGACCGGGGCAGCTTTCAGGCAGCACGCCTTCGTCGTGGAAGTGGTCATTGTGCAGCGCCATCACGCGAACGGCAGCCCGATCGGGGTTGCTGGCGAGTAGGTGGTCGCCACGCGGTAGCGCCAAACCGTGGTGGGGAGCCAGTAGGTTCTCCACTGCCAGCGCTTGCCCGCGTGACAACAACTCATCGGTGAACACCGCGAAGCGGGTGCTGCCCACCGGGCCGCCGTCGAAGAACACCGTGGCCTGGTCGCCAAACATTTGGTGGTGGCCAGGAGTGGTGCCCTGCAGGCGCAGGCTGGTGATCTGGGCCGGGTCGCTATGGGCGTGGTCGCCATGCAGCCAGACCCCGCCATCCACCGCTTGCACTTGATGCGGCTGGCTGCCGGTATCGCGTTGCAGCACTAGCGCAAAGCGGTAGCCAGCGCTGGGATAGAGCGCGCTCACCGGATGGTCCAGTTGCAGGCTGTCGAGGAAGGCATTTTGGTCTAGGTCAAACACTTGCAGGCTGTCATGTTGGTCGCTGGCGATCAGCAGCCGCCCGTGCAGGTCCTCGTGGTCATGGTCGTGCTCCAGTGACGGGCCGTTGGAGTCGGTGTTGTTACAGGCGCTGAGCAGCAGTGCCAGCAGTGCAAGCGGCGCCAGACGGCGCAGAATGTGAGTCGTCATTGCAAATCTCTCCCGGGGCGCGCGTGGCGCGCCCGCGTATCAGAAGGTCAGTTCGAGGCCGGCGATCAGGTTGCGGCCGGGTTCGGGCACGGTGTGGGCGAGGAACGAGGTGTGGTTCCACACCCGTTCGCCCAGCAGGTTGCGGCCCTGTACGAACAGATTCAGATTCGGTTGCTTCGGCGGTTGGTAGCGCACCGTCAGGTTGACCATGTCGTAGCCGCCGGTGCGTTGTTCGAACGCCGCCAGGTGGCGCTGCGCGGCCACGCGATAGAACTCCAATTCCTGGCTGAAGGTCTGCCAGTAATGGGTGACGCGGCCGCCCCAGCGGTAAGGCGGAATGCGTGGCAGGTCGTCCTTGCCGTGAGCAAACTCACCCACCACTGCATCGGCGAAGGCGGTCAGCTGCAGGTCATCGCGGGCAAACCAAGTCAGTTCGGCTTCGCCGCCGTAGAACACCGCATCAGCATGGGTGTACTTGACCAAACTGAAGTCGTTGTGACGATCCAGGGTGCGCGCGTAGATGTAGTTGTCGACGCGGTTGTAGAAGGCGCCCAGATCGAACTGCACCGGGCCTTCCACTTTGCGCAAGTTGAGGCCGACGTTGTGCGAGGTCTCCTTCTTCACCCCGGCATCGTTGGCGCTGCCGCCGCAGGTGTAGCGGTCCGCCAGTAGTCCGCACTCGTAAGTGTTGGTGGCCAGATGCACACCGTTGGCATACAGCTCCTGCGCGTGCGGCAGTCGCTGGGAACGGGCGAGGCTGCCGGCTAGCTCGTAGCCGGGGCGGAAGCTCCAAGTCAGCGCGGTGGACAGCGCGTGACCCCAGAGGCTAGAGCCGGGCAGATCGCGCGGGTCGTTCTCGGTGCGGATACGCTGGTAGTCCTGGCGCAGCCCGGCTTCGAACAGCAGGTCGTCGCGCAGGCGGTAGTGTTCGTAGAGGAACACGCCCAGCGCCTGGGTGCGGGTTTCCGGCAGGAATGCTTCAGTGCCGAAGGTGCCCAAATACTGCGACTGGTATTGCACGCCAACCACGCCGTGCCAGCCGGCCAGCGGGCGATGCTCCAATTCCACCCGACCATCGTAGCCACGGGTCTCGTAGCGGGTGCCGACCACCTGTTCATCGATCTCGTCATGGCCGTAATCGGTGTAGCTGCCGCGGAAACGCAGTCGTTCGACGCCATCCCATGGCTGTGCCAGATCGCCGCGCAGTTCAAAGCGTTCGCTTTTCAGATCCACGTAGGGCACATCGTCATGGTGGTGATGGTGGCCGCCCCCGCCGCAATGCAGCTGACTGCCGTGCGGATGGCAGTCGGCGTAATCGTGGCTGTGGCCGGGCAGGCCGTACTCATCCTTGCGCAGCGTGTAGGCGGCGCCGATGTAGCCGTTGGGCAGGATCCACGACGCGCCGACGCTGCCGCTGTCGCTTTCGGCATAACTGCCGGGCACGCGCTGCTGCTGGAAGCCGTTCACTTCGTAATCGTGGGCACGACGGCTGGCGCCTTCGGCGCGCACCGCGATGTGCTCACTGGCGCGCACTGTGATGCCGGCACCGATCGCGCGCTCTTCCGCCACAGTGTTGCCGCGCAGCGACAGGAAGCCGTCGGAGTGGCCGTCTGGCATGCGCGTCGGCACCTTGTCGTCGAGCACGTTGACCACGCCGCCGATGGCGCCGCCGCCATACAGCAGCGCGGCCGGGCCACGCAGCACTTCCACCTGCCGCATCAGCATCGGTTCGCTGGTGATGGCGTGGTCGGGGGACACGTCAGAGGCGTCCATCAGGCTGCTGCCGTCGGACAGTACTTTCACGCGCGGCGCGGTTTGACCGCGGATCACCGGTCGGCCGGCACCGGCGCCGAAGGTATCCACGTGTACGCCGGGTTGGCCGCGCAGGGTGTCGCCGAGGGTGGTGCCACGGCTGGTGAGCAGGTCGTATTGATCTTGCACGCTGACCGGGGTGGCCAGGGTTTCATCTTGCAGCGGTAGTGCAGACACCTGCACCCGCTCCAGTTCGTGGGTATCGCTGCGGCGTTCGCGTTCCGGGGCCGCGGTTTGCGCCGCCAACGGCGCACTCAGGGACAGCAGGCACAGCAGTGCCGGCGCCCGTCGAAACAACAGGGAAGACATGGGTCAAACCTCGTTTTCAGACACGGTGAACAGCGCCCGGCCGAGCGCAGTCAAGGCGCAGCGGGGCCGGGCAGTGCAATCGATGTGAGTGTCAGCTCAACGAGGGTGGGGCACGGCTCAGGGGAGCCAGCCACGGCAGCAGCGGCGCGTGGTGGTGAGGGAGGCGTTCGACCAGTACCGGCGCCAGCGGTGCCAGTGGCAGCCACAGGCTGCGTGGCGGCAACGCGTGCAGGTGTACACAGTGCTGGCAGGCTAAATCGCTGAGGCGGGGGCCGCTGCTGCCGTGGTCGCGCTCCAGCTGCACGCTGTGCGCCGCCGGTTGGCCCAGCACCCGCAGGTGCCAGACATCGTGCAGCAGCGTCTGGGTCTGGGCGCACAGCAACAGCAGTGCGGCCAGCCAGCTCCAGCGGTGATTACCGGCGGCGGGACGCAGTATCGTCATCGTCGTCGTCCATGCCGGGCAGCGGTACGCCGGGTACCGCGTCGAAGCCGCCGGGATGCCAAGGGTGGCATTTGCACAGCCGCACCCCGGCCAGCCAACTGCCTTTCAAACTGCCGTGATGGGTGATGGCAATGCGCGCGTATTCCGAGCAGGTGGGATAGAAACGGCACTGCTGGCCGATCCACGGGCTCAGCAGGTATTGGTACAGCCGAATCAATCCGAGCAGCAAGCGTTTCACGCGGGCGGGTCCGAAGGGCAGTCAGGGGTAAACGGCGAGAGTAGGGGAGCGTTTAGATTTTGTCACCCAGATCGCGCTAAAAAACGGCACTGGGGTGCGGCAAATTGCCCGAAGCAGAAACAGAAAAGCCCGCCGAAGCGGGCTTTTCCCAGGTGCGAGGTCGGAATTACTCGACCGCTTTCACCATGTCCTCGATGACTTTCTTGGCGTCGCCAAACACCATCATGGTCTTGTCGAGGTAGAACAGCTCGTTGTCGAGGCCGGCGTAACCGGTGGACATGGAGCGCTTGTTCACGATCACGGTGCGCGCTTTGTACGCTTCCAGGATCGGCATGCCGGCGATCGGCGACTTCGGATCGTTCTTCGCCGCCGGGTTCACCACGTCGTTGGCGCCCAGTACCAGCACCACGTCGGTTTGGCCGAACTCGGAGTTGATGTCGTCCATCTCGAACACCTGCTCGTACGGCACCTCGGCTTCGGCCAGCAGGACGTTCATGTGGCCCGGCATCCGGCCCGCCACCGGGTGGATGGCGTACTTCACGTTGACACCGGCTTCGGTCAGCTTGGTGGTCAGCTCCATCAGCGCGTGCTGGGCACGGGCTACTGCCAAGCCGTAACCCGGCACGATGATCACGCTGTCGGCGTTGGTCAGCAGGAAGGCTGCGTCGTCGGCAGAGCCGGACTTCACCGGGCGCTGCTCTTGGCTGCCGCCGCCGGCGGACGCTTCCGGATCGGCACCGAAGCCGCCCAGGATCACGTTGAAGAACGAGCGGTTCATCGCCTTACACATGATGTAAGACAGGATGGCGCCGGAAGAGCCCACCAACGAACCGGCCACGATCAGCATGGAGTTGTTCAGCGAGAAGCCGATCCCCGCCGCGGCCCAGCCGGAGTAGGAGTTCAGCATCGAGACCACCACCGGCATGTCAGCGCCGCCGATCGGAATGATGATCAGCACACCGATGATGAACGCCAGCACCACCAGCGCTGCGAACGCTTCGTGGCTGCCGGTGGCGGTGTAGTAAGCACCGAGGCCAGCGATGGCCAGGCCGACCGCCAAGTTCAGCATGTGCTGGCCCTTGAACACCACCGGGGCGCCCTGGAACAGACGGAACTTGTACTTGCCGGACAGCTTACCGAACGCAATCACGGAGCCGGAGAAGGTGATGGCACCGATGGCCGCGCCGAGGAACAGCTCCAGACGGTTACCAGCCGGGATGGCGTCGGTCATGTGCGCGACGATGCCCAACGACTGCGGCTCAACCACTGCTGCAATGGCAATGAATACCGCGGCCAGGCCGATCATGCTGTGCATGAACGCTACCAGCTCCGGCATTTTGGTCATCTCAACGCGCTTGGCCATGATGGCACCGGCCGCGCCACCGACCAGCAGGCCAACCAGCACAAAGCCAAGGCCTTCGGCGAGCGAGATGTCGGTGCCCAGCTTGTGGATCAAGCCGAGGGTGGTGACGATGGCGATGGCCATACCGACCATGCCGAACAGGTTACCGCGCCGGGACGTGGTCGGGTGCGACAGGCCTTTGAGCGCCTGGATGAAGCACACCGAGGCAACCAGATAGAGAACAGTGATCAGGTTCATGCTCATGGTCATTGCTTCTCTGCTGCAGCTTTCGGGGTTTTCTTCTTGAACATGTCAAGCATGCGCCGGGTCACCAGGAAGCCGCCGAACACGTTTACGGCGGCCAGTGCCACCGCCAGCGTGCCCATGGTCTTGCCCAGCGGGGTCACGGTCAGCGCCGCAGCCAGCATGGCGCCGACGATGACGATCGCGGAAATGGCGTTGGTCACCGCCATCAGCGGGGTATGCAGTGCCGGGGTCACGTTCCAGACCACGTGGTAGCCCACGTAGATCGCCAGCACGAAGATGATCAGGTTGTAGATGCCGTCGGAAATCAGGTCCATTTCCCAGCTCCTTACTTGTTGACGCGCACAACGTTGCCGCCTTGGCACATCAGGCAGGCAGCGACGATGTCGTCTTCGAGGTTGAGGTTGAACTGGCCTTCACCGTCGGTGACCAGCTTGAGGAAGTCGAGCAGGTTGCGGGCGTAGAGGGCGGATGCGTCCGCAGCCACCAGTGCCGGCAGGTTGGTGTGACCGATCAGGGTCACGCCGTGTTTGACCACCACCTGGTCGGCTTCGGTCAGCGGGCAGTTGCCGCCTTGCGCCGCTGCCAGGTCGACAATCACTGCGCCCGGCTTCATTTCTGCCACCGTGGCTTCCTGCAGCAGCACCGGCGCCTTACGGCCCGGGATCAGCGCGGTGGTGATGACGATGTCGGACTGCTTGGCGCGCTCATGGACGGCCTTGGCTTGGCGGTCCATCCAGGATTGCGGCATCGGCCGGGCGTAACCGCCCACGCCTTCGGCGCACTCGCGCTCTTCGTCGGTTTCCAGCGGTACATCAACGAACTTGGCACCGAGGGATTCGATCTGTTCTTTTACTGCCGGACGTACGTCGGAGGCTTCCACCACCGCACCGAGGCGCTTGGCGGTAGCAATCGCCTGCAAGCCGGCAACACCGGCGCCGAGGATCAGCACGCGGGCCGCTTTCACGGTACCGGCGGCGGTCATCAGCATCGGCATAAAGCGCGGGTAGTGGTCCGCTGCCATCAGGACCGCTTTGTAGCCGGCCACGTTGGCTTGCGAGGACAGCACGTCCAGGCTCTGCGCGCGGGAGCTGCGTGGTGCGGCTTCCAGCGAGAACGCGGTCAGGTTGCGGCCGTTCATGGCGGCAATGGTGTCGTTGCAGAACGGGTTAAGCATGCCGGCCAGCACGGCGCCGGATTGCATTTGACCCAGTTCGTCGCTGTTCGGTGCACGCACTTTCAGCACCAGTTCGGCGCCGAGGGCGTCAGCGGCGCTGCCGATGGTGGCGCCGGCGTCAGCGAAGGCACTGTCAGGAATGGCGGACGCGATGCCGGCACCGCTCTGTACCGTGACACGGTGCTTCTGGGCCACCAACTTCTTCACGGTTTCCGGCGTCGCGGCGACGCGGGTTTCTCCGCTGTAGGTCTCTAGTGGGATGCCAATATGCACATCTAGCTCCAGATTGGTGACTACTAGTCCGCAGGGCCGCTGCTATTTAAAGAGGGGCTTGACGTTGCGGTGAGTCATGGGTTGTTGATGGTGGTGCTGCTGCGAAGGTGTGGCATAGTGCTGTTTTTTGGGCCGTCTGAAAAGCCGGTTGACGCAACGAAATTTTTCGAACCCCAATAAAAACAGACAGACCTGTTTTTATCTGGCGGCCGCAATAGCCTGTCTCTACACCCTTCTTCTGCGCTTTTTTGTGCCTATCTTGTTGTTATATATGTGAATAAATTATGAATCCGGTTCTTTCTTCGGCCCGGGCTGTGTGTCTAGGCGCAGCCAATAACCGTGCTGGATCGCTGGATAAAACAGACAGCACTGTTTCTTTTTGTCGGACAGCGGCATCATAAGCCCGGTTCTGAGCCGATTTAGGCACTTTTTCGCTCGGTTTTCCGCCGCCTTCTGGGTGCTTACCGACCCAATTTCACCGCCTTGGATGCCGCCAATGACTGCAGCCACTCCCCGCCCCCCCGGTTGGCAGGCCGAAAAAAGCCAGCGCATGCGTGATGCGGTGCTGACCGCCACCGCCGAGTGCTTGCTGGAAGTGGGCTTTGCCCAGACCACCACCGAGCGCATCGTGCGTGCGGCCGGGGTGTCGCGCGGCGCCATGACTCACCATTTCCCGTCGCGCAATGCGCTGCTGGCCGCCGCTGCCGCCCAACTGGCCGGCCAGCAGGTTGGCCAGTTTGATGCGGTACTGGGCGATGACAGCGCCTGGAGTGAGGACCTGCTCACCCGTGAGCGCTTGGAAAGCCAGCTCGGCCAACTGCTGGAGTGCTTCCGTTCGCCGGTGGCGTTGGCGTTTGATGAGCTGCAGCAGGGCGCGCGCGCCGAAGCTGAGTTGCAGGGGCAGGTGGCGCCGCACAGCCGCTTTGTGGCCCAGCACATGCGTCGTCGTCTGGCGCGCCGGTTCCCGGCCTGGGATGAAGCGGGCCAGCGGCAGCAGGGTGAGGCGCTGGCGGATATGATGCTGCTGACGCTGCAGGGCATGGCGCGCGAGCCGGACATTGGCATCGCCGAAACGCCACTGGTGGCCACTTTGGCGCGGGTGGTGGTGGCGGAATATGCCTTGGCGCAGTCCCGCCGTGATCGGCACTCTGGCTATTTCTGAGCCCGCGACCGACGCGCTGCGTCTTATATAGGTAGCCGTTATTTCCATGGCGGGCGTCGCAGCAGGGCAGTCGGCAGCTAGGCTGTAGCGGTGCGGGGCACACCCAAGGGCGAGCGTTGGACAACTTGGATCAGCAGTGCCCGGCTGGAGAACACTGCCGGGCACTGCTGATGCTGCCAAGATGGATCGACGCGCATAAAAAACGGGGCCGTATGGCCCCGTTTCAGCGTTGACTCCGGGCGCTTACTTACGCGTCCAGCGGGTGCCTTCGCGCGTGTCTTCCAAAATCACATCGGCGGCTTCCAGCTCGGCGCGGATAGCGTCGGCACGGGCAAAGTCGCGGGCGGATTTGGCGGCAGTACGCTCGGCAATCAGGGCTTCGATGGCGTCGGCATCGAGGCTGCCGGCCTTGCCTTGGTGGAACCAGCTTTCCGCGTCCTGCTGCAGCAGCCCCATCAGGTTGGCGGCAGCCAGTAGCTCGGCCTTGCGGCGCGGCTTGTCGGCGGCGTCCGCTTTGTTCAGTTCGCTGGCCAAGCGGTGCAGCGCGCTGATCGCTTCCGGGGTGTTGAGGTCGTCGCACAGGGCGGCCAACACCGGGTGATCGTCCGGCAGTTGGTAGTCGGCCTCGGCGCTGACCGCATCGCCACGGCCGAGCAGCGCGTAGTAGAGGCCGTCGAGGGTGGCGCGCGCCTGGTTGAGCAGTTCCTCGCTGAAGTTGAGCGGCGAACGGTAGTGCGCCGACAGCAGTGCAAAACGCAGCACTTCGCCGGGGAAATGACCCAGCAGGTCGCGCACCAGACGGAAGTTGCCCAGTGACTTGGACATCTTCTCGCCGTCGATATTGATGTAGCCGTTGTGCAGCCAGTAGCGCACGTAATCGGTGCCGTGGGCGCAGCTGCCTTGAGCAATTTCGTTCTCGTGGTGCGGGAAAATCAGGTCGGCGCCGCCACCGTGGATGTCGATCAGCGGGCCAAGGTGGCGCGCGATCATGGCGGTGCATTCGATGTGCCAGCCGGGACGACCACGGCCCCACGGCGAATCCCAACCAGGTTGGTCTTCATTGCTCGGTTTCCACAGCACGAAATCGCCGGCGTAACGCTTGTAGGGTGCCACTTCGACCCGCGCGCCGGCGAGCATGTCGTCCAGCGAGCGGCGCGACAGCGCGCCGTAGTCGGGCATGGTTTGTACCGCGAACAGCACATGGCCTTCGGCGGCGTAGGCGTGGCCCTTGTCGATCAAGGTGCTGATCAGCGCCACCATGTCGCCGACGTGGTCGGTGGCATGCGGCACGATGCTTGGTGGCAGTGCGCCGAGCGCGGCCATGTCATCGGCAAACGCTTCGGCGAAGCGGCCGGTAAGCGCCTCGATCGGCTCGCCGTTGTCACGGGCGGCGGTGATGATCTTATCGTCGATGTCGGTGATGTTGCGGGCATAGACCACGTTCGGATACAGCCGCTGCAACAGCCGGAACAGCACGTCGAACGCCACCACCGGGCGCGCATTGCCGATGTGCACGTAGTTGTACACCGTCGGTCCGCACACATACATGGTCACCCGTTCGGGGTCGATCGGGGTGAAAACGTCCTTGCGGCCGGTGAGGGTGTTGTGCAGGTGCAGGGTCGGCATAGCGCTCATCATTTCGGGTAAAGAAGGGCCGGATCAATCACCGGCTCGCGGTCGAGAACAAAGTCGCCGTCCTCGGCTTTCCAGTAAAAGCAGTCACGTCGGCCGGTGTGGCAGGCGGGGCCGGTCTGGTCCACTTTCAGCAACAGCGTGTCGCCGTCGCAGTCCAGTCGCAGCTCCATCAGGCGCTGGGTCTGGCCGGAGGTCTCGCCTTTGCGCCACAGCGCCGAGCGTGACCGTGACCAGTAGCACACCACGCCGCCGCGGAGGGTCTCTTCCAGCGCGGTGCGGTTCATCCACGCCATCATCAGCACTTCGCCGGTGTCGTACTGCTGGGCGATGGCCGGCAGCAGGCCATCTTCGTTCCAACGCAGCGCGGCCAGCACCTGCTGCTGCGGCAGGCGGGTGCCGAGCGCGTCTTGCTCGTGTTGGTGCAGCAGACTCATGACGGCATCCGCACGGCATCGCCAAGGCGGGCCACGGCGTCGTCAAGGCTCAGCACTTCGGTGTCGCGGCTGCCGAGGCGGCGCATCGCCACCTTGCCTTCGGCGGCTTCTTGCTCACCCAGCACCAAGATCAGCGGGATTTTGGCGGCAGAGTGTTCGCGCACCTTGTAGCCGATTTTTTCGTTGCGCAGGTCCAGCTCGGCGGTGACGCCAGCCGCTTCCAGTGCTTCACGCACCTGGTGGGCGTAGTCATCCACGGCGTTGGTGATGGTGGCGATCACCACCGGCACCGGCGCCAGCCACAGCGGCAGGTGACCGGCGTGGTGCTCAATCAGGATGCCGATGAAGCGCTCCATGGAACCGATGATGGCGCGGTGCAACATGATCGGCCGCTGGCGCTGGGAGTGCTCATCGACGTACTCGGCGTCGAGGCGCTCCGGCATCATTGGATCGAATTGCACCGTGCCCACCTGCCAAGAGCGGCCGATGGAATCTTTCAGGTGGTACTCGATCTTGGGACCGTAGAACGCGCCTTCGCCGGGCATTTCTTCCCACTGCACGCCGGCGCGGGCCAGGGCGGCACGCAGGGCATTTTCTGCCTTGTCCCAGTCGTCATCGTTGCCGAGCCGTTTTTCCGGGCGCAGCGCCAGCTTCACCGACACATTGTCGAAGCCGAAGTGATCGTAGACGCGCATCGCCTGCGCGTGGAAGGCAGTGACTTCCGCTTCCACTTGGTCCGGGGTGCAGAAGATGTGGCCGTCGTCTTGGGTGAAGGCGCGCACGCGCATGATGCCGTGCAGCGCGCCGGACGGCTCATTGCGGTGGCAGCCGCCGAACTCGGCGTACCGGATCGGCAGATCACGGTAGCTGTGCAGCGCCGCGTTGTAGATCTGCACGTGGCCGGGGCAGTTCATCGGCTTGATGGCGTAGGTGCGCTTCTCCGATTCGGTGAAGAACATGTTTTCTTGGTAGTTGTCCCAGTGGCCGGACTTCTTCCACAGCGTGACGTCGAGAATCTGCGGGCCGCGCACTTCTTGGTAACCGCTCTTGCGGTACACCTGACGCACGTACTGCTCCACCTTCTGCCAGATCGCCCAGCCGCGCGGATGCCAGAACACCATGCCGGGGGCTTCTTCCTGCTGATGGAACAGGTCCATCTCGCGGCCCAGTTTGCGGTGGTCGCGACGCGCGGCTTCTTCCAGCCGCTGCAGGTGCTCGTTGAGCTCGGTCTTGTCACGCCAGGCCGTGCCGTAGATGCGCTGCAACTGGGCGTTGTTGCTGTCGCCGCGCCAGTAGGCACCGGCCACTTTGGTGAGTTTGAAGCCATCGCCCAGTTTGGCGGTGGACGGCAAGTGCGGGCCGCGGCACAGGTCGATGAATGGGCCCTGACGGTACAGGCTCACTTCTTCGCCGGCCGGCAGGTCGCGGATGATCTCGGCCTTGAAGGTTTCGCCCTTGTCGAGGAAGAAGGCGATGGCGTCATCGCGGTCCCACACCTCGCGGCGGATCTCTTCATTGCGGCGCACAATGTCTTGCATGCGCTTTTCGATCGCTTTCAGATCGTCCGGCGTGAACGGCTGCTCGCGATGGAAATCGTAGTAGAAGCCGTGCTCGATGGTCGGGCCGATGGTGACCTGGGTGTTGGGGAACAGCTCCTGCACCGCCTGCGCCATTACGTGGGCGGCGTCGTGGCGGATCAGCTCCAGCGCATCGGCGTCCTCACGGGTGACGATCTCCACTTGGGCATTGGCGGGCACGGTCAGGTAGACATCCCGCAGGGTGCCGTCGACACGCACTGCCAGGGCCTGCTTGGCCAGCTTCTTGCTGATGCGCTCAGCGATTTCCAGACCGGATACCGGTTGGTCGAATTCAAGTGCGGCGCCGTCGGGCAGCCGGTACGCAATGCTCATGAGGTGTCGGATCGTCGTCAGTATAGGAGGGAAAATAAGCTCTCGATGGTAGGCAATCAGCCCCGGTGCTGCAAGGCGGCATGCTGCCGCAGCGGCCGCCGCGAGCCGCACCGTCCGGCGGTTTGCGCGGCAATTTCCTGTTCGCTTTTGGGGCGGCTGGGTATGCTGTGGGCTCTCCCCCGATGGCATCTTCACATGAACCAGGAACACCCTCTCAGCCACGCCGCCTTGCGTGTTGCGCTGACCCATCTGCTGGCCGGCACGACGCTGGCGGAACGTTTGTCCCGCTGCGGCGCCGAGGCGCAACAGCTGACCGGCGCCGACCGTGTCGAGTTGTGGCTCGGCCGCATCGACAAGCACCGTAGCCGCTACCAGTTCAGTCTGTCGCCGCTGGCCGATGACACCGAAGCGCAACATTTCGATAGCGCAGCGGCCCGTGAACAATGGCTGCGCCAACAGTGGCCGACGGTGATCGATCCGGTCGGTGCGGTACCGGCCGGGCAGCCGACGTCACCGCGTGCTTACCGCTTAGCGCGGCAGGACGGCACCTTGCTGGCGCTGGTGGTGGTTCACGATGGCGACCCGATTGCGGCGGTGGATGACCCTTGTTGGGCCGCGCTGCACACCTGGCTGTGTCTGGCGTCGCTGGCGCTCGATTGCCTTGGCCAGACCGAAGACAGCCAACAGATGCTGGATGCCATCGTGCAAGTGATCGCGCGCATGGTGGATGAGAAAAGCGCCCACACTTTCGGCCATTGCCAACGGGTGCCGCTGCTCACTGATCTGTTGCTGGACGCGGTACAGCAGGACACTGGCGAGTATGCCGACGTGGAGTTGGATGCGGACCAGCAGCAGTCGTTGCGGCTGGCGGCTTGGCTACATGATTGCGGCAAGCTCGCAGTGCCGGATGCGATCCTCGACAAGGCCACCAAACTGCACGGCGTGCGTGACGGGTTGGCGGAAATCGATACCCGGCTGGCGGTGCTGCGCGCGCAGCAACTGGCCGCGCTGCCGGCGACCGCCGGCCAGGCCGCGCGGCAGACGCTGAAGGAACAGATCCAAGACGACCGTGATTTCCTGCACCAGATCAATTTGGGTAGCGCACCGCTCAGTGACGCCGACCGCCGTCGCATTGAGGCGCTGGCGGCGTTGCAGTGGACCGACCTGGATGGTCAGCGCCGGCCGCTACTGAGTGAGCGGGAGGTGGCGCTACTGTGCATTCCGCAGGGCACCCTCAGTGCGGAAGAGCGCGTAATCATGAATCACCATGCGCAGGTGACGCTGAATATTCTCGAAGCCTTGCCGTTCCCGCCGCGTTTGGCGGCGGTGGCGGATTACGCGGCCAGCCACCATGAGCGCCCGGACGGCAGCGGCTTCCCGCGCGGCCTGTGCGGCGATCAACTGCCGCTGCCGTCGCGAATGCTGGCAATTGCCGATGTGTTTGAAGCGCTGACCGCCAGTGATCGGCCTTACAAACGTGGCTTGCCGTTGTCGCAGGCGTTGGCGGTGATGAAAAATTTACGCGATCGCAACCAGATCGATGCCGGTTTGTACCGGTTGTTCATCGAAGCCGGCGTCTGGCGCCGCTACAGTGAGCAGATGTTGCCCGCTGACCAACAGGACGTCACCGATGTGGACCCGTATCGCTAGTACTGTGCTGCTGTGCAGCGTAGCCGCCCTCGCCGGTGCGGCGGATTTGCTGTTGGCGCAGCAGGGCGAAGCTGCGCCCGGGCGTCTGGTGCGGGTGCAACTGGTGCCGGGCACCCAAGCGTGGTTGGACGGCACGCCGCTGAGTGTGTCGGCGAACGGCTGGGCTGCATTTGGTTTTGACCGCGATGCCAGCGGCCAGCGCGTACTGCGATTGGTGGGCAACGGTCGCGAGCAGCGGGTGGAGTTTGTGTTGCCGGCCGGGGATTGGCCGCTACAACGGGTCAATGGCGTGCCACCGCGTACCGTAGCGCCGCCGCCCCCGGCGGTGCAGGAACGCATCCGCGCGGAAGCCGCATTGATGGCCAAAGCGCGCGCGGTGCACAGCCAGCTGGAGGACTTCACTACCGCGTTCCGCTGGCCCCTCAGTGGCCGCATTTCCGGTGTGTACGGCAGCCAGCGCATTTACAACGGCACCCCCGGCTCGCCGCATCTGGGGTTGGATATTGCCGCGCCCACCGGCAGCAAAGTGCAGGCGCCGGCGGGCGGCGTGGTGACGTTGGTGCACCAGGATATGTTCTACAACGGCGGCACGCTGGTGATCGACCACGGCGAAGGAGTGGCGTCCACCTTCATCCACTTAAATGCAGTGCACGTGGAGCAAGGCCAACGGGTGGAAGCCGGCGACTGGGTGGCGGATGTCGGTGCCACGGGCCGTGCCTCGGGGCCGCATCTGCATTGGGTGGTGAACTGGTTTGATGTGCGGCTGGATCCGCTGCCGCTGCTGCCGCCGCGCTGAGGGCGGCAGCTCGCTTCCACTCTGCTCAGGCGCTGCGGCGCAGCACCCGCAGCGCGCCATCACTGTTGACGCTGGCGACGCAATTGCGGCCGCCGGCCTTGGCTTCGTACAGGGCCGCGTCCGCTTGCTGAATCAGCTTGTCGGCATCGTGGGCGCCGCCAGAGGTGCTGGCGACACCAATGCTGATGGTCACCACTGAGTTACTGCGTGAGCCCAGGTGCGGAATCCCCAGCTGCTCCACCCGCGCGCGCATGCGTTCGGCAAATACTAGGGCATCTGCCAACCGGGTGCCGCCCAATACCACCACAAACTCCTCGCCACCATAGCGGGCCACGAAATCGGTGGAGCGCTGCACCATGGTTTTCGGTACCGATGCGATCGCTTTCAGACACTCGTCACCCTGCTGGTGGCCGTAGGTGTCGTTGTACTGCTTGAAATAGTCGATATCAAAAATCAGCACGGAAATGGAATCTGGTGCGCCGCGTGACTGGTACTGCATGCCGTGCAGCAATTTTGCTAGGCGACTGTCGAGGCCACGGCGATTGATGGTGCCGGTGAGGCTGTCTTCGCTGGCTTCACTGGCCAGCGTCTGGTTGGCCTCATGCAACTCACTGCGGTGCAGGAACAGCAATTGTTCCGACAGGAAGAAGCGGCGCTGTAAGCGCTCCATCACGTACAAGCCAGTCAATGACATCAGACTGCCGCAGGCCATGACTGCCAAGACCACCGCGCTAGCGCGGGCATCCAGCGGCTGGAACTGCCACAGCGCGCCGGCGCTGGCGGCCAAGATCAGCAACGTGGTCGGCAGCGCCCACGACATCGGTACTCGATAAAGGGTGCTGAGCGACAGGATGGCGAGGAACGCCAGATAGAAATAAGTCTGCGCCAGCGGGTGATCGATCACGGTACCCAAATAGATGTGCGGCAGAGCCACGCACAGCGCCGCTGCGCACAGCAGCAGGTGGGTCAGGCGCGGCATCCGCTGCGCCACCATCAGCACCCCAACAATGCCGAGCACGGCTACGAGTCGTGGTCGCCACAGCTCGGCCAGCGCGCTGCTATCCACCCAATATTCCACCAGCGTGGCGGTGCCCATCACCAACAGCATCAGGGCGCTGGCCCAGGGCAGCTGCCGCAGCGCATCGGCACGCAATTGGCCGCGCAGGCGCGGCTCCAGGTCGCCGGGCAAAGTCAGGTGCCACGGCAGCGGCAGATCGCGGCCATCAGGCAGGCTGGTATTGGGGCTGGAATCGGTGCTGTTCATGGGCTCTCGCGGACCGGCCGGCGGTATCGGTCACCGGGCTGGTGACTGCGCACAAGCGTATCACCTGCACCGGGGCCGCTCTAGCGGAAGGGTATTAATAACTGCGCATAAGAACAGTGATGGCATTATGCCATCACTGCGCAAATAACCAGTTAATTCATTTTAAATTAGCTTCTCATTTTACGATTGTCCGGTTTGGGCGCCTCAAACCGTTTCAGCGGTGCCGTATCGTGAACGCAGGGCCCAAAGGGCCCGCATTCCGCCGTGCATACAACGGCATTTAAACCGCTGAAAGAGGTAATGAAATGAGTGCAATCATGCAACGGGGCGCCCGTGCCCGCAAAATGGCGAAAATGCCGGAATTCATCCGTTCACGCATGGACGATCATTTTATCAATCGTCTACAAAATGAATGGGGAGGCGACCATTTGCTGAAAGGGGCGGTGCCACAACCGGGGGCCATTGAAATGATCAGCAATGATTATCTGGGGCTGTCCAATCACCCGCGCATTGTGGCGGCTCAGGTGGGCAGTTTGCAGTCCGGTGACAAAAGTGTGGTGATGTCCGGTGCCTTTTTGAAAGGCGATAACAATCAACGACGTTTTGAGCAACGTTGCGCGGAATGGACCGGTTATGAAGCCGCAATCCTGTGCCAATCCGGCTACGCCGCCAACGTTGGGCTGATCCAGTCGATCGCTGGGGCGGACATCCCCGTGTACGTGGACATGAGTGGGCACGCGTCCTTGTGGGAGGGGGTCAACAGTGCCAACGGTCGTGCCATTCCGTTTCGCCACAACGACATGAAACACCTGGCACGGCAGGTGCGCCAACATGGCCAAGGGGTAATCTGTGTCGATTCGGTGTACAGCACCTCCGGCACTATTTGTCCGTTGGAGGAGTTGGTGGCGCTTGCCGAAGAGACCGGCTGCGTGTTGATCGTCGATGAGTCCCACTCGCTGGGCACCCACGGCCCGGACGGCGCGGGTTTGGTGGCGGCCGCCGGGCTGCAGGAGCGGGTGCATTTCGTCACCGCCAGTCTGGCGAAGTCGTTTTCCGGTCGTGCCGGGCTGGTGCTGTGCAGTGGCGAATTTGCCGATTATTTCTGGGTGACGTCACTGCCGGCGATCTTCAGTTCCTGCCTGCTGGACCATGAAATCTTGGCGCTGGATGCCACGCTGGAGTTGATCCAGCGTGAACACTGGCGTCGGGAGGCGGTGCAGGTGAACGCGGATTTCCTGCGCCGTGGATTGGCGGAGCTGGGTTATAACGTCACCGCTAGCCAGTCGCAGATCATCGCGCTGGAGGCGGGCACCGAGCGCAGTACTCAGAAGTTGCGCATGGCGCTGGAGCAACGCGGGGTATTCGGTTCGGTGTTCTGTGCGCCGGCAACACCGAAGAACCGCTCGCTGGTGCGCTTCAGTGTTAACGCTTTGCTGACGCTGTCGCAGCTACAGCGGGTACTGGCGGTGTGCGCCGAGATCCGTGACGAGGTGGACATGTGGGAGTGGCCGTCCACGCGCCGTTTGGCGCGGGTGCAGCCGGAAATCGAAATGATGGAACAGCGCAAGCGCGCGTGATCGACCGCGGCGCCCGTTAGGGCGCCGCACTTCAGCGGCGCAGCTGGTCGAGGCTGTCCAGATAGGCGCGGTAGCTGGAGGTTTGCCAGTCGTACTCGATGTCCGCCGGTGGACTGTCCACCAAGGCGCACAACCAGGTTTCCTGCTCGCCTGCTACCCGCGTGGCCGGGTGCACAAACTCCCGCCAGTCGAAATGCTCATCGCCGAACTCTTCCGGCGTCGCCCACAGCCATGGCAACGCCTTGCCGCCGCTCAACTGCTTCAGTACATCCGTCGGTGGCGCCAACGAGCGCAGCGAGAACAACGCCCGCTGCAGTGATTGTTCGCTGCTCACCAGCAGCCGCTGCAGTTGGCCGTCGGTGCTCACCAACAGGAAGCCGTCTGGGTCTTCCACGTAGTAGTACTCGACGATGTCGTGCTGGCGCAGCAGCCGATGAAAATAATCAATGAAGCGGCTGTCGTGGAGGAAGTCCGGTGGGTCCAGCGCCAGCGTAGTCTGCAGCAGCGTGGAAACGTCGGAAAAGTAACGCTGCTGTAGCCCTTCCAGCGTGCGGTTGAGTTTGCCGGTCAGGTCCGGGTCTTGCTTGGTGAGGAAGTGGTGAATGGTGCCGGCATTAAATGCGTCCACCGCCAGCTTTTCGTCTGCCACGCCGGTCAGCAGCACCTTTTTCACCCGTGGATGCTTGAGCTGCTGGCAGAACGCCAGCCCGTTCATTTCCGGCATGTCGTAATCCACCACCACCACAGAAATATCGGCAAACCGCTGGGTGTTGCTGATTTCCCGCTCGATCAGGGTCAGGTCTAGCCGCAGCGTGCGTTCACCGGCGGCGGCCTCTTGCTGGCGCAGATAGCGGCAGCAGCGTTGGTCGAGGGTGGTGGCGCGTGCTTGCGCGTTGATCAGCTGCAAGGCTTCGCTGGCAGAAGTGAAGAATCGGCACGCCAAGCGCTCGTCCAGCAGCAGGCTGAAGTTGTCGAGGAAGCGCTGGTTGTCATCCACCATCAACACCGTGGTGGGATGGAAATAGGGCTGGATACGCGGACTGCTCACGTGGCCGGCTCCTTCGGGAAGCGCATTTCAAACAGTGTGAACTGGCCTTGCACCGACTCGCAGGCGATGCGGCCGCCGAGGCTTTCCATTACCAGCTTGCAGAATGACAGCCCGAGGCCGTTGCCCTGGTCGACGGTATTGGAGGTGTAGAAGTAGTCGAAGATGTGCTTGAGCGCTTCTGGCGCAATGCCGGGCCCGGTGTCCATGAAGGTCAACGTGTTGTACTGCGGGCCGGTGGCGGTGCGTACCATGATTTCGCCACGTCCGGCTTGGTTGATGCTGTGTAGGGCGTTCTTGATCAGATTGAACAGCACATGGGTCATCAGCAGGTTGGAGCCGAAGTAGCGGAAATCTTCGCCGCCTTCCCAGTTCACCAGTGCGCGATCGCGGCTGGAGTTGAACGGGAACCGCTCCAGCGCGTGGCGCACAGTGTCGTGCATGCCGTAGAAAGTGAAGTTGTCGGTCTTGATGCTGCTCTGCTCGGCGCTGAGCAACAGCATGTCGATGATGGTGTTGGCGTAATCAATCTCATCGCGGATGCTGCGCGCCACATCGGACAACTGATCCAGATGGCCGGCACGGATGCGCCGCACTGGCAGGTTGGCCGCTTCCGCCAGCCGCTGCGCGTTGACCAAGTCCGGCAGAAAACGGATCAGGCCGTCGGTGGCGCCCTTCATGCCGGCCAGTGGCGTGCGCAGTTCGTGGGCAATGTTGCGGCCCACCGCAGCGTGAGCGTTGAGGCGTTCTTCCTTAAGCATATTGCTGCTGTGGTTGAAGGTGCCGCCGGCCACTACAACGAAGATGTAGATCGGCAACTGCTGCAGGTAGCGCGCCACCACTTCCGCATCGACATCGCCGCCGATGGCAAAGCACACCCACGCCAGCAGCGAACCGGTGATGTACAGCAGGATCACCAGCAGCCAATCGTTCACTGCGATCACTAGCAGGAACAGCGCCGCTAGAGTGCTCATGCTCCAGACTAGGTTCAGGTCATTGCGCAGCAACATGTAGGTGAAGAAAAACGGCAGCGTGTAGAGCAGTGCCGCCATCCAGTGCCAATAAACCTGGCCCACCAGTCGTGCCGGCCACTGCTGGTAGAAAAACAGCGGGATGCACAGCGCCATGCCCACCGCCCGCAGTGTGAAGTTCTCGTACGGCTGCGGGAAAAAGTAGTGCCAAACAAAGTAGTAGGTCGGGAAGGTGATGATGCCCAGCCAACCGACCATGCGGGCGTTGTGACGCGCGTGGTGGGCACTGTATTCAACCGATTTCTGCAGTCGGGCGAGCATGGTGTCGATCATGGTGTGCGGGCAGCCTCAATCAGCGCAGCAGGTCTAACAGCGCCTGCTGGCGCTGCGGCGCCAGGCGGCGGAAACATTCCAACAGCAGCGCTTCATCGTGGGACAGAGCAGCAGTGGTGCGTTCGGTGGCCTGGTAGGGCGTGGCGGGCGGTTCTGCCACCCGGCTGCTGGCCAGACCAAGGCTTTCTTCCAGTCGTGCCACCACTTCGGCATTCATGCTGCGGTGATTGGTGCGCGCCACCTCGGCAATCAAATTACGCACGCCGGGCGGTAGGCGTACCACGAACTTGCCGGCCTGAGTGCGTTCGCTGGGAGTGAGTTTGTGTTCCATTTCGCTGCTCTCCTGGCTCGCAGGGCGCGTTGCCGCTGCGGGTGACGGGGCCATGGTACACCGTCCAGTGGTGCGGCTCCGGGGCATCCGGACCAGCGTCGGTCCAAAGGCTCTATTCTAAGCAGTGATGATGTTTGGCAACATGATCAACCCGATCAATAGTAGGCCGCACATCATGAATCTGGGTCGCGTGGACCTGAACCTGCTCAAATATCTCGACGTGCTGCTGCGCGAACTCAGTGTCACCCGGGCCGCCGACCTGCTCGGCATTTCCCAGCCGGCCATGAGCAACGGTCTCAAGCGCCTGCGTGACCTGTTCAACGATCCGCTGCTGATCCGCACCTCCAATGGCATGAGCCCCACCGAACGGGCGCTGGAGCTGCAGCCGCAGGTGCGCCAGATCTTGGCGCAGGCGGAAACCATGATGACGCCGGGGGAGGAATTCCTGCCCGACGAGAGCCGCCGCGTGTTCCGCATCATGACCAGTGACTATGCCGAAGCCACGCTGGTGCCGCATCTGGTGCGGCGGCTGCGGCTGGAGGCGCCCCACGTGGTGCTGGATTTCCTCACGCCATCCGATGTCAGCTATGCCGACATGGAGCAGGGCCGGGTGGACCTGGCCATTAACCGTTTCAACGAAATGCCGCGCTCGTTCCACCAAGTGACGCTGTGGAAGGATTATTTCTCCTGTCTACTCAACCGGGGCAATCCGCTGGCGCGGGATTTCAATCTCGAATCCTACCTCAGCGCCCAGCACATCTGGGTATCAAAAACCGGTTTCGGCGTCGGTTTCGGCATGAATCCGGAAAAGCTCGGAGGGCTGGGCTGGATTGACCAAGCGCTGGCGCGCATCGGCCGCAGCCGCAAGATCTCGATTTTCACCCGTCATTACCAAATGCCGGCCTTGCTGGCGATGAATAACGATCTGGTGGCGACGCTGCCGAGCCGGGTGGCGCGGATGCAGGCGCAGAACCCACGGCTGGTGATAAAAGACCCACCGTTTGTGATTCCGCGTTTCGAGTTGAAAATGGCGTGGTCGCCGCTACTGCACCACAACGCAGCACACCGCTGGCTGCGGCGGCTGATTCAGGAAGAGGCGGGCAATATCCTGCGCGAGGACCCGGACGAGCGCGAGCAGGATATCTGAGTCAGTACATCAGCCGTTCGTTGAGCCGGCCCTGACGGCCGTTGGCAATGAAACCTTCCGCCACCGCGCCTTTGGCCACGCCTTCAAAGGCGCGCACCTTGAACGCTTTGCCCGGTGCCTCTTGCGCCAGCTGCGCGGCGATGTGCTCGGCTAAGTATTCCACCGTACTGTCGGTGTCGATCAGGTAGCAGTGATCTTCCGGGATCAGCAGCTCGAACTGGCCCTGCGGCGCTTGGTAGCGAAACCGGTGGTGCGGCACTTCATCAAGGAAGTAGGTGCCTTCCAAGTCTTCGCGAGTGCCGATGTAGATGTCTTCCCAACGGTCGGCCCACAGCTTTTCCCAGTAGCGACTGCGGCGGCCGTTCTCGAACACTTGGATGCCGGAGCGATGGCCGTGGGCAATGCGCTGGCAGTTGCCGTCGTGCTTTTTGAGGCCGTGGGAGTAGTGGTAGAACGGCGCGGTGCCGACATCTTCCTCGCGCAGCGTCAGCACCAGCTCGGAAACATTGTCCGGCAGTACCGCGCGCACGATGTCCATCAGGTGCAGGGTGATGGCGCTCTTGTTCACTTCTTCGCCAGACAACAGCACCGAAGAACAGGCCGGCGCTTTCATGCTGATGGTGCCCTGCGGATAGCGCCAGTCGAGCTGGATCTGGCCGTCCTGCAGTGCGCAGTGGTGCAGGCAGCTGCTGCCGGTGGGAATCACTAGGCGGTGATCAACGCTCTGATCGACCACCTTCTTGACCGCTTTCTTGATATGGCCAAAGTCGAACAGCATGCCCTGCTCATCGAGCGTGCCGGTAAGTTCTAGATCCACGATCCAGCTCTCGCCGACCATGCCGCGTTTGGCGTGCAGGTAGGAAAAGTCGAGGACGGTGAGGTTTTCTACAAACAGGGTTGCCATGGATACGCGCTGCCCGAGGTGTGTGGTCCACAGTAATGGGGCCGCATTATGACAGCCGGGCGCGCCAAGCTCACTCTTATGGCTGATAAATCCTGTATTAGCCGGTCAGGTTGTGATCCATGACACGGCAACACAGTGCTGTGATGCTGGTCACAGTGACTGGGAAGTCTTATGGTTGGGAGCCATTTTTATGTCGGGGAACGCCATGTCCGAAACCATCTTTTCTCTGATCATCAACCGTGAAATTCCGGCCAACATCCTCTACGAGGATGACCTGTCCCTGGTGTTCAGCGACATCAACGCTCAAGCGCCGGTGCATTTTCTGGTGATCCCCAAGAAGCCGATTCCGAAGCTGTCCGACGCCACCGAGGACGATCAGGCGTTGCTCGGGCACCTGCTGCTGGTGGCCAACAAGGTCGCGGCAGAGCAGGGGCTGACTGACTTCCGCCTCAACGTGAACAACGGTGCCGGCGCCAGCCAGACCGTATTCCACCTGCACATCCATGTGCTCGGCGGGCGGCCGTTCTCTTGGCCGCCGGGCTGATCAATCGCGGCTGAGCCAACGGATCATGCGCCGTGTGATGTCACGCGGCGCTAGTTTTTCCATCCACACCAAAGCCTTGAACGGCGCGCTCACCGGGTGATGCACCTTGGCGCTGCGCACCGCCTCGAACGCAGCGGCGGCCACATCTTCGGCTTCCAAGTTCACGCCCAAGCGGCGGATCACCGGCGGCTGCCAGCTCTGCTCATCCACCATCGGCGTTCGCACGAACGGCGGCATGATGTCGCACACGTGAATGCCGTGGCGCTCCCACTCGATCTGCAATGATTCGGTCAGCGCCCGCACCGCAAACTTCGAGGCGGAATAGCTGGCGAAGTGCGGAATGCCGTACACCGCCGACGCCGAACTCATGTTCACCACCACCGGTCGTTCTGCGCGCTGCAGCCACGGCAGGGCGGCCAGCGTCACCTGCATCAGACCGATCACGTTGATATCGATCAGACGCCGGTGAACCGCCAGTGGAATGTCCTCGAATGGCCCCACGCGCAGAATGCCAGCGCCGTTGAACAGCACGCGAAGGGTACCCAGCGCTTCGCCGGCGGCGTTGACCGCTGCGACTACGGCGTCGTTGTCGGTGACATCGACGGCTTGGTGCCAAGCCGGGCGGCCGTCGGCATCGCGCAGTTCAGCGGCCACGTCCTGTAAGGCGGCGGCGTCTTGGTCCAGCAAGGCTAGCCGCCAGCCGTGCCGATGGAACAGGCGGGCGGTGGCGCGGGTGATGCCGGACGCGGCGCCGGTAAGCAGGATGGTGTCATTCATGGTGCAAGCCCTGCACATGCTCAGCCATGCGCAGCAGCGCATCGTCGGCGGCGCTGAGCACGCCGGCGTGCACCGGAAACACATGCCACATGTGTTCATAAACGAAGGTATCCACCACCACGCCGGCGTCGGCCAACGCGCGGTCCAGCCGTACGCTGTCGTCGAGCAGGATTTCATCGCTGCCGACCAAGATCAGTGTTTGCGGCAGATCGTGCAGTGCGGCCAGCAGCGGCGACACTTCCGGTTCACTACGTTGGCCGGCGGCATAGTGCTCGGCGCTGCTGTCGAGCCCGCGCCAGTTCAGCATTACCTCCGGCGGTTGCACCGGCGCGCTGGCGTTGGGGTGGGTCAGGTCGGCCCAAGGCGACAGCAGGATCAGACCGTGCAGGCGCACGTGGTGCTGGTCACGCAGGCGCAGGGCGCAGGCCAGCGTCAAACCGCCACCGGCAGAGTCGCCGGCCACGGTGATGCGGTCGGCCGGGTAACCGTCGCGCATCAGCGCCAGCACCGCATTGACGGCGTCGTCCACCGCCGCCGGGTAGCGATGCTCCGGCGCCAAGCGGTAGTCCAGCGCATAGACGTCGGCACCGCTATCGCGTGCCAACGCACTGGTGATGGCGCGGTGGGTAGCCGGCGAGCCGACGCAGTAGGCGCCGCCGTGCAGGTAGACCACCACCCGCTCGGCACGCTGGCCGGTGCGGGCGCGGTGTAGCTCGGCCGGTACTGCGCCGAGCTGGGTTTGTTCGCGCTCAATGCCGCGCGCTGGCAGCGTGGTCAGTGCGGTGGCACGAAGTCCTTTGCGCAGCATCGGCACCGGCACTGCCGGGTGAAACAGCGGCTGCACCATCAACTTCATCGCGGTGCGTAGTGCAGCGCGTGCCACGCGCTGGGCAGAGCGGGGATCAGCGGGAAGAAAATTCATAGTCATCGGCTTTTACCGTGCGGATGGCTTGGCGGTAACGGAACGTAAAGCCCGGCCAGTTATTGGTATTTTTACCGCTCTCGTTCTTGTACCAGCTGGTGCAGCCCTGGTCCCAGACGGTGGCGCGGATTTGTTCTTGCAATGCAGCATTGAAGGATGCCTGCACGGTCTCGCGCACTTCAATGGCACCGGCGCCAGTCTGCTCCATGCTGTCCAGACAGCTCATAACGTGGTTGAACTGGCTTTCCAGCATGTAAACGATGGAGTTGTGGCCGAGGTTGGTGTTCGGGCCGTAGAGCATGAACAGGTTCGGGAAGCCGTGCACGGTCATGCCGTAATAGGCTTCGGCGCCGTCGCGCCAAGCCTGATTCAAGTCCACGCCGTCGCGGCCAGTAATGCGCATCGGCGCCAAGAAGTCGGTGGCCTGGAAACCGGTGCCGTAGATGATCACATCGAACGCGTGCTCGCGGCCGTCGGCGGTGGCGAGACCCTTCTCGGTGAAGCCCTGGATGCGGTCGGTAACGATGCTGGCTTTGTCTTGGGCCAGAGCCTCAAAGTAGTCGTTGCTGAGCAAGATGCGCTTGCAGCCGATGGGGTAGTCCGGCGTCAACTGTGCGCGTTTGGTGGCATCTTTCACCGCGCGGCGCATGTGCTGCTGCGCGCGCAGACGGTAGATCGCCATCGCTTTGTCGAAGCCGCTAAAGCCGAATACCCGCGTTTCGTAGAAGCTGTAGATGGCGCCGCGGCTGAATTTCTGTATTGCCGGCAGCTTGTCAAACAGCTTCTGCTCCAGTGGCGTGTAGGCGCGGTCTGGCTTGGGCAGCACATAGGCAGCGGAGCGTTGGAACAGCGTCAAGGATGCCACCTTATCCATGATCGCCGGCACGAACTGGATCGCGCTGGCGCCGGTGCCGATCACGCCGACCCGCTTGCCGCGCAGGTCCACATCGTGATCCCAGCGGGCGGAATGGAAGCGGCTGCCGGTGAAGCGTTCTTCGCCGCCAAGCTGCGGCATGGCCGGGCGGTTCAACTGGCCCGTGGCGGCGATCACCAGACGGCTGTCGTAGTGCTCGCCGTTGCGGGTGGTCACGCTCCAGCGCTGGCTGGCGTCGTCGTAGCGAGCCTGTTCCACTTCACAGCCGAAACGGACCTTGGGGTAAACGTTGTACTTGCGCGCGCAGTGGCGCAGGTAGGCAAAGATTTCCGCCTGCGGGGCAAAGCGCCGGGTCCAGTTGGGGTTGGGCTCAAACGAGAACGAATAAAGGTTGGAAGGGACATCGCAGGCGGCACCGGGGTAGGTGTTTTCGCGCCAGCAGCCGCCGACGTCCTCGCCTTTTTCAAGAATGACAAAGGAATCAATACCGGCCTGCATCAACCGGATGGCCATGCCAACGCCGCCGAAACCAGCGCCGATGATGACCGCCTCAAGTTTGTTATTCATGGTGTAGTGACCTTGGGCAATGACGGACAGTGTTGATGCTAGGGCAGCCGTGCGCCCTTGTTGAGGGGCGAGCCGGACATTAGATTATGAAAATCGGACATCTCCAGGAGCCATCATGACTCACCCCGGCCAATCCCGGCGCGGCGCTGCGTCGGTGCAATTGCTCTACCGCTGGGGCCTCAACCAAGGCCTGTCGGCGCGCCAGTGCTTGGCCGACACCGGTTTGTCGGCGGAGCAGCTGACCGATCCGCAGGCTGAAATCGAGGGTCGGCAGGAATGGCAACTGGTAGAGAACCTGGTGGCGGCGCTGGGCGATGACGGCGGCCAAGGGGTGCAGACCGGCGAGCTGTACCACTTGGCCACCTACGGCATCTGGGGCTTTGCATTGATGAGCAGTCCCACGTTCCGCGATGCGGCGTTGCTCGGGATCCAGTTTCTTGAACTGACCTTCGCGTTCACCCACATCCAGCTGCGCGAGCACGATGGCCGTGCCCTGCTGACGGTGGACGGCAGTGCGCTGCCGGCGCCAGTGCGCCGCTTTATGGTGGAACGCGACGTCAGCGCTATCGCGGTGCTAGAGCAGGAGCTGTTCGGCGTGCCCGAAGCTGGTCGCGAAGTGTGGTTCAGCGCGCCGGCACCGAAGGATCTGGCGCCTTACCATGCGGTGTTCCAGCGCACGCCCTTGTTCGGGCAGGCGCTGGATGCCCTGGTGCTGTCGGCCGACCGCCTCGATCAGCCGCTGCCGCTCGGTAACCAACTGACTCAGCAGCGCTGTGTGCTGCACTGCCAGCAATTGCTGGACGCACGGTTGGCACGCCGGGGGCTGGCCGGGCGCGTGCGCGATCTGTTGGTGGCACGGGTGGCGCAGATGCCGGACATGGAGCAGGTGGCGGCCGAGCTGGGTCTGTGCAGCCGCACCCTGCGCCGGCAATTGGCCGAGCAGGGCGTTGGCTTCCGCCAGCTACGCGATGAAGTGCGGCAGGGGCTGGCGGAGGCGTTGCTGCATCCCGGCGGGTTGGCGGTGGAACAGGTGGCAGCGCGACTGGGTTACCCCAGTGCGTCCAACTTCATCCATGCGTTCCGGCGCTGGACCGGGCAGACGCCGGGCCGCTATGTGCGCCAGCGCCGCAGTCCCCGTTGATCAGAGGTTGGGGAAGTCGATGTTGCCGGCGTGGCGGAACGACAGCGGCAGCGGTATGCCGCCCACCCGCGCTTGACCTTCAATGCGGTATTCCAGCGGTTTGTCGCCGCGGTAATCCAGCGCCTGCAGGTGTTTGAGGGTGGCAAACAGGCCGGTGGTAACGCGGGTTTTGACCAGGGCGTCGCCCATGGCCGGAATGTCTTCGTCCGGCTTGGCAAGACCGCGCGCGAAGCGGTGCTCGCCGAGGAAGATCTGATAATCCACGGTGCGCAGTTTCAGCGCATGATCGTTCGGGTTGCGTACCCGCAGCGTCAATTCCCATTCCTGGTCGAGCATGGTCACGCCCAGCAGCGCCACGCTGGCGAGGTGGACTTCCGGTGCCACGGTGTCGCGGCCGAGGCTGGTGCAGCCGGCGGTAAGCAGCAGTGCTGCGGTGAGCAGCAGCAAGCGCAGGGGGGTCAACACAATTGCGGGTCTCCGGTTACAGGGTGTCAGTGAGCAGCACGCCCAGGCTGATACGGTTTTCATAGTCGTCGTAGTTGATCAATGAATCGCCATAGCCGCTGAACACCTGGAAGATGCCCTTGAAACGACTGGAGATCGGGAAGGTGTAATCCACCTGTGCGGCGCCACGGTTGTTGCCGCTGCGCAGGTTGTTGCGCCACATCAGCTCCACCACATGGTTGCCGAACGGGCGCGCGATGTTGAGTTCGAAGTTGCCCAGGTATTTCTCGATGTCGGGGTTGTCGTCACCCTTCACCGCATCCGGGGTTTTTTTCTTGTCTTCCGGAATTCGCCACCAACTGCGCAGCGACCAGTAGTAGGAGCCGGTGCGCGCCACATAGGTGGCAAACAGTCGGTCCCAGCTGCGTGAGGTGGGCATGTCACGGCCGTTGGATTCGTGCACATAACCAAATGCGATCAGCTCGGAATCCACCGGGCCGAACTGCCAGTCCACGGTGCGGGTGACGAACAGTTCCGGCATGTAGTTGGTTTCGCGGAACGGCCGCGAGTTCTCGCCGTTGTAAACCTGGAAGAAACTGACCTGGGTGTAGGCGAAGAAGATGTTGTAGTGGTCGAACACATTGGTCGCCAGCGGCATCTTGATCGACAGCTGGAATTTCACCTCGGTGGAGTCCAGGTTGTCGTCTTCCTTGTCCGGATCGTTCCACTGCCGGTTCGACCACCAGCTTACCGGCATGATGTAGTTGCGTCGGTGCGGGGTCATTACGAACGGGTTGTACTGGGAGTTGCGCTCTAGCGTCAGCCGCTGGCGCAACGCATCTTCGTTGCGCTCGCGGCCGCTGCGCACGTCGTCATTGCACCAGCCACGCAGTACTTCCACTGGCGTATCCGGCGCGGCGGTGCGCAGGCTGCGCAGCAGGCAGGCGTCGACCTCGCGTGCCAGCGCCGCCTCGCTGTCCTCGGCGGTGGTTTCGCCCAAGGCTGGCAGCGGGTCGGTAGAATCAGCCAGCGCCGGCAAGGCGGCACCGAGCAGCAGCGGCAGGAGCAGACGGATCAGGGCAGAGCGCATAGCAGCAGGGTCCTTTGCCAACAACCGGGCGCGGCGGCGAAGTGGCCGGCGCGGCCACATGGTGCCGCAGACCGGCGGTAAAAAGTGTTAAAGCTGATGTGTCAGAGTTGACGCAGTTCGTCGTCGGACAGCGTGCGGGCTTCTTCCGGCAGCAACACCGGGATGCCATTGCGCACCGGATAGGCCAGCCCGTTGGCCTTGCAGATCAATTCTTGGCTGGATTCTTGCCAAAACAGCGGCGCCTTGCTCACCGGGCATACCAGGATGTCGAGCAGTTCTTGGTCGAGCATGGGGGCTCCTCGTAACGGGGCTGTCATCGGTCGGGCGGACAGTATAACGGGGTGTGGCGCAAACGGGCATTTTCAAACGCTTGTTTGACTCGCGGGTCACAAATACTGGTGGGCCGCCTGTTTTTCGGCGGCTAACATTGTGGCCCATCATGCGCTGAGTATTTTTTGAGCGCTGTCCCCGGATGCAACGGCATCCGCCCGTCTTGCATTCAATCTTTTGGTTTTCGGAGGTCAGAGATGTCTGAATATAAAGCCCCCGTGCGCGACATGCGTTTCGTACTGCACGAGCTGCTGAACATTGACGAGCACTACGCCGCTCTGGGGCTGGAAGACGTCAATGCAGAGCTGATTGATGCGTTCCTGGAAGAAGGTGCGAAGTTCGCCGCCAATGAACTGGCGCCGCTGAACCGTTCCGGTGACGAGGAAGGCTGTGGTTTCGACAACGGTGTGGTCACCACCCCGAAAGGCTTCAAAGAAGCCTACGCCAAGTACGTGGAAGGCGGCTGGCCGGCCATGGGCGGCGACGTCGACTTCGGCGGCCAGGGTCTGCCGTCCTCTGCCGGTATCGCGATTTCTGAAATGATCGGTACCGCCAACTGGTCCTGGAGCATGTACCCGGGCCTGTCCCACGGTGCGGTCGCCACCATCGAGACCCACGGTACGCCGGAGCAGAAAGACACCTACCTGCCGAAGCTGATCAGCGGCGAGTGGACCGGCACCATGTGCCTCACCGAACCGCATTGTGGTTCCGACTTGGGCATTCTGAAGTCCAAGGCCGAGCCGCAGGCTGATGGCTCCTACGCCATCTCCGGCACCAAGATCTTTATCTCTGCCGGCGAACACGACATGGCAGAGAACATCATCCACATCGTGCTGGCACGTCTGCCGGGCGCGCCGGAAGGCACCAAGGGTATCTCCCTGTTCATCGTGCCGAAGTTCCACGTCAATGCCGACGGCTCCCTCGGTGAGCGCAACGCGGTGGCGTGCGGCTCCATCGAACACAAGATGGGCATTAAGGCGTCCGCCACGTGCGTGATGAACTTCGACGGTGCCAAGGGCTACCTGATCGGGCCGGAAAACCGCGGCCTGAACGCCATGTTCACCTTCATGAACTTCGCCCGTCTGGGCACCGCGGTGCAGGGCGTGGCCCACGCCGAAGCCGGCTTCCAAGGCGGTCTGCGTTACGCCCGCGAGCGCCTTGCCATGCGCGCGCTGTCTGGTCCGAAGAACCCGAACGGCCCGGCTGACCCGATCATCGTTCACCCGGACGTGCGCCGCATGCTGCTGACCGCCAAGGCATTCGCCGAAGGTGGCCGCGCGCTGGTGTACCTGATCTCCCAGCTCGGCGACATCGTGCAGAAATCCAGCTCTGATGAAGACCGCAAGCAGGCTGACGGCCTGATGGCGCTGCTGACCCCGATCGCCAAGGCATTCCTGACCGAAGCCGGTCTGGAAGCGGCCAACCACGGCGTGCAGATCTACGGTGGTCACGGCTTCATCCGCGAGTGGGGCATGGAGCAGAACGTGCGTGACGCGCGTATCTCTACCCTGTACGAAGGCACCACCGGTATTCAGGCGCTCGACCTGCTCGGCCGTAAAGTGCTGCAGACCCGTGGCGAAGCGCTGCGTCCGTGGACCAAGCGCATCCACAAGTTCTGCGAAGCCAACGCTGAAAATGCCGACCTCAAAGAGTTCGTCGAGCCGCTGGTACGCCTGAACAAAGAGTGGGGCGACATGACCATGGCGATCGGCATGCAAGCCATGCAGAACCCGGAATACGTGGGCGCGGCGTCAGTCGACTACCTGATGTACTCCGGCTACGTGACGCTGGGCTACCTGTGGGCCGAAATGGCCGCTGTGGCGCAGAAGAAACTGGCCGAAGGCGCTGCTGACGCTGACTTCTACAAAGCCAAAGTGGCCACCGCGCAGTTCTACTTCAAGCGCATCCTGCCGCGCACGGCCGGCCACAAAGGTTGCCTGGAAGGCGGTCTTGACTGCCTGATGGCACTGGACGAAGAGCACTTCGCGTTCTGAGACCGGTGACGACCTGAGTTGCAACAATGCCCGCCACCGGTGGGCATTGTTGTTTTTGATTCATTCACATTCGTTGCATGGCCCGGCTGCCGGGCCCTTTGCCAGGAGACTTCCATGGCTGTTTATAAAGCTCCCCTCGACGATATGCGTTTCGTCCTCAACGACGTCTTTGCTGCCGAACAAGTGTGGGCCAGCATGCCGGCCACCGCTGAAGTGACCCGCGACCTGGCCGATGCCGTGCTGGAAGAAGCCGGCAAAATGGTGGAAGGCGTGATGCTGCCGATCAACCGCAGCGGCGACGAAGAAGGCTGCCAGTGGCAGGACGGCGAGGTCACCGCGCCGGCCGGCTTCAAGCAGGCGTTCCGTACCATGGCGGAAAACGGTTGGACCGCACTGTCCGGTAACCCGCAGTACGGCGGCCAAGGCATGCCGAAGATGCTGGCGGTGCTGTTCGAGGAGATGATGCACAGCGCCAACACCTCGCTGGCGCTGTACTCGCTGCTGTCCAACGGCGCCAGCCTGTGCCTCGATGCCCACGCCACCGAAGAGCTCAAGCAGACCTACCTGCCGAACATCTACGCTGGCGAGTGGTCTGGCACCATGTGCCTGACCGAGCCGCACAGTGGCACCGATCTGGGCATCATCCGCACCAAAGCGGAGCCGAACGGCGATGGCTCCTTTGCTATCAGCGGCACCAAGATCTTCATCACCGGTGGTGAGCACGATCTGGTCAGCAACATCGTCCACCTGGTGCTGGCCAAGCTGCCCGGCGCGCCGTCCGGCAGCAAGGGCATCTCGCTGTTCCTGGTGCCGAAGTTCTTCGTCAACGAAGACGGCTCCCTCGGTGAGCGCAATGGCGTTGCCTGCGGCTCCATCGAACACAAAATGGGCATCAAAGGCTCCGCCACCTGTGTGATGAACTTCGACAGCGCCAAAGGCTGGCTGGTGGGTGAAGAAAACCAAGGCCTCGCCTGCATGTTCACCATGATGAACTACGAGCGGGTGTCGATCGGCCTGCAGGGCCTCGGCCTCGGTGAAACCAGCTACCAGAGCGCGGTGGAATACGCCCGCGAACGGTTGCAGGGCCGCAGCGCCACCGGCGTGCAAAACCCCAACGGCAACGCCGACCCGATCATTGTCCACGGCGATGTTCGCCGCATGCTGATGAACATGCGTGCGCTCAACGAAGCCGGTCGCGCGCTGTCTGCCTACCTCGGCATGCAGCTGGATCTGGCCAAGTACTCCGAAGACGACGCCCAGCGCGCCGCCGCTGAAGACCGCGTGGCGCTGCTGACGCCGGTGGCCAAAGCGTTCTTTACCGACCGGGGCCTCGACAACTGCATCACCGGCCAACAAGTATTCGGCGGCCATGGCTTCATTCGCGAGTGGGGCATGGAGCAACTGGTGCGTGATGCGCGCATCGCGCAGATCTACGAAGGTACCAACGGCATTCAGGCGCTGGACTTGGCCGGCCGTAAAGTGACTCGCAATCAGGGCAAGTCAGTGCAGGCGTTCCTGTCTGAAGTGCGTCTGTGGCTGGAACAAGAAGGCGATAACGCCGTCCTGGCCTCGGTCCGTGCTGAGCTGGACGCGGCACTGGCGCTGCTGGCGGAAGCCACCGGCACGCTGATGGACCAAGCGGGCCGCGACCCGAATGCGGTCAACGCGCTGGCGGTGGAGTACTTGGACATCTTCGGTTACGTCACCTACGCCTGGCTGTGGGCGCGCATGATGGTGGCGGCCGATGGCCGGGGTGACAGCTTCGGTGCCAACAAACAGGTGGTGGGGCGCTACTTCTTCGAGCGCCTGTTGCCGCGCGCCCAGAGTCTGCTGACGCAGATGAAGGCCGGCAGCGCCACCATGATGGAGCTGGATGCCGATCAGTTCTGATCGCAATCCGGTACCAAGCAAAAAGCCCCGCTGTGGTGACGCAGCGGGGCTTTTTTATGCGTTTCAGAGCGACGAAGGTCAACGCAGTGAAGCCCGTGAGCGTTCGACAGCGGCTTGTGCTTGAGACGTCCACAGCGCCAGTGCACCACGGAGTCGTGGCAACCGGTTGATCACGACGGCAGCAGGTCTGGCACCACGGCCACCAAGTCGGTGACGCCCACGTCCTCACCGGCTTGGTACAGCAAGGTGCTGGCTTGGCCCCGGTGGTGGGTTTGGTGATTGAAGAAGTGCTGCACCAGATGGGCGAAGCGTTTGCACTGCGGCTGGCCGGCCATATTGCGGTAGCTCAGCGGTGCGGTCAGTTGGGCCTCGGTGAGGGTGTCAGCCCAGTCAACGATCAGCCGGTCTAGTCGCTCGCGGTACCTGTGCAGGGCGGGCAGGGAGTCGGCCAGAGGCTGTTGCAGTGACGTCGGATGCGGCACCTCGGCTAAGGCCGCGCGCAGCGCGCCGGCCTGTGGGTGTGCGGCAAAACGGTGCAGCCAGACACTGTCACCCACCGCAATGTGGTTGAGGGTGCTGAACAGCGAGCCGAAAAAAGCTCCCCGGTTGCGGTGCAGTTCCAGCGTGGGCAAACGTCCGGCGGCTTGGTACAGGCGGATGTTCATGTGGTGGTTGTAGTGCGCCATCAGTGTTGCAGTGTCCGGCGTCATGGACGCGCTCCGGTGTTGGGGGAAATACGGTAGTGTGAACCGCCGGTAGCGGCCTGCCGAGCGCTAAATGCTGTCAGCGCAGCCCGCCCGGCAAGCTCACCTGCTGCACCCGTTGTGGTGCATCGATATACGGATTGCGCCGGCCGGTGGCGTCAGCGATGCGCTGATGGCGGGCGCGTTCGGCCTCATCCGGTGGATCGGCCAAGCTCCAACGTTGGTACATTTCCAGCGGCCCCACCAGCGGTACGCCGCGTTCGGTGTGCATGTAAAGCATGGCCCGGGCCACGTCGCCGCGGGCATGGGGCGGCGGGTCAAAGGTCTGGAACACCGCCGCCACACCGCACTCGCCACGTTCGCCCTGGCGCAGTTCGCCAAACAGGGTATCGCGGCGCAGCAGGTCCATGCGTCGTTCGGAGGGGAACATTTGGTGCGGATCGTCGCGCGCAGCGAGGTAGTCGGCGTGCTGGCGGCAGGCCAGCGCATTGCTGCAACCAAAGTGCTGTAGCAGCGTCCGTTCCGGGTAGATGCGTTCGACGCTGATGCGATCGCCAGCGGCAAACGGGGTTTGGCAATACAGGGTTTCGCCGCCGCTCGGGTACGCCAGCGCTGCGAATCCGCGTTCGGCATCGGCTGCCGCACTCAGCGGCAGCGTCAAGGCCACCGCCAGCCAGGCGGGGCGCAGCAGGTGGGTCATCGGAATATCCTTTGCCAGTGGTGCCGGGCGCCACCGTGGCGCGCCGGACAGCGGAGTGGCCGCTGCCGCCGCACAGTTTAGCAAGCCTGCGGCGTGGGCCTCGGCCTTTGGCGGCGTCAGCGGCAACAGGAGCAGGCTGGATGGCGTCTGTTTCCATGGCACCGCGCTGTGCCACACTGCGCTATCGATTTGTACTGACAGGAAATGCAGATGGAGAGCATGGTGATGGCCGTCCCGGACCCCGATGCGGGGCAGCGTTTTGCCGAACTGGCTCGCGCGTTGCGCGCGCTCTGGCCGGATGTTGTGGCGATCCATCATATCGGCTCCACCGCGGTGCCGGGGTTGGTGGCCAAGCCGGTGCTGGATGTACAGGTCAGCGTCGCGGCGTTGGCTGCCATGCCCGCGGCGGCACTGGCAGGGCTGGGACTGATTGAGCGCACTGGGCTGGCGGATCACAAACCGCCGGCTGCGGAGTGGACCGATGCCGATGCCGCCAAGCGGTTTTTCAAATCCCTGCAACCACGGGTCAATCTGCATGTGCGCGTGGCCGGCGCCCGCAACCAGCGCTACGCGTTGCTGTGTCGCGACTACCTGCGCAGCCATCCCGTGGCGGCGCAGGCATACGGTTTGATCAAGCAGCGATTGATTGCGCGCGACCCGCAGGACGAAGACTTCTACTACGACATCAAAGACCCTGTGTTCGACATCCTTATGGCGGGCGCCGAGGAATGGGCGGCGCGCAGTGGCTGGCAGTTGCCCGCCAGTGACGGGTGAAGGCGGTGGCAGCGAAAGCCCGCGGGGCGGTTGCCAAGGCGGTGCCGCGTTGATGACGGTGCGGCCGGCACAGGCCCATGAATGGCGCCGCTATCGGGCGGGCATTGCGGCTGGCCGCGTTGTGAGACGCCCCGGATGCCTTTGGCAGCACCTATGCAGAAGAGGCCGCCCGCCCGGAAGCGGTGTGGCGTGAGCGCTTCCTCAGCGCCGTGAGCTCAGACCAGCACTGTCTGCTGTTTGCCGCACCTGAGGGCAGGCCGTGTGGCGTGGTTTGGTGCAAACAAACGACGCAAGCGTACGCCGACCTCAATCAAATGTGGGTGGCTCCGGAGGCGCGCGGACAGGGGTACGGGCGCCAGCTATTGAATGCTGCCGCTGACTGGGCGCGGGCTCAGGGCGTGCGGCAAATGCGGCTGAGCGTTAGTGGCGGTAACCACGCAGCGCGGGCGCTGTACCACGCTTTCGGTTTTCGCCCGAGCGGTGAGCGCGCACCGCTGCGGCCTGGCTCCGCCGCTGTGGGTGGACGACCTGTTGCTGACGCTAGCGCCCTGAGTGGCATCAGCCTTTGCGCGCATCCACCCACAACAACACTAACACCACGGCGATTAACGGCTGCATCGCCAGATTCAGCATCTGCCAACCGACGCTGTGCAGCAGGTGGCCGGCGCCGAACGAGGCGATCGCCACGGTGCCGAACACGAGGAAGTCATTGAGCGCCTGCACCCGCGCGCGCTCGGCGTCGGTGTAGACCGCCGTCACCAGCGTGGTGGCGCCGATGAAACCGAAGTTCCAACCGATACCGAGCAGGATCAGCGACGCCCAGAAGTGGCCTACGGTCAGCCCCGCCAGCGCGGCGCCGCCGGACAGCGCGATCAACAGCAGCCCCAGCGCAGTAATGGCGTGGGCGCCGAAACGACTGACCAGACGTCCGGTGAGGAAACTCGGCGCAAACATCGCCAGCACATGCCATTGGATGCCGAGCGCGGCATGGTCCACCGAGTGCTCCAGGCCCACCATCGCCATCGGCGCGGCGGTCATGATGAACGCCATCAGACCATAGGAGACGATGCCGGCGATCACCGCCACCACGAAGCGGCGGTCGGTGAACAGTGCCGCCAGTGGCCGGCCGGGGTCGCCGTCGCTGACGATCACCGAGGCGGCGCGCGGGATGCGCAGCGCCATCAATAGTGGAATGGCTAACAACGCCAGCGCGGCTTGGCCAATGAAACTGCCGGCGAACGGCACGCCGGCCCAGCTGTCACGGGTCCAGATCACCACTTGCGGGCCGATGATGGCGGCCGCCAAACCGCCGATCATAATCAGCGAAATAGCCCGTGGCCGCTCCGCCGGCGGCACCAAGTCAGAGGCTGCGAAGCGATAGCTTTGCACGCAGGCGCCGTAGAAGCCGGCTACGGCGGTGGCAATACAGAAGGTGACAAACTGGCCGTGGCGGATCGCCAATGCCGCAAGAATCCCCGACAGCACTGCCAGCAGCGCGCCGAGTAAATAAGCCGGTCGACGGCCGAGGCGACGCATCAGCCATGCTGCGGGCAAGGTCGACAGCGCCAAGCCGAGGTTGTAAAGGCTGACCGGCAATGTCGACAGCGTCGGGTCATCGGTGAGCTGTTGGCCGACGATGCCGCCGAGCGAAATGATGATCGGCGGTGCAGCGCCGCCCAGGGCCTGGGCGGCCACCAGCCATTGCAGGTTGCGGCGAGCAGAGACAGAAACGGACATGGCGTTCTCGACCGGGGCCGGTCAGCCCGGCGTGTTTTAGGGATGTCTAAAGTAGTGATTACGCCGCTGGACCGCAACCCGGCTGGCATCCACAGCGGCCATGGCGCAGCATGCCCGTTTTCGGACGGAGACCAAAGCTGATGAGCAAGACGCTGGTATTGGGCGGCATCCGCTCCGGCAAGAGCGCGCTGGCAGAGCAGTGCGCGGCGGCGCAATCGGCAGTGATATATGTGGCCACCGCCGGCGCCGGCGATGGCGAAATGCAGGCTCGCATCGACCAGCACCGCGCCCGCCGACCGGCCGCCTGGGGGCTGGTGGAAGAGCCGCTGGCGCTGGGCCAGGTGCTGGCCCAACATGCGAGCGCCGCGCCCTGTCTGCTGATTGATTGCATGAGCCTGTGGGTGTCCAACTTGCTGCATGCCGGCGAGCAGGCGTTTGCCGAACAGCGTGCGGCGTGGCTGCAGGCGGTTGCTGATTACCCCGGCGCACTGGTGATCGTCAGCAATGAAGTGGGGCTTGGGTTGGTGGCGATGGACCCGCTCAGCCGCCGTTTCTGTGATGAACTCGGCTGGCTCAACCAAGCACTGGCCGAGCGCTGTGACCGCGTGTTGATGAGCGTGGCCGGGCTGCCGTGGGTGTTGAAAGGCGCGCCGCTGTGACATCCCGCCTGCGTCCGCGGCAGCGTACGGTGGCGGCGTCGCCACCGCTTCTGCCTCCGTCTTTGCCGCCGGCGTCCCGCGCCGTCGCTGAACGCCAGCGGTGTGTCGGCGCTGCAGCATTGGCGCTGGCCCGCGCCAACCCGCACACTGCAGCCCTCTGTTTTCAGCCTGACCCAGGATCAACCCCGTGACCCACCCAACCCTCGCGGCAGGTGCCGCCTCGTGATGAATTCCGACCACGCCCCGACGCCACGGGCCGCCGCGTTGCTGCCGTTGTTGAGCTTCCTCGTGCTGTTCCTCGGCAGTGGCCTGTACTTCAGCGCCACTGGCGTCGATTACGCGTTCTACCAGATCAAAGCGCCGGTGGTGGCGATGGTGGCCATCGTGCTGGCACTGGCGATGGCGGGGCGGCCGCTGTCGCGCAGTGTCGATCGGCTGCTGCTTGGCGTTGGCCATCCCAACATCATGCTGATGTGCCTGGTGTTTCTGCTGGCCGGCGCGTTCGCCAGCGTGACGCAGAGCATCGGCAGTGTCGACGCCACGGTGCAGATGGGGCTGTCGCTGATGCCGGCCAGCGCGGTATTGCCGGCGCTGTTCATCATCACCGCCTTCATCGCCACCGCCATGGGTACCTCCATGGGCACCATCGCCGCCGCTGCGCCGATTGCGGTGGGCTTTGCCGGCGCCACCGGGTTGTCGTTGCCGCTGGCGATTGGGGCGGTAGTGGGCGGTGCCATGTTCGGTGACAACCTGTCGATGATCTCGGACACCACCATCGCTGCCACCCGCAGCCAAGGCGCAGCGCTGCGAGACAAGTTTCGCGTCAATCTGTGGATCGCACTGCCGGCAGCAGTGGTCACGGTGGTATTGCTGGCCGCCCTCGGCGGCGGCACCCATCCGGTGGCCAGCGCGCCGGTGGACGGCTGGAAGGTGTTGCCCTATGTGGCGGTGTTCCTGCTGGCGCTGAGCGGGCTGCATGTGCTGGTGGTGCTGATGATCGGCATCGTGCTGGCCGGCGGCGTTGGGCTGGCGGACAGCGGTTACGGCATCGCCGCGTTGAGCGGCGCCATCTACAGCGGCTTTGAAAGCATGTTCGAGATCATGCTGTTGTCGATGCTGATCGGTGGCCTGTCGCAACTACTGCACGATCAGGGCGGTACCCGCTGGCTGATCGACCGCATTCAGGCCACTACTCGCCGCTGGCAGCGCGCCGGCGCCCGCGTCGGCGAAGCCGGTATTGCTGCGCTGGTGGTGGTGTCGAACCTGTTCGTCGCCAACAACACTGTGGCGATTGTGGTGTGCGGCAGCATGGCCAAGGAAATCGCCGAAGAATATCGCGTCAGCCCACGCCGGGCGGCGAGCATGCTGGATCTCTTTTCCTGCGTGGTGCAGGGCCTGATTCCCTATGGCGCCCAAGTGCTGCTGGCGTGCTCCATCGCCGGGCTGTCGCCGTTGGCGCTGATGGGGGCGATTCATTACTGCTGGATGCTCGGTATTGCCGGCGTGGTGGCGTTGTTGGTGCAGCGGCCGCGATAAGTTTGGCAGGTTGGCGGGTGAGTGCGCTCGGCCCGCCCACCACCCGGGGGGTCTGCGTAGCGGCAACGTGCGGTGATCACCCGCGGTCGCGCTGCCCGCCAACCGCTGGCGCTGCTACGGCTGTTTCGGTTGTGGTGGCTCTGGCAGGTCCGCGTTGCCATCCATGTCGGCCAAGAACGCCTGCCACAGCTGGTGAGTGCGGGCCCGGGTCAGCTGCTCCCGGCAGGACAGTGCCATCAGTGCGCGAATGGTGCCGCCGCGCCACTGGGTATAAATGGCATCGCAATGGGCGGCGGCAAACGCCTCCCAAGCGTGCTGGGCAGTGCGCAGTGCGGTGATCAACGTTGGATCATCGGCGTGTTGGTCGAGGCTGGCTTGGAAGTACTTGGTCAGCTCGGCCTGGGCGGCGTCCACTTCACGCTGGGCACAGTGATTGATTTCCACGGTGTTGAGCGGATCGTTGCAGTCGATCTCACTGCTGGCGGCAACGCTGGGCAGGGCCAAGCTGGCCAACGTCAGGACAAGTATTTTGCGCATGCCAGTTTCCGGATTAATCCATCGGCGGTGTGTAACGCCAAAGTGGTGAGCGCCTCAGAATGCCAGCCCTGCGGTCAATAACACCACCACTTCCACGGTTTCCACCAACGCGCCCGCGGTGTCGCCGGTAAATCCACCCAGCCGCCGCTGCAGTGCCCGCCGCACCCACAGCACCCACATCGCTGCCGCCAGTGCGGCCAGCGGTGCGAGCAATGCCGCCGCCAGCCAAGCCAGCCCCAGCGCCGTCCATGCCGCCGGCGGTGACAGATTGTCCGCCGCGGAACGGCCGATCCCCTCGGTGCGCGCATAAGGCAGTGATAGATACAGGGCCAGGCAACTGGCGCGGCCGAGCAGGGCGGCGGCAATCAGCGCTGGGATGGCGTTGCCCAACCGCCACAGCACCGCCAGCGCCGCCACCTTGGCCAGCAGTACCAGCACCAACGCGGTGACGCCCATCGGGCCACTGCGCGGGTCGCGCATGATCTCCAGCGTGCGGTCGCGATCGCCTTGGCCGCCTATCCAGCCGTCGGCGCTGTCAGCCAGACCGTCCAAATGCAGGCCGCCGGTGACCGCCACCCAGGCGATCACCAGCACCACCGCCAGCGGCAATGCGGCCATGCCCAGATAGCCCAGCGCCACGCCCAACAGCGCCAACAGGGCGCCGATCAGCGCGCCGGCCAATGGCCAGCACAGCATGGCGCGGCCGGCCAGCGCCGCGTCTGGCGCCGGTGCTGACACCGGCAGCCGAGTGAGAAATTGCAGCGCGACGCGCAGCGGGGCCGCGCTCACGGCGGCGTGCTCCGATAGCCGTGGGCCAGCAGGCTGCTGAGCGGACCGTCGAGGCGCACCCGCGAGCGACAGGCGAAATCCACCTGGATGCGGGCCAGTGCATGGCCGACTTCCAGCCCCAGCACGTCTGCCAGCAGCACGCGAATCACACCGCCGTGGCACACCAGCAACACGTGCTCGCCTTGGCAGCGCTCGCGCCAGTGCTGCCAAGCGCCACGGAGGCGGGCGACGAAGTCGGCCAGCGGTTCGCCGCCGGGCGGGTCGGCCTCCCCGCGCCAGAACGCCTGCAGCCGCTCGGGGTCGCGCGCCTGTACCTGCTCCAGCGTCAGCCCTTCCCAGTCGCCGAAGCTGATTTCCATAAATGCCGGCTCGATCTCCAGCGGCAGGCCGCGCGCGTCCGCCAGTTCGCGCGCGAACGCCTGACAGCGTTGCAGCGGCGAGCTGACAATGCGCTGCCACGGCTCATCCGCCTGCACCGCCGCGCGCATCTGCGCCCAACCGGTGGCGGACAGCGGATCGTCCAGATGGCCCCGGTACTTGGTGCCACCTTGTGGCTCGCCGTGGCGCAGCAGGTCAAACAGGGTCGGCAGGGGTTCCATGGTGCTCTCCGTCAGATCAGGCGCCGCTGATGCCGGCGTCGGCAAAGGTGGCCATGTCGCGGTGCAGCGCGCAGGCCAGTTTCAATAACGGCACCGCGGCAGCGGCGCCGCTGCCTTCGCCAAGACGCAGTCCGAGATCCAGCAACGGGCTGGCGTCCAATGCGCTGAGCAAGCGGCTGTGGCCGGGTTCGCCGGAGCGGTGACCGAAGTGCAGCCACGGTCGCAGTGCGGGCTGCAGGCGACAGGCGGCGAGCGCGGCAGCGGTGGCGATGAAGCCGTCCACTAGCACTGGGATGCCGCGCTGAGCAGCACCGATGAAAGCGCCGGCCATGCCGGCCAGCTCCAAGCCGCCCAGTGAGGCCAGCGCTGCCAGCGGCTCGCTGTCCGTGCCGTGGCGGGCCAGCGCAGCGCGCAGCACCTGCACTTTATGTTGCACGCCGGCGGGCGCCAGTCCGGTGCCGGGGCCAGCCAGTGCTGCCGGGTCGCAGGCGAGCAGTGCGCTGGCCAGTGCAGCAGCGGCGGTGGTATTGCCGATGCCCATCTCGCCGCCGATAAACAGGTCGCTGCCGGCGTCAGCGGCGCGCGCCGCCGCGGCATCACCTTCGGCCAGTGCGGCGGTGCATTGAGCTGTGGTCATGGCCGGCGTGCGGCACAGGTTGGCGGTGCCGGGCATGATCGCTGCATCACGCACACCGGCCAGCGGCGGTAGCGGCGCTACAGTGCCGAGGTTGACCACTTCCAGCGTGGCATCCAGTTGCTGTGCCAGCACGTTGATGGCCGCGCCGCCGGCGGCAAAATTGGCTACCATCTGCGCCGTCACCGCCTGCGGAAAGGCGGACACCCCTTCCTCACAGACGCCGTGATCGCCGGCAAACACGGTGATCCAGGGCCGCTGCAGTTGCGGGAACACGCGACCCTGTTGCGCGGCCAGCGTGATCGCCAGCGCTTCCAGTTGCCCCAGTGCACCGGGGGGCTTGGTCAATTGGGTTTGATGGTGGCGGGCCTGCGCGGCCACCGCCGCATCCGGCGCCGTTGGCGCCAGTTGCCAGAATGCAGAGGACATTGAATCACCATGACAGGGCATCGCCGAACCGATGCAGCGCCGGGCATCCTGTGCGCCGCTCCTGACACTGTCAAGGCAACCCCGGAGCGCTGCTGATGGCGGCGCCGGGGCTGTCATTGCTGCTCGGTCTAGCCGCCGACCGTCTGTTGGGCGAGCCGCGCCGCCACCATCCGCTGGTGTATTTTGGCCATTGGGCGCAGTGGCTTGAGCAGCGGCTCAACCCACCGTCGGTGACGCGCTCCGATGTGGCCGGCCGCGCTGCCGGCGTGCTGGCGTTGCTGTTGGCAGTGGTGCCGCTACTGTGGCTGTCGGTGTGGCTGCTGCACGCGTTGCCGGGCTGGGCGGCCGCGCTGTTGTCGTTAGCGGGCCTGTATGCGGCGCTGGGGCTGCGTAGCCTCGGTGATCACGCCCGCGCCATCGCTGAGCCGCTGGCGGCCGCCGACCTGCCCGCCGCCCGCGTGGCGGTGGCACAGGTGGTCAGCCGTGATTGCAGTACCCTGGACCAAACCGGTATCGCTCGCGCGGCCACCGAATCGGTGCTGGAAAACGGCGCCGATGCGGTGTTCGCCAGCCTGTTCTGGTTTGCACTGGCGGGGCTGCCCGGGGTACTGCTGCATCGGTTGGTGAATACGTTGGATGCGATGTGGGGTTACCGCAATCAACGCTTTGTCGATTTCGGTTGGGCCGCAGCGCGGCTGGATGACGTGCTCGGCTGGCTGCCAGCGCGTCTCACCGCCGCCACCTATTGGTTGCTGGCCCCGGCGGGGAACCGGCCACAGGTGTGGCGCTGCTGGCAGCAGCAGGGCCGGGTTTGGGGCAGTCCCAACGCCGGTCCGGTGATGGCGGCTGGCGCGGCGGCACTGGGCGTGACGCTCGGTGGCCCTGCGCAATACCACGGTCGCGTCAGTGAACGCCCGTTGCTGGGCGCCGGCCCGGCACCGCAGGCGGCTACGCTGGCGGCGGCGATGACATTAGTGCAGCGTGGCGCTTGGTTGTGGGCGTTGCTGTGGTGGTTGGCAGGAGCAGTGCGATGACGGGGTTGCGTCACGGTGGACAATTAGCGGCTGCGGCGGCGCATTACCGCATCCCGCTGCATAAGTGGCTCGATCTTTCCACCGGCATTAACCCGGAAGGGTGGCCGGTGCCGGCGTTGGCGGCGGAGGTCTGGCAACGGTTGCCGGACATGAACGATGGCCTCGATGCGGTGCTGGCGGACTGGGCCGGGGCGCCAGCCGATGCCTATTGCGTGCCGCTGCCGGGCAGTCAGGCCGCGATTCAGCTGCTGCCACGGCTGCGTGCGGCGGCCCGGGTCGGCGTGCCGGTGCCCGGCTATGCCGAGCATGCTCATCGCTGGCGTAGCGCCGGCCATGAGGTGGTAGAGCTGAACAGCGCGGTGGAGGTCGACATCGCCTTGCCGCAGCTGGATGTGCTGGTGTTGGTGCAACCGAACAATCCCACCGGTGCGCTGTGGCCGGCGGCGCAGCTGCGCAGCTGGCACCAGCAACTGGCTACCCGTGGCGGTTGGCTGGTGGTGGATGAAGCCTTCATGGACCCGATTGCTGCCCCGCAAAGCTTAGCCGGTGCGAGCGGCGCGCCGGGGCTGGTGGTGCTGCGTTCGTTGGGCAAGTTCTTCGGGCTGGCCGGACTGCGCAGCGGTCTGGCACTGACGGATCGCGCACTGGGCGCGGCACTGGCAGCCGAGCTTGGCCCCTGGGCGGTCAGCGGCCCGGCACGCAGTCTGGTGCGGCAGGCGGTGGCGGACCGCACCTGGCAGGTGCAGACCGCGCGCAACCTGCAGCGGGCGCAAGCGCGGCTGGTGCATCTGCTGGAACAGGCTGGGCTGACGGTGGCCGGCAGCACGCCGCTATTTTGTTATGTGCCGCACCCGGCGGCGGTGTTCGTGGCCGATGAGCTGGCGCGCCAGGGCATTCTGGTGCGCCATTGGGACGCCGCCGAGAACGGTGGCCAGGCGGCCCTGCGGTTCGGCCTGCCGCCGGCCGACGCCGGCCAGTGGCAGCGACTGGCGCAGGCGCTGCGCACGATCCGCTGAGCGGCCAGACCACGCGTCTGTAGCGCCATCAGCGCCTGACATTGACCGCCCCCGTTACCCTTGCTAGTTTCGCCCCGCCTCAGGTGTCCCGCCGTGCAGCGGCGGGGTGAAACGGGAAGTTGGTGCGCGCTAGCGCTAATCCGACGCTGCCCCCGCAACGGTGATTGAGTGCACCGGCCCTATGCCACTGTGTCAACGACATGGGAAGGCGGCCGATGCCGCGGTACTGCCGCAACTCATCAGCCCGGAGACCGGCCTGACGCTATTGGACCAGACATTGCGGCGGGCAAGGTCGGGGCGCGGCCGGCCACTGCCAGCTGTCGTGACCCCTTGCCGCGAGCGTCTGCCCGCTATCGCTCCTAGGGGACACGACCTTGAACACTCCAGCACGCCGGCGGGTGGCCGGTACCGCTCCACGTTTTGCCCTGCACACGCTTTCCCTGGCCATTGGCACTGCGCTGCTGGCGGCTACCGCCCACGCGGACAGCGAAGACGATGACAGTCGGCTGCTCAACCCGCTGGTGGTCACGCCGGCGCTGATGGCACAGACCGTTGATGAGAGTCTGTCCGCTGTCACCGTGATCGACCGTGATGCGATCGAGCGCCGCCAGCCGCGCGATTTCACCGAGCTGATGCGCGGCCAACCCGGCATCGACGTGGTCAGCAATGGCGCCTTCGGCAAGACCACCAGTGTGTTCACCCGCGGCACCAGCAGCAGCTCCACGGTGCTGCTGGTGGATGGCATCCGCCTGCGCTCGGCCACTTCCGGCACCCCGTCCTGGCAGCACCTGCCGACACCGATGCTGCAACGCGCTGAGATCGTGCGCGGCAGCCGTGGCAGCCTCTATGGCGCCGATGCGGTGGGCGGCGTGGTGCAAGTGTTCACCCGCGACAACGATGGCGAAGACCGCCATTGGCTGCGCCTCGGCGGCGGTGAGTTCGACAGCCGCGAAGCCGGCGTCGGCGTCTCCGGCAGCGAAGGCAACACCCGCTACAGCCTGTCGGTCAATCACTTCGCCACCGACGGCGCGCCGGTGGTGCGCGGTGGTGAGGACAAGCCGTACCGCAACACCTCGGCACTCGCCAGCGTTGGCCATCAGTTCGACAACGGCGTTGAGCTGAGCACGGTGCTGCTGCGCAGCAACGGCCGCACCCACTACGAGGGCGGCTACCAAGAATTCCTCAACCAGACCGCCGGCGTGAAACTGGATGTACCGGTAAATCAGCACTGGCGCACCAGCGTGCAGCTGTCTGAAGCGCGCGACGATACCGAAGCGGTGGACAACTACCCCGGTTACTTTGATACCCGTACCCGCAGCGCCCGCCTCGACAACACCGTGCTGCTAGGCGAGCGTCATTACTTGGTAGTCGGTGCGGACTACTTGGAAGACCGCGTCACCAGCCTCAACAGCTACGACGAGCGCAGCCGCGACAACGTCGGCGTGTTCGGCCAGCTGACCCTGGGCTATGGCGATACCACGGTGCAGGCCAACCTGCGTTGGGATGACAACGAAGCGTTCGGCACCAAGGTCACCGGTGGTGTGGCGTTGGGGCTCGACATCGACGGCGTGCACCGTGCCCGCGCCTCCTACGCCACCGCGTTTCGCGCGCCCACCTTCAACGACCTGTACTACCCCGGCAGCGGCAACCCGGACGTGAACCCGGAAACCTCGGCAACCGTGGAGCTGGGTCTGCGCGCCCAGTACGATCACTGGTTCTGGGATGCGGCGCTGTACCAGATGGACGTGGATGACCTGATTGCCTGGGCACCCAGCGCGCCGGGCAGCCCGGTGTGGGTGCCGATGAACGTTGATAAAGCACGCATCCGTGGCGCCGAGCTGCAGTCCGGTACCGTGCTGGCCGGCTGGCAGCTGCAATTGGCTGCCACCTTTACCGATGCCCGTGACGCCAGAACAGACAACTGGCTGCCGCGCCGTGCCCGCGACGGCATGCGTGTCGATGTGGACCGCCAGTTTGGTGCGTTCGGGGTGGGGGCGTCGGCGCTGGCGCAGTCTCACCGCTTCGAAAACGCCGCCAACAGCCAGCGTCTGGCCGGCTATGGTCAACTGGACCTGCGCGCCAGTTGGGCCTTCCATCCGCGTTGGACCGCGCGGCTGTCGGTGGAAAACCTGTTCGACAAACAGTACGAACTGGCGCGCGGCTATATCAATGCCGGCCGCTATGCGTTCCTGAGCGTGCAGTACCAAAGCCGCTGAGGACAGTCCGGGGCCGCTGCTGCGGCCCCGGTTCAATGTGGGAGAGGCTCCATGTTCACAAGCTTGTGGCGCAGTGCGCTGATCGCGTTGTTGGCCACCGCATCGGTGCCAGCATGGGCGACGCAGCGCTGCGTGGTGGACGACGATCAGCGCGAGCTGTGCCTGGCGGCGCCGGCGCAACGCATTATCGCGCTGTCGCCGGGCGCCACCGAGTGGGTCTATGACGCCGGCGCCGGCGAGCGGTTGGTAGGCGCCGTCAGCTTCAGTGACTACCCGCCGCAAGCCAACCAGCTGCCGCGGGTCGGCAGTTACCAGCGCTTGGACCTGGAAGCGCTGTTGGCGCTGCAACCAGATCTGGTGGTGGCGTGGCGCAGCGGCAATCCGCGCAGTCAGGTGGACACCTTGATCCGCCTTGGGGTGCCGGTGTACTTCGCCGAGCCGGGCGATTTCGCCGGCATTAGTGCCACGGTGCACCGGCTCGCCACGCTGGCGGGCACTGAAGCCATCGGCCATCCGCGCGCCGCGGCGTTTGCCGACGAGGTGGCGGCGCTGCGCGAGCGCTACCGCACCGCGACCCCGGTGACGTTGTTCTATCAGGTCTGGGATGACCCGCTGATGACCGTCAATGACACCCATTTCATCAGTGAGGCGGTGCGCCTGTGCGGCGGCATCAATCTGTTCGGCGCTCTGCCACGGCTGACACCGAAGCTGGATTTGGAAGCCGTGCTGGCCGCCGATCCGCAGGTCATCGTGTCCGGCGGCATGGGCGAAGATGATCACCGCTGGGTGGATGCCTGGCGCCGCTTCCCGTCGTTGCAGGCGGTGCAGGCGGGGCACCTGTTCTTTGTGGCGCCGTCTACCTTGCAGCGGCCATCGCTGCGGTTGCTGCTCGGCACCCGCGCGCTGTGCGATCACCTCGACCAAGTGCGTAGCGATGGTTGAGCGCCGCACGCTGGTGGTGTTGTGCCTACCGGCGCTGGCGCTGGCCTCCCTGGTGGCGGCGGTGACGGTGGGCAGTGTCGCCATGAGCCCGGCGGAACTCTGGGCTGCGTTGCTGGGCGACGGCCAACCGCTGCATCAAACCCTGGTCTGGGAGTTGCGCTTGCCGCGCGCGCTGGCGGCGTTTGCCACCGGCGGTTTGCTGGCATTGGCGGGCGCGCTGATGCAAGTGCTGCTGCGCAATCCGTTGGCGGACCCTTATGTGCTGGGACTCTCCGGCGGCGCAGCGGTGGGTGCCTTGGGCGCGCTGTCGTTGGGGCTGGCGGCCTGGTGGGTGTCCGGTGCGGCATTCATTGGTGCGCTGGTGTCGGCGCTGCTGGTATTTGGCTTGGCCGGCCTCGCCACCCGTGGCGCCGGTGAGCGTCTGCTGCTGACCGGTGTGGTGCTGGCCGCCGGCTGGAGCGCGCTGGTCAGCGTGCTGCTGGTGATCGGCCCCACCGAACGGCTGCCGGGCATGTTGTATTGGTTGATGGGCGACCTGAGCCACGCCGGCACACCGTGGCCGGCGCTGCTCCTGCTCGGCGTGGCGGTGCTGCTGGCATGGCCGGCCGGGCGCACGCTCAATGTGCTGGCCCGCGGCGCCTTGCCGGCAGCGGCATTGGGGGTGGCGGTGCGACCGGTAGAGCGGCTGTTGTACCTGAGCGCCAGCCTGCTGACCGCGGTGGCGGTGACCACCGCCGGCACCGTCGGTTTTGTCGGGCTGGTGGTACCGCACCTGATGCGATTGCTGATCGGCAACGATCAGCGCTGGATTCTGCCCACCGCCGCGGTGGCCGGCGGCACCTTGCTGACCGCCGCCGATACCCTGGCACGTACCGTGGTGGCACCGGAGCAGCTGCCGGTAGGCGTGCTCACCGCCTTGATCGGCGTGCCCACCTTCCTGTGGCTGCTAGTGCGGAGGCGCACATGACGGCCTTGGTATTACAGCTGGACCGGCTCGACCCGGGCATTCCCGGCCGCACGCTGGCACCGCTGTCGCTGACCATCCAGGCCGGTGAATGCTGGGGCATTCTCGGCCCCAATGGCGCCGGCAAAACCACCTTGCTGCATACCCTGGCCGGCTTGCGCTCACCCGCAGCCGGGCAGATACGGTTGGACGGCCAGCGGCTGTCGCAGTGGCCGCGCCAAGCGTTGGCCCAGCGCCGCGCGGTGGTGTTCCAGACTCAGCAGGACAGTTTTCCGACCACGGTACGCGAAGCGGTGCTGCTGGGGCGCTACCCGTGGCGCGCCGGTTGGCAGGGCGAAACCGACGCCGACCATCACCGGGTGGATCAGGCGTTGGCCGCGCTGTCGCTGACCGCCCTGGCGCAGCGGCCGTTGGAACAGTTATCCGGCGGCGAGCGCCAACGGGTGGCGCTGGCGGTGGCCGATGCGCTGGCGCCGGCGCTGTGGTTGGTGGATGAACCCACCAACCATCTCGACCTGCACCATCAAGTGCAGGTGATGCGGCGCCTCAGCCACCATGCGCAGGCCGGTGCTGCGGTGGTGATGTGCCTACATGATGTGAATCTGGCGGCGCGCTGGTGCGACCGGGTGCTGCTGCTTGGCACCGATGGCCAACACCAGGCCGGTGACGCCGCCACGCTGCTTACCGAGCAGCGCCTTTCTGCCCTGTATGGCGAACCGCTCAGCCGCGCGTGGCTGGCCGGGGCGCCGGTTTTTGTACCCACCGCAGTGGCCGGCCTTGATGCCGCCGCTGCCCCCGCCGTGGAGCCTCCCAATGCGTGAAGACGCCAAAACCCCCGCCCGCCACGCCCAGCGCATGGCGCGCAAACAAGCCATCATGCAGGCGCGGATTGCCGCGGCGCAGAAAGAACAGGGTCTGTTGCTGGTGCTCACCGGCCCCGGCAAGGGCAAGAGCAGCTCCGGTTTTGGCATGGCCGCTCGGGCGCTCGGGCACGGCATGAAAGTCGGCGTGGTGCAGTTCATCAAGGGCCGCATCCCCACCGGTGAAGCCGCGTTCTTCAGTAATCTGCCCGGCGTCACTTATCACATCATGGGCGAGGGCTACACCTGGGATACCCAAGACCGCGAGCGTGATGTGGCGATGGCCACTGCCGCGTGGGAGCAAGCCGCCGCGATGCTGCGCGATCCCCGCTATGACCTGGTGCTGCTCGATGAGCTGAATATCGCGCTGCGCTACGACTACCTTGACCACGACCAAGTCTATGACGACCTGCTGCAGCGGCCGCCGATGCAGCACGTGGTAGTGACCGGCCGCTATGCGCCGCAACCGCTGATCGAACTGGCCGATACCGTCACCGAAATGAAAGTGGTGAAGCACGCCTTCGCGGATCAGGGCGTGAAGGCGCAGAAAGGCATCGAACTGTGATCCGCGGTGCCTTGATGATCCAAGGCACCACCTCCGATGCCGGCAAGAGCACGCTGGTGGCGGCGCTGGGGCGTTACTTGGCGCGCCGTGGCGTGTCGGTGGCGCCGTTCAAGCCGCAGAACATGACCCTCAGCACCAGCCTTACCACTGACGGCGGCGAAATTGCCCGCGTCACTGCCATGCAGGCGGCGGCGTGTCGGGTGACGCCGCACACCGACATGAACCCGATCTTGCTGAAACCGCGCAGCGACCGCGGCAGCGATGTGATTGTGCGCGGTCACTTGCAGCGCCACATGGCGGCGCGTGATTACCAGCAGTTCAAACTGCAAGCGCTGGATGCTGCGGTGGCGGCTTGGGAGGCACTACGCCGGCGCCACGACGTGGTGTTGGTGGAAGGCGCCGGCAGCCCGGCAGAAATCAATCTGCGCGCCGGCGATCTGGCCAACATGGGGTTTGCCGAGCGGGTCGATTGCCCAGTGTGGTTGGTGGCAGACATTGATCGCGGCGGCGTGTTCGCGCACCTGACCGGTACCTTGGCGCTGCTCAGTGCCAGCGAACAGGCGCGCGTCAGCGGGCTGGTGATCAACCGTTTCCGCGGTGATCCGGCGTTGCTGCAATCCGGCGTCGACTGGTTACAGCAGTACAGCGGCAAGCCGGTGACCGGAGTGCTGCCGTATCTGCACGGGCTGATACTGGAGCCGGAAGACAGCCTCGGCCACTGTCCGACACCGACTACCGAGCAAGCCGTGCGGGTGGTGGTGCCGTCGCTGCCGCGCATGGCCCAGCACGCGGATTTGGAACCGCTGCGGCGTCATCCGCAGGTGGCGCTGACGCTGCTGCGGCACGCCGACGCTTGGCCCGGCGCCGACCTGGTGTTGATACCGCCCAGCGCCGATCCGCTCGGTGATGCGCGTTGGCTGGCGGACGCCGGTTGGCGCCCGCAGCTGCTGCGCCACCTGCGCTACGGTGGTGTGCTGCTGGGATTGGGACAGGGCTTCGCGCTGCTGGGCGAGCAGCTCAGTGATAGCCACGGGCGCACCGAAGCCGGCCTCGGCCTGCTGGCACTGCGCAGTCGGCTGCAGGCGCCACAGCCGCAACCGGCAGCGGCCTACTGGGGCGGGCAAGCTGTGGCGGCCACCGACTTTGGCGATGTGCAGTGCCAGGGTGCGGCGTTGGCTCGCCCACTATTGGCGGGCACCAGCGGCGCTGCCGCCGGCGCCATCAGCGACGATGGCCAAGTGTTTGGCAGTGCTCTGCACGGCGTACTCGGTCAGCCCGCAGTGCTGGCGCAGTTGCTCAGCCGCTGTGGGGTGGCGGCGCAGAGGGTCGATCACGCTGCCCGCCAAGAGACGTCGCTGGAGCGGCTGGCGGATTGGATCGACGAGCATCTTGATACCGCTGCGCTGATGCGAACGCTGCGCGGCTGATCTTCAGCGCAGGGCGCGGGTCACCGCTGGTGGCGGTAGGGTGTGGCGCTGCGCCAGGTGGCGGGTGAGTCGCACCAGTGCCAGATCCAAATAACGCTCCATGCGCAGCGCGCATTCGTCGCTGAGGCTGACGCGCAACTGGCGGCGGTCGGAACGGCTCGGCACTTCCAGCAGCAGGCCGAATTCCAGCGCTTGCTGCACATGGCGCGCGGCGGTGCGGGAACTCAACGGCGCCAGCAGTCCATACAGTTCGGTTTTCTTAAAGGTCCGCTGCGGCGCTGACCACATCTGAGTAAACAAATCGGCGTAGTGGCGCTCCCTGAAACAGGGCTCGTGGAAGACTTCTGCCCACACGTCGCGTCCGAAGTTGAAGGCCGCAGCCAAATCTTTTCGTTGTTCTGCTCGTTGGCGTATCTGCACTTGTTGATTGATATCCATGTCGATGAGGCGGCAAGTGTGTTCAAAAAATGACCTTTGTGGCGCGACACATGGTGGTAACCCGCCGACTGGTTCTCAATCTTAAAAAGGGCCGATCAGATGATAGGTAGCAGTAGGGAGACATGCGCCGCGGTTTGGCGGAGGAACGGTGGGCAGGCTTGCGGCTGACCGGTGCGTCACCGGTGGCGAAGCGGGCTGGCCGCGCCGGAGCACAGCAGCGCGCTTCGGCGAATCGGCCAGTAATCACTCAATCCCACTGGCGCGGGGCCAACTCGGCGGGGTCGATCAGACGTTCGTTACGGTCGAGTGCGGCGATGGCTGCCATGTCGTCATCAGTGAGCACGACGCGGGCGGCGGCCAGGTTGTCGCGGATGTGTGTCGCTTGGGTGGATGATGGAATCACCAGTAACCCGCGTTGCAGCAACCACGCCAAGCTGACCTGGGCGGCGCTGACGCCATGGCGGGCGGCGATCGCTTGCAGCACTGGGTCTTGATTGACCTTGCCGTAGGCCAGCGGCAGGTAGGCGGTGACGCGGATGCCTTCAGCACGGCAGAAATCCACCAGAGCACGGTTCTGCAAATAGGGATGCACTTCCACCTGGTTGGTGAGCAGGCTGCCTTCACCGACCAGCTTCAGCGCCTGTTTGAGATCAGCGATGCTGAAATTGGACACGCCCACATGCTGAGTCATGCATTGGCCGCGGGCCTCCAGCAACGCCGGTAGGTATGCGTCCATCGGCACCGGATTGTCCGGCGCCGGCCAGTGGATCAGCACCAGGTCAACGCTGTCGAGCTGCAACCGGTCGAGGCTTTCTTCCAGACTCAGCAGCAGCGCATCCGGCTCATAGTGATCGACCCACACCTTGGTGGTGACGAACAGTTCGTCACGCGGCACACCGCTGGCGGCGATGGCGCGGCCCACTTCCCGCTCGTTGCCGTAAATCTGTGCCGTATCAATGTGGCGGTAGCCAGCGCGCAGCGCCGCGGCCACGGATTGCTGAGCCACATTGCCGGTCAGCCGATAGGTCCCAAAGCCCAGTGCAGGAATCATCATGACGACCTCTCCATCCACCCGTTCGGCACCGCGGTGCAACGGTTGATTACAGTAATCGATTCGCTCCCGGCTCGGCCAGTCCGGATCCAGATGGCGTCAGCGTGGCGCGGCAGCGTACGCCAGTGCGGCGCGGATGCAAGCGCCAGCCTTTGTCGTGATTTTGCAAACCAGGTCCCAAATCGCTTCACTCCGCCGTGCGTTGCACGTTTAATGAGCCCCGAACCGCTCCCGCCCGGGAACGGTCGTACCGTCACGATTGATGGCCGCGCTCGATGGCACGGGTGGCCATAGGTTGGGGAAGGGACCATGTCTGAATGGATGCAGGAGCCGGCGCAGTTAGGTGCTGGTTCGACGCCTTATACCGCCCGCCGCTGGCAAGCGCCGGTGCACTGCCAAGCGGCGCCACGCCAACCGGCGTTCGGCCCGGTGACGCTGTCGCTGAACCCGCGTTCTGGCCGCTTCCAGTTGCTCGATGAGCACGGCCGGGTGCTGACCGCCGCCGAAGCGCAGCGGGTACGCCAATATCAAGAAATCCCGCTGCGCTCTGCTCTCGCGCAACTGATCAACGAGCATCAGCTGTACGCGCTGCGTTTGACGCAGCTGCCGGCGTTGCCGGCGCCAGAGGCGGTGCACACGGCGCCGACTCAAGCGTTGTTGGCGCAATGGTTAGCGCCGTTGGCGTGGCCACAGCCGTTTCGCTTCCTGTTGCAGGACCAGCACCTGCTGATTGAGTTGGCGGCGGCACCCTATTGGCCCGGCGAGCAGCTGCGGCTGTTCCAGAGCGGTGCCGGTGTCAGTGTGTTGGGACTGGGCCAGGCCGAACGTGCAGCGCAGCAGATGGCGGCGGCCGAGGCGCTAGTGACCACGTTGGCGCGCGCGTGCTGGGCACTGGCCCCGCAGTGGCCCGCTGCCAGTTTCTCGGTGTGCCACTCCTTGGTGCGCGGCGATGTCTTCCTCAGCTGCTTGTGGCAGGCGCAGGGCGATGGTGTCATCGAAGTGGAACGTCGTTGTAGTCAGAACGAAGACGGCAGTTGGGATGCGGTAGCGCCGCTGGATTACCAAGTGCCAAGCGTAGTGGGATTCCGATGAGCTATGTGGCGCTGAAGCACCTGCACGTGACGCTTGCGGCCCTGTCCGGGCTGCTGTTCCTGGTGCGTTGGGTGTGGCTGATGCAGGGCAGTGCCTATCTGGCACAGCGCTGGGTGCGGATCGCACCGCATGTGATTGATACCTTGTTGCTGCTGGCCGGTGTGCTGCTGATGTTGTGGCTGCGGCTGTCGCCGCTGGACGCATCATGGTTTGGTGCCAAACTGCTGGCGCTGTTGGTTTATATCGGCGCCGGCGTGATTACGCTGCGCGGTCGCCGTCCGCTGGCGGGTGTGGTGGCGGTATTGGCGTTTGCTTATATGGTCGGCGCCGCCGTGCGTCACAGCCCTTGGTCGTGGCTGGCGTGACGCACCCCGGCGGCGGCCTCACAGTTGCGCCGCCGCCTCCCGCAGCAATTGTTCGCTGTCTTGCCAGCCAAGGCAGGCATCAGTGACCGACACGCCGTAGCGCATCGTTTCGCACAGCGGCTGCGCACCTTCTTCCAGATGGCTCTCGATCATCACCGCCCGCAGCGTATGGCGACCGGCGCGACGTTGCGCTAACACATCCTTCAATACCTCGATCTGGCGGCGATGGTCTTTCTGGCTGTTGGCGTGGCTGCAATCCACCATCAGTGCCGGCGACACCCCTGCGTTCGCCAAGGCGTTGCTGGCCGCGTCCAAGGCGTCGGCATGGTAGTTAGGACCGCTGCGACCACCGCGCAGGACCAAATGGGTGTCAGCATTGCCCTCACTCACCAGCACCGCCGGGCGCCCGTGGCGGTCAACGCCAAAGTGGTGATGCCCGCGCGCTGCCGCCCCCATGGCGTCAATCGCCACCGTGGTGCCGCCATCGGTGCCGTTTTTGAAGCCACAGGGCAGCGACAGCCCGCTGACCATTTCGCGGTGGATCTGCGATTCAGTGGTGCGCGCGCCCACGGCAGCCCAACTCAGCAGGTCTTCCAAGTAGCCGGCCGCCATCGGGTGCAGCAATTCGGTGGCCACCGGCAGGCCCAGTGCCACGATGTCGCGCATCAATCGCCGCGCCGTACGCAGGCCCAGCGCCATGTCATGGCTGCCGTCCAGTGCTGGATCGTAGAGCAGCCCTTTCCAGCCCACCGTGGTGCGGGGCTTTTCCACGTAGACCCGCATCACCAGCAGCAGCTTGTCACCGAGCTGGTCTGACAGCGCCCGCAGGCGGCGGGCGTAGTCCATGGCGGCGTCCACGTCGTGGATCGAGCACGGACCCACCACCACCAGCAAGCGCGGATCGCGGCCGGCGAGGATGTTGCGGACCGCTTGGCGGTGGGTCGCCACTTGGGCTGCCAGCGCGGGCGACAGCGGCAGTTCGGCGGCCAGGGCGTCGATGCTGGGCAGCAACTCCGGCGCGGGGGGGCGGATTGCTGCTGCAGGTGGGTGGGCAGCCAATGTCGCGTTGGTGTTCATCTGATCAATGTCCTTTTTTTGCCATGAAAAAACCCCGTGGCGGACGCCGACGGGGTTTCATGGATCTGGTGTCAGGCGTCCGTGTTAACGGGCGCCTGCACTGCTCGGATCAGGCGCGCCGCTGGCGAAACCAATATCCGAAATAAAACGCAGCGCACGGCTGACGACGCTCGGCCAAATGGGCCAGCGTGGAAGACGAAGCAAGGCGTGTTGCGAGCGGTGCCATGGTCTGTCCTGTCAGTAACCGTGAGAAAAATGAGTTTTCAGGATAGGGAGGCACCCTCCGTTGTGCAACCCGGTCATGAAAAATTCATCTGTGCTGGGATTGTTGCAGCGCCAGCCCCCAGAGTTGGGTGGAGCGGGCACCGGAGCGGCAGAACGCCAGTACCGGCTGCTCGGCGTTGTCTAGGGCAGAGCGCATCAGTGTCACTTGCTCGGGCGTGATCTGGCCGCTGATTACCGGAATATGGATGTACTTTAAACCGGCCGCCGCTGCCGCTTTGGCGATGTCTTCGCTGCGCGGCTGACTGTCACCACCTTCGGCGTCCGGGCGGTTGTTGATCAGGGTGCGGAACCCCTGTTCGGCAATGGCCGCAACGTCCTCGGCGCGGATCTGTGCGCAGGTGCTGAACGACTCAGTGTGGCGAGTGAGGGATTCCATAGGTACTCCTTGGCTCGGTCATGGCAGAGCGCCAAGGGTAGCGCGGATTCAGTCGCGCGCCGAGGGCCGACCGCGGTAGGAAATCTGCGGTGCTTGGCCGTGGGCTCGTGCCAGAGTATGAGCCGGAGGAGCCTGCTCGGCCTGCTGGCGGCGCTTTTCCAGCAACACCTCGGCGTCGGCAATGATGTCTTCCAGTTGCTGGATGGAAAGCCGATCCAGCCCGGCGGTTAGATAACGTCTCATGGGTTATTCAAATCTAGTCAATGGAGGCCCGCCGCTGCGCAGCAGTCCGGTCCTGAATCTTCAGGTGGCGTGGTCATCATTCACATTTGCGAAAATGACAAATCGCCGCAATGGGTTATCGGTAAAAAATAATGAGCTGGCGACGCATCTGTGCGTCTGTATAACGGGGGGCGGTCCCTGCCGGGCGCCGGCCTGGGTTGTTCTGTTATGGCGTAAGCGCCAAAGGATCATAACAGAGGCTGGCGGCCATGGAATATAGCATGGGGTTTTAGCCCAATGCCCGCTAAAACCAGCGGCCGATGTGAAAGGTGTCTCAGATCAGTGGTTTAGTTAGTTTGCCTGGCGCGCCCTCGAAGGTGCGTATCCATGGCGCAATCGCGCAGAAATGGAGTTTCAGCCAATAGCAATTCTGCCTGTGATGCGGCGGACCGGCGCGACGCTGGCCGTGACCAAGGGCGCCAAGCGGGTGAGCGGAGGGAGCCAGAAACGCACCGTCTTGTATACCTGAATTTACAATCCTCGGGCGCCGGTGAGCGTCCTGTAGTGACTTGGTTATTTTTGGTAACCCCAGGGCCTCGCCCTCTGTGTAGTGCCCCTCCTGAGTCCCTATCATGCGCGGGTTTTGGCACGGATGCGCCACCCTCGGCGCGTTTCACCGCTGCGGTGCCGTGCCGTTCCAACGTCCCACCCGGAGCTCATGATGGCGAACTTTATTGCACGCACTGCGTTGGCAGTGGCTGTGACGGCCGTGGCCCATGGTGCCGCCGCCGCTGACAGTCAGTACGGCACCGAGACCAAACAATACATCGCTGCCCAGATGTCCTACCTAGTGGTGGATGAAGATCGCGCTATCTCGCGCAAGGGCTTTGGCGCCAGCCTGATCTACGGCCGCCAACTGACCGACCAACTGTGGTGGGAAAGTGAAGGCAGCGGCTACCAGCTGGATACCGGCAAGGGTGGCGGCAGTGATTTCTATCAAGCCGCGGTGACCACCGGTTTGGCGTGGGCGTTCGGCGACCGCGAGCGCTTCACCCCATTCGTGATCGGCCAGGTCGGCGTGCTGCGCAACGACGTGGTGCCGAGCCGTGACGACAAGATTGGCTTCCACGCCAACGTTGGCATCGGTGCGGTGACCGCGCCGCTGTTCAAGAACGGCCTCAAACTGCGTGCGGACGCCCGCTACATGTACGACAGCTACGACGGCATCCGTGGCACTGTCTCCGAAGATCAGGGCGGTTTCTTCGACTGGCGCTTCGGCATCGGCGTGGAACTGCCACTGGGCTTCCGCAAGGAAACCCAAGTCGACAAGTACATCTACGAAACGCTGGAAGTGGAGCGCTACGTGCGTGAGCCGGACAGCGATGGCGACGGCGTACCGGACTCCCGCGACCTGTGCCCGAACACGCTGGCGGGCGGCAAGGTGGATGCCAACGGTTGCCTGCTGAAAAACCAGGTGATCGTGTTCCACAACATTGCCTTTGAACTGAACTCCGACCAGATCCTCGCCACCACCATGCCGGCGCTGGAAAAGATCGCGGTATCGCTCAACGAGCAGACCGACTTCCGTCTGGAAATCGGCGGCCACACCGACAGCAGCGGCTCTCACGAGTACAACCTCGACCTGTCCGAGCGTCGCGCCGAAGCCGTGCGCCGCGCACTGGTAGAGCTGGGTGTGGCGACTGACCGGCTCAGCAGCCGTGGCTACGGCAAGACCGTGCCGCTGGCCTCCAACGATTCGCTATCCGGCCGGGCCATGAACCGCCGCGTCGAATTCACCGTGCTTGAAGACTGAGGACACAGGGCATGAATCATTTTAACCGCACCCTTTTGATTGCCCTGATGGCCGGCACCTTCGGCCTTGGGCTGGCGGCCTGTACCGCCGATGGCGACAGTGACCGCAAACCGACCGTCGATAACATTGATAGCGACGGTGATGGCATTCCTGATCACCTCGACAACTGCCCGTCCATGGCCAACGCTGACCAGGCCGATATGGACGGCGATGGCGTCGGTGATGTGTGTGATCCGGACATCGACGGCGACGGCATTGCCAACCACCTCGATAACTGCCCGCGTATGTACAACCCGGACCAGCTTGATTCCGACGGCGACGGCATTGGTGACGCGTGCGACACCGACACCGACACCGACGGTGACGGCATTGACGACGGCATCGACAACTGCCCGCTGGTGTTCAACCCGGAGCAGAGTGACGTCGACAACGACGGTATTGGCGATGCCTGTGACACCGACGCCGATGGCGACGGTGTGGACAACGACCAAGACAATTGCGAGTTCACCGCCAATGCGGATCAGAAAGACACCGATGGCAACGGCATTGGCGACGCCTGTGAAGGCGACGTAGACGGCGACGGCGTGCCGGACGATCAGGACAACTGCCCCTACCTGCCGAACATCGACCAGGCTGACCAAGACGGTGACGGCGTTGGTGATGTGTGCGACACCGACCGCGATGGTGACGGCGTACCGAACGACACCGACAACTGCCCGTTCGTCGCCAACCCGGGCCAAGAAGACTGGGACGGTGACGGCGTGGGCGATGCGTGCAGCGGCGGCGCACCGGACATGGGCGACGCCGACGGCGACGGCATTCCCAACTATCTCGACAACTGCCCGCTGGTTCCGAACCCTGGCCAGGAAGATTCTGACGGCGACGGCATCGGTGATGCCTGCGACACCAGCTTCACCTGTGACGCCACCACCACCTACCGTGCGCTGGATCTGTCCCAGTTCCGCCCGGATACCAAAACTGATGGCGCTTGCATCGGTTGCTCGATCTCAGGCCGTAACTTCCTGGCTGACGGTGACAGCGAAACCTATGCCGAACTGCGCATGGGCTTGGCGATCTTCTACGGCTTTGGCTGGTTCAAAGCAGAAGCGCTGGATACCTCAGTGAAGATTACCGACAAAGAAGTGGGCTTCGTGATCTCCGATCCGGCGTCTCAGCTGCTCAACCTGGAGCTGCTGGGCGACTTCATCACCGTGCGTTTCTACAACGACGGTAAAGAGGTGGATTCCAAAGTCGTCGGCGGCACGGGCCTGAACCTGGACCTGCTCGGTCTGGGCTTCAATACCAAGCAGCGCTTCCTGCGGGTGAAGGTGAAAGAAGATTTGGAATTTGATTCCTTCCGTCTCGACTTTGGTGGTTTCCTCAACGCCAACAAGACCTTCCGCGTGCATGAAATCTGCACCGGGCCGTACAATCTCTGACGGCTTGAGCAATAAAAAACGGCGCCTGAGTGGCGCCGTTTTTTTTGGGGCCTGGCACTGGTTAACGGGAGTGCTGGGGGCGCTTAGGCTGTAGAGGATGGTGGTTCCGTCGGAAGCAAGTCAGGCCGAATATGGCGACGGGCAGTCCAAGGACGCATGGACTATTCAAGCGACTGGAATGTTGGTTCTCCGAAATAGCGAGCCGCGTGCGATGCGGCTTTTTGTCTTGCTCGGGTACAGTGATTGCCAGTACTTGGAGTGATCCAACTTCAATAAATACGGCCCTCTAGGCCGGTTTTCTGTTGCCACAGCCAACGCACGATGACCCTGCAACTGACCAGGTCCGGTCGGCGTGCCTGGATCTCGAAATGCCTGCTTTCAAAGCCTTTGCTGCCACGGCCAAAGCTCTCTTCCGCTGCCCCAATGGCAGTGCCGGTGACGGCGCCAAGATCGAATATCCGGCATCTGATGCGTCTTCCATCTCTCAATTCCCGCTCTTCAATCAGGCTAGTGTCCACGGCTCGGGTGGAGGCGAGCCTGCCATGCCGTCTGTCGGTTCCAGCGTCCAGGGCGGCAGATCGAGCAATATGCCTCTTGACTGCTTGTCGTCTATAAACGAAGTTGGCCATGTTCGATCTTGAGCACTACCTGACGCCCAGTGAGCGGAAGGACCCTTATCTGTACTGGCTGGGGCGGTTGCGCGACCGGCGCGCCAAGGTGGCGATCATCCGTCGGGTGACGCGGCTCCACCACGGCAACTTCGGTGACCACCGCTACTGCCGTGACGGGGTCTGGGAATTGCGAGTGGATATTGGGCCGGGTTACCGCGTGTATTACGCGCTGTCCGGACACCGGCTGGTCTTGCTGCTGTGCGGCGGCAGCAAGCGTACCCAGCGGGCGGATATCGATGAGGCTGTGCGTTATTGGCAGGACTGGCAACAGAGGGCATACCCATGAGAAGCAGACCCCACGACGACGCCATGGCGGAGCTGTACCGCAGCGATCCCGCCCTGGCATCAGAAGTGATCAACGGCATTCTGGCCGACGGCGACCAAGCGGAACTGCTGATCGTCCTGCGCCAACTGGCGCAGGCGTTCGGTGGTGTCAAAGCGGTGGCAGAGCGCGCCGAACTCAACCCGACGCAGATGTACCGAACTCTGTCAGCTCAGGGCAACCCTTCTCTGAAAACCCTGGTTGCGATCCTGAAAGTGATGGGTTTCCGGCTGGCGGTGGAAACGGCTGCCACTGACGTGGTCGATGTGCCGGGCTGAGATGCTGTTGAGCCGTGCGTGAAGGGAGCCTTGGCGCTTGATCTTGTGCGCCCGCAGGCTCTCCCTGTCTGCGAGGAGTGACTCAACAACGGGCGCGTCAAGAGCAGCCCCTCAGGTCCCGCGCCGCTGCCACAGCTGGTGAATCACCATCCCCGCCAGCATTCCCGGCAGGAAAATCCATGCGGTGCCGGTGCCCGCCCCCAACCCGATCACGATCGGCCCCGGGCAGTAGCCGGCCAAGCCCCAACCGATGCCGAACAGCACCGCACCGACGATCAGCGGAGCATCAATGTCCTTGCGGGTGGGCACTGCGAACGACTCCGCCAACAGCGGCTTACCGCGCCGCAGAATCAGGCCACCGGTCAGGAAGGTAATGGCGACCGCCACCGCCATCACGATCAACAGCGCCGGGTTGAAGTCGCCGAACACATCAAGGAATCCAAGCACCACGTCCGGGCTGCTGAGACCCGACAGCGTCAGCCCCGCGCCGAACAAGGCGCCCATCACCAAAGCCACGATCAGTTGTTTCATGGTGTCAGCCTCCGGTTGCCGTGCGCAGAATCAGTACGGTTAGAATGGCGGTGCTCATGAAGGTCACCACCGCCACCAGGCTGCGTGCCGAGCGGCGGCCGAGGCCGCAGACGCCGTGGCCACTGGTGCAGCCGTTGGACAAACTGGTGCCGAGTCCCACCAGCACCCCGGCGATCAGCAATACCGGTACACTGGCGGGCGATTCGGTGTTGATGCCCAGCATCAGTGCCAGCGGGCTGCCGGCGGCGATCATGCCGAGCAGGAATGCCCAACGCTGGCCGTTGCCGGCCTCGGTGGGGGTCATGAAAATGCCTTTGAGCATGCCGCTGATGCCCGCCACCCGCCCATTGAGGGCCAGCAGCAGGGTCGCGGACAGGCCAATGAGGGCGCCGCCGATCAGCGGATACAGCCACCATGGGTGCATGGACCGACTCCTGTGTGAACGTGCGAGACAGGGCCTCGCTGGTTATTTAGAGATTGCTAAATTAGCGTTCCTTGAATTTTTGTCAATGAGGAAATCGAGATGACGGCGTCGATGCCGGATCTGGCTGCCATGCAGCAACATGCCACCGAAGCCTCCGCGCTGCTCAAGGCGCTGGCCCATCCCACCCGTTTGATGGTGATGTGCTGGCTGGTGCAGGGCGAGGCCTCGGTGGGTGCTTTGCAGGAACAGGTAGGGCTGTCGATGTCGGCGCTGTCACAGCATCTGGCGGTGTTGCGCGAGGCGGAGTTGGTCAGCACCCGCAAGGAAGCACAAACCGTGTTTTACTCGGTAAAGCCCGGCCCGGCGCTGGAGATCATGCGCACCCTGCATGGGGTGTATTGCGGCGGCGATCACTGATCTTTGCGCGGCATCGGCTCCCAATGCAGGGTGCCTAGCAACCAGTCTGTCAGTGGAAACACCAAGTTGAAGTTGCGCGTGGTCATTAGATCGCGGCGGTGGTGCAGCGCATGCAAGTGACGCATGTGAGCGATACCGGGCAGCCGCGTGATCGGGTGCTGATCGGGCAGGTGCTCGCACAAATGCATCACTTCATACAGCAAGTACCCACCCAGCAGAGTAGCCGACAGCAATGCCGCCACATTGGCATTCCAGAGTGATAGCAGCGCCCAGATCGCCAGCGCCAACAGGCTAAATAGCACAATCAACCACGCCGGAAACAGCACCACCCGCCAGTCGCGCAATGACTCAAATGGCATCCGATCCATGACAAAAAACGAATGGTGATCGCCGGTGTGGCGTTTATAAAACAGCGTGCCCAGCGCGTGTTTCCGGTGGCCCAAACCCCGGTGTACGCCGTATTCGCCCAGATTGAACAACACCAGCCCCACGGCAATGGCCAGCCATTCCCAGCTGCGCAGACTGTTCACCTGCGACACAAAAAATCCGATCCACGCCGCGCCATAAGCGAGCACAAACACGCCATGCATCAGGCCGTGATAATGGCGAGAAATGCCAGCGCGGTAGCGGACACGAAACCGGTCTGTAGCATCAGGCATGGGCAGCTCTCCTGGCAGCGACAAGGGGTGCCCCAACAATGGCGCAGTGACGCGCGGTTCACCAGTGCTAACCCTGTGCTGCTGACCGGCTGTATCAATCAGGGTGCTGCCGGGCGCGGCGTAGCCAAGCTGAGGAAAGCCCGCCACCCGCGCCACCTGGTTTTCTGGGCGCTCACATTTGGCCGCCGCCCCGTGTTACCGATAGGAAAATGTCAGCGTGGCCACACCGCTTACCTGGCCGCCTTTGAGTCTGTCGCCGGTGCGTACATAACGAGCGTAGAGCTTGGTGCTCATCACGCCGCCTTGACCGGGCGCGGTGCCGACGTACCACGCGCCAGCACGGCCCGCATCGGAGGTGTCAGGCCCGAACAGCAGTGGCGTGCTGCTGCCACGGCGAAACATTTGCAGGCCCACGCCCGTTGCAGCCATACGGTCTTGCGCCAGCGTCAGCACGTTGCTGGTGTTGGCCGGCGCCAAGCCATCACTGACGCTTGCCCACACATTGACGCCGCCCTCGCAGCGCACCTCGATATTGAATTCATTCGACGGCTGACCGGCATTGCCGCCGCTGGCAACGCCCTCGAAATCACGGCTCGACACCAGCGGCAGTTCCAGCGCACCGATCACCGAGCCGCTGTTTACGGCACAGGTGCGGGCAGTAATGTTGAAGGTGGCGTTTACGGTGAACCGCGGGCTGCCGAGCCGATCTCCCGCCGCCGTGATGCCGAAGAAAGAAGCCAAGTCCTTGTTGGAGAGCCGGTACTGGCCACTGACCAGCCGATCGGTAAACACGAAGTTCACTTTAAGTTTGTAGCCCAACGTTTTGGCGTTGCCTGGCCCTTGATAAGTGATGGTGGGCTGATCGGCCAACAGCGGTTGATATTCGGTGCCGCGCCGGTCACTGATGCCCACGGCATAACCGATACCGGGAATGCCGGTGCTGAACACCGCATGTTGCACGCCCGCGTCATCGAATATGACGCCCTGCACGGTCGGGTTGGACTGAACCGCGCCGGAAGTTTTAAAACCGATGTTGGCGCTAGTGCAATTGAACATTTGGCCTTCCGCCCGGCTTTCTCCGAAGCCCGCGCCGGTGACATTCTGATCGGCGCCGGCGGCAAAGCTCTTGCTGCCAAAGTCGGCGTGTAGATCGTAGGTTTCGCATTTTGAAGTGTCTGCCCAAGCTGGCAGGCTCGACAGCAGCCCAACACCGATGACACCGACGCAGGCCAGAATGGAAACGTGATTAGTCATGGCAGGGCTCCTCTTGTCGCTCGCAGGTGCGGCGCGGCGGCACCATCATCTGACAGGTCTCGGTCTGGGCACTGAGCATCCCGGGCTCAGACGCCGGTTGTGGCTGGTAATGGATCAAACACTCTTGGCCCCACTGGTTACCCCAGCGCACCCACAGCTCTGCGGGCTGGTCGGCACCGCGCAGGAACGCCCGGCCGCCTTGGCCCACCAGCCCCAGGGTGTGCAGGTTGCCGTCTTGCACCACCGCACCCAGCGGCACCGCCTCACCATCGGAGCGCAGCACTTCCAGCAGCACTGCGCGCCCGGATTGCACCGCGTATTCCAGCTGCACAATGGCGCCCGCCGTCGGCGCTACGGCTTTCTCGGTGCCGATGATCTCCACATCCAGGGCGCTGCCCTTAGGGTCCACCGCGACGCGATTCAGGCGATAGGGCAGCAAGTTGGAGGCCACCGCGTAGCCGCGCTCATCCACCTGGGTGCGGCTGCCTTCCAAGGAGGCGCCGGCGGCACCCGGCACATGCACGATGGCAAAGCTGTCGCCTTGGTCGCGCGAGAAATGCACGCCGCCGCTGTGCGCCAATATGTTGCCGCTGACGCCCACACTGTTTTGATAGCTGCCGCGCGGGCCGCTGCTGGCTGCTGCATTCACTTGCGCGTGGCGACCGGCGTACTGCGCCGAGGCACCGCCTGCTTGCTCGCGCTCACTGCCGTCCAGCGCCATGCTGGTGTAGATCTGGTAACTCAACTGATCGTGATCGCCGCCGCTGCCCTGCACACTGCTGAGCAGCGTGGAGGTCTGGTCACTGCCGTAACTGATGGCGTTGCTCAGCGTTGCTGCCCGGCGCCGATTGCCGCCCAGTGGCACGTTGACGCTGGCCATCAAAGCGGTATGAGAGGACGCCATCCACTGCTGAGTGCGGCTGGCGCTGACATTCAGCGAACCCCAGTTAAAGGCGGTGGAGTAGCCCGCCTGATAGGTCAGGTCGCGCTGGGCGCCTCTGTCCCAATAGTCTTGCAGCGAACCGCTGGCAAACAGCGTACTGCGGTGGCCCAGCGGTTGATTCAGGCTGACCTGCAGCCGATTGCGCTGCGCCGTCCGCAGCGCGTACGGCGCGGCCGCCACATTGCCGTCGGCAAACCAGGGGAAAGCGCCCCAGGTGCCGCTGTTCAGCCGGGCATAATCAACGAAGTCCAGATAGCCGCGGCTGGAAAACCGGTACGCCGCCAACGCAATGTTGGTGTTGGAGGGGCGCAGCGTGGTGCTGTATGCCAAGCGCAGGCTGTCACCGTGCCGCCGGTCCTCGCCGTCGAACACGGATCTATCCAGATGACGTGCATCGGAGTGGGTCAGGTCCAACGACAGCGCACCGACCGGTGTGTTGAAGGCCATGCCACCGATGCCGGCGTAATAGCCTTCGGCCACCAAGGCGCCGGTGTACAGCGTCATTAGATTGCTGACGCCGACTTGGTAGCTGCCCTGCCCAAAGGCGGGCGTGAAATCACTGTGCTGTTGGTAGTACTGGCCAACGCTAAAGTCGTAACGAAACTGGCCGGGGCGCACTAAGCGCGCGATGTTGGCGTAGGGCACAGTGAATCGTTTTTGCTGGCCGTCGGCTTCTTCAATCACCACCTCCAAGTCACCGCCGTAGCCGGTGTTGTACAGGTCATCAATAACAAACGGGCCCGGCGCCACACTGAGCTCATGAATCTTGGTGCCGGCCTGGTAAACGCTTACCCGCGCCTGTGTCTCGGCCAAGCCTTTAACCACTGGCGCAAAACCGTTTTGAGAATCCGGCCGCATACGTTCATCAGAGCCAAGCCGCACGCCGGTAAATTGGAAACTGTTGAACAGGTCGCCCGGGGTGTAGGCGCGGCCGGCGGTCAATTGTGAACGCCAACCCACCACATTGCGCTGTGCGTAGAGAGTGGACAGCGTGGAGCGCCCGCCGGCGGACTCGTCGTGGTTGTACGTGGCGTCGGAACGCAGGCGCCATGCGCCCAGGTTGAGCCCAGCATTGACGCTGCCGAAATAAGAACGCTGGCTGGCCAAGTCATTAGCGCCAGACTGGAAACTGTTCAGGTTGTAATTAACGAATCCCGCCGAAATGCCTTGGTCCCATTGCGCCGGGCTGACATAACCGCGCGGCAGCTGGCGCAACCACGCTTGGGGAATAGAAAGCCGCAGGGTTTGGCTGGCGGCATCCACAGTCGCCGCTGCGCCGGGCAGGTGATTCTCAAGCGCCAAGCACTCCGCGTCGGCGTCCAGTTCCTCAGTGCGCACATGCCACTGCGCCAATTGCGCGGTGCTGAGGCAAGGCACTGTCTGCTGACCGTCCTTGACCATCCGCACGCTATGCCGCCCTACCGACTGCTGGTTTATTTCCACGTCCAGCAGATATTCGCCCGGCTCCAACGAACTGCCTTGGGCAAAGCGGGACAGATCCATGCCTTGATCTAGCGATGTGCCAAACAGCCGCGCATCGAACTCCGCATAGGGCGCAGCCTGCAGCGGCGCGGTCGGCGCCAGGGCGATCAAGGCCGGCAGGCAGCGCAACACGGTGGCCGCCGGGCGGTGCAAAAATAGGCGTGGCTGCATGGTCCACCTCGTCACAAAGCTGCGGAGGGCGTAGGGGCTGACGGGCAAGTGCTGAGTGGGCTTAGCGCAGTGGCACTACTTCCTGCGCGGTGGCGCCGAAATCATTGATCCACTCGAACTGCACGCTGCCGATGGGCGGCAACATGGTCAGGCCGTCCACGTTGTAGCGCTGGGTGGAAAGCGGCGCGGTCATGGCCACGTCGACGTCATAAAAGGTGTCCACCACCTTCACGCGCACGTTGTTGAACGACACGTGGAAAGCGCTGGGGTTAACAATTTCCATCGCCACGGTGCCGTCTTGCTGCGGGTGCAGCGACCAACGCAGCTGTTTTGCGGCGGCCGCCGGGCTGCCTGGCAGACCTTTGGGCCGGTAGAACAGCTTCACCCGCGTGCGGTAGGCAAACTGCATGTAGGACGGCTCTACGGCATCGAGCGGCCGCGGCGGCACATCCAGAATGTTGAAGTAGTAAACGCTTTCCCGGTCCGTCGGCATCGGCACGGTGGAAGGCACCTCCATCACCCGGAACACCTGGGCGCCGCCGGCTTCGATGCGAATCAGCGGCGGTGTGATCCAAAACGGGGCGCGGCTGCTTTCCGCCCGCTCGGCAGCATCACCGCTGTCGATCCAGACTTGTGCCAGTACCGGCGTAGTGCTGGGGTTGCGAGCGTTAACGCTGATCTCGCGCTCGGCGCCGTCATAAATCACCCGCGTACCAGACAACACCACATTGGCCTGCGCTGCGGCAGACAGCAGCGTGGCGCACAGCACTGACGGGACAACCTGCTTAAAGACGCTACTGAACATCATGGTTGGCTCCTGTTGGCGAAGGTCGCAAAGCGGGTCGGTGCACTGGGCCCGACCCGCTCACGGGCTTCAGCGATAGGCCATGGACATTTCGATGTAAGAGGTCACATTGCCCGGCTGCGCATCACCTTGCGGTGAGTAGTACTGGGCATAGAGGGTCACGGTGCCGGTGGCGCCAGACACGGCGTAGCTGGCGGTGTCGGTGTTCAGATTCAGCACCTTGGACTGGCCGTCCAGCAGCTGCACTTCCACGTTGGCCGCCGGCTCGCTGGTGGCCAAATTGCGCAGTGTTCCGGCCGGGGTCACGTTCACACCGGACGGCTCGAAGTGCACCTCAGCCACGGTGGTGTCTTGGCAGCCAGTTACCGCCAGATCCAGTTGCTTGCGGCCTGACGAGGCGCCAGCCGCGTTCAAGCTACTGACGTCCAGCTCCGGCAGGTTGATGGTGGCCTGTTTGGACGATCCTGCGGTGACCTCACAGGTGCTGCTGGTGAGTTTGCCGTTAACATCGATGCGCACGTCGTAAGCCATGGCGGAGCCAGCAGTGGTGGCTAAGGCGGCAGCAAACATGGCGTGTTTGAAGTTCAGTTTCATGGGGTAGCCTCACTCGTGATGGATGGATAGATCCGGAGAGGCGAACGAGCCCATTCCAGCGTCGTGAGCACTGTTCACCACCCACGTTTATGCTGCGCCTGAGCCAACCTGTCGGCTTTGGGACGATTCTTATCTGAACCAAAAAATATTCACGCGCTGGCTGTGCGGTTGCAGGGAGGTTTGGCGGCGGGGTACGGGCTTGCCCAGAGCCTTGGCCGCTACAGCGTCATCGTCTGAGATGCAGCTGGTTTGTGTCTGGGCGAAGTCGTTCGATCCGAAAATGGATGGCGCGAAGGGGCAAATAAACTTTCAGAATAATAAAAAGAACAGAAGCAAAGACTTGAACAGAAGGGAATTCTATTGAGGGCAGCGCATGCTGTGCAGAAGAGGGGCAGGTGCTCTACAGCGCATTTTATAGCGTATTTGCTGCAGCCGCGCAGCAGCAGCGCCCCGCGCGGGGCGGGGCGCCGTTGCAGCTGCGTTAAACTCAGCGCATTGAATCCAGCACTTCGCTGTTTTTCACCACATCTTGCGCCTTGCTATAACTTTCCATCAGCAACCGGTAGGCCGGGAAGATATGGGTGTAGGCTTCTGCCCATTCCAGCGCATCCTCACGGTTCCAGGTTTTCTGCAGCTCGGACGCCACCGCGGCGGTGTCCATCGGCACCACGCCGGCCTGCAGCATGCGCGCCAAAGTGATTTCTTGCGCCATCTTGCTGTAGGTGCCCGAGGCATCGATTACGGTGAACACCCGATAACCTTCCGCCACCGCACTGATCGCCGGGAACGCCATGCACACGCTGGTGATGGTGCCGGCAATGATTAGCGTTTTGCGGCCAGTGGCTTTGATGGCCTCGACAAATTCCGGGTTGTCCCAGGCGTTGATCTCACCTTTGCGGGCCACGTACTGAGCGTGCGGCGCGTTTTGGTGGATCTCTGGAATCAGCGGGCCGTTGGGCCCCTGCGGCACCGACGCAGTGGTGATCACCGGCAGCTTTGCCAGCGTCGCCACCGTGGCCAGCGCAGCGGCGCGCTCGCGCAGCTCGGTCATCGGCATGTCGCCGACGGTTTGAAACAGACCGCTCTGGTGGTCGATCAGCACCATCACTGCGTCGTTGGGATCAATCACCGGTGCGTTGCCGTTGAAGTTAGCGGGTGTGCTCATAACGTGCTCCTTCGGGTTGGAAGGGTGCGTAGCACCCTGAGAACCGGCTGCGGGGGCAGCCGGCGGGTTCGGTCAGGCCGGCATCCGGGCGAAGCGGCCGTTGTTGAAGTCATCGATGGCCTCGACGATTTCCTGGTGGCTGTTCATCACGAAGGGGCCGTGGCCAACGATGGGCTCGTCGATCGGCTCGCCGCTCAGCAGCAGCACGCTGGCATCGCTGTTGGCCTCAATGGACAGCTCGCTGCCGGCCGCGTCCAGCACCACCATCTCCGCGTTGCGGGCCACAGTGTTGCCGTTGATCTGCACCGTGCCGCCCAGCACGACCAGCGCCACCGGCCAACCGTCAGGCAGCGTCAGGGCGCTGTAGCTGCCCTGCGCCAGGCTCAAATCCCACACCTGCATCGGCGTGAACGTTTGCGCCGGGCCAGCTTGGCCGCCCAACTCACCGGCAATCACCCGCGCCTGCCCGGCGCCGTTTGGCAGCGGCACCACCGGAATCTGCCCATCGGTGATCGCTTGGTAGCGCGGCGGCGTCATCTTGTCCTTCGCCGGCAGGTTCACCCACAGCTGCACCATTTCCAGCGTGCCGCCGCTTTCACTGAACGCCGGGGAGTGGAACTCCTCGTGCAGAATGCCGCCGCCGGCGGTCATCCACTGCACATCGCCAGGGCCTATGACGCCGCCTTCGCCGGTGGAATCGCGGTGGGCCACCTCGCCCTTGTAAACGATGGTCACCGTCTCAAAGCCACGGTGAGGATGCTGGCCGACACCGCGCGGGCGATTGGTCGGCAAGAACTCCGCCGGGCCGGCGTAATCCAGCAGCAGGAACGGACTCAACTGCTTGCCATGGCTGTTGTAGGAGAACATCGAGCGCACCGGGAAACCGTCGCCGACCCAGTGCGGGCGCGGGGCGCTGTAGAGGCCAAGTACGTTTTTCATGGCGTCCTCCAAATCAGGGGTGGGTTAACTGAAGCCCATGCTATTGATGGCACGATGGAGTCGGTAGTAGCCTAATTTGCATCTCAGCGTTCCATTTAATGAACAGTGGTGGCATCCGATGCAGGACCTTAATGATCTGTATTACTTCGTTCAGGTGGTCGATCACGGCGGTTTTGCGCCCGCAGGGCGTGCCTTGGGGGTGCCCAAGTCCAAGCTCAGCCGGCGCATTGCCAGCCTCGAAGAGCGCCTGGGCGTGCGGTTGCTTCAACGCACCACCCGCCAGTTCACCGTTACCGAAATTGGCCGCACCTACTACGAGCACTGCAAGGCGATGCTGGTGGAAGCCGAAGCAGCGCAAGAAGCGATTGATGAGACCCGCGCCGAGCCGCGTGGCGTGATCCGCATGACCTGTCCGGTGGCGCTGCTGCACGCAGTGATGGACACCATGCTGGCCGACTTCATGGCCGCCCACCCTCAGGTGGCCCTGCACTTGGAAGCCACTAACCGCCGAGTGGATCTGGTCGCCGAAGGCGTCGATGTGGCCATTCGCGTGCGGCCACCGCCGTTGCAAGACAGCGACCTGGTAATGCGGGTGTTGGCGGAGCGCTCCCAGTGTTTAGTGGCCAGCCCGGCGTTCATCGCCCAGTACCATTACCCGGCGGTGCCGTCAGAATTGAATGGCTTGCCCAGCCTTGGCCTGGGCACGCCGCAGCAGAGTTTTGCTTGGTCGCTGCATGGGCCGGATGACGCCCACGCCACCGTTCATCATCGCCCCTGTTTCATCACCACCGACATGGTGGCACTCCGCTGTGCGGCCATTTCCGGCGTCGGCATCGTGCAACTGCCGGAGCTTATGGTCAGTCCCCAGCTGCAAGACGGCTCGCTGGTGAAGTTGGTGCCCGACTGGGCGCCGCGCCGCGAAATCATTCACGCGGTGTTTCCCTCCCGGCGTGGGTTGCTGCCGTCGGTTCGGGCACTGGTGGATTTTCTCGCGCAGCGGTTCGAAAAAATGGAGCAGGAATAAGCACGACGCTGCCGTGGCGGGTGCTGGATCGCGACAGCGCTGGCTGGCCTTGCTTGTCACTTTTGGTGACACCCAGTCAGGCTGGCACTTCCACACAGAAATTGAACCCGCCAGTCACATTCTGTGCGAGCGTACAAGTGTGACGCCGTTCAAAACCGAACTAAAATCGCCTGCGACAAAGGTTGTCAAAAAATATAAGAAATAAAATAGAAGGTTGCCGAACAACGTCTGCATTTTTACTAATTCGTAATCGCCTGAAACAGTCTATTGCTCAGTATCTGATGTCACAGTCTGTGCCGTTTTTTAGCGCATAAAAGATGAAATAGACGAAATCCAGCCTTTCACCACGTTCTGTTCAATACCCCCAACCCCCCTCCTAACCTAGTTCTACGAGGCTGCGTGCTGGCGTCGTGCATCTGAAAAGCCGTGCTCCGCAACGGCGGACCATCGAAAGCCAACCTGGTCAGGCGTCGTTCCGTGCGCCTGGCCGGTGCCGTGGTGGGGGCGGCTTTGCTGACCTGTTGCCCATAGATAGGGCGCAACAAAATAAGAAAGGAGATCAAACCGTGAAACTAAAACCTCTCGCGTGGGCCATGACCTGGGGGCTGGCAGCTGTGCTGGCACAGCCCGCCGTCGCGTCGCTCGGCAATGCGCCCTCCAGCTATGGCTTGCTGCCCAGCGATGTCGGCTCGGCCCAGTCGCTGTCTATTTTCAACGACCGCATCTCCGCGGTGTATTACAACCCCGCCAACTTGGTGCGTGATCGCCGCGGCGAACTCACCGGCGGCGTGTTCCATGCCGACCACGACCTGAAAACCAACGGCGACCGCATCATGAACACGCCGTCGCAGCAGCTGCAGCTGGGTCTCAAAACCGACCTGTCGAACCTGTCCACCCTCGATCACCCGCTGTACTTCGGCATGATGGTGGGCGTGGAAAAGTTCGCCAAAGAAATGATGGCGTTCAGCTCTAGCACCAGTAATTCGCCGCAGTATCTGACCTACGGCCGCCAGCCGCTGTTCCTGACCGCCGGCGTCGGCACCAGCGTGTGGCGCGGTATTGATGTGGGCTTCTCACTGCGCGTCACCCTGCACGCCAGCGCGACCCTGAACACCGACACCACCTTGGCCGGCCACACCTCTAACGAAGAGCTGGATGTGTCCGCCAAGCCGGTATTCCGCCCCATCGTCGGCCTTAATATCCGCTGGGGTGAAACCTTCTGCGGCAAGTCCGATTGCTGGATGGATAACCTCGAAACCGCCATCGCCTACCGCGCCTATTCCAATGCGCGCACCAAGGTGAATTCCAACGTGTCGGTGCCGGGCGTTATCGTGCCGCCGGGCCTGAATCTGGCCATCCAAACCTTCGATTCGTTCCAGCCGGAAATCACCACCCTCGGCGTCAAATACGACTTCGGCCAATTCCGCCTCGGCGTCACTGGTGAGTACCAAGCTTGGGGTCGCCTGCAGCGCGAGCTGCGCGACGACACCATCAAAGACCAGGCCCACGCCAACTTCCGCGACATCGTCATTCCCCGCGTCGGTGTGGAGTTTGATCTGGGCGATCACCTGACCTTCACCGCCGGCGTGGCCCACGAGCGCAGCCCGCTGGAAAGCAAGCGCACCGTTGGCGTGAACTACGTCGATGCCGACAAAACCGTATTTGGCCTCGGCCTCACCGCCGTGATTCCGAAGATGCCGATGCTGGCCTACCCCGTCCGCATGGACCTCGGCTACCAGCACCAGCGCATCGACAAGCGCACCTTTGAAGTGGTCGACGGCAATGGGCTCTATCTGGGCGACGCCAAAACCGAAGGCAGCGTCAACGTGTTCTCCACGTCCGTAACGCTGCGGTTCTGATAACAACAAGGAGAGTGGCCTTATGAAACGCCTGTTATTGGCCGCCTGCATTGTCAGCCTGACCGCCTGTGGCGGCGGCAAAGACGATGTCAAAAGCGGCTACGAAGATAAAATACGCGCATCCGGGCAGAGCCTGGTGTACTCCTTCCCGCTGGCCGACCAAGTGGAAGTGCCCACGCCGTCGCCGGTGGTGCTGCGCTTCACCAGCGCCGTAACCGACCCCGCCACCGCCAACGTGCGTTTGCTGGATGCCAATGGCCAGCCGGTGGCCGCATCAATGACCAGCGTCGACGGCGACCGGGGGTTGATCCTGACGCCGGATACCCCGCTAAACCCGCTGGCTCACTACACTATTGATATTCCCGAGCTGGCGCTGGCCGACGGCAAGTCTGCCGCCCGCAGCCTGCACTTCACCACCCGCGGCCTGCACCAAGGCCCGGCGGCCAGCGTCGGGGCCGACACCTTTGACGTACTGCGTCGCTTCCCCGATGGCCAAACCTTGCCGGTGGCAGATCTTTCCAGCCTGCGCCTGCAACTGAGCCAGCCGCTGGACCGCAACACCGTCAAATACGGTGACGCTGCCGACAGCACCATCTCCTTGGTGGACGCCAACGGCCAGTTGGTGCCGGCACGGGTGCTGGTGGGCGACAGCTACCTCACCATTGACCCCGTTAACGACATGGTCGGCGGCGCCCAGTACACCCTTAAAATCGCCACCGGCAGCACCGGCCTTAAGAGCAGCCGCGGCCTAACCCTGCCGGCCACCGGCATGGGCGCCAACGCTTGGAGCTGGAGCTTCACCCCGGAAGACACCCGTCCGCCGGCCAGCACCAAGAACCCCAACCGTGATCGCGCACGCATGGTGCAGATCATCGACGACACGCCCATGGACAGCCCGCTGACCGGCAAGCGCGTCAACCTGGTGCCCATGTATTCGGTACTGCTGGGTACCGAAGGCTCCGCTAATCCGGCCACGCCACAAGCGTCCGGCTACTTGGCAGCCGAGCTGGCCCACATCCCCGAGCACGACGAAACCACGCCGCTGCGTATCGACCGTGGTTCGCTGATCAAAGCCAGCAGCCTGCCGATTTACATTGGCGGCGAAGTGCCGGCCGGGTTTAGCTCTGGGGAGGTGTACATGGAGTTCCTGTCAGACGCCACCGGCTACCTGATCGAGAACCCCTACAGCACCAACCCAGAAGCGCCGAAGCTGGTGCGGCTGATGATGGACATGGGCATTTCCGCCGAAGGCGATATTGCCAACGGCAGCGTCACCCAAACCCTGCTGCACATCGAGCTGGTCGGCACCGCCCTGGTGGAAGACGGCCTGATGACGCTGAACGCCGTGGGCGTGGTGCAGCCGAACATCCTCGGCACCGAGCGTGCCACCGCCGTGCTGAGCTTCTATATGCAGGGGCTGGATGACCAAGTGAATGCGCCGGTGCCGCCGGTGGATAACAGCGCAATGTCACTGGTGAGCATGACCATTGGCTGGGACGATGCGACCCAACTGGACAAAACACCGTTCCTGAAAGCTAACGAACCCATCATCCTGAACTTCAGCCGCACCATCGACCCAGACAGCATTGATGGCACTGTGAGCTTGGTGAAACAAGAAAACGGTAGTGAGATTCCCGTGCCGGTTACGGTATACGCCGACGGTGCCGCATTAGTCATTAAACCGGAGTCACTGCTGGAAAGCCCCACGGAAACCGGAACCCCCTTCAACTACCGCCTGCGTGTACAGGGCGATATTCGTGGCACCCTGGGCAATGAGTGGGCCGGGGTGGTAGATGAGGTGATTAATTTTAAGGAGTTGGTTAATAAACGCCAAGGATACAAGCTAGGCTTCTTTGGTTTGCAGCCAAACGGAAATCCAGTAGATGTCCAAAAAAAGTCAGTATATATTTTGGGGATTTATCCCGGATTTCCATGTGCTCTTAATACTGATTCGAGGAATCTTCAGCCCGCTCCTGGACAGCAGATGGTCGCTGGTAGGTGCTTAGGAGGAATGCAGCCGCATGCAAATGACGATTTAGGAGCTTTGGCTCCTCTAGAGGCAGATGACTTGCTTCCAGTGCCTGAGATGCCGTCTAACAGACCTATCGTAGTGGTTTTTTCTAAACAGATTGATGAAGCAAGTTTGTTCGATACGAATGGAGCCGCTAAGACCTTTTCAGTGTATGAAGTGGACCCAGTCCAACCTGATGTAATGGATGAGCGTGTCGATGGGACCGTCGAGTTGCATGGAGATACACTGAAATTTTACCCTAATACGCCGTGGTTGGAAGGTAAGCTATACGCATACAAGTTAAGTTCTAATGGTGGTGTCTCCACCCAGACAACCAACTGTGATGCTAATCAAGCCGGGGCAAGTTTGTGCGACTTAGACGGATTGCCGCTGGCGACGCAGATGCTGGCAGAGGTGTCTACCCATTATAAGAGCAACTTTCAGAATAACCTTCCTTCTGTATTTAATGACTATTTCATTTGGGAGGAGAGTGCGCCCTCCTACACTAGTGGTGGTCCGGACTTGATTCAATACTTTAGAGGAGGTGCGGCTAGTAAGAATGTTTTGCAGCTGCTGAGGCTTTCCAATGTGGTGGATAAAAATAAAAATTTAATGAACGACAGCTCGCCAACCATTATGAGTGGGCTGGGAGGGGGGGTGTCTTATAATACGGCAATTCTCTACGACTATGCGATGAGCGAGAACTCGGAAGTAGTCTGGGAAAGCGACAGTAGTACATCAGGTCTTATGGACTCAGCCTACGGCGATACGGCTATCGATCCTAATGGGCTAAAGCCTCCTGCTAATAGTGCTAAAATTCTCTCCACATTTTATGGGTGGCGCGATCTTGATGACTTTTCCAATCCCCTCCTTGTAACAACAGGAAGTGGCGGTGCGACAGCTGGGGCAAATGTTGGCTGTGGTTTTGATAGTTATCCAGATTTCTCAGTTCAGAGTGGTCCGAACGGAAATTGTGCCGTTGCGGGAGTAGGTGATGGCTTTCCTCTTAAGTGTAGCTGGGCCGTGCCGTCAGAGTGTCCCAAAGATAAGTTTACATATCTTAGTGGAGCGCTCTTTGCGGAAGTCACTACTGATCTAGCGCCCGATGGATCGCTAAAAGTATTGATACACCCTGGGCACATAGTTACCACTTCATTCCAGACCTTCACCAAGGTCCCGACGGCAGGTAGGCACAATATTATAGACTCGGGGTTTCAAGTGATGAGAATGAGGTATGGCAATGATATGAGTCCTATACCTGCATTCATAAGTGAAAGCCCGTTGGGGCCTGTTCTTAAGACGCGGGTAAACTTGTATCTGGACGCGCCTTGGTTGAAGACGGATGTTGTAAATAATAAGAAGCTGTTAGCGGTAATGCATCACAATTTTTATAGTTATAAGGTGACGATGGAGTTGTCAGGTGGTGTACAATTTCTAAATGATGGGCGGATGGTTATTGAGCAGAGAAATGATAATGACATTGCCTTTTCTCTAATGGCAAATGCTCCGCGCACTTTGGTGGAGCTAATGGTGCCGAAGGGAGGCACTTTTATTCAGTATATATCGGAGTCCATAAAGTAGTTTAGTTTGGTCTGCGCCAAGGTGCATGGATTGCACCTTGGCGCTACCCTACAAGGTTAGCTTTTTGCAGGGATGGCATCTATGGGTACTGGCGATATAAAGTTTCTCCGTGTTTACTGAGGATTCTTATTTCTGCTCTGCCCATTTCTTTATAGGACTCTAGTGCGAGCAGGTCGTTTGTTGTCTCCCCCAAAAGATATCCGTTTACAGATATTATTATGTCTCCCGGCTCTGCTCCCCATTCTTTCAAAATCTTTGGATAAAATCGGCTCCCTATTACGTACCCTGATGGGGCATCACTTTGTACTGGTGTCAAATCATGCATTTTTATGAGCGTTTCTCGAGGGGTTTCATGCTGTGATGTTTGGAGATTTACTGATGGGGGTTCTAGTGGCTCTAAATGTGGTGCGTCTAGGCTGTCTAAGCGTGCCGTGAGCAAGCATCCCGAGCTGAAAATTATAACTTCTCTAACGCCGATTTTTTTGACTCTGCCCATAGCTAGTATAGTATCGCCCTCCTTAAATCTTAATGTTCCTATATTTGCGAGGTTGATAGCGGCGGATGAGGATTTGGAAGCGTTGTCGTGGAATATGGCTGTCACAGTATAGTTTGACGAATCTCTGCTGATGGGGCTGGCGTCCAGGTCGCAGTCGGAGTCATGAAGAGTGGAGTGATGAGCTGCGACTTCGTTAGATGAAGCAGAGTCGATAGAGATTTCAGCCTTCTTCTGCTGAGGTGAAATTGAGTGAGGCGCAGGTGAGGGAGGAGCTGAGGGGACTAGCGCGATATAGGCCACTCCCAATGCTACTGTGGCCAGTACTGAAGTGTAAGCTGCCCTGATTAGCGCGATCATAGTTATTGCTCGGACTGAAAAGCACCGCCAGAAACAGCGGTGCTTATTTGCCCAGAGGTGCTAGGAAGGGTTAGAGGTGTTCGCCGCACGCAATCCGAGAAAGGGCACCGGTGAATGTTACTGACCCACCGAAGTTGCCGCTAATTCCGCCGGGGTTGACGTCTACGACTTTCGGCAAAGTGATCGTTTTTCCATCGCAGGCGAAGTTGTCTCCTGCAGCTGGACTGCCGAATAGCTCCACGACTCCACCCGCGATAGGAGAGATCCCGCTGGGCGTAAAGAGCAGAACGGAGTACGGCATGCTAGTGCCGGTATTAATGTTCCCAGTACCACTATTGATGCCACTCAGAGTGCTAGTCCAAGGGAACCCGCCCAAGAAAAGCGCTGCACACGTGCTATCGCCCGGGTTTGCGCCAGCAGCAGTTATTTCAACGACATTGCCATCGCAGTCAGCCTTCACCGACATGTTGAGCCAGCAGTTCACCGCTGATCCACCAAGGTCTAGAGAGGTCTCGCCTTTGTATACACATGCTACATACGGCGGAGCCATAGCACTCGCAGTAGACGCTACCCCAGCCAAGGCCACTGCTGCAGCCACCCCAGTCAAACCCGTCAGAAGTTTCTTTTTCATGGTGTTGCTCCTTTCCCATCATGGGAGTTGAAGAACATTTTTTTGAGAGTCAAAGAGCGTTTCGAGCTTCTCTCTGAAGTCGTGCCACGCTCTCATCGTCGATGCCGACACCTTCCTGGCCTCGACCCTGTCCGGCTTCACTGCCCCAAGCGCCGGACACATTCAGGCTACCCAGCTTGGCGACCGGCCAACAAGCGATCTGCTCCCGTAAAACCCGACGATGTTTTTTGAACCTGCCACTACAATCGCTTACGTTGTAGCGACGTCGTTTCGATGTAAGAAAAAAACTATTGAGCGGTCGACAGGAAATCCTGCTTTTCTCAAAGTTCATGCCGACTTCCCGAAAAAATGTGCCATGATCGAGGACATATATTTATGGTGATCAATGTGTTTCAGCCCGTCGTCGCAAACGTCTGGCTCGTATTGCAGCAGTTCGCAGGTGGGGCGGCGAGTAGCCGATGGGAATGATAAGTCAGTCACTTTTTTACGGCAGAAAAGGCGCCTGTTACCAACCGAAACACTGTAATTGATCTGCATCAATTTATGGCTGCAGGACGCAGCCTGAAAATAAAAATAAAGACACGACACCTCAAGAGGAGAGCGAGACCTGTCCGGGGGCAGGTCCAGACGAAATGGAGAGCACCATGCCAAGGGAACGACGGCAATTTTCAGCGAGCTATAGCCACTACATCCACAATGTCAGCCGCCCACACCGGCAGCTGTTCGAAGAAGATATCGACTACCGCGCCTTTCTGCGCACCCTCGGCACCCTGCGCCAGGAATACCGCATCGACCTTTGCGGCTGGTGCTTGCTGCCCACCGAAATGCACCTGGTCATCCAGCTGCCCGATCCCGCGGAACTCAGCGTCATCATGAAGCGCTTGAGCACCCTTTATACCGGCTACGTCAACCGCAAACGCCGCCAAACCGGCAGCCTCTGGCACGGCCGCTACCGATACCAAAACCTCGACACACCGCTAGAGCACCTCTACCGCATCGCCGCCATCGAATCCCTCCCGACGCGCCGCGGCCACACCCACGGCCCCCACCAATACATCTGGAGCAGCTACCGCGAACGCACCAACCTAGTCATCGGCAAAGCCCTCTGCCGCGACGACGCCTTCTCCGCCATGGCCCCCAGCGCCGAAGAACGCAGAGAACTGTGGCGAAATATGGTGGCGGGCACGTTGTCGGTGGAGGAGAGGGAGAGGATGGCGGCGAGGGTGGGGCGTTAGGAGTGCGCGCGGGAGTTAATGATGCACTCCAGAGTTGGTGCCGCTTAGGTATAGCTCATCGGGCTGATGGGACTGATTTGAATTTGTAGGTGTAAAGAAAATAAATTTTTTGGAGGTATTATGGAAACGGATAAACAGAGCAGTGCCGTGAAAAGATCATTAGCCGATCTGATATCGGAGAGTTCTGTGATTTTGCCAGGAGTGATGTTTTTTATATCGGCTTTATTTGGAGCAGCCATACTACGTAGTTATTTTACACTGCTAGGGCAAGGGGATTTATTGGTAAGCTCTTTGAGAAACCCAGCCTTGCTAATCGCTTTAGGGTTGGCAGGGGCACTGGTAATCGTCTCTTTGCTAGCGTTTACGTTGGCGCTGCCGTTGCTTTTTCGCGCTGCTTTTAATTTTATTCCATCTGATAAGAGAGGCCGGCCTGCTGCAGCTATGGATGCGGCGGCTATATTTTCATTGATCGTTGTTATAGTGACGTTGGGTCACCAAGGCTTAGAGGTTTTTCTGGGTCTTGCTATTCTTATTTTATCGTTAGTAATCATTGCTAGAGAGTTTGTTTGGTTGAAGTCTAGTGTTGGAGGGGGGCTTAGGATTATTTTTATTGTTATTTTTACATTTGCAGCACTTTTATTCGCATACCCCTTGTCCCAGTGGCTAATGAGAGCAGGGTTGGTTTGCCATAGCAAGTTTTTATTTGGGCTGGCAATGATTATGCTCGTCTTAATTCCTATAGTTTCATCTTTCTTGTACACGATTCGTTTGAATGAAAATGAGGGAAGATCAGCTTTGGGTGTACTCTTTCTTTCTTTTTTCATACCTGCGGTGATGGTTACTACAGGAGCGCTAGGGCCGCTGCTTCCAGTAACGGTAGCTGGCCTGCTGAAAGTGTCTCCTGGGACAGTGGAGTACTTAGTGAAGGAAAGCGACTATCCCAGAAGTGTAATGCTGGAAAACGGATTTAGTACGGAGGTGGTTAGCCCGAGTCACTACGTGCTGACAGCCTTCTCACCTTACTGGGTGGCGGATGTCGGTATCCTCTGTCCGAAAGAGTTCGAGCTCCACAAGCTTAGTGGCGGTGAAGTAGAGCTCGCAGCTTGTCTTAGTGTTGTAGATACGTCCATTTTTAGCCCGGCCAGTATGAAAGCAGTGCTCGGTCGGAAGCCTGACCCTGTCCACTCGGATGATAATGGGTAGGCTTGGCTGCGTGGCCGCCGCTCTGGTGGATCCTTCAGCATGGTGGGCACTGCGGAGCCCCCCACTTTGGTTTGATAATTGCCTAATTCGCGTCGATCTTTGCCGTCAATTTAGTAGTTGGCAAACCGGGACATCCCAGTAGCCTTGGCTTACTTTGCTCCCGCCAGGCCAGTTCGCCCCGCGAGCGTGGCGCTATCTCAGGGCGCTTCCGTACATTCTCTGGATAATGCGCTCAAGTCTCGCAAGCTGATCAGCTTGGCGCGGGGGAGGGGGAGCCAGAGCGGCGTTCTATATCACCAGCCGGGAAGAGGCCACCTTGGGTTCCACTGTAGACGGGGTCTTCTCGGATACCCACATGCGTGCTTTGCTTTATCACAAGGGGCCTAAATGATGCACCTGCATCGCGCCAGCTATCTTGGGCGCATGGGCGGGCGCTATCCCGACGGCATCAAGCGTATCCGCGCGCTCACCGAATTCTACACTTGAAATCACTGGAGCACTCTGGAGCGCTGAAGCTGTCTGTCACTATGTTTATCGTCACCGCCACTGTTGCGGCCGGCGAACCATTGGTGTTCGACATGCGGTTGACGGCGGCAACGACTATGACGGTTAAAAACACTTCCGACGTACCGGGCGTGTCAAAAGGCCATAGAGGAGCTACTTCCTGCTGCGGCAGATGAAGCCGTAGAAGGAGGAGCTTTGGCTACACTCGCTTCGAGAACGCGCTCGTTACCGAGGCTAACAAAAACAAAATGGTCTTCATTACCTATGCAGGTGAAACCGTCCGAGCCAGTTGGTAATCCCTCGTTCGAGTAAGGAGCGCTCCCCTTCATAAGCGAATGTGCCCGCTCTTGGCGCCCTGTTTTTTTGTTTCACGATGACTCCAGTGCCGCAATTCTCTGGACTACGCCAAGGCTCGATACAGTATATTTATCAATTGCTTAGGCGAGTTCAATATATGCCGGTGCTTTCCGAAACTTGACCCGGCTTCCCCTCGCGTGGCTCCCATGCGGCTCTTGGAAACCGGGCTTTCCAAGGAGTCATCATGGCGAAGATCAAGCTCACTAAGTCCGCAGTCGATGCGGCACACCCCAAGACAAGGCCGTCGAACTACGGGATACCGTGGTTCCTGGCTTCCTGTGCAAGATCACCCCGGCGGGCCGCAAGGTGTTCATGCTCCAGTACCGCACGAACGCCGGCGAGCGCCGCAAGCCCGCCTTGGGTCAGTACCGGGAACTGACGGTCGATCAGGCACGCACGATGGCGCAGGAGTGGCTGGCCGAGGTGCGCAAGGGGGGCGACCCCAGCGCAGCTAAGAATGCCGCCCGCAAGGCACCGACCATGAAGGAGCTCTGCCACACCTTCATGGAGGATTACTCGAAGCAGCGCAACAAGCTCAGCACGCAGCGTGGCTATCAGGGCGTGATTGACCGTTGCATCATCCCGATCATGGGCCGGATGAATGTGCAGGATGTGAAGCGCCCGGACGTGGCGGCGCTGATGAAGAAGCTGGCCTACAAGCAGGCTGAGGCCAACCGCACCTTTGGCGTGCTGCGCAAGATGTTCAGCCTGGCCGAAGTGTGGGGGCTGCGCCCGGACGGTGCGAATCCGTGCCGTCACGTCCCGATGTACCCGCCCGGCAAGGAAACCCGGCTCATCGTGGACGATGAGCTGGTGCGGATCTTCCGCCACTTGGAACACTTGGAGGCGGAAGGATTGGAGAACTACGTCATCCCGCTGGCGATCCGCCTGCAATTCGAGTTTGCCGCCCGCCGCTCCGAAATCTGCCCACTGGAATGGGGCTGGGTTGATCTGGAAAACCGCCGCGTCGTCTGGCCCGACAGCAAGACCGGCGGTATCTCCAAGCCCATGAGCGAGGAAGCCTATCGGCTGCTGTCCACAGCGCCGCGCCGGGGCGGCTGCCCCTACGTCCTGCCGTCGCCGAACGACCCGACCCGGCACATGACCCACGGCGAGCACTACGGCGGTTGGACGCGCGTGCTCAAGGCCACTGGTGTACCGCACGTCGGCACGCATGGCATCCGCCACCGAGCGACCACCGATATTGCGAATTCTGGCGTGCCGACCAAGGTGGGCATGAAGCTCACAGGCCACAAGACCGTGGCGATGTTCACGCACTATGTTCATACCGAGGACAAGCCGGTGCGCGATGCGGCGGAACTGGTGGCGAATCGGCGGCTGGCGATCACCGGGGCATCCCGCTCTATAGAGGTGACAGCATGACAAGGAAGACGCCCGTGGCAACGCGGAAACCTGCTGCCTTACCTGCCGGCTATGCCGGCATCCACGGCGGCATCGTGGAGTTGCTGGATGCTGCACGCCAGGCAGCAGCGCGCAGTGTCAATGCGCTGATGACGGCCAGCTATTGGGAGATTGGCCGCCGGATCGTCGAAGCCGAGCAGAAAGGCAGGCGGCGGGCCGGTTACGGCGAGCAGTTGATGGAACGGTTGTCCGCCGATCTGACGGCCCGATTCGGGCGCGGGTTCAGTCCGGACAACCTGGAGAACATGCGGCGCTTCTTCGTCGCTTACCCCCTTGAGGCAATTTCCGAGACACTGTCTCGGAAATCTGAAGACGGACTGCTCATCGAGAATTCCGAGACAGTGTCTCGGAAATTCGACCTCGCCGAACTGGCACAGGTCTTCACCCTGCCGTGGTCGGCCTATGTCCGGCTGCTGTCTGTCAAGGATGACCATGCTCGTCAGTTCTACGAGGCAGAGGCACTGCGCGGCGGCTGGAGCGTGCGCCAACTCGACCGGCAGATTGGTAGCCAGTTCTACGAACGCACGGCCTTGTCCAAAGACAAGGCGGCGATGCTGGTCAAGGGTTCAGTGGCCAAGCCCGAGGATGCAGTCACGCCCAATGACGCGATCAAAGACCCGTATGTGCTGGAGTTCCTCGACCTCAAGGACGAGTATTCGGAATCCGACCTGGAGGCGACATTGATCCAGCGTCTGGAAGACTTCCTGCTGGAGCTGGGAGAAGGCTTCACCTTCGTCGGGCGGCAGCGGCGCTTGCGCATCGACCAGACCTGGTATCGGGTGGATCTGCTGTTCTTCCATCGCAAGCTACGCTGCCTGGTCATCATTGACTTGAAGCTGGGCAGCCTGACCCATGCCGATGTGGGGCAGATGCACATGTACTGCAACTATGCCAAGGAGCATTGGGCCTACCCGGATGAGAACCCGCCGGTGGGTCTGATCCTGTGCGCTGACAAGGGCCATGCCCTGGCGCGTTATGCACTGGATGGCTTGCCGACCAAGGTAATGGCGGCGAACTACCGCACCGTACTGCCAGATGCAGAATTGCTGCAAAAAGAGCTGGACAACACGCGGCGTCTGCTCGAATCTCGTGGAACGCTGTCTCTCAAGGACGATAAGCCATAGTCGTTCGTCCCGGCGTACCGCCGTCGGGCTCGCGGGCTGCGCCCCGTGCTTCCTGCCGAATCACAGCCATTCGGTGCTGATCCCTGACGCCTTCGGCCTGGATCGTTGATCCGGGCCTACGCGTGCTGCGCACTTGCCAACGGTGGGTGTGTGGCTGAGTGGGGTGTAGGCGGTCTTGCTGCTCCCTTCCATGGCACCATCGACAGAGCATCGGTGTATCCGCGCGAGGTGGGCAAGGAGGCGCTGCGACTCAATACGGCGGCGGTGATCCTCTCGCACAACCATCCGAGCATGAATCCTGAGCCGTCGCAGGCCGATAAGGGATTGACACAGCGGCTAAAGGAAGCGCTGGGGCTGGTGGAGGTGCGCACGCTGAGTCACACCATTGTGGCTGGTGCCGAAAAAGTGTCGTTTGCCGAGCGTGGGTTATTGTCAGTTTTGGGGGCTTCGGTCCATTTTCCGATTGCTTGAAGCGAAGGCTGCTTCCGACCCAAAAAGGTCAGTAAGTTATCTGCTCGAAGACAGTTATCAACGTTCTACTCCTGAATAAACAAGGTAATCCACCGGCTAAGCCGGCAGATTGGCATTAATGCCATGGGCCTGCGCGATCGCCGCTACCGAGACATGCGGCTGCTTACATTGTGCGACCAATGCCGCCTTGTATTCGTCCGTGTACCGACGCCGACGCCGGCGGCCTGGGCTTTCTTCTGGCATTAAGAGCATACGTGTCCACCTATTTACGTAGGCACGTATGCTCTTCGATTCTTGCCGCCTACTCAAGGTGACTTTGCCGGACGGTTACCGTCGAGCGCTAGTCCCCGCTGAAGGCGTTCCTGCTCGGCCTCCGCATATTGCGGTACGGCCGCTCCAACGGTTTCGCGTACAGCGGCTTTAGCCAGAGTCACAGGTCCGCCCCAAGGTGCTGACTATCTGCGTTGCGCGTTGATTGACGAGGCGCGCCAGTATGGCGCTTTTCGCAGTCACGCTATTTGCCGGCCCCGGCGGGATTTCGTCAGCTCCAACCGCACCACGAGTTGATCGAACTTCGCCTGCGTCAACATTTCCCCAAGAAATTCGATTGCGGCGACGATAGTGGGACGGGGTAAATGGATGGGATTTCATTCTTGTCCGGCTCCATCTACTTGCGGTGGTTTTACGACATCAAACCCCCCATCGCAAAAACCATTGTGTGCTGCGAGTGCGCGATACAGAATGACTCTCCAGAAGTTGGGCCCATGCGCTGCCTCGTAGTCATCCGCCTCTGCCTCCAATTCAGCAGCTACACGGGCCGAACCGCCGCCATTTTGGTAAAAGCGAACAAAGCCACCGTGCCGTCCACGCAGTTCGACAAGTGAGAGTTTCCGGTAGCGACTTGCTAGATCGAGCTGTTTGAAGTGGGAGCGCAGTTGGAGGTATCGGGCTTGGCTCATCCCCACTGGCCGGCGAACACGAAACTCCAAAAGCAGTGCATCTTGGCGGAGTCTGACGCGAACAGTCAGGAATGTTTGGTTAGGAATATCGTCAAAATATGGGTGAAGGAACAATCGGACATCGGTGTCTTCATCGACAATCAACGTACGCTTCCGTGTGTTACATTTTGCGCAGCTTGGAACCAAATTCAAAGAAAAAATTGAGAACTCTGGATATAGCTCTTTGGGGAGATAATGATCCAGGGTGCCTGACTCACTGATTCCACAGAATGGGCAACGTGCGGCCATCACGGGCTCGTTGAGCTTCTCCCGTAGATCCAGCATGGGGGCTGTTTCTACGGAGTATGCGTGATGTAAGGCCTTACGCTGTACGTTTGTTACGGTGGCAGGAACTAGCGACTCAACAGAGGGAGCGGCATTTTCATACATTCCATATGCGACAACGACACGTCTTCTGGCTGCCTCCAGTCGGCGGCGTGTAGGTTGTCGTTTTGCGGCAGTGATGTTATCAAATACGTCTTCGCTGTCCATGTCAGGAGGAGTAATGGAGTGCATGCTTTCACAAATCCTCTTTCATGAAGTTTGCCATGTACGATCGCGCCCCGAATCCTAGGCGGCGGCCGAACATATCTTCAATCTCTTCGAAATTATGTGATCTGGCTAGGGATTGAAGCGTGTCGTGCCAGTCCGTTGATCCATCATCGAGATTGAAAACTTCTTCGGTGATAACGCTGATATTTTCTCCAAAGGTTTCGATTGATGGCGTAACGACCTTTGAGAGTTCACCAATACGCTTCAGTACGAGGACGTACTTTGATGGGGTCTCCTGAAGTACGACGGGAGAGTGCGTCGAAATGATGGCATAGCCATCGAAATGGTCGAGACATATACGTATGCTTTTAAGGACAGTTGCAAGTAACGGAGGGTGCAGATGGGTCTCTGGCTCGTCGATGAGCACTAGCGTTGGATGTGCGTCGTCGAGGTGTGCAGTCAATTCGGTCATCATCTTGGTGACAATTTTATGGCCGCTACTGAGTCCATGATAAAGATCAAGAAGTGACTCTTCGTTTTTGTCAGCGTATAGAGTGGTCAGACCGATTCGCTGAAATGAGGCATCTTGGAGTAGAGGTTTCAATACATCGAGCAATATACTCATACGATCAGAGCTTCGTATTCTCTCTAGCGCGCTGAGAAATTCCTGATCTACCTCTTCCAAATTTTTAAGCCGATAAGCCTCATCGTCATTTACATCTATTCGTTCGCGCAAGCCGCAGTAGACATAGCCAAAGATTCCACCTTCATTCTCAAGGCGCCTTTTTTCTATGTTGGTTTTTCCTGGAATTGCGAATGTGTCGAATGCACTGTATGAGACAACTACTACAGACTTGAAAGGTGGTTGAGTTCCGACGAAACGGCCCGCGCGCTTCTCTAAGAAGTCCCTTTTCTCGCCATAGCCGTAACCGCTGGCTACTGTCGCTAGATTTGCCAGCATACGTGTCTTTCCGGTTCCGTTATAACCAATGAGGACGTTGATTCTGTTGGGAAGCGGGCCTTTTCTTCGAAAATCAAAATCAACAATCAAAGAAGTGGCCTGACGTGCAACTTGAGTCTTGAATCGCATGACAAAGCCACGCCCTCTGCGACGAATAGTTGGGGTTTTACGCATAAATAGACGACTGGCGTCTACGATGGTCCGTTCTGCACCGCTGAAGCGGAGCAGCGAAACTTTGAATCCCTCATGATCTTCAAACTGAGCCCGGACACTATCGCTGTATGCCACGTCCTGTAGCCCTTCCAAATATCCTTCGTAGACAGCCACTCCTAGCTTGAAGAGCTTCTCGTAATACTCTAGGTCGGCACCGAGGGAGCAAAATTTCTCGCCTAATACTCGAAATGCTTTTCGCGGGACTGGCGTTAGGCCATGAGTTTGATCCTCCTTGAGGATCTTCACGCTACCGAGTTCGACTTCATCGTCTGGTGATAAATGAATGGTGGCGTGAAAGGTCGTCTTATAGGAGTAGTCGTCCCAATTATCTTGAACCAAAACGGTGTGTGGATATTTGTTAGTGGAGGGTGATTTGCCCTCTCGAAATTTTACGACGAACCACATGATTTACCTCTATTCCAAAGATTGTTGATACTCGCGCGCGGAGTTTATCTGTTAACTCTGATGATAAAACTGACCCCGGACGCCGAAGTAAATCTGACCCCCTCGGGCAATTCGGTGCTTTATGCGAACGGAGGTCGGTTCATATGGGCGGATGCCTGCACAAGAACAACACATCGTTCCTTCGCACGCGTCACTGCGTTATAGAGCAAACGCCTCTTCTGGTCGTCACTACCAGCAACCGCCGCTGGCCACAGAACAATCACGTTGTCGAACTCTCGGTTCTTCGCGCCATGAACTGTCATCCCTTTCCATCCACGCACCTCGTTTCTGCGAGATTGGCGGCGCTGGGAAAAGGACTGCTCAATCGACTTCACGACCTCATCCTTTGAGAACTCCAGCTTCGCCCGGGTCCGACGTTGAGTCTCTAGCCATTCGAACACATCCCTGGTTGTTCTGGCGTCACCAACTGCCGCGAGGACGGCAATGATGGAGGGAGCGTCGGTCCAGTCCGCAAGTTTGATCGCGGCGAGGTACTCGCTTGCGGCTTTAGCCTCTGACTGCTCCCATGCGACTTCATACGGGCCTGCACCTTTCTTGGTTTTGTTGGCAGCAGCCCAGGCCAAAGCGCCTTTGGCAAACGTTCCAAGGGTTGGGGTGATAATGGCGACGCTCTTACCTCCGCCATACCAGCTCAAATTGGAGTTGATCCAGGCACCAGCCAAGGGCGCAGTGGAGGTCTGCGCAACGACGAAGAACTTCCCCGACTTAGGCGCCTCGCCGGCGCGAATTGCTCTGGCTGCATTGAGTAGCTCGTCAACGTTTGTCCGACGAGGCTGTAAAAGCTCCTCAGGGGCGCATATTTGGGCCAGCCAAGCGCACGCAGGGTTGGGGCGTAGCTCCTCGCTCAGACACTGAAACTCGTCCGCAGCAACAAAGACCTCCAACCTGTTGGCCAGGCCTGCCACCATGCCTAGGCGGTGCGCTGTCATGTCCTGGGCTTCGTCCAGGACAAGGACAGGAAACGTCGAAGCCACCCAGCCTTGGACATCTCTGACCTGTGCGAGTGCACTGGCGGCCTCGCATATGCGCTCGTACTCACTCGGTTGGATGTTCACAAAACCGAGGGCTGAAGCGAGCGAACGCCAACGTCGGAACAGACGCCATGCGAAGCTGTCGATGGTCGTGCATTCTGTCTTGGCGCTCAGGTTCTGAAGCATCCCAAGGCGCTCTTCCAAGCGCCTGCGAGATCCATGCATGAAGGTGAGAGCCAGGACTTTCTGCCCGCTTTGGAGAGGAGCGCCTTCCAGATGCGCTGACAGCGATGCCATGAGCATGTGGGTCTTTCCACAACCAGCACCGCCGGTGAACGCGCGAACCGTCATGGATGAAACACCCACACACCATGGTCTCCGCGAACAAAGCGCTGCGTAGCGTCATCGCCGGCACAGGCACAGGCCAGACCGCTTAAGAGATCTGCGGCCCGCTCCCTGCATGCTGGCGTCGTAGAAATGGCTTCCGCGAGACTTTCATAGGCGATGACGTCCATCTTCTTTGTCTTCAAATAGGCCACGACATCCGCGCTCGAATTTGGAGGCTGAGGGGATATCTCCGCGAGCTTGGCAACTACTGCGTCCTCATCCGCATTGAGAATCCACCCGATGACATCTTCGATCATTGCGCCATCGTTCCAGCGGATGATCGAGCTGGGCGGCTCGGCCTCCAGCCGCAGTTGATCTGCGTATTCCAGACCTGCGGCATCACCATCGACGAGACAGCACACACGTTTGTGGATGCGCCTCATCAGCCTGTGGGTCTCGATGACATTTGCGTCTTCCGTTGGAACCACGCCGACTTCGATGCCGAAGGGGCGAGTCATTGTTTCGACCCAGCCTTCAGTCATCGTCAACGGCCGGAGGATGCAACGCATCAACTGGAAATCGGCACGGCCTTCTGGAACGAGGAGTGCCGGCTGCATCAGCGCACTCAGTACGTCAATTCTGCTGTGCTGGAAGAACTTGCGCTTCCAGTTTGGCGTCGCGGCAGTAAGTGGGCTCGCTAGGAACGGTTCGGCTGAAAGTACGCCATCATGCTTCTTCAAGATCAGCACAGAGGTCGGATCGGCCATGCTGGCAACAAGAGGTGAATGGGTCGTGACGAATGTCTGAGTGGAGAGAGCTTGAACCCTCTGAACCAACCGTTGCTGCGCAGATGGCGGTAGATGGACTTCGGGCTCCTCCAATGCCATCAGGAATTCACCACCGCTTGCAGCACGAGCACGACCGAGCTCGAGCAGTAGTAGCAGACCCTGCATGGAAACCAGCCCGCTGCCCTGTCTGCCTGCAGGAATACTGAAGCCATCAGTGCCTGCAAAGTGGGCTGAAACTGCTTCCATCACAGACCGACTGTCTGTGTTAGTAAGCCTCAACTGAACTTTTGGAGCATTTGGGAATGAGAGCGCAAGCTCGGTATTCAGGTTCTGAATCAGCGGTTGAATGCCCGGGTCGGCGTCGATAGGTTGCGCCGGTTCTCGCAGACGGTCCCGCTCGGCCAGCAACGCAGCTGCGGGCTGAGCCGCAGCTGCAAGCACTGTGCGTTTGAAGAGCTCGTTCCCCCACGAGAAGACTTTGTCCCACGTCCGGCTCGCACGTACCAGATAGAAGCTCAGTTCTTGAATGAGCTTGCCTGGAACGGGGGCCGGAGCCTCATCAGCAAACGGATCTATAGGTTCATCGTGGTCATAAAAGTAGCGCACAGTCTCCACGGCTAGGGTGTCATGGTCGAAGCGTGCTTGAACCCCGAGCTGACAGCATAGTTTCCATTCCGGGTTGTTCCGCACGGGATGCACTTGGCCTGACGTCTCGTCAAGCCATTTCACTACTGCTCTTTCATCACGAAACCATTGGCTACTCTGTTCTGGGTCGTCGCCGGTAAAACCTGTGACCGTTGCTACGACTTTGATCCTATCGGCTGCTTGTGGATTGGACCCGAAGAAGTCATGCTCGCTCAGCTCGCGAATAAGACGATCCCTGCCAAGCACGAGAGTCAAAGCTTCGATCAGGGTAGTCTTGCCTGAGTTATTGTCTCCGACAAGAACGGGATGTTTTCCAAACTGAAGAAACCCGCTTCTTACACCCCTAAAGTTCTCGATCCTCAAGTTGGCTATTCGCATCTTCATCATCCTTTTTGTGAGCGCTCAGACCAAGAACTCCGCCTGCCAACGCCCCACAGAGGCCGTGAATCTTCGAGATGACAGAACAGCATTTCTATGATTGCACTTTACGTTCAGCGCATGCATTCATGAACAGCAGTCCGGATAACGCTGTTGTTAAATAACGTCCACTCTGCGAGATTATTATCCTGGTGTGTATGCACTGCGTCCTGTAAATATAAACATGAGTGGTTCAACTCGGTAGCTTATTCGAAGGTTCTGCAATTGATCCATCGAAGTTAAGCAAAGATCGGCATTCGATGTAATTCGTCTCTTTAAGGATTTTCTGTTCATCCAGTTCGATCACGTGTGCCGCACGTCTGTAGCTCTTGATTTCGTCACGATCCATGGCGCATAAAATGAGCTGTGCATTTGAAGGTACCGCGCCCATCAGGAATTGGAGAATTTTTTCGTAGTTGAAATCGGCTTGTTCCTGCTGATTCGGAGTGTCTATCACAATGGCCGGAAAAGCTTCATTTTCTGCTTTGTGCGCCTGATGGATAACGGACATGTAGTAAGCCAAGATGCCACGGGTGCTTTCCGCTGCGCCTCCGCTCCCATGGATTTTCTTGTAATCGAGGGGGGATTCGACTGGTGCCAGATTAACGCCTTGCGCATTCAGCTCCTGTAAATAAGAAGTCAAGGAGTTTTTGAATGCGGCGTTCAGCTCCTCCCGCTCTTCCTTGGTCAGTAGTTTTTTCTGTTCGGCCCTCAAATTTCTATTCGTGGACTTGATGGAGCGTATCAAAGCTGTTTTGGTCTCCATCGTCCGCTGTACATGCTTTTGAACTGCACGAGATGCGATGCTGTCTAGAAATGATGATTCGGCAGCACTTTCCTGATTTTCAGATGTGCCCGAGGGTTCAAGCGACTTGTATTTTTTGTTTATCCCATCAATTTCGGCACGCGTACTCTCAAGCTTTTTCTGAGAATTAGACAACTCTTTATTTAGGCGCTCGATCTTTCCGTTGATTTGCATCACCTGTCTTTCAGCCTCGTCTTTGTCAGCGAGAATGGCGGCCCGACTCGGTGACGAATTGTCGTGTACGGTTCCACACAGCGGGCAAAGAAGAGTCTCGCCTTCAACACATTCGACAGAGAAAGTGTAATCCTTATCAAGCTCAGAGGATGCAATCGTTGCCAGATCAAGTTGGCCTTGCAAATAGACGCGTTCCGTTTGGATTTCGGCAATCGTCCCAAGTAGATCCTCTTGCTTAGCCTGCAGTTTTGCGATGTCGTCAGAGACCTCTGCGGCGAGGGTGTCGAACTCACCTTTTGATAGGGTGACCATTTTGCTGGATTGAGGTACGTACGTTTTTACTACATCAATAGCTGTCTCAATCTTTTTTACTTCGCCTTCTGCGGTTTTTTTCTCAAGGTTCTGAGCAGCAATCTTCTCTTCGAACGTGAAAAATTCAGGCCGCAAATAGCCTGTGTGATATTCAATGATGGTCTTTTGCCATTTCGCGTATTGCTCAAGATTGGTAAAGCCGTTCCATGCGTGAGACCAACTGCGCTGCTGATCTACGTAGAAAGGCAGGAAGTAGAAAGCAGGAGGCGGGGTTTCGAGTTTGGTTGAGTCGCTCCTGCTAGGCAACAGGGCCTCGAAGCCTACGATCTCAGCAAAGGCATCCGAGTATGCGCCTGTGATTTTGGGAAATTTTTCCCATTCGCCATTTGGGCGACGAAGAAACATGATGTTCCCATATCTCCCCGCCTGATAAGTCTCATTGCCGACACTGAAGTCAACCAGGCAGCGAACATCAAACCCCGCCCATGTAACATCTAAGACAGGGTCTCCACCCAGAGCCCAAAACAGCAACTTCGCTAGAGTCGATTTCCCAACGCTATTGTCGTTCGCCGTTATCAAGTTGAAGCGGGGTTTGAACTCGAACTGATTTCCGGATTTTAGGGTATCGGACGCTACTACTAGTCGTTTGAATACTAAGTTTTCCATGCCGCTTTGTCCTGAGATTTCTGATCAGCAGTTTGAAGTTGTCGATTGTCGGCTCATTTTTCATGACACTTGCTCAACAGCTCGTAAATGATCGCGGCATGAATTGATTCCAAGTCCACCAGATTCTTTTTGGTTGCCTCTGGCAAAACTTCAAGTGCCAGCTTCATAAAATCTATTACGCCTTGCCTTTCGAATACTTCAAAGTTGCGTTCAACCGCATCCTTGACTGCTTGTTGGTTGTCGATGGCAATCAATGAACGCTCCAGGCGAACGGCGTTGTGATAGCGTTCAAACGCTCTGCGTACCTGAATCCGCTTATTCGATTTCAGTGCAAGATCCTTGAGGATGTCGTCCAGGTCTTTCTCAAAAACCTCGAACCCCTTCTTCTCTGTATAGGACGAGATAACTCGCTCAACATCGCCGTGAGTGGTTCCTTTGTTTTTTATAAGATTGCTCCAATCAGTAAAATCAAAGGCCACAGTTCCCTTGCGATGTAAGTCATCAATTAACACTCGATAGATCGTTGATGCGTTGCACATGGCCCCAGGGGCTTTAACATCGACGAGCTTGGAAATTCGGCCAATAGCTATATCTTGAAAACCGGAGGTAGCTAGATCAGGTGTGATGAACCTCAAGGTTCTAGGGATAGGGTAGGATCCAAGCTCTTTGTTGATTGCAGCCTGGATATCTTTCAGGCAGTCATCATGAAGATCACCTATTGAAATAATTGAGAGCTTCAAGCCGTCGGTTTTAGGAGGCAGCTTAAAGCCACAGGTCGCAACCAAATCGAGCGAGTTCAGCTTTTCAAAAAATGGTTTTTTGCGAACCCCTTGGAGCATTTTTCCGAGAATTGAATTTGTAATTTTTTTGGTGGTTGACTTTGGGATCGAAGTCAATTTCTTCTGATTCCAAGGTGTAGCATTGACATTTTTTACCTGATTGAATTCAAACCGTGCGAGGGATTCATCGGTCGAAGTCGCCAGCACCACGTCCTCATGAAGCTCGATAAAGACAACGTAATCATCCGAGTTCTCGTGAGCACCAAGGATTCGGCAGAGAGCCCAGTGGTACTGGTATTCGTATTTTTCGAATGTTTGCGCACCAGCTCTTTCCCGCTGTGCTGCGGCAAGAGGATTTCTACCCGGCGATCCATTTGCTGTATCCAATTGTGCCCCCTGCATCCCTTGACTTTTTATCATCCTGTTGGTTCAAGCTGCTTTTCTTGACTCAATAACATCCTGTTCCACTTGCCAGCCTGATCCTGACCAGAAACGGAGGCAGCTTTGGTCGATGTGCTGACCTGACCAATTTGGCAGCTTCCACGAACAAAGCTGTTTTTCGCCATTCGGCTTGCTGGCGCGGAAGAGTTACTGCTTATGGCCGAAATAAGCCGATAGCACAAATAGATAATAAACGAAACACATGCTTTCGTCCCCACTTCGCGGATCGCGCTGCTCCAGGTTCGCTATTCGCTCATCCCTGAAGGGACTGGCATTCGCCAGCCTTCCACATCCCTGACGCCTACGGCCCGGCCTCCAACTTCGGGCCTGCGCGCTTCGCTTGCGTGCGGTCTGCACATCATGGCGGCTGTTGCCATGTCCAGCCGTCTCTCCTGACTCCATCACCTTGCTCGCGACTGTAGCCCGTGGCCGCGTGCCATCAAGGCGCGCCAGGCCGTGTCCTCGGCTGCGCCTGCGGGCCGCACCATCCTGTCGCTTTGCTCCTTGACGGCCCACGTCCGTGGGCTCCTGACCGTCGCGGGCGATGAACTCAGGAAAGACGGTGGCAACAGGGCCAACCGGGTTCCTCGTGCCAACCGCACCGAACAGCCGAAAGGCTGGGCTCCGGATCTAGGAATCCGGTGTGCGGTTTGAACAGCAAACCCTTTTCGTCAGGAGAAAGACCATGCAACTCGCATCCCGTTTCGCTTCCCGCTCCCCGGTACTGCGCAACGACTCCCCGTTGTCCGATGACCAGATTCACCGCGTGGCTCCGTCCATCTTTGCGGAAGCGCCCCACGAAGGCCGTTCCCAGCGGTACGCCTAATCCCCACCGCCACGGTGCTGACCGAACTGCGCAAGGAAGGGTTTCAGCCCTTCATGGTGACGCAGACCCGCACCCGCCACGAAGACCGGCGCGACTACACCAAGCACATGATCCGGCTGCGTCATGCCAGCCAGATCAACGCCCGAGAATATGGTCTCATTGGCGGAGCGCCATTCAGGCAAGCTCTGTGCTGCGTTTGATCGTCAGCATCCTCACGATTTCTACGATGTGTGGTCGTTGTTGGAAAGCCGAGGCTTTACCGAGGAAATACGGCGTGCGCTCGTGGTCTACCTAGGTTGTCATAGCCGTTTTACGGAAGAGCTGCTCAGCCCGAGATGGAAGCATATCAGCCACCACGTTGCGAGCGAGTTCATGGGCATGGCCAACGAAAACATAACGCCTGAGCTCCTGCAAAGCGCGCCCCAATAAGCTTTGAGAACGATTATTCAGACGATGACTGCCGAGGAGCGTGGTTTTTTGTGCAGTCTGTACGGGCCGGGGCCCGACTGGGATGTCCTTGAGATAGAAGGTTTAGCTAGACTGCCGGCGCTACGCTGTAAGGTCGGTAATATCAATAAGATGGGCTCCGAAAAGAAAGCGGCTGCCTTGGAGGTGCTGGACTCTCTGTTAGAAAAAGGGCGTGTGTAAAGGATTTTTTGATTTCTTTGATTCCGGCCGATGCCGAGTATGGATACCGCCCTGCTGCCTACTTAGTATACGCCCGCGTTCGACGGCAGCGCCTCGGTGCTAACCCTCTGGGGCGACCGGGTGGACTGCGAGTCTCGTTTTGCCCGGCACGCCGCGAGAGCAAATGAATAAGGCTCGACACAGCTGGCCCAGCCCAATTGACAGTTGCTGGACTGCTTCACCCGCACCCGCTACCTCGGTCAGTCTCAGCCTGACGCGGTAAATGATGTAAATGGAGTTTCTGCAAATCGTTTTAGGCGAGGCCCGCGGGCTCGCTCGTTAAGGCGGTTAGTCCGCGCCTGTTCCCAGCAGTATGTGACTATGCTGCCCGCCGCTGCCCCGCCCTCAGGCCGGGTGCCAACCCCTATATATCCGCCTACTCATGCGCCAATCAACTAGCCCAACAGGTTCTCTCTCTTCTTCCTCGGCATGCAATATCTGGCGCGTCCCGGTTGATGGCGCGCAAAGATGGCTGGTGGCACTTAGTGACAGTCCGGTCGCTACCACTAATCGTCCACCCAGTGCGCAAAGTGGGCAAAGTGGGCAAAGTGCGCCTTTCTTGGCGTATTTACAAAACGTTAAATCTGTTTGCTGCACCCAGCGAGAGAATTACCGCCTTTACGTCGACGACGGCGGCCATTTCGCTGACGGTTGGCAACGCATGCGGGCGGGCACCTCTGGCAACTACATGGAGTACCAAATCCTGAAGCCAGACAGCTCGGTGTGGAACCGCAACAACGCCTTCAGCCGGGTGAGCACGGGGTTGACCGACGTCCAGAGTTGCCAAGTGAGAGTGAACCCGGATCAGGCGGCACGCCCGGCCGAAATTTATAAAGATACCGTGACGGTGATCGTGGAGTATTGAGGGAGGGGCGGATGGGCCCCTGTTTCAACTAGGTCTTCCAGCTTGGGCTTTCCAACATCCGTGGAAAAGGCGTGTTTTTCGCCGAACCCGATACTTCTGGCTGATTGGAAAAGCCTACTTGAGCGACCAGCGCTGACGCTCCGTAAACAACCTGGCGCCTAGGCTTGCGCGTTTATTGCTTTATCAGGAAACAGAAACAGAAAATCTAAAGACAGAGCGGAATCTGAGAGGTCTTAGCGTTGCGCTCAGGACCAACGCAAACACTCTTTTTGCCTCTGAGTTGACCTACCTAAGACACCCCACTGCCACATGACACCCGCATGATACGCCCGTCCTGCTGTGGGTGTTCTAAGGGCTTCGCTGCCCGCAGCTACCTGCCGGCTTGGTCCGGCCTATTCATGCTGTGGGGAAGAGCAATGAGTTTCGTGAAAAAGAGCCTTTTGGTGACAATGGTCGGCAGCGTCTTAGCTGCCTGTGGCGGCGGTTCGAGTACCAGCCCCAGCACCTCACCGGAAACACCGGTCACGCCAACACCAGTCAGCACACTAAAAATTGGCTTGCTGCCAGATACCCAGGGCGGCGGTGACAACGTGTCGATGCACCCTATGCGCGCGGTGCTGGAAAAAGAGCGTGAACTTGGGGTCGATATCGTGATTCCGGTGGGAGACCTGACGGACCAGGGCACGGCAAAAGAGTTTGAGCAGTGGACCTCCGTTGCAGAGGCTTATCGAGATGCGGGCATTGAATTCCTGCCACTGATGGGCAACCACGAAGACAGCTTTGCCTATTCGGTGCAATGGATTGAGACCATGAAGGACTACATCCCTAAAGATGCGGTGCACATGGTCGGTGCCCAGTACCTGAATTACTACGTGGTGCGGGACAACGTGCTGATCGTGCTGCTCAAATACTACAACTTGCCGATCGCGTTTGAGTGGATCAAAGACGTCGTCATGCAGCACGAGGGCAAGGTCGATCACATCGTCATCGCCAGCCACGATGGCTTGGTGGGCGCCAAGTACGGCGAGACCCGTGAAATGATCGTGGAAGGCGTTCGCGGCGATAACCTGCTAATGAATCAGTGGGATGAAATCCGTGCGTTCTTCGCCAAGCACGATGTGATTTGGGTGCAGGGGCATGAACACATGTATCAGCGCTCGGTGATTCAAGCGCCTATTCATGTTGATCCGGGCTCTTGGACCACTGCGGACGGCAACTACCGTTTGCCGCAGTACACGCAAATCATGTCCGGCAACGCGTCCTATAAAGGCTATGAGTTCCGCTACGGCGAGCGCGAGCTGGTGCAGCGCATCATCCAGCAAAAAATGAACACCATGAGCAATGGCTCGCCCGCGTTTGACGCCAACGCCTCGGTGCTGACTTTCCAGGGCGACCGGGTGGATTACGAGTCTTGGTTTACCCCGCACACTGTGACCGCAAACGAGCAGGGCCCGAAAGAATTGGCCCAGCCCGATTGGCAGTTGCTGGACCGTTTCTCGCGCACCAGCAACCGCTGCGAGCGCATTGTGTTTCCGAACTCCATTCCCGCCAACACGCGGCCGGTGATGTATTTCGATGCCAGCTTTGTGGGCAATGATTGCACCGCCCCGGATGGCACTGTGGCCAAGCTGGTGGGAGGCACCAACAACACCTTTAACCGCGTCGACAGTCGCGCGCGTTCGATGGAAGTCACGCCCGGCTTCAGTCGTGCCGAAGACGGCGTGGATCTGCTGCGCTTGGCTTATCAGTATCTTTATCAGTATCACCAGCCGTGGACGCCGAACTTGAACGGCGCAGAGCGCCTGGTCCTTAACGGCGGCAACCTCAACGCCGTGGATATTCCCGCTACCACCACCGACCTGAAAAAACACGTGATGCTCAGCTGGCAGGCAGGCACTGCCGACACCCTGTCAGACGTGCTGATTGTCAGTGGTATTCAACAACACACTGGCATCTACGCCAGCGAATACGGCGCGATCAAAGACCTCGAACAAGACACCGGCTTGCCCGGCAGCCAGCCGGACGGTTCTGCCAAGCAGCCGCACACGCTGCCCAGCGGCGCGAGCAAGGAATGGGACCTGCGCAATAGCCTGTCAGACCGTTACGCCATTGCACTGACCGCGCCCGCAGCGGTGGCCGCTGACGCGGCGCTGGGTTGGAAAACGGAAAACGGTTGGGAGCCGTTGGTGAGTGAGGCCTGCGTGCTCAATATGCCGTTCGACGAGTCTTTGTTGGCGGGCACCCCAGCGCGGGCGCCGGAATGTAACGATTCGCCTGTGGTCGGTGTCGACCTATCAGGGGACTCGGCGCGCTGGTGGGCTATTTTGCAGCAGGATGCTGAGCTGGCAATGCTGAGCAAATAACATGCTATAAGCTGTGCCTAAGCGCCGAAGCCGCTCAACCAATAAAGTGTTGAGCGGCTTCGGCGTTTTTATTCGATTTCTAATATGTCGATGCTGTTGCTGCTGCACGCGAGGAGCGCGTCCGATCAAGGGGCAGCCTACTGCTTGCCGGAAAACCTGGCGTCCAATATCTGGCCGCCAGTTCCCTCGCCCATTTTCCTGGGGCTTATTAGCACTTAGCCATCAGTGAGTCCGCTTACAGCGCAGATCCGACCAACATGACGCCCACCACGGCTAACACCGCATAAATCACTTTCTTAAATCGCTGCTCATCCACCTTGCCGTGCCAGTGGTTGCCCAGCATCACGGCGACCGGCAGACACAGCAGCAGAAGCGCCACCGTCGGTAGCTGCGGCGCGAGTCGCCCATCCAGCCAAAATGCCACGGTCAGGCACAGGTTCAGTGTCCACCACACGCTGATCAGCGTCGCTCGCAGCGCCGCTTTCGACAGCGCGCTGCCGGTCAGCGCAATCATCAGCAGCGGCCCGCCGGACGCGAACAGACCGTGAGTCACGCCGGCACCGAGCATCACCACCGGCGCCGCCGCCGACGGCAGTGGGCGCCAGCGTTGCCGGTGCAGCTGCCACAATTCGCGACTGGAAAAACCGATCAGCAGCAGGCCGAACAGCTTCTTCAGCAGCGTGGGCTCCACCAGCGGCAGCAGCAGATAGCCACTCACGGTGCCGAGCGCCATCAGCGGCAGAATGCGGCCCAGCAGCAGGCGCCACTGAATGTGCCGGTATTCGCGCGCTAGGATCACGCTGCTCATCACCACGTTCAGCGGCACCACCGCCGGCACCACTTGATCCAGCGGCAGCACCAATGACGCCAGCGACACCGCAATCACCACGCTGCCGAAGCCGGTCATGGCTTCGAGGGTGAACGCGATCAGCACGCACAGCGCCAGCAGCGGCACCATCAAGGTTGGATGTCCTCGGGGAAGCGGCGTCGTACCTGCCGCAAGTAGAGTTTCGGCCACACCCGCCACAGTAAACTGGCCAAGCGCGACAGCCGGTCGGGAAATAGCCGCATCCGCTGGCGGCGGTCAGAGTGCAGAATTCTAGCGGCCATCCAGTCCGCCGAGCGTACAGAGCCCAAGGTACTGCGTGCATGGTTGGCCTGCGCGCCGTCGGCCCCCAAGGCATTGCGCTCGATAGCGGTGTCGAGAAAGCTCGGATACACCATCAGCAAACCGATGCCCAATTGATCCAATTCCAGGCGCCATACTTCAAAGAATTGGGTCAGCGCAGCTTTGGCGGCGCAGTAGGCAGCGCGCCCCGGCACCGGCATCCAACCGGCCATGGAACCGATGCAAATGACCTTGCCGCCGTGGCGCAGCTGCGGCAGCAGCAGTTGGGTCAACGACACGGTGCCAAGCCAATCCACCTGCATCACCCGCGCGAACACCTCCGGGCGCGTGCTGCTGGCGGCCGAGCGATGGGTGATGCCGGCGTTGTTGATCAGTACATCAAGCATGCTGGTGTACGCTGTCAGTTGCGCGGCGGCGGCATGGATACTGTCGTCGTCGCACAGGTCACAAACGATGGTATGCACGCGGCTGGCGTCGCCGAAACGGCCAGCCAAGTCGTTGAGCGCGTCGGCGTTCACGTCCATCAGCACCAGACTGTGGCCGGCATCCCAGTAACGCAGCGCCAGCGCACGGCCCAGGCCACCGGTGGCACCGGTGATCAACACGGTTCTCATTACTGCTCCCGATGGTGGTCGCGCCACAGCCGGAATACCTGCGCCGAGGTCAGCTGTGGGGTGTAACCGAATATGGTTTTCAGGCGCTGGTTGTCCAGCACCGGGCGGTAGCGCAGGAAATCCAACTGCGCCGGGCCGTAGCGGGTCAGGCCCAAGCGTTGGCCAATTTGCAGCAGCAACCGCACCAGCGTCGGCGGCAGCACCAGGCACGGTTTGCCGAGCAGGTGCGCCAGTTCGCGCAGCGGCAGCGCACCGTCGCCAGCCAGGTTGTAGGCGCCAGTGGCGCCACTTTCGACCCCGCGCACAATGATGCGCACCACGTCCTGATCCCAGATAAACACGAACGGCGACACCGCGCCGCGCAGCGCCAGCATCACTTTTTTCTCGAACAAATTGGTGATCAAGTTGCGGGTGCCGGCGCCGAGCACAGTGCCGGGCCGCAGGATCAATTGTGCCAGCTGCGGGTGTTGCTGGCGGCGCTCGGCAAGCATTTCTTCCACCAGTCGCTTGTGGCGAGAGTAGGGATAGCTGTCATTGCCGCGCAGCGGATCGGTTTCGCTGATCCAAGGTGGATTGTCCGCGTGATAGCCGTAAGCGGCGCCGGAACTGGTCACCGTCAGATGGCGCACGCCGGCGGCGATGCAGGCATCCACCACATTGGTGCTGCCGTTGACGTCGATATCGTAATCACGCTGCGGGTCGCCGCTGTCGCCCAGCACCGCCGCCAGGTGCACCACATGGGTGATGCGCTGCGCGCGCAGTAGGGTCTCCAGCTGCGGGTCGCGCACGTCCATTTGCACCAGCTCGCAGGGCAGTTCCGCCGGCCGAATGTCGGTGCCGATCACCCAGTTTTCGGCGGCTAGCGCCGCGCACACTTGGCGGCCGATGTAGCCGGCAGCGCCGGTGACTAGAATGCGCTTGTCACTGTAGATCATGGCGGTGCCTCCAACCCCAGAACTGTGCCAGCGACAGACCAGACACCAAGTGCCACAGCCCCCACATGGCCGCCACCAGCACCATGCCGCCGGCTTGCGGATAGAAGGTGAACAGGATCAGCAGCGCCAACCCGGAATTTTGAATGCCGATTTCCAGCGTGACGGCGCGGGTTTCCGCGCCGTCCAGCCGCAACATCCGCGCCAGGCTGTAGCCGGTCAGCAGTGCCACGCCGTTGTGCAGCACCACCAGACTCAGTACCGCAGGCGCGACTTCTAGGAACAGCGACAAGTTACGGCTCAGCGCGACGCTGATGAACATTAAGAACGCCAGCAGCGAACCATTGCGAAACCATGGCTCGGAGCGCTGTGCAAAGCGCGGAAACCGCTTGCCGGCCAACATGCCCAGAGCCAGCGGCAGCGCCAGCACCAAGGCAATCAGCGCCAGCAGGCTGAGCGGATCCAGGCTGATGCGCGTCATCAACTCGCGGGTGGCCGGGTTTAGGCTGCTGTAGAGCGCAAAGTTGAGCGGCGTTAGCACTGTCGCCAGCGTGCTGGAGGCGGCAGTCATGGTGATCGATACCGGCAGGCTGCCGCGTGCGATCCAGGTCAGGATGTTGGAAAAGGCGCCGCCGGGGCAGGCCGCCACCAGCATCATGCCGAGCTTGTACTCGGCGTCGATTGGCAGCACCAGCGTCAGTAGGAAGGTCGCCAGCGGCAGCAGCAGAAATTGCGCCACCATGCCGGCCAGTGGTGCTTTCGGCTGGGTCAGCAAGCGGCGAAAGTCAGCGCCGGTCAATTGCAATGATGCGCCGAACATCATCGCGGCGATGGCGATGTTCATCACCACCAGATCGCCGCTACCGAAATCAAAGCCGTGGGTCATCGCAGGCCTCGCAGAGCGTGTGCACCGGCCAGTGACGCGGTGCATCGATTATTGTTGTGGGCGCCACCATGCCAGCGTCGCGCGCTGGGTCACAGTGCCAGTTGTCGGGAGTGGTGTGCCAACGCGGACAAATACGCCTGTTTGCTGACGTAATAGGCCATTCGCTCTAGTGGCAAATAGTCATAGCCGCCATCGAGCCGGCGACCGGCACGTGCACCTTTGGTGCGGTTGAACGCTTGGTAGGCGGCGCTGTTGCGCTGCTGATGCACCAGATAACGCGCCACCAGCTGGGCTTGCTGATTGCGGCCTTCCCAGCCGAGTCCGGCGGCTTCCACCATGCCCAGTACCAGTAGGTTGTCACGCTGCGCGGGGAACACGTTGAGGAACAGCTGGGGCGCGCCGTGGCCGTCCCAGTCCAGCAGGCCCGGCGTCAGGAACGGATAGTTGAGCCGGTAACCGGTGGCGGTGAGGATCAGGTCGTAGTCGGCGCGCTCGCCGTTGGCAAACGTCAGCGTGCGGCCGTCAACGGCGGTCAGCGCCGGGCGTACCCGCACATCGCCATGACCCAGATGGTGCAACAGCAGAGAGTTGATCACCGGGTGGGATTCGTACAGGCGATAGTCCGGATCCGGCAGGCCGTAGTCGGACGGCTTACCCACCGCCGCGCGGATCAGCCAGCTATCCAGCGTCTGTTTCCAGCGGCGCGGCAACGGCAGCGCACCGCCTAATGTGTCGATTGGGCGGCCGAACAGGAACTTGGGCAGGAAGTAGTAACCGCGTCGCACCAGGATATCCACCGATGCGGCGTGGTGAACCGCCTCCACCGCAATGTCGGCGCCAGAGTTACCGCAGCCGATCACCAGCACCCGCTTGTCACGGAAAATATCCGGGTGCTTGTAATCAGCGGAGTGCAGCAGCTCGCCGTCAAACGGCGCGGGCAGCGTGATGCGGTTGGGGCAGTGCAAGGTGCCGTTGGCGATCAGTACACCGCGAAAGCGGCGCGTTTGCGGAGCCTCATCTTGGTGCTGGGTGGTCACCAGGTAATCAGCGCCGTCTTCCACTACCAACAACACCTCAGTGGAAAACTCATAGTGCCGGTACAAATCGAACTCCCGCGCGTAGTCGCGGAAGTAGTCGCGCATGGCGCGGTGGCTTGGATAGAGCGCGGTGCCGGCGGGCATCGGAAACTCGGCAAACTCAGTTTTGCTGCGTGAAGAAATCAGATGCGCGGAGTGGTACATGGTGCTGGTGGGGCTGTCGATGTCCCACAATCCGCCGACATCGCTGTGAATCTCGAAGCCAATGAAGGGCACACCGGCTTTGCTCAGGTTGCGGGCCATGGCCAGCCCCATCGGGCCGGCGCCGATCAGCGCGTACATAGGCGTCCTCGTTGTTGTGGTTATGCGGGGCGTCAGCAGTAGATTAAAACGCCCGTCGGCACCGTACCCGGCTGCAACGGGACCGGGTTTCGGTTAAAACAGGACATGGCCACTTTTCTTACTTGCTCCGGTACCACCGTAACCCTGCGCTTTGCCCAAGCGCTGGCGGACGCGGCCGCGCGTCTGGGCATGGCGGTGCCGCCGTGGCCGACCGCTGGCGAGCGGGTAGCGATGGCGGAGCTGGATCGCTTCTGGGATCAGCTTTGCCACAGCGCCGATCCACTGATCGGCCTGCGGCTGGGGTTGGCGCTGCAGGTGGGGCATCTGGACATCACCGGGCTGCTGCTAATGAGCTGCAGCAACTATGCCGAAAGTATGGCGGCGCTGGTGGAGTACGCGCCTTTGATCGGCGGCGTTGGCTTCCAGCTGCACAGTGAGGGCGAACGGCAGCAATTGCAGGTGCAGTCGGCGTTTCGCACCCGCCCGGCGCAGCGGGTAGAGGCGGTGCTGACGATGATCCTGCAGCTCAGCCGCAGCAATACCGGCGGCCGCTTTGAACCGACGCGACTGCTGTTGCGGCACGCACCGTTGGCGGCCGCGGCGGATTATTCCAAGTTGCTCGGTTGCCCGGTCATGTTCGGCGCTGCCATCGACGCGCTGGAGTTTTCCAGCGCACAACTGGCGCTGCCGCTGGAGCAAGCCAATCCCGGTGTGCGCGATCATCTCGTGCAGTTGGCTGATGTCGGGCTGGCGCAGGTGGCCGCGCAAAGCACTCGCCAACGGGTAACGGCCCTGCTGCGCGTGCATCCGCAGTGGAACAAAGATCAGGTTGCCGCTCGGCTGCATCTCAGTGGACGCCATCTTGCCCGTAAACTGGCTGACGAAGGTGTCAGCTTCCGCCAATTGCAGGATCAACAGCGTTTTGCATTGGCGCAGCGCCTACTGCGCACCGATGGCCGTATCCAAGAGATTGCCGAACAACTCGGTTTTAGCGACGAAAGTGCGTTTGCCAAGGCGTTTCGGCGCTGGAGCGGCATGTCCCCAAGTCAGTTCCGCAACGCCCTCGACCCCCCCCACTAGCCTAATGGTTTTGTGAAATAGTTGGTGCTGGCTGGATCGCGTTGGCCATGGCGTGTAAAACCACCCGTTCAGTACCCTTTGTTGGTGGGAGAAACCTTTTCATGGCGCTTTCATCGTGGGCCCGTTTTTCGGTCTGGGCACTTTGTATCCTTGTGGCGGCGGTCAGTGTCGTTGCGCTGTTGGCGGGCGCACGCTCGGCTTGGTGGGTGCTGCTGGCGCTGGTGTTCTCGGCGTTGGCACTGCGTGGGCTGGCGGACGTGTTGCAGACCCGCCACGCCATCCGCAGAAACTATCCGGTGGTGGGAAACATCCGCTACATTTTCGAGAACTTCAGGCCGGAGTTGCGCCAGTACCTGTTCGAGTCTGATAACGACCAAGTGCCGTTTTCCCGCGCCCAACGATCACTGATTTATCAGCGTGCGAAAAACGAAAATGCCGACCGGCCGTTTGGCACCTTGTTGGACGTTTACGCCAACGGCTATGAGTTCGTCGGCCACTCCATGCAGCCGGCGCTGCCGGCCGATCCGGCCACCTTCCGCGTGACTGTCGGCGGGCCGCAATGTCGCCAGCCGTATTCGCTGTCGCTGTTCAATATTTCTGCCATGAGTTTCGGCGCGCTCAGTGCGCAGGCGATCCGCGCCCTCAACGCTGGCGCACGCAAAGGCAGCTTCGCTCACGACACCGGCGAAGGCAGCATCAGCCCCTACCATCTGGAGCATGGCGGCGACCTGATCTGGGAAATCGGCAGTGGCTATTTCGGCTGCCGCGATCATTACGGCCGCTTTGATCCCGAGCGTTTTCGCGAACAGGCCCAGCGTGACGCGGTGAAGATGATTGAAATCAAGCTCAGCCAGGGCGCCAAGCCGGGGCATGGCGGCATCCTTCCGGCGCACAAGGTGAGCGAGGAAATCGCCGCCACCCGTGGCGTGCCGATGGGTCAAGACTGCGTGTCGCCGGCGCGTCACTCGGCGTTTTCCACGCCGTTGGAGTTGCTGGAGTTCATCCAGCAATTGCGGGAGCTGAGTGACGGCAAGCCGGTGGGCTTCAAGCTCTGCCTGGGGCACCCGTGGGAGTTCATGGCCATCGTCAAAGCGATGCTGAAAACCGGTATTTATCCGGATTTCATTGTGGTCGATGGCAACGAAGGCGGTACCGGTGCCGCGCCGCTGGAGCTGGCCAACCATGTCGGCGTGCCGATGCGCGAAGGCTTGCTGTTGGTGCATAACACCTTGGTGGGCGCCGGGCTGCGTGAGCACATTCGTATTGGCGTGGCAGGCAAAATTGTCAGTGCCTTTGATGTGGCGGCAGCGCTGGCAATCGGTGCTGATTGGACCAACTCGGCGCGCGGTTTCATGTTTGCGTTGGGCTGTATTCAGTCGCTCAGCTGCCATACCAACCGTTGCCCGGTCGGCGTAGCCACTCAGGATCCGGTCCGCCAACAGGCGCTGTCAGTGCCGGATAAGGCCGAGCGGGTGTACCAGTTCCACCGCAACACGCTGCTGGCGCTGTCAGAGATGGTGGCCGCTGGCGGTATCGATCATCCCTCGCACCTGCGGCCCCATCATCTGGCATGCCGGGTGTCATCCACCGAGATTCAGTTGTTTAGCAAGCTGTATCCGTATCTGGAGCCAGGAGCGCTGCTGCAAGGCGAGGTCGACAATGACTTTTACCGCCGCATGTGGCCGCTGGCGCGGGCGGAGCAGTTCTCGCCAGCTCATCTGACCCGGCAGTAACCGCTCAGGCTGGGTGCGGCAGCTCGCCGTCCACCAGGAAGTCGCGGGCGGCGAAGTGGATCAGTTGGTCTGCTTGCAGGGCTTTGAAGGTCACCTGCTCGGCGGTCACTTCACAGAACCAGCGGGCGCTGTTGCGTGGGCGTTTCTGCAGGAATGGCGACGGACTGAACAGCGCGACGCACAGCCCGCCCGCCGGTGCGCGTGCCGAGCGGTACTCGAACAACTCCACCGCACTGGCGCGCATGGCCGCGCCCAGTTGTTGGCAAGCGTGATAGTGGCTGCGGTGGCGCAGCAGTGCCTCATGGGCGGCAAACGGCGGTTGGTGCAGCGCCACCGCGCGGCCACTGCGGTAGCCGACACTGAACAGCGTGTGCTGGGTGCGCAGTTGTGTTTTCGGGGCGGGGGCGACCATGGAATGCCAAAACAGCAGCCGGTAATAAGCGGTTTCCGCCAGCGCGGTGGGGGTGTCCAAGGCCCCGTAAAACAGGCTTGGTTCGTGCACGCTGCCGAAGCGTGAGCCCCACGGTAGCGGCGGGTAGCGAAACGGCGTCCGCAGCAGATAGTGCAGGCCGCTGGCATCCAGCGGTGACGGCGGCTTCACGTCTTCCAGCATTTGTTCCAGCAGTGCTTGCTCGGCGAGATTGTCGACGTAACCGAGCGTGGCCACCTGCTCTTGGCTTTCCACCAACCTGAACAGCGTGCCTTGCAGGGTTTGCAGATGCTGTTCGCCCTGGCACTGCTGCCACAGGTTCATATTTTGCCCCGCAGCGCATCGACGGTTTGCAGCACCGTCACCAGTCCTTGGATGCTTTGCAGCTGCTCTGCCGGCACTGCGCCGGTAAGACGGTTGGGGGTGCGCAAGAAGTGACGCATCCACTCCTCGTCGCCGCCGGTCAGGGCAAACAGTGCGCGCGCCACCCGGATCAGTAGCAGCGCCAGCTCACCGGCTTTGGAGTGCGGGTCGAGTGCCGGATTTTGCTTCAGCCGGCTGACAGCGGTGCGGTGGATGCCGAGCACCGCCGCCAGCTCAGCCTGGCGCAGCCCCAACTGCTCGGCGGCGCGCAGCACCGCTTTGGCGAGTACGGCGTCGGCTTCAGGTTGCTGGTGCGGGACGCTGCCCATGGCGATCTCCAAATGTGCAATGTGCACATCTTATCGCCAGATTGTGCTATTTGCACATTTTTTGCGCAGCGCGAGCCGGGTTTAGGACGGCAGGTCGCAGCGACCGTCCGCGCATTGCTCGCCAGCGGTGTCTGGACTGCGCTGTGATTGCAGCACGTCGACAAAATCAGCGACTTCACGGGCGCCGGATACCGCCACCTGGCCGTTGATGAGGAAGTAAGGCACGCCCCGAATGCCCAGTTCTTGGGCGCGGCGTTGGTCAGCGCGGACGTCTTGGGTGTACTCCCTGCCTTGTAGCACTGACGCCACGGTGTCGGCGGCTAAACCGGCTTCCTCTGCCAACTGTTGCAGCACAGCGGCATCACCGATGCGAGCGCCCTCGGAGAAGTAAGCGCGCATGAAACGCTCTTGCACCGCGTCTGCTAGCCCTTGGCTGGCGGCCAGTTTCAGCAGGCGGTGGGCGTGGAAGGTGCTGCCGGGCTGGGCGGCCTGCCAGTCGAACGCCAATCCCATGCGCTGCGCTTCCCGCTCTTCATGATGCAGCAGGCCCAGTGCCTGTTCCTGCGACATGCCGTAATGGCCGGTGAACAGCTCCAGCAGGCCGATACCGTAGGACGGCGGCGCCATCGGGTTGAGCTCGAAGCTGCGCCAGTGCAGCGTGGCGCTGATGCCAGTTTGCTCCAGAGCGACTTCGAGTTTGCGTTTGCCGATATAGCAAAATGGGCAGATCACGTCGGACCAGACTTCGATTTCCATCACGGAGCTCCTTGCTTGGGCGGTGAAGGCCGGGCCGCGAGCGACCCGGAGCAGGGCGCCATGATATACCCCGCGGCGCTCAGCCGGGACGTAGCAGTGGCGCCAGCTCTTCCAGCGTACGCGGGTCATCGATGGTGGCCGGCACTTGGTAGGGCTGGCCGTCGGCAATGGCGCGCAGGGTGGCGCGTAGCACTTTGCCGGAACGGGTTTTCGGCAGCCGCTCTACCACCAGCACCGATTTCAGCGACGCCACCGCGCCGATCTGGTTGCGCACCTGCGCCACCACTTCAGCGCAGATATCAGCGGGCGACCGCTGCACGCCGGCTTTCAGCACCACCAGCCCCAGTGGCAGCTGGCCTTTGAGCGCATCCGCCACGCCGATCACCGCGCATTCCGCCACATCGCTGTGACCGGCCACCACTTCCTCCATGGCGCCGGTGGACAGTCGGTGGCCGGCCACGTTGATGATGTCGTCGATACGCGACATCACCCAGGCGTAGCCGTCTGCGTCCACATAGCCGGCGTCGCCGGTCTGGTAGTAGCCGGGGAAGCGTTCCAAATAGCCGCTGCGGTAGCCGTCCTCGTTATGCCACAGCGTGCTGAGGGTGCCCGGCGGCAGCGGCAGTTTCAGCGCCAGTTGACCGATTTCGCCGGGCGGGAGCGGCTGGCCGTCCTGATCCAGCACCGCCAGCTGGAAGCCCGGCACCGGCACGCTGGATGAACCGGCTTTCACCGGCAGCGGTGCCAAGCCCTGGCAGTTGGCAATCGCTGGCCAACCGAGTTCGGTCTGCCACCAGTGATCCACCACCGGCACCTGCAACAGTTGCTCGGCCCAGTGCACGGTATCGGCGTCGGAACGCTCGCCAGCCAGGTAGAGGGCGCGCAGGCTGGACAGGTCATGGTGGCGGGCAAGCGCACCGTCTGGGTCTTCTTTTTTGATCGCCCGCAGGGCGGTGGGCGCAGTAAAGAACGTATTCACCCGATGCTCAGCAATCACACGCCAGAATGCGGCGGCATCCGGCGTGCCCACCGGCTTGCCCTCGTACAGCAGCGTGGTGCAACCGCGCAGCAGCGGCGCGTAGACAATGTAGGAATGCCCCACCACCCAGCCCACATCCGACGCCGCCCAGAACACCTCGCCGGGAGCGGTGTTGTAGACCGTTTCCATGGAGTAGTGCAGCGCCACCGCGTGGCCGCCGTGATCGCGCACCACGCCTTTCGGCTTGCCGGTGGTGCCGGAGGTGTAGAGCACGTACAGCGGCGCGGTGGCCGGCACCGGCACACAGGCCACCGGTGCGGCGGTGCTGACTTCAGTGTGCCAGTCCAGATCACGGCCCGGCTTCAGCTCGGCGCGCAGTTGCTCGCGCTGCAGGATCAGGCAGTGGCGTGGCTGATGGCTGGACAGCGCCAGCGCCTGCTCCAGCAGTGGGTGGTAGGCCAGCGTGCGCCCCGGCTCAATGCCGCAGGAGGCGCTGATGATCAGCGTCGGCGTGGCGTCGTCGATGCGTTTGGCCAATTCCGGCGCGGCAAAGCCGCCGAACACCACTGAATGCACCGCGCCGATGCGGGCGCAGGCGAGCATGGCGATTACCGCTTCCGGCACCATCGGCATGTAGATCACCACCCGGTCGCCGACCTGCACGCCGCGTTGTTGCAGCGCGCCGGCGCAGCGGGCAACCTCGTCCAGCAACTGCTGGTAGCTGTAGCGACGTTGTTGGCCGGTGACCGGGCTGTCGTAGATCAGCGCGGCTTGGGCGCCGCGGCCGGCCGCCACATGGCGATCGAGGGCGTTGTGGCAGATATTGCATTCGGCGCCGGCAAACCAGCGGTAAAACGGTGCATCGCTGGCATCCAGCACCTGTTGCCAAGGGCGGTGCCAATCCAGCGCGGCGGCGTGTTCGGCCCAGAAATGTTCCGGCTGTTCAGCGGCCTGGCGATGGGCGTTCAGGTAATGCGGGGGCAGTACAGTGGACATGGCTGACTCACAAACAGGACATGGCATCCGGCGACGGCCGGCTTTGCCCTCTGTGGTACCACAGAAGCCGGGTGCGGCCTTTTGGCCTTTGGTCGCAATGTGCGTTCGCGCGCGGCTTGCACGCTTTGTTACCATCGGATTTTGACGTCCGACAGGCCTGCCCGATGAGTTCCCCGATCCGCCTTACCCAATACAGCCACGGTGCTGGTTGCGGCTGCAAAATCTCTCCCCAAGTGCTGGATGTGATCCTCGCCGGCAGTGGTGCTCAGCACCTGGACCCGCAGTTGTGGGTCGGTAATAGCTCGCGCGATGATGCCGCGGTGTACGGCCTCGATGACGACCGTGCGGTGGTCTCCACCACTGATTTCTTCATGCCCATCGTCGATGACCCGTTTGATTTCGGCCGTATCGCTGCCACCAATGCCATCAGCGACATTTACGCCATGGGCGGCCGACCGCTGATGGCAATCGCCATTCTCGGCTGGCCGGTGAATGTGCTGGCGCCGGAAGTGGCGCGCGAGGTGGTGCGCGGCGGTCGCGCTGCCTGCGATGCGGCCGGCATCCCGCTGGCTGGTGGTCATTCGATCGACGCGCCGGAACCAATTTTTGGTCTGGCGGTGACTGGCGAAGTGACCCGCGACCGGCTTAAACGCAACGACACCGCGCAGGCCGGTGATCGCCTGTACCTGACCAAGCCGCTGGGCATCGGCATCTACACCACGGCCGAGAAAAAAGCGCTGCTGCGGCCCGGTGATGAACACGTGGCGCGCGACTGGATGTGCACACTGAACGAGGTCGGGCTGGCGTTCGCGGCGCTGCCAGCAGTGACCGCGATGACCGATGTCACCGGGTTCGGGTTGCTGGGGCACTTGGTGGAAATGGCAGACGGCGCCGGTCTGACTGCGCGCTTGCAGGCGGCTGCCGTGCCACGCTTGGACGGCGTCGAGCATTATCTGGCCGCTGGTTGCGTGCCGGGCGGCACCCAGCGCAACTATGACAGCTATGGTCACCGCATCGCGGCACTGACGCTGGTGCAGCGGCAACTGCTGTGCGATCCGCAGACCAGCGGCGGTTTGCTGGTGGCAGTGACGGCAGCGGGCGAGGCGGAATTTGTGGCCACCGCTGCGGCGGCGGGGCTGGCGCTGTCTCCGATCGGCGTGCTGGAGCCGGCCGGCCCCCATGCGGTGGTGCTGGCCGGATGAGCGCTGTTACTGACCTTGCCGGTTTGCTGCGGTCGGGGGTGCCGCTGATGGATGTGCGCGCACCGGTGGAGTTTGCTAAGGGCGCCTTCCCCGCCGCCTGCAACCTACCGCTCATGAACGATATCGAGCGTCAGAAAGTCGGCACCTGCTACAAGCAGCACGGGCAGCACGCAGCGATCGAACTGGGTCACCAGCTGGTCGGCGGTGCGGTGAAGCGGGCGCGGGTGGCGGCGTGGGCGGCGTTCGCGCAGCAGCATCCTGATGGCGTGTTGTATTGCTTCCGGGGCGGCTTGCGCTCGCGCATCGTGCAGCAGTGGTTGCAGGAGGCCGGCGTGCAGCTGCCCTATGTGGAAGGCGGCTACAAGGCGCTGCGCACGGTGCTGATCGATACCACCGAGCAGGCGGTAGCGCAGTGTCACTGGGTGGTGCTCGGCGGCATGACCGGTACCGGCAAGACCGAGGTGCTGGCGACGCTGGACCAAGCGCTGGACTTGGAAGGCCATGCCCATCACCGAGGATCCAGCTTTGGCAAACATGCCACCGCCCAGCCCGGCCAGATCGATTTTGAAAACCGACTGGCGCTGGATCTGCTGCGCCAGCGTTCTGCCGGTGCGCGTCGTTTTGTGGTGGAGGATGAGGCGCGGTTGGTGGGCGCGTGCTCACTGCCGCTGTCGCTCCATCGCGGCATGCTGCAGGCGCCGCTGGTATGGCTGGAAGACAGCTTGGCCGGACGGGTGGCGCGCATTGTCGACGACTATGTGGTGAAGCTGTGCGCCGAGTTTGTCGCCCTGCATGGGCCGGAAGCCGGCCCGCAGCGTTTTGCCGAACGTCTGCGGCAGAGCCTGGACAACATCGTCAAACGCCTCGGCCATGCGCGCCATCGGCAGCTGTCCAAACTGATGGCTCAGGCGCTGGCGGTGCAGCAGAGCAGTGGCGATGTCAGCGCTCACTGCGCTTGGATCGAAGCACTGCTGGTGGAGTATTACGATCCCATGTACGCCTACCAACGCCGCGAGACCGCGCACCGGGTGCTGTTCCGGGGCGAGCGTGCCGCCGTGACCGAATTCCTCCAGCATTGGCTCCGTCAGCAAGGGTAAGTCCTCACTACGGTCTGCCACGCCCCTATCTTGAACGCCTCGGACGCCCGCTTAGCGGCGGATTTACCGCGGTGCTTCGCCGCCATCATGAATGAAAATGAATCGCGTTCCACTGGAGCGCGCTGCCGCTTTATATTACTCTGTGTCTCGCTTTCACGAATTTTTCACAAACCGCTGTGGCGCGAGAACGGGAGGTGCAATGAGCGGCAGAATCCTCGAAATGCCAGTGAACGATTGGCAGTGGGGACACAGTGATCCGGCCTGGGCGGCGGCGTTGGAAGCCGGGAAAGTGCTGTATTTCCCGCAGTTGCCGTTCCGCCTGCAACCGCAAGAACAGGCGTTGCTGGATCCGCAGTTGCTGGCGCCCAAAGTGCGCAACATCAGTCTCGACGGCGCGGGTGAACTCAAGGGCGCGCAGGCTGAGGCCGATACTCACCGGGCGCTGACCGAGATGGTCGGGCGGTTCCGCCATCAGGCCCAATCCCTGGTGGAGTCCTTGCTACCGCGATATCGCGGTGCGCTGCGGGTGGCGGCCACCAGCTACCGGCCGATGCCGGTGGACAGCCGTCGCCAGTCTTGGCGCGCCGATGATCGCCGCATGCACGTGGACGCATTCCCGTCACGGCCCAACTATGGCGAGCGCATCCTGCGCGTGTTCACCAACATCAACCCCCACGGTGAACCCCGTGTGTGGCGTTTGGGTGAACGTTTCGATGACGTGGTGCGCACCATGCTGCCGCGCGCCAAGCGCTATGTGGCGTGGCAGGCCGGGGTGCTGGATTCGCTGGGCATCACCAAGTCACGGCGCAGTGAGTACGACCATCTGATGCTGCAACTGCACGACCAGATGAAATCCGACCTCACTTACCAGCAGCAGGTGGATGAGCAGCGGGTGGCGTTTCCGCCTGGCTCAGTGTGGGTATGTTTCTCTGACCAAGTGTCCCACGGCGTGTTGTCCGGCCAGTACATGCTGGAGCAGACCCTGCACTTGGCGGTGGAAAACCAGTACGACCCGGGCACCAGCCCGCTGGCGGTGTTGCAGCGCCACACTGGTCGCGCACTGATCTGACCGCCGGCGTCAGGTCGCTGGCGATGCGCTGACGCTGTCCAGTGCCACCAGCGGCCGTTTCTTCCACACCCACTGGTAATAGGCCCACTGCAGCGCAAAGCCGAGCGTGAAGTTCACCGCGTAGGCATACCAGATGCCATCCAGCCCCATGCGGCGGCTCAGCCACCAGGCCAGCGGCAGCTGCACCAAGATAATCACTGACAGTGTGATGGCCATCGGTGTCCATACCGTGCCGCTGGCGCGCATGGTGCCGGACAGCACCACACTGCCGCCGAAGCACAGGATCGACCACAGCGCGATGTGCAGCAGACCCTGCGCCAGCTCCAGCACTTCGTCATCGGTGATGAACAGCGAGGTCAGATGGCGGCTGGTCAGGTACGCCAGCAGGATCAGTCCACCGGTGATCACCAGGTTCATGATGCTGGCGGTGCGCGTTACCACCGCCACCTGTTCTGGCCGCCGCGCACCGATTGCCTGCGCCGCGAAGATCGAGCAGGCGATGCCGATCGACAGCGCCGGGAACTGGATGTAGTTGATCACCTGCGCTACCGCGCCATAGGACGCAGTGGCGGCGCTGCCGAATTGGTTGATCAGGCCGATCAGCACCAGTCCAGCCACTGCGGTGGTAATCATCTGCACGCCGGTGGGAATGCCCAGCCGCAGAATGGTGGCGGTCATCTGTGCATCGAACCGCACCTTGGCGAGCAGCGCGCGGTCCACTTGCAGCACCCGGCCGCCACGGCGTTGGAGAATGATCAGCAGCGTGATCGCCAAGGTGTTGCCGATCAGGTTGGCCACCGCCGGCGCCATGGTGCCCAGTTGCGGTAGGCCGAAACTGCCGTGGATCAGCATTGGCGTGACCGTCAGTCCTACGGCAATGGTCAGCACCCACGCGTAGAGCGGCGACAGGCTGTCACCGACGCCGCGCAGCAGGGCGGTATAGACGATTTGCAGAAAGATCAGCGGCAGCCCCGCCATCATCACGTGGAAGTAGGGCAGTGCCAGCGACAAGATCGCCGGGTCGGTACCGAGCAGCATCAGGATCGATTTCGACTGCCATAGCCCGAACACACTCAGCGTGACGCTGGCCACCAGCGTCAGGAACACCGCATTGCCGGCCGCGCGGCGCACCAGCTCCGGGTTCTTGGCGCCCCAGGCTTGGCCCACCACCACTGTGGTGCCGGAGGACAGCCCGATCACGAATGCCAGCAGGCACAGCAGGATCGGCAGGAACACCGACACTGCCGCCACCGCTTCGACACCGAGCAGTTGGCCGACAAACACCGTGTTCACGGTGCCAGCCAGACTTTGCAGGATATTGGTCAACACCAGCGGTAATACGAAGATGCTGAAGGTTTGCCAGAACGGGCGCGGGGGAACGGCGGAAACTGCGGGCGGCACGGCGCCTCCTGTCGGTCGGAGCAGCGGTCATGGTACGTGACAACGCCGCTGCCGCCCAATCGCCGCCGGTCAGCGCGGCGCCAGTTGCGGCAGCGTGTCGAGCATCTCCTGCCACAGCCATTGGGCACCGGGCCGGAAATAACCCATGTGGCCAAGCGCGCCGCGCTCCAGCGTCAGGTCGCGGGTTTGGCAGGGTGCATTGCGGTAGCCAGAGATGAACGCATCGCGCGAACGTGGCAGCGCCCAGTCGTCATCCAGCGCGTTGGCGAACAGCATCGGGATGCGTACCGCGGCGTAGCGTTGGTGCAGTGCACTTTGCTGCGGATCATCGAACAGGTAGTGCGGCCAACGGCACCAACGCTTCCATTGCTGATAGACACCTTTCGGCAGGTCCTCGCCCATGCCAAAGCGGCTCCAGGCCAAATAGCCCGTGCGCCGTACCAGTAGCGGCAGCACCAGGTTCCACATCAACCGCACTTTCAAGCCTTCCAGGCGCGGCATCCAGCCGGCCCAGCCGGCGCCACAGCCCACCACGTAGGCGGCGGTTACTTGCTGTGGGGCGGGTAGCATGCCCAGCGCGTGCCCCCCGAACGAATGGCCGACCACATACAGCGGCGCGTCAGCATCGGCGAAATGGGCCACGGCGGCGGCCAGATCCAACTCTCCCCAGTCGACATAGCTGATGTCCGCCGTCGCCAGATCCGCAGGGCGTGAGCCGCCAATACCACGGTAGTCGAACGTCAGCACCTGCATGCCCTGGCTGGCCGCGAACTCCGCAAAGCGGCGGTAGAACTGTTGCGGCACCCCGGTGGCGCTGGCCACCAACAGGTTGGCTTGCACCGGGCCTTGGGCCGGGTATAGGCAGGCCGCCAACGGGTAGCCATCGGCGGCGTGCAGTGTGAGGGGCTGGGAGGTGCTCATGGCTGGGTCCTGAGTCGGGAATAGGGCCGCGGTGGCCGGCGTGCGGCGTTCCGGGATGTAATTTCTGCAAACTAAACGAACGTTTAGTAACTTTCAAGTTGCGATGAATACTGGCGCCATTTACTCTTTCTCGACCCTTCACGTCGGGAGTAGAGCGTCATGCGTCCGCAGAAAATTTCACGTGAGCAGCTGCTACACAGCTGCGCCGTGGTGTTCAAGGACAGTGGTTTGCACGGCACTTCGATGGAGGCTTTGGCGCGCGCCTGCGGCTTGACCAAAGCGGCGTTCTATCACCATTACCCCACCAAGCAGGCGCTGCTCGCCGACGTGCTGGCATACACCCACGCACAAATCAGTCAGTACCTGTTTGCCGTCGCCTATGACGAGCAGCGGTCGGCCGCCGAGCGCATGGCCGCGATCAACCAGCGCGCCGCCAAGTTGTTCATGGACGGGCCGATCGGCTGTTTGATGGGGGTGATTGCGGTGGACGCGCCCGGCGCGTCACCGAAACTGCTGACCGCAGTGCAGGCATTTTTTGATGAGTGGGCGCAGGCGTTTGCGCACCTGTACCGCTGCCATTGGCCGGCGCCACAGGCGGAGCGGCTCGGACAGCAGATGGTGGCGTTGTATGAAGGCGCGATCCTGATGGCTCGGACCTACCAGGATCCGCAGCGGATCCGGCAGGCCGGCGAGTTGGCGTTGTCATGGCTGGATAACGCGCCGGCTGCCACCGCATCCGGCGCCGGCTGAACGCTCACGCTTGTTCGTCGGCGCGGGCGTCGTCGTTCTTGATGACCTTGTGCTGGTCCTCGGTGCTGCCCTGTTTCCAGTAGCTGGAAATGTACAGCGCACGGCGGTCCACATTGCGCTGTTCGCGGAAGAACTTGCGCAGCGCGCGCATGCCGCTGAACTCACAGGCCGCCCAGATCGACGGCCGGCCGTCACGCCAGGGCAGTGTGGCCAGATGATCAGCCAGCAGTTGTGGCTGTTCGCCCGGATGTGGATTCACCAGCCAATGCAGGGTGACGCCGGGCGGATGTTGCAGCGGCTGCACATCGTCGGCATGCAGGATCTCGATCACCGCGTCGCCGACCGCATCAGCCGGCATCTGCTCCAGATTCACGCTCAGCGCCGGCAGGGCAGTCATGTCGCCCGCCAACAGGAACCAGTCAGCGCTGGGATCGACCAGCTTCTTCGGCCCGGGGCCGCCGATCAGGATTTCATCACCGGGTTTGGCGTTGAGCGCCCATTGCGCCGCCGGTCCGCCATCTTCGTGCAACACGAAGTCGACATCGAAAGCGTCGTCACGTTGGAAGCGCACGGTGTAGGTGCGCATCAACGCCGGCGAGCTGTCGGTTTCTGGGAACATCAATTTGATGTAGGCGCTTTCTTGATCGCGCGGGAAGCGGTCGGGGCCGGCATCGCCGAGGGTGACGCGCAGCATGTTCGGAGTAATGGTTTCAGAGCCCAGTACGCGCAGGGTGCGCGGTGTGGGGCGGCGGGGCGTCGTCATTGGGAACCTCTTTGGTCCAGATTGGCGGTCATGGTGTCCGCCATGCGGATGAAGTGCGCCACGTCCTCGTCACTGAGGCCGGCGCTCATGCGGGCCATGGTCTGCTGCTCCAGCTGTTGCAGGCGTTTGAGCAGTGCCAGACCCTCGGCAGTGATGGTCAACAGCTGGCGGCGTCCGTCGTCGGGGTGCGGGTGACGTCCCACCAGCCCGGCGCTGCCAAGTTCGTTCAGCAAACGGGTGATCTGTGCTTTGTCACGATCCAATGCCTGCGCCAAGGCGTGGGGCGTGGCCTCCGGCATCAGCAAACTGACCACCTTCACCGCCCGCACTTGCCCCATCGGCAAGGCGATGTCGGCACCTGCCATGGCGTGACGCAAGTGGCGAAAATAAGCGCGGGTGAGTCGGTGAAGGGGATCGACCAGGTAACGGGTGTACACAGCAGTGCCTCGAAATGGTTGACGTTATCAACTTATAGATCGATCTTGATAAAGTCAATCATTCTCATTTGCGGTGTTGTACCAATGGCTGAGTACGAGGTGCCGGAACCGGGGAACTATCACTTGGTGTTGGTGCGCAACGGCGACGGCGAGTAGCGGGCGGCTAGAGCGGAGAGGCGCGCAGCCCCAGATCGGGGCTGCGCAGCTGGAATCACTGCAATGGACGTTGCAGCTGGTCGAACACGTCGCAGCCAAAGGCTTCAAATTCATCGACGGTGAAGTAGGCGGTATCCGGCAAGTATTCGCCCATGACCTGGGCCTCATCACCGGGCGTGCTGGTGTGCTGTACTGCTTGGGTGAAACCGGGTGCCGGCAGCATGTTACGCAGAATCAGGAAACCGTCGGTCTCGTTGTTGGTGCCCCCTTCAAACAGGCCGCGCCCATCGCCCGCTTCCGGCCAGGGCAGGAAATTCACCTTGCAAGCGTCCGTAGCGTTACTGGGGCGATCCTGCTCCAGTCCGGTGACGATCAAGTACTCGTCGTTGTCGCCCACCAGTAATTGCTCGTCATACAAGCAGGCATTCACCCGCTGGGAGAAGTACTCGTTCTGGCACAGCGACCAGTAGCGCAGCTCGCTGCCGTTGTCGTCGAAGTGGCTGGCGCCACGGGTCTGGGGCGTTTTCGGCAACTTCCCGCGCAGCACCACCAGCGGTTTGATGGCGCGGTCCACATAGGAATAAACGTATTGGTTGTCGAGTACCGCGTAGAAACGCACCTCCCGCTGCGCCGGTTGTTGCTCGTGCTCGGCGCATTTGTTCAGGAAGCTGCAGTCGATATTTACCGTCGAGCTGTAGGCCGCGCGGAACAGTGGCGGATCCATAGCCGGGTTGTTCGCCGCGCGCATGGCGTCATAGGCAGGCGCCGGTATCATCGGGATTTTCAGCACTTCGCGGCTGGCTGACAGCTCGGTACAGGCCGCTTCGCCTTCCAGTGTACGGCCGTCGGCCAGCGTTAGTACCGGTGCTGGTAGCGGCTGGCCGCCTTGGCGATCCAGCCCCGGATCGGCCACATAAACCCGGTACAACACGATGCTTTCGGCTCGCACCAGCTCCACCGTGTTGCTGGCGCCGTTGGCGTTCTCGGCCAGCGTTACCTGGTAACTACGCTGCGCTTCCGAGCGGGGGTGGCCCGTGCGGAATGGGTTGATGTGGCCTGGCAGCGGTTCAATGTCGCGATCCGACAACGTTGAGTAGGGCCGGTCTTCGTCATAGCTGGTCAGCGACATGTAGCGCCCCTGCGGGAAATTGCCATGCAGTTCCAGCGACGCGCCGGGTGGCAGCTCGAAGCGTGCACTCCAATAGGTGGCGCCGGTGTCGGGATACGCAATGTTGGTCTCCGGAACCTCGCGCACATAGGGGCCGCCCCAAAAGCAGCTTTGCGCAACTCGAACCGGATTGGATGACGATGAGGAGCTGCCGCCACAACCGGTCAATAGCGCTGCCAGCAGCAGCGCCGAACCGGCAGCAAGGTGGGACGGTGTAAGGCAAGTCGTTGTCATTGTTATGGTCCTTGCAGGTCAAGGCGAAAATGCCGGCATACAGCATCGACACTTGGCGCGGCGAGCACTATGGGGTGGCCGACACTGATGTACGGTTTTGGGTCAGCCGCTGGCGCGCACTGCGGTCGCAAGGCAAACCGCCTATGCTGTGCGCCCTGTTACCTGCCGGACTTGATCGTGACTGTTCCCCGTTCCGCTGTGCCGTCCCCGATCCAGCAGTGCCCCGTCTGTGGCGCTGACAACCAGTGTGCACCGGCCGCCTGTGGCCGCTTCGAGGTGGATTGCTGGTGCCGCCACCAGCCGGTGTCCGCGTCAGTGCGCGCGACCCTTCCGGCCGCGCAACGTGGTACCGCGTGTCTATGTCCAGCTTGCGCGAAGGTGCCATGATGGCACCCTGGTGAGAGCGTAAAAAATAGTCTTATTATTTTTATTTTTTGACGCCTTATCAGCACCATGGTGTGTCGAGTTTTTGCATTGATAAATGAAATAAGGCGGTTTTTGTAAAGTTTATTCTAATCGCCTGACACCTCCGTTTCGTTTGAATCCGAGTCAAATACTTCGGTTATTCCTCGCCACTTTCACGCTTTTTTTTGTACCCCTACTCTTGCTGTGCGCTGCGTCACGGGACACCTGTGACTGGTGCGGTCGACGGTCCTGACTAGCCGTCTTCCGACTCCGGTAATGGATACCGTGAAGGCATAAAAACAAGATCATCAGGGAGTAAAAACGGTGCCAATGAAACGCATTCTTTGTGCGGCTGTGGGTGTGTGTGGGATGGCGAGTGCGCCGGTTTGGGCCTCGATGGGCAATGCGCCGAGCAGTTACGGCATCCTGCCGGGCGATGTCGCCTCCGCCCAGTCGCTGTCGCTGTTTTCCTCGCAGATTTCTGCGGTCTATTACAACCCCGCTAACTTGGTCAAAGACCGGCGCGGCAGCCTTACGCTCGGCATGCTGCATGCCGACCATGACCTCAAGGCCGATGGCCGCCGTATTGAGGACCGTCCCAGCCAGCAGCTGATGCTGGGTCTCAAAACCGATCTGTCGCGACTGACCAGCAGTGATCATCCAATCTACTTCGGTCTGATGGCCGGGGTGGAAAAGTACGGCCGCGAAATGCTGTCGTTCTCATCGAACACGCAGAGCGGCCCGCAGTACCTCACCTATGGGCGTCAGCCGCTGTTTCTCACCGCCGGTATCGGCACTCAGTTGTGGCGCGGCATCGACGCCGGCATCGCCGCGCGGGTGACACTGCATGCGGAGGCCAAGCTCTACGCCGGCACCAGCCTCGGCGGTGACACCTCCGGTGAGCAGCTGGAGGTATCCGCCAAGCCGGTAGTACGGCCCATCGTCGGCTTCAACCTGCGTTGGGGCGAAACCTTCTGTGACCAGGCGGAATGCTGGCTCGATAATCTGGAAACCGCGCTGTCCTACCGTGCCTCTTCCAACACCCGCACCAAGGTGCGTGCGGACATTACCGTACCGGGGGTCATTCAATCGCCGGGTCTGCAAATGGCGATTCGCGCCTACGACGCTATGCAGCCGGACATCACCACACTCGGTTTCAAATACGATTTCGGTGGTATGCGGCTTGGGCTCACCGGTGAATACCAAGCCTGGGGCAAGCAGCAGCGCGACCTGCGACACGACACCATCAAAGACCAAGGCCAGATCAATTTCCGCGACATCATCATTCCGCGCGTCGGCATGGAAGTGGACCTCTCCGACAGCCTGATGCTCACCGTCGGTGTTGCCCGCGAGCGCAGCCCGCTGGCCAGCACTCGCACCCTCGACGTGAACTACATCGATGCCAACAAGACGGTGTTCGGGCTCGGCCTGAGTGCGCAGATTCCGCGCGTGCCGTTGCTGGCGTGGCCAGTGCAGCTCGACCTCGGTTACCAGTACCAGCACTTGGACAAGCGTGACTTCCAGCTGTCCAGCAGCGCCACACCAGGCAGCTACGCCACTGTCACGACGCGCGGCGATGTGAACGTGTTCGTCGGCTCCGTCAGCGTCAACTTCTGAGCCGGGAGAGGAGAACAATAATGAAAAAGTGGATGCTGCTGGCACTCACTGCCAGCCTGGCCGCCTGCGGTGGCAGCAAAGATGACGTCAACGCTGATTACGACAACCAGATAGAGCGGCGCAACCAAAACTTGGTGTTCGCCTATCCCGCCGCGGGCCAGCACAACGTGCCGGTGACGGCGCCGCTGATGCTGAGTTTTTCCAGCGCCGTGAAACAACCGCATGCGCTGTCACTGCAATTGGTGGCGGCCGGTCAGCCACCGGTGGCGTTGCACGTAGAGACAGTGGACCAAGGTCGCGGCTTGATGCTGACCCCGGCTGCGCCGCTGCAGCCGCTGACGGCGTACCAGCTGGCGTTGCCGGCCATTGATCTGGAAAAAGGCACGGCACCGGCCCGCACTCTCGACTTCAATACCGCACCGCGCTGGGATGCTGCGCTCACCGGTCAGCAGGGTGACCGCTTTACGGTGGTTAACCAGTGGCCGGCGTTGGATCAGGCGGTGCCGGACTTTGCCAGCTTGCGCTTGCAGCTGAGCCAGCCATTGGACCCAGCCAGCGTGCGCTATGGCAATCAGCAAGACAGCACCGTCGCCTTGCTTGATGCCAACGATCAGTTGGTGGCCGCCGATGTACTGGCGGTGGGACCCTACTTAACCGTGGACCCACGGGCGGACCTGCCTGCCGGCAGCTACCAGTTACTGTTGGGCGGCGGACTGCTCAGCACCGCCGGTCACAGTCTGCCGGGCAGTGCCGGCAGCGCCGAGACCCGCTATCGCTTCACCGTGGTCGACACCCGGCCGCCGGTAACGGAGAGCAATCGGCAGCGCGAGCGCGCCATGATGCGTCAGAGCTTGGTCAGCGGCGGCACCAGTGCCTTGACTGGCGCCGCGGTAAATCAGGTGCCGTTGTCCTCGGTACTGCTCGGCGCAGAGGCCGAGGTGGCATTGGATGGCGACCTGATAGTGGAGCTGGCTCATGCGCCAGCGTTTCCCGCCGCAACACCGTTGCGGCTGCCACGCGGTACCGTGCTGAACGCCAGCAATCTGGATGTGCAGTTGGGCGGTGAAGTGGCTGCCGGACTGTCCTCCGGCCGCGTGACGCTGGAATTGCTCAGTGATGCCACGGGCGTGCTGCTGGACAACCCCTATAGCCGCGCCGCTGATGCGCCGAAGTTGGTGCGCGCCATGATGGACGTGGCGATCAGCGCGGAAGACCCCCGCGCCAACGGTGCCGTCACGCAAACCCTAATGCACGTCGCTCTGGTGGGCACCGCCCGCGCCCGTGGCGACGACTTGGTGCTGGACGTGATCGCGGTGGCAGAGCCCCAACTGTTGTCTAGTGAATACGCCCGCACCCTGATCAGCCTGCATCTGGAAGGTAAACCCACCAGCGGCGTGCGTCCGCCGGTGGACGACCGGGTGCTTGAGCAAGTGCACGCCGGCGCCGAAGCCGATCCCGCCCGCGTGAACCCTCATGCGCCGCTGACGCTGATGTTCAACAAGGCGATCGCCCTGCAAGACGCTGAGCAATTGTCTCTGACGCATAACGGCGTGCCGGTGCCGTTCAGCGCCGCGGTGCGCGGCAGCGCCTTGTACCTGCAGCCGCAGCAGCCGCTGAGTTACGCCCAGCAGCAAGGCGATCAGGTGCAACCGTCGTTGTACGAACTGAGTTTGGGCACTGGCATCGTCGGCTTGAACGGCGCCGCCGTGGCCGGCAACAGCGGTATGCGCTTGGAGATGCCGGTGCAGGTGAACGAGGGGCACGAGTACGGATGGAGAATCGAAGATTCCTCGTCCGGTGAGATGCCGCAGTTCATCGACCTTGGTGTTCAGCCTGTGCCACAGCGCGCGCCAATGTTGTTGGTGACCTATCCCGGTCAGCCGTGCGCCTTGGATCCTGCTTCGCTGGATCTCGCCAACAGCACGGTGGGCTACTGCGCCGGTAGTTTGCGCGAGCCCTACCGCCGCAAGAAAGTCAGTGATTTGGGGCTCACCGTTGTAGCAGAGCTGTCGAAGCTGCCGGAACCGGATCTGCCGTTGAGCACACTGCCGGCCAACCGACCACTGATCACTATTTTTTCCAAGCCCATCGCAGCGTCCTCGGTGCAGTTAGGCGGCAGCTACCAAGTCGAACAAATTGATGAAAGTGGTCGTTCGCTCGGAGCGGTAGCGGGACGAGTGGAGGTGAATGGGGCGGAGCTGCGGTTCTGGCCGCAGCAGCCCTGGAAAGAGGGCGCACTCTATCGCTACCGCTTGGCGTCCAACGGAGACCGCCACAGCGCGTCGGCGCAGTGTGATGGTCAGGGCGCCATTTGTGATGTTAGCGGGTTACCGATTCAGACCCAGCTGCATGCCTTGGAACGGACGCAAGCCCCCATCGAATCCGATAACGAGATCGTCGGATACGACGACATGATCGTGCAATCGGTCAATTTGGCCACCGGAGGCGGTCCGGACTTGGTGCAGTATTTCCGCGCTGAAGCCAGCAGCACACGGGTTCTGCAAGTGCTTAACGGACCCAGCGTCGATACCAACGGCAACCTGCGCCATGAGCGCAATGCGCCCTCCCTGATCCCTGCCGAAATGGACCAGATGCGTATTTCCTATATGGAGTACAGCGTTGAGGAAGACGGCGTGGACAGTTCTCAGCGCGACCCGATGGCGTGTGCGGGTGCTGGCCCCTGTCTTGATCCTGGCGGGATCGCACCGATCCGCAACAGCGCGAAAATCCTGAGCACTACCCTGTATGAGCCAGGCGACAACATGTCCATGCCGGGGCTGAACATCGGTTGCGGCTACCTCAATGGCCAGATCCGCGATGACCAGCAGAACGTGATCGCCGGCTACGACCGCGCTGAGTGCCCGGAAAACTTGTTCATGCATTTGACCGCGTCCTTGGTGGCGGAAGTGGGCGACTACGACGCGGCGTTGGGCGGTCTGGAAGTAGTGGTGCATCCCGCGCAAATCTTCGGAACCTCGCTTCCTATCTACGCCGCCTTCCCGCCACTGGGAGGCGAGAAAGGGGTGCTGGGTATGGACTCCGGTCCGCAGGTAATGCGGTTGCGCCCTGCGATCGATGACCTCTCTTGCGTCGACGATATTGCGTCTGGAAAGCAGTGCAGCCGCAGTCAACCGATCCGGGGTGTCATCCGAGAACAAGATGGTCAGGCGGTGCTTGATCTGACCGTGGACCTCTATGCGGATGCCATGGAGCTTCAGACGCACATCACGGCTATTGCCACCGCGATGGGGGTCGAAGGTTTCGGCGATGTGCTGCACGACTTGGTGCAAGTGCCGTTGCAGTTGCAGCTGACGGGGCCGGTGTCTTTCAACGCGGATGGCACCATGAAAGTGGCGCAGCAATCGGTTAACGCGCTGGAGCTGCCGCTGAACCTGGTGCTCAACACCTTTGGTACGTATTTCCTGATGGCCGACTACGGCCTGCTGATTCCGTCCGGTGGCGCGAAGCTGGAACTGCACACGCAACTGCCACGGCCTTGACGAGAGCGCTCCCGGCGTTCGCGCTGGGAGCGCTTGAGTTTGGATCGGTACTACCGGCATGGATGCCGACCTGTATCAAACCGCCGTTCACACGGCATCAGTTCTCCACATCACAATAACCACATAGGAAACGCTAGGATGAAAAAAGTAATGATCGCGGTCACGGCGGGTCTGGTCGGCCTGATGGCCATCAACACGGCTCAAGCTCTGACCATCAACGGCGGCAATGGCCCGCACACCTTTACCGGCACTGCGGACCTGTCCAAAGGCTCGCTGACGCTGCGCAATTGCACCTTGACGCTGACCGGTACTGTCGAAGAGGCGGCGGGTAACATGGTGATCAATGTGACCAGTGGCAGTGCTTCCGGTGCGGGCTTGTGCAGCAGCGTAAAGCTGAACTTCCCGTGGACGGCTTCGGTGCCGGTGTCGTCGATTCCGACCACTCCTAACGCCACTGTCAACGGTACTTTCACCAACGTGGATGTCGGTACCCCGCTGGGTAAATGCACCAGCAGCCCGGGTTCCATCGGCGCCGTGTTTGGGCCCATCAACGGCTCTACTGGCGGCAGCTACTTCAAGTTCAACAGCAGCTTGGGTACCTGCACCGTCAACGGTCAGGTGGACAACAGCACCGTGTCTGTGACAAACCCGTAACAGTGTTTTAAGAAACAGAAAAACGGGGCGGTTTTCAGCCCCGTTTTTTTATTTTTTGCGGCGCGCAATAAAGGTCAGCATCTCCGCGCCAGATTGGACTCCCGAAACACGGTAGTCCGATAGCACGCTCTCCACCTCGAATCCGGAGGTTTCCAGCAAGCGTTGCATTTGTTCCGCGTGATACCAGCGCAGCGGGAACGGCTGCTGTTCTTCTGCCACGACCTGCTCGCCTTCCATCAGCCTATAGTGCAGCGCCAGTTCATAGCGCTGTTGCTCTGGTTCGAAGTTGGCCACAGAGCAATCCAGCGTCAGGGTGCGTCCGTTGGCCAGCGTCAGGCGGGTGCTGGAGGGTTGCCAGGGTGTGCTCGGCGGTGGCTCGATATCCAGCACCAAACGGCCGCCGGGCAGCAGATGATGGTGAAAACAAGCCAGCGCAGCGCGGGCCTGCTCCAGTTCGGTTATCAGACAGAATGACCCGGCGGGCAGCAGGATGCCGGCATAGCGCAGCGGCAACGCAAACGCGGCCATGTCGGCCTGCAGCAGTTGCGCGCTCAGGCCGCGCGCCTGACAGTGCTCGCGGCAGCGCGCCAGCATGTCCGCCGAACGATCGAGACCATCCACCTCAAAGCCGGCTTCCAGCAGCGGTATCAGCATGCGGCCGGTACCCACTGCTGGTTCCAGCAGCCTGCCGCCGCACTGGGCCGCCTGCTTCAGATAAAACGCCAGATCACCGTTGAGGCTGTACCCCACCGGTTTGCTGGCGTCGTAGAACAGTGTGCTGAGAGGACCGTAGTCGAGATTCATAAGTGCTGCCGTGATACTGGGGGCACCTACTTTAATGGTCTTGAGCAACCCCGCCCAGCCTCGTGGTGACGCTGGGCGGGGTGCTTTCAACGCTGGGCTTGGCCGATGCGCTCCCACATGCGCAGGTAGGCTTCAGCCGAGGTGAACAGCTGGTTCACCGCGTCGTCGATCTCCTCCGGTGAGCGGTCACTGTGCAGGATCATGTCGGCGATCTGGTCCGGGTAAAGACCGTAATGCGCTACTCCGCGCCCCTCGAACAGGCTGAACTCATGATCGCCGGTGCGTTGCACGTCAAAGCTCACGCGCCCGTCCACCGAGGTAAACGGATACAGTCGCTCGAAGTCCTCGGCGCCGCCACCGTTGCCGGCTAGCGCTGCCATACCGTTCACATCAGAGGCAAAGCCGGCGCCGCCAAACGGGCCCACATGCTGGCCGGCTGGCCGCTGGCGGTGACCGTTGTTACGCAGGGCATCGACCCAGCCGCCACGAGTGCCAGCGAAGTCAGCGGTAATACCGCCCTGAGCCGCGATTAGATCGCGGATCGCATTACTGCCGCCCCAACTCCCGTGACTGTTGATCACCGGGTAATTGCGGCCCTGGGTGACGGCCAGGATCTGGCGTGCGGCTTTTTGGCTGATGTGGTCGGTTTCGATCATCATCTGCCGCTTCATTAGTTCCTCGATTAGGAAATAGCCCAGCGTCGACAAGCCGCGGCTGTTGCACAAATGACTGGTGCCGCGGCGTGGATCGATTTGCGCCAGCGGGCCGGGCGCGCCGGGCAGCACGTTGCCGATGAACTCCAGGTGGTACAGCAACTGCTCGAAGATGCCGCCGGGTGACAACGCTTTGAGAGAGTTGCCGTCGGTTTCCGGCGCGTCTTCGTCGAAGGCGCATTCCTCAAACTCGATTGGATGCAGCGTTTCGAGGATATTGCCCACATACAGCACCGTGCCGATGCCGAACCCGGCCGATAGATCAGGCAGGTGGCCGCCGAAGCTGTTGTCGAACTTGTGCACCGGGAACAGGCTGCGCACACCGAGGTTGTAGAGCCGGTCGAGGTTCTCCAACACCTGCTTTTCGGTGCACATCGCCATGCCCAAGTTTTCACCGCAGTTGAGCACTTGCGAGGTTTCGACGCCGAGAATTACCGCCATCTTGCCTTCGGAAATCACTTGTCGTGCCTGCGCCGGATCGGTCACCAGCTGGAACCAACCGAGGCCGGGGCCGCCGTGCTGGGCGTCGATGTAGTCCTGCATGTCTTTCATGCGCCGGGCCTGTAGTTCGATGCTGGCCATGCTGTCGCATTCGTTCTTTTTCTGCGGATTGATCTGACACAGCACCTCGTTGTGCACCAGATGGTTGACCATCACTTTCAAGCCGGCCAAGTGCGCGCGTTCAATCCAGCGATAGTAGGTTTGGTGGTGCTGAAGCGAGTCGTTGCGCGGCCAATATCCGTAGCTAGGCCAGCCTTTAGTGTCGTGTGGGCCAGGGTTGCTGGTGAGGTGCTCTACCAGCCCGGTCATGCCGAACGGGCCGTGGTGTACCGAGCAATCATCCAAGGCATGGTCGACGCCGAATTTATGGAAGGGCGCGCCGTAGTTCACCCGGCCGCCAATGAACTCAAACGCCGAAATGTGGGTGTGAGTGTCGACAAAACCGTAGATGTCATCGTCTTCAATGCCAGCGACACCGCGAAACCGGTCAACCTCGTTCAGATAGATTGCTGGCGCCTCGTGCACGGTGGCATTGAGTTCGGCTTCCGGGTATTCGGCACAGCCGTCGGCTTGCTCAAAGCGAAAACGGGTGTCGGGGCCGGCGACCGACGGCGACACCATACTCAGGCTGCCGCCGCCACCGGCACCGAGCACCAGTCCGGTGACCCGCGAGCGAATCTGGTATTGCTCGTCATCGCCAACCGGATTAAGCGCCCAGATCGACAGGTCGTTGGCGTCTTTCACCATGCCAAGGCGCGGCGCCACCGAAATGTCGCTGACTTTGCCGCCGATGCCGGTGACCAGTTCGCCGAGGCTGCGTACCAATTTGCCGAGCGGCGCGATCGGGTCCAGCACCAGGTTCAGGGTGTCGCCCAGGCCGGCCACCAAGTAGCCCAGCTCACCGACAAAGTTACCGGCTGGATCAAGGAACAGGTCGGCCGGGTCGCTGATGCCAAGCAGTTGTTTACTGCCGCGCTGGCCGGCATTGCGTTGGTAGTCAGACAGCAGCAGATACTCACCCAGCGCTGCCGGTTTGAAGTAGAACGGGCTGGCGTGTTGGGGGTTATCCGTGAGGTCGTAGCGGCTTTTTGAGGGATTGGCGCTCAAGTAGCGGCCATCGCTGCTGGCCACTCGGTAGCAGGCGTTGGCGAATTGATAGCGGCCGGCGGGCCGCTGCGCCACCGGGGGATTGCCGCCTTCGCCGCCGTCACCGCCATCGTCATCATCGTCATCATCGCCGGGCAGTTCTGGTTCGGTGACGCCGGGCTGTTCCGGGCCGCCGGTGGCGGGCCGGGCGCTGCCACTGCTGCTGCCGCCGCAGGCACTGAGGGACAAACACAATACGCCGAGCAGCAGCCACGGCAACGCGGCCCGCTCCCGTAGGAGGGTCGAGATGGACATGCCTCGCATCCTTTTTTGTTGTGGTTATTCGTGTGGACAGATTTGGTACGAATATCCCACTGCGAGACCGGTGCCTGTGTTGGATTCTTGTTGCAGTTATTAAGACGAAGGTGCCGAAATGTTATGGGTCCGGCACCGCAGGTGGCGGTGCCGGACACGCATCAGCTCAACGAGGACAGGGCGTCCTTGGTGAACACATTGATCTCCTCGTCACGGCCGTCGCGGATCTTCTGCAGCCATTGCGGGTCTTGCAGCAGCGCACGGCCGATGGCGATCAAATCGAATTCGTCGGCGGCCATGCGCTCCAGCAGCGCGTCGATGCCGACCGGCTTGGCAGTGCCGCCCATACCGCTGTTGTCGTGGCCGATGAAATCATCGTCGAGACCGACGCTGCCCACCGAAATGGTCGGCTGCCCGGTGAGCTTGCGGGTCCAACCGGCCAGGTTCAGTTCCGAGCCGTCAAACTCTGGCACCCAGAAACGGCGCGTGGAAGCGTGGAACACATCCACCCCGGCATCCACCAGCGGCGTCAGGAATTGCTCCAGCTGCTGCGGCGTTTCGGCCAGACGGGCGGCGTAATCCTGCTGTTTCCATTGAGAGTAGCGCAGCACGATGGCGAACTCGGGGCCGACCGCTGCGCGCACTGCGCGCACGATGTCGGTGGCGAAACGAGTGCGCGCCAGCGCATCGCCGCCGAAGCGGTCAGTGCGCTGGTTGGTACCGTCCCAGAAGAATTGATCGATCAAATAGCCGTGAGCACCGTGCAGCTCAACGCCATCGAAGCCGATCTGTTTGGCGGCCAGCGCGGCATCGGCAAATGCCTGCACAGTGGCGTCGATTTCCTGCTCGGTCATCGCCTCGCCGTTGTTGCGACCTGGCTTGAACAGTCCTGACGGCGATTGCGCGGCGGCGTCCGGGTAGGGCGTGACGCCGGCACGACGCACCGCGCCCACGTGCCACAGCTGCGGAATGATGGCGCCGCCGGCGCCGTGCACCGCGTCCACCACCTGTTTCCAGCCCGCCAGGGCCGCGTCACCGTGAAACGAGGGCACCTGCGGATAGCCGTTCGCCGACGGCCGGTCGATGGTGGTGCCCTCGGTAATGATCAGCCCCACCTCGCCTTCGGCGCGGCGGCGGTAGTAGTCCACCACCGCTTGGTCCGGCACGTGGTTGGGAGAAAAGTTGCGCGTCATCGGCGCCATCGCCACGCGGTTGCGCAGTTGCAGCGACTTGCATTGGAACGGGCGGAACAGCGGGTCCAGCGAACGGCTCATGGGTCACTCCGGCGGTTGGATTTGGTTGCGAGATGCAACCGTAATCCATTCCAGTTTTGTTGTGCAACCGAATCTGGCTAGACTTTGACGTTCCGTACCACGCTTGGAGACCCGCCGTGTCCCGCAAACGCTTTGAGGCTCTGGAGTGCACCGTGGCCGATGCCTTGGACCAGGTCGGCGACAGCTGGTCGTTGATGTTGGTGAAGGAAGCGATGCAGGGCACGCGCCGTTTTGTCGATTTCCAGCGCCGGCTTGGCATCGCACGCAATATTCTCTGTGAACGGCTGGCACGCTTGGTGGCGGCGGACATCCTCACCAAGGTCGATGCCGGCGAGCACGGCACTCGTTATGAATACCGGCTCACCGACAAGGGACGCGACCTGTTCGTGGTGATCACCGCGCTGCGCCAGTGGAGTGAACGCTGGAACGGCTGCGGCGACGGCATGGTGATGGTGGACCGTGAGCAGGGCAGTCCGGTGCGTACGCTGACCGTGCAGGGCGCGGATGGTGCCGCACTCAGCGTGCGCGATGTGGGCTTCGTGCCGCTGCCCGAGGAACGCTGATCAGCTGTCGCGTTGCAGTGCCGCGAGGAATTCCGATGGCGGCACGCCTTCCCAGCGCCGGAATGCCCGGCGGAAATTAGCCATGTCGCTGTAACCGAGCAGGTACGCCAATTCCTGCAGCGGCACCCGGCCGCTGCGCAGGTGCTCCACCGCCAGCATGTGGCGTAGGTCATCACTCAGTTGCTTGAACGAAGTGCCCTCGGCGGCCAGATGCCGGTGCAGCGTGCGTGGCGTCATGTGCAACTGGCGGCACACTTCCTCCAGCGTCGGGAATCGGCCTTGGCGCTCCAGCAGATAGCGGCGGATGCGTTGGCCGAGGCGGTCATCAGCACTCAGTTGCTCCAGCGTCTGGCGGCACAGCGCCTGGGCGCTTTCGAACGCCATCGGGTCGGCCAGCCGCAGTGGCACATCGAGCCGGCTGCGGTCCAACACCAAACCGGTCCAGCTGGCCTGGTCATGCACCGGAACGCGGAACAGCGTCTGCGCCAGCGCTAGGTTGTCTGGTGCGGCGCAGTCGAACGCCACCGCCGTTACCGCATCGTGATCGCGGGTGATGAAGTCGAAAATGTGTTTGATCGCCAACAACACCGCTTCAGCGAGAAAGCGCTCGGTGGCGCCCAGCGGCACCGCCGCGGTCAGCTGCAAGCGCAGACCGTCAGCGTGCGGTTCCGGTGTCAGCGCCAGCAGCGTGATACGCACCCGCAGGAAGGTCACCAGCAGATCAATGGCATCGCGCAGGGTGGTGGCGTTCATCGCCGCATAGCCGAGCACGCCGTGGGTCTGCACCGGCAGCCGCTCGCCCAGCAGCAGCCCCAGATCGGCACGGCCGCTGTGGCTCAGCGATTGCTCCACCAGCTGCTGGAACGCCCGCCAAGGTAGTCGCAGCAGCGCGGTGTCCAGCTGTGACCGCTGCAATCCGGCTGCCGCCAAGCAGCGATCGAAATCACCACCCAGGCTGTCCACCAATTCACCGAGCTGCTGCAAGTACAGGCTGGGCAACACAATTGTCAGCGACATTCCCGTTTCTCCCGGTAACTGGGCGTGCAGGCACTAGTGTCCACAAATGACCCCCAGTTGTCATGCGGTGACCTGTTTCTGCTGCCGCCGGCTTCCTAAGGTGCATCCATGGCCAGTGCGGCCCTCATGCCAACCGGGAGCAGACCATGTTCAGCTGGTTCAAGAAAAACAAAAATCACAGTGCCTGGGTCAACCAACATGCGGTGCCGGTGGCGGCGCGCGAAACGTTGCTGCAGGCCGGCTTGCGGGCCGGTCTGGATATGCCCTACAGCTGCCGCGTGGGCGGCTGCGGTACCTGCAAATGCAAGTTGGTGGACGGCAAAGTGCGCCAGCTCACCGACTTCAGCTATGTGCTGTCGGAACAGGAAATGCAGCAGGGTTACATCCTCGCCTGCCAGTCGGTGCCGCTCGGTGAGATTCGCGTCGAGGCGGTGCTCGACCGGCCGCTGGCGGCTGCCCAGCAGGTCGGTGGCCGGGTGCTGGCACAGCAGCGGCTGACCCACGACATCATGCTGCTGCGGGTGCGGCTGGATGACAGCCTGCGTTATCTCGCCGGCCAGTATGTGGAGCTGTCGGTGGCGTCGCTGCCCGGCGTCGCCCGCAACTACTCATTCGCGACCGCGCCGAGCCATGACGGCATCGCGGAATTTTTTGTGCGCCGCGTGCCCGGCGGCCTGTTCTCGGCGCATATCAATGACCAGCAGTTGGTCGGCGAGGCGGTGTCGCTGCGCGGCCCGCTGGGCGACTTCCATCTGCATCCCGGCACCGGCCCGTTGCTGATGGTGGCCGGTGGCAGCGGTCTGGCGCCGATCCGGGCCATCTTGCAGGACGCTGCTGCCCAAGGGTTGGCGCGCCCGGTGCGGGTGCTGTTCGGCGCCCGCCGTCAACAGGATTTGTACCTGCTTGATGAACTGGAGCAACTGGCTCGCCAATGGCCGGCCGCGTTCAGTGTGCTGCCGGTGTTGTCCGAGCCCGGTGATGACGATTGGACCGGCGCCCGCGGCCTAATTACCGAACACTTCGGCGCAGTGTCGGCCGACACCGACGCCTACCTGTGTGGCCCACCGGTGATGGTGGATGCCGCCAGTGACGTGCTGCGGCAGCAGGGAATTGATCCTGCGCGTATCCATGCCGACCGCTTCCTGACGCAACCGCTGGCTGCAGCGGTGTAACCCCGACCACTCCAACAACAATCACGAGGTCTGTCATGAAACTGCTGCATTACCTGAAGTATTTCCTGTTCCACGGCATCGGCCTGGCCAGCGTGTTGGCCCTGCTGGCGGGCGGCAACTGGATCATCGCCGGGTTCGTCGCCATCGTGCTGTTCTATGTGCTGGGCGACGCGCTGCTGGGTGACGACACCACCACGCCGGAATTCAATTTGCCCGGCGTGTTGACGGTGCAGTTGTGGCTGGCGCTGCCGCTGATGGCGCTGATCACCTTTGTGTCGGTGTGGAGCATGCTTGGCACCGACCCGTTCGGCTTCGGCGCTTGGATCGGTGCGGTCAGCGGCTATGACGTGCTTGCCGCGCGGGCGGCCAACACCTGGCTGCATCATCTGTTCGGCGTACTGCTCACCGGCTTGATGATCGGCATCATCGGCACCGTCACCGCCCACGAATTAACCCACCGTACCTGGGACAAAGTGTCGATGCTGATCGGCCGTTGGCTGCTGGCGTTCAGTTTCGACACCATTTTTTCCATCGAGCATGTGTACGGCCACCACCGCTACGTGGCCACCATCGACGACCCGGCCACCGCGCCGCGCGGCCGCAACGTCTACTACCACGTGCTGGCCTCCACCTGGAAAGGCAACGTCAGCGCCTGGCGTATTGAGAAAGCGCGGCTGGTGCGCGTCAACAAGGGGCTGTGGTCGGTGAGCAATGCGTTCCTGCGCGGCCACTTCATGAGCCTGTTGCTGGTGGCGGCGGCCTGGGCGCTGGGCGGCTGGACCGCGGCGCTGTACTTCACTGCCTGCGCATTGTGGGGCAAGTCGCTGCTGGAAATCGTCAACTACATGGAGCACTACGGTATCGTGCGTGACCCGTCCACGCCGGTGCAGCCGCGCCATTCTTGGAACACCAACCGCCGGGTCAGCTCCTGGACCATGTTCAACCTGACCCGTCACTCGCACCACCACGCTCAAGGGGAGGTGCCGTACCAAGACCTGCGGCCGTTCCCGGATGCCCCCATGATGATTGGCGGCTACCTGACCACCATCATCGTGGCACTGCTGCCGCCGCTGTGGCACCGCCTGATGACGCCGAAAGTGATCGCCTGGGACCGTGACTATGCCTCGCCCGGCGAGCGTAAATTGGCGGCCGCGGCCAGCCAGCGCAGTGGTATGCCCGCCTTCATCGAAGCGGCCGGTACGCTGTCGCAATGAGCCGCGAATCAGGCAACCGGGTGATGGCCGGGCGCAAATGATGCAGTTATAACCCCAAGGGCAGCGCCGCCCTTGGGTGGGCGGTTGCCGGTGTGTCACACATAACAACGATAACGCAGTGGCCCAGCAGGAGTTTCCATGACAACCCAACTGCCGATGACGCGGCTGGCACAGCGCGCGAGGATGGCGCCGCCGCAAGGCGGTACTCTGTTCGCGCGCACCGTTGCGCTGCCGGGAGGTTGGTCCCATGCCGCCACCCCGCTCACGCTGGTGGTAGCGCCTCCCGGTTACGGCAAGACCGCACTGATGCGCTGCGGCTACCAGTGGTATCGCCGCCATGGCGAACCGGTGGCGTGGCTCACCCTCACTGCGGCGGACAACCATCCGCCCACCTTGCTGCAAGCGCTGCATCAAGCGCTCGGCAGCGACGGCACCGGCACATTGGAGCAACTGCTAGAGCGCCACGCTCAGCAGACACCGCGCCAGGTGCTGTTCCTCGACAATCTTGATGTGCTGCGCAACCGCGCGGCGCTGACACTGGTGGAGCAGTTGCTAGTGCTGCGGCCGTTAGCGTGGTCGCTGGTAATGGCGGCCCGCAGCGAGCCGGCGCTGCCGCTTGCCAGCTGGGTATTCGACGGTCAGCTGCAACGACTGGAAGGTGCACAGTTGACCATCAGCGAGCGTGAGCTGGCAGAGTTGCTGCCGGCCACCTTGGCGGCCCCCGAGCGCGCCGGTTGGCAGCAACTGCGCCAGCAGTTGGAAGGCTGGCCGTTGCCGCTGATGTACGGCCTGCGTGAGCTGCAAGCCGGCCGGCTGCACAACATCGATGCCTTGCAGCAACAGCTGCCGTCATTGCTGGAGCACTATTTTGAAACGCTGCTGCAACGCAGTTGCAGCGCCGAAGAACGCCAGTTGCTGACGCTGGCGGCGCTGCTGGACGCCGTGTCCGCCGCCCAGCTCGACGCCGTGCGCGGCCGCAGTGGCAGTGGCCCGCTGCTGGAAGCGCTGCGCCGCCGTAATCTATTCCTGCAACCGCTGCCGGACCATGGCGGCAGCTATCGTCTGCTGGCGCCGCTGCGCACCTTCCTGCGCCAGCGGCTGCGACGCAACCATCCCGAACAAGCCGCCATGTGTTACCGCCGCGCTATGCGTTTGTTCCAGCAGCAGGGCCGCATGGAAGAAGCGGTTCACTATGCGCTGCTGGCGCAGGACTATGCTCAGGCCGCCACGCTGATGGCGGAGTACGGTCATGAGTTGGTGCGGCGCCGTGGTGATCACCAGCGGCTGTTGTCATGGATCAATCGCTTGCCGGCATCGGCCCGGCAGCAGGTGCCGCAGCTCGGCGTGCTGTCAGCCTGGTCGCTGGCGTTCACCAACCGCGTGCAAGAGTCGGAGCAGGCGTTGGCCGAGGTGGCGTCGCGGCAGCCGGCCAGCCGCACGGTGCCGGTGCTGCAATCGCAATTGGAAGCCCAGCGCTGCGTTAACGCGGCGCTGGCTGATGCGCTGCAGGACGCGGCGCGGCTGAGTGAAGCGTGGCTGACCCGCTGGCAGGAGGCGGGCGCCATGGAAACCGGCACCGTGCTGTGTGTGTCAGCCTTTGCGCTGCTGCATCAAGGTCACGCCAGTGTTGCCCTGCAGCGACTTGACCGCGCGCGGCAATTGTTCCGCCAGGAAAACTCCGGTTATGGCCTCGGCTGGGTGGCGCTGTTGCAGGCCATGGTGCGACTGGCGCAGGAGGACTACCTCAGTGCGTTGGCGGAAACCGCCGCGCTGCTCCACCACGATGCGCCGTTGCCGGCCGATCAACAGGACATGCTCGAGCAGGTGCTGATTTTGCGGGCCGTGGCATTGCTGGCCCAAGGCGATGGTGAGGCGGCGCGCTCGGCGTTGGCCAAGGTGCGCCCGGGGCTGGAACTGCACGCCACCGTGGACGTGCTGGCGCTGTGGTACAGCGCCCAGGTTGGGCTGGCGTTGTGGGACGGCGCCGACCCCCAGCCGGTATTCCAGCAAGGCTTGGCCACCGCGGCCCAGCGCGGCCTGGAGCGGTTGCCGTGGCAACTGCAAGTGGAGCGCCGTTATCGCGGACTCTGCAATGAACCGCTGACGCTGCCGAACCGCTGCGAAAGCCGGTTGCTGACGCTGCGTGCCCAATGTGTACGCCAACGGATGCCCGGCAGTGGCCGTCCGGCGGCGTTGCCGCGCGGCGCAGAAGTGGGACGGCTGTCGGTCTTGGTGACGGCGGCGGTCACCGCTCAGCGGCGCGGGCAGGCCGGTGCGGCGCTCACCTCATTGCAGCAAGCGCTGGAGCAGGTGGCTGGGCACGGCGGGTTGCAATGGCTGCGCAACGAAACCAGCTTGCAGCCGCTGCTGCGCCGGTTGGCTGACGACGGCAGTGTGTCGGCGCCGGTGGCGGCACTGCTGGCACAGTTGCTGGAGGGCCCGGAACCGAGCGGCAATGATCTGCTCACCAGTCAGGAACAACACATCCTCACCCATCTGGCCAGCGGTCAACGCAATGGCGAGATTGGGCGCCTGCTGCACATTTCGGAAGGCACGGTGAAATGGCACCTGCACAACGTGTACCGCAAGCTGGATGTGACCTCGCGTACCCAGGCGGTGGCGCGCGCGCGGGAGCTGCAGTTGTTGTAAAAATCGGGTGTCTAATGGAACAAAAAAACGCCGCTGAACAGCGGCGTTTTTTTGGTTCTAAGGGCACGTTAATAAGGTCAGGCGTCGAACACGGGGTCCATCAGCAGGTAGGTGCCGGGCGCCCGTTGCCAGCGGTCGATCTGCGGTACCAGCCGCTGGAAATGCTCGGTGGCGCAATGGGCGTCGAGGGCTGCGCGGTCCGGCCACAGCTCGACAAAGATAAAGTGCCCGGCGTCTTTCTGATTGGTAAACAGCTCGTAGGACAGGCAGTGCGGTTCTTGCCGGGTCAGTGCCACCAACTCTTGGTACAGCGGCATCACCTGCTCGATGTGCTGCGGGTGGATGAAATCTTGGGCAATCACTTTCAGCATCAGCGGCTCCGGCAACAGGGGAGGAGGGTTGCCGGCATGGTGCACGGGAGCGTGCGGGGAAGAAAGCATGGGCAGCGGGTTTTGATCGTTGCAGAAAAAAGCCGCGCCTGACCGGGTGTCCGTCAGGCGCGGCAACGTAGCTCAGTACCCAACCGCCAGGGGGACGTAAGCTACGAGTAACAGGGCGATGGCCATTACCGTCACCGGCATCACCAACCGCTCATGGCGGCGCCACCAGGTTTGCTCGGCGCGGCTCTCGGCGTGGGTCAGGTCCATCTCGTCATCGCCAATCACTTGGCGGGTGAGAATCTGGTTGAGCGCAATCGGCGGCGTCAGGTAACCCAGTTCGAACGCCACCAGCACCACCATCCAGAAGTGCACCGGATCGATGCCGCTCTGGTAGGCGATGCTGGCGATGGTGGCGGACACCAAAATAATGGCGCCGTAGGGGTCCATGAACATGCCGATCACCACCAGCACCGCCACCAGCATGGTCATTGCCATCCATATCGAGCTGAAGTCGGTGGGGAACAGCTCCATCACGCCGGCACGCTCCAGCACGCCGCCGAGTACCACGGACAGCGCCATCAACATCAGCAGTGCGCCGATGTGGATACTGGATTCTGCGGTGCCAGCGATCAGCCGCTGCCAGAAGCCGCCGCTGGCCGGCGCCATCGGAGCGACCTCGCCCGCCGCCGGCGCAGCCGGTTGCGGCTGGCGCTTGCGGCTCCAAACGTCATAGCCGAGCAGCAGGATCAGCGTCACCGGCAGAATGGTCGGCGCTGAGAACTCGTTGAAACGCTGGTTCAGCACGAAGTGGAAGAACGTGATGCTGACGGTGGCGATGACCACGTAGGGCAGCAGCGGAATCAGTGCTTTCAGCGATGCCGGCAATGCTTCTCGGGCCGGGGCACAGCTGAGCGGATTGCGCCGGGTCAGCAGCACCATGGCGGAGAACAGCACCGCGGTGAGCAGGAACACGTTGTGGCCGCTGTCGAACAGTTGCGTTGTGGTCACCTGCTTGTTCAGCGAGGCAATGATCACCACCATCAGGCAGGGGTTGAGTACCACACCCATGCTGCCGGACATCGCCGTCGCCGCGAATGCCAGCGGACGCCGGGCGCCGCTCATGCGGATCTCGTGGTAGATCAGACCGCCGACGGCGATCAGGAAAATCCCGGACGCGCCGGTAAAGGCGGTGGGCAGTGCGGCCAGTAGCACCACCACAATGGTGATCAGCTCCGGTGCCAGTTTCCACGGACGGATGGCGTCGAACACCAGGTGCGCCAGCCGCGTTTGCTTCAGCAGCATCCCGACCCACACGTACAGCGCCACGTTGATGTACAGGTCGGCGTGCTTGACCATCTTGATCAGCTGCACCGCCATGCCGGCCTGATAGTGCTCTGCCAGCAGGAAGTAGAGACCAGAGATCAGCGCCATATAGGCGTAAACCGGGATCGTCAGCAGCGCACCGAGCCAGTTGCCGCCACTGGGCAGCTGTCGGTCACGACGCAACATCTGGACCACGCTGACCAGGGTCAGAGCACTGAAGCCGACAATCCAGAGCCAGTGCACCCAAGGCGACGCGCTGTCGCCGGAGTCCATGGCAATGGCGCGCCAGCGCACCGCGCTGAGCAGCAGCAACAGGTTGCCGAACAGTTGAAACAGTGCAGACACCTGGGCATCGCGCTGGGTACGGATGGCGCGCAGCGAAATGTGGCTGTGTTGCAGCGTACCGACCAGCGCACATAGCAAAATCACGCCCACCAGCAGGTACTTCTGCGCATCCAAGCCCATCACTGCCACTTCACCCACTGCGGCTTCGACGCTGCTGTAGGCCACCAGCAGCGAGGATTGCCGCAGCTGTTGGTTGTGGGCATAGGCCAGGTGTTGTTCGGCGCACTGCACCTGCTGCGCCTGCAGCGAACGGCGAATGCTGTCCGGGTTCGGCGCTCGGAACGGCAGGATGCTGTCGGCGGCCTGCGCTTCGGCGCGGGCGATTTGGTCGGCAATGCGCTGCTCGATATCGAAGTGCGCATCACAGGTGGGGGCCGGCATCGCGTGGCGCAGCATGCCGTAGTCGTTCCACATGCTCTGTCCGAATGACAGTAGCTGGGAGTGCAGGTAGGAACTGGTGCCGAAAATAATCGCCAACAACAAAATCAGCGAGGCGGGCAGCACCGACCACAGGGATTGCGAGCGCGGCGCCGCCTGGCCGCTCGCGGAGGCGTGAGCCTGATGGGTAGCTAGCATCGGAAAAATCCTGGCAAACAAGGGACAGGAAAGAAGATCGGCCCCGCTGTGTTGGCAGCGGGGCCGCGGGCTCAGATCGCCGGGCCGCCTTCGGTATCGCGGGTGCACTCGGCGTTGTCGGGCAGTTCACGGCAACGGATGGTTTTCAACATGGTCTGCATGCGGCGCGAATAGACCTTGTCGGCGTCATAGAGGCGCTGACGCACGTCAGAGAACATGCTGTTGTAACGCGCTTCCTTGTCGGCGCTCAGGTCCACCCAGTACTTGGTGGGAATCGCCGCTTCGGCTTGTTCCACCACGCGCATGCCCACGTCCCACATGTTGTCGTAAACCCAGGTGCGTGATTGCTGGGCGAATTCTGCCGGGAAGCGGTCGTGGTGCAGCGTCACCTGGAAGGTGAGGATGCCGAGGTTGTAGCGCAGGATGCCGCCGTTCTCGCCCAAGCCTTTGTACATTTCCAGCGCTTGGTAAGCGAAGCCCGGAGCGTAGGACAGGTCGGCGCTCTTGCTGTTGAACATGCCGGCAAAGGTGCTCACCGACGCCGGCATCACGGTGCCGCCGACGTATTTGATCATCTCTACCGCCTGCTCATCCTCTGAAATCACCGTGATGCGCTTGCCGGCCAGCTTTTCCCAGTCGTCCAGCGTGTTGCGATCGTGCGAGAACAAGTACACCTTGCCGCCAGGAATGATGCCGGCGTTTTCGTATTTGCCGTCCTTCATCAGCGGCGCCGCGTTCGGCGCTGACAGCGCAGCGATGGCGGTGTTGAGGCCGTCGTAGGTGGGCAGCGCCGCCATCATGTCCAGCGATCCTGGGAATTTGAGAATGCTGCGGGTGGCGATGCCGAACAGCTCCACCGCGTCACAGTGGCCGGCCATGAAGTCGCCCTTGGCCAGCGCTTCGTCGGTGTACGGCTTGAGCTTGAAGTTCACACCCCATTGTTGGGCAGCCAGCACGTACTGTTTCATCATCTGGTAGGTATCGCCGTTGGCGCCTACGACGTCGAACACGCACAGGGTCCGATCAACCATGGCGGCGGCGCCGTTAGAGAACGCCAGAGCACCGGTAAGCAGGGCGGCGTGGGTCAGTTTCTTCAGCATGTGTTTCACCTTCTTGTTCTGATGAGTGGCAAAAGTCTGGCGACGGTTACAGCAATCCTTGGATGTTGGCGGCCGGGCGGCGGCTCTCGCCGGGGAAGGTGCCCAGGGCACCGGCTGGCGTCCGCGCGCCGGTTTGTTCAATCCAAATTTGGTCAGACAGGTACAGCAGCTGGCCACGGGAGATGAAATCCACCAGCGCGTAGGGCTCCGGCGGCGCCACCTCGGCAGCACGGATGGCGGCGGCTTGGCGCAGCGCTTCACGCAGCTCGTTGTCACGGCCCTGGTTGCCCGCACCCAACGCGAACAGCGTCAGCGGCAGCGTGGCGCCATGGCGTGCGGCCACCGCGCCCGCTTGGCGGTAGGCCTGCCAAATGTCGGCGCCGTCCGGCGCACTGCCCGGCACGAACGACCACACCGTGGCGCGAATCGCCTGCGGCACGCCCCACCATTTTTCGTTGTCGAGACAGGTTGAGGAACGCATCGCCTGCATCGCCAGATCGCGCGGCACGCCCACCTGCGCGCCGGACAGCAGATCACTGCGCACCGCCTGCAACACCGTCACCAAACCGACCATATACGTCAGTTCGTCATCACGAGTGCGCAGGCGCGGGCAGTAGCGCTCATCGAGTTCGCCGTAACGGCGGGTAAGGGCACCGACCGCTTTCATACGGCGCTCGGCCGCCAGCGCGTGCCAACGCTGCGCCTGCAGCAATTCGTCACGGGCGATCACCGACTGGCCCTGCTGACGCGCGCGCCAGTGGCGCAGATCGGCCTCGTAGGCCTGCTCCTCGGCGCACAGGCCGGTCAGCAGATCGGTATAAAACAGCACGTAATCCGGGCTTTTCACCACTCGACCAAAGGACGCCATCAGCTGCGTCAGACCGTTGCCGGTGCCACAAGCCGATACGTTGGCATCGTTTTCGTCGAGCACATAAGGCACCACCTCGCCTTTGGCATAGGCACCCAGCGTCCAGCCCAACGGCGGATACAGAGCGGCACAGCCAGACAGGACCAAGGTGGCGGCGAGAGCGGTTAACAGGGACAGCGACGGAACAGAAAACCTCATGATGCACGCTCCGGAAACGGGTGTGTCTTTGTTGTTGTTTGGAGGCGGGCAGCACCCGCCGGCATGGCACGCCATGCAAGGGGACTAGTTAAGGACGGGGAGGGGGAGAGGGGAACCTATCGAAAGTTGGGGGTTGTGTGGGTGATTTGTAAAGGCAGGGGGCGATTCAGATTCGGAAGAAGAAAAGCGGAGGGATATGTGTGTGGGTCAAATGTGGTGGGGCCTGAGATGTGCGGCAACGCCACGGCAATAGTTCTGCCATGGGCCGATTTGAAAGAGGCGAGCTGGGAGATTGGTGGGCCCACCAGGACTTGAACCTGGGACCAAGGGATTATGAGTTGCCTGGAAGCGCCTCAAGCCCAGCAAAACCGTAAATAGCTTGGTGCAAGTAAAATAAGCTGAAGGCAGCGTCGTTACAGTGCTTGAACGAAACTTTGCGAAACCTGAAAAAGCTAGGGGCTGTACCGCTAGCGTACCGTTTTTTGTACCTCAGAAACGCTATTGTCATTGTGTCGCGTGCCGGGCTATCGCGAGAAACGTTGAATATCCGTACGAATCTTCTCAACGACCTCAATCAGCTGGGCACCACAGAGCCCCTGCTCGGCGTCAGCGCGCAGTTCATCTAGCCATGGGGAGTGCCCGGAGTAGTGTGGCCATAGCTCATGGTCGGCTTCCAGGGGGTGAGGGCGGCATCTGTCCAGCCAGTTGGGGATAAGCCCTTTATGGTGGCTCAGTTGATACAGGGAAGCTGCATCCAGCTGCGAGCGGCGCATGATGGCACCATGGTGATGGGCAATTGCCAAAACCTGCAGAAGATGAGTCAGGCAGGGCCGATTCTCGAAGTGGCCGCCTTCGGTGAGGTGGTAAAAGCGTCTGCATGCCGAACGGTCTTCAGCCAGTCGCTCCAGAATCAGAGCGTAATAGCCTTCCGAGCCCGGCCCGATTTCTTGGTCGTTGGGTGTTAGCAGATGCAGTTTGAATTCGAAGTCGGCCTCAGGTGTGCGCTGCTCCTGAAACCATTGATGCAGCTCCCCCGGCGCTTTGTAGCTAAAGAGGTGCTGGTGGGCCGAATCGCTTTGCCCGGTCAGCCAGCCCTCTTCGAGCGCGAAATGCTGGATGAGCCAATCCAGATGTGCCTGGCGCAAGGCCAGCTTGAGCTGATCGGCATTCGACCATTGGTAGGCACTTAGCTGTAGCGCTTCCGGCAGCAGGGCATTGATCTCAGTGCGGGCCACGCCATGGGCTTCGAAGGTCGCCAGTACGCGTGCTGCCTGCTGGCGTACCGGGTTGCGCCGCTCACTGAGCCAGGCAAACAGGCGCTGCAGCAAATCAATCCAGTCCTTGGGGTTCATGCGGCAGCTCCTGCGTTAGCGGCTGAATCGTGCGTTTATGCCGATGCCTTTCTACCGCGCCTGGCCTTGGGCGCGGCGGCGCGCTGGGTTTTGATGCGTTCCAACAGCACGCTGGCCGGTTCGTCGTTCGGGTCTTGCGGCACCAATTCGCCACGGAAGGCTTTGGCCAAGACGCTTTGAGTCAGATGGTCGATTCGGCTTTTGGCCGAGGCGACTTTGGCTTCCAGTTGGTCGGCGAAGGCAAAGAGTTGTTCTACGCGGCGGACTATTTCGGTTTGTTCTTCGTATGGTGGTAAAGCAACTGGCAGTCTCCTCACATCGGCCAAATTAATGCCCTTTTGTGCCACACCACGGACCTTGCCAACAAGTAAGCGCTGCCCAAGCGGGCTCTGAAGAAGACACGCCAGATAGAACGGCACTACTGATGGAAGTGTCGGAATCATTGCTAATTCACGACTAATATTGCAGTCACGCAGCGATACAGGAACAACACCAACATTACCGACGGAGCCGCGAATCGCCAGCAATACTTCACCACCTTTGAGTCGAGTTCTTTTGTACTCATGCTCAATCTCAGCTGAAACTATTTTCAGGCCTGAGGTATCAATAAATAGGTTTTTAACGTCCCCACATCTAACGGTAGGAATACCCTTTTCAACAGCACTACCTGTTTGAACAATTCCGTATGGAATGCCCCGGTCAGGCTCAACAAGTTGTTCCAAAGCGTATTTCTTCCAGAAAGTGGGCAGTGGCTCCGTCAATAGCTCCTCGGCGGCAGCTAACTCTTCCATACCAAGAGCTTTTGCCTTTGGGTTTAGTACAACACCAAGGTCGCCGGGCTTTTCCTCTCGCCACTCCTCCGTCAACCGCCCGGAAACGGCGGCGGCGAGGACGGATTGGCGGAAGCGTTTGAGTAGGGCGGGGATGGCGTCGATGCGGGCTTTGAGGGTGTCGACCTGGGCCAGCAGTTCATCGAGTTTTTGGGCGATGCGGGTTTGTTCGGCGAGTGGCGGAAAGGAAATCTCTGTTTTCTCGAAAGTCCCCTTGGTTACATGGCGAAGGCCTACCCCGCCTTGAGCCGAGCTGATTAGCTCATCCAACTTCTGATTAATCGCGTAACGAAGAAATCCACGGTTAGTCTCTCGTTCCGAAAACTCAATCTTGAAGATGTGCTGATTCAGAACGGCATCGCCGCCATGCCAAATATGCGCGCCAAAAGAGGTGCCTGGTGTGCCGGACCAAGCAAACAGTAGATCGCCATTTTTAACATGGTGCTTTGCGTCAAAATCTCCCGAGAAATGGTTGAACTTTGAAGCCGGATTGTTCAGGTTTTGAATCCTGATAATTGGTAAACCGGAGTCTGACCACTCTTGAGGTTTGAATGCGCGGCCATTGATCAGGTTGCACAGATCGCCAATCTCAGCGCGTTCCCAGCCATTCGGCAACTCACTCATCCCCAGCCTCCTGAACCACCGCCAACCCCATCACCTCCGCCATCAACTGCTTCTGCGCCGCCACTTCATCCCCAGCACCCAGCGCCTTCATCAGTTCTTCCAGCTCATGCAGCGCCTCGGTCAGTTCGGCCATGGCCTCACCGGCCAGCACTTCCGGGGCAGGGAGTTCGGCGGCGTCCAGGCTGTCGGCATCCTTTAGCCAGTTGATATCCAGGGAGTTGCCACGCTCACGTATCTGCTCGCGGGTAAACACGCGGAAGCGGCTCAGCTCGCCAATCCCTTCCACATTCTCGGCACGCGGGCTGTTGCCGTTCGGGTCATCCCCGTAGGCGTCCTCGAAGGGTTTGAGGTGCTGCGCGCCAAAGGGGGTGCGCTTGCCAAAGCTGGGCATATTGCTGCGCAGGTCATAGACCCATACGCGCTGGGTGCAGCCTTGTTCCTGGCGTGGGTTGGCGGTGCTGCCTTTCTGGAAGAACAGCACATTGGTTTTGACGCCCTGGGCGTAGAAGATGCCGGTGGGCAGGCGCAAGATTGTGTGCAGGTTGCACTTGTCCATCAGGTCGCGGCGTACCTCGGTGCCGACGCCGGCCTCGAACAGTACGTTGTCCGGCAGGACCACGGCGGCGCGGCCGCCGGGCTTGAGGCCGCGATAGATATGCTGCAGGAAGGCTAGCTGCTTGTTGCTGGTTTTGTAGGTGAGGTCGTCACGGGTCGGGCCGCCACCGCCTTTGGCCGTGCCAAAGGGCGGGTTGGAGAGAATCACGTCCACCTTGGGCAGGTTGGCCCCGCTTTGGCCAAGGGCGTTGCCTAGGTGCACCACGCCTTCTTCGTCGCCTTCCATGCCGTGCAGCAGGGTATTCATCAGCGCCAAGCGGCGGGTGCCGGGCACCAGTTCGATGCCGACAAAGGCCTTGTTGCGCTGGAAGCTGCGGACTTTCTCATCGAGGTCATAGAGGTCGTCGGTGTGGCGCTTGATATAGGCGTCGGCGGCAATCAGAAAGCCTGCGGTGCCGGCGGCCGGGTCCTGGATGGTTTCACCGGGTTGCGGCTTGATGCAGCGGATGATGCTGTCGATCAGCGGGCGCGGGGTGAAGTACTGGCCAGCGCCGGATTTGGTTTCGCTGGCGTTCTTTTCCAGTAGGCCCTCGTAGAGATCACCGAGGCCATCCTGACGGGCGCTGAACCAGTCGATGCCGTCCAGGCTTTTGATCAACTGTTCCAGGTGGCGCGGCTCTTTCAGGCGCGTTTGCGCGTCGGCATAGATGGCGGCGATCAGCGGGTCGCTGTTCTTGCCCAGATCCAGCAGCATCTGCCGGTAGTGGTCGAGCAGGTTAAGACCGGATTTGCCGGCCAGATCGGGCCAGCGTGCCCCCTCGGGCAGCTTGTGGGCGAAGCTGTCGTTGTTCTGAACCTGCTCGTATTCCATTTTGATAAACAGCAGCAAGACCAGCTCGGTGACGTAGTCGCTGTAATTGATGCCGTCGTCGCGCAGCACGTCGCAGAGGTTCCAGAGCTTCTGGACGATGTCGGAATTGGTCATGGGGGATCTCTAATTGGCTCATGGCGTGAGCCGAATACATCTGCTATCCGGCTCACAGGGAAATAGGGAGGCTTAGTCGGGTGTTTGCCAGAACGGGTCGTTCTGCCAGCCGGGCGGAAAACCCATGGCCCGTAGGTTGGTCTCTGGAAACTCTGCCAGCAAGTGGTGCAGGCGCCCGTCCCAACTGGTATGCGGGCTGACCTGACGCATCAGCAGGTTGAGGATGCACAGCACGGTGAACAGGCGGGCATGTTGTCCGGGTTGTTGCAGGTGTTGCGGCCAGGGGAAATTAAACGTTCTGGGTAGCTCGGGACGAATACCCAGCTCGCGGTTCCACAGGCGTGCGTGATGCGCGCAAATATTGCGGATGGTGGTCAGGGTGTGCAGCCAGGATTGCAGCAGTGGGGCCGGTAGCTTCAGACGTTTGGCGATGGCCTTTTTGTCGGCGTCGCGAGCCAGGCCTTTGAACAGATGCGAGAGATCGCCCAGGGTGATTTCTTCCATGGCTGCCCAGGCGGGCATTAGCTCGGGGCTGTTATATGTCAGGGCGTAATGACGTGCGTAGCTTTCCTTGGCGCGCATGCTCTTGAGCTGCTCTTTGCGGGCGTCAGACGCTTGGGGGGCGTCGATGCGCTGGCATTCGCGCAGATGATCCTGGAATGCCTTGTCCTGCTTGCTGCGGATGCTGTCGAGTAGTGACTGGTGCCGATAGCTGCGCTGGAAGAACTTTGGTTCTAGATACCAATGCGAGCCATATTGCGGCCCCATGTGGTTGCTAATAACGGCCCTGGCCGCGACTTCTATGCGCTCGATGGCATCCATGACCAGCAGGCGCAGGCGACGGTCGAAGTCATACAGACGGGTGAGTGCCTGCAGGCGCGTGCCGGGCTTGAAACCGTGGTCGGCATCTTCCGAAAGCTGGAATGGGCGCATGTAGGGCGTGAGGCGGAAGAAGCTGACCGCCTCCAGAAAGCAGTGCGCTTTGGCTTCATCCTGGATGGTAAGCCCACGCTGTTTGAGCAGGGCCAGCTGCGCAGGAATATCAATGGCTGGCTTGCTGAAGGGCTTCATGCGGAAAAACTATCGGACATAAAAAACCCGCTCAATTTGTGCGTAGCTGCCGAAGCAACCATAGGCATGGCGGGTGTGTTGCGTGAGAGGTTATGCACCACGGCAGTGTTTTGCAAGGGGTTTGGCACTGTAATGATAAGCGGATCGGTGTGTTTGGCAGTCTGTGGGCGTAGCAGTTTGCCCATATACAGCGCGCAACTGGCTTCGAGCGCAGGTGTCCGCTGTCCTGGGACCGAGGACACCTGCTGTCGGTAAATCCACGAGGCGTCAATGCTCAGCCCGCTGCCGACCACAGGTTGTCGTTCAGGGCTTCCAATACCCGGTCCAGGTTGCCGCCTAGGTTGCGGTCCAGGGCTTTGAGGCCGCCATCGTTACGGAAAGCATCGTTGACCTGCTGCGGGTCGATGACCACTTCATGCACCAGTTGCTTGGCCAGGCGATCCAGCCATTTGCGTTGCACGGGCGTCCAGGGTTGCTGGGCGTAGATGGCTTGCATGGCCTTGGCCACGCGTTGGTCGAAGGGCAGCAGGGCTTCGCCGATGGCCGCCTGACGGATGTAGCCAATGATGCTGGCGGCGATTTCCTGGTTGGTCTGATTGCGCCAGGCGCTTTTCAGGCTGGCTTCGCTGAAACCATGTTGGTCAAGCAGCAGGCGGACTTCGCGCAGTTGCTCGCGGGTCAGGTCGCGGGGGCGGTTGACCACAACGCCAAGGGCGGCGGACTGGTTGAGCTGGGTGCGAATAAAGTCGTTGAAGCTTTCCAGGTAGTCGGCCGGTTTCTGGTTTTGCCCGTAGTTCTGTTCGCGCACCAACAGTTCGTCGCTGTGGGTGGAAATAACCGGGTGGTTCTCCGAGCCGAGCAGGGCGCTGACGGCGGCCATTTGGTTCAGCAGCTGGCTGTGCTGGCGGACGAAGTTGGCCGCTTGCTGTGGGCCAAGGTCGTGCAGGTGTTTATGTAACTTGGCCGGCTCAACGCCCCACACTTCTTGCAGCTCATCGAGCTTTTTCTTTAGCGAGGGTTTGTCCTCGGCCTTGTGCTGGGCTTTGCGCAGGATACGCATCACGCGCTGGCTTAGCTGGTCGAGCACGTCATGGGCGTGGCTGCTGTCGTCCTGGCTGCCAGGAGCATCATGGCTGGCTCCGCTGATGAGTTCGCTGACCAGTTGCTCCAGGCTGATGTTGGGGTTCTTCACCAGGGGCTTCATGGTGTCGACCGCTTCCAGGCTGGCATAGAGGTCGACGGGGTCGTAGATGCGGAATACGGTTTTGCCGATGTCGTCGCAGCGGCGCGTGGCACGGCCTTTCATCTGCTCGTAGAGGATGCGCGAGCGCACCCGGCGCATAAACACCAGGTTGCAGATTTTCGGCACGTCGATGCCGGTGGTGAGCAGGTCGACGGTGATGGCGATATTGGGGGTGGGCTCGTTCTTGTAGCGGCGAATCAGCGTTTCAACCTTGTCGCTCTGGCCGGTGATGATTTCCACGGCGGCTTGGTTGTACTGCTCGCCGTAGGCTTCTTTGAAGGCTTCATCGAGCAGGTTTTTGACTCGCTCGGCATGGGCCTGGTTGACGCAGAAGATCATGGTCTTCTCTTCGCCAAACGGGTCCAGCTCCTTGGCCAGTTCATCACAGATGACCTTGTCGAAGGCCGGGGTGATCACGCGGCGGTTGAACGACTCGATGTTGAAGCTGAGCTCGTCTTCCAACTCGGCTACGTCAACTTCGCCGGTCTGGGTGTTGATAACGCTGACCGACTCGCCTTTCTCGAAGCGGATGCCGTGCTTGCTGAGTTGGGTTTCGTAGCGGATCGGTGGTTCGTGATCCACTAGCCAGTCGTCGGCCACGGCTTCGCGATAGCTGTAGGTGAATACCGGTTTGCCGAAGATTTCGCTGGTGTGTTTGGCTGGGGTGGCGGTGAGGCCAATGCGGCAGGCGTCGAAGTGGTCGAGCACGCGGCGGTACTGCGAGAGGTATTGGCTGTGATCACGCACGGCCAGTTCGCCTTCGGTCATTTCCTGGTCGAGGGTATAACCCCGGTGGGCTTCGTCGACGATGATGCAGTCGAACTCGCCCACGGGCGGCGGGTTATCCGAGCGGAAGATGCGGCTGACCATTGCTTGAACGGTGGCGACCTGGACGCGGGTTTCCGCCTCGGCGGCCATATCGCCCAGCTCTTTGATGTCGTAGATCTGCACCAGGGTGTGGTTCTGCTCCAGCGTGGTGTCGTTGAACGCGTCGATGGCCTGCTGGCCGAGGGCGCTGCGGTCAACCAGAAAGAGGATGCGTTTGAAGCGTTCGGCCTTCAGAAAGCGGTACATCAGGCCAATGATGGTGCGGGTTTTCCCGGTGCCGGTGGCCATGGCCAGTAGACAGTCACGCTGATTGTTGGCCAGGGCCTGCTCCACGGCCTGGATAGCTTTCTCCTGGTAGTCGCGTAGCTTGAGGTAGGCGAAGCCTTCGGCTTTGAGCTTGGCCTCGGCGTCTGCCTGGCTGCGTTTGAGCAGGTCGAGCAGGTCATTCGGGGTGTGGAAGTCAGGCAGCGGCCTGCGCGTGTTGGCCGTGCTGCGCAGGTCACGGAACCAGGTGCCGGACTGTTCGGCGAGCTGCTTGATGAAGGGCCGACCGTTGCAGGCGAAGGCAAAGGGCACGCGGAAGTGACCACCCTGGCCATCGTTCCAGGGCTGCGTTTGACCCGCTAGTAGCCAGGGCTGCTGATGCTCTGTCGCCAAGTTAAACTCACGGGCATAGCGCTCGGCCTGGGGAATGCGGTCGGCGATATTGATGCGCTTACGCTTGGCTTCAACGATGGCGATTGGCGTAAGACCGGCGAACAGTACGTAGTCGGCGCAGGCTTTGGGGCTGCTGGTGGGCCATTCGGCGATGGCCTTGTTCTTGCCTTTCTCCGGGCGTGCACCCTTGCCGTAGGTAAGGTCGAGGGAGTCGGCCTCCCAGCCGGCGTCGATCAACTGCTGGTCGATCAAGATGCGGGTCAGGTCTTCGGATAGATCGAAGCTGCTGCTGGCTTGCTGAGTCAGCTTGGCGACCTGTTGGCTGGTTTGTGGCTGGGCTGCCAATTGCTGCTGCAGAGCTTTGAGGCTTTGCTCGTGCTCACTGCGCAGCTTTTGCAATGCGGCTTCGTGTTCGGCTGCTAGCTGCTTATGGCTGCGTGATTCGGCATCCATCTGCTCGGCAAGCACGGCGTATTCTTCGGCCTCACGCTTGTGTAGCTCTGCCAACTGTTGATTGCTTTCCAGCTGCTGGCTGGACTCGCTGAGCTGCGTCTTGAGCTGTTCGATCTGGCTTTGCAGATCGCGCAGCGGAGCGCTGGGGTCTGCGGGAGTGAAGAAGGGGCCGGGTTTGAACGCATGAGCATTCTTGCCGAACGACTGGTGATACCAGATGGCCAGAGCACGGGCGACCTTAAGCCCATCCATGGCCTCACGGTGCTGAGTGCGAAACTCGTGAGTGGCCTTATTGCCCTCGACGCGCAGGGTGTGAAACAGGCTGCGGATGTTCTGATCCAGCTGGATCTCGCGGCTGAGCTTGTAGAGCAGGTCGGACTGGGTGGTGGTGGCATCGAACTCGATACCTGCACGGCTGGCCAAATCCTGGGCCAAGGCTTCGCCGAGTTGACGCAACTTGATCAGGGTGGTGTTGGGATCGCTGGCGAAGACCTGCTCGGCTGTGCTCGCAAGCTGCAGGAAAACCGGGTCGTGCTCTTGGAGAAAGGCAAAGTTACTGCTGGCCGCCATGATCGATCCTTCGGTTGCGTTCCCACTTAATAAGCTCTGTATGGCTTTATCGTGCGTAAGTGAGGGCAGCTTAACCAAGATGAGCCGAGTTTGACCATGGCATTGAGCCACTCGGTGACCCAGTGCGTATCGGCTAGCTGGCCGGACAGCTAACCGTCAATGCAAGACCATCCAGAGAACCTCCAGCCTGATCGTAGTTTGGCGTGTTAGGCACGCCTCAGAGCCAGTGCTGGCGAAGGTTTGCGGTGTAGGCGGCACGCAGGTGCACTGATTGGGTGCCGTCTCCAACCCCCGTGCAGACTGCTTTCCGGGCCAACGGAGTGCCGCCCCCTTTTATCTTGCACTCCACCTATTCCGTGCATTCTGAACCGCTGGGTTGGTGAGTAGGTAGAGAGAGTGGGTACTTCGACGTCGTTGGATGGTTGGCGAGGGCAGGTCAGCGCTACTCGAGTGGCCTTGCTGCGCTGTCTATGGCGACAGCTGAGCCAGCATCAGATTGTCAATGCCAGTGAGTTGGCAGGTACGCTATGGCTGCGTTGCAGAACTATCTCGAGGGTGACGTTGTGACGGTGTATATGCACTGTTTGGCTCATTCGATCGGCGCTCCTTGTTGGCTGTGGCCGAGGCTGAAAGCCAGCTCTATTACCGAGCAAGAGCAAAACATGGCCTCCACTATCATGCGTCAACAACGCAGTCTCGCGTCCGGCTAGTATTCTGGCCCGCTGGATGGCTACTCTCGGTTCGGCCAAGTTAAAGGCATCGTCGAGTCGAGGCGACTGTTGGCCAATTTCCTCGACAATGTGAGTGCAGAAGAGAAGGCCACCTCTAGCTGGGCAAGTATTCGCCAGGAGGCCGGCTTGTTCGCTCCGCAGTCAAAGGCGGATAACCAGTACTGTACCGATTTTGTACCTTTGGACTATGGGCTGATCCAGATGTCACAACCCTGAATAGCTTAAAGCCGCGCAGTGCGCGGCTTTGGAAATTGGTGGGCCCACCAGGACTTGAACCTGGGACCAAGGGATTATGAGTCCCCTGCTCTAACCAACTGAGCTATAGGCCCTTGAAGGGATCGCTGCACCAGGGTGCGGCAAAAAAGAAGCCGCTGGATTATTCAGCGGCTTCTGTATTGTTGCAAGTCCGGTCGGTCAGCTATCGCCGTCCAGGAAGCTCCGGAGGTGCTCGCTGCGCGACGGGTGGCGCAGTTTGCGCAGGGCTTTGGCTTCGATCTGACGGATCCGCTCGCGGGTGACGTCGAACTGCTTGCCGACTTCTTCCAGCGTGTGGTCGGTGTTCATGTCGATGCCGAAGCGCATGCGCAGCACTTTCGCTTCGCGGGCGGTGAGGTTGGCCAGCACTTCGCGGGTGGCTTCCTCCAGACCCAGCATGGTGGCGGAATCCACCGGGCTCTCCATGTTGGAGTCTTCGATGAAATCGCCGAGGCTGGAATCTTCGTCGTCGCCGATCGGGGTTTCCATGGAGATCGGCTCTTTGGCGATCTTCAGCACCTTGCGCACTTTGTCTTCCGGCATTTCCAGGCGCACGCCCAGTTCTTCCGGGGTCGGCTCGCGGCCCATTTCCTGCAGCATCTGGCGTTGCACGCGATTGATTTTGTTTATGGTTTCAATCATGTGCACCGGAATCCGGATGGTGCGGGCTTGGTCCGCAATGGAGCGGGTGATGGCCTGCCGGATCCACCAGGTGGCGTAGGTGGAGAACTTGTAACCGCGCCGGTACTCGAACTTGTCCACCGCCTTCATCAGGCCGATGTTGCCTTCCTGAATTAGGTCGAGGAATTGCAGGCCGCGGTTGGTGTATTTCTTGGCGATGGAGATCACCAAACGCAGGTTGGCCTCCACCATTTCTTTCTTGGCGCGACGGGCTTTGGCTTCGCCCAGCGACACCCGGCGGTTAATGTCTTTGATCTCGTGCACCGGCAGGCCAGACATCTCCTCGATGAGGGTAATGCGGCGTTGGGTGCGGATCACATCGTCCTTTACGGCGTTGAAGCGATCGGCGTCGAGCTTGAGTTTCTTGTTGCCCAACTGCTCGTCGATCCAGCCGGCATTGGTTTCATTGCCGGGGAACAGCTTGATGAAGTCTTTGCGTGCCATACCGCCTTTCTTGATCACCAGCGCCATGATTTCGCGCTCGTGACGGCGGACTTGGTCGAGCTGCTCACGCGGGCTGCCCAGCAGCTCGTCGTAGACGCGCGGCACCAGCTTGAACAGGGTCAGCATTTCCGCCATTTCCAGCTGCGCTTTGGCAGTGGTGGCGTGATCGCGGCCGTGTTTCTTCTCAGCCTTGCGGGCTTTTTCCATCAGCTGGCGCAGGTGGTTGAAGCGCTCGGCGGCCAGCACCGGGTCGATGCTGCCATCGTCCTCTTCGGTGTCGTCGTCGCTCTCTTCGGCTTCTTCCTCGTCTTCTTCCTCGTCATCCTTCTTGGCAGCTTCCTTGCGGGCTGCGAATTGGGTTTCCGCCGGTTGCGCCGGAGCCGCAGCGCCGTCGTCGTTGGGGTCGAGGTAGCCGGCGATCAGGTCGGAAATGCGGCGTTCTTCACCGGTAATGCGGTCGAATTCGGCGATCACGGTTTCCACAGTGCCCGGCCAGTAGGCCACGGCGTGCAGCACTTCGCGGATGCCTTCCTCGATGCGTTTGGCGATTTCGATTTCGCCTTCGCGGGTCAGCAGTTCCACGGTGCCCATTTCGCGCATGTACATGCGCACCGGGTCGGTGGTGCGGCCCGGCTCGGATTCCACAGAGGCCAGTACCGCCGCCGCTTCTTCTTCGGCGACTTCGTCGGTGCCTTCGGAGTTCTCATCCATCGGCAACAACTCGGCATCAGCGGCTTTTTCCACCACCGGGATGCCCATGTCGTTGATCATCTGGATGATATCTTCCACCTGATCGGTGTCCGTGATGGACTCCGGCAAGTGGTCGTTCACTTCAGCGTAGGTCAGGTAGCCCTGCTCTTTACCCAGCGCGATCAGCTGCTTGAGCTGTGACTGCTGCTCTTTCTGAGAAGACATGAATGCGGCCCGTGGTTGAGAAATGCGAGAAAGCCAAGCGGCGGATTATACTCAACGCCCCGCAAAATGCCTAATGACGCGGCTTTGCGGTGGGGCGGCGGAGTCGGCCGGGCTGGTGATGGTCCCTGATATGGGGGCGTCAGGGGCGCTTTTCAAGTGCCCGCTATTGCAGCGGTTCGGCCAGCGCCAAGCGTGCGCTGGATAACTCTTGGTGCAGGGCGGCCAAAGTCGCCACATCCGGTGGCACCTGTCCTTGCGCGATGCGGATGGTGCGCTGCAAGTCAGCGATGCGCAGTCGCAGCGTGGCATCGCGCCAGTAGCGGCGCGCGGTGGCGTCGTCCATCGGCGGCCGCAACGAGGCGCGCAGCAGCCGCGACAGGTCTTCGCCCTGTTCCTCGGCCATGATGCTGCCCAGCAGTGCCGCCGGCGGCAGGTCCGGCTGATCGTGCAGCCGCGCCGCCACCTGCAGCAGCAGGTCCAGACGCGGTAGTTCCAATTCCTCAATCTGCTCCGGCAGCGGCATGTCGGCCAGCAAGCCGGGATGGTGAATCAGCACCAGTGTTAGCTGCTCAGCGAGGCCGAGGCTGATGTCGATCGGCTCCCGGACATAGGGCGCTTCATCGCGATCGCGCCAGCGGCGTCGGCGGCGCGGACGCTGCTCCGGGTCCGGCTCGTCACCGTAACCGCTGTAGCGCGGCGGCGGCTCGCCGTAATCCGGTGGCGGCATCGACGCCATATCGTAATCGGGCGGCGGCGCGGCTGCTGGCGTCGAAGTTGCGCCGGGCGTGCCGGGCGCGTCCATCAGGTGGATCAGTTCGTCTTCTGTGAGCCGGGTGCGGTCCGCCAGCTCCTTGCGCAGCAGACTGCGGTAGAACAGCCCCTTAGTGCGTTGCAGGTAGGGCAGGGCGAGGCGCGCTAAGCGCGCACGGCCGTCCAGCGTGCCCATGTCGAGATCTTGCTCCAGATGCTGGAACAGGAACTGGGTCAGCGGCGGCGCTTCATCGGCGCGCGCCAGCAGCCCCTCGCGGCCTTCCCGGCGTACCAGGCTGTCCGGGTCATCGCCGTCCGGCAGGAACAGGAAGCGTGCTTGCTTACCGTCTTCCAGCACGCCCAGCACCGACTCCAGCGCGCGCCATGCGGCGCGGCGGCCGGCGTTGTCGCCGTCGAAGCAGAACACCACTTCGTCCACTTGGCGGAACAGCTTCCCGGCGTGATCTTCGGTGGTGGCGGTGCCGAGCGTGGCGACCACGTTCGGCACGCCGTATTGCGCCAGCGCGATCACGTCCATGTAGCCTTCCACCACAAACAGCTGCTTGGCTTGGTCGCGGCTTTGACGCCATTCCCACAGTCCGTACAGCTCGCGGCCCTTGTGGAACACCGGTGTTTCCGGCGAGTTCAGATATTTGGGCTTGGCGTCACCCAGCACTCGACCGCCGAAACCGATGGTGCGGCCGCGGCTGTCGCGGATTGGGAACATCACCCGTTCGCGGAATTTGTCGTAGGTGCGACCGGTGTCTTCACGGCGCACCAACAGGCCACCTTCCAGCGCCAGTGCCAATCCGGCTTCATCCAGCGACAGCTCGCGGATCAGGTTGTCGAACCCGGGCGGTGCAAAGCCGAGGCCGAAGCGGGCGGCAACCTGGCCGCTGAGGCCGCGCGCTTTCAGGTAGTCCACGGCCGGCTGGCGTTCGGCGGCGCTTTTCAGCTGCTGCCGGTAGAAGCGATCAGCCCGCTCCAGTAATTCCAGCAGGCTGTCGATGTGGCTCTTGCGCTGGCGGCTGGCAGCATCTTCCTGCTCGCGAGGTACTTCCACACCGGCGCGGTCGGCCAGTTGCTTGACCGCCTCGGGAAAGCCTAAGTGCTCGTATTCCATCAGGAAGCCGAGCGCGTTGCCCTTGGCGCCGCAGCCGAAGCAGTAATAGAACTGCTTGTCGGGGGCGACCGTGAACGACGGTGTTTTTTCGTTGTGGAACGGGCAGCAGGCGCTGTAGTTGCGGCCGGTTTTTTTCAGCGGCACTCGCGCATCGATGATCTCCACCAAGTCGGTGCGCGCGAGCAGATCCTGCAAGAACGAATCGGGAATGCGTGCCATGGAATGACCGGAGGAGCGTTCAGAGGGAACACAGTGTAGCGGCTGGCTGCCACAGCGCCCAGTGGGCGGAGTAGGGAGGGCTTAGGAGGCCAGACGGGCCTTGATGCGTTGGCTGACCGCGGCCATGTCGGCACGGCCCTGCAGCTGCGGTTTCAGCTGGCCCATGACCTTGCCCATGTCCGCCATGCCTTGGGCGCCGGTGGCGGCCACGGCGGCGTCGATCAGGGCATCGACTTCGGCGTCGGACAACGGCGCTGGCAGGAAGGTGCGTAGCACCTCAATCTCTGCCAGCTCCTTGTCGGCCAGGTCTTGGCGGTGGGCATCGGCGAATTGCCGGGCCGCCTCCTGGCGCATCTTGACGAGCTTATCGAGCAGGACCAAAGCGCGCTCATCGGACACTTCGATGCGCTCGTCCACTTCGATCTGCTTGAAGGCCGCCAGCGCCATGCGGATCACACCCAGTCGGGCGCTGTCCTTGGCACGCATGGCGTCCTTCATGGCCGCGGTGAGGCGGTCCTTGATATCGCTCATCAATAATCCCCGAGGGGGAAAATCAGTACAGACGCTTACGGTGCAGCTGCTCGCGGGACACCTTCTTCAGGTGGCGCTTCACAGCGGCGGCACGCTTGCGCTTGCGCTCTTGGGTCGGCTTCTCGTAGAACTCGCGGCGACGGACTTCAGCCAAGACACCGGCTTTTTCGCAGGAGCGCTTGAAGCGACGCAGTGCAACGTCAAACGGTTCGCCTTCTTTTACACGTACTTGCGGCATTCAGAATCACCTTTATATATCAGGACGCCGTGACGACCTGCTGTGGGATTGACGGCCGTGATGGCACGGCGAGCGCGGCATTCTACCGAAGCCGTCGGAGTTTGCAAAGCGGGCTGTGTGGCGACCGCCTAGGTGGGGCGATATGATGCGCGCCGGAGGACGTGCCCATGCGAGTGTTAGGAATCGAGACCAGCTGTGATGAAACCGGGGTGGCGGTGTACGACACCGAGGCCGGCATTCTCGGCCAGGCGCTGCACAGCCAGATCGCCATGCATGCCCGCCACGGCGGTGTGGTGCCGGAGCTGGCCAGCCGCGATCACATCCAGCGCCTGATTCCGTTGGTGGAGCAGGTCATGGCTGAGGCACAGCTGGCGCCGACCGATATTGACGGCATTGCTTACACTGCTGGGCCGGGTCTGGCTGGCGCCTTGCTGGTCGGGGCGTCCGCCGCGCGCACCTTGGCGTTTGGCTGGGGCGTGCCGGCGCTGGCGGTGCATCATATGGAAGGCCACTTGTTGGCGCCATTGCTGGAAGACGACGCACCGACGTTTCCGTTTGTGGCACTGCTGGTGAGCGGCGGCCACACGCAACTGCTTGATGCGCGAGGGCTTGGCGATTACCACTTGCTGGGCGAGTCGCTCGATGACGCCGCCGGCGAGGCGTTCGATAAGGCCGCCAAGATGATGGGGCTGGGCTACCCCGGCGGGCCCATCATCAGTGCGCTGGCGGAGCACGGCGATCCCGAGCGGTTTACCTTCCCGCGGCCGATGACTGACCGGCCTGGCCTCGATTTCAGTTTCTCCGGCCTGAAAACCTACTGCTTGAACACTATTGCCGCTTGCGGCGGTGCCGCGGCGCTGTCCGACCAAGACCGTGCTGACATCGCCCGGGCGTTCGAAGAGGCGGTGGTGGAAACGCTGGTGATCAAGTGCCGCCGCGCCATGCAGCAGACCGGTCACGGTAGTTTGGTGATGGCCGGTGGCGTCAGTGCCAACCGTCGTTTGCGGGCGCGATTGGCGGAGGCACTCGGTAGCGGCACACGCGCGTTGGCGCCGGTGCGGGTGTGCTATCCGCGCCCGCAACTGTGCACCGACAACGGGGTGATGATCGCCTTCGCCGGCGCCTTGCGCATGGCAGCGGGCGAGCAGCAGCAGGATCTGGGTATTGCGGTGCGCGCGCGTTGGCCGCTGTCGGAGTTGCAGCCGGTGGCCGGGTGAAGGCGTTGGTGACCGATCAGTAGCGCAACAGGGCCCGGCAGGTTTGCACCTGAACCAGGCCGTGTTGTGCTAGCAGTTGTGCTTAATCAATGATCGCGCGGAGCGCGGAACCCTAACTCTTCGCGAGCCAGTAGCTTGCGGATGTTGCTCTGGTGTCGCAGCAGCAGCACTGCGGACAGCAGCACCAGTGGCGCCAGCGCGTCGGGGATCAGCCACCACGCTGCTACCGGCATGGCGATGAAAGCCAGCAGCGCTGCCAACGAGGAAATACGGGTCAGCAGGAATACCAGCAGCCAGGCGGCGCCAGTCACCAGCCCCAGCCGCCAATCCAGCACGAACAGCAAGCCGAACGCGGTGGCGACGCCTTTGCCGCCACGGAATTCAAAAAATACCGGATAGAGATGCCCGAAGAACGCGGCCAAGCCCACCAGCGCTGCGCCGGTGTTGCCCAGCTCCAGCTGACGTGCCACCAGCACCGGGATCACGCCCTTAAGCACATCGCCCAGTAGCGTCAGCGCTGCGGCCGGTTTGCCGGCAATGCGCAGTACGTTAGTGGCGCCGGGGTTGCTGGAGCCTTGGGTGCGCGGATCGGGATAGCCCAGCGCGCGGCAGGTCAAAATCGCGCTGGAAATGGAGCCCATCAAGTAGGCTGCGGCGCTCAGCGTCAGCAGCAGCCAGACATGATCCTGTAACATGCTGAGGTCCACCGGCTATACTCCTCCGTCTTGCGCGAGCCGCCCTTCAGGCGTGCAAGATTCGCATGGTCGCATGGGGATTGGAAATGGATATTGTGTACATCCGTGACTTGAGAGTGGATACCGTGATCGGCATCTTCGACTGGGAACGGCGCATTCGCCAGACCGTCTCGCTGGACCTGGAGATGGGCTGGGACATCCGTGCGGCGGCCGCCACGGATGGGATCGAGACCGCACTCGATTACAAAGCGGTGGGCAAACGACTGATTGCCTTTATTCGGGCTGCCGAATTCCAGCTGGTGGAAACACTGGCGGAACAGGCCGCAACCATTGTACTGAACGAGTTCCAGGTGCCGTGGCTGCGGCTGCGCTTGTCAAAGCCTGGCGCTCTGCGCGGGGCCCGCGATGTGGGTGTCGTGATCGAACGAGGACAGCGCGCGTGACTTCCCCAACGGCGACCCGGGTATTGCTCGGTGTCGGCTCCAATATCCAGCGTGAGCAACACATTGTGTCCGGGCTGGATGACCTGCATCGACGTTTCGGCACCTTGCGTGTCAGTCCGATCTACGAAAGTGCGGCGGTGGGCTTTAACGGCCGCCCGTTCTATAACTTGGCGGTGGAAGTCTGGATTCGCCAATCCCTGCCGGAATTGGTTACCGCCCTGCGCGAGATCGAAGCGGCCCACGGTCGCTTGCGCACCGAGAAGAAATTCTCCAGCCGTACTTTGGACATCGATGTGCTGACCTACGGCGACTTGGCCGGTGAGCACCACGGTGTGCTGCTGCCGCGCGATGAGGTGTACCACTACGCCCACGTGCTCAAGCCGCTGCTGGATCTGGATCCGCAGGGGCGCTGCCCGGGCTCCGGACGCAGTTGGCAGCAGCTGTGGGACGCACTGGAAAATCCCGGTGCGCTCACCGAGGTGCCGCTGGTGTGGACGCCCTCTCAGGTGGCTGTCGCCCACTCCTGACGCTTTGGCACTGTGGCCTCACGTCGTGGTCGGCCTTGAGTGGGCCACGGCGGAGGTGTGGCTAATTATCGGGGGCACTTGCATCGCTGCGGCAGCCCCTCACACGCTGACAACCTCAAACCTCAAACCTCAAACCTCAAACCTCAAACCTCGAACCTCAAACCTCAAACCTCAAACCTCAAACCTCGAACCTCAAACCTCAAACCTCAAACCTCAAACCTCGAACCTCAAACCTCAAACCTCAAACCTCAAACCTCGAACCTCAAACCTCAAACCTCAAACCTCAAACCTCAAACCTCGAACCTCGAACCTCGAACCTCGAACCTCGAACCCCGCACTTAGAGGCCACACCCTATTTCTCAGGGGGGGCTTCCCAGTTCCGGCGGTTAGCCGGAGCGCGACTTCATCCACGTACACTCAGATTTTAGGTTCAGCGAGCGCACTGGCTTGCGCGACCGACTGCGGTGCCGCCAGCCCGATACAGAGACTGCGGCGCTGGCAGCCCGACTCAGAAAGAGCGGTCTAAAGTCGCTAACCGCTACAGCGCGATCCAAGTGCACCGCGGTCGCTGATGCGGTGTCCAGAGCTGCGGGCTAAAACGCCCCGTGATAGACCTGCGAACGCCCACCATCCACTGCCAATATTTGTCCGGTGACATAGGGCGCATCCAGCGCCAGCCAGCACACCGCCCCGGCAATATCGTCCGGCGCGCCGGCCCGTTGCAGCGCAGTGGAGGCAATGATCGCATCCGGATCGCCGCTGTCCGCCTGTTCCGGCCACAGGATCGGGCCCGGCGCTACGCCGTTGATGCGTGCCGCCGGGCCCAGTTCGCGCGCCAGGCCTTTGGTCAGCGCCGCGAGGCCCGCTTTCGCAGCACAGTAAAGGCTGAAGCCGGTGAGCGGCTTTTCGGCGTAAATGTCGATGATGTTCACCACCGCGCCCTGCTGCGCTTGCAGTGCCGGTGCCAGCGCTTGGATCAACAGGAAGGGCGCGCGCAGGTTGCTGTGCACCAGTGCATCCCAGTCTTCGTCATTAGCGGCGGCCAGCGGCGTGGCGTAAAAGCTGCTGGCGTTGTTGACCAGCACATCGAGCCGGCCCCATTGCGCCAGCGCCTCGGTTGCTAGCCGGCGCACCGCGTGCGGATCACAGAGGTCGGCGCTGAGCACCCGCGCGGAATCTGGCCGCAGCTGGTTCAGGCGGGCAGCGAGGGCATCCGCTTCGGCAGTGCTATGACGGCAATGCAGCAGCACGTTCAGGCCGCGTTGGTGGAGGTGTTCGGCAATCACCGCGCCGATACGGCGGGCGGCACCGGTGACCAGGGCGACAGCATTCATGGTTGCGCGGCTCCTTCAGTAGATTTTGGGGCGCCGTTGTGGGTGTGCGATGTCTGTGCACACGCAGTGGCGGCGCTAGGGTTCAGGGCGCCGGTGACGACGGGTGTTTGTACTGCGCTAACGCATCAAGCCGCGCTTGTTCGATGGCGGCACCCAGGGCGCGACCTTCGAGGCCGCTGTGCGTCAGGGCATCCAGATCCACGTCACGGGCGGCGCGGGCAGCGCCGCGCAGGTAATCGGCTTGCGGATAAGGCCGCTCGGCAAAGCCTTCGCGGCCGCGGGCATCGGCCTCGCAGGCCAGCAGGAATTGCTCGAATCGCTCCGGCCGCCGCAGCACATCAAAGGCGCGCAGCAGTTTCCACAGTGTGTCGGGGCGCAGTTCCAATGCGCGATGGCTGTGGGTATGCCACTCGGCGGTGAGCATGCCCAGTTCACGCAGTGCCGACGGCACTTTTAGGCGTTCGCACAAGGCTTTGACGCGCGCCACGCCGCGCCGCTCGTGGGCGATGTGACGCGGCCAGTCCGCTTCACGGGTGGCGCCTTTGCTGAGGTCGTGCACCAGCACCGCAAAGCGTGCTTCCAGCGGCGCATCCAGCGCCACCGCAGCTTTCAGTGCCAAGTACTGGTGAGTGAGGGTATCGATTTCCGGGTGATGCTGGGCTGGCTGCGGCACACCGCGCAGGCAAGCCAGTTCCGGGAATACCACCGCCAGTGCACCGCACTGCTCCAGCACTTCGAAGAACACCTGCGGATCGGCCTCGCCCAGCGCTGAGCGGGTTTCCTGCCACAGCCGTTCGGCCGACAGCGCTAGCAATTCTTCCGGGCAACTCAAGCTGCGCATCAGCGCTAGTGTTTCTGGCGCCACAGTAAAGCCGAGGCGGTGGAAGCGAGCGGCAAAGCGCGCCACCCGCAGCACCCGCAGCGGGTCTTCGACAAAGGCGTCGGACACATGGCGCAGCACTCGGTTACGCAGATCCTCAAGGCCGCCGTAGGGGTCCACTACGGTGCCGTCTGCACGTTGGGCCAAGGCGTTAATAGTCAGATCCCGGCGCGCCAGGTCCTGCTCCAAGGTGACGTCCGGTGCCGCATTGAAGGTGAAACCGTGGTAGCCGTGGCCGACCTTGCGCTCGGTGCGGGCGAGCGCGTATTCCTCCTGGGTCTGCGGGTGCAGAAATACCGGAAAGTCCTTGCCCACCGCGCGAAAGCCGGCGGCTTTCATTTGAGCTGGGGTGCTGCCGACCACCACCCAATCGCGGTCGTGGACCGGCAAACCGAGCGCGGCATCGCGAACGGCGCCGCCTACCAGAAAAATTTCGTGCGTCATGGTTCTCTGCATTGCGTTGCGGGAATCAGGCCCGCATCATGGTCGCACGTTGCGTCCCTGAAAAGGTAACCCCCCGTGTTGGCAGCCGTTTTCGCTGCATCTGCTTTCTTCCTCCGCGCCGGCCTCCGACGAGGCTGATCTGTGCTGCCCGGCGGCTGCCCCCTGCGCCCGCCATCCGGTTTTTCCTGTTGATGTCGTTTGCGGAGCCCCTCATGGCGACGGTGCTGAGTTACTTGATGGTGATCCTGGTCTGGACCACCACGCCTTTGACAATCAAATGGAGCGCCGAAGCTGGTGCCCCGCTCGGTGCGCTGATGCTGCGCATGGCGCTCGCGGCGGTGTTGTGCGCCGGGCTGCTTTGGCTGCGTGGCGGCCGACTCGATTGGTCGCGTCGGGCCACGCTGGGGTACGTGGCGGCACTGCCGGGTATTTTTGTGTCGATGATGCTGTCTTATCTGGCCGCGCGGCAGCTGCCGTCCGGGTTGATCTCGGTGATGTTCGGTTTGGCGCCGTTGCTATCTGGCATTTTGTTGCAATGTTTGCCCGGTAGCGTTCGGTTGCAGTGGCCACATTGGCTGGCCTGCGTACTCGGTTTCTGTGGGCTGGCGCTGGTGTTCCATGATTCGTTGCGGGCCGATGCCGCGCTGCTGGTGCCACTGCTAATGATGCTGGCATCGGTGACCTGCTTTGCCGCCAGTGCTATTGCCGTGCAGCGCGTCGGCAGTGGCCAGCCGCCGCTCAACCAGACCTTCGGCAGCCTGGTGCTGGCGGCGCCGCTGTTTATGCTGGTGTGGTGGGTCAGCGGCGAGCCATTGTCGATCCCGCTGACAGTGCGCGGATCCTGGTCGGTGTTGTATTTGGCGGTGATCGGCTCGCTGGTGGGGCTGCTCTGCTACTACTTCATCCTCACGCGGCTCAGCGTCGCCACCGTGTCGCTGGTGACCTTCATCACGCCGGTGCTGGCGGTGGCGGTAGGGGTGGCGTTCAACAACGAGCAGTTCGGTTCCGGGCTCTGGGGTGGGGTGGCGCTGATCCTGTTGTCGCTGGCCACTTACTTGCTGGGCGACCTGCGTCGTCGGCGGCGTCATCGGGCGGCACTGGCTGGCTGAAATGCCGCGCTGGAGCCTCAGCGGAACGACGTTTTGCAATTGCGGCGCGGCCACGATCGTGGTCTAGTCCCCCGGTCTTTTACGAGGAGTGGCATGCATGAAAACCCGTATCAGCGAATTGCTCGGCACCCGTTACCCGATCGTGCAGGGCGGGATGCAGAACGTTGGCTACGCCGAACTGGCCGCCGCCGTTTCCAATGCCGGCGGACTCGGCATTCTGACCGCGCTGACGCAACCGACGCCGGAGGATCTGGAGCGCGAGATCAAGCGCTGTCGCGAGATGACCGACCTGCCGTTCGGCGTCAACCTGACCATCCTGCCCACCATCAAGCCGGTGCCCTATGAGGAGTACGCGCGGGTGGTGTGTGAGGCCGGCATCAAGGTGGTGGAAACCGCCGGCCGCAGCCCGGAGCCGTTCATGCCGCTGTTTAATCAGTACGGCGTCAAGGTGATCCACAAGTGCACTTCGGTGCGCCATGCGGTCAAGGCGCAGAGCGTCGGCGTGGCGGCGGTGAGTGTGGACGGCTTCGAATGTGCCGGTCACCCGGGCGAGGATGACATCCCCAACCTGGTGCTGCTGCCCGCAGCGAAAGCGCAGCTGAGCATTCCGATGTTGGCATCCGGCGGCATCGGCACCGGTGCGCAGATGGCGGCCTGTTTCGCGCTAGGCGCCGAGGGCATCAACATGGGGACGCGCTTCCTCGCGACCCGTGAAGCGCCGGTGCACGATCACATCAAACAAGCCATCGTCGCTGCCAGCGAGCTGGACACAGCGTTGATCTTCCGGCCGTTGCGCAACACTGCGCGGGTGTTCAAGAACGCGGTGGCGTCCAAAGTGCGTGAGATCGAGCAGGAAGCCGGCGCGGCGATGAAGTTCGAGTTGATCGCTGACATGGTGCAGGGCGCTAAGGGTAAGGTGGCGCTGAGCGAAGGCGACGTGGATTACGGCATCTGGACCTCTGGCATGGTGCAGGGTCTGATCGACGACATCCCCACCTGTGCCGAGCTGATCGAACGCTTGGTCAGCGATTGCCAGGCGACAATTCGCGAGCGGCTGCAAGGTTTGCTGTAAGCGGTTGTGGTGTATCAAAAAGGGCGCCTTAGGGCGCCCTTTTTTGTGGCCATCACGTGGTGCGGTTCAGGCGGCGGACGGCCCACAGTCGCAGCGGAAAAACCGGTTGTCTTCCAGTCGCAATGCGCTGAGTTGGCCGCCCCACACACAGCCGGTATCCAGTGCGGTGATATTGCTGCCGCCGTCAGTATTACCGGCCAGTGCCGCCCAGTGGCCGAATAACACGCGGGTACCGGTGTCGCGTGCTGGGTGCAGATACCAGGGTGCGTAACCCGGCGGCGGAGCATCGGCTTCGCCCTTGCTGGACAAATCGAGGGCGCCGTCGGCATCGACAAACCGCATGCGGGTCAGATAGTTGGTGATCACCCGCCAGCGCAGCGGCGGCGCCAGGTCTTCCTGCCACTGCAGCGGTTCATTGCCGTACATGTGAGCGAAGTACTGCGCCGGCTGCTCGCGGATGGCGGTCTCCACTTCGGCTGCGCGCGCCAATAGCTGCGCCGGGCTCCATAGCGGCGGCAAGCCGGCGTGCACCATCACCGCGCCGAACTCGGGCAGGTCCAGCGCCAGCGGCTGCGCCTGCAGCCAGGCCAGCAGCTCTGGGCCGTCGGCGGCGGCGAGAATCGGTGCCAAGTCCTGTTCTTTTTTGCGCAGCGCCACCGTGCCGGCAGCAATCGCCAGTAAATGCAGGTCGTGGTTGCCGAGCACCAGTTGGATGGCGTGGCGATGGCGGTACAGCAGGCGCAGGGTGCCGAGTGAGTCCTCGCCGCGTGCGACCAAATCGCCGGCCAACAGCAGGCGATCTTGGCTGGGGTTAAAAGCGATGCGATCCAGCAGGCGCTCCAGGGCGCCGAGGCAGCCCTGGATGTCTCCAATGGCGTAGGTGGCCATGGGGTCTCCGGTTCAGTGCAGCATCAACGGACGGGCGAGGGTGAACGGGGCGATGGCGGCATCAAAGTAGTGGCCGTCGTCGGCCAGCATCTGGTAGCTGCCTTGCATGGTACCGAACGGCGTCGGCAGGATCGCCACGCTGGTGTAGGCAAACGCATCGCCGGGCGCGAGATGGGGATGTTCCCCGACCACGCCTTCGCCGTGCACTTCCTGCACCTGTTCATCACCGTCGGTGATGATCCAGTGGCGCGTCAGTAGCTTGGCCGGCAGCGAGCCATTGTTGGTGACGGTGATGTGGTAGGCGAACACATAGCGCTCGGCGTCGTCATCACTTTGTTCGGCAAGGAATTCCGCCACGGTGGTGACGTCGATGGCGTACACCTGGGCAGGATCGGCGGCGTGGTTCATGGAGCCTCCGTGGCACGGGCGGCGGCCACCGTGTTGGCCAAGGTGGCAAAATCCGCTAAAGACAGACAGTCCGGGCGCAGGCCCGGATCGACACCGGCGGCGTTGATTTCCGCCGCGGTCAAGTAACGTTTGAGACCGTTACGCACCGCTTTACGGCGCTGGGTAAACACCTGGTTCACCAGCTCGCTGAACAGCGTGTAGTCGGTTACCGGCGCCGGCAATTGATCATGGGGCGTCAGCCGCACGATGGCGGAATCCACTCGCGGCGGCGGGTTGAACGCGCCCGGCGGCACCGGGAACAGAAAGTCGGTGCGGCAGTGATACTGAATCATCACGCTGAGCCGGCCCCAGTCGCTGGTACCGGGCACCGCCACCAGCCGGTCCACCATCTCTTTTTGCAGCATGAAGTGCATGTCGCGCACCTCGCTGATCTGCTCGATCAAGTGGAACATCAGCGGCGTGGAAATGTTGTACGGCAGGTTGCCGACCACGCGCAGACTGCGCGGGCCACTGCTGAGGGTGCTGAAATCAAACCGCAGCGCGTCGGCCTGGTGAATGGTCAGGCGGCGCTCACTGAGGGTGCGCTGCAGCAGGGCAATCAGGTCGCGGTCGAGTTCCACCGCATGCAGATGGTCCACGGCGTCCATCAGCGGGCGCGTCAGCGCCCCTTGGCCGGGGCCGATTTCCACCATCAGATCGTCGGGCTTGGGTGCGATGCTGCGGACCAGACGCTGAATGATGGCTTGGTCCGTCAGGAAGTTCTGGCCAAAGCGCTTGCGCGCTTGGTGCGAGCCCATGGGCGATCCTCTGGCAAAAAAGATGATGCAGTGTAGCGCGTTAGCTGGAACCGGTCATTGTCCGGCCAGCGTCATCGCCCAGCGGGTGGCCGCCTGCAGACTGCGATGGCTGGCGCGGCCGCTGCCAGCCAGGTCAAAGGCGGTGCCGTGATCCACTGAGGTGCGCACGAAAGGCAGCCCGAGGGTGATGTTGATGGCTTCGCCGAAACCGCTGTATTTGAGCACCGGCAAGCCTTGGTCGTGGTACATCGCCAGCACCGCGTCTTGCTGCGCCAAGTGCTTGGGCGTGAAGGCGGTGTCGGCCGGCAACGGGCCGCTGAGCTGCATGCCTTCGGCGCGCAGAGCGTCCAGCACCGGGATGATCACATCCAGTTCTTCACGGCCGAGGTGGCCGCTTTCGCCGGCGTGGGGATTGAGACCGAGCACCATGATGCGCGGGTGCGGCACGCTGAAGCGCTCGCGCAGATCCTTGTGCAGGATGCGCAGGGTGGCGCTGAGGTCATCGGCGTTGATGGCATCGGCCACCTCGCGCAGCGGCAGGTGAGTGGTGGCTAGCGCCACCCGCAGGGCCGGGGTGGCGAGCATCATCACTACCCGTTCGATGCCGCTGCGCTGGGCCAGGTATTCGGTGTGACCGGTGAAGCTGGCGTCGGCGCCTTCGCAGATCACCGCTTTCGACAGCGGGGCGGTGACCATGCCGGCAAAAGTGCCATCAAGGCAGCCGTCGATGGCGCGGTCGAGCAGGGTGAGGGTGCCACGCGCGGTGGCCGGATCGGGTTGCCCGGCGATGACGTTGGCGCCGGCTGGGCAGTGCCAGACTGATAGCGCTTCGCCGCTGGCGCGGTCGCCGGGTTGCCAAGCCCGCAGTCGTACCTCCAGCCGCAGCTGCTCGGCACGTGCCTGCAGTACGTCCAGATCGCCGAGCACTACCAGAGGCGCACCCGGCTGCGAACGTGGCAGCCCAAGCACCAGATCCGGTCCGATACCGGCGGGGTCTCCACTGGTGACAGCAAGGGGGCGGCGATCGCTGACGCGGGGTAGTGGCACGGTGACAGGCTCCTCAGGGTTGAAGAGCCAGAGCATAGCACTGTCCCGGGCTGGCGCAGCAGCCCGGGCAGCGGGATTAGATGCGGATGTCGACGTAGGCTTCGTTACGGGCTTCGCGCAGCCACTGCTGCAGCTCTTCCTCGTAGCGGCGTTGTTGCAGCGCCTGGCGCGCCCGCAGCACGCGGTATTCGTCGCTCATGTCGGCTTTGCGGGTGCCCAGCACTTCGAGGAAGTGCCAGCCGAATTCGCTCTGGAACACCGGCGACAGCTGGCCTTGGGACAGGCTGCCGTACATGTCTTCGAACTCCGGCACCATCTCACCCGGCGACACCCAACCGAGGTCACCGCCGGAGCGGGCACTGCCGGGATCATCAGAGTATTCGCGCGCCAGCGCAGCGAAGTCTTCACCGGCGGCAACACGGTCGTGCAGCTGTTCAGCGAGGCGTTCCGCTTGGGCACCGGAGCGCAGCGCGGTGGAGCGGATCAGGATATGACGCACGTGGGTCTGCGACACAATCTGCACCGCTTCGCCGCGCTTGCCAAACATTTTCAGGATGTGGAAACCGTTGCCGGCGCGCAGCGGTTCGGTGACCGCACCTTCTTCCAGCGTCAAGGCTGCATCGGCGAACAGCGATGGCAATTGTGCCGCCGGTCGCCAGCCCAGATCGCCGCCTTCAAGGGCGTTGGGGCCGTCTGAGTAGCTCACCGCCATTTCACTGAAATCAGCGCCATCGCGCAGCTTCTGCACCACCTCTTCGGCGCGTTTGCGGGCGCGCTCCAGTTGCGTCGGCGAGGCTTCGTCCGGCAGCGACACCAAAATGTGGCCGAGGTGGAATTCCGATTCGAACAGCTGCTTGCCCATTTCCGAATCAATGAAGCGTTCCACTTCACGGTCGGTGACCCGCACCCGACGTGCCACTTGGCGCTGGTGCAGCTGGTTGAGCACCATTTCGGTACGGATCTGCTCGCGGAACGAGCCCCAGTCGATGCCGTCTTCACGGATGGCGTCGGCGAACTGTTCCAAGTTCATGTCGTTCTGGCGCGCGATGCCGGTCAGGGTCTGGTTCAGCGAACCATCATCGACGCGGATGCCGGCGCGGGTGGCCATGTCCATCTGCAGACGCTCGACGATCATGCGCTCCAGCACCTGCGGGCGTACCACGTCACGCGGTGGCAAGCTGCGGCGGTCGGCAATCATCTGCCGGGCCAGCTCATCGACGCGCGCGTCCAGCTCGCTTTCCATGATCACGCTGTCGTCCACCACCGCAGCGATACGGTCCAGCACTTCCATGGCTGCGCTGGCAACGCCAGTCCACAGGGCCAGCAGGGTGAGCAGGCCAAGCCTGCGCAGTGGGGCATCAATCTTCATCGGCGTAGGTTCTCCCGTAGCCCGGTATGCTGCGCTCCAGCAGTTTCTCGATCTTGCCGCCGAAACCGCCGAGGCCAATCATCTGAATCTGCAATTGCAGGTTGCGGTCCGCCAGCAGCCGGCCGTCGCCCTTGCGGTCGCTCAGGGTACGGATGCTCACCAGTCGCAATTGCCAGCAGCAGTCGTGGTACTCGACGCCCACCAGGTTTTCCAGCGAGCGCTCGTCTTTGATGTCGTACAGCCAGCGGCCGATCACGTTCCAGTTGCGGTGGACAGGCCAGAAGCCGGCCAGTTCCGTTTGCTCGATGTTTTCCTGGGCGCGGTAGCGGTAGCCGACGTGCACCACCCGCCGTTCGCCATCGGAATAACCGAGCCGGATGCTGTTTTGCTCGCGCCGGTCATTCTCGCGGTCCCACTGGGTTTCCGCGAACAGGTGCCAGTAGCGTTTGAAGTACCAGGTGGCGTCCGCCACCATCGGCGACCAGTCGCGTCGGTCCACCGGGCGGTTGTCCAACTGCACTTGGCGGTCTTCCAAGTAATAGGACTGCCCCATGCGCAGTCGCAACGCTTCGCGCCCGCTGTCGCTGTTGAGCAGCCGCGATGTCAGACCCACCGACACTTTCTCTTCATCGCCGATGCGGTCGTAACCGGTATAGCGGTTTTCACGGAACAGGCTGTTGTAGCCAAACGTCAGCTCGCCGGAGTCGAAGTCTGGCAGGTCGCTCTGGTCTTGGTAGTCAATGCGGTTGTAGAACAGCCGCGGCTCCAGCGTTTGCACCCAGTCGTTGTCGCGGAACGCCAGATCGCGCTCGAAGAACAGCCCGGAGTCCATGCTGACGCCCCACATGTCGCGCGTCGGGCGATCGCTGGGCAGGGTGTCGACGCCATCGAGCTGGTAGCGGGTGTGGTACACCCGCGCGCGCGGCTCCACATAACCCCAGGAGGTGCGCAGCGGCATGGTCAGCGCCGGCTGCAAGTGCAGACGGTCGCCGGTGATGTTGTCCAACGGCAGGCTGGTGGAACGATCGAAACGGGTGAAGTCGCTCATCCACAACATTTTCAGTGGGCCGACCAAGGTCGGATCACCACTGACCGCCAGCTGCGGCAGCCGGCGGTAGGGTTTGTTGGCGTCCGGCAGCATCGGGTCGATGGTCTGCCACGCTTGCACTCGGCCCAGGAACGACCAGGTGCGGCCCCAGTACTGCGCGGTACCTTCACGCGGCAGGTTGGTCTGCGAGCGCACGTCGAGGCCGGTGTCCAGGTCCTTGAAGTAGAAGTCATCCGACACATAGTTGACGTCGGCGTCCAAGGTCCAGCGGTTGATCTGGCCGTGGTGCTGGTAGCCGGCGATCACCCGCGAGTCATTGTTGAACTGGCGATCGGATTCGATGCGGCCATAGCTCAAGGTGCCGCGACCGAGCCCGGTCAGATAACGGAATTCGGCGTCGAGACCGGTGCCGCGGTTCTGGATGTGGCGCGGCGCCAGCGTCGCATCCAACTGCGGATGCAGGTTCAGGTAGATCGGTTGGGCAAAGTCGAAGCCGCCGTCGTCACTGGTGGTCAGGCTCGGGAACAGCAACCCGGATTTGCGCCGGTCGTCGATCGGGAACGTGATCCACGGCAGGTACAGCACCGGTACGTCGCGCACCCGCAGCACCATATTGCGTGCAGTGCCCCAGCCAGTGGCTTGGTCCAGCGCCATATGACCGGCATCCAACCGCCAGCCGCTGGAGTCCGGCGGGCAGGTGGTATAGCGCGCTTGGTCCAGATACACCATGTCGCCTTGCTGCTCGATACGGCTGGCACTGCCACGGGCGTGCTGGGCGTAGAGCGCATAGTCGACCTGAGTGAAGGTGCCGGCGCGGGCGTGAATGTTGCCGCTCATGTGTTCGGCATCGACCGCGAATTCCGGGGTGCGAGCGCGTACCCGGCCCTCCAGCAGGAAGTCGCCGCTGGTCTGGTCGAGCTGGGCCTGGTCGGCGCTCAGCATGCGGCCCGGCTGCTCGATGCGAACATCTCCTGACAATTGTGTCAGGCCGCCGGGTACCATCTGCGAGCGCGCCATGGTGACAATGGTGTCTGCCGCCGGGTCCGGCACCCCGAGCGCCGGGTTGTAGTACAACCCTTCGCACCAAGCCGGTACCTTCTGGCGTTGCTCGGGTGGTAACTGGCGGACCTGCTCACGGGTCATCCAACCCAGCTCGGCCATGGCCGGCAACGGCAGCAGGGCCCCGCCAAGTAGCAGGGTAGTGAACAGCCTTGAAGGGACGGATCGCAGTGGCATTCGGTATCCGGAACGGGTAAAAAGCGCTGCAAAAGTGGCGAGTGTAAAGGAAGCTCAGAGGCAATGCAGCCGCAGACCAATCAACAGGATACACGCCGACTGGCATTGGATCAGTGGGTACAAACGTCCCTCGGTGAGCCGGTACGGGGCGAGGTCGCATCGGCTGATGCCAGTTTCCGCCGCTACTTCCGCTATTACCGCCCGGACGGCAGCAGTTTGATCGCCATGGACGCGCCGCCGGAGCATGAAAACAGTGCCCCGTTCGTGGCCGTCGCTGGCCGGCTGGCCGCCGCCGGGGTGGCGGTGCCGCAGATCATAGCCACCGATCTGACGCAGGGTTTTTTGCTGCTCAGTGACCTCGGCCGTGAGACGTGGCTGCATGTGTTCGATGAGCACAATGCCGATGCGTTGTTCGGGCGCGCACTCAAGGTGCTGCTGGACATCCAAAACGCCGATGTCAGCGGGCTGCCGGATTACGATGAAGCGCTGCTACGCCGCGAGCTGGCGCTGTTCCCTGATTGGTACCTCGACCGCCATCTGGCCGGCCGGCTGGGCCACAGCGCCCGCGCCGAGCTGGGTCGGCTGCTGGTGCAAGTGGATCAACAACTGGTGCGCGCAGCGCTGGATCAGGCGCAGGTGTTTGTGCATCGCGACTACATGCCGCGCAACCTGATGGAAGGGCCGTTTAGCCCCGGCGTGCTGGATTTCCAAGACGCGGTGCGTGGGCCGGTCAGTTACGACGCGGTGTCGCTGTTCCGCGATGCCTTCATCAGCTGGCCGGAGGCGCGCGTCAGTGGCTGGCTGGGCGACTATTGGGCCATGGCCCGCGAGCGCGGCCTGCCGGTGCCGGATTCTCGCGATCGTTTCCTGCGTGATTGCGACCTGATGGGCGCCCAGCGCCACCTGAAGATCATGGGCATCTTCGCCCGCATTACTCATCGTGATGGCAAGCCGCGCTATGTCACCGACACGCCGCGCTTCGCCGCCTACCTGGACACGGTGGCCGCACGCTATGAAGAACTGGCGCCGCTGCGCCGGGTGCTGACGATCCTGACCGAGGAGGGCGTGCACGGGTGAAAGCCATGGTGCTGGCGGCGGGACTGGGTACCCGCATGCGGCCGCTCACCGACCACACCCCCAAGCCGCTGCTACAAGCGGGCGGCCGCACTCTCATTGATTACCACTTGGCGCGCCTGGCGGCGGCCGGTGTGCGCGAGGTGGTGATTAACACCGCCTGGCTCGGTGAGCAGATCGAAGCGGCGCTCGGCAGCCAGGCCCACGGCATGGCACTGCACTATTCCCGTGAAGCCGAACCACTGGAAACCGCTGGCGGCATCCGCCGGGCACTGCCGCTGCTGGGCGAGCAGCCGTTTTTAGTGGTCAACGGTGATATCTGGACGGACATCGATTTTGCCGCGCTGCTGACACCGCCGGCCGGTCTCGCGCACTTGGTGCTGGTGGATAATCCGCCCCACGTGCCGGGAGGGGATTTCCGTCTGCTGGCCACCGCCGGCGTGGCGTTAGCGGCAAAAGTGGCAGACAATAGCGGCCCACCCAGTCCCGGTGCCCGGGCCTACACATTCTCCGGCGTCGGCGTTTACCGCCCGGCGCTGTTCCACTCCCTGCCCGATGGACCGGCCCGGCTGGCGCCCTTGCTGCGCGCCGCGATGACGGATGGGCAGGTCACCGGCCAGCACCATGACGGGCACTGGTACGACATTGGCACGCCGGCGCGGCTGGCGGCGCTGGATCATTGGTTACGCAGCGGCGCCGCCGGCGCCCCCGCTGAGGAATAGTTCCCATGGCTAAGCTTTCCCCCTGGATCGCCCCCTCCATCTTGGCGGCGGATTTCGCTCGCCTTGGCGAGGAAGCGGCCGCCGTACTGGCGGCCGGGGCGGACGTGATCCACTTCGATGTGATGGACAACCACTACGTGCCGAATCTCACCATCGGCCCGATGGTGTGCAAAGCGCTGCGCGACTTTGGCATCGAAGCGCCGATCGACGTACACCTAATGGTGTCGCCGGTGGACGATTTGATCCGCAGCTTTGCCGAGGCCGGCGCCAGCTACATCACCTTCCATCCGGATGCCAGCCGCCATGTGGATCGTTCGCTGCAGCTGATCAAAGACTTGGGCTGCAAGGCCGGCTTGGTGCTGAACCCGGCAGTGCCGCCGGACGGGCTGGAGTATGTGCTCGACAAGCTCGACATGATTTTGCTGATGTCGGTGAACCCCGGCTTCGGCGGCCAGCGTTTCATTCCGTCGACGCTGCGTAAGGTGGCGGCGGTGCGCCAGCTGATCGACGACAGCGGCCATCAAATTCGCCTGCAGGTGGATGGTGGCATCAATGAACAGAACATTGCCGATATTGCCGCGGCCGGCGCCGATACCTTTGTGGCGGGTTCGGCGATTTACGGACGGCCGGACTACCGTGCCGTGATTGATTCGATGCGTGAGGCGCTGGCTGCGGTCGCAGCCTGATCGTCCTGCATCCTACTCACCGAGGAACAGACGCATGATCAGAAAAAATCCCCGTGGAGACCTCCCTGTGGTGGCCGAGTCCGCCTTTGTCGATCCCACCGCTATTTTGTGCGGCAAGGTGGTGGTCGGCGAAAACGTGTTCATCGGTCCCTATGCCGTGATCCGTGCTGATGAAGTGAACGAACATGGCGACATGGACCCGATCATCATCGGTGACAACTCCAACATCCAGGACGGCGTGGTGATCCACTCCAAATCCGGGGCGGCGGTGTTGATCGGTGAGAACACCTCGATTGCCCACCGTTCCATCGTGCACGGCCCGTGCACTGTCGGCCGCGGTGTGTTCATCGGTTTCAACACAGTGCTGTTCAACTGCACCGTGGGCGACGGCTCGGTGGTGCGCCACAACTCGGTGGTGGAGTCCTGCACCATCCCGGCCAACTTCTATGTGCCGTCCACCAGCCACGTACACGGCGATTCCGATCTGGCCATGATCGAGCCGGTGACCCCAGACGCGTCCAGCTTCTCCGAGGACGTAGCGCAGACCAACCTGCGTCTGGTGGAAGGCTACAAGAAGATCGCCAACGAACTCTGATGGCGCCATCCGCTCGGCGCCGGTCGCCCTAGGCGGCCGCGCCGGCGCGGATATTAACGGTTTTTTGCAGCACCCCCGTCGCCCCCATGCCAGACTGCTTTGGCCTGGGTGACAGAGCCCTCCGTGGTAAGCCGCCTGCCATCGACTACGATGGTGAATCCGCTTTTGTCCCACTTCATATTGCCGCCCTCGCCGGATGTGGGCGGGCCCAATGCCGGCCCGTCGTTGACCTGACTGCTTGTTCTGGAGCGGCTGACGCCGATGAGCCCGGTAACCCTGAGAATGTTGTTAGAAGGCGTGGTGTGGACGCTGTGGCTGGCATTGGTGCTGCGCAGTGGCCTGGGCTGCCGCGGCGGCCTGTCACTGGATGAGTGGATGCCCGCCACGCTGCGGCTGCAGCAGGTGGTGCTGGCACTCAGCATCCTGCTGCTTGGCAGCATCATGGTGCTGCTGTCGCACTGGCAATGGCGCCGCGCACGCGCGAGTTGGGACCACGTCGGGCACTGCACGCGGCGCACCATGGGGTTGTCGGTGGTGCTGCACCTCGCTGCTGCGCTGGCGCTAATTGCTATCGGTTTGCCGCTGGTGTTGACCTCGGATTGCAGTGGCACGCTGTAACGCGGCTGCGATCAGTGCCGGTGGCCGCCGATCCATAGCGCCAACCATTGTGGCCGCCACGCTAACAGCATCGCCATGCTGGCAGTGGCGAACGCTAGCAGCATGACCCATACCAACACTGCCATGGTGGCGTGATCGGCCAGCAGGCACAGCATCAGTGCCAGCAGCCAGGCGCTGGCGCCGGCCCCCCGCAGGCAGCGCGCGGACGTTGGTGGTAGGCGCGTACTGCCACCGCTTTGTTTCCAGTGCGAGTCCAGAGACAGTGCCCACCAGCCGGCGCCGATTAGGGTAGCCAGCAGCGCGGCGCTGAGCAGCCACACTTCAATCATGCCGCACTCCACTTCCCATGTTGGCGTTGGCGACCGCTACCGGCCGCAACTGGTACGCCACCCGCGCACTAACCAGAGCGCTGACCAGCAGTGCCAAGTCGATGCCGGCGACTGGCCAGTGGCCGTTGCTCACAGTGCGTAGTAAATGGTCGCCGGTGGTGAGTCCGTTCAGCAGCACTGCTGCCACGGCCAGCACCGCGATCACCCAGCACTGTTCGCGCCAAGCCGGGGCCGGTTGCGCACGCGCAGTAGGCGCAGTGCGCCAGCCGGCATGCAGCAGCGCCAGCAGCCAGCTGCCCCAGAAGCAGTATTGTTCCCAGTCACCGCGCCCTGGCAGTGTCTCCGGCAGCAGCCGGTTGGCGACCAATATCGACAGCGTAGCGATCAACATGCCGGTGATGCTGGCTACTGCCAGAGCATCCACCACGCGCGCGGCGGGATGGCCGTTACGCGCGTGTTGGCGTTTGCGTTTTTCGACAAAAAACAGCAGGCCGGTGGCGATGCACACCGCGCCGGTCAGACCGCCAAACAGGTACAGCCAACGCAGCGGCCAGTGGCGGAAGTGCTGTAGATGCAGGCCAGTGAGGAACTCATCCACCCGCGCCACGGCGCTGGGCGCTGGGTCCTCGCGCAGCACCTCACCGTCGCTGGCGCGGAAGTGGATGCCTTCGCCGGTGAGCGCGATGCGGTCGGTACCGGCGCGGTAGATGCTCACATAACCATTGGCATCGCCAATGTGCTGCAGCATCAGGAACCCGACTTCGCCGGCCATGCCGCGTGCCGCCCAACGCCGCTGCGCTTCTGCCACCATGGCGTCCACCGACGCTAGCGGCGCGGTGACGCCGGCACGGTCGTGAGGGAGCCCGGTGTCGGCTTCTTCCAACTGCTCGTGCAGTTCGTGCAGCGGATCAAGCTGGGTGTGGGTCACCGGGAAATAAATGCCGGCAAAGATTACCAGCCCGGTGAGCGAGAACATCAGGTGAAACGGCAGTGCCACCACCCCGGTAAGGTTGTGCAAGTCCAGCAACCGGCGCTGCTGAGCTTTGCCGGGGCGGAAGGTGAACAGCTCGCGGAACAGTTTGCGGTGCATAAAAACGCCGCTGATCAACGCCACCAGCATGATCAGCGCGGCAGCACCGACGATCCAGTAACCGAGGCTCATCCAGTGCAGGTTAAGGCTGTAATGCAGTGGGTAGAAAAATTGGCTGCCGATTTTCAAATGGTCGTCAGGCAACGCGCGGCCATCACGCGGGTCGATGGTGCGGGTGCCCCAAGCGAGTTGTTCCGGGTCGTAAGCGTGGGGCACTTCAAAACCGGCGAATACGCTCAGCACCGGGTCGCGGTGGGTGGTGTAGGCGCCCCAGCGTGCTGGTCGATCGAAATAGTCCGGCAGTGGCTCAGCTACTTTGTCGCGTAGGAATTGGCGGCTGGCGGCGGACGGTTGCAGGTCCTCGAATACCGGCCGCAGTACCTGGTCGAACGATGGCATCGGCTGCGGCGCAAACCGCGACGCCGGGATTGCCCAGCGGTCGATTTCGCGATCGAACACGGACAGTGCGCCAAAGAAGAACACCAGCATCAGCACCAGCCCCAGCACCAGGCCGAACCAGGTGTGCACCCAGGCCATGGCCTGACGGGTATTGTTGAACATCAGGTGAGGCTCCTTCACAACAGCCGCTGTTGCAGCAGTGATGCTAAGGCACTCATCAGTGCCGCGCCGCCAAGCAGCAGCGCCCACAAACGTGCGCCGTGGCGGGTGCTGAAACTCCACAGAAACAGCAAGGGGTAGAGCATCAGCGCCAGTAAACTGAACAGCCGCTCGGCGTCGTGGAACGGCATGCCGAGAGTGAATCCCGCCGCTACCCCGAACGCGATCAGTCCCCAACAAAATGCATAGCCGCCCAGTACGGCGGCGCCGCTGCGTGACAGCAGCGGCAATGAAGCAACGAATCGCGACATGGCAGTGACCCGGCGTACCGGGACTCCGTAGCAGTGCGCCGCCGCAGCGGACGCGATGGCCTCAGAAACGGTAGGTGACATTGAGCCGAGTGTTGCGCGGCTCGCCCCAGGTGTAGGTGCCGTACCAACTGAAGATGCTGTAGTACTTTTCATCCAGCAGGTTGGTGACGCTGAGGCTGGCGCTGAGGCGGTCGTTGATGCGGTAGCGCGCCATGGCGTCCAGTACCCAGTAATCGTCCACGGTGTGGCGGCGGATGCCGTTGCTGGGCGGATAGCTGACATCGCCCCAGGTCTTGTCCATCCAGCGGGCGCCGCCGCCCAGTGTTAGCCCGTCGAGCTGGTCGGCGAAATCGTAGGTGGCGTACAGACGCAGTTGGTTTTCTGGACTCAGGGTGTCGACTTTGTCGCCGTGGCGGCGCGCGATTTTATGGGTATAGCTGGCGTGCAAATTCCAGCGTTCGCTGAGGGCGCCGACCAATTCCAGTTCATGGCCCTTGGTGCGCACGCCGTTGACGGCGCGGAACGCCGGCTCGCCGGTTGGCGTGGTGCCGCCACTGGCTTGGGCGAAGTTGTCTTGTTCCAGCTGGAAGTAAGACAGCGTTGCCGTGAGCCGTTGCTGCAGCAGCTCGGCTTTGAGGCCGCCTTCGTAGTTGACGCCCTCGAGCGGGTCCAGCCGGCGGCCCTGCAGATCGCGCTCTGACTGCGGCAGGAAGATGCTGGAATAACTGGTGTAAAGCGACAGCTCGGGCCGCAAGTCGTAGATCAGCCCCACGTAGGGCACCCAAACGCCACGCTCGCGCAGATCCTCGTCCTTGTAGTTGGACAGCCGCGTGCCGGTGATCAGTTTCAGCTGCTGGTGCAGGTCAAAGCGGGCAGTGAGGTACAGCCCCTGTTCGGTAGTGACCTCATGATTGCGGCTGCTCAGCTGCCAGTTTGGTTCCGGCACGCGGCCGGTCCAGCGGTAGTAATCCGGCACCACGTCGTCATAGCCCGGCTGCTCGTCATAGTTGCGGTTGTGCCAAGTGCTGCGGCTGACACTGCCGCCGACCACTAATTCGTGGCGGCGGCCGGCCAACTCAAACGGGCCGCTGGCATAAACGTCGGCGGCATCGCTGCGGGTCTCGCCGACATACTTGCCGGTCCACATCAGCGTCCCGGTACCGGTGGCGGAGTCCGGATGGCCGCCGGCCACTGACCCCAGTTCGGCACGGTAGCCGTTGATCTGGTGATTGAGCTGCAACTTGGTGACCCAATCGTTGGCGTGGAAGTGCTCCAGCGTGGCAAACAGCGTGCGCGTGTATTGGTCCCAGTGACTCCAATCGGCGCCGTTGTTGAAACTGCGCGAGCGGTGGTTGAAGCGGCCGTCACGGGTGTAGATCGGGTTGCCACCCCAAGTGGAGCGGGTCGGCTGGTTGTCTTGGTAGTCGGCGCCCAGCGTCAGCAGCGTGCTGTCACCGAGATTGGCTTCGATAATCCCGTACAGCACGGTGGTGTCGCGTTGGTAACCGTCCAGCTGACTGTTGCGGTCTTGGTGCACCGCCACCGCGCGGCCGCGTACACCGCCGTCGGCCGTGAGTGGGCCGGCCACGTCCAGTTCGCCGCGGTAATCGTTCCAGCGACCGACACTGCCGCTGACCTGCCCCTGGAAGGTGGGAGTGGGCTTTTTGCGGATCAGGTTGATGGTGGCGCCAGGGTAGCCGCTGCCGTTGAGCAAGCCGGTGGCGCCACGCAGCACCTCCACGCGGTCGTAGGTCGCCATGTCGCTGAGGGTGTTGCCGGCGGAGTAGGCCGAGTTGCGCATCATCGGGATGCCGTCGTACTGGAAGTTCTGGATCGCAAAACCGCGCGCGTAATACTCGGTGCGCTCGCTGTCGTAGGTAGCGATGCTGACCCCCGGCATGTGCGTCATCACGTCATCAATGGCATTGAGTTGGAAATCGGCCATTTCCTGGCGCGTGACCACACTGATTGATTGCGGCGTTTCCTTAGGCGACATCACCAACCGGGTCGCAGTCGCAAGTGCGCCGGTGGTGTAGCGGCCACTGCCGTCGGTGATCTCGCCGAGTTGGTTGGCACTGACCGCCACCGGAGCCAGCGCCGCCGGCGCATCCGGCGGCAGCTCGCGCAGCCGGTAACCGCCGCCCGGCAATGGCTCGGCTGCCAGACCGGTGCCGGACAGCAGTTGGTTGAAGCCGCCGAGGACCGAGTAATCGCCGTGCAGCCCAGCAGTGTGGCGACCTCGAGTTTGGCTGCTGCTGAATGTCAGTAACACATTGGCGCGTTGGGCAAAGGCTTGCAGTGCGGGTGTCAGTGCGCCGGCTTCAATGCGATAGCTGCGACTGTAATCGTCAGCCAGTGCCGGCAGCGCCGCGCTGCCGGCCCAGACCAGTGCAGCGCACCACAGCCAAAGTGGGCTGCGGCGGAATATGGACGTCCAGTGAAGTGTGTGGGCTGCCATGCCTGTCCCTCAAACAGTGATGAAAAACCGGTGTTTGAAAGAGAGGTGCCGCGAGCGCCGGAATCGGGCAGAAAAAATAAACCGAGCGGCGAATCAGTCGGTCGCAGACGGCAACACTGACACCCAGTAACGGGTACGCCACGACAGGCGCACCGGCAGCACCTGCGGCAGCGTTTGCAGGATGTGGTCGGTGTCATGCAGCGGGAATATGCCGGAAATGCGCAGCGTCGCTATCGCCGGGTGGCAGCGTAGATAACCGGGCCGGTAGCGCTCCAATTCATTGATAAAGCGCTCCAGCGGCCAATCGTCGGCCACGAGCTGGCCCTGCACCCAGGCTGGTGCTGCACTGCTGGCGCGCGGCCGAGTTCGTACCCCCACCCGGTCGAAGGCAGTACGCTGACCAGCAGTCACCCGCTGGGCCGGTCCCGATTGATCACGCGGCATCACCGCCACCGCACTTTCCACCACCGTCACCGTGGTGCGCTCTGGCCAGTGGCGCACGCTGAAGCGGGTGCCGAGCGCTTGGATGCGACCATGGACAGTGTCCACCACCAGTGGCGGTAGTGTCCCAGCGACCCCCTGCGCGGCGGCGGTGACCAACCACAGCTCGCCCTGCAGCAGCTGCAGACGCCGCTGCTGAGGTTGGAAATCGACCACTACGATGCTGTCGGTGTTGAGTAGTAACTGGCTGCCGTCCGGCAAGGTCCAATTGCGTTGTTCACCGGTGCCAGTGCGGTAGTCGGTGCTGAGCCGCTGGCGTAGAGGCCGGCTGGCCGGGGTGGCCAGCAGAGCACCGCCGCCGGCGGCGCCGGCCAGCAGCAGCCAGCTCAACACTTTGCGCCGTGATGGCTGCTGGCGGCGCTGCATCTCGCCATAGGGCGACAACACCTGGTAGGCCGGCGTCGGGCCCAGCTGCTGCAGGTGGCCGGTGATGGCTTCGATATGGCGCCAAGCGCGTTCGTGATCTGGGTGGGCGTTGCGCCACGCCTGCCAGCGCTGGCGATCGTCCTCGCTGACGACATCGGCCATCAGCAGCGTCAGCCAGTCTGCGGCAGCCTGCGCCACCTCCACTGGCAGCGGCGCGCCTTCAGCGAACGGACCGGGCGTGGAGGTCATGGCGCGGTCTCATAGGGTAATGGCGAACAAGCATTGCTGATTGGCGCGGCTGAGATATTGCTTCACTGAGCTGGTGGAAACGCGAAGGCGCTCGGCAATGTCGACGTAACGCAGGCCTTCCAAATGAGCGAGCAGGAATGCTTCGCGCACTTTGGCTGGTAGACCATCCAGCGCCCGATCCAATTGTTGCAACGCCTCCAGCGCCAACAATTGGGATTCTGGCCCCGGCGCGTGTTCCGGCGGCAGCGCGGCGAGCAATTCCAGATAGCTGTTTTCCAGCAGTTGGCGGCGATGGCGGCGGGCCATCAGGCGCCGCGCAATGGTGGCCAGAAACGGACGCGGTTGGCGGATATCGCCAGCACTGCCGTCGCGTAGCACGCTGACGAATGTGTCTTGCGCCAAGTCATCGGCCAGCCCGGCGTCACTCAGCTGACGGCGCAGCCAGCCCAGCAGCCACGGATGGTGGTCCGCGTAGAGCAGTGCGATGGGGTGCTGGCGGGCCAGCTCGGGCGTCGGCAAGATCGGATCCTAGGAGATGAGAACTTGTTGTCATTGGAAATGATTCTCATCATATGTGGTGGCGGGGACTGCCGACAAGGTCCATTACTGGGGCGCCGTTCACGGCTCTGCTGACAACAATAAAAAAGCCCCGGTGCCGCAAGGCGCCGGGGCTGTTGCACACGGACCGAGCGGCAGCGCCGCCCGGCGTGGCTTAGAACCGCATGCCGAAGCCGAGGGTGCTGACCACCGGATCGATATGCACAGTGCCGATGCGGGCGCCGTTCAGCTTGGCTTTAGAATCGATGTCCATGTAACGCACGCTGGCGTTGGCATACAGGCTCTCGGTGATCTTGATGTCCACCCCGACCTGCGCCGCAACGCCCCAAGAGTCTTCCAACTTCAGATTGGCGCCGCTGATCGGGCCGGTCTCACGGGTGTTGAAGAAGGTGGTGTAGTTCAGGCCCACGCCGACATAGGGGTTCACTTGCGCATCCGGCAGGAAGAACCACTGGGCGGTGACGGTCGGCGGCAAGTGCTTGGTGGTCGCACTCTTGTCGCCGTTGAGGGTCACGGTGTGGTTGAACGGCAGCGCTCCCAGCACTTCGATACCGAGGTTGCGGGTCGCCATGTAGGTCACGCTGATGCTCGGTTGGGTGGCGTCTTCCACGTCCACCGCAAGGGTGCCGTTGGCGAGTTTGCCGTTGTTGCTCTTCGGGTTGACCTGGGTCACGCCGAATTTCACCAGCCAGTCGCCGGCTTCATAAGCGTGGGCCGGCAGGGTCACCAGCAGCGGAGAGGCGGCGACGAGGCCGAGCAGGGTGGTGCGCAAGGGGAATGACATGAGGGTTACTCCTTGGTCCGTAGTGGGGACAGTATCCGCCGTCCCACGACGACAGCTGCTGACCTGGATCAATCACACAGCGTGGCCGCTGCGCCGGGCTTGATCCAGGTCAGCCCGATCGGCGGCGGCAAAAAAGCCGCTGCCGGGGGTCGCCTCGGTCGGGCACTGTGGCTACAATCGGGCCCATTCATCTTTTGGTTGCAGGAATCCGTCCGGTGAACCGGTCCTCCGCACTGTCACAATCCGCTGCTCTGCCCGCACCCGCCTCCTGGCGATGGTGACGCTCCCCTGTGCTCTGTAATGGGCACTCTGCTTTGCGTGTTTGGCTCCCGGGCTAAAGGCCCGTTTTCTACACCACAAAGGATTGATCATGTCTGCGGACTCTTTTGAGCACTATGCCCGTGCGGGCTACAACCGTGTGCCAGTGGTACGTGAGGTACTGGCGGATCTGGACACGCCGCTGTCGGCCTACCGCAAATTGGCACAGGGCCCGTACAGCTACCTGTTCGAGTCGGTGCAGGGCGGCGAGCGTTGGGGACGCTACTCGATCATTGGCCTGCCAGGCTGTGAGGTGATCACCGTGCGTGGGCGCACCATCGAGCGCAGCGGCGACGTCAACGAGGTGCTGGAAGACGTTGATCCTATTGCCTGGATTGAGCACTACCGCGGCCAGTTTCGAGCGCCAGAAGTGCCGGGTCTACCGCGTTTCAACGGCGGCCTAGCCGGTTATTTTGGCTTCGAAAGCGTGCGCTATTTCGAGCCGCGGGTCGGCGAGCCGCGTGGCCGCGATCCGCTCGGCGTGCCCGACATCGTGTTGGTGCGCAGTGAAGAAGTGGTGGTGTTCGATAACCTGCGCGGCAGCCTGTTCCTGATTGTGCTGGCCGACCCGGCCAAGGCCGGTGCACTGGCGGCCGCACAACAGCGGCTGGATGTGCTTCAGGCCCGGCTGCGGGCGCCCACTGAGGGGCCGGATGACCGCCCGCGTGGCGAGGCGATTGCCGAGCAGGATCTGCAAGCAGAAATGAGTCAGGCCGAGTTCGAAGGCATGGTGGAGCAGATTCGCGATTACATCGCTGCTGGCGATGTCATGCAGGTGGTGCCGTCGCAGCGGTTGTCCGCGCCGTTCCAAGCGCCGGCGCTGGATCTGTACCGGGCGTTGCGATACCTGAACCCGTCGCCGCACATGTTCTTCTTTGATTTGGGCGATTTCCACATTGCCGGGTCGTCGCCGGAAATCCTGTCACGCGTGGAGCATGGCGTGGTCACGGTGCGGCCGCTGGCGGGTACCCGCCGCCGTGGCCATACGCTGGAGGAAGACCTGGCGCTGGAAGCCGAGTTGCTGGCGGACCCGAAGGAAATTGCTGAACACCTGATGCTGATCGATCTCGGCCGCAACGACGTCGGTCGTATTTCCCGGCCGGGCACGGTGCAGGTGACCGAGCAGATGGTGGTGGAGCGTTACTCCCACGTGATGCATATCGTTTCTAATGTGCAGGGCGAGTTGAACGACGGGTTGGGGCCGCTGGATGTACTGCGCGCGACCTTCCCGGCCGGCACCCTGAGCGGCTCACCGAAGATCCGCGCCATGGAAATTATCAATGAGCTGGAGCCGGTGAAGCGCGGCGTTTACGGCGGCGCAGTGGGCTACCTCGGTTTCAACGGCCAGATGGATACCGCCATCGCCATCCGTACTGCGGTGATCAAAGACGAGCGCGTTTACGTGCAAGTGGGCGCCGGCGTGGTGGCTGACTCGGTGCCGCGTTTGGAGTGGGAAGAGACCATGAACAAAGGCCGTGCGGTGTTCACCGCCATCAACATGGCGCTGTCCGGTTTGCGGGTGGCCCAGCCTGGAGAGCGCGCATGATCCGGGTGCTGATGATCGACAACTACGACAGCTTCACCTACAACCTGGTGCAGTATTTCATGGAGCTCGGCGCCGAGGTGCTGGTGCACCGTAACGACGCGATCTCGTTGGCCGAGATCGAGGCGCTGGCGCCGGACCGGCTGGTGATTTCCCCCGGTCCCTGCACCCCCAACGAAGCCGGCATCTCGCTGGCGGCGATCAAACAGTTCGCCGGCCAGCTGCCGATTCTTGGTGTCTGCCTGGGCCACCAGAGCATTGGCCAGGCGTTTGGCGGCAAGGTGGTACGCGCGGGGCAAGTGATGCACGGCAAGACCTCCGCCATTCATCACACCGGCGTGGGCGTGTTCCGCAACCTGCCGACGCCGTTCACCGCCACCCGTTATCATTCGCTGGTGGTGGAGCAGGCGAGTTTGCCGGACTGTTTGGAAGTGACCGCTTGGACCTGCCATGAAGACGGCAGCCGCGAAGAGATCATGGGGCTGCGGCACCGTGAACTGGACATCGAGGGCGTGCAGTACCATCCCGAATCAATTCTGTCGGAGCACGGCCACGCGCAGTTGCGCAATTTTCTTGAGCGCTAACGCGCTGCTATAGGGGACAAGCCATGGACATCAGTCGCGCCATCGCCCAAGCGGTGGAAAACATTGACCTCAGCCGCGAAGAAATGCAGGCGGTAATGCGCCAGATCATGACCGGCGGCGCCACCGAGGCGCAGATTGCTGGATTCCTGGTGGCGCTGCGCATGAAAAGCGAATCGGTGGATGAAATCACCGGCGCGGTGGAAGTGATGCGTGAGCTGGTGCTGCCGGTGGCGGTGGACGGCCTCGATTACTTGGTCGACATCGTCGGGACCGGTGGCGATGGCGCCAATCTGTTCAACTGCTCGTCCGGCTCGGCATTCGTAGCCGCCGCCGCTGGCTGTCGCGTGGCCAAACACGGCAATCGCAAGGTCAGCTCCAAGAGCGGCTCGGCGGATGTGTTGGAAGCAGCCGGCATTGAGCTGGACCTGACGCCGGAACAAATTGCCCGCTGTGTGCGCGAAGTCGGTGTCGGTTTCATGTTCGCGCCGCAGCACCACACCGCGATGAAGCACACCGCCAATCCGCGCCGCGACCTTGGCATCCGCACGTTGCTGAACATCCTCGGCCCGATGACCAACCCGGCCGGCGTCAAACGTCAGGTGATCGGCGTGTTCACCCACAAACTATGCCGGCCGATGGCGGAAGTGTTGGGCCGCCTCGGCGCTGAGCATGTGATGGTGGTGCACGGCGCCGATGGCCTTGATGAAATCAGCTTGGCTGGCCGCACCAAGGTGGCCGAGTACAAGCACGGCACGCTGACTGAATACGAAATCACCCCGGAAGATGTGGGGTTGGAATCTGCCTCGTTGGTGGGCCTCGATGTGGCCGATGCGGCATCCTCCCTGGCGTTGATCCGTGATGCCTTCGGCAAGCGCAAATCCCGCAACGCCGAGAAGGCTGCGGACATGATGGCACTCAACGCCGGCGCCGCCATTTATGTGGCCGGCGTCACTGGCACGCTGCGCGATGGTGTGCGCATGGCCGAAGACCTGGTGCACAACGGCGAGGCCGCGGAACGCCTGCGCGATGTGGCCAAGTTCACTGAATTTCTCAAGCGGAGCGCATCATGAGCGTGCAACAGACCGGCACCGTGCTGGACCGTATCCTGCTGCGTAAGCAGGAAGAAGTGGCCGCCTGCCGTGCCGCGCGCCCGTTGCTGCAGGTGCAAGAGGCCGCGGTGGTGGCCAATGAACAACTGCCGGTGCGTGGCTTTGCTGCGGCATTGAGCGCCAAAGTGGCCGCCGGCCAGCCGGCGGTGATTGCCGAAATCAAAAAAGCGTCGCCTTCCAAGGGCGTGATCCGTGCTGATTTTGATCCGCCGCTGATTGCCGCCCAATACGAGCAAGGCGGTGCCGCCTGTTTGTCGGTGCTCACCGATCGCGACTTTTTCCAGGGCGAGGATGCGTTCTTGCAGCAGGCACGGGCGGCCTGCTCATTGCCGGTGCTGCGCAAGGATTTCACCATCGACGCCTATCAGATTTGGGAAGCGCGGGCGTTGGGCGCTGACTGCGTGCTGCTGATTGCCGCCGCGCTGTCCGATGAACTGATGGCGTCGCTCTACGAGACCGCGGTGGCAGCGGGGCTGGACGCGCTGATCGAAGTGCACACCGCCGAGGAAATGGAGCGCGCGCTGCAATTGCCGGCGCCGCTAATCGGCATCAACAACCGCGACCTGCACAGCTTCGAGGTGTCGCTGGATGTGACCTTGGCGCTGCAGCAGCAGGTGCCGGCGGACCGCCAACTGGTCACCGAAAGCGGCATTCTCAATGCTGACGATGTGGCGCGGATGCGCGCTGCCGGTATTGATCGCTTTTTGGTTGGCGAGGCGTTCATGCGGGCGCCGCAGCCGGGCGACGCCTTGGCCACGCTGTTCCGCTGACATAAAAAACGGCACTCCAAGGAGTGCCGTTTGGTCGCTGTCGGAGCGGCGTGCGATCAGCGCGCCGGCGGTGCAACCTGGTTCATCTGCACCTTGATTTCCTTCTCTTTCTTGTCCGCGGTGTAACCTTCCACGGAAATGTGGCCACGCTTGGAGACATCAATGCTCTCGAAGCTGACCAGACCGTTGGCGGCCGCTGCCCGCAGGGTGTTTTGCAGGGCATCGTGGCTCAGGCCGTACGGGTCTTTCTTCTCTTTGCGCTTTTCGCCTACCTTGTCGCCGGTGGCGGAGAACTGCACTTCAGCGTAGGTGGTTGCGTCCACCCAGCCTTCGATCTCGGCGCTCATATCGTCGTCGATGTCGATTTCGGTGTAGTAGGTGAAGCCATATTCGTTGGCCTTCTGGATCAGAGCCTTCAGTTGGTCGGCGTTCATTTCAGCGTGGGCAGAGGCGCCGCCGAATACCAGTGCAGCGGTGATCACGGGCAAGGAAAGCTTCTTCAACATGGTTGCTATCTCCTGAATGGGGTCTTCACCAGATCCGTTCTGGCGTGGTAACCAGTGTGCAAACTGCTCGCCGCCACGTCTTTGAAAGTTCGTAATATGGGCGCGCTTTGACAAAATTTTGGTTCCCGGAGAAACACTTATGCCATCGCGCATTACCGGTTTTCGGCAGGATGAAGAAGGCCATTGGGTGGTGTTGCTGAGCTGTGGGCACAGTCAGCATGTGCGTCATCAGCCACCATTCAGTGAGCGGCCGTGGGTGCTGGATGCCGAGCAGCGCGCGGCGAAAGTGGGGGCGGTGTTTGACTGCGGCTGGTGCCGGCAGCAGAAATGAAACAGGCGCCGTGGGCGCCTGTCATGGAAACGGTGACGCGGGCGGGGTCAGCGAGTGCCGTAGACCACCATGGTTTTGCCTTTCACCGAAACCAATCCCTGTTCTTCCAGATTTTTCAGCACCCGGCCGACCATCTCGCGGGAGCAGCCGACAATGCGGCCGATCTCTTGGCGCGTGACCTTGATCTGCATGCCGTCTGGATGGGTCATCGCATCAGGTTGCTTGCACAGGTCGAGCAGAGTGCCCGCCACGCGGCCGGTGACATCGAGGAACGCCAAGTCGCCTACTTTACGGGTGGTGGCACGCAGGCGGCCGGCGATCTGAGCCGAGACCGTGAACAGAATGTCGGCGTCTTCACGCGCCAGCTGGCGGAATTTGCTGTAGCTGATTTCAGCCACTTCACATTCGGTTTTTGCTTTCACCCACGCTGAGCGGCTGGGCTCGGCTTCGAACAGCCCCATCTCACCGAAGAAGTCGCCCTCATTGAGGTAGGCCATGATCATCTCGCGGCCGTCGTCATCTTCAATCATCACCGTCACGGAGCCCTTGAGCACAAAATAGAGCGCATCTGACTCGTCGCCGGCGTAGATGATGGTGCTTTTCGCCGGATACTTGCGACGGTGGCAGTGAGCCAGGAAATTTTCCAGATTAGGAATAATTTTGTTGCTGGGATCCGACATGGGCCAAGTTCATCGTAGGGTTGGTTAACAAGGTTAAATAGGTAAAACGCCTGACAAAGCGGTCCGATAGTGCCCTTTTTTGGCGCCTGTGCCAAGGCGAGGACAGTGAGGATGCTAACTGGGGCACACCGCCCAAGGCCAGCGCCGCGGCGGGGAAAGCCTTGCCGGTCCTGCAGCAGCCTCTGCGGCGCCCGTAGCAGCGGGCGCTAGGGCCGGTAATGCGTGCCGTTTTCAGGGTATGGCCCCGGCAGGGGTTGTGATACTCTGCGCCCCCTTGACGGGAGGACGAACCATGCGTGCGACCATTCGCTGGCAAGGCAATGTGTGTTTTGAGGCGGAGTCCGGCTCCGGCCACCGGATTTTGGTCGATGGACCACCGGATCATGGCGGTGAGAACCGTGGACCGCGCCCGATGGAAACCCTGTTGCTGGGTTTGGGTGGTTGCGCCTCCTTTGATGTGGTGCACATCCTGCGCAAGTCCCGTCAGGACATCACCGACTGCCGTTGTGAGATTGACGCGCAGCGGGCAGAAGACGAAATCCCGGCGGTGTTCACCCACATCCGCCTGCATTTCGTCGTCACCGGCCGCAACCTGAAACAGAATCAGGTGAAGCGGGCGGTAGAGCTGTCAGCCGAGAAGTACTGTTCGGCGTCCATCATGTTTGGACGTGCCGGAGTACAGATCGAGCACAGCTATGAAGTGGTGGAGGCCGCGTAATGGCGGCCCGGCCAACACCCCTCGGGGGCCTGCGCCATGTGGCGCTGTTTGTGCGCGATCTCGCTGCCTGTGAGCACTTCTATGTGGAGTTGCTGGGCATGGCAGTGGAGTGGCGCCCGGATCCGGACAACGTCTATCTTTGTTCGGGCTGTGACAATCTGGCGCTGCATACCTGGGAAGGCGAATCCTTCCCGCAGCCGCAGCGACTGGATCACATAGGCTTCATCATCGACCGCATTGAAGATGTGGACGCATGGTTCACGTTCCTGAAAGAGCAGGGCGTGACGATGAGGAAGGAACCCAAGACCCATCGTGATGGGGCGCGGAGTTTCTACTGTCTGGACCCGGAAGGTGTGCTGGTGCAAATGATTTACCACCCGCCGATTTCCGGAGCCCGATTCGTTGGCAACGTGTGACTGCGTACGGCGCAGAGGAAAGGTAGACCGAGGTGAGAGAACTGAACCCGAAGATCCGGCTGCATGGTTTCAACAACCTGACGAAATCGCTCAGCTTCAACATCTTTGACATTAGTTATGCCAAGACGGAGCAGCATCGTCAGGAGTACATCGAATATATCGATGAGCTCTACAACGCTGAGCGTCTCACCGAAATTCTCACCAATGTGACCAAAATCATTGGTGCCAATATCTTGAACGTTGCCCGGCAGGACTATGACCCGCAGGGGGCTTCCGTGACCATGCTGATCGCGGAACACGAGTCACCGCCGTCGGATCCGGACTTCGATGAGGAAGCCCCGGGGCCGCTGCCGGACACCATCGTGGCCCACTTGGACAAGAGTCACGTGACGGTGCACACCTATCCGGAGTCGCACCCGGACAACGGCATTTCCACCTTCCGGGTGGACGTGGACGTGTCCACCTGCGGGGTGATTTCACCGCTGCGGGCGCTGAACTACCTGATTCACAGCTTTGATTCCGACATCGTTACCGTCGATTACCGCGTGCGCGGCATGACCCGGGACGTAGACGGCCAGAAGCATTACATCGATCACGACATCACCTCGATCCAGAACTTCCTCACCGAGGATACCCAGAACGAGTACCAGATGATCGACGTGAACGTGTACCAAGAGAACATTTTCCACACCAAGATGCTGCTCAAGGACTTCGACATCGACAACTATCTGTTCGGTGCCGGAGCGGATGAGTTCAGCGCCGAAGAGCTGGAAGAGATCAAAGGCCGCTTGCACAAGGAAATGCTGGAGATCTTCTACTCCCGCAACCTGGACTGAGCTGGTCTGGAAACACAAAAAAGCCGACGCATGCGTCGGCTTTTTTGATGCCCGCCGATCAGGCGGCGGCGGTTTCGGTGATGTCGATGCCGGCCAATTTCAGCGGCACCGGCTGGGCCAGGCTGTCGCCCACCGGGCAGTGACGTTCGAGGTGGGCAATCAGCGCATCAACGTTGGCGCGCGGGGACGGGGTGCTGATCTGGAAGCGATAGCGGATCTCGCCGTAGCCGGGGCGCACCGGCGCTTTGCCGAAGAAGCCATCCAGATCCAGATCGCCTTCTACTTCCACGCGAAAGTCATCCAGCTGCACCTTGAACTGACGCGCGTAGACCCGCGCCACGATCGCCTGACAGGCGCCCAGCGCGCCCAGCAGTGCTTCCACCGGATTCATGCCGGTGTCGGTGCCGCCGAGTTCGGCCGGCTCATCGATAGCGAGGGAAAATTGCCGGGCGCTGACGTCAACGCGGGTGCCGGCTTGAAGCTGCGCGCTGGCGCGGAACTGCTGAAGGGCCATGGGACTGCCTACTCCTGAACATGATCGGGGGTGAACGAATCAGGCAGGCAGTATAGGGAATGAAAAAGCCGTCCATTAGACGGCTTTGTTCTAGGCTTATGCGCGCTTCACAGGCGATAGGTGGAGAACGTCATCACCTTGCTGAGGGTGGACATCAGCCGCCGCACCGGCCCCGGCAACTCAGCACCGCCGGCTTCTTTGGCGGTCATCGCATGGCGCAGTTCGTCTTCACGCATCTGACTGAGGATGGCGCGGCTGCGCTCATCTTCCTGTGGCAGTTGCGCGAGATGGCTGTCCAAGTGGCGTACCACTTGGCGTTCGGTTTCGGTGACAAACCCCAGCGACCAACGATCGCCGATCAGGCCGGCCAGCGCCCCGATACTGAATGACATGCCATAGAACAGCGGGTTGAGACGGCTCGGACGGCTGCCGAGTTCGCGGATGCGTTCTTCGCACCAGGCCAAGTGGTCCTCTTCCTCGCGCGCGGCTTCTTCCATCGCTTGGCGCACGTGCGGCAGGCTGGCGGTGGTGGCCTGACCTTGGTACAGCGCCTGGGCACAGACCTCACCGGTATGATTGATGCGCATCAGACCGGCAATGTGGCGCGCCTGATGGTTGTCGGCCGGGGTGCTGGCTTGTTGGCGGTGCACCGCCGGGCTGGGGCGGCCGCTGCGGGCGGCGCCCGGGGTCAGCGTGCGCAGGGCGTTGTCGGCGCTGGACAGCAGGTGATCAAGGGGGCTCATGCGGCGACCCGCAGACTCGGACATGGTCACTCTCCGTTGTCAGGACGGCTCATGATAAGCCTGATTCGTCGGGGGCATAAGCTGCGCTGCCCTCCGTCGGGCTGAATTGGACAATAGTGCGGCGCAGCACATCCAGCTCGATCGGTTTGGCGATGTGGGCGTTCATGCCGGCGCCGAGGCTGCGTTCGCGGTGTTCGCGCAAAATATGGGCGGTGAGCGCAATGATCGGCACCGGCTTGCGTCCTTGCTCGCGCTCCCAGCTGCGCAGCGCGCGGGCGGCTTCGAAGCCGTCCATGTCCGGCATCTCGCAATCCATCAAGATCATGTCGTAACGACCACGCTGCATGGCGTCCACCGCTTCGCGGCCATTCGACACGATGTGGGCATCGAGGCCGAGCTTAGCCAGCATGCCGCGAATCACTTTCTGGCTGAGCTGGTGGTCTTCCGCCACCAGCAGTCGCAGGCCGGGGTCCGGCAGTCGACTGTCTTGTTCCGCCTCCGGCTGCTGGGTAGCACTGGCGGCGCCGAGCAAGCCGGCCAGGGTCTCACGCAGCACCGCGCCGGACACCGGTTTGAGCAGCACGCCATGGATGCCGATGCTGCGCGCGGTGATTTCTGAGCCGCTGTCGTTAACGCCGGTGAGCATCAGCAGCCGCGGCGAGGGGTGCACCTGCGGGTCTTCGAGGATGCGGGCGGCCAGTTGCAGGCCACTCATGCCGGGCAAGTTCTGGTCCAGCAGCACCAGGTCGTAGGGATCATCCAGATTGATCTGGCTGCGCAGGCTCGCCAGCGCTTCGCGTGGGTCGTGGCAGGCGGTGACGCGCATGCCCCACGACAACGCCTGCTGGCGGATCACGCGGGTAACGGTGCTGGAGTCATCCACCACCAGCAGCGAGCGGTCTTGCAGCAGACGGTAATCAGCGCCGGCGCGGGCCGGTTGCTCCACCGCCGGCAGTGACAGCGTGAACCACAGCGCCACCCCGGTACGGCCGTGGCGCAGCCCGCAGCGCCCGCCGAGGATGTCCACCAGTTGCCGGGCGATGGTCAAGCCGAGCGCCGCGCTGTCCTGCAGCGCGTCATCCTGCGCGGACACCAAGGGCGCGAACGGCGCTTCGTGCACGCCGAGGGCAGAGCCTTCTAACTCGAAGCGCAGTTCATCCAGCTGGCCGGTGGGGGCGCGGGAAATATCCAACAGCAACTCGCCGGGCTGGGCGTGGCGGATGCCGGCGCCGATCACGTTGATCAGGATCTGCTTCAGCCGGCCGGGGTCGCCGGCCACCCGCAGTGCCACATTGGAGTGCACGTGGGCAATCAGCTCCACCTGCTTCTCGGCAGCACGCTCGCGGAACAACTCCACTGCTTCCATCACCCGTTCTTGCAGGTCGAAATGCACTTGCTCGACTTCGGTGTGACCGTGTTCCAGCCGGGCGTATTCCACCACATCATTGAGCATGCGCAGTAGGCTGCCGCCGGCGGTTTCGATCGCTTGCACGCAGTCGCGCTGGTTTGGTGTCAGCGGTGTGTCCTGCAGGATTTCGGCCATGCCAAGAATGCCGCTCATCGGCGTGCGGATCTCATGGCTGAGCCGCGACAGGGTATCGCTGCGCGCGCGCCAAGTGGCTTTGGACAGCGCTTCGGCTTGCTCGTCCAGCAGGTGGCGGCGCAGGTCTTGGCGAGACTTGTCGGCCAGCCCCACGGCGAACAGCAGCGCCTCGAACACGCCGCCGATCATCACTGCCATGGCGGCGTTCAATTCCAGCGGCACCACGCCAAAGGTAATCAGCACCATGCACAGCACCGCGGTCAGCAGCGGCAACCGTGCCAGCAAGTAGAGGCCGGCGCCGGGCACGCGGGCGATCCAGCCGGCGGCGCTCACCAGCGTGAACAGCAGCACCCCGAACAGGCACAGCAGGTACATCCATTGCAGCGCGTGCGAGGCTGGCAGCCACCAGCCCACCAGCGCACCGACCAAGGCCAGCAGCAGCATCAGGATCAGCCAGCCGTCGGCCCATGGCATGCGGTAGCGGGTGTCGAGGAAGCTGCGCGTGAACGCGGCGCAGGCGGCCAGCGCCAGCAGTCCCCCGAACGCCTCTAAGTGCGGCGACAGCCCCGGCCAGAACAGAAACTGAAAGCCGAGCAGCCCGGCCTCTGCCAGCGCAGCGCTGGCGAGTCCGGCCAAGTACAAGGTGTAGTAGGCGTAGACCCGCTGCCGCAGCTTTAACAGCTGGGCAAAGGTGAACAGCGCCAGGCCGCCGAGCAGGCCGCCGAGGCTAAGCAACAGCGCGTCTTCGCGGCTGTAATGGGTGAGAAAGCTTTCGGCGGTGCTCAGCGACAGCGCGTAGTTGAACGCGCGATCCGGGCGCACACGCAGGTAGAACACCTGGGTGCTGTGCGGCGGCAGCTCCACCCGCCAGGTAGCGGTGCGAAAGGCCACATCGCCCCACGGCGGCTGGCGCAGATGGCCGCTTTCGCTGAGGCGGTAGTGATCACCCTCGGGGCGGTGGAAGTCGAGTTCGGCAAACCGGCCCGGCAGCAGGCTCAACAGCAGCGAGCGCGGCTGGGCGCCGGGATTGGACAGCGCTACGCGGATCCACCAAACGTCGTTGCTGAAACCAAGAAATTCGGAGTTGCGGGTGGCGGGGTGGAAGGCGGCATTGGGCAGTGCCCGCACCTGCTCCAAGGTCAGCGAGCCGCGCGGATCGCTGAGGTATTCGGAGTACATGGTGATAGTGGCATCGCTGATGTCTGCCGGCACCAGATAGGGCGGCGGGGGTGCCGCCGCTGCCAACTGCACCCAAAGCAGTGCCCACAGCGCGACGCACAGGCGCAGCCAGACAGGGCAGGCAGATCGGGAAGTGGGGCCCATGGTGGTCGTCCGTAACAAGCCAAGGCCAGGCCGGTGGCCGGGAGCGGTTACCTTAGCATTGTCGCCGGCCCCGGCAAGGGGCACCGCCGCAGGCGGCGGTGCCAGGGTGCTTACTGCTCGCGAGCGATAGCGCGGTAACCGATGTCGCTGCGCGCTTGGCAGCCGTCCCAAGAGATCGCTCGCACGCCGTCGTAGGCGCGTTGCTGGGCGGCGGTGACGGTGTCGCCGAGGCCGGTGACACACAGCACGCGCCCACCGGAGGTGACCACGTCGTCGCCGTCCAAGCGGGTGCCGGCGTGGAACACTTTCAGGTCGTCGGCATCGACGCCGTCGAGGCCGTGAATCACATCCCCTTTACGGTAATCGTCGGCCGGGTAACCGCCGGCGGCCATCACCACGCCCAATGCCGGGCGCGGGTCCCATTGTGCATCCACCTGGTCGAGCTTGCCGTCCAGCGCCGCCTGGCACAGGGCAACAATGTCGCTCTGCAAACGCATCAGAATCGGCTGCGTTTCCGGGTCGCCAAAGCGGCAGTTGAACTCGATCACCTTGGGTGCGCCGCTGTTGTCGATCATCAGGCCGGCATAAAGGAAGCCAGTGTAGGGATTGCCCTCGGCGGCCATGCCGTCAACGGTGGGGCGGATCACTTCGCGCATCACCCGGTCGTGGACGTCCTGGGTGACCACCGGTGCCGGCGAGTAGGCGCCCATGCCGCCGGTGTTCGGGCCGGTATCGCCATCGCCGATGCGCTTGTGGTCTTGGCTGGTGGCCATCGGCAAGATGTTGTTGCCGTCGACCATGACGATGAAGCTAGCTTCCTCGCCGTCGAGGAAATCTTCGATCACCACCCGGTGCCCGGCGTCGCCAAAGCGGTTGCCGGCAAGCATATCGCGCACCGCGTCTTCCGCTTCAGACAGCGTCATGGCAACGATTACGCCCTTACCGGCGGCGAGGCCATCGGCCTTCACCACGATCGGGGCACCGCGCTCACGCAGGTAGGCCAGCGCCGCATCCAGCTCGGTGAAGTTGCGGTATTCGGCGGTGGGAATTTGGTGACGGGCGAGGAAATCCTTGGTGAAGGCTTTGGAGCCTTCCAGCTGGGCAGCTGCCGCGGTGGGGCCGAAGCAGCGCAGGCCGCGCGCGCGGAAATGGTCCACCACCCCGATCACCAACGGCGCTTCCGGGCCGACGATGGTCAGACCGACATTGTTGGCGGCGGCAAAGTCCGCCAGCGCCTCTTTGTCGAGCACATCGATGGCGACGTTTTGCACCTTGGCTTCGCGGGCGCTGCCGGCGTTGCCCGGTGCAACAAACACGGTGTCCACGCCAGCGGCCTGGGCTGCCTTCCACGCCAGCGCGTGTTCGCGCCCGCCGTTGCCGATAATCAGAACATTCATCATCTGGGCCTACTCACAAGTCGGAGGGAGGCGACGCTCCCGGCGGCCCCAAGCGGGCCGGAATCAGGCGTTCTAGCATGCCCCGCTGCGCCGGCAAAGGCGCCAGCGGGGCGGGTGGATCAATGGCGGAAGTGGCGCATGCCCGTGAACACCATGGCCATGTCGGCCTCATCTGCGGCGGCAATCACTTCGTCGTCACGGATTGAGCCGCCCGGTTGGATCACGCAGCGGATACCGACCTTGGCGGCATTGTCGATGCCGTCGCGGAACGGGAAGAAGGCGTCGGACGCCATCACTGCACCGGCCACCGGCAGCCCAGCGTGCTCGGCCTTGATGGCGGCGATGCGGGCGGAGTTCACGCGGCTCATCTGGCCGGCGCCGACACCGATGGTGCGGCCGCCCTTGGCGTAGATGATGGCGTTGGATTTAACGAACTTGGCCACTTTCCAGGCGAACAGCAGGTCGCGGATTTCGTCCGCATCTGGCGCGCGGCGGGTGACCACTTTCAGGTCGTCGGCGCCGATCATGCCCAGGTCACGGTCTTGCACCAGCAGGCCACCGTTAACGCGCTTGTAGTCCAGCGCAGCGCCCGGCGCCTGCCATTGGCCGCACACCAGCAGGCGTACGTTTTTCTTCTCCGCGATCACCGCTTGCGCGGCGTCGGTGGCGGACGGCGCGATGATCACTTCGACGAACTGGCGTTCGACGATGGCGCGCGCGGTGGTGTCATCCAGCTCGCGGTTGAAGGCGATGATGCCGCCAAACGCCGATTCACTGTCGGTGTGGAACGCTTGGTCGTAGGCACTCAGCAGGTCAGCCGCCACCGCCACCCCACAGGGGTTGGCGTGCTTGACGATGACGCAGGCCGGCTCGCCGAACTGCTTGACGCATTCCAGTGCCGCATCGGTGTCGGCGATGTTGTTGTAGGACAGCTCCTTGCCCTGCAACTGGCGCGCGGTGGCCACCGAAGCTTCCTGCGGCGCGCGCTCGGTGTAGAACGCCGAACGCTGGTGCGGGTTCTCGCCGTAGCGCATGTCCTGCGCCTTGACGAAGTTCAGGTTCAGGGTGCGCGGGAAGGGGGTGTTGCCGTTGCCCACTTGCTGGCCGAAGTGGTTGGCAATGGCGCTGTCGTAGGCGGCGGTGTGCTCGAAGGCTTTGATCGCCAGGTCGAGGCGGAAGGCGTCGGACAGGGCGCCGTCGTGGGTAGCCAGCTCAGCCAGAACTTGGGCGTAGTCGGCCGGATTGGTGACGATGCCAACGTGGGCGTTGTTCTTCGCCGCAGCGCGCACCATGGTCGGACCGCCGATGTCGATGTTCTCGATGGCGTCTTCATGGCTGCAGTCCGGGCGCGCCACGGTCTGCTCGAACGGGTACAGGTTGACCACCACCAGATCAATGCGCTGGATGCCATTGTCGGCCATCACCGCGTCGTCTTGGCCGCGGCGGGCAAGAATACCGCCGTGGATTTTCGGGTGCAGAGTTTTCACCCGGCCGTCCATCATTTCCGGAAAACCGGTGTAATCGGACACTTCACGCACGGCCACGCCCGCGTCCTTCAGGGCACGGAAAGTGCCGCCGGTGGAAAGGATTTCGATGCCGCGCGCGGAAAGTGCCTGGGCAAATTCCACCACGCCAGTTTTGTCGGAAACGCTGAGGAGCGCGCGTTGGACGGCTTGGCTCATGATCGGGTTGTCACCTGTGGGTTGAACAAAAAAGGGCAGTTGTCACTGCCCTTAGAAAAGTCGGGCCGAGCCCGTGGCGCTTACAGCAGCCCGTACTGCTTGAGCTTCTTGCGCAGCGTGCCGCGGTTGAGGCCAAGCATTTCAGCGGCTTTGGTCTGGTTGCCGCGGGTGTACTCGAGCACCTTTTCCAGCAACGGGATTTCCATTTCCGCCAGTACCATCGGGTACAGGTCGTTGGGGGCTTCCCCTTCGAGGTTGCGGAAGTATTCGTTCAGCGAGCGACGCACGCAGTTGCGCAGGGTGTCCTGATGGTCGGCCTGGGCCAGGGTCAGGTGCGGCTGCGGGGTGGAACGCGGTTCAATGGTATTCATGCCAATAAATGTCCGTGCGGCTGTGCTGGTCATGCGGCCTTGACTCCTTTTTGAGCAACGGATTGCGCCGTTTCTTGAGTGGTGAGCGCAGCGCCGTCCGTTTCGGCGGCAGGTACCACGTCATAGCGACCGATGCGAATGCGGTCGGTAACGTTCTCAAGATCGTGGAAATACTGCTCGACTGCTTGTCTCTGATCGGCGGCGCCGGTCAGACGGTTGAATCCTTGCCGGAAGCGTTCGCCGTCCGGGAGGGACTGGGTATACCAGCCCAGATGTTTGCGGGCGATCCGCACACCGGCGTCCTCGCCATATAACTGGTGCAGCTCCCCCAGATGCTGGGCCACCAGTTGCGCAACGTCCTTCACCTCCGGGGGCAGCGGCAGCACTCCATGTTGGAGATAGTAGGCCGTGTCCCGGAAGATCCAGGGATTACCCTGGGCTGCGCGGCCGATCATGATACCACCGGCCCTAGTGGTTTCCAGTATCCGTTGTGCTTTTTGTGGTGAATCGATGTCACCGTTTGCAAACACCGGGATCGACACCGCTTCCACGATGGCGGCAATGGTGTCGTATTCGGCGTTGCCGTTGAACTTGTCTTCGCGGGTGCGCCCGTGCACCGCCAGCGCTTGAATGCCGAGTGACTCCGCCAGTTGCGCGATCACCAGCCCATTGCGCTGGTCAGCACTCCAACCGGTGCGGATCTTCAGCGTCACCGGCACGCTGGCCGGCACTGCGCCCACTACCGCTTTGAGGATCTCCGCCACCAGCGCTTCATCGCGCAGCAGGGCGGAACCGGCGGCGCGTTTGCACACCTTCTTGGCCGGGCAGCCCATGTTGATGTCGATGATCTGGGCACCCAGTGCCACGTTGGCGGCCGCGGCCTCGGCCATCATGGTCGGCTCACCGCCGGCGATCTGCACTGAGATCGGCCCCGGCTCGCCAGTGTGGTCGAGGCGGGTGCGGCTCTTGCGCGAGTTCCACATGCGCGTGTCCGAGGTCACCATTTCCGACACCACCAGCCCGGCTCCCAGTTCGCGGCACAGTTGCCGGAACGGGCGATCGGTGACCCCGGCCATGGGCGCCAGGATCAGATTGTTGGGAAAGGTGTACGGGCCAATGCGCATGGCGCTCCTCCGGAACCCCGACCGGGTGCGGGCGGGGGGCGCACATGATAGTGACCCGGAGCGCGGGGGAAAAGGGGCGCCGGGGTCAGTTGTTGGCGGGCAGTAGCCGTAACTGGTAGCCCTCGACCCCACCGGCTGGGCGTTCCAGCGCCAAACCGATGCGGATCGGCACGTCCGGAGGCATCTGTTGCAGGCCGGCAAGATCACCCTGCAGGTACTCGTCCGGCTGGAAGCGGCGCTGCGCCACCGGGGTACCGCCGGCGCCGTGCAGGGTCAATTCCAGCACCGGGAACGGCTGACGATAATCGGCGTGGTTGAACAGCAGTGCATCCACCTGCAGCGCGCCGCTGTGGTCCGGATGCGGCCGTACCAGCAGGTTGGTGCTGCGCACCCGGCTCAGGTCCACCCGTTCCGGCAGCGTGCAGCCGGTCAGGTCGCAGGTGAGTGCATACAGCGGCCGCAGGCTGTCGGTGCGTGCCAGCCGGTCGGCATGGAAATACAGGTATTGGCCGGCCAGTGCGGCGAGCAGGGCGATGATCAGCAGACTGCCGCCGAACAGCGCGGCCACCGGCAGTTGCGGGCGGCTGAAGTGGGGCGGCGGCGCGACCGGGATCGGTTCCGGATCGGTCAGCAGTGATAGCTCCAGGGCGTCGGCCGGCGCGGATTGCGCCGGGACCAGCGGCGCCAAGTCGGCGGCCGGCGGCGGTGGCTGCGGGGCCGGTGCCGAAGTGATCGGTGCCGTGGTGCTGGGTGCCGGATCGTCCAGTTCGCGCAGCAGCGCTTCCGCCCACGACTCGTCCGGCACCTCGTCGTGGCTCGGCCGGCCCGCACCGGCGAGGGTAGAGAAGTCTTCGCTACGCAGCGGGTCCCGCTGAGGGCCGTCCAGAGAGAGGAAGCTGTCGCTCAGGTCCAACTCCAAGGCCAACGAACCACGCGGGGCGGCGCTGTCGCTGTCGGACCACACTGCCGGCTCGGTCACCCGGTGGTCGGCGGCCTGGAACACATCCATGCAGCGGCCGCAGCGCACCGCGCCGTGGGCTTGCTGCAACTGTTCCGGGCCCACCTTGAACTGCGCCTGGCAGTGGGGGCAACGGGTCTTAAATGGGGAGTGTTCGATGTCGGACATAGCAACCTTCACGGCAAGCAGGCTCTGTTGTACTCAAACCGGGCTGTGCCCGGCAAGCTCAGACCGCCTTCATGCTGCGGAATTGGGCACCGGTTTGCAGGTGCCGTCCACGCGAGCCCACTCGCCACGCAGGGTGACCGGGTTCAGCGCCACGCTGTGACGGTATGCTTCGATCACAGAATCCACCTGGTCCTGCAAGATGCCGGACAGCACGATCGCGCCGCCCGGGCGGCAGTGCAGCAGTAGCAAGGGCGCCAGTTCCACCAGCGGGCCGGCGAGGATGTTGGCCAGTACCAGGTCGTAATCCCCCGGCGGCAGTTGCTCCGGCAAGCAGCAGTGCAGCCGGTCGGCGACGCCGTTCAGTTCCGCGTTGGCTTGGGTGGCCAGCAGTGCTTGTGGGTCGATGTCGGTGGCGATGGCGCGCTCGGCGCCAAGCAGCAGCGCGGCAATGGCGAGCACGCCGGAGCCACAGCCGAAGTCGAGCACCGTCTTGCCGGCCACGTCGGCGCCGTCGAGCCAATTCAGACACAGCGCGGTGGTTTCGTGGGTGCCGGTGCCGAACGCCAGGCCCGGATCTAGCCGCAGGTTCACCGCATCCGGCGCCGGTGGCTCAGCCCAGCTCGGCACGATCCACAGCCGTTCGCCGAACGGCATCGGATGGAAGTCATCCATCCACGCCCGTTCCCAGCGCTGGTCGTCGACGGTTTCGAAGCGGTGGCTGACTGGTGCACGGCCGAGGCGGTCGGTGAGCGCGATCAGCAGCAGGTCTTGGTTGGTGGTCTGTTCAAACAATGCGGTGACCACGGTTTCGTTCCACAGCGGCATCGCGCCGGGCGGCGGCTCCAGCAGTGGCTGGTCAGCACCGTCACTGAGGGTGACTGCCACAGCGCCCAGTTCCAGCAGGATATCTTCCACCTCATCGGCCAGATCGGCGGTGCTCGGCAGATGCAGTTGTAACCAGGGCATGGCAAGTCCTTGTGGCAAACGTAGAGACAAAAACGGCCCGCTGCGGGGCAGCGGGCCGTTCAGCGCAACGGTGCATGATAGCTCAGCTTTGGCCGAGCTTCGATTCCAGGTAATGGATATCGACACCGCCTTCAGCGAAATTCTTGTCGCGGAAGATGCGGTCACGGTGCAGCGGTATATTGGTCTTGATGCCATCGACGACGATCTCTTCCAGCGCGTTGCGCATGCGGCGGAAGGCGATGTCGCGGGTCGGACCCCAAGTGATGATCTTGCCGATCAGCGAATCGTAGAACGGCGGCACCGAGTAGCCGGAATACAGGTGAGAGTCCACCCGCACGCCGTTGCCACCGGGGGCGTGGAAGTAGCTGACCTTGCCGGGACTCGGAGTGAACTTCTCCGGGTCCTCGGCGTTGATGCGCACTTCCAACGCGTGGCCGTTGATCACCACGTCCTGTTGGCGGATCGACAGCGGCTGGCCGGAGGCAATCAGCAGCTGTTCCTTGACGATGTCGATGCCGGTGATCATCTCGGTCACCGGATGCTCCACCTGCACGCGGGTGTTCATCTCGATGAAGTAGAACGCGCCGTTCTCGTACAGGAACTCGAAGGTACCGGCGCCGCGGTAACCGATCTCGATGCAGGCATCGACACAGCGCTGCGCCACTTCATCCTTCAGATGCTGCGGGATGTGCGGTGCCGGCGCTTCTTCCACCACTTTCTGGTGACGGCGCTGCAGCGAGCAGTCACGGTCGCCGAGGTGGATGGCGTTGCCTTGGCCGTCAGCCAGCACCTGAATTTCCACGTGGCGCGGTTGGGTCAGGTACTTCTCCATGTACACGGTGTCGTCGCCGAAGGCGTTGCGCGCCTCGGTGCGGGTCAGTGCAATGGCGCCGCGCAGTTGCTCAGCAGATTCCACCACCCGCATACCACGGCCACCGCCGCCGGCCGCCGCTTTAATCAGCACCGGGTAGCCGATTTCTGCCGCCAGCCGCTCGGTGTTTTCACCGTCTTCGGTGACCGGGCCGTTGGAGCCGGGCACGGTGGGCACGCCGGCGTTTTTCATCGCCTCGATGGCGGACACCTTGTTGCCCATCAGGCGGATGGTGTCGGCTTTGGGGCCGACAAACTTGAACCCAGAGCGCTCCACGCACTCGGCGAAATCAGCGTTCTCGGCAAGGAAACCGTAGCCCGGGTGGATGGCATCGGCGTCGGTCACTTCCGCGGCGCTGATGATCGCCGGAATGTTCAGGTATGACTCGGTGGACGGCGCTGGGCCAATGCACACGGCTTCATCGGCCAGGCGCACGTGCATCAGGTCGCGGTCGGCTTTGGAGTACACTGCCACTGTGCGAATGCCCATTTCGCGGCAGGCGCGCAGCACCCGCAGGGCGATCTCGCCACGGTTGGCAATTACGACTTTTTCCAGCATGGCCGGCTCCTGATCAGACAATGGTGAACATCGGCTGGTCGTATTCCACCGGCTCGCCGTTTTCTACAAGGATGGCTTCGATGGTGCCGGACTTGTCGGCTTCGATCTGGTTCATCATCTTCATCGCTTCGACGATGCACAGCACGTCACCGGCTTTCACCTGCTGGCCCACTTCGGCGAAGTTGGCCGCGTCCGGTGCCGGGGCGCGGTAGAAGGTGCCGACCATCGGTGAGCGCATCACGTGGCCGTTGAATTGCGGCTCGGACGGTGCAGCAGCCGGGGCCGGTGCAGCTGGGGCCGCCGCGGCCGGGGCCGGCGCCGGGGCAGGAGCCATCGCGGGAGCGTAGGCGGCCGGCATCATCACGGTGTTGCCACGTTGGCTGTGGCGGCTGATGCGGACGGACTCCTCGCCCTCGTGGATTTCCAGCTCGTCAATGCCGGATTCCTCCAGCAGTTCGATCAGTTTCTTGATCTTGCGAATATCCATGGAACGATCCTGTGTGGGGTGGTCAGTGAGGCCCGGGCGGGTCAGTCGCCCAGGCGGCTGAAGACGGCTTCGAGCGCCAGGTAATAGCCTTGGGCGCCAAGGCCCAAGATCACACCCGACGCGATGTCGGAAAAATAGGAGTGGTGCCGGAACGCTTCCCGTGCGTGCACGTTGGACAGGTGCACTTCGATGAACGGAATAGCGGTGCCGAGCAGGGCATCACGCAGCGCCACGCTGGTATGGGTGAAGGCTGCGGGATTGATAATGATGAAATCGGTGCCGTCAGCGGCGGCCGCATGAATGCGGTCCACCAGCTGGTATTCGGCATTGGATTGCAGGATGTCGAGCCGGTGGCCGGCGGCCGCCGCGCGCTGGCGCAGCTCGGCGTTGATGTCGTCCAGCGTGGTATGGCCGTAGGTGTCCGGCTCGCGGGTACCGAGCAGATTTAGGTTCGGGCCGTGCAGAACCAGCAGTGACGCCACCAGGACCTCCAACACGTGCGCAGGCATGAACTGCGCTGAAAATGTGCCGATTTGGATACAAATTGCCCCGGAAGTCCGGGGCAATATTCAACCAGCAATACTAGGGGCAAAGCCGGGGCAGGAAAAGTGTTTTACAAGATTCCTTACAACTGGAACCGCACGGTCACGGGGTTTTAGCCCTCAGATCGCCGGAATTACCCGCTGATTTAGATGCTCCAGGAACCGGCCGGCATTCATTTCTCCAAGCACCCGGCTGTCTGCCACCTCGTTGCCGGCGGCATCGAAGAACAGGAAGCTCGGCAGGCCGAAGATGTTGTGCTGCGCCATGATCGCCTGGTTGTCAGCATTGACCTCGGTGATATCGGCGCGCACCAGCAGCATATCGTGCTCGGCGAAGCGGTCCAGCACGCTGGCGTCGGCGAGGGTGGTGGCTTCCATGATCTTGCACGCCACACACCACTCGGCGAAGAAGTCGACCATCACCGGCCGGCCCTCGGTGCGGGCGTCGGCCAGCAGCTCATTGAGCGCGGCTTGCCCTTTGACGTCGACAAAGGCGCCGGAACCGGGCTGGCTAGCCGGTCCGGCGGCAGCCGGCATCGACACCATGGTCGGTGCCGTAAACGGAGCCAACGGCTGTAGCGGGTCGCGACTACCAGCCGCGGCGCCCACCAGCAACAGCGCGCCGTAGAGCGCCAGCACCAAGGCCACGCCACGTTTTAAACGGCCAGCGTCGGCCGCGAAAGCACCCAGTGCGACGCCGTAAATCAGCAGCAGAATGCCGTACAGCGCCAGCGCCAGCGGGGCCGGCACAATGCGTGACAGCAACCACGCCGCCACCGCCAACATCACCACCCCGAAGAACACCTTGATGTCGTCCATCCAGCCGCCGGCACGCGGCAACAGATGGCTGCCGCCGGTGCCAAAGATAATCAGCGGCACGCCCATGCCGAGCGCCAGCGTGAACAGCGTCAGGGCGCCGGTTACCGCATCGCCGCTGCTGGCCACATACATCAGTGCGCCGGCCAGAATCGGCGTCACACAGGGCGACACGATCAAGCCGGAGATAGCGCCAATCAGTGCCGCGCCGCCCAGTGAGCCGCCGCGTTGGCGGTCGCCGGCGGCACTGAGGCGGTCGCGCAGCGCGGCCGGCAGTTGCAGCGTGAACACCCCAAACATACCCAGCGATAGCACCGCAAAGATCAGCGCCGCGACAATGATGGCCGCTGGCTGCTGCAGCATGAATTGCAGGTTGAGACCGGCGCCGAACAGCGCCACCAGCAAGCCGGCGAGGGTGTAAGGCAGCGCCATGCCCAGCACATAGGCGGTGCTAAGGAAAAAGCCACGTCGGGCGGTGGGCTGATCTTGGCCCGCGATGATGCCGGACAAGATTGGAATCATTGGGAACACACAGGGCGTCAGTGCCAGCAGCAGGCCGCCGACGAAGAACAGCAGCAGCACCTGCGCCAAGTTCTGCTCACCGAGCCAGCGCGAGAACACGTTGGCGTCCTGCGAGCGCAGCGTATCGAAGAAGCCGCTGCTGTCAGTGCCGGCGCTAGCGCTGTGGGCCGCCGGTTCGCTGCCGACGCTGTCGGCACCGCCGAAGTCCAGCTCCAGCTGGCTTTCCTGAGGCGGGTAACACAGCACATTGTCGAGGCAGCCTTGGTACTCGGCGGTCAGCACGGTACGGCCGCTGATGCCGTCCGGCAGTGGCAGCGCCAATGTCAGCTGGTCGAAGTAGACCTCCACCTCGCCGAAGATTTCGTCGTCCTTAATAGTGCCGTCGGGCAGCGACAGCGGGTCGAAGCGGTGCAGCTCTCGGCCCTGCTGGTCGTACAAGGTGAAGCCCAGCGACTGCCGGTACAGATAGACCTGCGGCAGCAGGCTGAAGATCACGTCCACGCGCTGGGCGTCAGGGTTGGCGAAGGCTTCCACCTGCAGCGCCTGTTCCGGTCTTGGAATTTGCTGGTCGCCGAACAGGTTGGCGTGGGCCGGTGTGGCGGCCAGGCACCAATACAGTAGTGGCAGCAGAATCGTTCGCAGCAGCCTCATGCGCAGTTCCCCCTTAAGGTGATATCCGTGTCTGACCGGTTGCCCTGCTGGTGCCGCCGGAGTGCTCTACGTTCCCGTGGGTCTGATATAGTTTCCCGCAGTGCGCGCGTGGGCGCGCACGCTGTTTCGGGACCACGGGGACCTTTCCCATGAACAACAAACGATCCTACTCGGCCGCCGCTGGCGGTGCGGGCACTTCTGCTGAACGGCCGGTGCGCAGCGCCCGGCGCTGGACTCTCGGACGCACCATTTTGGCGGTGGTGGCGTTGTTGCTGTTGGTGAATATCGGCCTTGGCTGGTATTGGAGCCAGGAGCCGGACCTGATGCCGGTCCGCACTGAAGGGCGCGAGGTGGCCGGCCAAGTCATTACCGGTTCGCTCATCGACGTGGCCGACACCCTGCTCACCAAGCCCGGCGGCTACCTGTCCAACGACATCATGCCGCACCGGCTGTGGCTGGATAACATGCCAGCTTGGGAGCTCGGCGTGCTGGTGCAGGTGCGTGACCTGACCCGGGTGATGCGTCGTGACATGAGTCGCTCGCAAAGCCAGAGCCGGGAAGATCCGGACTTGGCGGTGGCGGAGCCGCAGTTCAACTTTGACCACAAGAGCTGGGCGGTTCCTGCCACCGAAAGCGAATACCGGCGCGGCATCAATGCGCTGGAGCGTTATCAGGCGCGGCTGGCGGCGCCGGCCGGTGAGAACGCCCGTTTCTACGCCCGCGCCGACAACCTCAACTACTGGCTCGGCGAAGTGCAAAACCGGCTTGGCAGTTTGTCGCTGCGGCTGTCCGCTAGCGTTGGGCGTGCCCAGCTGGACTTGGATGACGGCAGTGATGATCGTGTTGGCCAAGTGGAAAAGACCCCCTGGAGCAAGATCGACGATGTGTTCTATGAAGCACGCGGCGCCAGTTGGGCCTTGGTGCACTTCTTCAAAGCCGCAGAAATCGAATTCCACGATGTGCTGCAAAAGAAGAATGCACTGGTCAGCTTGCGCCAGGTGATTCGCGAGTTGGAAGCCACTCAAGCTACGGTATGGAGCCCGATGATCCTCAATGGTTCCGGATTCGGGATGTTAGCAAACCACTCTTTGGTGATGGCCAACTATATCTCCCGCGCCAACGCCCAAATCATCGATTTGCGGGTATTGCTCACTCAGGGTTAATGCCGCCTTCATGCTGGCTTCATCTGCCGGACTGGCATCTGGTTCGGACCTCACGCCCGCTGCATTGCAGCGGGCGTTTTGGTTGCGGCGCAGGCGACCGCGCGGGCAGTGCTCGGCAAGCAGGAGCTGGGGTGCAGAATGTGCCGATGGGGCGTGGCGGACAGCCACAAAAAAGCCCTGCATAGCAGGGCTCTTTCACAACGCAGCCTAGATCAGCCGTTGTTGGCGATCGCGTAGGCGTCGATGGACTGCAGAATCGCTTTGCGTGCGGCCTCAGCGTTGTCCCAGCCGTCCACTTTCACCCATTTGCCGGGCTCGAGGTCTTTGTAGTTCTCGAAGAAGTGGCTGATTTGTTGGATCAGCAGCGGCGGCAGGTCGGTGTACTCCTGCACGTCCTTGTAGATGGTGGTCAGCTTGTCGTGTGGTACCGCGATCAGCTTGGTGTCTTCGCCGGCTTCGTCGCTCATGTTGAGCACGCCCACTGGGCGGCAGCGGATGACGCTGCCCGGCACCACCGGGTACGGGGTCACCACCAGCACGTCGAGCGGATCGCCGTCGTCGGACAGGGTGTTGGGGATGTAGCCGTAGTTCGCCGGGTAGAACATGGGCGTGGCAAGGAAGCGATCAACGAAGATGGCGTTGCTGTCTTTATCCACTTCGTACTTGATCGGGTTGCTGTTGGCGGGAATCTCGATAACGACGTTGATATCGTTCGGGACATCTTTGCCGACCGGCACTTTTGCGTAATCCATGGTGTCCTTCAGTGGTGGCTGGGGCGAATGGCGGCGGATTATACCAATCCGGGCCGCTTCTGTACCACTGGCCGCCGTCGACTGTGTAACGGGATGATAAATGACCAGTTTGATGACGGCGCTAATCGGCCGCCGTGGCGCGTGTCGTGGTCGGGCAAACTCAGTACACTGCGCGCATTGCTGATTGGTCCGAGGACTCTCTGTGTTTCAACAACTTCCCTTGCATGAGCGGCTGCTGCGCGCCGTCGAACAGTTGGGCTACCAAGCCCCCACCCCGGTGCAGGCGGAGGCGATCCCGGCGGCATTGAACGGCCGCGACCTGCGTGTGACCGCCCAGACCGGCAGCGGCAAAACCGCCGCCTTCCTGCTGCCGCTGCTGGACCGGCTGGTGCGTCACCCGGACCACCGCAAGGGCGCGCGGGTGTTGATCCTGGCCCCCACCCGTGAACTGGCGCGCCAGATTGCCAAAAGTGTCGAGCAGCTGACGCCGTTCACCTTTGTCAGCGCCGAAGCCATCATCGGCGGCGAGGATTTCAAGGTGCAGGCGGCGCGCATGCGTCGCAACCCGGACATCCTCATCGGCACCCCCGGGCGGCTGCTGGAGCATCTGGAAAGCGGCACGCTGGAGCTGGGCGATGTGGAAGCGCTGGTGCTCGACGAAGCGGATCGCATGCTCGACATGGGCTTCAAAGATGACGTGTTGCGGCTGGCGCAGGCCTGCCCGGACAGCCGTCAGACGCTGCTGTTCTCTGCCACGCCCGGCGGCGATGGGCTGGCGCAGGTGGTGGCGGCGGTGCTGCGCGATCCGCAGGAGCTGGTGATCAACAGCGTGCGTGACATGCAGACCAGCATTCGCCAGCAGATCATCACCGTGGACGATCTTGGTCATAAAGAGCGGGTGCTGCGCTGGCTGCTGGCCAATGAGCCCTACGACAAGGTGATTGTGTTCACCAACACCCGCGAGCAGGCTGATCGGCTGGCCGGCGTATTGCGCAGCCAGTTCGAAAAGATCTATGTGCTGCACGGCGAGAAGGACCACAAAGAGCGCAAGCAGATCATGGACCGATTCCGCAACGGTGATCTGCGCGTACTGGTGGCCACTGATGTGGCGGCGCGCGGGATCGACATTGACGGTCTGGATCTGGTGATCAACTTCGATATGCCGCGCAGTGGCGACGACTACCTGCACCGGGTTGGCCGTACCGGCCGTCAGGGCCGTGACGGCGTGGCGATCTCGCTGGTGGCGGCGCACGAGTGGAACCTGATGGCCAGCATCCAGCGCTACCTGCGCCAACAGTTCGAGGCGCGTGTGATCGAGGCGTTCCCGGGTAAATTCCAAGGGCCGAAGAAGCTCAAGGCATCCGGTAAGGCGGCTGGCAGCAAGAAGAAAAAATTGAAGAAGAAAGACGCCGCCAAGAGCGCCGCCAAAGGCAGCGGCAAGGCGCCGGCGAAAACTGCGGCCAAGGCACCCGCCAAGTCCGGCGCACGCAGCAGCACGCCGCGTCCGGCCGCCGCTGCAGAGGGCGCGGCGGCGAAACCTGCTGCCCGGCCCCGTCGTCCCGCCGCCGAAGCGGGCAACGACGCGCCGCGTCGCAGTGCTGACAGTGCCGCGCCGAAGCGCGACAAACCAGCCGGCAATCGTCCGCGGCGTCCGGTGGCTGCGGATACCCAGTCTGGTTACGCGCTGCCGAAGAAGAAAAAGAACCCGCCGCCGCTGGATTAAACCGGCGCGGTGGTGCCGACACAAAAAAGCCGCTGTCATCGACAGCGGCTTTTTTGTTGTCCCGATTTCCGCCACAACGGGCGGAATGGGGGATCAGATTTCGAATTTGCCTTTCAGCTTCTTCGGCACTGCTTCCAATTTCAGCCGCGCGTGCACCGGCAGGCCATTCTTGAACGGCGTGTCCGGCTCGCCCTGGATCAGCGGCGCCAAGTAGGCACGGGCTTCATCGGTGATGCCAAAGCCGTCGCGGGTGATGAAGTTACGCGGCATCTTCTTCTCCACGTTGGCAACATCGGCCAGCGGCGCTTCTTCGATGGTCCAGCTGAAGGTTTTGCCTTTGCCGCGGATGATGGCCGGCATCACCGCGTTCTTGCCTTGCTCGGCAAACGCCACGGCAGCCTGGCCGACAGCGTAAGCCTGTTCCACGTCGACGCCGGAGGCGATGTGACGCGCCGCCCGTTGCAGGTAGTCCGGCACCGCCCAGTGGTATTTCAGCGCCAGTTCGTCGCGCACCATCTGCGCAATCACCGGCGCCACACCGCCCAGCTGCTTGTGGCCGAAGGCATCGGTGGTGCCGGCGTCGGCGAGGAAAGTGCCGTCCTTGTAGCGCGCGCCTTCTGACACCGCCACCACGCAGTAGCCGTATTTTTTCACCGTCTGCTGCACTTTCTTGAGGAATTTCTCTTTGTTGAAGGCGATTTCCGGGAACAGGATGATGTGCGGCGCATCGCCTTCCTGCTCCTGGGCCAGACCGGCGGCGGCGGCAATCCAGCCAGCGTGGCGGCCCATCACTTCCATCACGAACACCTTGGTGGAGGTGGCGCACATGGAAGCGACATCCAATGCGGCTTCGCGGATCGACACTGCAGTGTACTTGGCCACCGAACCGAAGCCCGGCGAGCAATCGGTGATCGGCAGGTCGTTGTCCACCGTCTTCGGCACGTGGATGGCCTGAATGGGGTAGCCCATGGTTTCCGCCAACTGCGACACCTTCAGACAGGTATCGGCGGAGTCGCCGCCACCGTTGTAGAAGAAGTAACCGATGTCGTGGGCGCGGAACACTTCGATCAGGCGCTCGTACTCGCGGCGGTTGGCGTCCACGCTTTTGAGCTTGTAGCGGCAGGAGCCGAATGCGCCGCCTGGAGTGTGCTTAAGCGCGGCGATGGCGCTGCGCGATTCTTTCGAGGTATCGATCAGGTCTTCGGTGAGGGCACCGATGATGCCGTTGCGGCCGGCGTAGACCTTGCCGATCACGCGGCTGGACCGCGCCGCTTCAATGACCCCGGCGGCGGAGGCGTTGATGACAGCGGTGACACCACCGGATTGGGCATAAAAAGCGTTCTTGCGGGCCATGCTATTCAGTCCTTCATTGGATCACGGTGCGCGCATGATACTGTCCGCCACCGCCTCCTGCCATCTTGGTGCGGCAGGCGACAGCGCGGGTGCGCTTTGCCACAATCGGGCCTTTGCCGAATCCGTCGACGAGGACAACATGCATATTCACGTGCTGGGCATCTGCGGCACCTTCATGGGCAGCTTGGCGCAACTGGCGCGCGCCCTCGGTCACCGCGTCACCGGTTCCGATCAGAACGTCTATCCGCCGATGTCCGATCAGCTGGCGGCGGCCGGTATTGAAGTCATGAACGGCTATCTGCCGGAACATCTGCAGCCGGCGCCGGATCTGGTGGTGATCGGCAACGCACTGCGGCGCGGTAACCCGGCGGTGGAGTATGTGCTTGACCACGATCTGCCCTATGTGTCCGGCCCGCAGTGGCTGGCGGAGCAGGTGTTGGCCGGGCGCCACGTGGTGGCGGTGGCCGGTACCCACGGCAAAACCACCACCAGCAGCATGGTGGCCTGGATCCTGGAGCATGCAGGCCTGACGCCAGGCTTCTTGATCGGTGGTGTGCCGGATAATTTCCACGTGTCGGCGCGGCTCGGTGAGGGCCCGCTGTTCGTGGTGGAGTCGGACGAGTACGACACCGCGTTCTTCGACAAGCGCTCTAAGTTCGTGCACTACCACCCGCGCACGCTGGTGCTCAACAACCTGGAGTTTGACCACGCCGATATTTTTGCCGACCTGGCGGCCATCCAGACTCAGTTCCACCATCTGATGCGCACCGTGCCGAGCCGTGGCCGGGTGATCCTGCCCGCCGGCGAGCCAGCGCTGGAACAGGTGCTGGAGATGGGCTGCTGGAGCGAGGTGGAGCGGTTCGGCGCCGAGGCGCCGATCACGGTCACCCGTGAAGCGGAGGACGGCAGCCTGTTCAGCGTTCACAGCGACGGTGAAACCGCGCAGGTGCGTTGGACGCTCACTGGCGACCACAACGTCAGCAATGGCGTCGCCGCGCTGCTGGCGGCGCGCCATTGTGGCGTGTCGCTCACCGACGGCGCCGCCGCGCTGAGCGTGTTCGCCGGCGTCAAACGGCGCATGGAGAATCTTGGCAGTGTTGGCCCAGTGACAGTGTTCGATGACTTCGCTCACCACCCGACCGCCATTGCCACCACGCTGGCCGGCCTGCGCCGCCGGGTCGGCGACGACACCGTGGTGGCAGTAATCGAACCGCGCTCCAATACCATGCGCCTGGGCACCCACCGCGAACAGTTGAGCGATGCCGTGGCCGAGGCCGACCACGTAGTTTGGTACCAGCCGCCGGGCATGGACTGGTCGCTGGAATCGGTGGTGGCGGCATCGCCGGTGGCGGCCGAAGTCAGCGGCGACTTGGATCAGTTGGTGAACACACTGGTGGAGCGCTACCGCCACAGCGCCAAACCGGTGCAGGTGGTGATCATGAGTAACGGCGGCTTCGGCGGTGTGCACCGCAAGCTGTTGGCGGCATTGCAGGCGGCGCCAAGCGCCTGACGTCCGTGCCGATACCGGCTAGAGGCGTGGGGAGCGATCCAGATAGCTGTTATGACGGCGCTGCGGGTATGGGACTGCTAGGCCGCTGGCGGACGCGGGCTTGCGCGATCGGCGCTTGAATATTCATCGCTTGGCGCTTGCGATGCTGACCTACGCGCGCAATTTGGCTGCGCTGGCTGAATTTGAGCGTTGCCAGTCGCTGCCTTCAGGTCAACCGGCTATCGCCTTGGCCGGCGGCGTTACGTCGCTGCTGGGCGTAGCGATTGGCACCGCTTTGCCGAGCACGTCGCCCGCGGCAGTCGAAGCCTAGAGGCGGGCCCGCGCTGCCCCGACAGGCAGTGCCTGGCGCTGCGCACACTGATGAGCGAGGTCGCCGCTGCTTTTGCGGCGGCAGTGGCGGACGGCAGCATGCAGCTGCCGCGCCCTTGACGAGGACGGACACCATGAACACAACTCCGGCGCCGCTGCGCGTCACCCTGGCCATCACTGGTGCCTCCGGCGCGCCCTATGCGCTGCGTTTACTGCAGTGTTTGCTGGCCGCGCAGGCCGAGGTCTATGTGGTGGTGTCGCAGGCGGCGCGCGTGGTGATCGGTACCGAAACCGATCTCAAGTTGCCCAAAGGCACCGCCGCCATGGCTGATGCATTGCGTGCGGCAGTGGGCGAATCCGGCGGTCGGCTGGTGGTGTGCGGGTTGGAGCAATGGACCGCGCCGGTGGCGTCCGGCTCTGGCGCGCCGGCGGCGATGGTGGTGTGCCCCTGTTCCACCGGCACCCTGTCGGCGATTGCCACCGGCGCCAGCAACAACTTGATCGAGCGCGCCGCTGATGTGGCGTTGAAAGAAGGCCGCAAGCTGATCTTGGTGCCGCGCGAGGCACCGCTGTCGGCGATCCACTTGGAAAATATGCTCAAGCTGGCGCGTCTTGGCGTCACCATCATGCCGGCCGCGCCGGGCTTTTATCATCGGCCGCAGTCGGTGGCAGAGTTGGTGGATTTCGTGGTGGCGCGCATTCTCGATCAGCTCGGCGTGGCGCAGACGCTGATGCCGCGCTGGGGTGAAGCAGCAGCCGGCGAGTCAGACTAAAGCACAGTGGCGTGCTCGCTGCAGCGGGTGATGATGGAAGGCTCCCTACGATCACAATAACAAGGAGCCACATATGCCCCGTTTCATCATCGAGCGAGAGGTGCCCGGCGCCGGGCAGATGTCCAGCGATGACATCCATTCACTGTCGCAGGCGTCCTGCGCGGTATTGCGGGAAATGCCGGCGGTGCAGTGGGTGCACAGCTACGTTACCGACAACAAACTCTATTGCGTCTACATCGCCCCGGACGAGGCCGCGGTGCGGGCTCACGCCGAGCAGGGCGGCTTCCCGGCCAACGCCATCCAGACCGTGCGCCGGGTGATTGATCCCACCACTGCCGAATAAATCCTAGCGCTACGGCCCGGCTGCATCGCCGCCCTGGCGATGCAGCCACCGCTGCCGCTTCTGAATCGTTGTGCCCAGCACGATAAGCGCTCAGCCCCATTGCTGCCCGTGCGGCGCCCACGGCGCTGTGCCGGCACTGGCGCAAGCGCTCGGCCACGCCCGTGGCAACGGACTGCTGTCGGCATCATCCTGCGGACCGGCGATGCGGAGTCCGAGCCGCAGTTGCAGCCATTGGCTGAGCAACTGTTTGCCTTGTTCCCACTGATGGAAACCGGCTGCCACGTTGATGTGGCCCACAGCACCGAGATTGAGGAAATCGGTTTCCCACAGTGACGCCATCAGGCGCGCGCGGCCCAAGGCGGCGGCGCGGTCGGTTTCTGATCCCACCAGCAGCGCAGGAAACGGCAGTGCGCCCACCGGCAGCGGAGCAAAGGCGCGCAGCGGCTCGGCGGCGTCCGGGCGCTCCACGTCCGCCGGTGCCACCAACAGCGCGGCCACCACGTTGTCGCGCCGGTGTCGCTGGGCCCAGTGCGCCACCGTCACGCAGCCGAGGCTATGGGCGACCAGCACCACCGGACCGTCCAGCGCCGCCAACACATCATCCAGCCGTTGCACCCAGTCCTCGCGGCGCGGTGTGCGCCAGTCGTCCTGCAGCAGCAGGATTGATCCGGGCAGCGTGCGCCACCAGTGCTGCTGCCAATGATCTGGGCCGGAGCTGTGCCAGCCGGGGATGATCACAAAAGTCGGATTCACGACTGCACACTCCCTTGAACGTTGAACAACGGTGAACGGGTCAGCGCCGAACAAGGCGGTGCCAGCTGGTCCCCTTGGGCATGCTGGATGCCGAGGTCGGCCAAGTGCGGTAGCTGCGCCGCAGTGGCGCCGACCGCCACCAGCTCGGCATCGCTGGGCCATTCCCGGCGCCAGGCGTTGAGCGCCGGCCAATCCAGCGGGCCGCTGCGCAAATCGAGCTTAATCCAATCTGGCTGCCACGCCAGCCAAGCCGGCTGCGGCGCTGCCTGCACTGGTACGTCGTCCAACGCTAGCCGGTAGCCGCGGGCGCGGTAATTGTCCACCGCCTGCTGCAGGTGCGGCACTTGCAGCACAGCGGCGGCACTGATTTCCAGTATCACTTGCTGCGGTGACAGCCCCAGCTGCCGCAGCACCGCCTCGAACACTTGGCCATGGCGGTGCAGCACACTGGTCAGATGGCGCGGGTGCACATTGAGCGCCAACAGCTGGCCGGCCGGCAGTTCCAACAACAACGCATTGAGCGCGTGCAGGGTGCGGCACAGGCGGTCGAGCAGCACCACTTCCCCGGCTGCGGTGGGCAGCATGAACACGCTGGCCGGCGACAGCCGCCGTTGCGATGCGGCGGTGGCGCGCAACAAGGCTTCATGGGCCACCGTCGCACCGGTGTCGGTGCGGATGATGGGCTGAAATGCCGAATCCAGCGTCAGCCCGGCGAAGCGAGCTTGGATGCGCCGCTCCGGCGTCTGCACCAGCGCCGCGTCCGCGTGCTCGCCGTATTCGAGCCGGTACTGATGGTTGAAGTAGTCGATCAGGTGCGCCAACGGCATGACAGTGTCTCCACAGCAGGAGACAAGTTTAGGGCGGCAGGCTTATTCCATAAAAGACTGTTTTGTGATTCTTATATTCCAAAAATAGAAAGCCCCGGGCGGGCCGGGGCTGTCCATCGTTGCGCTCTATCACTCAGAACCGGAACACGGTGCCGACCGTGAAACCGGACGGCTTTTCGCCGGCCTGAGTGGTGGAGGTACGCGCCACGTTGTAGGGCGTGCGGCGGATCGGGCCGTCGTTGTCGGTGAACGCGTAGTTGGCATAGAACTGCAACGTCGGCGCGTACTGGTAGTCGGCGCCCACAGCAATCTGCGACACCTTGTCGTCCGCCGGGTTGTCGATCAGCAGCTGATAGTACTGGGTCTTCAGCGCCACTTTGGGGGCCACCTTGTAGCGCAAACCAACACCCCAGGCCTGGGTGTCGAAGGCGGCAATGCCGGTGGCGCCGGCATCCGGCGTTTTCTCGGTGCGTTGGTAGAGCGCCGTCAGCCGTGCCGGGCCGAGGTCGTAGTAGCCGGCCAAGCGATAGGCTTTCTCGCGGTTGTCGCGGTCGTGATCGTGGGAGAACGCCAGGTAGCTATGGTCGGTGTCGTGCTGGATCGACACGCTGTAGACGAACACGTCGTTGTCTTGGCGGTTACCGGACGGCTGGTTGGACGCATCGGCATTGTTGGTGGACAGCTGTACGTTGCCGGTGACCCCGGACCACACCGGGGTGCGGTAGTGAATGCTGTTGTTGAGGCGGCGGTCGAGGCCATCGGCGTGCACCACGTTACGGGCGTCGCCAACTTGGTTGTTGAACAGATCGATGCGGCTGCGCAGTACCTTGGTCGGGGTATCGAAGCGACCGATCCGCACCAGACCCCAGTCGCCGGTGGCGCCAAGGAAGGTGTCGCGGTTGACGCGGAAGTCAGTGTCCTGCACCAGGTTCACCAGCGCTTCCACTTGGTAGATCACTTTCAGTTGCGGTTGCAGCTGCAGGTTGCCGCGCAGGCCGATAAAGCTGGCGTTGCTGGAGGCGTTGACGGCGGTGTCGTCGCCGGGGGCGTCACTGTCCTGCACGTCCACCGACAGATGCAGGGTGCCGTAGAACATGGGAGCAGCCGGGTTGGCCAAGGCCAGTGACGGCACTGCCGCGGCCAGCGCGGCCGCCAGCAGCGTGCGCTGAATGACAGGGTTTTTCATGGTCCATTCTCCAAACGGTCACAAACGGCCACAGGCCGAAAAAAACGCCCATAGAACGGGCGTGCCGCGCCAGCATAGGGGCAACGTCGGGAGCAGATGAAATGCTCTCTGGTGCTGAGCTTATGCCGCGCTGCCGGCGTTGTCGGAACACCGCCGGCGATTTCCATGAAGCATATGTAGATAGCGAATCATTCTTTTACGGAATAAAACGCCAGCCCCTAGATTGCAGGGTCTGCGGTGCTGTCGCCGCGTCCGCCTTTCGCTGTCAGGAGAGTTTCCATGCCCCAACACCTTCGCTGGATACTGGCCGTCACCTTGAGTCTGCTCGCCGGTGCCGCCAGTGCTGACCGCCAGCTGTTGAATGTGTCCTACGACCCCACCCGCGAGCTGTACCGGCAGTACAACCAGCTGTTCAGCGAGCATTGGAAACAAACCACCGGTGAAACCGTCACCGTGCGCCAGTCCCATGGTGGCTCCGGCGCCCAAGCACGCACCGTGATCGATGGCTTGGAAGCCGATGTGGTGACCTTGGCACTGGCCTACGACATCGACGCCATCCACGACCTCAACCCGCAGGCGCTGACGCAGGCGGATTGGCAGCAGGCGTTGCCACGCAACAGCTCGCCCTACACCTCCACCATCGTATTGCTGGTACGCAAGGGAAACCCGAAGCAGATCAAGGATTGGGACGATTTGGTGCGTGACGACGTCAAGGTGATCACGCCGAACCCGAAAACCTCTGGCGGCGCGCGCTGGAATTACCTCGCTGCATGGGGCTATGCGCTGGACCAGACCGGCTCTGAAGAAAAAGCCTATGAGTTTGTGCGCCGGCTGTATGCCAACGTGCCGGTGCTGGACTCCGGTGCTCGCGGCGCCACCAACACCTTCGTGCAGCGCGGCCTCGGTGATGTGTTCATCGCTTGGGAAAACGAAGCGTTGCTGGCGATCGAGGAACTAGGCAAGGGCAAATTCGAAATCGTGGTGCCGAGCTTGAGCATCTTGGCTGAGCCACCGGTGGCGGTAGTGGACGGCAATGCCGCGCGCCGCAAGACCACCGATTTGGCCACCGCCTATCTGGAGTACCTCTACAGCCCAGCGGCGCAGCAGCTGATCGGCCGCCATTATTACCGTCCCACCGAGCCCACTGCGGCGCAGGCCCATGCGGCGCAATTCCCGCAGCTGAAACTGTTCACCATTGATGACGTGTTCGGTGGCTGGCGCCAGGCCCAGAGCACTCACTTCAATGACGGCGGTGTGTTCGACCGCATCCTGCAGGAAAACCGCAGCGTCCGTCGCTGACTGGAAGCGCCGGGCCGGCAGCGGCCCGGCGTGGGTGGAGAAACTAGATGTGGGTTGTCCGCAAGCGTACTCAGGTGATGCCCGGCTTTGGGCTGACGCTGGGTTTCACGCTGTTTTATCTGGGGCTGATCGTGCTGTTACCGATGGCGGCCCTGTTGCTCTACACCGCGCAGCTCAGCGGTGCTCAGTTTTGGGCAGCGGTGAGCGATCCGCAGGTGGTGGCGTCCTACCGCTTGTCGTTCGGCGCCGCGTTGCTGGCAGCGTTGATCAACCTGGTGTTCGGCACCGTGGTGGCCTGGGTGCTGGTGCGCTACCGCTTCCCCGGGCAGCGTTTCTTGGATGCGCTGGTGGACTTACCGTTCGCCATGCCCACTGCGGTGGCCGGCATTGCGTTGGTGACGCTGTTTGCAGGTAACGGCTGGATTGGCCGCTGGCTGGAGCCGCTCGGCTTGCAGGTGGCCTACGCGCCATTGGGGGTGCTGGTGGCGTTGACCTACATCGGCCTGCCGTTCGTGGTGCGCACGCTGCAGCCAGTGATTCAGGATCTGGAGCCGGAACTGGAGGAAGCCTCGGCGATCCTCGGCGCCAGCCGCTGGACCACACTGCGGCGGGTGGTGCTGCCGGCGTTGACGCCGGCGCTGCTGACCGGCTTTTCGCTGGCCTTGGCGCGCGCCATCGGTGAGTACGGTTCGGTGATTTTTATCTCCGGCAATATTCCGTTTTTAACCGAAATTACGCCGCTGCTGATTGTCGCCAAAGCCGAACAATACGATTACGCCGGCGCTGCCGCGCTCGGCACGCTGATGCTGTTGGCAGCGTTCGTGATGCTGCTGCTGATCAACACCCTGCAATGGTGGGCGGCGCGCCGCCATGGCCAGTAAGGAGCCGCTGATGTCTGAACCTCTGACGCTCACTGGCAGCGCCGCACCCTGGCGCGCCGCGACCCAGGAACCGCACTGGGTACGCTGGTTGCTGACCGCGGTAGCGGTGGCTTTCCTGGCGTTATTCCTATTGCTGCCGCTGGCGGTGGTGCTCTACAGCGCCTTTGAACAGGGTCTGGGTGTCTGGCTGGCGGCGGTGACTGAACCGGACGCCGCCGCCGCCATCCGCCTGACGTTATTGGTGGTGCTGATTGCGGTGCCGCTGAACCTGGTGTTCGGTTTGGCGGCGGCCTGGGCGGTGACTCGGTTCCAGTTCCGTGGCAAGGCCTTGTTGATCACCCTGATTGATCTGCCGTTTGCGATTTCGCCGGTGGTGGTGGGGTTGATGTTCGTGATCTTCCTCGGCCGTCACGGACCGGTGGGCCAGTGGCTGATTGAGCACGGTTTGCGGATGATCTTCGCGGTGCCTGGCATCGTGCTGGTGGTGGTATTTGGCACCCTGCCGTTCGTGGCGCGGGAGCTGATTCCGCTGATGCAGCAGCAGGGTCGCGAGGAAGAGGAATCCTCGCTCACCCTCGGCGCCAGCGGTTGGCAGACGTTCTGGCACGTTACGCTGCCAAACGTGAAGTGGGGCGTGCTGTACGGCGTGATTTTGTGCAACGCCCGCGCCATGGGCGAGTTCGGCGCGGTAGCGGTGGTGTCCGGCCGCATCCGGGGCGAGACCAACACGCTGCCGCTGCATATCGAAGTGCTCTACAACGAATACCAATTCACCGCCGCCTTTGCCGTGGCGTCGCTGCTGGCCGGGTTGGCGGTGGTGACGCTGGTGGTGAAGTCGGTGGTGGAGTGGCTGGAGCGGCGCCGCCACCGCGACGCGGCCAGCGCTTGAGGAGGCAGCTATGAGTATCGACGTAATCGGGGTCAACAAAGGATTCGGCAGTTTTCAGGCGGTGGACGATGTCAGTTTGCACCTGCCCGGTGGGGCGCTGACGGCGCTGTTGGGGCCGTCCGGTTCCGGCAAGACCACGCTGCTGCGCATTATCGCTGGGCTGGAGCAACCGGACAGCGGCCAGGTGCTGTTCCACGGCGAAGACACCACCGGCGTGCATGTGCGCGAACGCGGCGTTGGCTTCGTGTTTCAGCACTATGCGTTGTTCCGCCATATGACGGTGTACGACAACGTCGCCTACGGCCTGAAAGTGAAGCCGCGTCGCGAGCGGCCCGGTAAAGCCGAGATCCACCGTCAGGTGATACGTCTGTTGGAGCTAGTGCAGCTCGACTGGACTGCCCAGCGCTATCCCAGCCAGCTGTCCGGCGGCCAGCGCCAGCGCATTGCCTTGGCGCGGGCGCTGGCGGCACAGCCGAAGGTGCTGCTGCTGGATGAGCCGTTCGGTGCGCTCGACGCTCAAGTGCGTGCCGAGCTGCGCAGTTGGCTGCGGCGGCTGCACCAGGAAATCCACCTGACCACGGTGTTCGTCACCCACGACCAAGCTGAAGCACTGGAAGTGGCCGACCGGGTGGTGGTGATGAACCGTGGCCGGGTGGAGCAGGAGGGCAGTCCGCAAACGGTTTACGACCAGCCAGCCAACGCTTTCGTGTGCCGCTTCCTGGGTGAAGTGAATCCCTGGCCGGAGGTGGCTGGCGGTGAGGTGGCCTATGTACGGCCCCATGAAATCCAGTTGTCGCTGGAGCCCCAAGCCGGCGGCCTGCCAGCGCGGGTGGCGGCGGTCAGTTTGGCCGGGCCGTCGCTGCGGGTGGAGCTGCATACCGAACGCGCACAGGCGCCGCTGCAAGTACAGGTGCCGCGCTCCAGTGCCATCGCCGAGGCGTTGCGGCCGGGGGTGGCGCTGTGGGCACAGGCGCAGCACACGCGGGTGTATCCCGATCCGGCGCTCGCGGTCAGTGGTTGATGGGGGTGGCAGTGCGGATGGCTGCGACGCACTAAGCTGCCGGCGCGCTGGCCGGGCAGTCCACTCAACGTCATCACCGCCTAGCGAAACGTGGAAGTCTGGGGGTAGCGAAACTGCGGGCGGCGCGGCGTTCGGGCATCAGCAACGCAGCCGGCCGTTGCCTACCGGTGTGGGCGCCCGCGCTGCCCATCCGCGGGCACTGCAATCGGCGGCCTACGTTGCCGCCTTCACAGCCGGTGCAGCAGCAGATTAAACGGTGACCAGAATTCCTGGCGATCATCGTCCAGCAGTTTCAGCGTGTCGTCGTCGAGGATCAGCAGATAACGCTGGTCATTGCGCTGGGGGTCACGCAGATGCAGCAGTTGGCTATCGGGCCAGTCATCCGGTTGGTCGATGCGGTCCCAATGGCCGCTGTTCACTTTTTGACGCGGAGCGCTGTGATCCGCCGGCGCTTCCCAGGCCACGAAGCGGTGGCTGTCGGGGTCCAGCTCCAGCGTCAGCAGCAGGGTGGGGCAGTTGTCGTCACCGCAGGCGATTTCGCCTTGGTAGCGCACCGGTGTGGCGGCCGCCGGTGGCGGGGGTGGCGCGGCCGCGGTGACGGGTGTTGCCGCGGCGGCGGGTTCCGGTGCCGGAGCAGTGACGCAGCCGGCGCTGATCAGGGCCAGCAGATACAGCGGCCAGCAACGGTAGACACGCAGGTTCATGACGCATCCCTGTAATGAACACCGGGCCATTGCACCGTGCCGTGCGGCACGATGCAAGTGCGTGGTTCAGGAGTGCGACGGCTGGAACAGCACCGACAACATCGACAGCGTGCCTTGGTCGAGTCCTTCGGTGGGGCAGCTCACCTGGTCCTCGACGCTGCGCGCGCCCAGCAGATACAGCAGTGGCTGGTAATGCTCGGCGGTGGGGTTGGCCGCCAGTGCGGCCGCATCTTCGGTGAGCAGGGCCACCAAGGCGTCGTCATCGCGGGTCAGTAGCGCCTGCTTGGCGCGGGCTTCAAAGTCCTCGGCCCAGGCCGGCGTGTGCGTGCTGCGGTCGCGCAGGTTGTGCACCACATTGCCGCTCGCCAGCAGCAGGACACCGCGCTGGCGCAGCGGTGCCAAGCGCGCGCCGAGGGCGAGGTGGGCGGCGGCATCGAACGGCCGCGCCAGACTTAACTGCGCCACCGGAATATCGGCGTGCGGGTACATGCGCGCCAGCACCGACCACGCGCCGTGGTCCAGCCCCTGCCCAGCATCCATGGTCACGTCGGCGTGCTGGTGCAGCCACTGCGCTAGTGCCGGGGCGCCCGGCGCCGGGTACTGATACTGCTGCAACGCCGGCGGGAAGCCACGGAAGTCATGAATCGTCTGAGGCCAGTGGGCGGCGCTGGCCTGCGGTGAGGGGGTTTCCCAGTGGGCAGAGATACACAGGATTGCCGCTGGGCGCGGCAGCGCCTGTGCCAGCTGCTGCCAACGCGCAGTCCAGGAATTGTCTTCCAGCGTGTTCATCGGGCTGCCGTGGCCGATGAATAGCATCGGTAGCGGCGCGGTGTGCGGCAGTGCCGCCAGGTCGATCAGCGCTGGGTTCATGGCATCACCGGTTGGGTCCGACGGGCCGACAGCAGCACACTCAGCGCCAGCAACAGCAGTGTTGCGGGTACCACGTAGGTCAGCATCACCGCTGCCAGCGCATCGCGCGCCGGGTGGCCGGTGGCGTCGAGGATCAGATACGCCAAGTAGGCCAAGTAGTAGCCAAAGAACAGCGCGCCTTCCCAGCGGTCGATGCGCCGGCCGGTGAAGCACACTGGCAGGCACACCACTGCCACCGCCAGCATCACCCAGCCGTCCACCGCCACCAGGCTGGCCGGCGCCACCAAACCGCCCGGTGCCACGAGCGCACCAAGGCCGGCCACGGCAAACACATTGAACAAGCAGCTGCCGACGATGTTGCCCACCGCCATGTCCCGTTGATTGCGCAGCGTCGCCATCACTGATGCGGCCACTTCCGGCAGCGAGGTGCCGCCGGCCACGATGGTCAGACCAATCACGGTTTCGCTCAGGCCCCATTGCTGGGCCAGTGCCACCGCTGCGGCCACCAGCCAATGGGCGCCCAGCACCAGCAACGCCAGCCCGCCGACAATCCGCAGCAGCTCGCCAGCGAGAGGCCCTGATGGGCTGTCGTCGGTACGGTCTGTCGCCGTGCTGGCAGCGCTATCGCGACGGGCTTGCCACAGCGTCTGGCTGATATACACCAGCAGCAGGCCGGACAGCACGGCGCCTTCCAGCGTTGAAACGTTGCCGTCCTGCATGCACCACACCAACAGACCGCAGGCGACCACCATCCACGGCAGGTCACGGCGCAGTAGGCCAGGAGCCACCAGCAGCGGCCGCAACAGCGCACAGACGCCGAGGATCAGCAGGATGTTGAAGAGGTTGCTGCCGACCACATTGCCCAGCGCCAGGTCGGCAGCGCCGCCGCCGGTGAAGGCGGCATTGAGGGTCACCATCAGTTCCGGGGCGCTGGTACCGAAGGCTACTACGGTCAGCCCCACCACCAGCGTTGAAATGCCGAATCGCGAGGCCAGCCGTGCGGCGCCGGCCACCAGCCAGTCACCACCGAGGGTCAGCAGCACCAGTCCGGCTAGCAGCATCAGGTAAGTCATCATTGGCTCTCGCGCGCTCTTGCAGCAGAAGGGATGAGGCTATTGTGCGTGCCTCGGGCGGCACGTCCAGCGCATTCAATCGTTGTTGACGGGGCCGCGCAGGGCCTTGATGCGGCCACGGTGTTGTTTGGCATCCAGCCGCCGTCGCCGTGACGCGCGAGTGGGGCGGGTGGCAATGCGCGGCGGGTCGGTGTGCAGGGCCGCCAAGATCCATTCACGCAGCCGCTCCAGCGCCGCCTCGCGGTTCTGCAATTGGCTGCGCGCTTGTTGGCTTTTGATGATCCACACGCCGTCGCTGGTCAGGCGCCGATCGGACTGCGCCAACAGCCGCTCCTTCACCCAGTCCGGCAGGCTTGACGCGCCGACATCAAAGCGCAGGTGAATGGCAGTGGAGACTTTGTTGACGTGCTGGCCGCCGGCGCCTTGGGCGCGCATCGCCTCTAGCTGGATCTGTTCCAGCGGCAGCGACAGCTCGTCATTGAGGTACAGCATGGTGCATCCCGGTTAGCAATGGGCGTCCAGCCTAGTGCACCGGGATGCTGCCGTCATCTCCCCGGCTCAGCGGGTGGCATTGAAGGCCGCAGCGGCGGCCGCCAGTTCCTCACGCAGCAGATCCGATAGCGACGGTTCGAACGGCACCTGGCCGACGCTGGCGGTAAAGCCACGGAACGGCGCGAAGCGCTGGCGGAAATCCAGTGCGAAGCGGTACTGGTGGTCAAGATGGATGCCGGGTTGCTCCACGTTCGGCTGCGGCTGCAGCTGGTCGCAGTCGGCGGTAGTGAGCAAGTCCGGGCAATCTTTGACGATGTTGTGCAGTCCGCTGTCGCGGTATTTTTCCAGCACCCAAGGGGAGAACGTAAGCGCAGTAACGGTGCCGGCCGCCAGATCCATTTCCAGCAGCCGCATCAGGCCATTGCCGCCGGCATATTCGTCTTGGTAATCCACCAGAATCATATCCACCGAAAGGCCTTGATCGTTGAAGCGCTGGGTGCGTGCGGCGTGGTGATTGTGGCCGCTGATGGTCATGAAAATCTGGTCGTGGTGGCGGATCAGTTTTTCCCACAGCCGTTCGCCGTTGCCGGTCACCACCGCTTGATGTTGGGCCAGGTCGACATCAAGGATGTCGTGGGAGGCCACGATCACCGGCGTGTTGGGATGCTGCGCCACCATCTCATTGGCCCATTGCAAGGTGGCGTCGGAGGTGCGCCAGTCCAGCGCCAGCACCATGAAACGCTGGCCGAGCGCGGTGAAATGGCGCGCTTCGCTGTAGCCCAGAGGGTCCTTGCTGATCAGCGATGCCCCGTTGGCGGTGCGATTGCGGCCGAAATAATCGAGGAACAGCTCTTTATTGTGGGTGCGCTCACTGTCCTGCTGGTTCTTGTCGCGCACATCGTGGTTGCCCGGCGCCAAGCTGTAGGGCACGCCGGCCGCTTCCAGCCGTGCCATGGCGGCGTCGGCCCGCTTCCATTCATTTTTTTTCTCGGTACCGCTCTGGACGATATCGCCGACATGGACGGCAAAGGCGACCTGGTAATCGTCGGCGTGGTCAGCCAGCCATTGGGTGATGCCTTGGAAGCCGCGGATCGGCTCGAAGGGCAGTTTCGGGTAGCGCGGATTGAGGTTAAGAAAACCGCGCTCGTTGTTTTCGGAATAAAACTGGGTATCGGGGATCACCGCTAGGTTGAAGCTGGTGGCGGCGGTCGGCGCTGGCGGCGCGGAGGACGCACTGCTCCCGCCACAAGCGCTGAGCGCTAGGGTCGTGCAGAGGGCAAGTAGACGCAGCATGGGGGCATCTCATTGGGCAGCAACGGAAGCGCCCCATGCTAGGTGCCGGCAATGGCAGTTGCGTGACAGCGGGTACTGGCGTCAGAGACCGCCGTCGCCGAGCTGGCGGCGCAGCGTGTTGGGCGGGCCGCCGTTGCGGTCCGCCGGCCGCAGCACGAATTCCTCGATGCGGTAGCCGTCGGGCCCTTGGCGTACCACCGCTTCATCAATCCAGCGCTGGCGGCGTTCGCCGTCTTCGAGCTGGATCGACACCAACGCCCAACTGCTGCCTTCCGGGCCGCGGAAGGTGCGCACATTGAGCACGCTGAATGCATCCGGCATCACGTCGCCGCCGCTGAATAGGATGCGGCCACTGAATTCGTCAGCACGCTCGCTAGCGTCGTTAAGCAGCGTCAGCAGACTGCTGCTGAGGAAAGGTTGTAGCACGCGGGCGGTGGCGTCGTCGGGGAGCCCGCGTGGGTGCAGGGTGATGTAGCGGCTGTAGAACTGGCAGATCACAAATGCCGGCGAACCGATGTCCGAGCAGACCGGCGTCGGTGTGGCTCGGCGCTCGGCATCGGCGTCGGGGCGGTGCACCGCGTCTGGAGCCTCGGGAGTGGTGACACAGGCGGCCAGCATCAGCGCTGGCAGCAGCAACAGCAGGCGCAGCGACCGGCTCATGGCAGCACCACCGACAGCGACACGCCCAGGGAAGCCACCGCCACCACCACCGCCAAGGCGGACAGCCATTGCGCGCGCCGGCCGCGGCGAGTGGCCAGGGTGGTTTGCTGATCGAGCGCTCGCAGTGCCTGTTCCAGTTGGCCGGCCAGACCTTGCAGTGCTTCGGCGTTGCCGGCTACCGCGCGTTGCAGTTCTTCGATCTGCACGGGCACCGCATCCAGCGAGGCGTCGCGGCGTTGGGTAAAGGCAGGAATTGCCGCCGTGGCCATGGTGGCCACATAGGGCAATGCCAGTTTGATCACCGGAATCCACACTGCCATGACCACAGTCTCCTGAATTGATCAGAGGGTGCCGACGTCGACGCCCTGGTGTTGCAGGTCCGCGTGGTAGGAGCTGCGCACCATCGGGCCCGATGCCACCGAGGTGAAGCCAAGCTGTTCGGCAATGCGGGCGAACTCACGGAATTCGTCCGGATGCACGAAGCGCTCCACCGGGGCGTGGTGTTTGCTCGGCGCCAAGTACTGGCCAATGGTGACCATGTCGATGTCGTGGGCGCGGATCGCCTGTAACGTCTCGATCACCTGCTCGTTGGTTTCGCCGAGGCCGACCATGATGCCGGTCTTGGTGGGAATCGAGGGGTTACGGGCGCCAAAATCTTGCAAAAGTTTCAGCGAATGATCGAAGCGGGCACCGGGTCGCACGCGCTTATACAGGTGCGGTACGGTTTCGATGTTGTGGTTGAACACGTCCGGCGGCGTGGCGCTGAGCACGTCGATGGCGTCTTCTAAGCAGCCACGGAAGTCAGGCGTCAGAATTTCGATTTGCACTTTGGGGGTGCGCTGGCGCACGGCGCTGATGCATTCAGCAAAGTGACGCGCGCCGCCGTCGGCGAGGTCGTCACGGTCCACCGAGGTAATGACCACATATTTGAGGCCCATGCCGTCCACGCTTTCAGCCAAATGGCGTGGCTCGTCGGCGTCCAGCGCGTTGGGGCGGCCAAAGCCCACATCACAGAAGGCGCAGCGGCGGGTGCAGATGTCACCCATGATCATGAAGGTGGCGGTGCCGTTGCCGAAGCACTCAGGCAGGTTGGGGCAGCCGGCTTCCTCGCACACGGTGTGCAGCTTCTGCTGGCGCAGCATGTCCTTGACCTGCTGAATGCGGCCGCTGGACGGTACCCGCACCCGAATCCAGTCCGGTTTGCGCTGCGGCGCCGGAGATTGGTCGACCAAAGGAATGGTGCGCACCTTGCGTTCACCCCGCAGTTTTTCTCCGGGTTGGACCTTGGCGCGGGCAGGGTGGGCAGTGGTCATGTCAGTCCTCGGCAAGCGGTGGCACAGCGCGGTCGAGTGTAGCAGCTTCGGTGACCGGCACGTCAGGCAAAGTGGTAAAGGTCTGGGTCGGCGCGGGCAGTCCCAGCTGCTGGGTGACGTGGTGCAGCAGGCGCGCTTCCACCGCCTCCCGCGCGCACGGCACGCCGAGCAGGGCGAGGCTGGTCATCGGTTGACCGATGTGGCCGCAGGGGTTGATGCGCTGGAACACGTCGAGGTCCATGTCGCGATTGAGCGACAGGCCGTGGTAGCTGCGGCCGCGGCGAATACGCAGCCCAAGCGAGGCGATTTTGGCATCGCCGACATAGACACCGGGGGCATCCGGGCGGCTGGCGGCTTCGAGGCCATACTCCGCCAGCAGCGCCACCAGTGCCTGTTCGATGCCAGTCACCAGCGCCCGCGCGCCGAGTCCCAACGGCGCCAACTCCAGCAGCAGATACATCACCGTCTGGCCGGGGCCGTGGTAGGTGACTTGGCCGCCACGATCGGTCTGTACCAGCGGGATGTCGCCGGCATTGAGCACGTGCTCCGGCTTGCCGGCCTGGCCAAGGGTAAATACCGGCGGATGCTCCAGCAGCCACAGCTCGTTGGCGTCGTCGGCGCTGCGCAGATCGGTGGCGTGCTTCATCGCCTGCCAGCAGGGCGCGTAGTCGATGCGGTCGAAGCGGCGCAGGTGCAGGGCCAGCGTCATCAGAACACGACTTTGACGTGGGGCGAATCGTTCAGCGCCGCGTAGATGGCGCGTACCTGGTCGGCACTGTCCATCACCACGCGGGCATTGACGGACACATAGGTGCCCTTGCTGCTTGGCGTCAGGGTGATGGTATCGGTGGGATCAAAACTGGGCAGGTGCTCGGTCAGTACCGCCACCACCACGTCCTGCACCGGGCTGTCTTTGGCGCCCATCACTTTCAGGGTCATCGGGTGGGGGAAGTCCCAGAGGTGTTCGTTGACGGTGGTCATGGCTCGCTCCTCACGGCGGCAAAGTGGCAATGATGCCACGGCTGCGGAGCACTGGCGCCCCGCCAAGCCCGCAAAGGTCGGGGTGGCGGGGGCCTTTTTCAAGGGCAGGAATCAGAACAGGTTGTGGAAGAACAGCAGCACGTGGTGCCACAGGCGCTTGAACAGGCCGGCTTCTTCCACGGCAGTCAGTGCCACCAATGGTTTTTCCAGCAGCACCTGTTCGCCACTGCGGATTACCAGCGTGCCGAGTTGTTGGCCCTGTTCGATCGGTGCACGCACGTGGTCGTTGACGGTCATTTGCGCGTCGAGGCTGTCGTGGCTGCCGCGCGGGATCACCATCGCCAGTTTTTCGTCCAGCCCCAGCGCCACCTTGGCGTCGGTGCCCATCCACACGCGGGTGGTGGTCAGCGTTTCGCCGGCGTCGTAGGCCTCGTAGCTCTCGTAGAAGCGGAAGCCGTAGTTGAGCAGGGTCTGAGTCTCGCGGGCGCGGGCCTGTTCCGACTTGGCGCCCATCACCACCGCGATCAGGCGCATGCTGTCGCGCTGGGCGGAGGCCACCAAGCTGTAACCGGCGGCTTCGGTGTGGCCGGTTTTCATGCCGTCCACGCTCGGGTCACGCCACAACAGCAGGTTGCGGTTGGTCTGGTCGATGCCGTTGTAGGAAAACGACTTTTCTTTGTAGAGCGCGTAGTTTTCCGGGTAGTTCTGGATCAGCGCGCGGCCCAGCACCGCCATGTCGTAGGCGCTGGAAACTTGGCGCTCGTCCGGCCAACCGGTGGCGTTGGCAAAGAACGAGTTCTTCATGCCCAAGCGGTTGGCTTGCTGGTTCATCATTTCCGCGAATGCTTCTTCGGAGCCGGCGATGTGCTCGGCGATGGCCACCGCCGCGTCATTGCCGGACTGGATCGCGATGCCGCGCAGCAGGTCTTCGACCTTCACCTGCGAGCCTTCCTTGACGAACATGCGTGAGCCGCCCATGCGCCAAGCTTTCACGCTGATGGTGACCATGTCATCCAGCGCCAGATTGTCGTTGGCGATTTCCCGCGCTGCGATGTAGTCGGTCATGATCTTGGTCAGACTGGCCGGCGGCAGCGGCTCGTGGATGTTGTGCTCGACCATGATCTGGCCGCTGGCGGCATCCATCAGGATGTAGCCGGACGCATCCACCCGCGGTGCGGAGGGAATGTCGTTGGCCAGGGCACTGTGGCTGAACACGCCTGCCAGCAGGGCGGAGAGGGGAGCAAGGGCACGCAAAGTTTTCATTGGCAAAAATCGTCCTTTCCAGGCAATTCGGTCTCATCAACACCGACCCTACTAGGGCCGGCGGCCCGGCTGGGCCGGGCAATAAAATGGGTCAGGGCATCACTCGCAGCGGTTCACCGTAACCGGAGCGGTAAAGTTGGTCGTGGGCGTTCTCGCGCAGCGGTTCGGTGGCAAACGGGCCCACCCACACGCGGTACAGCGCCGAGTCGCTGGCGCTGTCACGCACCGCCACTGGGTAGCTGAACTGCGCCACCAGCCGGTCGGCCAGTTGTTGGGCGGTCTGGGGACGGCTGAAGGCGCCCACTTGCAGGTACAGCTCGGCCGGCGGCGGCGGGCTGTCCACCGCAGCACGCATGCCAGCGTTGGGTGCCGCTGCGGCGGTGCTGCTGCGCGGCGGCGTGGTGGTGGCCACGGTGGCCGGGCCGGACGGCGTCAGCACTTCCACGCGCACGCGACCGGTGCCGCTCTGTTCGATGCCGAGCCGATGGGCAGCCGCCCACGACAGGTCGATTTCGCGGTCTGGATGGAACGGGCCGCGGTCGTTGACGCGCACCACCACCGACTTGCCGTTCTCGAGGTTAGTGACGCGGGCGAAGCTCGGCAGCGGCAGGCTGCGGTGGGCGGCACTGAACTGGTACATGTCATAGGGCTCGCCGCTGGAAGTGCGGTGACCGTGGAACTTGGCACCGTACCACGACGCGATGCCATCCGCCCGGTAGCCCTCGCCGCTAGCCATAACATGGTAGGTCTGGCCAAACACCATGTAGGGCGAGTGGTTACCGTAGCGGCTGCGCGGTTCATGGCGCACCTCCGGTTCGCGGATGTGCTGGGTATCCGGGCGGTGATTGGGCGCGGTATCGCGCGCCATTGAATAGCGGTCAGCACCCGGCGTCGGCGGGATCGCCGCTGCGGAGCCGGTGCCGCCCTTGGCCGGCGGCACCGGCTCCGCCGGCGGATTGCCGGCACAGCCCACCAAGGTGGTCAACAACAGAAGAGGGAGTGCGTGACGCATTATGGCTCCATGCGGTCAGCGATATCCCGGCTCAACTGGTACACCGCCATGGCGTAGTAGCGGCTGCGGTTGTAGCGGGTGATGACATAGAAGTTATGGTTGGCGAGCCAGAATTCGCTGCCCTCGGCACCGTCCAATTCCAGCGCTGCCACCTTAGTGCTGCCCGGCAGCTGGTAGCAGTAGCGGGTTTCGCCGCCATCGCAGGCCAGCGGCGTGACGTTGGCCTGGCGCAGGCTGTCGAGCGTGCGATTGGGGGTGTAATCAGTGCCGAACAGGCTTTGGTAGCTGTTGCCGCTGACGCGGGCGCGGGCGGCCACCGGCGCGCCGGTTTCCCAGCGGTGGGCGCGGAAGTAGCTGGCAACACTGCCGATGGCATCGGCGGGGCTATTGATCAGGTCAATCTTACCGTCCTTGTCGAAATCCACCGCGTAGGCGCGGTAGCTGGACGGGATGAACTGCGGCATGCCCAGCGCCCCGGCATAGGAACCGGTAACGGTGGCGGCGTCGATGCCGGCGTCACGCTCCAGCAGGAACAGTTCTTTCAGCTCTTTGCGGAAGAAGTCGGCGCGCGGCGGGTAGTCAAAGCCGAGGGTGGCCAGCGCGTCGAGCGCTTTCCAGGTGCCTTTGTGCTGACCGTAGCGGGTCTCAACGCCGATGATGGCGACGATGATCTCTGCCGGCACGCCGTACTCGCGCTCGGCGCGCTCCAGCAGTTCACGGTGTTCGCGCCAGAACGCCACGCCCTGTTCGATGCGGCTGTCTTGGATGAAAATCTTGCGGTACTCACCCCAAGTCAGGGTGCGCTCGGCCGGTTTGGCAATCGCCTCCAGGATCTTGTCCTGACGGGTGGCAGCGTCCAGCAGGCGGCGCACATGCTGTGCGTCCAGCCCTTCTGCGGTCAGTTCACGCAGCAGCGCCTGGCCTTCCGGCCGTGAGGCGTAGTCGTTGGCACCAGCCGGGGTGACCGCCAGCAGGCTGGCGCCCAGCAGCCACGCAGTCATGAGGGGGGAAACACGATTCCGTCGCATGTTGGCTCCAGTTAAGAGGGCTCTCAATGGCCCAGCAGTTTGCGGTGAGTGTGGATCGACATCAAGACGCCGAAACCCGCAAGCAGTGTCACGATGGACGTGCCACCGTAGCTGATGAGCGGCAAGGGTACACCGACCACCGGCATCAGGCCGGACACCATCCCGATATTTACAAACACATAGATGAAGAACGTCAGCGCCAGCGATGCGCCCAGCAGCCGGCTGAAGGTGTCTTGCGCATAGTGGCTGATGATCAGCCCGCGACTGATGATGAACATATAAGCCGCCAGCAGGCAGACCACGCCGGCAAAGCCCAGTTCCTCGCCGAGCACCGCAAAAATGAAATCAGTGGATGATTCCGGCAGGAAATCCAGCCGCGACTGGGTACCGTTGAGCCAGCCTTTACCCCACATGCCGCCAGAACCGATGGCGGTTTTCGATTGAATGATGTTCCAGCCGGCGCCCTGCGGATCGGATTCCGGGTTCAGAAAGGTGTCCACCCGGCGCCGCTGGTAGCCGTGCATCACGAAGAAATACATCGCCGGTGCTGCCGCGCTGAGCACCGCCAGCGCAGACAGAATCAGGCGCCAGCTAAGGCCGGCCATGAACAGCACAATGAAGCCGGCGGCCGCCACCAGGATGGCGGTGCCGAGATCGGGCTGTTTGGCGATCAGCAGCACCGGTGCGGCGATGATCACCATCACCACCAGCACATCGCGCAAACGTGCCGGCAGCGCCCGCTCGCGGAAGTACCAGGCCACCATCGCCGGTACGGCGATCTTCATCACCTCCGCGGGCTGGAAGCGGCCAAGGCCGGGTAAGGTGAGCCAGCGCTGGGCGCCTTTGGCCTCGGTGCCGAACAGCAACACCATCACCAGTAATGTGAGACCGACTAGGTAAACCAGTGGCGCACTGAAGCGGTAACTGCGGGGGGGCACCTGGGCCAACACGAACATCAGACCGAAGCCGATGGCAAAGCGCATGCTCTGGCGCAGCACCACGTCCAGGTTGCCGTCGCTGGCGCTGTAGAGCACCACTAGGCCGCCCAGCACCACCATCAGCAGCGCCGCCAACAGTGGCGCGTCGAGGTGCAGACGCCAGGCCAGGCTGTCGGGGTCGAAGCGCGGTTGCAGGCGCGGACTGCGATGCGGATCAGGCAACATGTTCAAGGCTCCTGCGGGGCGGCGGCGGGCAGCGGACCGCCAAGCGAGGCGGGCACCGTTTCCGGCAGCGCCGGCGGCGGAATCTCCAGCTCGCCGTCGTCGTTGAGCAGCCAAGCATCCATCACTGCGCGCGCCACCGGGCCGGCGGCACTGCCGCCGCCGCCGCCGTTTTCCACCAAGACACCCACCGCGATGGCCGGCTGTTCGGCCGGCGCAAAGGCTACGAACAGCGCGTGGTCACGCAGCCGCTCGGCGATTTCCTGGGCGTTGTATTCCTGGTCATTGGCCAACGAGAACACCTGCGCGGTGCCGCTCTTGCCGGCGATGTGGAACTGAGCATTCTGCCCCAGCGCGCGGGCAGTGCCTTGGCTGCTGTGGATCACGTTCACCATCGATTGGGTCATGCGCCGCCAGTGGTCATGCTGCTCCAACACGGTGTCATCCAGCGGCGATGCCGGCGGCACCCACTGCGCCACCCGTGGCACCACGGTATCGCCTTGGCGCGCAAGGATGGCGGTGGACAGCGCCAGCTGCAGCGGCGTGGTGAGCATGTAGCCCTGGCCGATGCTGGCGTTGATGGTGTCGCCATGGAACCAGCCCTGGTTGCGCACCGAGCGTTTCCATTCCCGTGACGGCAGGATGCCGCGCGCTTCGCTGGGCAGGTCCACCCCGGTGCGGTCACCGAGGCCGAAGTTGCGCAGGAACGCGGCCATGCGGTCGATGCCGAGCCGGTAGCCCATGTCATAAAAGTAGGTGTCGCAGGACTGCATGATGGCTTTGTTCATGTCCACGTGGCCGTGACCCCAGCGGCGCCAGTCGCGGAACACCCGGGTTTCGCCTTCGATGCGGTAATAACCCGGATCCCAGATGGTGCGCTGCCAGTCGGTGACGCCAGCGGCAAGGCCGGCAAGGCCAATGATCGGTTTCACGGTGGAGCCGGGCGGGTACTGGCCCTGCAACGCGCGGTTGAACAGCGGCTGGTCATGGTCATCGCGGTAGCCGGCGTAGTCGACGTGGGAGATGCCGGTCACAAACAGGTTGGGGTCGAAGCCGGGGCGCGACACGAACGCCAGCACGCCGCCGTCACGGGGATCGATGGCCACCACCGCGCCGCGCCGGTCACCGAGCGCATCCCAGGCGGCTTTCTGCACTTTCAGGTCGAGGTGCAGGCGCAGATCCTGACCGGGTTGCGGTGGCGACTCTTCCAATACCCGCAAGATGCGGCCGTGGGCGTTGGTTTCCACTTTGCGAAAGCCGGCAATGCCGTGCAGCAGCCGTTCGTAGAAACGCTCCACACCGATGCGGCCGGTGTAGTGGGTGCCGCTGTAATTGGCGCGCTCTTCCGGCGTCATCGCCTCGATGTCTTCGGCGCTGATGCGGTTCACATAGCCAAGCACGTGGGAAAATAGTTCGCCGTGGGAGTAGTTGCGGATGGCTTCCACATCGATGCGCACACCGCGTAGCCGGTGCTGGCTGACGGCAATGCGCGCCATCTCAGTTTCCGTCAACCGCGCCCGTAGTGGCACCGGCTCCCACGGCCGGCGCGGGCTATTGAGGCGGCGGCGGAAGCGGTCAATATCGCTTTGCTCCAGCGCCATGTAGGTGCCGAGCTCGGCGAGCATGGCGTCGAGATCAGCGACCATCTCCGGCACGATGGCCAGCGAAAAATCCGGCTGGTTGTCCGCTAACAATACGCCGCGGCGGTCATAGATCAGGCCCCGTGGGGGCGCGATGGCCTGGGTCTGCATGCGGTTTTTGTTCGACAGCGTGGCGTAGCGGTCGTGTTGCAGGCTTTGCAGCCACACCATGCGGGCCACCAGCACCAGCGCCAGCAGCACCACGAACCCGAACGCCCACAGCAGCCGCACCGTGAAGATGCGTCCTTCGCGATGGTGGTCCTTGAACGTCATGGGTGATTGCATGGGGGATGCGCCGGGTTGGTGGAGCAGCCGGCAATGATAACGGTGATGGGCCCTGATTGACACGGGCGCTGGCAGGGTCTGCCAGCGCCCGTGTTTGCTCAGCGGCCGCCGGGCGCCGGGTGGATGCCGACGTTGTTGTCGAGCAGCGCGCGGGTGGCCACCTGCAGGTAGCTGTCCAGCGTGCGCAGGTCCTCGCGGTCTTCGGCGCTAAGCTGGTCGCGCTGGGCGGTGCGGCGCTCGCCGAGTGCGAATTGCCACGCTTGTGGCGCGCTACCGCGCGGCTGGATCAGCGCGCGGCCGTCACGGATCAGCGCCACCGTCTGCTCGGTGCCAGACGGTTTGATGATGGCGTAGCCGGGATCATCCGCCGGCAGCGCCAGCAGATCGCGGCCCCAGCACTGGTGCTGGTAGCGCTCGCCGAGGCGGCCTAGCGCGGTGGGCACCACGTCGACCTGGGTAGCCACAGTGTTGCGGGTGGCGCCGAAGCGCTCCTGAATGCCCGGCGCCAACAGCAGCAGCGGCACGTGATGGCGGTAAAGATCCATGTCGGTCAGTTGTTCCGGGGCGCCAAAGCCGTGGTCGCCGAGGATCACGAACAGCGTGTCTTGGTACCAGTCACGGGTTTTAGCGGCGGCAAAGAACTGCCCCAGCGCCCAGTCTGAATAGCGCATGGCGGTCAGGTGCAGGTCATTGCGGCCGTGGCCGCTGACTTCTGCCACCGGCAGCGGGTCCGGCAACGCGTAGGGGGTGTGGTTGGACAGCGATTGCAGCAGTGCGTAGAACGGCTGCGCCGGGTCCATGCGGTCCAGCTCTTCCACCGCGCGGGCGAACATATCTTGGTCGGACACGCCCCAGGTTGGGTCGGAGAACACCGGATTAATGTAGTCGCGGCGGCCGACAAAGTGACGCATCCCTTGGTTGCCGAAGAAGCCGCGCTGATTGTCCCAGGCGAAATCACCGTTGTAGACGTAGGCGTCTTGGTAGCCGCGCGGCGCCAACAGGGCGGGCAAACCAGACAGCGGATGGCCGCCTTCCGGGGTCTGCATCAGGTATTCGAAGGCTGGCAGGTTGGGGAAGCAGGCTATGGTGGCGAACATGCCTTGGTGAGTATGGGTGCCGTTGGAGAAGAACTGGGTGAACAGCAAGCCTTCCTCGGCCAGTGCGTCGAAATGCGGGGTGATCGAGGAGGCGTCGCCGAGCGCGCCGACGTAACGGCCAGCGAAGCTTTCCATCAGGATTACCACCACGTTGCGCACCGGCAAGCGGGTGTCCGCCGGCGGCGTGGTGACGCGCCGCACCGGCGCCAGCTCGGCTTCCACCAGCTGGTCGGTGTCCAGCAGTAGCCGCTGGCGCACCCGCGCCAGCGCTTCGTCCGCGGGCACATTGCTTTTCCACAGATTCTCGCGGTGCGAGGAGGCACTGTTGCGCGCCGCGTCGGCCAGCGATTGCACTGCATTCAAGCCAAGATGGTTGGTGAACAGCGTGCCGGTGTTGAAAGCATCGCCCCAGCGCAGCGGCGAGCCTTGGCGCAGGGTGCCGCGGGCGGCCACCGTGGCCAGCGCCACACACAGCAGCAGCACCAGCGCGCGGCTGAACAGGCTGCTGGCGCGGCCGCTGCCACGGCTGAACCGGTCCAGCCGGCGCAGCAGCAGGTACAGCAGCGCGCTGGCCACCAGCCACGCCAGCACCAGCCGCACCACCGGGAAGCCGTGCCACAACATGCTCACCACCGTGGCCGGGTCTTCTTTCAGGTACTGGAATACCAAGCTGTTCAGGCGCTGGTGGAATTCAGCGTAGAAGTTCAGCTCCATGACACCGAGGAACAGCGCCAGCGCAGCACAGAAGGTCAGCCACAGGCGCCACAGTCGGCGTGCGTTGATCAGCCGCTGGAACGGCAACGCCAGCAGCAACGGCGCGATCATAAACACCGTGATGCGTAGGTCGAAGCGCAGGCCGTTGAAGAAGGCGCGGCTGATGTCGTGGGCACTGGCCGCTGCCGCCAGTTCGCTGTTGTAGGCCAGCAGCGCGGCGCGCAGCAAGCTGAACAGCACCATCAGCAGCACCATACTGCCGGCAACGAACGAGAGATGCGCCGCAACGCTGATGGGGCGCATCGGGGAAACAGTGGAGGGCATGGGTGAGAGCCTGTGGCTGGTAATGAACGGAAACACGCACGTCAGGACGCGCTGCCGAAAGCGGTCACGCTACGGCAGTGGTGGAAAACAAACTGTCAAATTACTGTGAAAAGAGTGTCAAACCGGAGCGCAGCCAGCGCCCAGCGTTACCACGAAGCAGGACCCGCTGGGGCTGCGGTCACTGACCTCGATCTGCCAGCCTTCGCGCAGGCAAATACGGCGTACCAGCGATAGCCCCAGTCCGAGTCCCTCGCCACGCGCTTGCGCGTGCTCTAACCGTTTGAATGGTTCGAAGATGCGTTGGCGCAGATGGGCCGGGATGCCGATGCCGGTATCCTCAACGCTGAAGCGATTGCCGTCGTAATGCAGTACCACACCGCCTTGGTCGGTGTAATGGAGCGCGTTGCGCAGCAGGTTGGAGATCACCGCGCGCAGCAATACCGCATCGTATTGGCACGGTAGATCAGCGCCGGCGTCGAGCTCGAAACTGAGGCCTTTCTCATGAAACAGTGGCGCCCAAAATGCCGCTTGGGCTTCGGCACAGGCACGCAATGACAGCGTGCCGCCACAGGGCACCGCGCCGCTTTCGCGGCGCGCCAAACGCAGGAAGGTCTCCACCAGTCCGGCCATGTCATCACTGGCACGGATCACCCGCAGCAGCTGCATGCGCTCTTGCGGCGACAGATCGGCCTCAGCCAGCAGTTCGGTGGCGCCGGTGATCACCATCAGCGGCGTACGCAGCTCGTGGCTAACGTCGGCGGTAAACAGCCGTTCCCGTTCCAGTGAGTGACGCAGCTCGTACAGAGTGTGGTCGAACGCCTGCGCCAGATAGCCGATCTCATCGTTGGGATAATCCGGCGCCAGCGGCGGTGCTGACACCGACAGTTGATCTCGGTGTAACACCTGCTGCGCCAGCCGCGATACTGGCCGCATGATGCCGCGCGCGGTCATTTGGCCGAGCAGCCAAGCGATACCCACACTCAGTACGAAGCCGGCGAAAACCACCCGATAAAGCGCATGCTCGCGTGCTTCGAATTCGCGCTGGTCCTGCTCTAAGTAGTAGCGCACGCCATTCACTTCGCGCATGTAGATGTACACCGCGTCGTCATCGTCGGAGCGCTCGGTGAAACCAGTGCCGACATCCCTGAGCCGCGCCGGCACCGGGTAATCGCTGTTGCCCATCATGTAGAACTGGGTAGAGGGGTCGAGCCGCGGCGCACGCCCGGCGGGTAGGTCGGTGTGCAGGATGGCGGTCATCTGCCGCCCCAGCTCTTTGGACACCAGATGCTCTTCGACGAAGTGCACCACGGCCACGATGCCGAACGAAAACAGGCCACTGATCACCGCCGTCAGCAGCGTGAAGCCGATGACAATGCGGCGCGCCAGGGGCTGGCGTTTAAGCGAGCTCATCGTCGTCCGCCACCAGCTGGAAGCCGATGCCGTGCACGGTGTGCAGCAGATTGCTGTCGAATGGTTTGTCGATCACCTGGCGCAGCTGGTGCACATGGCTGCGCAGGCTGTCGCTGGACGGCAGGTTGTCGCCCCACAGTAACTCTTCCAGTGTTTCGCGGCGCACCACTGCTGGGCTGCGTTGCATCAGTGCCTGCAGCAGACGCAGGCCCACCGGGTTCAATTTTAGCGGTTTCCCGGCGCGCGAAACGGCCAGCGTGTCGAGATCGTATTCCAGGTCCGCCACTTGCAGTTTGCGTGATGGATTACCTTGACTGCGGCGCAGTACCGCTTGAATACGTGCCACCAGTTCCGACAGCGCAAAGGGTTTCACCAAGTAATCGTCGGCGCCGACGTTGAGGCCCTTGATACGGTCATCAAGGCCGTCACGGGCGGTGAGCATGATGATTGGCACCGTCTTGCCGGCGTCCTGGCGCAGCCGCCGGCACACCTCGTAGCCTTCGATGCCGGGCAGCATCAGGTCCAGCACGATGAGGTCGTAATCCTGGCTCACCGCCAGGTGCAATCCACTGACGCCATCTTGGGCGCAGTCGACCACAAAGCCTTTGATCTGCAGGTAGTCGAGAATGTTTGCGAGGATGTCGCGGTTGTCTTCGATGACAAGAATACGCATGGGCATGGGCCTTCACGGGAGCTTCACGGGGCTTTGACAAGCGGTTGACACTAGAGGTTGCACACTCGCTGCCGTCGAAGGTTGAGCTGTGGAGCAACGTCCATGCCTGTGTCCGCATTGCAGTCCGCCCGGCTGCGCTACTTGTACCTGATCTCTCTGTGCTGGTTAAGTCTTTTCTGGCTCACACGACTGGCATTGCTGCTGCGTAGCGGTGCAGACGCTGAGTTGTCGTTGTCGGCGGTGTGGCACCTGTGGTGGGTGGGCGCGCTTTACGATTTTGGTTTCTTGGCGATGGCGCTGTGGCCGTTGGCGAGCTGGGTGCTGCTTTGTCCTGCCGCCCTATGGCGCCGGCGTTGGCACGTTGCGGTGTTGAAGTGGGTGCTGGCCACCAGCTTGGCGCTAATGCTGTTTGTCGCTTTTGCTGAGTGGTTGTTCTGGGACGAGTTCAGCGTTCGCTTCAATTTTATCGCGGTCGATTACTTGGTTTATTCGCGCGAGGTGGTGGACAACATTCTTGAGTCCTACCCGGTGTACCCGTTGCTGGCACTGATTGCGGTGGTGGCGATGGTGGCTACTCAATGGTGGGGGGGACGGCTTGACCGCTGGACACGACGGGTCGACGCCGGTTGGCGGCCGCGGATGACGCTGTGGGCCGGCTGCAGTTTGTTGGCGTTGCTGGCTGGTTTCGGACTTGACCAGCAGTGGCCGCGTGGGCAAGGCGGTAATAGCTACCAGATTGAGCTGGCCGCGAACGGGCCTTACCAATTTTTCGCTGCGTTCCGCAACAACGAGCTGGATTACAACAGTTTGTATGCCACCTTGCCGCTGGAAGATGTGGATCGCTTGTTGCGCGAAGAGGTGGCGGAGTCGAACAGTCATTTCGTCACTGACGAACTGCTCGATCTGCGGCGTAGGGTACAGGCCTCCGGCCCGCCCAAACCGCTCAACGTGATGCTGGTGACGCTGGAAAGTTTTTCTGCGCGTTACCTTGGCCGCTTCGGCAATACCGACGGATTGACGCCCAATCTGGATGCACTGTGGGATCAGTCGCTGGTGTTTACCCACTTATATGCCACCGGCACCCGTACTGATCGGGGATTGGAAGCGTTGACGCTGTCGGTGCCGCCGACGCCGGGACGTTCGATCGTCAAACGTATCGGTCGCGAAACCGGTTTTGCCAGTTTGGGCGAGCAGTTCAATCGGTTTGGCTACGACTCTGCGTTTCTCTATGGCGGGCGCGGTTACTTCGACAACATGAACGCGTTTTTCAGTGGCAATGGCTACCAAATCGTTGATCAAAGCAGCGTGCCGGACAGCGCGCTGAGCTTCACCAACGCTTGGGGCATGGCCGATGAGGACTTGTATCGTTTGGCCGAGGAGCGTGCCGATCGGCTGTATGCCGCAGGCCAGCCGTTCTTCATGCAGCTGATGACAACCTCTAACCATCGGCCCTACACCTATCCGGATGGACGCATCGACATCCCCTCCGGCAGTAACCGCAACGGTGCGGTGAAGTACACCGATTACGCCATTGGCGAGTTCCTTGAGCGGGCACGCGAAAAGCCGTGGTTCCATGACACCCTGTTCGTGTTCGTCGCCGACCACACCGCCGGCAGTGCTGGCAAGCAGGACCTGCCGGTGGCGCAGTACCACATCCCGATGTTGGTGTATGCGCCGGCCTGGGTGGCGCCCCGGGAAGAAGCACGACTGATGAGCCAGATCGACGTGGCACCGACGCTATTGGGCGTGCTCGATCGTTCCTACGTGTCGACGTTCTTTGGCCGCGACATGCTGCGGCCTGATGCTGAAGGGCGGCGGGTTCTGATCGGCAATTATCAGCACTTGGGATTGTTCGACGGTGATCGGCTGATGATCCTCAGCCCGCGCCACAGTCTGCGCGAACACCGTGATGCGCTGGGGTTGGTGCGCGAGCAACCGGCGTCGCTGGAAGACGAGCTGATGCGTCGCAATATCGCTTTCTACCAAGGTGCCAGTTACGCCTATCGCCATCGGCTGCTGAGTTGGAGCGGTGTGCTGGCCGCCGGTCCGCTGCCGGCGTCCACTGATGCCGGCAGTACCTATTGGGGGGCGCATCACCGATGAGGCGCGCTGGAGCGTTTCCGCAGCGTTGGGTGTTGGCCTCGCTGCTGTTATTGGCGGTCTTGCTGCTGTGGGAGGCGAGTGGGGCGGATCTGTGGGGGGCGGATCTGCTCTACCAACGTTGGGGGTTTCCGGGCCGTGACAGTTGGTGGCTGGAGACGGTGCTGCACCGCTGGGTCAAGTATGCAGTGCTGGTGTTGTTTGCGGCGTTGCTTGGCCTGTGGCTGTGGTTGCTGCGACCGGGTGGCGATCGGTTGTGGCGTTGGCGGCTCGGTTACCTGCTGTTGGCAGCGGCGCTGGCCAGTGCGCTGGTGCCGTTGCTGAAAGCGGCGACCGGATTCCATTGCCCGGCGGATTTACAGCGTTATGGCGGTGCCGAGTTGTTCCGCCCGCTCTGGTCACTACTGCCGCAGGGTGCCCGGCCCGGCCGCTGCTGGCCGGGCGGGCATGCCTCCACTGGCTTCGTTTGGCTGGCGGGTTATTTCGCACTGTGGGACCGCTGGCCGCGCACCGCCCGGAGGGTGCTCGGGGCGGCGCTGGCACTTGGCGCGTTATTGTCCTGGGGGCGCATGGTGCAAGGAGCCCACTTTTTATCCCACAACCTGTGGACGCTCTGGATCGATTGGAGCTTGGCGTTGCTGCTATACCGGCTATTGCTGTGGCCGCGGGTCAGCGTTGCTCGTGTGCCAAGACCCGCTGCACTGCCGGGTCAGCGGCGAGCCGGTCGTGCAGAGCTTGGATTGCCGGAAACGGCTCAATCTTCTCCGGCAGCATCTGGATCGCCCAGCGGATCATCGGGAACGCGTAGGCATCAATGACGGAGCGGCGATCGAGCATCCATTCGCGCCCTTGCAGGTGCTGTTCCAGCCGTGCCAAGCGGTTGCGCACCAATTCCAGTCCGGCTGCGCACACCGCTTGCTGTGCGGCGTCGCTGCTGTCGGTGGTATAGCGCTGGGGGCCGAACACTGGCCAGAACGAGGCGTGCAGGTCACTGGTCAGAAACGCTGACCAACGCTGCTGTTCAGCCTGTTGGCGTAGGTCGTCACCGGCATCTAGGGCCGCTTCCGGGTGTTTGCGGGCGAGGTAATCGAGGATGGCGCCGGCCTGGGTGAGCAGCCAGCCGTCGTCTTCGCGCAGCACCGGTACGCTGCCGGCCGGGTTCACCGCCAGCAATTCCGGCGAGCCGAATTGGACTTTGACCGCTGTGTACGGGGCGCCGATCCATTCCAGCACAATGTGGGGTGCCAGTGAGCAGGCGCCGGTAGCGAAGTACAGGGTGGTCATGGCAAGGCTCCAACAGCAACAGTAGAGCAGCCACTGTCGGCAACCGTGATGACCACAGCAAGGCGCGGCGGCAGGCTTTTACAATCTTGGCTTGTTGTTTAGCGGTGGTAGGGATGCCCCACTAGCAGCGACCAGGCGCGGTAGACCTGTTCAGCCAGTAGGATGCGCACCAGCGGGTGTGGCAGCGTGAGGTCGGACAGCGACCACTGCGGAAACCGTGCCGACAGCTCTGAGCATAGGCCGTCAGGACCGCCCACCAGCACGTTAAGATCCTGGCCCTGATCGCGCAGGCGACCCAGTTCATTGGACAGTTGGTGGGTGGTGAGGCGGCGGCCGGTGACTTCCAACGCCACAGTCCGGCAGCCAGGGTATTTGGCGAGGCGTTTTTCCAATGCTGCCGCTTCCTGGCGCACCAACGAACGGGTGTCGCTGCCGGGGCCACGTTTGGGCAGCGGCAGTTCCTCGATATCGAGGCGAATGTCTTGGGTCAGGCGGCGCTGGTACTCGCTGACGCCGGCTTCAACCCAGTCCGGCATGCGCGTGCCCAACGCCAGCAGGCGTACGCGCAAATCAGGCGTCCTGGTCTTTGGCGCGGTCCGGGTGGTGGTCCGGGTTGCGCCACAGGCGTTCCAGGTCGTAGAACTCGCGGGTGGCCGGCTGCATCACGTGGACGATCACATCGCCCAAGTCCACCAGCACCCATTCGGAACTGGTCATGCCTTCCACGCCTACCGGCAGATGGCCGGCTTTCTTCACTTCTTCCACCACGTTGTCGGCCAAGGCCTTAACGTGCCGGGAAGAAGTGCCGGTGGCGATGATCATATGGTCGGCAATGCTGGTGATGCCGCGCACGTCCAGGTGGGTGAGGTTCTTGGCCTTGAGGTCTTCCAGTGCGGCCAGAGCGATGTCGTACAGAGAGCGGGTATCAGTCATGCGAGTCCTGGGAATTGCGGTCTAGTGTCGGCAGGTGCCGCGCATTATACAGACCTTCACGGTAAATGAAGTCCGCCACGCCGGCATCGAGTCCGGGGTGGCGTTGGCCCGCCGCCAGCGCGGTACGGATGGCGGTGGAGGAGTGTTCCAGGCAAGGCGCGGTGAGCATTAATCGCAACCCGGCCGGCTGCCCGCGCAGCGCTGCGGCGTCGGCCGACGTGAAAGCCGCTGCCACCGCTGGGTCTGCGGCTGCCGCGCCGGGGCGTGGTAGCACTGCCAAGTGGCACAGCGCTGGATAGTGCTGCCACCGGTGCCAGTGGTGCAGCGAGGCGAAGCTGTCGGCGCCGACTACCCACACCAGTGGCCGCTCGGGGCCGATGTGCTGACGGAAATGTTCCAGCGTAGCCAGTGTGTAAGACGGCCCCGGCTGACGCAGCTCCCAGTCATCAACTTTCAATTCCGGTGCGTCGGCGGCGGCCAGCTGCAGCATTGCCAGCCGCTGCGCCGGGCTGGCGTACGGCTGTGGTCGGTGTGGTGGAACGGCGTTGGGTAATAGATGCACCGGCCCGCCTAGCGCTGCGGCCACCGCCCGCGCCGCCGCCACATGGGCGGCATGCACCGGGTCGAAGGTGCCGCCGTACAGCGCCAGCGGGGCCGAGGAGGTCATTAGCTGCGCACGTGGCCGTCGCCCAGCACCACCCATTTGTTGCTGGTCAGGCCGTTCAAGCCCACCGGGCCACGGGCGTGGAACTTATCGGTGGAGATGCCGATTTCGGCACCCAAGCCGTACTCGAAGCCGTCGGCAAAGCGGGTGGAGGCGTTGACCATCACCGAACTGGAATCGACCTCAGTGAGGAAGCGCCGCGAACGGGTGTAGTTCTCGGTGATGATCGATTCGGTGTGGCCGGAGCTGTAGCGGTTGATGTGCTCGATGGCCGCGTCCAGCCCGTCGACAATCTTCACCGCCAGAATCGGCGCTAGATATTCTTCGTGCCAGTCCTCTTCGGTGGCGGCGGTGAGCGCGCTGATGCGGCCCGCCAGCAGCGCCAACGTGGCCGGGCAGCCGCGCAACGCCACGCCTTTTTCTGCCAGCGCGGCGGCAATCGGCGGCAGCATGGTGTCCGCCACCGCGCGGCTCACCAGCAGCGTTTCGGTGGTGTTGCAGGTGCCGTAACGGTGGGTTTTGGCGTTCAGCGTCACCGGCAGCGCCTTGTCGAAATCGGCGTCGTCATCGATGTACAGGTGGCAGTTGCCATCCAAGTGCTTGATCACCGGTACCCGCGCATTGTTGCTAATGCGTTCGATCAGTCCCTTGCCGCCGCGCGGCACGATCACATCGACGTATTCCGGGTGCTGGATCAAGGCGTCGACCATGGCGCGATCGGTGGTGTCGATCACCTGTACCGCGTGCTCCGGCAGCCCGGCAGCGGCGAGGCCCTCACGGATGCAGGCGGCGATGGCTTGGTTGGCCTGCAGTGCTTCCGAGCCACCACGCAGGATGGCGGCGTTGCCGGACTTCAGGCACAGCGCGGCGGCATCGATGGTCACGTTGGGGCGCGATTCGTAGATGATGCCGACCACGCCCAACGGTACCCGCATCTGGCCCACTTGGATGCCGGACGGCAGGTAGCGCAGGCCAGTGATTTCGCCGATCGGATCGGTGAGGGCAGCCACTTGCTCCAACCCGGTGAGCATGTCATCGAAGCGTTCCGGGGTCAGTTCGAGCCGGTCGAGCATCGCGTCGTCGAGGCCGTTGGCACGGCCGGCGGCCATGTCAGCGGCGTTGGCGGACAGGATGCTGTCGCGATGGCGGACCAAGGCATTGCCGATTTCCTGCAGCGCAGTGTTCTTGGCGGCGGTACTGGCACGGGCCATGGCGCGTGAAGCATCACGGGCTTGGGTGCCGAGGCGGCGCATGTAATCAAGATGGGTCATGGTGGTCAGGGCCAATCCGATTCAATGAAAGATTAACATTATAGCCTCGCTGGACCGTTTACGCGCTCCCGCAAATACCACAGAATGCCTCGTGCTCAGTCGAAAGACTGAGCGAGCACGCACTATCAGGAAACCAGACCTATCGAAGGGCATGCGATGGCCAGTGCCACGACATCGCCCTCACAACAAGAACAACAGGCCAGCCTTGGAGGCCGTTTCATGGGATTTTCGTTCCAGTCTTACGACCGGGGGGCGATCAAAGCCGTGCCGCACGCGTTTTGGGTGGGGCAGTGGCGCATTGATTACCTGGCGTTCTCATCCCCGGAGAATGCACACAAACCACCGCTGCTGGTGATCGGCGGCGCGTTCCAGAATTTCACGTCCTACAAGTATTCGGTCGAGGCCATCTACAACGATTTTCCGGTGGTGCTGGTGGACCTGCCGTCGCTGGGCAACAACGACCAGTTGTCGCCGGAACTGGGCATGGAAGACTTAGCCGATCTGCTGCACGAGTTCGTGGTGTTCACCGGCGTCGAAAAAGTGCATGTGATGGGGCTGTCGCTGGGCTCTGCGATTGCCAGCACCTTTGCCTACAAATACCCCGCGCTGATGGACAAGCTGATCGTGGCCGGCATTGTGGTGCGGCCGCGTAAGAGCTGGCGGATGCTGGTAGAAGAGTCCGTGCGGGTGCTCGACGAAGGCCGCATGGATGAGTTCTCCCAGGCGGTGGTGCTGTATTTGGTGAACTACGAACGGCTGGCGGAAACCGGCATCACGCCCACCGCGCGGCGCCTGTTCTACCGGCAAATGAAAATGCTCAGCGACAACGAGCGTGAGCGCTACAAGATTAACGGCCGGCGGCTGTTGTCGGTGGAAGGTCTGCTCGGTTATCCGCAGTGTGAAACGCTGGTCACCACCGGCGAGTTCGACAGCTTTACGCTGCCGTGGGAGAACGCTGCGTTCGCCGCGCGCTGCCCGAATGCCCGCTTTGCCTTGATCAAGGGGGCCGACCACTTGCCGCAGCTGGAAAAGCGCGACGAATCATTGGCGCTATTTTCGGCGTTCCTGCGCGGTGATCCGCTGGAGCCGTTGGCTGGGCTGACGCTGTATCCGAAGCACAAACTTGGCCACCTGGAGCGGCGCCGTGGTGAACGGCTGGTGCCGTGCAACACCCGTGGCCGGGTCACTTGTGCGTCGCGAGTCAGCGACCGGCTCGGTTTCGAGCGGGCGGTGAAGGTGGTCGACATCAACTTTTTCGGTTGCTTGATCAAGCTCGACACGCCGGGTTTCCCGATCGCTGATCACGCCCGTGACTGCACCCTGCATCTGGCATCGCCGGAGCTGGAACTGGAATTGCTGGTGTTCGACTACGATGAAAGTGGTTTGCTGCGTTGTTTGTTCAAGCACGGCAATATCGCTGCTGCCGAACGGTTTGCCGCGTTGCTGAAAGACCCGGCGCTGTTCTTGTCCCCCGGTCCCAGCGCCGTCAAGGTGCATACCCTCTACGGCTGACCGCCGTTTTCCTGAGCCAGATCAAGATTCACCCCGGTTGCCGAGTCTGTAACCGGTGGATCTTGATCTGGTGCAAGGTTCCGATCTGCCACTGTGGTGCCATGGACTCCTGACGTTTATTGCAGGAGAGCAACCATGGAAGTGTTTGGCGAACTGTTCACCACCGGCAGCGGTTTCCTGTCACTGTTGATTGCTGTCGGCATGCTGCTGATCCCGGTGGGCATCGGTGTTGCGCTGGTCACCGGGCCGCTGAAAGCGACCCAGGACCAGGAACCGTCCTGAGCTCCAGACCAGTCGGGGGATTGCACGGAGCCGGGAACGCGGCGCCTCTTCACGGAGGCGCCGCGTTTTTTTATGCGCCGGTGCGCGCTTCGATGACGCGTACGAACGGCGTGCCGCGCACTACCGGGATCGGCAGCGTTTGGTAGAAGTGCTCCGGGTTGTGCACTGTCACGTGGTCGAAGCCTTGTGCCTGCACGTGATGGCCCGCCTCGGCATCGCTGCCGAAATGGAAACTCACTGAACTGCGCGACACCGCGCCGAGCAAACCGCGCAGGGTCTGCATGGTGCGGTGAAACGGATGGTCATCCAGCAAAGGATAGTTGTCGGTTAAATAGCGCGCGAACGGAAAACCTTGCATGGCGCGGGCCAGTCGGCGCCAGAACGGATCCATGGCAGTGAGCGGAAAATAATTCACCAGCCCTTCGGTGATCACCAGCAGCGGTCGGCTGCGGTCAAAGTGGTCGGCCAGCACCTGTTCCAGTGAGTCTGCGCCCTGCTCGTGGAAAATGTTCAGCGGCAGCGCTTGGTGGCGGGGCCCCAGTGCACCCAAGCGCGCCAGCAGGGCCTGCTTGCGGTCGGCCATGTCCGGCAGGTCAGCTTCGATGTAATGCAGCTGTGGATAGCGCTGCCGAAACCGGTAACCGCGCGGTGACAGACCACAGGCGATTTCGATCACTTGGGTGACGCCGTCGCTGATGGCCTGCTCCAGCAAGTGGTCAATCAGATGGTGCCGTTGCAGTAGGAAGGTGCGGATGTTGCCGCCTACCAGTCGCCCGCCGACCGCTTCGAACGGGGCCAACGCGTGGTACAGCAGCGCGCCGGTGCGGGTATGGAACGCAGGCGCTGAGAGGCCATTTTTCTCCCACACATGGCCGGTGTAGAGCGCAGTGAAGGAAATCGAGGAAGTGTCGGTGGCGTCTCGCTTGAACATGTCCGGTCCGGAGCAACGAAAGAACCGGCAGCTTAGCAGTGCCGTCGCCGCAGCGGGCCGACCATGCGGTCCGGCGCGGGGGGCGCCAGAGCGATTTACAGTTCCAACACCGCCGGCAGCGGCTGCCCGCCAAGCCGCAGCACCAAACTGGTGAGGTGCTGCCAAGGATCGCCGTCCGCCATGCCTTTGAGCGCCTGATCGGCACGGGCGGCCAGCGCCACCGCCTGCTGCACCCCAGCCGGGCCGAGCCGGCGCGCTTGCTGTTGCAATTGGCGCAGACGCTGCGGCGGCAGTCGACCGGGGTCTTCACCGCCAATGATCTGCGCCAGTTGCCGTACTTCGCGGGTCAAGGCCCAGAGCACTACCGGTGACTCCACTCCTTCAGCGTGCAAGGTGTCGAGGATGCGCAGCGCGCGCGGCAGGTCACCGCCGCCGAGCGCGTCGCCAAGGTCGAACGGACTGAAACGGCTGCTGTGGCCGACGGCCGCTTCCACCTGTTCCGGCGTCAAGGTGGCGCCGGGGAACAGCAGCGCCAACTTGTCCACTTCCTGAGCGGCTGCCAGCAGGTTGCCTTCGCTGCGCTCCACCAGCAGCGCCAGCGCGTCGCCGCTGGCGGCAAGGCCGAGGCGGCGCAGCCGCGCTTCAATCCAGCCGGGCAGTTGGCCGGCGGCCACCGGCCATACTTCGATCATGGCGCCGACCTGGTCCAACGCCTTCACCCAGCGGCTGCCGTGATCGCGGCGGCGGTCGAGTTTGGAGCAGCTAATCACCAGCAGGGTATCGGGGGGGGGCGCTTCCAACAGCTGCACCAGCATCTCGCTGGCGCTTTTGTCGGGGCGCTTTTCGCCGAGTCTGACTTCGAGGATGCGGGCGCCGCCGAACAAACTCAGGCTCTGCGCTTCGGCATAGAGGGCGGGCCAGTCGATGCCGCTGTCGGCGGAAAATAAGTGCCGCTCATCGAAGCCTTTATCGCGCGCGGTGCGGCGCAGCAGGTCGGTGCATTCCTGCTGTTGGAATGGCTCATCGCCGCTCACCAGGTAGGCTGGCAGCAGGCCGTTCTGGGCCAGCTGCCGAGACAGCGCTTCCGGCTTAATTTGCATGGCGGTCGGCGCGGGTCTCGCCGTCCAGCGACCAGTTGTCCGGTTGCGCGGCGCGCAGCCGGCCGACGGTGGCGTCGAGCTGGCGCAGCAGTTGCCAGGTGGCGTCCTCGTACAGCGAATCGCGGGTGGAGGATTCCTCGTCACTGGCAGCGGTGGCGTTGTCGGCGTCGTAGATGAAGTTGCGGATCAGCGCGATGTTGCGGCGTTCATTCAGCGGCTGGCGGCTGTCGGCATCGAGCAATTGCCAGGTAAAGCTGTAACGCAGCTCCATCTCCGCCGCGCGGCCGTAGCGGTCCACCGCCACGGTGCGGCGCTGGGTGTTTTCGTCGCTGATGGTGAGCGCCAACGGCGCGGCGTCATGCACCGCCACACCGCTGGTTTCCAATGCGCGCCGCACCAAGTGCTCCAGATTAAGGCTGGCACCGCGCAGCTGCAGCGCCGACAGATGCTCGTACTGCGGCGCGCCACGCGGCCGGAAGCCGCAGGCGCTCAGCGTCAGCACCAGCCCCAACAGAGCCACCAGCCACACCGCGCCGCGCCGGCTCATGCGGCAGATACCACAATGTTCACCAGCTTGCCGGGCACCACTATCACTTTGCGCACCACTACATCCTCAAGAAAACGCTGCACGTTCGGCGCGGCGCGGGCCAACTGCTCCAGCGTGGCCTGGTCAGCACTGGCAGGCGCATCAATGCGCGCGCGCACTTTGCCGTTCACTTGCACCACCAGCTCGATGGTGTCTTTCACCAAGGCGCTGTCGTCGTGTTGCGGCCACGCCTGATCGACCACCGCATCGGTGTGGCCCAGCGCCTGCCACAGCACGTGGCACAGGTGCGGCACGATCGGCGCCAGCATTAGCACCGTGTTCTCCAGTGCTTCCCGCACCACCGCGTGGTCTTGGGCGGACTGGGGTTGGAAGCGCGCCACCTCGTTGATCAGTTCCATCACCGCGGCAATGGCGGTGTTGAAGGTCTGACGTCGGCCGAAATCATCGCTGACCTTGGCCAGCGTTTCATGGGTCTTGCGGCGCAGTGCGCGGGCAGCGTCATCCAGAGCAGCCGGGTCCAGCGCTACCGTGGGCGCAAGGTTTTCGGTGACCAGACGCCACAGGCGCTTGATGAAACGGTTGGCGCCTTCAACGCCGGCGTCGCTCCATTCCAGCGATTGTTCCGGCGGTGCGGCAAACATGGTGAACAGGCGCACGGTGTCGGCACCGTACTGGTCGATCAGCGATTGCGGGTCGACCGTGTTGCCCTTTGATTTGGACATTTTGACGCCGTCTTTGAGCACCATGCCCTGGCACAGCAGGCGCTTGAACGGCTCGTCGGAATCCACCAGACCGGTGTCGCGCAGCAGCTTGTGGAAGAAGCGCGAGTAGAGCAGGTGCAGGATGGCGTGCTCGATGCCGCCGATGTACTGATCCACCGGCAGCCAGTAGTTGGCGGCGGCAGGGTCGACCATGGTGCTGGCATCGGCCGAGCAGAAGCGCGCGTAGTACCAGCTCGATTCCATGAAAGTATCGAAGGTGTCGGTTTCGCGCAGGGCGGGCTGGCCGTTGAATTCGGTGCGTGCCCACTCCGGATCGGCCTTGATCGGGCTGCGCACGCCATCCATGACCACATCTTCCGGCAACACCACCGGCAACTGGTCGGCCGGAGCCGGTACGATGTCGCCGTTTTCCAGCGTCAGCATCGGGATCGGAGCACCCCAGTAACGCTGGCGTGATACACCCCAGTCGCGCAGGCGGTAGTTGATCTTTTTCTCGCCCAAGCCCTGTTCCACCAAGCGCGCGGCGATGGCATCGAAGGCGGCGTCGGAAGTGAGGCCGGTGAAATCACCGGAATTCACCAGCACGCCCTTGTCGGTCATAGCGCCGCGGGTGAGATCCACCGCGCTGCCGTCGGCCGGGGCGATCACTTGCTTGATCGGCAGCCCGTACTGCTGGGCAAATTCCCAATCGCGCTCATCGTGGGCCGGAACCGCCATCACGGCGCCGGTGCCGTAGTTCATCAGCACGAAGTTGGCGGCCCACACCGGCACTGATTCGCCGGTGAGAGGGTGGCGCGCGCGCAGGCCGGTGTCGACGCCGAGCTTGGCCATGGTGGCAAGATCCGCTTCGGCGGTTTTGGTGTGGCTGCACTGCTCGATGAAGGCGGCCAGCGCCGGGTTATCGGTGGCGGCTTGCTGGGCCAGCGGATGCGCGGCGGCCACTGCCACATAGCTGACACCGAACAGGGTGTCCGGGCGGGTGGTGTAGACGCGCAGCGGGGTGCCGTCGACATCGAAGCACAGCTCGACGCCTTCGGAACGGCCGATCCAGTTGCGCTGCATTGCTTTCACTTGGTCCGGCCAGTCGTCCAACTGGTCGAGGTCGTTCAGCAGTTCTTCAGCGTAGTCGGTGATGCGGATGAACCACTGCGGGATTTCTTTCTGTTCCACCAGCGCATCGGAGCGCCAGCCACGGCCGTTGATCACCTGCTCGTTGGCCAGCACAGTCTGGTCTACCGGGTCCCAGTTAACGGTGGACATCTTGCGGTAGACCAAGCCTTGCTCGTAAAGCTTGGTGAAAAACCACTGCTCCCAGCGGTAGTACTCGGGGTCACAGGTGGTAATTTCGCGGCTCCAGTCATAGCCGAAACCGAGCCGCTGCAACTCGCCTTTCATGTAGGCAACGTTGTCGTAGGTCCAGGCGGCAGGAGCCACACCGCGTTGGATGGCGGCGTTTTCCGCCGGCAGGCCGAAGGCGTCCCAACCCATCGGTTGCAGCACGTTCTTGCCCAGCATGCGCTGGTAGCGGCTGATCACGTCGCCGATGGTGTAGTTGCGCACGTGCCCCATGTGCAGCCGACCGCTGGGGTAGGGGAACATGCTCAGGCAGTAGAACTTTTCCCGCGACGGGTCTTCACACACTTTGAAGGTGTTGTGCTGTGCCCAGTAGGCTTGGGCTTCCGCTTCGATTTGCTCGGGACGATACTGTGTTTCCATCGGTGCCACGTGTTCCAGATGCGTGAACGGCGCGGCCGGCAGTGGCCGGGGACGCCGTCCAGGGTGATAAGAAGAAAGAGGGCATAGGATACATGAGCCAACTGCAGGCAGACAGCGGTGGCCGGCTATGACGGTCATGGCATGGGTGTTGGTGCTTACCGCGGTCGGCACGCTGCCGGCGGTGGTGCTGGGGCTGCTGCCACCGGCACCGCGCAGGCAGCGTGATGTGGTGCCGCAGGCGGTGGTGGTACTGGGCGCTGGGCGTACCCGATGGGGCGGCCATTGGCGCTTGCCGCCGGCCGGGCTGCGGCGGCTGGCGGTGGGGGCCGAGCGTGCCGCTCAAGCGGCGCTGCCAATGTTGCTGTGCGGCGGCCGCAAGCGGCGCCTGGGGCCCACCGAAAGTGCGTTGATGGGCACTCTGCTGGAGCGGCGTTGGCCGCAGCAGCAGGCCTGGCTGGAGCAGCGCAGCCGCAATACCTGGGAAAATGCCCGCTATGGCGCGCAAGAGCTGCGCTTGCGTGGCATCGACAGCATCCTGTTGGTCACCAGTCGTGCTCACCAAGCGCGGGCGGCGCTGTCATTTCGCGCCCAGGGACTGCGGGTGGAAGTGATCAGCGCCGATGACAGCCTTGGCCCAGCGTGGATGCCTTCGGTAGGAGCGCTGGCGCTGCTGCCGGACATTTACTACGAATGGATGGCGCTGGTGTTCTACCGCTTGCGCTATTTGTGATCGCCATCGGTTCCGGTGCCCAACACGGCGGCTGGCTCAGCGCCGCCGTGCCAAGAGCCCCACGCCGCATAGCAAGGCGGCCAACCACCACACCGGGGCGCCGCCCCAGCGCACGAACGGGGTGCTGCCGGAGAACGGCATGAAGCTGCCCTCCAGCACCGCGCGCTCGAATTGCGGCAATTGGCCCTGCACCACGCCACGCTCATCAATGATGGCGGTGATGCCGTTATTGGTGGCGCGCAGCAGATAGCGACCGGTTTCCGCTGCCCGCAGCCGCGCCATCTGGAAATGCTGGTGCGGGCCGGCAGAGTGGCCGAACCAGGCATCGTTGGAGATGGTCACCATCACGTTGCTGTCGGCGGCCTGACGCGCCACCAATTCTGGGTAAACGATCTCGTAGCAGATGAACGGCGACACCACCATGTACTGCGCCAGCAGGTTGTCTTGCTTGGCCGGGCCAGGAGTGAAGCTGGACATCGGCAGGTCGAAGAACGGAATCAAGCCGCGTAGCAAGGATTCCAGCGGCACGTATTCGCCGAACGGCACCAGCTTTTGTTTGTCGTAAATGCCTTCGCCGCCTTCCACTACCAGAATGCTGTTGTAGTAGCGCCAGCCGTCGCCCTGCCAATCGCGGGTGGGCAGGCCGGAGATCAACGCTGAGTCGCGCGCCGCCAGCAGCGCACTTTGCTCGGCGAGGAACTCGCGCGCGGTGTCGTAGAACTCGGTCAGCGCCGCTTCTGGCCACACTACCAGCGTATCGCTGCCGATCTCGGCGGTGAGGCCGGCATAGATGTCACGGGTGGCGTCGCGCATGGTCGCCAGCCAGCGCAGGTCCTGGGGAATGTTGCCCTGCACCAGCGCCACTTTAGTCGGTGCATCGGCCGCGGGTTCGATGAAGCGCTCCAGCGGCAGCAACGGCGTGGCACCGCCGAGCAGCAGCAGCGCGCCGGTCACGAAGGCGCTGGGCCGCCGCTGCCACGCGAGTGCCAGCGTCAGCCCGGCCAGTACCGCAATCAGCGTCATCAGCCAGACGCCGCCGAGTGGGGCGGCGGCCACCAGCGGCGTGTCGATCAGCGCATAACCGGCGTACAGCCAAGGGAAGCCTGTCAGCAGGGCGCCGCGCAACACATCCAGCAGCAACCAGCCACCGGCAAACAGCAGTGGCGAGGGGCGTCCACGGCTGAATTTCACTGTCAGCGCGGCCAGCAGCGCCGGGAACAGCGCCAAGAACGCCGCGAACAGCGCCGTCATCGGCACCGCCAGCCACAGCGGAGTGTCGCCGTAGTCGTGCATGCTCACATGCAGCCAGGACACGCCGAAACCGAACAGACCGAGGCCGTACAGCCAGCCGCGCCAGAACGCCTGTTTGGCGGTGGCACCCAGCGTCCACCACGCCAGCGCGATGCTCAGCAGCACCAGCGGCCAGAAGTCGTAGGGGGCGAAAGCAAGCGGGTAAAGCAGGCCGCCAAGCAGCGCTAGCACGGCCATCAGCGGGCGTTGGGGACGGTACAGGGACACGCAGCTACTCCTGTCGGCAGCGGACGGCCGCAGTGGCGGCACCGGACCCGGGATGATAAAGAATGCCGCCGGCGCACACCATCGGCGCGCCGGCGGCCGCGATCAGGAAGCGGCCGGCAGCGGCGCCACTTCCACCAGGCGGATGGTGCGCGCGTCGGCGCTCACCACGGTGAAGCGGAAACCGTTCCATTCCACCTGCTCACCGCGGCGGGGCAGGTGGCCGAACTGTTGCAGCAGCAGGCCGGCGAGGGTATCGAACTCCTCGTCGCTGAAGTGGCTGCGGAAGTGTTCGTTGAATTCTTCGATTGGGATCAACGCCTTGACCACGCACACACCGTGGTCCATTTCGCGGATCAGGTAATCGTCGTCTTCAATATCGGTTTCGTCCTCGATATCACCAACGATTTCTTCCAGCACATCTTCAATGGTGGCCAAGCCCGCCACGCCGCCGTACTCGTTGACGACGATCGCCATGTGGTTGTGGTTGGCGCGAAAATCGCGCAGCAACGCATCCAGGCGCTTGGACTCGGGAATGATAAAGGCCGGGCGGATGTGGTCCTTGATCTGGAAGCGCTCGGCGCGGGTCGGGTCCAGCACCAACGGCAGCAGGTCTTTGGCCAGCAGCACGCCGATGATCTCATCCGGGTCGTCGCCGACCACCGGGAAACGGGAATGGGCGCATTCGATGATCAGCGGCAGGAATTCGCGCGGCTGGGCGCTGGCCTTGATGGTGATCATCTGCGCGCGCGGCACCATGATGTCGCGCACTTGCATGGCGGACACCTGCATGGCGCCGTCAATGATGGTCAGCGTTTCGCTGTCCAGTACGCCGCGCTCGCTGAGCGAATGCAGCAATTGTTGCAGGTCTTCACGGGTGGTGGGCTCGCCGGAAAAGAATTGCGTAATCCGGTCGAGCCAACTTCGGCCCGGGCTGGTCGATTCGGAAAGATCGTCCGACATGGGTAGTACTCCACAACGTCAACAACAGTCAGAAAATGAAATCAGCGACGATCAGGGCTGCTCAGGCAGCAGGTAAGGATCGTCATGGCCGAGCGCGTTGAGCAGCTCGGTTTCCAGTGCCTCCATGAGGGCGGCATCTTGTTCTTCAATGTGGTCATAGCCGAGCAGATGCAGCACGCCGTGGATCACCATGTGTGCCCAGTGCGCCTGCTCCGGTTTGCATTGGGTGCGGGCCTCTTCAGCCACTACTTCGGCGCAGATGGCGAGATCACCGAGAATCAACTCGTCGTCGTCCAGCTCGATGCCGTCGGGCATTTCGAACGGGAATGACAGCACATTGGTGGGCGCGTCTTTGCCGCGGTAATCGCGGTTCAGTTCTTGGCTTTCGGCCCGGCTGACCAGCCGCACCACCAATTCACCGGCGCCACCGCCGGCGGCACGGGCCGCCAGATCGGCCCACTGCGCCACCTGGTCGCGGGTGAGGAAGGCGGGCAGTGCCGGCAGTTGGTCGCCGAGTTGCAGGTCAGTGCGGGGTGTCGGCAGCGCGTTCATGGCGGTCATAGGCTTCCACAATACGCTGTACCAAGGGGTGGCGAACCACGTCCTGGCTGTCGAAACGGGTGATGCCGATGTCCGGCACCTCCGCCAGCACGGTGATGGCATGGACCAGCCCGGAGCCGATATGGCGCGGCAGGTCCACCTGGGTCATGTCGCCGGTGATCACCACCCGTGAGCCGAAGCCCATGCGGGTCAGGAACATCTTCATCTGTTCCTGGGTGGTGTTCTGGCTCTCGTCGAGAATGATGAAACTGTTGTTCAAGGTGCGGCCGCGCATGTAGGCCAGCGGCGCCACTTCGATGACTTCCCGTTCCATCAGCTTTTCGACCTGCTCGAAGCCGAGCATCTCGTACAGCGCGTCGTACAGCGGGCGCAGGTAGGGGTCGATCTTTTCCGCCAGATCGCCGGGCAGGAAACCGAGTTTTTCGCCGGCTTCTACCGCCGGGCGCACCAGAATGATGCGCTGCACTTCGCCGCGCTCCATGGCTTCCACCGCACAGGCCACCGCCAACCAAGTCTTGCCGGTACCGGCCGGGCCAATGCCGAAGTTGATGTCGTGGCGGCGGATGCTGTGAATGTACTGCTTTTGGTGCTCGCCGCGCGGACGCACGCGGGCGCGGCGGGTACGGATTTCCGGGTTTTCCGACGGGTGCTCGAAGTCATGGCGGCGCGCTTCCGGCGCGCTGGCGCCAGCGCCCTGCAGGTGCAGGTGGACCAGCTCCGGGGTGATGTCTTGGCCGTCACCGGCTTCGCGGTACAACTGGTTGAGGACATCGGCGCCCGCCTGCACGGCGGCATCGTCCCCGGACAGCGTGAAGGCATTGCCACGGTTGGCGATATCGATGCCCAGACGGCGGGAGATGTGCTGGATATTCTCATCGAGCCGGCCGCACAGGTTGGCCAAGCGGCGGGCGTCGTAGGGCTCAAGTTCGAGCGTGTGTGAAGCGGTGTGTGTGTCCAAGATGCTGTCTGAAGACCCCGACGGCGATAGCAATTGGGCGCAGCATATACCGAAACGCCGGTGGCCATAAAGTCCTGGCCGGCCGGCGCGCTCAGGCCCGCCGGTGTGAGTGGCCGCTTGCTTCCAGCTTCGGCCCGTCCGGGCCGGCCAGGCTGACGGCCGGGCCGAGGCGGTCTTGGGCATCCACCGATTGCATCGGGCCGGGCATCAGGTACAGCAATGTGCCACGCAGCAACTGGTCGCCAAGGTCGTGCTGGTGCGGCAACGCCACCTCCAGCGCGTCACTGCTCCAGCCCTCGGCGGCGAGCTCCACGCGGATCGCCGGGCCCTGCTCGTTGATGCCGAGGACCCGCACAGGCAACGAGGCGTTGGCAGAGGCGCGGGTGGCCAAGCTGGCACCATGGCTGGGCAGGTACAGGCGGTGGCGGCCGCTGGGCAGGCCGGCGGCCAGGCGCATCCAGGCTGGGCCGCTGTGCCAGCGACAGCCATCCACGTCGCCTTCCAGCACATTGCGGTCGCCAAGGAAGTCGAGCACGAAGCGGCTGGCCGGGTGGGCCTGCAATGCCGCCGGGGTGCCGACTTGCTCGATGCGGCCCTGGCTCATCACCACCACCTGATCAGACAGCTCCATCGCTTCTTCTTGGTCGTGGGTGACAAACACCGTGGTGATGCCCATTTTTTCGTGCAGGTCGCGCAGGCTGCGGCGCAGCTCCTTGCGCACTTTGGCATCCAGCGCCCCGAACGGCTCGTCGAGCAGCAGCACATCCGGCTTCACCGCCAACGCACGGGCGAGGGCGATGCGCTGACGTTGGCCGCCAGAAAGCTGTGCCGGGTAGCGTTCGCCGAGGTGCTCCAGCTGCACCATGCGCAGCAATTCCTGCACCCGCTCGCGGCGGGCGGCGCGGCTGGGGCGCTCGCGCCACGGCAGCATGCGCAGGCCGAACGCCACGTTGTCGGCCACCGTCATGTGGCGAAACAGCGCGTACTGCTGGAACACGAAGCCGATGCGGCGGCGCTGCACCGGCAGCCGCGTCACGTCCTGCCCGTTGAACAGCACCGCACCGCTGTCCGCTTGCTCAAGGCCGGCGATGATGCGGAGCAGCGTGGTCTTGCCGGAGCCGGACGGCCCCAGCAGGCCGGTCAGCGAACCGCTCGGAATGGTCAGCGCGATGTCTTGCAGCGCGTGGAAGGCACCGAAGTGCTTGTCCAGATGACTGAGCTCGATACTCATGCTGTGTCTCCGTCGGAGGACGCCGCCGCCAGCCGCTGGCTGCGCTGTTGGTGCCACTCCATCAAGGTCTTGATCACCAGCGTCAGCAGTGCCATGCAGGCCAGCAGGCCCGCGGCGGTGAAGGCGCCGACGGTGTTGTAATCCATGTGCAGCAGTTCCACGTGCAGCGGCAGCGTCAGGGTCTGACCACGGACCGCACCGGACACCACCGACACCGCGCCAAATTCGCCGACTGCGCGGGCGTTGGTGATCACCACGCCGTACAGCAGCGCCCATTTGATATTCGGTAGCGTCACATGCCAGAACGCCTGCCAGCCGCCGGCGCCGAGGGTCAGTGCCGCCTGTTCCTCATCGCTGCCTTGGCTTTCCATCAGCGGAATCAAAATGCGCGCCACGTAGGGGCAGGTTACGAAAATGGTCACCAGCGTGATGCCAATCGGGCTGAACATTACTTGGATGTCGTGTGCCGACAGCCACTGGCCGAGCGGGCTAGTGATGCCGTAGGTCACCAGATAGCACAGCCCGGCCACCACCGGTGACATGGCAAACGGCAGGTCGATCACGGTCAGCAGCAGGCTGCGGCCACGGAAATCATAGCGCGTCACACACCAGGCCAGCGCGACGCCGAACACCAGGTTCACCGGCACCGTGATAGCGGCCACCCACAGCGTCAGGCGAATGGCGGACTGCATGTCGCTGTCGACCAGGTTGGCCAGTAGCACATCAAGGCCGGCGCCGAAGGCCTTGGAAAAAATCAGCACCAGCGGCAGCACCAGCAATAGCACCACCAACGTCATCGCCAGCGCGATCAGCAGCCAGGCGAGGGGATTGCGGGGAGGTTGGGCCATTTCAGTTCCCCTGCAGGCGTTTCAGGTAATGGTGCTGCAAGCGTTGCACCGCAATCAGCAGCAGCAGTGAGGTGGCCAGCACCACCGAGGCCACCGCAGCGGCTGCTTCATAGTCGTATTCCTGCAGCCGCACGAAAATCATCAACGAGGTGACTTCGGTTTCGAACGGGATGTTGCCGGCAATGAAGATCACTGCGCCGAACTCGCCAAGGCTGCGGATGAACGCCAGCGCGGTGCCGGTGATCAGCGCCGGGCGCAAATGCGGCAACACCACGTACAGGAAACTTTTGGCGCGGTTGGCACCGAGGGTGCGAGCGGCGTCTTCGTAATCCACGCTCAAGTCTTCCAGTACTGGCTGCAATGCGCGCACCACAAACGGCAGACTGGTGAACGCCATCGCCAGCACCAGTCCCGGCACCGCGTAGGTGATCTGGATATCGAAACGGTGGAACCACTGGCCAAGCCAACCGTTACTGGCGAACAGCGTGGTGAGGGTGATACCGGCGACGGCGGTGGGCAGCGCAAATGGCAGGTCCACCAGCGCATCCATCAGGCGCCGACCGGGGAACCGGTAACGCACCAGCACCCATGCCAGCAGCAGGCCGATCAGGGCGTTGGCCACGGCGGCCAGCGCCGCCGCTTTCAAGGTGACCTGGTAGGACGCCAGCACCCGTGGATCAGTGATCAGCTGCCAGTACTCCGCCCAGCCGAGGCCGCTCAGGTACAGCGGCAGCGCGGTCAGGGGTACCAAGATCACCGCGCTCACAAACAACACGCTCAGCCCGAAGCTGAGCGTGAAGCCGGGCAATACCGGCTGGCGGCGGAAAAACAGCGCGGAGGACAATCAGCGACTCCGAGCCTGCAACTGGTCAAGGATACCGTTGCGACCGAAGTGAGCCTCTTGCACCGATTCCCAGCTGCCCAGCAGTTCGTCCACTTTCAGCAGCTGCAGTTCGGGGAACTGGGCACGGGTGCGGGCTACCACCGCCGGGTTGTGCACCCGGTAGTTGAACTGCGCCAGGATCTCCTGCGCCGGTTCGGAGTAGAGGAATTCCAAGTAGGCCTGGGCTTGCTCGCGAGTGCCGCGGGCGTCGACCACTTTGTCCACCACCGCCACCGGGAATTCAGCCAGGATGCTCACCGGCGGCACGATCACTTCGTAGTCGCCATCGCCGTATTCCTTGCGGATGTTAGACACTTCCGACTCGAAGCTGATCAGCACATCGCCGATGCCGCGCTCGGCGAAGGTCACGGTGGCGCCACGGCCGCCGGTGTCGAACACCGCCACGTTGGACAGGAAACTGCGCACGAATTGGCGAATCTTCTGCTCATCACCGTCGAACGCTTGGTGGGCGAACAGCCAAGCACCGAGGTAGGTGTAGCGACCGTTGCCAGAGGTTTTCGGGTTCGGGAACACCACTTTGACGCCCTCTTTCACCAGGTCGTCCCAGTTGCGGATGTTCTTCGGGTTGCCCTTGCGCACCAGGAAGGCGGCGGTGCTGTAGTAGGGCGAGCTGGCGGACGGGAAGCGCTCCGCCCAGTCTGCTGCCACCAGACCGCGCTGAGCCAGCACGTCGATGTCGGTGATCTGATTGAAGGTCACCACGTCTGCCTTCAGGCCCTGAATGATCGCCTGCGCTTGGCGCGAGGAACCGCCGTGGGACTGGTTGATGTGGATCGCTACACCGTGTTCGCGCTGATAATCGGCTTCGAACAGCGGGTTGAGCGTGGCGAACAGTTCGCGGGCAATGTCGTAGGAACTGTTCAGCAGAGTGGTATCGGCACGCGCCGCAGAGGTTGCGGTCATGCTGCCGAGGGCGGTGGCGGATGCCAGGATCAGTACAAATAGACGACGCAGCATGGTGACCTACTCCTCATATCAGGCAGGGCACCTTAGCAATGGCATCATGGTTTCAAAAATAATGAATGGTGATCTTTATATTCCTTTGCGGAATATGGTGATCACTCGATCCACTCAGGATGCTAGCCCGGCAATCCGTGGGCCGCGGCGATCTGGCCGCCGAAATCAATGGGTCGGCCGATGAGCAGGAAGCCGTTGCTGCGGAGGTGAAGCGCTCGGTCGTCGCGGTGCGGCGGTTGCACCGGCGCAGGGCCTGCTGGGTGCAACGGCCACTGGGATGCGCTGGGGGCGGCTTGCCACCGACCGGCCGACCGGCTCGGCGCACCTATCATCGGGCACGTGGCAAGCGCCGTACAGACCGCCGCGCTCCGGCATCAACACCAACGCCGCCGGGTCACAGCGTCCGCGCTCCCCCGGTGCCACGCTGGACCGGGCACCGGGGGCGGCGCGGTTCAGAACGTGAAGGTGTAGGCCACCATCACCTGCAGCGCGTTGTCCCACGGCTTCGGTGCGTCCTGTTGCACGATTTGCGAGGCGGTGAAGACCAGGCCCGGATAGGCCTCGTAACTCACGTCCAAATGGGTGTAGTCGGCGGCGGAGTGGTCATAGTAGCCGGCGGCCACGCCAAACTTCTGGTACTGATAGCGCAGCAGAAAATAGTTGTCGCGGTTGCGCACCGCATTGCCACCCCAACCGTAATCGCCGACCCCGAAGTAAGCTTCGGCACCGAAACCGCCGTAGCCGAGCTTCAGATAGGCCTCCTGCATGTTGTCCGGCGATGCGTCCGGGTAGAAGTAGCCGACGTAGCCGAGGTCGTACTGCCAGTCGCCCTGCTGGCCGCGGTAGCCGCCGTACAGGTCGTATTCGATCGATTCATCCAGCGACGTGGTCCAGCCACCGAGGTAAAAGCCGCTGCGGTGGTCGTAGTCGAGGGCGCCGGATAGCGCAGCGTTGCTGCTCAGGCTCTGGCCGCGCCACAGGTACTGGCTGGCGATAGATAGGCTGGCGGAAACCTCGGCGTGAGCCGGCGAGGTCATCATCAGGCTGGCGCCACAAAGTGCGCCAGCAACAACACGGGCAGAGCTCAAAGAGGCGGGTGACGACATGGTGATCCCCCTGCGGGTTGCGGATGGGTGCGCCGCAGGTCGGCGCAGGGGGGATAAAGCAGCTTCCGTGCCAGCCAGCTTACGGGCAGCGGTAGGGCCGGGGTTGCACCGGTTGTGGCTGCTCCGGCGCACCGTCAGCCTCGCTGAAGGTGACGTGCAACTGGCAGTCAGCGCCGGCGGCCTCCAGGTGCAGGTGGTAGTGCGCACCAGCAATGGGCGTCCACTGCACTGTCGGAGTGCAGCGCCCGCGGCTGGCACCGACACCACTGCCTTGGCGTAGGTTGGCCACCAGTGCCACCGTCAACGGCGCGCCGGCAGGCACCTCGGTGGAGACCTGCGACGTCTTGCGCAGCAGTCCTTGCAGTGTTTGCCACGCCTCGCCCTGCAAATGGGCGGCCGACAGGCTGCTGTCAGTGGTGCGAAAGCGCTCGCCCGCGCACACCAACGGTTGCGCCGGTTGGCTGCTGGTGAAGTGCAGGGTGGCGGTGGCAGCGGCGGCTGCGGTGCAGCAACAAGCGGTCAGCATGGCGGCGCCGGTGGGCAATAAACGCATGGTGGAACTCCTCGGCAGTCAGGGGGAGGCCGGGTTCATGCAAGCGGCGGGCCGCTGTGGTACGGGTACCAGCGCCGCAGCCCCTGCTCCAGGTGGCGCTGGTGCTGGTCTGGCAGCGGCACCCAGTTTTGCCAATGGGCGGTGGCGGACAGCAGGAAGTCGATCAGCGGCAAGTGTTGGCGCAGCACGCGCCGGTGGCGGTGGCTGATGACTGGGTTGAAGTAGCCGAAGTAGTCCAACATTTGGCGCGGGTTCTTGCTGACCCAGAGCCACGAACCCATCTCCAGCGTCAGCGGCAGCATGATGCGCTCCGGATGGCGGTGGCAAAGGTCGTCATAGAGGTAATCCCACAGATCGCCGTGGGTGGTGTAGCTGGCCGATTGCGGCTCGATCAGGTACGGGTGGTGATGCGGATAGGTGTGCTCGTACTGCTCACTGAGCGCGTGCATTTCGGCCAGATGGTGCAAGGGGGTGCGGCTGCGGGCATAAGGAAACCACAGCCGGTCGCGGCGGCCAAAGCCGCTGTGACAGTCCAGCGTCAGCGAGAACGGGCCAGACTGCACCCGCTGGCGCACACAGTGCACCAATGCCTGCGCTTCCGCGGCCATCGGCGCGCCGGCCTTGCCGCGGTACCACGGTAGCCAAGGGCCGATGCGATGGCCGCCCACCAACCACGGCACCGGTTCGGTGGCGTCGATGGGTGCGTTGCGCATCAGGTCGATGCCTTCCGGGGTACTGCGTCGGTGCAGCGCGATGCCGAGCGGATTCACCATCGGCATCACCACCACCCGTACCCGCTGCAGTACTTCGCGCCAGTGGTGGTCCCACTGCAACCGTTGCACCGTGCTGTGTAGCCACGACAACAGCACCTGGGTGCCGATGCGTTCGATGCCGTGGACACCGCCAAACAGTCCCAGCACCGGCGCATTGCGGGCGTCGCTGCCCAGCTCCAGTGCATACACCGGCACCGGCATCGCGCCCCATTCCAGTCGCAGCACTTCACGCACCCGCAACCAGCGCGCGCCCTCGTCGAGCACGCGCAGCAGCAACGCATGTTCAGGCAGATGTTGTTGGTACCAGGCGCGGGCGTCGGCGTCGTCCATGCCGCGGGACACTCCATGCAGTGACTGCGGGAGCGTCGAACATAGCGACTGGCGGTGACGGTTGCGTGACGTGTGCCGGCGCGGCAATTGTCACATCTCCGTCACGGCCAGCGCCTAGGGTGAGGGCATGACTGGCATGAAAGAACCGTGACCATGATGAAGTTGCTGCCGTCCCGTCCGCAACTTGACCTCCTGCCCCGACAGCGGGTGCTGGAGTCCCTTCAAACCGGAGACCTGCTGCTGTTCGCCGGCCGCGGCCTGGTCAGTGGCAGTATCCAATTCTTTACCCGCAGTTATTGGAGTCACGTCGGCTTGGTGATCAACGAGCCGGGGCTGCCGGAGCCGCTGATCTTGGAAGCCACCGCCATGAGTCCGGTGGTGGATGTGCTGATCGGCAAGCCGGTGGCTGGTGTGGCGCTGGTATCGTTGTCACGCCAACTGAATGAATACGACGGCGAGATTGCCGTGCGCCGCCGCGAAGGCTCACCGCTGAGCGCTGCCCAGCGGCGCGCGGTGCTGCGGTTACTGCGCTGCGTGCACCAGCGACCTTACAAAAATTATTTGCGTACCTTGGCCCGGGATCTGTGCACCGGTTTTCGCTTGTGCCCGGATTATTCCGGGTTTTTTTGCAGTGAATTAGTCGCTGAGTTCTACCGCCGTCTGGGTTGGCTGCCGCGCGCCGAGCGCAGCAGCCGCTTTGTGCCGGGGCACTTCGCGTCGCCGCGGTTCCAATTGCAGCAGGTGCAGTTGGCGCCACTGGCGTGGGTGAAGGTGCGCGCCGGGGCTACAGCCAGCGCCGCACCCGCTGCCGGTAGCTGTGCCAGGCGTCACCGAACTGCTGGGCATGGAACTGCTCTTCTGGGGCAATCACCCAGCGCTGCAGTATCAGCATGCCGATCGGCAGGGTGAGCAGCATGCCGACACTGCCCCACGCCGCCGCTGCGCCCAGCTGCACCAACAGGAAGGCCAGATAGATGGGGTTGCGGCTGAATCGGAACGGGCCGGCCATGACCAAAGTAGTGGCCGCGCGCTGCGGCAAGACGGTGGTGCGGTGGTGGCGCAGCGTCAGCACTGCCCACAGCGCCACCAGTGCCGCGATCATCGCCAATGCTGCGCCTTGGCGCGGTAACGCCGGCAGCTGCCAGGGCAGCACGCGGTCCAGAAAAGCCCCGAGAATGATGCCCAAGAGCGGTACTAGCGGCGGTGGGAATGCCACTGCCGGGCGTTTCAATGCAGACATGAAAACTCCTGTAATGTCGGCCGAAAAACTGTTTGTGCGCCTGCGATCGGCACGTTAAGGTCGAAGGCATCTGCGACGCATTGAGGCGTCGTTTGCACCGCCGAATACCGGGATTTCCCGGCCGCTGTGCACCGCCAAGTGGCCAGGATCCCGCCCGCTTTTCCTTCCCAGCAGCATGAGGATTGAGCATGGCACACCGCGCGGCACCGCTTCACTCCCGTTCCTCCCGCACCCGCACTGAGTCACAACCTCCTGCCGGCGCTGTCGTCCGGCAACAGAAGGTCTATGTGCTCGACACCAATGTGCTGATCCATGATCCCAATGCGCTGCTCAATTTTGAGGAGCATGCGGTGGCGATCCCGATGACGGTGCTGGAAGAGCTGGACAAGCTGAAGTCCGGCAAGTCCCACAGCGCTGCTGATTGCCGGGCGGCGATCCGGCAGATTGACCGTATTATTGGCCATGCCTCGCCGGAGCAGGTGGATGCCGGGGTGCCGATCCCGCGCGCCCATGACAGCACCCAAGGCTGCCTGTCGGTACTGATGCCGCGCCCGGTGGCAGAACTGGCGCACCCGCTGCCGGAACACCTGAACGACAACCGCATCATCAATGATGTGGCGATCCTCAAGCAACGCGATCCGCTGCGCCGCTATGTGCTGGTGACCAAAGACATCAACATGCGGCTGAAGGCACGCGCCTGCGGCATTGAGGCGGAGGATTACCACACCGATCAGTTAGTGTCGGATGTGCGCCAGTTGTCGCAGGGCTATTTCGAAATCGAAGGCAGCTTGTGGGAGCAGGTGTCCCAGGTCGACAGTTGGCGTGAAGGGCCGGACACGCATCACCGGTTGCCACGCGCCGAGCTGAGCGCCGCATTGGCCGGCCGTGATCTGTACCTGAACCAATTCGTGCTCGATGAGCAAGGCTTCATCGGCCGGGTGATGGCGGTGGAGGACGACAGTGTGGTGCTGTGGCACCTGCCGGCGGAGCAGTTGATGAGCCAGCAGGCGTGGGGGCTGACGCCGATCAATATCTATCAGGCGATGGCGCTGCATCTGCTGCTGGATCCGGCGGTGCATTTGGTCACGCTGACCGGCGCTGCCGGTTCCGGCAAAACCATTCTGGCGCTGGCGGCGGCGATCGAAATGATCATTGAGCACCGCAGCTACAACAAGATCATCGCCACCCGCTCGACACCGCCGCTGGCGGAAGAGCAGGGTTTCCTGCCCGGGACGGAAGAAGAAAAGATGGATCCGTGGCTCGGGGCTATCAACGACAACATCGAGGCGCTGCATCTGCACGATGAGAACCCCAATGGCTCGATCCAGTACGTGAAGGAACGCGCCAACATCCAGTTCAAATCACTGAACTACATCCGCGGGCGCAGTTTCCAGAAAGCGCTGATCCTGATCGACGAAAGCCAGAACCTCACGCCGCACCAAATGAAGGCGATCATCACGCGCGCCGGCGAAGGCAGCAAAGTGGTGTGCTTGGGTAACCTGGCGCAGATCGATACCCCGTACCTGACGCCTACCAGTTCCGGCCTGACCTACATGATCGAGCGCTTCAAAGGTTTCGCCCATGGCGGCTCGGTGCACTTGAACGGTGTGCCGCGCTCGGCACTGGCGGAATACGCCGAAAGCCACCTCTGACCTGCCACGCCCCGGCCGTCCGGCCGGGGCCTTCACACCGACAGCATCGCCTCGTCTGCTGGTGCTTGGCGCCGTTTCCAGAACAGCTCGTGGAAGTAGTAAGCGACGGTATTGATACACGGCTCCACCAGTGCGGTGGCGCCGCCGATGCGCCAGTCGCCGGTCATCGTCCACACCACCAGAAAGGCGACGCTGATGTGCATGATGCCGAAGCTGAGAGTTTTGGCCATGGGAAACCTCCTGTGCAGGCTTCCCATGGTCAGTGTGGTGAGGGGATAGATAAAATCGTTTGACGTTATCTTTTCGATAGGGCGGTGTTATTGGTCGCCGGGAACGCAGTGCTGGGCGCACGCTTGGCGCCAGTATTCGAAGCCGCCATGCAGGCTGACCGCGGTGTAACCCTGCTGCTGCAGGAACGCGGTGGCATTGAGACTGCTATGACCGTGGTAGCAGTACACCACCAGCTTGCGCTGGCGGGGCACTTCGGCGTCAAAGCGATCCCAGTCCAGCTGGCTCAGGCGCCGGCTGCCGGGGATCTGTAATTGCGCGTGACTGGCGGCGTCGCGGATGTCCACGAACAGCCAGTCGGCGTCGTCCAGCAGGGCAATGGCGTCGCTGGCACTGATCTCCGGCACCATCAGGCGTCGGCTCCGCCACCGTCTGCCACTGCCGCCGCTGCAGCGGCCGCCGTGGTTTCGGTGCCGCCGGTGCCGGCATCGGGGGTGGCTTGGTTGCGGCGCTCACCGCGTTGGCGGCGGCGACCGCCACGACGGCTACGGCGCGCTTCACGCGGTGCGGCGGTGTTGCCGTCGGCGTCGCCGGGTTGTTGGTCGTCGTCGTTGCTGTCAGCGCTATTGCCGTCAGCAACAACGGCGTCAGCGGCGGGCGCGGGTTGCGCAGCAGCGTCGCTGTCTGCGTTTGCGGCGGTCGGTACTGCCTCGGCGTCATCGGCTGCGTCAGTCGCCTGTTCAGGGCGTTCCGGTTTGCGTTCGGTCTGGCGTGGGGCGCCCAGCAGCTCCGCCGGCGGGTACTCGCAATCCAGTTTCATGCCGATTGCCTGCTCCAGTTCCGGCAGCAAAAACGCATCGTCTTCGCAGGCAAAACTGATCGACGTGCCAGTGGCGCCGGCGCGGCCGGTGCGGCCGATGCGGTGCACGTAGTCTTCCGGGTCGTCCGGCAGGTTGTAGTTCACCACGTGGGAGACGCCGTCAACGTGGATGCCGCGACCGGCCACGTCGGTGGCGATCAGGATCCGTACCTTGCCGTCACGGAAGCGTTCCAGCGTGCGCAGCCGCTGGGCCTGCGGTACATCGCCGGACAGCATGGCAGCGTTGAGGCCGGCCTTCTGCAGGCGTTCGCACAGGCGACGGGTGACGTCACGGCGGTTGGCAAACACCATCACCTTGTCGAGGTCGCCGCTGACGATCAGGTTGTAGAGCAGGTTGTACTTCTGCGCCGTCTCGGTGATGAACACCTTCTGGTCGACGCTGTCGGTGGTGACGTGCTCGGGCTCGATCTCCACCACTTCCGCGTCTTGGGTCCAGCGCTTGGACAGGTTCATCACGTCCTGGCTGAAGGTGGCGGAGAACAGCAGCGTCTGCCGGTACTGGGAGGTGGGGGTGTGGCGCACGATGCGTTTGACATCGGGGATGAAGCCCATGTCGAGCATGCGGTCGGCTTCATCCAGCACCAAGATTTCTACGCGGTCCAGCCACAGGTCGCGGCGGGTGCAGAAATCCAGCAGGCGGCCGGGGGTAGCGACCAGAATGTCGATCAGTGAGTGCTGCAAGCGCTCTTGTTGGCGGGTGAAGTTCATGCCGCCGACCACGCTCATGACGCGCAGCGGGGTGTGCTTGCACAGCGCCACCGCATCCTTCTCGATCTGCATTGCCAGTTCGCGGGTGGGCGCAACGATCAGCGCGCGCGGCTCGCCCGCATAGCGCGGCACCGTCAGCGGATTTTTCAGCAGGTCGTCGATGGCGGTGATCAGGAAGGCGGCGGTCTTGCCGGTGCCGGTCTGCGCGCGGCCGATAGCGTCTTTGCCGGCCAGCGTGTGGCTCAGGACTTGCGCTTGGATCGGAGTGCAGAACTCGAAACCTTGGTCGGCGATGCCGCGCAGCAGGTCTGGATGCAGATTGAAGACATCGAAGCGGGTCTTGGCGACGTCAGCGGCGGCGGGTTGCGCCTCGGCAGTGGATTCGGTGTGGGTCATGGTTCTCGATACAGGGCACGTTGGCATCCGCGGCGGCCCACCCTGGCGCAAGGTTTGGAGAGCACCGGGCATCGCCGGATGCCTGGAACGGAACAGAACCTCGTGGGACAGACCGGCAGCAACCGGCGCATCCCTGCGTCAAGCGGTGTGCAGATCGCTTGGACAAGAAGTGGCCATCGTAAAGGAATGGGCCCCGGAGAACAAACCGTCCCCGGGGCTCTGGCTCAGGCGTGATGCGGTTAGGCGCGTTTGCGCTGCAGCTTCTGGCCGGTGGCGACCACGCGTTGGTACAGCGCCGGCAGTGCCCGTTGCAGCACGTCGATGGCGTAGGCGTCGCTGCCGATCAGGATGCGGCGTTTGTTGTGGCGTACACCGTTGAGGATGGTGGCGGCAGCCTGTTCCGGCGTGGTGCGGAAGAACTTCTCGAACTCGTTAATGGAGCGCTCGCTGTCGAGACCGGTGATGTGGGACACATCGTGCATGCGCGCATTGCGGGCGATGTTGGTCTTGATGCCGCCCGGGTGCACACAGGAGCAGGACACGTTTGAGTTTTCCAGTTCCAGCTCCATGCGCAGCGACTCGGTGAAGCCGCGCACGGCAAATTTGGCCGCGTTGTAGGCTGACTGGGTCGGTACCGCCACCAGCCCGAACAGGCTGGAAATATTGATCACGTGGCCGGCATCGGCTTGTTTGAGCAGCGGCAGGAACGCCTTGGTGCCGTACACCACGCCCCAGAAGTTGATGCTCATCATCCATTCGAAGTCTTCGTAGCTCATCTGCTCGACGGTGACGCCCAGCGCCACACCGGCGTTGTTGAACACCAGGTTCACTGAGCCGTATTCCGCCGCGACTTTGTCCGCGTAGGCATAGAAGGCTTCACGGTCGGACACATCCAAGCGGTCGGCCATCACTTGGGCGCCTTTATTGCGCAGGTCCGCCGCCACGCTCTCCACCGCTTCCTGGTTGATGTCGGAGAGGGCCAGACGGCAGCCTTCGGCAGCCAGTTGTTGAGCCAAGGCCCGGCCGATGCCGGAACCGGCGCCGGTGATTACGGCGACGCGCTGATTGAAGTCCTTCATGGTTGCTCTGCTCTCTGCGATGGAAAGAAGTGATGTGCCGCAGTGTAAAGCAGGCGCTGGTGGGACCTAGGGCCATTTTGACAGCGCCTCATGTCAGATTTGCCAACGCCAACAAAAAACGGGCCCGCAGGCCCGTTCGTCGAGGTGGTGGCGAAGGTTCAGGCCAGATTAGCCAGCTTGTCCTCGGTCTGACCGTGTTCGATGCGGGCATGGGCCGCCCACATCAGTTCATCCACGCCGCGCTCGGTGCTTGGCTGTGGCGCCAGCGCCGGCAGGATGCCGATGTGAACATGGCGCGGATGCAGCGCCACGGAGTCCGGCGGCAGGATCTCGTAGGTGCCTTGGATCATCACCGGCAATACCGGCAGCCCCATTTCGGTCGCCACCTTGAAGGCGCCTTTCTTGAACGGTTGCAGTCGGCCGTTGCGGCTGCGGGTGCCCTCCGGGAAGAACAGCATGCAGGTGCCGTCGCGGATAGTGTCTTGGGCGGCCTTGATACTGGCGATCGCCTTGTCCGGGTGTGAGCGGTCGATGAACACGTGGCCGAGCATCACGCAGGCAGCGCCAAGCACCGGAATGCGGCGCACTTCCTGTTTTGCCACCCAGCGCACGTCGAGATCCAAGTAGCCGTACAGCACCCAGATGTCGAACAGGCTCAGGTGGTTGGCCACCACCACATAGCTTTGGCGCGGATCGACGTGCTCGCGGCCATCAACGCTGACGGTGACGCCGCTGAGCATCAGCCCCAGCCGTGCCCACGGCACCGCATACAGGCGGCCGGCGGCACGCGGGCCGAGGAAAGGGGCGGTGAGCAGACAGGCCAGCCCGAAACCAAGGGTCGACAGCACCACCAGCGGCACGAACGCCAGCCAGACATAGGCAATAAAAAGTAGACGCAACATGCGGTATCTCCCGGCATCCCTATGGCGGCCCGCGGTAGAGGTGAAAAAACTGTGATTTTATGGCCCGCAGCATAGCTCAGCGGCGCGCCAGAAATCAGATTCAAAAAGGAATTGTTACGTTTCCGAGACGGTCGTCAAGGGGGCTCGGGGGCGCTGCGCAGTTGCAGATAGGGGATGTCGGCGCCAGCGTCGGCGTATTCCGGGCGCGATAGGGTGCGCTGCAGGCGCAGCAAGGTGTAGTAGGGCGCATTGGCCAGCGCCAGGTTGGCCAGCCAGCTCGGTACCCGGCCGCCCGGGTCGAGCTCCAACTGGTAGGTCATTTCCACCTGCTGCGCCCCTAGCAGTTGCAGTGTCAGCACGCCGCGCATCATCGGGAAGCGCACGAACCCAGACTGCGCAGGATACAGGCTGTTGTCGCTTTCCAACGCCACCGTTACCCGTGCCAGCGGTGGCGGCTGTTCTTGGGTGACGGTGGCGCGCAGGATCGCTTCGCGATGTTGCAACGGCCACGGCAGCCGCACCACCAGTCGCAATTGTCGTTCCAGCGGCGAGCTGCGTTGGAATTCCTCGGCGGCGTCCACGTAATGCAGCCAGCGTGGGTAATGCGGGTAATCGTTGAGGGCGGCCACCAGCGTATAGGGATCATCCAACTGGAAGCGGGTGACGCCGCGGAACGCTTTCAGGGCGCTGTCCGGGCGTTGGCGCACATGCACTTCGATGCCGTCGCGCAGCGACGCCAGCTGCCAGTCGCCGTCCGCCGCCTGTGCCGCCACCGGTAACGGCAGTAACAGAGTCAGGAACAGTGACAACGCAGCGCAACGCATCATGGGACAAGGATTTGGAGCAGTCGGGGTGGCGTCCATGGTAGCGGGGCACTTGCACAGCGACCAGCGGTCGAAACCGTCGTGTGGGGCCAATGGAGGCCAATCTGGGACAAATGGCGCTGTGCATTGTCACGGCTGTTGTTACAATCCCGCGCCCCGGTCTTCCTGCTTCGCGGAAACAGACCCCCGCGACGCCGCGCGGGGGCCACCAAACGAACAAGATTCAAAAATAACTTACGCCTTTTAGCAAGGGGATGCCGCGGCGCATGGGGCAGGGCAATTTCTGGAAACACTGGGGCATCGGCGCATTGCTGGTGGCGGGATTCTTCTGTGGGTTGCCGATGCATGTGTGGCAGCCGCTTCCTCTTTATCAGCCAGATCCGGTGGCGGCACTGACGCCGCAGCCTGGAGATCACTGGCAACTCAGTTTCGCGTCCGACGGCGACACGCTGCAGACCCACGCTTCATCACTGGTTGAATTGCCGGATGGCCGGCTGCGTGGCTTTTGGTTCGCCGGGTCCCGTGAAGGGGCGGCGGACGTCAGCATCCATTCCGCCGTGTTCGACCCAAACAGTGGCGAGTGGGGGCCGGAGCACGTGCTGCTGACCCGTGAACAGGTCAGCCAAGGCTTGGGTCGCCATGTACGCAAGCTCGGCAATGTGGTGCCGACGGTGGATGCCGATGGGCGACTGCGGCTGTACATGGTGGTGGTCAGCTTTGGCGGCTGGGGTGCCAGCCGGCTGGCGGTGGCGGAGTCCGACGGTGATGGCAGTCAGTGGCGCATCAGCGATGGTCTGGTGACCTCGCCGTTCCTCAATTTGAGCACGCTGGTGAAGGCGCCGCCGATTCGTTACGCCGATGGCACCATCGGCTTGCCGGTGTATCACGAGTTCATTGGTAAATACGGCGAGGTGCTGCGGCTCGATGAGTACAACCGCATCTTGTCTCGCTCGCGCATCGGCAAGCTGCGTGAATCGCTGCAGCCGCTGGTGCTGGTGGACAGTCCCCAGCAAGCGGTGTCGTTCCTGCGCAATGCGCGTAACAGCCGACCCGGCATCCTGTGGCGCAGTGACACCGACGACGGCGGCGAAAGCTGGACACCGCTGTTCGATGGTCAATTGCCCAACCCGGGGTCTGCGGTGGGTGGCGTCAGCCTCGGCGACGGCCATTGGCTGCTGGTGGTGAACAACAATGCGGTGGAGCGCGATGATCTGTACATCATGGAAACCCGCGACCGCGGCCAAAGCTGGTCCTCATTGCAAGCGGTGCATGACGACGCTGGCCTGCGCGATGACGACATCGATGCCGACAGCTTCCGCGCGCTGGTGATTGACCGCCTCAGCCGTTTCCGTGCCGGGCCAGTGACCGGTGAGCAATACCAGCGCGTGCTCACCGCCACCGAGCACAACAACTGCCGCCACGACGGCTGCCGTTCGCAATTCGATTACCCTTATGTGGTGCGCGCCAGTAATGGCGATGTGCACATCCTCTATTCCTGGAAAAAGACGTTGATCGCCCACGCTTGGTGGCGCGCCGACGGCCAGGACCCGCTGGCGTCAGCCGCGCGGGTTGCTCACCGGAGTCAGCCGTGATTACCAATACCTTGCTTGCATGGCCGTTCGCGTCGTTGATGGCGGGGTTGGTGGTGGCGTCGCTGCTATTGCGGCTGCTGCGCGTGCGTGCGCTGCACGTGGGCGTGCCATTGGCGATTGTGGTGGTGCTGGCCTCCGTGTTGCCGATGCCGTGGGGATTGGGCATGTGGGTGCGCAGCTACCTGGGCGAATTCAGCCTCACCATGGGTACGCTGGCGTTGTTGTTCATGCATCAGCGCCTCGGCGGCCGCGCGCAGATCGACGCCGGCCAGTTGCGGGCACTGTGCTGGGCGGTGACGCTCACCGCGCTGTGGTTCTACCCGATGAGCCTCGGCGCCAGCTACCTTGACCCCTATTCATTGGGCTTCGGTGATTGGCGCTTCAGCCTGGTGTTGCTGGCGCTCGGCCTGCTGGCCTGGCAGCGCGGTGCCTATGGTCTGTGCCTGCTGTTGGTGTCGGCGCAGCTGGGCTTCGGCCTGCGGGTGATGCCGTCCGACAACCTGTGGGACTACTTGATCGATCCCTGGTTGCTGTGCTGGTGCGCCGGCTGGTTAGTGCGTGATGCGGTATTGCGCCGCCGTGCCGCCAGCGTCGCCAGTGCGTACGACAGCGTGAACAACAGCAGATTGCCGAGCAGCCCAACGTAATAGAGATCGAATGGCAGCTGCCAGTGGCCGGGTAACCAGCCCTGGCGGCCGGCCAGCATCCACGCGGTGAACAGCAGGGTGGCACCGATGCCGCACCAGGCCGCTGCCGCGCCGCCGCGCTGAGAACGGATGCCAAGCACATACAGTCCCAGCAAGCCGCCGCCGAGCAGCGACGTGAGCAGATAGATCACATCCTGCAGCGTGTCGGTGGTGGCGCGCTCCAACAGCAGGGCACCACCGATCATCATCAGTGTCGACACCGACGACATCAGCCAGGCGGCCTTCAAATAGTGGCGATCCGATGCATGCGGACGGACCAGCCGCTTGTAGAGGTCGGTCACTGCCACGGTGGAAATGGCGTTGATGCCGGAGTCCTGCGACGACATCGCCGCCGCCAGCGCCGCCGCCAGCACCAGTCCCACCAGCCCTGACGGCAGATATGTGTTGATGAACCACGGGATCAACGCCTCGGCCTTGATCTCGCCAGCGAGAATGGCGTCTGGTATGGGCTGCGGCATCACTTGGAACAGGGCCCACAGTGCGGTGCCGAGGAACATGTAGAACGCCCACAGCGGCAGGCTGGTGGCGACGCATACCCACAGCGCCCGGTGTGCCGCTTGGTCGGAGCGGGCGGCGCAGAAGCGCTGCACCGTGTTCTGGTTGCTGGTGTATTCCGTTAGCCAGTTGGTCAGTCCCACCAGCAGCAGCATGGTGCCGGTTTTGGTGGTCAGCGACAGGTCCCAGCGCACCGGCTGCGGGTTGCCCTGCTGCCAGTCGCCGACGCTGAGTTTGTGTGCCGGCCACGCCAGTTCGAACACTTGCATGATGCCGCCGGGCAGCCATTGCAATACCACCACCAAGCACACCACACCGCCGAGCATCAGCGTCAGTGTCTGGATCACGTCGGTCCACACCACCGCCTCGATGCCGCCCGCCACGGTGTAGATGCCGACAAACAGGCCGGCGCAGATAATCGCAGTGGTCGGCGGCAGCCCGATAATCTGCTGCAGCAGCAGTGCCAGCAGCCACAGCACCGTCGCCAGTCGCACCCACTGGGCGATGACGAACACCGCAGCGGCATACACCCGTACTGAGGTGCCGAAGCGCTGTTCGAGAAATTCATAGGCGGTGGTGGCGCCGCTGGCGCGGAAGTAGGGCAGCACATAACGCGCCGCCCACCATACCGCCAGCGGCAGCATCAGCGTTGGCAGAAACCGCATCCAGTTGCTTTTGAACGCATCCGCCGGATAGGCGAGAAAGGTCACCGAGCTGATCGAGGTGCCGACCAACGACAATCCCAACGCCCAGCCGGGAAAGCCGCGGCCGCCGAGAAAGTAGCGTTCAGTGGTGCCATTGCCGCGCGAAAACCACAGCCCGAGGCCGAATACCAGCAGCAGGTAGCCGCCCAGCACCAGCCAGTCCAAAACACTCAATTGCACGCAGGGATCTCGCAGGCAGGACACGCAGGAAAGGAACGGGCCCGGCCATGGCCGGGCCCGTCGTTATTCAATCAGGACAGGATATAAACCCGCTCGGCTTGCTCGCCGCGCTCGGTGGTGTGGCTGCGGAAACGCACTTGCATGCCTTGCTGCAGCGCGCGGCGGCCACCGTTGCGTACCGCACGGAAGTGCACGAACACCTCGCGGCCATCAGCAGTGAGGATGAAGCCGAAGCCTTTGTTGGGGTTGAACCATTTCACTTCGCCTTCTTCGCCGCGCACCATGAACAGCGGCGCGCGCCACGGCAGCAGCGGCAGTGCATAAAGCGCTACCGGCAAGAAGAACAGCGCCACCAGCCACGGATTGTCGTGGTGACGGAACAGCTCCCAGTGGCTGGCCACAAAGGCGGTCAAGAACGCCAGCAGCGCCCCATGTACCCACTGGCGGCGGCTCGGCAGCCACAGCGCCAGCGCATTGAGCGCCGACGCTAGCAGCAGGCCGAGGCCAGCCTGGCGGCCAAGGATCGGAGATAAGGATGGCGCCTCGGAATCCGGCTGCCACGGCGTGCCGAGCAAACCGGCCAGCGCCGCCGGAGACAGCATCAGGGCTAGGCCTCCGACCGCCATCAGGAATGAGAACATCAAATAAAAGACGACAAGAGACTTGGCAATGGGCATGACGAAGCACTGTTTTATTGGCGTTGTTGTAGGAAACAAAAAGCCCCGGTAAATAAATGAATCAAGTTCATAAAATTTGCTGCATGGACGCCGTGCCATCAGCGAGTCAGGGAAGGGCTGTATTGTAATGAACGCAGCCCCAATTCCTATACCATTCTCGGGCTTGTTGCAAAGACCAAGGAGGCATCTTGCCGCACTGTTACCCATTTCTGAGTGATGCTTGGCAGCAGGCGTTACTGGACGCGGCGGTGGTGGCGCCGCATCCGGCGGCGCCGTGGCAACTGCTGGAAATGCCGCAGCCGCAGGCTTGGTTGCCGCTCTATTGCCGCCACGATTCATCCGGCGAGTACGTGTTCGATCAGCTGTGGGCGCAGGCGTCTCAGCGGGCTGGTCTGGCTTATTACCCGAAGCTGGTTACGGCAGTGCCGTACACGCCGGTGGAAGGCCCCCGCTGGCGCGCGCCGGCGCAGCGTGACGCCGGTGACTGGGTGATGGAACAAGTAGAGCAGGCACTGTCAGCCCGGCAAGCGTCTGGTTGGCACCTGTTGTTTGCCGAGCCGGCACAGCGCCAGCAGCTGGCCGGCGCGGGACTGATCGAGCGACTCGACTGCCACTTCCGTTGGTACAATCGTGATTATCAGAATTTCGATGATTTTCTAGCGGCATTGCAGTCACGAAAAAGAAAAAACATGCGTAAGGAACGCCAGCGTGCCCAGCATGGATTGCAGATCGAACGGGCGGTAGGGGAACAGATTCCGGCCACTTGGTGGCAAGCGTTTTATCCCTGCTATGCGCAGACCTATTTCGAGCGCGGGCGCCGCCCTTACTTGTCGCCGCGATTCTTTGATAGCGTGCAGCAGCGATTAGCGCCGCAGCTGATGATGGTGGCGGCCACCGCGCCGGGGCAGCCGCAGCCGTTGGCTACCGCACTTTACCTGTTTGATGACCACGCATTGTACGGCCGCTATTGGGGCGCGCTGGCAGCGCAGGACGCCCTGCACTTCGAGTTGTGTTACTACCAAGGCATCGAGTTTGCCATTGAGCGCGGGTTACGCAGCTTTGATCCCGGTGTGCAGGGCGAGCACAAGCTGCTGCGCGGCTTCGAGCCGGTGCTCACCGCATCGCTGCATTGGTTGCGGGAACCGCGCTTGCAGCAAGCGGTGGCGGACTTCTGCGGGCGCGAGGCACAGGCAGTGCGTAACTACCGTGACGACGCCCGTCAGTACTTACCGTTCCGCAGCGAGTGATGGGGACGGCAGCAGTGGTGGCATGGGGCATTCCAGCGTGGCGCACACCGCGCGTAGCAGTTCTGCTTCCGGTACTTGCACTTTGCCGTCGGTGAGCACGATGTCGGCACAGGCTTGCACCAGCGCCTGCTTCAAGCGTGGCGCCAGCAGGTTGAGCCGATTGAGCGCTTCGCCGAGCCATTCCAGCCGGCACACGGTGCGTGGCCGCAACGTGCTGCCGGCCGGCAGCAACACTCTTCCGCTGCGTTGAAATAAGTGTTCGGCGGCATCGCCGGTGGCGCCGCTGGCGTGCACCAGCACCGACAGCAGCAAGGTGAGCTCCGGGCCGACCTCGGCGTAGCGGTGATAAAGCACTGCCTTGCGGCCATCCCGTGGCAGCAATTGGTGGGTGACCAGCTGCAACAGCGTGAACTCAAACACACTGAAAGCAGTGTCTTGGCGCAGCAATGAGGTTAGCGCCTGCAGCGTTTGTTGGCGTGCGTCCAGCGACTGTTCGCGCAACGCCGGTAGCGCCAAATCCACCAGTGGCAGACGCATGCGCGGCCCGAGCGGACGCAGTAGCGGCAGCCAGTGTGCCAGCGCCGCCTGCTGTGGGTGTGCCGCCAGCATCCCCGCGCCGGCACTGCCGGCATTGGCCACCATCAGGCTCATCAGGATGTCGCGGGCGCTGTCCGCCTCACGCAGGCCGGCGCGCACCGGCGGCGGGATCATGTCCACCAAGCTTTGGGCGTAGCCGAGGTGAGCCGGCGTCACGGTGCCGACTTGCGCGGCCACGGCCGCGCCGCTGAACGCCATAGCGCTGCCGGCCGCGGCCAGGTGCGGCTGGGGTTGCTGCGGGTCCGGTGTCGCAGCACGACGCGCCGAAACCCGTGCCCGTGCCAGCCATTGCGGGCCGAGTGCGGCCAGCCGTTCATCCAGCTCCGGGTGGGTGGCCAGCCAGCGACGATGGGCGGCAAGCGGGTTGCCGAAGCACATATGGCTCATGTCCTCGGCATACACCGAACGCAGCTCGGTGCCGGCACCGTTGCGCAGTCGCGTCAGCGCGCCGGCGAGGCCGGCCGGGTTGCGGGTAAATTGCACCGCGCCGGCATCCGCCAGCATCTCCCGCTGCCGCGAAATCGCCGCCTTGATCAAGCGGCCGAATAGCAGCCCAAGGTAGCCGATCAGTACCAGCAGCAGCCCAACCACCAAGAACAGCGCGCCGCCGCTGTCCTTGTTGCTGTTGCGGCTGTGGCGCTGGGACGCGGACAGGTGGAAGGCGTTGCGCATTAGGAAGCTGCCGAGCTTGCCCAAGGTCAGGATGCCGGCCAACAGCGCCACTAAGTGCAGGTTAAGGCGCATGTCGGCGTTGAAAATGTGGCTGAATTCGTGGGCGATCACGCCCTGAAGCTCGTCCCGTGGCAGTTGTTCCAGTGCGCCACGGGTGACAAACAGGCAGGCGCGGGAGGTCTGGTAACCGGCCACCATGGCATTGATGTGAGGTTCGTTATCGAGCACATACAGGCGTGGCATTGGCAGGCCGGCGGCAATGGCCATTTCTTCCACCACGTTGATCAACTGGCGCTCCTGCGGTGCATCGGCGCCAGCAGTAACCGCGCGCGCCTTGAGTAGGCGCGCCAGCCCTTCGCCGCCATCGCGCAGCTGCCACAGCTTGGTCAGTGAGCCAGCGGCCACCACCGCCAGCACGGTCAGACTGGCTACCAGCGCTGGGCCGTCGCGCAGCCAAGGACCAAGCGGCGGTACCTTGCTGTCTAGGTAGGCGTGCAGCAGGTAGAACCCAGCCACCACCGCCACCATGGTCAGCAGCACGGCAAGCAGGAAGTAGCCCACTAGCACCAGGCTGCGGCGGCGGGCGCGCGCCTGCTGTTCGAAGAAACTCATGCCGAAACGGTCAGAAGCTTACGCGCGGCGCGCGGCGCGCCTCCGGGGTGTCCAGCGTCAGCGGTTCGGCCGGCGTGAAGCGGCTCTTGAACAGGCCAGCAATGATCGAGTTGGGGAATTGCTCGCGGTAGGTGTTGTAGAACATTACCGCATCGTTGAACGCCTGGCGGGCGAAGCCGACTCGGTTTTCAGTGGAAGACAGCTCTTCCATCAGCTGGCGGATGGACTCGTTGGCGCGCAACTCCGGGTAGTTCTCCACCACGGCATTGAAGTCCATCAACGAACGACGCAGGGCGGTTTCGGCTTGGCCGAGCGCATCGATGGCGACGCCATCTTCCGGCGCGCGGCTGGCGCGCTGGCGGGCGCTGTCGGCGCTGTTGCGCGCTTCGGTGATGCGGGTGAGGGTGCCGGCTTCATGCTCCATGTAGGCGCGCGCAGTGTCCACCAGGTTGGGAATCAGGTCGTAGCGGCGTTGCAGCTGCACGTCGATCTGCGCAAAGGCGTTGCGAAAGCGGTTGCGCAGGGTGATCAGGCGGTTGTAAACGCCCACTGACAGCACCAAGGCCAGCAGTAGAACAGCAAGTGTCACGTAGGACGTCATCAGCAGTGTTTCCCTTATCCAGCGACCCCCAATGGTCAGCCTCCAAGGCTAGCGGAAGCGGCCCCGCCACACCAAGCCTGTGGCACCGAAATGCCGCATGGTTCGCTTGTTAGGACAGCAACGGGCCGCGGCCAGCCGGGCCGCCGCGGCGGCGGGGGAATGTGCTATGCTCGCCGCCCGATTAATCACCGCCAACTGTGAGTGGACCCCGAGCCATGACGCAACCGCGCCAGATCTACAAAGTGATCTTCCTGAATCAAGGGCAGATCTATGAGATCTACGTCAGCAACATCTACCAAAGTGACCTGTACGGGTTCATCGAGGTGGAGGAGTTCCTGTTCGGCGAGCGTGCCCAGATGGTGGTGGACCCGTCCGAGGAGCGCCTCAAGAACGAGTTCGCTGGCGTGCAGCGCTCGTTCATCCCGGTCAATGCGGTGATCCGTATCGACGAAGTGGAAAAAGAGGGCATTGGCAAGATCCTCGACGCCGGCCCCAATGGCAACATCCACGCCTTCCCGATGCCGATTGGGCCCAATACCCGCAAATAATCCGCTGTGACCGGAAACCGGACTCGGTTTCCGCGCCTTCCCTTCAGCCCCGTGCGCGGCTTTGGAAAGATGTGCCCCTCGCTTTGTTGTGGGGGACAACATGAGTACTTTGCCGTTATGGCGGCTGTGGCCGCTGGCCACTTTGCTGCTGGTCGCCTGTGGCGACGATCGCACTGCACTGGCCACCGGTGTGGATGACCGACCACAAACCTGTTTTTGGCATGATCTTGGCACCGGCTTGCCGGGCACGTCCGGCGGTCAGGATCCGCTGGGTCATTATTGGAGCGCACATTTCAACTGGTGGCCCGGCGCTGAGCTGGCATTGGTCGGTGCTATGGCTCCTGAGCTGTCACTGACCAGCTACGTTGAAGGCCGGCCCGACCACCGTCTGAACGCTGCTGAGCTGGTGCCGCTGGCCGGCGCCGGTGGTCCGTTCGCGTTGCCTGCTGGCGCAGCTGAAGTGCCGATGTACCGTGTGCCGTTGATGCTTGGCCCGGTACCGGACCGCCCCGATCAAAACGTGCTTTACGCCCAGCCTGGCGCCAACGGACAGGTGGTACTGCTCTACCGTGCCTCGGTGCAAACCGGCGGCGCTACACCGCCACCGAAGATGACGGTGGCAGGCATCGGTGGCGACTTAGCTTGCAGTTGGCTCAAAGCAGAGTTGAAGGCGCCGCAATGGGCGGCGCCAGTTGATCCCGGTCCCGACCCCGGTCCCGACCCTGGTCCCGACCCTGGTCCAGATCCCGGTCCCGATCCTGGTCCCGACCCGGGTCCAGATCCCGGTCCAGACCCCGGTCCAGATCCTGGTCCCGACCCGGGTCCAGATCCCGGTCCAGACCCCGGTCCAGATCCTGGTCCCGACCCGGGTCCAGATCCCGGTCCAGACCCCGGTCCAGATCCTGGTCCCGACCCGGGTCCAGATCCCGGTCCAGACCCCGGTCCAGATCCTGGTCCCGACCCTGGTCCAGATCCCGGTCCCGATCCTGGTCCCGACCCTGGTCCAGATCCCGGTCCAGACCCCGGTCCAGATCCTGGTCCCGACCCTGGTCCAGATCCCGGTCCAGATCCTGGTCCCGACCCTGGTCCAGATCCTGGTCCAGATCCCGGTCCAGACCCCGGTCCCGAGCCTGGTCCCGACCCTGGTCCAGATCCCGGTCCCGAGCCTGGTCCCGACCCTGGTCCAGATCCCGGTCCCGAGCCTGGTCCCGACCCTGGTCCAGATCCCGGTCCAGATCCCGGTCCAGACCCTGGTCCGGATCCTGGTCCGGATCCTGGTCCCGACCCTGGTCCGGATCCCGGTCCCGACCCCGGCCCCGGCCCCGGCCCCGGCCCCGGCCCCGATCCGGCGCCCCAAACCTGTTTCTGGTACGGGCCTGGCACGGACGCTGAGGAGGAAGAGGAAAGCGCTAGCCCGCCGGACAAGCACGCCCGGTATTGGGCCGCTCACTTCCGTTTGCCGGCACAGCGGGAAGTGGCGCTTGAGGGTGACTTCCCGGCGGCCCGCGCGCTGTCGCTGACCAGCTATGTGGATGGCCGTGAATACCATGCCCTGCAGGACACCGACATTGCGCCCTTGCCTGGCGCGGTCAATCCGTTTGTGGCGTTGGCGGCTAACCAAGCGGATGACGAGCCGTCGGCGTCCATGGCGTACCGGGTGCATGTAGTCGCGGGTCCTAAACCGGAGACGGCGGCGGCCAACACGCTTTACGTCGAGCCCGGCGCGGAGGGTGAGGTCGTGGTGATCTACCGTATTTACCTGCCCAGCGATGAGGCGTTTGATGACGCCGAACTGCCGCCGGAAGTACGGGTGGACGGCCTCGGTGGCGAGCAGGCGTGCGCGCAGTTAAATGCCCAGCTAAAACCGCCGGCCGGTGAGTTGATCAGTGTGGCGCAGTACAGCGCACTGCGCGGCATGCCCAGCCCGGCCAGCAATCCGCCGCGCTTCCGTGCAGCGTTCAATCCGCAGGTGAACCTGCTGTGCGCGTTTGCCGGGCAGGCGGAGCACTGTCGCGATGGAGACCGGCCGCCCCGTTTGGATGGGCTGTACGCCACTTCTCACAACCAGTACGCCTACACCCACCTGGATCGAGGGTTGGGGCCAGTGGTTGTGCTCTATGGGCGCTTGCCCCGCACACCGTCCAATACGCCCAAGGGGACGCCATTGGAGATGCGCTATTGGTCCTTGTGCCAAAGCGAGTTTTTCTCGCTGACGGTGGCGGATTGCCTGCACGATGGTCAGCTGCATTTGGATCAAGACGATCACTATGTGGTGGTCACCAGCCTGCCGGAGGACCGGCCGGCTAATGCCAGCGCCGAGTGCGGCGTCAATTACTTGGCATGGCCGCAACATGGCGATGGTTTTGGCGTGGCGGCGCCGCTGGGGCAGGACGATCCTGAGCGCGGCTTCGTGGTAATGCGTAACCTACTGACTGCGCCGGACTTCGCGCACGCGATTTACCGCACCGAGCGCCAAGGCGATGAAGCTGATGTGATGGGGGAGTATTTGCCGCAAGCGCGCTATCTGGAGCGCGGAGTGTTTGAGAGTCTGGTGGGCTGCGAGGGGGCGCCATACCAAGCGCTGTCGGCGCAACTGCGCTAGTCGGCAGCCGGCATAAAAAAAGGGCTGAACCCTGCGGTTCAGCCCTTTTTCGATATGGTGGCTACGGGTGGATTTGAACCACCGACCCCAGCATTATGAGTGCTGTGCTCTAACCAACTGAGCTACGTAGCCTTGATCGAGGCCGCGCATTTTCGATGAGCGTCGCGGCACTGTCAAGCATTGAGCGCCCTGGTGTCTGCCAAGACATCTGCAAGGGTCCACTCGGTGACCGGTTCCGCCCCCCTTGTTTACCAGGTTTCAGCGGTCTTTGTCCGCACGGCCAGCCTGATTGTCGCGGTGCGGTTCTGCAGGCTCTGCCTCGGCGGGCGGCGCTGACTTGATGCGCAGTGGAGCACCGCTGCGAACCACTTCCGGGGCCGCTCCCCGGCGCGTGGCCTGGATCAGCCGGGCGCTGAGCGCACCTTCCGGCAGCGCGGCGAGGAAGCGTCGCGGCATGTGGCGTAACTGTGCTTGGGGATTGAGGCGGTTGGGATTGAAGGTACTGCTGAAATAGCGCTCCCACATCGGATCGCCTTCGCCGGCAGCGCCGCGTGCAGCGGAGGCCCAATCTGGCGGGCACTGTGCCAGCCAATGCACCTGCTCGCCATCACCGTGCAAGGCACCGTCGTCCGGGGTGGCCAGCAGCCAGCGGCGACGACCAAGGCGGCCGTGAAAGTGGTCGCCGACCCAGCGCAGTATTTGATGGCGTGGTTGGTGCCAGCCGATCAGGTCCAGCGGCAGGCCGTCGGGAGCGGGCTGGAAGCGCACAAAGGCGTGCATGTGGTGCACCTCGCGCCGCACCGCGGTGAGGCGCTGCACCAGCTGGCTGCCATCGGCATCGCCCGCCAACATGGCACTGCGGTCACCTTCGGCGACGCGCCATAGCACCCGGTAGAGCAAATTCCAGCGCTGTTCGATGCGGCAGGCGGCGGCGCGCTCCAGCTGTGCTAACAGTGTTTTGGGCACCCGCGGACCAGCGCGCACCGGCGCCGGCAAGTTGCCGCCGTCGCTGAGCAGGCTGGGCTGCGCGGCATCGTCCCAATGCACTTGGTGCGGCGGCAGCTGCGCGCGGTACAGCGCCCGCGCCTGATCGCGCCAAGCGTTGAAATCAGCGGCGTGGCCGGTCCAGCTCATCGGTCGGCACTGGCCGAGTGGTGCGTCGCTGGCCTGGGCGGCAATGCTGTCACCGGTGCGAGACTCATCCCCACAGCCCCAGTTGTTCTGGCACCGGGTCTCGCAGTTGCCGTGCCAAGCGTGCCGACTCCGGTTCGGCCCTCGAAGGCCGGTAATCGCGGGTGACAATGAATGGCTGCGCTTTGCGTACCACGCAGCGCAGTCGCACCAGATCATCGAAACACACCGCCCGTCGCCTGCGCAGCATCACTAGGCGCTGGGCGCTGCGCAGGCCAATACCGGGCACGCGCGCAATCAGCTGTTCGGGAGCAAGGTTGAGGTCCACCGGGAACTGGTCGCGGTGGTTGAGCGCCCAGGCCAGTTTTGGGTCTAGATCCAGTGCCAGCGTGGTGGTGCCGGCCAGCAATTCACCCGCGCCGAAGCCGTACAGACGGATGAGATGGTCAGCTTGGTAGAGACGGTGTTCGCGCAGCAGCGGTGGCGGTTGGTGCGGCACGGTGCCGGGGGCGCCGGGGATCGGGCTGTAGGCCGAGTAGTACACGCGCCGCAACTTGAAGCGCTGATACAGGTTTTCGGCGGTGGTCAGCACCTGCGCATCGCTGCTGTCGTCGGCACCGACGATCATTTGCGTGCTCTGGCCAGCGGGTGCCAAGCGTGCCGGTTTACGGCCGCTGAAGCTGGGGGTGGCGTGGCGGTGGGTTTCGCCGGCTTGGTGAATGACCCCCATGGCCGAATGAATGGTGGACAGGCTTTTCTCTGGTGCCAGTCGCTGCAGTCCTTCCTGCCGCGGCAGCTCGATATTGACGCTGACGCGATCGGCATAGCGGCCAGCGGCGGCCACCAGCGCTGGGTCCGCCTCGGGGATGGTCTTCAGGTGGATGTAACCGCGGAACTGGTGTTGCTCGCGCAAACTGCGCGCCACTGCCACCAGTTGCTCCATGGTGTAATCCGGCGAGCGGATGATGCCGGAACTGAGGAACAGCCCACTGACGTAATTGCGCTGGTAGAAGTCCAGCGTCAGCCGCACCACTTCATCGACGCTGAAGCGGGCGCGGGGCACATCGCTGCTGCGGCGGTTGATGCAGTACTGGCAGTCATACAGGCAGAAATTGGTCAGCAGGATCTTGAGTAACGCCACGCAGCGGCCGTCCGGCGTGTAGCTGTGGCAGATGCCGCCGCCGGTGGACGCACCGAGGCCCTCGCGGTTGCGCGAGTTGCGCTTCGGCGCCGCGCTGCTGGCGCAGGAGGCGTCGTACTTGGCGGCATCGGCCAGCAACGAGAGTTTGGCGATCAGCTCCATGGTTCCAAATTCACTGTCCAAAAGGTCAGTATTGGATGATACGGAGAAGCGGGGCGCCGGGTAAAGCGGTATGGCGAAACAGGTACGGTGGTGCGGGCACGGGGCCTGTTTTTGTGCCGACAACACAGGCCCCGTTCGGTCACTGCATCGGGTCGAACAAGCGCAGGAAACCCACCAGCTCTGCCAGCGATCCCTGTAGCCGCACATCGCTGCGCAGGAAAGCGACGCCGGGGTTGCGCAGTTGGGCACTGACCTCCTTCCACAGCCAGGCCGGCAACGCAAGGCGGATGTCCGCCCGCTCGGTGCGGCCTTCCTTCACGACCAGCACGCCATTGCGCAGCGTTAGGTGCCAGGCCTCGCCTGAGTCGGTGAATTCGAACGCCACCGTCAGCTGGCGCTGCCCGGCGCGTTCAGCGTTCAGCGACACCCGCATCGAGGTGAACAATTGCGCCAGCGGGATGCTGTGCACGGTGGCCGCCTCCACCGGCGTGCGCACCCCGGGTTGCAAACCGTTGAGCACTTCTTCCGCTTGGGTCAGATAGTAGTGGCGGGCGTTGGCATTTTGGCTCTGCTCGCCGAGCCGGGTCAGCGCGTGCGCGTGCCAGTTGCGGACCTGTTGATCCTGTTGATTCAAATCGTTGAGCGCGCGCGCCAGCTGCAAGGCCCAGCTCCATTGCTGCGCGGCAATTGCATCGCCCAGCGCCTGCTTGAGGGGGGTGTCGCGCTCGGCCAACTGCGCCAGCAAGGCGGAGCGTTCTGCTGGCGGCAACGGTGCCAGATCAGTGGCATCGCCGCTGAACCAACCCAAGTAGCCGTCGAAGATGGCGCGCACCGACCAGTCCACCTGACCGTAGAACGGTTGCAAGTAAGGTGACGCGGCCAGCTGCGGCGGCAGCTGCACCTGCTCAACGATGCGTTCTGGAGTGAGGCCACGGTTCATCCAGTACACCGTTTGGTCGTGCACATATTGCATCGCATCGCGGTAGTCGGTGAGCGCGCTACGGATCGCCTCGGCGCCGTGCAGTGGCCGGCCGTGGGACGGCACCAAGTGCTCGATTGGGAATTCCAGCATGTGGTCGATGCTGGCCACCCACTGGTCGACGTCGCGCGGGTGAGTGCCGCGCAGCGTGTAGAGGTTGGGGAAGGCGCGGTAGAAGTTGTCGCCCGGTAGCAGCGTGCGCTGCTGCGGCAGCCACACGAACAGTTGGTCGTCGGTTTCGCCGGGGGCGTGGTGCAGTTCCAGCGTCAGTCCTGCCACCTGCACCACGCGCTGTCGGTCCACGGTTTCGGTGGGCAGGCGCAGATCCACGTGGCGTTCGGCGTTGATGCCGAGGAAGGGGCCGATGCCGGCGTTTTCCAGCGCACTGCCTTCCAAGTGGCTGCCGAACATGCGCGCCGAACGCACCGCCATCACGGGCCGGATCACATTGACGATGTCATGGATATAGCGCGCCGTGGAGCGGTGGGCGTACACCGGCACCTGGCCGTCGGGGTCGAAGGCGCCGGCGCCAAAGATATGGTCGACGTGGTTATGGGTATAGACGATGGCGGCCAGCGGCTTGTCGGTGACGGTGCGAAACGCTGCCAGTGCCTCGGCAGCTTGCTCCCGGGTTTCCAGCGTGTCGACCACGACGATGCCGTCGCCGCCTTCCAGCAGGATGCTGTTGGCAAGGCCGAAGCCCACCGCCACATGCACGCCCTCGGTGACATGGATTAGCTCGCGGCGGAATTCGGCGCTGTGAGCGGCCAGTTCGGCTTGGGCTGCGGCGTTGGCGGACGGCGCCGGGGCGCCGTCCGAACACGCGCTTAGGGCACCGGCGAGCAGTACCAGCGAGGTTATCAAACGAGCGGTCATGGTGTGCTCCTCAATGGCCATCACAGCGCCGCCAATGCGGCCAGCGCATCAGCCAGATGCTGGCGCGCCAGCGCGTCGGCGAGGTCGACTTGCAGCTGCTGGTAGCGCGCCGCGTCAGCGCCCAACTCGCCGAGTTGCTCACCCACCGCCAAAGCGTCCGGCAGCTGTGCCAGCAAGAGGCTGACCTGATTGAAGTTGGCGTCCACGGCATCGCTGTGCCAGCCTGGATCAGCGGCGCTATCGCGGTGGTTCTCCAACCGCAGCGTCATCGCGCGCAGCAAATCATCGACCATGCGCCGCCATTGATGACTGGCGGTGGACAGCCCGAAGCGGGTGATGCCGCCGTAAGCGCGATAGCCGAACTCGGCGAAGCTCTCCAGCTGCAAGGTGGTGCCCGCGCGTTGGATCAGTGCATCTGACAGCACACGGCGGATCGGCGAGTTGCCCATGTATAGATCACCACTGTTGGCCGAGGACATCACCGCCACACTCTCTTCCAGCGCTGGTGTGCTGTGCAGCACGCTGCCATCGGCGCGGTCCAGTACCACCTGCGCCAGTTGGAATGGCAATACCCGGCCGGGGCCGGCCTCCCAGCCGAAACCGGCCTGGGCCACAATGCCATTGGCGGTGACACCGGCGAGCACCATGTTGGCGGTGTCGGTGCGGTAGCTGAATTGGCTGTTACCCTGACCGCGCATTACCAGTGTCAGCAAGGCGCCGAGCCGCTGGTGCAGTGCGGTACTGGCGCTACCGTCAGTCAGTGGACTCAGGTCAAACACGCCGGGCAGGTTGCTGCGCCACGCCGGCTGGCCGCACTGCTGGCCATCGCCAGCGCAGTGGCCTTGATCAAACCACTTGATGATGTGAGTGCCGGTAGCGGCGTAGATTTCCTGGCGCTCATCGTCCACCGCGATCGAGCCCACCACCTGTCCAGCGTGCGTGTCGGCCTCCCAGATGCGCTGGCCGGTGGCCGCGTTGACAGCGATCACCAGTCCGGCGTCATCAGCTACGTAAATACGATCGCCGGTGGCGTTCAGGGCCGGTGTCGACGCGCTGCCGCCGTCGAAATGCTGCTGCCACTGGACATTAAATTGCAGCAAGCCGTCACTGTTGGTGCTGACTGCCAGTCCGTACAGCGCGCCTTTTTCGGACACACCGTCCCGGTAGCCGTCGGCCTCATCCGGCGCGGTGCTGGCAATCACTACTTGGCCGGTGACTGGGTGGATGCTGAAGTAGTTGGCCACTTCCACATCGCCGCCGAGGATCAGGTTGGTGATATCGGCAAAGCTCTGCAGATCGTTGAACAGGTGGCCGATAATGCCTTCCAGCTCAGCCATGAACAGTTCCGGCTTCACTTCGATCGGCGGCCGCGGCGGCGGGCTGCCCGGCAGCTGATAGGCGGTCGGTGTGAGCAGCCGGCCGTCGGCCAGCGCATGGCCGACCACCGCGCCGTTGCCGAACACGGTCAGGATGCTGCCGGTGGCGGGGTGGTAGTTGGCGCCGAACGAACGCGACAGTACGGTGCTGCGGCCAGGATCACGCGGCAGTCCGGTGGGCGTGGCCCACAACAGGTTGCCGTGGCTGTCCACCGCCATGACTTGGTCGAAGCTGGCAGCAATGATGATGTGCTCACCCGGTTGCTGCGGATGATTGAGAATAATAGGTGCACCGCCTTGGCCGAACTGCCGTCCGCCCATGGCCCACAGCCGGGCACCCGTGCGGCCATCGAATTTCACCAGCCACACGTCTTCTTTAGGGTCAGTGGGCACGGCATAACCGTTGCCGGCGTCATCGAAGGTGGCGCCCTCCGGCAGGTACAACTCTGATTCTGCTACCCACGACGCTTGCATCGGCTGGGCGATAGCAGTGTGGACGGTGTCGCTGTTGACCGCGTCAGCGTGCAGGGTGCGGTAGGCGCCGCGTCCGCCCCAGACCGGGTCGGCCGGTGCCGCGAGCCGGGGGCCCTGCGGCTGCCACTGCGACACCTGCGCTGGCGGTGTGACCACCGGCAGCAACAGCTCGTCCAGTACCGGGTGGATGCTGCTGCCGCGGGTGATCAGGTGTTGGCGCACAGCATCCGGGTGATGGTCGAGAGCAATGTGGTGTGCGAACTGCTCGCCCGCACCGGGCAGCACTAGCTGCGGCGGCACCGGCGTCGGCGCTGTCGTGCTGCGGTGCGAAGACGAGGAGCCGCCGCAGGCACTGAGGGCCAGAGCGACGGCGGTGGCCAGCAACAGCGGGCGTAAACTCGGTTGGAAGGACGGCAAGCCGGACACGGTGATTCTCCCCAAGTGGTCCATAGTGGCCTCCGAGTCTGGATGGCGCCGTCGCTGAACTCTTGCTAGCGTTGGCCAAAAACTTGTGCAAAGTGGCCAACATCATGAGCAGCACCACCATCGCCGTGTGGCTTCACGCGGTCCTCAATGCTTTGCAGGCACGTGGGCTTGATGCCGACGCGTTGGCGGCGGCGGCCGGCTTGGCGCGTGCGCGCCAGTGCGATCCGATGGCACGGGTGCCGGTGGCGGCGATGACGCGGCTTTGGCAAAGCGCAGAGCAAGCCAGTGGTGATGCGGCCTTCGCGCTTGATGTGCCGGCCCATTTCAGCCCTACCTATTTCCAAGCGCTGGGGGTGGCGTTGGTGTCCAGTGCCACGGTGCGTGAGGCGTTGCACCGGGTGGTGGCGTTCTACCGGCTGGTGTCCGACAGCGTTGAGGTCTGTTTGCAACACAGCGGTGCCCACACCGCGCTGGTCATCCGCGCTAGCGGTGCGCCCGACAGCGTTCATCCGGCCGCGGTAGAAGCGTTCATGGCGGTGCTGGTGGATGGCTTGGTGCGCACGGCGCGGGTGCCGGTGCGACCGGTGCAAGCGCAGTTGATGCGGGCGCCGTGCGCAGCGCCACGGTTTGCCGAGTGGTTTGGCAGCGTGCGCTTTGGGGCCGCTGAGCACCGCCTGTTGTTCGAGCGCCACGGCCTGGAAACACCGCTGCTGACCGCCAACCCGTCGCTGGCCGCCCACGCGGACCGCGAGCTGCATCGCACCTTGGCGGCACAGCAGGGCGATCCGCTGCTGGTGACCGTGCAAGTGCTGCTGTGGCGGGCTCTGTGTGAACAGCAGCAGTTGCTCGACCAAGATGCGCTGGCGGCGCAACTGCATCTATCCACCCGCACCTTGCGCCGGCGCCTGCAGCGCGCCGGCACCCGCTTGCAGACCCTGCAGACAGCGGCGCGTAAACGGCGGGCGGCGGAGTTGTTGTTGGCGGGCGAGCCGGTGGGGCAGGTGGCGGCAGCGCTCGGCTACCAAGATGCGGGTAATTTCTCCACCGCCTTCCGCCGTTGGTACCGTTGTGCGCCGCGCACTTTCCAACAACGGGGTGGCCTGCCATTGAAATAATTAAACTGAATAATAAAAAAATGTCGCGATCAATTGCGCCCGCGTTGCAGATGCGTATAATCCGCCGCGTGTTAATTACTGCGGAGGCCCCCAGAGTGGGCACTTGTTCGAGTCACAGTTGTCAGCAGGCCTGGGCCTGCACCTTCTCGGCAAGATAACGCGCAGCAACACTGCCGTGATCGCGCCGGGAGCGCGAGGCGGCACGTCGAAGTCACACCCTTCCTTCGTTCGTACCTTCCTCTGAAAGACGCATAGCCACTGATTCGGCCTAGCCGTGCAGTGCTTTTCTGTGGTCCGTCCATGTGCTTCGGGGTCTTGCCCGTAGTGAACTCGTGCCCGTCGTCCGTGCGATGACGGTGCTACCGATGACGTTGATGGAGGCCGTTATGGACCCCGAACCTGGCAGTTGTCGATTTTATTGTTTTGCCAAAATTCATTTTAAGAATCCGGATTATTTATCGGAGGCTGACGCACGCCTTTAATCAGGCCGGTGCCGCCCCCGATAAATGATTCGGAGGGAGATGCACCATGTTTGATTTCCACCACGCGGCCGATCGCGCCGCCCGTCGGGCAGCCTTCATCCGTGCCACCGCACGCCTGACCTCTCTCTCTCTGACTGCCTCTGCGGCGTTGCTGCCGCTGTCTGCCCAAGCCGGGCGCCCATGGAATACCGACGACGCCGGTGTGATCGATGCCGGGGCCTGCCAACTGGAAGCCTGGACTGAGCAAGTACGCCATGACGGCCATACCGCGCCGGCCTACTGGCTGAACCCGGGCTGCACGCCGGTGGAGCGTACCGAGTTGTCATTCGGCGTCGGCTGGGATGATGACGACGACACCCACCTGACCGCTTGGCAGGTAAAGCACCAGCTGCGCGACCTGTCCGATCAAGCCCCCGGCTTTGCGCTGTCACTGGGCAGCGACCGCGACCGCCGCATCCACGACGACTTGCTCGGCGACATGACCTTCAACGGCATTACCAGTGTGCCGCTACAGGGCGAGGCGCTGGTGGCGCACGTGAACTTGGGTGTGACTCATCACCGCGACGAGGATCACGGCTGGGAAACCCGTGCCAACTGGGGCAGCGCGCTGGAATGGCAATGGCTGCCGCAGACCCACATCGGCGCGGAGATGTTCGGCCTCGGCGGCCAGCGTCCAAGCTGGCAGCTGGGCGCGCGCCATGAACTGCTGGCCGACCGCTTGCAGCTGGATGTCAGCTTCGGCGCCCCGGTGGGCCGCTGGCACGAAGAGCGCACCCTGACCTTGGGTGTGGTGGTGGTGAGCCCGGCGTTCCTGCACTGAGTGCGGCGCCGGAGCTGGAAGGAGAACGACAATGAACCGCAATGACTTGCTCAACCGCCTGAAAATGACCCTGCGTGCCGGCGACGTGCACGCGTTCGCGCTGGCGGTACTCAACACCCCCCATGCCGACCTTGCCGATGCGCTCGCTGATGAGCCGATCCGCGATGTCATGAACATGCTGATGGCACTGCCGCAAACCCAGCGCGCCGGCCTGTTTTCCTACCTGCCGCAAGAGCAGCAGGATGCGCTGATCGGCATCATGCCGAAGGACACCGTGGTGCGGCTGTTCGAGCACCTGCCGTCCGATGATCGCGCCGACATCTTCAACCGTCTCAGCCATGCCGCGCAGAACCAGCTGCTGCCGGCGATGGCCAAGGTGGAGCGCGAGGATCTGCTGAAAATGGCGTCCTACCCGGATGGCTCGGTGGGCGCAGTGACCTCGTCCGATTACGCCGTGGTCAGCCCCGACAGCACCGCCGCCCAGGCGTTGGCTTACCTGCGCACCCACGCACCGGCTAAAGAGACCATCTATGTGGTCTACGTGCAGGACGCGCAGAAACGGCTGCTCGGCACGCTGTCGCTGCGTGAGCTGGTGCTGGCGGCGCCGGAGCAGAACATCGCCGACCTGATGCGGCCGGATCCGATCTACGCCCGTGCCGAATGGCCGGCGGAGCAGGCCGCTGCGTTGATCCGTCGCTACGACCTGCTGGCGGTGCCGGTGATCAACGGCGGCCAGCGCATGATCGGCATCGTCACCGTGGACGACGCCATGGACATCGAGAAAGAGCAGGATGCCACCTCGCTGTCACGCTTCGGCGGCAGCGCCACGCTGGAAGGGGACGACCTCGATCTGCGTGAATCCAGCTTCGGCAAGATCGTCAAAACGCGGCTGTTTTGGCTGGTGATCCTGACGTTCTTCGGCGTCATCACCAGCACCTATGTGTCTCATCAGGAGGACATCCTCAGCGAAGTGTTGGTGCTGGCGGCGTTCATCGCACCGATCGTCGACATGGGCGGCAATACTGGCAGCCAGTCGGCCACGCTGGTGATTCGCTCCATGGCGTTGGGTGAGTTGACGTTGCGCTGGAAGGATATTTGGTTTGTCATCAAGCGCGAATTGCCGGTGGCGCTGACCATGGGCGTGGTGATCTGCTTGCTGGAAGCGGTGCTGGCCTACTTCTCCAAGGGCGTCGGCATTGAAGTGTTGGCCACCGTCGGCCTGTCGATGTTGGCGTGCACCGTGATCGGCGGCGTGGTGGGTGCCATGCTGCCGTTCCTGGCGCGTCGCATCGGCACCGACCCGGCGACGCTCAGCTCGCCGTTGATCACGTCGGTGATGGATTTGGTGGGCGTGTTCATCTACTTCGGTTTTGCCTACCTGTTCCTTGGCGATTTGTTGGTGGCCAACTGATCGGCGCGGGTACCGGGTTACAAGGGCCGGTATCACCGGCCCTTTTTTATTCATGCGGTTGTCATTCAGCCAAGGGAGCATGCTCGCATGCAAAGCATTGCCAATATCAATCTCATGTCCTTGGCCGACACCACCGTCAGTCTGCTGGTGGCGTTCGTGCTCGGCGGCATCATCGGGCTGGAACGGCAGGTGCGCCAACGGACCGCCGGGCTGCGCACCAACGTGTTGGTGTGTGTCGGCGCCGCGCTGTTCGTGGATGTCGGCGTGCGCTTTTTCCAACTGCATGGCGGCACCCCGAGCCCGCTGCACATCGTCGCCTACGTGGTGTCCGGGGTCGGCTTCCTCGGCGCCGGCGTGATCATGCGCGAGGAAGGCAACGTGCGCGGCATCAACACCGCTGCCACGCTGTGGGGTTCGGCCGCCGTGGGCACCGCAGCGGGTGCCGACTTGATCCTTGAAGCGCTACTCGGTGCTTTGTTCGTGCTGGCGGCCAACACGCTGCTGCGGCCGGTGGTGAACCGCATCGATCGCCAGCCGATTGACGTGGAAACTGTGGAAGCCACCTACACCGTGTGTGTAATCACCCCGCGCGAGCACCGCGATCAAGCGCTGGCGCTGCTGGAAACCGTGTTTGAAACCGCCAACATTCCGCTGCGCGATGTGGACATCAACCCATTCGGTGAAGAAGAACTGGAAATCGAAGCGGTGCTGGTGCCGACCTCCATCAGCGGCGACCTGCTCGACAGCCTCACCGCGCGCCTGCGCCGTGCCCGTTACGTGTCGCAAGCGTTCAGTACTGCCAGTACCAGCGAGTGATCGAGCGTTACCGGGAGTTACTTCGGGGCGTTCGACGGCGGCCGGGTGGGTAGCCCGGTAACGTCGACCGCCGCGCACCCGGTAACACTGCCGACCGTCATGCTCACCGCACTCCGGTAGACGCTGTTTTTATCACCTCCCTGTGCCCGCCCCGAGCGCTTCCCGCATCGCTGAACGCCAGCAACGGCGCGTGTTTCACCGGTTTTTACCAAAGTAGGTCTGGGCCATGGAAAGAGGGGGGTGTGAATACCCCCTGGGGGTAATACCGACGCCATGGCTGCCACTGAGACGCTGCACCCCATCGACGTGTCTGGTTCCACGATGAGGCTGCACCATGACCATAACAACAATGTCTCGGCCGCTGTGCCGTCACCACGCGCTGGTATTGGCCGTGGCACTGGCCGGTACCCCGGCGCTGGCGTTTGAATTCGAGCGCGGTGACCTGCGCGGAGAGCTGGATAATCACATCAGTGCCGGCATCGGCTGGGCGCTGAGCAACCCGGATAAATCGCTGATCGGCGTCGGCAACGGCGGCACCGCATCGACGTTGTCGTCCGATGACCACCGGCTGAACTTCAACAAAGGTGATGTCTACACCCAGGTGTTTAAGGGCCTGCACGGGCTGACGCTGGAATACGAAAATGTCGGCTTGTTCGTGCGTGGCCAGTGGTGGTACGACGTCGAGCAGCAGGACCGTCACCAGCGCCTGTATGACATCAGCAACAGTGGCCGTTACCGTTACGCGCGCACCTCCGGCATTGAGCTGCTTGATGCCTACGCTTTTGCCCGCTGGCAGTTGGGCGGTCAAGACGGTGAAATCCGCGTTGGCCGCCAAGTGGTGACATGGGGTAACGACGACTACACGCACGCGCTCAATGATCTGTATGCCTACAACGGCAACGCCTACCGCCGTCCAGGCATGATCCTCGAAGAAACGCTGATCCCGGCGCCGATGGTGTACCTGACCCAGCAACTCGGTAACGACGTCAGCGTCGACCTGTTCTACCAGTTCGGCTGGGAGAAAATGGCGGTCAGCAACTGCGGCACCTTCTTCGCCACCACCGAAGTGGTGCAGGACGGCTGCGTCACCGGCAACCTGATTTACGGCAGCGATTTCCGCCCCAATGATCCCGATTACCTCTACATCCCCCGTTACGCCGACAACACCCCCAAGGACGGTGGTGAGTACGGCGTGGCGTTGCGCTGGAAAGAAGCCGCCCTCAAGGATACCGAGTTCGGCCTGATCGCCAGCCGTTATCACAGCCGCTCACCGTTCTACAGCACCATCGCCAGCAGCGTGCTGGATGTGACCGATCCGCAGTTCGATCCCAACCTGGTCGGCAACTCGCCGCTGGCCGGCTACACCGTCGACTACCCGGAGAGCATCGAGCTGTACGCGGCCACCTTCCGCACTGAATTGGCCGAGGGCGCCACCAGCTTTTCCGGTGAGCTGAGTCTGCGACCGAACATGCCGTTGCAGGTAAACAGTACCGATCTGACCTACACCGCATTGGGCATTGACGCCATTGCGCAGCAGACCATCGGCGCGCCGATCAGCCCCACCGTGCTTAACGGCGATGCGGTGTCCGAGGGCAAGCACCTGCGCGGTTACCGCCGTCTGCCGGTGTCGCAAGTGCAGTTGGCGTTCAGCCAGTTTCTGCCCGGCGCGTTCGGCGCCGATTGGTTCTTGTTCATGAGCGAGGTGGCGTGGAACCACATCAGCGACCTCAAGACCGGCCCCGGTGCAGTGCGTTTCGGGCGCGATTCGATCTACGGCTACGGTGAAGTGGGCGTGCCGGGGCTGTGCGAAACGCTGCTCAACACCGACAACCCGCAGCACTGCAACGGTGATGGCTTCCACAGCCGCGACTCCTGGGGCTACCGCTCGGCGTTTATTGCTGACTTCGCCGATGTGGGCGGCGGTGTCGGGCTGCGCCCGATGCTGGTGTGGACCCACGACATGCATGGCTGGGGCCCCAATTTCAACCAAGAAGCGAAGTCCATCGAGCTGTCCGTGAGCGCCCGTTACCGCGATCGCTACAGCGCCACGGTGACGGTGAAAGACTACTTCGGCGGCCGCTACAACACCTGGGTGGACCGCGATTTTGTGTCGCTCAGCGTGGGCATGAGCTTCTGACCGCGCCGGCGGTATCCGGTATCCGGGCCCGGCGGTCCGGCTGACAACCTCAAGGAGAAACAGTGTGAAAGTATTGGCGATCGGCGGTGGCGGCAGCATGGGGCGCGCCGCAGTGCGGGCGATGAAAACCTTCGATTTCGTTGAGCAAGTGGTGCTGGCTGGTATCGACCACCAACGCGCCGGGCGCTTCGCCGCGTCGCTGAATGACCCACGCTTTTCGGCGCGCTTCCTCGACATTACCGACGGCGCCGACCTGCGCGCAGCGATCCGCGAGTGCGATGTGGTGATTAACTCCGCCGGGCCGTTCTTCCGTTTCGGTGTGCCGGTGCTGCAAGCCGCCATTGATGAAGGCAAGCACTACTGCGACATCTGTGACGACTGGCAGCCGACGCTGGACATGCTGGCGCTGCACGAACAGGCCGCCAACAAAGGCATCACTGCTGTGATTGGCCTAGGCGCCAGCCCCGGTATCGCCAACATGCTGGCTATGAAAGCCGCCCAGCAACTGGACGACATTCACACCCTGTACTCCGCTTGGCGACTGTCCAACGCCCACAACGAAGACGACGGCTTCTTTGAGGAAGGCGAAGCCGGCGCCAGCGCCGATGCGGCTGCCGTACATCTGGTGCACTGCCTCACCGAGACCATCCCGCTGGTGCAGGACGGCAATGTCGAAGAACGCCTGCCGCTGGAGCAGCGCAGCTTCAACTACCCCGGTTACGGGCCGCTGGATCTTTGGAGTATCGGCCATCCAGAAGCGGTGACCTTCCCGCGCCGATTCCCAGCGCTGCGCAATTGCATGAACGGTATGCTTGGCGTCGGAGTTCTCGTGGACGATCTGCGTGCGCTGGCGGACCAAGTGCGTGCCGGCGCCATGACGGTGGACCAAGCGGCGGCGGTGCTGATGAGCGACGGCGGCCGTGACCAGCGGCGCGAGCGGCTGATGGAAGGCGAAGACGACAATGCCATCGGCATTATGGCGTTTGCGCAAGGCACCAAGGACGGCCGTGAGCGCCGCGTTGGCGCCACCTTGCGTCAGGTGCCGGCTGGCGGCATGAGTGCGGTGACCGGCATTCCGCTGGCACTGTTCCTGCCGCTGTTGCAGCAGGGTGCGATCCAAGGCCACGGAGTGTTGTCGCCGGAGCAAGCGGTGGATCCGGATGCCTTCTTCGCGCTGCTGGATGGTTTCACCGGCCCGGATGGCTGCGGCCTGATGGTGTCCTGCGAGGACTGAATCTGAGTGGTGCCGTGTCGGCGCCGGATGCGAGGAGACAGTGCCATGTTGTGCCCCAGCCCCCACAGTGTGCTCGATGGTGCCATTACTCGGCAGCGGTTGCTGACCGCGCTGGCACCGGAACGGCCACTGCGGCTGCGCCTGCTGTGTGCGCCGGCCGGTTTCGGTAAAACGGTGCTGGCGCACCAGTTTGCCCAGCTCGGCCATGCGCCCTCGGTGGTGTGGGTGGCGCTGCCGCGTCAGCCGCTTAGCGCGGCGCAGTTGGCAGCACGGCTGGGCGAGGCATTGTGTCTGCCGCAGGACGATGACGGCGCCAGTCTGGCGTCGGCATTGGCGGCTCGCACCGACACCTTGGTGGTGCTGGACGGCTACTGCCGCGATCACGACAGCGATGCCTGGCTGCTGGAACAGGTACAGCACGGCAGTATTCAGTGGCTGGTGACCACCCGCAGCCAGCCGCAGTGGCCGCTGAGCCGACTGCTGCTGGATGGCCAGTTGCTGCAACTGGGCAGCGAAGCGTTGGCGCTGACGGTAACCGAAGTCGGCGAGCTGCTGGCAGCGGTGGCACCGCGGCAGAATTTTTGTGCCCGCCGTCTGCATGAACAGAGCGACGGTTGGGCCGCCGGCCTGCGATTGTTCCTGTACGCGCAGACCGGCCGCGAGCTGCTGGCCCACACCCAACTGCATCGCTGCCCGCAATTGCTCGATTACCTTGACCAAGAAGTGCTGGCACCGTTGGCCCCGAACAGCCAGCAGCTGCTGCAGGTGATTGCCCACGCGCCCTTTGTCGACAGCGCGCTGTGCGCGTTCCTGTCTGGTGAGGCGCGCGCGTTGCAGGAACTGCTGGCACAACAGGCGTTTTTGCGCACGCTGCCGGGCAGCACCGAACGCTTCACGCTCTATGAACCGCTGCGCTCGGTACTGCGCGAACGCTATCCGCACCAAGAAGATGCGCTGCTGGCTGGCGCCGGATGGCTAGCACTGGCCGGCCGTCACCTGAGCGCGTTTGGCTACGCGCTGGGGGTGCCGGATGCTCCGCGTGCAGTGCGCGCGCTGGCGCAGGTACCGCTGCACAAATTGTTTTCCGAACACAACTTGTCACCGCTGCTGGCCGGCTTGCGCCAGCTGCAGGTGGATGATTTTGCCGGTCAGCCGGCGGCGCTACGCATCGCCACCCGCGCGCTGGTGATGGGCGGCCGGCTGGAATTGGCGGAGCGCTATCTGGACGCCTTCCCAGACAGCGGCTGGGACGGCACCCGGCTGGCGCTGCAAACCGAAGTGGCACTGCATCGCGGTCAGGCCCAAGAAGCCTGCAACCTCGGTCTGCAAGCGCTGGCAGCGCTGGAGCAGGACGAGGACTGGACGCAAATGATCCTGTGTTTCTCGTCCATGACCCGCGCTGAACTGGCGCTTGGCCGCCACGAGCAGGCGCAGCGGTTGCAGGTGCAGGGGCTTGAGCTGGCACGCCGCAAAGGCGAGTTGCTGCTGGAATGCCAGATGCTGCTCGACCAGGCGCAGGTGGAAGAACTGGCCGGCCACCTGCACCGCGCGTTGCAGGCGCTGGACCAGATCGTCGCCTTGATCGGCCAAGGTGGCGGCTCGGCGTTGCTGCGCGGCGCGGAACAGATCCGCCGCGGCTGGCTATTGATGATGATCGGCGACGACGCAGCCGCGCGCCCGGCGCTGGAGCAGGGCCGCGAATTGTCGATGGCGGCCGGCACGCCGGTGTTTTTCTACAGCTATGTGTTGCTGGCGCAGCTGGATGCGCGCGCCGGCGATGTCGACCGCGCTCAACAGCGGTTGGCGGAAGTGCAGCGCGCCATGCACACCCGCGACGTGTCCGAATCGATTTACCGCAGCGTGCTCAGCGTCGGCAGTGCCGGGGTGTGGTTGCAGGCGCGCCACTACCTGCCGGTGACGCAGATGCTGGAGCGCATGCGGCGCCAGTACGAAGACGCGGTGGCGCTGACGCCGCCGAGTTCGTGCCCGGAATTGTTTGCGCTGATGAGTTTCCTGCATGCCCAAGCGTTGTGTTCCCAGGGCGCCATTGATGAAGCGATCGAGGTGCTGACGCAAGCGCTGGAGCGCGCGGAAGGCGCCGGCTTCCAAGTCATCGTCAGCCAGGCGTTGACCGCACTCGGTAAGGCGCGTCACCAGCGCGGCGATATCCGCCAGGCGGAACGCATGCTGGCCTCTGCTGCGGCGATGGCGGCACGCCAAGGGCAGCGCAACCTAGTGCTGGAAACCCAGCTCAACGCGGTGCACGAGTTCAGCGAGCGGGCGTTGCCTAAACCGGACTCCAGCGCCCAGAACGCGCCGCCGGAGCGCGCCGAAGCGCTGCTCAGCCAGCGCGAGCACGAAGTATTGGAACTGATCGCCAAGGGTTACTCGAATGCCGAAATCGCCGACATCCTGTCGATCTCGCTGCATACCGTGAAAGCCCACGCCAAACGCATTAATGCCAAGTTCCAAGTGAACCGCCGCACCTTGGCGGTGGCCCGTGCCAAAGCACTGGGATTGTTGATGTAACCGGCCGACCCTCGGGGTCGGTCTCGATGTGTTGAACCAGGAGAATAACAACGTGACCTCTACCCCGCGCACTGCGTCCGGCTTGCCGTCCCGCTGGTTTGCCCCTGCCTATGGCATGGGTAGTTTGGGGCCGGCAATTTTTATTTTAACGCCACAAATTTTGCTGCTGTTTTTCATGACTGAAATTCTCGGTATTCCGCCTGGCGCCGCCGGAGCCGGGATTCTGATTCCGAAATTGTGGGAGCTGGTGTTCGATCCGTTGCTGGGGCGCTGGTCAGATCGCCTGAACACCCGTTGGGGCCGTCGCCGGCCGCTGATGGCAGTGGGCTCGGTAGTATTTCTGGTGGCGTTCGCGATGATGTTTTCGCCGCCGGATCTGGGTGATTGGCAATCGACCTTGGTGTGGGTGATTGCGTTCTACACCCTGACCTGCACCGGTTATTCGCTGTTCACCGTGCCCTACGCCACGCTGCTGGCAGAAGTCACCGAAGACCCGCATGCGCGCACCAAGGTCGCAGCTTGGCGCAGTGCGTTGCTGGCACTCGGTTTCCTGCTCGCTGGCGCGCTGGCGCCGTGGCTGGTGGGCGCCACCGGCGGCGGTCACGAAGGCTACGCCAATATGGCGCTGCTGATTGGCCTGATTGCCTTTGCTGGCATGGCCAGTGCGGTGCTCGGCACCGGCGGTTCACCGGTGAAACCGTTGCAGCCGCAGGTACGTTCCGGCTCGATGCTGGCGCCGTTCCGCAACCGTGCGTTCAGCTGGCTGTGGCTGGCGTTCGTGATCCAGATGATTTCAGTGGCGGTGAGTACCGCGATGCTGCCGTTCTACGACAAATACTGGCTCGGCAATGACCCGGCCACGGTACCGACCCTGTTCCTCGGGCTGACGGTACTGACGGTGGCCACCACCTGGTGCTGGACCTGGCTGGCGCGCAACTTCGGTAAGCACAACAGCTTTGTGCTCGCCACCGTGCTCTATGGTGCCGCCACCGCATCACTGTGGCTGGCGATGTATGGCGCCGCTGGTTTCTGGTTTGCCATCGTGCTGTTTGGCATTGCCAATGCGGGGCAGCAATTGTTCTGCTTCGCCATCGTGCCCGACATCATCGCCCAGCAGCGCAGCCGCACCGGCATTGCCGAAGAGGGCGCCTTCACTGGGCTGTGGATCTGGGGAGAAAAAATCGGTTTGGCGCTGGGCGCCGGCCTGGCCGGCCTGATCTTGCAACTGGCCGGTTTCCAACAAGGTTCCGGCACCGAAGTGCTGGAGCAAACGCCGCTGGCGCTCAGCACTGTGGCGTGGACGGTGTCGATCGTGCCGGGGGTGATCTGCCTGCTGTCGATCCCGGCGCTGTTCCGATCCAAGCGCGCGATGCAGCACAACTGAATGCAGTAAGTCCGGCCGGCATGGCCCTGGCCGATCCGTTAGATACGGGTCGGCTTTTTTTTGCTCCGCATTCGGGCGGCGTGAAGGCGGTTGGTCGCGGTTGCGCGCGTGGCAGCAGCTAGAGACGCGGGCGACGGCAATTGCTTAAACGGCAGCCGGTGGGCGGCGAGGTGGTCTGCACCCCGTTGCCGTGGGGGCGAGTTGGGAGACAGCCGCACGCATCGGCGAGCGATGAGACGGCCTTTAGCGGCGCCAACGGCAGCGTGGCTCAGGGTGCCGTACAGAGCGGCGGTGACGTGCGAAGTGGCCGGCGTGGATGCCGCTCTGGCAGTGGCGACGCCCAGAGCGACCCAGACTGCTGCTGTCCTGATACCGCTACTGCTAGACCTGCGGGGACCGCGGCGTGATCGGTCAGCGGGCCGCACGCGGCAGCACTTGGGCCGGCGCGCTGGGTCAACGGGGCGGGCGGGTGTCTGGTAGGCGGAATTTCTCGCGCCGCTCGATCACCACCACTTGGCCGTTGTGCACGGTGATCTCCACCGCGCCGTAGCGCAGGCCGTGCAGCGCGGCTTGGATGCGCTCCAGTACCACGTCATTGGCGAGCGGGTGGGCAGCAGCAGAAACAGACATGGCCGATCTCCTTGGCAGCGGCGCAATGGGCAGGGCAGCAGTGATGCTAGGGCGCACGCGGGGCGCCACGGAAAGACCGCTTACTTCTGTGCATATGCGCGCGAGCAGTGATGGCTTATGCCAAGCGATTGCATAAGAACAGAATCATTTATTCTTTTTTCTTTGGCAGAGCGGCCACCATAGTGGCCTGCCATCTGCACCGCGGTGGGTGGCCAGAGGAGAAACGATTGATGGAAATCGTGTTGGTGTCGGGCAGCCCGTCACCCTCATCGCGCACTGAAGCGCTGCTGGAAATTGTGGCGGCAGCGCTGGCGCCCAAGCATCACTCGCTGAGCTGGTTGCGGCTGCGTGAGCTGCCGGCGCAGCCGCTGCTACACGCCGATTTTAGTCATCCCGCCGTGATCGGCTGGCAGCAACAGGTGGCCGCCGCTGAGGCGCTGGTGGTGGCAACGCCGGTGTACAAAGCATCGCTGGCCGGTGGCCTGAAAGTGCTGCTGGATTTGCTGCCAGAGCGGGCGCTGGCCGACAAGGTGGTGCTGCCGATCGCCAGTGGCGGTAGCCACGGCCACATGCTGTCGGTGGATTACGCCCTCAATCCGGTGCTCACCGCGCTCAAGGCAGGTTTGATTCTGCCCAGCGTGTTTGCGGTGGACCGCGATATCGTGCGTGCCACCGACAGCGTGCCGGCCCATGCGCGCGCTGAGGTGCAGCAGCGTCTGCTGCACGCCGCCGAACAACTAGATGCTGCGCTGCGGCAGCGGCCGGCGCCAATTGCACCGCACCTGCTTAACCAGCGGCTGGTGCAGGCGCACTGGAGTATCTGAACGTTTTTTTCCCGCCTTACTTGGCCCGCCAACGGGCAAGCAGGTGGTCGTTCCCGCTGCAGACAACAGGAGGTTGCCATGGGCAACACAAGTCTGCGCCGGCGTCTGGCCGTGGTGCTTGCGTTGTGGGTGACGGTCATCGTCCCTGCCGCCGCTGCCGCTGAGACCCTGCGCATCGGTTACCAGAAATACGGCACGCTGGTGGTGCTCAAAGCCCGTGGCACCTTGGAACAACAATTGGCGCCGCTCGGCGTCACCGTGCAGTGGGTGGAATTCCCCGGCGGCCCGCAGCTGCTGGAGGCGCTCAATGTGGGCAGTCTGGATGTGGGCGTGGCCGGCGAGACGCCGCCGGTGTTCGCCCAGGCCGCCGGCGCTGATCTGCTCTACATTGCCCACGAACCGCCGGCGCCGACGTCCGAAGCGATCTTGGTGCACCGTGACAGCCCGATTCGTGACCTCGCGCAACTGCGCGGCCACAAGGTGGCGCTCAACAAAGGCTCCAACGTCCATTACTTGCTGGTACGCGCACTGGAAAGTGCTGGGCTGACGTGGCGTGACATCCAACCGGTGTACCTGCCGCCGGCGGACGCGCGTGCCGCCTTCGAGCGCGGCGCGGTGGATGCGTGGGCGATTTGGGACCCCTACCTGGCAGCGGCACAAGCGCAGCTGCCGGTGCGGGTGCTGGCCGATGCCACCGGGCTGGCAGACAACCACCAGTTCTACCTCGCCCGTGGCGACTGGGCGGCGCGTCACCCGCAGCGGGTGGTGACGCTGATTGCCGCGATCCGCGAGGTGGGCGAATGGTCGGCACGGGAGCCACAGCAGGTGGCCGACCAAGTGGCGCCGCTGCTGGGGCTGTCGCCCGCCATCACCCTCAATGCAGTACAGCGCCAAGGCTACGGTGCGCAGCCGTTGTCGCCGGAGGTGGTGGCGGCGCAGCAGCGCATTGCCGACAGCTTCGCCGCGCTGAAGCTGATACCGAAACCGCTGTCGGTGGCGCAGCGAGTGTGGACGCCGCCGGCGGACGGGGAGCACTGAGATGGGGGATAGACCTTATTCACTACGGCGGCTGCGGCCGCAGCAGTGCTCACGTCGGTCGCAGTTCGGCTTGGCACGGGCCGGGAGCTGGCGCGGCTGCAGCCGACCGGCGTTAACCGTGGGCCGCGACCGGAGTCCTCGCCATGGGCACTGACACGCGGCGCGGCTGGGCCGCGCGCATCGCCCCTTGGCTATTGCCGCTGGCGTTGCTGGGCGGCTGGCAACTGGCAGTCACCAGTGGCTGGTTATCGAGCCGCATCTTGCCGGCACCCAGTGCGGTGCTGGCCGCTGGCAGCGAACTGGTAAGCAGCGGTGAACTGTGGCAGCACCTGGCCATCAGCACCTGGCGGGCGCTGATTGGGCTCGCCATTGGCGGTGGTATCGGCTTGCTGCTGGGTTTCATCACCGGCCTGTCGCGCTGGGGCGAACGGCTGCTGGACAGCTCGGTGCAGATGGTGCGCAACGTGCCGCATCTGGCGCTGATTCCGCTGGTGATCCTGTGGTTCGGCATCGACGAGTCGGCGAAGATTTTCTTGGTGGCGCTGGGCACTTTGTTCCCGATTTATCTGAATACCTACCACGGCATTCGCAGTATTGATGCCGGTCTGCTGGAGATGGCCCGCAGCTATGGGCTGTCCGGTTTCAGCCTATTCCGCCAGGTGATCCTGCCCGGGGCGCTGCCATCGATCTTGGTTGGGTTGCGGTTTGCGCTTGGTTTTATGTGGCTGACGCTGATCGTGGCGGAAACCATTTCCGCCAATGCTGGCATCGGTTATTTGGCAATGAATGCGCGCGAATTCCTGCAAACCGATGTGGTGGTGCTGGCAATTTTGCTTTACGCGTTGCTCGGCAAGTTGGCAGACCTCGGCGCGCGAGCACTGGAGCGGCTGTGGCTGCGCTGGCATCCGGCCTATCAAGTCGGTGGAGGTGGTCGATGAATGCACGATTCCCGCCGCCGGCGCCACGCGGCTTGCCGCTGCAATTAGACGGCGTCGGCAAACAGTACGGCGCGCGGTCGGTGTTGGCGCACATCGGGCTGACAATTCCGGCCGGCCAGTTTGTCGCGGTGGTGGGCCGCAGCGGTTGCGGCAAGAGCACCTTGCTGCGGTTGCTGGCCGGGCTTGAGCAGCCCAGCGCCGGCACCGTACACAGCGGCGGCGCGCCCCTAGCGACGCAGCGGGAGCACACCCGGCTGATGTTCCAAGACGCGCGCTTGCTGCCGTGGAAACGGGTGATCGACAACGTCGGTCTCGGCCTGCGCGGGGCTTGGCGGCCGCAGGCACAGGCGGCGCTGGCGGCGGTGGGGCTGGCCGAGCGTGCCTGCGAGTGGCCGGCGGCGCTATCTGGCGGCCAGAAGCAGCGGGTGGCGTTGGCGCGGGCGCTGGTGCATCGGCCGCAGTTGTTGCTACTGGATGAACCGCTCGGCGCCCTCGATGCGTTAACGCGCATCGACATGCAGCAATTGATCGAACAGTTGTGGCAGCAGCACGGTTTCACCGTGCTGCTAGTGACTCACGATGTCAGCGAAGCGGTGGCGGTGGCTGATCGCGTCCTGCTGATCGAGGACGGCCGCATCGGCCTCGATCTGGAGGTCCAGTTGCCGCGGCCCCGTCAGCGCGGCAGTGCACAACTGGCGGCATTGGAGGCCCAGGTGTTGCAGCGGGTATTGGCGCAACAGCCCGGCGACCTGCAGCCGGAACCGGCGGCACCATTACCGTCGCAATTACATTGGGCGCAGTAACGCCGATTGTTGTTTTTCACAGGAGAAAAAGCATGACCATCCAGGCCATCAATGTGCGTAACCAGTTTCGCGGCACCATCAAAGAAATCGTACTCGGCGACGTGCTGTCGGAGATCGACGTGCAGACCCCGGCCGGCATCGTCACCTCAGTGATCACCACCCGTTCCGTGCGCGAGCTGGCACTGCAAGTGGGCAGTGAGGTGATCGCGTTCGTGAAATCCACCGAGGTGTCGATCGCCAAGCTCTAGGCGACAGTTGTGGTGGGTTAGGGCGCGCAAGCGGGCGGGGTCAGCCGGCCGCCGCCTGGCAGTGGGCGGTGGCTGTCATTTATTCGCGGGCGTGGTTGAGCACTGGTCAGCCGGATGCGGGTGCGGGTACCTTTGGCGGCATCCTGTCGGGCCACAAGGAGCGGCCATGACCCTCAGCGAAACCCTCAAGGCGCTGGCCAACGGCCTGCACCCGCTTACCGGCGAGATGCTGCCGGAAGAATCGGTCACCCATCAGCCGGCGGCGATCCGCCTGCTGTTTGCGTTGGCGGAAGAATTTGCCGGCGACGACGGCGAACTGTCCCCACCGCGCCGGCGCGGTGGCAGCCTGGACGAAAAGCGCCAGCGCAATCTGGATGCCGGATTGCCGGCCAACTCCGGACTGCCCTGGAGCGAGCAAGACCACGCCCTGCTGCATGACCAGTATCAGGCCGGCGTTAATCTCAGCGCCTTGGCAGAGCGGCTGGAGCGGCGCGAATCGGCGTTGGTGGCACGCCTGCAGAGCATGGGGCTGATGAGTGACGAGCAGGCCGCCATGTACCGGGTGCTGCACAAAGCGGTGCTGCCGCCGGTGCCGCGCTGAACCGCTGCGGGCGACTGAAGGCGTTGCATCGTTTTCAATCTGGCGAGGCGCCGGCCGGCCAAGTCCAGTGCCACTCACTGGGTCTAATTGAACTGCGCTGAGCCGGTGCCGCATCCGCTGTGCGTCCTTCTCACCGGCGCGCTGCCGCTGGTTTTGCTGCCATTCGACACCATGCAGCCGCCTTTAGCCTGACCGGGCTCGCGGTCGATGGCGCGCCGTTCAACCGAGTGTGGTGTAACCGAATACGGTTTAGCCGACGCCGCCACCACCCGGCTCAATCCCGTCCAGCGTGGTGGGGACGACGCCATTTGGGGCACCACTGGGTCACTGCGTTTCGGCTACAGCACTGCTGTGCGGCCTAGCGTGCTCGGGTGGGGTTGTCACTGAAGCAGTCCGACTCAAGCCCGACCCGACACAAGTTCAACCAAGTCCAATCAAGCCCAATCAAACCCAACCAAGCCCACGCCGCCGGCGCGTGCGAGTTCTGCGCGCTGGCTTAACTGGACGACGACGCCCGCCGCGCTGCCCTCACCTCGGTGTGCGGCACCGTCAGCGTTTGCCATTCGGCGCAGATGTCATCGATCGCCCGCTCCAGTTGTGCCGGTTGCTGGTGTGGCAGCGTAATCAGGTGTGCGGTATCGCCGGAGGTGGCGAGGCAGTGGCGACGCCAGGTCGGCTCCGACGGGCACGGAAACACCACCGTGATCGAATTGTGATGGCGCCAGGCCGGCACGCCGGCGGACTGGAACCGCTCAATCGCTTGGTCGGCCCGCGCCACGCACTGGGCGATGCGCTGACGCCAGCCGCTGGCCGTGCGGCTGCGCAGGGCCGCCCACAGCAGCAGCGGGGTGTGGCCATTGCGGGAACCGCTGATGGTTTGGTCGCGGGCGCTAATGTAATCCACCGCCACCGACACCTGCTGCACATGGCGTTGCTGCGCCAGCACGATGCCGCACGGCATCGGTGAGCCGATCATCTTGTGGCCGGACACGCTGATTGAATCGAGTCCGTCGGCAAAGGTATGTGGCTGCGGCTGGTCCACGAACGGCAGAATCATGCCACTCAAGGCGGCGTCGCCGTGCAGGTAATACTGCTCGCGGTGGAGCCCATGGCGTGCCAGCCGGCGCTGGATTTCGGCCAGGTCATCCACTGCCCCGCGCAAGGTGGTGCCGAGGTTGGCAAAGATGATCGGGTGGCGGCAGCGGTCGATCTGCAACTGCCGTGACAGGTCGTCGTAGTCCATTTCGCCGCCCGGCTGTGAGGCCACCCAGCGGCACGGCAGCCGCAGCAGCCGCACAATTTTGGCGACCGAATAGTGGGTGTCGCGCGAGCAGTAAAGGATGCCGTCGGCAAACAGCTCGCGCGCCAGATAGCAGCCGAACAGGTTGCCCTCGGTGCCGCCGTGGGTGACATAGCCCCAGCATTGGTCGGCGCTTATGCGGAACAGGTCGGCAAAGTACTGCACCACCTCTTTTTCGAAGCCGAACGAATTGAGCAAGTAGTTGCTGGCTTCGCCCCAGTCGCCGCAGTTGTTCAACGAGAAACGCAGGAACGGCTCGAGCGCGGCGTAATCGAAATCGGCCGCCTCCGGGTAGCCGAGATTGAAGTGCTGGTGCTCCAGGCAGTAGTGCCAGAACGCATCCAGGCGGGACTGGTCGGCGGCCGACAGGGTCATGCTCAACTCCTTGGCAGTGGGGCGCGGCCCCGTGGCAATCCGTGCTGCGCCGCAGCGCAGGGTCAGGCGCCGAGGGTGGCGCCGCCATCCACAACGATGTCTTGCAGGGTCAAGTGGCGCGCCGCCGGCGAGGCGAGGAACAGCACCACTTCAGCGATATCATCCGGCTCCGCAATGCGGCCGAGCGGAATACCGAGCTTGAATTGCTCTGGCAATCCGGCGATCAGGCGCGCTTCGCCGTCGTCGCCGGCCAGCAGCGGCGCCAGCATCAAAGTGCGCGTCGAGCCCGGCGAGACCAGGTTGCAGCGCACCCCGAACGGCGCCAGTTCCAATGCCACACAGCGGCTCAAATGGGCCAGCGCCGCCTTGGCGGCGCAGTAGGCCGCCATACCCAGGCGCGGGACATGGGCGGCATTGGACGCCAGATTGACGATCACGCCGCGCCGTTGCTGGCGGAATACCGGTGTCCATTGCTGCATCAGGTAAAACGGCGCGCTGGCATTCACCGCCAGACAGTGCTGCCACTGCTGCGCGGAAATGTCATCGCTGCGGCCCTGTTGCAGACTGCCGGCGGCATTGATCAGCACATCCAGCGACGGTTGCTGCTGACGCAACTCGGCGCACAGCGTTTGCACTGCAGCGGCGTCGGTGAGGTCCACTTGCCGCAGCGGGAAGTCGACCTCAATCCGTTGCTGATCGAGGCCGATCACGTCGGCGCCTTCCGCTTGCAAGCGTTCCGCCACGCGCCGGCCGATGCCGCCGGCGGCGCCAGCCACCAGCGCCCGCTGCCCGGCAAAGCGCCCGCTCATGAGGCGGCGGCCTGGCGCTGTTGCAACAGTTGCCACCATTGGTTCAGCGTCGGTGCCTGCGCCAACTCTTCAAAGCTGACGCGGATGCCGCGCTCGCTCAGTTCCGCTGCCAGCTGCATGACCCGCAGCGAATCGAGGCCGTAGTAGATCAGGCTCTCGTCGGGGTCGAGCTCGTCGCTGTCCTCCACCAGTTGCGCCACCCGCTGGTGCAGCCAGTCGCGGCTGGGCAGGCTGAACGGCTGCGCCGCCAACAGCGCGGCGGTGCTGGTGACTTGGCCGCAGCGGCCGGCCACATAATCCAGCGCCATGCGGTGCTCGGCGGCAGAAAAATCCGCCACCGCGTCACCGACCAAAAACGGCTGGATGTCGTGCATGAACGCCTCCAACGCCGTCGCCATGCAGCCGATATGGGCGTAGACGCCGCCGATGATCAGCTGGTCGCGCTGGCGTTCACCTAGCAGCGTCAGCAGGTCACTGCGCTGGAACGCGCTGTAGCGCCACTTGTCCAGCACCAGGTCAGTGCTGTCCGGTGCCAGCTCGGCAACGATGGCTTGTTCCGCGGCCGCCGCCGCCGGCAGCCCCGCGCCCCAAAAATCATTCAGCAGCGCGCGGTCGGCGGCCGGTTGCTGGTGCGGCTGGGCGGTGTAGATCACCGGCATACCGTGGCGGCGGGCCCACTGGCGCAGTTGCACCAAGTTGCCGATCAATTGCTGGCGCAGCGTGCTGCCGGCCGGGTAGCCGCGCAGGAAGTAACGCTGCATGTCGTGGATCAGCAACGCCGCTCGCGCCGGCTCCAACGGCCAGTTGGTGCGGCCGGCGGGGAACTCCGCCGGTGCCGGCATCGGGTAATCAATCTGGTGGGGAAGGCTCATGGTGCGGTGCTCGTCCTGTCAGCAATGGGCCAGCTGCTCGCGCAGCCGGTTTTTGTCGGGTTTGCCCACCGCCGTCAGCGGCAGTTGGTCGAGCCGGTGGATGCGGTCCGGCAATTTGTATTCGGCGATGCCCAGTTGGAGCAGATGGCGGCGCAGTTGCGGCGCACTCAGGCGCGGGTTGCGGCTGACAATGAAGGCGCAGCTTTTCTCGCCCAGCAGTGGGTCCGGCACCGCCACCAGCGCCGCCTGCAGCACATCTGGATGACGCAGCAGCAGGTGTTCGATTTCCTCCGACGCCACTTTTTCGCCGCCGCGGTTGATCTGATCTTTCACCCGGCCCACCACGCGCAGATTGCCGTCGCTGTCGCGCACCACCAGATCGCCGGAAAAATAAAATCCGTCGGCGTCGAACACGCTGCGGTTGTGCTCCGGGCTGCGGTAATAGCCGCAAAAGGTGTAAGGGCCACGGGTGGCCAGCAGCCCGGCCTCACCGTCGGCCACCGGCTCGCCATCGGCGCTGAGGACGCGCACCTCATCAGCGGCACTGATCGGTCGGCCTTGGCTGCGGAATACCAGTTCATCCGGGTCATCAAGGCGGGTGTAGTTGACCAGTCCTTCGGCCATGCCGAACACCTGTTGCAAGCGGCAACCCAGGCGTTCCGGCACCTGCCGTGCCAGCGCCTCGGCAAAGCTGGCGCCGCCCACTTGCAGCAGTTGCAGCGATGGCAGTGACTGCGCGCTGGGCGCGGCGTCCAGCCACAGCGCCACCGCGCTCGGCACTAGCGCGGCCATGGTCACCCGGTGGCGTTGGATCAGCGCAAAGCAACGCTGCGGCTCCGGGTTGGCGGCCAATACCACGCAGCCGCCGGCATGGAACACGCCCAGCGCGCCGGGCGAGCTGAGGCTGTAGTTGTGCGGCGCCGGCAGCGCGCACAGGTAGCGGGTGTCGGGGCCGAGCCGGCAAATGTCGGCGCTGGCGCGCACGCTGTAGTGGTAGTCGTTGTGGGTGCGCGGGATCAGTTTCGGCGTGCCGGTGCTGCCGCCTGATAACTGGAACAAGGCAACCTGGTCGGGGGCCGTGGGCTGCGGTGTCACCGGCGCCGGGTGGTCCTGCTGCAACACCCGTTGCAAGTCGTGGTGGGCGTCGGCGGCATCCAGCAGCAACACGCAGGGAGCCGGTTCACCTTGGCGCGCACGGGCACGCAGGAAGTCATCAGTGCGGAACAGCTCGTGGTGGCGGTCACCGATGATCAGCCGCGGGCGGATTTGATCGGCAAACGCATTCAGCTCAAACGCGCGGTGGCTGTAGAGCGCGTTGACCGGCGCAACGCCGGCCTGCAACAGCCCAAACAGCACCATGTAGAACTCCGCCACGTTCGGCAGTTGCACCAGCGCGGTGTCGCCGGGCCCCAAACCCTCCGCGGTCAGCCACTGTGCCAAGCGGGTGGCGGCTTGCTGCAACTGGTGGTAGCTGATGCGCCGCTCGCCGCAAATCAGGGCGTCGGCGTGCGGAGCGCGCTGCGCCGTGTCGCTGAGTACGGCAGTGAGTGGCTGGTCGATCCAATAGCCCTGCGCGCGGTAGTGGGCGGCGCGTGCCGCCGGCCATGGCGTGAATTCCACGGCGCCGCTCATTGGGGCAACCCGCAGGCACGCAGCATGGTGCCAAGCTTGGTTTGCACTTCATCCCATTCTGCGTCCGGGTCGGAGGCGGCCACGATGCCGGCGCCGGCAAACAGCCGCACCTGATTGCGGCACACAGTGCCGCAGCGGATCGTCACCACCCATTCGCCGTTGCCGTCGGCATCGCACCAGCCGACGGTGCCGGTGAACAACCCACGCTCGAACGGTTCCAGACTCTGGATTAACTGGCGTGCGGCAGCAGTGGGGTGGCCGCATACCGCCGGCGTCGGATGCAGCCGGCAGGCGAGTTGCAATGCTGTGGGCGCCGGCTGTACCAGTTCCGCTTCGATGCGGGTGGCGAGGTGCCAGAGTGCACTGGTACTGGTCAGCGATGGTTGCGCCGGGATCTGTAACCGGCAGCACCAGCCCTGCAACTGGTGGCGGATGTCGTCCACCACCAGTTGGTGTTCGTAGTGATCCTTGCTCGACGCCGCCAGCCGTTCGGCGCTGTCGCGGTCGGCGTGTGGATCGCTGTGGCGGCGCGCTGACCCGGCCAGCGGGTGCGACAACATCGCATTGCCGTGCCGCCGCACCAACAGTTCCGGGCTGACCCCCAGCAGCGTGCTGTCGCCGAGCATCGGCACCTGGAACAGATAGCCGTGCGGGTTCTGTGCGCGCAGGTTGTCGCGCAGGGCCTCCAGATCTACATCAGCGGCAAACGTCAGCTGGCGCTGCACTGACAGCACCGCCTTGCACAAATCACTGCCGCGAAAGCGGTGCACCATGCGCGTCACCGCCTGCTTAAACGCCGCCGCATCCGGCACATTGCGCTGGTTCAGCAGCGGCGGTTGCGGGGTGTGCGCCGGCTGCGCGGTGGCGGCACGCTGCCACTGGTAGCGGTGTGGCACGTACAGGCAGGACGGTTGCGAAGCGTCGAAGGGGATGGCACCGACTAGCAGCGGCCGTGGCTGGCCGGCGGCGCGGGCGCGTTGGAACGCACTCTGCACCGCCTGCTGTAGCGCGCTGCCGGGCTGGTCGCCATCGACGGCGGCGAGCGTTAGCGGCGTGCCCAGATCCCACGCCGTCAGCAGTTGCGATCCGGATGAAAACGAAAACTGTGGCAAGGGCTGCCGGGCCGGCACGGGGTCCGGATGCTGCTGTGGCAGGATGCCAGCTTTCATCGGTCGCCTCCTTGGCAAGTGCATGAGAAGTCCGCACAGTCTGCATGGTAAATAGAATCATTCTCATTTGCGGTGTATACAGAACCAACGGATGTGTTTTGTCAACCGAGTGGGCAGGGAATGAGAGAGCTGACTGCAATGCAGGCTGCGTGCTGGCTGGGACGCAGTATTGATGCACCTTTGGGCGCCGTTGCCGCCCATCTTTACGCGGAATTCGATGGCTGGGATCTGGACCCAGAACGCTGCCGCCGGGCGCTGGAAACACTGGGTCGGCAGCATCCGATGCTGGCGCTGTCGATCACCGCCGACGGGCGCCAGCAGCTGCCACCGCAGGCGCCAAAGCTGGCGCTGGAGGTGGATGATTTTCGCACCCTTGAGGCCGCCGCGCAGGCCGCGGCGTTGCTGCAGAAACGCCAATCCTGGACTCATCAAACGCTGGCACTGGAGCAGGGCCAGGCGACCCGTTTTTCACTCAGTTTGCTGGCCAACGGAGCGGTGCGTTTGCACGTGGACGCCGATATGACGGCGGTGGATCCGGGCAGTTTTCGGGTGTTGATGAATGATTTTGCGCTGTTTTACCAACAGGCGGATGCTGCCGTTAATGCACCGTCGTTCTTCCAGTGGTGGGACCGCGCGCGAAGTGATCAGGCGCTGCGCATCGCCCGCGAGCAGGACCGTGCATGGTGGCGCGCGCAATTGCCGCAGTTATTGCCGGCGCCGACCCTGCCGCTGCGGGCTGCCGGCGCCGCGCCGCACAGTGATCGGCTGGCAGCTTGGCTATCGCCGGCCCAGCTGCAGGCGCTGCGCCAGTGCGCGCGCCAGCAACGGGTGACGTTGTCGACGTTGTTGCTGGCGGTGTTTGCGGTGTGCCTGGGTGAGGCCTGCGGCGACCGCCGTTTTCGCCTCAATGTGCCGTTTTTCCGGCGCCCAGCGCTGGGCATGGCGGTGGCACAGGTGGTTGGTGAATTCGCCAATACGTTGCTGATCGACGTGGCGTTGGATGAGGCTGAGAACTTGGCGGCGTTGTGCCAGCAACTGGCCAGCCAGTGGCAACAGCGGCTCAGCCACAGCGGTTATTCCGGCGTCGAGTTGCTGCGCGATTTGTCGCGCCACCACGGCAGCACCCAGGGTGCTCCAGTGGTGTTCACCGCCGCCGTGGACTTGCCGGAGGGCGAGCTGTTCGCGCCAGCGGTGCAGCAGGTGTTCGGCGATATGAACTGGGTGGTGTCGCAGGGCCCGCAGGTGGCGCTCGACGCGCAACTGGTGCAGTGGCGTGGTGGCCTGCTGCTGAACTGGGATGTGCGCCTTGATGCGCTGCCGCAGCCGTGGCTAAGCGCCCTGTTCCAACGCTGCCTGACGCAGTTGCAGCAGCTGGCGGCGACGCCGGCGGCGGTGTTGTCACAGCCGCTGCAGCCGGATGCCGGACGCCGCACGCCGCTGACGCCGCTGCAGCAAGCCTACCTGCTCGGGCGTTCCGAGCAGTTGCCGCTCGGCGGGGTGGCGATGCAGGAGTTTCGCGAATACCGCGGTGTGATGTCAGCGGCGCTGCTGCGTCAGCGGCTGCAGACCATGGCGGCGCGCCATCCGGCGCTGCGCACCCGCATCGATGCCGAGCAGCGCTGCCAGTGGCTGTTGCAGTCGGCGCCTCTGAACCTGCAACAGGAAGACTGGCGCGCGGCCAGTGCCGACTGGATCGCAGCACAGTTAGCCGTGCGGCGCCGGGAGGAGGCCCACGCGCTCTGTGCCGCCGACCGGCCGCCGTGGGCGATCACGCTGTTTGAGCTGCCGGATGCGGAGTTGGTGGTGTTCGTGCGCATGGATGCCCTGATCGTCGATGGCCGTGCCATCGCCCAGCTGATGCGCGAACTGTTCGAAGGCGAACCGGCGCCGTCGCCACCGGCATTGCCGGCTAGCGTGCCGAGCGCTGCTGAGCGGGACGCGGCAGCGGACTATTGGGCGCAGCAGTTGGCCGCTGTCAGCGGACCGCCGCAACTGCCGTGGCGGACACCGCTGGCGCAAATAGCACGCAGCCACTATGCCCGCCGCAGTCGCACGCTGGGTGCCGCAGCGTTGAAAGCACTGCGCCGCGCCGGCGCCCAACAGCAGCTGTTTCTCAACAGCACGCTGATGGCGCTGGTGTTGGAAGTGCTCAGCCACTGGCAGGAAGGCGGCGAGCTGTGTGTGGCGGTGCCGGTGGCGCCGCCGGAGGACGGACCCTTGGCCAACCGCTCCAGTTTTTTGGCGCTGTGCTGGCCGCAGGACGGCACGCCCTTGGCGGCCCGCGCCGCGCGTTTGCAGCAGCACGTGCTGACCGGCTTGCAGCATGTGTCCGGCGCCGGGGTGGCGTTGGCGCGCATGCTGTTGGAACGCTTCCGCCAAGGGCCGGTGTTACCCGTGGTGGTCACCAATGGTTTGTCTTGGCCCACCGCTGCTGCCGACAGCCCGATGCAATGGTGCAGTGGCCTCACTCAAACGCCGCAGGTGGCGTTGGATCTGCGCTTTAGCCACAGCGTCGAAGGCGGTCTGCAGTTCGACGCCGACTATGCCGAACAAGCACTGGGCGCTGATGTGATCGAGGCGCTGCTGGATGCGCTAGTGCGTGCGGTGGAGCAGGTGGTCGACAGCGGCGATCTGGCATTGCATAGCGGTCGCCTGATCGACACCGGCCACTACGCCGCCAACAACGCCGATGACAGCGCCCACAGTGAGCCATTCCTGGTGACGCTGGCAGAGCATCTGTTCGGCGGTTGCCAGTCCGGCGTGGCGTTGGTGCAGGGCGAACAGCAATGGAGCTATGCGCAACTGGGGGCGCAGGTGCGCCGCACCATGGCCGGGCTGCAAGCGCGTGGTTTGCAGCCTGGTGACACCGTGATGCTGTGCCTGCCGCGCAGTGCCGAGCACATCACGGTGATGTTGGCCTGCGCGCTGCTGGGGCTGGTGTGGGTGCCGGTGGATGCTACGGCGCCGCCGGCGCGGCAGCAGTATTGGCTGGCGCAGGCACAGCCGGCGCTGCGGGTGAGCCTCACCGCGCCGCCAGCGGACGTGGCTTGGTGTACGCCGCAGCAACTGGACAGCGACGCGCCCGCTGCGCTGCCAGATGCCGACACACTGGCGGCCCGTTCACTGAGTCGCGCCGCGGCCTACTGCCTGTTTACCTCCGGCACCACCGGCCAGCCGAAAGGCGTGGTGCTGCACAACCGCGCCACCGCCAATGTCATCGGCAGTACCCGCGCGGCCTGGCAGCTGAGCGCTGACGATGTGGTGATGTCGGTGACGCCGCTCCACCACGACATGTCGGTGTTCGACCTGCTGGGCAGCTTCACCAGCGGTGCCACGCTGGTGCTGCCGCAGGCGCAGGAGGAGAAAGACGCGCTGCAATGGAACCGGTTGGTAGCGCAGCACCGCATCAGTGTGTGGTGCTCGGTGCCGGCGATGGTGGACATGCTGCTGTGTTGTTGCCGCGACCAGTCGCTGGCGTCGCTGCGACTGGTGGCGCAGGGCGGCGATTTCATTAAGCCGGCGGTGCTGGCGCAGTTGCGCCGTTGGGCGCCGCAGGCGCAGCTGTATTCGCTCGGTGGCCCCACTGAAACCACCATCTGGAGCATCTGGCATCTGATCAACGCGGCGGATCAACCGCGCGTGCCCTATGGTCGGCCGTTGCCCGGTAATCAGTACTGGTTGCTCGATGAGCATGGCCGCCATTGCCCGGTGGGCGTGCGTGGCCGCATCCACAGCTCCGGCGTCAATCTGGCGCTCGGCTATCTGCAGCCGGGCGGCCTGTCCCAGCAGGATTTCATTACCGTCGACGACCCTGACGGCCGTTCGCTGCGGGCTTACCGCAGCGGCGACTGCGGCCGATACCGCCCCGACGGCGTGCTGATGTTCGACAGCCGTGTGGATGGCTACATCAAGGTGCGCGGCGTGCGGTTATCACTTGCCGATATCGAAACCGAATTGGGTCGCCATGGGCAGGTGGCGCAGGTGTTAGCGGTGGCGTGTGGAGACGCACAGCAGGGCGAATTGGAGTTGGGCGTGGTGTATGTGCCGGTGGCCGGCGCTGCGCTGACCACGGCGACGCTGCGAGACCATGCGCGCCAGTGCCTGCCGGCGTCGCACTGGCCGAGCCGCTGGTGCGCACTGCCGCAGTTGCCGCTCACCGCCAACGGCAAACCGGATCGCGCGGCCGCCATCGCCGCACTGAGCGCGCCGCCGCCGGACCCGATTTTGGCTATCTATCTGGATGTGCTCGGCCATCGCCAAGCGCCGGCCAATGTTGCGGCCACTTTTGCTGAGTTGGGCTTGCGGCCACAGCACCTGAAGCCGCTGTGCCAGCGGTTGGCGGAGGCGTTTTCGGTGCAGATTTCGCCGCAGCAATTGCTGCACTGCCGCACCGTGGCCGACGTGGAACAGCTACTGGCCGCACACGCTTGAGCGCCGGCATTTCACTGGCTACACCTTGGGAGCATTGCACACTGTGACGGAACACCCTGACCTGGACTTGGCCGGCATCGGTATCGGCCCATTTAACCTTGGTTTGGCAGCACTGCTGTCGCGCCACACCCACAAGAGCGCGGCGTTTTTTGAACGCAAACCGCAGTTTTCTTGGCATCAAGGGCTGTTGTTGCCCGGCACCACATTGCAGGTGCCGTTTTTGGCGGATTTGGTGACCATGGCCGACCCCACTCATCCGCTTAGTTACCTGAATTATCTGCACCAGCACGATCGGCTGTACCGGTTTTACTATTACGATCAGTTTCTGATTCCGCGCCAAGAATACGATCACTATTGCCGCTGGGCGGCGCAGCAGTTGCCTGCATGTCAGTTTGGCAGCGAAGTGTGCGACGTGGGCCATGATGCCGCGCGTGAACGCTTTGTAGTGGAGGTGGAGAGTCAGGCCGGCCGCAGTCGCTGGTACAGCCGAGACCTGGCCATTGGTATTGGCACGCGCCCCTGGTTGCCGGCTTGGGCAGAAAATTTAACTAGCGAAAATATCAGTCATGCAGCAGATTTTTCGGCGCGACAATCCCAACTTTCGCAACGTAAATCGGTCACCGTGATGGGTTCTGGACAAAGCGCTGCCGAGTGCGTGCTGGCGTTGCTGCAAGGATTGACGCCGGAGCAGGTGGCGGCGGGCGCGTCGATCCAGTGGGTGACGCGCTCGGTAGGCTTCCACCCGATGGAGTATTCCAAGCTTGGGCAAGAGTGTTTCACACCCGCCTACATGGACTATTTCACCGCCTTGCCGCGCTCGCAGCGACGCCAGTTGGTGACCGAGCAGGGGCTGCTCTACAAAGGCATCAGCGCGTCCACCATCGCTGCTATTTACGATTTGTTGTATGAGCGCTCCATCGCCGGTGCTGAGCCGGGGCTGCGGCTTTATTCCAATTGCGAGGTGGCGGACGCTGAACTGTTGCCCGGCGGCGCAGTGCGGCTGCATTGCCGGCATCGCCAGTTGGCGCAGGATTGCCGGCTAGATTGCGATGCGGTGGTGGCCGCCACCGGCTATCGCCACGCCTGGCCGCACTGGTTCGAACACCTAAAACACAGCGTGCTGGCCACCGATGAACACGGCGATTGTCTGGTCGACAGCGACTTCATCGCGCAGCGCCAAGACGGCGGCCGTGGTCGCGTGTTTATCCAGAACGCGGAAGTGTTTCAGCACGGTGTGGGCGCGCCGGACTTAGGCATTGGCGCTTACCGCAATGCGGTGATCGTTAATCAGCTGTTGGGGCAGGCTCATTACCGCATTCCGGCCACCACCGCGTTCCAACATTACGGGCTGCCGCCGCAATGAAGGCGTGCGTGCTTAGGTCATCGCGTTGGCCTGATGCCGGCTGCACGCGGTGAATGCCGCTGTCGCGCTGCAGGCCACAACGGCATCAGGCCGACCACCAAGCGAATGCGGTGCTACTCAGCGCTGTGAGTGAGGCGTCGTGCGGATACTGTCCGCGCTAAGCAGTGCGCTCCGCCGCTTGAGCTGGGATGGCTCGGCACCTAGAGCGGGCTAGCGCTGCCGATAACCCAGTGGTGCGGCATGCAGCACTGGGCAACGCGGCCAACTGCTGCCGTCTGCACTCGGCGGATTCAGTACGCAGGCCACGGCGTAGCGGAGGCGCGAGCGCCGGCCGCGTCTGCCGTAATAGCCTCACCGTTGGGCAGATCGCCGTGCCCATCGGATGCGGCGCACCCTGCTGTACAGAGCGCGATCTCGGGGGTGACACCGCCGCGTCGCCATCCGCAGCACTGGACTCAGAGCACACCGGTGCTAGCCGTCACCGCTGGAGCGCAGTACTTGGCGCAGAGCGTGGTGTCGTGGCGGTGTTCGCTATGGCAGCCAAGGCGCCGTGCCCCATGCTGTGGGTGCGCGGCGCCACGTCGTTTCACGCGGGCGTGCTGTGCTGCAGGGGTTGCTCGGCCTGTTGGGGGTCGCAGAGCGCGCTCAGCACGGCTTCCACGCCGTCGCAGATTTGCGCCACCAGCGTGGGCGGATAACGATCCACCCGGTAAGTCACCACCAGCCGCAACCGGCGCTGGTCATCGAGCACGTCATCCATGATTTCAAATTGCAGCCCGAACATGGATTCGGTTTTGTCGGCGTCGATCTGGCGGTAGCGCAGCCGCGTGCCGGCCGCGTCCGTGAGCGCGCCGTTAAGGGCATTGTCGGCATGAATCTGCACATAGACATCGAACAACAGCCCGTCTGTGGCGCCCATGCCCAGCGCTTGTTGTACCTGCTCCAACGGAATGTCGGCGTACTGCATCGAGGTGTTGAGGGTGTGGGTGACCTGTTTGAGCAGCGCCGCCAGCGACGGGTTGCCGGCGAACCGCACCCGGTGGGCGGTCATCACCGTGAAGTAGCCGACGGTGTCGAAAAAGCGCGCATCGTCGCGGCCGGCGGTGGAGGTGCCGAGCACTAACTCTGGCAGCTGCCCGAGCCGGTGCAAGGTGGCCGCGATGGCGGTGTAGACCAGTCCGAACAATGAACTGCCGTAGCAGCGGGCGCTGCGCGGCAGCTGCGCAGATAGGGTGCTCGGCAGGGTGCGGCTGAGCCACGCGGCGGCGGCGGAGGGCGAGGTGGCCGGCAACATGCCGGGCAGCGTCAGCCCGCGGCGCGCGCCTTGTAACTGCTCGGTCCAATAACCCAAGTGCGCCGGGTCCATCGGCTGTGCCGCCTGCTGGGCGGCAAACAGTTCAAAGCCGGCCGCGGGGGCCGGCCACGGTGGTGCGATGCCCGCGCTGCGCGCTTGGTAGGCCAGCGCCAGATCTTGTATCAGGGTGTTGACCGACCATTCATCGACAGCCAAGTGATGCACCAGCAATGACAGCTGCTGCGCCCCGCTGGCGGCATCGCGCAGTACCCGCACCCGCAGCGGCAGCTCGGCGGACAGGTCAAAACAGTGGGCGGCGGCCTGCGCCAGGCTGAGGCCGATGCTGTCGGCGCTGGACCAGAACCAGCGGTAGTGCGTCAGTTGATCTGGCGGCACGACCTGCTGCCAACCCTCCAACGCGTCACCGTGGTAGGTGGTGCGCAGGCTGCTGTGGCGCTGCACCAGATCAGCGATCGCCTGTTCTAGCACTGATTCATCGATGCCGTCCGGCAGCGCCAGCGCGAACGGCAGGTTGAACACCGGCCCATGCTGGTAAGCCACCTGCGCTCGCCACAACGAGGCCTGTGCCCAAGCCATCGGTACCCGCTGTGACGGCGCGCTGGACAGCGCTTGCTGCTGTGGCCGTCGCTGCGCCGGTTGCGCGCGGCGGGCCAGCGCGGCGGCATTGGGGGCTTCGAAGAAATCGTTAAAGCGCAGCTCCAACTGATGCGCAGCCAGCAAGGTGCCGATGATGCGGGTGGCCAGCAACGAGTGGCCGCCGTAATCGAAAAAATCGTCGTCGGCACCCATGGTGGGCTGCTCCAGCAAGCGCCGAAAGCAGGCAAGGATCAGCGCTTCGGCCTGGTCCTGTGGCGATACGGGCAAGGTATCCAGCAGCACCGGGCGCGCCTGCAGTGGTTGCCCGGCAGCGGCCAGGTAGTGCTGTGCCAGCGCGCTGAACAGCTGGTCCGGGGTCGGCTGTGCCAGCACCGGATGTTGTTGCAGCCGCAGCGCGAGGCCGTCCTCGCTGTTGAGCAGCGCGATGGCAAGCGGTGGCTGCGTTGCCAGGTCCCAGTCGCAGGTGTCGCGATCCACGGCGGTCGCCAGCGCGCCGTGGCAAGTAAGGGGCGCCAGCGACCACGGCGGGGCGTCGGTGGGCCAGTGCTTGGTCAACTCGCCGTCATCGCTGAAGCGGTAGCGTGCGTGCAGTGCCGGCTCGGTAGCGGCCAGCTCGGTCAGCGCCGCGCCCAAGGCGTCGGTGTCGAGTTGGTCGAGCAGCCAAATGGCCGCCCGGGGGCGCAGCTGTTGCGGCTGCTGTTGCTGCAGCAGCCACTGTTCCGCTTCGTGGTCAGAGAGCGAGTCAGCGGCGGTGGATGTGGCGCGATGGTCCTGCATGAAAGCCTCCTTGGCGGTGCAGGCGGTCAACGCCCGGGCGCCGACAATGGGCCGGTGGCGAGCGTTGCGTGATCGGAATGATCACATGCATAATGCGAACAATTATCACCTGCATTCTCATCCGTCAAAGTATCAGACGCCACCACGCTCAGGGAGAGTTTCCGTGGAGAGAAGGGTTTGACGCGCTGGCCTTGGAGTGCCGGCGCGCCTGTACATGGGTATTCACAGCGCGGGCGTCGGGGCGGTCATGCTGGCTGAGCCCAACCGGTTGCGCCGTGCGGCGTTGCCGCTGTTGTTGCTGGTGTTGGCGTTGGCCTCGCTGCTGGTCGGAGCCGGCGAGCTGTCGTGGTCGGCGTTGTGGCAGCGCAACGTCGATGCGTGGTTGACGCTCACCGCCAGCCGCCTGCCACGGCTGATAGCGCTGGTGCTGACTGGCATCGGGCTGGCGGTGTGCGGTGTGATCTTGCAGCAGATCGTCCGCAACCGCTTTGTCGAACCGGCCACCTCCGGCGGCTTGGATGCGGCCAAGCTCGGCATCTTGCTGTCGCTGACTTGGCTGCCCGCTGCTGGCGCCGGCACCCGCATGGCGTTCGCGCTAGTGTGCTGCTTCTTGGCCAGCATCCTCTATGTGGTGATCGTGCGCCGCATTCGTTTCAACAACACCGTGCTGGTGCCGGTGATCGGCCTGATGTACGGCGCCGTGCTCAGTGCGGTGGCGGAGTTCTACGCCTACCGCCACAACATCCTGCAAAGCATGCAGGGCTGGTTGATGGGCGACTTCTCACGGGTGGTGGAAGGGCAGTACGAAATCATCTACCTGATCCTGCCGATCGTGGTGATCACCTACCTCTACGCCCACCGCTTCACGGTACTGGGCATGGGTGAAGACATGGCTGCCAGCCTCGGGCTCGGTTATGCCGCCACCGCTGCGCTGGGGCTGTTGTTGGTGTCGGTGACGGTGGCGGTGTCGGTGATCGCCGTGGGCGCGATTCCGTTTGTTGGGCTGGTGATCCCGAACCTGGTGGCACTGCGTTACGGCGAGAACCTGCAGCGCACGCTGCCGTTGGTGGCAATGTGGGGCGCGGCGCTGCTGCTGGCCTGCGACATTCTGGGCCGGCTGCTGATTTATCCGTTTGAAGTGCCAATCGGCATCACCGCCGGCAGCATCGGTGGGCTGCTGTTCCTGGTGCTGATCCTGAGGCTGCACAAATGAACGCGCGCTGGGGGCTGTGGCTGCTGGTGGCGGCGCTGGCGCTGGCGTTTTTGTTGGTCGGCTCCGGCTTTGACGTCAACTATGTGATTCCGAAACGGGCGACACGGCTGGCGGCGATGGTGGTGGCCGGCGTCTGCATTGCGCTGTCGTCGGTGGTGTTCCAGACGCTGGCCGGCAACCGCATTCTGACGCCGGCGATCATGGGCTACGAAGCCATCTACCTGCTGTTCCAGTCGCTGCTGGTGCTGCTGCTTGGCGCGCACAGCTTGGTGCTGCTGGGCCGCCACGGCAATGCGTTGTTGTCGGTGGCCCTGATGCTGTCCTATTCGTGGCTGCTGCACCGCTGGTTGCTGCGCGATCGGCAGCACAGCGTTTACCTGCTGCTGCTCACCGGTCTGGTGCTGACCATGGTGTTGACCACCTTCACCCAGTTCATCCAGCTGAAAACCAGTCCCGGTGAATTTTCCATTCTGCAGGGCCTCAACTACACCTCGTTCAACCGCGCACGGCCAGACCAAGTGCTGTACTCCGCGCTGGCGGTGGCGGCGGTGGGCTGGCTGCTGTGGCGGCGAGTCCGGGTGCTGGATTTGCTGGCGCTGGGGCGCGAGCAATCGCTGTCGCTGGGCGAGGATTATGGCCGCGCGGTGCGCCTCTATTTGACGCTGATCGCGGTGTTGGTGGCGGTGTCCACCAGCTTGGTCGGGCCCACCGCGTTCATGGGCGTGTTCGTCGCCAACATCACCTATGCCCTGGCTGGCAGCAGCCGCCACCGGGTCACACTGCCGATGAGCTGTGCCATCGCCATCGGCCTGTTCATCGTTGCCCAGTTCTTGGTGGAGCAATGGTTCAACTACAACACCACCGTCAGCATCCTGGTGAACCTGGTATGCGGCAGCTACTTCCTGGCGCTGATGGTGCGACGCCGAGGCACGCCATGATTGCTGTCCGCCATCTCGAAAAATCCTACGGCGACCGCCGCGTGCTGGAGGACATTTGCCTGGAGTTTCCGCGCGGCCAGGTCACCGCGCTGATCGGTCCCAACGGCGCCGGCAAGAGCACGCTGCTGATGGCCATGGCGCGGCTGCTGGCGCCGAGCGCCGGTGACATCCTGTTAGACGGCAGCGACATCAGCGCCATCCCGCTGCGCGAGTACGCCAAGCGGGTGGCCACGTTGCGGCAAACGCTGGATTTCAATTTGCGGCTGACGGTGGAAGAGCTGGTGGCGTTCGGCCGCTTCCCTTACAGCCGTGGCGCACTGACCGCGGCCGATCAACAGGTGGTGGAGCAGTCGCTGGCGTTCCTGTCATTGCTGCCGCTGCGCCAAGCGCTGCTGCATGAACTCAGCGGCGGCCAGCGGCAGATGGCGTTTTTGGCCATGACCGTGGCTCAGCGCACCGATCTACTGCTGCTGGATGAGCCGCTCAACAACCTCGACATGAAACACGCGGTGGACATCATGCGCGCCGCGCGCCGGCTGTGTGATGAGCACGGTCGCACCGTGGTGATGGTGGTGCATGACATCAATTTCGCCGCCAACTACGCCGACCACATGGTGGCGATGCGCGGCGGCCGGGTGCACAGCAGCGGCCCGGTGGCACAGGTGGTGACGCGCGCCAACCTGCAGGACCTGTACGGCCTAGACCTAGAGATCGTGCCGTGCCGACACGGCTACCTCTGCAATTACTTCAACCCTTTGCCTTCTGGAGACTGACGATGCGCATGGAGCACCGCAGGGTTTGGCCCTGCACCTTGGCCACGCTGGTGATGGCGGCGGCGCTGACCGCCTGTGAACCGGCGACGGATGACCGCGTTGCGGCCGAGCAGGCCGCCGGTGACTACACCCCGGTGACGGTGGAGCACGCACTGGGCACCACCCGCGTCACCCGTCTGCCGCAGCGAGTGGTGGCGTTCGACATGAGCGAGCTGGACACGCTGGACCAATTGCAGGCGCCGGTGGTGGGCATTTCCAAGGATTACGTGTCCAGTTTCCTCAGCCGTTACCGCGATGACGAGCGGGTGATGGATGTCGGCACCACCATCCAACCCAATCTGGAACGGCTGCATGTGTTGAAGCCGGACCTGATCCTGATCTCGCCGCTGCAAGCGCAAAGTTACGACGAACTCAGCGAGCTGGCGCCCACCATCCACTACGACATCGACCTGAACAACACCCAGGGCCATGCGCTGGAGGAGGCCAAGCAGCATTTGCTCACCATCGGCCGCATTCTCGATAAAGACGCCTTGGCGCAAGAAAAAGTGGCCCATATCGATGCCACCGTGGCGGCGGTGCAGGCGGTCACCGCCGGCCGCTCGGAGACCGCGCTGATTGTGCTGCACAACAATGGCGCGTTGTCGTCGTTTGGGCTGCGCTCGCGTTACGGCTTCATCTTCGACACCTTCGGCGTCAAATCCGCCAGCCCGGATGTTGAATCCGGCCCCCATGGCCAGCCGATTTCCAACGAGTTCGTGCACCGCGCTAACCCTGACATCTTGTTCGTGATCGACCGCACCGCGGTGATGGAACGTCGCGCGGTGGTCAACCGCGACACGCTGGCCAATCCGCTGCTGAAGCAAACCAAGGCGTGGAATCAGAACAAGGTGTTCTTCGTTGATCCGGAGACTTGGTACCTGTGCACCGCCAGCCTGACCTGTATCGACCGTATGGCCGATGACGTGATCGCCGCCTACCGGTGATCAGGCGTTCCACGGCCCGTGCTCGCGCGTGCCGTTGGCAAGGGAGAAACAGCCAAACCAAATTCCATAGGAGAGGAATGGAACCATGTTGCGACACACTTACGGCGGACGCTCCGCCGCGGATTCAGCACTCAGCCCGGCGCCCGCCCGTGGCACTCGCACCGCATTGGCATGGGCGCTGTGCGCCAGCCTCGGCACCGTTGGCGGCGTGGCGGCGGTGACGCCAGCGCTGGCACAGCAAGCTGACAGCGCCGTGGCGCGCAGCAGTTATCGCATCGCGGCAGGTCCGTTGGCCTCGGTGCTGCACCAATTTGCCAGCCACGCCGGGGTACGCGTGCAGCTGGACCCGGCGTTGGCACGCGGCCGCCAAAGTGGCGGCTTGAGCGGCGATTACAGCATTCAAGAAGGTTTGGCGGCGCTGCTGAGCGAGCACGGCCTGCAGGCGGTACGGCAGGGCGGCGGTTACGCGGTGGTGGCGACAGCGGCCAGCGACGCCAGCACGCTGACATTAGCGCCGGTGTCGGTGCAGGGGCAGACCGGGCAAACCTTGCGTTATGCCGGCGAGCAGGTGGCGCCCGGCAGCCGTGTCGGCCTGCTCGGCGACCGGGATTTTATGGAAACGCCCTTTTCCACCGTTGCCTACACTGAAAAGTACATCGCCGACCAGCAGGCTACGGATATCCAGCAGATCATCGCCAAAACCGATCCGTCGGTGTTTATCAGCGGCATCGCCGGCGAAAGCCTGGAAAGTTATTCGATCCGCGGCTTGCCGTCGGCGGTGAATGACGTGTCGGTGAACGGCCTGGCTGGTGTCGGCGCTTACCACCGCAACGCCCCGGAAATGTTTGAACGCATCGATGTGCTCAAAGGTCCGTCGGCGCTGCTTAACGGCATGCCGCCCAAAGGCTCCGCCGGCGGCGCGGTGAATTTGGTCACCAAACGGGCCGGCGACGACCCGCTGACGCGTTTCACCGGCAGCTGGCAGTCGGATGCCCAGGTCGGCGGCCATGTGGATGTGGGCCGGCGCTTTGGCGACAACAATGAATTCGGCGTGCGCTTCAACGGCGTCTACCGCGATGGCGAAACCGCGGTGAAGAAGCAGGACAAGGAAGTGAAGATGGCCTCGCTGGGGCTGGATTGGCGCGGCGAACGGGCGCGGCTGTCGGCGGACCTGTACCACATGGAGGACTACACCGAGGGGCTGACACGCGGGCTGACGCTGGCGCCCGGTGTGGCGGTGCCGAAGCCGCCCAAACCCGGCACCTCGTGGAACCCGCCGTGGTCGTTTTTCGACAACACGGACAAAGGCGGGCTGCTGCGTGGCGAATTCGACATCACCGACCAACTGATGGTGTACGCCACCGCGGGGCTCAGCAAGTCGGAGATCGACACCATTATGGGGGTCGGCAATGTGCTCAATAGCAGCGGTGATTTTTCCATTAACTACAGCGGCGTCTCCGACCGCATGGAGCGCAAATCGGCGGAAGTGGGCCTGCAAGGCAGTGTTCAGACCGGCGTGGTGGGGCACCGTTTTGCGGTCAACGCCACCTATTACAAAGAGGACTACACCCTGCGCGGCTTCCGTAACCTGCTGCCGAACAACTGGTTGAGCAACATCTACCGGCCAGAATGGGGGCCGGAAGTGGCGCGACCCTCCAACATTCCCGCGCTGACCGATACCGGCACCACGCTCACCAGCGTTGGTGCGGCCGATACGCTGTCGTTCTTCGACGAGCAGCTGCAACTGACGGTCGGTGTACGGCACCAGCAGGTGGAGAGCGAGGTGAAAAGCTACCTGCCTGGCCCCGCTCAGCCGCGCTACGACAAGAACGCCACCACGCCGGCGGCGGCGTTGTTGTACCGCGCCACCGAACAGGTGTCGTTGTACGCCAACTACAGCGAGGGGTTGAGCCAGGGACCGATCGCGCCGATCGGCACCACCAACGCCGGTGAGGTGTTCAAGCCCTTCAAGAGCAAGCAGCACGAAATCGGGGTCAAGTTCGACCTTGGTGAGTTCGCCCACACGCTCAGCCTTTACGAGATCAAGCGGCCCAACGGTTATACCGACAACAACCAATATGTGTTTGGGGGTGAGCAACGTAACCGTGGGGTGGAGTGGGGCTTCTTCGGCGCGCCGGTGGTCAGCCTGCGGGTCATGGGTGGGGTCGCCTACTCGGACGCCGAAGTGACGCGGGCGGTGACGCCCAACTTGGAAGGGCAACAGGCCACCGGGCTGCCGGAATGGCAAGCCAAGCTGGGGGTGGAGTGGGACGTGCCGGTGGTGGAACGGCTGACGCTGACCGCCAATACCAGCTATGCCTCCAAACAATATGTGGACGCCGCCAATACCCAGTCGATTCCGGATCGCACGCTGTTGGATTTGGGCGCGCGCTACCGCACGGGATTGGCGAACTACCCGGTGACCTTCCGTGCGGCGGTGACCAACGTCACCAACAAGGCCTACTGGGCGACGCCGCATTTCACCAACTTGGCGTTGGGCGCACCGCGCACATTCCAACTGTCGGCCAGTGTGGACTTCTGATATAACGCCGACATTGTGACGGACGTCAAAAACCGCAGCCTGCTGCGGTTTTTGCTTTGTGGCGATGACGAGGACCGGCTCGCCGGCGGTGTCGGCCAGTGCTTGGGGGGCCAAGCTGAGCCGGTGGGTTGCGGCTCTTTACCTTGACCAGCAAGGCAGGGCAGAACCGCCCACGGGCGGGCACAGCGGCAGCGCGCCGCGCCCGCAGTGCCGGGCACAGAACTTAAAATAGCCGGCGCAGCAGATCACGACCGGGGAGGTTGCGCTGCTGCGCGGGGATCACTTTGACGGGGATCGGGCACGCCAGCCAAGGGGGCTTGGGGGCGTGGTCATAGGGGATGACATGAGCGGGAAACAATCATCGCTGGGCCGCCTTTTCGGCGTGCTGCTGGCCGGGCTGTTGTTGTGTTTGAGCACCATGGGGGCACTGGCGGCCGGGGTTGACCTGATGCAGGCACCTAGTCACGTACAGCGGTTACAGACGGAGTTTGATGGACGCTCGGCAGGCATCATGCGCTTGGGGTCACTGTCCAGTGATGCAAATCTACGCTCTATTAGCGCCGCTCCTACGTGGTCGGGCCAAGATTTTGACTTCGTGGGCGGGGTGGGGGAAATTTGGCTGCCGTACGGCACAAAAATATTTTTACTGACGCTCTGGTTAAGCAATAGTGCAGCGACCATGGTGGTGAACCAATCGCCGATCACGTCCGGGGGCACTTGGAGGGGCCAGCTGCCTCCCAATGGCGATGCCATGACTGTGGAGATCAAGATCACCGCAGAGGACGGCGTCACCGAAAGAGTCTACCGAATCACTGTGACTGGGAACCAGACGCCGCCGGTACAGCCGTACAGCCTGACGGTACGGCCGTCCAGCCTGCCGGCAGCCGTTGCCGGCACCGAGTATCCGTCGACCAGGCTGACCGCAGGCGTCGGCGTCCCACCGTACCGGTTCAGCGTGAAACAGGGAGCGCTGCCGCGGGGCATGGGTTTGACTCCCGAGGGCGTATTGTCCGGCACGCCACAGGAGAGCGGTCGCTTTTCCTTCACGGTGTCGGCGGTGGATGCCAACAGTTTCACCGGCGACCAGACTTTTGATCTGGACATCGACGCACCACAGATCACCCTGTCACCGACGTCCCTGCCGCCGGCCATGCTCTTTTACCCGTATGCTCAGCAGCTGGCGGCCAGCGGCGGCACCCCGCCTTACCGTTTCACCAGTGTCGGAGGCCCGCTACCGCCCGGCTTGAGTCTGGGTGCAGACGGGTTGATTTCTGGCGCCCCTACCGAGGACGGCATATTCCCCCTCACGTTCATCGCCACTGACAGCCTCGGGTTTGCCAGCTCTCCTACGGATGTCAGCTTAACGGCTGAACACGGCTCACTCAGCCTAGATACACACGTACTGTCGGTCACGGCTAGTCAGCCTTACTCGCGCCAACTCTTGGCCACTGGCGGCATTCCGCCTTATGCGTTCAGCGTGAGCCCCGGAGAATTGCCGGATGGCCTTACCTTGGCGGCTGATGGCACCTTAAGCGGAATGGCCACTGAAACCGGTTTCTTCCCAGTGAACATTGAAATCCGCGATGCGTTTGTCAGGCGCGGGACTTCATTGGATCTAACCGTACATGCCCCAGATATCCTGCTGTCGCCGAGCAACCTGCCAACCGGCGTCGGCGGCAGTGCCTACCCCGACACCGCCTTCAGCGCCCAAGGTGGCCAAGCGCCCTACACCTACACCGTGGTGAGCGGCGTATTGCCGCGCGGCATGACGTTGAGTGCGGAGGGCATGCTGTCGGGTGCGCCGGAGACCAGTGGCCGCTTCCCGCTCGGTGTACAGGCGACGGACGCCAACGGTTTCACCGGTGACCTGAATCTGGATCTGGATGTCGACGCACCGCAGATCACCCTGTCACCCAGCAGCCTGCCAACCGGCGTCGGTGGCAGTGCCTACCCGGACACGCCTTTCAGCACACAAGGTGGCCAAGCGCCCTATACCTACGCAGTGGTGAGCGGGGTACTGCCGGCCGGCATGACGTTGAACGTCCAGGGCATGTTGTCGGGCACGCCGGAGACCAGCGGTCACTTCCCGCTCGACGTGCAGGTGATGGACGCCCACGGCTTCACCGGCGATCTGAGCCTGGACCTGACCATCGACGCACCGAACATCACCCTGTCGCCCAGCAGCCTGCCGGATGGCGTCGGCGGCAGTGTCTACCCCGACACCCCCTTTAGCGCGCAAGGTGGCCGAGCGCCCTATGACTACACTGTGGTGGCCGGCGCGGTGCCGCGAGGCATGTTGTTGGCTCCGGATGGCACGCTGAGCGGGACGCCGGAACTGAGCGGTGACTTCCCACTGACAGTGTCGGCGACGGACACGTTGGGCTTCAGCGGCACGTTGGCATTGCAGCTGAAAGTGGACGCGCCGGTAATCAGTTTGGTGGTGCCCACGTTGCCGTCGGTGCAGGTGGATGATGACTATGGCCCGGTGCAGCTTGGCGCAGCTGGCGGCACCGGTCCGTATAGCTTCGCCATCGTTAATGGGCGCTTGCATACCGGTCTGAGTCTGGACCCTGATGGCCGCGTGAGCGGTGTGCCGAAAGACAGCGGCGAGCGGGTGCTGACGGTATCGATCACCGATCAGTTCGGCTTCAGCGGCAGCGGCAACGTGACCATTGATGTGGCGGCACTGCCGGTGCCACTGCTGCAACACCATGTGCTGGAGGTGGTGGCTGGCAACAGTGCCGAGCTGCGGCTGACCGACGGTGCGCAGCATGGCCCGTTCAGTGCCGCGGCCATCAGCCAGCAGCCGCTGGCGGCGGCCGGCGTCGCCGAGCTGGTCGATGACGGCTACCGGCTGCGTTTCCAGGCTGCGGCGGACTTTTCCGGCCGTGCGTCACTGCAGTACACGCTGACCAACAAGGGTGGCGTGTCGGCGCCGGGTACCGTGAGCATCCAGGTGATCGCGCGGCCTGACCCGTCCAAGGATGCCGAGGTGATCGGTTTGGTACGGGCACAAACTGACGCCGCCAAGCGACTGGCGACAGCACAAATTGATCTGATTGGTCGGCGCTTGGAGCAGCTGCACCATGATGAACCGGCGCGCCGCAACCGTTTTGCGGTGCAAGTGGACATGGTGCCGCGCACCCAGCCCGCCCATTGGGAGCAGCGCGGCAGCCCTGCGCTGCAAGACGCTCTCAATGCCATGGCGCAGGCGTTGTCAGCGCCCACCGGCAGTGGCCCAGCGGCGCCCGCCGGGCAGCTTGATGAACTGGCATTTTGGAGCAGCGCGCGCATCAGCTTCGGCGAGCGCGATGACGGCTTGCTGGATCTCGATCACACCCAAGTCACCTGGGGCGGCGGTGCCGATTTTCGTTTCAGCCCAGCTTGGACCGCGGGTGTGGGCCTCGGCTACGGCGAAGATAAGACCGATGTCGGTGATGCCGGCACCCGCAGCCGGGCGCGCTCGGTGTCGTTGGCGCTGTACGGCAGTTATCGCCCGTCACCAGGCTGGTTTGTTGACAGCCTGCTGGGTTACGGCCGCCTCGACTTTGACAGCCGTCGCCATGTCACCGACACCGCGTTGTTGGCGCGCGGCGAGCGCAGTGGCGGTCAGGTATTTGCCGCGCTGACCGGCGGTTGGGAGTGGCAGCAGGGGCTGCGCCAGCTGTCGCCCTATGTACGACTGGCCGGCTCCCACTCGCGGCTGGACCCGTTCACCGAATATGGTGCCGATTGGTACAACCTGCAGTTCGAACGGCAAACGGTGGAAGCGGTATCCGGTAGCGCCGGGCTGCGGCTGCAACAAGGCTGGCTGACCAGCTGGGGGCAGCTGACGCCACGTGCGCGGGTGGAGTACAGCCATGACTTTGAGGGCAGTAGTGCAGCGGCGCTGGGTTACGCCGATCTCGGCGGCGCGCCTTACCGTCTCTCGGCGGCACCAGCCTCCCGCGACCTGCTGAGCGTGGAAGCGGGTGTCGGCTTAGTGCTCGGTCGTCTGTGGACGCTGGGGTTGGATTACCGCCACAGCCAAGGACTGGACGGCGACAGCCGCAGCCGCAGCATCGGGCTGGATGCCAGCGCCCGGTTCTAACGCAGTTGCCCCGGCGCCACAAAAAAGCCCGCAAGCTATCGCGGGCTTTTTTGTGGGTGGATACGGTGTTGACAGCGGATGCCATCAGTCATTCTGTACTGATTATGAGTTGCTCTCATGTCTCGGTGAGATAACATCATTTTTTTTCATAGTAGCGTTCGGGTATAAAACTCTCGTCGTTCATTACTGCGGAACACACCCCCGGCCAATGCCCGCGATACGCGCTCTATCAGCGTCGGCGAGCAGCCGGCCGGAACGCCCGCAGCGAACCCGGAAATCAGACCCGATTCCATCTTGGATCATCAGGACGCCCGAGAGCCATGAGCAAACAATTTGTGTTTTCCCTGAACAGTATCCGCTTCGATGAGCACTACCAGCCGTCGAGCAATACGCGCCTGACCACCAACTTCGCCAACTTGGCGCGCGGTACCAGCCGCCAGGAAAACCTGCGTAACACGTTGACCATGATCGACAACCGGTTCAACGACCTGGCGTACTGGGATAACGCGGAAGGCGACCGCTACCGGGTGGAGCTGGACATCATCTCGGTAGAGATGAAGATCGGCACTGACAGCAGCGCCCATGCGTTGCCGCTGATCGAGGTGCTGCAGACCCACATCCTCGACCGGCGCACCGACACCCGCATCAGCGGCATCGTCGGCAATAACTTTTCGTCCTATGTACGCGACTATGACTTCAGCGTGTTGCTGCTGGAGCACAACCGCAATCGCGACAGCTTCAGCACCCCCGACAACTTTGGTGTGCTGCACGGGCAGATCTTCCAAGCCTTTGTGGCGTCGGAAACTTACCGCCAGAACTTCAGCAAAGCGCCGGTGATTTGCTTGAGTGTGTCCAGCAGCAAGGTCTACCACCGCACTGCCAATCGGCACCCGGTACTGGGCGTGGAGTACCTGCAGAACGAGTTTTCTCCGACCGATGATTACTTCGGAAAAATGGGCATGAAAGTGCGTTACTTCATGCCGCCGGGCAGCGTTGCGCCGTTGGCGTTCTACCATACTGGCGACCTGCTCACCGATTACAGCAACCTGGAGCTGATCTCCACCATCAGCACCATGGAGACGTTCCAGAAGATCTATCGGCCGGAGATTTACAACGCCAACGCCGCGGCCGGCCAGCGCTACCAGCCGAGCCTGCAGCACCAGGATTACTCGCTGACGCGCATCGTCTACGACCGCGAAGAGCGCAGCCGCCTGGCCATCGAGCAGGGCAAGTTTGTCGAGGAATGTTTCATCGAGCCGTACCGCGCCACGCTTGAGCAGTGGTCAGCCAATTACGCGCTTTGAGCGATCACCAGCACAGGATTTTGCCATGAAGAAGTTGTTGCCCACGTCCACCGCCGGCAGCCTGCCGAAACCCTCTTGGCTGGCCCAGCCGGAGACACTCTGGTCGCCGTGGAAACTGGAAGGCGATGAACTGGCCGCCGGCAAGCAGGATGCGCTGAGTCTGTCGTTGCAGGAACAGCAGCAGGCCGGCATTGATATCGTCAGCGATGGCGAGCAGAGCCGTCAGCACTTTGTCACCACCTTCATCGAGCACCTCGACGGCGTCGATTTCGAGCAGCGCGAAACGGTACGCATCCGCGATCGCTATGACGCCAGCGTGCCGACCGTGAAAAGTGCCGTGAGCCGGCAGAAACCGGTGTTCGTCGAAGACGCCAAGTTCCTGCGTCAGCAGACCCAGCAGCCGATCAAATGGGCGCTGCCGGGGCCGATGACCATGATCGACACGCTCTACGACGCGCACTACAAAAGCCGTGAAAAACTGGCCTGGGAATTTGCCAAGATTCTCAACCAGGAAGCCAAGGAATTGGAGGCCGCCGGGGTCGACATCATTCAATTCGACGAGCCGGCGTTCAACGTGTTTTTCGATGAAGTGAACGACTGGGGTATCGCCACGCTAGAGCGCGCCATTGAAGGTCTGAAGTGCGAAACCGCAGTGCACATCTGCTACGGCTACGGCATCAAGGCCAATACCGACTGGAAGAAAACGCTGGGTAACGAGTGGCGCCAGTACGAGGAAATTTTCCCCAAACTGCAGCAGTCCAACCTCGACATCATTTCGCTGGAATGCCAGAACTCCCGCGTGCCGATGGAACTGTTGGAACTGGTGCGCGGCAAGAAAGTGATGGTGGGCGCCATCGACGTGGCCACCCATACCATCGAAACCCCGGAGCAGGTGGCCGACACGCTGCGCAAGGCGCTGCAGTTTGTCGATGCCGACAAACTCTGCCCCTGCACCAACTGTGGCATGGCGCCGCTGCCGCGCCATGTGGCGCGCGGCAAACTGCAGGCACTCAGTGCCGGCGCCGAGATTGTGCGGCGCGAGCTGGCCGGCTGACTGCAACGGCGCAGTCGACCGCATGGCGCGGCCGGTGACCCCGGTCGCGCTGCTTGGTTTGCAACCAAAGTGGCCCGCGCCGACCGCGCACGCACCACGCTTTCTCCGCCGTCCAGGATTCAGAATTGACCATGTCATGTTTCAGTACCGCCATTGACCCCGCTCGCTTTCGCGATGCGTTGGGCCACTACGCCTCTGGCATCACGGTGATTTCATCGCAGCTGGATGACGAGCCGGTGGGGTTCACCTGTCAGTCGTTCTACAGCGTGTCGATGGACCCGCCGCTGGTGTCGTTCAGCGTGATGGCTAGCTCGCTGAGCTACCCCACCATCCGCCGTGCGGGGCGCTTTGCGGTGAACATCCTGACCGGTGAGCAGGTGGCGATCTCCAACCAGTTTGCCCAGCGCAGTGCCGACAAATGGCAGGGCGTGGAGCAGCACCGGTCGCCATTGGGCAACCCGGTGATTGCCGGTTGTTTGCATTGGTTCGATTGCGAGATCCACGCTGAACATGCGGCCGGCGACCACATCATCGTGATCGGCGAAGTGAAGGCGTTGAAATTGCAGGATGCAGTGGTGGAGCAGCCGCTGCTGTATTTCAAAGGGCAATACGCCACCTTGCCGCAGCCAGCGTAAACTTTTTGACGGTAGCCGAGCGCCTCGCTCGACAGCTACGTGCTAGCGCAGGTGTCGTCGAGTTCTGGATTCAAAGCCGGTTCCGTCCGCCGCGTCGAATGCTGCGGCGGCCTCAGCGCTGACCGCTTGCGGCCAGTGGTTCGGGCGCTGCCGAGCGCACTTCATTGCTCAGACCTTGAGTCCTCTTCCTCAAACCAGCGCGGCCAGGAACTGCGGTGCCGGTCGTCAGCGTTGATGCAGGGAATAAGCGTCTGCGCCAGTTGCGGCAATTGGTCAGTGGCCTTGGCCAGCCGGTATTTGACGCTGTGGATGCATTCACGGTCGCCGAACTCACAGCGGTTCAAATGAGTGCCGCCGCAGGGACCGTTGGCTAACCCCTTCGGGCACGTTTCTGGGCACACATAGAGGGTGTCTTCAAGCCGGCAATTGCCGCAGCTGTCGCAGCCCAGTAGCGGCCGTTTGACGGCCCGTTCAGTGGCATGCAACAGCTGTGCTCCGGCCGCCGATTGCCAGAACTGCCGTGTCACCAGCCAGCCGACCGCGCTGCCGAGCCAGTGGCGGCGGTCAAATAGCACGCGGTGCAGCTGTGCTAGCCACCGGTAGCGCCGCAGCTCGCGGCCGGTGGCGCGGGCATCAGGTTGTCCCAGCGGCTGCCGATCCAGCGGCGGCGCAAACACAGTGTCCCCACCATCCGCGCGTTCCCAGCAGGCGCGCCAGCGCTGTTGCCAGTGTTCCAGCGAATGGATGCGCCCACGTTGGGCGTCGATCGCCTGTTCCAGCCGCTGCAATTCTTCCAGTGTGTGCACCCCGGACAAATGGATGCCGGCATAGCCGATCCATTGCAGGCCGATGATCTGCAACGCCAGCCGCTCCAGTGCGCGCGCCTCGGCGGCGGCCGGCGAGCGGCGCTGTTCGTCGTCCAATAGCCTGCGCATGGCATCGGTGATGACGATGCCGGGCACTGATTGCAGGGTGGCAGCGCGCGCGCTGGTCAGTTTCATGACACAGGCCAGCAGCGGCTTGGGCTGCGGCTGAGCGGCCATCCAGCGCTGCGCCTCCAGGTGTTTGGCGGCATCGTAGCCGAGCTGCAAGGTCAGGAAATCCGCTCCGGCCCGCAGCTTTTTTTGCGCCTTCAGGTACTGCGCCGCGCGTTCTTCTTCCAGGTATTTGAACGGGTTGAGGGCGGCGCCTAACAGCCAGTCGGGGCCGTATTCGCGGGCGATCTGCAATGCCGGCACCGACTCCAGGTAGCGCACCGGGGTCTGGTCCGGCTGGTGGCCGGGCAGTCGGTCGCCGCTCAGCACCAACAGTTGTCGCAGGCCGCGTTGCTCCATCAGGGCCATCTGTTGCAGCAGATGGCTGCGTTCGCGGTCCTTGCCGGAAAAATGCAGCAGCGCTGACGCTGGATCATTGGCGATACCGGCGGCGGCCAGCGGACCGATGTCGTGATGCAGACCGACGCGATCAGCGAACGCCGGCAGCAGCGGCGCGCCCGCCAGCTGCCCGTGCTGGAGGATCTGCTCCAACGCCGCCCAGCGGCGTGCCGACGGCTGTGGAATCACTTCCAGCACGCAGACGAAGTCTTGCTGTGCCAGCGCCTGTTTCAACGTGCTCAAAACGGTTCGATACCCTGTTGGACGGCGTCGTGGGGAACGACATCGGTGGTTCATGGTGCGCGGCTAGGAGCTCGCCGGTCGCAATTCGCGGTTCACGGGTTGTGACCGGCGGCAGTGATGCTGTGACACCGTGGCGCGGCAGAGCAGGACCAGTGCCAGTGCGCCGCGGCCGGAATCCGCGCGCATGCGGCGACAGGATAGCAAGGCCGCCGCAGTGCCGCTTTCAATTTCATCGGAGTGCGCGGAGCGGCTGCTTGAGGTCGTGGGAGTCGATCGCGCGCCCATTCGGGAAGTGCCGGCTAGCTTGACGGCGCCGGGTGTTCAAGCGGGAAAGATCACCCATGCAGCCATACTGGGCGCCGCCGAATCGGTGCCGCCGGCGACACTGCTCTGGGCACAGCTCGGCACGCTAGCGCGGCCGTGGCGTCAGGGCCGGTAGGGCAGCTTGGGCAGGTTGGGCAGGTTGGGCAGGTTGGGCAGGTTGGGCAGGTTGGGCAGGTTGGGCAGGTTGGGCAGGTTGGGCAGGTGGAGCAGGTGGAGCAGGTGGGGCAGGTGGGGCAGGTGGGGCAGGTGGGGCAGGTGGGGCAGGTGGGGCAGGTGGAGCAGATGGAGCAGATGGAGCAGATGGAGCAGGTACAGCAGGTATGGTAGGTAGTGGAAGTAGGGCAATTAGGGCAGGCAGGGCTGGCGGGAATCAGCCAGCGGCCGGCTAGGGTCAGTGCGGCGCCGGCGCCGTCGGATTGACCACGGCGACCTATAAAAAAGCCCGCAGTAGACTGCGGGCTTTTGGGTCGGGCCGGACTTACAGCTCCACGTCCGACATCGGGATGCCGAGCGCCTTGGCCACGCCTTCTCCGTAGGCCGGGTCCGCCTTGTAGCAGTGGCTAATATGGCGGGTCAGGATGTGGCGTTCAGCGCCCTTGATGGCGCGGGCGGTGTTGTCGAACAGCCGCTGCTGCGCATCCGCCGGCATCAGCCGGAATAGGGTGCCGGGCTGGGTGAAGTAATCGTCATCGTCGGCACGGAAATCATGACGCCCTGCGACGCCCTCCAGCGCCATCGGCGGCTCGCGGAAGTCCGGTTGCTCCTGCCACTCACCGTAGGTGTTCGGTTCGTAATGCAGGCGGCTGCCGTGGTTGCCGTCCACCCGCATGGCGCCGTCGCGGTGGTAGCTGTGGAACGGGCAGCGCGGTGCGTTCACCGGGATCTGGTGGTGGTTGACGCCAAGCCGGTAGCGCTGAGCGTCGCCGTAGGAGAACAGGCGGCCCTGCAACATGCGGTCCGGCGAGAAGCTGATGCCGGGCACCACGTTGGCCGGGGTGAAGGCCGCTTGCTCCACGTCTTGGAAATAGTTATCCGGGTTGCGGTTGAGTTCGATGTAACCGACTTCGATCAGCGGATAGTCCTTCTTCGACCATACCTTGGTCAGATCGAACGGATGGAAGCGGTAATCAGCGGCCTCGGTCTCCGGCATGATTTGCACGTACAGCGTCCAGCGCGGGAAGTCGCCTTTTTCAATCGCTTCGTACAGATCGCGCTGTGAGCTTTCGCGGTCGTCGGCAACGATGGCGGCCGCTTGCTGGTCGGTCAGGTTCTTGATGCCCTGCTGAGTTTTGAAGTGGAACTTCACCCAGAAACGCTGGTTGTCGGCGCTGATAAAGCTGTAAGTGTGCGAGCCGAACAGGTGCATGTGGCGATAGCCGTCAGGAATGCCCCGATCGCCCATGATGTAGGTCACCTGGTGCAGCGCCTCCGGCAGGCTGGTCCAGAAATCCCAGTTGTTGTTGGGGCTGCGCATATTGGTGCGCGGGTCGCGTTTCACCGCGTGGTTCAGGTCCGGGAACTTGAGCGGATCGCGGAAGAAGAACACCGGCGTGTTATTGCCGACCAGATCCCAGTTGCCCTGCTCGGTGTAGAACTTCAGCGCCGCGCCGCGGATGTCACGCTCGGCATCCGCCGCGCCACGCTCGCCGGCCACAGTGGAGAAACGCGCGAACATGGGCGTTTTTTTGCCAACCTCGGCGAACACTTTGGCCTTGGTGTATTGGCTGATGTCGTGGGTGATCACCAGCTCACCGAAGGCACCGGAGCCCTTGGCGTGCATGCGGCGCTCGGGGATCACTTCGCGGTCGAAGTGGGCGAGCTTTTCCAGGAACCAGACGTCTTCCAGCAGCATCGGGCCACGCGGGCCGGCGGTCATCACGTCTTGGTTGTCAGCAACCGGGGCGCCGGCGGCGGTGGTGAGTTTGGGCTTGTTGCTCATGGCGTTCTCTCCTTGGGGCGGTGGGCATCAATGCCGGGATATCGGGGGACGGAACAAAGAATAGGTCGGCAGCAGTCATAGCTCCAATCAGTTAATTGAAGCGATTCGATAGTTTTTTCTGTTGTTTGAAATGGCGCTGCTGAGGGGATCAGCATGCCGGTACTTTCTCTGCGCCGGGCCCGCACATTAGAATTAGCGCTCGATGATCCATTCCCCAGAGGTGCCGCCTACATGTGATACCCGACGCCGCCGTCGCTGACGGCACGTTCCATGCCCTGCGTGCAGGGCGCGAACTTGGCACGGTCGGAGTCCTGTGATGACCTCTCGTTTCCTGACGCTGGAAGGCGTCTCGCTGTCGCTGCCCGATGGTCGGGTGGTGTTTTCTAATCTCAACGAAACCTTTGACGCTCGGCCCACCGGGTTGGTCGGTCGCAACGGCGTGGGCAAGACGCTGCTGGCGCAGGTGTTGGCCGGCCGTTTGGCGCCCAGCGCCGGGCGCTGCCTGCGCTCCGGCCCGGTGCATTACCTGGCCCAGCAGGTGATGCCGGCCGCCGGCGCGCGGGTGGCTGATCTGGCTGGGGCAGCACCGGTGCTGGCAGCGTTGGCTCGCATCGAAGCCGGGGGCTGCGCGGCGGACGATTTCGACTGCATCGGCGACCGCTGGGACATGGCCCAGCGACTGCAGCGGGCGCTGGAGAGCGCTGGCCTTGGCCATCTTGACGCCGCCACCCCCGTCGCCCGCCTCAGCGGCGGTGAGGCGATGCGTGTGAGTCTGGCCGGCGCCATGTTGTCAGACGCCGATTTCCTGATTCTGGATGAACCCAGCAACCATCTGGATGCCCGCCATCGCGCGGCATTGATCGCGCAATTGCAGCAATGGCCGCGTGGGTTGGTGGTGGTCAGTCATGACCGTGCCTTGCTGGCGGGCATGGCGCGCACGGTGGAACTGTCCGCCGTTGGTCTGCGCAGCTATGGCGGTGGCTATGCGCTCTATGCCGCGCAGCAAACCGCCGAGCGCGAGCAGGCATTGGCTGAGCTTGAGCGTCTCAAACGCGAGCGCCAGCAGGGCGAGTACGCGCTGCGCCAACAGCAGGAACGCCAGCAGCGGCGTGAGGCGCGCGGAGAGCGGCACGGCAAGCACGGCAACCAAGCCAAGATCCTGCTGGATCGGCAGAAGGAGCGCAGCCAAGCCAGTGCCGGCAAGTTGCAGCTGCAGCTCGAGCGCCAGCACGGCGAACTGCATGCGCAGGTGCGCGACGCGGCGCAGCGGGTTCTACCGGAACAGGCGATTCACCTGCATCCGCCTGCCGTTGCCGAGCACCGCCGCCGGCACGTGGCGGTGCTTGAGCGGGTGCAGCTGCCACATCTGCCAGCTGCCACCTGCCGGGTCGACCTAACGCTGCAGGGCGGCCAGCGCATAGCGGTGGTGGGGGATAACGGCAGCGGCAAATCGACGCTGTTAAAAGTGCTGGCCGGGCAGCTGCAGCCCTTGGCGGGTGAGTGTCGGGTGGTGGCCGAATGCCATTATCTCGACCAGCATTTGGCGCTGCTCGACCCCGCGCAGACGGTGCTGGCCCAGGCGGCAGCCGCGGCGCCTACGCTCAGCGATGCCGAGTTGCGCATGCGCCTGGCGCAGCTTGGGCTGGATGCGGATCGGATCACGGTACCGAGTGGCCAGCTCAGCGGCGGCGAGCGGCTCAAAGCGGCGCTGGCGATCCTGCTGTACAGCGATCCGCCCCCGCAACTGCTGTTGCTCGATGAACCCAGCAACCACCTCGATCTGCCGTCACTGGAGGCGCTAGAAGAGCTGTTGCGCGGCTACCGCGGCGCCTTAGTGGTGGTGTCCCATGACCACTATTTCCTCCAGCGCTTGGCGCTGACCGATTGCTTGCGCGTGAGCGCGCAAGGTTGGCAATGGGAGCCGTGGCAGGGTTGATGGGGCGAGGTTGTTAGGCGCAAGCAACGCGGGGACTCGTGCTCACCTAAACGATTGCTGTCGGCAGTGCCGACAGTGTGTGCCCCCGTTCCCCGATGCACTCAGCGTGCGCGTAAGCGGCAGATGTGGAGCCGCGGCACGCCGTTATTGCTGCGCCGCAGTGACGCACTGGAGCGGCTACTAAACGGTTCAGCCTGCGGCCAGCACCTGCTCGACTAATGCGGCGGCCAGGTTAGTCACCGCTTGCGCCTGTCCGCGCCAGTCATCTTCCAACTCGCCAAGGTATTCACGCCGCGCCTGCTCCAGCAGCGCAGCGTGCGCCGGCGTCAGTGTGGTGGCGGCCCAGCGCGCGGCAGCGTCCTTGGCAATGAAACCGCGGTGGCGGGCGGTATAGGCCATGCGCGCCAAGGTCAGCAGGACATTGCGGGTGTCGTCCAGCAGCGCCGCGTCGAGCGCCGGGATCAACTCTCGCAATGCCCGCTGCTGATGGTGTGCCGGAATGGGCGCGATCAGCTGTGCCAGTGCCGGGCCGTACAAGGATTGCGATTGCTCGCGCGCTTGCGCCAACAGCAGACAGTACTCCGGGTCGCGGTGCGGCAGCGGCAAAGCGCCAGCCTCAAACTCCCCACGCAGCCACTCGCCGTAAAGATAGTCGACCGTGGTCGGCCAGCTGTGGTGGTCGAGCGTCGGCGCCGCACAGACCACCAGCTCTAGGCAGCGCGGTCCCGGCGTCGGCGCTGGATACTTCTCCGATAGCTTCAACAGCGCGTCCGTGAGTGCCCGTCGCTGGGGCTGATCCAGTGACTGTTGGGTGACGGCCAGAACATCGATATCACTGTGCCGCTGCAAGCCGCCAGCGACCCAGGAGCCGTGAACTGACACCGCCAGCAGTTGCGTGCCGAGTAGCGATTGCAACAGCGTCAGTACGGACTGCAGTTGCGCGTGGTCACAGTGGTTGGGCTGCGGCAAGGAAAGTGTCCTCAAGGTGATGGGAGTCCATTACCGAATGCTGACAAGGAGCGCGCGCGGGCTCAACCGTGACGGCCTGTCGGTAGCGATCTGGCCAGGTGCCAACGCGTACGGTAAAAAAGCTGCCCGCGATGGCGGTAATGCCGTTGCGGGGGCAGTAAAAAAGCCCTGCAGGGCAGGGCTTTTTTTGGGTGGGCTGGTCGGCCTAATCTGGCTCAGTTGTTGAACAGGAAGTTCAGCACATCACCATCTTTCACCACGTACTCTTTGCCTTCCGCGCGCATCTTGCCGGCTTCCTTGGCGCCGCTTTCACCCTTGTAATGGATGAAATCGTCGTAGGCGATGGTCTGGGCGCGGATGAAGCCTTTCTCGAAATCGGTGTGAATCACGCCCGCGGCTTTCGGCGCGGTGTCGCCGACGCGGATGGTCCAAGCGCGTACTTCCTTCACCCCGGCGGTGAAGTAGGTTTGCAGGCCAAGCAGTTGGTAGCCGGCGCGGATGACGCGGTTCAGGCCCGGTTCGTCCATGCCGAGATCCGCCATGAACTCAGCGCGTTCGTCATCGTCCAGCTCGGCGATGTCGGCTTCGATCTTGGCGCAGATCGGCACCACGTTGGCGCCTTCGCTGGCGGCCAGTTCACGCACCGCCTCCAGCAGCGGGTTGTCCTCGAAACCGTCCTCGGCCACGTTGGCGATGTACATGGTCGGCTTCAGCGTCAGCAGGTTGAACGAGCGCAGCGCTTTGCGCTCGTCGTCGTCCAGTGCCACGCTGCGCGCCGGGCGGCCGTCGTGCAGTGCCGGCAGCAGTTTTTCCAGCACCACCACCAGTTTGGCGGCGTCTTTGTCTTGGCCCTTGGCGGACTTCTGCGCGCGCAATAGGGCCTTTTCCACCGACTCCATATCGGCCAGAGCCAGTTCAGTGTTGATGGTTTCGATGTCCGCCAGCGGCGCGACCTTGCCGGAGACGTGGATGATGTTGTCGTCCACGAAGCAGCGCACCACGTGGGCGATGGCGTCGGTTTCACGGATGTTGGCGAGGAACTTGTTGCCCAGGCCTTCGCCCTGAGACGCACCGGCCACCAGACCGGCAATATCAACAAACTCCATGGTCGCCGGCAGCACCCGCTCCGGTTTCACGATCGCGGCCAGGGCATCCAGACGGGCATCCGGAACCGGCACCATGCCGGTGTTCGGCTCGATGGTGCAGAACGGGAAGTTCTGCGCTTCGATCCCGGCTTGGGTGAGGGCGTTGAAGAGGGTGGACTTGCCCACGTTTGGCAAGCCGACGATGCCACATTTGAACCCCATGGTGCGTACTCCAGTCAGGCAGGCGTGCAAAGGCGGCAATGCTACAGGATGGCCCGCTGGAAGCCCACTGGCGGCGCGGTGTTGGCTGCACCGACCGGGCCGCCAGGCGCGCTTGTCGTGGCGCCGGCGGGGCGCCCGATTAGACTGAGCGCTGGCTTGGGTAAGTGAGTGGTTTGAGATGTCACAGGCGCGTGTGCTGTATCAGTTTCCGTTGTCGCACTACTGCGAAAAAGCCCGTTGGGTGCTGGATTTCAAGGGGCTGTCTTGCCAGCCACGCAATCTGTTGCCGGGACCGCACCGGGTGTTCACCCGAGTGCGGGCGGCGATCGACACTTTGCCGCTGCTGCATGATGGCCAGCGCTGGGTCGGTGATTCCACCCGCATTGCCTACTACCTCGATAAGTACTATCCGCAACCAGCGCTATTGCCGGCGGACGCGGAACTGCGCCGCACGGTGATCGAGCTGGAGCAGCAATATGACCGCCTCGGTGTGGCGGTGCGGCGCTGGATGTTCGGCGAAGTGCTCGGCAGCGAAACGGTGGCGCAGGCGCTGCTGGGGCCATACCGGCTGCCGGCGCTGGCGCGGCGCTGGTACCGGCCGGTGCTGGAGCGCGGCATCCGTCTACTGTACCGCGTCACACCCACCGAACAGCGACGTGCGCTGGAGCGTATTGAGCAGGGTTTGGCGGCGCTGGAAGCTCGGTTGCCGGAGCAGGGCGACGGCTATCTAGTCGGTGATCGATTGACGTTGGCGGACATCACCGCAGCCGCGTTGTTGGCACCACTGGTGGCGGCGCCGGGCACGCCGTGGGAAGGGTGGCATCAGGATCCGACGCTGCCGGCCTCGTTCCGTAATCAACTGCAAGCCTTCCGCAGTCGGCCGGCCGGGCAGTGGGTGCTGCGCCGTTACCAGCAGGATCGCTAGCGCCGCCGCCGCTGAAAGAACGCCGCCTTCGGGCGGCGTTTTTGTTGCTGTACGCGGCGCTCAGCAGATATCGGGTGTCGGTTTGCCGGTGAACCAGCCTCGCACATGGGCGCTGCTACAGCCCACCGCCCACACCGCCGTAATGGTGACCACCATCAGCGTGGCGCCGGCGATAATCAGCGTGCCGTCGGCCAATGCCAGCACCGGACTGGTGGCAGTGCGGGTGGCGGCGCGGCCGCGACCGGGCTCCAGGTACACCCACAGATGGCTCGGATGCGCCAACGCTTCCGGGACCTGCACGCCGCTACTCTGGTAGCGGCGCCCGCTGAGTTCGAAATGTTGCTGCAACGGTGACGGTTCCGGCTCCGAGCTGGTCGGCAGCGTGGGCAACACCAGTTCGGTCGACAGTCGCGCCAGTGCGTTGGCCGGCATCGGTGGTTTTGGCTGCGAGCGGGTTGGAGTGTCGTGGAGCGTCTTGGTCACCCGCGGCGTTTGGACCGGTATCAATGACAGCGTGATGTGGCTGCGGCCCCGGCGGTCCACGTCCATGCGCGACAGCCGCATGTGTTCCGGGCGCGGCGGATTGCGCAGCCGCTCAGCCAGTTCTGGATCAATATCGAGCACATAATCGGCATCGCCAGTCAGCAGCACCAGTTGGCTGCGGTCGGCGCTGATCAGCAGGCCAGTCAGTCTTTCTTCCCGCGTGCCGTAACCCAGTTTTTCATCGGTCCAGTTCTGTAACGGACCCTGGCAGCCGGTGAGCAGCAACAATCCTGCCCACCACAGTACCCACCTGATTCCCATGCGCCGATCTCCGCCGAAAGTGGCGGCAGTGTACCCCGATCGGTCACTGTCATCGCGCCGTAACGGGCGCTTGTTACAAATCCACCCGTGTGCCGCCAAGGCCACCTGCGATGGCTGCTAATGCGTTGCTGAAAATGCGGTTTCGGGTTACGCATCGTCAACAATTCTAGTACTTTCGTGCGATTATAAGTCGTTGACTCCCCTATAGAATTTCCTCCTGCCGGGTTTGTTTTCACTAAATTGAAACGTCCCTGACCGATAACAAGGCGCCTATTTTCCGTTGCGCTGATTCTCGACATAAAAAAGGAGGTCGCGGGTGAAACGTCGTGACTTTATTAAGGGCTCGGCTATGGCCGGCCTGTCCCTGGGCCTGTTGTCGGCCTGCGGGGGCGAAAGCAGCAGTGGCAATAACCTGACGCAGCCATCGCTGCCGAACATGCCCGCCTACGACGGCCCCAACCCGTTCCAGCACGGGGTGGCCAGCGGTGATCCGTGGCCGCGCCAAGTGATCCTCTGGACCCGGTTGACCGCGCCAGGGCTGGATGAAGTGCCGGTGATTGTAGAAGTGGCCACCGATCCACTGATGGTCAACGTGATCTACCAGGGTTTTGATTACGCCCGCTCGGATTCTGACTTCACCATCAAGATGGATCCGCTGCTGCCGGAGCCGGACACCACCTATTACTACCGCTTCAACAGTCTTGGTTTTTACTCGCCGCTGGGCCGCACCCGTACCAGCCCGGAGAGTGATGCGGTGGTGGACCGGGCCCGCTTCGCGCTGGTGTCCTGCTCCAACTACCCCTATGGCTACTTCAATGCTTACCGCAAGGTGGCGCAGCGCGCGGACCTGTCGGCGGTGATCCACCTTGGTGACTACATCTACGAATACGGCCCGGGCGAGTACGAAGACGCCAAGCTGAAGTCGCAACGGCCACTGGATCCGCCGCACCCGATCGTGACGCTGGAGGACTACCGCCGCCGTTACGCGCTCTACCGTGGCGACATGGACCTGCAGGAGTGCCATCGCCAGCACCCGTTCATCTGTGTCTGGGATGACCACGAGGTGGCCGACAACAGCTGGCGCGAAGGCGCCGCCAACCACAACAACGGCCAAGGCGATTACGCCGACCGCAAGCGGGCGGCGGTGCGCGCTTACCACGAGTGGATGCCGATTCGTGCGGTGCTACCGGATGATTTGGTGCGCATCTACCGCACCTTCGACTATGGTCAGTTGCTGAGCCTGATCATGCTCGACACGCGCTTGATCGGCCGCGATCGCCAGGCGACCTTGCCGCACGAAACCCGCGATCCCAACCGCACGTTGTTGGGGCTGGAACAGGAGCGCTGGCTGTTCGATGAGATGGAGCGGTCGCAGTCCCGCGGCGCCCATTGGCACATCCTCGGTCAGCAAGTAATGATGGCGCACCTAACGCTGGGCGCGGTGATCGACAACCCCAACTGGGATGTGGGTGGCGGCATCAAGATCAACTACGACCAGTGGGATGGCTATTATCACAGCCGCAAAGCGGTACTCGACCGCATCGACGCGCTGGCGCTGGATAACACCGTGGTGCTCACCGGCGATATCCACAGTTCGTGGGCCTTCGACTTGAGCCCGGACCCGGGCAACCTGTTTGCCTACAACCCGTTCAATGGCGACGGCTCCAAAGCGGTGGAATTCGTAGTGCCGGCGGTCAGTTCGCCGGCGGCGCCGACCAAGGGACTGTCCGACTTGGCGTTTGCGTTCCTCTACTCCGCCAACCCGCACCTGAAATGGGTGGACCTGTTCCACCGTGGCTATGTGGTGCTCGACATCACCCCAGAACACTGCCAGGCCGACTGGTTCCACCTGAAAACGGTGCAGGAGCGCAGCAACGAAGAAACCTTTGCCCGCTCCTACCAGACCGCCACCGGCCGCAACCGCGTCAGCCGGGTGAAGCAACCCAGCGCACCGCTGCCGAACCCGGCGCCGCTGGCCCCGCGACTGCTTGATCAGGAGGTGGTGGCATGACCATGGACCGACGTCGTTTTCTGCGTAACCTGCTGGTCAGCGGTGCTGCGGTACCGGCCTTGAGCGCCTGCGGTGGTGGCAGCAGTGGGAGCAGCACCACTCCGGGCGGTGATCAGCCGATGCTCGGCGGTGAGCGCCGGCTGCGTTTCCTCGCCATTGGCGATACCGGCACCGGTGGCGCCGGCCAGACCTACGTGGCCAAAGCCATGGAACAGGTGATGGCGGCGCAGGGCGCGGATTTCGTGCTGGTGACCGGTGACAACCTGTATGAGGAAGGCGCCACGTCGGTGGCTGACAAAGGCTTCCTCGACAAGTTCGAGCTGCCCTACCAGAACATCGACCTGCCGTTCTTCCTCTGCCTTGGCAACCACGACAACGCCTGTACCCCGCTGGGCGGTGGCAGCTGCAACAAGCGTGGCGACTACCAGGTGGAGTACCACTATTCCGAGCAGCGCTATTCGCGCAAATGGAACATGCCGGACCGCTACTACACCCAGGCGTTCGGCGGCACGCCGGAGCAGCCGTTCATGGAATTGTTCGTGGTGGATTCCAATCCGCTCACCAGCTTCTATGACGACCCGGACCCGGCCTACTCCTGGCAGAACTTTGGCGAGCCGCAGCGCAAGCTGATGCAACAGTGGGTCCACAGCAGCCGTGCGCATTGGAAGATTGCCATGTCGCACGTGCCCTACGTGTCCAACGGCAAACACGGCAACGCCGGCAATCTGGATGATGGTTTGCGTTGGCTGTTCACCGGCAAGAACGCCGATGGCCGCCAGTACAAGCACTTCCTTGAAAGCTGCTTTGCCAATCAGGCTGACATGCTGTTCACCGGCCATGATCACAATATGCAGTGGTTGGAGCCGCGTCCGGCGTTGGGGCCGGCGGAGATTATCCTCACCGGCGCCGGTGCCAAAACGGACAGCATCAAGGATGCCAAGCGCAACCCGGTGAGGTTCCAGCAGGGCGGCCAGTGTGGCTTCGTCTGGGTGGAGCTGTACGAGGAAAAAATGTGGGTGCAGTTCTACAACGTGGATCCGAAAAAAGGCCACTACGAACTGGCGTATGAGCAGGTCTGCGCCAAGCCGATCATGGCGCCGGCGCTGGCCTGATTGTTAGGCGTTAAATGCTTGAAGTGAAGCCGCCCCGGCCGATAGGCCGGGGCGGTTTTTTCGTTTTCGGGCGATGGGGGCAGTGGCGGTACCGGTGCGCCGGCCTGCGGTGGCGGTGTTTGCTGTGGCACCTGCCACCATTCGGCACGACATCGATCAGCGCTTGAATGGCCGCCTCAGGTTGATGCGCGTCCGGCCTGCAGCGCCCGGGCGGTGCTGTCGGGGTCCAGCGAGCGCAGCGCATCGTATTGGCACAGGAACACCTCGCCATTGAGCTGTTTGAGGAAATCAGTGCGTTGCAGCTGGTCCATCACCGGGCCTTTCACTTCCGACAGGTGCAGTTGGATGTCGGCGGTGGCGAGGCGGGCGGCGATGGCCTCCAGACTGGTCAGGGCGCTGGCATCAATCAAGTTAACGCCGGAGCACATCAGCACCAGGTGGCGGGTGGCAGGGTGGGCCTCCACCAGCGCCACAATCTGGTCTTCCAGATAGCGGGCGTTGGGAAAGTACAGGCTTTCATCCACCCGCACTGACAGCACGGTTGGACTCTGAATGACGTTGTGACGGGCGATGTTGCGGAAATGCTCACTGCCGGGCATCTGGCCGACCACCGCCATGTGCGGCTGGCTGGTGCGCCACAGGAACAGCAGCAGCGACAGCCCGACCCCGATCAGAATGCCGGCTTCCACACCCAGTAGCAGCACGCCGCCGATGGTGCCGGCCATCGCTAGACCGTCCTGGCGCGAGTAGCGCCAAGTGCGCACCAGTGCTTTCAGGTCCACTAAGCTCAGCACCGCCACGATAATAGTGGCGGCCAGCACCGCATGGGGCAGGTTGTGGAACAGCGGCGTGAAGAACAGCACCGTGATGGTAATGCCGAGTGCGGTGAGCGCCCCGGCCAGCGGCGTGCGGGCGCCGGCATCGTAATTCACTACCGAACGGGCAAAGCCGCCGGTGACCGGGAAGCCGCCGCCCAGTGCTGCGGCGACGTTGGCGCTGCCGAGTGCGACCAGTTCCTGGTTGGGATCAATACGTTGACGGTGGCGCGCGGCCAGGGTCTGCGCCACTGACACCGATTCCACGAATCCCACCAGGCTGATCAGGATCGCCGCCGGCAGCAGCGTCAGCGCCAGCGAAGCGTCCCAGGCCGGTAAGGCCAGCGACGGCAATCCCTGCGGGATGGCGCCGACCACGTGAACGCCGGCGTCCACCAGCTGCCCCCACTGCACCGCCGCTACCGCGCCGATCAGCGCCAGCACTGGCCCGAGGCGGGCGAGGTTGCCGGCCAGCGCGTGCGGCATGCCCAGTGCACGCAGCAGCGGTGCCAAGTGGCTGCGCACCGCGAACAGGAACGCCAGACTGCTGAGGCCGATGGCGGCCGTCGGCCAGTGCACCGTGGGCAGCGCTTTCACCAGCGCCGGCACCAGCAGCAAGGCGGTATCGCCGCTGATATTGAGACCGAGTACATGCTTGAGCTGGCCCAGTGCGATCAGCAGACCGGACGCACTGATGAACCCAGAGATCACCGGATGGCTAAGGAAGTTAGCCAGAAATCCCAGCCGCAGCAGCGCCATGCCCAGCAGTATTGCCCCCGACAGCATTGCCAGCAGCATGGCGGCACCGAGGTATTCGGCGCTGCCTGGTGCGAACAGTGGCGTCAGTGCCGCGGCGGTCATCAGCGACACCACCGCCACCGGCCCCACCGCCAGGGCCCGGCTGGTGCCGAACAGCGTGTAAGCGATCAGCGGCAGGATGCTGGCGTACAGCCCGGTCACCGGCGGCAGGCCGGCAAGCATGGCGTAAGCCAGGCTCTGCGGGATCAGCATCAGGGTGACGATCACCGCCGCCAACGTATCGCTGGCGGCGGTGTGGCGGTTATACCCGTGCGCCCAAGTCAGGCAGGGCAGCCAGCGGGCGAGCCGAGCAGGCATGGTCTCTCCTTCAGGGTTGCGGCACGGCGTCGCCGGGGCGGGCCTGCGGCCCGGCCAACCATTCGCGTCCACGCAGCATGAGGTCGAAATACACCGCCGGCATCACCTGGGTTTTCAGCGTCCAGGCCAGCCGGCGCGGCACGCGCGGATCGAGCGGGAAGGTGGGCAGCAGGGCGCCGCCGTAGCCGAATTCCGCCAACACCACCTTGCCGCGCTCCACCGTCAGCGGGCAGGCGCCGTAACCGTCGTAGTGGGCGCTGGCGGGCTCGCCGGCCAGCGCGCGCAGCAGGTTCTCGGCCACCACCGGCGCTTGCTTGCGCACCGCCGCTGCGGTTTTGGCGTTCGGCGCGCTGCACACATCGCCCAGGCTGAACACCTTGGCGTAGCGGTTGTGGGCCAATGTGTGTGGGTCCACATCCACCCAGCCGTCGGCGTTGGCCAGTGGGCTGCAACGGATGAACGCTGGCGCCACCTGGGGCGGCACCGCGTGCAGGAAATCAAACTGCCGTTCGCGGGTTTGGCTCTGGCCGTCGGCATCGGTGTAGCGCAGCAGTGCGGTGCGGCCGGGACCGTCCACCGCCACCAAGGTTTCGCCGAAATGCAGTTGGGCGTCGTATTTGCGGATGTATTCCATCAGCGGTGGGACGAAATCAGCGACCCCGAACAGCACCCCGCCGGCATTGCAGAAGTCCACTTGAATGTCGCCCAGACGGCGCTGGCGCAACCAATGGTCGCAGGACAAATAAAGCGCTTTCTGCGGCGCGCCGGCGCACTTGATCGGCATCGGTGGTTGGGTGAACAGCGCCTTGCCGCTGCGCAGCTCTTGCACCTGCTGCCAAGTGTAGGACGCGTGCTGGAACGAGTAGTTGGAGGTGACGCCGTGTTGGCCGAGGCTGGTGCGCAGCCCCTCGATACCGTCCCAATCCAGCGCCAAGCCGGGGCAGACCACCAGCGCGCGGTAGCCGAAGCGTTGGCCATCCTCGAGCAGCACCTGCTGGGCGTCCGGTAGACACTCGGCCACCGCGCCGCGCAGCCAGGTCACGCCCTTGGGGATGCAGTCGGCCATGGCGCGCACGGTCTGGCGTGGGTCGAACACACCCGCGCCCACCAGCGTCCAGCCCGGCTGGTAATAGTGTTCGTTGGCCGGTTCCACGATGGCAATACGCAGCGCCGGCTGGCGCCGCAACAGGCTGGCGCTGACCGCACAGCCGGCCGCGCCGCCGCCGACTACCACCACATCGTAGTCGCCGCTGACGCTGGCCGTGGGCGCTGCTTGGCTGCGCTGGGCCAGGCGCGGTGCCAGCGCGCTGAGGTCGTAACCGGCCGCCTGCGCCACGGCCAGAATTTCGGTCACTGGCCGCTGCTGCGTTTGCGTCAGTGCCCACAGCGTGGTGGAGCGAGTGCCGGTACGGCAGAACGCCAGCACCGGGCCATGGGCTGCGGCCAGCAGCGCAGCGAACTGCGCCACCGCGTCATCGGTCAGTTGCCCGGGGATGATCGGCAGATAGTGATAGCTCAGTCCGGCGGCGGTGGCCGCCGCCGCCAGGTCAGCGCTGCTGGGTTGGTCGGGTGCTTCCTGATCCGGGCGGTTGTTGATCAGGGTGGTGATCCCAGCGGCGGCCAGTGCCGGTAGATCGTCAGGCAACAGTTGGGCGGCAACGGACAACTGGGCGGTGAGCGTTTTTGTTGTAGGCATGAGGGCTCCTGGCAGGCGAATCAGAACACGTCGAGGGGAATTTTCAGATAGCGGCTGCCATTGTCCTCAGGCGCTGGCAGATCGCCAGCTCGAATGTTCACTTGGACTGACGGCAGGATCAGTTTCGGCATGCCCAGCGTGGCGTCGCGGGCGCTGCGCATGGCCACAAACTCGTCTTCGCTGATGCCGGTATGGACGTGGATATTGGCGGCTTTTTGCGCGCCGATGCTGGTTTCGCAGCAGAACTCATCGCGCCCGGGGGCTTTGTAGTCGTGGCACAGGAATACGCGGGTGCTATCCGGCAACGTGAACAGCCGCTGGATCGAGCGGTACAGCACCCGCCCATCACCGCCGGGGAAATCACAGCGTGCGGTGCCGTAGTCGGGCATGAACAGGGTGTCACCGACGAACGCGGCGTCGCCGATCAGGTAGGTCATGCAGGCCGGGGTATGGCCCGGCGTGTGCAGTGCTTGAGCGCTGAGGTTGCCGACCTTGAACGGCTCGCCATCTTGCAGCAGATGGTCGAACTGGCGGCCGTCGGTGGCCACGTCATCCAGGTTGAACAGCTTGGTGAAGGTGTCCTGCACCTGAGTAATGTGCGCGCCGATGGCGAGCCGTCCGCCCAAGTGTTTGCGCAGCCAGGCGGCGGCGCTGAGGTGGTCGGCGTGGACATGGGTTTCCAGCAACCATTCCACTTCCAATTGCTGTGCATGCACAAACGCCACCAGCTTTTCGGCGCTGCTGTGGCCGGTGCGGCCGGAGGCGGCGTCGTAGTCCAGCACCGGGTCCACCAGCGCGCAGCGGTTAGACGATGGGTCTGCCACCACGTAGCTGTAGGTGAAGGTATCGGGATCAAAGAAAGCGGTGACAACGGGTTGCATGACGGGTGTCCTCTCCAACTCGCAGCGGCAGGCGCCGGGCGCCACGGATTCCAGCATGGGCAGCCCCGAGTGGGGCCGGATGTAAAACATGGTACACAATTTATAGTTATATGCTTATACGAAATATGAATATGCTGTGACGCAGTGCCGCGACCAAATGGCGTCAGCAGTCGGGGAGGGGGGCAGCAGGGGGATTTAAGCAGGGTGAAACGACGACCCCGGCAGTGGCCGGGGTCGGGGTGGATCAGTCGGCGTGACGCAGGGTGCCGGTCAGGTGCGGCTTGATGCCGTCCTGCGCTACCAGCCGGAAGTCGATGCCGTCGGCCACCGCAGTGTGGGCAAACTTCACCTTGGCCGGGATGAACACTGGCAGCTTGAACTGTACGTCGACGGTGAACGGCTGCACCGGCAGTTGCTCGTGGAGAGCGGCCAAGCTGCGCGCTTTGGTCCACATACCGTGGGCGATTTGGCGCTTGAAGCCGAACAGTTTGGCGCTCAGTGGGTACAGGTGGATGGGGTTGCGATCACCTGATACGGCGCCGTAACGACGACCGATGTCGCCAGGCACCTGCCACACTTCGGCGTCAGTCACCGGCGTGGTGTTCGGTGCACTGCGCGGTTCTTCCACGCCGGTGCCACCGCCGCGGCGGAACATGGTGGATTCGCTTTCCCAGACCAGCTCGCCGCCGGTGCTGACGCTGGTCAGCATTGAAAATTCGTAGCCTTTCGCCACCCGCACCAGCTCACCGAAGCCGCACTCGATGTCGAGTTGTTCGCGCTCGGCAATCGGGCGGAACTGGGTGATGCGGTTGCGCACGTGCACCAAACCCATGGCAGCAAACGGGAAATCGCTGCGCAGTAGCAGTGACATGAACAGCGGGTGGGCGTGCAAGTGTGGGTAGGTCACCGGCAGCATGCCGTCGGCTGGGAAACCGCACACATTGCGGTAGGTGCGCAGGTGCTTGGGATCGAGCACCACATCACGCAGGCGGATGCCCGCATTGGGCAGCACCGGGTTGTTGCCCGGCTTCACATTGGCGCGCAGGAGCGCTTTGGCGAACAACGGCAACATCGCCGGGGCATTGCGCAGCTCTTCAATGGCAGCACTCATCGGACACATCCTTTCCAAGCATCAGGAGCAGTGCCGCGCAGTATAGGGAGGCGTTGAAACCGCAGGATTGGCCGGATTGCCTCGCGCCGGTTGCGGGCCGGCGCTCTGGGCTCAGCGCGGGCGGCTGCGCCAGGCGCTGGCGCCGAGCAGGATCAACCGCAGTTGCTTGACGGTAATGCGCTGCAAGTAGGCCGCTTCGTCCGGGTGTTGATCGGGCAGTTCGAGGATCTGTTCGGTGATCGCCGACATGTTGTTCACCAGCAGCGCCGCCATCATCTGCAAGTCCTCGGCGCTGACCTTGGCCAGCAACGGAAAGCGCGACAGATCAGTGGCCAGTTCACTGGTGAACAGTCGTACTTCTTGGCGGATGGCAGAGCGAATTGGCGGGGTGCCGCTGAAGCGTTCTTTAGCCACGAAATGGAAATGCGGCGCCTGCTCCAGTACATGGCGCATGTAGGCATCCACCGACGCCTGCAGCAAGTCCGGCAGTGGTTCGCGGGTACTGCGCACGTCGCGCATCACTTGGCGCAGGGTGCGGAATGATTCGTCCACCAGCGCCAAGCCCAGCGCATCCATGTCCGGGAAGTGGCGGTAGAACGCGGTCGGCACGACGCCGGCCTTGCGCGCTACCAGCCGCAACGACAGCGAGCTAAAGCTTTCTTTCTGTGCCACCAGTTCCAGTGCGGCATCCATCAGGGCGCGGCGGGTACGTCCGCGGCGGGGATCTCGGCGTGCTTCGGCAGTAGTGCTCATGGGCGTTCCGGTTTGGTGTGCACAGTAATGCATATAGGGAGGCCATGAATCATACATCAATGCATTGTTCACATTGCAACATGTTGATATTTATAGCTTTAAAATCATTTAGTGAACAGGTGTTGACTTTTATAGCTGGCAATATTTAATGTGCACACATGTTCACCTATGGAGGGGCCTGCCGATGCCCGCGATATCGACTTCCGCCGCCGCACTGACGCCCAGCTGGGCCCAGCGGATGTGGCGCGCCACGGATAATGTGCTCACCCGTGCACTGGCCACGCCGTTGGCCGTGGACGATTACCTGCAGTGGTTCAATCCACTCTGGTCCAGCCGGACCATCCGCGCCGAAGTGGTGGCGGTGCAGCGTGAGACCCCCTCCGTGACCACCATCAGCTTGCGGCCTAATGCCCACTGGCCGGGGCACCGTGCCGGCCAGCATGTGCTGCTCACTGTGCAGTGCGATGGCGTACGCCATAGCCGCTGCTTCACCATCGCTTCTGGCGAACAGGAGCCGTTGTTGCGGCTCACCATCAAGGCCCATGAACAGGGTCTGGTCAGCCGAGAAGTGCTAGAGCGCATGCGCGATGGCGATCTGGTGGAACTGAGTGCGCCGCAAGGTGAGTTTCTGCTGCCGGAGGGCGATGGCCCGCTGCTGATGATCTGCGGCGGCAGTGGCATCACGCCAATGCTGAGCATGCTGCGCACCTTGGCCGCTGCCGGGCAGCAGCGCGATGTGGTGCTGGTGCACTACTACAGCACCGCCGCCGAAGCACTGGCGGTGGAGGAGCTGGCAGTGCTGGCAGCGCAATGGCCGCAACTGCGTAGCCTCGGGTGTTGCACCCGTGAGGCTGGGCAAGGCCTCAACGGTGGCCGTTTCAGCCTAGCGCAGTTGCAAGCGCTGGTGCCGGATGCCGCTGCGCGCCAATGGCTGCTGTGCGGTCCGGCTGGGTTGATGGACGCAGTGCAGCAAGCCAGCGTCGAAGCGGGTGTGGCGCCGCCGCTCAGCGAGCGCTTCGAACTGTCGCCGCCGACGGTAGTGGGCGAAGGCGAAGTGCATTTCGCTCGCAGTGCTGTCAGCGCCGATGGCGAACAGGGTGGCTCGTTGCTGGAACTGGCCGAGCAGGCTGGGTTGACGCCGCGCTACGGCTGCCGCATGGGCATCTGCCAAGCCTGCAAATGCCACGTCGACAGCGGTCTGGTGCGCGACCTGCGCACTGGTGAAGTGCGCGAAGTGCGCAATGAATCCGTCCAAATTTGTGTGCATGCGCCGGCCGGTCCGGTGCAGGTCCAACTGTGAGGAACACAGCATGAACGCGATTGTCCCCAAGCGCCTGGAAGGCGCAGAACTGGAAGCCTTCGGCAACGAAATCGAGGCGCTGCGCCAGGAAGTGATGAGCTCGCTGGGCGAGCGCGATGAGGCCTACCTGCGCCGTATTCTGCGCTGGCAGCGCGGCACCGAAATCGGCGGCCGGGCGCTGCTGTTTGCCGGCTGGCTGCCGCCGGCATGGTTGGCCGGTACGGCACTGCTGTCGATCTCGAAGATTCTGGAAAACATGGAAATCGGCCACAACGTCATGCACGGCCAATGGGATTGGCTGCAGGATGAGCGCCTGCGCGGTGATGTCTACGAATGGGATAACGTGTGCCCGTCGGACCAGTGGCGTCATTCGCACAACTATATGCATCACACCTACACCAACATCGTTGGCAAGGACCGCGATGTTGGGTACGGCATCATGCGTATGTCGGAAGACCAGGAGTGGCATCCGGTATACCGCTTCCAGCCGCTCTACAACTGGGTGCTAGCAGGGCTGTTTCAGTGGGGCGTGGCGCTGCACGATGTGGAGTTCGATCAAGTCATCACGCGTCGCAAGACGCTGCGTGAAGCTTGGCAGCAGCTGCGCGAGATCGGTCGCAAGTCGCGTCGCCAGGTGCTGAAGGATTATCTATTGTTCCCGCTGTTGGCAGGCCCTGGCGCGCTGCCGGTGTTGGCCGGCAACGTCAGCGCTAACCTGGTGCGCAATTTGTGGTCCTACGCGATTATTTTCTGTGGCCACTTCCCTGACGGCGTGTCGATGTTCACCGAGCAGGAAGCCGAGGGCGAAACCCGAGCCGGCTGGTACCAGCGCCAGTTGCTGGGTTCCAGCAACCTGGAAGGTGGCCGCCTTTTCCACATTATGTCCGGTCACTTGAGCCACCAGATCGAGCACCACCTGTTCCCTGATATGCCGGCTCATCGCTATGCGGAAATCGGTCCGCGGGTGGAAGAAATCTGCGCCCGTTACGGTCTGCCGTACAACAGTGGCGGCTTCCGCAAGCAGTTCTTCTCAGTGCTGCGGCGTATCTCCCAGCTCAGCCGTCGGCCGGAGCCGCAAGCGCTGGCAGCATGAGGGCACTGACGAGTCATCGGCGCAGGTTCCGGCTTGGGTGCGGCGTATGCTACTCTGCCAGCCTGTGTTGAACTGTCAGGATAATCGAGCAGGATGGCAGAACTGACTGATTCGGGCGTATTGCTGCGTATGGCCTACACAGCAATGAAAGCCGCGGGCATTGACGCTGATGCGGTGTTGCAGAAAGTCGGGTTGCAGGCCTCAGTGCTGAGCCAGCCCGATCTGCGCACGCCCCATGATGCCCAGGAATGGTTCTGGCAGGCCGCGGAGGAAGTCTCCGGTGATCCGTATGTGGGGCTGCACCTCGGTGCCCACATTCCGATCTTCAAAGGCCAGGTGCTGGAATACCTGTTCCTGAGCAGCTCCACTTTTGGTGAGGGCCTCAAGCGGGCGCTGAATTATCAGCGTCTGCTGTCTGATGCTGCCCGCGGTGAGCTGGAAGAGAGCGATGACACCGTGGTGCTCAAGCAGATGTTCTGGGATCGGCGTCTGCACCACTTCAACGAATGCGGCATGGTCGGTGTGATCAAGTTCTTCCGCTTCGTCACCGATGGTGCCTTCGAGCCGCTGCAGATCTATTTCAAACACTCCCAGCACGCCGACATGGAAGAGTACCAGCGCGTGTTCGGCTGCCCGATCTTGTTTGACCAGCCGTATACCGGGGTGCGTTTTGGAAGCGCGCTGATGGATCTGCCGTCGTCCCACCACGAGCCGGAGCTGTTGCGTTTGCATGAGCAGCTGGCGATCGAGCAGGTGGCGCGACTGGAGAAACAGGATCTGGTGGCACAGGTCAACCGCCTGATTGCCGAGCTGCTAGAGTCTGGGCACGCCAATTTGGAAGATGTGGCGGCGCGGCTGAACATCAAACCGCGCCAACTGCGTACTCGGTTGGCCGATGCTGGCACCAACTTCAACCAGCTGGTGGCCGATTACCGCTGCCGCTTGGCCAAGCGTTTGTTGGGCGGTACCGATGAGTCAATCGACGAGATCGTTTACCTGACCGGGTTCTCGGAACCGAGTACCTTCTACCGCGCGTTTAAGCGTTGGGTGGGTATGACGCCGATCGAGTACCGTAAGCTCAAGAGCGACGAAGACTGAGCGGGTAGTGGCCGACATGCGCACCTTGCGTTAGATGTTGTGCAATAAAAAAGGGCCCCTGGGGGCCCTTTTTTATTGCCTGGCGTTCAGCTCAGACCAGCTCGAGGCGGTCGAACATGGCGGACAGGGATTCTTCGTTGTTCACCCGGCGGATGGTTTCCGCCAGCATCGGTGCCAGTGACAGCACGCGGATGCGGCCGCAATCGCGGGCGGCGGTGGACAGCGGGATAGTGTCGGTGACAATCAGTTGGTCCAGATCGGACTCGCGGATATTGTTGATCGCTGCGCCGGACAGGATCGGGTGGGTGCAGTAAGCCAGTACCTTGGCGGCGCCGTGGTCTTTCAGGGCGCGCGCCGCTTTGCACAGGGTGCCAGCGGTATCGACCATGTCATCCACCAGGATGCAGGTGCGGCCTTTTACTTCACCGATGATGTGCATCACCTGAGACTCATTGGCCTTGGGCCGACGTTTGTCGATGATCGCGAGGTCGATGTCATTGAGCTGCTTGGCCAGTGCGCGAGCACGTACCACGCCGCCGACGTCCGGGGACACCACCATCATGTCGTCGTAATGCTGGCGCTCAATGTCAGCCACAATCAGCGGTGTGGCGTAGACGTTGTCCACCGGGATATCGAAGAAGCCCTGGATCTGGTCGGCGTGCAGGTCCACCGTCACCACGCGGTCGATACCGACGGTGGTGAGCATGTCCGCAACAATCTTCGCTGTGATCGGTACCCGGGCGGAGCGCACGCGGCGGTCCTGACGGGCATAACCGAAGTAGGGGATCACGGCGGTGATGCGACCAGCGGAAGAGCGGCGCAGGGCATCAGCCATGACCAGCACTTCCATCAGGTTGTTGTTGGTGGGGTGGCAGGTGGATTGGACGATGAAGACGTCCTTGCCGCGCACGTTTTCCTGGATCTCGACGGCGACTTCCCCGTCGCTGAAGGTGCCGACATCGGCTGCGCCCAGGGGAATGTTCAGTTGCCGGGTCATGGCTTGCGCCAATTCCGGATTAGCGTTGCCGGTAAAGACCACGAGTTTGGACACGGGCGCCCCCAAGGTATAGGTCACTGGTGGGCCTGGGTTGAGGCCCTTGATCCTGTGATTCGCGTAAGTGTACGAGAAGGAAGATGGCTGGGGTACCAGGACTCGAACCTGGGAATGACGGGATCAAAACCCGTTGCCTTACCAACTTGGCGATACCCCAACACTAACCGTTGTGTCACCTTCGAAGCTCAACCTTTGTCTTCAAGCACCCGGTGAAGGGGCGAAGTGTTGCAGCTCCGTGCGACGAAACCTGACCAGCGCGGTGGCAAGTGGGCGAGTAATTTAGCGCCTTTTTGCCAATTTGCAACCGTTGCGTAAACACAAGCTCCGGTGCCGGTCATGCGGCCTGTGCCGACATGCCTCTCAAGCCAGCCCAACGCCTCATCTACCTCGGCAAACAGCCTTCTGGCAACGGGCTCACAGTCGTTTCCGAGCTGTGTTTCGGGGGCTGCCCCGAGAACGGCCTGCACTGTAATGGGGGGGGTGTTCCTTGTCAATTCCCGGTCGCAAAATATTTCCTGAGTGGACACAAAAACACCAGGAAAAACCACCAGATACCATTGTTCAGGCACGTCTACTGACGTCAGTTGCTCGCCGACACCTTCGGCAAACGCACTGTGGCCACGCACGAATACGGGCACGTCAGCACCCAGTTCGAGACCCAACTGCGCCAAGGTGTCGAGTGACAGTCCCAGCTCCCACAGCCGGTTCAAACCCAGCAGCGCGGTGGCGGCGTCGCTGGAGCCGCCACCAAGACCGCCGCCGGCCGGTAGCCGTTTGGTGACGTAAATGTGAGCACCCTGGCGAGTGCCGGTGTGAGCCTGCAGCAGCTTCGCCGCCCGGTAGACCAGATTGTCGGTCATGGCGCCGGGCAGGCCGGGGCAGTGCACTTGCAGGTCATTGGCCGGCTGCAAGTGCAAGGTGTCGCCATGTTCGAGCAGGACGAATAGGGTTTGCAGCAGGTGGTAGCCGTCATCGCGACGACCGTTGATGTGCAGGAACAGGTTGAGCTTCGCTGGCGCCGGCAAGGTTAACGTCATGACAGTGGCACCCAGCGGTGGATCAGCAGTGTGAAGCGGTCGCTGCCGCGCTCCGCCCGGACCCGATGTGGCAGCACCAAGTGGCCGACCGCCTCAGGGCGGTCGAAGCGCAGCGTCCAACCCAGTTGTTGCAGGCCGGTGACCGAGCCGTCGTCGGCGCGCTGCAATTGCGCCGGTGCGCCGGGGAACGGCAGGCCGCGCACCCAGTAATAAAGAGCATCCACTGGCAGGTCCATGCCGGTGAGCATCCAGGCTAGCGCGCCGGGCGTGGGGGCTTGGTGTCGTTGCTTGCCGTGGCGCAATTCCGCGCCCTCGCCATTCCACAGCAATTCGGCACTGCCGAAGCCAAGCGGGCCGGAAAACAGAATCTGGCCGCCTTCGCTGCGCTGGCGCCATTCCAGACTGGCGCTGCCGCCGTCGGCGGCGGTGCGATAACCGAGTCGGCCACTCAAATCCCAGTGCTGTAAGGTCGCAGCGTTGAGGTGTTCCGGCACCTCGACCGTGCGCCAACTGGCGCAGCCGCTGAACAGTGTGGCGACGGTGATGATCATGGCTGCCCAACGCACAGTCATGGCGCGACTCCGTTCAGCAGCCGTTGCAGCGTGCTATCCAGCACCGGGTGGCCGCCGCCCTCATCCATGCTCAAGGCATCGCGCCACAGACTACGGGCCTCCTGTTGGCGGCCGAGGTGCCAGAGCACTTCGCCCAAATGTGCCGCCACCTCGGCATCGGGGTAGGCGCGGTAGGCCCGCTCTAGGTAGGGCACTGCTTCCTCGGCCCGACCAAGCTTGAACAATACCCAGCCCATGGAGTCGAGAATCGCGGGGTTATCCGGTTGTTTTGCCAGCGCGCGCTGGATCAGGCCGTAAGCCTCTTCGTACTGATCGGAGCGGTCGGCGAGGGTGTAGCCCAACGCGTTGAGCGCTTCGGTGTTGTTCGGATCACGCACCAGAATGCGACGCAGGTCAGCGAAGGTGACCTCCAGCAATCCGATTTGCTCCGCCAGCATGGCGCGGCCGTACAGCAACGACGGGTGATCGGGCAACGTCTCCAGCGCTTCGTTGAGCAGCAGTAGCGCCGCTTCCGGTTGCTGTAGCGACAGCAGTTCCGCTTCCATCGCATACAGGCGCGGTAATTCTTGCGGGAATTGCTGACGCAGGTTGGCTAACTGACGGTGCATGGCGCGGTATTGACCAATGTCTGCCATCAGACGTGCTGCCTGCACCTGTGCCGGTAGCACGTTGTCGCCGTCCTGCACTTGTAAATAGTGCTCGATGGCTAGCTGCGGGCGGCCCTCTAGTTCTTCCAACTGGCCCAGATAAAGCTGCATTTCGCTGGGCTGGTAGCCGGCTTCCAGCAGGGCTTCGAGGATCGCGCGGCCGGTGTCGCGGTGGTCTTGTTGCAGTGCGAACAAACCCAGTGACAGTTGCAGGTCCTGATCGTCGGGGAATTTCTCGGTGAGGATCTGCAACTGCTTGGCTGCTTGGTCAGCGTCGCCGGCTTCCAGTAGATAGCGGACGTAGATCACCCGTGGCCGCAGCGAGTCCGGAGCGCGGCGCACTTCGCGGCGCAGGTGGCGCAGGGCAGCGCGAGTGTTGCCGGCTTCGTACAGCAGCCGGCCTTTCAGCAGTCGAGCTTCCTCATGGCGCGGTTGCAGGCGGATGGCGCGTTCCACCGCTGCCAGTGAGCCGGGCATATCGGACTCGCTGCGCAAGTGCAGGGCGCGGGCGTACCATAGTGCGCCCTGATCCGGGTAGCGGTCGGTGAGCTGTGCCAGTGCGGCCATCAGGTTGGCGCTGGCGTCCTGATCCAGCCCTTCGGCATGGGCCACCAAGCGGGTGAGGCCGATGCGCGGCTCCAGCGCCAGTAGCCGGTCGATGTGATGGGCGGCGGCGTCGCGGCGGCCGAGCTGGATATTGGCCAGCGCCGCCAGTTGGTGGGCTTCACCGCTGTCCGGCGCCAACGACAGCCAGCGTTCGCTCTGTGCCAGTGTCTGTTCCGGATCCTGCAGCAGCGCTGCCAGCCGCGCCGCTTGGGCGCTCACCTCAGGACTGCGGTAGTCGGCACTGGCGAGCCGGTAATAGGACTGCCCCAGTGGCCAGACATGGCGCTGCATGGCCACTTCTGCCACCAGCAGATCGGCCAGCACGCTGCTGTCGTAGGGGGCGTAGTCCACCGGCACCGGAGCCGGCTCCGGTTGGGCCGCTGGCGGCGTGGTAGTGCAGCCGGCAAGCAGCAGGGCGGCGGCGACTGACAGGGTCAGAGGGCGGTAGGAGCGCAGACAAATAAAGACAGGCATGGACAGTCCCGAGAGTGCAGTGCTGGCATCATCGCATAGCCTTCCCGGCGGCCCAAGGCACTGCTTGCCGGGGGCGCCAATTGTTTCGGGGGGGCAAATCCCGCAAAATGCGGCACCCACGTATTCCCAGCCGGCCGCGCCCAAGGCGCCGGTTCCGGTGGTGGCCGACCGGGCCGGGATCCCGTCTGAGGCAGTGACATTCCGACATGAAGCTATTGGCAACAGGCGTTAACCACACCACTGCGGAGCTCAGCCTGCGCGAGCGGCTGACCTTCCCGGAAGCGCAGGTGGCCGCCGCGCTGCGCGATCTGGGCACGGTGCCGGGGGTGGTGGAAGCAGCCTTGCTGTCGACCTGCAACCGCACGGAAATCTACTGCTGGGTCGATGAAACCGGCCCTGATTTGGTGCAATGGCTGGCCAGCTGGCACGGCGTTGGCGATCACCGTCTGCGAGATGCGCTCTATATGCATGAAGGCGCTGACGCGTTGCGGCATATGATGCGCGTCGCCGGTGGCCTCGATTCTCTGGTGCTCGGTGAGCCGCAAATCCTTGGCCAGATGCGCGATGCCTACGCCTGCGCCATGGATGCCGGAGTGCTCAGCGGCGAGCTGGCGCGGGCTTTCCAGCAAGTATTTGGCGTTGCCAAGCGGATTCGTACTGAAACCGGTATTGGTGCCCATCCGGTCTCGGTAGCCTATGCGGCGGTCTCTTTTGCGCGTCATATCTTCGCCGATCTACGCGGCAGCCGGGCGCTGCTGGTGGGCGCCGGTGAGATGATCGACCTGGTCGCCCGCCACCTGCGTGAGCAGGGCGTGACCCGCATTACCATCGCCAACCGCACCCTTGCGCGTGCCCAAACGCTGGCCGCCGAGGTGGATGCTTACGCCATTGGCCTGGAAGAGCTGCCGTTGGCGCTGGAAGAAGCGGACATCGTTATCAGTTGTACCGGCGCGCCGGAGGCCGTGATCACTCGCAGCATGGCCGAACGGGCACTGAAGAAACGCCGGCACAAGCCGATTTTCATGGTCGATATTGCCGTACCACGCGACATCGATCCGGCGGTGGGCAAGTTGCAGGACGTTTATCTGTACAGCGTTGATGACCTGCACGAAGCGATCGAGGAAAACGTACGCCAACGCCAGGAAGCCGCGCGCCAAGCGGAGTCCATCATTGAAGACGCGATTGTGCGCCATGCTCGTGAACGCCGGGAGTTGGCGGCGGTGGACACGCTGCGCGAGTATCGTGAGCGGGTGGTGTCGCTGGGCGAGGACGAGTTGCGCCGCAGTCTGACCCAGCTGGAAGGCGGCGCCGATCCAGCCGAAGTACTCAAGCGTTTGCAGCACAACTTGGTCAACAAAGTCCTGCACAGCCCCAGTGTGCAATTGCGCCGGTTGGCGGCGGAAAACCGTCATGATGCACTGCTGCTGGCGCGCGAGATTCTGCTTGCGCAAGACCCGGGCAGCCGCCGTTAGCACGTCCCCGCGTCGCCCTCCCGTCCATGCTGCGAGCACCGAATCATGAAGGAACGTCTTACCCAGAAACTCGACCGCCTGGTGGAACGTCACCAAGAACTGTCCGCGTTGCTGGCCACCGCCGAGGTGATTCAGGACGCAGCACGGTTTCGCGCCTGCTCGCGCGAATACGCCGAGTTAGAGGAAGTGGTGGTCTGCTACCGCCAGTACCGTCAGGCGCTGGCCGACCGCCAGGCTGCCGAAGCGATGGCGGCCGATCCCGACCCCGAGCTGCGTGAACTGGCGCAGGAAGAACGCGCTGATGCCGAACAGCGACTGCAGCAACTGGAAGCGGCGTTGCAACAGCTGATGTTGCCGCGGGACCCGCGTGACAATGCCAACGTCTATCTGGAAATCCGCGCCGGCACCGGCGGTGACGAAGCCGCCCTGTTTGCCGGCGACCTGTTGCGTATGTATAGCCGTTTTGCCGATCGCCAAGGCTGGCGGGTGGAGCTGGTCAGCACTCACGAAGGGGAATATGGCGGTTTCAAGGAAGCGATTTGCCGGGTCACTGGTGACCAAGTGTATTCCCGGCTCAAGTTCGAGTCTGGCGCGCACCGGGTGCAGCGGGTGCCGGCCACCGAATCCCAAGGCCGCATTCATACCTCCGCCTGTACGGTGGCGGTGATGGCAGAGGCCGAAGATGTCGGTGACGTGGAACTGCGCAACGAAGACTTGCGCATCGATACGTTCCGTTCTTCCGGTGCCGGCGGTCAGCACGTCAACACCACCGACTCGGCGGTGCGGATCACTCACTTGCCCACCGGTGTGGTGGTGGAATGCCAGGATGAGCGTAGCCAACACAAGAACCGCGCTAAAGCCATGGCGTGGTTGAAGACGCGGCTGTACGACACGCAGATGCAAGCGCAGCAACAGGAGCGTGCCGCCACGCGCAAGTCGCTGGTTGGCTCCGGCGACCGTTCGGAACGCATCCGCACCTACAACTTCCCTCAAGGCCGGCTGACCGACCACCGCATTAACCTGACCTTGTACAGCTTAGCTGACGTGCTCGACGGCGAGCTGGAAGGGGTGATCCAACCGCTACTGGCGGAACATCAGGCCGAGCAGCTGGCGGCGTTGGCCGAACACGGCGCATGAGCGCCACTATTGCCACGCTGCTGGCGACGGCGCGAGCACAACTGGCGCCGGTGTCTCCCAGTGCCGCGCTGGACGCCCGCATCCTGCTGGCGGAGGCGCTCGGTGTGTCCGACAGCTACCTGTTCACTTGGTCTGACCGCAGTGTGGATGCCGCCGGGCAGGCCCGCTTCCACGCTTGGCTGGCGCGGCGGGTGGCCGGTGAGCCGGTGGCGTACATTCTGGGCGCGCGGGAGTTTTACGGCCGCCGCTTTGCGGTGTCGCCGGCGACGCTGATCCCGCGTCCGGATACTGAATTGTTGGTGGAGCTAACGCTGCAGCAAGCGGGCTCCGCCGCGCTGCGGGTGCTCGATCTCGGCACCGGTACGGGTGCGGTAGCGATCACCCTGGCGCTGGAGCGGCCGCAGTGGCAGCTAGTGGCGGTGGATCGGGTGCCGGAGGCACTGGCGCTGGCGGCTGCCAACGGCACTGAGCTTGGGGCCCGCGTTGATTGGCGCTGTTCCGATTGGTTTGCGGCGGTGCCGGAGTGCTTTGATGTGATTGTCAGCAATCCGCCCTACATCCGTGCTGATGATCCGCATTTGGTGCAGGGCGACGTGCGCTTTGAGCCCGCCTCGGCGCTGGTGGCCGGTGATGACGGTCTTGATGATGTGCGGCGAATCGTGGCAGAAGCCGGTGTTCATTTGCGCGCGGGCGGTCTACTGCTACTGGAACACGGTTACGACCAAGGCGCAGCAGTGCGTAGTTGCTTGCGGCAGGCGGGTTTCGACGCGGTGACCACGGCGCGCGATTACGGTGATCAGGAGCGGGTGACGTGGGGGAGGTGGACGCAATGCTGACCGATGCCCAGTTGTTTCGGTACAGCCGCCAGTTGCTGGTGGCGGAGTTCGATCTGGATGGCCAAGCGGCGCTGTCGGCGGCGCGGGTAGTGATGGTAGGTGCCGGCGGTCTCGGTGCCCCGGCGGCGCTGTATCTGGTGGGCGCCGGAGTCGGCACCTTGGTGGTGGCGGACCCGGACCACCTGGAAGTGTCGAATCTGCATCGCCAGATCGCCTATCGGCAACGGGACGTGGGGCAGGCCAAAGCTTCTGCTTTGGCAGCCGAGCTACACGCACTGAACCCGACCGTGACGGTGGAACCGCACCACTGTGCGGTGGATGCTCAATGGCTGGACGCCCAGCTGCCGAATGCCACCGTGGTACTGGATTGCTCCGACAACTTTCCCACCCGTTCGCTGCTCAACGAGCGCTGCCACGCCCACGGCGTGCCGTTGGTGTCCGGTGCAGCCATCCGCTTGCAGGGTCAGGCGGTGGCGTTTGATTTCCGCCACCCGGATTCGCCCTGTTACGGCTGTCTGTACGGTGACGGCGAAGCGCCGGAACTGCCCTGCAGTCAAGCCGGTATCCTCGGCCCGGTGGTGGGAACAGTGGGAACTTGGCAGGCGCTGATGGTGCTGCGGCTGCTGTCCGGCGAGCGCGTGGACGGCGTGTTGCACAGTTTGGATGGCCGGCAACTGACATGGCGTCAGCATCCGTTCAAGCGCGATCCGGATTGCCCGGTGTGCGCCGGGCGCTGAATCGACGTCACAAAAAAAGCCCGCTTAGCGCGGGCTTTTTTGAGGCAGCGGATTACTTGTTCGGCTGCGGCGTCAGGCGCAGGTAAGGACGCACCGCGTTGTAGCCTTTCGGGAACCGCTGTTTCAGCTCTGCTTCATCGGTGATCGACGGCACGATCACCACGTCGTCGCCATCTTTCCAATCCACCGGCGTTGCCACTTTGTAGCCATCGGTCAGTTGCAGCGAGTCGATTACTCGCAGAATCTCATCGAAGTTGCGACCAGTGCTGGGCGGGTAGGTGATGGTGGCGCGGATCTTCTTAGCGGGATCAATGAAGAATACCGAGCGCACGGTAACGGTGGCCGCGGCATTCGGGTGCAGCATGTCATACAGCTCCGAGACGCTGCGGTCTTCGTCGGCAATGATCGGGAAATCCACTTCGCACTGCTGGGTGTCGTTGATGTCTTCGATCCAGCGCGCGTGGGAGTCTACCGGGTCCACCGACAGTGCGATGACTTTCACATTGCGACGCGCGAAGTCTTCGCTCAGGCGCGCAGTGCGGCCCAGCTCAGTGGTGCACACCGGGGTGAAATCCGCCGGGTGAGAGTAGAGCACCACCCAGCTGTCGCCGGCCCAGTCGTGGAAGTTGATCCGGCCGATGGAGGTGTCCTGGTCAAAGTTCGGCGCTTCATCGCCCAGTCGCAACGTCATGGAAACTCTCCTGTAAGTCGATACACCTGCGGGCCGCGTTGGCCCACATCAGCCCTTGACCATACGAGGCGGCGGCGTAATCGGGAAATGACCAATCGCTCTGTGCTCATGCCAAGCAGTTATGAGCGGGCAGGCTATACTGCCGCGCTGATTGATCGGGAGAGTTTTTTATGCACCGCACTGTTATTGAGCCGCGTTTCTATGAAACCGACGCGTTTGGCCATATCAACAACACCGTCATTGCCGGCTGGTTCGAGACCGGACGCCGCGGTGTGTTCGAGCTGTTCAGCTCGGACATGGATCCTCGCAACCTCAACCTGATTCTGGCGCGTATCGAAATCGATTTTGTCGCGCAAACCTACTACGGATCAGAAGTCGAAATCCGTACCTGGGTGGAGCGCATCGGCCGCACCTCGTTCACTGTCAGCCAAGAGGCGTGGCAGAACGACCAGTGCGTGGCACGTGGCCAAGCGGTACAAGTGCATTTTGATTGGCAGACCCAAGCGCCAGCGCCGTTGAGCGAAGACCAGAAGGCGGCACTGGCCGCGCTGTAAGCGGGCTCAGTGCAGTGATTGGAACCGGTGCGGTTGCAGCGTGATGCTCTGCACCAAGCTGCCGAGCATCACCAGTTGGCCTTCGTAACGTTCGTCACCAGTGACGGTGAACTCGAAGCGGTAGGTGCGGCGTAGCCGCATCGGGCCGTTGCCGTGGCGGGCGATCCAGATGCGGTCCAGTGCTACCGATTCGTCGAGCAGTTCGACATCAACCTGTTTGCAGTGCTGGCGGGCCGCCCGGTAAGCGCGTTCGCGTACGCCCTGTCCGCGCCAGAACAGCGCCGCCACCATGACGATGGCGCCGAACAGAATCAGGTCGATCATCTCCAACATGGGGCTGCGTCCTGTGCCAAGCCTAGATGGGTGAAAAACAATGAACCCATCGACTATGAACGCTTTACCTGCGGTTGCCAATCAGTCGGCGGCGACGACGACCTGTGGTCGTGAGCGTGGCTTAAATGGCGGGGCGGCGAAGTCGGTGCAGCACGACGTCGAGCTGCACTGATAGGCTCTCCAGTTTGGCGAGTGCGGCCCGGCGTTCGGCATTGGCGCGGAAGAAATGCGGCGTCATCAACGCCAAATCGGCTAACGCCGCCGCGTCCAAGCTAATGCGATAGCGCACCCGTTGTTGCGCTACGGCTTCCAGTCCGGCGGCTTCGGCGCGGGCGGCGGTGGGCAGCGGCTTGTGCTGCACTTCGGCGTATAGCAGTTGTCGCAATTCGAGCAGGTGGTCGGGACCGGGATCGGCCAGTAGCAACTCGCCGCCGGGTGCCAGTACATCGTGAAACGCCGGATAACATTGGAATCCGAACAAGCACAGCAACAGACGCGCACTGGCGGGCGCCACGGGCGGTTGGCGATTGGTGCCCACCACCCAGGTTATTGCCGACGCGCGTTTGGCGGCGTCACGTACTGCCCACTTCGAGATGTCCATGCCGACGCACTGGTGCGCCGGCCAACCGAGTTGCTGCTGCAGTTGGTGCAGGTAGTAGCCCTCACCGCAGCCGGCATCCAGTACGTATTGTCCGATTGGTAGCTCGGCGTCCGCCAGCAGCGTCCGCATTGCGTTGACCAGCGCGCGATAGTGGCCTTGGTCAAGGAAGCGGCCGCGGGCGCGCACCATGTCACGGCTGTCACCGGGATCCCGGGAGCGTTTGAAATGTGCCGGCAATAGCGGCCAGTAGCCTTCCCGGCTGCGGTCGAAATGATGGCCGTTGGCACAGCGGGCGTGCCGATCGGTGAGTGTCAGCGGCAATTGATCGAGTGGGCAGCAAAGCATGGTCGGCGCGGGTGGCGGCAAGGGCCGGCAGTGTAACGCAGCTGGCGCTCGGAATCAGGCCGGCGGCGCCAAGTGGGCGTCCAGATACTCGATCAGCAGTCGGGTGCGTTGCGGCAGGTTGCGGCGGCCGGCGAATACCAAGTAGTAGTCCAAATTAGGCAGCCGGTAATCGGGCAAAACATGCACCAGGGTGCGGCGGCGTAAATCGTCGATAACATCTTGCTCGCCCACCACCCCTAGTCCTTTGCCAGCACGCAGCCAGGCCAAGTAGACATCGCTGTCATCGGTGGTCATGTTCGGCACTATCTTGATGTTTTCCTGCCGGGCGCGTTGGCCTTGCTCACCCGCGTGGGTGGAACGCAGTGGCCACAGGTCGTTGAGCGCGCCTTGGCTGTCCAGCGCCAGACAGCGATGCAGGCGGATGTCCTGCGCCCGGTGCAGCGGCGCAGCCTCGCGGATATAGGTTGGTGAGGCCACTAGGAAACAGCGATTGCTCAGCAGCCGGCGCGCCACCAGGCTGGAGTCCTGCGGCTCGCCGAGGGTGATGGCGAGGTCGTAGCCGTCGCGGATGAAGTCCACCCGGCGGTCTTCAAGATGCAAGTGGATTTGCAGCGCCGGGTACAGTCGCGAAAAGGACGCTACCAGCGGTTCAATCAGGCGGCGGCCTATGGAGAGGCTAGCGATGACCTTCAGGCTGCCGCTGAGCGCATCGTCCGGATTCGACAGCGCGCTGATGGTGTCGTGAATATGGGCGAACACGTCCGACAGCCGATCATGCAGCGCCTCACCGGCGGCAGTCAGGATCAGGTCATGGCCATCGCGCAGCACCAAGCTGGTACCAAGCGCTTCTTCCAGTCGCTGCAGGCCTTTTTTCACTGAAATCGGTGCCAGTGACAGCCGTCGCGCGGCTCCGGCGAGGGTGCCGGCGTCCACCAGTGCCATGAAAATATCCAAGTCTGACATGGTGTTGACGTCGTTCATGGTGGCCTCCCGCCAAACCGGGCAACAGCTGCCGTAGAGAGTGTGTTGCGGATGCGGCGCCAGGCTTCTGGAGCGCGGGGGTCGGGACAGGTCCGACGCGGCGGGCATCATTGTGTCGATCCCCGGAGTTGAACTTGAACATAAGTTCAAGAAACGCAGCTTTTCCAAATATTTATTTTTTTGCCGGTGCAGCCTGCCATTCTTGTCATGCTGCGATCATAAGTGTCCCGGCGGCGCAGCGCGGAGAGCTCGTTCCAGTGGCGCTCCGGCCCCGGCCCGGCGGTTGTCGTGTGAGGCCAGGCGCTATGCCGCATCCGTCGACACCCTTAGTGAGCGCGCTGGCCAGGTTGCTCCAGTCTTGATGGAAGGTGCTGACGGGACGCAACGGCTTCTATAGAGGTCATATTGGTGCTTTGAATTAAATAGAAAAAATCGAAAAGCTGAATTTCATCTATTTCACTTTTTGTGATTTCAGGCCTAGCCGGGAGGGCGGCATGGGACGCAAAGGTTGGTTACTCAGTGGCGCCCTGGTGCTGGTCGGTATAGGGCTGTGGCAATGGCCGCGACATGCCGAGAGACCGTTGCCGGTGAGAGTCCCGTCTGACGCGCCTCAGGCTCCGCTGTCGCCTCCACCCAGTCCCTCACCGACGGCACCGCCGGCCGCTGCTGCGGTGAAAGCTGGGAGTAATCATTTGTTGGCGGGGCTGCAATTAATCGCCCTGTTTCAGACCGATGATGCGGCTCTGGCGTCGGCGGTGATTGTGATTGATGACACCCGCATTGCCCGCTACCGGGTTGGCGAGCGGTTGGATGCTGAGCGGCGCATCAAGGCATTGCTGCCGGATCGGGCGCTGATCGAGGGTGCGTATGGCGTGCAGGTGCTGCAGCTGGCGCCGTTGTCCGGTGCCGCGCAAGCAGCGGTACAGTCCGCGGTTGCGGAGCCGGAAGGAGAGGCGTCACCGCCCGCTCTGACACCGCGCGAGCAGGTGCTGGAGGAGCTGGACCTGACGCCGGTCACGGCTGGCAGTGCGGACGGTTATCTGGTCGGAGAGCGGCTGTCGACGGAAGTCACTGCGCGCAGCGGCGTGAAACCGGGCGATACAGTGGTGTCATTGAATGGTTACCCGCTTGGTGAAGCCGCTTGGGACGAACTGGCGTGGCAGTCGTTTGAGTCTTCCGGCAAGGCGGTGGTGCGGGTGCAGCGCGGTGGGGAAACCTTCTATGTGAATTACCCGGAACCGGACAACGGGCAGTAAAGCGGCGGCACCCGTGGGCGCCGCCAGCTGACCTCAGTTGAGGTCGTCCAAGGTCACGGTCAGGGAATCGTGACGACGGACGTTGTGCTTCCAGAACACGTAATCATCGTGGTCTTCATCGACCACACGGATATCGAATATCGGGTTGTCGTAGCCGCTGATGTCGATCGGCTGGCTGTGGCCATCACGCAGGATGGAGCTGCCGAGAACATCTTCTTCCCAATCTTCGGAGTCGGGCGGGCTCAGATAGATGTAGTGGATGTCGTAACCGGTTTTATTGTGGATCGTCAGGCGGAAATCTTCCGCATTCGCCAGGGCAGACAGCCCTAGGGAGAAAAGTGCCAGGCAGGCAATCAGGTACTTGCGCACGGGAGGTCCCCTCGGTTTGAGATAGTAGTGCTTGCTGAATGCCGGCCAAGGCCGATGTGACACATAACCCGGACGTTCAACGGCGCCGACTATACGCCAAAAGCGGTCGCCGGTCAGTTACAGTCGGGCGAAGCCACCGGCCCGTGAACTGGGTCACATAGGCCGGTGCGGAGGGTCAAGGAGTAGCGGCAGCCGGCTCCGGTTTGCTCAGAAATTGCTGCGACACCCGGTCCAGCAGCGACTGCGCGTTGTCACAGCTGGCGGTCGCATCGCTGCAACCGAGGCACTCTTTCAACGCCTGGCTGGCGAGGGTCAAGTTGATGCGATAGCCGAGGTGCTCGTAGCCCACTACCTGGTCCTGAATGGCTTGCACTTGCGCCAATGCTGGCGCTGCCTCACTGCGGCACGCCTCAACCCCTTCGGGTTGATCGAGGGCATAGCGCTCGGGTTGGCTGCTGCCTTGCTGACGTAATTCGGTAAGTGTGCTGACTTGCGCGCGGACCTGATCCTTGCTTGCTTCCGTTGCATAAGCCACTGGTGCCGAAAGGGTCACCAGCAGGGGCAGCAATATTGACAGCCGTTTCATGACACATCCCTGTTGGGTGAAAGGAAGGCGGAGTGCGGCCCGCCCCGGACCTGTCGAGACTAGCCGCCTGTAAAGGGGCTGTCACGGCCAGGCCGGGAAAGGCAGCTTTTAGCGCCGTGCTTCAGGATTTCTCCACATCCAGCAGTTCGATCTCGAACACCAGCGTGGAGTTGGGGCCGATCGGGCCGGCACCTTGATCGCCATAGGCCATCTGCGGCGGCACTACGATGCGCCACTTGTCGCCCACTGACATCATCGGCAGCACTTCTTGCCAGGCCGGGATCACTTGGCGCAGGGAGAAGTTGATCGGCTCGCCGCGCTCGTTGCTGTCGTCGAACACGGTGCCGTCCACCAGCGTGCCGCGGTAATGGGCGGTAATGGTGTCGTCCATGGCCGGGTGAGGGCCGCTGCCGTTGGCAAGGCGCTCCAACTGGATGCCGCTATCGAGGGTTTCGACGCCGCTTTGGCGAGCATGCTCAGCGCGGAAAGCGTCGCCGGCAACTTTATTCTCGTTGGCCAGCTTGGCTTGGGCGGCTTCTGCCTGCTCCTGCGCGCGGCGCTGGAATGCGGCACCGACTTCGTCCATTTCTTCGTCACTGAGCAATGGCTTGCCCTGTGGATCAAGGCCGGTGCGCAGACCGTGTTGGATCAGTGACTGATCCAAGCCACCGACGCTGTCACGCACCATCATTCCCATTTGGTAACCGACGGCATAAGCCATTTTCTGGTCTTCCGTGTCCAATTGAGTGGGCGCTGAGTTGGTCACTGCGCATCCCCCCAGGCCGATCACTGCGGCCGCGACCATAAGTCGTTTCATGTTGCCTCCCTTCTGAAGCTTTGTACTGTTGTCGGTATCGAATGCGCGCCGCGCCGGAACACCCAAGTTGCCCAAGCAATTTGCCACGCGCCTGTGCTGTGACCGAGGTGCCGCACGCAAGTTCTATTTTTTGCAGATCGAGGTGGGAGATCAGGATGAACGGTTGGCGGTTGCTCGCCAGTGTGGCGATCGGAGCGTGGGCGGGCGTCCTGGGGGCGGCGCCAGCGCCGACCGTAGCGCTGTGTCCGTCCGGTGCCGCTGGTGAGCGTGGCCCATGGCACGCAGAATTAGCCGCCACGCCGGCCCAGCGCGCGCGAGGCTTCCGTGATCGCCCAGCGCCAGATGATCACACCCTGATCTACTTTCTCTATCGTCACGACCAGACCCGCACCGGTTTCTGGATGTATCAGGTTGAGGTGCCACTCGACATCGCCTTCATCTCTGCGGCGGGTGAGGTGCTGGCGATCCGCACCATGGTGCCCTGCCTTGGGGCGCCATCCAGCTGCCCGGTGTACCACGCTCCGGCTCCGTATCGCGCCGCACTGGAAGGCGCCGCCGGCGTCATGGCGCGTCGGGGATTGGCCGTGGGCGACACACTTCGTCGCTGCGTTGACGCCGCTGCCAGCGAGTAATCGAGCGCCCCATCTTTCGATCCGGTGCCTACAGGTCACTGGCCCGCCCGGCAGCCGGCATCAGCATGACCGTACGCTGTCGCTCAAATCACCATGCTGCGCTGGGTCGACGACAGGCCCCGCGACAGCCAGTGCCGTGGGCAGGCCCCCATGCTGCCGGCGCGGAAGGCACGGGTGGCCAGCAGACCCAATGGCGTACTGTGTTGCGAGGGGCCTAGCAGCGGTACTAGAGCCGCCATGCGCGCATTACGATCGGCGCATGGCGCTAGCCGCTGAAGCAGCTGTTGGTGCTGCCCCGGTGAGGGGCTGCTGTCGTCACGTTGCGGCCGACTGCTGTCCCACAGCGAGCTGCCGCTGCCAAGCCAATCGAGCAACAACTGCTGTTCACGCAGCGAGAACACCCCGTACATCTGCGCGCCCGGCGGGTAGATTAAGCGCCAGAACCGGCTTTGGAGCGGCTCTTGGCCTGGTTTCAACCAGCCTTCGCGCAGCAACGCAGCACGCAACGCGCTGCCGTCGTTGCGGCCTTCATCAAGCAAGGATTTGAGCGGTTGGCTACCGACCCGGCAACCGGCGTGGTGCAGCTGCAAGCCCACCGCCGCTTTCGCCGCCAATACGTGATCAAGTGCCTCGGTGAGATCGAACTGTCGAATCAAATCCGGCGTGCCGATGCCACGCTCTGCCAACGCCGCCCCACGTCGCACGCGACGATAAAACGCTTGTGGATCACGGGCAGCTGCCACTAACCGCTGGGTGGCTTGGCACGCCATGATCGCGTGACCGCTATCGGCGTTGTCGATGGTGATGTGCAGCACGAAGTAGTAGGGGTCGAGATTGAGCTCGGCCAGCTCTTGGCGGGTGATCAGCAAGTGCAGTGGCAACTGTTCATAACTGAGGTTGAAGCCCACCACCTCCGGCAGAAATTCTTCTGTCAAAGCGCCCAGCGCCAGTTGCAGAGCCCCCTGTACAAATAAGCTGTCCGGTAGGCGCTCTAGGTCTTCACAGTGATAGCGCTGGACTAACTGCTGGTAGAGCAGCACATGGTTTTGGCTTGGCAGACCATCCCCAAGTTCTTCCAAGTAGGTGCGCACCAGAGGAGCAAAGCGAGGGTCATTCCAATGTTCGCAGCAGCCGTAGAGCCAAGCGCCATCGACCAGCTTGGTAGGCGCTGCGCGGCGGAGAAAGTCGAGCGCATGACTGATGTTGGAGAAGTAGCGCCGTGGAGCGCCTTGCTGGCGCTCCAGTTGGTACTGTTCGAACGCCTTGCCGACTGACAGGTGCTGGCTATCGAGCCAGGCGGGCAATTGGTCGAGCTGAGCCGGGAGTGGGCTGTCGTCCGCCTCGCAAGCATCAAGGTGGTAATGGAGAAAAGCACGCGCACTGTCCAATGCTCCGGCGTCCGGTATCGGCTGTTGCAGGCGTTGATAGAGCGTCCGTGCAAGGGCTTCCATGGCTACCTCCGTGGTGGCGGTTGAATTCCTCGTGCACTTGTTACGGCCGGAGTGTGCGCGTGAGGTTCCGGGGTGCCCAGTGAGCCAACAGGATTTTACAGCGGCGCAGTCATGGCGCTGTCACAGCATGACCATGACCAGCAGAACCATTGTTAGCAATGCCAGATAGGCATGGGCATGCACCGCGTCCGGGATGCGGCCGATCAGCGGCGCCGCCAGGCGGATGCCGAGCCAAGCGCCGAGCATCAGCGTCAGTGCGGCCGGCACATGCACCAGTCCCACCTGGCCTGCGCTGGTGGTCGTCACGGCAGGCAGCAGCAGGTAGACGGCGCCGCCGGCCACTGCCACCGGCAACGTCAGCGGGTTGGCCAGTGCCGTGGCGGTGGTCATGCTGGCACCGCGCCGGCGCATCAATGGCACCGTCATCACGCTGCCGCCAACGCCCAGTAGTGCGGCGATGACGCCGATCACAGAGCCGGCCACGGCATTGGCGCTGGCACTGAGCGGTTGCAGAGTGGCTTGCTGCGGTTGCAGAAAACCTTTGCGCAACAGGTTGTCGGCCAGCGTCAGCACCAGATAACCAATGAACAGGTGGCGCAGCAGTGCCGCGTCCAGCTGGGCCGACAGCAGCGCGCCCAGCGCCGCGCCGATCGCCAGCGGCAGTACCAACGGCCGCACCGTCTGCCAAGGCAAGCTGCCGTGGCGGTGATGGCGCCAGCTGGCCATCAGCGCGCTGAATATCATCACGCAGGTGGAGGTAGCTACCGCACTGTGCATGGCGTTGCTGCCGTCCTGCGACAGCAGCACATAGAGCAGCGGCACGGTGACAAAGCCGCCGCCGAAACCGAACAGCGCGGTGGTAATGCCGGTGGCAATGCCCAGCACGAATAACACGTCCATGGCGAACTCCTACTGCAGAACAGCGGCAGAATACGGGCTGCGGGCTTGGCATGCTTTCGATGATCGGACAACAATGCACGGGTTTCGGCCATTGGAGTCCGGTGTGCGCAACGTTCCCTTAAGCAGCGTGGAAGATCTGCCGCGTGCGGTGCTGGCAATTGCTACGGACTACGCTCCCGGCACTGTGCTGCCGCGCCACCGCCATCGGCGGGCGCAGCTGTTGTACGGCATGTCTGGGTTAATGGAGGTCACCACTGACGATGGTGCCTGGGTGATTCCGCCCTACAGTGGGGTGTGGATTCCGGCCGGACAGCCGCACCAAGTGCGCATGCAGGGTGTCAGCACCCGTAGCCTCTATATTGAGCCGCAGGCGGCGCCACGGGCGGCGCGTCAATGCGAGGTGCTGGTGGTCAGTCCGCTACTGCACCAGCTGCTGCTGGCGGCTGCCGACGTGGAGGGGCTGCATGCTTTGGGTGGCCGCGACGAGGCGCTGATGACACTGATCTTGCATGAGGTGGCCGCGGCACCCTCGATGCCGTTGTCGGCGCCAATCGGCTGCGATGCGCAGCTGGCCCGGCTGTGTCGGGCGTTCCTCAAAGCACCGGACCGACGCATCAGCGCCGAACAATGGGCGGCACAGGTGCATCGCAGTCCGCGTCAGTTCAGCCGGTTTTTCCGCCAACAGACCGGCATGTCGTTTGCGCGCTGGCGGCAACAGGCCTGCTTACTGGCGGCGTTGGCGCGGTTGTCGGCCGGCGAGTCGGTGACGTCAGTGGCGCTGGAGCTGGGCTATGCCAGTCCGGCGGCGTTTTCGGCGCTGTTCAAGCAGCGCTTGGGGCAGGCGCCCAGCGTGTTCCAGCGCCAAGTGCGGGGGGAGGGGCAGGGCGACTGACCGGCGCCGATGCACTCATCGCTGCGCGATGATTAGGCGTGGATCGCTGGTGGGTGAACTTCACTGGAAGCAACCCGCAGACATGAAAAAAAGGGACGCTTGCGCGTCCCTTTTTTTCGATCGCCGGTGCTGCCCCGTGAGCGGGGCAGCCGGACATCACACCCGCTCGATTACGGTGGCGATGCCCTGACCCAGACCGATGCACATGGTGGCCAGGCCGAGGGTGCCGCCTTTCCATTCCAGTACGTTCAGCAGGGTGCCGGTGATGCGCGCGCCGGAGCAACCCAGCGGGTGACCCAGCGCGATGGCGCCGCCGTTCAGGTTGACGCGCTCTTCCAGCTTGTCCATCAGCTTCAAGTCTTTGAGGACCGGCAGCGACTGGGCCGCGAACGCTTCGTTCAGCTCGAAGTAATCGATGTCATCGATCTTCAAGCCAGCACGGGCCAGCGCTTTCTGGGTTGCCGGCACCGGGCCGTAACCCATGATGGCGGCGTCACAGCCAGCCACCGCCATGCTGCGGATCTTGGCACGCGGCTTCAGGCCCAGCGCTTGAGCGCGTTCAGCGCTCATCACCAGCAGCGCCGAGGCGCCGTCGGACAGCGCTGAGGAGGTGCCGGCCGTCACCGTACCGTTGCGCGGATCGAACACCGGACGCAGACCTTGCAGGCCTTCGAGGGTCGTTTCCTTACGGATCACTTCGTCGATTTCGCACAGCACTTTGAAGCCGTTGGCATCGTGGCCTTCGATCGGCACGATTTCGTTCTTCCAGCGGCCTTCAACGGTGGCTTCCCAAGCTTTCTGGTGGGAGCGCACCGCGAACTCGTCCTGCTGCAGACGGCTGATGCCGTGCATGCGGCCGAGCATTTCCGCGGTCAGGCCCATCATGTTGGAGGCCTTGGCAACGTGCTTGGACGCTTCCGGGTTCAGATCAATGCCGTGATCCATGGCCACGTGGCCCATGTGCTCCACGCCGCCGACCACGAACACATCGCCGTTGCCGGTCATGATCGCTTGCGCGGCCATGTGCAGCGCCTGCATGGACGAGCCACACAGACGGTTGACGGTCTGTGCAGCGGTGGTGCGCGGCATGTCCGCCAGCAGGGCGATGTTACGGGCGATGTTCATGCCCTGTTCTTTGGTCTGGTTTACGCAGCCCCAGATCACGTCTTCAGTTTCAGCCGTGTTCCAGTTCGGGTTGCGCACACGCAGGGCGTTGATCAGTTCAGCAGACAGCTTTTCTGCACGCACGTTGCGGTACATGCCGTTGCGGGACTTGCCCATCGGCGTACGGACCGCATCGACAATCACCACGTCTTTGGGATTCAGACTCATTGTTTTATCTCCTGTGTCCGTGATCAGCCGAAGAAGGACTCGCCTTTGGCGGCCATGTCTTTCAGCATTTGCGGGGCTTGGTAAATGCCGCCCAGGTGTGCGTATTTCTCGCACAGTGCCACGAACGCTTCGGTACCGATGGAATCAATGTAACGCAGCGGGCCGCCGCGGAACGGAGGGAAGCCGATGCCGTAGATCATTGCCATGTCGGCTTCTGCTGCCGAACCCACAATGTTGTCTTCCAAGCAGCGCACGGTTTCGGTGCACAGCGGAATCATCATGCGAGCAATGATTTCTTCGTCGTCGAATTCCTTGCGCGCAGCCACGTGCGGCTGGATCAGCTCGTAGGTGGCCTCGTCGACCACTTTCTTCGGCTTGCCCTTCTTGTCTTCTTCGTAGCGGTAGAAGCCAATGCCGTTTTTCTGGCCGAGACGCTTGTTCTCGTACATCACGGTGGACACATCTTTGAAGTCGTACTGCATGCGCTCCGGGAAACCTTCCGCCATCACCGCAGCAGCGTGGACGCCGGTGTCGATGCCGACCACGTCCATCAGGTATGCCGGGCCCATCGGCCAGCCGAACTTCTCCATCACCTTGTCGACTTGCTGGAAGTCAGCACCGTCGCGCATCAGCATGCCGAAGCCGCCGAAGTACGGGAACAGCACGCGGTTCACCAGGAAGCCCGGGCAGTCGTTGACCACAACCGGGTTCTTGCCCATTTTCTGCGCGTACTTCACCAGCGTGGCGATGGTCTCGTCAGAGGTCTTCTCGGCACGGATGATTTCCACCAGCGGCATCATGTGCACCGGGTTGAAGAAGTGCATGCCGGCAAAGTTTTCCGGCTTCTTCAGCGCCGAGGCCAAGCGGGTGATGGAGATGGTGGAGGTGTTGGACGCGAGCACCGCGCCGTCCTTCAGATGGCCTTCAGCTTCGGCCAGCACGGACTGCTTGATTTTCTCGTTCTCGACCACCGCTTCCACGACCACGTCAACGTTGCCGAAGTCGCCGTAGTTCAGGGTCGGGCGGATCATGGACAGCGTTTTGCCCATGGTCGGTGCGTCCATGCGCTTGCGCTCAACGCGCTTGGCCAGCAGCTTGGAGGCTTCGCCCATGCCTAGGTCCAGCGCCTTGTCGGCGATGTCCTTCATGATGATCGGGGTGCCTTTCAAAGCGCTCTGGAAGGCGATGCCGCCACCCATGATGCCTGCGCCCAGCACCGCTGCCAGGTTGATGTCCTTGGCGCCTTTCTTGACGTGCGCGCCATTGGCTTTCTTCACCGCTTGGTCGGCCAGGAACAGGCCCACCAGCGCAGTGGCTTGCGGGGTCTTGGCCACTTTGGCGAAGCCCTTGGACTCGACTTCCAGCGCTTGGTCGCGGTTCATGCCAGCGTGCTGCTGCATGACGTTAACGGCGGCCATCGGTGCCGGGTAGTTGCGGCCCGCTTGCTGCGCTACGAACGCACCGGAGGTCTGGAACGCCATCATGTTTTCCAGCGGCGGCAGGGTGATTGCGACCTGCTTTTCCAGACGCTTGGCTTGGTGGTCGATCTTGCCCGCCAGGCACTCTTTGACCAGCGCGATGGCTGCGTCTTTCAGTTGCTCCGGAGCGACCACTGCATCGACCACGCCATCTTTCAGGGCACGATCAGCTTTGTGCTGGCCACCGGCAGCGATCCACTCCACGGCGTTGTCGACACCGATCACGCGCGGCAGGCGCACGGTGCCGCCGAAGCCCGGGAACAGGCCCAGCTTCACTTCCGGCAGGCCCACTTGGGCCACGGTGCTGGCAACGCGGAAGTCGCAGGACAGCGCCATTTCCAGGCCGCCACCAAGCGCAATGCCGTTGATGGCGCAGACGGTCGGGAACGGCAGGTCTTCGATACCGTTGAACGCCTGATTGGCACGCAGTGCCCAGCTGGCAATTTCATCTTCCGGCAGCTTGAACATCTCAGTGAATTCGGTGATGTCGGCGCCGACGATGAAGACGTTCTTGCCGGAGGTGACGATCAAGCCTTTGACGTTGCCGTCAGCCTTAAGGGCTGCGCCAGCTTCAGTCAGTTCTTGAACGGTCGCCTGGTTGAACTTGTTGACGGACTCGCCCTGAAGATCGAACTTCAGTTCGGCGATGCCGTCGTCCAGCATCTGGACGCTGACGGCCTTGCCTGAGTAGATCATGACGATGCTCTCCAGTTGGTGTCAGGGAAGAAGTGCCACAGTGCTCGGCGCTGCTGCCGACTTCCCATTTCTTAAAATCGCCATGCCGTGAAGGTGGCCCCGGTGGGCCGCACGACATTCATGTGAGTGTATGCTCACATTTTTGTGCCCAGTTAGAACCTTCCTTGGGCAGCGGCTGGTCAGTATAGGGGATGCGTGCCCTTTCTAAAGCCCTCGTCCGGGCGAGATTTGTGACTCGCGGGTTTCGCCGCGCCAACGGCGTGGGCCGCAGCAGCGCCGGCGCAGGCTGTTATACTGCGGCGCCGGCCGCTGCCGCACCGCGGTTTTCGTTGTATCAGGATGTGTCCGCTCATGAGCTTGCCCCAGATTCGCCGCCGTCCGGTTCCCGATGTGGTGCTGCCGTCGGTGCCGCCCTTGTTGGCCCGTATTCTCGCCGCTCGCGGTGTCAGTTCTGAGTCCGAGCTGGATCTATCGTTGCAGCAACTGCCGGCGCCGGATTGCCTGCCCGGCCTCGACGCCGCAGTGGCCTTGCTGCTGCAAGCGCGTGCCCAGCAGTGGACGGTGCTGATCGTCGGCGATTACGACGCCGACGGCGCTACCGCCACCGCGTTGCTGTGGCGCGGGCTGCAATGGCTGGGGTTGGCGCAACCTCAATTCCTGGTGCCGGACCGCTTCATTTATGGCTACGGCTTGTCCGAGGCGATCGTTGAGCTGGCCTGCCAGCAGGGCACACCGGATTTGATCATCACGGTGGACAACGGCATCGCCAGCATTGATGGCGTGGCGGCCGCCCGCGCCGCCGGCATCCGGGTGCTGATTACCGACCACCACTTGCCCGGCGAGGCCCTGCCCGAGGCCGATGCCATCGTGAATCCGCGGTTGGTGACCGATCACCCGCTGGCCAACCTGGCCGGTGTCGGTGTGGCCTTCTATGTGCTGATGGCGCTGCGCGCGGCGCTGCGCGAGCAGGGGCAGCCGGCCGCCGCGCCACTGGCAGAACTGCTGGATTTGGTGGCGGTGGGCACGGTGGCGGATGTGGTGCCGCTGTGCGCCGTCAACCGCGCGCTGGTGGAGCAAGGGCTGCGGCGCATTCGTGCCGGCCGGGCCTGCGCCGGGGTACGAGCGCTACTGCAGGTGTCCGGGCGCGAACCGGCCCTGCTGACCGCCACTGATTTAGGTTTTGTGGTTGGGCCGCGCATCAACGCCGCTGGCCGTTTGGCCGATATGCGGCTCGGCATCGCCTGTCTGCTGGCGGATGACGACGTCGAAGCTTTGGCCCACGCCGGCGAGTTGGACCGCATCAACCGTGAACGGCGGGTGATCGAGCAGGGCATGCGCGATGCTGCAGAGCAGCAAGTGGCACAGCTCACCGAACGTGGCGCCGCTGCGCCGCTGGGGGTTTGTCTGTATGACCCGCACTGGCACGAGGGCGTGGTGGGGCTGCTGGCGTCGCGGGTGAAGGAGCGTTTGCACCGACCGGTGGTGGCGCTGGCGCCGGCCCAGCAGCCGGGCATGTTGAAGGGTTCCGGGCGCTCAATTCCGGGCCTGCATTTGCGCGATGTGCTCGACCGGGTGGCCACTCGCCACCCGGGCTTGCTGCACCGCTTCGGCGGCCACGCCATGGCGGCCGGTTTGACCATGGCGGAAGCCGACTTGCCTGCCTTCACCGCCGCGTTCAGTGACGCGGTGGCAGAGCTGGCATTGCCGGGCTGTTTTGATCCGGTGCTGGACAGTGACGGCCCGCTCGCTGCCACCGACGTCACGCTGTCGGTGGCGGAACTGTTGCAGCGTGCCTATCCCTGGGGACAAGGCTTTGCGCCGCCGCTGTTCGATGGCGAGTTTGAAGTGCTTAACGCCCGCGTGGTGGGTGAACGGCACCTGAAGCTAACGCTGGGATTGCCGGATACCGGCGCGGTGGTAGACGCCATTCATTTCGGCGCTGACGAGGCGCTGCTGGCTCAACAGCCGACACGAGTGCAGGGGTTGTACCGCTTGGAAGTGAACCAGTGGCAGGGCCGGCGCTCGGTGCAGTTGGTGTTCCAGCACCTCATCGGCCACTGAGCGGACGGCTAGTTTCCGCTGCGGGGGCAAGGTAGCATCCCGTTCTTGATGTCGGCTCCCACAAGCTGCCGGCAATGCCAAAACCGGGAGATCCCCTGCATGAAAACCATCATGAAGCACCGCCTAAGTACAAAAAATGACGTGCAACGTATCAAGCTTCCCGAAGAAGGCATCGTCCGCGAGGTGGCGTTCAGCTACCAAGAGCGGGACCTGTGCCTGTGGGTGGAAGTGCCCGCCGGTTCCGTGCTCGATAACAGCGCCGTCGAACGCTCTTTCAAGGTATTCCGTACCGGTGACGGTATTCCTGACAACGCCCGCTATATCGGCTCGGCGCTGGAAGTGATGCGTCCCGACGCATTCCACGTATTCGAACTGTTCGAATAATCCGTCCGCCTCGCCATCCGGGCGTGTAATCGTTAGAATTCACGCCCTTTGCGGCGCCCGCCGCAGACAGCACACTCCGGAATCCGAGGCTATGGAAATCAATCCACTGCGCAATCAGCTCGCAGACCTCAAGGCGCGTACCGAAGCGCTGAGGGGGTATCTTTGACTACGCTAACAAAAGCGAACGTCTGATCGAGGTTCAGCGGGAACTCGAAGATCCCGCCGTCTGGAACAAACCCGAATACGCCCAAGGCTTGGGGCGCGAACGTGCCCAGCTCGAGCATGTGGTGGAAACCATCGACACCCTGACCCGTGGCTTTGACGACAGCGAGGCGATGCTGGAGTTGGCCGTGGACGAGCAGGACGAGGACATGCTCGAAGAGCTGCACCGCGACCTCGATGGCCTTGAGGCGCAAGTGGAAACTCTCGAATTCCGCCGCATGTTCTCTGGCGAAATGGACAGCAGCAATGCCTACCTGGACATCCAGGCCGGTTCCGGCGGTACCGAAGCCCAGGATTGGGCCGAGATGCTGCTGCGCATGTTCCTGCGTTTCGCTGAAGACAAAGGCTTCAAAACCGAAATCGTGGAAGCCTCCGCCGGTGATGTGGCCGGCATCAAGAGTGCCACCGTGCATGTGCAGGGCGACCACGCCTACGGCTGGCTACGCACTGAAACCGGCGTGCACCGGTTGGTGCGCAAGTCGCCGTTCGACTCCGGTGGCCGCCGTCACACCTCGTTCACCTCGGTATTCGTGTCGCCGGAAGTGGATGACGACATCCATGTCGACATCGACCCGAGCAAGGTGCGCACTGATACCTACCGCGCGTCCGGCGCCGGTGGCCAGCACGTGAACCGGACCGACTCCGCGGTGCGGCTCACCTATGTGTTCAAAGACCCGGACTCCGGCGAAGAACACACTGTGGTGACGCAGTGCCAAAACGGCCGCTCCCAGCACCAGAACCGCGATGAAGCGTGGCGCATGCTGCGCGCCCGTGTTTACGAGTTGGAAGTGCAGAAACGCAACGCCGAGAAGCAGCGTTTGGAAAACTCCAAGTCTGACATCGGCTGGGGCAGCCAGATTCGCTCCTACGTGCTCGACGACGCGCGGGTGAAGGATTTGCGCACCAACGTCGAAACCCGCAACACCCAGGCCGTGCTCGACGGCGCACTGGACCAATTTATTCAGGCCTCCTTGAAGTCCGGGTTGTGACCCGGACTGGCCATCTCGGCGCCCCGGCGCGCCTCAGCAGGAATTAGGCATGACAGACGACACCCTCCAGCACCACGATGACAACCGACTGATCGCCGAGCGCCGCGAGAAGCTCCAGCAGCTACGCGCCGACGGCCAGGCCTTCCCCAATCAGTTCCGCCCGGACAGCCTGGCCACGGAACTGCTCGCCCAGTACGGCGAGCTGAGCAAGGAAGAGCTGGAACAGAAGGCGATCGTGGTGGCGGTGGCGGGGCGGCTGATGCTCGATCGCAAGGCGTTCAAGGTGCTGCAGGACCGCAGCGGCCGCATTCAGGTGTATGCCACCAAGGATGTGCAGCAGGCCACCCGTCACTGGGACTTGGGCGACATCGTTGGCGTGCGCGGCGTGCTGTGCAAATCCGGCAAAGGTGATCTGTACGTGATGATGGATGAGCACCAGCTGCTGACCAAATCACTGCGGCCGCTGCCGGAAAAGCACAAGGGCTTGACCGACACCGAGACTCGTTATCGTCAGCGCTACGTTGATCTGATGACCAACGACGACACGCGCAAGACGTTCCAAATCCGTGGCCAGGTGATCCGCGGCATCCGCCGTTATCTGGAGGAGCGTGGCTTCTACGAAGCAGAAACGCCGATGCTGCAGGTGATTCCCGGTGGCGCCAGCGCGCGGCCGTTCATCACCCACCACAACAGTCTGGATCTGGACATGTACCTGCGCATTGCGCCGGAGCTGTACCTGAAGCGGCTGGTGGTGGGCGGCTTTGAGCGGGTGTTTGAGATTAACCGCAATTTCCGCAACGAAGGGCTGTCCACCCGCCACAACCCGGAGTTCACCATGGTGGAGTTCTATCAGGCCTACGCCGATTACCGCGACCTGATGGACCTCACTGAAGACATGCTGCGCACCATCGCCTTGGAGGTGCTCGGCAGCACCGAAGTGCCGTACCAGGGCCACAGCTTCGACTTCGGCAAGCCATTTGCGCGCATGACGGTGTTCGACTCGATCCTGCACTTCAACCCGGACATCAGTGCCGCCACGCTGGCTGATGAAGCCGCTGCGCGCGCGCTGGCCTTGTCGATGGGGCTGAAGATCAAAGACAGCGATGGCCTCGGCAAGATCCAGATCGAGATCTTTGAGGAGACGGTGGAGCACCGCCTGCTGCAGCCGACCTTCATCACTGCGTACCCCACCGAGGTGTCGCCGCTGGCGCGCCGCAGTGACGCCGATCCCTTCGTCACTGACCGTTTCGAGTTCTTTGTTGGTGGCCGCGAGATTGCCAATGGTTTCTCTGAGCTGAACGACGCCGAAGATCAGGCCGAGCGCTTCCGCCGCCAGGCGCAGGACAAGGACGCCGGTGACCTGGAAGCCATGTTTTACGATGATGACTACATCGTGGCGCTGGAATACGGCATGCCGCCCACCGCAGGTGAAGGCATCGGTATTGATCGGTTGGTCATGCTATTTACTGATTCGCCGTCCATCCGCGATGTGATTCTCTTCCCGCACATGCGACCGTTGAGCTCTTAGCGTCGGGGTCGGGACGCGTCATCCATCAAGGTTGGAAACGATGAACAGTGTGATTCAGTACCAAGGACGAAAGGCTCGCCGCGCGGGCAGTGAACAGCGTCGCCGTGCCATTCTGGAGGCGGCGCTGCGGATCATCATCCGCGATGGGGTACGCAGCGTGCGGCACCGGGCGGTGGCAAAGGAAGCGGATGTGCCACTGTCTGCCACCACCTACTACTTCAAGGACATCACCGACCTCATCGCTGATACCTTCACGCTTTTTGCTGAGCAGGCAATGAGTGACGTGATCGGCCCGTTCCGCGACCAAGCGTTCGAGTTGATCGGCCAGCTGGACGTGAACGGCGTCGACGCCGACAAGAAAGCGGCGGTGCTGGCGGCGCTGGCGGATGCCACCGCCGACTACATCCTGCGCCAAGTGCGCGAGCAACGTGACCACCTGATCGCCGAACAAGCGTTCTTCATGGAAGCGGTGTTGGATGAGCGGCTGCGCAAGCTGGCGGAGAACTACAAAGCAGAGCAGCTAAAAGTGCTGCGCCAAGCCTGTGAGCGCATCGGCGCCGGCCAGCCGCAAGAAGCGGCGGAGCTGATCTATGCCGACCTGTCCGGCATCGAACTGGATCTGTTGGTGGCGCCGCAGCGTCTTGGCGATGCCGACGTGCGCGAGCGCATTCGTTATCTGTTCCGGGTGGTGATGTCGTAAATCATGTCTGCAGCGCGCCCGATCCAGCTCACCCCCGCTTGGCAGCAGGTGCTGTCCGAGGAATTCGACACCGAGTACATGGCGCAGCTGCGGGCGTTTCTGCAACAGGAAAAGCGTGACGGGCAGGAGATCTATCCGCCCGGCGCGCAGATGTTCAATGCGCTCAACACCACGCCCTTTGACCACGTCAAAGTGGTCATCATCGGCCAAGATCCCTACCACGGGCCGGGTCAGGCACACGGCCTGAGTTTCTCGGTGCCGGCCGGCGTGCGGCCACCGCCCAGCCTGCAGAACATCTTCAAGGAACTGCACCGCGATCTCGGCCTGACGTTCGGCCGTGATGGCGACCTCACGGTCTGGGCTGAGCAGGGCGTGTTGCTGCTCAATGCGGTGCTGTCAGTGCGTGCGCGCCAGGCCAACTCCCACCAAGGGCGCGGCTGGGAACGCTTCACCGACGCGGTGATTGATCGCCTCAATCGCGAACGTAGCGGGTTGGTGTTCCTGCTGTGGGGCAGCTACGCGCAGAAGAAGGGTGCGCTGATCGACCGTGAGCGCCACTGCGTGCTGACAGCGCCGCATCCGTCGCCGCTGTCAGCGCACCGCGGTTTTATTGGCTGCGGGCACTTTTCCGCCACCAATGACTACCTTCAGCGTCAGGGTATGTCGCCCATCGATTGGTCACTGCCGTCCCGTTAAGCGGGAATGGTTACGTGATGTTTACACTCGTTTACACAGCAATCTAAGAATAAAGTACCAGTTGTTTTTCGGCTCCAAAAAACCGCTAACTTGCTGTTTTACAGAGCTTTAACCTCTCATTTTTCGCCTTTCCATTTTACAAATACAGCCGTGCGCTCGTCAGTCTCTTTGCCGATAGCGACTGGGGCTGGTGCCGGTGGTGCTGCGGAACACCCGCGAAAAATAGTAGGGGTCGTCAAAGCCGCAGGCAGCGGCCACATCCGCCACGGTAGCGTCGGAGGTGTCCAGCAGATAGCAGGCCCGAGCCACTTTCATGCGCAGAAACGCCTTCACCGGTGTCTCGCCGGTTTGGGCGCGGTACTGGCGGATGAATTGGTAGCGCGACTCGATACCGGCGGCGGCGGCTAGATCCTCCAGCGTCAGCCGCTGATCCAAATGCGCCTGCATGTAACGGTGCAGTGCTTCCACATCAATACCGCGGGGGCCGGCCGGCGGGCGTCGGCGCAACAGCGTGGCGTAGCTCAGCAGGGTACGGCACAGGTGCGCGGCGAACAGGAACGCATCGATCTGCGTGGTGGCGCGGGTATGTTCCAGCAACTGATGGAAGTACTGCACCATCTGCTCGTTCAGTCCCAGTCCTAGGCAACTGGCAGCGTCCGGGTCCAGCTCGGCCATTTGCCGTGCGGCCAGCGGTCCGCCCAGATGCACCCAGTACAGGCTCCAAGGCGATTCCCCGCGCGCGCCATAGGCGTGTGGCCGGCCGGCGGGTAGCACCAGTAAATCTCCAGCACTGACAGTGCCTTGGTGTGCCCCGGTGTCGTACCAACCCTCACCTTCTACGCAATAAATCACCAGATGGTCCGCCGGGCTCGGACGCCGCATTTGGTGCCCCAAAGCAGCGGGATAAAACCCCATGGCCAGCGGGTGCAGCCCTTGTGAAAGAGGGTGATGGGACAGTGCTTGGAGCAGCTCTGGCGGCAGCAGGATGCGCTCGCCGTGGCCGGTGAGCGGCCAGTTGGAGGTTTCCGCCCAGGCGGGCAGTCCAGGGTGGTTCATGCAATAAAATCCATCATGGGCAACTTTCGCCATCTTACGACAGGGGCCGCTTGTGTTAAAACTTCGCCACATCCGCGCTAAACCATCGGCGCGCCGATACCGCTGCCGACGCACAACAAGAGGAAAGGCATCATGACCCATATCGTTCCCCACCTGATCAACGGTGAGTTCACCACCGGCGCCGCCAGCCAACTGCTGGACGTCACCAACCCGGCCACCCAGGAAGTGTTGGCCAAAGTCCCGTTCGCCACCCATGACGAAGTGGAGCAGGCGGTGGCTAGCGCCCACGCCGCGTACCTGACCTGGCGCGAAGTGCCGGTGCCGGAGCGGGCGCGGGTGATGATGCGTTACCAACATCTGCTCAAGCAGCACCACGATGAACTGGCGGAAATCCTCGCCAAAGAAACCGGCAAGACCTTTGCCGACGCCAAGGGCGACATCTGGCGCGGCATCGAAGTGGTCGAGCAGGCCGCCAACATTCCGGCGCTGATGATGGGCGAAACCGTGGAAAACGTTGCCCGCGCGGTGGATACCCACTCTTGGATCCAGCCGCTGGGCGTGTGCGTCGGCATCACCCCGTTCAACTTCCCGGCCATGATCCCGCTGTGGATGTTCCCGATGGCGATTGCCTGCGGTAACGCCTTCGTCCTGAAGCCGTCCGAGCAAGACCCGATGACGCCGATGCGTCTGGCTGAACTGCTGCTGGAGGCCGGCGCCCCGCGCGACTTGCTGCAAGTGGTGCACGGTGGCCGCGAGCAGGTCGACCAACTGCTCACTCACCCGACCGTGCGCGCGGTGTCGTTCGTCGGCTCGGTGCCGGTGGGCCAGCACGTGTACCGCACCGCCACCGACAACATGAAACGCGCCCAATGTTTCGCCGGCGCCAAGAACCACTCGGTGATCATGCCGGACGCCAACGCCCAGCAAGTGGTCAACCAAATGGTGGGCGCATCGGTGGGTGCTGCGGGTCAGCGCTGTATGGCAATTTCGGTAGCGGTGTTTGTGGGCAGCGCCCGCGACATGATTCCGGCCCTGCGTGATGAGCTGGCGAAAGTGAAGCCGGGCCCGTGGGAAAAAGAAGAGTCCGCCTACGGTCCGCTGATCAGCGAAGCCGCCTACAAGCGTGTGCTGAGCCTGATCGCTTCCGGCAAGGAAGAAGGCGCTGAGTGCCTGTTGGACGGTTCTGATTGCACCGTGGACGGCTACCCCAACGGCCACTGGGTCGGCCCGACCCTGTTCACCAAGGTCACCCCGTCGATGCGCATCTACCAGGAAGAAATCTTCGGCCCGGTATTGTGCTGCGTGGAAGTGGACACCCTCGACGAGGCCATCGCACTGGTGAACGCCAACCAATACGGCAATGGCACTTCGATCTTCACTGCCAGTGGCGCCGCCGCACGCAAATACCAACACGAAGTGGAAGTGGGCCAAGTCGGCATCAACATCCCGATTCCGGTGCCGCTGCCGTTCTTCTCCTTCACCGGCTGGAAAGGCTCGTTCTTCGGCGACCTGCACGCCTACGGCAAGCAGGGTGTGCGCTTCTACACCGAAACCAAGACCGTCACCTCACGCTGGCCGGAAGACGACGTGGTGCAGGAAGCGAACATGACCATCAGCCTGAAGTAACAGACCGGGAGAGCGCGTCATGGACTTTTCACTGAGTGACGAGCAGCGCGCCTACCAGGAGACCGCGCGCCAGTTTGCCGACAAGGCACTGGCGCCGTTCGCCGCCGAGTGGGACGCCGACAGTATATTTCCGCGCGACACCCTGACCGAAGCCGGGGCACTGGGTCTGATGGGGTTGTATACCCCGGAAGACGCCGGCGGCCTCGGCCTCAGCCGGTTGGATGCGTCGCTGATCTTCGAGCAGCTGTCACAGGGCTGCACCTCGACCACCGCCTTCATCACCATCCACAACATGGCCACTTGGATGGTCGCGAGCTTCGCTGAACCTGAAGTGCGCGACCAGTGGGTGCCGCAGTTGGCGGCCGGTGAATTGCTGGCTTCTTACTGCCTCACCGAGCCGGGTGCCGGCTCCGACGCCGGATCGCTGAAAACCACCGCCCGCCGTGACGGTGATGACTACCTGATCACCGGTACCAAGGCGTTCATTTCCGGCGCCGGCAGCACCGATGTGCTGGTGTTGATGGCGCGCACCGGCGCGCCGGGACCGAAAGGCATTTCCTGCTTCTTGGTGCCGGCTGACAGTGACGGCATCAGCTACGGCCGCAACGAAGACAAGATGGGCTGGCGCAGCCAACCGACCCGGCAAATCAATTTGGAGTCGGTGCGGGTGCCGGCGCGTTACCGCATCGGGGCCGAAGGCGAAGGCTTTGCCATCGCCATGAAGGGACTCGATGGCGGCCGCATCAACATCGCCAGCTGCTCCTTGGGCACGGCCGCAGCCGCGCTGGCGCAGACGCGTCAGTACATCAGTGAGCGCGAGCAGTTTGGTCAGTCATTGTCGGAATTCCAGAGCGTGCAGTTCCGTCTGGCGGACATGGCCACCCAATATGTGGCAGCACAGCAGATGGTGCGGCTGGCAGCGTGGAAGCTCGACCAAATGGATGCCGAACGCACGCTGTTCTGTGCCATGGCCAAACGCATTGCCACTGATCTCTGCTTCGATGTCTGCAATGACGCGCTGCAGCTGCACGGTGGTTACGGCTATATCCGCGAGTACCCGCTCGAGCGGCATGTGCGCGACGCCCGGGTACACCAGATCCTTGAAGGCACCAACGAAATCATGCGCCTGATCGTGGCCCGCCGCCTGTTGGCGGGAGCCGCGCTGTAATCCGGCCATCCGATAACAACACACGGAGCGCACCCCGATGAGCAATTCCCTTCGCATCGCATTTTTCGGTATCGGCAATATGGGCGGACCGATGGCCCGCAACCTGATCAAGGCCGGCCACCAGGTCAGTGTGTTTGATCTCAGCGACAGCCTGGTCGCACAACTGGTTGAGGCCGGCGCACGCGCCGGTGGCAGCGCTGAAGGCACCGTTGAAAGTGCCGATGTGGTGATCAGCATGCTGCCGTCCGCGGCGGCAGTGGCCAATCTCTACCAAGGCGCCAATGACCTGCTGTCAGTGATCGACGCCAAGGCGCTGATCATCGACTGCTCCACCATTGATGCCGCCACCACCCGCCAAATGGCGGCGGCGGCAGCCGAGCGCGGTCGCACGCTGATTGATGCCCCGGTATCCGGCGGCGTTGGCGGCGCTGAAGCCGGCACCCTGACGTTCATCTGCGGTGGCCCGGCGGCGGCAGTAGAACAGGCACGGCCAATCCTCGCCGCCATGGGCCGCAACATTTTCCACGCCGGTGATCATGGCGCTGGGCAGATCGCCAAAATCTGCAACAACATGCTGCTGGCGATCCATATGCTCGGCACCTGCGAGGCGCTGCAATTGGGCGTCGACAACGGGCTCGATCCGGCGGTGCTGTCCGACATCATGTTGGCCAGCTCCGGCCGCAACTGGTCGCTGGAGGTCTACAACCCGTGGCCGGGTGTGATGGAAACCGCGCCGGCGTCGCGCAACTACCAAGGCGGCTTTGCCGTGGATCTGATGCTCAAAGATCTCGGTCTGGCGCTGGAAAACGTGCTGGCCGTACGCGGCAACGCACCGCTCGGTACGCTGGCGAAAAACCTCTATGGCCTGCACGCCGCACGCGGCAATGGTCGTCTGGACTTTTCCAGCATCCAGCAGATACTGGGCCGCGACCCGCAATAAGGAGCAGCGAAGCCACATGTCTGACGTCGTAGTATTTGAGCAGCTTGCCACCGCCGGCGATGCTTTCATCGGTATCGCCCGCCTCAACGCGCCCAAGTCCCTCAATGCGCTCAGCCAAGAGATGATCGACCTGCTGCTGCCGCAACTGCGGGCCTGGGCGGCCGATCCGAAACTGGCGGCGGTGTGGCTGGAAGGAGAAGGCGAGCGGGCGCTGTGTGCCGGCGGTGACATCGTCAAGATGTACGAGAGCATGCAGCCGGTGGGGGAGCGCAACCACTTCATCGAGCATTACTTTGCCACCGAGTACGAACTCGATTACCTGCTGCACAGCTTCCCCAAGCCGGTGCTGTGCTGGGCCGAGGGCGTGGTCATGGGCGGCGGCATGGGCCTGATGCAGGGCGCCTCCATGCGCTTGGTCACCGCCACCTCGCGGCTGGCGATGCCGGAAATCACCATTGGCCTGTATCCCGATGTGGGCGGCAGCTGGTTCCTCAACCGCACGCCGGGCCACACCGGATTGTTCGCGGGGCTGACCGGCGTCCACCTGAACGCTGCGGATGCACTGTTCATGGGGCTGGCGGATCACTTCATCGGCGTTGACCGTGAACAGGTGAAAGCGGCGCTGTCGGCGTTGCCGCTGTCCGGCGATGACGATGCGGATGCCCAGCATCTGCATGACGCCTTGGTGGCACTGCGCGGTGATGCACCGGCCTCTCCGGTGCGTGAGCAGTTCGATGCCATCAACGCCGCATGCGAGGCGCCGACGCTGCAACGGGTGTTGGACAACATCCTGGCCCAGGCCGAGCGCGACAAATGGTGGAGCCGCGCCGCCGGCACCCTGTCCAAGGGCTGCCCGATGACCACCCATTTGGTGTGGGAGCAACTGCGCCGTACCCGCCATCTGTCGTTGGCAGAGGCGTTCCGGTTCGAGTGGGTGATGTCGGTGCAGTGCGCCATGCACGGCGATTTCCGTGAAGGGGTGCGGGCATTGCTGATCGAGAAAGACGGCGCGCCGAAGTTCCGTCACCACACCGCAGCGGAAGTCACCGCTGAGGATGTGGCGGCGATGATGGTGATGCCGGCACCGCAGCACCCGCTGGCTGACCTCTAATCCAGCCGTGTGCACAGCTAAACCGCGCCGCTGAGTCGGCGCGGTTTAGCGCTGGCGCTGCTCAGCGGCCAGCTCCTGTTTAATGACGCCAATGCGCGCGTCTTTTTCCTGCCACAACTCTTTCAACCACTGGTGGAAGGCCACCCGGTAAGCGGCATCGTTCTCGTAGTCGCCGCGCAGGCTGTCGGTGAGTGGCAGTACACGAATATCCACCACCACCTTGCGCACCCGGCCGCACAGCAGATCGCCAAAACCCGGCGCCGGCTGGTCCGGGTACACCACCGTCATGTCCAGAATCGCATCCAGGCTGTCACCCAGCGCGCCGAGCACAAACGCCATGCCGCCGGCCTTCGGTTTGAGCAAGTAACTGTGCGGTGAGCGCTGGCGCGCCTGTTTTTCCGGCGTGAAGCGGGTGCCTTCCAAGTAATTGACGATGGTCACCGGCATGTGGCGAAACTTCTCGCACGCTTGGCGGGTGATCTCCATGTCCTTGCCGCGCAGTTCCGGGCGCTTGGCCAGTACTGACTTCGGATAGCGCTTCATGAACGGGTAATCCAGCGCCCAGAACGCCAGCCCGAGGAACGGAATCCAGATCAATTCCTGTTTCAGGAAAAATTTGAAGTACGGCGTCTTGCGATTGAGCGCCTGCATCAGCGCCGGAATATCAACCCAGCTCTGATGGTTGCAGATTACCAAATAGGAGGTGTCGCGGCGCAGTGATTCAGTGCCACGAATGTCCCACTGCACCGGCGTGAAGAACGCGAAAATACCACGGCAGAGTTGCGCCCAGCTTTCCGCGATCCACATCAGTAGGCGTGAGCAGAGTCGCTGCCACGCTGGCAGCGGAATCAGCTTCAGCAGTGCCACCAGCATCATCGGGATGAACATCATCACCGTTGCCAGCAACAGCAGTGGGGTGGTCACCAGACCGGTCAACCAGGCTTTCATGGTGCGGCGCTCCTGCGGCCGCCCGACCCGCGGCCGGGCACAAAGCGGAAAGCCTGCAATAAATCAAAATCCGCCGGCCCAAGCGAAGAAAACATCGTAACGCTTCATTGCACCGTCACTTTTCCGGCAGTGGATAGGGCAGCGGTTGCGGCGTGGCCTGCAGCGCGCCCCACGGCTCCAGATGCAAATCGCCGTCATGGCTTAGGCGCACCACCACCAGCGCTTCCACCGCATCGTCAGCGGCTACCGCCATCACTACCTCACCCAGCGCGCGGCCGGCGTCGCTGCGCACCACGGCGCCGGGAGCCGGTAAACGGGTGGCATCGGGCCAGCGATAGCGCTGCATGCGCTGTTTCATCTCGCCCTTGAAGTGCATGCGGGCAACGATTTCCTGGCCGGTGTAGCAACCCTTACGGAAGCTGACGCCCTCGGACACATCGAAATTCAACGCCTGCGGCAGGAACAGGTCTTCGGCGCCGGGCAGCAGCTCGCCGTCACCGGCGACGATGCTCGCGAGGCGGGCGCCATCATCAGCACAAGGCGTACGCGCTTCGACCAACATTGGCCATCGTTCCATGGCCGCTTCTGCAGGCAGGATGACCAAGGTGCGGCGGCCGTCCAGTCGCGCCACGGTGATGTCACCTTCCACCACCACATGGTCCGGCAGCGGCTGTGGCAGGCGCGCCTGATGCAAGCTGTGCTCCAGAGTGTCGGGTGTGTCGTCCACCAACATCAGCACCACGCGCGGGTCGTCGGTGAGCGTGGCTTTGGAGAACACCATGTATTTGCCAAGCATTCTCTTTGCGTCGTCGGCGCTCTGCGCAGTGGGCAGCAGCAGATCGACACCGCCCTCGGCGGCCGGCAAGAGACGAGCGCTGAATAGGCCGCGGCCTTTCAGGCTCAAATGCATCGTCGGCAACGGCCGTTGTTCGCTCAGCAAGCGCACATCAGCGGTCACCTGCCCCTGCAAAAAGGTGGCGGCGTCGGCGCCGCGCAATGCCAGCACCTGGCTTTGGGCCATCACCGCCAGCAGCGGTACAGCGGGGGTCGGGCTGGCCTCAGCAAAACCTAGCAGCAGGCCGTCGCCGTCGCGGCGCGCTCCCTGCTGGTCGAGAAACACATTCCAGTGATCAGTCATTGCGCTGCTCCTGACAACAATGCGCGGGGCGGCCCGGCAGACAGTAGGACCGCTGATGATAGATAATGCGCGCCATCAATGTCAGTCGTCCGGCCCGGCAGGCATACGCTGGGGTTCCGACGACGCCGGTTTGGAGGGTTTGCAACATGAACGCCGAAGACATCAAGCGCCGTCTCACCTGGCAGTGCCGCCGCGGCCTGAAGGAAACCGACGTGGTGGTGAACGCCTATCTGAACCAGCACTTTCTCAACGACAGCCCGGCTCATCAGGCGTTGTTCGAGCAACTGCTGACGTGCTCCGATCCGGATCTGTTCGAGTGGTTCACGCGTCGTTCGCAACCGCAGGATCCGGCGCTGGCTGGTTTCATTGACCATGTCTTGGGACTGCTGGGGACAGAGAAAACCGCTTACTCCTGACTGGCGCGCCCGTGTCTGGCAACTGCTGCCGGCGGTTGCCGCGGCGCTGGCCGTGCTCGACAGCTCACTGCATGCCTTGATCAAAGCCGTCTTGTTGCTGGCGGTGGTGCTATTGCTGCGCCGCGAATGGCGGCGCCATGATCCGGCGGTGGCGCTGTGGCTTTGGCCGCAGGCGCTGTTGGTGGAAACTGCCAGCGGCCGGCGCCAGCGTTATGCTGCCCCTTTCTTTGCTCGGCACTGGCCCGGCTGTGTAGTGGTGGGGCGGCGCCAACTCTTGTTCCGTCACAGCATGGATGACGACAGTTGGCGCTGCCTGCAGGCGGTGCTGCACCTCAACGGTGGCGCACCGCCGGCGTGGTTCAGGCGGGGTCGGAATCGGGAGCCAGAATCGAATCCCTGATTTCGTCAGCCATGTCCGGGTAGTCGAGGATGTAGTGCAGTCCCCGTGATTCTTTGCGCTGCAGCGCACAGCGGATAATCAGTTCACCGATCACGACCAGGTTGCGCAATTCCAGCAGATCCTTGGAAATACGGTAGTTGGAGTAGTACTCGGCGATTTCCCGTTTCAACAGCTCGATGCGGTGCTGGGCACGCTCGAGGCGTTTCACTGTGCGCACGATGCCGACGTAGTCCCACATGAAGCGGCGCAGCTCATCCCAGTTGTGGCTGATGATCACGTCTTCATCAGAGTTGGTGACCTGCGAATCGTCCCAGGGTGGCACCTCGCCCGGCTGCGGCCAGTGCGGCAAACGCTCGGCAATGTGGCGCGCGGCGGCACTGCCGAACACGAAGCACTCCAGCAGTGAGTTGCTGGCCATGCGGTTGGCACCATGTAGGCCGGTGAACGCGGTTTCGCCCACCGCGTACAGGCCGGGAAGATCGGTTTCGCCATCCAGTGACGTCATCACGCCGCCGCAGGTGTAGTGCGCGGCCGGTACCACCGGGATTGGTTCCTTGGTCATGTCGATGCCCAGTTGCAGGCATTTGGCATAGATGGTGGGGAAGTGCTCGATGATGAAGTCGGCCGACTTGTGACTGATATCGAGGTACAGGCAATCTGCGCCGAGTCGCTTCATTTCAAAGTCGATGGCGCGCGCCACCACATCGCGGGGCGCCAATTCGGCGCGCTCATCAAAGCGCGGCATGAAGCGCGTACCGTCCGGCAGCAGCAGTCGGCCACCTTCGCCGCGCACCGCTTCACTGATCAGGAAGGACTTGGCTTTGGGGTGGTAGAGCACGGTGGGGTGGAACTGCATGAATTCCATGTTGGCCACCCGGCAGCCGGCGCGCCAGGCCATGGCGATGCCGTCGCCGGTGGCCACGTCCGGGTTCGAGGTATAAGCGTAAACCTTGGAAGCGCCCCCGGTGGCCAGCACCACCGCCCGGGCCAGGAACACGTCGGTCAGGCCGGTCATGGTGTTGTGGATATAGGCGCCGACACAGCGACGCTGATCGCCGTCGCCTTCCAGAATCAGATCCACGGCGGTGCGATGCTCGAACAGGTCGACGTTGGGCCGCTGGCGCACCTGATCAATCAGTGCCCCGGATACCGCCAGCCCGGTGGCGTCGGCCACATGGAGGATGCGGCGGTGGCTGTGTCCGCCTTCGCGGGTGAGGTGGAACGGGCCGTCTTCGTCAAAGCGCGTGAAGCCGACGCCTTGGTCCACCAACCAGCGGATCGCTTCTGGCGCGTCTTCGACCGTCCGGCGCACCGCGTCGTCGTGGCACAGCCCGGCCCCGGCCACATGGGTGTCGGCAACGTGGGAGTCGAGGGAATCTTTTTCATCCAGCACGGCAGCGATGCCGCCCTGAGCGTAATAGGTGCTGGCGCTGGTCAATTCGCCCTTGGACAACAGCGCGATGCGGCTGTCGGTACCGAGGCGCAAGGCAACACTCAATCCGGCAGCGCCGCTGCCGATGATCAGAACGTCGTGGCGATAGGTGGCCATGGATACTCCGCGTGGCTGGCTCGGCCTGAGTCTGCCCCACCGGGCGGTGGGGTCTGGCAGGGCGCCAGTATAAGAGCGCTGCGCAGGCACCACCATCCCGAACCAAGAGTGCTTCGGTATCAAACAGTTGCAGTCGGCTTCGTATCACATTGATAAACCGTTTGCGGTGACAGGTGTGTGGCATGACGGCTTTGCTACAATGGCGCGCTGTCCGCCCTCCGGGCTGGGCAGGCAATATCGTTACGGGCGTGATGGGAACTTTTCCGCTAGCACGTCCGTCAGAAGGAACCATTGTGGCTTGACAGTGCGAGCCAGTCGGGGGAGCACGGGTGTCAGACGAGGAATTAGTCAAACGCTGTCAGAAAGGCGATCAGCGCGCGTTCGATCTGCTGGTGCGTAAGTATCAGCACCGTATTTTTGCGCTCATCAGCCGCTACGTGCGTGACCAGGATGAAGTGCAGGACATTGCTCAAGAAGCGTTTCTGAAGGCATGGCGGGCACTGCCACGGTTCCGTGGCGACAGCGCATTTTATACGTGGCTGTACCGGATCGCAGTGAACACGGCGAAGAACCATTTGGTGGCCCAGGGCCGCCGGCCGCCGGGTAGTGATGTCGATGCTGGCGAGGCCGAACAGTTTGTCGGTGCAGATGGTTTGCACGAATTCGGAACTCCGGAATCACTGGCCTTGTCAGAGGAACTTGAACAGGCCATCCACGGCGCTATCAACGCTTTACCCCAAGAGCTGAAAACCGCAGTCACACTGCGCGAGTTCGAGGGCTTGAGCTACGAGGACATTGCCGCGGTGATGGATTGCCCGGTGGGCACGGTGCGTTCACGCATCTTCCGCGCCCGCGAGGCCATTGATCAGGTTGTGCGACCCCTGATGGAGCGGGGTTAGTGTGGGAGAAGGACAGACATGGTCTGCATTACAAAGGTGACGCCATGAGAACTGAACGTGAGCGTGAAGGACTGTCCAGTTTGTTGGACGGCGAAGCGAGTGAGCTGGAACTGCGCCGTGTGCTGCGCGATCTCGATGACGACGCGGCGGCCCAGTTTGGCCGGTGGCAGTTGGCATCGGACATCCTGCGTGGGCAGCCGGTGGCCGCTGTGCCGGGTGACTTCAGCGCACGCCTGCAGCAAGCGCTGGCCGATGAGGCACCGCGCCGTGGCAACTGGCTCGGTCATCTGACCCGGGTGGCGGTGGCGGCTGGCGTGGCGGCGGCCACGGTAACGGTGGGCTGGCAGTACTGGGGCGGCAGCCCGGTGGGTGGGCCGGCCCAGGTGGCCAGTGCACCGATGGCGGCGTCCGCGTCCCACAACGGTATGCCGGCACGGTTGTCCGAGGCCTATCGGGGACGTCCACTGGGTGACATCGCCTTGGTAGGGCTCGATACCCGTCCCCAGGCGGCGCAGGAAAACGGTGCCCAGCAGGGTAGCCAGCCGATCAGCCCGATGCTGCTGCGTCACAGTGAAATGTCGGCCCGCCACGGTGGCCAAGGCATGCTGCCTTATGTGCGCTTGGTCAACGCGGATGCCCTGCGCGCTGAATCTGAATGATGGGTGAGCGCCGCTTCCGTTGGGCGCTGGTGCTCACCGGCGCTCTACTCTGCCTGCCACTGCCGGCGGCCGCCCAGCCGCTGGCGACCCCGGTCACCGAAGCCCGCACGTTGCTGGCCGACATGGCTGGCGCCTACCGCAGCCGCACCTTTACCGGGCGGCTGGTGTATCTCTACGGCAATGATGTCACCACGCTGGCGGTGCGCCATGCGGTGATTGATGGCATCGAGTACGAACGCCTCAGTCATCTCGATGGTCGCGCCGAATTGCTGCGGGTTGGCCAGCAAGTGCTGGCGGTACACCCGGACGGCAGCGTTACGCGCATGCCGAACCGCGATGGCCGCTCGGTGGTGTCGTTGTTTGACCGCATGGCGGAACAGTTGCCGGCGCAATACAGCGTGCTGCTGGACGGCGACGCGCGGGTGGCGGGGCGCAGTGCTATTCGACTGCGGGTGCGGCCGCTCGACAACCACCGTTATGGCTACCGGCTGTGGGTCGATCGTGACAGCAAGCTACTGTTGAAGTCCGAAACGCTGGATCCGAACAATGCGCCGTTGGAGCGCATGGAGTTCGTACAGCTGGAGTTGTCGCCGCCGCTAACCGCTGCTGACTTTGCGCCGCCACCTACCCACCGCTACCACGCCATCGAAGACCTCGGGGCAATCCGCGAGATATCTCCCAATATTGAACCTGGCTGGTTGCCGGCCGGCTTCGTGCCACTGCAACGGGATTTGCGCCGTTCAGCGCCGGTACACCAGCCGGTGGCCGCGCTGGCCTACGGCGATGGGTTGGCGTCGTTCACGCTATTTGTGCAGGGCGTGCCGGAAGGCGCCAGTGTTGAGCAGGGTGTCAGCCGTATGGGCCCGACGTTGGCGATGACCCGCCATGCGCAAGCCAGCCAAGGTGGCGGTTTGCTGCTGGTGCTGGTGGGCGAGATTCCCCAGGACACCGCCGAGCGCATCATGGATCACGTGGTGATCGGCGGACACGCGCTGGAGCAGGGTGCCGATGGGCAGTGAGCCTGTTCGTGCGGTAGGCCGCAGCGGACGTTGGCGGTCGATGGCTGCGCTGATAACGCCTGTCTACGGGCAGCTCGGCTTAGGGGCCAGCGGCGGCCTGCCTTGGCGACACGGCGCACCAGTCACCGGTCGCAACCGGTTGGTGGGCCGGTCGAAAGGCAGCGTCGCCGTCGAATATCCCATTAGTTCCATCGCCGGGCGTGCCGCTGAGCAATGCGTGGTGGTGGCATGGCCGGCTGGTGCTCGGTGCGGTGTCGGCCGTCGCTGGACACCCGGCGTCGAATGGGGCCCTTGGCGCTGCGATCGGACCGCTGTTGGCGTGGTGTGCCATGGCCGCATGTTGGCAGTGGAGTACGACCGCGCCGCTTGATGATCACGGTGCCGCGCCGCCGCCATGAGCGGCGCGGCGGTTGTCCGGCGCGGTATGCGGCGCCGGTTTTTCACCAGCAAAGGGAAGTCGGAAACATGATCAATACATCTTTGCGTTTGACGGCGCTGGCCGCTCTCACCGGTGTGCTGGTGGCCTGTGGGCCGAGTAGTTCGCCACAGCAACAAAATAGTGCGCCGGCGCCAGTGACCGAACGCGCGCCGCGCGCCACCGTGACGTTGCCGGACTTCGCCCAGCTGGTTGAGGAGCATGGCGCGGCGGTGGTGAATATCAGCACCATCCAGAAGGTCAGTGCCCGCCGCAGTGCGCTGTCGAGCCAGCATCTGCCGGAAATGTTCCGCCGCTTTTTCGAGGAATTCGATGAGCGTGGCGGCGGCGAGCAGGAGGCTGAGTCGCAAGGCTCCGGTTTCATTATTTCCAAGGACGGCTACGTGCTGACCAACTACCACGTGGTACGTCAGGCGGAGCGTATTCTGGTGCGCTTGCAGGACCGCCGCGAGCTGGAAGCGACGTTGGTGGGGCAGGACCCGCAATCTGATTTGGCATTGCTGCGCATCGAAGAAGATGACCTGCCGGTGGTCACCATCGGCTCTTCCAACGATTTGCGGGTGGGTGAGTGGGTGCTGGCGATCGGCGCGCCGTTCGGCTTCGAAAGCTCTGTCACCGCTGGCATCGTCAGTGCGTTGGGCCGCAGTCTGCCGAGCGAAAACTATATTCCCTTCATCCAGACCGACGTGGCGATCAACCCGGGTAACTCCGGCGGACCGCTGTTCAACCTCAATGGTGAAGTAGTCGGCATCAACGCCCAAATCGTGTCGCAATCCGGTGGCTTCATGGGGCTGTCGTTCTCGATTCCGATCGACATGGCCATGGATGTGGTCAAGCAGCTGAAGGAGAACGGCCGCGTCACCCGTGGCTGGCTTGGTGTGATGATCCAAGAGGTGGATCGTGACCTGGCCAAGTCGTTTGGGCTGCCCAAGCCGGCTGGCGCGCTGGTGGCACAAGTGCAGGATGATTCCCCGGCGGCCAAAGCCGGCCTGCAAGTGGGTGATGTGATCATTGCCATGAACGGCGCCCCGGTGGATCGTTCTGCCGGCCTGCCGCCGCTGGTTGGCCGGTTGGCGCCGGGTGACGAAGCTACGTTTGAGGTGATCCGCGACGGCAAGGGCAAACGTATCAAGGTCACCATCGGCGAGCTGCCACAGGATGGCGACGCGGATACGCCGGCAACACCCGCCGCCAGCCCGCATCCGCTGGGCCTGACGGTGGAGCCGCTCAGCGCCGAGGACAAGCGCAAGCTCGGCCTCAACAACGGTGTGCGCGTGACCGCGGTGCAGAAAGGTCCGGCAGAAAAGGCGGGTATCCAGACCGGTGATATCCTGCGCACGCTCAATAACGTGCAGATCGACTCTGCCCAGCAGTTGGCGTCGGTGGCTAAGGAGCTGCCAAAGGACACGTTCATTTCGGCACTGGTGCAGCGGGGCGACCAACCGCGCTTCTTGGCGCTGCGGCTTGAGGAAACCCCCTGAGCCGAGGGCGCCGTCGGCGGGCGTTGGGCCAGTGCGCCCATCGCCCTTGGCCGGCAAATCCGCTAGAATCGCCGCTTCCCATGACTGACCTGCGGCATCCCTGTGACTGATATCAGCCATATTCGCAACTTCTCCATCATTGCCCACATCGACCACGGCAAATCCACGCTCGCCGACCGGTTCATTCAGGTGTGCGGCGGGCTGTCCGAGCGTGAACTGCGCGAGCAGGTGCTCGACTCCATGGACCTGGAGCGCGAACGTGGCATCACCATCAAAGCCCACAGCGTGACCCTGTATTACCAGGCCCGTGACGGCATCGAATACCAGCTCAACTTCATCGACACCCCCGGGCACGTGGACTTCTCCTACGAAGTGTCACGCTCGCTGGCGGCCTGTGAAGGGGCGCTGCTGGTGGTGGACGCTGGCCAAGGCGTGGAAGCGCAGTCGGTGGCCAACTGCTACACCGCCATCGAGCAGGATCTGGAAGTGCTGCCGGTACTGAACAAGATCGACCTGCCGCAGGCCGATCCAGACCGCGTCTGTGCCGAGATCGAGGAGATTATCGGCCTCGACGCCACCGAAGCGTGCAAGGTGAGCGCCAAGACCGGGGTCGGCATTGACGATCTGCTGGAGCAGCTGGTGGCCAAGATCCCGGCGCCGGTAGGTGACCGCGACAGCAAGCTGCAAGCGCTGATCATCGACTCTTGGTTCGACAACTACCTCGGGGTGGTGTCGCTGGTGCGGGTCACCAACGGCCGCCTGAAAAAAGGCGACCGCATTCTGGTAAAGAGCACTGGCCAGGTGCACGTGGTGGATGCGATGGGCGTGTTCACCCCCAAACGCACCGACCGCCCGCTGCTCGAGGCCGGCGAGGTGGGCTGGATCACTGCCAGCATTAAAGACATTCTCGGCGCGCCGGTGGGCGACACCCTGACCCACGCCAAAACCCCGGAAGTGGACGCGCTGCCGGGCTTTAAACAGGTGACGCCGCAGGTGTACGCCGGCATGTTCCCAGTGACCGCCGATGACTACGAAGACTTCCGCGATGCGTTGTCGAAGCTGGCGCTGAACGACGCCTCGCTGTTTTACGAGCCGGAAACCTCGGATGCGCTGGGCTTTGGCTTCCGTCTCGGCTTCCTCGGCATGCTGCACATGGAGATCATCCAGGAGCGGCTGGAGCGCGAATACGACCTCGATCTGATCACCACCGCCCCTACTGTGGTTTACGAACTGCTGTTGGTGGACGGCAGCATCCTGCACGTGGACAACCCGTCCAAACTGCCGGAATCGAACAAGGTGGAAGAATTCCGCGAGCCGATCGCGCGGGTCAATATTTTGGTGCCACAGGAGTATATCGGCTCGGTGATGACGCTGGCGGTGGAGCGTCGGGGCGTGCAGAAGAACATGCAGTACGCCGGCAGTCAGGTGTCGATTACCTATGACATTCCGATGGCGGAAGTGGTGCTCGATTTCTTCGACAAGCTGAAATCTTGCAGCCGGGGTTACGCCTCACTGGATTACGCCTTCGACCGCTTCGAACCGGCCAAGCTGGTGCGCGTCGATGTGCTCATCAACGGCGACAAAGTCGATGCGCTGGCGATCATCTGCCACGCCGATCAGGCGCTTTATCGCGGTCGGGTGCTGACCGAAAAAATGAAAGATCTGGTGCCGCGTCAGATGTACGATGTGGCGATCCAGGCCGCCATCGGCAACAAGATCATTGCCCGGCAAACGGTCAAAGCGCTGCGCAAAAACGTACTGGCGAAGTGCTACGGCGGTGACGTGTCACGGAAGAAAAAGCTGCTGGAGAAACAGAAAGCCGGCAAGAAGCGCATGAAGCAGGTGGGCAACGTGGAAATTCCCCAAGAAGCCTTCCTCGCCGTACTCAAGGTGGGTGATTGATGGATATCGATATCGGCTTTTGGTTGCCGGTGGCGGTGCTGGTGGCAATCGCCATCTGGTTGCTGGACCGTGTGTTGAAATTGCGTGTCCGTGCCGGCCGCGTGGTGCGCGAAGTGGTGGAGTTCTCCAACTCGCTGCTGCCGGTGCTGATGGTGGTGCTGGTCATTCGCTCGTTCATCGTTGAGCCGTTCACAATTCCGTCCGGTTCCATGCTGCCGACGCTGGAAGTGAACGACTTCATCTTGGTCAACAAATTTTCCTACGGACTGCGGTTGCCGCTCACCAACACCTTGGTGGTGGATCTGGGCAAACCGCAGCGTGGTGATGTGATGGTGTTCCGCTATCCCAAGGAGCCGACCCAGAACTTCATCAAGCGTGTAGTGGGTGTACCCGGTGACCACATCGTGCAGCGCCATGAGCAGCTGTATGTGAATGGCGAACCGGTACAACGCGTGGGCCTGGATACCGTGCGCCGTGGGCGGCTGCAGGAAACTCTGTTCGTCGAGACGTTGGGCGAGCAACCGCACCTGATCCGCCACGAAGCTGAGCTGAATCCGCTCACCGGGCAGTTCATGTCCAACAGCATTGACCGTGAATGGACCGTTGGGGAAGGCGAGTACTTCATGGTGGGTGATAACCGCAACAACAGCAACGACAGCCGTTACTGGGGCATGGTCAGCGAAGATCATATTGTCGGTAAGGCGTTCTACATCTGGATGCATTGGCAGCCGCTGTTCAACCTGCCACAGTTTCACCGCAACGGTGCCATCGACAAACAAGACAATATTCAGGCGCTGTTGCAGCAACGTGCCAGCCGCTGAACCGCGCTGGCATTTCGATTGATGTGATGGGGGAGAGCAGGATGCGGGGGGCATCGGCATCACGGCAGCGCGGGCTGTCATTGTTGGGGTGGTTGGTGGTGTTGCTGATCGGCGGGTTGTTGGCGCTGGTGGCGATCCGCCTGATTCCGGTGTATCTCGAGTACAGCTCGGTGCGCACCGCGGTCCAGAACGTGCTGGCCGACAACAACACCAATTTGCTGTCGGAGCGCGACATCCGTGACGGCGTGCTGCGTCGCTTCACGGTCAACAACGTGACCAGCATCCGCGCCGATGAACTGGTGATCCGGCGCGAGGGCACCCGGGTGGTGGTCGGCGTCGATTACGAAGTGCGTGAACCACTGCTGGCCAACGTGGATTTGCTGATTACGTTCAGCGACGACTTTGCCAAAGACATTCGTTAAACAGGGCATCCACCGGTGGGCCACCGGGGCCCTCCGGGAACAGACTTATGGAAGCCATTGAGCTGTCACGGCTCTGCCAGCGTTTGGGCTACTCCTTTACCGATCCGTGCCTGCTCAAGCAGGCACTGACTCACCGCAGTGCCAACCGGCGCCACAACAACGAGCGGCTGGAATTTCTCGGCGATGCCGAGCTCGGCCGTATTGTCTCGCGCTGGTTGTTTGAACGTTTTCCGGAAGCCGGCGAAGGCCAGCTGACGCGCATGCGCTCGTTGCTGGTGCGCGGCGCCACACTGGCCGAAGTGGCACGTGAACTGGCGCTGGGCGATCACTTGGTGCTCGGCGGCGGCGAAATGAAGAGCGGCGGTCACCGCCGCGACTCGATCTTGGCTGATGCGCTGGAAGCGCTGGTGGGAGCGATCCTGCTGGAGGGTGGCGAGCAACAATGCCGCGAGCGGGTGCTGGACTGGTTTGCCGAGCGGCTCGCTCAGGTCTCGCCGGACACCGCCGATAAAGATGCCAAGACCCGCCTGCAGGAACACCTGCAAGCGTTTCAACAGCCATTGCCGGACTACCAGGTGGTGGCCATCCACGGTCAGGCACCGGACCAGCGCTTTGATGTGCAGTGCCATCTGCCCGACCAACAACAGACGTTCGTCGCCCAAGGCACCAGCCGGCGCCGGGCGGAACAAGCCGCCGCCCAGCAGGCACTGGCGTGGCTGGAGGAACAGCCATGACAGACAGCGCTGCTGTCGACACCCGCTGCGGCGTGGTGGCCATCGTCGGCCGCCCCAACGTGGGCAAATCGACACTAATGAACCACCTGATCGGCCAAAAGATCAGTATCACCTCGCGCAAGCCACAGACCACCCGGCACCGTATCCACGGCATCCTCAGCCGCGATGAGTACCAGATCGTGCTGGCCGACACCCCCGGTATCCACCGTGGCGAAGACCGCGCTCTAAACCGCGCCATGAACCAGGCCGCCGTGCGTGCGCTGGAAGACGTGGATGCGATCTGCTTTATGGTTGACGCGTTGAAGTGGACTGAGGCAGACGAGCACGTGCTCAAGCTGCTGCGCCGCGTCACCACCACGCCGGTGGTGCTGGTGGTGAACAAGGTCGACAGCCTGGAAGACAAGGAGCGCTTGCTGCCGCACTTGGCGTTCCTCGGCCAACAGTTCGACTTTGCTGAAGTGGTGCCGGTGTCAGCGTTGGGTGGCCATAACCTCACCGCACTGGAAGGCGTGCTGGCGAAATTCCTGCCGCCCGGCCCGTTCTGGTTTGATGAGGAACAGATCACTGACCGCAGCCTGCGCTTCATGGCCGCGGAGATTGTGCGCGAGAAAGTGGTGCGCCAGTTAGGTCAGGAACTGCCGCACCAAGTGGCGGTGGAAGTAGAGCTGTGGGAAGACGGCCCGCGCCACACCACTATTTCTGCAGCCATCCTGGTGGAGCGCCGGGGTCAGAAGAAAATCCTCATCGGTGTTGGCGGCGATCGCATCAAGCGCATTGGCACCGAGGCCCGCCACGACATCGAACAGCTGATCGACCGCAAAGTAATGCTCAATCTGTGGGTGAAAATTCGCTCCGGTTGGTCCGATGACGAGCGCGCCCTGCGTTCGCTCGGTTACGACGAGCGCGATTGAGCCATGACCGGGGCGGTGCTGGAGCCCTTTTGGGTGTTGCATGCCCGCCCCTACCGCAACACCAGCGCCTTGCTGGAGTTGTTCAGTGCCCGCCGTGGCCGTTTCGGTGCCATCGCCCGTGGTGGCCGAAAAAGTAAATCCCTGCAACCGTTCCAACCGCTCACCGGCCAGTTCGGTGGGCGCGGCGAACTGTTGGCACTCCACCATTACGAGCCGCTGGCAGCGCCGCTAGCACTGCAAGGCCGCGCGCTGTTCTGCGGGCTTTACGTCAACGAATTGATGGTGCGGGTGCTGCACCGCGACGTGCCGGTACCGGACCTGTCGCAGCCTTACGACGATGCGCTGACCGCCTTGAGCGGCAGTGATTGGCCCCAGGATGTGGTATTGCGCCGTTTCGAATACACCATGCTGACGGTGCTCGGTTACGGCTTTTCGTTGCAGCAGGATAATCACGGGCGCCCGCTGCAGCCGCAGCAGCATTACTGCTTTGACGCCGAGGCCGGCTTGCAGCTTTGCGATCAGGGCCTGACCGGTGCCGACCTGCTGGCGATGGCAGCCGGTGATTGGCACGCCAGCGCGCGGCAGGCCGCCAAGCGCTTGTTGCGCAGCGCCTTGGCGCCCCATCTTGGTGATCGGCCGCTGCTGAGCCGTGAGCTGTTCCGTTGAAGCGCAGCAGCGCGGCGCCTTAGCCGCTATACTCGGCTCCCCGTTTCGACCCCTCTTAGCCAGAAGGAAGTCAGACCATGTCAGTGTTGCTCGGTGTGAACATCGATCACGTGGCCACCCTGCGCCAGGCACGCGGTACCCGTTATCCGGAGCCGGTGCAGGCAGCGTTGGTGGCCGAGCAGGCCGGTGCCGACGGTATTACCGTGCATCTGCGTGAAGACCGTCGCCACATCAACGACCGCGATGTGGAACTGCTGATGCAGACGGTACAGACCCGCATCAACCTGGAAATGGCCACCACCGACGAAATGGTCGCCATCGCCACCCGTTTGAAACCCACTTATTGCTGTTTGGTGCCGGAGCGTCGTGAGGAGCTGACCACTGAAGGGGGCCTAGATGTGGTGGGCCACTTCCAGCACATCAAAACCGTGTGCGCGAAACTGATGGATGCCGGCATTGAAGTGTCGTTGTTCATTGATGCCGAGCCAGCCCAGATCGAAGCCGCCGCAGCCTGTGGTGCCAGCACCATCGAAATTCATACCGGCCATTATGCCGATGCAGTCACTGCGGCGGCGCAGCAGGAAGAGCTGCGCCGCATCCGCCACGGTCTCGACCTAGCGCTGGAAAACGGCCTGATCGTCAACGCCGGTCACGGCCTGCACTACCACAACACCCAGCCGATCGCGGCCCTGCCAGGCATCCATGAACTGAACATCGGCCACGCGATCGTGGCCCGGGCGGTAATCAGCGGCCTGCATGCAGCGGTGCATGACATGAAAGTGTTGATCCGCGAAGCCAGCCGCAAGAGCGCGTGAGCGGACTGCCGTGCCGTCCTAGTGTCGGTGCCTCTTAAAGCCCCACCGAGGCCAAGTCGTCGACGCCGGCAAGCCGGTTGAAAAGGCGCTGCAGTGCTGGCGCCTTTCATCAGTTTGCCTGCCATCACCAATCCGGCGTTAGCGGCCGCGCTGGCGGCTCGGCAGTTCGACCGGACACTGTCTGCCAGCGCCGGTTTGAAGATCAGAATGGATTGCAGCACGTACAACGGCAGCGAGGCCCGCCTTCCTGTCACCGGTAGCAGCGTTTGCTGCACCGATGTTTGGGTGGCGGGCAGGGTGCCATCCTTGCCCCCACCGTCCTATGCCAGAGACAGGTGCTGCTGTCGGAGCGGGCTATGTGGCTGAGCGGGCGGCAACTGGAATGCGTCACTGTTGTGGGCTGCCCGCGTGCGGCCGGTTGCCTTAGTTATCCAGCCCCAGCAATGAATCCGGCGCCTGTTCCCGCACCCGCCGCACCTCCACCAGCAGCGTTTCTACTGCACGTCGGCGTGATGCCTGCTGAGCGTTGGATTTCAGTGCTTCCTCGGCCTGCCGGGTAAGTTGCTCCAGCCGCAGGAAGCCGCAGTAGCGGGTGGCACCGTGCAGCTTGTGCACCGCTTCCAACAGCCGCGGCCAGTCTTCTTGGCCGAGTTCCTCGCCGAGCCCGTGATGGATCACCTCGTGGTCTTCTTCCAGTGCGCTCAGCAGCATGCCGTGCAGTTCTTCGGCCAGGCTTTCGCGGCCGCCAGCGCGTGACAACGCCTGGTGGCGATCAAAGAAAGCCGGACCGCTGTCCTGTTTGCGCGGCACCCATTTGTCCAGCATGTGACGCAGATGCGCTTCGCTGACCGGCTTGCTGAGGTAGTCATCCATACCGTTTTTAAGCAGCCGCAGGCGCTCGTCCTCTAGCGCGTGGGCGGTGAGGGCGATGATCGGCAAATGGCGGCCAGTCTGATCTTGCAGGCGCAGGCGGCGGGTGGTTTCCAGCCCATCCAGACCGGGCATCTGGATATCCATGAACACCAGATCGAACGGCTGCTGCTGATGGGCGGTCAGCGCCTGCTCGCCGCTGGCGCAGGCGGTGACTTTGACGCCCATTTCTTCCAAGAACACCGATGCCAAACGCAAGTTACCAGGGTGATCGTCCACCACCAGTACTGACAGTGTGCGCGGGTCCGACGGTGCCGGCAGTCGCGGTTGCGACTGACCACTGAGATCCAGCAGCAGATCGTAAAGCCGCAGCCGGGTGGCGGGCTTGCCGAGCGTGCGCAGATAGCGGTGCTCGCTGCTCAGGGTCTGGAGCCGGTCGCGGTAGTTGCTCAGCAGCACCGTGCCTTGGTGCGCGTAGTGATCCAGGCGTTCCACCAACGCGCTGAGTTGAGCGCCGGGTAGTGGTTGTGGCGGCAGCCCCACCAGCACGAAGTCAGCCTGGGGCCGCTGCGGGTCAGACAAGGCGTTGCCCAGATGCTCCACCGACTGCACCGTGTCCACCTCCATGCCCCAGGCCCGCAGCATGTGGTAGAGGCCGAGGCGGGCGTGTTCGTTGGCTTCGGCCAGCAGCGCCCGGCGGCCGCGGAAGGCCCGGAAGCCATCCAGGGCCGACGGGTGCGGGTCGACCTCCAAGCGCAGCGTGAACCAGAAGGTGGCGCCTTGGCCGCTGTCGCTTTCCACGCCAATCTCGCCGCCCATCTCCTCGACGATGCGTTTGCTGATTGCCAGCCCCAGCCCGGAACCGCCCAGCCGCCGCGCGGCGCTTTGGTCGATTTGAGTGAAGGCGCGGAACAGCTCTTTCTGCATCGCCTCATCAATGCCGGTGCCGGTGTCGGTGACGGCAATTTTCAGCGTTGCTTGCTGATCGCGCAGTTCCTCCAGCATCGCGCGCACCACTACCGAGCCTTGGTCGGTGAATTTGATGGCGTTGTTCATCAAATTGGTGAGTACCTGCCGCACCCGCAGCGGGTCACCGATCAGTTGCAGCGGCACGTCGGAATAGATGATCGCTGCTTGTTCCAAGCCTTTTTCTTGCGCCAGCGGCGCTAACAGCGTCTGCACTTCCTCGATCAGGTCGTGCAGATGCAGCGGTACCCGGTCGAGGCTGAGTTTGCCGGCTTCAATTTTGGAAAAGTCGAGAATGTCGTTGATGATCGCCAGCAGCGACTCTGATGATTTGCGGATGGTGCTCAGGTATTCGCGCTGGCGCGGATCGAGGCTAGAGCGCAGTAACAGCCGGGTGAAGCCGATAATGCCGTTCAGCGGTGTGCGAATTTCGTGACTCATATTGGCGAGAAATTCGGACTTAATCTGGCTTGCCTTGACCGCCTGTTTGCGCGCCATGTCCAGCTCGATGTTCTGGATCTCGATAGTTTCCAGCGTTTCACGCAAGTCCTCGGTGGCCTGGTCCACGTTCTGCCGCAGTTCGTTTTGCTGTTCCTCCAGCGCTGCCGCCATCTGGTTGATAGTGCGCTCCAAGACCGCCAGTTCGCCGCGTGCGCCGGTGTGCAGACGCACCCCCAGTTGTCCGGCGCGGATTTGCCGCAGGGTGCGGCCGTACTCGGTCAGTTGCGCCGTGAGTTGCTGGTTGTAACGCAGCGCCGGAATAACCGCCAGGCCGAGCAACAAGCCGGTGCCCACCAGTAGTGTAAGCAGGGTTTTTAGCACCTGAATCTGCTGGCGAGCGGTGGAGAACTCGACCTCCAGCGTGCCCAGTGCCGGCGGCGCCAGCTCGCGCTGCCAGCGCACGGTTTCTTGGCCATGCTGCAGCACGCCGCGGGCGGCGGTGGCCGTCTGCATGCGCGGGCCGACGTGCAGCGCCGTCTGGCCCGGGCGAGTGAAGCGCGCAGCGCGCACATCCTGCTCGTCCAGCAGCTGCTGCATCAATGTCGGCAGCAAGTCACTGCTGTCAGCGGCCAGCGCTTGCAGACGCGCGCTGTAGCTGTCTACCACCAGCCGCTGCAGGTGTTCGCTGTGGCTGTGGATATCGGTCAGGCGGGTGACCAGCAGGTAGCCGCCCAGCGCCAGCACGGCCAACAGCGTCGGCAGGGCGGTCATCAGCAGCATGCGGGTGCGCAACGAAAGTGAAGGCATCGGTCGGTCCGGTGGCAACAATGCCCGGATTATGCCGACTTGGTGCAAGCAGCGGCCAGCATCCGCTGGTGCTGCCCGATGCATGGGGTACAATCGCCCCCATTCTGTCAGCGAGGCCGAGCATGAATTTCCCGTCTATTGAACACACTGTGGGCCATACGCCGCTGGTGCGTCTCAAGCGCCTGCCCGGCAACACCAGCAACATCATCCTGGTGAAGCTGGAGGGCAATAACCCGGCCGGTTCGGTCAAGGACCGCCCGGCGCTGAACATGATCCTCAAAGCCGAGCAACGCGGCGAGATCCGTCCCGGTGACACGCTGGTGGAAGCCACCAGCGGTAACACTGGCATCGCACTGGCGATGGCGGCGGCGATGCGCGGCTACCGTATCAAGTTGATCATGCCGGCCAACCAGAGCCAGGAGCGTAAAGACGCCATGGCCGCCTACGGTGCCGAATTGATCGAAGTGTCCAAGGAAGAAGGCATGGAAGGCGCCCGCGACTTGGCGCTGGCCATGCAAGCGCGCGGCGAAGGCATCGTGCTAGATCAGTTCTCCAACCCGGATAACCCGGCGGCCCATTACGAAACCACCGGTCCGGAAATCTGGCAGGGCACTGAAGGCCGTATTACCCACTTCGTGTCGTCCATGGGCACCACCGGCACCATCATGGGTACCTCTCGCTACCTCAAAGAGCAAAACCCTGAGGTGCGCATCATTGGTTTGCAGCCGTCAGAAGGTTCAGCCATTCCCGGTATCCGCCGTTGGCCGGAGGCTTACCTGCCGTCGATCTTCGATCGTAGCCGCGTGGATGAGGTGGTGGACATGAGCCAGTCACTGGCCGAAGACACCATGCGCCGACTGGCGCGCGAGGAAGGCATTTCCTGCGGTGTCTCCTCTGGTGGCGCGGTGGCGGCTGCGTTGCAGCTGTCTGAGCGCGTCGAAAATGCCGTCATCGTTGCCATCGTCTGTGATCGTGGCGACCGTTACCTGTCCACCGGGGTGTTCACCGCTGATCGCGGCTGAATACCCGCAACACCCGAGTTCAGCATGGCCCGACGTCCGCGGCGCAAGCCGTTGCCGGAAGGAATCTTCCCGGCGCAGATCCTCAGTCTCAGCCACGACGGCCGCGGCATTGCCCGGCCGGATGGCAAAACCCTGTTTATCGACAACGCCCTGCCCGGTGAGCAGGTGCAGTTTCGTTACACCATGGTGCACAGCAAGTATGACGAAGGCCGCGCTGACGTCATCGACGTGGCGGCGCCGGAACGTGCTCAGCCACCGTGCGAGCACGCACTGCTGTGTGGCGGTTGCAGCCTGCAGCACTACCGTAGCGATGCCCAAGTGCAACTCAAGCAGCAGGTGCTGGCGGAACAACTGGCCCACTTTGGCGGCTTGGAGCCCGAGCGCTGGCTGGCGCCGCTGACCGGTCCCACCACCGGTTACCGCAGCAAGGCGCGCCTTGGCGTGCGTTATGTGGATGCCCGCGAAACCTCGCTGGTGGGGTTCCGTGAGAAACGCAATAACTTCCTCGCTGACATCCAGCGCTGTGAAATTTTGGTGCCAGACATCGGCCATGCGCTGATGGCACTGCGTGAGCTGATCAATGGGCTGGAATGCCGCGCGCGTTTGCCGCAGATCGAGGTGGCCGCCGGCGACGACGAATTGGCGCTGGTGTTTCGCCATATGGACCCGCTCACCGATGGCGACCGTGCGGCGCTGGTGGGCTTCTGCCAGCAACGCGGCTGGCATTGCTACCTGCAGCCCGGCAACGAGCAGAGCGTGCACCGCATCTGGCCGCAAGACGGCCCGGAGCGGCTGCACTACCGCATGCCAGCTGACCAGCTAGACATGGCATTCCATCCCACCGACTTCACCCAGGTCAACGCTGACATCAACCGCCGCATGGTGCCGCTGGCACTGGATTTGCTAGACCTGTCCCCAGAGCACCGGGTGCTTGATCTGTTCTGCGGACTCGGCAATTTCACGCTGCCACTGGCGCGTCGCGCCGGCGAGGTGATCGGCGTCGAGCTGAGCCAAGCGATGGTGGAACGGGGCGAAGAGAACGCCCGCCGCAATGGGCTGTCCAATGTCAGCTTCCATGCCTGGGACCTGAACCAGTCGGTGGACGGCGAGCCCTGGGCACAGCAACGTTTCGACCGCATTTTGATTGATCCGCCGCGCGCCGGTGCGCTTGAAATGGTGCGGTTGATGCCCCAATTTGGGGCGGAAAAATTGGTCTATGTGTCCTGCAACCCGGCCACCTTGGCACGGGATGCGGGCGAACTGGCCCAGCTCGGATACCGGCTGGAAGCCGCGGGGGTGATGGATATGTTCCCCCATACCACGCATGTGGAATCCATCGCCTTGTTCGTGCGCCAGTAAGCGATCGCAAGCAAGGAGACCAGCATGGTCACTGTGCGCCGCCAGGTCACCCTGGAGGGACAGTTCAACGATTTGCCCGCTTGGCTGAGCAGTGTCGGCAGCCGCTGCAACCTGGCCGACACCAGCGTGCTGGCGGCGGCCTGCGCGCGGGCCGAGGGCTGCGAACGGGCGGGTAACCAGGCCGGCAGCCGTTGGCATTACGGCATCGGCTGCTTCCGCATCGGCCTGGAAATGGCCGAGATCCTCGCCGACCTGCATGCGGACGCCGATGCGCTGGCGGCGGCGGTGCTGTACCGCTCAGTGCGCGAAGGCCACCTGTCGCTGCTGGAAGTGCAGAAGGAATTCGGTGACGCCATCGCCCAGCTGGTGGAGGGCGTACTGCGCATGGCGGCCATCAGCGCGGTGCTTAATCCGTCGCGCAAGGCGGTGCTAGGCCAGCAGGGTGACCAACTCGACAACGTCCGCAAAATGCTGGTGGCGATGGTCGATGACGTGCGCGTGGCGCTGCTGAAGCTGTCCGAGCGGACCGTTATTATTCGTGCGCTGAAAGACTCCGACCCCGACAGCCGCATCAAGGTGGCGCGCGAGGTGTTCGACATCTACGCGCCGCTGGCACACCGGCTTGGCGTCGGCCAGATCAAGTGGGAGCTGGAAGACCTGTCGTTCCGCTACCTGCAGCCCGACGCCTACAAGAAAGTGGCGCGGCTGCTGGATGAAAAGCGCCTTGACCGTGAGGCTTATATCCAGAACGTGGTGGCTGAACTGAAGGGCCACTTGGAACAGTTCGGCATCGGCCGGGTGCAAGTGGATGGCCGCGCCAAACACATCTATAGCATCTGGCGGAAGATGCAGAAGAAGCACCTCGACTTCTACGAGGTCTACGACGTGCGTGCGGTGCGGGTGCTGGTGCCAGAGGTGCGCGACTGCTACGCAGCGCTCGGTGTGGTGCACTCGCTGTGGCAGCACGTGCCGAAGGAATTCGACGATTACATCGCCACGCCTAAGGAAAACGGTTACCAAAGCCTGCATACGGCGGTGATCGGGCCGGAGCGCAAGATGCTCGAGGTGCAGATCCGCACCTTCGACATGCATGACGACGCCGAGCTGGGGGTGTGCGCCCACTGGCAGTACAAGGAAGGCGGTAAACGCCGCGGCGGCGACGACCACAAAATTGCCTGGTTGCGCCAAGTGCTGGAATGGCATGACGAACTCGGCGAAGCCAGTGTGCACAACATGGTCGACCATTTGCGCGCGGCCGATGCCAGCAGCGAGCGGGTGTATGTGTTCACCCCAGACGGCCATGTGGTCGACCTGCAAGCCGGTGCCACGCCGGTGGATTTTGCCTACCACATCCATACCGAAGTGGGGCACCGCTGTCGGGGCGCCAAGGTCAACGGCCGTATCGTGCCGCTGAACTACCCGCTTAAAACCAGCGAGCAGGTGGAAATTCTCACCGCCCGTGAAGGGGGCCCCAGTCGCGATTGGCTGACGCCATCGCTCGGTTATGTGCGCACCAGTTCGGCGCGGGCACGCATCCAGCAGTGGTTCAAACGCCAGGATCGTGGCACCCATCTCACTCAGGGGCGCGCCATTCTGGAGCGCGAAATGTCGCGGCTGGCGCTCGGTCAGCTGGATCTCGACCGGGTGGCGCCGCAATTCAACCTCAAGACCGGCGAAGATCTACTCGCCGCCTTGGGCGCCGGCGACCTGCGTCCGGCGCAGGTGGTCAATCAGATCCACGGGTTGTTGGAAGGCGACCACGGCCAGCAAGAACTGGAATTCGTACCCCGCAAACCGAGTCCGCAGCGCCGTGATTCGCCGGAAGTGGTGATCGAAGGCGTTGGCAATGTGCTGACCCAAATTGCGTCCTGCTGCCAGCCGCTGCCGGGCGACCCGATCCTGGGTTACATCACCCAAGGCCGCGGTGTCAGTGTGCACCGTGCTGACTGCAAGAACGTGTTGGCGATGCAGGCCGACGACGCACGCCGGGTGGTGGATGTGCACTGGGGCCAAGCCGAGCGAGTCACTTACCCGGTCGATATTCATCTGCGGGCCTGGGACCGTCAGGGGTTGTTGCGCGACATCTTGTCGCTGCTTGCCAACGAGAAGGTCAATGTCACCGCGCTGCACACTGAGTCGCAGCAGGATGACAACAGCGCGGTGATGACGATGACGGTGGAAATCGCCTCGTTGGGTAACCTCGGCCGCGTGCTGGCGCGTCTTGACCAGTTGCCCGGCGTGCAGGACGTGCGGCGGCACCGCAAGTGAGCGCGGCGGCGTTGCAACGCTTGCAGGCGCTGGTGGCGCAGCTGCGCGATCCTGAGCACGGCTGTCCCTGGGACCGGGCGCAAACTCCCGCTTCGCTGGCGCCCTATGCGCTAGAGGAAGCCTGCGAAGTGGCCGACGCCATTGCCGCCGGTGACCGCGCCGGGCTGCGTGAGGAACTCGGTGATCTGCTGTTGCAGGTCCTGCTGCAGGCGCAGTTGGCCCAGGAGCAGGGCGATTTCGATCTGGACGCGGTGATGGACGGCCTGGCTGACAAGTTGGTACGGCGCCATCCCCATGTGTTCGAGACGCCAGGTGCGACGCCGCCGGCGGGCCAGTGGGATGCAATCAAAGCCGCAGAGCAGGCCGCCGCCGGCACCCTCCGCAGTAGTGCATTGGACGGCGTGCCTAACGGGCTGCCAGCGTTGGTCCGTGCCGCCCGCATCCAGCGTCGCGCTGCTAAGGTCGGTTTTGACTGGCGTGAGTTAGCGCCGGTGCTGGCGCAAGTACGCGCCGAACTGGATGAGCTGGAGCAGGCCATTAGTGGCGCTGATCCGGCCGCGATCAGCGATGAACTTGGCGATGTGTTGTTCAGCGTCGCCAACCTGTCCCGCCATGTGCAGACCGATCCGGAGCAGGCGCTGCGCGCCGCCACCCATAAATTCGAACGTCGTTTCCGGCAGGTGGAAGCGCTGTCGCCAGCGCCGCTGAGCGCTCTCGATGAGGCCGAATTAGAACACTTGTGGCAGCAGGCCAAACAACTTCTGCGCAGCCAAGGCGACTGCTGACCCGGCGCCGCTGCCATTGCTGACATTGACAGTGGCAGGCGTACCAATCCAGATCCCAGTCACCGCCGCTACTGCGGCGCAGCGTGCCAATCCCCCGTAAATCACAGCCTCCCGCCTAAAGTTCCCGCCGTTGCCGGCATTCATAAAAACTTCATGTTGAGGCAACTTGGCTGTCATCTTGGCTTTCCATACTGCGCGCCAGTCGTAGCTAACTTGTTACGTCATCAATGACTGAGCCTTATGGGAGATCGTGAATGAACAAGAAGTTGCTGGCGATGGCTGTTGGGGTAGCGGTACTGGCACCGGGTATGGCGCTGGCCGATGTGTCCATCTACGGTCGTGCGCACGTGTCGCTGGATCAACTCGACGATGGTGGTGACTACAACGAGACCAACCTGTCCTCCAACTCATCCCGTCTGGGCTTCCGCGGCGACACCAAGATCGCTGACAGCAATCTGACCGCGTTCTTCCAGGTCGAAACCGAGATCAACTTTGCACAAGGCAAAGGCAGCAGCTGGGCCAGCCGTGACACCTTCGTCGGCCTGAAAGGCGACTTCGGTATGGTCCGCGCCGGTCAGTTCGATAGCCCGTTCAAAGCAGCCCGCGATCCGGCCAACCTGTTCGGCGACCAGCTCGGCGACATGCGCAACCTGACCCGTGTGGGCGATGCCCGCTTTGACGAGCGGACGCCGAACACCATCCATTACCAGACCCCCAACTACAACGGTCTGCAGTTCAACCTGGGCTACTCCATCCACGAAGGCACGGCGGCCAAGGACGATGAGAAACAAGACGCCGTCAGCGCTTCTGTGACCTACGCCAACGGCCCGTTCCAAGGCGCTTTGGCCTATGAGCAGTACGGCCGTGATACCAGCAACGGCAAGCGCAAAGCCGTGCGTCTGGCGGGTGCCTACAAAGTGGCTGATCCGGTGAAACTGGTCGCCTTCTACCAGAACGCCAACCATGACGACGATCAATTCGATTCTGATACCTGGGGCCTGGGTGCAGAATTCCAAGTTGCGCCGGCCACTTACGTCAAAGGCATGTACATGATGATGGACGCCGACGCCAAGGATATGAGCGCCGACATGGTGGCCGTCGGTGTTGAGCACCGCCTCGACAAGGCCCTGCGCGTGTACGCCAACTACGCCATCGTGATGAACGATGACCTGGCAGCTCTGACCCCATGGCAGCAAGCCCGCACCACCAACGTGGGCGGCGCTGCAGGTGAAAACGCTCAAGGCCTGTCCCTGGGTATGCGTTACGACTTCTGATCAAGGCAGTCGTGAAGTGAAAAACGCCGGCGTGAGCCGGCGTTTTTTTTATGTGCGCAATAACATCGACTGGTGATCGGTGTGGCTGCTAGGGAAGCTTGTTCCTGAGCGGGTAGACGAGAGACCTTCTGTGGTGGTCTCCATGGAGAAGTAGCCGCCCCAGATTGTTCGTCCTGCAGTGAGAGTTGAAGAACGTCTTTAAGCCGGTCAGGAGAACCGTCACGGACTGGTGGCAATGACAGTGGCCTCGGCCGCAGTGACTGGTAAACACCGTTAGCCGGGCGTGTAAGCCTAACCAGAATCGGCAAAGCGGAAGTGATAAATGGCTGGTGCCCTGACAGCTGAAGCGACCTGCAGAAGCGGAGAAAAGTCGGCACAGACGAATGTTTCCGGCAGGTGCTAATAGTCTAATTATCGCTTGCCGCCGCGGGTGTCTGATGTGGTCGCTGGGCGGATCAGCTCTCCAGTTACGGTTCTGATTTTATGATGCTAAAGGCCACTGCCGTGCAATGGGCTGCCGGTGATTGATGGGCACCAGGTCACCTGTTGGGCATAAATTTTTTGTGCAGGGCAACAGGTTGAAATAAGCCAGGAACATCACAATGGGGCCCCGGGTTATTACCCAATTTAATGACGCTCAGCTTGCCGGTGGCACTCTCTTGTTAGCGCAACAATCTGGCTATTTAGGCGACCCAGGTGAAAGCTGGATGCTGTGAGACATTGTCCGGTTAGCAAAAAAACGCCCCGCATTAGCGGGGCGTTTTTTATCGCCTTACCGGCATTCAGTCGCGGTAACGCTGGAACACCAGCGAGGCGTTGGTGCCGCCGAAGCCGAAGCTGTTGCTCAGCACCCGCTCCAGTTGACGTTCTTCAGTGGTGGTTTGGATCGGGATGCCTGCGGCGCCTTCGTCGAGCTGCTCGACGTTGACGGAACCGGCAATGAAACCGTGCTGCATCATCAGCAGGCAGTAGATTGCCTCGTGCACGCCGGCCGCGCCCAGAGAGTGGCCGGATAGGCTCTTGGTGGAGCTGACCGGCGGCACCTTGCCCTCGGCAAAGGTATCGCGAATGGCTTTCAGCTCGGCCATGTCGCCGACCGGGGTGCTGGTGCCGTGGGCGTTGATGTAATCAATCGGGCCATCGACGGTGGCCAGCGCTTGTTGCATGCAACGCATGGCGCCTTCGCCGGACGGGGCGACCATGTCGAGGCCGTCGGAGGTGGCGCCGTAACCGACCAACTCGGCGTAGATTTTGGCGCCGCGGGCCTTAGCATGCTCCAGTTCTTCCACCACCACGATGCCGCCGCCGCCGGCGATGACAAAGCCATCACGGTTGGCATCGTAGGCGCGGGAGGCCAGTTCCGGGGTGTCGTTATACTTGCTCGACAGCGCGCCCATGGCATCGAAGAAGGTGCTCATGGTCCAGTGCTCTTCCTCGCCGCCGCCGGCGAACAGAATGTCCTGTTTGCCGAGCTGGATCTGCTCCATGGCGGCGCCGATGCAATGGGCACTGGTGGCACAGGCGGAGGCGATTGACAGGTTCAGCCCCTTGATCTTGAACGGCGTGGCCAGGCAGGCGGACACGGTGCTGGCCATGGTGCGGGTGACCATGTAAGGGCCAACACGCTTGACGCCTTTCTCGCGGGCGATGTCGATGCCTTCTACTTGGTTGGCCGAGGACGCGCCGCCGGAGCCGGCCAGCAGACCGGTGCGTGGGTTGGAAACTTGTTCCGGCGTCAGGCCGGCATCGTCGATGGCCTGTTGCATGGCCAAGTAGGCATAGGCCGCGGCGTCGCCCATGAAGCGACGCGCCTTGCGGTCGATCAGTGCATCCAAATCAAGATCCGGACGGCCGGAGACTTGACTGCGCAGCCCGTGTTCACGGTAGCTGTCGTTGAAGCGGATACCGGAGCGCCCGTGGCGCAGGGATTCGGTCACAGTGGCCGGATCGTTGCCCAGGCAGGAGGTGATGCCGATGCCGGTGATGACGACTCGTCTCATTGCGGTGGTTTCCTTCGTTTAGAAACTGTCCGTAGAAGTGAACAGGCCGACCCGCAGGTCATTGGCTTGATAGATGTCGCGCCCGTCCACGGACACGGTGCCATCGGCGATGCCGAGGATCAGCTTGCGTGCGATCACTCGCTTCACGTCGAGGCGGTAGGTGACGCGCTTGGCAGAGGGCAGGATCTGCCCGGAAAACTTCACTTCGCCAACGCCGAGGGCGCGGCCGCGGCCCGGGTGACCAAGCCAGCCGAGGTGGAAGCCGACCAATTGCCACATGGCATCCAGGCCCAGGCAGCCCGGCATCACCGGGTCGGATTCGAAATGGCAATCGAAGAACCACAGGTCAGGGCGGATATCGAGTTCGGCGATGATCTCGCCCTTGCCGTAACGGCCACCTTCTTCACTGATGCGGATGATGCGGTCCATCATCAGCATGTTCGGCAACGGCAACCGCGCATTCCCCGGGCCGAACAACTCACCGTGGCCACAGGCCAACAGCTCGTCCCGGTCAAAACTATTCTTCCGCACTGGATCCAAGGTCACAGACTCCATCACTGAACGCTTCTGTCGCAAGACGGTCACATGGCCATCTCAGGCGCCGCTATCATAACAAAGCGAGTGTGACAGGCATGTACGCGACCGGGTCTGAATTATGTCAAGGTGTTGCAGGCTGCAACGCCGGGTGTATCAAAAAAAGCCCTTTTGTCTCAACTACTTTAGTCTTTGCAGGACGGTGCTGGGGCAGTGTAAAACTTGAAATCAACGCCGCCCTCGCGGAAGCTATGCGGCCCGGTTCCAGCCGGCTGCGTCGCCGCGCAGTGGCGGCCGGGTCAGGGCTCTTCTCCACCGACAGGGATGGCGGAGCGGGGCACAGCTGCCGTCGCCGCCAAGCCTGTATCCGTCAGGCGGCCGGGATGGCCGCAGGGTCGTGCGAGGGTATGCGCGGTCTGCCTACCTTCAATGACAACCTCGGCCGCGGGAGCGTGTTGTGATAGCGGAAATAGGACACTTTGCAGTCTGGATGGCCTTGTTACTGGCGGTCCTGCAAGCCTTTTTGCCCCTCATCGGTGTACGTCTCCAGCACGGTGGTTGGATCGCCAGCGCCCGGCCGCTGGCCGTGATGCAGTGGCTGCTGGTGACGGTGGGCATCATCACCCTCGGCTATGCCTTCTATGTGAATGACTTCTCCATCGCTTACGTCTCCAACCACTCCAACTCGGCGCTGCCGTGGGGCTATCGCCTGTCCGCCATCTGGGGCGGTCATGAAGGCTCGTTGTTGCTGTGGGCGTGGATGCTGGCGAGCTGGGGCGCAGCAGTGGCGCTGCTAAGCCGCTCGGTACCGGACGCGATCTCAGCGCGGGTGCTGGCGGTGATGGGCATGATCGGCATTGGTTTTATGTCGTTCATGCTGCTCACCTCCAACCCGTTTGACCGCAACCTGCCGTGGTTCCCGCTGGATGGTGGCGATCTCAATCCGCTGCTGCAGGATCCGGGGCTGATCGTGCACCCACCGATGTTGTACATGGGCTATGTCGGCTTCTCAGTGGCGTTTGCGTTTGCGGTGGCCGGGCTGATGGCGGGCCGGTTGGACCCAGCATGGGCGCGTTGGGCGCGGCCGTGGACCACGGTGGCGTGGTCGTTTCTGACGGTGGGCATCGCGCTCGGCTCCTGGTGGGCGTACTACGAACTGGGTTGGGGCGGCTGGTGGTTCTGGGATCCGGTGGAAAACGCTTCGTTGATGCCGTGGCTGTCGGGTACCGCTTTGATTCACTCGTTGGCGGTCACCGAAAAGCGCAACCTGTTCCGTGCTTGGACGGTGTTGCTGGCGATCCTGACCTTCTCGTTGAGCCTGTTGGGCACCTTCTTAGTGCGCTCCGGCATCCTTACGTCAGTGCATGCGTTCGCCAATGACCCGGAGCGCGGCACCTTTGTATTGATCTTTTTGGCGTTGGTGGCCGGCGGCTCATTGCTGCTGTTTGCGCTGCGGGCGGGGCAACTGCGCAACACCGCCGGTTTCCAACTGCTGTCTCGTGAGTCGATGCTGTTGGGCAACAACCTGTTGCTGCTGACTGCGGCATTTGTAGTGCTGGCCGGCACGCTGTTCCCGCTGATCGGCGACGCCTTTGATCTGAAGATTTCTATCAGTGCGCCGTACTTCAATATGTTCTTCATCCCGCTGACGCTGGCGCTGATGGCGTTGGTGGTGCTGGGTGTAATGTCGAACTGGAAAAGTCAGCGCGTCGAACGCCTGCGCAGCCGGGTGCTGCCGTTGGTGCCAGCGGCCATCCTCGGTGGTGTAGGGGCGGCACTGCTGCCGGGCGGCACCCATTGGTCCGGCACCCTGGGTCTGATCGCAGTGGCGTGGGTGGTGATCGGCCATTTGGATGATCTGGTGCGCAAGGCGCTGGCGTTCCGGAGCGGCCTGTTCAAGGGCCTGCGGCGCCTCGGCCGCAGCTACTACGGCATGGTGTTTGCCCACCTCGGTCTGGCGTGGATGGTGGCCGGCATTGTGTTGGTGTCCCATCACGAGATCGAGCGCGATGTGCGCATGATGCCTGGTGATCAGGTGTCTGTGGGCGGCTACGATTTTGCCTTCACGCAGCTGGAGGATGGTGTTGGCCCCAACTACGACACCGTCAAGGCGACCTTCGAAGTGACCCGCAATGGCAAGCCGGTGAAGGTCATGCACCCAGAAAAGCGCACCTACCACGTCAGCGGTATGGTGATGACCCAGGTGGCGTTGCGGCCGAGCCTGCTCAACGACCTCTACGTGGCACTTGGGGAACCGCTCGACCGGCCTGATGCCTGGGCGGTGCGTATCTACTACAAGCCGGGCGTGCGCTGGTTGTGGCTGGGAGCGCTGATGATGGCGCTGGGTGGTTTGCTGGCGGTGTCCGACCGCCGCTACCGGTCGCGTAAGAATGCAGAATCCGCGGAGGCGCTGGCATGAAGAAGTCGCTTTGGGGGGTAATCCCGCTGCTGATTTTTGTTGCCCTGGTGGTGATGCTGTATCGCGGCCTGGGCCGTGATACCGAAACCCTGCCCTCGGCGTTGGTGGGCCAGCCGGTGCCGGCGTTCTCATTGCCGTCGCTGATTGATGACCAACGCCAGCTTGATCCGGCACTACTGAAAGGTGAGTGGACGCTGCTCAATGTCTGGGCCACCTGGTGCCCGACCTGCTACGTGGAGCATCCCTATCTAGTGGATGTGGCCCAGCAGGGCGTGCGTATCATCGGTGTTAACTACAAGGACAAGCGCGATAAGGCGCTGCAATACCTGGCCGATTTGGGTAATCCCTACCGCGAAGTGATCGTCGATCAGCGCGGTGATTTCGCCATGGATTTGGGGGTGTACGGTGCGCCGGAAACCTTCCTCATCAACCCGCAAGGGCGCATCGTGTTGCGCTTTGCCGGGGAGTTTAATCAGAGCGTGTGGCAGGAGCGTTTCCTGCCGCTGATCGAAGCCGGGGAGGGCGCACCATGATGCGTTCCTTGTTGCTGTGCCTGATGCTGGTGTTGCCGCTCGGTGCGGCGGCGGTGATCGATGTGTATGAGTTCGAGACCGCTGAGCAGGAGCAGCGCTTTCGTGCGCTGACCCAGGAATTGCGCTGCCCGAAATGCCAGAACCAGAGCATCGCCGACTCCGATGCCGACATTGCTGGCGACATGCGCGCCCGCACCGCGTTGATGCTGCGTGAAGGCCACAGCGACCGAGAAGTGGTGGATTACTTCCGCGCTCGCTATGGCGACTTTGTGTCCTACCGGCCGCCGGTGGCGCTCAACACTGCGTTGCTGTGGTTCAGCCCGCTGCTGATCCTGCTGATCGGTGGGGTGCTAGTGGTGCGCGCACTGCGCCGCGCCAACCGCGCGCCGCTTGAGGATGACAACGAGGAGACCCACTGATGTTGTGGCCAGTCCTGATTGCTTTTGTTGCTCTGGTCACGCTGTGGCTGATGTGGATGTGGGCGCGCGAAGCCCGTCGTGAAGGCACCCGGTTGTCGCCGGCGCTGCTGGCCAGCGGGTTGCTAGTGCCAATCTTGGCGGTGGGTTTGTATGGCGTGCGCGGCTTCCACCCAGACACCGCGGAGTGGGTGGACGACGTGCGGACGCTTGAGCCGATGGCCCGCCAGTTGGCCGCCGGTGAAACGCCGGACAGCGTGGCGGAAGGCGTCACCGCGCCGCGCTTGGCACGGGTGCTGCAGCGCGAACTGGCGCGCAGCCCGAGCGCCGACGGCTGGTATGCGCTCGGCGTACTGTACGGTGAACTGGAAGTGCCGCAGCTGGCGGTGGAGTCAGCGCGCAAGGCGTTGCGGTTGGACCCGGACTCACTGTCGAACCAACTGCTGCTGGCGCAGGGCCTGATGGGGGAAGCTGGCGGCCGTCTCACTGACGAGGCCGGCGACCTGCTGGACGGTATTCTGGCTCGCTATCCACAGCATGACAGCGCGTGGCTGATGGTCGGGCTCGGCGCCATGCAGAGCGGAGATTTCAAGCGCGCTGAACAAGCGTGGGAAGCGTTGCTAGAGCGCCATGGCGACAGTCAGATCGCCACCATGCTCAACCAGAATCTAGAGCAGGCGCGCAGCCAAGGTGCGGCGCAGCAATACTTTGCTGAGTTGAGTGTGGACGTGACCAGTGCCACGCCGGTGGCCGACGGCGGCACCTTGTTTGTGTTCTTGCAGCGCGCTGGTGAAAGCGGTCAGCCGCTGGCGGCGCGGCGACTGCTGGTGCAGCACCTGCCGCAGCAAGTCAGCCTGCGCGCCGAAGACTGGCTGCAAGCTTATCCCGCGCCGGATACCGAGCTGGTGGTGGGCGCCCGCTATGCGCCGTCCGCCGCTGCCGGCGTCGGTGAAGCGCAATACCAAGCCGCCCCGCAGCCGTGGCGGCCGGGCGCGTCGGTGACCTTGGAGCTGTTGCCGCCGCAGTCCTAATCTGCGGCAGGCCCGACACGGCCGGTTACCGTTTTCGCTTGTCGGTGTAGGGTCTGCGCGGTAAAGTGCTCCGTTTTCGAGGTGCGGACACCGCTCTTTCTCGCGCCGGGAACCTGCCGGGCGTCCGATTCTCACTGCTGGAGAAAGCTATGCGCGTCATCCTCCTGGGCGCGCCCGGGGCCGGAAAAGGCACCCAGGCGCAGTTCATCATGGACAAGTTCGGTATTCCCCAAATTTCCACCGGCGACATGCTGCGTGCGGCCGTCAAGGCCGGTACCCCGCTGGGTATCGAAGCCAAGAAAGTGATGGACGCAGGCGGTCTGGTGTCTGACGACCTGATCATCGGTCTGGTCAAGGAACGCATCAAGGAAGACGACTGCAAAGGCGGGTTCCTGTTCGATGGTTTCCCGCGCACCATTCCCCAGGCGCAAGCTCTGGTGGATGCCGGCATCGACATCGATTACGTGGTCGAACTGAACGTCGACGACGCCGAGATCATCGAGCGCCTGTCCGGCCGCCGTGTACACCCGGCTTCTGGCCGCGTCTACCACCTCAAGTACAACCCGCCGAAAGTGCCGGGCCGCGATGATGTGACCGGCGATGAGCTGGTGCAGCGCGATGACGACCGTGAAGACACCGTGCGCCACCGGCTTGAGGTGTACCAGCAGCAAACGCGGCCGCTGGTGGACTTCTATCAGCAACTGACCGGCAGCCGCGCGCCCAAGTATGTGCGTGTGGAAGGGGTCGGTTCGTTGGAGCAGATCCGCGACGCGATCGCCACTGCCTTGACCGCCTGAGCGGCACGGCAGCATAAAAACCCCGGCTTGCCGGGGTTTTTTTATGGCGCGGCAGTCGCAGACCGCGAGAGTTTTACATTTCCGCTCGGTTGCGGCGACCCGCGCCGATAGTTTTATTGGCACCATAAGCGCCGGGTCCCCGCAGACCGGCTTTGCTCCCGGGCGACGCAGGCCGGATAATCCCCGATTGATCGTCCGCCGGTGCCGGACACCTCCCTGAACAGGTACGCGATGACAGCCGTAATGGAAGATCTCAATGTGGTCGAATTCCGTGGCCGCATGCTGATGATGACGGTGTTGCAACTCAACACCCTCGATTTAGAGCTGCTGCGCACGCATCTCGATCAGCAGCTGACCGACTCCCCCGACTGGCTGCGGGATGTGCCGATCGTGCTGTCGTTCCCGGACGATGCTGAAGACATCTCGGTGGTGGATCTGACCCTCACCATGGAAGCACTGCGCGACCGTGATATGAACTTGGTGGCGGTGGCGCGTCATGCCGCCATTGATGAGCAAGACCTGCGCATGCTCGGCATCGGCAGTGTGGTGCTGTCGGCCGGCGGCCGCGCAGTGCCGGTGCCGCGTGATAGCGATGCCAAAGCGACGGCCGCAGAGCCGGCCCGCGAAACGTTGGTGATCGACCAACCGGTGCGTTCCGGCCAACAAATTTACAGCCGCGGAGACTTGGTGGTGCTGGCGCCGGTAGGCACCGGTGCGGAACTGATGGCCGAAGGCCATATCCATGTGTACAGCAATCTGCGCGGGCGGGCCCTGGCCGGCGTGCGCGGTGATACTCGGGCGCGCATCTTCTGCCAACAGCTTAATGCTGAGTTGGTGTCGATTGCCGGCCACTACCGGGTGTCGGAAGACCTGCCGGAACGCTGGCAGGGTGAAGCAGTGCAACTGACCCTGGACGGAGAGGCGATGCTGTTCTCTCCGCTCAAATCCAAATAAGCAGCAGCGTTAGAGCGTCCCTGAAAGGAGAAATGCGCGTGACAAAGATTGTCGTGGTGACGTCGGGCAAAGGCGGCGTAGGCAAGACCACCTCCAGTGCAGCATTGGGCACCGGCCTGGCGCTGCGTGGCTTTAAAACCACCGTGATCGATTTCGATGTGGGCCTGCGCAACCTGGACCTGATTATGGGCTGCGAGCGGCGCGTGGTGTACGACTTGGTCAACGTGATCAATGGCGATGCCAACATCCGCCAGGCGCTGATTAAAGACAAGCGCGTGGAGAATCTCTACATCCTGCCGGCGTCGCAGACGCGCGATAAAGATGCGTTGACCCAAGAAGGCGTGGGCAAAGTGCTGGACGCGCTGCGTGACGATATGGCGATGGATTTCATTATCTGTGATAGCCCGGCGGGTATTGAGCGCGGCGCGCTGATGGCGGCGTATTTCGCCGACGAGGCGATCGTGGTGTCGAATCCGGAAGTATCCAGTGTGCGTGACTCCGACCGCATTCTCGGCATCCTCGCCAGCAAGACTCGTCATGCCGAACAGGGCAAGGGCGACATTCCTGCGCGGCTGCTGCTCACCCGTTACTCCGCCGAACGAGTGGCGCGCGGTGAAATGCTGTCAGTGGAAGACGTGCAAGACATTCTCGCCATTCCGCTGCTGGGCGTAGTGCCGGAATCTCAAGCAGTATTGAACGCCAGTAACGCCGGTACGCCGGTGATTCTCGATACCCAGTCCGATGCCGGTCAGGCGTATCTGGACGGTGTCGCGCGCTTCCTGGGTGAGGACGTGGCGCATCGCTTCATCACGGCGCCGAAGAAGGGCCTGCTGGGCCGTTTGTTTGGAGGTCAGGGATGAGTATTTTCAGCTATCTGTTGCCGCGCAAACAAAGCACCGCATCGGTGGCCAAAGAACGTTTGCAAATCATCGTCGCCCGCGAGCGTTCCACCCGTGGCGGCCCAGATTACCTGCCACAGTTGCAGGAAGAATTGCTGGCAGTGGTGCGCAAATATGTGCCAGTAGATCCGGATGCGGTGAGCCTGCAGGTGGATCGCGATACCGGCTGCGACATTCTCGAACTCAATATCACGCTGCCGGAACAATGAATGCAGCAGTGTAAAAAAGGCGGCCAGTGGCCGCTTTTTTTATGCGTGATCTTTGTATTCCCAGTGGCGGAGAGACGGTGCGGAAGGCGTGCAGTAGCAAGCTGTGGCAGCTGCATTGCCGCAGTCCGGCGAAACGAAATTGAAACGGTCGTGAAAAAACATCTCAGCTGGCTAAATTATGTACCACCCTATTTTTATTTATGTTAATTTCCTGCCGTTGCAGTACCCAAACATTCTTGACGGTTTAGGAGATCTATCATGGCCCGTGCGAAAAAGGCGGCCGCCCCCCGCACTTCGGCAGGCGCCCGCAAAGCACCTGCTGTGAAGGTGGCAGCAGCACCCAAATCCATTCTCAACGCCGAAGCGAAAGTCCAGCAGCAGGACACCGTGGTGGATGCCGCCAAGAAGACTGTGGCGCAAATCCTCGCGCAAATTGAACGCGCTCGGAAAAAAGTGGAAGCCGAAGTCGCACGGCTGGAAAAAATGATGGACGACTCCCGTGCCAAACGGGAACGCGCTCGCACCGCCGGCACCGCTGCTGCCAAACGTGCGCTGGCTACTGCCCGCGATAAAGTGGCGGCCCAGCGCGCCAAGATCCAAGAGTTCCGCGCCGAGGTGAAAGCCCTGCGCCAAGAAGAAGCCGCCGCCAAGAAGCAGGTGGTGCGTGAGAACCGCAAGATGCGAGCGGTGCAGCGCTACCTGACCAGCAAGGTGCGTGAGTTCGAGCGCAAGGAACTGCGCAAGGCCAAGCAGGAAGAGAAGAAAGCAGAAGCCAAAGCGCTGGCCGCCGAGAAGCGTGCTGCCGCTAAGGCCAAAGCCGAAGAGCGTAAAGCTGCGGCCAAGGAAAAAGCCCGCGAGGCGCGCGAAGCCGCTAAGGCCCAGGCCAGCGGCAAGAGCACCGCCGCGGCCAAGACCTCCAGCAAGGCAGCCGCCAAGAAAGCGCCGGTGAAAGCCACTGCGAAAAAAGCCACTGCTAAAGCGGCGGCCAAGCCGGCTGCCAAAGCGGCTGCTAAGACCACCAAGGCGCCGGTGAAGGCGACCGCTAAAAAAGCACCGGTGAAAGCAGCTGCCAAGAGCACTGCCGCCAAGTCAGCGGCGAAGAAGGCCGCTGCGAAGCCGGCCGCTAAAGCGGCGGCCAAGACCACTGCCAAAACCACGGCAAAGGCCCCGGCCAAAGCCGCCGCCAAGAAAGCAGCGACCAAGGCTCCGGCTAAAACCAAGGCCACCGCTGCCGCTAAGGCCACCGCCAAAGCAGCGGCCAAGCCGGCTGCTAAGAAACCGGCAGTGAAGAAAGCGGCGACCAAGCCGGCCGTTAAGAAAGCCGCGGCTAAAGCCCCCGCACCTGCTGCGGCACCGGCCCCGGCGGCGCCCACCGCACCGGCTGCACCGGCAGCTACGCCGGCGGCTGATCAGAACGACTGATTTGCCTGCCGCAGTGCCCTGACACCCCGCTTCGGCGGGGTGTTTTGTTTCTGGTCTGCTTGGGCCGCGCAGCCCCTTCCGCTATGCTTGCGCTGCCTTACGTCATCCCCGCCCCAGGCGGTATCAGGGAGCCGCCGTTGAGCCAGGTCCGCGACATCTTGCAGCAGCCGGAGCGCTTTGCCGCCGTTATTCCCGGCTTCCGTGCGCGTGCGCCGCAGTTGGACATGGCTGAGGCGGTAGAAAGCGCGCTGGCAGATCGTGCGGTGCTGGTGGCAGAAGCGGAAACCGGCACCGGCAAGACGCTTGCCTATCTAGTGCCCGCGCTGCTCAGCGATGGCCCCACCATCGTGTCCACCGGTACTAAGAGCCTGCAGGACCAGTTATTTTTCAAAGACCTGCCGGTGGTGCTCAAAGCGCTCGGTGTGCGGCGCCGGGTGGCGTTGCTGAAAGGGCGCGCCAACTATCTGTGTCCGTACCGGCTGGAGCTCAACGAGGAGGAGAGTCGCTTCCTCAGCCGCGAGACCGCCGAGCAGCTGCAGATCGTTGCGCACTGGGCTGGCCGCACCAGCACCGGTGATCTCGCCGAGCTGCAACAGCTGCCGCAAGATGCGCCGGTGTGGCCTTGGGTCACCAGCACCGCGGACAACTGCATCGGCCAGGACTGCCCCAAACTGGCCGAGTGCCCGGTGATGAAAGCACGCCAAGCGGCGCAAGAGGCCGATCTGGTGGTGGTCAACCATCACCTGTTCTTTGCCGATGCGGCGCTGCGTAATGAAGACATCACCGAGCTGTTGCCCAGCGCCAATGCCGTGATCTTCGATGAAGCTCACCAGCTGCCGGATGTGGCCGCCAGCTTCTTCGGAGAATCTCTCAGTACTCGCCAGCTGTCGGACCTGTGCCGTGATGCGGTCAGTGAGGCCGGCCAGAGCGGCGCCGACGTGCCCGGCCTAGTGCACATCACCAGCGCCGTGGAACGGGCGGCAGCAGATTTTAGGCTGGCGCTGGGTGAGGACGGTCGTCGGGCGCCGTGGAAGGACGTCAGCGATGCCAAGGCAGTGCAGGAAAGTGCAGCCGAGCTGATTACCCGACTGGCGCTGCTGGAAGAGGCGCTGCAGCCATTCCAGAAAACCTCGCGCGGCATGGACAACTGCCTGCGTCGCGCCGGCAAGTTGCTCGACACATTGCGGCGACTGATCCGCGCCAACGATGCGCGCAGCGTCTATTGGTTCGAGAACTTCCGTCGCTCGGTGATGCTGCATGCCACCCCGCTCACGGTCGCCGACGCGTTCCAGGCCCACCGTGCTCGCCACCAATGCGCTTGGATTTTCACCTCTGCCACCTTGTCGGTGGCTGGTGATTTCAGCCATTTCATTGAACGGCTTGGGCTCGGCGCGGCGCGCACGCTGCATGTGGCGAGCCCGTTCGACTTCCGGCGCCAGGCGGTGCTGTATGTGCCGGAAGGATTGCCGATGCCGGATGCGCCGGACTATACCCGCCAATTGGTGGACAAAATGGTGCCGGTGATCGAAGCCGCTCAGGGCCGCACTTTTTTCCTGTTCACCAGCCATCGCGCGTTGCGTGAAGCCGCCCAGCAGCTGCGGAGTCTGTCGCTGCCATACCCACTGTTGGTGCAGGGCGAGGCCGGGCGCCGGCAGCTGCTGGATGATTTTCGCGCTAAGGGCAACGCGGTGTTGCTCGGTGCTGCCAGTTTTTGGGAAGGCATTGATGTGCGCGGTGACGCACTGAGTTGCGTGATCATTGATAAACTGCCGTTCGGCTCGCCCGGCGACCCGGTGGCGGCGGCGCGCATTGATCACATCCGCGCCGCCGGTGGCCAACCGTTCTGGGAGTTCCAATTGCCGGAAGCGGTGTTGACGCTGCGCCAGGGCGCCGGTCGTTTGATTCGAGATCACCGCGACCGTGGGCTATTGGTAATGGCCGACCCGCGCATTGTGCAGCGCAGCTATGGGCGTCTGTTCCTCGGCAGCCTGCCGGGCATGACGCGCACCCGCAAACTGGATGTGGTGCAGCGCTTCTTCCATATGCTTGCAACCGAATCGAGTGACCATGAATCTGATCAGCCTTGAAACTGCCGGTGAGACCTGTTCGGTCGCGTTGCGCTGGCAGGGTGAGCTGCTGGAGCAGTTCGAGTTGGCGCCGCGCCGGCAGACTGAACGCGTGCTGCCGATGGTGGCGTCGCTGCTGGCCGAGGCCGGCGTCGCGCTGTCGCAGCTGGATGGCGTGGTATTTGGCCGTGGCCCGGGTGCCTTCACTGGCGTGCGCATCGCGGTGTCGGTGGCGCAGGCACTGGGGTTTGCCATGAACCGCCCGGTGCTCGGCGTATCGACGCTGGCCTCCGCGGCGTTGGCGGCCATGGATGCCGGAGCAGACGGCCCAGTGCTGACCGCCTTCGATGCCCGCATGGGCGAGCTGTACCTGGCCGTGTACCAGGCGGTGGACGGCCCGCAGTTGCTGCAACCGCTGCTGGCCGATGCGCTGGTGGCGCCGGCACAGCTGCCAGCGCTGCCGGCCGGCCTCCGCTGCGCCACCGGTTCTGGCCAAGCACTGGAGCCGGCGCTCAGTGAAGCGCTGGGCCAGCGCCTGCACTGGATTGGTGACGGCCATCCCCGTGCTGGCACCTTGCTGCGGCTGGCGCTGTCTGATTTTGCCGAGGCGGCGGTGCCGGCGCGCGAGGCGCGACCGGTGTACCTGAGAGACCAGATCGTGCAAGGAGGTCAGCAATGATCGAATGGGATTTGCCCACTCCCCACATCCTGTCCTGGATGGTGGAACCGGAAGCCATCGACGAACTGGGCCATGCCAACAACGCGGCCTACATTCGCTGGCTGGAACAGGTGGCATGGTCGCACACCGAAGCGCTGGGATTGGGGCTGGACGTTTACCGCCAGCTTAACCGCTGTTTTGTAGCGCGCCGCACCGAGGTGGAATACCTGGCGCCGGCGTTCGAAGGCGAGCGCCTGCAATTGGGCACCTGGATCGTGGAAAACGACCGCCGCATCAGCATGGTGCGCCAATACCAGGTGGTGCGTGAGCAAGACGGCGTCACCCTGCTGCGTGGCAACACCCGCTGGGTATGTGTGGCGATGGATTCCGGCAAACCGCGTCGCATGCCCCACGAGTTCATTGACGGTTACCCGCTTACCCAAAAAGAGAGCTGATCATGGATTGGATTCAAGCCGTTGTACTGGCAGTGATACAGGGACTGACCGAATTTCTGCCGGTATCCAGTTCTGCGCACCTGATTTTGCCGTCGCAGTTGCTCGGCTGGCAGGACCAGGGACTGGCCTTCGATGTGGCGATTCACCTCGGCACCCTGATCGCGGTGCTGTGGTACTACCGCAATACTTTGGGCGCCATGGTCGGCGGCGCGCTACGCGGCGTCAGCCAGCGGCAGATGAACCCGGACCTGCACCTGGGCCTGATGATCGTCTGGGCCACCATCCCGGCGGTGATCTTCGGCTTTCTGTTCAAGGACATGGTGGAGCAGTATGCGCGCTCGGCGGCGGTGATCGGCACCACCACCATCCTGTTCGGTGGCCTGCTGTGGTGGGCCGACCGGCGCGGCAGCAAGCAGCTGCAACTGGCGGCGGTGGGGCTCGGTATCGCCACCTTGGTGGGGCTGGCGCAGGCGCTGGCATTGATTCCCGGCACCTCGCGCAGCGGCATTACCCTCACCGCAGCACTGCTGCTGGGACTGCGCCGCGATGACGCGGCCCACTTCTCATTCCTGTTGTCGATTCCGGTAATCCTCGGCGCCATTGTGTTGATGAGCCGCGACCTGGTGCATCTGGAGCAGGTCTATAGCAACGCGCAGCTGGCAATGGCCTGTTTGGTGTCGGCGCTGGTGGCTTATGCCTCAATCGGCTTCTTCCTGCGGCTGGTGACCCGCGTCGGCATGGTGCCGTTCGCGATCTACCGGCTGGTACTGGGCAGCGTGTTGCTGCTGATGGTGCTGTGGCCCGTCACCCAACTGTGATGCTCGCCTGCCTGCCCGAGGCGCCGGACACGGTGCCGGGCACGGCGGTGGCGTCGGAAGCAGACGCTGAGCAGGCCGGCGCTGCGCTGGTGCTTGGTCGCCGCGACGGGGTCTTGGCGCTGTGGCGTCCCGGCGGTCGCGAAACCCCCTTGAGTGTCGATTTCGGCAGCGGCCAGCTTGGTTACCGGTTGGCTGCTGACCGGGTGCGCCATGAGCGTCTGGTGAAGGCAGTGGGCCTACCGCAGCCAGACCAGGTTCTGATAGACGCCACCGGTGGCCTCGGCCGCGATGCGTCGTTGTTGGCGATGGCCGGGTGGCCGCTGGTGCTGATCGAGCGCAACCCGGTGCTGCATGCATTGCTCAGTGATGGCTTGGCGCGTGCTCCGGCGGCGCTGGCCGGGCAGATCCGCCTGCTGTGCGCCGACAGCGCCACCTGGCTGGCTCAGCCGAGCTCGGAAGAGCGGGTGGTGTACCTCGATCCAATGTTCCCGGCGCGCGACAAATCAGCGGCGGTAAAAAAAGAACTGGCCTGGTTGCAGTGGCTGATGCCACCGGCGGGCGAGGAAGAAGGCGCGGCGCTGCTGGCGGCCGCCCGCAGCCAAGCGCGCAAGGTGGTGGTCAAGCGCCCGTTGCGGGCGCCGGACCTAGGCGCGGCGCTACCGACTCACCGCGTCACCGGCAAGACGGTGCGCTTCGACGTCTACCACCAGCCGCGCCGCTGAGCTCAGCTGTCGTTGCCGCTGGTATCCACTTCATGCAGCGCCAAGAACTGCTCGGCGTAATCCATTGAGGCCACCAAGTTTTCCACCCGCTGGCGGAATTCGGCCAGCTGCGCTGCAGGCACACTGTGGGCGGTGGGGATGTGCGCGGTCATTGGGTTCACCGGGCGCTGGTTGATGTGCAGCTCAAAGTGCAGGTGCGGGCCGGTGGTGCGGCCGGTGTTGCCGGATAGTGCAATGCGTGCGCCGCGGCTGACGCTCTCACCTTGGCGCACCAGCACCCGGCTTAGGTGCAGGTAACGGGTTTTGAACTGGCCGGGATGCTGAATTTCCACATAGCGGCCGGCAAACGGGTGGTTACCGACCCGCGTCACCACACCATCGCCAGTGGTCAGCACCGGGGTGCCCACCGGCATCGCGAAATCAACACCGTGGTGCGGCGCCACGCGCCCGGTCACCGGATGCAGGCGGCCGAGGTTGAACGGCGAACTGATGCGGTGTTGGCTCTGCATCGGGTGGCGCAGGAAGGCGCGGCCGAGGCTGTCACCGTCCTCGTCGTAGTAATTGCTGTCGTCATGTAGATAGGCGGCCACGGTGCGGCGACCCAGCTGCAACCGCAGTGCCTCGACGCGGGTGTGGCCGGTGGGGCCCTCGTCGGTCACTTCTTGGCCGACCACCATTTCAAAGCGGTCACCGGCGCGCAGGTCGCGGCGGAAATCGATCTTCTCGCCGAGGATGCGCTGGGCGCGGGCGATTTCGGCGTCGCTGAGGCCAGCGCGGCGAGCGGATAGGAAGAAGCTGCCTTGGATGTCGCCGGTGAACACGTAATCGCGCCATTCTGAGGGGCTGCGCACGTCCTCGAACTCAAAGTGGTCGCCGTCGACCCGCTGGTAGTGCACCACATGGCCGGGCCGTAGCCGCAGCGTCAGCCGTTGCAGGCTGCCTTGTTCATCAATATCGAACACCAGCATCTGGCCGGGGCGCAGGATATCCAGCGCCAGCAGTTCTTCGTCCGCTGCCAACACCGCCTGCATGGTGGCGCGGTCCAACTCGTGGCGGGAGAACAGTTCACTGAGGGTCTCGCCGGGCGCAATGGTATGCAGGAACGGGCCGGTCTCGGCCACATCCAGCAGAGGCTCATCCAGCGGCAGTAGTTCGTCAGTGAGGGTGGGGGCAGTGCCAGTCTCGGTGGCGGTGACGCCGGCGGGCAGGGCGGTGGCGGTATCCGGAGCGCTATCAGGACGCAGCAGTAGCGCCAGGGAGCTGATGCCGAGGCCGGTGGCCAGTACGGCAAGGATCAACCGTTGGCGGCGGTTGAACAGCGGGGCAGCCGGGGCGGTGGCTGCAGGGCGCGGGGTAGGGCGCCGTGGGGCGGTACTCATGAGCGGGCTCCTTGTGCGCGCGACGGTCAGCCGTCCGCGCTGAATCCGGCGCACTGCCCGCGCGTCAAACAACAACACCCCAACTAGGCGTAAGCGCGCACAGTGCCAAAAAATAAGCCTTTTAACATACCGGCGCGGGCTCCCGAAAGAGCGCGCGCCGGTAATTGTGTCATTGAGTGCGCTGGGTCAAGCGCACGATTGCCTGCCGTAGTGACGGACTGAGGATGCGCCGCGCTTCATCATCGAGCGCCAGCAGTCGATCATCGAAGCCGAGTCGTTGATCGTCATCCACTGAAATCATGCCCGAGCGCTGCAGTTGCTGGATGAAAGTACGCAGCACCACGCGGTCGAAAAATTCCGGCGAATTGAACTCGTACAGCAGCGACAACCGCTGTGCGGTTTGCTGCGCCAACTCTTCCAGGTCTTCCGCGGACAGTGCCCCCACGCCGTGCTGCACCAACAGTCGGATGGTGAGGTAGTAGCGCTCCAGCGCCTGCGACACGGTTTGGCCGAGATGGTCGAGCAGGTCGCTTTCCATGGAGTGCAGCGTGGCGCCACGCAGGAATTGCTCGTCCTTGACGATCAGCCCTTGCTTGATCAGCACTGCCAACGTGGCGTCGGTGGCGTCGCGCAGCGCTTGCGGCGAATTCCACGGCAGGAAGTATTCGCTTTGGAAGAACGGGTAGAGCAGCTCCACCAGGCGGTGGAAATGGCTCTCATGGATCGAGCGCGCATCCTTCACCAGCGCACACAGCAGCCCCGGCAACACAAACAGGTGCAAGCTGTTATTGCGCACATAGGCCATTTGCAGCGCAGTGATGTTGTCCACCTGCAGCAGGTTGCCCATTGGGTGTTCGATGCGGTGCAGGAAGTCATTGTCGAGCCCGTATTCGATGATGGCGGCGGCATCGTTGGACGCCAGCGCGCTGCCATCGCTGTAGGGCGCCTGTTGCAGCAGCGTGATGTACAGCTCCAACTGCCGGCGCAGCTGCGCCTCGTCCATGGTGTGCTTGCGGGTGGCCAGCAGCGCCAGGCCCAGCAGGTTGATCGGGTTGGCCACCGCTGCTGCGTTGATGCGGGTGACCACATCCAGTCCGAGCGTGGTGATGGCTTGCTTCATAGTCGCCGGGAGTGGCTGGCTCAGGTCGGTGTCGCGCCATAGCGGGGCGGCGTCATCGAGGAACGGTTTCAGCAGCAGCGGATCGCCGAAGTTCACGTGGACCTGGCCGAAGCGGCTGCGCAGGATCGACAGTGATTTGAGCAGTCCGAACACGCTTTCCTTCTGTTTTTTCTTGCCGTGCAGTTCGCCGATGTAGGTCTGGCCTTCGATCAGCTTTTCGTAGCCGATGTAGACCGGCACCAGCGCGATCGGTTTGTGGCTGTCGCGCACGAAGCTTTCCACCGTCATTTTCAACATGCCCGGGCGCGGTGACAGCATGCGTCCACTGCGGCTGCGGCCGCCTTCGACGAAGTATTCCACCGGATAACCGCGGGTGAGCATGACGTGGATGTATTCATTGAACACGGTGGCGTACAGCGGGTTGTCCTTGAAACTGCGGCGCATGAAGAAGGCACCGCCACGGCGCAGGATGGTGCCCACCACCGGCAGATTGAGGTTGATGCCGGCGGCGATGTGCGGCGGCACCAGACCGTTGCGGTACAGCAGGAACGACAGCAACAGGTAATCGGCGTGGCTGCGGTGGCAGGGCGCGTAGACGATTTCGTGGTTCTCGGCGATGTCCTGCAACTTTTGCATGTTGTACACGCGCAGGCCGCTGTAGAGCCGGTTCCAGACCCAGTCCAACAGCAGCTCGAGGAAGCGAATCACGGTGTGGGAATAGTCGGCGGCGATTTCCATCGCGTAGCGGCGCGCGTTCTGCTCGTGCTTTTCGTAGCTGTCGCCGTGCTCGGCAGCGCAGCGGGCAATCGCTTCGCGCACTGGCGCGCTGTCCACCAGCGTGTTGACCAGCGTGCGGCGGTGCGACAAGTCCGGGCCGATCACCGCTTCGCGCTGGCGGCGGAAGTGTACGCGCAGGATACGCTGGGCCTTGCGCGTGGCGCGCTCCGGCGAGCTGCTTTCATCGACCAATTGGCGCAGCGACATCGGCGGGCTGACACGGATGAACAGCTGCCGGCCTTGGGTAAGGATGATGAAGAACTTCTTGATCACGCCCGGCGCCGACCAGTTGTCGGAGAACATGATGCGCCACAGCGAATTTTCTTTTTCCGGGCGGCGGCCCCAGAACAGCGCCACGGGCACCAGCTGCACATCTTGATCTGGATGCGCCGCCAGCGATGCCACCACATCCTGCAGTCGGCGGCTGTTGCCGGCGATCCGCTCGCGGCCCACCAGCGGTTTGCGCTTATAGATATAGAAGAAGCTGCGCCGCAGTTGGCGGTCTGGCAGCGCGCATTTTTCCAGCGGGCTGGGCAGCCCAAGCTGGCGCGTCTCGCGGTCGAGCACGGCGAGGTCCGCCAGCGACGCTTCGCGCAGCACATAGATAATGGGGCGGCGAGGGTCGAGCTGGGTGCTGTCGTCATCCTCGTGCAGCCGGGTAACGCGGGTGCACCACTTCAGGAACAGACGCGCGAAGAAGAAGAACAGGCGGTCAAAGCCAAACCAGAAATTCATGAACAGGGGCCGATCCCACAGAGTAAGGTCGCGAAAGTGTAATAAAGTGCTTCAGGATGCGACAGCGACCACCTATTTCAGGATGTAACAGTGGACGCTGATTGAATCCGCTTCAGCACTGCGCCGCTGGCTGGCCATCGGGACGCTGGGTATGATGCCGCCGAGCGCCCGCAGGGGCAGCGTCGCACCGGCCGGCCCGCGGCCACCATGACAAGGAGAACAACCGAATGCGCAAGTTGCTTGTAACCGCCGTCCTGTTGTCGGCTGCCCCGGCCGCCCACAGCTTGCCGCTGATCGACATTTATGCCGGTGCGCGGGCCTGGAACCCGGAAATTTCCGGTGATGTAGCCACCAAACACCAGAACGACATCAGCCTCGACCGCACCCTTGGTTTCGACAAGGCTCGCGAGAACGTGCTGTATGTCGGCATTGAACACGCTGTGCCGGTGCTGCCGAATGTGCGCCTGAGCCATGCCAAGGTGTCGGACTCCGCGCGCCGTAACCTGAACACCGCCATCAACTTCGATGGCCACGTGTTTACTCAAGGCTCGCAGGTGCGTTCCAAGATCGACCTGGAAATGACCGATGCCACGCTCTACTACAGCCCGCTCAACAATTGGCTGAAGCTGGATCTGGGTCTGACCATCCGCCAGTTCAAAGCAGAATTCGATATCCTCAGCGCCAGCGAGCACGCCTACCGCAAGGTCAACGAAACGCTGCCGATGCTGCACGTCGGCGCCCGCGCTGAATTGCCGTTCACCGGTTTCTATGCCGGCGGTGCTTTCAACGGCGTGGCGTACAGCGGCAGCCGTTTGACCGACTACACCGTCAACGTCGGCTGGACCTCCGATTTCCTGCTCGGCGTGGAACTGGGTTACAGCCAGTTGGATGTGAAGCTGGATGACGTCAGCAAAGTGGACGCCGACTTCTCTGCCAAGGGGCCTTACCTGGCACTCGGCCTGCGCTTCTGATCGAACCCGGCCACACCCGACGGCCCCGTCATCGCAAGATGCCGGGGCCGTCGCCGTTTTGCTGCGGGCACCGCGGTTTCATGGGACACTTGCCGGCTGCAATTGACTGCCAACCGGCCATTAAGCGCTGGTGCCATCCGGGGAGATCGACATGACACAACATCAGGCAGGTATCTTCGACAAACGTTACCGCGACCACCTGTTGCTGGAATACCGCTGGGCGCCATCCGGCGATGTGGCAGCACTGCGCAGTGCATTGCGCACGGTGCTGGCAGCCCGCGATGCGGCGGCGGAGCGCAGCTTTGTGTTGGTCGGTTTCGGGCCGCGTTTGCTGGCGGCACTGGGCGGCACTCACAGCTTCGACGATTTTGATCTCGATGGCCTGGTGCCCAGCACCCAAGGTGAGCTGTGGATCTGGGTGCAGGCGGCCGATCGCGGCACCGCGTTTGATCTGGGACGCAGCGTGCACGGTGCGCTCGCCAGCCTGTGCGATCTGACGCTGGAAGTGGATGCCTTTGTCTACCACGACCTGCGCGACCTGATGGGCTTTGTCGACGGTATCGGTAACCCGGAAGGCGAGCGCGGCCGCCAGGCGGCGCTGATTCCCGCCGGCCAGCCCGGCGCCGGCGGCAGCTATGTGTTCACCCAGAAATGGCGTCATAACCTGGACGCTTTCGCCAAACTGTCAGTGGCGCAGCAGGAGAATGTATTTGGCCGCACCAAGGTGGATGCGGTGGAGTTTGATGACGAGCGCATGCCCGATGACGCCCACGTCGGCCGCACCGATGTCGACCGCGATGGGGTGCCGCAGAAAATCTGGCGCCGCAGCGTACCTTACGGCGGTGTGCGCGAACACGGGCTCTACTTCCTCGCCTTTTCCTGCGAGCTGAGCCGCTTTGATTATCTGCTGCGCCGCATGTACGGCGTGGCCGACGACAACGTGCGTGATCACATGCTGTCGTTCACCGAACCGCAGACTGGCGCTTACTGGTTCCTGCCCGCCGAGGCGGAACTGGCGGCGTTGCTGCAGTCCTGATGCACCGCAAGGAGACTGACCGATGTCGCTGAAGGATCAACTGATGAAAGCCGGCTTGGTGGATGCCAAGCGCGCCCGCCAAGTGGCCCACCAGAAGCGGCAGGAGTCGCGTCAGGGCGCGCCAGCGGCGGCAGCCGAGCAGGCGCGCCAGCGCCAGCAGGAACAGGCTGCGCGCTCGCGCGAACTCAATGCCCAGCGTGAGCAAGAAGGTCGCGAGCGTGCGCTGTTGGCGGAAGTGCGCCAATTGATCGAAGCCCACCGCGTGCCACGTGACGGCGGCGATGCGCCTTATCAGTTCGTGCATGAGAGCCGCATCCGCAAGCTGTACCTGCCGGCAGCACTGGTGACGCCACTGGCGCGTGGCCAGATGGCGGTGGTAGGACTGGCCGACAGCCCGGATGTGGTGCCGGCCGACGTGGCCGCCCGCATCGAAGAGCGGCTGCCGCACTGGATTTTGTCCTGGCACCGCGACAAGGCTGTCAGCGACGAAGACGATCCGTACAAAGATTTCCCCATTCCCGACGACCTGATGTGGTGATGAACGTGGCTGAAGCCCGCAGCTTGGAAAGTGGACGCATTAATCGGCTGGTGGCGCTACGCCACGGCCGTGCCGGGCTGTGGCTCGACGGCGGCAGCGACGGTGAGGTCTTGCTGCCGGCCCGTGAAGCACCAGAAGAGATCGCCCCCGGCGCCACGCTGGAGGTGTTCGTGCTGCGCGATAGCGACGGCACCTGGGTGGCCACGCAGAAACGTCCGCGCGCCCAAGTTGGCGAGGTGGCGCTGCTGAAAGTGGTCGATGTCAGCGGTCCGGGCGCCTTCCTCGATTGGGGCTTGAGCAAGGACTTGCTGCTGCCCCACGGCGAACAGCGTCGGCGTCCGGAAGTGGGCGAAGAGGTGTTGGTGATGGTGTTCCGCGACGCCGAAGGGCGGGTGGCGGCATCCCAGCGGCTGGATGACTTCCTCACTGATGAGCTGGACGAGGATGAGCAACTGGCGCCGGGCCAGCCGTTGTCACTGGTGGTGGCGCATGCCACCGATCTGGGTCTCAAGGTGGTGGTCAACGACCGCTGGTGGGGGCTGGTGTACCGCGACCAGGTGCATCGTCGCATTCCGCGCGGCACCCGCGTGGGTGGTTACCTGCGCCGTCTGCGTGAGGACGGCCGGCTGGACGTGTCGCTGGAGCCGCTGGGCGCCGCGCGCCTGGATGACATCGGCGAGCGCATTTATGCGCGGCTGGTGGCAGCCGGCGGCGTGTTGCCGTTTGGGGACAAAAGCGATCCAGAGGCGATCAAGGCCGAGTTTCAGGTCAGCAAGAGCGCGTTCCGCCAGGCCATCGGCGGCTTGTACCGCCAGCGTCGCATTGTGCTCGGGCCTCATGAAATCCGCCTGCCGGACGCCTGAAACCAGTCCGCCCGGCAGTGGCCGGGCGGACTGGTGGCACGCTGCATCAGCCAACCGGGCAAGGTGTGAACCTTGCCCGGTTTCGTTTCAGGCCTTCCAGCTGGTGAACATTTTCTTCAGCAGGTACGGCGTCAGCTTGAGGCTGGCGCGAAGCCGCTGTGACAGCGAGGTCGGGAACACGAACTGCAGGGCGTTTTGCAGCGCTTGGTATACCGCACTATCGGCCGGGTACCACCATAGGTTGCGCTTGGCCGGCAGCAGGTCCCAGTTCACCACCTTGGCATTGGTCATCTCCAGCAGCCCTTCCGGGCCGTGAGTGCGGCCGATGCCAGACTGTTTCCAGCCCCCCCACGGGGTTTCCGACAGGCCGTGGGTGTAAAGGTGGTCGTTGAGGGTGGTGACACCGGTTTGTAGCTGCGCCGCCAACGCTTTGCCGCGCTTGAGATTGCGCGTCCACACCGAAGAGGTCAGCGCCAGCTCGGAGTCGTTGGCGCGGGTCAGTGCTTCGTGCTCGTCGGCCACTTTCATCACTGCCAGCAGCGGGCCGAAGGTTTCGTCGCGCATCACCAGCATGTCGTCGGTGACGTCCACCAACAGCGTGGCGGGGTGGAACCAGCCGCCGCTCAGCGCGCCGGACGGTTGTGACTGAGCCAGCACCGTGGCGCCCTTGGCCTGGGCATCTTCCAAATGCTGCTGCACGGTACGCAGCTGGCCAGCGGTGGTGAGGCTGCCGATGTCGGCGGTGAAACCGCTGTCGCCGGGACCATGGCGCAGCGCCCGGGTCTTGGCCGCCAGCAGCTCAATGAACGCTTGGTAGACCGGCGCCACCACATAGATGCGCTCCACACCGCCGCAGGATTGGCCCGCGTTTTGGTAGCCGGCCCACGCGGCGCCGTTGGCGGCGCGCTCCAAGTCCGCATCTTCGAGCACGATCATGGCGTCGTTGCCACCCAGCTCCAGCGTCACCGGGGTCAGGGTGGCGGCCGCTTGCGCCATCAGTTGCTTGCCGGTATTCACCGAGCCGGTGAAGAACAGCTTGTCGATGCCATGGGCGAACAGCGCGGTGGACACCTCGCTGCCGCTGCCAATGATGTGGTGGAACAGGCCGTTGGGCAGGCCAGCAGCGCGCAGAATGTCTTCAATCGCCTGGCCCACGGCGGGCGTGGCAGCGGCCACTTTCAGCAGTACCGCGTTGCCCGCCATCAGTGCCATGACGATCTCACCGAACGGGATCGACAGTGGGTAGTTCCATGGGCTGATGATGCCCACCACGCCCAGCGGCAGTTGCTGGATTTCGCTGCATTTGTTGAAAAACAGCAGGCTGCCGCCGCCGCGTTTGCGGGTCTTCAATACCTTGGCGGCATTGCGCGCGTACCAGTCGCAAGCCAGCGCACAGGGCAGTACTTCGGCGGCCATGGCATCGATGCGGGTTTTGCCGTTGCTCTGCGAGACCGTCTGCGCCAGTTGGTCGGCGTTGGCAACGATGTAATCGCGCATGCGGCGCACATAACGTGCCCGGTCGCTGAACGATAGCGCGGCCCAGTCGGCCTGCGCTCTGCGGGCAGTGGCGATCAGGTCCGGCACCCGTGCCAGATCGGTTTCCATGATCGAGAAGAAGGTTTGGCCGGTGGCCGGATTGATGTTGTTGAGGGCTTGCATCGGTGCGCGCTCCGCCAAATGTAATATCGACATTGAACAATGGCAGGATGAGAGCACAGCCCGCGCAGCGGAGCAACGCAGCGGCGCCGGCCGGCGTGGCGGCAGGGCGCTTCGACCGGCGGCCCTGAAGACACAGCGGCAACGTGCTGATGCTGAAACGGTACTGTGATTGAGGGCCGCGATGGACGGCGCCGGCACCGACACTGTTGCGGCGAGGCGGCGAGGCGGTGCGGCGGGCCAGTGCCGCAGCGGGCTGGGGTGCGGGTTGCTAGGTTAGGCGCGTCACTCTCGTGGCGGAGCGGGAGCGAGTTTCTGTGGCAGCGCCGACCCTGGCGTTGCAGCGAGAAGAGGTGAACGACCGCAGACTGCTTGCTGGCGCGGGGCCAGCGAATTTTTGTGTGCTGATCACTGCAGTGACGCCGACCTTGCGCCTGAGACGCAACCACCGACTTTTCGTCTGAGACGCAACCACCGACTTTTCGCCCGAGCCGCAACCAAAAACCGCTTATGTTAGCGATTGGGATCGCTGTAGCGATCAGGGCCTAAAGCTGTGCTGTCGCCGTCTAACAAGCACGTGGTTTTGATATCCGTTCGCCCGCCGGGTCATTCGTCTACCCATTCCCACCGCAACGGCTCACCGAAATCGTCGTAGATCAGGCGCTTGCGCGGGCGTTTACGGGCGCTGGTTTTGGCGGCTGGGCGCGCGGGTTTGCGGCGTTGGTCGATGGCGACCAATAGGTGATCCAGCGGTATCCGTTCGCGCGGCGGTGTGGGATTGGCAGCGGCGCCGGGCCGCCATGCACCGGGAGCCCGATTGCCGGCACCGCTGGCGCCGGGCGCCACCGTCTCGATCTGCCCGCCGCGGGACAGGAAGTCCTCGATCTCGCGCTGAATCCGATCGCGCTGGCTGGACTTGAAGGAAAAATCCTTCGGCGGCTTGGGCATGGGGCTCCGGCGGGCTGGCACAGGACCCTGCATGATACACCCGGCCGCGGGCTGCGGTCAGGCGTCGAGCAAATTCGCCAGCAGCGCGTGATAAATGGCGGCCAACTGGCCCAGCTCCGCCACCGAGGTGCACTCGTCCACTTTGTGGATGGTGGCGTTCACCGGCCCCAGCTCCACCACTTGGGCGCCAGTGGGCGCAATGAAGCGGCCATCCGAAGTGCCGCCGCTGGTGGACAGTTGCGGCCAGCGGCCGGTGATCTGGTGCACGGCCTGCTGTGCGGCTTCCACCAATGCTCCCTGGGCAGTCAGGAACGGCTCGCCGGACAGCGTCCAGTCGAGCTGGTAGTCGTCCAGCCACGGCGCAATCAGTGCTTCGGTACGATGTTGTAGCTGCGCAGCGGTGACGACGGTGGAGAAGCGGAAATTGATGTCTGCTACGCAGTCACCGGGGATCACATTGGTGGCACCGGTGCCACCATGCAAGTTGGACACCTGAAAGGTGGTGGGCGGGAAGGCGTCGTTGCCGTGGTCCCAGACCTCGGCCGCCAAGGCGGCCAGCGCGGGGGCGATGCGATGGATCGGGTTGTCGGCCAGTTGTGGGTAGGCCACATGGCCTTGCACCCCGTACACCGTCAGGCGAGCACTGAGCGAGCCGCGCCGGCCGTGTTTGATCACATCGCCAACGCGCGCGCTGGAAGACGGCTCGCCCACCAAACACCAGTCAATTTGCTCACCGCGCTGCTGTAAGCGCTCAATCACCGCGCGGGTGCCATGCAGCGCCGGGCCTTCCTCATCACTGGTGATCAGCAGGCCGATGCGGCCGCTGGGCTGCGGTTGTTCGGCGAGAAACTCCTCCAGTGCCACTAGGAATGCGGCGATCGAGCCTTTCATGTCGGCGGCGCCGCGGCCATACAGCAGTCCGTCGCGCACTTGAGGCGCAAACGGCGGGCTCTGCCACGCCGCTTCCGGGCCGCTTGGCACCACGTCGGTATGGCCGGCGAAGACCAGCAGCGGGCCCTGGTCACCGCGTACCGCCCACAGATTGTCGACGTCTTCGATGCGCATCGATTCGCAGTGGAAACCGAGCGCCTGCAGGCGCGCCGTCAGCCACTGTTGGCAACCCTGGTCGTCCGGGGTGACCGAGGGGCGGGCAATCAGGGCGCTGGCGTGGGCCAGCACCCGGTCGGTAAGAGACATGAGCGGTCCGTTCAGTTGTGGTCGTGCAAGCTGCTGTTGAGCAGGTGGTGCTGGCTGCTGCGCAGGCATTCCACCGCGCCACTGAGCGAGTTGCGGCGGAACAGCAGATCCGGCTGGCCGGCCAAATCGCGCGCCTTCACCTGCTCGCTGGGCAGGCCTTCGGCGTCCACCAGCACCACTTTGGTGCCGGCGGTGATATAGAGTCCCGACTCAATGGTGCAGCGATCGCCGAGCGGGATACCGGTGCCGGCATTAGCGCCGATCAGGCAGTTGTCGCCGATATGCACCAGCAGTTCGCCGCCGCCGGACAGCGTGCCCATGGTCGAGGCGCCCCCGCCGAGGTCGGCGCCGCGGCCGAGGGTAACGCCGGCGGAGATACGGCCTTCCACCATCGCCGGGCCTTCGGTGCCGGCGTTGAAGTTGACGAAGCCCTCATGCATCACCGTGGTGCCAGCCCCCAGGTAGGCGCCGAGGCGCACGCGGGCAGTGTCCGCGATGCGCACGCCCTCGGGTACCACGTAGTCCACCATGCGCGGGAATTTGTCCACCGAGAACACCGTCAGCATGCGACCGTCCAGGCGTGCTAACAGTTGTTTCTCCGGCAGTTCGTCGAGGTCGATGGCGCCGTCGCTGGTCCAAGCAACGTTCGGCAGCAGGTCGAACAGGCCCTCCAGATTCAGTTGGTGTGGCCGCGCCAGCCGGTGCGACAGCAAGTGCAATTTCAGGTAGGCCTCCGGCGTGCTGGTCGGCGGCAGGTCCTCACGCAGCGCCACCAGCACGCACGGCTGGTCGGACTCTTGCAACGCGATGGCATAGCTGGCCTGGTCTTCATGGCCGGCCTCACGCCACGCGCGGGCGAGGGTACGCAGTTGGCGGGTGGTCACCGCCAGCGCTTGGTTGCCGCGTCGTTCGCCGAGCAGTTCGCGCACCGGTTTGACCAACGCCGCAGCAGGTTCCAGCAGCGGCGCTGGGAAGAACAGTTCCAGCCAGTCGCCGTCACGGTTTTGCGTTCCACAGCCCAATGCCAGGGCGAACAGCGCGCTCATGGTAGTGCCTCCTGCAGCAGCTCAAACGGACGTGCAGTATGACAGTGGCGCGGCGGCCATGGCAGCGTTTAACCCGGCAGTTGACGGCTTTTTTGCATTGAATCGAGGCCGAAGAACAGCCGCCAGGCATCGGGATGAAAGCCCAGCAGTACCGGTTCGCCATCGAACTCCACCAATGGACTGCGCACCAAGCGTGGCTCTTCAGGAATCCAGCGCATGATGCGCTGCTCATCCATCACCATACGATGTAGCGGCGGTACGCATTGCCACCCGGTTCCATAGCGATAGATCACCGTACGCCAGCCGAAAGTATCGAACCAACGCTGAACCTGCGCGATGTCAACACCGTCGCGGTAATGGTCGTGGATACGGTGGCGTATGCCGGCCGCAGTGAGAAAAAGGTGGGCTTTGTTCAAATGGCGGCAACTGCCAAAGCCATAGAGAGTGATATCCATAGCGACATCCTGTCAGCAGACGCCCGCAGCCGGCGGGCGGTGGATAGGGCCGGCCAGTGCCTGGCCGCTGCGTGCCATTGTGGACAGTGTCGAGCGCGGCTGAACAGGCGATCGGTGCCATTGGCACAAATGCGGTTTGGCTTTCATGCAGGTCGCCAGTAAAGAGTGCTGTTGTTATCCTTGGCGCCCCGTCAGTGTATCGGCTCCTTCCATGCTGCAGCGTTTGCTCGAAGATTACGGCTACTTGGCCTTGTTCCTGGGTACCTATTTCGAAGGCGAGACCATCCTGGTGCTGGCGGGATTTCTCGCATACCGCGAATACTTGGAACTGTGGATGGTGATTCTGGTGGCATTCATCGGCAGCTACGCCGGTGACCAGACCTGGTTCTATCTCGGTCGCTGGAAGGGCAACAGCCTGCTGGAGCGCAAGCCGAAGCTGAAGCTACTGGCGGACAAAGCGCTGCGTTACTTGAACAAGTACCCGGACCTGTGGGTGCTGAGTTTCCGCTTCGTCTATGGGCTGCGCACGGTGATGCCGGTGGCGATCGGCATGTCCGGCTACCCACCGCTGCGATATTTGGTGCTCAACGGTATCGGCGCGGCGATCTGGGCCACGGTGCTGGGCTACACCTCCTACATCTTCGGTGCAGTACTGGAGGAGGTGCTCGGCGACATCAAGCGCTACGAGCTGACTATTCTCGGCACGCTGGTGGTGGTGGGCTTGCTGGTGTGGGGTATCCGCCGGTGGCGTCATCGCCGTGCGCGGCTGAATGCCACGCCGCCGTCCGACGCGCAGGACTGACAGCGGCGCTTGTGCTTACAGGGTGGCCGCCCACAGCTCGGGATCGAAGCCGAGCAGAATCGGGGTGCCACTGATTTCCACCAGCGGTCGTTTCAACAGCGAGGTGTTCGCCACCGCCGCGTCTACCGCGCTGGTGGCGTCCATGGCGTCGCGCTGTGCCTCTGGCAGCTTGCGCCAAGTCGTGCCGCGCCGGTTGATCACCTTCTCCCAACCCCACACTTGGATCCAGTGCGCCACCTGCCGGGCGTCCACGCCGGACTTCTTGTAGTCGTGGAATTGGTAGGCGATGCCTTTTTCATCCAGCCAGGTGAACGCCTTCTTCATGGTGTCGCAGGCGCGGATGCCGTAAATGGTTACCGTCATGCTGTCAGGTCCTTGGTCAGTGCAGTGCCGGGTCAGCCGGCTCTGAGAAAGCGGCGGACGCGCTCCGCGCCCTCCACGCATTCGTCCAGTGTCGCCACCAGCGCCATGCGCACGTGGCCGGCGCCGGGGTCGAGGCCGTCCACCGGGCGCGACAGATAGCGGCCCGGCAACACGGTGACATTCTGGCGCTGCTTGAGCGCGCGAGCAAAGTCCTCATCGGAACCGGGCACCTGCGGCCATAAATAGAAGCCCGCCTGCGGGGCGGATACCGGCAACACCTCTTCCAATATCGACAGCACCGCGGTGAATTTTTCTCGGTAGCGGGCGCGGTTGTGCTCAACGTGGGCCTCGTCCTGCCAGGCGGCAATGCTGGCCAGCTGGTGGTAGGGGCTCATTGAGCAGCCGTGGTAAGTGCGGTAACGCAGGAAGGCGTCCAGCACCTGTGCGTCGCCGGCGACAAAGCCGGAACGCAGCCCCGGCAGGTTGGAGCGCTTCGACAACGAATGGAACACCACACAGCGGCGGTAGTCATGGCGCCCCAGTGCGGCGCAGGCTTCCAGCAAACCGATGGGCGGGGTGTGGTCATAAATTTCCGAATAACACTCGTCGGAAGCAATGATGAAATCATGCTGATCCGCCAGTGCGATCAGCCGCTGCAGGGTGGCGAGATCCAGCACCGCGCCGGTGGGGTTGCCGGGTGAGCACAGAAACAGCAGTTGGCATTCGCGCCACACCGACTCCGGTACGGCATCGAAATCCGGTTGCAGGCCGTGTTCCGGCAGGCACGGTAGATAGGTCGGGGTAGCGCCGGCCAGCAGCGTGGCCCCCTCATAGATCTGGTAGAACGGGTTCGGCATCAGCACCCGTGCGCCGGGCTGGGTGCGGTCCACCACCACTTGGGTGAAGGCAAATAGCGCTTCGCGGGTACCGTTCACCGGCAGCACGTGGCCCGCGCTGAGCGGCGGCAGCTTGAAGCGACGCTCCAGCCAGGCGCGGATGGCGGCGTTGAGCGCTGGCATACCGGCGGTGGTGGGGTAGCGCGACAGCCCATCGAGTGCCGCCACCAGCGCGTCGCGCACACACTCCGGTGCCGCGTGCTGCGGTTCGCCGATGGAAAATGCGATCGGCTCCAGGGTGGCGGCCGGCAGGCCGTGGAACAGTTGGCTGAGCTTCTCAAACGGGTACGGATGCAGCCGCTGCAGATCAGGGTTCATCGGTGAGTCCTGGTACGGGGCGCGGGCCGGCCCGCGCCGGGGTCAGATCAATTGCGGCTGAACGGTGAGCCGGTCACGGCTGTCGTCGTCGAGCACGTCTTTCATACGCTGTTCCAAACTGCGGCACAGGTCCGGGTCAGACACCGGCTGGCCACCACGTCCGGTGAGGAAAAAGATGTCATCGGCGCGCTCGCCAAGGGTGGCAATGCGCGCGTTTTGCAGCACCAGATCGAACTCCATGAACAGCGCACCGATACGCGCCAGCAGGCCAGGGCGGTCGAGCGTCTGCACCTCCACCACGGTGCGGTCGTTAATGATGTCGTTGCTGATGACCACCCGCGTCGGGAAGTGGAAGTGCTGTACTTGGCGCGGCAGCCGTCGCTGCACGCTGTCGCGGAACGCCGACGGGTCACGCAGCGCCGCCAGCAGCGTGGCTTCCATCTGTGCAATGCGCTCCGGGTCATCGCCGATCGGTGTGCCGTGCTCATCCAGCACCACGTAGGTGTCGAGGCTGAAGCCGGTGGTGCTGGTGATGATGCGCGCATCGACAATGGTCAGGTTGAGCTGGTCGAGTGCATTAACGGTGCTGGCAAACAGGTTTTCGCGGTCCGGGCTGCAGATAAAAATCTGCGTGCCGCCGGCAAATTGGTTGCCCACGGTTTCCTTGATCAATACCAGCGGCTGGTCGCTGTCGCTGCGCAGCCGCGCCTCGGTGTGCCAGGCGATGTCGCGGGCGTTCTCGCGCAGGAAATATTCATCGCCGAGCCCAGCCCACAGTGCTTCCACTTGCTCCAGCGGCAGCTGCCGTGAGTGCAGGATTTTCAGCGCATCGTGGCGGGTGTCATCGATCCAGTCTTGCTTATCAATCGGGTTATTAAGGCCGCGCCGCAGTGCGCGCTTGGTTTCCATGTAGAGCTGGCGCAGCAGTGAGTCGCGCCAGGTGTTCCACAGCGCCGGGTTGGTGGCGTTGATGTCGCACACCGTCAGCGCATAGAGGTAATCCAAGTGCACCAAGTCGCCCACTTGGCGGGCAAAGTCATGCACTACTTCCGGATCGGCGATGTCTTTGCGCTGCGCCGTCACCGACATGATCAGGTGATGGCGGACCAGCCACGCTACCAACTTGGCATCCCAGCTGGTCAGACCGTGGCGTTGGCAGAACGCCAGCGCGTCTTCGGCGCCCAGCTCTGAGTGGTCGCCGCCGCGTCCTTTGGCGATGTCGTGGTAGAGGCCAGCCACATACAACAGCTCCGGTTTCGGCAACCGGTAGAACACCTCGCAGGCGAGCGGGAATTTCTCGCGGTGGTCATCGCGCGACAGCCGCCGCATGTTCTTCACCACCAGCAATGTGTGCGCATCCACGGTATAGCGGTGGAACAGGTCGTACTGCATCAACCCGGTAATGGCGCCGAACTCGGGCAGGTAGCGGCCGAGCACGCCGTAGCGCTTCATGCGCCGCAGTTGGCTGAACAGTGCGTGAGGTGCGCGCAGCAGCTCCATGAACAGGTGAGTGTTGGCCGGGTCATTGCGGAATGCCTTGTTGATCAGCCGGCGATGGCCGATGCAGGCGCGTAGGGTATGGGCGCGAAGCCCCTTCAGAGTCGGGTGCTGGGCCAGCAGCAGGAACATTTCCAGCAGCGCTGACGGGTGCTCGACGAACACATTGTCGTGGGTGGTTTCCAGATATTCGTTGCGGATCTGGAAGCGGCGGTTGAGCGGCTTCACCACCTGCTCGGTGTCCTGTTCGAGGAAGGTTTCGTCGAACACCTGCAGCAGCATTTCGTTCATCACCGACATCACCAGCGCGGCGAGATAGAACTCCTTCATGAACAGTTCCACTGCCAGGTTGGCGTTGGAATCCTCATGGCCGAGCAGGGTGGCGACCTGGCGTTGGTAATCGAACAGCAGCCGGTTTTCGTTGCGACCACTGACTTGGTGCAAGGCCCAGCGCACCTTGAACAGGAACACCTGGCAGCGCTGCAGGGCGATGAACTCGCGCTGGCGCAGGAAGCCCACCGACACCAGCTGCGCGAGGCCGGAATGTTCGTCCTCGGTGTAGTAATGGCGCCGCGCCACCCACGACACCATCTGCAGATCGCGCAGGCCACCGGGGGCATTCTTGAGGTCCGGCTCCAGGTTGTATTCGGTGTCGTTGTGCTTGCGGTGGCGCGCCTGCTGCTCCTGCCACTTGGCCGCGAAGAACGCATCGGTGGGCCAGATGCAATCGGGGCCGGTGCGGGTCATCAGCGTGGCACGCAGCTGGTCGTCGCCGGCCAGAGTGCGGCTTTCCATCAGGTTGGTGGCGATGGTGAGGTCGTCAGCCGCCAACGCCACGCACTCGTCCAAGGTGCGCACGCTGTGGCCGATTTCCAGTCCGGTGTCCCACAGAAACGCCACGAATGACTCCATACGCCCGCAGCAGTCAGCGTCCGGGCTGTCGTTCAGCAGCACCAGTAGGTCCACGTCGGAATGGGGGAACAGTTCGGAGCGGCCATAACCGCCCACCGCCACCAGCGCGATGCCGGGCAACTGGTGCAGGCCAAAGTGGCGCCAGGCGGCTTTCAGCACCCGGTCCACCAAGCGCGCGCGGCCGGCAATCAGCTTGCGCACATCGGCTTGCGGAAACAGTGCTTCCAGCCGCGCTTGACCGTCGGCCAGCAGGGTGCGGGCGGCCTTGCCGGGGAACGGCGCTTCGGCCAGCGCGCTACAGGCCTGGTCGAGGGTGAATGCGGGGGAGAAGATGTTGGGCATCGGGGTCCGTGGGGTGTTAGCAGCCCGACCGCGGTGGCCCATGCAGGCGGCGCCGGGTGTGCCGGTCCTGCATGGGGCGACGCCCTAGAGGGGCGTCAGCCGTTCATTTCTTCGTCGCGCAGAGTGAGGATGTCGAAACCATCCTTAGTCACCGCCAGGGTGTGTTCCCACTGCGCCGACAATTTGTGGTCCTTGGTGACCGCAGTCCAGCCGTCCGGCAGCAGCTTGGTGTGGTAGCTGCCGGCGTTGAGCATCGGCTCGATGGTAAACACCATGCCTTCTTCCAACACCGTGCCGGTGCCGGGCTTGCCATAGTGCAGCACCTGCGGCTCTTCATGGAAGATGCGGCCGATGCCGTGGCCGCAGTAGTCGCGTACCACCGAGAAGCGGTTCTTTTCTGCGTGTTGCTGGATCGCGTGGCCGATGTCGCCGAGGCGCACGCCGGGTTTCACCATCTCGATGCCGATCATCATGCACTCGCGGGTGATCTCCACCAGCCGGCGTGCCAACACTGAGGGTTCGCCGGCAAAGAACATCTTGCTGGTGTCGCCGTGCCAGCCGTCTTTAATAACGGTGACATCGATATTGATGATGTCGCCCTTCTTGAGGATCTTCTTGGGGCTGGGAATGCCATGGCACACCACCTGGTTGACCGAGGTGCAGATCGACTTCGGGAAACCGTTGTAGTTGAGCGGCGCCGGGATGGCCTGCTGCACTGACACGATATGCTCGTGGCACAGCTGGTCCAGCTCCTCGGTGGAGACGCCCGGGCGCACGTGCTCGCCGATCATCTCCAGTACCTGCGCGGCCATGCGGCCGGCAATACGCATTTGCTCAATCTCTTCAGGGGTTTTCAGTGTGATAGCCATGGGTGTTCGGAAACTCCATTGATTACAGGCGTTTGCGGGCTCCGACAGGGGCGCGGCAAACGATCGCGGGCGGGCTGACAGATTGTTGTCGGGCGGCGGCTGTGGTATAAAGCGCGCGCCTTGACCGGCCTCGAGGCACGACAGTGTACTCGCAGGGGCCGGAGCAAGGGAAATCCACACATGTTCCGACACACCTTCCTGGGTGCCCCCTTTGTGCTTCGGCGCGCTGGGGTTGGCGGGTGCGGGAACATGGAGGCCTAACCCAAATATCAAAGGACAACACCATGCCTAAAGTCACAATGCGCGACATGCTGCAAGCCGGCGTGCACTTCGGTCACCAGACCCGTTTCTGGAACCCGAAAATGAAGCCCTTCATCTATGGCGCGCGTAACAAGATCCACATCGTCAACCTGGAAAAAACCCTGCCGCTGTTCAACGACGCGCTGACGTTCGTGAACAAGCTGGCCTCCAGCAACAACAAAATCCTGTTCGTCGGCACCAAGCGTGCGGCGCAGAAAGCAGTTGCTGAAGAAGCCACCCGTTGCGGCATGCCCTACGTTGACCACCGTTGGCTCGGCGGCATGCTGACCAACTGGAAAACCATCCGTCAGTCCATCAAGCGTTACCGCGACCTGGAAGCCCAGGCTGCCGACGGTACCTTCGACAAGCTGACCAAGAAAGAAGCGCTGATGCGTCGTCGCGAGATGGAGAAGCTGGAGCGCTCCATCGGCGGTATCAAGGACATGGGCGGCCTGCCGGACGCACTGTTCGTGATCGACGTGGACCACGAAGACATTGCTGTTCAGGAAGCCCGCAAGCTCGGCATTCCGGTGATCGCAGTGGTTGATACCAACAGCAACCCGGACGGCGTTGACTACCTGATCCCGGGTAACGATGACGCCATCCGCGCCATTCAGCTGTACGTGCAAGCCATGGCTGACGCGATTCTGGAAGGTCGCGAATACGCGGCTACCCAAGCGCCGGGCTCTGCCGACGCTGACGGCTTCGTTGAAGTTGAAGAAGCCGCTCAGTAATCCACGCTGCAAGGCGAGGGAAACCTCGCCTTGCTCCTTTTGATATCGGGGTGCCGTTTTAGCGCATCCCGGTGCTGCATAACGAGGTGAAGTTCATGGCTGCGATTACCGCTGCTCTGGTGAAAGAACTCCGTGAGCGCACGGGTCTTGGCATGATGGAGTGCAAGAAGGCGCTGGTAGAGGCCGAAGGCGACATCGAGCGTGCAATTGATGACATGCGTAAATCCGGTCAGGCCAAGGCCGCCAAGAAAGCCGGCCGCACCGCCGCTGAAGGCGCCGTGATTGCTCTGGTCAGCGACGATCGCAAGCGCGGTGTGCTGCTGGAAGTGAACTCCGAAACCGACTTCGTTGCCCGCGACAGCAACTTCCTCGACTTCGCCCAAGCCGCAGCTGCTGCAGCGCTGGCAGCCGGTGAAAGCGACGCGGCCAAGATCGGCGAACTGGCCATGGCTGACGGCACCACCGTGGAAGCCGCCCGCCAGGCGCTGGTGCAGAAAATCGGTGAGAACATCCAGGTTCGTCGTGGCGCCTTCGTGGACAGCCAAGGCGTGATCGGTGCTTACGTTCACGGCGGCAAAATCGGCGTGCTGGTCGACATGACCGCTGGCGATGAGACGCTGGGCAAGGACGTGGCGATGCACGTGGCGGCGATTGCGCCGGCCGTGGTGCGCCCGGACGAACTGCCGGCTGAAGAGCTGGAGCGCGAGAAAGACATCATCCGCGCACAGCCTGACATGCAGGGCAAACCGGAAGAAATCGTCGAGAAGATGATGGTTGGCCGGGTACAGAAGTTCCTCAAGGAAGTCAGCCTGCTGGAACAGCCGTTTGTGAAGGACCCGAACCAAACTGTGGGTGCTCTGGTGAAAGCCGCCGGCGCCGACGTAGTGGCTTTCCAGCGCCTGGTAGTGGGCGAAGGCATCGAGAAGGAAGAAGTGGATTTCGCTGCTGAAGTGGCGGCCCAGCTCAAGGGCTGAGCAGCGTTTTTCCGCGTCGCAACAACGCCTTGCCGGGAACCCGGCAAGGCGTTTTTGTAACCGGCGCCCGAACGGGCGCACCGATCCGGTGGAGCCGAGGCGTCGGTTCCGAATCACGATGACGGCGAAAGTTGACGAACAATGACAGGTGGAGCAGCGGACATGGTCAATGCAGGCAAGGACAGGTCACCGCGTTACAAGCGCATTCTGCTCAAGCTGAGCGGCGAAGCGCTGGCAGGTGAAGAAGGGTTCGGCATCGATCCAGCAGTGCTGGACAGCATGTCACTGGAAATCGGCCAACTGGTCGGCATCGGTGTGCAGGTCGGTCTGGTGATCGGCGGCGGCAACCTGTTCCGGGGTGCGGCGCTGCAAGCGGCCGGCCTCGATCGCGTTGCGGGCGACCACATGGGCATGCTCGCCACCGTGATGAACGGCTTGGCCATGCGCGATGCGCTGGAGCGCTCCAACATCCGCACCCGGCTGATGTCGGCCATTCCCATGAGCGGTGTGGTAGAGCACTATGACCACCGCCATGCGATCCGCTACCTGAAAAACAGCGAAGTGGTGATCTTCTGTGCCGGTACCGGCAACCCGTTCTTCACCACTGATTCTGCCGCCTGCCTGCGCGGCATCGAGATCAATGCCGAGGTAGTGCTGAAGGCGACCAAGGTCGATGGCGTCTACGACAGCGATCCGGTGAAAAACCCGCAAGCGATCAAGTATGATCGCCTGTCTTACGACGAGGTGCTGGCCGGCAAGCTGGGCGTGATGGACCTGACCGCCATCTGCCTGTGCCAGGACCACAACATGCCGCTGCGCGTGTTCAACATGAACAAGCCCGGTGCGCTGCTCAACCTGATGTTGGGCGGCAGCGAAGGCACGCTGGTGGAAGCCGGTCGCGCTGACACCGAATAGCACGAGGACTGTGAAGGTGATTGACGATATCAAGAAAGATGCGGAAAGCCGCATGAAGAAGAGCCTGGAGTCGCTGGAGACCGCACTGCGCCGGGTGCGTACCGGTCGTGCCCATCCGAGCTTGCTGGACACCATCTACGTGTCCTACTACGGCAGCGATACGCCGCTGTCGCAGTTGGCGAACATTACCGTGGAAGAAGGCCGCACGCTGATGGTGTCGCCGTTCGACAAGCAGTTGGTGCCGGATATCGAGCGCGCCATTCTTAAGTCCGATCTCGGCCTGAACCCGTCCACCGCTGGCACCCTGATCCGCCTGCCGCTGCCGGCGCTGACCGAGGAAACCCGCCGTGACCTGGTGAAAGTGGTGCGTGGCGAAGGCGAACAGGCGCGGGTGTCGATCCGTAACATTCGTCGTGATGCCAACGGCGACCTGAAAGACCTGCTCAAAGAAAAAGAAATCTCCGAGGACGATGCCCGCCGTGGCGAAGACCTGATTCAGCAGCTCACCGACCGCATGATCGCGGAAGTGGACAAGCAGCTGAAGGTGAAGGAAGACGAACTGATGCAGATCTGACCCTGCCGGCCCGCCGACTGCGGGCCAGGGTCATTCACCCGTGCGTGCGCCTGTGGCAGGCTGACAGCCTTGGCAGGGCACGCACGGCGTGTCCCATCTCAATTCACATCCGCAACCGACGGACCCCGGCCCGGGGTGGAGAGCATGCAGCAACCCAATTCCAGCGCGCCGGATGTCGGAGACAGTGCCAACGGTGGCACGCCCCGCCATGTGGCGATCATCATGGATGGCAACAACCGCTGGGCCAAACACCGTGGCCTACCGGGCCATGAGGGCCATCGCGCCGGCGAGAAGGCGGTGCAGCGGGTGATCCGCGGTTGTCTCGACCAAGGTGTCGAAATCCTGACATTGTTTGCCTTCAGCTCCGAGAACTGGCGCCGCCCGGAAGACGAGGTGCGCCATCTGATGGCGTTGTTCCTCAATGCCTTGTCCGAGCGAGTCGGGGAGTTGCAACGCCACCGGGTGGGGTTGCGTTTCATTGGTGAGCGCAGTGCTTTCAGTGAGCCCCTGCAGCACGCCATGGCGGTGGCTGAAGCGGCCACCGCCGATCACCAGGCGCTGACCTTGGTGGTGGCTGCCAACTACGGTGGCCAGTGGGACATGGCCCGTGCTGCGCGCCGGCTAGCAGAGCAAGTGGCGGCCGGTAGCTTGGCACTGGACGACATCAACGCCGACACCATGCAAGCCGAAATCGAGCTCGGTGACCTGCCGCCGCCGGATCTGCTGATCCGTACCGGGGGCGAGTACCGCCTGAGCAACTTCTTGCTGTGGCAAGCCGCCTACAGCGAACTCTATTTCAGTCCGGCATTGTGGCCGGACTTTGACGAACAGGCGCTGGCGGAGGCGATTACCGCCTATGCTGGGCGTCAACGCCGATTCGGCCGCAGTGGCGACCAGATTGATGCGCTCAATGGGAGAGACACAACATGTTGAAACTGCGGGTGATCACGGCACTGGTGCTGCTGCCCATCGTGCTGGCCGCACTGTTCCTGCTGGAGCGCACCGCGTTCGCAGCGGTGGCCGGCGTGTTCTTCTTGGCCGCAGCCTGGGAATGGTCAGCGCTGGTCGGTGGTTTGACGCGGCTGCTGCGGGTTGGCTATGTGGCGTTGATGGCAGTATTGCTGGCGGCGGCAGAGCACTATCAGCCGCTGTGGCTGTTCCATTGGGCGCCGCTGTGGTGGTTGTTGGCCGCGTTCTGGGTGCTGCGCTACCCGCGTAGCACGGCCCTGTGGTCGGCAGCGCCGGTGATGGCGTTGATCGGTGTTGCGCTGCTGGTGCCGTCGTTTGCGGTGGTGGTGGCGGTGCAGGACCAAGGCGCACTCGGTCTGGCCGGCCCTTGGGCGTTGCTGTTCATCCTGTTTTGGGTGTGGGCGGCGGACACCGGTGCCTACTTTGCTGGCCGCACGCTTGGCAAGCACAAGCTGGCACCGGCGGTATCGCCGGGCAAGACTATTGAAGGCCTGATCGGCGGTGTGCTGTTGGCGCTGGTGATCGTGGCATTGGTGCATCACTTTGCGCCGGTGCAGGCGCAGCTGCCGAAGTTGTTGGCGGTGGCGCTGGTGACGGTGTTGGCGTCGGTGCTCGGCGACCTGTTCGAAAGCATGGTCAAGCGCCTGCGCGGCGTGAAGGACAGCGGCACTATGCTGCCAGGCCACGGCGGCATGCTCGACCGCATCGACAGCATCACCGCCGCGTTGCCGGTGGCAGCCATGGCGCTGCTGTGGGCAGGCCTGGCGGGAGTGTGAGGCCATGACGGCGCAATCGGTCACCATCCTGGGCGCCACCGGCAGTATCGGTACCCAGACGCTGGCAGTGCTGGCGGAGCATCCGGAACAGTACCGGGTGTTCGCGTTGGTGGCCGGAAGCCAGTGGCAGCTGTTGGCGCAGCAATGCCTGCAATGGCAGCCGCGGTTTGCGGTGTTGGCAGACGACGTGGCAGCGGTGGCGCTGCGGAACCATCTCCGTGACGCTGGGTCAGACACCGAGGTTTTGTCCGGCGCAGCAGCCATGGCGCAGGTGGCGGCCGATGCGGACGTGGATGTGGTCGTCGCTGCCATTGTCGGCGCTGCCGGTGTGCGCCCAACACTGGCAGCAGTAGAAGCTGGCAAGCGAGTGCTGCTGGCCAACAAAGAAGCCTTGGTCGTCACCGGCCAGCTGTTTATGGATGCGGTGCGCCGCCATGGCGCCACCTTGCTGCCGGTGGACTCCGAGCACAGCGCCATCTTCCAGTGTCTGCCGGCGCTCAACTCCTGCAGTGAAGTGCGGCTGGGCGGTGTCAAACGGTTGCTGCTGACCGCCTCCGGCGGCCCGTTCCGTACTTTTGATGCGCAGGCGCTGCGCGCGGTGACGCCGGCGCAAGCAGTGAAGCACCCGAACTGGTGCATGGGCCCGAAGATTTCGGTGGACTCTGCCACCCTGATGAACAAGGGGCTGGAGCTGATTGAGGCCTGTTGGCTGTTCGACGTGGCGCCAGCCCAGATCGACGTGCTGGTGCACCCGCAGAGTGTGGTGCACTCCATGGTCGAGTACATTGACGGCTCGGTGATGGCCCAGCTTGGCTCACCGGATATGCGCACCCCGATTGCGTGCGCACTGGCGTGGCCGCAGCGCATCCATTCCGGTGCCGAGCGACTGGATTTCATGCAGTTGGCGGGTTTGCACTTCGAAGCCCCGGATGTGGCGCGCTTCCCCTGCCTGGCGTTGGCGCGTCAGGCGATGGAGGCGGGCGGTGCCGCCACCGCGGTGCTCAATGCCGCCAACGAAGAAGCCGTGGCCGCGTTTTTGGCCGGGCAGATTGGTTTTCTTGCCATCGCTGAAGTGGTGGACGACACATTGCAGCGGCTCGGGCCGCAAACCTGCCGCGACCTGGATGCCGTGATGGCGATTGACCAGCAGGCCCGCGCCCAGGCCCGGCACTATATGGCACAGCGCTTCGGCTGAACCGGAGCGTCACGCCGGACCCAGATTGCAGGCCCCCGTGACCGGGGCCGGAGTACGGTAACCGCATGCTGATTACGCTGCTCGCCTTTGCACTGACCATCTTTATCATCGTGGCCATCCACGAGTACGGGCACTATCTCACCATGCGCTTGTTCGGTGTGCGGGTGCTCACCTTCTCGATCGGTTTCGGACCGCGGCTGGCCCGTTGGCGGGCTCAGAACGGCACCGAATTCGTCCTCAGCGCCATTCCCCTCGGCGGCTATGTGAAGCCGCTTGATCGTCGCGACTGCGACATCCTGCCCGGTGAAGAGCAGCAGGAATTCTCCGGCAAGCCGGCCTGGCAACGGGTGTTGGTGTACGCCGCCGGTCCGGCTGCCAACCTACTGCTGGCGGTATTGCTGTACTGGGTGGTGTTGGTGGTGGGTCAGACTGGCTTGCCGCCGGTGGTGGGGCCGATTGCCGCGCAGTCGGCCGCGGCCAACGCTGGACTGCAGCCCGGTGATGAGATTCTCGCTTTAGACGGCCGCCGGATCCGCTCCTGGGACCAGTTTGGTAATGCCATGCTGCATTATGTCGGCGAGACCCGTTCAGTGCCGGTCACGGTGGCGCGCGGCCAGCAGGAGCAGTTGGAGTTGGCGCTGCCGGTGGCCGCCTGGAGCCGTGATCCAGAGCAGCCGTTGCTGGAGGCGCTGGGTCTCAGCGTGGCGCCGCTGGCTGCGGTGGTGGGCAAAGTACACGAAGGCGGTGCGGCAGAGCAGGCCGGGCTGCTCCCCGGTGATCGGCTGCTGACGCTGGACGGGGCGCCGGTGGCGGGCTGGCGCCAATGGGTGGAGCAGGTACAGCAATCCGCCGGGCAGACACTGCAATTGGAGGTCCAGCGCGGTGATCAACGGGTGGCGTTGACGCTGGTGCCGGCCACGGTCAGTGCCGACGGCCAGCAAATCGGTCGCGCTGGTGTGGAACTTGGCGGCCTTCGTGACATCCGATATGGGGTTCTGGAAGCCATCCCCGCGGCTGTGTCGCGCCTTGGCCAACAGATCAGTATGATCGTCGGCTCGATTGCGAAGATGCTGACCGGCGACATTTCGGTGAAGAGCCTGGGAGGGCCGATCACCATTGCCCAGGCAGCAGGCGAAACCGCTGCCATCGGCGTGGTGACGTTCATGACCTTCCTGGCGTTCTTCAGCATCAGTCTCGGCGTCATCAATTTGCTGCCGGTACCGATGCTCGATGGAGGTTGGATCTTGTTCGGACTGGTGGAAATGATGCGCGGCAAGGCACTGCCCGAGCGATTCCTGATGATGGCGCAAAGCGTGGGGCTGATCCTGGTGGTGAGCCTCATGGGCGTGGCAATTTTCAACGACCTGATGCGGCAATTCGCATGACAGTTGGGGGCGTTTTGCAAAACTGGCTGAAAGGATGGGTGCTGCTGTGGTCGCTGGGTGCGGCCCTGGCCAGCGCACAAAGTGATTTCCGCGTGGCGGATATCCGTGTCGAAGGACTGCAGCGGTTGCCGGTTGAGCGGGTCTATGCCGCGCTGCCGATCCGTTCCGGTGATGTGGTATCCCAGCGCGATGTGGCGGAAGCGGTACGCCGGCTGTTTGAAGGCGGTGATTTCGAGGACGTGCAGATCGGCCGCGATGGCGATCAGCTGGTGGTGGTGGTGTCGGAACGCCCGGCCATTGCCAAGCTCGACATCAACGGCAATAAGTCGATTTCCGAAGATAACCTGCGCAAAGGTTTGAAGGACGCCGGCCTCGCTGAAGGTGAGGTGTACCGGCGTTCAACGCTGTCCACCATCGCCGGTGAGCTGCAGCGTCAGTATATCGCTCAGGGCCGTTACGATGCCCAGGTGACCACCGAAGCGGTGCCACTGCCGCGTAACCGGGTGTCACTGAAGATCAAAATCTACGAAGGCAGCTCCGCCAGCATTCGTGACATCAACATCGTCGGCAACCAGGTGTTCAGCGACGATGAGCTGCGCAAGGCGTTCGAGTTGAAGCCGCGTGGATGGTGGCCGTTCGGCAGCCGCCACCGCTATTCCCGCGAGCGCCTGTCCGGTGACTTGGAGCGGTTGCGTTCCTATTACATGGACCGCGGCTACATTAACTTCTCGCTGGAATCCACCCAAGTGTCGGTAACGCCGGACCGTCAGAGCGTCTACATCACCGTCAACATTGACGAGGGTGAGCGCTACAAGGTCGGCGAGGTCAAGTTGGCTGGTGAATTGGTGGTGGATGAGGACGATCTACGGCCGCTGCTGGTGGTGCAGCCGGGACAGGTGTTCTCCCAGCAGGTGGTGACCCAGACCGCCGAATTGCTCAGCCGCCGGCTCGGCAACGAGGGCTACACCTTCGCTAAGGTTAACGACTTCCCAGATGTGCACGACGGCGACCGCACCGTCGACGTCACGTTCTACGTCGACCCCGGCCGCAAGGTGTATGTGCGCCAAGTAAACTTCGCCGGCAACGCTAAGACCCACGACGAAGTGATGCGCCGCGAGCTGCGCCAGTTTGAGGGGGCGCCGGCGAATACGGCGTTGATTGATCTGTCCCGCGAGCGTCTGGAACGACTCGGCTACTTCAGCATCGTCGAAGCCGATACCCCGCGCGTGGTCGGTGCTGACGACACTGTGGACGTGAATTACAAAGTGGAAGAGCAGCCGTCTGGCTCGATCGGCGCCAACGTCGGTTATTCCGAGGCGTCTGGTTTCATCTTTGGCGCCAGCGTCAGCCAGAACAACTTCATGGGCAGCGGTAACCGGGTGTCGTTCGCGCTCAGCCGCAGTGAGATCCGCGACAGCTACAGCTTCTCCCACTTCAATCCGTACTACACCTTGGATGGGGTGAGCCGCGGCTTCAATCTGTACTACTCCAAGATCGACTTCAGCAAGGCGCGGGTGGCGTCCTATGCGGCGGATCGTTACGGCGGTTCAGTGAACTACGGCTACCCGACCTCGGAATACTCGCGCCTGAACTTTGGCGTCGGCTACGACAACATCAAGCTGACCGTGGGCGACTACGTGGCCGAGGACATCTACCGCTTCCTGAAAGCGCAGGGTGACCAGTTCAACCTGTACCGTGCCAATGCGTCGTTCAGCACTAGCACGCTGAACCGCGGCATGCTGCCGGATCGTGGTTGGTCGCAGTCGGTGGGTCTGGATGTGGCGGTGCCGGGTTCCGACTACACCTTCTACAAGCTCAACTGGGAAGGGCAGAAGTTCTTCCCGATCTCGCGGCGCTGGACCCTGCGCGCGCGCGGTGATGTGGGCTACGGCGACGGCTACGGCGATTACGGCGCACTGCCGTTCTTCGAGAACTACTATTCCGGCGGCATCGGCTCGGTGCGCGGTTACCGCTCACGCAGCCTGGGTGCGCGTTCCGGAGCGTTGTCTTACGCCATCATCTGTCAGCAGAACCCGAACAGCCCCAACTGCCGTCCGGACCCGCGGCCGGAACCGATGGGGGGCAACTTCCTGGTGGAAGCCAGTCTTGAGCTGATTTTCCCGACCCCGTTCGCCGCCGACAGCCGCAATGTGCGCACCTTCTTCTTCGTCGACGGTGGGCAGGTGTTCGAGACACGGGTTGAGAACCTCCGTTACGATTTCGACCCCGATGAATTCCGCTATAGCGCGGGCATTGGGCTGACCTGGCTGACGGCCATTGGCCCCCTCAGCTTCAACCTCGCACGACCGCTGAACAAGAAGTCCGGGGACGACACCGAAGTGTTCCAGTTCTCCTTGGGTCAAGTGTTTTAAGGAGCAAGGCAATGACGATTTTCAAGCGTATGGCGATGGTGGCGGTACTGATGGTGCCGATGCTGGCCGCAGCTGATGTGAAGATTGGCGTGATCGACCCGGCGGTGGCGATCAGCAGCGCTGAGGAAGTGAAGACCCGCAACAACACGCTGCAGCGCGCGTTGGAGCAGGACACCGAGAAACTCAAGCGGCTTGAGCGCGAGTACACCGAAATGGGCACCCGTCTGCAGCGCGATGGCGTCACCATGCAAAACCAGCAGCGTTCGCAGCTGGAAGAGCAGATCGAAGCCAAGGGTTACGAAATCCAGTCGCTGCGCAACTCACTGCAGCGCCGCTACGACAACGACCGCAAAGAACTGATGGAAGCCATGGGACCGCGCTTTGATAAAGCGGTGGAAGAAGTGGCCAAGGAACGTGGTTTGGACATGATCATCAATGCCCAAGCGATGATCTTCAACAGCGAGTCGGTGGATATCACCGCCGATGTGGTGCGTCGCCTGAACAGCCGCCGCTGAACCGGCTGGCACACTGACACGGGGTCGCTGCGGCGGCCCCGTGTCGTTTTGGTGACACAGTCTTTATACTGTCGCCCGTCGTGCACTGGCGGCAGGCCGGTGCCGGATAGAATTAGGCATCCACGGGGGCGGCTGAGACCCTTCCGTGCAGGGGAAGACATCCATGCAAACACTGACGCTGGCCGCGTTGGCCGAGGCGCTGGGGGCCACCCTGCGCGGCCCGGGTGACACGGTGATCACTGGCCTGGGAACGCTGAAAGCCGCCACCGGCGAGCAGTTAGCCTTCCTTGCCAATCCGCGCTACCGCAGCCAACTGGCCGAAACCACTGCCGGCGCGGTGCTGTGCACCGCCGCCGATGCCGAGCATGCACCGGGCGCGGTGTTGGTGGTGGACGATCCCTACCAAGCCTTCGCCCGCGCCAGCCATTGGTTCGATCGCGCGCCGCGGCCCGCCGCCGGTATTCATCCGCGGGCAGTGGTGTCGGAGCTGGCGCAGGTGCACCCGAGTGCGTCCATCGGTGCCAATGCGGTGATTGAGGATGGCGTCACCATTGGGGCTGACGTGGTGATCATGCCGGGCTGCTTTATCGGCGCCGGCAGCAGCCTCGCAGAGGGCGTGCGCCTCTGGCCGAATGTTACAATTTACCATGGCGTCAAAATTGGGCCGGGCACTATCATACACGCCGGTTCAGTAGTCGGTGCCGATGGCTTCGGTTTCGCATTCAGCGCCGGCCAATGGCACAAAGTGGCCCAGGTGGGCGGGGTCAGCATCGGTGCTGGGGTTGAGATCGGTGCCAATGTCACCATCGACCGTGGCGCCATCGACGACACCCTGATCGGCGACGGTGTCATCCTCGACGACCAGGTCCATCTTGGACACAACGTGGTGGTGGGTGACCACACCGCCATGGCTGGCAAGGTCGGGGTCTCCGGCAGTACACGCATCGGCCGCCATTGTTTGCTTGGCGGCGCTGTGGGCGTGGCGGGGCATCTGGACATTGCCGATGGTGTCACCGTGCTGGGCATGACCTTGGTGTCCCGTTCTTTGACCGAGCGGGGCGTTTACGGGTCGGCACTGCCGGCGGATCGTCAAGATCGCTGGCAACGCAATGCCGCGCGTTTTCGTCATCTCGACGAACTGTACCGGCGGGTGCGGACACTGGAAAAAGGCCGCCGCGACGGCGATTAAAGATTCCGGACCGCGCTTTTTTTGTTTTCCTTTTTTGTGACGGAGACAGGTTTCGCGCCCGCCGTGCGGGAGTGAGACAAGGGCTATGATGAACATCAACGAAATCAAGGAATACCTGCCGCAACGCTATCCGTTCCTGCTGGTGGACCGCATCATCGAACTGGTACCGGGCGAGAAAGTGGTGGCGATCAAGAACGTCACCGTCAATGAGCCGTTCTTCAACGGCCACTTCCCGCAGGAGCCGGTGATGCCCGGCGTGCTGATTATCGAAGCCATGACCCAGGCTGCCGGTATCCTCGGTTTCGTCACCGAGAACAAGCGCCCGGCGGATGGTTTCAACTACCTGCTGTGCGGCACCGACAAGGCGCGTTTCAAGCGCCCGGTAGTGCCAGGCGACCAGCTGGTGATGACCGCTAGCCTGATTGCCGTCCGCCGCCACATCCTCAAGTTTGCCTGCGAAGCCCGCGTCGACGGCCAGCTGGTTGCCAGCGCCGAGACCATGGTTGCCGAACAGCGCGTCTGACCCGCCTGCCGGTGCACCAAGGGGTGCGCAAACTGCACTGATCTGCCTTATACTCCCTGTCCACGTCTGCCCGCGCATTGCGGGCAGACGTGCGCCAGTGCAGGACGCACCGTGGCGCAAGCTCAGGTCAGTGCCGTGGGAGTCGGTGCTGGCCCAGACCAGAACCCCGGATAACAAACTGAATGATTCATCCTACCGCGATCATCGACACCGGTGCGGAGCTGGCCAGTGATGTCCAGGTCGGGCCCTATTCCATTATTGGTCCTGGGGTACGCATCGGCGCCGGCACCGTGATTGGTCCCCATGTGGTGATCAAAGGGCCCACCGTAATCGGTGAACACAACCGGATTTTCCAATTTGCCTCGGTCGGCGAAGACTGCCAGGACAAGAAATACCGTGGCGAACCGACCCGGCTGGAAATCGGCAATCACAACGTCATCCGTGAGCATGTCTCGATTCACCGCGGCACCGTGCAGGATCAGGGCTTGACCCGTATCGGTGATGACAATCTGCTGATGGCGGGTGTCCACGTGGCACACGACTGCATGATTGGCAGCCACAATATTTTTGCCAACACCACCGGCATTGCCGGCCATGTGCACATCGGTGACGGCGTGATCCTTGGCGGTATGACCGGGGTGCACCAGTTCTGCCGCATCGGCTCCTACGCCATGACTGCCGGCTGCTCGCTGGTGCTCAAGGACGTCCCGGCCTATGTCATGGTGGGGGGTAACCCCGCCGCCGCCCGCAGCATGAACTTCGAAGGCATGCGCCGTCGCGGCTGGAGTGCTGACCTGATCGCTTTGCTGCGGCGTGCCTACAAGCTGGTGTACCGGCAGGGGCTGACGTTGGAGCAGGCACTCGCGGAGCTGGACCAATTGCCACAGAGCCTGGAGCTGGCTCTGTTCGTTGATTCACTGCGGGCCTCGGAGCGCGGCATCACCCGCTGAGCGCCGAGTCTCGCTGCCAAGGAGAACGCGATGCCGGCGTGCCCCGCACCGGTTTTTGCCATCGTCGTCGGCGAGCTGTCCGGCGACACCCTAGGCGCCGGGCTGATCCGCGCCTTGCGGCAGCACTACCCCGACGCTCGCTTCATTGGCATCGCCGGCCCGCAGATGTTGGCCGAGGGTGCCGAAACCCTGTGCCCGATGGAACGTCTGTCGGTGATGGGGCTGACCGAAGTGGTGCCGCGGCTGCCGGAGCTGTTCCGCCTGCGGCGCCAGCTGGAGCAGTGGTTTGTGGCCGAAGGTGCCCGGCTTTATATCGGCATCGATTCCCCCGACTTCACTTTGTCACTGGCGCGGCGCCTGCATCGGCGTGGGTTGCGCACGGTGCATTATGTCAGCCCGTCGGTGTGGGCCTGGCGGCAAGGCCGCATCCAGGGCATCCGCCGTGACGTGGACCATATGCTGACGCTGCTGCCGTTCGAAGCGGCGTTCTACCAGCAGCATCAGGTGCCGGTCACCTTCGTTGGCCACCCGCTGGCTGACACCATCCCCATGCAGCCGCCTACCGCCGAAGCTCGCGCCGAATTGGGACTGGATTCCTCGCGTCCGGTGCTCGCGGTGCTGCCTGGTAGCCGCAGCGGCGAAGTGCGGCAGCTGCTGCCTGATTTCCTCGCCGCTGCGCGCCAGGTGCGGGCCCGCCGGCCCGGGCTGCAGATCGTGATTCCCGCCGCCACCCCGGAACGGGAGCAGGAAATCCTGGCTGAACTGACGCGTCAGCGCATGGAAGGGGTGCAGTGTGTGGCCGGCAAGGGCCGCACCGTGATGGCCGCCGCCGATGTGGTGTTAATGGCCTCCGGCACCGCCACCTTGGAAGGACTGCTGCTGAAAAAGCCGATGGTGATCGGTTACCGCCTCGGTGCGCTGACGTATCGCATTGCGCGCCGACTAGTGAAAATCGATCACGTCGGCCTGCCCAACCTGCTTACCGAGCAGCCGCTGATTCCGGAGTTGATCCAAGACCAGCTGACCCCGGAAGCCGCCGCCAAGGCGGTGTTGGAATGGCTGGACAACCCTGATCGTGTGGCGGCACTGACTGATGCCTTCGATGCGGTCCACCAGCGCCTGCGCCGCGACGCCAGTGCCACCGCCGCTGACGCCGTGGTCTCAGTGTTGGCAGCGGAGCCGCGTGGGTGACCCCGTTTTCCGAGTATCCGTTGGCGCCGCCGTGGCTGCCGAGCCGTTTCCACTGGCAGCCGGGCATGCTGCTGGCGGGCGTGGATGAAGTGGGCCGTGGTCCCTTGATTGGTGCTGTGGTGACAGCGGCGGTGATCCTTGATCCGGCGCGCCCGATTGACGGGCTGGCAGACAGCAAACGGCTCACCGAACGGCGCCGGCTGGCGCTGGTGCCGTTGATTCAGGAACGTGCGCTGGCCTTCGCCTACGGCCGCGCGGAACCGGCTGAAATCGATCAGCTCAATATTTACCAAGCCACCATGCTGGCGATGCAACGCGCGGTACAGAATCTGCCACAGCGCCCGCAGGCGGTGCTGGTGGACGGCAACCGCAGTCCAGAGTTCGGCGTGCCAGCGGAAGCGGTGGTGAAGGGCGATGGCCTGATCCCCGCCATCAGTGCCGCGTCGGTATTGGCCAAGGTCGCCCGCGACGCGGAGATGGCCGCGCTGCACCAGCACTATCCCGAATATGGTTTCGCACAGCACAAGGGTTACCCGACTGCTGAACATCTGGCAGCATTGGACCGCCACGGCGCCTTGCCCGGTCTGCACCGGCAATCGTTTGGCCCGGTGGCCCGCGCTGCCTTGCGTGACGTCGGCTGACGTCCACGCTGTCTCTCCGCCCCGCATTGATCCTTGAGGTGAACCGGTGACCGATCCTGCTTTTGTCCATTTGCGTGTGCACACCGACTACTCGTTGGTGGATGGTCTGGTGCGCGTTAAAGGGTTGGTGAAGCAGTGCGTGGCTCAAGGCATGCCGGCGGTGGGTGTCACCGACGACTCCAACCTGTTTGCCTTGATCAAGTTCTACAGCGCTGCTCAGGGCGCCGGCATCAAGCCGATCGCCGGTGCTGACCTGTGGCTGGAAAGCAGCCTGTTTGAAGAGCCGCTGCGCATCTGCGCGCTGGTGCAGAATGCGGTGGGCTACCAGAATCTGACGCTGCTGATTTCTCGCGCTTGGCAGCACAACCAGCTGCGCGGCCGTTCGGTGGTCAAGCGCGAGTGGCTGCAGGAGCTTAACGACGGGTTGATCCTGTTGTCGGCGGCGCGGCACGGTGAAATCGGTCGTCTGCTGCTGGCCGACAAGCGCGACGAAGCAGCGGCGGTGGCGACGGAATTTCGCCAGTGGTTCGGTGACCGTTTCTATTTGGAAGTGCAGCGCACCGAACGTGCCGGTGACGAAGACTGCCTGCACGCCACCGTGGCACTGGCCGACGCCCTGCAACTGCCGGTGGTGGCCACCAACGATGTGCGTTTCCTGGTGGAGGACGACTTCGACGCCCACGAGGCGCGGGTCTGTATCCACGACGGCGCCACCATCGACGACAGCCGCCGACCGCGTAAATACAGCGAACAGCAATATCTGAAAAGCGAAGCGGAAATGGTCGCGCTGTTTGCCGACCTGCCGGAGGCGCTGGCCAACTCGGTGCAGATCGCCAAGCGCTGCAACGTCGACCTACGGCTGGGCAAAAGCTTTCTTCCGGACTTCCCGATTCCGCCGGGCTTCACCATCGAACAATTCATCGAGGAAGAATCTCGCCGCGGGCTTAACCTGCGGTTGGAAAGCATCCTCGATGCCGCTGCGCCGGACTACGCCGAGCGTCGCCGTCCCTATGACGAGCGCCTGCAGTTCGAGCTGAAGACCATTAACGACATGGGCTTTCCCGGCTACTTCCTGATCGTGTCGGACTTCATTCGCTGGGCGAAGGAAAACGATGTGCCGGTGGGGCCGGGGCGGGGTTCCGGTGCCGGCTCGCTGGTGGCCTATGCGCTGGAGATCACTGATCTCGACCCGATCCAGTACGACCTGCTGTTCGAACGCTTCTTGAACCCGGAACGGATTTCTATGCCCGACTTCGACGTCGATTTCTGCATGGATAAGCGCGACCGGGTCATCAGCTATGTGGCCGATAAATACGGCCGCGAAGCGGTGGGGCAGATCATTACTTTCGGCACCATGGCCGCCAAGGCGGTGGTGCGTGACGTGGCGCGGGTGCAGGGCAAGCCCTACGGCTTGGCCGACCGGCTGTCGAAGATGATCCCGCCGACGCCGGGCATGACGCTGGAAAAAGCGCTGGAGCAAGAAGAGCCGCTGCGCGAATTTCTCAACAGCGATGAACACTCCGACAGTGAAGCCGCCAACGAAATCTGGGACATGGCGCTGCAGCTGGAAGGCTTGACCCGTAACGTTGGTAAGCACGCCGGTGGGGTGGTGATCGCCCCCGGTCGATTGACGGATTTCGCGCCGCTGCATTGCGATGAAGACGGCGACAACCTGGTCACCCAGTTCGACAAGGACGACGTTGAATCGGCGGGGTTGGTGAAGTTCGACTTCCTCGGCCTGAAGACGCTGACCATCATTGACTGGGCGGTGCGCGCCGCCAACCAGCGCCGCGCCCGCAGCGGCGAAGCGCCGCTGGATATCTCCGAAATCCCGCTCGACGACGCGCCTAGTTTTGAGCTGCTTAAGCGCGGTGAAACCACCGCCGTGTTCCAGCTTGAATCGCAGGGCATGAAAGAGCTGATTAAAAAGCTCCGGCCGGACGTGTTCGAGGACATCATTGCGTTGGTGGCGCTGTACCGGCCGGGCCCGCTGGAATCGGGCATGGTCGATAACTTCATCAACCGCAAACACGGCCGTGAACCGCTGGCCTATCCCGACCCGCAATACCAGCACCAATGGCTGGAGCCGATCCTCAAGCCCACCTACGGCGTGATCCTGTATCAGGAACAGGTGATGCAGATTGCCCAGGTGCTGGCCGGCTACACCCTCGGCGGCGCGGACATGCTGCGCCGGGCGATGGGCAAGAAAAAGCCGGAGGAGATGGCCGAGCAGCGCGAAATCTTCGAAAGTGGCGCGCGTGACAAGGGCGTTGACGGCGAGCTGGCGATCCGCATTTTCGACTTGGTGGAGAAATTCGCCGGATACGGCTTCAACAAATCCCACTCCGCTGCCTACGCGCTGGTGGCCTACCAGACCGCTTGGCTGAAAGTGCATTACCCGGCCGAATTTATGGCAGCGGTGATCTCGGCGGATATGCAGCACACCGACAAGGTGGTGACCTTCATCGATGAGTGCCACTCGATGGGGCTCAAAGTGCTGCCGCCGGATGTGAACAGCTGTGGCTACCGCTTCACCGTCAACGACGACGGCGACATCGTTTACGGCCTTGGTGCCATCAAGGGCCTCGGCGAAGGGCCAATCGATGCCATCGTGCAGGCGCGCGCTGCCGGCATGGTGTTCGAAGACCTGTTCGACTTCTGCCGCCGGGTGGACTTGAAGCGCATGAACAAGCGCTCCATGGAAGCGCTGATCCGCGCTGGGGCGCTCGATACCATGGGCCCTCAGCGCGAGTTCAGTGACCGCGCCACGCTGATGGCGAGCCTGTCTGATGCGATGCAAGCGGCGGAGCAGGACGCCCGCAACGAAGCCGCCGGTATGGACGACCTGTTTGGCGGCGGCGGGGGCGGCACCGCTGAAGCGCCGGCGGTGGAGTGGAAGATCGGCCGCCCCTGGAGTGATGACGAACGCCTCAATGGCGAGCGTGACACGCTCGGCCTGTTCCTCACCGGCCACCCTATTGATCAGTTCGAGCGCGAGGTAAACCGCTTTGTCTCGGCTCGGCTCAATTCCCTTACTCCCACCGGCAAGGGCGAAGTGGCCACTGTGGCCGGACTGGTGGTGGCGCTGCGTATCACCCGCAGCAAGCGTAGCGGCGAGCGTATGGCGTTCCTGACCTTGGACGACAAAACCGGCCGGGTGGAAGTGTCGGTGTTCGGCCGGGTGTTCGCGCAGTTTGCTGAGCGCATCGAAAAGGATGTGCTGCTGGTGATCCGCGGTGCGGTGCGCAATGACGAATACACCGGCGGTTTCGGCATCATGGCCGACGAAATCTTTAATATTGCCGAAGCCCGCGCCCAGTACGCGCGGCGGTTGGCATTGGCGACGCCGGTCAGTGCGTCGTTACCAGCGTTGCTGCAACGGGTGCTGGAACCCTACCGGAGCGAACACGGCTGCCCGGTGATGCTCAAGCTGACCCACAGCGATGGGCGGGTGTCGATGGTGCTCGGTGACCCGTGGCGGGTGCGCCCGGAGCAGGCGCTGGTGGAAGAGCTGCGCAACCGCTTCGGTGACAAGTCGGTGGCGATCGAGTACTGACCGGGCTGTCAGCGGGGCGTAACAAGTTGAAACCAGGCCGGGGGCGGCCTAGATCGACGTTTCGGCTGCTTTGCCGCTAAACTGGCCCCCATTCACTCATCAGAGGTCCAGGAATGAACCCGAATTTCCTCGAATTCGAACAGCCCATCGCTGATTTGGAAGCCAAGATCGAGGACCTGCGACTGGTGGGCAATGCGCCGGAGGTGAACATCTCCGAAGAGATCGCGAAGCTCCAGGAAAAGAGCATCGCGCTGACCGAGAGCATTTTCAAAAATCTCTCTTCCTGGCAGATCTCCCAGTTGTCCCGCCATCCGCAGCGTCCGTACACGCTCGATTACATCAGCCGCATCTTCGACCAGTTCGATGAGCTGCATGGTGACCGCACCTTCGCTGACGACGCCGCCATTGTCGGTGGTCTGGCACGGCTGGAAGGCCGTGCGGTGATGGTGATCGGCCACCAGAAAGGCCGCGCGGTGAAAGAAAAGGTGCGTCGTAACTTCGGCATGCCGAAACCGGAAGGCTACCGCAAAGCATTGCGACTGATGGAAATGGCGGAGCGCTTCAAGCTGCCGATCCTGACCTTCGTCGACACCCCCGGTGCTTACCCCGGCATCGACGCTGAAGAGCGCGGCCAAAGCGAGGCGATTGCCCGCAACCTGCTGGTGGCCTCGGCGCTGAAAGTGCCGATGATTGCCACCGTGATCGGTGAAGGCGGCTCCGGCGGGGCGCTGGCGATCGGTGTCTGCGATCACTTGCAGATGATGCAGTATTCCACCTATGCGGCCATTTCCCCGGAAGGCTGTGCTTCGATTCTGTGGCGCAGCGCCGACAAGGCGCCGGAAGCCGCTGAAGCGATGGGGCTGACCGCCGGCCGACTGCACGAGCAGGGCATTGTCGACGAAGTGATCGAAGAGCCGCTTGGTGGCGCCCATCGCGACCACGATCTGGCGGCTCAGCGCTTGCGCAAGAGTCTGATCAAGGCCTTGGCGCGACTGGATGATCTGGATACCACCGAACTGGTGGACCGCCGCTATGCGCGGCTGATGTCCTACGGCAACGTGACCCACGGCGCCTGATCGCCAGTTGTCGTTATTGCAGCCGCCGCAGCGCCCGGAGCCCGCCTCCCGGCCGCGGCGGCTTTTTATTGTCTGACTGACCGCTAGGAAGCCGATGCACAGCAGCGCTCCTTTTCCCCACCGTCCTGAACAGGAAGCCGCTTGGCTGGCGGCCTTGGCGGCGCCGTTGCAGGCGCTGCCAGCGCCGTTGGTGGTGGCGGTCAGTGGTGGGCTGGATTCCACCGTGTTGCTGGCGGCGCTGGTGCGCGCTGGACTCGGCCCGCGTTTGAAAGTGGTGCACGTCGCCCACGGCTTGCAGGCCGCGGCCGAGCCTTGGCCGCAGCACGTACAGCAGCAGGCAGCGGCCTGGGGACTGGCCTGTACCCTGTGTCGGGTGCAGGTGGCGGTGGGCGGCAGTGTGGAAGAGCAGGCGCGTCGCGCCCGCCACCAAGCGCTGTTAGCCGAGGCCCCAGCCGGCGGCGCCGTGTTGTTGGCTCATCATCTGGACGATCAGGCTGAAACAGTGTTGCTGCGATTGCTGCGCGGCAGTGGCAGTGCCGGGTTGGCGGCCATGGCGCCAGTCAGTGCTCGCGCTGGGCGCTGGCTGCACCGGCCGCTGCTGGGCTATCGACGCCAGCAGTTGGAGCTGTTGGCGGCGCGCTGGCAGTTGCAGTGGGTGGACGATCCCACCAACGCTGCCGACGACATGGACCGCAACTTTCTGCGCAACCGCATTCTGCCGCAGTTGGAACAACGCTTTGCCGGCACCGCCGCCACCTTGGCGCGGGCCGCGACGTTGCAGCAGGACAGCTTAGAGCTGCTCGATCAGCGCGCCGCCGAGGACCTAGCGGCGTTAGCACGGGCGGATGGTAGCTTGTGTCTGGCGCAATTGGCGCAACTGTCGCCAGCCCGCCAGCGCAACCTTTTGCACGGCTGGCTGCGCCGTGAACGGCTGCGGGCACCGCCACTGAAAGTGCTGGAACGGGTGCGCAGCGAACTGCTCACCGCCGAGGCCGACCGCCAGCCGCAGGTACCAGTGGGCGCGGTGGTATTCCGGCGTCACCGGCACGGACTGTACTTGTTGGCAGAGCTAGAGCAGCAACCGCTTTCAGCACAGCCGTTACCGAGCGCCGATGCCTGCTGCGGCGCGGTGCAGTTGCAGTGGGTGAGTGGCGACGATGTGCAGGATGAGCGCGACTGGCCGTTGCCAGCCGGCGGCGATTGGCAGCTGGGCCCGGCGGTAGCCGGCCTGCACTGGCGCCAGCATGGACGCCAGCGGGAGGTGCGCGAACAATGGCGGGCGGCGGGCGTGCCGCCTTGGCAACGTCAGCGACTGCCTGTGCTGTGGCGTGATGGCATGCCGTGGGCCGTGGCTGGCCTGGGTGTCTCGGATGCCGCCTGGGCGGCGCGCGCCGACGCTGAGCGCTGGTTGCGGGTGACTCCAGCGCCGCCGTGCCACCCGGCGTCGCGGCCTGCGGGCGCATTGTGGGCCTGAGGCCATTCTGTTAGCATTTCCTCCCGTCCTAGTAGCAGCGCACTCTTCGGAAAACGTCCGCTTTCCACAGCGAAGTTCTACGTTTCCCAGGGCGCCGCTTTTTCCTTTTTCAGCCTTGCGCCCGCCGCACCCCGGTCCTGATGGATGGTGTGCCGCAGCGGCAATGGGCCAGCTGCGGTGAGCGCATGACGCGATTCATATTTGTCACAGGCGGCGTAGTGTCGTCACTGGGCAAGGGCATTACTTCTGCTTCCCTGGCCTCCCTGCTCGAAGCCCGCGGTCTGAACGTGACCATGCTGAAGATGGATCCCTACATCAACGTGGATCCCGGCACCATGAGTCCGTTCCAGCACGGTGAAGTGTTCGTCACCGAGGACGGCGCCGAAACCGACCTCGACCTCGGTCACTACGAGCGCTTCATTCGCACCCGCTTGACCCGTGCCAACAGCTTCACCACCGGCCGCATCTACCAGAGCGTGCTCGACAAGGAGCGCCGTGGTGAGTACCTCGGTGCCACCGTGCAGGTGATTCCGCACATCACTGACCAGATCAAGGCGATGGTGCGCCAAGGCGCCGGCCAGGCCGATGTGGCGATTGTCGAAATCGGCGGCACCGCCGGCGACATCGAATCGCTGCCGTTCCTGGAAGCAGTGCGCCAAATGCGCGTGGAGCTCGGCTCCAGCAAATCGCTGCTGGTGCACCTGACGTTGGTGCCGTACATCCCGTCCGCCGGCGAAATCAAGACCAAGCCTACCCAGCACTCGGTGAAAGAACTGCGCTCCATCGGCCTGCAGCCGGACATTCTGGTGTGCCGCTCCGACCGCACCATCCCCACCGGTGAGCGCGAGAAAATTGCGCTGTTCACCAACGTGGAAGCGCGTGCGGTGATTTCCTGCCCCGACAGCCGCACCATTTACCAGGTGCCGCGGGTGCTGCACGAGCAGGGCATGGACAGCATCGTGCTGGAGAAATTCGGCCTCAGCTATCCGGAACCCAAACTCGACGAGTGGGACCGGGTAGTGGATGTGCACCTCAATCCAGAGCACGAAGTCACCATCGGCATGGTCGGCAAATACGTGGAACTGCCGGATGCCTACAAGTCGCTCAACGAAGCGTTGATGCACGCCGGCATCACCCGCAACTGCCGCGTCAACATCAAGTACTTCGACGCGGAAGACATGGAGCGGCTGGGTACCGACAAGCTCAAATACCTGGACGGCATTTTGGTGCCCGGTGGCTTTGGCGATCGTGGTACCGAAGGCAAGATTGCCGCCATCCGCTTTGCCCGCGAGCACAACATTCCCTACCTTGGCATCTGCCTTGGCATGCAGCTGGCGGTGGTGGAATATGCGCGCAATGTGGTCGGCCTCGACGGCGCCAATTCCACCGAAATCAATCCGGCCAGCCCGCATCCGGTGGTGGGCCTGATCACTGAGTGGCATACCGAAGACGGCAGCACCGAGCAGCGTGATGCGGACTCCGACCTCGGCGGCACCATGCGTCTCGGCGCCCAGGAATGCGTGCTGGAAGCAGACTCCCGCACCGCCGCCGCCTATGGCAGCGAACGGGTGCGCGAGCGCCACCGCCATCGCTACGAAGTGAACAACCACTACCTCGATCAGTTGCAAGCCGCGGGCCTGCGCATAGTGGGCCGCTCGCTGGATGGCGAGCTGGTGGAAGTGGTGGAAATCCCGGATCACCCGTGGTTTGTGGCGTGCCAGTTCCACCCGGAGTTCACCTCCACGCCCCGTGATGGCCACGGGCTGTTCAGCAGTTATGTGGCGGCGGCGCAAGCGCACCGCGAAGCCCACGGCGGAGGCAAGTGATCCATGACCACGCAGAAAATCATTGAGGTCGGCGGCCTGAAAATCGGCAACGACCTGCCGTTCGTACTGTTCGGCGGCATGAACGTCCTTGAGTCCCGCGACATGGCGATGCAAGTCGCTGAGCAGTACGCCGAAGTCACCAGCAAACTCGGCATTCCGTGGGTATTCAAGGCGTCGTTCGATAAAGCCAACCGTTCCTCGCTCAACTCCTACCGGGGACCGGGGCTGGACGAAGGGCTGAAGATTTTCGAAGAGGTCAAAGCCACCTTCGGCTGTCCGCTGCTCACCGACGTGCATGAGCCGTGGCAGGCCGCACCGGCGGCAGAAGTGATTGATATCCTGCAGTTGCCGGCGTTTCTTGCTCGGCAAACCGACCTCGTGGTGGCCATGGCACGCACCGGGCGGGTGATAAACATCAAAAAGCCGCAGTTCTTGGCGCCCCGTGAAATGGGCCACATCCTGCACAAGTGCGAAGAAGCCGGAAACAGCGAGCTGATTCTGTGCGAACGCGGCAGCAGTTTCGGTTACAACAACCTGGTGGTGGACATGCTCGGCTTCGGCCTGATGAAGCAGTTTGGCTACCCGGTGTTCTTCGACGTGACCCACGCCCTGCAAATGCCCGGCGGCCGTTCTGACTCCGCCGGCGGTCGTCGCCAGCAGGTGGCAGAATTGGCGCGGGCGGGCATGTCGCAAGGTCTGGCCGGGCTGTTCTTGGAAGCCCACCCAGACCCCGACCAAGCCAAATGCGACGGCCCTTGTGCCCTGCGCCTCGACCGTCTGGAGCCGTTCCTGGCCCAGATGCAGGCGCTGGACGCGTTGGTGAAATCCTTTCCTTCGTTTGACAATCGCTAAGCCTCGGAGACCTTCATGCCAAGGATCGTTGACATCAAAGCCCGCGAAATTCTGGATTCCCGCGGCAACCCGACCATCGAAGCTGATGTGGTGCTGGAGTCCGGAGCCGTGGGTTCGGCATGTGCCCCCAGCGGCGCGTCCACCGGTTCCCGTGAAGCGCTGGAACTGCGTGACGGCGATAACAGCCGTTACTTGGGCAAAGGGGTGCTCACTGCCGTTGGCAACGTGAACTCCGAAATCCGCGAACTGCTGCTCGGCCGTGACGTGACCGAGCAGGTCGCGCTGGATACCGCCATGATCGATCTGGACGGTACCGAGAACAAAGAGCGCCTGGGTGCCAACGCCATTCTGGCGGTGTCGCTGGCGGCGGCCAAAGCCGCAGCGGCGGTACAGAAAAAGCCGCTGTACGAATACATCAACGGCCTCTACCCGGACGACGTGGCGTTCAGCCTGCCGGTGCCGATGATGAACATCATCAACGGTGGCGAACACGCTGATAACAACGTCGATATCCAAGAATTCATGATCCAGCCGGTGGGTGTGACGTCCATCGCGGAAGCGGTGCGCTGTGGTGCGGAAGTGTTCCACGCGCTCAAAAGCGTGCTGAAGAAGCGCGGCCTGAACACCGCGGTGGGCGACGAGGGTGGTTTCGCACCGGATCTGCCGTCCAACGAAGCGGCGCTGGAAGCCATCGTCGAAGCGATCGGTCTGACCGGCTACGGCCTCGGCACCGACATCACTCTGGCGTTGGACTGCGCTGCCAGCGAATTCTACCGCGACGGCAAGTACGTGCTGGCCGGTGAAGGCCGCAGCCTCAGTTCCGAAGAGTTCGTCGACTACCTGGCGCAGCTGTGCGACCGCTACCCGATCATCTCCATCGAAGACGGTCAGCACGAAGCAGACTGGCACGGTTGGAAAGTGATGAGCGACCGCCTGGCGGACAAGGTGCAGCTGGTGGGTGACGACTTGTTCGTGACTAACACCAAGATCCTGCAGCGCGGCATTGATGAGCAGATCGCCAACTCGATCCTGATCAAGTTCAACCAGATCGGCTCGCTGACCGAAACCCTGGCCGCTATCAAAATGGCCAAGGACGCCGGTTACACCGCGGTGATTTCCCACCGCAGCGGCGAAACCGCCGACACCACCATTGCCGATCTGGCGGTGGCGACAGCGGCGGGCCAGATCAAAACGGGTTCCCTGTGCCGTTCTGACCGGGTGGCCAAGTACAACCGCCTGATCCGCATCGAAGAAGAACTCGGCCGCGCCGCTTACCACGGCCGCAAAGAGTTCAAGTTCCTCGGCTGACAGCAGCGCGCCGGCGATGGCGCAGGAGTGGGTCGTATGGATGCGTCTGCACTGATCGGAGGCGCCCGGCACGGGCGCCACCGCGCATGAACCGGGTGACCGGACCGCGGCTGCTGCTGGCACTGCTGCTGGTCACCTTGCTGGCCTTACAGTTGCGGCTGTGGTTCGGCGAAGGCAGCCTGCGCCATGGTTTGGCGCTGCAACAGAACGTGGCGGAGCTGGAGCAGGAGACCGAGCGCCTGCGCGACCGCAACCGCCTTATGGCCGCTGATGTGGCCGATCTCAAACAGGGCCTCGACACCGTGGAAGAAATCGCCCGGCGTGATTTGGGCCTGATCCGCGATGGCGAGACCTTCTACTTGGTGCTCGATCGCGATGTTGCCCAGTGATGCCCGTCTTTTCGGTCTGATGCCCGCTGCTGGCCATGGCAGTCGCATGGCCGCAGACCTGCCCAAGCAATACCTCAAACTGGATCAGCGCACGGTGGCGGAGCACAGCGTGGCGCGGCTGCTCGATAGTGTGCCGTTGCAGGCATTGGTGGTGGTGGTGGCCGCCGACGATCCGCTGTGGCCGCAGTTGCCAGTGGCGTCTCGTGCCGGTGTGGTAACCGCGTTCGGTGGCCCAACTCGGGCCGAATCAGTGCTCAACGGCTTGGCGGCGCTGCCCGGTGCCGGCGACCACGATTGGGTGCTGGTGCACGACATGGCGCGCCCTTGCGTGCGCGCGGCGGACATTCGGCGCTTGATCGAGGAGTGCGGCAGCGACGGCGCCATCCTCGCCGCGCCGGTGGCCGATACCCTCAAGCAAAGCGACGGCAGCCGCATTCTTGCGACCCTGGACCGCAGCACGGTGTGGCGCGCGTTGACGCCGCAATTGTTCCCGGTGGGTGCACTGCGCGCTGCGCTGCAAACCGCACTGCAAGCCGGTGCCGAGATCACCGACGAGGCCTCTGCCATGGAACGCGCAGGTTGGCAGCCGCGATTGGTGGCCGGCGCCGCCGACAATATCAAGATCACCTGGCCGGCGGACTTGCCGCTGGCGCGGTTCTTCCTTGCCCAGCAACAACAGGAGCACGCATGACAGCCATCCGTATCGGCCAGGGGTTCGATGTCCACGCTTTTGAGGACGGCGACCATGTGATGTTGGCCGGCGTCCGCATCGATCATAGCCGTGGCTTGCGCGCGCACTCCGACGGTGACGTGGTGTTGCACGCGGTGTCCGATGCGCTGCTCGGTGCGTTGGCGCTGGGTGACATCGGCCACTTTTTCCCGGACACCGATCCGACGTGGAAAGGGGCCGATTCTGCCGTGTTGCTGGCCGAGGTTTACCGTCATGTGCAGCAAGCCGGCTGGCAGCTCGGCAATCTCGACCTGACGGTGATCGCCGAGCGCCCAAAACTGGCGCCCCATGTGCCGGCCATGCGCGCGCGTTTGGCCGAGATCCTTGGCTGTGATGTGGGAGCGGTGTCGGTGAAAGCCTCTACCGCTGAGAAGCTCGGTGCGCTGGGTCGCCAAGAAGGCATTGCGGTGCACGCCGTGGTGCTGGTGCAGCGTTCATGACGCCGACACCGGGCGCCCATGGCGCCGTGCCGGCCAGCGGGGTACTGCGCAGTCGGCCAGACGATTTCATTGTCGATGAGCAGATGGGGTTTGCCCCCGATGGTGAGGGCGAGCACCTGTGGCTGCAGCTTTGCAAGGTCAATTGGAATACCACCGATCTGGCGCTGGCGCTGGCGCGCATGGCCAAGTTGCCGCTGCGAGCGGTGGGTTACAGCGGCCTCAAAGACCGCCAAGCGGTCACCACCCAATGGTTCAGCCTGCATTTGCCGGGGCGCGAGGACCCGGACCTGTCCGCGTTGCCCGATGGTGTGACGCTGGTGTCGGCGGCGCGCCACCGGCGCAAGCTCAACCGCGGCACCCACCGCGCCAACCGTTTTGATCTGCGTCTGCGCCAGGCTGACGGCGACGTCGCGGCAGTGGCCGAGCGCGCCGCACTGATTCGTGCCCAGGGGGTGCCCAACTATTTTGGCGTCCAGCGGTTTGGCCGCTACGGTGATAATGCCGAGCGTGCCACCGCCTGGCTGCTGGGCGAGGGCGAGGCGCCACGCAAGCAGGCGCTGCGCAGCTTGTGGTTGTCGGCGGTGCGCTCCGACCTGTTCAACCAAGTGTTGGCGGAGCGGGTGCGGCAGGATAATTGGCAGCGCTGGTTGCCCGGCGACATCCTTCAGCTCGATGGTCGCAGTGCGCTGTTCCAGGGCGATGACGATCCGCAGGTGGCAGCCCGGGTAGCTGCCGGCGAGGTGCATCCCACCGCGCCTTTGCCCGGTGACGGCGGCATGTCATCATCCGGCCTTTGTGCCGCGCTGGAAGCGTCGGTGCTGGCGCCCAGCAGTGCGGTGATTGCGGCCTTGGCCAGCCATCAAGTGAGTGCCGCTCGGCGTGCCACCCGGCTGCCGGTGGCCGACCTACAGGTGGACTGGGAAGCCGACCAGGTGTTGCGGGTGCAGATGAGCTTGCCTGCCGGCGCCTTTGCTACCACCGTGCTGGCGGAATTGGTGGCGTTGCGGCAGATGGACAACCACGGGGAATAGCGGTGACGGATGTGAATCGCGCAGGTATCGGCATGACTTCCGCTCGGACCCGCGAGCGGCTGATCGGCCGTCTGCGGGAGCAGGGCGTGGCAGACGAGCGGGTGCTGGAAATCATCCGTACCACCCCGCGTCATCTGTTCATCGACGAGGCCTTGGCGCACCAAGCCTATGACGACACCGCGCTGCCGATCGGCCATGGCCAGACCATTTCCCAGCCGTGGGTGGTGGCGCGCATGACGGAGTTGCTGGTGGCGCGGGCGCTGCCGGAGCGGGTGCTGGAAGTGGGCACCGGCAGCGGTTACCAGACCGCGGTGCTGGCCGGTGTGGCGCGGCAGATCTGGTCGGTGGAGCGCATTCGCCCGTTGCAGGAACTGGCGCGGCGGCGGCTGTCTGAACTTGGTCTGTTGCCACGGGTCCAACTGCGTCACGCCGACGGCGGCCTCGGCTGGCCGGATGCGGCGCCTTTCGACGGCATTCTGGCGGCGTGCGCACGTGCTGATATTCCCGATGACCTGCTGGCGCAATTGGCCGACGGCGGCCGGCTGGTAATGCCGGTGGGAGACGGCGCCGCGCAATGGCTGACGGTAGTGGATCGCTGCGGCGATGAATTCCAGGTGCAGCGGCTGGACCCGGTGCGCTTCGTTCCGTTTCAACGTGGAGTATTGCGATGAGCCGATGGCTCGGTGTGTATTTGCGCGGCATGGCCATGGGCGCCGCCGATGTGGTGCCCGGCGTGTCTGGCGGCACCATTGCGCTGGTGGTAGGCGTTTATGAAGAACTGATCCGCACCCTCAGCGGGCTGTCGCCGGCGTTGCTGCGGGTGTGGCGCGAGCAAGGCTTCGCAGCCGCCTGGCGCGCCGGTAATCTCGGTTTTTTGGTGTCGCTGCTGGCTGGCATCCTGTCGGCGATCGTGCTGCTGGCGCAGTTGGTCAGCCACCTGATCGTCGCGCACCCGGTGCCGCTGTGGTCGTTTTTCCTCGGTTTGATCGTCGCCAGCATTTTTGTGTTGTTGCGGCCGATTCCTTGGGATCGGATGCGCAACTGGCTGCTGTTCGTGGCCGGTGTGCTGGTGGGTTTTGGGGTGATTTCGCTGCCGCGCGTGTCCGGCATTGAACCCACTCCGTGGATCTATTTCCTGTCCGGCGCGATGGCGATCTGCGCCATGATCTTGCCGGGCATTTCCGGCAGTTTCATTCTGGTGATTCTCGGCATGTACGCACCGGTGCTGGCGGCGGTAAAGGATTTCAACCTGTGGATCATCTTTTGCTTCGCCGCCGGCTGCGCCACTGGGCTGCTGAGTTTCGTGCACCTGTTGCGCTGGTTGCTGGCGCGTTGGCATGACTCAATCATGTGCCTGCTGGTGGGCTTCATGGGCGGCACCTTGGTGGTGTTGTGGCCGTGGCAGGTGCCGCAGGGTGCCAATGTGGTGTACGTGTTGCCGGCCCAATACAGCGCGCTGACGGGGCTGTCAGCCCAGTGGCCGCTGGCGCTGCTGGCGGCGGCGGTTGGCGTGGCGGCGGTATTGCTGCTGAACCGCTTTGCCGGTGTGCGTGGCGACGGGTCCGCAAGGAGCTGACTTTGAGAGGCGTCTGCGCCGGCCTGTTATGCGTCACCCTGCTATTTTCCGGTTGTGCCACCGGGGCCGCCCCGGTGGTGGAATACCAGGTGGGCGGGCCGCGCGGACCAAAGCCGCCGCAAGTCACGCGCGGCAACCATACGGTGAAGAAGGGCGATACGCTGTTCTCGATTGCTTGGCGTTACGGCTGGGATTATCGCGAACTGGCGGCCGCCAACGGCATTGCCGCGCCCTACACCATCCATCCTGGTCAACGCATCCATCTCGATCGCAGTGTGCCGGGCGCCCGCCCGGCCCCAACACCGCGCCCGACGCCGGCTCCGACGCCAGCCCCTCGCTCAACACCCACGCCCGCTCCAGCTCCAGCGCCAACACCGGCGCCAGCACCCCGGCCGGCACCGAGTCCCAGCCAAGTCGCCGATGTGGCATGGCGTTGGCCGGTGCCTGGCCAAGTGCTGTCAGGATTTTCAGCGCAGCGGGCTGGCCCCAAGGGCATCACGCTGGCCGGCCGTGAAGGCGAGCCGGTGCGCGCGGCCGCCGCCGGCGTGGTGGTGTACCGCGGCAATGCGCTCACCGGTTATGGCAACCTGCTGATCATCAAGCACAACGCCCGTTGGCTGTCGGCTTACGCCCACACCGATGATGTGTTGGTGAAAGAAGGGGACAGCATTCAATCGGGGCAGCAGGTGGCGACCATGGGTTCCAGTGGTACCTTCCGCACCCAGCTGTTATTTGAAGTGCGCCGCGACGGCAAACCGATTGATCCGCTGACGGTGTTGCCGCGCCGTTAATCCTGCGCCCAGCGGCGCAAATCCTTGACCAGACCCGGCCAGTATTCCGCCCCCTGCGTGGGGTGGAAGAAGCCCATGTGGCCAATACTGCCGTGGGTGGGAGTGAGGTGGCGGCGGTGCAAGGCTGCACCGGCATAGGCCCGGTAAAGCGCTTCCAATGCCGGCATCGGCACCAGTTTGTCATCACTGAAGTGATAGCTGATCAGCGGCCAGTCGAGCGCCGCATAGCGCTGCTCTGCATGCAGTTCGAAACGCGGATTGAGCAGGTAGCCGTCGCTGGTGCACCAGCGGCACCAATCTTGAATCGCTCGGCCCGGCAAGGGTGCTGGACCCAGTCCCAAGCGCGCGCCGGGGAAGCTGGGCAAGCGCGCGGCCGCTGGCAGCACGGCATTGAACAGCGCCGCCATTTGCACTCGCGTCGGCAGCGGCCAGAACCGCCAGTTCGGGAACGAGGCGCCCACCATCACGGTGGCGCGTAGGGCCGCCGCCGCCGGCGCCAATCCCAGCAACTGCCCACCGATACTGTGGCCAAGATAGAACTGTGGCAGTGCCGGGTTCTCGTTGCGCAGATGGCGCAGTACCGCGTCGATGTCGCGCCGGCCCCAGTCGGCCATGCGGATGCGCTCGCGAGCGGCAGTGTCGCTTTCGGTGCCGCGATAATGGAACGTCACCACCAGCAGCCCAGCCTGCGCCAAGTACTCGGCCAGATGCCGGTAGAGGCGGGTTGGCACCCCGAGCGCCCCGCCCACCGCCAGCGCGCCCCATGGCTGGGCGTTAGGTGGCAGGTAGTGCTGGGTCACCAACGGGTAGCCGTCGTCGGTGACCCAGGTGCGTTCTGCGGTGGGCATGGTGGTCTCCATGGACAGCTTAGCGCTGCGGCGCCGCGGCGTAGCCGTTGATCAGCTCCAGCAACGCCGACGGTGCCGCGCCCTCCGCCAATGCGTTGAAGTTGATCAAGTAGCGGCCGTCAGTGACGAAGTTGGGCACGCTGTTAATGCCGTATTGATGGGTCAGGTGTTCGGCTTCGGCCACGCGGCTAATCACCAGCATCGAGGACAACTCGCCGACAAACAGCGCCGGATCGTCGTCGTACAGGCCCGCGGCGCGGAACACCTCGTAGGCGGTCTGTTCATTCAGCGGCTGCTGCTTCACGAAGGTGATCTCGAACAGTTGTTCGAGCAACTTGCCGTAGCCGGCCAAGTCTAGGGTGCGGTTGTCGAGCAGCAGGTTGGCCAGCGCGATGTAGCGGGCGTCCTCGGCGTGGGCCGGGCTCCACACCACCGGCACACGGCGGAACACTACGTTGTCGGCGAAGCCGTCGCGGGCCCAGTCATTGACCAGTTCTTCAGCGTGCCAGCAGTGCACGCAGCGCAGCCACAGGAATTGCTCCACCAGCACCTTCCCGTCAGCCAGCTCCGGATCGCGTGGCTGCTTGACCTCAGGGTAGGGCGCGGCGGCGGTATCGGCAGGGGCTTTGGTTTCGCCACAGGCGGCCAGCGTCAGCGCCAACAGGGCGCACAGCAATACACGGAAGGAAGCGGTCATGGTCGAGTCCTAGAAAAGAGGCAGGCGTGATCTTCGCTCAGTGCGCGCTGCGCTGCAATTTCCTGCGACCTAGACGCATCAATATTGCGATCAGCGTTGTCATTGCCATCGGCCCATTTGTTTACTTCTTGCGGCTGTCAGTAACGACGGTGCTGGGCAACAATGGGCGCCGGTTGTAACCGATGTAGGGCAGGAGGGTAGATGCAGACTATTTCCCCGGAGCAGGGGGCGCGTTTGATGCGCGCGGCCACCACCGCATCCAGCTTGGTGGCGTTGACGTTGATCCTGGCCAAAGCGGTGGTGTGGCAGTGGAGCGGCTCGGTGTCGCTGCTGGCGTCGCTGGTGGATTCAGTGATGGATGGCGTGGCGTCGCTGATGACGCTGCTGGCAGTGCGCTATTCGCTGGTGCCTCCGGATGACGAACACCGCTTCGGTCACGGCAGCGCCGAAGCGTTGGCAGGCTTGGCGCAGGCGTTGTTCATCGGCGCCTCCGCCGTGTTCCTGTTTACCGAGGGCCTGCAGCGGTTGCGTGCGCCGTCGCCGCCGGAGGCCACCGGTTGGGCGGTGGCGGTGATGGTGCTGTCGATCGTGCTGACGGTGGCGCTGGTGAGTTTCCAGCGTTATGTGGTCAAGCGCACCGGTTCCACGGCGGTGGCCGGCGATTCACTGCACTATTTGTCGGACTTGGCCACCAACGTGGCAATCATCGTCGCCATCCTTGTCGCGGGGGCCGGATGGGTCTGGTTCGACGCCGGCGTGGCACTGGTGATCGCAGTGATGATCTTTCTTTCGGCGCTCAAGCTCGGCTATGACGCGGTGCAGTTGTTATTGGACCGCGAGTTGCCGTCAGACATTCGGCAACGCATTGAGGCTTTGCTGCGCGAGAGCGAGGGCGTGCTAGGACTGCATGACCTGCGTACCCGCCAGTCGGGCCGGGTTTACTTTGTCCAAGCCCACGTGGAGCTGGACCGGCAGTTGTCGTTCGAGCAGGCCCATGACTACATCCGCGCCGCCGGTGATCGGGTGCGCGCTGCGTTCCCCGGTGCCGAGGTGTTGATTCATGGAGATCCGGTGACCGCGGCGCCTTGAGTGGGCGCCGCGCCGGTCAGAAGTCGATGCTCTTGCGCGCCAGCGTCGGCGCCAGATTGTCCGGCGGTGGCCAGCCGCCCAAACCGCGATAGCGGTTGACGATGGTGCAGAACAATTCTGCGGTGCGGGTGGCGTCGTACAGCGCCGAGTGGGCTTGGCTCTGGCTGAACGGGATGCCGGCCAGCTCGCAGGCCTTGGCCAGCACGGTATGGCCGAACACCAACCCGGACAGGGTGGCGGTATCGAAGCAGGAGAACGGGTGGAATGGGTCGCGCTTGATGTCAGTGCGCACCACCGCCGCTTTCAGGAAGCCCTGATCGAAAAACGCGTTATGACCGACCAGCACCGCCCGCGTGCAATGGGTGTTCTTCAGTGCCTTGCGCACCGCCTCGAACACGCCGCGCAGGGCGACTTCTTCTGCCACCGCGCCGCGCAGCGGGTTCCACGGATCAATGCCGGTGAAATCCAGCGCCGCTTGGTCGATGTTGGCGCCTTCGAACGGGTCCACGTGGTAGTGCACACGCTCCACCGGCCGCAGTTGACCGTCGTGGTCCATGTCGAGTAGCACCGCGGCCACTTCCAGCAGCGCATCCCGGTGGGCGTCGAAGCCGCCGGTCTCCACATCCACCACTACCGGCAGAAAGCCGCGGAAACGGGTTGCTAGGGTCGAGCGTTGGTCGGCCATGGGGATATCCACACACAGGGGGCCGCCATGCTACCGGAATCCAGTGCCGATTGTCAGGGCGCGGTTGGTACCGCCGCCGCCGCAGAGTGAGTACACTATGCGCCGTCAATTGTCCCCACCTTCAGTACATCGCGGAGTTTTCATGTCGGACATCAAGAAGGTAGTGCTGGCCTACTCCGGTGGCCTCGATACCTCGGTCATCGCCAAGTGGCTGCAGCAAACCTACAACTGCGAAGTGGTCACCTTCACCGCCGACATCGGCCAGGGTGAAGAAGTAGAGCCGGCCCGTGCCAAGGCCGAGGCCATGGGCATCAAGGAAATCTACATCGAGGACCTGCGCGAAGAGTTCGTGCGCGACTTCGTGTATCCGATGTTCCGCGCCAACGCCATCTACGAGGGCGAGTACCTGCTGGGGACCTCCATCGCGCGGCCGCTGATCGCCAAGCGCCTGATCGAGATCGCCAACGAAACCGGTGCTGATGCCATTTCCCACGGCGCTACCGGCAAAGGCAACGACCAAGTGCGTTTCGAGCTGGGCGCTTATGCGCTGAAGCCGGGCGTGCAAGTGATCGCGCCGTGGCGCGAATGGGATCTGAACAGCCGCGAAAGCCTGATGGCCTACGCCGCAGAGCACGACATCCCGGTGGATTTCAAGAAAGCCGGTACTAAATCGCCGTACTCCATGGACGCTAACCTGCTGCACATCTCCTACGAGGGCGGCATCCTGGAAGATCCGTGGGCGGAAGCGGAAGAAGAAATGTGGCGTTGGTCGGTGAGCCCGGAAGCGGCCCCGAACGAAGCCGAGTACATCACCCTGACCTACGCTCAGGGCGACATCGTTGCCATCAACGGTGAAGCCATGAGCCCGGCCACGGTGCTGGAAGAACTGAATCGCATCGGTGGCAAGCACGGCGTTGGCCGTCTCGATATCGTCGAGAACCGCTACGTTGGCATGAAGTCCCGCGGCTGCTACGAAACCCCAGGCGGCACCATCATGCTGCGCGCCCACCGCGCCATCGAATCGCTGACGCTGGACCGCGAGTCCGCGCACCTGAAAGACAGCCTGATGCCGAAGTACGCCGAACTGGTCTACAACGGTTACTGGTGGTCGCCGGAGCGTCTGGCGCTGCAGAAGCTGATCGACGCCACCCAAGAGCCGGTCAACGGCGACGTGCGCGTGAAGCTCTACAAAGGCAACGTGATCGTCGTCGGCCGTCGTTCCGACGACAGCCTGTTCGACGCCAGCATCGCGACCTTCGATGACGACGCTGGTGCTTACGATCAGAAAGACGCTGCCGGCTTTATCAAGCTCAACGCTCTGCGTCTGCGCATTGCTGCGCGCGCCGGTCGCAAGCTGAGCTGATCCCGCCTGTGAACCCTGTCGCCGTGTCTGGCGACGGGGTTCCTGCGGCCGGATTCCCTCCGGCCGTACCGCCGCCCGGCGGATTGCAAAATTCGATTGCCTGAATTTTTTTGTCATGCCTGCGCGGCATACTGCGCAGGTGTGGTGTTGTGGGTCCTGTTGATGAGGGAGCATCGCCATGCGACTGCTGCATACCATGTTGCGTGTCGGCAACCTGGAGCGTTCCATCCGTTTTTATACCGAGGTGCTGGGCATGACGCTGCTGCGTACCCGTGACAGTGAAGGCGGGCGTTACAGCTTAGCGTTTCTCGGCTACCAGCCAGAGTCGGAGGGCGCGGTGCTGGAACTGACCTGGAACTGGGATACCGATCGCTACGACTTGGGCGACGGCTACGGCCACATTGCCATCGAGGTGGATGATGTGGTGGCCGACTGCGAACGCATGCGCGCGCTGGGCGCCAAGGTAGTGCGCGAGCCGGGGCCGATGCGCCACGGTGGCCGGGTGCTGGCGTTCATTGAAGACCCGGACGGCTACCGCATCGAAGTGCTGCAGGCGCAGCCATGAGCGGGCCGTTGACGGTGGGCTGGCGCGAATGGGTGGCGCTGCCGGAGCTGGGTATCGACCGCATCAAAGTGAAGGTGGATACCGGCGCTCGGACTTCTGCGCTGCACGCATTTGAAGTGCTGCCGTTCGAGCGGGACGGCCAGCCTTGGGTGCGTTTTCGCATTCACCCCTGCCAGCAGGACACTGAGCGAGAGGTCACCTGCGAGGCGGCGGTGGTGGATCAACGCACCGTCACCGACTCCGGCGGCCACCGTGAATTGCGCTGGGTGATCCGCACCCCGGTACAGCTCGGCGATCAGTGCTGGCCGATCGAAATCACGCTTACCGACCGTGACAGCATGCGCTTTCGCATGCTGCTAGGACGCACTGCGATGGCACACATCGTGGTCGATCCGTCGGCTTCTTTTCTGTTGGGTTCCCGTCGGGAGCCAAAGTGAGCAGTCATGAAAATTGCCATTCTGTCGCGTAACCCGCGGCTGTATTCCACCCGTCGTCTGGTCGAAGCCGGCGAAGCCATGGGCCATGAGATGCATGTCATCGACACCCTGCGCTGCTATATGAGCATGGTGGCTCACAATCCGGAGATCCATTACCGCGGTAAGAAGCTGGAAGGCTTTGATGCGGTGATCCCACGCATCGGCGCCTCGATTACGTTCTACGGCTGCGCGGTGCTGCGCCAGTTTGAAATGATGGGTGTGTTCCCGGTTAACGAATCAGTGGCGATCACCCGTTCGCGCGACAAATTGCGCTCGTTGCAATTGATGGCGCGCAAAGGCGTGGGCCTGCCGGTGACCGGCTTTGCCAACGCCCCGGATGACATCCCCGATCTGATCAACATGGTTGGCGGCGCGCCGTTGGTGATCAAACTGCTGGAAGGCACCCAGGGCATCGGCGTGGTGCTGGCGGAAACCCGCCAGGCGGCGGAGTCGGTGATCGAAGCCTTCATGGGCATGTCCGCCAACATCATGGTGCAGGAATACATCAAGGAAGCCGGCGGCGCCGACATTCGCTGTTTCGTAGTGGATGGCAAGGTGGTGGCGGCGATGAAACGCCAGGCCAAGGACGGGGAGTTCCGTTCCAACCTGCACCGGGGGGGCACCGCGTCACTGATCCGCATCACCCCGGAAGAACGCGCCACCGCCGTGCGCGCGGCGCGAATCATGGGTTTGAATGTGGCGGGCGTGGACATTTTGCGCTCCAATCATGGGCCGCTGGTGATGGAGGTGAACTCCTCACCGGGGTTGCAAGGCATTGAAGCGGCCACCGGCAAGGACGTGGCAGCGTTGATCATCCGCTTCCTCGAGCGCGAGGCGCGGCCGAACCGTACTGCCACCAAGGGAACCAAGGGATGAGTCTGGCGCCATTTGAATTCGAAGGGGTGAGCGTGCGCCCGGGGCAGCGGGCGGTGGTAGAAATGCCTGCGGCCCATCTGTACACCCGCACCGCACTGAGCATCCCGGTACACATTGTCCATGGCCGCCGGCCAGGCCCGGTATTGCTGGTGTGTGCCGCCATCCATGGCGACGAACTCAATGGCGTCGAAGTGATTCGCCGGCTGCTGACGCTCGGCGGACTTAAACGTATGCACGGTACGTTGGTGGCGGTGCCGGTGGTGAACGTGTTTGGCTTCATCCACAAGTCCCGTTATCTGCCGGACCGGCGCGATCTCAACCGCTGCTTCCCCGGCTCTGAAACCGGCAGCCTCGGCGCGCGCATGGCGCACCTGCTGAAGTCGCGCATCCTCGACCGCGCCACCCATGCCATCGACTTGCACACCGGCGCCATCCACCGCTCGAACTTGCCGCAGATCCGCGCCAATCTGGACAGCCCGGACACCGCCGCCATGGCGCGCGCCTTTGGCGTGCCGGTCGTGATCAACTCAGTGCTGCGCGAGGGCACACTGCGAGAAGTGGCCGAGGCGCAGAATATCCCGGTGATCACCTATGAGGCCGGCGAGGCGCTGCGGTTCGACGAAACCTCGATCCGCGTTGGCGTGCGTGGCGTGGTGGCGGTGATGCGTGATCTCGGCATGCTCACCCGGCGCCGGCAGCCGGAACCTATGGTGCAGCCGGCGGTGGCTAACAGTTCTAGCTGGGTGCGGGCCGAGGACGACGGCGTGTTCCGGCCGCTGGTGGCGCTCGGGGCGCGGGTGCGGCCGGGGCAGTTGCTAGGTCGCATCAGCAGCCCGTTTGGCACCGACGAACGTGACGTGATCGCGCCGTACTCCGGCATCCTCATTGGCCGCAACAACCTGCCGCTGGTTAACGAAGGCGATGCACTGTTCCATGTGGCGCGTTTTGATGAAGTGAAGGATGTGGCCGCGCAGGTGGAAGCGTTCTCGCAGAGCATCGAAAGTGAGCCGCCGGTGGCGGAGGACGAAGCACCGATCCTGGCCTGATCGCCAGACACCAAAAAGCCCGGCAAATGCCGGGCTTTTTGGTGGGCGCAACCGGAGGCGGGCGGATTACAGGCGCACGCCTTGCTCCCAATCAAAATCGGTCACTGGCAATTCGTTGCGGTGGTTGTAACCGGCCATCAGTGCCGCCAACAGACCGTTGTCCAGGTGTGGGTGGTCTTCACGGGTACGGAAGAAATGCCGCCAGTTGCGCTGGCGTTCACCTCGAGTGAGCGGCCAGCCGCGTACGCGCATGTCGAGCACGTCGATCAGGCCGATGCCGCTGTCGCACAGAATGATGTTGCCGGGGTGGATGGAGCGGAAGTAGAGCCCCTCATCGTGCAGGCGGGCGATGAACTGGCCCAGCTCGGCCATGCGCCGTTCGCTGACATCGCCAGCGGCCAAGGCCTGACGCAGGGTGCGGCCAGCTACCGGGCGATAAGTCACCGCAGACATCTGGTTGCTGTCATTGAGCACAAGGGTGTCGCGGATGCGCGGGGCAGGGATGCCGCGCTCGTGGAGTAGTTCACAGTGGCGTGCAAAGCGCACCGCCGGCAGCGTGAACATGTCTCGGCTGAGCCATTTCTTGCGGCGGAACACCTTGAGGAAGTCGCCGTTGGGCAGCGCCCCGACTTTCAGCCCACTGCCGTCCGCTTCGATCACGTCCGAAGCGTCCATCAGTGCGAGCAGTTGCGAGTGGGAAAACGATCGAGACCTCACCTTGGGCTCCTCGGGGAATATCACAGGAGGGCCATGGTAGCGCTTTTGAACACAATTCAAAGATGTGAAGGTAGTGTGAAGAGCAAATAGATGTAAAAAATTTGTTAAAAGACACCGTAATGAAACAAAAGTCCGATTTTTGATCGTTTTTTGCGCCAAATGCTCGGATTAGGCGCTCTATGACGGCCGTTCCGTTCAGATTTGGCAGCGTGAGCGGTGTGGACGCTGATTTATCGGCGTCAACATTTTTTCACATTATGAAAATATCTTGATTGATCAGTAGTCCGGGCGCTGGCTCAGCGGCAGTTCGCACAGGTCTTCGATCAGGCAGCTGCCGCAGCGCGGCTTGCGCGCCATGCAGGTGTAGCGGCCGTGCAGAATCAGCCAGTGATGGGCGTCCTTGAGGAATTCTTCCGGGATCACCCGCAGCAGACGCTGCTCCACTTCGTTGACGTTTTTGCCCGGCGCCAGACGCGTGCGGTTGGAGACCCGGAAGATGTGGGTATCCACTGCGATGGTGGGTTCGCCAAACGCAGTGTTGAGTACCACGTTGGCGGTTTTGCGGCCGACGCCGGGCAGCGCTTCCAGCGCCGCGCGCTCGCGCGGCACTTCGCCATCGTGCAGGTCGATCAGCATGCGGCAGGTCTTGATCACGTTTTCGGCCTTGGAATTGAACAGGCCGATGGTTTTGATGTACTGCTTCAACCCCTCGACGCCGAGGTCGTAAATAGCCTGCGGCGTATTGGCCACCGGATAGAGTTTGGCGGTGGCCTTGTTGACACCGACGTCGGTGGCTTGGGCAGACAGGATCACGGCGATCAACAGCTCGAACGGGGTGCTGTATTCCAGCTCGGTGGTAGGGTGGGGGTTCTCAGCCCGCAACCGCTGGAAGATTTCTGTGCGTTTCGCCCGATTCATGACCTGCCTGCCTGTACTGACGCCCGCCGCAGCGGTGCAATGGGGGGCGCGGGAGTATAGCAGTAGCGACCGCACTTTTGCCGCGCTGGCCGGTCGAACCGGCATCACCTTCACGTTGTTCTGGAGCGCCCCATGAGCATCCTGCAATTGCCCCAGGAGTCCCCCCGCGTGCTGCTGCTGGACTGGCACGGCACGTTGGTCAACACCCGCGCGGCCATGTACCACGCACTGGATGAAGTGCTGCCGCAGCTGGAGGCGCTGGGCCTGCTTGATCACCTGGTGCCGCCGGAGCAGTCGCGCAGCAGCGAGGACGCCCGGCTGGTGGCTTGGGTGCGTCAGCATCGCAAGCTGCACCCGCGCATCCGTGACGACCGCAAGATTTCCCGTACCGATATTTTCGAAGTGCTGTTCGGCAGTGACGAGGACGCCAAGTCGCGCGCCCACGCCGCGTTTGACAGTGCTTACCAGACGCACCTGGAATCGGTGGAGCCGATGGAGGCAGATGCTTACGAGCAGCTCAGTGCGTTGCGCGCGCTGGGGTTGAAACTGGGGCTCATCAGCAACCGCCGCCGCGCCTTTTTGGAAGCCGAGTTGGACGGCCTCGAAGGTGGCCGCTGGTGGCCGTTGTTCGATACGTTGGTGTGCGGAGACGACGGTTGGCGCCGCAAGCCAGCGCCCGACATGTTGCTGCAGGCGCTGGTGAATCTCGGCGACGGTGACAGCCTGCTGGAACTGGAAGGCTGTTGGTATCTGGGTGACAGCACCACCGACGTGGTCGCCGCCAGTGAAGCCGGGGTGACGCCGGTGTTCTATAACGGTGCCGGGTGGGACCAGCGCTGGCTCGACACCATTTTCCCCGGCTCCATGCGCCATCCGCATCAACCCAAAGCGGTGGTGGCGTCGTTGGCGGCGCTGCAGGCGCTGGTGCGGCAGGTGCTGGCCCAGGGCTTGAGAGTGTCGCGCGCACAGCAGCCGCGCTGACCGGCGGCGTGCCTCCTCCGCTACCACAGCCACTTTACACAACACGGCCGCAGTGATGCGGCCGTCTGCATTACTGGGCAACTCGCTTAGCCGGCCACCACCTTGCCATGACGTACCGGCAGTTGGGCGCCGGGATCGCGATCCATGGTTAAGCTGCCACGGCGGCCGGCCCACTCCCACTGCACCAGGTAGTGGTCCACCACTTTCTGCTCGCGCTGGGTAGTGTGACATTGCTGCACCGCGCTTTGGTTCGCTTGGCGTTGCTGTTGCAGCGCGCGGCCGGCCATACCCCCGGCGATCGCCCCGGCCACGGTGGCCACATCCTTACCCCGGCCGCCGCCGAACTGATGGCCGACCACGCCGCCCACTGCCGCCCCCAGCACGCTGCCGGTAATGCGGTTCGGGTCGCGGGGCGCGGGCGCCACCCATTCACATACTTGTTCTGGTACCCATTCACTGCGCTCCACCGGGGTCACGCGGGTGACGGTGGCATAGCGCGGTAGTGCTGGCGCGCTGGGAGACGATATGGCCGGAGTCGAGGGGCGGGCGGCGATAGCTGGCGCCGACGGCGCTGGTGCGTGGGCGATGGTAGCCGCCGGGGTATCGGTGGCGCTCTCCGCCGGCGCGGAGACGGCGGAGAGCGGTGGGGGTTGGATGGCAGCAGACCAGTGGGCCAACGCCCAGCCACCGGCGCCGGCCATCGCGACCAATAACGCGGAGGTAACGAAACGGGAAGCGTGCATCAGTGCGTCTCCTGTGGAAGCTCGAGCGCCCATTGCCGCAACCAAGCGTGCAATAAATAGGGAACAACGGTGCAGCGCGGCCAAATTGCCCAGTTGGTCACACTGCTGGTGTGTGCCGGTCGTGCCGTGGGGTGTTGCAGGCGGAGGTGGGTGTCGCTGTTTGTGCCGCCGTTCACGCGGTCTTCAACGGCGCACGTAGCCGCTGTGTGGCGGCCGTAGGAGTGACATGCCTCGCCGTGCCCAGACGGCGGCTGAAGCGGTTCTAGCGGACGTCGCCGCAGCATTGTTTACCGCCAGAATGGCCAACTCAGCGCCGCTGACCCGCCGCCATAGCGGTGTGAGTAGCGGTGGTGCCCGCGCAGGTGGGACACCGATGAGCGCGGCGTTGCCGTCACCCAGTAGCGCCAGCGGTCCGCCGCCGCTGTGGCGACTGCAAGACTTCCCAACCAATGTCCATGGCACTGGCAGCAACCGACTCGCATTATCAGCGTGGCGGACCCCCAGCGAGCAGGCCCTGGTGATTCAGCACACTGGTTTTTGGGGTGCCGAAACGAGGGCGTGGTGGAGTATCAGTCGGTGTCTCTCAGGCCATGGCGGGTGAGGGCGTGGCCGATACGTTGGCTGGCCGCCCTCAAATCCTGCTCCAGTTGCGCTTCGATGCCGCCGTTGGCATCCAAGGTGGCGTCGGTGACCTTAGCGCGGCGGTGATGCGCCAGTGCCAGGGCGACGTCGGCAGCGGCGCGTTTGAGTTCGGCCAGACTGGCGCCTTCGGCTGTTTCCAGCGCGGCCTTGGCGGCCTCCATGCGTTGCTGGATGGCGTCCTGGTAGAGCCGGCGCAGTCGCTGCCAGTGCTCCAGTTCGGCCAGCCACGCTGGCTGCGCCTCGGTGGTGCGCGGCCGGTTTTGGCGCAGGACGCGGCACTGCTGTTGGGCGTGGTGAAACAGCTGCTTGAGCTCGGCCAGCGGCAGGGCAGCCAGCTGTTGCGAAAGTGGCGTGGCAGGCAAATCCATGGGCGGTACCTGGGTAACGGAGGAGGAGCCGTGCTGCTTGCGGCCGCTCGTGCCGCCCACCGTGTGGCGCGAGCGGACCAGAGTGTGGCTGGTCGTAATAGCGCGCCGCGCCGCGTCGGTGGCGGTCGCGGTGGCATCCGGTGCGGCGCCGGTATCCTCGTTGCCGGACGTCTGGGCAAGTTGACCGCATTCTGGCGGCGTTGCGCCACGCTGACCAGCATGGCCGGCTTGGTTTCGCGTGCAGCGATGTTGAGGGCGGCTGTCCGTCAGTACGCGGCTAAGCAGAATCAGCGCGAGGCCGGTCATAAGCAGCAAGCGGCTGGACGTGCGTGCAGGGATATTGGCATGAACGGACGTACCGGGCCGCCTAGTATGAGCAAGCGGCGGGGCCCTCAAGGGCCGCTGCCGCGCGCAATCCAGAAAATGACAAAGGGATGATGCCATGCGTTTTGATGAATACCGTGGATTTGACGGCGTCGGGTTGGCCGAGTTGGTCGCCCGCGGTGACGTGACCGCCAGTGAACTGCTGGAGCTTGCCATCGAGCGGGCGGAGGCGGTGAACCCGGAGCTCAATGCGCTGGTGATTCCGGCTTACGAGCGGGCGCGCGAACGTGCTCGCAGGGTCACCCCCGGTGGCGTGTTGGGTGGGGTGCCGATGCTGGTCAAAGACTTGTCCCAGGAAATGGCCGGCGTCGCCCACACCAGCGGCAACGCCGCGCTGAAAAACAGCGGCCATGTGGAAACCCAAGACGCCACCATCGTGCAGCGCTGGGAAGCCGCCGGGCTGGTGCCGTTCGGGCGCACCAACTCGCCGGAGTTCGGCGCCAAGGGCGTCACCGAGCCCGTGGCGTGGGGCGCCACCCGCAACCCCTGGAACCGCACCCGTACACCGGGCGGCTCGTCCGGGGGTTCAGCAGCGATGGTGGCCGCGGGCGTGGTGCCGATTGCCGGGGCCAATGATGGCGGTGGCTCGATCCGCATTCCAGCGGCCTACACCGGTCTGTTCGGACTTAAACCCGGTTTCGGGCGCACCCCGTGGGGGCCGTATTTCAAGGGCAATATCGGCGCCTTAGCGGTGAACCACGTGCTCACCCGCTCGGTGCGTGATAGCGCCGCCGTGCTGGATGCCAGTCATGGCTGGGAACCGGGGGCCGGGGTGCGGCTGGCGGCGCCGGAGCACTCTTACCTGGCGCAGCTGCAGCGCTCACCAGGCAAGTTGCGCATTGCTTTCAGCCTGCGCTCGCCGCTCGATACCCCGGTGCACGCAGATGCGGTGGCGGCGGTGGAAAATACCGTATCGATCCTGCAAGGGCTGGGGCATGAGGTGGTGCCGGCGGAACCGGATATCGACGGCATGCAGATGATGGGCGATTGGCTGCAACTGTGGTTCGCCCAATGCGCGGCCACCGTTGACCAAGTGCGCGCCGGCACCGGCTGTAAGGACAGCGGCTTCGAGCCGGACACCTTGGTGATGGCTGCCTTTGGCCGCAGCCTGCGCGCCAACGAATTGGTGGAAGGCGAGTTCCGGCGCCAACAATACCAACTGCGCTATGCCGAATTCCTGCAGCGTTTTGATCTGTGGCTGACGCCCACCGTGGCGCATCCCGCGGCGCGCATTGGCGAGCTGGCGACGCCGGCGTGGCAGCAGCTGGCATCGCGTACCATGATCAAGGTCGGGGCATCGCGGGCGGTGCTGCGCTCCGGGGTGCTCGACACCATGGCGCGTGAGAACCTCAGCTTCACGCCGTTCACTCAACTGATGAACCTGACCGGGGTGCCGGCGATGTCGGTGCCGCTGCATACCGGCACCGACGGCGTGCCGCTCGGGGTGCAGTTTGCCGGCCAACACGGCGACGAAGGACTGCTGCTGCAACTGGCCGCGCAGCTGGAACAAGCGCAGCCGTGGCAGCACCGCATGCCGCCAGCCTGAGTCAGCGGTTTATGCTCCCGGCCCGGTGCCGGGAGCAGCCGCTCCGGCCACCTCATTGACCACACGAATACCCGCCATCACCAGTCTGTTGCGGGCAGTGCGGCGCGGCTTTGCTAAGCTGCCGTCTTTGCCGCTGTCCGGAGCCTGCCATGGCTGCCTTGCCCTCCGTTACTCCCCGCCAAGGCCTGGTGGCCGCGTTGCTGGCCGTTTGCTGTTGGTCCGGCTTCGTACTGGTATCGCGCCTCGGCGGTATCAGTGTGCTGACCCCCTACGACACCATCGCGCTGCGCTACGGCGTCGGGGCGCTGGTGCTGTTGCCGTTCCTGCGCCGTGATCGGCTGTGGCTTAACTGGCGCGGACTGGCGTTGGCACTCACTGGCGGTATCGGCTACAGCGTCACCGTCTACCTCGGGTTCAAATACACCTCCGCGATTCATGCCGGCGTGATGCTGCCTGGCCTGATTCCATTCGGTGCGGCGCTGTTTTGTTTCCTGCTGCTGGGTGAGCGGCTGTCGCGGGTGCGCAGTATCGGCCTGCTGCTGATCGCCGCAGCAGGCGCATTGATGCTGAGCAACCAAGACGGCGACGGCCATTGGCTCGGCGACGCCTGGCTGCTGGTGGCGGTGGTGTGCTGGTCGCTGTACACGGTGCTAGTGCGGCGCTGGCAGGTGCCGCCTTGGACGGGTGCCATCACCACCGCTTACCTGACCGCGTTAATGTTTTTGCCGGTGTACCTGTTGTGGTTGCCGCAGCAACTGGCGGCCGCGCCATGGCCGGATCTCCTGCTGCAAGGGTTCTACCAGGGCGTCATTGCCACCGTGGTCGCGATGCTGTGCTACCTGCGCGGTGTGATGGGACTGGGTGCCAGCGGCATGGGTGCGTTGATGGCGCTGGTGCCGGTGTTGTCCGGCGTAGCGGCGGTGCCGCTGCTGGGTGAAGCGCTGCATTGGGGCGAAGCGCTGGCGATGGTGCTGGCCTGCCTCGGCGCAGTGCTGGCGGCGGGCATTATTAAGCGCTGAAACCCCCGCGTTGGTTGCGCTGTTGTCATAGCTTATACCTTGGCCGCAGTCGTCTGTTGACGCTGCGGGACGCGTGCTACGCTGCGTCAGCGTACTGCGGCGATCACAGCTGCGGTCGCCGGAGCACTGTGTCCGGCGGCCGGTCGCCGCCTTCAAAGACCCGTGCGAGACGCTGCTATGGACCACCGCTCACCCTGGCTGCAACGCAGCCTGCTGTGCCTGATTGCCGTATTGTCCCTGGGCGCCATGCCCGCCCACGCGCAGGACGCTGCGCTCGATCTCACCCGATCCTCGATTGGCTATGTGACGCTAGTGGTGTTCACGCTGGCCTACCTGTTGGTGATGCTGGAAGAAAAGCTGCAGCTGCGAAAATCGAAACCGGTGCTGGTGGCGGCCGGCATCATCTGGTTCATGATCGGCGGTTATTACACCCAGGCCGGCATGGCGGAAATTTCCGAAGCAGCGTTCCGCGAAACCCTGTTGGAATTTGCCGAATTGATGCTGTTCCTGCTGGTGGCGATGACCTATATCAACGCCATGGAAGAGCGGCGTTTGTTCGATGGCCTACGCGCTTGGATGGTGCGCAAAGGTTTCAACTACCGCACCCTGTTCTGGCTCACCGGCGCGCTGGCGTTCTGCATTTCACCGATTGCCGACAACATGACCACGGCGCTGCTGATGTGCGCGGTGGTCGTAAAGGTGGCGGACGGCCATCGCAGCTTCATCAATCTCTGTTGCGTCAACATCGTGGTGGCGGCCAACGCTGGCGGTGCTTTCAGTCCGTTTGGCGACATCACCACGCTGATGGTGTGGCAAGCACAAAAAATTCAGTTCAACGAATTCTTCGTGCTGTTCCTGCCGTCGTTGGTGAATTTCCTGGTGCCGGCGCTGGTGATGTCGTTGTTCGTTGAGCGGGGCACGCCGTCGGCGATGAACGAGGAGGTGGAGCTGAAGCGGGGCGCGTTTCGCATTGCGCTGCTGTTCTTGGTCACCATTGCACTGGCGATCATTGGCCACAGCCTGCTGGGACTGCCGCCGGTGCTGGGCATGATCACCGGGCTTGGGTTGCTGCAATTTTTCGGTTATTTCCTGCGCAAGACGCTGCCGTCCTCGCTGGCGCGCAAACGCGCCCGCGCGGAGCACAACGGCGATGCGGAAACGCTCAAGCGGCTCGGTGGTGTGGTGCCGTTCAACGTGTTCGATCCCATTGCGCGTGCCGAGTGGGACACCTTGCTGTTCTTCTACGGCGTGGTGTTGTGCGTCGGCGGGCTGGGTTTCATGGGCTACCTGTCGCTGCTCTCGAGCGCGCTCTACGACGGCGGCAATGCCACCATGGCCAACGTGGTGTTGGGGCTGATGTCGGCAGTGGTGGACAACATTCCGATTATGTTTGCGGTGCTGACCATGTCGCCAGAGATGTCCCATGGCCAATGGCTGCTGATCACCTTGACCGCTGGCGTCGGCGGCAGCTTGCTGTCGATCGGCAGCGCCGCCGGGGTGGCGCTGATGGGCGCCGCGCGTGGCCACTACACCTTCATGGGGCACTTGCGTTGGATGCCGGTGCTGTTGCTGGGTTATATCGCCAGCGTGCTGGTGCACCTGTGGATCAACGCCCACCTGTTCTGACAGCAATGGATGACAGACAGCAATAAGGCGCCCTAGGGCGCCTTATTGCATGAGGCCGCAGCGGGTTCAGTCGGCCAGCAATTCGGCCACCAGCTCGCAGGCACGGTGACGGTCGTGCTGGTGGTAGAAGTCGCAGGTGAAAATGATCTCGTCGGCCTGGGTCACCTCCAGCAACTGATCGAGGCGCTGTTTCACCCGCTGCGGGCCGCCCACCAATGCGGTGGCGTACATGTTGCCGATGGCATGTTGCTCGGCTGGACTCCAAAGCCCGGCCATGCGCTCCACCGGCGGCGCAATGCGCAAGCTCTCACCACGCAGCAGTGCCAGCGCGCGCTGGTAGGCGGAGGTGGCGAGATATTCGGCGTGCGGGTCGCTGTCGGCCAGCAATAGCGGCGCGCCGATAATCACCTGTGGTGCTGCCAGCTGTGCCGACGGCACAAATTCCGCGCGGTAGAGCGCCAACGCTTGATGCAACATGGCCGGGGCGAAATGGGAGGCGAACGCGTAGGGCAGCCCTCGTTGCGCCGCCAAGCGTGCGCTGAACAGGCTGGAGCCGAGTAGCCACACCGGCACCCGCGTATCGGTGCCGGGTACCGCGCGCACCCGCAGCTGCCCATCATCCGGGCCGAGATAGGCCATCAACTCTGCCACCTGCTCGGGGAAGTCGCTTTCCCGCTCCTGCACACTGCGGCGCAGCGCGCGCAGGGTGGCGCGATCGGTGCCCGGTGCCCGTCCCAGGCCGAGGTCGATACGGTCTGGGTACAGCGTGGCGAGGGTGCCAAACTGTTCCGCCACCACCAGCGGCACATGATTGGGCAACATGATGCCGCCGGAGCCGACGCGGATGCGCGAGGTGCCGCCGGCGATGTGACCGATCAGCACTGCGGTGGCCGACGACGCGATGCCGTCCATGTTGTGGTGCTCGGCCAGCCAGTAACGGGTGAAACCTAATTGCTCCGCGTGGCGAGCCAGCTCCAGTGAATGGGTCAGCGCCTCGGCAACGCTGCCGTCCTGCCGCACTGGGACCAGATCCAGGAAGGAATAGCGCGCCATCGGATGCTCCTCAGTCAGCCAATTGCCAATCCAGCGTAGTGCCGGCCTGCCACGGTACCACCGGGGTACCGCCGACATCGACCAGCTCCGGCAGCGTCCACGGGCGGCGCACCAACGTCACCGTATCGGTGTTGCGTGGCAGGCGGTAGAAGTCGGCACCGTAGTGGCTGGCAAAACCCTCCAGCTTATCGAGCGCGCCGTGCTGCTCGAAGAAGCCAGCATAGAACGGCAGCGCCGCCGGCGCTGAGTAGCAGCCCGCGCAGCCGCAGGCGGCTTCCTTGCGATTGCGCGCATGGGGGGCCGAATCGGTGCCGAGGAAGAAACGCGAGTCGCCGTCCAGCACCGCGCGCTGGATGCGCAGTTGGTGGTCGCGGCGCTTGAGGATCGGCAGGCAGTAGTTGTGGGTGTGCACGCCGCCCACCAGCAGATCGTTGCGGTTCATCATCAGGTGCTGTGGCGTGACAGTGGCGGCGGTGTGGGTCGCGCAGCTGCGCACGAAGTCGACGCCGTCACCGGTGGTGACGTGCTCCAGCACGATGCGCAGCGCCGGGAAGTCCTTGCGGATGGCGGCCAGGTAACGGTCGATGAACACCTTTTCGCGGTCGAACACGTCCACATCGCTGTCGGTGACTTCCGCGTGCAGCAGCAGCGGCAGGTCCAACTCCTGCAGCGCTTCGTAGAGCGGGTAGATGGCGGCCGGGTCGCGCACGCCGCTGCTGGAGTTGGTGGTGGCTCCAGCCGGGTACAGCTTCACTGCTTTGACGAAATCGGTGGCGGCCGCCTCGCGCAGTTGCGCCGCGGTGGTGGCTTCGGTGAGGTAGAGCACCATCAGCGGTTCAAAGGCGCGCCCGGCGGGCACGGCGTCGAGGATGCGCGCGCGGTAAGCGGCGGCACTGGCAGCGTCGATCACCGGCGGTGTTAGGTTCGGCATCACGATGGCGCGACCGAACACGGCGGCGGTGGCGGGCACAGTGCCGGCCAGCATCACGTCGTCACGGAAGTGCAGGTGCCAATCGTCGGGGCGGGTGAGGGTGAGGGAGTCGACAGCCATGGAATCCTCGCAGCGGGTCAGGTGGGGCCGGGCAAACGGCGCCAAAGGATACACCGGCGAGAACTGAAAATCAGAGCGCCAGCAGCGCCAGCACCTGGTGTGCGGCCAATGGCCGCACCGTACGGCCCAGCTCGACGCCGTCCTGCAGCAGGATCAGCGTCGGCCACAGCTTGACCTGGTAGCTGCGGCCGAGCGGCCGGCCCTTGCCGTCTTCCACCGCCACATGGTGCAGCGCGGGGTGCTGTTGCAGCGCCTCGTGGATCGCCGCCTGGGCCGCGATGCAGTGGCCGCACCAGTTGGCGCCGAACTCCAGCAGCACCCGGCCCTTCAGCGCGTCGGTGTCGGCGCGGGTGAGGGTTTCCGGCTGGTAATCGGGCATCGGCATGGCGGCTCTCCCACGGTGGTTTGGTGTTCAGGGGCGACAGTGAAGGCTATCCTTGCCGGCCCACTCCGACAATGGCAAAGGGACCCGGCGTTGTGACTGCACCGACTTTCTTCTGGCATGACTACGAAACCTGGGGCATCGACACTGCCCGCGACCGCCCGGTGCAATGTGCCGGCGTGCGCACCGATGCCGAGTTCAACGTGATCGACGAACCGATCAACCTGCTGTGCCGGCCGACGCCGGACTACCTGCCGGCGCCGGAGGCCTGTCTGGTCACTGGCCTGACGCCGCAGCAGGCGCTGGACGAAGGCATGCCGGAGGCTGAGTTCATCCGCCGGGTGCACGCCGAGTTGGCGGCACCGGGTACCTGCGGCGTTGGCTACAACAGCCTGCGGTTTGACGATGAAGTGACCCGTAATACCCTCTACCGCAATTTCTACGACCCCTACGCCCGCGAATGGCAGCACGGCAACAGCCGCTGGGACCTGATCGATCTGGTGCGCCTCTGTCACGCGCTGCGCCCGGACGGCATGCACTGGCCGCAGCGAGACGACGGCCGCACCAGCTTCCGGCTAGAGGAACTGACCGCTGCCAACGACTTGGCCCACGAATCCGCCCACGACGCCATGAGTGATGTGTGGGCGACGCTGGCGCTAGCGCAGCGCATTCGTGCGTTGCAGCCGCGTATGGTCGATTACGCCATGGGCCTGCGCTTCCGCCATGAAGCGGCGCGCCACTTAAACCTGGCGACCCAGGCGCCGGTGCTTTACATCAGCGGGCAGATTCCCGGTGCCCAGCAGCACGCCGGTTTCATGATGCCGCTGATGGCGCACCCGACTCGGCGCCATAGCATCATCGCGGTGGATTTACGCCAAGATCCGAGCGCCTTGCTGAGTCTGGACGCCGACGGCATTCGCGCGCGGCTGTTTGTCAGCCAGGCGGAGTTGCCGGACGGTGTCGAACGGTTGGCGCTGCGTGAGATTCACCTCAACCGTGCGCCGATGATGGTTCCGGCCAAAATGGTTGATGACACCGTGGCGGCCCGACTCGGCATCGATTTGCCCGGTTGCCGGCAGCATTGGCGTCAACTGCGGGAGGCGCGCGAGGCGCTGGCCGCGACCCTGAACCAAGTCTACGGCGCACCGGCGGCGCAACGTCCGGGTAGTGATGACCCGGACCTGATGCTCTACAGCGGTGGTTTCTTCTCGGACGACGACCGGGCACGCATGGAGGCGGTGCGCCATGCTGCGCCCAATCAGTTGGGGCAGTTTGCCGGCCGCTTCCAGGATGAGCGACTGGACGAAATGCTGTGGCGTTACCGCGCCCGCAATTTCCCGGAAACGCTGGCGCCGCGTGAACGCCAGCGCTGGCAGCAATGGTGTCACCGGCGGCTGACTCATCCCGCTGACGGTGAACGCGGGTTGGCCGAATTCCATCAGCGCATCAGTGCCCTGCGCGCCGAGCTTGGCGATCCCAACCAGCACGGCCGCGCCCACTGGGTACTGGACGAGTTGGATGAGTACGGCCAGGCGCTACATGCCGCCATCAATGCGCCGGTGGTGTGACGGTCACGTTTCCGTCATTAGCGCCGCCTAGCCTATGGTGAGGGCCGGACACTCCGGCTCCGTGGAGAGACACCATGGGCAAGAAAATAGACTCGCCGCTGCAGCGCCTGCTGGAGTGCTATGTGCTGCAAGCGATCGATGAACTCGGTCCTAAGCAGCGCCGGTTGCTGGAGCGGTTGGAAGGTACGTTGCAGAAGCTCTACCAGTCGGTCGGCAATTGGCAGCAGATTGTGCAGCAGCAGGTGGGCTTACCGCAGGATGTGGACCACACCTTGCAGCAGGCCTGGGCCAGCGCCGGCAGTGACCGTTGTAGCGAAAGTTTTGCTCGTGAATGGGCGCACCGGTTGGTGCCGCTGTCGGCGCGCTGCCCCTGATTCGAGACTGTGCCTCGCATCACATTCTTGCTGTGATCTCGCCGCTATGCTGCCCCGCTTTGTGTACGGGGGCAGGAAAGTCTTCGTCGTGAGTACACCGCGTGGGTGCAGGGAGCACAGGGCGACGGTGGTTGCGGAGACGGTCCGAATGGACAATTTGATCCTGGTGTTGGTGTTGCTCGCGGTGGGTGGGGCAGCGGTGTACAAGGTGTGGGGACCGGTACGGACGCTGATTCGTGTGATCCGGCGACCGAATTACGAGCAGAATCCGCAGGCAGCGCCGCTGTCTCGGGACGATGCCCAGGCGGTGGCGTTGGGGCAGGTGATCTGCGAGCAGAACATGTTCTTTGCCAACAGCCTGGAAACCGGCGGCGGCAGCAGTGATGTGGCGGAGCAGGTCAAACGCTTGGCCAATAACTGGGATGTGGTTGACCGCGACAGCGCGTTGTCTGCCATCGAGCGCTTCCGCGAAGGGGGCCGCCGGGCACTGGAAGATTTGGTGCTGGAGGTGTACCTGAAAGTGGAGCCGGCCGAGCGCGTGGCGGTGCTGGCCGAGCACCTGCCGCAGGAACTGATGGGCCCGGCACAAGGCATGCTGGCGGAGATCCCGCAGCTGTTGGCCAAACTCAACGAATACGAGCTGTACCAAGAAGACGAGCTGCCTGGCATCCTCGAGCGCGGCACCTTGGCCTGGGACTTGGGTCGGGTGGTCTACATTGCTCGCGCGGCGCTGCTGGTCGGCTACTTGGATGCCAACCAAGCGTGGCAAGTGGTACGCCAAGCGCGCGCTCAGCTCGGTGAGCATTTCCCAGACTGGAAAGCCTACGGCCAGAGCTACATGCTTGGCCGCGCGTTCTGGAGCATCGACGACATGGCGTTCGACGGGTTGGCTACCATTACCAAGGCCAGCTGGACCGATGCCGACAGTGCCTGGTTGAAGCACCCGCTGTGACCGTTTGACGGTGACTGTCTGCACACAAAAAAGGCGCTCCGAGGGGGCGCCTTTTTTATTTCCGTCAGCGGCGCTTCAGCGCTGGATCTCGAGCACTTGGGTCGGCTGCCAGATCGCCGGGTCGCGGTGGGTGACCACCACCAGCGTGCGGCCACTGGCGATGACGGCCGCCGCCACCTGCGCTTCGGTGTCCGGGTCCAGCGCCGAGGTGGCTTCATCGAGAATCAGGATCGGTGCCGGCTTAAACAACGCCCGCGCCAACGCCAGCCGCTGGCGCTCGCCGCCGGACAGCGCACTGCCGTGGTGGCTCACCGCCTGGTCCAGCCCCGCGGGGCTGCGTGCCAGCAGGGGGCCCAGCGCGGCGGCCTCGGCGCTGGCGCGTACTGACGCTAGGTCTGCTGGCGCGCCGAGGGTGATGTTGTCGGCCAAACTACCACTGAACACCACCGGCTCTTGCGGCACATAGCTGATGTATTCCGCCAGCTGGGTGAATGGCAGCTGCGGTAGCGGTACGCCGCCCAGCGTGACCTGGCCGTGGGCCGGATCGTCAAAGCGCATCATCAAACCAAGCAGCGTGCTCTTGCCGCCGCCGCTGGGGCCGCGGATCACCATCCGTGCGCCCGGTGTTAGCGTGGCTGATAGCGGCGTCCAACCGCTGCGCGCCTGCACCTGTTCCAGTGTTAGGGTGGCGTCGGCGGGCACCGCAACCCTGGCGCCGCTGTCCGGCAGCGCCGGTGCCGCCAATACTTGGTGGTAACGGCGCCACGCATCACGCACATCGTTGAGACTGAGCGCGGTCAGGGCCAGATCCGCCAGCGGTGCACAGGCGCGGCCCACCAGCACGATCAGGGCCAGCAGCACCGGCGCCGGCGTGGGGCCCTGTGCCGTTTGCCACAGCAACACCCCGGCCAGCGGCAACACGCTGGCGAGCGTGGCGATCAGCGTGGCGGGTGCGGCCGCCAGGTTGGTGCGGTCCAGCGCCGTCTGTTGCGCGCTCCAGCTGTGATCCAGCCGCGACAGCGTGCGTGCCGGGCCGGCACTGCTGCGCAGCAGGGTTAGATGGTCGACCAGCTCCTGAGTAGCGCGATGGCTGTGCTGGGCGGCGGCATCGCGCGCGCTGTCGGCGCGCCGCAGCCACCATTGGCCGAGCAGTTGCGCGGCCAGTGCCACGAGCCAGAGTAGCAGCGTGCACAGCGCCGCCGCCGGGCTCACTACCAGAGCGATGCCCGCACACAGCAGCAGCGGCACCAGCGGCGCCAGCACCAGCGGTTGCAAGTGGTGGGCGGGAATGCTCATCAGCGTTGGCACGCCACGGCCGGCCACATCGGTCAGTAGCTGGCGGTTGTCAGCACTGAACCAGCCGAGCCGGGCGCGGCCGAGCGTGCCGAGCAGGGCTTGGTAGAAATCGCCGGCCAGCCGCGCGGCGGTGATGAAACCGCCACGGGTGACCAGCACCGTTACTGCCAGCGCCAGCAGCGCTAGCACAATCACTGGCAGCGGCCCGGCGTGGTGCAGCAGGCTCCACGCCAGCAGTGTGTAGACACCCGCTTCCAGTAGCGCTACGGCCACCCAGCCGAGCACGCTGGCCAGCAAACGACGCCGGGCGCGATCTGCATCATGCATAGGAATCTCCTTGGTTCGGGCTGGGTAGCGCCACCCTGGTGTCGGCTTGCGCCGCCAGGGCGGCGTCATGGGTGACCACCACCAGCGTGCGATGCTGGTCACGGGCGTGTCCTTGCAGACGGCGGAAGATCTGCCGCGCGGTGTCGTCATCGAGGGCGCTGGTAGGTTCGTCTAGCAGCAGCACTGGGGCCGGGCTGAGGAACACCCGCGCCAGCGCCACCCGCTGTTGCTCGCCACCGGACAGTTGACTGGCGTCGGCGTCCAGCGCGACTTCCAGACCGGCCTCGGACAGCGCCCACTGCAAGGTGGCGTCATCGGCGTGGGTAACCGCCAGCAGTAGGTTGTCGCGCACACTGCGGCTGATTACTTGTGGCCCTTGCGGCATCAGATGCAGCAGCGCCGCGCGAGCCTCGGCACTGAGTTCAGTCAGCGCCACGCCGTTGGCGTGGGCGTGTCCCGAAGGCAATAGATCCTGCCCGGCCAGAGCGCGCAGCAGCGTGGATTTGCCGCCGCCGCTGGGGCCGGTGATGGCGGTCAGAGTGCCAGGCCGCGCGGTTAGTGACAGCGGTTGTCCAGCTCTAAAACCGTCGGCGTGCAGCGTAACCGCCGCACCAAGATCGCTGTTGTGCTGACCTTCAGGCAGCGCTGGTTCACGCAGCAATTCCGCCAGGCGCGCGGCGGCGGCGCGGCCAGCGTGCAGGTAATCGAGGCCGTGCCCGAGCCGCAGCGCCGGCGTCACCAACGCCAAACTGAATAGCAGCGCCGCCGCCAGTGTCGCCGGCGGCCATTGGTGACCGATCAGGTAGACGATGGCGAAGGTGGCGGCCGCTTGCATCAATGCGGTGGCAAGGGCGGCGGCAGTGGCTACCCGGCGCACTCGGGTCTCCATGCCCTCGGCAAATGCACGGGTGGCGTTCTCGAAGCGCGCCGCGGCGCCGGCTTCGCCGCCGTAGAGTCGCTGTACGTGGATGCCGCGGGCGTAATCGTCGGCGGCGTTGATCACGTCACCGAGCACATCGCTCTGCATGGCACCGGCTTGGGCGCTCAGACGCGGGATCGACACGAGGTAGCAATAGGCTGCCGCTACCCCCGGCAGCAGCGCCAGTAAGGCCCAGGGCCCGGCGCTGGCAACCAGCAACACTACCGAGGCCAGTGGGACCACCAGCAGGGTGGCGAACTCCGCTGGCAGGTGGGCGAGCAGGTGGTGCAGCGCTTGCACATCTTCAGCTACCGCTTGGCGCAGACGTTTGCTGTCCAGGTTAGCCAGCGTGCGTGCCGGCAGCCGCAGCAGGTGGGCAGCCAGCAGTTGGCGCAGGCGCTGACCGCAGCGGGCTTCGGCGGCGTGGGCCAGCCAGCTGGCGGCCGCGCCGAGAGCGGCGCTGGCCACCCACAGCGCCACCGCCCACAGTAGCGCGCTGCGCTGGCCGTGGCCGATCAATTGAGTGAGTTGCCAGAGCGCGGCCAATTGCAGCAGGCCAGCCGCTGCCGCGCCTAACGCGGCGGCGGTCAGTGCGGGCAGGGCAGGGCGCAGGGCGGGGAGTAGCGGCGGGAAGGCAGACGCGAGGGCCATTGGAACACCTTGTGTGGGCGGCCGTGGGCGCAGCCGCGTGACGCAAGGTTTAGATAGTAATGATTCTCAACTGTGATTGGCAACCGGGCTGGGTCAGTCTTCCCATTGGTCGTTGTCGTAGGCGAACACCGGCAGCGACCACTGATAGCGGATCGCCGCCAGGCGCATGCCGAGGCCAAACATGAACGACACCAGTAGGTTCAGGTTTTCATTCACCTCCAGTGCGCGCAGGCCCAAATACAGCAGCGCCACCAGCAGCGACACGCTGGCGTACAGCTCATGGCGTAGCACCTGCGGGGTGCGGTTGCACATGATGTCGCGCAGGATGCCGCCGAAGATGCCGGTGGTGATGCCGGCCATGATCACTACCGGAGTGGCGTAGTCGAGCCGCAGCGCTACGTCGCAACCGATGATGGTGAACGCCACCAGCCCCATGGCATCCACCAGCAGGAAAATCTGCTTGAGGCGGTGCATGAAGCGCGCGATCAGCATGGTGAACATGCCGGCGCCGATGGTCAGGTAGATGTAGAGCGGGTGTTGAGTCCAGGTCACCGGGTAGTTGCCGAGCAGCACATCGCGCACGGTGCCGCCGCCAAGGGCGGTGAGAAAGGCGATTAGGGCGACCCCGAACAGGTCCATGTTGCGGCGTCCGGCGGCGAGCGCACCGGACATGGCTTCCGCCGTGATGGCGATGACAAAGATATAGGTCAGCACACAAGCACCTCTGTGTCGTGTTGTGCCTCTCCCTCTGTCCTTGGTACCTGAGAGTTTATGCCGGAAACCGGCTTGCCCCTTCGGTGGGTACCCTGCCATGGCGGGCACCGCTCTCCAGTCGGCGTCGATAGTGTGGTTGCAGTACGGGAGCCTGAGCGTTTATGGGAGGTTGCGCCTTCGGCGGAGGACCGGGCCTCTCTCTCCTGCAACGGCGCGCATTATACGGCGGAATTGGTGCTTGGGAACTGGCTGGCGGCGGGGGCTGTGAAAAAAGGCGGCGACCGCAGGATCACTGCGGCCGCCGGTGCCGGGCGCCGGGTAGGCGCGGCGGCGTGACTTACTCGCTGACGGACGAGCGGATCAGGTGATCGAAGGCACTCAGTGCGGCGGTGGCACCGCCGCCCATGGCGATCACGATCTGCTTGTATGGCGTGGTGGTGACATCACCGGCGGCGAAGATGCCGGGTACTGACGTCTGGCCACGGGCGTCGATCTCGATTTCCCCGTGGCGGCTGAGGGCCACCGTGTCCTTGAGGAAATCAGTGTTCGGCACCAAGCCGATCTGCACAAACACGCCGGCCAGTTCGACCTTGTGCTCGCGGTCGTCGTTGCGATCCTTGAACACCAAGCCGTTGACGCGCTGGCCATCACCGGTGATCTCGGTGGTCTGGGCACTGGTGTGCACGGTGACGTTGGGCAAGCTGGCCAGTTTCTTCTGCAGCACCGCATCGGCACGCAGCACTTTGTCGAACTCCAGCACAGTGACGTGCTCGACAATGCCCGCCAAGTCGATGGCGGCTTCGATGCCGGAGTTACCGCCGCCGATCACGGCCACTTTTTTGCCCTTGAACAACGGGCCGTCACAGTGCGGGCAGTAGGCCACGCCACGGCCGCGGTATTCCTGCTCGCCGGGCACGTTCACTTCGCGCCAGCGGGCACCGGTGGCCAGTACCAGCGCTTTGGTTTTCAGCGTGGCGCCGGACTCGAACTGCACCTGGTGCAGACCGTCGGCACCGGCCGGGATCACCTTGGTGGCGCGCTGCACGTTCATGATGTCAACGTCGTAAGCGCGTACGTGCTGTTCCAGCGCCGTGGCCAGTTTCGGGCCTTCGGTTTCCGGCACCGAGATGAAGTTCTCGATCGCCAAGGTGTCCAGCACCTGGCCACCGAAGCGCTCGGCAGCGACGCCGGTGCGGATGCCTTTACGGGCGGCGTAGATCGCCGCTGCGGCACCGGCCGGGCCACCGCCCACCACCAGTACATCGAACGCATCTTTGGCATTCATGGCTTCGGCATCGCGGGCGGCCGCGCCGGTGTCGAGCTTGGCGATGAACTCTTCCAGCGAGGCGCGGCCCTGGTGGAACTGTTCGCCGTTCAGGTAGACGCTGGGCACCGCCATCACCTGGCGTGCTTCCACTTCGTCTTGGAACAGCGCGCCGTCAATGGCGACGTGCTTGACGCGTGGGTTGAGCACCGCCATCAAGTTCAGCGCCTGCACGATGTCAGGGCAGTTCTGGCAGGACAGCGAGAAGTAAGTTTCGAACTGATAATCGCCAGTCAGCGCTTTGATTTGCGCAATGGTGTCGTCGCTGACTTTGGGCGGGTAGCCGCCGACTTGCAGCAGTGCCAGCACCAGCGACGTGAATTCGTGGCCCATGGGGATACCGGCGAAACGCAGGCTGACAGACCCATCGGGGCGGTTGATCGAGAACGAGGGCACGCGGGCATCGTCACCGTCGGTGCGCAGGCTGATCTTGGCAGACATGCCTTCAATTTCACGCAACAGCTCCAGCAGTTCCTGGGATTTGGCGCCGTCGTCGAGGGACGCCACCAGCTCCACCGGCTGATCAATGCGTTCCATGTAGGCATTCATTTGGGCTTTGAGGTTGGCATCCAACATGCTGGCAGTCTCCTTGTGAGAGTGATGTGCGGGTAAAAAAATGCCCGGGCCGGGTAGGGCCCGGGCAGTGGCGTCATACTGCCCAGCAGTACGAAGCTTAGATCTTGCCGACCAGGTCCAGGGACGGAGCCAGGGTCGCTTCGCCTTCTTTCCACTTGGCCGGGCACACTTCGCCCGGGTGGTTGCGGACGTACTGGGCGGCTTTCACTTTGCGCAGCAGGTCGGAGGCGTCGCGACCGATGCCTTCAGCGGTGATTTCAACGGCTTGAATGATGCCGTCCGGGTCAACGATGAAGGTGCCGCGGTTGGCCAGGCCCTGGTCTTCGCGCATCACTTCGAAGTTACGGGTTACGAGGCCGGTCGGGTCGCCGATCATGGTGTACTTGATCTTGGCGATGGTGTCGGAGGCGTCGTGCCACGCTTTGTGGGTGAAGTGGGTGTCGGTGGAGACGGAGTAGATTTCCACGCCCAGCTTCTGGAATTCTTCGTAGTGGTCAGCCACGTCGCCCAGTTCGGTCGGGCAGACGAAGGTGAAATCGGCCGGGTAGAAGAAGAATACAGACCACTGGCCTTTGATGTCGGCGTCGCTGACGTCGATGAACTTGCCGTCCTTGAACGCAGACGCTTTGAACGGTTTGACTTCGGTATTGATCACAGACATGTCGTAACTCCTTCGCTGAATGTGTCCGGATGACAGGACCTACAATAGCCCTGGTCCGCCGATACTTATAATGGATTAGCGGTATCGACGTGATTGATTCTCTCTATAGTAACGTGAAAGTCAAAGCCTCACGCAATCAGTGCTGATAGATCGCCGTCCAGCAACCGCTGCAGATCTTCCACCAGCTGCTCGGAACGGGCCATGATCTCGCCCCATTCGCGAATACGCTGTGCGTCCGACAGGCGACTGAAGTCACGCCGGTCGGGAATACGGCCTTGCGGCAGGCTGGCCACCCACTGCGCGGACGGGCACAGCATCACCACATTGTCATAGTGGCGCGGATTCGGTTTGCGCCAGCGCAAGCTTTTGTCGAACCAGCCCGGCACCACTTGGCTGTAGAAGTGCGGATAGAGCACCAGACCGTCATCGCAAAACGGGATGTCGAAGTGGTAATCGGTGATGCCGCCGTCGTAGTACAAGCCCGGCGTGGCGCCGGGAATATCAGCGATACCGGCCAGCACCAACGGAATGGCGCCGGACGCCAACACGGCTGGCCGCAGGTTGTCCTCGTTCAAGGCCACCACCTGAGTGGGCAGGTCGTGAAGCTGGCGGAACGGGGCGCTGGCGCCAGGCGCTTCGAACAACGTGCGTTCGTAGAACGCTCCCAGACTGCGGCGGCTGACCGCGTTGGCGGTGGCGGTCATGAGTAGACCGGCCATCTGCGCAGCGCGATTGAGTGAGGCGTTGAGGCCCTTGGCGCGGCAGGCGATCAAGTTGAGCTTGATCACCGGGTTGTTGATCACCGCCGCCACCGCCTCGGCATCCGGCAGCACCACATCCAACAGGCCGTGGGTGTGGCGGGTGATGTCGTCAAAACTCATGCCCGGCGCATAGCAGATGTGCTGATAGCCCTCGGCAAATCGGCGCGAGGCCGCTGCCGGATCGCGCTGGGCAAAGCAGCTAAAGCGCCAGGCACCAGCCGAGCTGCCGATCAGGTGCAGCGGTGTTTGCCGGTCGGCAAAGAACTCGCCGAATAGGAACTCGTCGAGCCGCGCCATCGACAGCCACTTGGGACCGCCGCTGGCACCGACCATGACGCGGATGTCTTCCGCGCGCAGGCCGTTCTGCTCGATGTGGGCGCGGGCCTTGGCTCCGGCAATGACACGCAGTGCTGAGGCCATCAGCGCACTTCCATGCCCGGTTGGGCGCCGTCATCGGGGCTGAGCAGGAACAAGTCGCTGCCGCCCGGGCCGGCGGCCAGCACCATGCCTTCCGACAGGCCGAATTTCATCTTGCGCGGCGCTAGGTTGGCGACCATCACCGTCAACCGGCCGACCAGGTCTTCCGGTGCGTATTTGGCCTTGATGCCGGCGAACACGTTGCGGGTGTGCGGCTCGCCCACGTCCAGCGTCAGTCGAAGCAGCTTGTCGGCGCCTTCCACCGCTTCGGCGTTAACGATGCGCGCCACCCGCAGCTGCACCTTGAGGAAGTCGTCGATGCTGATGTGTTGGTCAGCCTCATCTGTGTCTGGCTGTGCTGACTTTGGCGCTTGCTCCGCGGCGGCGGCCGCCTCCGGGACGTCCTCGCGGGAGGCTGCCAGCAGCGCGTCGATTTGCTTGCTGTCGATGCGCGCCATCATGTTGCTGAAGCGCTCAATGGCATGATCGCCGAGCAGGGTGTTGGCGTCGGCCCACGTCAGCGGCGCGATATTGAGGAAGGCTTCGGCTTTCTGCGCCAGCGCCGGCAGCACCGGCTTCAGGTACAGCGCCAGCAGGCGGAACAGGTTGAGCGCGGTGGAGCAGACCGCCAGCACCTGCTGTTCAGCGCCATCCTGCTTGGCCAGTGACCAGGGCGCCTGGTCTTGGATGTACTGGTTGGCCTTGTCGGCCAGCGCCATGATGTCGCGGATCGCCTTGCCGAATTCGCCTTGCTCGTAGTGGTCAGCGATACGGGCTGCCGCTGCTTGCAGTTCTGCTACCAACTCTGGTTGGTGCAGGTCGGCGGTCAGGCGACCACCAAATTTATGCACAAAGTTGCCGGTGCGGCTGGCAATGTTGACCACCTTGCCGACCAGATCTGCGTTGACGCGCTGGACGAAGTCATCAAGGTTGAGATCGAAATCTTCCACGCCCTTGCTGAGTTTGGCTGCGAAGTAGTAGCGCAGGTATTCCGGGTCCAGGTGGTTCAGGTAAGTGCTGGCCTTGATGAAAGTGCCGCGCGACTTGGACATTTTGGCACCGTTGACGGTGACGAATCCGTGCACATGCAGGCGAGTGGGCATGCGGAAGCCGGCACCGTGCAGCATCGCCGGCCAGAACAGGCCGTGGAAGTTGACGATGTCCTTACCGATGAAGTGGTGCAATTCCACCTGGCTGCCAGCCGCCCAGAACTGTTCGAAGTCGAGGCCGTGCTGGTCGGCGTAGTGTTTGAAGCTGGCCATGTAGCCGATCGGCGCATCCATCCACACATAGAAGTACTTGTTTGGCCAGCCGGGGATCTGGAAGCCGAAGTAGGGCGCTTCGCGGCTGATGTCCCACGGCTGTAGCCCAGCATCGATCCACTCGCGCAGCTTGTTGGCCACGCTCTCGTGCACCGCGCCGCTGGCCAGCCAATCGCTGAGCAGTTGCTCAAAGCGTGGCAGGTCGAAGAACAGCTGGGTGTTCTGCTTCTGCACCGGCGCCGCGCCGCTGACGGTGGAGTAGGGGTCTTTCAGCTCTGACGGCAGGTAGGTGGCGCCGCACACTTCACAGTTGTCGCCGTTTTGGTTTTCCGCCTGACACTTGGGACAGGTGCCGCGCACGAACCGGTCGGCCAGAAACATGCCCTTGACCGGATCGTAGAGCTGGGAAATCTCTTTTTGCAGGATGTAGCCGGCCTGCTCCAAGCGCGTGAACACGGTTTCCGACAGCTCGCGGTTCTCGTCGCTGTGGGTGCTGTAGTAGTTGTCGTACTCGATCAAAAACCCGGCGAAATCGCGCTCGTGGTCGGCCTTCACTGCCGTGATCAACGCTTCCGGGGTGATGCCCTGTTCTTCTGCCTTGAGCATGATGGCGGCGCCATGGGCGTCGTCGGCGCACAGGTACAGACAGTGTTCGCCCCGCATCTTCTGGAACCGCACCCAAATATCCGTCTGGATATGCTCCAACATGTGACCGAGATGAATCGGACCATTGGCGTAGGGCAGGGCGCTGGTGACCAGCAAAGTACGGGGAGATTGAGCCATGAAGAGGATATTCCGACAGCAGTGGATGGGGCGCTCATGATACGCACCCGGCATGTTTTTTTCACGCCACGGGCGGTCAGCGCGCCGCGGATGCCGCGCGTTGCAGTGCGCCCAGCACCTGGTCGTGGGACACCGGCTTGCCAAGATAGTCGTCCATGCCAACTTCGCGGGCGCGCTGCACATGGGTAGAGGAAATGCGCGTGCCCAGCGCCACCAGCCACGCGCGCGGCAGGCCGTGTTGCTGCTCTGCTTCACGTCGCAGCTGCGCCAGTTGGCCGTTCTGCAGGGCGGCATGGTCGGTGTCGAGGAACACCACATCCCATTCGGCTTGGTCACTGCTGAGCAGCGCCGCCGCGTCGTCTGCTTGGCCGCACAAGGTCGCGCGCAGACCAGCGGTCTTGAGGATCGCATCCAGTACCAGCTGGTTGACCGGGTTCGGTTCCACCACCAATACCCGGCGGGTGCTGTCACGGCGTTGCGGCGCATCGCTGGCCGGCGACTCGGTGGTGCTGCGGTGCAGCAAGTGCTGCAGGCACTGGCGCAGCGCCAACGCCCGCAGCGGGGTTTCGATCACTTCGGTGCCTTCGCTGTCTGGCGGCGCCAGCTCAACGCCGGCCGGCTGCGCCAGCACCATCGCCCGCGGGCGCAGCGCCAGCGGAATATTGGCCAGCTGATCGTGGAAGCAGGGGTCGAGCAATAGCGCGTCCGGAGCCGTGCGCTGCAGCAGATCGCGGGCGTCGTCCAGCGTGGCGCATTCGCTGACCACCATGCCCCAACGGCTGGCCATCTGACTGACCGACAGCGTCAGCAGCGGGTCGGGGCTGGCCACCAACAGCGAGGCGCCGAACAGCCCTTGGCCCTGCCAGCGACCGGGCGCTTCCTGGGCGCGCACGGTGAACCAGAAGGTGGCGCCGCGTCCGGGGGCACTGTTGATGCCGAGCTCGCCGCCCATCAGTTGCACCAGTTGGCGACTGATCGGGAGCCCCAGTCCGGTGCCGTTGCCACGCCGGCGTTCGCTGGTCGGCAGTACGCTGCCGTCTTGGCCGAGCAGGCGTCGCTGTTGGCTGGTATCAAGGCCGTCGCCGGTATCGGTGATTTCCACCATGACCTGACAGCGGCCGGTAGCATCAGGCGGCTGCTGCAGGCTGACATGCAGCGACACATGGCCGCTGGCGGTCCACTTGAAGGCGTTGCTGAGCAGGTTGGTAATCACTTGCTTGAAGCGCACCGGGTCCAGCCGTAGGCGGTCCGGCACGCGGCTGTCGAGGAAGGTGTGCAGCGGCAATTGTTTGCCCGTCGCCAGCAGCGCGAATTGGCTAACACACTCATCTAGCAAGCTTTCCATCGACACTTCCATCTCTTCCAGCCCGAGCTGGCCGGTTTCGATTTGCGAGTAGTCGAGGATGTCGTTCAGCACCGTGACCAGTGATTGCAGCGAGTGTTCGATGCTGTGCAAGTATTGCCGCTGACTCTCGCTGGGATCACTGCGGCGCAGCAGCTCGGTCATGCGCAGTGCACCGTTGACCGGGGTGCGCACCTGGTGGGTCATGGTGGCGAGGAATTCGCTTTTGGCCTGGTTCAGAGAACTCGCCTGCAGTGCTTCGCGGCGGGCGCTTTCCTGCGCGGCTTGGGATTTAGCGCGTTGGGTTTCCAACCGCCGGATGCGGCCGGCCAACACCGGTGCCATCAGCAGCAAGTTACTGACCAGCGCCAGCTCCAGCAGATAACGGCTGGCGCCGCTATCCGGCAACACCCCGCCCATGCGCAGTGCCAACACCGTGGTGCCCAGCGCCGGCGCCAGCCACGCCAGCGTCAGCACCGCGCCATCGGCCAATCCGCGCCGCGCCGCCACCAGCAGACACAGCAGCGCCACCAGATTGAACAGCAGCAGCAGCGCAAATTGCAGCGGCAGCACCCAGCGCAGCGGCAGGAACAGCGCCGCCAGTAGCAGCATGACACCGCTGCCGCACAGCAGCGCGAGGCCGCGTTGGCCGGCCGGCCACAGGCGCCGCAGGTCGAGGAAGTGCGGCAAGAACAGCGTCGGTAGCATCACCAACAGCGGCAGCAGCGTCACCAGCAACCACAGGCTCAGCTGCGGCACCTGCGGCCACAGCCATTGTTGCGGATAGCCTTGCAAGACCGCCACCAGCGTGCCGGCGGCCAGCGTCCACAGGCTGTAGTAGAGATAGCTGCGCTCCCGCAGCGCCCAACCCAGCACCGCGTTGTAGAGGCCCAGCAACAGCACCGCACCAAGCAGCAGGCTGTGCAGCAACAGTGTGCGCTGGCGGCCGGGGTCGGCCACGCCGCGCGGATGCAGTGACAGCGGCAGCGCCAGGCCGGCTTCGCTGTCTGCGCGCAGCAGCAGTTGTACGGTGGCCGGCTGCGCCGGGATCAGAAAGCTCGGTAGCCCGGCGCCGGGATGGGCGAGCCCGGCCTGCTGGTGGGCAAGCTGCCGTCCGCTAGCGTCGCGCAGGTAGAGGTCCAGGTGCTGCAGCAGGGCGTTGTCCACTTTCAGGGTCAGCGCTTGCGGCGGGCTGCGGGTCAGTGTCAGTTGCAGCCAGCACTGCTGGTCGGTGAAGCCGGCATTAAGCCCACTGCGGGGCAGTGGCTGCCAGTGGGTGTCATCGTATTGGCTGAGCAGGGTGTCTGGGGCGAGGGCGGCGCCGGCGGGCAGGCACAGCTGGCGGGCGGCGGCGTGCAGCGCTGCCGGGCTGACGGCACTGTCCACCGACAGCGGTAGCGGCAGGTCGGCACGGGCGGCCAGGCCGGTGCATGCAATCACCAGCCACAGCATCAGTCGCGCCAGATGGCGGCAGAGCGATCCCCGAGTGGTCATGGACGCGTGGCGTCTCCTCGTCACAATTCCCTGTGGAGCAGGTGGTGGTCGGCTTGAGCTAGGCGGCGTGCCCGGCAAGCTCCGTGCGGCACCGTGCCTAGGGCCTTCTTCTGAGCCGCCATGCTAACCCCTTGGTAGGGGCGGAACAATGAACGCTTTGGGTCAGTGGGTCGGCGCGCCAGCGCTGTCGGTCTGCTCTTGCACCAGCACCCAAGGTCGCACCACCACCGCCCACAGGCTGCTGTTGGCGTCGGCGAAGCGCAGCGCATCGGCGTCGCTGACGTGGGCCAGCTGGCCCTGCTCCAGCCAGGCTGCCACTGGGTCGCGGCGGTCCTCGGCAATCGCCACTGCCACCGTGATCAGGTCCAGTTCCGGGCCGACCCGCAACAACACGCCACGGGCGAAGAAGCCTTCCAGCGCAGACCATTCGATGCGGGCGGTTTCCAGGTTCAGGGTGTCGGCAAGGCTGACGTCGGTCATCGGGGCGCTCCGGGCGGGACAGTGGCGGGGGGCGGCAAGTATAAGCAGCCGCCCGGCCGCTGCCAAAGCCGCGCCGGGCGGTTGAATTTGGGCAACAGTTTTGGTCCAATCACTGGCCAAACAGCCAGTGGTGAGTCAGCCCATGAGCCGAGGACGCGGCAGCCTCAGCAATCTGCCGGGACGTTTCCTGCGAACCGAGACCCTGTTCGAGGACGGTGAATGCGGCGTTGGCGGGCAACAAAGTGGCCAAGTGGACGCCCGCGCGCGGCCCACTCACTACCACGGCGAGCAGTGCAAGAGCCTGATTGTTTCCAACCGATCCCCTGATCTGCCGTTCCAGCGCAGCATCAATCCCTATCGCGGCTGCGAGCACGGCTGCATCTACTGCTATGCGCGGCCTACTCATAGCTATTTGGAGTTGTCGCCCGGGCTCGATTTCGAGACTGAGATTTTCTGCAAAGACAATGCCGCGGCGGTGCTGCGCGCACAGCTGGAGCAACCCGGTTACCGCTGCGAGGTGCTGGCACTGGGCACTGCCACTGACCCCTATCAGCCGATCGAACGCCGACGCAAACTCACCCGTCAGTTATTGGCGCTGTGCTTGGAACTGCGCCAGCCGGTGATGCTGATTACCAAGAGCAACCTGGTGCTGCGTGATCTCGACCTGTTGGCGCCGATGGCCGCTGAAGGGTTGGTGACGGTGGCGGTGTCGGTGACCACCCTCGACAACCGCATCAAGAGCCGGCTGGAGCCGCGCGCCACCGCCGGCAGCAAGCGGCTGGAGGCGATCGGCGGGCTCAGCGCCGCGGGGGTGCCGGTGTCGCTGCTGTATGCCCCGGTGATTCCGTTCATTAATGATCACGAGCTGGAAGCGATTGTGGCGGCGGCGGCCGATGCCGGTGCCGGCAGCGGCCATTACGTGATGTTGCGGCTGCCGCATGAGGTCAATCCGCTGTGGCAGCAATGGCTGGCGGCGCACTATCCCGACCGCGCTGGCAAGGTGATGGCGGTGCTGCGCGATCTCGGTGATGGGCGCGAATACCAAAGCGACTTCTTCCGCCGCCAACGCGGTCAGGGGCCGTGGGCGGCGTTGATCGCTCAGCGCTTCGGACTGGCGTTGAAGCGCCACGGTTTGACCGACGAACGGGTGCCGCTGCGCACCGATTTGTTCGTGGGCGCCAATCGCCAATGGAGCCTGTTCTGATGGCTGAATTGCTTTGGACTCACCCCCGCGGCAAGGCGGTGGGGCAGCTGCTGCTGGCGCATGGTGCCGGCGCGCCGATGGACAGTGCCTTCATGGAGCAATTGACGCTGGCGTTGGCCGCGTCCGGCGTGGCGGTGGCGCGGTTCGAGTTTGATTACATGGCCGCGCGCCGCGTTGGCGGCGCCAAACGACCTCCCGAGCGGGCTGACAAACTGCTGGCGCAGTTTCAGGCGGCGCTGGCGCACATGCCGGCCGGGCCGGTCTGGATTGGCGGTAAATCTATGGGCGGGCGTATGGCCACGCTGCTGGCCGCTGCGGCGCCGCCACGGCTGGCCGGGGTGCTGTGTTATGGCTACCCGTTTCATCCGCTGGGCAAGCCAGAGGTGCTGCGCACCGAGCACTTAGGCACGTTGCCGGTGCCGTTGTTGATCTGCCAAGGCGAGCGCGACCCGTTCGGCACCCGTGAGCAGGTGGCGGATTACGAGCTGCCAGCGTCGGTGGAGTTGCGGTGGTTGCCGGATGGCGACCATGACCTCAAACCGCGCAAGGCCAGCGGTCACACGCATGAAGGCAACATCAGTGCGGCGGCGCAGGCCAGTGCGACCTGGATGGCGGCGTCGGTGCGCTGAAGCGTTGCCGGTTGGCGCTGGCTCCGGTTTTGGCGACCGTAAAGCCGACGGCAGGCGGCGCACCCCAGCGCCCGATCGCATCGCACTCTAGGGCATCAGTCGGAATGGCACCGTCCGATGCGGCCCGCCGTTAGCTGCTTTTATCAGCGTTTCCGGGGGTGCTGCGCACCCGCCGCCGGCGCCAGCCTTTCGGGCCGATCAGCACAGCGGTGCGCAACCGGTCGCGGCCGAAACGGGCCATGCGATCGAAGTCTGCCCGTGCCACCGGCAGGTACTGGCAATCGAGTTCGGTCTGGATGCCTTGTTCTGGATCGGAGTCATGCAGGTAAAGGAAATTGTCGTCGTAGGCGGACAGCACTACCCAGTGCGGCGCCCGGCGGCCGTCCATCTGCCAAGTGGAAATCAGGATGATCGGCACCGCGCCGTTCTGGTAGGCATCCGTCAGCAGGGGCTGGGTCACTTCGCGGTAATGCACCGGGATGCGCTGCTCGCGCGCTTGATGCACGAAATCTTTGTGCACCAGCTCGATCACGTGTTTCTTCTCATCGTTGCGCACGCTGTCGATAAACAGTGGCTCGCGCCGACTGATCCACACTTCCGCATCAAACCCGCGCGCCACCGCCGCCAGCGCCAGCCCGAGCGGATGGCAGCCGCCGTGGCCAGAGGTCATGAAGATGGTGGTGGATTCGCGCCACAGTCGCAGTTCCTCACGGCGTGAGGGTTTACGCGCCGGCTCCAGCGCCTGCATGGCCATCATCAGCGAGGCCGGGCCGCAGGTGAACTCGGTGGTTTGCCGGTACCAGGGAATCGGCCGCTGCCACAGTCGCGCATCAAAATGGCGAATCTGCTTCTGGTAGCGAATCGCGTCTTGGTGGTCTTCGTAGTAGTTGCGGTACTCGCCAAAGCGTTGGTAATTGAGGCTTTCGTAGAGCTGGATCGCGGCGGGGTTGTCCTTGCGCACTTCCAAGCGCAGATAAATGCGGTCGGCGGCCAGCGCGGCCTGTTCGGCGGCGTTCATCAGCTTGCGGCCCAGTCCGAGGCCGCGTGCTTCGCTGCTGACCGCAATCGAATACAGCCGTGCCAGTGAGGTGCCACGGTGCAGGATCACCAGTGCATAGCCGAGCAGCGCGCCGTGCTGCAGCGCCACGATCAAGGCCGAATGGGGTGTGGTGATCCAGCGCCGCAGGCTGCGGCGGCTGAGGCGGTCGGAGTCGAAGGTGCGGGTTTCCAGCGCGTGCAGGGCGTCCAAGTCGTCAAGCGTGGCGGGCCGCAATTGCAGGTCGTTCATGGCGTCTCCGTCTGGCCGCTGAGGCCGTCCAGCGCCAGCTGGGTCACTTGCCGGGTGCGGAACAGCGCCAATTGCTGCCATTGCCGGGTTTGCGGATAGAAATGTGCGCGCAGCGCCAGTTTCACCGGGTGGGTCAGTAGCGCCGGCGTCAGCGGCGCGGCGCGGTGCAGGCGGTGATCGGCCAATATCACCTCGAACAGTTGCGCGGTGCTGAAGGTGCCGAATTCCAGGGTCACGAAACAGCTGCCGGGAGGCATCAGCGCCTGCCAGTAGAAATCCAGCAGGCCGGTTTTCGGCACCGAAGACGAACTGCCGTCCTCGGCGCGGGTCACCGCATCGCCGTACCAGGCCAGGGCGGTGGCCAGCCCGGCGCTGCCGCCCGGATGGTCGCAAATGATTTCGCCATAGCCATAGGCGCCGAGGCCGGTGTGTAGGTCGATCACTGCCAGCCGGCGGCGGCTGAGCTGGTAGCGCTCCACCAGCTGGTCCAGCATCGAGCGCGCGGTGCTGGCGCGTCGGCCGCCATGGAACGGGCCCTGCGGATCGGTGTACTGACCGCCGCTAATGGCGATCTGGTAGGCGGCATCGCCGTGGCACTGGCGATAGCGGGCCAGTACTTGTCCACGCAGGCTGTCCGAGCGCGACAGTAACGCATTGCGCAGCGCTTCATAGCCGGGGTTGTCCGGCAGCGCCCGACCGAAGTCGATGAAGTTGCGGTTGAGATCAATCCCGTCCTGGTCGCAGCGGCGCAGCCAAGCGGCGCCCCACGGGTTGAGCAGATGCACGAACAATACCGCGCTGCCCGCCGCCAGCGTTTGCGCGCCGCTGTTGAGTCGCGCCAGTAGATCGCACTGCAGCGCCGAGCCGGCCAACCCTTCGACGCCGTGGGTGCCGGACAACATCACCAGCACCTGTTCAGCGTCGGCGGGTCCCCACCACAGGCTATGACTGGCCAGCGGCTGCTGATCCGGGCCGGCGGCGGGAATCGGCCAAGTGTGCAGCGCCGACTGCGGGCCACAGAGCGACAGGAAACGGGCAGTGGCGGTGGCTTGGTCGGGCTGGAAGTGGAGCAGTGCCTCAGGTTCGATCACGGCGATGGGTCGCAGCGGGTGGATGGAATCCATCTAGCCTACTGGCGCCGCTGGCTGCGGGGAAAGAGGGCGCCACACATTTATTTATTGGCGCGGCCATTGATTTGCCGGTGGAACCGACCGGCGCTGCGCGGATGCGTAGCGGTGGCGGCCGCTGGAGGTCACAATGCGCGCCCTCACTGATGCAAGGAGAGGCCCATGAGCCCGCGTCCCAACAAGATCCTGCAGCAATATCAAAAGCTGGCGAAGCTGCCCGGCGGTAAGCGCCTGTTCAGCGCCGTGGTGTGCCGTAAGGCGCCCTACTTCAGCACCGCCAGCCCGCAGCTGCTGGAGCTGCGCGCCAATTACTGCCAGGCCAAGCTGAAGAAGCGCCGGGCGGTGGAAAACCACATCGGCACTGTGCACGTGATCGCGGTGTGCAACGTACTGGAATTCGCCATGGGCGTGCTCGCAGAGGCCTCGATTCCGTCTCATCTGCGTTGGATTCCGAAGGGCATGGATGTGCGCTACACCGCCAAGGCTGATTCCGATCTCGTGATTGAAGCGGTAGTCGACGACGGCGCCTGGGACAACGGCCCGGAGCTGCAGGTGAAGGTCAACGCCAAACGGGCCGATGGCACCGTGGTGGTGGAAGGTGTGATCCATCTGTGGGTCACCGAAAAACCTGCCAAACACACTGCCTGAGGATCGCCCGTGGCCCTGAGTTCCACCATCCACCATGCCACCTTGGATTTGTCTGATGTGGACCGCGACTGTTATCGCAGCGAGCGCCTGACGCTGGCGCTGCACCCCTCGGAAACGCCGGAACGCATGGTGGCGCGGCTGCTGACCTGGTGCCTGCACCAAGGCGATGTAGCGGAAGCGCTGGAGTTCAGTGCCGGGCTGTCGACACCGAATGAGCCGGATCTGCGCGCCTGTTCGCTGCAGGATCGGGTCACCCACTGGATCGACATGGGTGAGCCGGATGCGGACCGCGTGCGCCGCGCCTGCCTGCGGGCTGACCGGGTCACAGTGGTGGCCTATGGCCGCTCCTGGCAGCAGTGGTGGAAGCGTCACGAGCGTGACCTGCTCAAGCATGGCCGCGCGGCGGTGGAAGTGTTGCCGTGGGACGCTCTAGTGCGCCTGGCGGATAACCTGCCACGCAGCTTCAACTGGCAGGTCACTGTCAGCGACGGCAGCCTTTATGTGGTCGATCATCGCCAGCAGATGGAAACCTTGATTCCGGAGCGCTTGAAGGAGCGCGCTGGGTGACGCCGGCTCTCATCGCTGAGCACCCGGATTGGTTGGCGCTGCACAAGCCGGCCGGGGTCAGTATGCACAGCGAAGATGGCGCCGGGCTGGTGGTGCAATACCAGCATTGGCACGGCGCACCGCTGTGGCCAGTGCACCGGCTTGATCGTGATACGTCCGGTGTGCTGCTGATGGCCCGCTCGGCAGCGGCAGCGGCCACGTTTGGGCAGCTATTTCAGCAGCGCCGGGTGGAGAAGTTCTACCTCGGGCTGTCGGCCCAGCGCCCGCACCGAAAGATGGGCGTGGTGGCCGGTGACATGACCAGCGGCCGCAACGGTAACCAGCGCTTGTTGCACACCTTGGAGCGTCCGGCAGTGACCAGTTTTCTGTCGGCCGCCGGTGGTCGCGGTGGGCGCTTGCTGCTGATGCGGCCGTGGACTGGACGCACTCACCAGTTGCGGGTGGCGATGAAAGCAGAAGGTGCTCCACTGCGGGGTGATCGCCGTTATGGCGGCGCAGCGGCCGAGCACCTGTGTTTGCATGCGTGGGGGGTGCGGTTTGCGTGGCAGGGTCAGTGGCACCAGTTGCAGGCGCCACTGCCGGCTTCGCCGTGGTATGACGATGTGGTGGTGCAGCAACAGTGCCGCCAGTGGTGGCCGCCGTTCGCGCTGACCATGCCGCGTCCAGCAGACACGTTGCTGCGGCGCATCGGCAGCCAGTGAGCCGGAGCGGGCGCCAGCGCGCCCGCCCCAGTTGTCACAGGTAACGCTTCTTGCGGAACAGGTAAATTGCCGCGGCGCTGCTACCCACCATCAACGCGATCAGCGCACTGAAGGCGTGGTCCGCTTCCTGAAACGGCAGCGGTACGTTCATGCCGTAGATGCTGGCGATCAGGGTCGGAATCGACAGCACAATGGTGGCAGCGGTGAGCAATTTGACCACGTGGCTGATGTTGTTTTGGATCACGTTGCCGTAAGCATCCATCACGTTGTTCAGGTTCAGCTGGATGATTTCAGTAGCAGCTTGTACCTGCTCCAGTTCCACCATCATCTGCCCAAACAGCCGCTCACCAGCATCGCTGACACCGAGTTGCCCCGGCACCTCGGCGCGGCGTAGCACCTGCACCATTTTCTTCAACGACGTGGCCAGGTAGAGCAGGCTCTCGTTCAGGTACAACAGGGTATACAGCTCCTCATTACGGTAAGAGCGCGACAGCTCGTCCTCAGTGGTGGCGATGTGCTGCTCGATGACACTGCTTTGGTCAGCGAATTCGCGGGCGATGCGCTTGAGCAGCGTCAGCGCCAGAACGTCCAGTGACGCCTCCGGTGCGCTGCTGACCAATGCTGTTAGGGCGTCACCTTGGGCCCAGCTGCCGGCTCGGCAAACAGTGATCAATTGAGTGGGGGTAATGACCAGCCCGAGCGCAACGGTGCGGTATTTCACGTCTTGATCGAGCTGCTTCACGGCCGGGTCGTCACAGGGCACATGGACGACCAGCAGCGTGCTGTGGCCATCGCGCTCGATGCGTGGCCGCTCGTCACGGTCGAGGGCGCTGCCGAGCAGGCGTGGCGCAATGCCAGTGTCAGCGGCCAGCTCGGCAAAGCTGTTGCCGTCGGCGGCAACGCTGTAGCACCAGCCGTGGGGTTTGAGTTGCGTGGCGCGGTAACGGTCCGCCGGAGCGGTCAAGCTGTAGACGTTGATCATGTTGCAAGTCTCCTTGCTAAAGGGAGTCGGAAGGCGCTTGAGGCACCGTTACAGACGCAGGTATTTTTTCTTGTACAGCAACGCCATCAGCGCAGCGCTGACCAGCACCATGCCGACACCGATGACAATGGTGGAAATCCATTCTTCCTCGTAAGGCAACGCCACGTTCATTGAGAACACGCTGCCGACCATGGTCGGAATCACCAGCAGAATGGCCAACGTGGTGAGCAGCTTGAGCACGCCGTTGAGGTTGTTGTGGATGATCGCCGCGTAGGCATCCATCAGGTTGCTGAGCCCCTCGCGGCGAATTTCGGTGATCTCGGCGGATTGCTCCAGATCCACCAGAATTTCCGCCATGCGGGTGCGATCGGCCGGATCAATCGCCAGGTCGTGCCCGGCCATGATGCGCTTGTAGAGAATGGTCATGGCGCTGAGTGCGGTAGAGAAAAACACTAAGCTCTTGTTCAGATTGATCAGCGCGAACAGTTCCTGGTTGTGGTACGCCACCCGCAGCTTGCGTTGCAGGCCGCTGATCTGCTGGTTGATCTCCAGCAGGCTGCGGTCATAGGACTGCGCCACGGCGCGGAACAGCTGCAGCATGAAACGGGTTTGCAGGGCGCCCGGCGTCAGCGCGCCGCTATCCAGCAGCTGGTCCAGCAACGGCAGGGCAATGCGTGATACCACCAGCGTATGCTGTGGCGTCAGGATCAGTCCCAGCGGATGGGTGCGGTAGGGCACGGTGCCGGGGCCGCCATCGGCGTCGCCGGCAGTGGGCGCATTGAGCACCATCAACACATTGTCGTGGTGGTGCTCAATGCGTGGCCGTTCGTTGCGGTCCAGCGAATCGGTCAGGAAGGTGGCCGGCAGGCGCAGCAGGTCCGCCGTGCGCTGGATTTCTTCCGGGCTTGGATTGATCAGATAGACCAAACCGTGGGTGTGCAACGTGTCAGTGGCCGCCAGCCGGCCGTCGGTATTGGCGCTGTAGAAAGTCAGCATGGAATCTCCCTCCCGGTCAGAGGATGTTGCGTTTCTTGAAGGCGACGATGGCGCCGACACCCAGTACCGCTGCGATTACCGCGATTAACGGCAGCGACCACGGCTGCTCCTGGATCGGTAGCGGTGTGTTCATGCCGTACAGCGCCGCCAGCCCCATCGGGATGGCGGCCAGCACCACGTAGATCGACAAGTACTGCACCAAGATGCTGATGTTGTTTTCCACCGCCGCAGAATAAGCGTCCATCAAGTTGCACAAATTGATGTTGTGGATACGCACCTGCGCCAACACCTGTTCGGTTTCCACCAGTGCGTCGCGCAAGCGCAACGTGGCGGCGGCATCGCTCATCAGTTGCGGGTGGTCAAGCAGTTGCCGTAGCACCGCCAGGTTGGCGTTCAGGCCGCTGGCAAAGCCCACCAGGCTCTTGTTGTTGTGCAGCAGTTTGAAGATCTGCCGGTTATGCAGGGCGTCCTGCAGTGCCAGCTCGTCGCGTTCGATCCATTGGCACACCGCCTGGGCGGCATCCTGGAACGCATCGGCACCTTGTTGCAGCAGGCGACACAGCAGCGCCGCCGGCGAGTGGCTGCCTTCGCTGACCGGCGCAGCCAGCGCCGGCAGGTTGCGGCTGCAGATCGCCACCACCGCGGTTGGCGTCGCCAAGATGCCCACTGGCACGACATCGAATGGCACCTTGGCGCCTTCGTCACTGGGACAAGGCAGGTGGCTGAGCACCCACAGCGTGTCGCCGTGACTGTGTACTCGTGCGCGGGCGCCAGGGTCGAGGGCCGTAGCCAGCATCGCCGCATCAATAGCGTGGTTGCTGGCCAATTGCTGCAGACGTTCGCGGCTGGGGTTGATGAGCGAGATCCAGGGCCCTGACAGTGGCGAAGGCACTGCGCGGGCGGACTGGGAACCAGAGAGGGGAAGTAAAGACATCGATAGATCCTCCTTGCCGTCCTGTGACGTTGGGTGAGGATTGACTCGAGCCCGTGGTACGGGTCGCCGTATTAGGGGTGAAACATCGCAGGGTTGTCACACGCCATGCGTGACCACGGCAGCGGTCAGCGCGGGGCCATCATAGGAACGTCATGTTGCAGTTATGTGACGTGATCGCTGGTGGGGTTACCAAATCGTGAGAGAGCCGCCATGTTGGGCGTCATCCAGCTGTCGTGCACCAGCCTTCGGCAACAGTGCTACCATGGCGCGCTTTGACGTTAGCGGGTGAGGGCGGCGATGGCAGTGGTATGGCAGGCGGGGCGTGCCGGAGTGAACTATGAAGTGCGGCGCCACGGCGGTGTGCTGCGGTTGTACGCCAACGGTGTGCAGCATTCTGAATTCCATCCCACCCGTTTGGTAACGGGCAGCGTCTGGGACCTGCTGTGGCTGCCGGCGCTGCTGGTGGACCCGTCACGCTTGCAGCGGGTGCTGGTACTCGGCCTTGGCGGCGGCAGCCTAGTGCCACCACTGCGTGAAATCGTGGACCCGCAGGAAATCCACGCGGTGGAGCTGGACCCGTTGCATCTGGAAGTAGCAGTGGAACAGTTCGGCGTCAGTGAATACGGCGTCACCACCGAGTGCGCCGATGCCGTGGACTTCGTGCAGCACTACGAAGGCCCGTGTTTCGACCTGGTGGTGGAAGACCTGTTCGCACCCGCCAACACGGCAGTGACGCGGGCAGTGTCGGCCAATAAACGCTGGCTGACGCAGCTGTCGAGCCTCGTCAGCAGTCGCGGTGTGCTGGTGATGAACTTCGGTGACTGGAAGGAATTTCAACGCAGCGACGCCGCGCAGAAACCAAAAGGTTGGAGCAGCGGTTTCCGCTTGGCGACACCGGATTGCCACAATGCAGTGATTGCCTGGACTCGGCAGCCGTCCAGCTCCAATACCCTGCGTCGGGCGCTACAGGGCCATCCACGACTGGCGGAAGCGTTGCGCACCGGCGATCTGGATTACAGTATTCGGCAATTATTCTAAGGCCGTTTATGGCGCCGTGATTTTCATATTTCACCCATAAAAAGCCCCGCACTGCGGGGCTTTTTATGGTCTTTGGTTCAGCGCGCGGCATCGGTGTTGAGCTGCGCCAAATCGTAGCCCGGATGTTGCTCCGGCCGTGTTACCAGCGCCACCTGGCGCGGGTTCTGGCCGTCGAGCATTTCAAACAGCACGCGATAGGTCAGCACCGCCTGCACGTATTCGCGGGTTTCGTAGAACGGGATCGACTCCACCCATACGTCATAGGGCAGTGATTGGTTCGCCAGCCATTCATCCACCCGGCGCGGGCCGGCGTTGTAGGCCGCCAGTGCCAGCAGGCGATTGCCTTGGTAGCGCTTGAGCAGGTCACTCAAGTAGGTGCTGCCATAGCGAATGCTGAGCGCCGGTTCGTACAGTTTCTGGTTGCTGGGCGCGGTTTCCGATAGCCAGCCGGCCACCTGTTTCGCGGTACCGGGCATTAACTGCATCAAGCCACGGGCACCGGCCGGCGAGGTGGCGTGGGTGTGGAAGCTGCTCTCCCGTCGCGCCACTGCCATCAGCAGGTAGGGGTCGACTTTTTCCTGGCGGCCGATGCGTTGGAAGTCATCGCGATAGGCACGCGGGAACCGCCACTCCAGCGCATTGTGCTCACCGGACTGAATCGCGGCATCCACTGCTAACGCCGGCCAGCCTCGTTGCAGCGCCACGCTGGCAAGGGTCGCGCGTTGTTCCGGGGTGGAGCGGCGCAGTAGGTTGCCCCATTCGGCGCGTGCCAACGGGTGCTCGTCGATCTGCTGCAGCATGTCGACGCGGTACAAAGCCGGTTCGTCGCCGAGGGTGTCGGCGGCAGCCGTGGCAGGGGTGTGGTTGTTGAGCGCGTAGGGCTGCTTCAGCCGGTCGGCCGCAGCGTAGCCCCAGAAGCTGCGTTGGGCGGCGGCTTGGCGCAGGGCGGTGATGCCGACGTCGTTCTGGCCTTGGGCCTGGGCCGCGCGACCTTGCCAGTACTGCCAACGGGCGCTGCCACGCTGGTCAGCCGGTAGTTGGGCGATCCAGTGGCTGACACCGGGCCAGTCTTGCTCAATCACGGCTCGGCGCGCGCGCTGGCCGACCAAGTCTGGGTCGCCATCTTGCTCGGCCACATGATCGGCCCAGCCGCGCAATTCTTTCAGGTCACGGATCACCGCGTACCAAGCGATCTTGCGTCGAGCGGCAGCCCAGGCATTGGCATCCACTTGCAGCGCGTCGGCATCCAGTTGCTCAAGCAGCGCACGGGCAGCGGGGGTGTCACGCTGCGCCACCCGTTCCAGCGCCACGCGCACAATGCGGCTGCGGTCGGCTGGATCGAAGCCGTCCAGCGTGCTGGCCACCGCTTGTGGGCGGGCCAGCGCCTGCAGCAGTTGGTCGCCGAGCGGGCGCTTGTCGTCGCTCAGCTGGCGCTGCAAATAGGTGACCATGTTGGTGTTGCCCTGCTCATAGGCGAGCAGCATGCGTTCCAGCACCAGCGTGTCGTCGAGCGCGCCGGCGGCACGGGCGGCGGCAAACAGCGGGTCGCAGGCCGCTGGGCGCGAACCGCCGGACAGCCACAGGGTGCCGATTTGGTCATAGGCCAGCTGCGGTTGCGCGTCATGCACTGCGCGCCAGTAGTAGCAGGCGTTTTCCGGCGTCGCCGGCGGGCTGCTGCGCAATGCGCGCACGGCGGCCCAATTGCCTTGCTGGCCATAACGGTTGAGCGCCAGTCCTTCCATGCTGTTCGCCAACGGCAGCGTGGCGTAGCGCTGAAGGTACTCCTGCACCTGTGTTACCGGCACGTTCGGCAGTGCATGGCGCAGGCGCTGGTAATCCAGGTAGCCGCGCATCGGGTCATCGGCTGGCACTTGCGCCAGCGCATCGAATTGGCGGTCCCGCGCCTGCGCCAGCCGCTGTTTGAACAGCGCGGCATCGGTGTCGCTGGGAGCCGGGGCGGCCAGTGCCGGAACACTGACGACGGTGGCCAAGGCCAACAAAAGAGGCTGCAACATCAAGGGTTTCATGGTGGCAGGGAACCACTCCAGACGCAGTCAACGGGGGCTTCCAGTCTAGGCAGGGGAACCTGGACAAACTGTAAAACCTGCTTTCACAGTGTTGTTGCGGAGCGCCACCGGCGCGGCCTCAAACCCGCTATACTGCGCTCCCTTTTTACAGTGCTATGAGTACCAGCATGGAAAACACCACCCGCTTGCTGTGGCGCCAGGAATCCGATCTGGCCGGGCGCCATCTGTTCATTGCTGACGCCGATGATGGCGCCCTGGCTCAGTTGCCGGCAGCGTCGGTGACGCTGCACAGCGACCTGGTCACGGTGGCGGGTACGCAGTGCAGCCCATGGCCGGTGGTGCCCGCCGAGGCTGATCTGCTGGTCATCATCCTGCCGAAATCCCGGGAGCGGCTGGATTGGCTGCTGGCGGCGCTCGGCCATGGGCTGACGCAAACCACGGAATGCTGGCTGGTGGGGCCGGGCAAAGGCGGTATCCGCGGCGCGCTGAAGCAGTTCGCAGCGGTGGCCGGTGAGCCGGAGGCGCTCGACAGCGCCCGCCACTGCAAGCTCTACCGGGGCTGGTTGACGCCGCAAACTGGTGACTTCGATCCGCAGCCACTGCTGCGTCGATTCCAGGCCGGCGAGCTGGCGCTGGTGAGCGCGCCGGGGGTGTTCAGCCACGGCCGTCTGGATGACGGCACTGCGCTGTTGCTGGAGGCACTGGCCGAACAACCGCCCAGCGGGGCGGTGCTCGATATGGGCTGTGGCGCGGGTGTGTTGAGTGTAACGCTGGCTCGCGCCGGTGCCCGTGTTACCGCGTGCGATGCCAGCCAGGTGGCGGTGTGGAGCACCCAGCAATCGTTGGCGGCCAATGGTTTGCAGGGCGAGGTGTTGCACAGCGACCTGTACCGGGCGGTATCGGGCCAGTTCGATGCCATCGTCACCAACCCGCCGTTCCATGACGGTCTCGAGCGCACCACTGCGGTGACCCAGCGGTTGATCGCAGATGCACGGCGTCATCTGCGACCGGGCGGCGTGTTATGGATGGTGGCTAACCGCGGGCTGGCTTATGAGCAGTGGCTGTCGGCGGCGTTCGCCAATGTGGCCGTGATGCGCGAGAACAATCGCTTCCGCGTCTGGCGTTGCCAGTAAACCTGCTCAGGCGCCGGTATCAGTCTGCTGCCGGCGCCAGCAACCCTTCCTCACGCATCCACTGGATGCAATCGGCCAACATGGTCGCCAGCGGAACGCTGGCATCGAAGCCCAACTCGCGCTCCGCGCGCTGGCCGTCCGCCACGACCCGGCGGGTAATCATGGTGACCTTCTCCGGTGTCAGGCGCGGCTCGCGCGTGGCATCGCGGTGCACCAGCGGCAGCAGTTGACCGGCAACGCGCAGCACCCACGCGGGCACGGTACGTTGGGGCGGCGTGCGGCCCAGCAACTGCGCTGCGGTCTGGGCGAGCGCCAGGAACGACGCGTCGACGCCGGCAAGAATATAGTGGGCACCGCGTCGCCCCTGATGGAATGCCGCCAGATGCGCCTTCGCCACTTCCCGCACATCACAGAAGCTGCCGGCACCGGGCGGCACCCCCGGTAACTGACCGCTGTCGATCAACCGGATCAGCTGTGACCAGTTATGGCGATCACCGGGGCCGATAATGCCGCACGGGTTAAGGATCACCGCGTCCAGCCCCTGTTCCACCGCCTGCTTCACCAGTTGTTCGGCCTCGTATTTGGTGCGGTGGTAGGCAATCGGTGAGCGGGCGGCGTTGGATGGGGTGTCGTCGTTGATCGGCTGGCGGTGCAAGCCGTAGGCGGAAATCGAGGAGGTCAGTATCAGCCTTCCTGCACCGCGCCGCTGGGCAGCGGCCACTACCGCACGGGTGCCAAGCACGTTATCGCGGTATTGGGCGGCGGCAGTGCGGCGCCACATGCTGGTGTTGCCGGCAATGTGGAACACCGCATCCGGGGCATCCGGCATCACCTGTGCCAGCGCATCGGCATCGGCCATGTCAGCGATCACCGTGTTCAGACCTGGGGCCGGTGCAGGCAGTGATGTGCCAGGGCGACGTAGCAGGGTGACGTGCCAGCCCTGCTGGCGTAGTAGAGCCACTACATGGGCGCCGACAAAACCGGTGCCGCCGGTTACGAATGCATGCATGGGATGTCCTGTTTTTATCGTGATAAGGGACTGAAGCCGCTCTCTGTGTAGCGGCTGCGCCGGCAGAAGGCCAGCCCGTGACGCCCGGCGGTGCAGTCGCCGGGGAGCGCTGTTAGGCTGTGCCGCTTTTGCGCAGTCAGGAGATCGTCCATGCACACACAGATACGCGCCTTGCTGTGGGGCAGTCTGGTGCTGTTGATGCTGCCGCTGGCGCTGTGGTGCACCGGGTTGGCGTGGACGCCGACGTGGATCAGCGGTGCCGCACCGTGGCTGTATGGCGTCACCGAAAGCGCCGGCACCTATGGCGCTGCAGTCACCAGCATGCTGTGGTCAGCCGTGTTGCTATGGCGCTGGCCGCGTTCGCGGCGGGCGGCTTTGGTATGGCTGGTGGGTGTGGCGTTAATGCTGGCGCTGGGGCAGGCGGTGAAGACGGTGATCAAACACCAGGTTGAAGCGCCGCGTCCCCATGTGCAGTGGCTGTCTGCACAGCAGGGGCTCGGCACCGACCCGTATTACCGGCTGCAGCGCAGTGAGCGGCAGCACTGGTTGGCGCAGCACAATCCGGCGCTGCCAGCTTGGCTGCTGGCTCATTGGCAGCATGAAACCGACACCGCGTTCCCGTCCGGGCACTCGGTGTTTGCCAGCAGTTGGGCATTGCTGGCGTGGGTGATGCTGTGGCCGCGTCGGCGTTATGCAGCGTTGGCGTTGATCACGGTGTGGGCGGTGACCGCTATGGGCAGTCGGGTGGTGCTGGGCATGCACAGCGCACCGGACCTGGCTGGCGCCACGGTGCTGAGTGCGTTATTGGTCGCAGCCGCGGTGTGGTGGTGGCAGCGCCTTCCAGCGCGCTGGTAAGTCAGCCCGGCCAGCGTAAGTGCAACAGTGGAAACGGCCGGCCTTCACCATCCAGCGCAGAGCGGCCAATTACCTCAAATCCCAGGTGCTGATAGAACGCCAGCGCTTGGCAGTTCTGTTCGTTCACATCCACTGCGCGTGCCTGCTGATGATGCAGCGCATGTTCCAGCAGCAGGCGGCCAATACCTTGGCCGCGCGCTGCGGGCTCGATGAACAGCATTTCGACGCGGTCACCGCCGACACTGACAAAGCCCAGTGGCACGCCTTGCCGCTCAGCGATCTGCACTGCCAATGCTGGCAGGTACTGCTCCAGAATCAGCGGACGCAGCTCCTCGATCACCGCTGGTGGCAGGAAGTCGTGGGTGGCGCGCACCGAGCGCTCCCACAGCGCAACCAGAGCGGGAAAGTCAGCGGTTGTGGCAGGGCGCAGTGTCAGCATGGCAGGGCGCGGTGGTGGTCAGCGATGGGCGTTGGGGCGGAAGCGGGCCGCCATGAACATCAATACTACCGCCGCCACCATCATCAGTGACCAGGCATGGCCAAGATCATCGAAGTGGCCACGGATGATGCCGGCAATCAGTGGCATGGCGCTGGCGATCATGTAGCCGCCGCCCTGTACAAAGCCTAGTAGCGCACCGGCATGATCCGGTGAGTCGGCGTGGTCCATGGTGATAATGAGCGACAGCGGGAACAGCGAGCCAAGGCCGAATGCCAGCACCAAGGTGGCCGGAATCGCTAGCGTCAGCGGCGCCCACACCAACCCGGCCAAGCCAAGCAGTACGAACACCAACACCGTCCACAGCAGTGGGCGGCGATCGTGGAAACGACCCACCAGCGCCGACACCGTCAAGCCAGCAATCACTTCACCAATACTCAGCAGCGCCAGCAGCAAGCCGCTTTCGGTAGGCGTCCAGCCGAGCTGGGTGTAATAAGGCGACAGCCATGCCAGCGCCAGTGTGTAGCCGCCGGTGCCGATGCCGAAGAACGCCATCAGCAACCATGCTCGCGGTAACCGCCAAGGAATGCCGTGGTACTGCGCCGGGGCCGAGCCACGTGATTGGGTCTGGCTCATCCACAGCAGCAGCGCGGCCAGTGCCGGCAGTGCCCAAATCGCCAAGGCCGGTGACCAACCTAGGGAGATCGCCACCGGCGGCGCAATCGCCGCAGCAAAAGCGGCACCGCCCATAATGCCGGTGGAATAGAGCCCCATGATGGTGCTGGCGCGTTCGGCAAACCGGCTTTTGATGAACGACGGCATCAGCGCCTGCACCAAGGCGATGCCTAAACCGCCGGCGGCCGCAGTGATGATCAGCGCATAGTCTTGGTACCAGAACAGCCGCACCGCGCAGGCCAACGTGATGATGCTGACGCCCAGCACAATGCCTTGGCGGCTGCCGAACCAGCGCTGCAGGTGAGCGGCCCACAGCGCACACAGGCCCATGGCAAATACCGGCAACGTGGTCAGCAGGCCGGCGTGCTGGTCATCAATGCCGGTATCGGCTTGGATCAAATCCAGCAGCGGACCAGTGGCAGCCAGGATCGGGCGTAGGTTCAGCGCCACCGCGACAATAGCGGCCAGCACCAACCATGAAGTGGCGGTAACGGCCGGGGAACGAGAAGACATGGGGACTCCTTGGAGTGAACACGCCGAGCAGGCATAATCTCGGCGCAAAGTATCTTAGTGTGAAGATAGTTGGGGATCAAACATGAATGCAGACCGCGCCGATGTGGCCGCAGAACAATGGCGTCGAGAACGCCCTGAACTCGACACCCTGCCGATGGAAATCATGGGGCGCTTGGCAGAACTGACCCAGCGCGTGTCCCAGGAGTGGATCAACCCGTTCATGGAAAGCCATGGCCTGCAGCAGGGTGAATTCGACGTGCTGGCGACTCTGCGCCGTGCCGGCGCCCCCCATGCGCTGACGCCCACGGCGCTGTATGAAGCGACGTTGGTGTCATCCGGCGGCATGACGCACCGCTTGGATCGATTGGAAAAGGCCGGCTGGATTGAGCGGCGCAAGCATCCGAGTGACCGGCGTGCAGTGCTGGTGTGCCTGACGGAGGCGGGGTTTCAACTGGTGGATGGGCTAATGGCGCAGCATGTGGCCAACGGGGAGCGGTTGTTGTCGGCGTTGACGAGGGGGGAGCAGGAGCGGTTGGGGCGGTTGTTGAGGAAGTGGTTGGTAGGGTTGGGTTAACCAGAGCACCGTCCGTCGGAAAGATCGCCAAGGAGTAACAGCAATGCCTGAGTCGGGAAAGCAGAGTAGCGGCGCTGTGCTACCAAATGTAACGCCTCTATTTTTAAATGTAATGATTAAGCATTGTTCCTGCTAGGGAAAAGGTATGTAGTACCGGTTTTAATAAAAGCTGGATTTCAAAAATTGATAATATCAAAGTGCCATCATGTCTATCTTATTTTTTTCTATGTGCTTGATTTTAATGGTGGGTCAGTCGGTGGTGAAGAAAGGCAATCTCTTATTTGATTAAGGCCTTGCGAGCGTTTAGCTTCGAGGGGCTGCCAAATATGGCGGTAAAAGCCGGGGAGCGTTGATGTTAAGGATGAAGTCGCTCCTAATAAAATGCTGAAGGAGAAAAGCGATGAAGAAGAAATTGTTGGCGTCAGTGCTTGTAGGTGGTGGGGTTGCCCTGTTTTCTGCAGGAGCCAGTGCTAGTTATTGGGAAGAGGGCACTTGTGCGCCTGACCATGTTGACGGTCCTGCTCCGTGTATTCAGGCCACCGATGAAGATGGCAAAACTTACTTCTTTAATGGGGACGGTGCGCATGCAGGAGATTGGCATGGTCGTCCAGACACGGGTTCCCCTTTCACGTTCAAAGGTAGTACTGATTTGAAATGTGGAGTTGCTGCCCTGTCGTGTGATCTTGCGTTGAATGGTAACGTGCGTAAAGATTTCGATCCGGCGGCGGGTGAATGGAAGATTGGCATCCAAGTTACCAGTGCTAACGTCACAGGCAGTGTCCTTTGCTCTGCTGTCACTGTGAAGGGATTCCCGTGGTATGTGGATCAAGACGCTAATGATGGCCCCTATACCAGTGCAGTGGGAGTGGGTATTCCGTACACCTACGGCGGTACTCCTGCCATCAGCTTCATGGGTAGTATTGGTCCCATCGGTATTTCGGTGCCGCTGCTGGGGATTAACGTGAACGATGGGCATATGCACAAGGTGTTTTACAATAATCAAGATACCTTTAGTTTTGGTGGTGCCAATGGTGACTCCACTATCTATAACTCATCGGAAGGTTCTACCGGTTGCACGGTGTCTGGTGACTTGAAGCTTCAGCCGCCGATGGAACGCTTGGAAATTCTGCCTCTATAATAACTATTATGCTTTAGAGTGAAAGCCGCCCTCTGGGGCGGCTTTTTTTATCTATGGTATGGCCATGGGATTAGCGCCCAAGCCTAGCCTCATAGGAAAGTTTAGACGTTAAATCGAAAGCTAAGTTGGGTGGTGTCAAGAGCTTTTGGTTTTTAAGAGGCAGGAAAGATAGCCAGCTTAAGTGATCAATCAAAACAAATGTCATTTTCACCGCGCCTGTTCAAATCTATCTATGAATGGCTAAGCTATTCAGCGTGATTGTAGACCGCGACTGACCTAGTGAATAATTTTGGGTGGCGTCGCCGAGGTATTTTATAGCTGTTGGGGCGGGGCTAATCAAACATAGACTAGGGGCGTAAGTGAGAAGGAAGCATGGATTGTTTTTTTGAGGGGTTTTATTATTCTGCGGTGTAATGTGATGGTTGATTTTAAATTCTGGTTAATAGAGTGTGGTAAATGCTGTTTTTTGCTTGTGTTAATTTTAAAGAGGAAGGGGGCGATGCCCCCTTCCTCTTTATTATTTTATTGGTTCAGAAACATACTGTAGATTGACTCCGCTCTTCGGTATGAATAGGTCCAAGTATCCATTAGGGTCTGGATTAGCCCCAAATATCATAACTTGAATGGATGTTTTACCCAGGTTTGTTTGAGATATCAACATTCTTCCGTCATCAAGGAAGCTGATCGGTCCTGATATTTCCATCTTCATAGGAAGCGATCTGGCGTCGCTAGCGTTACCGGGAATTTGAGCGCCCCAGCTCATTATGAAAGGAAGGTCGAGATACAGATCTAACTCTGCTTTTAAGACGGCGTGTCCGCTCTGCTCAGAAATATAGGCAGTAATGGGTTTCATGCCAGGTTCGTATCTCATACGCATGATTTGTTTGCCGCTACTTCCAGCAATAATGGTCATCCCGCCACCAGAGGAAGTACTCTGAGATTGCTGCAGTGTAGAAGAGTCCATGGCCGTGCTAAGAACCTGAGAGGGATAAAGCAGAACCTTAAGGCCGTCGCTTGTTACCTCGTCGGTCACTTCTGCGTATATTCCAGAAAGCAGGTAGGTGAATTTATGCTCAGGGCAATGCATAGGGATGAAATCATCGGTCACAGGATCGATCAGATACCCGCATCCATTATTAACGCCAAATATTCCGACGCTCTCACCGTATTGCAGTCCGAACGCCTGCTCTAGCTCCAAGTTTCTGTGGTTAGATAAAACTTTAGCGCTATTTGGTGGGGGAAGAAAACCGCCCGGATCCAGAGGTTCGTTATTGTCTTGGGGATTAATCATTTCGGTAGGGCCGTATTCCTGATTTACAAACTCGTAGAGCCCTGCAGACATCCATTCCCCAGGAATCATGGCTCCGGACCCTGGGAAGATTTCTGGACTGAAGGTGTCAGAGTTGCTGCGTTCAGCCATGAAGTTACCATTCAGGTCAGAGATGGGCTGAGTGCGGAGAGCCTGTAAGATTGCAGCAGAGTTCTTGGCCCCTTTGAAGAATTGCACCAGGCTGGGCCCTCCTGCATCGACCTCAGTCTGACCCGACCCAATGCGGTAGTCTTGGCCACCTCCGGTGCTGGTTCCATTCCCGTTACGCTTGCCAATGAAGGGAATCCCGATTGGTTGAGTTTGGAGTGGGCGTCCGTAGGTATCACAGACGGAGTTCACACCGCAGTCGATACTAGTCTCATCAGCGGCCAATCCATGAGTACCGTATGCCGCGCTAAGGATTGGTTTTAGAGTCCAGCCACTTGAGAGGACACGGTACCGATAGAGGGAATTTTCCTTCCATGGCTTATCTGGTGAGAAAGTGAGTGACCGACCTTCTACTGTCAGTGTGCCTGAGACCTGCTGGATTACCGTTTCATCATCATTTATTTCCTCGACGAAGAAGGTAGCGCCTTGGACAAAAGAAGAGGCGTCCATATCTTTAGAGAAGTAGGCCAAGATAGGTCGATTTGCGGGCATATCGAACACAGGAATAATATCGTCCATGGGCTCGAGATCGTACGGGCCGCCGAAGGATGGAGACTTTTCCAGGCCCGGATGGCCTCCAGCGCAAACTCCTGCCTTGCCGGCCGATAGGTCTCTCACTAATGCGGGCTTCATGAAGTCTAGGGCTGTCGCAAGGTTTTGTGCCGGAGGATTAGTGGGCGTCGATAATTCTGAGAAAAACTCTTCATAAAGGGCGCAGGGGAATCCAGGGTAAACCGAGACGACCACGGGTGAATGCTCTTTTTTTCGCTCGTCTGGGACCGTCGACAGAATCGTAGGGAATAGCGGCTCTGCAGCAGTGTTATCGACCAGCTCTGGCAACGAGAAAGTCTTTCCTAAAGGCTGCTGGAGAGGGTGGCCTAGGATATCCTTCAGGGTGTTTTGGATAGACAGATGGTATGTGACGTTTTCACCTTCCTTACCATAGGTCAGTATTTGTTTGGGATTGATCACCAATGCGGCTCCATCCACCCAGTACTCGATTTGCTCCTCGGTCAGGCCGCCACTGCTAGCTCTCTCTAACGAAACGCTGCCGCTGACACTGGCTGCATCTAACGGCTTATTGAAGTTCAAAATAATCGGATCACCCGGCTTGGCGAGATGCGCCTTGTTGGGGCCACCGTCGGCAGACAGATCCTCCATCGTCCAACTCACCAACTCCAACGGTCGATCATCCACCGGCGGCGTGGGCGCATTGTTCTGATCATCCAGCCCCTGCATGTAGAAGCTCAGCAACGCACTGGCTCGCTCGGTGCCGAGCACGTTCGGCTCCACCACGCCCATGGCGTTGATGGTCAGCATGCCGTCTTCCACGATGGCGGTGCCCACCAGCTCGATGTGCTGGATGGTTTGGGTGACCGCGCCGTTGGCTTTATCCACGTCGGCACTGATGCCCATGTCCATCATTAGCCGCAGCTGTTTCGGTGAAGACGGCTCACTGCTGAACGGGTTGTCGATCAGATAGCCGGTGGCGTCGCTGAGGAATTCCATGCGCACGGTGCCGGAGTCGAAACCAGCCGGCACTTCGCCACCGATGTGCACGGTCATGGAGTCCGTTTCGATCAGTGAACCGCGCTTAATGGTCAGCGGAGTAACGTCCGGGTGGCTCGGCAAGTGCGCCAGTTCGGCCGCCAAGTAACCGTGAGCTTGCGGGGTGGCGGCGTGTTGAGTGCCCTCTAGGCCAAGCAACACGGAGTACATGGGCACTTGGTTGATCTGTTTGCCGGTCAGCGGGCTGTTCATCATTTTGTCGTCGATCAGCTGCACCATGCGTGCGCGCTCGGCACCCGGCGTGGGGCGGGTGTCGATCGGCTGGAACGACCAGCGCCACAGGTTGCTGCCCATGCCACTGTTGGCCGCCAGGCTATTGCCGCTGCGGCTTTTCAGATCTGGCGAGATGGTCAGCGTGTAGGTCTGGCCCGGCGTCATGTCGTCGGTCGGATCGATGGTCAGGTAGCCATCCCCCACCAGCACGGATGCCGGCACCAGGGCTCCATTGGCATCGGTCAGATTGATGGTGCTGTCGGCGGCGTTGCCGTATTTCACAGTGCTGCGGTCGATCGGCTGGCTGAGCTGTAGCCGCAGCGAAGACATATCCGCTACCGGCAGGTTGGTGCCGTCTGGGAACAGCCGCTTTACCTCGAAGTTGGCGGCGCTGACCTGGCTAGCCGGGCCTTCGTGCAGACCGCGGGTGGTGAAGGTCAGGGTGCGTGCCTTGGCATTACCGTCCACCAGCGCCAGCGCCGGCACTTTCACGGTGTATTGGGTCAGCGGCGCGAGGCCATCATCCGGCGTCAGCAGCAGCCCCTGGTCACCATCGACGGCCTCGAATGAGAACGCCACGCTTTGCCCTTGGGCATCGGTGATGGTGATGCTGGCTGCCGCGCTCTGCGGATCTTTGATGGCACTGGTGAAGCGCAGCGCCACCGGCGCCGGGGTCGGGACCTCGATCTGTTGGTGTCCCGGGAAGGCATAGACCAGACTCTGTCCTTGCTCGCGGATGATCTGCTCGTAACCGCTCTTAACATCGTCCTTGCCGCCGCCGCAGGCGGCCAAGCTGGCGATGCATGCGGCCAATAATAGGCGTTTCATAAGGCCACTCTCCTTGGAATTGTTATCAGCCTTGGTGTGATGCTTTTTAGAAATTCAGCGTTACGGAGCCGGCGAACACGTGCACATCACCCTCGGTGCGTGCGTTGCCAAGCGGAGTGCCGTTGCTGCTCACAACCTCAAAGTCGCGTTTGTCCAAACGCTGATACTGGTAGCCGAGGTCCATGCGCACCGGCCATGCCAGCAGCGGGACTTTCGGCAGCTTGGTGGTCACGCCAAGGCCAAGCACAGTTTTGTCCGCATCGATGTAGTTCACGCCGACGGTGCGCTTGCTTTCCAACGGGCTGCGCTCGTGGGCAACACCGGCGGTGAAGGTGAAGTGCTCACCGACATCAAACTCCACGCCGATACGCGGAATGAAAATGTCGCGGAAGTTGGCGTGTGCTTGGTCCTTGATAGTGTCGTCACGCAGTTCCCGCTGCAGCCGGCCCCAGGCTTGGTACTCCCCAGTGACGCCGAGGCGGAACTGGCCGAAGTCATATTTGACGCCGAGGGTGGTGATTTCCGGCTGGAATGAATCCAGCGTCTGGATCGCCAAGTTCAGCCCCGGCGGCTGGATCACACCCGGCACCGCCACGTTGGAGCGCACTTTGGTGCGGGTGTTGGAATAGGCGCGGTAAGAAAGCGCGGTTTCCAAGTTGTTCATCCAGCAATCGGCCTTCTGACAGAAGGTCTCACCCCAGCGCAGGTTGAGGCCCACGATCGGACGGAATACCGGCTTGGCAGAGACGTCCAACTCTTCGTTCGAGGTGTTGCCGGCCAGGGTGGTATCGGTATTTAAAGTGGCGTTGGCATGCAGGGTGACCCGCAGTGAAAAGCCGACATCAATACCGCGCCAGATATTGGTACCGGCCCCAGCGGTTAGGAACAGCGGCTGGCGGCCGTAGCTGAAATATTGCGGCGCGTTACTGGTGTTGGAGCCAAACGCCATCATTTCCTTGCCGTACTTTTCCACCCCGACCATCAGCCCGAAGTAGAGCGGGTGGTCCAGCGTGGAAAGGTTGGAGAGGTCGGTTTTCAGACCCAGTTGCACCTGCTGCGACGGCGTGTTCATGATGCGGCTGCCGTTGGTTTTGAGGTCATGGTCGGCGTGGAACAGGCCGCCGGTGAGTTCGCCGCGACGGTCACGCACTAGGTTGGCAGGGTTGTAATACACCGCCGAGACCTGGCTGTTGAATACCGAAAGAGCCTGCGCTGATGCGACATCCGAAGGCAGCAACCCGTAAGTGGATGGCGCATTACCCATTGAGGCGAAAGCCGGCAGAGCCAGTGAAGAGGCGCCGAAGGCCACCGCCAAAGCGAGGGGTTTGAGGTTCACAGTACGATCTCCTTTCTTATTTTGAGCCCGATCAGTGGGCAGTGTGGGGTGATCTGTGCAGGCGGGCTTTTTTATGATTTTCGTGTGCGTCGCTGAGTCGCGAGAGAGACCTTGCGGCACCGAAAATCCACTGCAAAAAAGAAAAACCACACCCATCCGAGGTTAGGGCGCGGGTGGCGGGGAATGAACAGCACATAGTGAAAGGCAGCTTTTCATAAAATGAGGGATTGGCGTGCCAAGTGAATTCGGGGCAGACGATGGGCGGGAAGTACTGTAATTGTGTTGCGGAATGAAACTGCTTGTAAAACAGTGGATTGGGTCACTGATTGTGGCGGATGCGCCAACCTGTTGTGGTCTGTATGGCGTAATGTGGCGGCCGTAAGCAGTGTGAGTTGTGTCTGGAGACCTGGTTACGGGGCGCCGTGGCCAATCGGGGGGTGAGCTGGTTTAGCAGCCCTTTCGGGTAATTAAATGGATTTCAGCCGGGTAGCGGGCTCTCTTTTACAGCCTTGTCAGCAGCACCGAAATGCCCCACAATCCGCGCCCTTGAAGGCCCGTCCTTCAATGTCGTGTAGCGGGTGTAGTTCAATGGTAGAACCCTCCCCGACGCTGTAGCCCGCATGAATACTGCCTTTCAGAGGCACTCTGTCTCACAAATCGTTTTTTGTCTCACAAATCAAATTAACGCACCGGGTCGATGATCGCTTTTCGGCGACGATAGTGCGTGCGCGTCATTTCCACGCTGGAGTGATTCAGCAGCGCCTGGGCGCGGGCATCATCTTCGGCTTCAGATCCCACTTTTGCGCGCAGGTCATGGCGGGTGAAGGGCTCCTTTAGGGCCGTTTCTGCTATTGCCCGCTGCATTGATTCACGCCAGTTTTGGTCGAAGCGCTCGCTGCGGTCGTTCTTCACGAGGCCGGCGCCACGGGGGCCGGTGAATAGGAATTCAGAGCTGCCAACGCGCGTGTCCCTGGCCATTGTGATTGCCTCACGCAGCGCGGCCGTCATGCGAAACAGCGACTCCTTCCCAGTTTTGTGATTGAGAATTCGTAAAATATCACCGCGGTCGTCATCGAGGGTGATGCGCAGGATGTCTGTTTTGCGTGCGCCGGTGAGTAGCGCGATGGCGGCAAATGCGAGCTGCACCGGGCTCGCAACCTTCTTCCATTCGTCGAGCTCCCAGTCTTCAACCAGGCGAGTGCGGGCGACCTTCACTCCATCTCGAATTCCGTAGTACTTCACTTCACTTTTGACTGGGTTGGCGCGGATGACTCCCCAGCGCACGGCGCGGTTGAGGACGTTGTTCAGCACCTTCAGGTCGTTGTTGGCGACGTTCATGGTGCGGCTCTCAGCAACGGCGTCCAGGTACTGGTAGACGATCATGGGCTCGATCTGTGAGAAGCGGTTATGTCCGAGTGCCAGCCGCAGCCTACGCAACGAAGCGCTGTATGACTCTTGGGTGTTCGGTTTGAAGGTGGGCAGTACTTCCAGCTCGTAGCGATCAATGGCCCAAGAAAGCTTGTTCTCGGCTTCGAGCTCTTTCTTGTCGGCAAACGCTCGCAGTGCAGTGGGGTAGTCAGTGCCCAGGCGGTACCAGCTTTTGCCGTCGAACAGGGCCAGTTCTGACTTGCGCGGCCGGTAGTAGAAGGCACCGTGTTTGAACGCCCACCGCCGCGGCAGCGCACCGCGCTTACCCATTGAGGAATTCCAGGTTCACGCTGCCGCGCGACTCTTGGGGCTGCGTTTTAATGCCCAATGAGGTGTTCACGGCATCGCGGGTGACAACGGGTTTTCCGTCCGGGCGTTCGCCGAAGGGCACACCCATCAGACGCAAGGCTTCACGCTGGGCGGCGCTGTGTTTCTTGCCGGTCAGCTTGATCAGCTCTGTGTGGTCGAGAATGAACATCGCCGTCGGTCCTAAGAGTGATTGAAGAGAGGGCCGGTGTTATTTGCGCCACCGCCGGCTGGGCTGAACCGGTTAGAACGGTATGTCGTCGTCGAAGTCGTTCGCCTTCAAAGGCGGAGTTGTTGAACCATCGCGCGCCGCCTGATAGGCGTTCGAGTCGCGCTGTGGGCGTGCGAAGCCGCCGGCACCGGCGCCATCGCCGTCAAAGCCGTTAGGTTGCTGGTCACGGGCATGCCCGCCGCCAAATCCACCACCAGCTCTAGAGCTGCCTTCACCGCGGCCGTCCAGCATCTGCATTTCGCTGGCAACGATCTCGGTGGTGTAGCGGTCTTGACCATCCTGACCCTGCCACTTGCGGGTGCGCAGCGAGCCCTCGACGTACACCTTGCTGCCCTTCTTCAGGTACTCACCGGCAATCTCAGCCAAGCGATTGAAGAACACCACCCGGTGCCATTCAGTGCGTTCCTGCATCTGCCCGCTGTTTTTGTCCTTCCAGCTTTCACTGGTGGCCAGGCTGACGTTGGTGACAGCGCCCCCGTTGGGCATGAAACGGGTTTCCGGGTCCTGGCCCAGGTTGCCGATCAAGATGACTTTATTGATGCCGCGCGCCATTACTCACCCCCTGCCGCACGGGCGGCGCACTGGCAACGCTTTACATCTATCGACCACACACCGGAAAAATACGGCTGCACAGTGCATCCCCGGAAAAGCCAGGCCCCCAAAATACGGCCGACACCATCGGCGCCCGCATCGGTAGCGCCGACCACCGCCCCGCATTGGCAAATGGCTACAAATCCAGACGGCTTCTCTCTCACTTCTCACCCCCTGCCGCACGGGCGGCATCAGACAACGCGTTCTGAATCGGACCCAGCTTCTCCATAATCTGCTCAGCCCACGGCTCCCACTCAGGGTCTGGGCTACCACAGCACTCCGTCCCGGTTTGGCCACAGCACACCAGATATGCAGACTGGTATGCGTCTTGCAAAACGTCCTGCACCGCTTCCAACGCCACCACCACCACGGAAGCCATTAGCGCATCCCGCTCTTCCCGCAACTTTCTCACAGACTCAGCCTGATCCGTGTTCCACTTATCTGCATATTCGCCTCTGCGAGTGAGTTCCGGATCAGGGTTTCTCGCCGCAACTCCGCAGGTAATAACGCGGTGCATATTCAGCTCGGCCTCGGCCTTGTAGGAATCGCGCTCCGCCTCTAGCTCACTAATCTCTGCCTTCAACCTCTCCCTGTCAGCCAGCACTGCGGAGCGGGCGTATTCGTTCATTTGCACGTCGGTGAAAACAGCCTCATCGTGACCGGCCAGATTGTGTTTTTTGAAACCTGCCGGCAGCTCCGGCAGCTTGATGTCGTCAGTCATGGCTGGTCTCCTTCTCTGCGGACAGCTTCGCAACCTGCTCGCGGATAGGGCGCATGAATTGCACGTCAACGGTCGGGCGGACCAGCGGCTCAACTTCGGAGCACGGCCACGGGATGTCGGTTTCTCGGCAACGGTGCTGCCCCATCGCCTTGTCGCGCGAGAACTTCTCCGCTTCGTCCAGACGGGTTGTGTACCCGCCGCCACGTCGCCACCAAACCACGCAGTTGCCAACATAGTCCCGGCTGTCCTGCAGATAGAATTGATCAGTCATGTCTGGCCTCTTGCTTGGCAGCGCCTTCATCGAACATGCCGCGAGTTGCCTCGCGCTCGGCATCAATATTGGTGAGGCCGTGAGACACCAGGGCGCACTGGACGAATCCGAGCCAGCGGTGGGCCTTGGCGGGCGATAATGTAGGAATCTGCTTCAGCATCTGCAGGATGTGCCACAGCGGTGGAAGCCCGGAACGGGAAGTGTCGGCCTGCGCCGCAACAATGGTTGGATGCTTATCCAGCAGCATTTGGGCGTATCGCTGGCACGCTTGCTCAATTCCGGCACTGCTGACCACCGGCGGAGCGCAAGGCGGCACCGGGGCGGCGGCTATCATCGCGCGGTAGCGGCTATCAAAGTCGACGCACTGGACACCGGTATGCGTTACCCACGTCATGGCACCGTGCTCGTTGTCTGCTCGAAATGTTGCAGCCATAAGCGGAGTGGGTTCTGCAGGCACCAGCTGCCATCCAGTTGGAATGTTCATCACGCCGCCTCCCGCTGTTTGCAGGCCTGAGCCAGGCGCTGGGCCATTGCGTTGCAGATTGCCTGGAAGTCGGACGCACGGTAGAGGCGAGCAGCCCGCTCTTGGCCCGCCGGCTGGAAGCCGAGCTGGGCGAGGCCGTCGGCGTTGATTGCAAGCGGGGCGATCAGGGCATTGATGTCGCCGAGCTTCATCATTGCTTCGCCTGCGGCTGGCTCGCGCACTTGCTGGGGATGCGGCGCCGGCTCGACCATGGATGCCTGTGCCTGTGCCTGTGCCTGTGCCTGTGCCTGTGCCTGTGCCTGTGCCTGTGCCTCGCGCTCGGCGAGGTGCCGGGCCCGCGCCTCTTCTTCAACACGAATCCGCTCGCGCTCTGCAGCTTGTCGCTCTTGCTCCTGCCGCTCGGCTTCAGCAATGCGGCCCGCGATGATGTGCTCCAGCGCCTCGGCGTCTTTCGTTACCAGTTCGTTGAGGTCACGGAACAGCTCAGGCCGGCCGGCATCGTCGATCATCGCGAGCGCCTTGGCCGCGGCCTGGTGCGTCAGACTGGCTGACACTTTCCACTGCGCTACGGCAGTGCTGGCGGCGTCGCGCAGACTTGCGATCGTCCGCTTGCCTTTCATCGCGCCGTCGATGTCGGGGCGACCGAGGTTCAGCTGAACGCGGTGGCCAAGTGCGACGGCGATAACTTCGGCGTGATGCTGCCAGGAGCCGCGAGCATCGAGCGCGATTTTCTGCCGCAGCGCCTCTTTCTGGGCTTTAACCAGCCGCTCAAGCGCGAGCCGCTTCTGCCGAGTCGCTTCTTTCACGTCGCGAACTGTCCGCACCGCAGCGTCGATGTCAGCGGTCTGGCCCAGAATAGACTGCTCGGCACCGTCAAGCCGTGACTCGACATCGCGACACCACTTCACGGCCGTCTCTGCGTCAGCAAAGTCCTGATCGGTCTGCAGGTCAGTGTTGATGCCCTCGATCACCGCCATGGCGTGCTCGCGGAAAACATCTAGGTTGGATGCGATCACGCGGCCCTCAACCCGCACACTCAGCGCCGGCAAGCTGTCCATCGTCTTGCCTACGGCCGGGGCTTCGACCGGGGCCGGGGTGTAGCCGGCGGAGTCGGCGTCGAACTGCTGCCAGGCGGCGAACAGCTGCTCGGTAGCGCCGGCGGGCAGCTCGACCCACATCCAAACGCACTTTTCGTCAGTGCCGTCGGTGATCATGTAGAGCACGCGCTCTGCGCCACTGACTACAAGCTGCTGGATTACTTGCCAGTAGTCGGTGTCCGGCACCTCTCCAGCGCGCACAGATGCTGCTTTGCGCTCGTTCCAGCTCTTGCATTCCCAGGCGGTAGTGCAGCACATCGTGAGACCGTCGAAAGACGCGGAGAGGTAGCCGTCATCGGTTGTGCCGATTACCGGAAACAGGTCGTCGCCGACAATGCGCTCGGCAATCTGACGCGCTGCCTCTTCGATTGCGTGTCCACGGTCGAAGCGAGCTTGGGTTGCCGCATCCACTTCAGGGGTGATGCCTGTTGCGCGCTCGCTCATCAGCTGATCACGCGTCTTGTACGAGCTTGCGCCCATGACTGCCGGTGCATCACTGGCATTACGCGCATTCGAACGATGCTCAAGCCATTCAGCGGTGCCTTGAATCAGTCCTTGGATGATTTTCATGCCTGATCTCCCTGGGTAGTTGCGACTTCCAGCAGCGCAGAGCGCTGGCCCGGCGTAAGTTCGTAGCGCGTCTGGAGCATGGAAATGATCTGCTCGGCAGGACGCTGGCCGGATTCAACGACCGCTGCGTACTTTTCGATCTGCTCTTCCGGGCACGCAGGTAGGGCCTTTGCCTGCTCGCGTACAACCTGGGCGGCGCCCATGTCCCTCTCGGACTGCTCAGCGATGCGCCCGGCCTCGTCTTCGTCAAAGATGCCGACAAAGCCGAATGCCAAGCGGGCGCACTGGATCATGGCCTTGTGCCGCAAGAAGCGCTTTGTGTGGGTCTGCCACGGCCCCTTCATGCCCTCTTTGAAAGGGGCCCGGTAAACCTCGTCCAGGTACTCGCGAACCACAATCGGGCGGCCTCGGTCTTTCCGATACATCACGCACTCAACCCACTCATGGCTCGGTGCAGATGCGCCGGGCGGCGTTACAAGCGCGTCGCTGTAACGGAATTCCATGCCGTCAAATTCCGGATGCCCGTTGATGATTCGGCTCCAACCGTCCACACCTACGACTGGGACGATTCCGTTCTGCTTGTCGGGGAACGCATAAATCTCACGAGTGAAGGGGTTCAGTCGGTACTGATCCGCCACCACCAGGAGAGCCATCATTTGCTCATTGCTTGGCGCAGATCCGTCGCGCTGCTTGAAAGCGGTGGCTTTCAACGTCTCAAACATCTTGTTTGGATCTACCGCGTAGCGGTCACCAAATTTCGCCAGCAGACTGGGCTTTGCTTGTGCGTTCATGGCAGCGTGACCTCCTTGGTCAACTTGAAAGTGATGCGCTCAAAAAGGGACATCCCTGTCCGCTGCGAACCGAGCGCAATCGGTTTCCGGTTTTCCAGGCTGGCGATGGTGTAGTCGCGCTCAGCCTGCAGAATCAAAATCTCGTGGCGAGGCCGCCGGGTGGCCATTTGCTTCATGCCTTCAGCTCCATCTGTCGTTCGAATTGTTCTTCGGCCAGCAGGTAGGCCGCGTAGTCATCAGCAAGCGGGGAGAGCAGGGCGCGGGCCTCATTGGCGAGGCACTCATGCCAGCGCTTTTCGAGCGACGCGGAGACCTCGCGGCGAGTCGTCCACTGCCGGGCAATTTCGGAAACAAGCTCGGCGCCCTTGCCGCAGTCAGTCTCTGCCTCGTGGAACAGCTGCTCGAAAGTCACGCCTGCCTTGCGACCGCAGTGATGGCGCCAAGTAACGTCTTCGCCGGCGCACAGATCGCTGATCGAGTCCTCCAGCCACCGCTGGCCTTCGCGCGTGTCGAGAAAAGCAGCGGGCGCTTCCGGCGGGGTCAGGTTGCGGAGTTCCCAGTTCGCTTGTGCGGTAGTGAAGTTGGTCATGTCTGTCTCCAAGCCAGTGACCAAACAATACCGGCGGTTATCATTACAGTCAACACCGGCGGTTATATTTGTGTTTGAACCGGTTGTTCCATCAAACTGCCGCCTAGCGGCGCACGCTTGAACAGCCCATCGCTACGGGCTAACTAAGCCTTATGTCTCGCAGGGGGGCGGGGCAGGACTGATCAATGGAGCTTGATATGCAAGGAATAGCGAGACTGCTGGCAGCACTGCTGCTTGTCGTGTCTGCGGCAGCCTGGGGCGACGGTGTGCCGGGTCAGGAGCTGAGCCCGGTCGATGCGCTCATTGAGTACACCGAGGCGTCGTTGTTTGACGCAGTGAGCGAGACGGAATGCGCAGAAGCGGCGGAAGGTCAGGCAGACATTGAGCTGGCCGCCGGCTGCTGCAAGATCTGCAGGACGGGGAAGGCATGTGGTAACTCATGCATCAGCAGGAACTACAGCTGCAGTCGACCAAGGGGGTGTGCCTGTGATGGATGAGATGCGGATGCACTGGACTGCGTGGGTCATGCACGCAGTGCCTCTAGTGATTGCCCTTGTTCTGTGGTTAATGGCGCCGAGCCCAGGTCAGCTAGCTGAGGCTGCGGCGGCAGACATCCTCAACACCGTGGCGCTTGGATTCGCTGTTGCAGGGTCTGTCTGGTTCTTATGCTCAGCCTGGCGGGTGTGGCGCTTCTTCACTGCTGAAGAGCCAGTAGAGCCTGATGGCTGCCGGGTGTGCTGTGGGCCAGTGATGGATATGACCCGGAGATGCTTGGTTTGCGGGAGTGGGCGTTAGGAATGAAAAGGCCCGCCGAGGCGGGCCGTAACATACTATGTGGCTACTTGAGGAGTCTCGCAGCGCCAAATGATATAGCGGCGATTATCCCCATGGCGGGCAGAACGATGGCAACGAACCATTTGATGATGCTCGACTCGAGCTGGGAGACATCGGCCTTAGTGGCCCCATGAGTACCAACGGATTCCACCTTCGCTTCGATACTTGCGAGCGAAATGCGAATGTCCGTCGTCAGTGACTCCAGGTGCTGAACTCTCTGTTCCATCTGGGTAAATCCTCCGCCTCCAGAGCCGCTGTTAGAGCCGCCCATACTGCGCCCTCGGCCCCGAGCCTCTGGGGGGCCGGGAAAGTTGGTGACATTGTTGTTATTGTGCGGCATCAGGCTTAACCAATTCTGCTAGACCCTTAACGAGGGCGAAAGTTCTTATGTAGTGACAATTCGTACAGAACAAGACCAAGACAGGAAGCCCTGTTGCCATGAAATCCCCTATCCCCCCGGCCCCATATGGCAATGAGTTACCGAAGTGGTGAGGACCATTTACTGCTAGCCAAGAGTCTTTTCCGCACACGGTACAACCGGCGTCCCCGCCTCGATCCTGAACCCATTGAAGGAACTTGTGTATATCAATCTGGGGGCTAGGGTCCTTTATATCACTCATATTTTACCCTTTGATTTTGACTAACGATAGAGCGGGAGGTTAGGGCGGGCAGTTTTGAATGTGTTCAGGGCGCCGGTATCAGAGCTAGCCTACCGAAGCGCTGACCACCAAAACACTCTCCCAATGACAATCACCGCCGCAGCTTCCTCTGCGCCAAGATCCTCATCTTCCCACTCATCGCGATTGATGCTGCGCAGGCGCAAGCCTTCCTGCTTCAGGCGGTAAAGCTGCTTCACACGTAGCTCACCGTTGTGATTGATCGCGTAGATGTCACCGTCTTTGATCGCTTTGTCCGCGGTGTTCACACCTACCGTTGCACCGTCAGGCAGCATGGGCTCCATCGAGTTGCCCATGACCATCACACAGACTGCGCATTCCGGCTGCACACCAACCTTGCGCAGAGTGCTCTTGCTGAAGCGCAGCTTCATGCCGTCGAAGTCTTCTGAGCCAGGCTCAAGGCCGGCGCCGGCAGCGAGGCACACAGTCTTCAACAACGGAAGCTCGACGTCATCATCGTGCAGAGGGGTGGTGTCGTCCCACGGATCAAGTGCGCCGACGATCTTGGCTTCAGCTGGGCGAGCATTGGCGAGAGAGCGGTGCTCCGCAGCAAGCCTAGGACTGAAGTCAGAGATGTCTGCGCCCAGAAACTTCGCAAAACCAAGGGCGGCCGAGAGGTTCAGCCTATTGCGGCCATTGAGGTAATGGCTGACAGCGGCTTGTGAAATGCCAAGCGCGTCGCCTGCCGCCGACTGAGTCAACGACATCCCCTCTTTGCGTTTTCTTTCCCACAGTGACTTCAGGGACCGGCATTCAGCCGCCTCATCTTCAGTCAGCGGGCGCTTTCTCTCTTCGCTCATGCGCGAAGCGTATAGCCGGAGGTTATGCGAGGCAAAAACCGCCGGTATTGATAGGTTTCGAACCGCCGGTTATATTGGCGCTGGAGGTAGAGCATATGCACAAGGTTTCCCTTGCCGACTTTGTCGCTGACAAAGGGCAGTCACATGCGGCGGCGCTGTTGGGTATGACACAGCCCGGTTTGAGTAAGGCCCTCAGAGCGGGCCGCGAGATCTATGTCACGGAAACGTCGACCGGCCGATTCATGGCGTCAGAAGTTCGACCTTTTCCATCGCAGCAGCGTCGAGAGCAGGCCACTGGCTGATACGGGTGCACAGTAATGGACGCAATCAACAGAATCTTGGGGCAAGTGCCACCCGCGGTGCGTGACAACGGCACGGCGCGCGAGCGCCTGGAGGCGATTTGGCGGGCGCTTGGGTTCAGCCGGAGTGGGCTGCAAACCCGTGTCGCCGGCGACCTGGCCGAGCGCTGGGCAGCGCGACATCAGTCGCCGCGGTTGCCGGTAGACGACCCTCGGGCCGCGCAGAAGCGGCTGGATCGGTGCTTGAACGGCGAAGTCGCCATGCCGCTGGACCTCGCAATGGATCTCATCGAAGTGCTGCCCGCCGAGTACAGAGCTGCAGCAGTGATGCTTGTGTTTCCGGCTGCTGCCCCGGCGCCCGCAGTTTCTGGCCTCGCTGCGGCGCTGGACGTAAACGCAGAAGCCGACGTGGTCACTGACCTTAACCGCTATGTGCTTGCGAAGACCGGCGGCAAGGGGATGAGTGCAGATCAGCTGGAGGCCATGGCAATCAGCTACGAAACCGAAGCTGAGACCTGCGTGGCCCTTGCGCGTGAGATCCGGGCGAAAGGCACAGCGCGGACAGGGGGTGCTTCATGAGCACTCGCATCATGTCAATTTGCTGGCCCCTGCAAATGTCTCCGTCACAGAAGGCAGTGCTAATTTCGCTCGCCGACCAGGCGAACGATGAGGGGCACTGCTGGCCGTCGCTCAAAACCATGAGCGAGCGAACCTGCCTCTCTGAGCGAGCAGTTCGAAATGCAATCCGCTGGCTTGAGCAAAGTGGTTACCTGAAATCATGCGGGCGAAGCGGAACGTCGAACTACTACATCCTGACCCCGGCAGCAGGTGCCGGGGTGGATGGCCATGGCACCCCGGCACCAGATGCCGCCCCGGCAGGGAATGCCCCCCGGCACGAGATGCCGCCCCCTCCGGCACCAGATGCCGCCCCCCCCGGCACCAGATGCCGGCCCCCCCGGCACCAGGTGCCCCCTAACCGTAATAGAACCGTAATTGAACCGTCAGTGAACCGTGAGGAAGGCGCGCACGAGCAGCGCAAACCAAAACGCAGCTCACAGCTCCCTGACGACTTCGAGCCGAACGAAGCGAACCGTCGCGTTGCCGCAGAGCAGGGGGTGAGCATCAGCGAGCAGCTGCCGCAGTTCTCGGATTACCACCGGGCCAAGGGCAGCACGATGAAGGACTGGCACGCAGCTCTGAACACCTGGCTACGGAATGCTCGGAAGTTTGATCGCAGCCGATCGGATCGGTCGGCCCAAGAAACGCCTTACGAACGTGGCCAGCGTATGGCCCGAGAGCGGGGGATTATTCTGTGAAGCCAAACGACTATCCCGAGTTCGTCGCCCTGTGGACCCAGGTGTTCGAGCTGTACGGCAAGAGGCCGTCCGATGGGGCGCTCGACCTGACATTCAGCGCATTGAGCCGGTTTGAGCTGAGTGACATCCGGCGCGGCCTGACGGCTCACGTCAATGACACCCAGCATGGCGACTTCGTCCCGAAGCCGGCCGACATCGTGCGGAACATCGAGGGGGACGCCGGCAGGTGTTCATCAAGTCCGCGGTGATCGGCAATGCGAGCATCGGCGCCGCGAAGCTGACGGACTGGCTGGAGTCCGATGCCAAGGGGCCCAGCGGGGTGCCGGTGCTGCGGCTGAACTTCCGCACCGGCGAGATCCAGATTAACTCGGCACAGGTCGGTGGGTGGCGGATGGCCATGAACAATAACGGCATGCGTCTCTACGATGAAAACGACACATTGCGCGTGAGCCTTGGGCGATGAGCGGGCTGGAGGTATTTGACGCAGCGGGACAGCCGATGTTTGTTGCCGACGACCGGCTCGGCTGCGTCGTTGCCGTGTTTCAGACGCACATCAACCAGACCGGCACTGTCTATGTGCCGGAGGCCGTTGGAGCCGATATTTTCTGGCTGTCATTCCCCGCCGAGGAGTTCGTCGTCAACGAAATCTCTGACATGGACGAGACCGGAGGAGTCGTGCTGGAAAACATCGGCAATGGGGTGATCAAGTGGTCCTACGACTTTTCAATCTACGGCGGCGCCCCGCCGGCGGGGCGGCCTCTCATCACCAGCCATCACGTCTACCTGGGGGTGTTTTGAATGTCGGAAGGTTTCGAGCTGAGGGACGCCCAGGGCAGGCTTCGCATCAGCTCTGCGGGCTATAACTGGCACCTCCGGGCCTCGCGCAAGCTGGGTGCCATCCCGCTCACGTGGTACAGCAACACTGGCAACTTAGGTCACAAGTATTGGGCTGGGAAGGTTGTGCTGCCCGGCGCGGTGAACCCGGTGGTAGCGATCCACAACCCGCAGGGCAAAGCCATCGCATTCCGCGTATCTCATCCGCCGGGCAGCGCCCCCACGGTCTCCATTTTTGCGGACCAAGCAGCCGTGGATTCTGGGGAGGTGTTTGTGTTCGACATGGCCAGCCCGCCAGACTCTGGAGATGCTTTTGGGCTTCAAGTGTTCGACGAGCAGGGGCGCATTGCGTTCTCGACTGACAAGTGGCCGATGAAGATCGTGGGCCGCCACTCATGCAAAGTGACGAACATCAGCACGGGTGCGTACACGCAGAACTACGTGGGCTCGCCGCCCAGCGGTCGCAAGGTCGCCGCTTGGGCGGGCCGCTATGAGTCGGAAGCGGGTAACCTGGGCGTGTCTGGATTTCACTTCATCGGCACACGACGGACAGGGGTGGGGCAGATTGAGTATGGCGGCATGTTGATTCTCTACGGAAGCATTGCGTTGCAGCCGCCGCTGCACTATCGCGCGTTCGGCGATTCGTTCGTTGTGATCGACGTTGATCGGCTGCCGGTGCCTTTTGGAGCGCTGTAACATTGCCCAGCAATCAAACATGAATCATGGTTGATTCGTACAACCTAAAAGCGTGGCAGGTCGCACTTTAGTATCGGGAGCTAAGTCTTGCCAACCAAGGCTTTTCACTTCGGACATATACAAAGCAATAGTTAGAAATGGCACAGCCGTGAAGAATGCCTGAGAGAGCAGACGATGGGATTCACGAATAAGCCCCTAGGGCGGCAGCATCTTTTCTGGATGGCGATATTAACCCCTTTACTCATTAGCGTGGCCGTCATGGCCTTAATCGGGCTGCAGTTGACGTTCTGCCTTGCCCCGGAGTGCTTTCAGACATTTTTTGGATATGCAAGGGGCCCCGCCGCCATTGCTGCGATAAGCATCCCCTTAGCTACTTTGGTGGCCAAACTTCACGGGAGCTTCATTGAAGGGCAGCGCCAGAAGTTTAATGAGATCCACATTCTGGCGAGGCAGAGATTCGTAGATGGATTTGCAGACCTTGAAGATGACGTCGGGCTGACCATCAACGCTTCTCGCCTTTACACTAAGCTCCTCGAGCAGTCGCAGAATCTCTCAGGCAAGCATCCAGGCAAGGTCGTCTTTATCCATGTTTTTTTTGTACTGAGGGCACCGATATTACTCTTCCAAAATCAGCTTGCATCTGCAGCGGAAATGGAGTCTGGCGGGGAGCTAAGGGCTCGCCATGCTCGAAGCTCCTTCATGACGAGCGCGGCCTTCTTGCTCACTGTTAAGAGCTCAAAGTCTGAACCCGATGAAATGACCGCCAACCAGTTTGCGTCGATTATTTATCGCTGTCGTGAAACTTTGGGAGATGTAGACTTGGACGTTCGCGAGAAACTTGTTCAAACACTTTCACTGCTGGAGGGGCTTTCTTGTGGAATGCCACTTAACACTCTTGGCTCTAGCAGCCACCTATTGAATGAAGTCTGCAAGGAAATGAGTAACTGGGAACAGAGGCTGAGCGCAAGTCGCTGACAGCTTTTGTCGCTAAGTGCGTCACCGCGTGTCGCTGACAATTGCCGTCGCTGTAGGGCGCTGAGAGAAGAGTACCAAGTTTCGCCAGCGCTGCCGTCAGCCTTTAATCATACCCATGTCGGCTCAGGATTCTTTCAGTGTGACGTCGGTTGGCTTCTCGCTGCTCTGTCTTGCGCAGCCTCACCAGCAGCTGCGTGAGCTCAATCACTATTCGCCGATGTGCATCATCCATCTGCTGCTTCAGCTCTTCCATGATTTCTGCATCCCGGTCTGCCGGCGCTAGTGGCTTCCCTTGATTGTCCATGGCTGCCACCTCCTTTGGTCTGATCGAAGTGTAGCCATGGCCCTAGAGGGGTTGGATGTGGCAGATGCTACTGGCGTAAAAGCCAACTCTTAAGCACCAGCCCACCAGTCACCCACTCCAGCAGGCCGCCGCCCTACGGTCCATGTACAGCTGGCGACTGCTGGAACTGTTAATGAGCTTCGAATCCACCGGCTGGGCCGAATACACGATTGAGTAGTTCAGGGTATCAATGGACGTGCCGCCAAGCCTTTCTGACTTTTGCCAAGTGGGGCGCCGCACCATCGAGCGCAGCCGTGCGCGAGCTGGCCGAGGAAGACGGCTGGTTGATCGACTGGAAGCCGATCAAGGCCGACACGTTGTGTGGCCAGGGTGCGATTTGATTTCCGCAGAGATGATTAGCTGAGGCTGCTGGTCTGAGCTTCTTCGGGTGTTAACGCGTTAACACCTGAAACCCTGATGCCTGCTGGGCTAGAGGGTGTTAAAAAATAAAATGTTAACACCCGAGCCTTTTTGTTAACAAAAAATCCATTTGGCATCAGCGGCTTACGGCATAGCGCAGCTATGCGTGGGGTCTGATAAAGACTCCGGGGACGGAGGGCCTTAAAAGGCTCGCTTAGTGCCTCGAAGCCCAGTAGAGGTCTCCAGCTTGTTTCAGGCCTAGTGCGCGCCGCTTGCTCGTTGCCTTGAGCGGAATCAGTAGAGGCATCTGGTTGTGTATTGGAGCGCACTCTGCGTCGGATGCACGTCTAGGTTCGGGCCGACATTCAGCTCGAGCTGGAAGTTATCCCTAACGAGGTCCTCAACGTCGGCGGCAACAATGCCAAATCGACCGCAAATGGCTCTCTCCGAAATCATGAGCTCATCGTGTCAGGAATTGGGAGGTGGCGAGGTAAGAAGCTGAAAGCCAGAAACAAAAAACCGATGTAGAGTTGGGCTGATTACTGGCTTATATACCCCAGCGTTTGATATGTACCACGGGGGTTGGCGCCTACTAACTAGGGGCTTGCCATATTTGACTCCGCCTACTGAGCTTGAGTCTGCAACCCACTGATAAACAGCCAGCCTAAGATCTGCCCAAACCGAGCGATTTGTTATAACTGTAGCCGCACGCCTCGCCACTTGTGTGGGCCCATTGCTTCTTCATAGCATCAATGTAAGACGCATGGCTCAAGAGCAAGCCAACCCTACAGAAGTAGGGTGATGGTCAGTACGGCCCTTGTGCCGACGCTATGTACCGACCATCACGAGTGAAGAGGTTGCTTCAGGTTCTGCAGGCAGACACGTCCGAGCAGGGCTTTCGCCGGGCTCTTCGGATTTGCCGTCAATGAGCATCTTCGCCCCTGAAATCTCAACGAGGACCAATCGACGGCACACCGGTTTGTCTCATGGACTTTAAGCGGCTCAGGCATCCGGTTGGGAAAGGCCCACTCGTATATCGAAACATATGTTCAAGATCCACCTCCTTGGCGCTACTCTGCCATCAAAGACCTGTCCAACATTCCGACTTCCTCAGTTTAGCATAATTTCAGCTGAGCTGAACCGTAAAGACGCCATCACGGTGCCCCGTGTGTTGCATCTTGAGTACTTCGACATCGACGGCGGCTTGAGCGCTGATAAGCAGACCAGCGACCGAAGCCTCGATAACCGTTCGGTGTCTGAGACGAAGATCCAAACCGCAGTGCTCATGGGGGCTGACGACGCCGCTCGCTCAGTGGTGATCAATCACAAGATCAGTACTGAAGAACAGCGGGGTACCTACGAGTTCAGTTTGCCAGAGCAGTACATCTGGCTTGCCGTCGGTGACTGCATTTCGCTGGATAGTCAGCGGCTGCGGATCATAGAAATTGAGATCGATGACGGGCTGCAGAACTACAAGGCGGTATTTGACCGGCGCAGCGCCTATCAAACCACTGTGCAGGGAGTGCCGGTGGAACGGCCCATCGATCCACCCAGCCTAGTTGTTGCAGGAACGGTTCTGCACTTCATAGACAGCCATATCCTGCGTGATGCCGACGACCGGCTGGGCTTCTACGTTGCCGTGAGCGGGGCAGGGGAGGGCTGGAGCGGCGCACGAGTCGAGTTGTCCACGGACGGCGGTGAAACCTTCATCGAGTCAGTAGACGCCTACACCGACGCCGACACCGGTGTGCTCGACGCTCCCTTACCGGCACACCCGGTCTGGTACCCAGATACGCGGAATACACTGCGTGTGGCGATGGCTCGCACCGATATGGAGTTCGAAAGTGCCGACCTGCGTGGCATGCAAAACCGGCAGAACCTGGCACTGGTTGGCGATGAGATCGTCAGCCTTGGCAACGCGGAAGAAGTGGAACCAGGCATTTGGGAATTCACTCATCTACTGCGCGGCCGCAAAGGTTCGCCCATCGCTACGCACCCAGCCGGCACACGCTTTGTTAGCCTTGAGCGCTCGCAACTGTGGTTCATCGACGCAGAGCTGTACATGCTGGCAAGCGAGCTTACGTTCCGCGCGACCTCTTTCGGGGCCTCAGAAAGCAGCACGGCTTCGGCCGTGTTTCTGGGCCGCTCCCAGGCTGAGCGCCAGCCTTCCTACTTGAGCGCTACGCGCAGAGGCGGCGAGCTGATCATCGATTGGCAGGGAGTCGGCAGGCTGGGCGGCGGAGCGCGCGTTAGTATGGGCGCTCACTTCACTGGCTTTGATGTGACTGTAAACGGTGCAGCGCCGGTGCTGGTACAACAGCCTCCCTACCGCGTTGCGGATCCCGGCTCGGGGGCTGTGGTCAGCGTAAGCCAGATCAATCGCTTTACCGGTCCTGGGCCGGCTTCGGAGATCGTCATATGAGTACAGTGAACAACGGAATTCCTTTCGTACCAGAGAACACTGTGGATCCTGCTGCAGGACTCAATCAAGCTCTCAACGTGGTAGATGCTTTGCTACAAGTACAGGTGCAGTCGGTGGGTGAGAACAGCCCGCCTTCATCGCTAGCGGATGGTGATCGCTTTGTAGTGGGGACAGCTCCGACAGGGGCTTGGGCAGGGCGGAGCGGAAAGTTGGCGCGCTGGCTGAATGAGGGGTGGGACTTCTATGATGCGGTGATTGTCGTGAGCAAGGCCGACGACCGGCTGTATATCCGTGCCGGTTCAGGTTGGATGCCGGTGGGCTAGTCTCGCCTGAAGTGGGCGGCGCTGCCGTCAGTCGATCAGGATACGCCGAGGCGGATCAGTAGCCCGCTGCATGAGCCCGTTCATGGTTTTGCCTCCTGGGCTGCTGGCACTTGCTACCCCTGATCGTTGAGACCGTTGTTCTCCCAAGCGGCCGGAAGTCTATTCAACGCCCTCTTGAGCAGCGAGATAGAAGTATCGAGAGGTCATCAGGGGGCAGAGAGCTCCTGTTAGTGCCGTGTGAGAACTTATGATCTTTGGGGTGTTTTGGCCGTGATTTCGGCAATTTTTGCCAAAATTGAGGGTCTATAGTGTTAGTCTCTGTTGCGATGTGATAGTTTCGCCATCTAAATGGCGTATTGATGTAAGACCTGAGGAGATCCCTATGCTGATAGAGTTTAGCGTGAAAAATTTTCGCTCGATCCGTGAGCGGCAGACGCTAAGCCTGGTGAGGGGGACCGGGCAAGAGCTGGTGGACTCAAATTCCTTTAAGTCTAACACGGTGAATGATATAGAGCTGCTTAGGTCAGCTGCTATTTATGGACCTAATGCTGGTGGAAAAAGTAACTTTCTTCTCGCTGTACGAGCCATGAAGGAGATTGTTGTTAAATCGGCTAGGACTCAGAGGGGGGATTCTCTGCCGGTCGTGCCATACCGACTTAACTCTGAGACTGCTCAAGCCCCGACGGAGTTTGAAATAGTCTTCATCGTTGACGGAGTGCGCTATCAATATGGCTTCTCAGCAAAAGAAGATAGAGTTTACGATGAGTGGCTTTTTGCATTCCCGAGCGGTAGGCCCCAGAGATGGTTTGAGCGCTTTTGGGTGGTTGACGATCAAGAGTATGACTGGTCATTTGGCAGCTTTTTGGTAGGAAGCAAAAAGACTTGGATGCGGTCAACACGAGATAATGCTCTCTTCCTGTCAACCGCCGTGCAGCTCAATAGTCAACAGCTTATACCAATTTATGATTGGTTCCGGTATGTGCTGAGAACGGGGCAGGTCGGAGGCTGGGGAGCTGAGTTCACCGGATCCCAGTGCGAGGGTGATCAGAAAGAACGCATTTTACAGTTTTTGCAAGCGGCAGATCTGGGTATTTCAGATGTTAAAGTTGAGAGTCGGCCTTTTGATAGCTCCTTGCTCCCTAAAGAGTTGAGCGAGGCTTTTAAGGAAGAAGTAATTGAAAAAATAAGTGCAGCAGATTACAAGGAGTATAAAGTGCTGCGGTCCACAGATTCTGGGGATTTGCTGGAGTTTGATTTAAGAGATGACGAATCAGATGGTACAGAAACAATTTTTGGTTTTGCAGGGCCTTGGCTTGACTGCCTAGATAATGGCTATGTTCTTTTTGTCGATGAGTTGCATAACAGCTTGCATCCAAAGCTTGTAAAATTTCTCGTTTCTCTTTTTCATGATAGCTCAGTAAATAAAAATAATGCCCAGCTTATTTTCACTACTCACGAGACATCTATCTTGAGTCAGGACGTCTTTAGACGCGATCAGATATGGTTCTGCAGTAAGGAGGGCGGACGAGAGACTTATCTATATCCGTTAAGTGATTTCAGTCCTAGGAAGGGGCGCGAGAATCTAGAATTGACTTACCTTTCAGGCAAGTATGGAGCCGTGCCTTTTGTGCAAGGATTGAAATAAGAGAAGGGTGAGAGAAGACTATGGCCAACGCTAACCATAGATCTAGAAGGAAGGGGAGAAATGCTGCCCAACTCAGTAGAAAAAAGAGTGTTAAAAATCCTTACGAAAGAGTCCTGATAGTTACCGAGGGAAGTAAGACTGAGCCATACTATTTTAGGGAGCTGAGAAATCACTTTAGACTTAGTAGTGCCAATATTGAAATTACTGGCAAAAGCGACCCTACTCCTGATTGCATTATTAAGTATGCCAAGACAGCTTTTGCTAGGGAGAGGAGTGCTGGAAATCCTTTTGATAAAGTCTTTTGCGTCTTCGATAGAGACTCTCACGCGGTTTACGATGCTGTAGTTGCGGAAATATCTACGATGAGGCCAAGGGGGGTCTTTAGTGCAGTTTTATCGGTGCCTTCATTTGAGTACTGGCTGAGGCTGCACTTTAGTTATACGGCAGCACCTTATGCGGCGGCAGGGAGGAGGAGTGCTGGCGACATGGTTGTTGCAGATTTAAAGAGGCACATTCCTGCTTATGAAAAAGCTCTGGAAGGGGTGTTTCAACTCCTGCTGACCAGACTGGACACAGCCCTTTTGAATGCTGAGAGGCGGTCGACCGAGGTGGAGCATGAAAAGAGTGACAATCCTAGCACTCAAGTACACATTCTCGTGCGATATTTGATGAGCTTTAAAGAGAATCCTTGACGCTTATGTGAATATTTTTGAGTTATGTATGGTTTATTATTTTTTCCAAGAGGGGCAATATTATTTCTATAAAATTTACTAGGTGGATTGTCAATATTGTGCTCGTTCTGCTGCTGCATCGCTAGGGTTCACAGCTAAGTATCCCTCTTGCAAACCGGTCTACGCCTTATTCGTGGCCTGCAGGCGCCTTGGTTTGAACAAGGCTTTTGAGGGCGACTGTATCAGAACAGTTCTGGCAGCTTTTTTTATCAAGGCTGTAGTAGAGGCCGAGTGCTTATTAGTCGCAGCGCCAGTTGATGTCGCCGACCATGACGGCGTGCAGGACGGTGCGCATGGCTTCTGCCGCCACCTGGGATGCCATTTTGATGGCCAGCTCGTGCCGCTCGGGGTCTCCTTTCCAGGCTCGGCCGGGGTTACCCTGTGAATCGGCGGCGCCCTCTAGCACATCCAGCACCCAGCGACGGAATTCTTTGGCAACTCCGGTGCGGGAAAACATAGCCAATAGGTGGGCGCCACGCAGGGAGAAGATGCGGGCTTCTTTGCGTAGGTTTCCCGAGGCGGTCAACTTGACCGTCTGGGTCATGCAAGTGCTGAACTCATCAGCATTGCGACGGTAGATTCGGCTGACAGCGTCTTCAGTGGCGTAGCCAAGTGCTTTCGCTATCTGCGCGGCTTGCAGCCAGGGCTGGCCTTCATGATCGATGATGTCGAACTGGGTGCTGTGGAAGGCAAGTGCTTTCATGGCAAATCTCCGTCTTTTTGTGAGACCGCCACCCCTCCGCCAAGAAGGGTGGACGGAACCGTGCAGGTTGGCGGACCGGAAGACGGAACCGGCGAGCCCAAAGGCTCCCATACACGGCCCGCCCATTACTTGGCTTGCCATGTTGCGGACACAAAAAAACCGCTTGTGAGGCGGTGTCCGCCGTCTATTCCGGGCCGCCAAGCCCGTATCGCTGAATTTGCAGCGACCAAGAAAGGCTGCCCGGAACCTGAAAAACTGTCAAGCCGGGAGGCGGGCTTTAGTCACCTGGCCAGCCTCGGTGCGGCTTGCATCGGAGCTTTCAGAGGGCGATTTTTCTGTCTCACAGCCCCAAATGATCTTGAGTAAAAACAACGGCTTATCAGGGCCAAAAAGAAAACTGCGTGAGACAGTAGACAGGGCGTAAGTTGATGATATTATTGCGCTTTCCCGTTGCGGGTGTAGTTCAATGGTAGAACGGCAGCTTCCCAAGCTGCATACGTGGGTTCGATTCCCATCACCCGCTCCATCTTTCTGATCATTCCTGCTTCCAACTCATTACCTTCTTGTACCGAATCGACCGTCCTCAGCCCATCAATTGCTCGATGCGCCGAACTGCGTTGGCACCTGCTTTGGCCGCTTGCACACGCCCATGGCCGGCACAGCGCGCGGCGATTTCCAGCAGGTCTGCTCTGGGCCGTTTGGCTATTTCTGCTGCCATTGCTTCAGGCGGAAGGAAGTTAAGGTCGCCAGCCAGTCGGTAGAGGAGTGCTGGGTCAGTCAGATCCATTGCTGGGATCAGCGTCGGGATCAGGTCCTCGCCTATGTCTGTGCCTATCAAGCCTGCTATCAGCGCACTTAGGCTTGGCTGATCCTGCGACACAGGTGAAAGCAGCAGATGGCCGTCGCTTCCCGCCTGTTGATCCAGTACGAATCCTCTCAGCGTTTTGATTGCCGGGTGAAAGGAAAAGATTTCGGTTTGCTCAACAATAGCGTTCGGCATCAGTAGGGCGCTGGTCGAGGGGCATGCGTTAAGAAACTGGCACTAGGTGTTCAGGGTAGGGATGTCGGTCATAGGAAGGTGCGCCTGGAGTTGGCCGATCAATATTGGCGGGTAAGGCCCTGCGTGTGCAGGGCCTCGTGTGGTCACAGGCCGCGTTAGGTGCCCGGCCAGTAGTAGGAGTCCGGCTGTTCGCGTGAGCCAAAGATGGCTTGGCCGACGCGCACCACAGTGGCGCCTTCTTCGATCGCCAACTCGAAGTCGCCGGACATGCCCATCGACAGCTCATTCAACTCAATGCCCGCCGGTGCACTGTCACGCAGCTGGTCGCGCAGGCCACGCAGCAGTTGGAAGCAGGGACGCACGCGTTCGGCTTCGCTGGAGAATAGCGCCAGCGTCATCAAACCGCGCACACGCAGGGCGCTGAAAGCGGGCAGTTCTTGGATGAAAGCGGCGACATCTTCTGGGGCCAAGCCGTACTTGCTCTGTTCGCCGGACGTGTTCACCTGCACATACACATCCAAGCTGCGGCCGAGCTGCTGCAGCCGGCGGTCGAGGGCCGCCGCTAGGCGCAGGCTGTCGAGGGCTTGGAATTCGCTGGCGAACTGGGCTACGAAGCGCGCTTTGTTGGTTTGTAGGTGACCGATCACTGACCATTCAAGGCCGTCGAGATCATCCAAGGTCTGCCATTTGCCATGGGCTTCCTGGACCTTGTTCTCGCCGAGCAGGCGCATGCCGGCGTCGTAAGCCAGCCGCAGCCGCTCAGCAGGCACTGTTTTGCTCACCGGCAGCAGGCGCACGCTGTCCGGCTCCCGTCCCGCACGGCGCGCCGCGTCCGCAATACGCTGCTGCACCTGGGCCAGGTTGCGTTGCAGGGCTTCGACGGATTCAGCGGGTGCGTACTGCTGGTGGGCGGGTTGCGTTGCCATGGAACCAACTCCTCTGGATAAAGGGCAGGGAAGCGTTCCATGCTAGCCCAGTCGTGACCGTTAAGGTATCGGCTTTAGAGCCCCGCAAATATTCCCTTTTTATGAATTAAATAGACGATCTATTCCATTGATCCGAATGCCTTGCCGAGGCTGCAATAGCTCGCTCCATCAAGCTAGGAGCAAACCGATTGAGCAAGGTAATAAGAGGGCCTTCGGCCACCGCCACGCTGTGGGTGGCGGCGGCAGTGTGTGCGCTGACGGTCTTGGATACCAACCTGGTGGGCATGATTCTGCCGGCACTGGCCACTGATCTGGGGGCCGACTTCGCACAGCTGGAATGGATCGTCAGCAGCTACGTGCTGTGCTTTACCGCGTTGCTGTTGCCGGCCGGGACCTTGGCAGATCGTTATGGGCATCGCAGGGTGCTGGTGGCCGGGCTGTGGGTGTTTGCACTGGCGTCGTTGGCCTGCGGGTTAGCACCGGATGCGGTGGGCCTGTCTTGGGCCCGTGCCGTGCAGGGGGCGGGTGCGGCATTGCTGCTGGCGCCGGCGCTGGCCGCGATCCGTCACCGGTTTACCACACCGGCGGCACAGCGCCACGCTTGGGGGCTGTGGGGCATGGTGATGGGATTGACCATGGTTGCGTCGCCCTGGGTCGGCGCGCTGCTGCAGCACTGGGGTGGTTGGCGCTCGGCGTTTCTGGTGAATGTGCCGGTCTGTAGTGTGCTGCTGATGGCGGTACTACGCGCGTTGCCGCCCGCGCAGCGGCAGCGCCAGGCAGCGCTGGATTGGCGCGGCATGCTGTTATTCAGCGCTGCCATGCTGGCGCTGGTCACGGCGTTAATTGAAGCACCGGTCCACGGCGTGCCAGTGGCGGGGGCGTTGCTGCTGGTGGCGCTGTTGCTGGGCATCATTTTTATACGGGTGGAGCACCGCCATCCGGCGCCGATGCTGATGCTTTCGCTGTTCCGCAGCCCGCGCTTGGTGGCGGCAGTATTAGCGATGGCGGCCTATGCCGGCTGCGCGCAGGTGATGGCATCACTGCTGCCGCTCTATCTGCAAAGTGCCCAGCGGCTGTCGGTGCTGGCCACCGCAGCGATGATGCTGCCGTTTGCACTGTGCATGCTGGTGTTCCCGCTGTTGGGGCGGCGATGGGATCGGGGGCGACTGCCGGGGCAGGGGTTGGCGCGTGGTTTGTGGTGGGTAGCCGCCGGCAATTTGGCGCTGGCCGGGGTGGCGGACGCCTCGCATCCGCTGTGGTTAGTGCTGCCGCTGGCGCTACTCGGCGCCGGCGGTGGTTTGCTCAATGGTGAAACCCAGAATGCAATCCTCAGTGCGGTGCCGGCGGAGCGCGCTGGCATGGCGTCAGGGGTCAGCACCACCGCACGTTTTTCCGGCATCTTGCTGGGCTTTGCAGGCTTGGGCGCGGTGCTGGCCTGGACCCTGAATGCGGTGTTGCCCAGTTACAGCTGCTTGGCACCAGAGGCACTGGCCGCCGCCGATCATCTGGCGGCGCTGGCCGGTTGTGCGCCGGCCCAGTGGCAGGCGGCAGACTTGGCGGCACGGGCCGCGCAAGCACAGGGTTTCCAGGCGGTGTTCCTGTGTGCTGCGGTGGTAGCGGCGATGGCGGCGCTGCACGTCGGGCGGGTGATGGGCAGCACTGAGCCAGCGCTGCCGGGGTTAGGGCGCAGGTAACCGGCGCAGGGGCGTATCGTGCAGTTGCCGGATCAGGTGCTGTACCGCTGGGTCGCGTTCAAAGCGTCGGCTGAGGGCTGCTACTTCGGAGTAGATCGCGGCGCCGGCTAGCGACCGGTAGGCCAGGTTCGGCAATTGGATCACGTCGGTGACCACACTCGGTACCACTGCCACGCCGACGCCCAATGACACGTGGGTGAGCACCGCCAGCAGGCTGCCGGGCACCACGCTGATTCGCGGCGTGAAACGGCCCCGCCGTGCCACTTCCCGCAGGCCGATATCTTGCTCCGGCAGCACGAAGGACTCCTGTTTCAAGGCTGACAGCGGCAGCGGGCCGTTGCGTTCGGTAAGCGGGTGATCTGCAGCCAACGCGAGGCAGAACGGGTCCCGTAGCAGAGTGTGGCTGTCGAGCCCGGGCGGCAGCGTGAGCGGCAGACGCACCAGGGCAATGTCGACGTTGCCGTCCAACAGTTGCTGGGGCAACGTCTCCATCGGCGCTTCCTCTAGCGTCAGCAGTACTTCGGGCCACTGACGCCGGTAGCGCGCCATATGCTCCTGCAGCACACCGGCAAAGCTGGCCGAGGCCACATAGCCGATGCGGATATGGCCGAGCTGGCCGCGCCCGGCCCGTTGTCCGACCTGCACCGCCTGCTCGAACTGCGCCAAGGTCGCCGCTGCTTCGCTGCGAAATGCTTCGCCGGCGGCGCTCAGTGATACCGAACGCTTGGTGCGGTGGAACAGCCGCGCTTGTAACGCGTGTTCCAACTCCTGGATTTGCACTGTCAGCGTCGGCGGCGAGACACCCAGCTGTTCTGCGGCGCGGGCAAAATGCAGGGTGTCGGCCAGCACAAGAAAGGCTCGCAAGTGACGCAATTCCATGACGCCGCTCCTGTCCTCGATTGTATTAGAAAAAAATGAATTATTGATACGGCCTGCTTTATTGAACGGAATAGTGCCCGCTGCTGCAATAGTGCCGGAGCCGGCCGCTGCTTGTTGCGGTGGTCGGCGGTGTCGGCCGCAGTTGCAAGGGGGCGCCATGTTGACTGTCAGTGCGCTGGACCTGGCCCGTGTCCAGTTCGGTTTCACCATCTCGTTCCACATCATTTTCCCTGCCATCACTATTGGATTGGCCAGTTACCTGGTGGTGCTGGAGGGACTGTGGTTGCGTCGTCGCGACCCGGTGTACCACAGCCTGTACCGCTTCTGGTCGCGCATTTTTGCGGTCAACTTCGCCATGGGGGTGGTGTCCGGGTTGGTGATGGCTTACCAGTTCGGCACTCACTGGAGTGAATTTTCTGCCTTTGCGGGCAGCATCACCGGGCCGTTGCTCACCTACGAGGTGCTGACGGCGTTCTTCCTCGAGGCGGGCTTTCTCGGCGTGATGCTGTTTGGCGAAAAGCGCGTCGGCCCCGGCCTGCACTTTTTCGCCACCATCATGGTGGCGCTCGGCACCTTGATGTCGGCCACCTGGATTCTGGCGTCCAACAGTTGGATGCACACCCCGCAGGGATTCGAGTTGGTGGACGGGCGGGTGGTGCCGGTGGATTGGCTGGCAATCATCTTCAATCCGTCGTTTCCCTATCGGTTGGTGCACATGACGCTGGCCGCGTTTCTGTCCACCGCGCTGTTCGTGGCGGCCTCCGGGGCCTGGCACCAGCTGCGCAACCCGTCCGCTGGCGCGCGGCGGATGCTGTCGATGGGCCTGTGGATGCTGCTGGCGGTAGCGCCGCTGCAAATCTTGGTCGGCGATCTGCACGGGCTCAACGCGCTCAAGTATCAGCCTATGAAAGTGGCAGCGATGGAAGGGCATTGGCGCAACCACCCCGGTGCAGGGGTGCCGCTGGTGTTATTCGCGTGGCCGGACAGCGAGGCAGAGGAAAACCGTTTCGAGCTGGCGGTGCCGCGGCTGGCGAGCCTGATCCTTACCCACAGTCTGGGTGGCCAAATCCCAGCACTCACCGAGGTGCCGCGTGCCGACCGGCCGCCAGTAGCGGCGGTATTTTGGTCGTTCCGGGTGATGGTAGGGCTGGGGCTGCTGATGTTGGCGTTGGCGCTGGTTGGGCTGCTGCTGCGTCGTGGCGGCGGCTGGCACCGGCAGCGCTGGTTTCTGCGCTGGACGCTGTGGATGGGCCCCAGCGGGTTGATTGCGATCCTTGCCGGCTGGTTCACCACCGAGATCGGCCGTCAGCCGTGGGTGGTGCACGGGTTGCTGCGCACTTCCGACGGGGTGTCATCGCATTCGGTGACCACGCTGTCGATCTCGCTGCTGGTGTTCGTGGCGATGTACGCCGCGGTGTTCGGCATTGGCATCCGCTACATGCTGCGGTTGGTAGCACAGGGTCCGGAGACGCCGCTCGGCAGCGGTCTGATCCCGCGTCCGGCGCGGCCGTTGTCAGCGGCACCGGACCAGTTGCAAGGAGATTGCCATGGGCATTGATCTGCCGTTGATGTGGGCACTGATTATCGGCTTCGGGCTGCTGATGTACGCGGTGATGGATGGTTTCGACCTCGGTGTTGGCTTGCTGTTTCCTTGGATCAAGGGCGCCGAGCAGCGCGACCGCATGGTGAACTCGGTGGCGCCGATTTGGGATGGCAATGAAACCTGGTTGGTACTGGGCGGCGCCGGCTTGATGGCGGCATTTCCTTCCGCTTACGCGATCCTGCTTAGCGCGCTTTACATGCCGCTGCTATTGATGCTAGGGGGGCTGATCTGGCGCGGTGTGGCGTTTGAATTCCGGTTCAAAGCCGATGCCAGCCACCGGCCGTTCTGGGACCGGGCCTTGATCGTTGGCTCTTACGTGGCCACCGGCGCACAGGGTGTGGCGATCGGTGCTTTCATCCAAGGTTTTGAAGTGGCAGACGGCCGCTTTGTCGGCGGCCCGTTGGATGTGCTGACGCCGTTCAGCGTGCTCACTGGGGGCGGCTTAATGTTGGCTTACGCTTTGCTGGGTGCCACTTGGCTAGTGATGAAAACCGAGGGGCCCCTGCAAGCGCGCATGCGTGCACTGGCTAAGCCGCTGCTGTGGGGTGTGGTGGCGATGATCGTGCTGGTCAGTGTGTGGACGCCGCTGCTCCACCCGACGGTGGCGCAGCGCTGGTTTGGCGAGCTCAACTGGCTGTGGCTGTCACCGGTGCCGCTGTGCGTGGTGCTCACTACCTGGGCGCTGTGGCGCGCGCTGGCACGGCAGCACGAGAGCGCGCCGTTCATGCTGACGTTGGTGTTGTTGCTGCTCGGCTATCTGGGGCTGATTGTTGGGCTCTATCCGTATCTGGTGCCGCCGTCACTGACGCTGCGGGAATTGGCGGCACCGGACTCCAGTATGGGCTTCACCTTGGTGGGTGCGCTGTTCATTCTGCCGGTGATCCTGACCTACACCGCATGGTCGTATTACGTGTTCCGCGGCAAGGTGCAGAGCGGGGAGGGCTACCACTGATGAAAGCCTGGACTTGGATGGTGCTGTACTGGATCGCGGGGGTGGCCACGCTGGGTGCGGTGGCCACCCTGTTCCGGGTGCTGATGCGCAGCGCCGGGCTGACGGTGTAGCGGCCACTGCAGTGGCCGCCGGCAGCACTCAGTGCTGATGGCCACCGACGCCGTGGGCGTGGCCGTGTTCGATTTCTTCAGCGCTGGCGGCGCGCACGTCTTCCACTGACATCTGGAAGCGCAGAGTGCGGCCGGCAAGCGGGTGATTGGTGTCCACATCCACGGTTTTGAGGCCGACCTTGATCACCGTTACCCAGCGGATGCCGTCATCGGTCTGCACCGGCACCTGCATACCGGCTTTCAGCTTGCCAGCGTGTTTCAGGTATTTGGCCGAGACGCGCTGCAGGGCGTCGTCGCGCCGTTCTCCGTAGCCGTCCACCGGCGCCACCGTCACGTCCAGCTTGTCGCCAGCTTGCTTGCCTTCCAGTGCTTTCTCGACCCCCGGAATCATGTTGCCGTGGCCGTGCAGGTACAGGCTTGGCTCGTCAGAGGTCTGTTCGATCAGCACGTCCTGCTCATCGAAGAGCTGGTAGTGCAGGCTGACGACCTTGTCTTTCTCAATCTGCATAACGGGTTCCAACGCAAAAATGGGAGGGCAGCGCCGATCAGGCCAGCGCTGCGGACGGGGCAGTATACGGTGCGCCCGAAGGCGGCTCCACTGTCAGGACGGGTGTTCGAGCGAGGCCGGTAGGCTGAGGGGGCCACCCAAGCCGAGTGCGCCCAGCACTTCGTCCAGTGCAGTGCGTGTCACCGGCTGCGGCAGCAGCGGCACTGGCATTTGACGGTATTCCATCGGGGCCACCAGTCGCACTGGACAGTTAGAGCGGCGCAATTTGCGGCGTTGCTCCGGCGTGAAACGCGCCCATGACTGCTCACATACCAACACCAATTGGCACTGGGCCAGCTGTGCAAATTCGCGTTGTGGCGTCAGCCCTTGGTGGGCCAGCATGCCGCATAGCGCCTCCTGCTGTGCCGGATGGGCGGCCAACACCAGTACCGCTTGGCCGTTGTAGGTGCGCGCTGGCAATTCGCCCAGCGCTTTCATTGGCAGGCTGAAATGGAAGCTGGCGCCGCCCTGCGGTCGATTGTCCACCGCAATGGAACCGCCCATAGCTTCCACCAGCCGTTTGCACACCGTCAGCCCGAGACCGCTGCCGCGATAGCGTTGGCTCGGCTGCCGGCCTTGGGCGAAAGGCGCAAACACTTGATCGATCAGGTCGGCCTCGACGCCGGCGCCGGAGTCTTCCACGGCTACGGTCACTAGGCGGTTGTCGTTGTCTTCCCACACCCGCACCACCAGCGCAGTGCCCGCCGCAAAGGTGAAAGCGTTGTTGAGCAGGTTGAGCAGCACCTGACGAATGCGGCGCGCATCCGCCTGCACGCGGCGGAACTGGTGCAGGCGGATGTCGAGTACCAACTCCATATGCTGTTCGCGCGCGATGCCGGCGCAGGCGGTGACTGCGCCTTCCACCAACTGTTGCAAGTCCAGCGCTTCGGCCTGCAGCTTCGGCGGCCGACGGGTGAGCGGGTCTTCCAAGACATCAGAAAGCAGTGCCCGCAGGTTTTCGTTGGATTGGCGCAGCAATGACAGGTACAGCTGTTGTTCGTGGCTCGGTTGGGTATTTTCCAGCAGTTCCAAATAGCCGCTCATGGCGTTCAGCGGCGTGTGCAGTTCCCGGCTGATGGTGGTCAGCAGCTCGCCGCGCGCATGGCTTTCCTGCTCCGCCCGTTCGCGCTGGCCTTCCAGCGTTCGCTGCTGGATAGCGGCATCGGTGAGCGCTTGCTCAGTGGCTTCGCGCTCGCGAATGTCTTGCTGCAGGGTGGCGCGCATTTGGTTGATGGCATGGACAATGTCGTCCAGCTCGTCGCGGTGGTGATGGCGCCGGTCCAGAGCCAGCGGTCGGTGCAGACGGTCCAACGTCAGCGAGCGGGCGTAGTTGGAAATAGTGGTCAGATGACGGGTGAGCAAGTGCCGCACCAGCGCCAGAATCAGCAGCGCGAGCACCGCGGTTTTGAGCGTCTGAAACAACGCGATGAACACCGCGTGGCGCGCCACGTCGTGGTAGATGCTGTTGCGATTAAGGTGAATCTCCAGATCGCCGATGTTGATCGCGCGGCCGTCGGAGCGGCGGTAAACCAGCGGATAGCGCTGCTGCAGCTCGTTGTTTTGAGTCGTCGCAGACAGCGTGCCGGAGACAATCTGCTGTGGCTTGCCGCTCCAGTCGCTCCAGCGCACCGCGACGCCATCCACTTCCGGTAATTGGCGTAGGACGTCAATTTGGGTGTGCAGGTTGCCGGTGTCGAATTGCCACAGCGCGCTGGTAATGGCCGGCACGGATGACAGCCGCGCTTGGTCAAGGTTGCGCTCAAGATGAGAGACGCCGGCAGAGTACTCACGTGCAAGCAGCAGCCCGATCGCCACCAGTGTAATCAGCGAGCTGGCGAGCAGGATGCCGGTTACAAGGCGGATCGCCAGCGGGTGGTCCCGCCAGTAGCGTTTGAGACGTCCCACCATTCATCCCTCACAAAGGTGGTCGCGGCGCAGGCAGCACACAGTGTCTGTGGCGCAGAAGATGCCGCAGACGGCGCCCTGGCAGTCTGCGGTCGGCGCACTCTACGGCTGGGAAAGCTTTACCACAAGTTCACGCCGCCGTCGTTACGAAGTCGCTCCGGCCGGTACCAGGCTCAGGTGCGCGCGCTTGAGTCGGCGCGCCTTGATCTGCGCCAGCCGGGCATTGCAGTCGCGGAAGGTGCGGCTGATGCGGGTGGTGTTGTGGATGCGCGACATCTGCGGCCAGCTGACCTGCTCGCCGAGCCGGACGTAGCGGCGCACATCATCGACGCTGGGGTTGGCTAGCACTCGCAGCAATCCCAGCGGACGCCGTGGTGGAATCAGGTTGATGTCGCCGATGTAGTTTTGGGACAGTACCGAGCGTGCCTTGTCGAGCACCAGCGCCACATCGTTGGAACCGACACGGCGGATCAGCAGGTCGAGCCCATAGCCCGCATTCATGGCGGCGTTGCGCACCAACCAGTCGGTTAGCACCGGCAGCGTGCGCCGGGTATCGGCATTGCGCGACAGGAACGGCACCACATGTGGGTTGGTTTGGCTGACGATGGAATGGTTGATGCCATACAGCCGCGCCAATCGCTTGATCGGCAGGTCATCTTTGATCGAGCCATCAACGAACTTGCGGCCGGGAATGTAGGGCACTTTCTCGCCGTCCACATTCTTCGCCCACAGACTCACCGCTGGGTACACGCCGGGGATTGCGCAGGACGCCCGCGATGCCTTGCGGATCAGCACATTCGGTGAGGTGCGCCAATTCAGCAATCGCGCGTGTTGGTGACGGTCGTAGGGGCTCACCGGGATATTGATTTCGCGGCCGGTGAGGCGGTAGGCCTCTTCAAAGGTGAGATCGGGAATGTTCTCGTCGAGGCAAGCTTCCAAATGGTCGCCATCGAGGAACGGCGTGCCGCGTAACAGCCCGCGCCAGCCCACGTAGCGGAACGCATTCAGATAGAGGTTCTCCGGACGCAGCTTTTCTGCCAACGCATCGTCGGAATGGGTGCCGACTACCGCGGCAATGATGGAGCCGGCGCTGGAGCCGGAGATCACCTGCGGCAGCAGTTGCTGCTCCCACAGCGCTTTGCAGACGCCGATATGGAATAGACCCAGTGCGGCGCCGCCAGACAGCATCAGCGCGCTCTGACCAAAGGCACTGCCGGTGGTTTCGAAAAAAGCCAGCTTGTCTTCAAACGGCAGCGCCGGGTCATCTTGGTCGCACAGCTCATTGAGCGCGGCGCAGACTTCGTCGAGGTATTCCTCGATCAGGTATTTGGTGCCGACCTTGCAATGCTGGTACAGCAGCGGATCGGACAGATTGCCGAGGTTGCCGTGCAGCCCCTCGTGCAGATGGAACACCAGGTCGCGCACCTTGCCGGTGCGGCGGGCGTCGCGAATTTGCGTCAGCCGGCGGCGAATCAGCAGGTAATCATAGTGGGGGGAGGCGTCTTCCGCCTTCCACCCGTCGGCGCCGGAAAGGCGATCATGCTCACGGCCGGCTTCACGCCATTCCGCGTAATTGGCCGCGCGAGCCATGTCACGGTCGAGTTGCTTAAGTTTGCGCTTCATCCTGCGGGTCCTGTCAGGCCGTTGGCGGCCTTGTTGTTATGGTGGACCGATGATGACGCAAACCGCGCTGCGACACAGCAGTTTGCCGGTGTCGCAGCGGCGATTGTCCGACACGCCTTGCGGGGCTGGCATGTCGGCGGCGCATCACTCCAGCGTGAAACGCACCTGCACGTTTTCACTGATGCTGGATTCGCCCACCCGGTAGCTGCTGTCGGCGCTGCGTTCCGCCATGGCGTACATCACCGGCTGCGGCATCTGACCGCCCGCGGTGGTGACGTTGACCACCGGGCCCAGCGTGCGGCCGGCGGCATCAGCCAGGATCTGCGCTTTGCGGCGGGCATCTTCTACCGCCAGTTTCAGCGCCTGTTCTTCCAGCTCGCGGGTGTTGCCCACTTCTAGACCGGTTTGATTAACCTCGGTGAAGCCCAGTTTGGCCAGTGATTCCAGCAGCTCGGCGTAGGACTCCACACCGTCCACCGCAAACTCGATTTCGCGGGCCACGCGGTGGCCGAGCAACTTACGCTCGGGCTGCCATTGCCATTCCGGCTGGATGCTGAGGTTGGTGGCGTGCACCTGTTCGGTGGGGATGTTGAGCGCGTCGGAGGCCTTCAGGGCGGCGCTGATTTCAGCGTCCACTTCCTGCTTCATGGCGCTGATGTCAGCCCCGGTGCGGGACGACACCGCGCGTACCCGGAACCGGTCTGGGGAGGCTTTCACCTCGCCGTAGCCGGACACCTCCAGCGTGTCGCGCCAGGCCGGTGCTGGGGTGGAGTTCTGTGGGCCGCAGCCGGCCAGGGTAATGCCCATGGCGGTAAGCAAGAGCAGGGAAGAGGTGGTGCGTCGCAGCATGGGTTGGATCCTCGTAATTGGAATATAAGAGACAACAGACAGGATTGGCCGGTGGCGCCGGGCATCACTATGATGGGCCTCCCGATTTGCCCGCTTTCGCGCGGGCTCTAGGCTCCAGGAGTATCGCCCCCATGTCCGATGTCGAACAGGCCCTCAGACAGGCATTGTCCCAAGTAGTGCCCGACGCCCTGCAACAGGATCTGGTGGCCGCCGGCGCGGTGAAGGAGATCCGCGTGGGTTGGCGCGAGGTCAAGGTGCGGGTGCAGCTCGGTTATCCCTGTGACAGCCTGCTGCCGGCGCTGCGGTTGCAGCTGGAGTCGTTGCTGGCGCCGTTGGTGGGCAGCAAGCGTCTGGCGCTGGAACTGGACTGGAAAGTGGTCGCCCACCGCACCCAGCAGGAAAAAGCGCCACTGCCGAAGGTAAAGAACCTGATCGCGGTAGCGTCCGGTAAAGGTGGTGTTGGCAAGTCTACGACCACCGCCAACCTGGCGCTGGCGCTGGCGCAAGAGGGCGCGCGGGTGGGCATTTTGGATGCCGACATTTTCGGCCCCAGCATGCCGACCATGTTCGGCATCAAAGAAGGCACCCGGCCGGAAATCCGTGGCGAGCAGCACTTCGTGCCGCCGCGTGCTCACGGCGTGCAACTGATGTCGATCGGTTTCATGATCGACCCGGACACCGCCGTGGTATGGCGCGGACCCAAGGCCAGCGGCGCCTTGCAACAACTGGCCACGCAGACGCTGTGGGAAGACCTCGACTTTCTGCTGGTGGATTTGCCGCCGGGCACCAGCGATATCCAGCTGACGCTGGCGCAGCGGCTGCCGGTGGCGGGCAGTGTGGTGGTCACCACGCCGCAGGAAATTGCGTTGGCAGATGCCCGCAAGGGCATCGAAATGTTCCAAAAAGTGGATATCAACGTGCTTGGCGTGGTGGAAAACATGGCGCTGCACCAATGCAGCCAGTGCGGCCATGTGGACCATCTGTTCGGTGAAGGCGGCGGCGGCACACTGGCCGCGCGCTACCGCACCGAACTGCTTGGCAGCATGCCGCTGGTCAGCCGTATTCGGGTGCAGGCCGATGCCGGCACGCCGGTAGTGATGGCGGCGCCGGACAGCCTCGAAGCTGGGCTTTACCGCAGCATGGCGCGGCGCATGGCGGCGTTGCTGTCACTGCGTCCGGGGGCGCCGCAGTCGATCGTGAAGATGGCCATGCGCCCCAACTAAGAGTGCTTTATTGCCGCTGTTTTTCTATCATGCGGCGCACGTCCGCTCCGGCGGCAGTCCTTCACACGCGCTATTCCGAGGCAGCACATGAGCATCAAATCAGATCGCTGGATCCGTCGCATGGCGGAACAACATGGCATGATCGAGCCGTTCGCGCCGGAGCTGGTGCGCGCTGACGAGCAGGGCGATCGGATCGTGTCTTATGGCACCTCCAGCTATGGTTACGACGTGCGCTGCGCCAACGAATTCAAGGTGTTCACCAACATTCATTCCGCCACTGTCGATCCGAAAAACTTCGACGAGCGCAGCTTCGTGGACGTGGTCGGTGATTACTGCATCATCCCGCCCAACTCGTTTGCGTTGGCGCGCACGGTGGAGTATTTCCGCATCCCGCGCACAGTGCTGACCATCTGCCTCGGCAAGTCGACTTATGCTCGCTGCGGCATCATCGTCAACGTCACGCCACTGGAGCCGGAATGGGAAGGCCACGTGACGTTGGAGTTTTCCAACACCACCACGCTGCCGGCGAAAATCTACGCCAATGAAGGCGTTGCGCAGATGCTGTTCTTGGAGTCCGATGAAGTCTGCGAGACGTCTTACAAGGACCGCGGCGGCAAGTACATGGGCCAGACCGGGGTGACCTTGCCGCGCACCTGATCAAGAGCGCGCTACAAAAAAGCCGCCGGCGGTTTCCCTGCCGGCGGCTTTTTTGTGGAGGCCAATCTAGGATGCCGCCCGTCTAGAGTGCGGTCGCCCGCTGCGCGGCGTTACTTCTTCAGCGCGTTGTAGGGGCCGTCGTAGCCGGTCATTTTCAATTCGCCGAACAGGCCGGTGCCTTCCACATGGCGTGCGCGCACCAATAGGTAATCCAAGTCTGGCGCCAGCCAGAAGATGGTGCGGCGTTTGCTGTCCTGATCGCGGCGTTTCTCGAACTTGATGGTGCGCAGTCGGCCCAGTGGTGTGTTCATGGTTTCTTCGCCGACCACATGGATGAAGTGGGTGCGCAGCCGCTTGCCGTAAGCAGAAGTGAGCTGATACTGGCTCACGCCTTCCTGCATGATGCAGCGTGCTTTCAGCAGCATGGTCAGCTCGTCGAGGGTGTCCTCGGTGATGCTGTAGTCGAAGTCGTCTTGGCCTTCATCGTCGGCACTGGAGTGCCCGCTGACGCGTAGCGTATCCCAGTTGAACGTCATGCGGTGGTGGCGTTCACGGCGGAAGCCTTCGAAGTCGTGCTGGTAAGTCAACGTATGCGGCTGGCAATTGCGCCACTGGAATAGGCTCTGTTCACTGTTGTCCATCAGCATCGATTTGACCGCCAGCCCCATGCGGTACTGATCGTCGCCTGCTTCGGTCAGCGTCAGGGTGGCGCGGATCGGAGTCGGGATTTTGCTGACATTGACCCGGTAGTTGACCGTGAACGGTTGCAGCACGGCAGCAGTGGCCGGTGCGTCGGCAGTGATCACGGCATCGGCGGGGGGCGGGGAATCCGGTGAGTCGGCAACGCCGGGCTGGGCAAGGGTGACCATCAGCGCTGTGGCCCAGGGGCCGAGCGAGCGCAACATCCGTGGGCCAAAGGCAGTCATGGTACGTCCTGTCGGGTTCAAGGGGTTTGCAGAACCAGGCTGTACTCGTCGTTACCGTCTTGCTGGATCATTTTTACCAATGCGTAATCCAGCGACGGGGCAAACCATAACAGGGTGTTGCGTTCGCTGTCACCGCTGCGAATGCGCTCCAGTTTCACGGCCTCCACGCGGCCTTTGCCGGTCTTCACGGACTCGTTGCCCACCACCCGGTAGCGCATGGTTTCCAGTCGCCGTTCGTTGGCCACTTGATAACCCAATTCGCTCCGAGTGCCGCGCATCAGCTCGCATTGCAGCGCCAGCGTCTGGGCGAGCACATCGGTGGCGCCGGCCGGAATCGGGAAGCTGCTGTCGTCCTTGCCGGTACGCTGAGTGCGGGCGATATGCGCATCGTGGTCCAGTACCACACTGCCATCGCGCACCCGACCGAGGCCGCGGCGGTGGTAGCTGTAACGCTCACTAGGGGTGTCGCAGCCGTGCCAGCGGAACTGGGTGGTTTCGCGGATTTCGCCAATCAGGTTGCTGGCCCGCACTTCCATGTACCACTGGCCATCATCGGCGGCGCGCAGCGTGCGCCGGGCTTTAATATTGAATGGAATGTTAGAGCCGCTGAGGGCGTATTCGGCGCTGAACGGCGCGATCGGAGCAGCGGGCTCAGCCTGCGCGGGCAGTGTCACCAGCAGCGAGGTCAGGCACCACCAGACCGGTGGGCGGAAGAAGGCGGTCATCGAGCTGCACTCCGTTGGCGGTCAGGAACAAGCGGCGCTCGGCGCGCCAGCGTACAACATCCGGGTAGAGCCGATGCTCTGCTTGTTGCACGCGTTTGGACAGAGTCTCTTCGTGATCGTTCGGCAGTACTGGCACTGGGGCCTGAGCGATCAGCGGACCGCCGTCCAGCTCTTCGGTGACAAAGTGTATTGAGCAGCCATGCTGACTGTCGCCGGCGTCCAGTGCCCGCCGGTGGGTATGCAGCCCGGGATACTTCGGCAGTAACGACGGATGAATGTTGAGTAGGCGATCACTGAACGCGCGCACGAACACTGGCGTGAGAATACGCATGAAGCCGGCCAGCACCACGGTGTCCGGCGCCAGCGGGGCGAGCCGGTCCACCATGGCCTGGTCGAATGACTCGCGGCTGTCATGGTCACGGTGGTCAATCACCGCCGTGGCCAGTCCAGCGGACTTGGCACGGGCCAGGCCGCCGGCATCAGCGCGGTTGCTGAGCACCAGATCAATGCGGGCAGGAAGCCCCTGGTGCTCGATGGCGTCGATCAGCGCTTGCAGGTTGCTGCCACTGCCGCTGATCAGGACCGCGAGTGAATGGCTCATGCAAACACAACGTCTGCGGCGCCGTCATGGGCGTCGATGCGACCCATCTCCCACGCCTGTTGGCCGACCTCGGCCAGGAACGCCAGGGTGCTGTCGACAGCGTCGGCCGGGACCACCAGTGCCAGACCGACACCGCAGTTAAAGGTGCGGTACATCTCGGCGGTATCCACCTGGCCCTGCTGTTGCAGCCACTGGAACACCGGCGGCCATTCCCAGCTGCCGGTTTCAACCACCGCACGGGTGCCTTCCGGCATCACGCGCGGCAGGTTTTCCGGCAGCCCGCCACCGGTGATGTGCGACAGTGCGTGCACTTTGCCTTGGCGGATCAGTTGCAGGATCGGCTTGACGTAGATGCGGGTTGGCTCCAGCAACGCGTCGATCAGCGGGACACCGCCGACTTGGGTGTCAGCGTCGTAATCGGCTTGCTCAAGAATACGGCGCACCAGCGAGTAACCATTGGAGTGCGGGCCGGAAGAGGCCACGCCGATCAGGCGGTCGCCGGCGGCAACTTTGCTGCCGTCGAGGATTTCGCTGCGCTCCACCACGCCGACACAGAACCCAGCGAGGTCGTAATCTTCGCCTTCGTACATGCCCGGCATTTCGGCGGTTTCGCCGCCGACCAGTGCACAGCCGGCCAGTTCACAGCCCGCCCCGATGCCCTCGATCACCCGGGCGGCGGTGTCCACGTCCAGTTTGCCGGTGGCGTAATAGTCGAGGAACATCAGCGGCTCGGCGCCGCCGACGATCAGGTCGTTGACGCACATGGCCACCAGGTCGATGCCCACGGTGTGGTGGCGATCGTACTGCATAGCCAGCCGCAATTTAGTGCCGACGCCATCAGTACCAGCGACCAGCACCGGTTCTTTATAGCCGCTTGGCAGGGCACACAGCGCGCCGAAGCCACCGAGACCTCCGAGCACTTCCTCACGGCGGGTGCGTTTGGCTATGGGGCCGATGCGTTTGACCAGGGCGTTGCCAGCGTCGATATCGACACCTGCGTCCCGATAGCTCAGGGGGCGCTTGTTATCCGTCATGATTGGGTGCTCCAGAAGGCGAGGGCGCACATTTTAGTGCCGGCCTGCGCAAATGACCACGCCTTGACAGCCAGATCAGGGTGTTCGCCTCGCTGGGGCGAAATATGGATAATGGCGCCGTCTTCGTGATCCCTGGACGGATACCCCGCCATGACAGACTCTGCGCTTCCCGCTTTGGCCCTTGGCCGCCGCGTTGTTTCCCTGTTAGTACTGCTGCTGGCCAGCAGCTTAGCACTGGCGGCGCCGGTGGAACTGCCGGTGCCCGATCGCAGTGATGACGCGCGCACGGCCGTGCTCCGCCAAGCGATGCAACAGACCTTGGTGCGGCTGACCGGCAGCGCAACACCGCAGCAATGGAGCGAAACCGCGCCGATGCTGGAAGCGCCGGAGCGCTGGGTGGCCCAGTTCGGCTACCTCGGCAAACCCGATGCGCTGGTGCTGCAGGTGCGTTTCGATGAGCAGGAACTACAACGTTCGCTGAGCGAAGCCGGGGTGCCGCTGTGGGGCAGCGCCCGTCCACCGGTCCAAATGTGGCTGACCTCTGACCGCGGCGATATCCACAGCGCCGAGGCTGACGATGATGCCTTCATCAGTGCCTTACGCCAGCGCGCTGCCTTCCGTGGCGTACTGCTCAGCTGGCCGAAAATGGACGGCACCGACCGCGAGCGTGTTAGCGCTGCAGACATCCGTGGTCGCTTCGATGCGCCGCTGCGTGCCGCCGCCGAACGCTACGGTGATGGTCCCGTGCTGGCGGCCACCTATTACCCCAATGGTCGCCCCAATCTGCGGTGGCGGCTGCTGAATGCCCAGGGTGACGTGGCGGGCGGCACCTTGGAGGCCGGCAATGGCACGGCGTTGGCAGAAAAACTGGCTGATGAAATTGCCGATCGCATGGCCAAGGTTTATGCCGTGCGTGCCGGTGAAGCCCAGACCCAACCGCTGCAGGTGCAGGGTGTGGGTGGGCTGGCGGAGTTTGCAGCACTGCGCAGCCTGGTCAGTGGTCAGGCCGGCGTGCGCGCGGTGGCGGTTGAGCGTCTCAAGGACGATTTGGTGCAGCTGCAAGTGGCGTTCTCCGGCAGTAGCGAACAGCTGCAGCGCATGCTGCTCGCCAGCGGTAAATTGCAGGCGTGCTCGCCGGCCTCTGGCGAGGCACCACTGCAGCCCGATGCCGACCTGCTTGCCCCGGCACCGCTGCGGCTTTGCTGGCGCGCGCGAGGCTAAGCGATGCCGTCACAACTGCCTCTGGCGCTGCGGGTACGTGAAGGTCTGACACTGGACGGCTTCGTGGTGGGCAGCAATGGTCCGGCGGTGGCGCTGTTGGCCAGCTTGGCCGCCGGTGAACCGGGCCAGTTGTTTTTGCATGGCGAGCCGGGCTCCGGCCGCACTCATCTGTTGTCCGCGGCAGTGGTGGCCGCAGAGCAGGCCGGCCGCCGTGCTTGCCTGCTACCGGCCGCTGAACTGGCGCCGTTGCCGCCCGCGCTGCTGGAAGATTTCGACAGCTTCGATTTGGTGGCGGTCGACGATCTGCAGCATGTGGCCGGTGTGCGGGCCTGGGAAGAAGCGTTGTTCCATCTCTACAACCGCCTGATGGCAGCCGGCCGGGTGCTGATTTGCACCGCCGATCGACCGCCGACCCAGTGCGGTGTGCAGTTGCCGGACCTGTCCAGCCGCTTGGCGGCGGGCCCGGTATTCGCCCTGCACGGACTCTCCGATGATGATCTGGCGGCGCTGCTGCAGCAGCGCGCCGCCGCGCGTGGCCTGCGTTTGGGTGAGGGCGTGGCGAGCTTCATCATCCACCGTGGCCAGCGCTCGCCGGCGGCGTTGTTGGCCACCTTAAACCGGCTCGATGAGCATGCCTTGGCACGCCAGCGCCGATTGACGATTCCGCTGGTCAAGGAGGCGTTGGGCTGGTAGAAAAATACCTCTGCTGCCGGTGTTGGCGGGGTTCGTGACGCCCCGTGGAAAGGCAGCCCTAGGCCGGGGTAACGGCTTTTTTTCCGGGTGGATATGCACGATGGCGCTTCAGCGCGAGCACAGACCTTCATCAAGAAAGGGCTCGCAGTGCTGGGTCGACTGTCGACATAAAAAATAAAAGTGACGGGCTTGGGCCCGGGAGAACACTATGTTGTCTCGCAAGTTGCGCCCGCTGTGTGCAGGGGTGCTGCTGTGCTTTGGTACCGGGGTCCAAGCAGCGGTCATTGACGTGACCACGCTGGAAGATGGCTCTCTTGCTGAGCAATGCTCACTGCGTGATGCGTTCAAGGCGGTCAGCACCCACGCTGCCGTCAACGGCTGTGCCGCCGGCACCGGCCAAGACACCATCCGCGTGGTGGCCGGACAAACCTACACCCTCAGCGAGGGCGCTTTGGTGCTCGGTGGTCAGACCGGCCAGCGTCCCGAACTCGATGAGGACGGCGAGCAGAAGCTTGATGAACATGGCGAGCCGGTGTTCATCGAATACGATGTCTCGCCCCGCCTGAAGCTGGAAGTCACCACTCCAGCCAGTACCGATCCCGATTACCGTCAGCCCGCCACCTTGGTTGCTGCCGCCGCTGACCGCGTGTTGCAGATCAAACTCGATGCCGAGATCGAGCTGAAAGGGCTGGTGCTCAAGGGCGGTGATGCGCGTGCCCTGACCCCGCCCCATGGCGGCCTGATCTACGCTGAGGGCAGTGTGCGGGGCACCACCCTGGAACTACTGGACGGCCAAGCGGAGCAGGGTGGTGCCCTGTTCCTGGAAAAAAATGCTGGGCTGCGCCTGTCCGATGCGCTGCTGGTAGGCAACCACGCCGATGCCGCCGGTGGCGCGGTGGCGGTGGGCGATGACTACCGCGGTACCGTGCAGCTTGAAAAGGTGTTTGCCAGCGATAACCACAGCGGCACTGACGGCGGTGTGCTGCATTTGGCCGGCGACAACGTCACGCTGGTGATCGGCAATGCCACATTCTGGAACAACCAAGCGACAACCGGCGGCGCTGTGATCCACTTCGGTGAAGTGGAGAACCAGCAGCGGATGGCGATGCTCAACGTCACGCTGGCGCAGAACCAAGGCCCGGCGCTGCACATGGACGGCTCCGGCGACAACGATCTGATCGCCAACAGCTTCATCGGCGGGAATGGCCAGGCTGATTGCAGTGGTGCCGGCATCGCCGATCTGACCGCCGTGTTCTCGGTGGTCGGCCCCAGTTGCCCGCAGTCTAGCGACCTCTATACCGCAGCAGTGAACCGCCCCGGCGGCCAGAACCTCTCTGCCGCCGCCACTATGCTCGCGCTGAGCAACAGCGACGGCGCATGCCCGGATGATGGCAGCCTGTGCCAACCGATCCGTTCTGATGACGGCGAATGGCGGCCTGGTTTCTTGCCCAACGACACGCTGGATCCGCTCACGGCTAACCAACCGACGCTGCTTGATGCGGGCAGTGACGAATCCGACATTCGCTACAGCTGCAACGGTGACGACCAGCGTGGCAAGCCGCGCGCAGATCGCTGCGATGCCGGGGCGTTCCAATTTCAGCGCGCCAGCGGCATGCCCGACAACATCCGCGTGGTGATGGGCGAGAGCACAGTGCTGGACGTGGTCGCCAATGATCTCGGCGATACCCGCATCGACTGCGCCAACTTGTCGCCGTGCATCTGGGTGGAGCGGCAGTCCGGCCGGGCAGTGACCATCGTCGGTGAGGTGGATGATGACGGTTACCCGACGCTGCGTTACACCCCGCACGAGCGCTTCCATGGCCGTGATGATTTCGAATATCTGATCGACCGCCGCGCCTTCATCGGCCGCACCTTTTCCGACCGTGATGTGGGCGCACGGGTGAACATCACCTCCGAACCGGCCACCGGTATGACCCGCAGTAAGAGCGTCGGCAGCCTCGGCGCATTGTGGTTGCTGGCGGCGCCGCTAGCGCTGTTGCGCCGACGGCGGTTGGCTGCCTTGGTGGCCACGTTAATGGCAGTGGGCACTGCCGGTGCGGCGGAAATTACCGTCAACAGCACTGATGACGAAGTGGATTGGACGCCGCAAGCCGGCGTCTGCACGCTGCGCCAAGCGATCTATGCCGCGCTGGACAAGTTTCCAAACAGTACTGGTTGTGCCAGCGGTCAAACCGGCAGCGACACCATCAAGTTGCCGGAAGGCACCATCACCTTGGCCGGTGTGCCGCTGCTGGTGGAGCCGGCCAACGCGCTGGTCATTGAGGGCGTCAGCCCGGAAAAGACCATCATCGATGCCGGCCAGCTGTCGCGAATTATGGAAAACCGCAGTAGCGTTACGCTGCGCAACCTCACCCTGCGCAACGGCAATGCCGGCAATGGCAACGGCGGCGCGGTGCTAGCGTTGGCCGGGCTGACCATGGAAAACGTGGTGCTGGAACACCACCGTGCCCAGCGCGGCGGGGCCATTTACCTTGGTGGCCAGAGCGTCACGCTGACGCTGGCCAATATCCACGCCCATCACAACCAGGCGCAGCTCGATGGCGGTGTGCTCAGTAGCATGGCGCAGACGCTGGAGCATCGCATCGCCATCACCGCTGCTACCTTCTCCGACAACCGTGCTGCCAACGGTAGCGGTGGCGCGCTGGATCTGAACGTGCCCTACGGCCGTGGTAACGGACGGCTGACGGTGTCGAACAGCGTGTTTCTGCGCAATCAGAGCGCTACCGGCGGTTCCGCCATCGATTTTGAGCACCTGGCGGTGTCCACCAACCTGACGCACCTGACGGTGCTGGACAACACCGGCGGCAGCGGCGCCTTTGAGCTCGGCAATGTGGCGTTGAGTGACCAGGATGGCAGCGAGCTGTCGGTGTCGATTCGCATCGGTAACTCAATTTATGCCAACCCGTCCGACAGCTGCGGCACCGGTAACCGCCAGTTCAAGGCCAGTGGTCATAACCTGTTTGTTGGTCACCACGCCAGTTGTGAGCAGTGGGTCGATCCGGCCGCCAGCAGCACGCCGCCGGCGAATACCAACACCTTCGGTGGCAACCTTGCCGCCATCCGCGCAGCACTGAACGGCGGCGTGCTGACCACCTCGCAGGACGTGCAGAAATTCCAGGTGCCGTTCCTGCCGATCACGGATCTGGCATTCACCGATATCCTTGATGTCGGCAACAACGACGACGAAGTGACGGCGGATTCCAGCCAGCCGCTGCGCTGTTTGCGGGTGGACCAGCGCGGTGCGCCGCGTCCTGCCGGTGACGGCTGTGACCGCGGTGCTTATGAGCTGCAGGTCACTACGACGCCGGACATGGAAGGCAGCAACGCGCGGCGCGTGACCCGCACCGTGTATCTGGATGTGCTGCCGCCGGCGATCCCAGGCGACGATTACCGCTGGCGTACCGGCTCGCTGACACTGGAGAAAGTGGCGGGTGATGCGGAGCTGGAAGATACCCTCGGTACCGCCTATGTGCGGCAGCGCCGGCTGAGTGACGACGATCAGTTCTTCCAAGGCTATGACGAGGTCATCCTGTCCGACGAGCACGGTGTGGTGCACGAATTCAGCGTGGCCGACATTGATCTGCCGGACCGTATTTGCGGCGAGGGCCTCAATACCGATGGCAGCGCCAACAAGCCGGCCGGCAGCGATGCACTGGATGACGATTGCATCGTGGTGTATCGGCTGGACCCGGAAATCTACCGGCCGAGCCAAGTGCAGTGTGATGCGCTGCCGTTCACCGACCACTTCCGCTACAGCCTGACGGCGCAGAAATTCACCCTTGGCCCGGTGATTCCCGATGCGGAGGACGAAGAGCGCGAAGTGATCTGGGAGCCGGGCGCGACCATTACCCGCAGCGGGCTGGTGACGGTGACGGTGGACAACCGCGCGCCGCTGCTGCCGCGCGAGAGCATCAGCCGCCACATCCAGCCGGGCGGCCGGGTCACCATTGACCTGCGTGCCGCTGGTGTGCAGGACACCGACGGTGTGTTGACCGAACTCAAGCTCACCAAGGAGCCGATGACCGCCGCACGTGATGAAAATCGCAAGGTGCTGGGCACCGGCATCATCCTTGACCCGGATGCCATGACCGTCACCTATGTGCACGGCGACGTCAGCAAGAATTTCACTGATCGCTTCGAACTGCGGGTGGTGGACGACTGCGGCGATGGCGTCATGGTGCCGATCACCATCACCTTTCCCCGTGATCACGGTGCCGGTGGCGAACTGCACAAGAAAGTCGGCAGTGGCAGCCTAGCGGTGCTCGGTTTGTTGCTGCTGGCAGCGATCCGCCGCCGCTGATCATCCGCCTCCGGCGGCACCGCTGCCGGAGCGCTGTCTCACCGCCCGCGTGGCAAATGCTTTACACTCCCTGCACGTCCGGCCGGCTGGCTGCCGGGGCGGACAACAGTATTGTTCCGCAGGCGGCGCGCGCCGCGAAAAGGAGAAAGCATGAACACGTCGTCCGAGTGGGATCTGGTAGTCATTGGCAGTGGCCCGGCGGGTGAGGCGGCCTCGATGCGTGCTGCCAAGGGCGGTTTGCGGGTGGCCATGGTGGAAGGGCTGCCCAAGGTTGGCGGCAACTGTACCCACCTCGGCACCATCCCCTCCAAGGCGCTGCGCCACCAGGTGCGCCAAGTAGTGCGCCACCATCGCAACCCGGTGCTGCAAAGCATTACTGAACTGCCGCAGGCCATGGAATGGCCAAACCTGATCGAGCGCATCACCGATGTGATTGCCTCGCAGGTGCAGGTGCGTTCCGGATTCTATTTCCGTAACCGGGTGAAGGTGTTCACTGGCCACGGCTCGATCATGGCGCCGGGTAAGGTGCGGGTGGAGGACGACCAGGGGCGCGAATGGGTGCTGGAAACTCGCGATATTCTGCTTGCCACGGGCTCGCGTCCGTACCATCCGGAGAACGTGGATTTCTCTCATCCGCGCGTGTACGACAGCGACACCATCCTGTCCATGAGCCATACCCCGCGCAATATCATCATCTATGGCGCCGGGGTGATTGGCTGTGAGTACGCCAGTATTTTCACCGGCCTCGGCATGCGTGTGGATCTGGTCAACAGCCGCGAGCACCTGCTCGACTTCATGGACACCGAGATTTCCGATGCCCTCAGTTACCACCTGCGCGAGCAGGGCGTGACCATCCGCCATGGCGAGGAATACATCGCGGTGGAACCCGATGAAGAGGGCGTCACCTTGATTCTCAAATCCGGCAAGCGGCTGCGGGCCGATGCGTTGCTGTGGTCCAACGGTCGCAGTGGCAACTCGCAGCAGTTGGGGCTGGAGAACGTCGGCTTGGAAGCCAATAGCCGCGGCCAGCTGGCGGTGGATGAGCGCTACCAGACGGCGGTGCCGGGTGTGTACGCGGTGGGTGATTTGATCGGTTGGCCATCACTGGCCAGCGCGTCCTACGATCAGGGCCGCTTCTGTGCCGGCATGATCTGCGGTGAAGAAGAACAGCAGGTGCGCCACGTGCCCACCGGCATTTACACCATTCCCGGCATCAGCTCGATCGGGCCCACCGAACATGAGCTGACCGAAGCCAAGATTCCCTATGAAGTGGGGCAGGCGTTCTTTAAAAACCTGGCTCGAGCGCAGATCACCGGCGAGCGCGCCGGCATGCTCAAGTTGTTGTTCCACCGCGATACGCTGGAGCTACTCGGCATCCACTGTTTCGGCTATCAGGCCACCGAGATTGTCCACGTCGGTCAGGCGGTGATGTCGCAGCCGGCGCCACACAACAGCATCGAGTACTTCATCAAAACCACCTTCAACTATCCGACCATGGCGGAAGCCTATCGGGTGGCGGCCATCAACGGGCTTAACCGTTTGCGCCGCTGAGCTTCAGCCGCCGTACTCCTCGCGGGTGCGGCGGCTGTCATCCGGGGACTTGCGCAGCAGTACATAGGTGGCGCCAGTACCCCCGTGGGGCGGCTTGGCACTGTGCCAAGCCAGCACCAGATCCGCTTCCAACATCCAATGCATTACATGGCTTTTCATGCGGCCGTTGCCTTTGCCGTGGGTGATCAGCAGCGTGCGCAGACCATGGCGGAAGCTGTGGGTGAGGAAATCATGCACCATCACCCGCGCATCACGGGTGGTGATGCGGTGCAGGTCGAGCCGCGCCTGGATCTCGTACTTGCCGAGCCGTAGTTTGCGGTACACGCCTTCCTGCACACCGTTCTTCTTCTCACCGACAATATCCAGTGGCCCCACTTCCGGCACCGCGTCAGGCAGCGTCAGCGGGTTGCTGTCGCGCTGGGGCCGAGCGATGGCGGCATCGCGGCGTGCCAACTGGGCGAGATCGGGCCTCGAACGGCGTGGGGATTCGATTTGGTCGGACGCCGGCAGTGGCCGCACATCGCTCATTTCAGCCTGGAACAGGGATAGCTCCTGCTTGCTCATCGGGCGCCTCCAGCTGCCGGGGAATGACGTTTCCGATGGTAGCCAAAGCTGGCCATCACTGCATGGGAAAACAACGCAAATTCACGGCAACAGCGGTGCCGTGGCGCGGGCGGGGAGCGCTGCGGAAAAGCGGGGCCGAGCGGCCCCGCAGCAAGACGTCAGGAATGGTCATCCTTGCGTGGCCGGCGCGGTGCCGCGGCGGCTGCGGGGGAGTCATCCTGGTGGCGACGACGCTGCTCGTCCTTGCGCTGCTTGTGCTTGGCTGCGCGCGAATGGTTTTCGCTCCATTCCGCTTCGTCGTGGTCGTCAAAGTGACGGCGTCCCATAATCGTTCGAGCTCTTTCCAAGTGAAATGGTGGGTGGCGACCGGCCGCCGGGGCAGGTCCATTCGCCGGCGGGCGAACACCGCATTTTTAATCGGTTTGCAGGGGAAAGTCATCGCCTTTAGGTCGCTCGTCATTCCTGGGACTGATCTGTGTCAGCGGCGCTTTTCTGCTAGGCTCTCCTGATTTGTCGGGCGGCACTCGGACGCGGCCCAGAGCGAGGCACAGGTGGACGCATTCATTGCGCATTGGTGGTACCTCTACGGTGCTGCTCAGGAACTGTTAGAGACGTACTGGCCCGGCATTGTGGCGGCGTCCGGTTTCGTGCTCGCGTTCCTGTTTTCCACCCACGCCATGCTGCACAAGCGCGAAGCGCGCTCCGCCGCCGCCTGGACCGGCTTGATCTGGCTGGTGCCGTTTATCGGCTCGCTGCTGTATGTGCTGATCGGCGTTAACCGGGTACAGCGCCGAGCTCATGAACTGGGTACGGTGTCGCTGGAGCTGATGGAGTTGTGCCCGACGGTGCAGCCGCGACCGGGCCCGCCGCATCAGCACTCGTTGGCCGAGCTTGGTAACCGTCTGACCGGGTTGCCGCTGCTGCCGGGCAACCATCTTGATGTCTATGAGGCCGGCGAAGCATTCGAACTGATGCTGAACGCGGTGGATGCAGCGCACCATTCGGTTTATCTCGCCACTTACATCTTCGGCAACGACGCGGCTGGAAAACGGCTGATTGACGCGCTTGGTCGCGCCTGTCGCCGCGGCGTCAAAGTGCGGGTGCTGGTGGACGGCCTCGGTTCACTGTATTCCTTCCCGACCGCCATGTGGCGGCTGCGTCATGCCGGAGTGCCGGCGGCGCGCTTCCTCTATTCCCTGTCGCCGCTGCGCATGAGCTACATGAACCTGCGCAACCACCGCAAGGTGATGGTGGTGGATGGTCAGCTGGGGTTCACCGGTGGCATGAACATCCGCGCCGGTTATCTGAAGCAGCCCGCCACCTTGCATGACGTGCACCTGAGCGTGGAAGGTCCGGTGGTGGAACATCTGCTCAAGAGCTTTGTAGCGGACTGGCAGTTCACCACCGGCGAGACGCTGGAAGCGGTGTACCGGGGCCCGTTCGGAGTTGGCACGGCCTTGGCGCGCGGTATTTCTGCTGGACCGGATTCCGATGTTGGCAAGCGCCGTTTGATCCTGCTGGCGGCGATCGGCTCAGCTCAGCGTGATGTGCGTATCGTGACGCCGTACTTCGTGCCGGACCAAGCGCTGCTCACTGCGCTCAGTTTGGCGGCGCTGCGTGGCGTACGTGTGCAAGTGGTGCTGCCGGAGCGCAATAATCTGCGGGTGGTGCAGTGGGCCTCCACCCATGTGCTGGATTGGCTGGTGCGTGATGGCGTGGAGCTGTATTTTTCCGCACCGCCGTTCGATCACGCCAAGCTGATGACGGTGGACAGTAGCTGGTCGTTGGTGGGTTCCGGCAACTGGGATGCGCGCAGCTTGCGACTCAACTTTGAATTCGATTTGGAGTGCTACGGCGATGAAATGGCCGGCCGCCTGAACCGCTTGATTGACCGCCGCTTGGATCAAGCGCGCTTGGTGAGTTTGGCGGAATTGTGTGGTCAGTCCTATCTGCGCCGCCTGCGCAATGCGTTCTGTTATCTGCTCGAACCCTATCTCTGAGGATCTCCCCATGCGTTTGGAAACCGGCGCCACTTTGCCGGCGCGCGCGCGCCGTCTGCTCTGGAGTTTGCATCTGGCACTGCTGGCGTTGGCGGTGTTGGCCGTGGTGGCGTGGCTACCGGAAGGGGCAGGGAGGCTGCCCTACGTCTCCGCTGCGGTGAGCGGTTCGGCATTGCTGCTGTGGGGGCTGGCCGGGCTCTACTGCGCCGGCTTGTTCGCGGAAACCGCTGCTGCAGCACCGACGCCGGGGTTGGGCGCAGCGCTGGCGGTGGCGTTGCTGGCGTCCTTGGTGGCGCTGCAATTGGCGCCAGGCTGGGGGGCGTTATTGATGCTGGCGGCACATTTTTGGCTGGCGTTGTGCGAACACTTGCCATCGCAGGCGCAGCGTTGGCCGGCAGCCTGGCGTCAGGCACGGCGGCAGCAGACCCAGTTGCTGGGTGTGGTGATGGTCAGCGTCGCCGTGGCAGCGCTGACCATCGGCCAGCAGTACTAGCGGCGCGCGACCGGAGAGCCAGGGCCCATCAGTGCCCAGATGATCATGCCCAGCAGCGGCACCAGCACCACCAGCAGGATCCAAAGGATCTTGCGTTCGAGCTTTTCGTTGGACTGGATCACCCGCACCACGGCGAAGGCGACCAGCAGATAGACAACAACAATGGCGAGACGGCCCAACATGATCACTCCTGCAAGACGGGGCAAACCGCAACCTTAATGCCCGCGGCACTGGCCTGCCAGTGTTTCGCACTGTGCCGCAGGGGAAGGGTGAAGCCGCGCGGTCGCAGCGCTACACTCGCTGCCTTCCTATTTGCTCCGGAGACCCGCCATGAAAGCCGCCATCCTGCACCAACTGGGTGAACTGCCACGCTATCAGGACTGGGCCGATCCGGTACCGACCGCTGGCCAGCAATTGCTGCGTGTTCATGCCGCCAGTATCAAACAACTCGACAAGCTGAAGGTGGCTGGCCGCCACTACACCCACTTCGCATCGCTGCCGACCACCATCGGAGTGGATGGCGTTGGGGTGCTAGACGACGGCCGCCGTGTCTATGCCGCCGGTGTCACCGGCATGATGGCGGAGCAAGCACTGATTGCGGCTGATTCCGGTATCGTGGTGCCGGACGGTTTGTCCGATGCGTTGGCTGCGGTGCTGCCTAATGCGTTACTGGGTTCCGATGCTGCGCTGACCTGCCGGGCGGGTTTCACGCCCGGGGAGACGGTATTGGTGAATGGCGCCACCGGAGTGTCGGGGCAGATGGCGGTGCAGACTGCGCGCCTGCGTGGCGCCGGTACCATCATTGCCACCGGTCGTAATCCGCAGCAGCTGGCACGACTGCAGGAGTTGGGCGCGGATGTGGTGCTGCCGCTGACGTTGCCGCCGGAGCAGTTCGCCGAGCAGTTGGAACGCATCTACCGCGCCACGCCTTTAGACATCGTGCTTGATTACCTGTGGGGCAGCGCCACCGCCCAGTTGCTGCAGCATCTGGTGCGCTACTGCACCCATCCGCTGCGCTTAGTGACCATCGGCCAGATGGCTGGCGCTGAGCTGGGGCTGCCATCGGCTTGGTTGCGCGCACACCCGATCAGCCTGATCGGTTCCGGCTATGGCAGTCTCAGCGCTGCTGATGTGCGCAGTTACCAAGAGCGCTGGCTGCCGCACTGGTTCGAGCAGGCCGCCGACGGTGCGCTAATCCAGCCAGTGGAGGAGTGTGGCTTGGAAGACGTGGCGGACGCGTGGGAACGTAGCCCGGCGGCGGCCAGTCGCCTGGTATTGTTGACTGCCAACGCACGCTGATTGCTTTACGCCTAAAACCGCTGCTTTGGATGGCAGCGGTTTTAGGCGCTCCCGCCCAATGTCGATCCAGATTCCAAATAGGCTTCCGTCTCCCCCTCTGATTTGGGAATGGTCCCAAACCCTCTGCCCACCTTTGCACGCTAGGCTTTTTCTTGTGGTGCCGGGTTCCGCGGGCAATGCATAGGCCGGACAATATTCAGATAAATGTCCGAAATCGGCAGGCACGAGGGTCTCTGTTGCCGCGCTTTGCGTATAATGGCGCGCTGTAGCGAGCGGGGGCCGGAGGGCCGCGGAGCGGATCTGGCGCCGCGTTCAGCAGGAAAGAAGTGGTGCCCCGGAGACGACTTGAACGTCCGACCTAGCGCTTAGGAGGCACTCGCTCTATCCAGCTGAGCTACCGGGGCAGGGGCACCATTTTATCCGCCTGCCGTCAAAGTACCACCCCGAATCGATGCCGCGCGGGGAAGCGCAGTGGGCGCTGTTGCGGGCACCGAGGCAACCAAGGAAGGCAGTGCATGGGTCGCATCATTGATACCGAGCTCAACAATGAACTGCGCCAGGTGATGGGCGCGGATTATCCGCGGCTGGTCCAGGCCTGGATGGATGATGCGCGCGGCCGCATGGTAGGTCTGCGTACCGCCCTCGATCAGCAGCGGCGCGCGCTGATCCAGCAGCAGGCGCATGCCTTGAAAGGCAGCAGCGCCAATTTGGGCGCCAGTGAAGTACTGGTGCTGTGCTCGGAACTGGAAGTGGCGGCGGTTGAAGCGCCGCTGCCGAGCTTGGCGGCGCGCCTTGAATTGCTGTCGCAGGCGCTGGAGCGCGCGGGTGCCGAATTGGGTTGAATCGCAGGCAAAAAAAACCCTCTCCAAAAGGGGCGGAGAGGGGGGTTGTGAGCGCTATGCTTGGGTATAGCGCCTTGGGGGGATGGTGCGGGCAATTGCCCTGATGAGAGTCATGCTAACCAACCCCAAGGTGGGATGCTGTTGAGGCTACGCTGTAGAAATGTAAGGGAGCTAAAGGCTCCTGCATATAAATGTAACCCCCGACCTGGATCCCTTTCCTAGCCCTTGGATGTAAGTGATCGGACAGAAAGTTTGTAAGCTTTGGCTTACAGGGTTGTAAGAAAACTCAGTCTCATCTTGTGCTATACCCCCTCTTTGAGCAGGGCGATGAGGCTTAAGTGGTTGATATGATTGTTATCGATTGTTGAATGAGATGTTTTTCGCACTCATTCCATGCGCTCTGACGTCTTTTCGCAACCTTGGGCCTGCTATAGTCCATCCCGTGCTTCAGGGATCGTTGCACAGGGACTACTAAGGATCGGTACCAAACAAGGATGTTGCGGTGAGCGCAATGGGTAGGGATCACTCAAAAAAAGGGCGGCAGGATGCCGCCCTTTTTCTTTGTCTCGAATTCACGGCAGTCACTGCCGGAAAGCAAAACGCCCGTCGATGACGGGCGTTTTATTTTTGGGTCGGGCACTCAGCGAATCAGGTGCTCAAGCTTGTTCGGCTTGCCATCCCACTCGGCCGCGTCAGGAAGGGCGTCCTTCATCTCGGTGATGTTCGGCCAGACTTCCGCCAGTTCGGCGTTGAGCTTGATGTACACCTTCTGGTCATCCGGCACTTCATCTTCAGAGAAGATGGCGTTGACCGGGCATTCGGGCTCGCAGAGCGCGCAATCAATGCACTCATCCGGATGGATCACGAGGAAATTCGGGCCCTCGTAGAAGCAATCCACCGGGCACACTTCGACGCAGTCGGTGTGCTTGCAGTTGACACAGTTGTCGCCAACGATGAAGGCCATGTTGGGTCCTCGCGGAAATGGGCTAATGCTGAAGCGGGCGCTAGTGTAGTCACTCCCGCCATGTCAGGCAAACCGCAATCGGCCGCTCACAGTTGCGCCCGCAGCCGGTAGAGCAGCTCCAGCGCCGCGCGTGGGGTCAGCTGGTCCGGATCGACTTCAGCCAATGCTTTCTCCACCGCTGACGGGCCACTGGGGAACAGATCGGCCTGCTGTGGTGTAACCGCTGCTCGCGGTGCCGGGGCGCTGGATGCCACCGGCGCACCGGCTTCCAGTTCCGCCAGTCGCGCCCGGGCATCCTCGATTACAGTGCGCGGCACCCCCGCCAATTGCGCCACCTGCAAACCATAGCTGCGGCTAGCCGGGCCGTCCTGGACCCGGTGCAGAAACACGATGTTGTCACCGTGCTCGGCCGCTGACAGGTGGGCGTTGAACACGTTCGGCAGTTGGTCGGCAAGCTGGGTGAGCTCGAAATAGTGGGTGGCGAACAGCGTGTAGGCGCCAATCTCTTGAGCCAAGTGATGGGCGGCCGCCCACGCTAGCGACAGGCCATCGAAGGTGCTGGTGCCACGGCCGATTTCGTCCATCAGCACCAAGCTCTCAGCGGTGGCGTGGTTAAGGATGTTGGCGGTCTCTGCCATTTCCACCATGAAGGTGGAGCGGCCGCCGGCCAGGTCATCGGAAGAGCCGATGCGGGTGAAAATGCGGTCCAGCGGCCCGATTACTGCGCGCGTGGCCGGCACCCCGCAGCCGATGTGAGCCATCAGCGCGATCAGGGCGGTCTGGCGCATGTAGGTGGATTTACCGCCCATGTTCGGCCCGGTGATGATCAACATGCTGCGCTGGCGATCCAGATGCAGGTTGTTGGGCACGAAAGCGTCGTCCAGCACCCGCTCCACCACCGGGTGGCGGCCTTCGACGATTTCCAGCGTCGGCGTGTCGACCAGTTCCGGTGCCACGTAGTTGAGTGTTTCTGCGCGCTCTGCGAAGCAGCACAGCACATCCAACTCAGCCAGCAATTGGGCGCTTTCCTGCAACAGGCCGAGGCGCTGGCCCAACTGGGCCAGCAGGTCCTCGTACAGCGACTTTTCCAGCGCCAGTGCGCGGCTGCTGGCGGACAGTGCCTTGTCCTCGAATACTTTTAGTTCCGGCGTGATGAAGCGCTCGGCGTTCTTCATGGTCTGGCGGCGGACATAGTCCGCCGGTGCTTGCTCGGCCTCACGACGTGACAGTTCGATGTAGTAGCCATGCACGCGGTTGTACTTCACCCGAAGTGTGGAGAGGCCGGTGCGACTGCGCTCGCGCTTTTCGATGTCTTCCAGTACTTCACCGGCATCGCGGCTGATGGCGCGCAGCTCGTCCAGTTCGGCGTGGTAGCCGGGAGCGATCACGCCACCATCGCGGATCAGCATCGGCGGGTTGTCGATCAGCGCGCGCTCGAGCAGGTCAGCTTCTTCCGGGAACAGCGTTAGCGATGCCTTGAGTGGTGCGAGCACGGCATCGTCATCGGCCAACAGCGAATGCAGGTGCGGCAGCGCGTGCAAGCTTTGGCCGAGGCGAGTGAGGTCGCGCGGACGGGCAGAGCCGAGCGCCACGCGGCCGAGGATGCGCTCCACGTCGCCGATGTCTTCCAGCACCCGCCGCAGTGACTCGAACAGCCAGCCTTCCCGCAGCCGGGCAACGCGCTGCTGACGCAGCCCAAGCCGAGCGCGGTCACGCAGCGGCTGGCTCAGCCAGCGGCGCAACAGGCGCGCGCCCATAGCAGTGACGGTGCTGTCGAGCACCCAGGCTAATGTGTGGGTGTCCTTGCCATCCAACGTCTGCAGCAGTTCCAAGTTGCGGCGAGTGGCGGCGTCGAGCTGGATGCCGGATTGGGCATCCTCGCGGCGCAGGCCGCGTAGGTGGGGCAGGTCGGTGCGTTGGGTGTCGCGCGCGTATTGCAACAGGCAGCCGGCGGCGGCCACTTGTCGCGCTGGCGGACTGCCGAAGCCGCTCAGGTCGTGGGTCTGGAATTGAGCGCACAATTGGCGCTGTGCGGTCTCGGCGTCGAACTCCCAGATCGGGCGCGGACGAGCGCCGGGGCGCTGACGCAGGCTTTCCGGCAGTAGGGCAGCTTCGCTGAATAGTAACTCGGCCGGCTGCCAACGCTCGATCAGGCCGAGCAGGCTTTCCTCGCCTTTTACTTCGGTGACCACGAAGTGGCCGGCTGCCACATCAAGGCTGGCGGCGCCGAAGTAGTCGCCGTCCTGCACCAATGCGCACAGTAGTGTGTCGCGGCGATCATCCAGCAACGCTTCATCGGACACCGTGCCGGGCGTGACGATGCGTACCACCTTGCGCTCCACCGGCCCCTTGGACGTGGCGGGATCACCGATCTGTTCGCAGATGGCCACGGATTCACCCAGCCGGACCAGGCGGGCTAGATAGCCCTCGGCGGCATGGTAAGGCACCCCCGCCATCGGGATCGGCTGGCCGCCGGATTGGCCGCGCGAAGTCAACGTAATATCCAGCAATCGCGCCGCTTTTTCCGCATCACCGAAGAACAGCTCGTAGAAATCCCCCATGCGGTAAAACACCATCTGGTGCGGGTGCTCCGCCTTGATGCGCAGGTATTGCTGCATCATCGGGGTGTGGGCGCTCAAATCGGTGTGCGACATGCTGGAATCGATCCTCGAGAAAATGGCGATGTGGCGAGAGCGACGCCGGATGGCGTCATTGCAGCCACGAGACGGGCGGCGGGTCGAAGAGGCGAGAGCATAGCAAAGCCGCTGGGTGCGCTCCATGGAGAGCAAGGTGGGGGTCGGTAGGTAAGCGTCGACAGGGTTGCTGTGGTTCAGTCAGGCGACGGCATCGTGGGTGGCAGTAAAAAGCAGGACGGGAGCGCTGCCATGAGCAGTTCCGGTGGTCTCCGTCCTGTGCCCCGAAGTTTTGGGACTTACGGGGCAAGGGGGGCGCCGCCTCGCTGTCGGCGCACCCTGATTCAGCTGATGTTCATCGGCCCTGAGCCCGGCAATTGTGTAACCAGTTCGTGGCCGACCAGGCTGGCAGGGGTGTAAGCGCCACCGGCGGGTTGGTGTGTCAGTAGGAATTCGATCACTGCCAGTGAGCCGGTGCTGGTCACGCTGTAACCGTTGGCAGTTTTGATGCGTGCAGTCTTGTTCCGACCACGACCATTGCTGGCTTCGCCCCATACCAGTGTCGGCATGGCATCGCGCTCTTGTTGATTGGGGCCTTTGATGAACTTGCCGACGCCGGCTTTCAGCAGCTTTTGTACCGGCGTCAGCGCCAGCACTGGACGCAGGTAATGCGCCAAACGGGCGCCGGCAATCATGGCGCGGTTGCCGGGTACATAGACGGTAATATTGGCAATGCCGGTGCTATGGAAGGCGGAGGATACATCCCCCCAGGGAATGGCGACTGAGGTCTGCGGGCCGCGGCCGTAATCAATGAGGCGACTGTGGTGCGCCATCGGTACGGTTTCCAGCTTGCCGTCCCGGCGGATTTTGCCGCCCATGGCCATGCCTTCGACTGTGGTCTTGGCGGTGCCGGGGGACAGCCGAGTACTGCCGGAAAAGCCCAGTGACAAATGAGTGGCGTCGGGTATGGCTTCTTTCAACGCCACCGCTACACAGTCGGTGGGGATCACGTCGAAGCCGCAGCCGGAGCACAGCACTACACCGGCTTTGGCGGCCAGTTCGCCAAGGCTTTGGCTCAGCTCGAACACGTCGATTTCGCCAGTGATATCTAAATAGTGGGCCTTGGCGGCGATACACGCATTCATCATCGGGCGGGCGGTGACCGAGAACGGTCCCGCGCAGTTGATAACCAAATCCATGCCTTTGATGTGCCCAGCAGCCTGCTGCACGTTATCGAGCTCAAAGCTTACTGCTTGCAGCCCTAACTTGGAGGCCAGCTGGCGGGTCTTGGCGGCATCGCGGCCGGCCAGCACCGGCCGCTGGCCGCGGCGCACCGCTTCGCGGGCAATCAGTTCGCCGCTGTAGCCATAAGCGCCGTAGATCATCCAGACCGTTTGGGCGGATTTCTGTTTAGCGTCACTCATCAGATCACTCCAAATGGGGGGGGCACCGCCCAGTGCTGACGACATCAGCAAACTGGTCAGAACGATTCCTTGAACGGGCGCAGATCCAACTCGTGGGTCCAGGCGCTGCGATGTTGCAGGTGCAGTTGCCAATAGCTTTCGGCCACCGCGTCTGGGTGCAGTGAGCCATCGTTGCCACGGCTGATGAGATAGGCTTTGCCGAGCCCGGCGGCAAACTTGCCAGCACGGTCGCCGTTGACCACCCCATCAATAATGACGTGGGCCACATGGATGCCTTTGGGGCCGAACTCGCGCGCCATGGATTGCGCCAATGCCCGCAATCCGGCCTTGGCCGAAGCAAATGCGGCAAAGCGTGCGCGGCCACGCAGGGAACCGCTGGCGCCGGTGAAGATCAGCGTCCCTTCCGCTTGTGGCAGCATTCGCCGCAGTGCTTCCTGGCCGACCAGTGCGCCGGCAAAACAGTTGCTGCGCCACACCTGCTCTAACTGCTCCGGGGTGGTGTTGAGCATCGACATCGGGATGTTGCGTTCAGCAGCGTTGAATACCACCACTTTAGGAATGCGGCCATCGGCGGCAATGCGTGCAAACAGGGCGCTGACATCTGCCGGCTCGGCGGCTTCCATCACTACTGCTGTCACCCGCTGGCCGCTTGGGTCGATCTCCCGTGCGGTGTGTTCAATTTTCTCGCGGCTGCGACCGGCGGCGTACACCGCCAAGCCTTGTGCATGGAAGCGCGCGCACAGCGCGCCACCGAGACCGCTGCGGGTACCGGTGCCGATCACTACGGCACAGTCTCTGGGCGAAACTGTTTGCGTCATGCTGTTGGTGGCTCCTTTGGTGGCCGTTTCACACGCGGTTGGCTAGTACCGCCGGCGAGTTGTTGATGTAGGCCAGGGCTTGCGCGGTATCTGCCTCATGCAGCGGCTCGTACCCGCGCGCGAAGAAGCGCAGTGAGCGCGCGATGAACCACGCAACATCCGGCACATTGCCGCGCCGATCGGATTGCTGCCACAGGCGCCAGAAACCCAGCCGTCCCAAACGGGTATCGCGAGCACTGAAAGTGGGATCTTGCCGCATCAATTCGGCGGTGCCGGCGGCCATGCGCCCGGTCAACGTGGGCAACACCAGTGCCATCAGCAGGCTGCGCAGCGGCCAGCTGCCGCCAAGGTAGCGGTACAGGTCGTAGGCCACGGTGCGGTGCTCAATTTCTTCCGCCCCATGCCAGCGGAACAGGTCGGCCACCACCGGGTCGGCGCCGCTGCGCTCCCAGTCAGCGTCGAGCACATAGACGCCCAGCGCGGAGGTGAAGTGTTCGATGGCCGCGACCATGCCGATGCGCATTACCAACCATTGACGCTCCAGCCGGCGTGGCAACGTAATGCCAAATGGCTTGCGCGATAGCATGCGATCAAACAGCAGCTCGTTGTTGCGTTGGAAGTCACCGCCGTCGATCCCCAGTCGCTTGAGGTAGCCCTCGATGGAATCGTGGTGGGCGCGGCTGTGAATAGCTTCCTGACGAATGAAGGCTTGCACGTCATCACGCAGTTTGCCTTCCTCCACCAGTGGTAAGGCTTCACGGAACACACGGCAGAAGAACTTCTCACCCTGCATTAACAGGTAGCTGAATTCATTGATGGCATGGCTGGCGAACGGGTCGTCCTGCAGCCAATGCAATGGTGCTTGTTCCCAGTCGAATTGCACCTCGCGGGCAATCACATTATGCGGGGCGCTGGAAGCGGCGTCCGAAGCGGTAGTGGTCATGGTCAGGTGTCCTCGATGGATGTGACGAAGGGGGTAATGGCGTTGGCGAGTTGGCGGGTATGGGACAGCATCGCCCAGTGACCGGCATCAATCTGAGTGCGGCGCAGGTTGCTGGCCGACTGTTCAAGGTTTTCAAACAGGTGGATGGGTAGAAAACGGTCGCGTTGCAGCAGCAACAGTTGCACCGGCACAGCGGTGGGTACCGGTTGCACGTGCGGTCGCAGCAGGCGCCGCAGGTTGGCGCGATAGAGATTAAGGCCCTGAATGCCGTCGGCGGTTTGATTCGGGTGCGCCGGCGCTTCGGTACCTTCTACTAGATTCACGAAACGCGGCCAGTGCCTGCCAAGACCCAGGCGCCAGGTCATTTCCGGCAGCTTCGGCAACTGGAACAGCAGCATGTAAGACGAGGCTGCCACTTGCCGCAGCCCCTGCAGGAAGCGAACTGGGGAGCGGGAGGTAAGGCGGCCTCGAAACCATTGCCCAAGCTGGTCGGCGGAAGGAGCTGCGGTGGTCAGCGAGGCGATGCGGCCATCGAAGTCGGCTCTTGCCACGGCTTCCCAGGCCGGCAGCGCACCCCAGTCATAGGCCACCAAATGCACCGGCTGTTGTGGGCTGACAGCATATATCACCGCCGCGAGGTCACTCACCAGATGCGGCGCGGCGTAGGACTCGATGCCGCTCGGCGCTGATGACAGCCCCGCACCGCGGGTGTCATAGGCGATCACGGTAAAGTCTTCCGCCAATTGCGTCGCCAACGGCTCCCAAATGCTGGCGTTATCTGGATAACCGTGGATCAGGACCACCACCGGTCGTTCGGCATCGTCATTTTGCCAGCGATAGACCGCTAAGTTCACAGCGCCTGAGGTGACGAATTCGGATGGGGTCATGGGCCACTCCAGAATTAATTAACAGTGACATTGCTTGATGTCACGGTTCTGCTCGAATAGTAAGTTCCTAAATAGAACTTGGAAGGGCTGAGCCGTCGCAGTAGGCTTGCGCCATGGTCAATGGAGGGAACTATGAAGTGGGACGAAGTAGGCGCGTTGCCCTGTTCGATGGCACGCAGCCTGGCACTGCTGGGTGATCGCTGGACACTGATGGTGCTGCGCAGCCTGTTCATGGGGATGCGCCGCTTTGATGATTTCCAAACGCACTTGGGCGTGACCCGCCATGTGCTGTCCGACCGCCTGAGCCGGCTGGTGGAGGATGGCGTATTGCATAAAGTGCCGTACATGGAGCGGCCGCTGCGCCACGAGTACCGGCTCACCGACATGGGACGTGATTTGTACCCGGTGATGCAGGCGCTCAACGCGTGGGGAGACAAGTGGTTGGATGGCGGCCACGGTGCGCCGCTGGAGTTCCACCACAGCAGCTGCGGTCACCGCTTCACGCCGCTGATGGTGTGCTCCCATTGCCGCGAGCCGGTGGATTACCGCAATACCGTGCCAATGGCGGGGCCAGGGCTGGCCATGTTCCAGCAGCGCCTGAAGCAAGCTGAGTCCTGAATCGGGCCGGCCATCAGTGGCCGGTCCCCCACCAGGTTTTCAAAGACTCGGCCGTCAGAGCAGCCCTTCAATTGGCAGCCAAGTGAGGAACTTCACCAGCGCGCGCTGGATCATGCCGGTGCCCGGTTCGCGGTCGTAGCGCACCGTCTCGCCGTTCTCGATGGTGGTCCAGTACAACTTGCCGTGTTCGTCTACATGCACGCGGTAGGCGCGCACCGGCATCGCAGTGTCGAATGCCAGAGCCAGATCATTGGCCAGTTTCTGGCTGCTGATGACGAAGCCAAGCTCGGTATTGAGTCGTGCTGAACGGGGATCGAAGTTGAACGAGCCGACGAACACATGATGCCCGTCCACCGCAAACGTTTTGGCATGCAGGCTAGAGCCGGAACTGCCGAACGGACCGAGGCCGGCGGGCCGTTTGGCATCCTCGGCACCGATCAGGCGCAGCTCCCACAGCTCCACCCCTTCTTCCAGCAGCTGCTTACGGTACTTCGAATAGCCGGCATGCACGGCGGCCACGTCGGTACTTTCCAGCGCATTGGTCAGCACCCGCACGCGTACCCCGCGGCGCGTCAGTGATGCCAGCGCGTCAACGCCCATCTGGGTAGGCACGAAGTAGGGCGATACCAAATCCAAGGTCTTTTCCGGTTCGCCGCCCAGCGACAGCAACGAGCCGATCAGCAAGTCTTGCTCCGGCACATCGCCCAGCACTTTGGCCGGGTTGTCACTGACGATGAAAGTGTCTGCCCATTCCACCTCTAGCTCTTCGCTGAGGATGCCGCGAATGAAGGCGGTGTTCTCCAGGTGATCGAGGTATTGGGAGGCGCTGTGCGGATCGAGGTGTTCGCGGGTGGCGCGTTCCAGTGCTGCGGCGCGTTGTGCGCTGGACGGCGCCACCACTTGATCGATCGGGTAGGCCGAGGCGCTGTTCCAGTAGCGGTCGAAATCGTCAGTCATGGCATCGACGATCGGGCCGACCGCCACCACATCGAGGTCGGAGAACAGCACCGAGTCGGTGGCGCCAAAATATTCATCACCGACATTGCGGCCACCGACGATGGTGACGCGCTGATCGGCGGTGAATGACTTGTTGTGCATGCGCCGATTGAGGCGGCGGAAGTCGGTGACAAAGCCGAGTGGTTTCATGCGCCGCATCGGGAACGGGTTGAACAGCCGCACCTGCATGTTGGGGTGGTTGTCCAACTCGCTGAGAATCTGGTCAAGATTGCGAATGCCGTTGTCATCCAGCAGCAGTCGCACCCGTACGCCACGGTCGGCGGCATCTTCCAGCGCATTGAGCAGCATCAACCCGGTGGTGTCGCGGTGCCAGATGTAATACTGCACATCCAGCGACGCCTGCGCAGTCTGCGCCAGCAGCATGCGAGCAGCGAACGCATCCAACGGATCGGCCAGCGGATGGATACCGGACAAGCCGGGATGGCGGGCGGTCAGGGGCTGCAGCGCTTGATGGATCAAGGTGGCCTCCACGTCGGCGTCGTCCAGGCGATAGCCGGCCTCGCGGTCCACCAGCGGCGGCAGCGAGCATCCGGCCAGCGCCATCATCGCGCAGGCTAGGCACAGCAGCCAAGTTAAATGGTTGGTGGAGGCACGGCGGGCAGGCATGGCGGCGGTCAGTCTCCGGTCAGCGACAGGTGAGTGCATCGCCACGGAGGCGGCGCGCGCGGCGGCAATGTTACACTAGCGCGCATCGGCTTCGGTATGACGCTGACTACCATCGCCGGCCCTAGTGCGGCCGGTATCTGTTGATTCAACTTCCCCGGGACCTCTTCGTTGTGGACGCTCTTTGGCTGGTCATCATCTGTTTGGGAGCGGGCATGCTCACTGCCCGTGTCGCCCACCCCGAAGGCTTGGCGGCTTCGCTGAATTGGTGGGTGCTGCACATCGCGCTGCCGGCGATGGTGTTGGTACAGGTGGTGAAGCTGGAGTGGTCGGCAGACCTGCTGTTCCCCGGTGCGGCCATGTGGCTGGTGTTCATTGGCGCTTGGGTGCTGATTGAGCTGCTCGGCCGGCTGCGTGGCTGGAGCCGCAGCCAAGTCGGCGCGCTGGTGCTCACCGCCGGTCTCGGTAATACCTCGTTTGTCGGCTATCCGCTGATCGAAGCGCTGCGCGGCCACGACGCGCTCGGCATTGCGGTGATCGCCGATCAGCTTGGTTCGTTCCTGGCGCTGTCTACCGCCGGGGTATTCGTGGCGGCCCGCTATGCCGGTCAATCAATGCCGATCAGTGCACTGTTCCTGCGGGTGCTCAAATTCCCGGCGTTCTTGGCACTGATGCTGGCGCTGGTGATTCGCGCGGTGGGCGGGTTGCCGGAGTGGAGCGATCAGGTGCTCTCTCGGCTCGGCGGTACTTTGACGCCGCTGGCACTGTTCTCGGTGGGTATGCAGCTACGCTTCAGCCGGCCTGGGCATGATGCGGAGCCGCTGTTCTGGGGGCTGCTGTGGAAACTGCTGCTGGCCCCATTGGCAGTGTGGGCACTGGTGGTGGCCTGGGGCGTACCGGCGCTGATCGGTGAGGTGAGTGTATTGCAGGCGGCGATGGCGCCGATGATCACCGCGGGCATCTTGGCCCAGCAACACGGCCTGGCGCCGTCGCTGTCCAACCGCATGGTTGGGCTCGGCATCTTGCTGTCGCTGGTGACCGTGTCAGCGGCCAGTTTCCTGATCTGATCAAGGCGCCCGGTTGCCCCGGGCGCTCGCGTTCAGTGCGGTTCGCCGGTCAGTGGCATCACCATGATCTGGTGAGTGGGGTCGCGTTGCAGACGGCGCGCATCACGGCTGGATACGAACACAGTGTCGTTGCCGGCCACCACCGGCCAGCTGTTGTTGCCGGGCCCATCATGCCAGCGTGCGGCGCTCCACTCCCCATCCTGCCAGCGGCTGCTGGCCAACTTCCAACGCCAATCGTCGGCACCGCCGTGATACCAAACGAGCTGCGGGCTGCCGTCCTCGGCAGCGCCCAGGCGCGGACGCTGCTGCGGGGCAGGGTGATCGTCCAATGGCGGCAGCAGCTGAATGGCATCGCCTTGAATGCGGGCGGTGGCCACCCGGAAGCTGGCGCCGGAGCTCTTCAGCGGTTTGTGGTTCCAGGCCAATAGCAGGTCGCCCGCGCCGCTGTAGGCGAGACTCGGATGCTGGTCGGCGGCATCGTCGGCGCCCACGGACAGTATCGGCTGCCAGTCGCCCTCGGTAGTGCGGCGGCGCAGCTGGATCTGCCAGTTGTCGGGGTTGGTGCCTTCGCCGACGCCAGCGGTACCGGTCCACAACGGATCAGGATCAGTGCGGTTGTCCTGCCAGCCAACTGCCACGTCGCCGTTCTCGCTCACCGCCAAGGTCGGCCAGAGCGACGCCGGGTAACGGGACGAACGGCTATCGAGGCGCTCCGCCGGGCGGGTGATCTTGCCTTCGGCGCTGAGGTTCTCCGCCTGTCCTTGTTGGCGATCGAGGAACCAAATATCAAAGGCGTCACCGGCTTGAATCTGCTGCCAAGCCAGCAGCACCTGGCCCTGCGGGTGCAGCGCCACCACCGGGTGCTCGGCGCGGCCGGCGACGCTGTGCACAGTTTCTGCTGCGCCCCAACTGCGGCCACCGTCGTCGGATTGACGTAACCGGATCACTGACCGCAGCGGACGCGCTTCGGTGATTTCCTGCCACACCACGGCCACCTGCTGGCCGCGGGCGGCAATACGGGCAAAGCGTGGCTGCCGATCAGTGCCGGAAACTGCCAGTGGCTGCGGTTGCCAACTGCCATGCGTATCGCGGCGTTGGTAAAGCACGCGGGTGCCGTCAGCGTGGTGCTGCTCGGCCACCACGTGCAAGATGCCGTCGCTAGCGGCGGCGTCGGGAAAGCCGGTGAAAGCGCCGTCCGCGCCTAGCACCCAATTGGCGCCGTCGGCGGCATCACTGGTGGCGGGCAGCCACGGCGTTTGCGGTTGCACCGGGGCCGGGCCGACAAACAAGGGCGCGCTGAGGCCGCGCAGCTGGTTCAGCGGGCTGCGCACTTCCACCCGGTACCATTGCGGTGCGTCACTGCTTTCCACCTCGATATGGTGCACCTCGTAATCCTTGCTGGGGCGCAGGGTGGTGACCGCGCCGGCACTGCGGCCGGGACTGCGGTAAACCAGCACCCGCTGGCCTTTGGCGCCTTCCAGCCGTAGCCGCAACGTGCCGCGGGTGCCGGCGGGCAGCACCGCTTCGTCGCCGGCCTGTACCGTATAGCCGTCACCAAAATCCGCATCCAGCGTGACGAACGGACCGCTGGCGTTATGGCCGATGTGGGTATGGCCACGCTGCATGGCGTGGAGCAAACCCTGCTGGTTGGCGGCGTCGGCATGTACACGGGTGGTCGGTGAGCCGGGTCCGTGGGTCAGCCATAGCTCACGGAAATGGTTGTCACTGGCGCCCGCCACCGAGAACCGGTAGCCGGCATTCCAGCGGTTCTCGGCGTAATCAATCGCTTGATCCGGCTTTTTGGCGTTGTTCCAGGTTTCCACCAGATCCACGCCTACCGCATCGGCCAGGTCGCGCAGTTCGCCATTGTCATGCATCAGATCTTTTTCCGGATGCGCCGAGACCCAGATCGCGTTCTGGCTGTGCGCATCCCAGATTGATTGTTGAAGCCGCGCCCGCTCATCGCGCCCCGGCTGCACCGCTGGTTGGGTCAGCATGTCCACCGCGCCGTGCACGGTGGAGTGGGGCTTGCCGTTGGCTTCCTCGCCGCGGATCAGCAGCAGCGCCGGGGATTCCCACAGCGGGTCGTAGTGCTGGTCATGGGTGCGGTGATCGGTGAGCGACAGGAAATCGAGGCCGGACTTGAGCGCCTGGCCGATCTGGTCCGCCACCGACACGTTGCCGGGCATGGCATCACCAAAGGTTTGGCGCGGCATGCTGCCGTCGGAAGAGTGGTCGGTATGCACATGCAGATCACCGCCCAGCCATTGTCCGCTGGGTACCTGGGCCGGCAGCGGTTCAAACACCGCCGTCAGTGCTTGGTCGCCCAAGGTGCAGGTCAGCTCGCTGCCACAATCAGCGTCTGACCAATGACTGAATCGCTGTCCGTCACCCGCCTCAGCGGCGACCGTCTGTGGTGCCGGCAGGGTGCTGCCGCAGTCGCCATGGGCGCAGACCAGCGAGCGGTCCAATGTGGCCACCCGGCCCAGCCCCACCACACTGATCTCGGCCGCGATCGGTGCCGTGGGAGTCGGGCCGGACCCGCCATTGTTACTGCCGCCGCCGCAGGCAGTCAGGGTCAAAGCGGCCATGCCACCCACGACCAGCACACTGTGTCGCATCATCGGATCTCCATGGAAATGTGGCACCCTTATACCGGTGCTTTATGGCGGGGCGGTGACGGCAGCCCTGTCGATGCCTACACTCGGTGCCTCATAGGCAACCGGGGAACGTGGGTATGGAACAGGCACGGCAGGTCGGCATAGCGCTGGCGGCGCGCGGCTGGATGATGACCACTGCGGAATCTTGTACCGGCGGCGGTATTGCGGCTGCGATCACCGACATCCCCGGCAGTTCCGCGTGGTTCGACCGCGGCTTCGTCACCTATTCCAATGACGCCAAGCAGGCGTTGCTGGGGGTGGCCGCGACGACATTGGCGACCCATGGTGCGGTGAGCGAAGCGGTGGTGCTTGAAATGGCCGAAGGTGCCCGCAAAGCCAGCGGTGCACAGTGTGCGGTGTCGGTGTCCGGCATCGCCGGGCCTGATGGCGGCAGTGCAGGCAAACCGGTCGGCACCGTCTGGCTGGCGTGGGCCTTCGAGGGACGCCCCAGCGAAGCACAGCGCTTCCGTTTCGCCGGCGATCGGGCGGCCGTGCGGGCCGCCGCGGTGCAAGCTGCGCTGGCGGGTGTGTTGGCTCGCCTGAGCACTGCGTGAATCATCCTGCCCGGGGGTTGCACCGGCTGTCGCCCCTGCGCATAATGCTGTCCTTATTGACAGTGGTCTTATGGACACTGGTCACACCCTGACATTGATGCTGAGGAACTCAGAAATGGACGACAACAAAAGCAAGGCCCTGAAGGCTGCGCTGGCGCAGATCGAGCGGCAATTCGGCAAGGGCTCGGTCATGCGCATGGGCGATCACAAGCGTGAGCCCATTCCTGCCATTTCCACCGGCTCGCTCGGGCTGGATGTAGCCCTCGGTATCGGCGGTCTGCCCAAGGGGCGGATCGTGGAAATCTACGGTCCGGAATCCTCCGGTAAAACCACGCTGACGCTGTCCGTTATCGCACAAGCGCAGAAGCACGGTGCCAACTGTGCTTTCGTTGATGCCGAGCACGCTCTGGACCCCGACTACGCCGAGAAACTGGGCGTCAATGTTGATGACCTGATCGTGTCGCAGCCGGACACCGGCGAACAGGCGCTTGAAATCACCGACATGCTGGTGCGCTCCGGTGCGGTGGACGTGGTCATTGTCGACTCGGTGGCGGCCTTGGTGCCGAAGGCTGAAATCGAAGGCGAGATGGGGGACCACCACGTCGGCGTGCAGGCCCGTCTGATGAGCCAGGCGCTGCGTAAGATCACCGGCTCGGTGAAGAATGCCAACTGTCTGGTGATCTTCATCAACCAGATCCGCATGAAGATCGGTGTGATGTTCGGCAACCCGGAAACCACCACCGGCGGTAACGCGCTCAAGTTCTACTCCTCGGTGCGGCTCGATATCCGCCGCATCGGCTCGGTAAAGCAGGGCGATGAGATCACCGGCAGCGAAACCCGCGTTAAAGTGGTGAAGAACAAGGTGGCGCCGCCGTTCCGTCAAGCGGAATTCCAGATCCTATACGGCACCGGCATCAACAATCTCGGTGAGGTGCTGGACATGGGCGTGCAGCTTGGCCTGATCGACAAGGCCGGCGCTTGGTACTCCTACCAAGGCGACAAGATCGGGCAGGGTAAACAGAACGCCTGTGACTACCTGAGCCAAAACCCGGACATTGCCGGCACCCTCGAGAAGCAGATCCGCGCCCAGTTGCTGACTCCGGTGGCGCCGGCCGGTGCCGCAGGTGAGGTGGATCTTGAGGCCCAAGAAGAAGATTGAGCTGGAGCCGGCCGAGCGTCCGGCGGAGCTGAAGCGCAGCGCTCTGGCCATGCTGGCACGGCGGGATTATGCCCGCCGTGACCTACATGACCGCTTGGCGCAGCGCTACGGTGCCGGTGACGACCTCGACCAGCTGCTCGATTGGCTCGAAGCCCAGCGCTTTATTGACGATGCCCGCTATGCGGGCATGTTTTTGCGCAGCCGGCTGGAGCGTGGCCATGGGCCGATGCGGGTGCGTCAGTCGATGCAGCAGGAAGGGCTGTCCGCAGAGCTGATTGAGACGGCGTTGGCTGAGGCTGACGTGGATTGGTTCGAGCAAGCGCGTCAATGCAGTCGCCGCCGCTTCAGCGGCCCGGCACCAGCCGATCCCCGCGAGCGCGCCAAACGGTTGCGCTTCCTGCAGTACCGCGGCTTCACAGCCGATCAGTGCTTCCACGCGCTGGATGCCGGCAGCGACGACGACTAATGGCCGCCGCTGCAGGGAACGCTGCAGCGCACACTCTGATTTTCCCCGTGGCGGCGGTGTGGCCCCGCATGGCGCCGCTATGGTGACCCCGCTATACTGCTGCCCTTCCGTCCTACCGCGACCCATGCAGCGAGACTTATGAAGAGCGCCGAAATTCGCCAGGCTTTCCTTGATTATTTTGCCCGTCAGGGACACGCCGTTGTGCCGTCCAGTTCTCTGGTGCCCGAGAACGATCCCACCCTGCTGTTCACCAACGCAGGCATGAACCAGTTCAAGGATCTGTTCCTCGGCCGTGAGTCCCGAGCCTACACCCGCGCCACCAGCAGCCAGCGCTGCGTGCGTGCCGGCGGCAAACACAACGATCTGGAGAACGTCGGTTACACCGCCCGTCACCACACCTTCTTCGAGATGCTGGGCAACTTCAGCTTCGGTGATTACTTCAAGCGTGAAGCAATCCGCTTTGCGTGGGAATTCCTCACCGTTGAGATGAAGCTGCCGCCGGAAAAACTGTGGGTGACCGTGCATATCTCCGACGATGAAGCGGCGGACATCTGGATCAACGAAATGGGCATTGATCCGGCGCGTTTCTCGCGGCTGGATGAAGACAACTTCTGGCAAATGGGCGATACCGGGCCCTGTGGCCCATGCAGCGAACTGTTCTATGACCATGGCGAGCACGTGCCCGGTGGCCCGCCCGGTTCTCCTGGTGATGATCTCGATCGCTATATCGAAATCTGGAACCTGGTGTTCATGCAGTATGACCGCCAGCCGGACGGCACCCTGGTGCCGCTGCCGAAGCCGTCGGTGGATACCGGCATGGGGCTGGAGCGAATCTCTGCGGTGATGCAGGGCGTCCATTCCAACTACGAAATTGATCTGTTCCAGGCGCTGCTGAGGGCCGCTGCGGCGGCCACCGGTACCACTGATCTGGAGGCGAAATCGCTGCGGGTGATTGCCGACCACATCCGTTCGGCCAGCTTCCTGATTGCCGATGGCGTGATCCCGTCCAATGAGGGGCGTGGCTATGTGCTGCGCCGTATCATCCGCCGGGCGCTGCGCCACGGACACATGCTCGGCTGCGAGCAGCCGTTTTTCCACAAGCTGGTAGCCCCGCTGGCGGAGCAGATGGGTGATGCGTACCCCGAGCTGCTTAGTCAGCAGGCACGCATCGAAAAAGCGCTGCGGGCGGAAGAAGAGCAATTTGGCCGTACCTTGGCACAGGGTATGCGGGTGCTGGAGCAGGCCATGGGCCAGCTGTCCGGCACCGAACTGCCCGGCAACCTGGTGTTCACCCTCTATGACACCCATGGTTTCCCGCCGGACCTGACCGCCGACGTGGCCCGCGAGCGCGGCCTGACGGTGGACATGGACGGTTTCGAAACGGCGATGGCGGCCCAGCGCGAGCGCGCCCGTGGCGCCGATGCCTTCGCCAACGATTACAGCGACCGCCTCAACATTGATGCCGCCACTGACTTCTCCGGTTACCAGTTGCTCGATGACCAAGGCGAGATCGTGGCGTTGTACCGTGACGGTGAAGCGGTGGACAGCTTGGCGGTCGGTGAGGACGGTCTGGTGGTGCTCAACCGCACTCCGTTCTATGCCGAATCCGGTGGCCAGGTGGGCGATACCGGTGTGTTGCTCAGCAATGCCGGTCGCTTCGAGGTCAGTGATACCCGCAAGCGTCAGCAAGCCCACGTCCACCACGGCCGCGTCAGCGAAGGCACGCTGCGGGTCGGCGAGCGGGTGGGTGCGGCGGTGGACACCGCACGCCGCAACGCCATTATGCGTCACCACTCTGCCACCCACTTGATGCACGCTGCGCTGCGGCAGGTACTGGGTGAGCACGTTAGCCAGAAAGGTTCACTGGTGGGGCCGGACTATCTGCGCTTCGACTTCTCCCACGGCGAAGCGGTGACCGCTGAGCAGATCGCCGAGATCGAGGCGTTGGTGAATGCTGAAGTGCTGGCCAACCAGCCGGTCAGCACCGAGCTGATGGACATCGACAGCGCCCGCGCCGCCGGCGCCATGGCACTGTTCGGCGAGAAGTACGACGACCAGGTGCGGGTACTGACCATGGGCGCGGACGGTTTCTCGAAAGAGCTGTGTGGCGGCACCCACGTGGCCCGCACCGGCGATATCGGTTTGTTCAAGATCACCTCCGAAGGCGCCTCCGCCGCCGGGGTGCGCCGCATCGAGGCGGTTACCGGTGCTCAGGCATTGGCTTTTGTGTCCGGCTTGCAGGGGGCGCTCGGTCGCGTAGCGGGGGCGCTCAAGGTTTCCGCCGAGCAGGCACCGGCCCGTGTCGAACAAGTGGTGGCGCGGGTACGTGAACTGGAAAAGGACATTGACCGGCTCAAGCAGAAGCTGGCATCTGGCTCCGGCGGCGATTTGTCCAGCCAAGTGAAGCAACATGACGGCGTCAATTATCTGGCCGCCGCACTCGATGGTGCTGATGCCAAGACCTTGCGCACCGCGGTGGATGGCCTCAAAGATCGACTCGGCTCTGCGGTGGTAATCCTCGCTGCCGTGGATGGCGACAAAGTGGCGTTGGTGGCCGGTACCACGGCTGATTTGAGCGCGCGTTTCCCGGCCGGCGAGCTGGTGCGCCATGTGGCGACTCAACTGGGCGGCAAAGGTGGCGGCCGCGCTGACATGGCGCAGGGCGGCGGTACCGATGTGGCCGGTTTGCCGGCCGCGCTGGCAAGTGTTGACGGCTGGATCGCCGAGCGCTGATTTTCACAGAGAGCGCAGCCTTGGCTGCGCGCTCTGCCATGCATCCGGCGCACACAGATGGTAGAGTGTTGCGCCTTTTTTCAACTGCAGACAGACGTCCCGATATGGCCCTCATCGTACAAAAATACGGCGGTACCTCGGTGGGTAGCGTCGAACGGATCCAAGCCGTCGCCGAGAAGGTGGCGCGCTTCCAAGCCGAAGGCAATCAGGTGGTGGTGGTGGTGTCCGCCATGAGCGGTGAAACCAACCGCCTGATCGCGCTGGCGAAAGAGATTGCCGACGAACCGTCTCCGCGTGAAATGGACGTGCTGTTGTCCACCGGCGAGCAGTGCACCATCGCGCTGCTGTGCATGGCGCTGGAGAACATGGGTGTGCCGGCCCGTTCCTACACCGGCGGCCAAGTGCGCATCCTCACTGACCACAGCCACATGAAAGCCCGCATTGAAGCCATCGACGACGCCCGTGTACGCGCCGATCTGGATGCTGGTCGCATTGTGGTGGTGGCTGGCTTCCAAGGTGTCGATCACGACGGCAGCATTACCACCCTTGGCCGCGGCGGCAGTGACACCACCGCAGTGGCGCTAGCGGCGGCGCTGAAAGCCGATGAGTGCCAGATCTATACCGACGTGGACGGTGTTTACACCACCGATCCGCGTGTGGTGCCGCGCGCCCAGCGGCTGGAAAAAGTGACTTTCGAAGAAATGCTCGAACTCGCCAGTCTCGGCTCCAAGGTGCTGCAGATCCGGGCGGTGGAGTTCGCCGGAAAATACAGTGTGCCGCTGCGTGTCCTGCACAGCTTCAAGGACGGCCCCGGCACCCTCATAACCGTCGACGACGAGGTAGATATGGAACAGCCGGTCATCTCCGGGATCGCGTTCAGCCGTGATGAAGCCAAGATCATTGTGCGCGGCGCGCCGGATACCCCGGGCATTGCCTACAAGATCTTGGGCCCGGTGGGCGCTGCCAATATCGAAGTGGACATGATCGTGCAGAACGTTGGCAAAGATGGCGCCGCCGACTTCACCTTCACCGTCAACCGCAACGACGTGAAGCGTGCCCGCCAAGCGCTGGAAGCGGAATCTGCCAACCTCGGCAATCCGGAGCTGATTGCCGACGACAAGATCGCCAAGATCTCTCTGGTCGGAGTCGGCATGCGCTCACACGCTGGTGTGGCCAGCAAAATGTTCGGTGCGCTGGCCGAGGAGGGCATCAACATCGAAATGATCTCCACTTCGGAGATCAAAATTTCGGTGGTGATCGCTGAGAAATACCTGGAACTGGCGGTGCGTGCGCTGCACAGCGCCTTCGGTTTGGACGCGCCGGCAGAGGACTGAGTGAGGGTGGATTTTCAGGGTACCGCGGCAAGACATTCCACCCGGTATCCTGCATAATCCCTTCCTGCGTGCCTAGCAGAGGCAGGCAAGCCCGGAGCAAGGATCTCCTCCGGAGCTGCCTCACTTGGCGCGGACACATTGCGCTCATTGACACCCAAAGGACCCAGGAGGGACCACCCATGCTCATTCTTACCCGGCGAGTAGGCGAAACCCTGATGGTTGGCGACGATGTCACCGTGACTGTGCTCGGCGTCAAAGGCAACCAGGTACGCATCGGCGTCAACGCCCCCAAGGAAGTGGCCGTACACCGCGAAGAAATCTACCAGCGCATCCAGCACGAGAAGGCGGGCGAAGGCTCAGCTGTCTGATTTTTCAGCAAACAGTTCAATCAACGCTGGGAATTCAGCAACAAGATGGTATGATGCGCGCGGTCTGAAATTCAGATTGCAGCCGGCGGAAATAGTAGAGGCCGGTGCGAGTTTCAGGTGAGGTGGCCGAGTGGCTGAAGGCGCTCCCCTGCTAAGGGAGTATACGTTAAACCGTATCGAGGGTTCGAATCCCTCCCTCACCGCCATATATGAAAATGCCCGCTGATGCGGGCATTTTTGTTTCTGCTTTCCGCTCAGCGCCGTGGCGCGTTTTGCGGCGCATCACGCCAGCGGATGGTGACCGTACGCACTCCCCAGCGACGGGCGGCCTGTAAATCAGTGCCGTGGTAAACGTCGATTTTCTTGCGCCAGCGCGGATGCATTTTGTCGAGCACCAAGTACTCACCCGGCAAGCCATCAATGGTGACACGGCTGCGGTGGCTCAGGCCCATGTCGAGCAGATCGCGGGACACGGCAATGGCGCGCATCCCCGGCCGCAGCCGGTCGCCCCAGGCCCCCACGCTGACATCGCCCTGGCCCTGGCCTGGCAGTGAGTTGTAAGCCGACGCGGTGACCTGTAGCTGGTGCTCGCCGGCTCCGGCGGCCATGGCGCAGCCGAGCCCTAGCCCCAGCAGCAGCGCGCGGATCACCGGCACACCAGGGGGCAGCAGCACACGCCGGCGGCAGGCACCGAGCGGACAGGGCATCGACACATGGGGATTCCTCTTTTTTACAGCTCGCCAGTATCAGGCAAGGCGCTGAAGGAGGCCAGCAGGGGCGCGCGGAAGCGGGATCTAGGTCTCGCGTTGGCGCCAATGCAGAGAGGCATAAGGGCCGCCGTGCGGCTGTTTTACATCTGTGTCGGCGGACGCTTGTAAAGCCACTGGTGAAGGCGCTCCGCTTGCACCAGAATGCGAGGATTCGATCCCCCACGGTGCCAGCAAGGAGCGCCATGACTCCCGTCATTCTGATCGTTGAAGACCCCCGCGACTGGGCGGCTTATCTGCCTGCCCGCCACCTGATGACCGCCCAGCAGTACCTCGACAGCAACACCCAGTTTGGCAGTGGCCGGGTACAGGTGATTAACCTGTGCCGCAGTTACCGCTATCTGAGCCCCGGCTATTACTGCTCGCTGTTGGCCGAAGGGCGCGGTCACCGGGTGATCCCGTCGGTGCGCACGGTCAACGATTTGTCGCGCAAAGCACTCTACGGACTGCACCTGGAGTCGCTGGAAGCGACGCTCGATAAGGCGATGAAGAAGCGCCGCCAAGACGGCGATCGGCTGACGGTGAAAGTGTTCTTTGGCCACACCGAGCAAGCGGGGTTGGAAGAGCTTGCGCGCCAGCTGTTCGACCAAATGCCGTGCCCGATCCTGCAGGTGGAGTTCCGCCGGCGCGACCATTGGGCGGTGGAGTCGGTGAAGGCCACCAGCTTGCACCAACTGAAAGGCAAGGAAGAGGATGCGTTCGCCGCCGCGCTGGAACAGTTCAATGCCAAGGTGTGGCGCAAGTCCAGCACCCGGCGCAAGTACCGGTATGACCTGGCGATGCTGGTCAATCCGGACGAGAAATTGCCGCCCAGCGATAAAGTGGCGCTGCGCAAGTTCATCCGCGCCGGCGCCGAGCTGGGCATTAACGTGGAGCCGATCGGACGCGCCGATTATCCACGCTTGGCGGAATACGATGCGCTGTTCATCCGTGAGACTACAGCGCTCGGTGACCATACCTACCAGTTCGCCCGCAAGGCCGAGCAGGAGGGCATGGTGGTGATGGACGATCCCGGCAGCATTCTGCGCTGCACCAACAAGATCTACTTCGCCGAGCTGATGCAGGCGCACCAGGTGGCGGTGCCGAAAACCCGCTTCCTGTTCCGCGACAACCGCCATGATGCGGCGGCGCTGGTAGAAGAGCTGGGCTTGCCGGTGGTGCTGAAGATCCCCGACGGCAGTTTCTCGCGCGGCATTAGCAAAGCCGACAGCGTCGAGGCGCTGGACAAGGCGCTGGTGGAGTACTTCAAGCAGAGCGCGGTGGTACTGGCACAGGAGTTTATGTACACCGACTTCGATTGGCGGGTTGGTATTCTCAACAACCGTCCGTTGTTCGCCTGCCAGTATTTCATGAGTAAAGGGCATTGGCAGATCTATAACCATGCCGGTGGCAAAACCCAAGCCGGGCGCGCCCGCACGCTGGCAGTACAGGAAGTGCCGGCCAAGGTGCTGCGCACGGCGCTCAAGGCGGCGCGGCTGATGGGCAACGGGCTGTACGGGGTCGACCTCAAGCAAAGCGGCGACCGGGTGGTGGTGGTGGAGGTGAACGATAACCCCAACGTCGACAGTGGGGTGGAAGACAAGTGGCTGGGTGATGATCTCTATCGCCAGATCATGCTCGAATTCCTACGCCGCATGGAGGGGCGTCGGCTCGGCCTGCCGAGCTGATTGGGGCCGGTTTTACCGGGTTTTTCCCTGACCGTTCGCGGGCACAGGGCAAGTTCGCTAGACTTTGCGCCCATGAAAGCCATGTTGACTTCGGTAGTGGCCCTGTTCGTCAGCCTCGCGCTGTTGCAGGGCGGCACTGCCATGCTCGGTACCCTCATCGCGCTGCGGCTGGGACTGGACGGCGCGTCCCAGCTGATGCTCGGCCTGATGATGGCGTTCTATTCCGCCGGCTTCATCCTGGGCGCCATGCGCGGCGTGGTGGTGATCCGCAAGGTCGGTCATATCCGCGCCTTCGCGGTGTACGCGGCGCTGGCGTGCGCGGCCATCCTGGCTCACCCGATCGTGCTCGATCATGTGGCCTGGCTGGCAATGCGGTTCGTGTTCGGTTTCTGCGTTGCAGGCCTGCTGACGGTGACCGAAAGCTGGATCCACGATCGTGCCACCAACGAAACCCGCGGCAAGTTGCTCGGTGTTTACACCGTTAACTACTACGCGGCGTTCGGGGTCGGCCAGTTGCTGGTCGGACTTGGCAATCCCAGTGATTTCATCCTCTATTCCGGCGTAGCAATGCTGATTGTGCTGTCGCTGGTGCCGCTGGCGCTGACCCAGAGCCTGATTCCCAGTACCCCCACTGACGCCGAAGGCTTGAGTTGGCGGCGACTGGTGCGGCAGGCGCCGGCCGGCACCACCGGTGCCTTGGCCTCTGGTATCGCGCTCGGTTGTTTCCTGGGTCTGGCACCGGTGTATGCGCTGGATTACGGCCTCAGCGTGGCGCAGGTATCCGGCTACATGGGCTTCAGTGTGCTGTGCGCCATTTTTGTGCAGTGGCCTGCGGGCTGGCTGTCTGACCGGCTCGGGCGTTTGCCGGTGGTGGTCGGGCTGCAACTGATTGCGGCATTGGCGGCGCTCGGTACGGCATTGCTGGGTCCGGTGTCGATGGTGGCCCTGTTTGCTTTCTCTGGCGTGTTCTATGCGCTCTCCACCGCGATGTACCCGATGAGCGTTGCGTTGACCACCGACCAGGTAGACAGCAGTCAGATGGTGGCGGCGTGTGCCGCGATGCTGCGCACCTTCGGCATCGGCACCATGGTCGGGCCACTGGTGGCCGCGGCGGCGATGCAGGGGCTCGGCAATGCCAGCCTGTTTGTGTTCTTGGCCGCGGCACTGGTGTTTGCGGCCGGGCTGATTCAAATCCGTTTCCGTGCCAGCGATACCGTGCCGCTGGACGAGCAGGGCGCTTACGTGGCGGTGACACCGGTGTCGTCACCCTTGATGGCGGAAATCGATCCCCGCAACGAGGACTTTGACGCCAACAGCGGCACCGAGCCGAGTGACTGGGATCTGGCTGACAAGCTCGAAATCCTGGTGATGGAAACCGAAGACTTGGTTGAGCAGCGCGTTGAAGAAGCGCTAGAGGAACGGGTTGAGGAAGCGCTGGAAGAGCGGGTTGAGGAGTTGCTGGAAGAGCGGGTGGAAGAATGGCTCGAAGAGCACGGCAACGATCCGAAGCCGCCGCCCGCCGGCAGCTAATGCTACTTGCCATGAAAAAAGGGCCGCAGATGCGGCCCTTCTTCTTGCCCGACGGTCGTCCCTAGGCAGCGCCTCAGCTGTGATCTGGCTGCTGAGCACGGGCCACCGCAGCGGTGAGTGCTGCACGCGCCTGCGGGCTGTTGCGCCAGCAACTGCTGCCGGTTAACGCCGCCCCGGCGGCTAACAGGCTGTCTACGTCCGCGACGGCCAGCGCCGCGAACGAGTCCACCCCCATTTGCTCCAGCCGCTGTACGACGGTGGGGCCGACGCCTTTCAGCGCCAGTAGTTGGGTGCGTTCAGTTGCTGAAAATGCCATCAGCGTGACTCCATCTGGACCGCCAAGGTCGCCTCACGCGCCGTACTGGGCGAGCAGGTAATCCATGATCGCCTGCGACTCGAACAGTTCATCGCCGCTGTTAGGGTCGACCAGATAAGGAATAGCCACCTTGCCGGCCCGTTCCAACAGCGCCAAGCGGTTGCGCTGCTCTGGGCGGTAATCCGGTGCCACCCGTGCGCGCAGTGGCGGCAGTACCCAGTCCATCGCCTGGGTGCGGCCGGACTGGCGCAGGATGTAGGGAATTTCCAGCTCGGTCAGCAGCTCGCGCACGCGGCGGGCAAACGGGCTGGCTTCGAAGCTGTACAGCTCCAGCAGCTCTTCCGGCGGTTGGCTGTGCCGCGCGCGCAGACCCCGACCGGCACGCAGGGCGGACGCGCCGAACGACCCGGCGGTGCTGAGTGCGCGGCTGAGCAATCCGGTGGGAGCGGGGCGATTGCCATAGGTGCTGTACAGGTACTCGATGATGTCATCGGACTCGTACAGCAGCTCGTCGGTGTTCGGGTCTTCCAAGAACGGGAACTGTTCCTTGCCACCGATGCGGGCGACCAGCTCGCGATAGCGGCTGCCACCCTTCGGGCACGGGTAAATCTCCACGTCCAGATCCAGATCAGTCAGGGCCTCGCGCACCCGGCGACAGAACGGGCAGCCTTCCATGTCGTACAGACGCAACAATTCGGCCGGCTGTTTGTGGCCACTGCGACTCTGGATGCCGCGGCCTTGTTCGCTGGCGGAGGCCAACAACGCGGTGCCGATATCGAAAACAGCGCTCATCTCCAACGCTCCTGAGAATCAATGATGGGGCGACACTAGGGGGCCGCGGGAAAGCGGTCAATGCCGCAACGGCTCCAAACCGAGTCTGTGCAGCATTTGGCGGTAAATTTTAACCTGCGGCAGGCGATGAGTACGGCTGTGAAAAAACCGTTCAATTAAACAATTGATAATCATTCTCACTGAAACTATGATCGCCCGGCAGTTTGCGGGGAAGGGGACTCCCAGCAGAACCAGACTTCTTTCTCATCCGGGGACCATCACATGTTGAAGCTCAAATCTCTGCGGCCCGCCGCGGGTTGCTTGTTGCTGTTTGCCGGTTATGCCGGTGCCGAGGCCCTGCCGGTCACCGACGCGCCGCGTGCGCTGGAACCGGTCTTGGTGACCGATGACGTCATTACTCAGGATGCAGCACGGGCGCTCGCGCAGCGCCAGAACAGCGTCAATGCCACAGTGGTGATTGGCCGCGAACAGTTAGCCCAGTTCGGTGATCTGGCGCTGGGCGATGCGCTGCGCCGTATTGCCGGTGTCAGTTTCCCCAACCCCAACCGCGCCCGCGAGCCGCGCCTGCGCGGTGCCAGCCGCGAATACACCCAGACGCTGGTGGATGGCCGCCGGTTGCTGGATGGCAGCTCGGACCGCAGCACCGAGTTGGATCGCATCCCGGTGTCGCTGGTAGAGAGGGTGGAAATCATCCGCACGCCCACTGCGGGCATGGACGGCCAAGGCGCCGCCGGCACCATCAACGTGGTGCTGCGGCGGGACATTGAACAGCCGGCCGGCAGCGTGCAGTTTTCGCTCGGCCACCATGAAGGTCAGGGCAACATCGCCTCGACCACTGTCAACCAAGTGGGGCAGGTGGACCGGCTGTCCTATGCGTTGGCGGTGAACCTGCAGCGCAACCGCCGCGGCGAGGGCAGTGACAGCTACGACTACCGCCCTAACGGTGACCCCAAAAGTGCCTCGCTAGACCGCAATGGTCGCCGCTTGGATCAAGTCAATGTCACCCCACGGCTGATCTTCAACCTCGACCAAAGGGAGCTGACGCTGTCGCCCTATTACCTGCGTACCCGCGAAGACCGCCACAGCGTGGGCGACAAAGTGGCTGCCGATCTGGTCACGGTGAATGAGCGCAGCGTGGAAGACCGTGAGCGTATCCGGGAATTCTGGGGTTCCCATGTTCAGTGGCAACAGCCGTTGGCAGCCGTGTGGGACCTGGATCTGCAGCTGGATCTGCAGCAGGGCAAGGAAGACACCGAACGCAACGGTGTGCGCTATAACGCCAGCGGTGCCATCGATCAGCGCGACCGCCGCGATGCACGCATCGATCTGGCGCGCTATCAAGCCAGCGCTTCGGTGGGCCGTCAGTGGGCCCGCCACCAGCTGCAACTGGGCACCCTGTGGAGCCAGGAGCGGCGCGAGGAAGACAACGCCGAAACCCGCAATGGCGCGCCGCGCCCGCCCAACGCCTCGCGGCAGATGGATGTGCGCGAAGACATCCTAGCCGCCTGGGCGGAATCCACCTGGCAACCGCAGTCCGCGCTGCGGGTGAACTACGGTCTGCGCATGGAGCGCGGTGAAACCCAATCGACGCCGGTCGGTGCGCGCACCTCTAAACAAGACGCCACCGAGCTGTTGCCTTCGGCCAGTGTCGCCTACCGCTTCCACCCGCAGTGGGAAGCTCGCGCTGGCGTGGCCCGCACCCTGCGCCGCTCTGATCTGCGTGACCTGTCGACGCTGGTGGAACAGAAGAGCGGTACCATCGCCAAGCCCGATAAGAGCGGCAACCCAGATGTGAAGCCGGAACGGATCTGGGGCGTGGACCTGGGACTCGACCATTACCTGAGTCAGCTCGGCGGCCATGTCGGCATCAACCTGTTCCACCGCGATGTAGAAGACCGCATTGAAACCATGCTAGTGGACACCAACGGCCGCTGGGTATCGAAACCGGTCAACGCCTCGGAAGGCTATTTTCAAGGCGTTGAGCTGGAAGCGCGGGTACCGGTGGGCGACACCGGGCTCACCACCTGGGGCAACGCCACCTTCATGCGTTCGCGGGTCAAAGACCCGATGACCTCGGAGCGGCGCCGCTTCAGCGACCAACCGGATGCGCTCTACAACGTCGGACTGGATTACTTCATCGCGCCGATGAACCTGACCTTGGGCACTCATTACCACTACATCCCGAGCTACAACACCAAGGTGATGTTGGCCGACGGTGGCCGCCGTGACCTGCGCGAAGAAAGCCTCAACCGGCTCGACTTCTCCGCCCGTTATGCCGCCAGCCGCCAGTTTGAAATTAGTGCTCAGGCCCTTAACGTGACCCGCCGTGCGGGCCGTAGCCACAGCACCGTGTTCAAGCCGGACATGAGCCTCGACAGCAGTAACTTCTCTGACGCCCCATCCGCGCGCGCCTATCAGGTCGCCGCCGTTTACCACTGGTAAGCAGTTCCTCTCCGGTGGCGGCGGCCTGCAAAAGGCCGCCGCCATTCACCCAACAGCTCAAAACAGCTGAGCACTCCTGTCATTGTGACCAAGCGTTTGCTCGGGCATGTTAACCGCCTGTGCCGGGCGGTGGTGCCCGGCAATCCACCGACTGAAGGCGAAAGGACCCTCTCCATGACCGAAGCCTATATTTACGATGCCATCCGCACCCCGCGTGGGCGCGGCAAGAAGGACGGCTCCCTGCATACCGTCAAGCCGCTCGATCTCACCGTTGGCTTGGTGCACGAGTTGCTGGCGCGGTTCCCGAACATGGACCCGAACCGCATCGACGACCTGCTGCTGGGCGTGGTGACGCCGGTGGGCGATCAGGGTGCCTGCATCGCCAAGACCACGGCGCTGGCTGCTGGTCTGCCGGATACCGTGGCCGGTTATCAGCTCAACCGGTTCTGCGCCTCGGGTCTGGAAGCGGTCAACACCGGTGCTCAGAAAGTGGCGTCCGGCTGGGATGAGCTGGTGATGGTCGGGGGCGTGGAATCCATGTCGCGCATTCCGATGGGCTCCGATGGCGGCGCCTGGGCAATGGACCCGCGCACCAACTATCAGACCGGCTTCGTACCGCAGGGCATCGGCGCTGACCTGATCGCCACCCTGGAAGGCTTCAGCCGCGAAGACGTGGACGCCTTTGCGGTGGAATCCCAGCGTCGCGCGGCCCATGCCTGGGAGCAGGGGTATTTCGATCGTTCGGTGGTGCCGGTGAAGGACCTCAACGGCGTGGTGATTCTCGATCGTGACGAGCACGTGCGTCCGGGTACCACGGTGGAATCCCTCGCTGGCCTGCAACCGTCGTTCGCGATGATGGGCGAGATGGGCGGCTTCGACGCCGTGGCGCTGCAGAAATACCACTGGGTAGAGCAGATCAACCACGTTCACCACGCAGGCAACTCGTCTGGCATCGTCGATGGCGCTGCGCTGGTGCTGATCGGTAACGAGCTGGTGGGCAAGGATTACGGCATGACCCCGCGCGGGCGCGTGGTGGCCACCGCGATCAGCGGCGCCGATCCGACCATTATGCTCACCGGCCCCGGTCCGGCGGCGCGCAAGGCACTGGCCAAAGCCGGCCTCACTGCCGAGCAGATCGACCTCTATGAAATCAACGAAGCGTTCGCCTCGGTGGCGCTGCGCTTCATGAAGGATCTGGATCTGCCGGCGGAGAAGGTCAACGTCAACGGCGGCGCCATCGCCATGGGCCACCCGCTTGGTGCCACTGGCGCCATGATCCTCGGCATCGTTCTTGATGAGCTGGAACGCCGCAACCTGCGCTACGGCCTGTGCACCCTGTGTGTCGGCGGCGGCATGGGCATCGCCACCATCATCGAGCGCCTGTAAGCCGCGCCCCACGACCCCGGAGACTTTTCATGACTGAACAAACTGCGATTCGTTGGGACCTCGACGCGGACGGCATCGTTACCCTGACGCTGGATGATCCGAACCAATCTGCCAACACCATGAACGAGCTGTATGGCCGTTCCATGGCGGCCACCGTTGAGCGCCTGCAGCAAGAAAAAGACCAGATCAACGGCATCATCATCACCTCCGCCAAGAAAACCTTCTTTGCCGGCGGTGACCTGCGCGACCTGCTCAAGGCGCGCCAGGAAGACGCCCCGCAATTCCTCGCCAACGTCACTGAGATCAAGCGCCAGCTGCGCGTGATCGAGACGCTCGGCAAGCCGGTAGTGGCGGCGCTGAACGGCACTGCTCTGGGCGGTGGCATGGAAATCGCCTTGGCTTGTCACCATCGGGTGGCGCTGGACAATCCATCGGCCCAATTCGGCCTGCCGGAAGTCACCCTCGGCCTGTTGCCTGGCGGCGGCGGCGTGACCCGCGTGGTGCGCATGCTTGGCATTCAGAACGCGCTGATGAACGTGCTGATGCAAGGCCAGCGCATGAAGGCGGCGAAGGCCAAATCTGTCGGCCTGATCGATGACATTGCCGCCACCCCGGAAGAAATGCTGGAAAAGGCCCGCGCCTGGATCAAGGCCAACCCGTCGTCCAAGCAGCCGTGGGACAAGCAGGGCTTCAAAATCCCCGGCGGCGATCCCAAAGTGCCGGCCTTTGCCATGAACCTGCCGGCATTCCCGGCCAACCTGCGCAAGCAAATCAAAGGTGCCAACTACCCGGCGCCGCTGGCGATCATGTCGGCGGCGGTGGAAGGCGCCCAGGTGGACTTCGACAGCGCTTCCTTGATCGAAGGCCGCTACTTCGTGTCCTTGGTCACCAGTCAGGTGGCGAAGAACATGATCACCGCGTTCTTCTTCAACCTGCAGGCGATCAACGCCGGTGCCAGCCGTCCCAAAGACGTGCCGAAGTACAAGGTTGAGAAAATGGCGGTGCTGGGCGCCGGCATGATGGGCGCGGGCATTGCCTACGTCAGCGCCCGCTCCGGTGCCGAGGTATTGCTCAAGGATGTCTCGCTGGAGAACGCCGAGCGCGGCAAAGACTACTCACGCAAGCTGCTCGACAAGGACGTGTCCCGCGGCCGCCTGACCGCGGAAAAGCGCGATGAAATCCTGGCGCGCATCACCCCCACCGCCGATGCCAACGATCTGGCGGGCGTCGACTTTGTCATCGAAGCGGTGTTCGAGAACACCGAGCTGAAACACAAGGTGTTCCAGGAAATTCAGGACGTGGTGAAACCGGGCGCGGTGCTGGGGTCCAACACCTCCACGCTGCCGATCACCGGTTTGGCGGAAGGTGTGCGCGACCAGGCCAACTTTATCGGCATCCACTTCTTCAGCCCGGTGGACAAAATGCCGCTGGTGGAAATCATCCGTGGCAAGAACACCAGCGATGAAGTGCTCGCTAAGGTGTTCGACTACACGCTGCAGATCAAGAAAACGCCGATCGTGGTTAACGATTCACGCGGCTTCTTCACCAGCCGTGTGATCGGCACCTTCATCAACGAAGCCATCGCCATGGTGGGCGAGGGCATCAGCCCGATTTCCATCGAGCAGGCCGCCACCCAAGCCGGTTACCCGGTGGGCGCGCTGAAGCTGATGGATGAAATCAACATGAAGCTGTCGCTCAAGATCGCCGGTGAATACCAAGCCGCGGCCAAAGCGGCGGGCCAAGAGCCCGTGCAGCACCCGGCGCTGGCGGTAATGGAGCGCATGGTCAACGAATTCCAGCGTCCGGGGAAACTCGATGGCGCCGGTTTCTACGACTACCCGGAGGGCGGCAAGCCGCGCATTTGGCAGGGCTTGTACGATGCCTTTGGTGGCCAGCAGGAGATCCCGCTGCGCGACATGCAGGAGCGCATGCTGTTTGCTGAAGCGTTGGAAACCGCCAAATGTGTGGAGGAGGGCGTGCTGACCTCGGTGGGCGATGCCAACATCGGTTCCATCTTCGGCATTGGCTTCCCGGCTTGGAGCGGTGGTGTGCTGCAGTACATCAACCAGTACCAAGGCGGTCTGAAGGGCTTCATTGCCCGCGCTGAGGAACTGGCTGCCACCTACGGCGCCCGTTTTGCAGTGCCGCAGCTGCTGCGTGACATGGCGGACAAAGGCGAGACCTTCCGCTGAGTCGTCCGGCTATCGGAAAAGCCCGCTTCGGCGGGCTTTTTTGTGGGCGTCAGGTGGCGCTCTGCTGTTTCCGATAATGGGTACTAGGCCGCCGCGTAAGTAAATGGGTGGGGGCTGTGTGAAATGCGGCCGTGTTTTTACTCATCTTCTAAATGTAATAAATTAGAAAATATACCGGTGCCAACACGTTGGATGACAGTGGCCAATGGTGTGGTAATTGGTTTTTCTTTGCTGGAACGACCTTTCGTTTTGATTTTTTGTTGTTGGAGTGACGGGGTTTGTCACTTTTCTGGAACGGCGAAGATGAATAGTGAACTGATTGTAACCTGCTGATTTTGAAGGTGTTGACCTGCATCAAGTCGCTGATGAGAATAGCCGACCTACCGCACGGCAGAGGCGGGCTGCTTCTCCACTTTTAGGTTTTTGTATTCGGGTTGATGAAGAACGAGCGCACTGAGTGCGCAGGGGTAAACACGTCATGCGATTGAATCCGCTGAAATCAGCCATGGGCTGGGACCTCGTTAATGCCGGTCGCTTCCGGGAGGACACCCATGTCTACTGACGAGCGCATCCTCAATGTCCATTTCAAGCTGCAGGTGGTGTCCTGGATCATCAACGACGGGCAGCCGTTAGAGCTGGTGTGCGAGCAGCACGGCCTCTATCCGCCGGCGGTGCGTCGCTGGTTGGAGCAGTACGGCGGTTTACCGGCGCCGGCACCGGAGTCCTGTGATCAGTTGCGTCAGCAATTGCAGGCGCTTGAGGCAGAGAACCTGCGCCTACGTCGTATTAACAGCCGCTTGCAGGCGCTGGTACGCCGTGTACGGCAACAGTTGCGCCTACCGGCACAGACCTGTTGAACCCAGCGTCGTCTGCGTTGGGAAGCGGGCTCAGTCCGCTGGCGGAAACAAAAACGGCCCCATGCGGGGCCGTTTCTCTTGGGCGCTGGCGCGCTTGCAGTCAGAGCAGTTCCTTGCGCAGCTGTGCGGCAGATTTCGGAGACAACAGCCCCGGCGCAATATCGAACACGGTGTAGGCGCCGCATTGTCCGGACTGCTGCAAGCGGTATACCGCCCGCGCATACGCCACCAGCACGCTGGAGGTGAACTCCGGGTTGCTGTCCAGCGCCAACGAAAACTCCATGATTTGACGGGTACTTTCGCCGCTCAGGCCGCTGCGGATCACGAAACCGCCGTGAGGCATTTTGCTGTGCTCGGCGGCCAAGGTGGCGTCGTCGATGATGTGGACGGTGGTGTCGTAGTCGGCAAAGTAGTCCGGCATGGTGACGATGGCGTTGCGCACCTGATCGGCGTCGGCGCCGTCTTCCAGTACCACATAGCATTCGCGCTGGTGCTTCTCACGGGTGCTCAGCTGCGGCTGCTCGCCGCGGCGGACCCGTTCGATCGCGTCCTGCGCGGGCAGCGTGTATTGCACACCGGCTTTCACGCCCGGCACCCGCCGTACTGCGTCGGAGTGGCCTTGGCTGAGGCCCTTGCCCCAGAAGGTGTAGGTTTCGCCGCGTGGCAAAATCGCTTCGCCGAACAGACGGTTGAGCGAGAACAGGCCCGGATCCCAGCCGCCGGACAGCATTGCCACTTTGCCAGCGGCGCGGGCGGGGGCGTCAAGGGTGTCGAAGTACTCGGGGATGCGGGCGTGGGTATCGAAGCTGTCGACGGTGTTGAACAGTGCCGCCAGCTGCGGACCCTGTTCCGGCAGATCGCTTTTGGAGCCGCCGCACAGAATCATCACGTCGATGGCGTCGGTGTAGTCCGCTACCTGAGCCAGTGGCAGCACAGGCACCTCGGCATTGAGTAGGGTGACCGATGCCGGATCGCGGCGGCTGAACACGGCAACCAACTCCAGGTCGGGGGAGTGGGTGATGGCGGCTTCGACGCCGCGTCCCAGATTGCCGTAGCCGGCGATGCCGATGCGGATGCGCGCTGTCATGGGGTGGTCTCCTCTGGCCAGGGCGCGCCGTGCCGGCACGCCGGTAAAGCCGCGCATACTACCATCGGCAAGGCCGCGACCCCACCGCCAATCGCAATCTGCTAGCGTGCGGTAGGAGTTCAAGGGGCAGTGTGAAGCGGGTTGGCGCACAAGGGCTGCCTCGTCGCTGACGGGAGAAAACAAGGTCACCGGCACTGACGGGGCGATGCGCGAGGCAGGGCGGTTGCCTGTTATTTTCCCCGTCGTCCCTGACTAGCCAGCTAGATATCAAGCCGCCCCGCCGACTCGCTGACCTGCTGACCCGCTACCCCCCGGACTAGCTGACTAACCGACTAGCCTTCAAACTGATCCACTGATCCACTGATCCACTGATCCACTGATCCACTGACCCACTGACCCACTGACCCACTGACCCACTGACCCGCGGACTCGCGGACTCGCGGACCCGCGGACCCGCGGACTCGCTGACCCACCGGCCCACCGACCCAGAGATCCACGGACCCACCAACCCTCGGACTAGCTGACTAACCGACTAGTCTCCAAGCTGACCCGCCCACCCGCCCACCCGCCCACCCGCCCACCCGCCCACCCGCCCACCCGCTCACCCGCTCACCCGCTATCCCACTGACCTGGTGCATGGCACCTGGCACCCGGCATCCGGCATCCGGCATCCGGCATTGCGCTGTCCATTTAGTCGGCGCAAGGCCCTTGCTCTCGTCTACCACCGCCCGAAACGATCATAGAGTTGCCCGAGGAGGTGGCCGTCCGCTCGGTTATTAGCTGTCTACGCTAACCGCCGTCACCGCCGTCGGGAGGCTCGACGAGTGCACGCGGAGGCTCGCTTAGGCGCTGCCGAACGGCAGCCAATACAACCCGGCTAAGCCCACCAGCAGTAGCCAGCCGAACAGCAACGCCGCCAGCAGCAGTGGCCGCAACCCGGCCTCACGGACCGCGCCGATGCGGGTGCCAAGGCCAAGGGCGGCCATGGCTGCCGCCAGCAGCGCGTCATCCAGCTGTACCAATGCAGCGCGCAGCGGTTCCGCCAACGGCCACAGGGTGTTCACGCCCGTGACAGCGATGAAGCCCACGGCAAACCACGGGATATGCAGGCGGCGCGGACCCTCCTCAACGGCCGTGTGCTGGCGGCCGAGCCACCAAGACAGCGTCAGCAGAAACGGCGCCAGCAGCATCACCCGCACCATCTTGGTCACCACCGCCGCATCGGCCGCCGCCGGGTCCACGGCTTGGCCGACTGCCACCACCTGCGCCACTTCATGCACGGTGGCGCCGGTGAAAATGCCGAATAACCGCGGTTGCGCAAGCCACTCAAGATGCAGCGCGGCACCGTACAGCCACGGATACAGGAAGGTCGCCAGCGTGCCGAACACCACCACGGTCGCCACGGCCACCGCCACCTGGTCGGCTCGTGAGCGGGTCACCGGCGCGGTGGCCAGCACCGCAGCGGCACCGCAGATGGCGCTGCCGGCGCCGATCAGCATGGCGTCGCGCATCGGTAAGCGGAGCAACTTCATGCCCAGCAGGCACGCCACCAAGAAGGTCGAGGTCAGCACCAGCGCATCCAGCGCGACGGCGGCCCAGCCCACCTGCGCCACATCAGTGAGGCTCAAACGCACCCCGTACAACACGATGCCCAAGCGCAGCAGTTGCTGCTTGGCCAACTGAATGCCCGCAGCACTGGGCGCCAACACTGCGGCCGGGGCCAGGTTGCCCACCACCATGCCGAGCAAGATGGCCAGCGTCAGTGTGCTCAATCCCAACGTGCCCGGCAGGCTCCACTGCGCCGACCAAGTGGCTGCAGCTGCCAGCAGACCGGCCAGCAGCAAACCGGGCAGCAGGTGAATTGCCGGGCGTAGACGCAGTGGAGTGGGGAGTTGTAGCAGCATGACAAGTGGCCTGTGAAAGCGGGAAGACGTGGCCAATCTATCGCTGGAAGAACTATGCATATAACGGTTTGTGCGGATGTTGCTTATCTGCAAAACCGATTAGCGGGTGGCTTATGGTCGGTTCGATGAATAAAGGCGTGATTGCCCGCCCTTCGCCGCGAACGGCAGCGGCAAGGCGCCGATTGGTAGAGCAGTGATCCAACCTGCTACGGGCATGACCGCTGGACCAAAGCGGGCCACGGGCCGAGTGTTGCGGTGCATCGATTAAAGCGGGAAACGGTGGGTGAGGGCGGGGGAGCGATGGTCTCTGGGGAGCATTGAAGCGGCCGAGTCGAGCGCCGGCGTCGGACCTCAGGCCGTTGGCAGTACTGGAGAGCACTACACCCGCGTCGCGGTACGGCGCCATTGGGGGCTCGTGTTCACAGGAGGAGCGGCGGTAATGGGGTTGGACTTGGCCCCGGCAGCCATCCGACCGGCCCGGGTGAAGCGGCGCGCCGATCGCTGCAGCGGTTGCTCTCGGCCGCTATGCCGTAACGCCGTTGATTTGAAATCCTGGAGGGCCGTGCTGGCAGCATGCGGGAGCCCGGCGAGCGCGTAGGATTCGCCATACAGGGCGGGACGCCACGGGCACTTACCACCGCTCGCGCGAAGCGCTCCGCGTGGTGTTCAGCTCCGCGAGGCGTGGCGACGCAGTGAGGCCAGCGTGATACCGATGCATCACACCCGTCGCCCACCGTAGGCGGTCAGCCTGCTGGCTGGAGCGCTCGCCGTGCCCACACTTCATCACGCAGCAGCGCCAGCATCGACGCCGCGGCTAACACCACTCCGACCCCGCAGGCCGCATGCCAACCACCGTATTGCCAAGCCGCAGCACCCAGCGCCGAGCCGGCGGCCGCACCGGCAAAATAGAGCGTCATATAGCAGGCATTCAGGCGTGCGCGGGCGTCCGGTTGTAGCGCGTAAATCACCATCTGGTTGTTAATGTGCACACCTTGCAGCGCCAGATCGATCATCAGCAGGCCGACCAAGAAGCCGATCAGACTCTGCCCGCCCCACGCCAGCAGCGCCCAGCTGGCGATGCCGATCAACACCGCCGCCCAGGTGGTGTGTCGGCCCCAGCCTCGGTCCGCCAGTCGCCCGGCGGCGCTGGCCATCAATGCGCCAGCCACCCCGGCCAGGCCGATCAGACCAATGGTGGCGTCGTCCATACGATGCGGATCGCCGGCCAGCATCAGCGCCATGGTGGAAAACAGCACGCTTAGCGAGCCAAACATCAGGCCGCCCATTAGCCCGCGCGTACGCAGGCGCGGTTGCAGGTACAGCAACCGTCCGAGGGAGCGCAATTGGTGCAAATAGCCGCCTTCGGCGTGCTGGTTGCGCGACGCGGGCAGCACGCGCGCCAGCACTAGCGCGCACAGCAGCAACGTGGCGCCGCCGACCCAGTACACCGTGGTCCAGCCACCCACTTCCGACAGCACGCCGGCCACGGTGCGGGAAATCAAAATGCCCACCAACAAGCCGCTCATCAGCAGTCCCACGGCACGGCCGCTCTGTGCCGGCGGTACCAGCGTGGCGGCCATCGGCACCAACACCTGTGCGGCCACCGAGAACAGCCCGGTCATGATGATGCCCCCAGTCAACTGAGGCAGCGACTGGGCGCTGGCACTGAGGATCAGGCCGGCACTGGCCAGCACCATCAGCGACACCACCAACCGCCGGCGCTCCAACAGGTCGCCGAGCGGCACAAACAGCAGCAGGCCGGCGCCGTAGGCCAGTTGCGCCAAGGTCACGGTGAGGCTGGCATCGGCATCGCTGATCCCCAGCCCGATGGCGATGGAATGCAGCAACGGTTGGTTGAAATAGTTGGCGCCGGCACACAAGCCGCAGGCCACCGCCATCAGTAGCAGGACAGCAGGCGACAGGGTCGGTGTGGTGGCGTGGGGGGCCGTCATCGGCAAACATCCTGTGAGCAGCGAACGGGCGGTGCCCGCACCAAACGGGCACCGCGGACGATCAGGCTGCGGGTGGATTCAGTTCCGTTAGCGCGTCGCCCAGCGTGGATGCGAAGGTCAGCTGCCCGGCAATCGGCTGCACTTCAGCCCGCGCCAGGGTTTTCAGCGGTTGGAACTGCAGGTTGGTGACCATGATCTGGCTGCCGCGGGCATTGGCGTGCTCGACGAAACGCAGGAAGGCGCTGAGCCCGCCAGCATCAAGGATTGGCACCGCACTCATGTAGAGAATCATGCCTTCCTGCTCGTGGCACTGCTCCAATAGCTCGTCGAACACCCGTTCGGCCGCGGCAAAGAACAGCGGGCCGATGATCTTCACCACCTGCCAATTGGGCGGCACCGGCTGGCCGGCCAGCGACAGGTGCTGGGCGGTGATCGGGGTAATGCGGGTCATCGACGCGATGTTTTGCATGAACAGCAGCGACGCCAGCACGATGCCGACGGCGATCGCGATCACCATGTCGAAGAACACCGTCAGGCCGAGGCAGACCAGCAGAATCATCACATCCTGGCGCGGCGCCCGTTGCAGCAGCCGTTTCACCTTTGGCGCCTCACTCATGTTCCACGCCACCATCAGCAGCAGCGCGGCCATCGACGCCATCGGCAGGTAACTGAGCCAGCGCGCCAGCACCAGCACTGCGGCCACCAGGACCAGCGAGTGGAATACCGCCGCCAGCGGCGAAGTGGCGCCGGAGCGGAAGTTGGCGGCGGAACGGGCCAGTGCTGCCGTTGCCGCAAAGCCACCGAAGAATGGCGCTGCTAGGTTGCCGAGCCCTTGGCCGAGCAGCTCGCCGTTGGCGTTGTGGCGCCGGCCGCTCATGCCGTCCAGCACCACCGCGCACAGCAGCGATTCAATAGCGCCGAGCATGGCAATGGTGAACGCCGCCGGCAGCAGCGCCTGCCAGGTGGCCAGCTCCGTCAGTGCCGTGGTGGGGCTGTCCCAGGTCCAGGGCAGTTTGAACTCCGGGAAGAACGGCGGGATGCCTTGGCCGGTACTGCCATCCGGGAATAGGAAGCTAAAACGGGTGCCGATGGTGTCGATCTGGTGGCCGTAGTGGCCCAGCAGCAACGACAGCCCGACCCCCACCAGCACCGCCGGCAGGTGACCCGGCAACGGGATGCGCAGGCGCGGCCACAGTATCAGCACCGCCAGCGTGCCAAGGCCGGTAACCAGGGTAGGCCAGTGCCAGCTCGGCAGCGCCTGCGCCAACATCACCACCCGCTCCACGTAGTGCTCCGGCAGCGCGCTGCTACTGAGACCAAGGAAGTCCTTGACTTGCAGGGTGGCAATGACAATGGCGATGCCGGCGGTGAAGCCGAGCGTGACCGGAGCTGGAATGTACTCAATGAAGCGGCCAAGTCGGGCGCCGGCCATCGCCAGCATGATCACCCCGGCCATTAACGTGGCGATCAGCAGCCCGCCGAGGCCAAATTGCTGTACCACCGGCTGCAGCACCACCACGAAGGCGGCGGTGGGGCCGGAAACAGAAAAGCGCGAGCCGCCGGTGAGGGCGATGATCAGCCCCGCGACCATACCGGTGTAGAGGCCGTACTGGGGCGGTACGCCGATGGCGACCGCCAACGCCATCGACAGCGGGATGGCGATGATGCCGACGGAAATGCCGGCGAACAGATCTTTCAACAGTCGGGCGCGAGTATAGGGTTCGCGCAGACAGGCTTCCTGCACCGCGCTGGCAAAGCGCAAGGTGGTCAAATGAGAGCGGTCAGCCATCAAGGGTCCTGGGTCGGGAGGGCAGCCCCACAAGCCAACCGTTGGGGCTTAACGGTGTTGCAGCGTCACCGGCAGCAGGGCCGGCGACGGGGAGTAAGCATACGCCCTCGCCGACAGGGGGTGTAGGGGACGATTCCCATTGATAGGCATGATTCTCATTTGTATTGACTGTGACCGCTGGTCAGTGACAGAGTGGCAGTTCGTTCCTAGCCCCCTCGGAGCCACCATGTCAGTCCTGGATGTGTCCCGCTTCCCCATCGTGCGCTTCAGCACTATGCCCGGCGATGTCGCCGCCACTGAAACCTGGATCAGCGAACTCGAGCAGTTACTCCAACGCGACGAACCCTTCGCGCTGGTGTATCCGCCACTGCCGCAGCCCATGCCCGAACCCAGCCCCGACCAAGCCGCTGCGCGGAAAACCTTCGTGCTTTGGTTCAAACGCAACCGGGAGCCATTCCGCGCCCTGTGCAAGGCCCTAGTGATGACTGCTGAAAAGGAAGAAGAACTGCCGCTCTATGAGGGCATGCTGCCGGCACTCAATGCCATGTATCAGGTGCCGGTGGAGTTGGCATGCGGCGATGACGCTGCCGATCAACATGCGCTGAGCCACCTGGCCTCTTGATTCTCCTGCCCCGTGGGTGCAGTGCTGGCCAGATCAAGCGACAACAGAGGTCGCGTAGCGGCAGCAAAATGATCGCCCTGTGTCACCGATTTGTTACCGGTGGCGACAGGCGCTGCGCCCTTCACCACGGCTGTGTTACGTAACTGTAAGCCGTCCCTTGGCATAAACGTAAACTGCATCCCACCGCTTGACCGACCACGCCAGTTACGCCACCCTCTGCGCCGCATTTTCCCACCCGGAGCAAGGATTCTCTCCGTCGGAAGATCGCAAAATTGCTTTGTCATTGTGGACCCGTAACTGTTGCCAACCCCTCGCAACTGCTAACGTGCGTCCGCGTTCAAGGCTTGTTGCAAGGTGTTGTCGGGTTGGCTGCGGACGTCTGCGGCGCCGTCGGACGGCACAGAAACCTGTGTTCCGCGTCATCTGGCGCAGTCACCGCTCGCCGTTTCCGGCGGCCTTTGGCTGGGCACACATGCATGGGCATCCGATGGCAGCGTCTCGCCGGAACGTGAGACCGCGCAATTGAAGGTGGAAAGTTTGCAAGCACGAGTTGTTCTGTTGCCGCTGTTGCTCGCCGGCGCGATCGGTGCAGCGGAGGCCCGTCCATGGTTGGAACCCGATGATCTGCGCGCCCGCCACAGTGTCCAGTGGTTGGCCGACCGCGGCTGTTTCAACGCGCCGGTATCCACTTGGCCGCTGATGTGGGCCGACCTGTCCCCGGGGCTTGATGCCGCCGCGACCCTTCCGGAATGCCGTGACAGCGCTGCGTGGCGCTATCTGGCGTTCGAGCGCGATTACCAGCGCAACCACACTATTCAAGCCTCGGTGACGCTTGGCGGCGCCAGCGATGAGCCGGTGTTCCGTGGTTTCTCCGCCGCACCGCGTGAAGAAGCAGAGGCATCTGTCCGCCTGGAAATGAGCTCCGGTCGGTTAGCCATGGGCCTGACTGGCACTTGGACCAATGATCCCCGCGACGGCGACAGTGGCCGCGTCGACGGCTCCTATCTGGCTGGCACTGCCGGCAACTGGGTGCTGGGCGCCGGCGCCATCGATCGCTGGTGGGGCCCAGGCTGGCGCAGTAGCACCATTCTTAGTGACAACGCCCGGCCGGCGCCGGGTGTTTGGATCAACCGTCGTGCCTCTACGCCCAGCGGCTGGCGGCCGGCCAGCTGGCTGGGGCCGTGGAATTTCACCGCCTTTGCCGGGCAGCTGGAGCGCGAGCGCTATGTGCCGCGTACCAAATTGATCGGCATGCGTTTCAGCTTTAAGCCGTGGCGATATATGGAAGTGGGCTTGAGCCGCACCGTGCAGTGGGGCGGTTCCGGCCGTCCGCAGGGCTTCTCAAGTTTCTGGGAAGCCATGATCGGCCGCGACAACGGCCAACGCGGGCCCGATGGCGATCCTGGCAACCAGCTCGGCGGCGCCGATGTACGCTTCGGCTTCCCAGTAGGGAGCACTGTGCTGGGCGTCTACGGTCAAGTTACCGGGGAAGATGAAGCCGGTGGCTTGCCGTCTACTTATATGGGCTTAGCCGGGATCGATTTGGGCACCCAACTGTGGCAGGGCGAGCAGCGGTTGTTCGTCGAGTACACCGACACCACCGCCGGCGCTTGGTCCCATGAACGTCGGCCGAATGTGGGCTATGAACACTCTATTTACCGCACCGGCTACCGTTTTAACGGTCGTAACATTGCTTCAACCTGGGAAAGCGATGCTCAAGTGCTGAGTGTGGGCGTCAGCCACTTCTTCTCCGGCGGCCAAGAAGTGTCGGTGGGCTACGACCGCGCGAAGTTGAATCGTGATGGCACCCAGCGGCCCCGCCCGGCCAGTGCGGGTATTCCGATGCTCGACCCTATCGGCCGACAGGATGTGGATATTTATTCGCTGCAGTACCGTCAGCCGCTGCTGCGTGGCCGGCTGACGCTGTCGGCTTACTACACTGATAAGGAAATTCGCTCTGCGCTGGATGACTATTCGCGGGGCACCGTTATGGCGTTGTGGGAGTTCCGTTTTGACTGACCATCGCACTGTTGCCGCGCCGCAGGCGCGTGCTGGCCTGGCGCCGCTGTTCAAAGCAGCCGCTGCGCTGACTCTGGCTGCAACGTTGGGTGCCTGCACTTTGGTACCCGGCTCCCATATTCCTCAGACCGGCCGTAATCCTTGGTTTGGTGGTGAAGCGCCAGAAAGCGAAGCGGAAGCCGTGGCGCTGCCAGAGCTGCTGCGGTTGCACGAAATATCGCCGACCCGCAAAGCGCCGGAGGTGACGCTGGCAGAGCCGGTACTGCCGCCAGTACTGGAAAACGCCGAGCAGGAGCATTACGACTACGTGGTGGGGGCGGGCGATGTGCTGAACATCACCGTTTGGGATCATCCCGAGCTAACCATTCCTGCCGGCTCCATGCGCAGCCCTTCCGAAGCGGGCAACTGGGTCCACAACGACGGCACCATCTTCTACCCCTATGTGGGTAACTTGCAGGTGGCCGGGCTGAAGGTAACCGAGATCCGCGAGCTGATCACACAGCGCATTTCTCGCTACATCGAAGATCCGCAAGTGGACGTCTCCGTTGCTGCTTTCCGCTCCCAGCGTGTCTATGTATCGGGCAGCGTGACCCAGCCGGGGGCTTATCCGGTTACCAACGTGCCCATGCGCCTGCTGGACGCGGTTAACCAAGCCGGTGGTCTTACCGAAGAGGCCGACTGGCGCAAGGTCATCCTGACCCGTGACGGTCGCGACTACACCTTGTCGCTGAAAGCGGTCTACGAGCGCGGCGACGGCCGCTATAACATCATGCTGCGGGGCGGCGACGTAGTGCACGTGGGCCGCGGTGATGACAACAAAGTGTTTGTCATGGGCGAAGTGCGTGATCCCAAATCCCTGTTCATGGGGCGTAATGGACTCACCCTTGCCGAAGCGCTGTCTGATTCCAAAGGCATTAACGAATTGATGGCTGATGCATCAGGTATCTTCGTGATGCGCCGCAGCGTGGAAGGCGATGAGCGGCATATCGACCTTTACCAGCTCAATGCGAAGCACGCCGCCGCCATGATTCTGGCCGATGAATTCGTGCTGGCACCGCGTGACATTATTTATGTGACGACGGCGCCAGTCGCGCGTTGGAACAAAGTCATCGCGCAGCTGATGCCCACGGTGCAGGCGATTTACTACGGCGCTCTGGCAGCAGACCGCATCAAGGATATTGATAACTAATGTTTGAACGCATTCTTGTAGTGTGCGACGGCAACATTTGCCGCAGCCCCACGGTGGCGGCCATGCTGGCACAGCGGGCCGGAAAGCAAACCAGCTCCGCCGGTTTGGTGGGGCTGGTGGACCATGACATGGACGCCTTGGCCCGCGAAGTGGCCAGCGCCCATGGTCTGGAGTGCCCCCCTCACAAAGCGCGCAAACTCACCCGCGAAATGTGCCGCGAGGCCGACCTGATCTTGGTGATGGAATTGCGCCAGAAAGATCGTGTCTCCCAACTTGCCCCGGAAGCCAGTGGCAAAACCATGCTGCTTGGCCGCTGGATCGGCAACAAAGAAATCCCCGACCCCTACAAACGGCACCGCGAGGTGTACGAGCAGGCGTATCAACTGATGGATGAGGCCGTGGCGGCCTGGACCCAGCGTCTTTGAAAACGGAACCGTCAATGACTGAGCAAACCCGCAGCCGTACGCCGAACCGCAGCGCTGAACCGGCCAGTGATGAGATCGACCTGACCCGCCTGTTTGCCTTGGTGCAAGACAACTGGCTCAAGATTGCGCTGGTGACCTTGATCGCCATGGCCATGGGCGTGGCCTACGCCTTGCTGGCTACACCTATCTACCGGGCCGACGCCTTGCTGCAAGTGGAAGCCAAGCAATCAGGCTTGCCGGTACTGGGCGAGCTGTCTGAGCTGATTTCCTCGGAAAGCTCTGCGCAAACAGAAATCGAACTGATCCGCTCCCGCATGGTGCTGGGCGCGGCCGTAGATGAACTGCACGCAGACGTTCTGGTGGAACCGCGTCGCACGCCCTTCATTGGTCGCTTCACGGCACCGGCGCCAACCGAAAATCGCATCCTGTTTTCTGGCTGGGCGGACGCCGAGCAGACGCTTTGGGTCGACCAGCTGCAAGTACCTGCCTGGCTGCAGGGCAAAGATTTGACGCTGCGCGTTACCGACGGCGGCTTCGACTTGCTCGGCCCAGATGGGGAGTTGCTGGCCAGTGGTCGTAGCGGGGCGGTAGCAGAGTCGGAAGATGGCCGCGTTGTCATTCTGGTGCGCGAATTGTCCGCCCAATCCGGGCAGGAATTCACTGTGACCAAGCTGTCGCGCGTCAAGGCCATCCAGATGGTACAGGCAGAATTGTCTGTGTCAGAGAAGGGGCGTAACACTGGCATTTTGGCGCTCAGTATGACCGATCCGCGCCCGGCGCGAGTTGAAACCTTGCTCAATGCGGTGGCACAGAATTACTTCCTGCAAAACGTGCAGCGGCGCTCCGCCGAGGCGGAAAAGAGCCTCGAATTTTTGGACGAACAAGTGCCGGCCATCCAGCAGGACCTGACCAGCGCTGAAGAAAAGCTCAACGCCTACCGGCTGAAAAGCGAGTCAGTAGACCTGTCGCTGGAAACCAAAGCAGTACTGGATCAACTGGTATCGCTGGAAGCCAGCCTGGTTGATCTGCGCTTGAAAGAGTCTGAAGTCAGCCGTCTTTATACCTCTGAGCACCCGGCCTACCGCACGCTGATGCAGCAGAAGAAAAACTTCGAAGACGAACGCGACCGCCTCAACCGCCAAGTAAAAGGCCTGCCGGAAACCCAGCAAGAAATCCTGCGCCTGATGCGTGATGTGGAGCTAAACCAGCAGATTTATGTGCAGTTGCTGAACCGCACCCAAGAGCTGCGCATCATGAAGGCCGGTACTGTGGGCAACGTGCGCATCATCGACAAAGCCGAAGTGGCGCCAGACCCGGTGAAGCCGCAAAAGCCGCTGATTGTGGCGTTGACGACGCTGCTCGGTTTGATGGCCGGCTTGGGCTACGTGTTTGTCAAAGCCCTGTTCAACCGCGGCCTGGAAAATCCGGACCAGCTGGAGCAGGAAGGCATTTCCGTTTACGCCACGCTGCCGCTGTCGGAAGACCAACAGCGCAATGAACGTATTTGGAACAAAGTGCGTCGCCGCCGCGGCGAAACCTCTGGCAGTGGCACCTTGCTGGCCGATTCCAGTCCCGGTGATTTGGCGATCGAAGCGCTGCGCAGCCTGCGCACCTCGCTGCATTTCGCCATGCTCGAAGCCAATAACAATGTGCTGATGATCAGCGGCCCCAGCCCGGGTGTGGGTAAGTCGTTCGTGGCTGCCAACTTCGCTGCAGTGCTGGCGCAGGCGGGTCAGTCTGTGGTGCTGGTCGATGCCGACATGCGCAAAGGTCTGCTGCACCGCTACTTCGCCAATGAGAAGAGCAATACCGGCCTGTCCGCGCTGCTGTCCGGCCGAGCTGAGCTCTCCCAAGTGATTCAGAGCACCAACACCGAAGGGCTTTCATTCATTCCGCGTGGTGAAGTGCCGCCGAACCCGGCCGAATTGTTGATGCATAGCCGCTTTAAAGCGTTGATTGACGAGCTGTCTAAACAGTTTGATCTGGTATTGGTCGATACCCCGCCAATCATGGCGGTGACCGATGCGGCCATTATTGGTCAGTCTGTTGGCACCTCACTGCTGGTAGCCCGTTACGGCCGCAGCAGCGTCAAAGAAGTAGAACAGGCCATCCTGCGCTTTGAGCACAACGGTGTAGAGATCAAAGGTTGTATCTTCAACGCAGTGGAACGCACCGCCAGTAACGCCTATTACTACTACGCGTACGAGTACAAGTAAGGCTTCCGGATGGCGTGGTATTTACTGCAAACCAAGGCCCGGCAAGAACGTCGGGCTTTGTTGCATCTGCAGCAGCAAAACTACAGCTGCTATCTGCCGGAAATACGCCAGGAGCGGCTGCAAGGCACGCAGCACGTGGTGGAGGCCAGTCCGTTGTTCCCCGGTTACCTGTTCATCGAGCTTGAACACGTGGGACAGAGCTGGGCGCCGATTCGCTCCACGCGCGGGGTGTTGCGATTAGTCGGCTTTGGCACTGCGGCGCCGTTGGCACTGCCGGATGGATGGGTGGAAGCGTTGCGCTTACGACTGCTGCTGCAGCGGGGCGACGCTGCGGAGCCCATCCTGAAAGCCGGCGACAAGGTGCTGCTGACCACGGGCGCCTTTGCTGGAATGGAGGCCGTGTTCGACTGCTACGATGGCCAGCAGCGGGCCATCATTCTGTTGCGTTGCATGGAAACGTTGCAGCGCGTCGGTGTGCCACTGGACAGCCTCAGCAAAGATCGATGACCCCGTTTTCTAATCCTGACTGCAACCGAAGCGCGCGTGGTTTTCTTAACATTGCGCAACACGAGGGCGACGCTTTTGGCACAATCTTTGTGACCAAACGTGCATTTTACGAAACGCTTCATTTCGACGTCTGATTTCGCCGCGGCTGTCTTGTAACCGTCATTTCGTCTGCTCATACTCGCCGTTCACTCGTTGAACGGACCCGGCACCAGGATGGTGGACGAAGCCTCCTACCGCATTCTTTCCCTGCTTCAGCAGAACCCTGAACTGACCCAGCGCGAGCTGGCGCAGGCCCTCGGCGTGTCCTTGGGCAAGGCCAACTATTGCCTGCGTGCGCTGCTCGACAAGGGCTGGTTGAAGGCCGAGAACTTCCGCCGCAGCGACAATAAAACCGCCTACCTTTATGTGCTGACGCCTAAGGGAATCAGCGCACGGGCGCGTTTGGCTGTGAACTTCCTTAAGCGTAAGGAAGCGGAGTACGAAGCACTGGTGGAAGAAATTGCGCGACTGCGCAAGGAAGTGGGAGAGGGCAGCGCGCCGGACTGAGCGTCTGTTCAATGAACAGTTTTGGCCCGCAGAGGCCCCGTTTTCAGGAAAGTAACGGCAAATCCTGGGGCGGTAGCGTGCCTAGAGGGCTGCCATGCAGCCGTACCGCCTGCTGAAACAGCAGCGTAGCTTTTTGAAATAGAGGGAAGTCAGTCGCCATGACGCAGTTGAAGAAAGTGATGTGTGTGTTTGGTACCCGCCCGGAAGCCATCAAGATGGCCCCGGTGGTAAAAGCGCTGGAAGCGCAGGAAGGCATTGAGTCACGCGTCTGCGTAACTGCCCAGCACCGCGAGATGCTCGATCAGGTGCTCAAGCTGTTCGATATCCAACCGGATTACGACCTCAACATCATGGCGCCGGGGCAGGACCTCTACGACATCACCACCCGCATTCTGCTCGGCCTGCGTGATGTATTCCGCAAGGAAAAGCCGGACATGATCTTGGTGCACGGCGACACCAGCACCACCTTCGTGGCCTCCCTGGCCGCCTTCTACGAGAAAATCGCCATCGGCCACGTGGAAGCGGGGCTGCGCTCCGGCAACCTACAATCGCCTTGGCCGGAAGAAGCCAACCGACGTTTGACCGGTGTGCTGACCCAAGTGCATTTCGCGCCAACAGCTACTGCACAAGACGCCCTGCTGCGCGAAGGCGTCGACCCCGCCACAGTGGTGGTCACCGGCAACACCGTGATTGATGCCCTGCTGTGGGTGAAGGAGCGCATCGACGGCGATGCGGAACTGCGCGGCCGTTTGGCAAGCGAGCTGCCCTACGGCACCGAGCGCCCGATGGTACTGGTTACGGGGCACCGCCGCGAAAGCTTCGGCGGCGGCTTTGAACGCATCTGCCAAGCCGTCGCCAAGTTAGCCACTACCCATCCAGATCACGAATTCGTCTATCCGGTGCACCTGAACCCCAATGTGCAAGAACCGGTAAAGCGCTTGCTCAGCGGCCTCAACAACGTGCACCTGATCAGCCCGCAGGATTACCTGCCGTTCGTCTGGCTGATGATGAACGCCAAATTGATTCTCACCGACTCCGGCGGCATCCAGGAAGAAGCACCGTCACTGGGCAAGCCCGTGTTGGTCATGCGTGATACCACCGAACGCCCCGACGCCATTAGCGCCGGCACCGTCAAGCTAGTGGGCACTGAAGCCGACACCATTTACCGCGCCGCCCATGAACTGCTGACTGACGACAGTGCGTGGCAGGCCATGAGCCGTGCCCACAACCCGTACGGCGATGGCACCGCTGCCAAGCAAATCGCCGCCGCACTGAAACCCTGATTGCAACGTACCAAGGAAGATCAATGAGCTTCGATACCCTCTGCGTCATCGGCCTGGGCTACATCGGCCTGCCTACCGCCACCATGTTTGCTAGCCACGGCAAGACCGTGATCGGCGTGGACGTTAACCAACACGCCGTGGATACCATCAATCAGGGCAAGATCCACATTGTTGAGCCGGACCTGGACAAAGCCGTGCACGAGGCCGTGTCTGCCGGCCGTTTGCGTGCTACCACCCAACCCGAGCCCGCTGATGCATTCCTAGTGGCGGTGCCGACACCGTTCAAGAAAGAGCTGCGTGAAGATGGCATCCCGGAACCAGACTTGAGCTACATCGAAGCAGCCTCTAAAGCGCTGGCGCCAGTGCTTAAGAAAGGCGATTTGGTGATTTTGGAATCTACATCGCCGGTAGGGGCCACTGAGCAGATGGCGGCGTGGCTGGCAGAAGCACGCTCGGATCTCAGCTTCCCGCAGCAGGCGGGTGATGAGGCCGATATTCTGATCGCCCATTGCCCAGAACGGGTATTGCCTGGCCGGGTGATGATCGAGCTGATCGAGAACGACCGCATTGTCGGCGGCATGACCACCAAGTGCGCTGAAGCAGCCGTAGAGCTTTACCAGACCTTCGTCAAAGGCGAGTGCCTGACCACCAATGCCCGCACTGCGGAAATGGCTAAACTCACGGAAAATGCCTTCCGCGATGTAAACATTGCCTTTGCCAATGAGCTGTCGCTGATTTGTGATGAGCAGGACATCAATGTGTGGGAGTTGATCAAGCTGGCGAATCGGCATCCGCGCGTGAATATTTTGCAGCCGGGACCGGGGGTTGGGGGGCACTGTATTGCGGTGGATCCGTGGTTCATCGTATCCGTTGACCCGGAGAATGCTCGCTTAATTCATGCCTCCAGGTTGATAAATGACGCAAAACCGCAATGGGTTATTACAAAAGCTCTGGAAGTGGTTAAAAAAATTGCGGAGGAGAAGTTGGTCGATCGAGTCACAGTTTCCTGTTATGGGTTGTCTTTCAAGGCAAATATTGACGACCTGAGGGAGAGTCCGGCGCTTGGTATAGCAAGAGAGCTTCATAAAAATAAAAAAATAGAATTGCTTATATGTGAGCCGTATATATCTAAACTACCGAAAGGGTTTGAAAGCGCCTCTCTCGTAGATTTCGACAGAGCGATTATGGCTGATTTGCATTTGCTACTTGTGGATCATGACTTCTTCAGAAAAAAAAGTAGACCCGGGGGTGAGGTAATTGATACTCGCGGAGTATGGCGTTAAATGCAGGGCTTGTCATATGCGAAAAATGCTGCCTGGAATTACGGTGGCATACTAGCATTAACTCTCACGGCCATAGTTGCTGCTCCCATATACATTCATTATATGGGTGATGATGGGTTTGGTCTGTTTCGGCTGACAATATACTCGATAATAAGCTTTGCGTTTCTGTTAGAGTTAGGGGCTGCTGCCGCACTAAAACGCATCATCGGGTCTTCTCTGAATAGGGGTGACTTTTCTGAGGCAAAAACTGCAATATTTCTCGGATTTACTTTCTTCCTGGCGCTGTCGCTTTTGTCGGTGTTGGCATCAACTCAGGCATCGTCAGCGCTCGCCAAAATTCTATCCGTCGACGAATCAAAAGTGAATGAGTTTAGTCGACTGGTAAGGATCGCCGGGATATATTTGGGGGTGTTGTTTATGCAAACCCCCCTTAACGCTCTTTCCACTGCAATTGGACGATTCGATTATATTCAGCTGCCGCAAGTAAGTTTGCGAGTACTGCAATTGGTGTTTTTACCTGCCATGGTGGCGTTCAATGATCATAGTGCTGTTGCAGGAGGGTATGCTACCCTAGCTGCGGCCGCATTGTCCTTGATGTTCAGCTACTACCTTCCAAGAAGGGAACTTCACCAGATATTTAGTCAGGGCCAATTTCAATTCTCCGGCAGTATCATGAAGGAATTCTTTAGTTTGAGCGGCTATAGTCTGGTGATCGCCATTTTGCCGGCTTTTCTTTACTATGGCGCCGATTTTGCGGTCGCGAGATACCATGGCGCCACGAGCGTTGCATTGTTCGCTATAGCCACTATTGTGGCAACCCAAGTTCGCACGTTTGTATCCGGTGTCCTATCGCCCGGATTTGCTTACGCCAGCAAAATGGCTGCATTAGGAGATATAGATGGATTAGGCGCGCTGATAAAAAAGTTACTCAGATACGGAGTTAGTGCCTGGGTGCTCTTTTCTTTCCCCTTGATCTTCTTTGCCGAGCCAATAATATCAGTGTGGGTGGGCGAGACGTATTCGAGTTACTGGATATTGACAGTCATCCAGCTACTTGGTGTTGTCGGGGTTGCTCTCTACTTGAGCATATACACGGTCATGAATGCAATGGGGCGTTTGAGAGCCATTGCCGTCATGTCTGCCGGCTTTGTAGGTGCTGCAGCAGGCGCCTTGTATCTCGTTGGGGAGAGTGGAGCATCAACTCTAGAGTGGATCGCAGCATGCGTTGCAATAACTCTATTTATCAGAGGTGTAGCATGTGTCTTATATGTCTCCAATATCTTCGGTGCCCACATTTTTCTGTATCTTGTAAAGGTTTTTACTAAGTCGCTAATCGTCTTTGTTTTGACGGCACTGCTTTATCAGATTGTGCGCCTTCTTTTAGATGATTTTCATGCTGCCTATCTGTGGATAGGGTTTCCCATTATTGCGATATTTAACTTAATTTTCTGTTGCTTCTGCTTCCTGAGTAGGCAGGAGCTGAGTATGGCAAGGAGAAAGCTGTTTTTGATCGGAAATAGAGTTTTGAAGAGGAAGTTGTCATGAAGACCGCTGTCGTAACTTTTCACGCCGCATATAACTATGGTGCGGTTCTGCAGGCCTATTCGCTGCAAAAAGCGCTAGAAGAAGCGGGTTTCGAGCCGCAAATGGTTGATTATTGGCCCGAGACTAGGGAGGCTGCATCAAAAAGCATGATGTCGCCGCTGAAGGGGTTGAAAGGCCTTGTCATCAATCTCCTCACCTTGATCAATTATTCGAACATAAGAGAGCGGCGCAGGCGATTCGATGATTTTAGGAGATGGGCATGGAAGAAGAGCGAATTGAGGTACCAGAGCAATGAGCACTTGTTAGAGTTGCTGCCTAATGCTGAGCTGTTCATAACCGGTAGCGATCAGGTATGGAATCCTTCATCTGGAATTGATCCAGCCTATTTTCTCGAGTTCGCGGTCCAGTCTGGGAGAGCAACGGCATCCTATGCGGCGAGTATTGGCGTGCCAGACGTTCAGGGGGATGACGCGCGTGCCATGGCTCCCCTAATCGCCGCTATTGAACGCATATCTGTCCGTGAGCACAGGGCGGCAGAGATAGTAAGGAATCTGACAGGTAGAGATGCCCAGGTTGTCGTGGACCCGGTCTTTCTACAAACTGCCGAACAGTGGAACACATTGGTTAAGGATCCCGGCATTACAGGCGATTATCTGCTTGTGTACGCTGTCAGGAGAAGACGGTATATGGAAGATATCATTAGGCAGATCAAGCAGCGATACGGTCTCAAGGTGGTATTGATACCGGGCACCAACCCCGCCGCGCGGGGCTTCATTTCTGCCGACAGGGTCGTTTGGGATGCGGGCCCAGCTGATTTCGTGTCTCTATTTGCACATGCAAAGGCAGTCTGCACCAACTCATTTCATGGAACTGCGTTTTCGATAATTTATAACAAACCTTTTGTGAGTGTTTCCCACACAAAGGGTGACTCCAGAGTTACAAGCATACTTGAACGCCTTGATCAACGCTGGCGCCAGCTGAAGGAGGGTGACGATTTGCCGGAGCAGTTTCTGAGTGATTTCGATTGTACTTCTATATTGGATTACCATACTAGGGAGTCCTTTTCATTCCTGAATTCGTTGAAAAAAAGATAACGATGATGCCCTTGACCCATGTCAGATTGTCTTCTTGGACCGTAAGTCTTCACGTGATCGGATTTTTCTCTTTTTCTGGCTATTATGTTGGACTAGGAGTATTCATCGATACGTTCGGGTTTGCGATGTCCCGTTTTTATTCTGCGCCGGTCAGGGTGCTTATATCGTTGCTGGGACTAATCTGGTTCGTAAAGATGGTACCCTTGCTGCTTAATCATATAAAAGGGTGGGCATTGGCAGCATATATCGCGATGGGCTTCTTTCTGACGCTGTATTGTTTCAACGTATTCGCTAACTTCTCTTTGGAAGAATATTCGCTGCCAATTACTGATTATTTTTCTTACGTTATCCTTTTTTGTGTTTTTCCGATGTTGTTCTTTTCTGCGTTGAGGTCTGAAGAAGACTTCGACAGGCTGGCAAATATCATCATATTTTCCGGTTTTCTGCTCGGCGTAGTTAGTTATTTTCTCTACGCTGAGCAAATAACCGGCGGGGTCACGCGCATTAGCGCAATATCTCGCGATAACGACGATGCTTCGTATTTGAGCCCCTTGGCGCTCTCCTACAGTGGATCACTGACCATCATTGTTTCACTGATGAAGTTGATGTCAACGACCTCCAGGACGCTTCAAAAGGTATTTTATTTGTCTGCAGCGATTTCCGGATTGTATTGCTTCATGCTTGGCGCCTCAAGGGGGTCCGTAGTATCGCTTTTCATTTCCTTTATCCTATTGCTCGTTATATATCGAGCTAGATTCAGGCTTTCAACGCTCATTTTTTTGATCAGCATACTGGTTTGTGTGCCGACATTTCTCTCAATTACTGGTAGCGGAGTTTTTGAAAGAGTCCTTAACATACGTGCTGATGTTGAATCTGGCGCCAGTTCTAGTGCAAGGGTCGAGATATGGCGAGCTGCATTCGACAGCATTAAGGAAAACCCGTTTTTTGGTGGCAGGATTGAAGTGTTCGGAAACTACCCTCATAACTTCTTAGTTGAAGCCTTCATGGTGACGGGTCTGGTTGGGGGCGGATTGTTTTTGTTTTCGTACCTGTATTTCTCGGCTAAGTCGTTCAAGTTGGCTGTGTCGGAGAAATACATATTGCCATTTCTTATTTTGACGCATGGGTCAGTGGAGAAGTTTTTTAGTGGAAGTGTTAAGGACTCTATCTTAATTTTTATTGCGTTGGGAATGACTTGTTCTGCTTTGCGGCTTTCGCGGGAGAGGGAAGCATGTGCTTAGTCTAGGGGCTAGTTTATGACGTCTCATATATTAGGATCATGAATAGCTAAGGGCGTCTGGAAGGTTTTTATTAGGTTGAATGTTTATTGTATTGGTTGAGTTAGTTCTGGTTTGCGAAATCAGAGCGGTAGGCTGAATCTTATTTATTGCTAGAAATGCTCTATTTCTTACAGTCTAAGTTGCGTGAGTTTATTTGTATTGTTGTTCGGGTTCCGATTCTCTTTTTATCTTGAATTTTGCTATTGCTGTTTTGGGGCGAGAAGGCGATGAGAGACATTCTATACGTCCTGGCAACACCTCATTTTTTCTCTGAGGGCATGTGTGGGCGAGTCAGTCATGCAATAGGATTTGTTAGGGGGATGACAGAAAACGGAGTCTCTGTGCGAGTAGTCTCTGGGCCCGACCCTGAAGGCTTTCTAAAGGAATCTAAAAGCCATAGCTCTATCGAAAGTAGATTGTTTTTTTATTTTAGGGTTGCTTGGGCGCTTGCAGTTGCTAAAGAGTCGCGTGCAGTTATTCGCTGGCGTCCAGTTCTGCCATTTATATTATTTCCTATTATATTTTATAAAAGAAAAATGATGGATGTATTCTGGGAAATAAACGGCGTGACGGGAAAAAATTCTCGCTTTCCTATTGTAAGATGGATTTCGAGTGTTTCTATATGGCTGGCGAACCTCACCGGTGCTGCCGTGGTTGTTTCAGAGAGTTCCGCAAAAGGTTTAAGGCAGGCCGGTTGGTCGAGGAAGTTGTTTGTGATTAGGAATGGCTATGACTCCACGGTCTCGTGGCCAGATATTGAAGCTCAAAGAGGGACTCCTATTTCTTTGGTTTATTTTGGGGCTTTCCAGAGATATTATGACTGGAATGTTTTGATATCTGTTTATGAGCAGGCGCGGGAATCTGGACTGGTTTCTAACTTGATGATTTGGGGGTTTGAAAGAGAGTTTAATGTTTCCGGTATTGAAGTGATGGGTAGGTTCAATATTCATGAATTGCCGAAGAGTTTAAGCGGTTTAGTAAACCCGGCGCTTGTTCTTCATACGGACGATAGTCAGCTTTCCTATGAGGGAAGCCCAATGAAACTTTATGAATATTTATCGACTGGGCTTCCGGTAGTAGTGTCGGATAGCCAACGAGAAAAGATAAGTGCGAATTTTCATGTTTATTGGTACAAGGCGGGCTGTGGAAAATCTCTCAAAGAAGCGATTTTCATGGTGTCGTCTCGATATGAAGAAGCGCTACAATTATCTCGCGGTAATGTTTTTCTTGCTGAGAGTCTAGGCTCTTGGGGAGTGGTGACGAGAGAGTTTGCAGAGCTGGTTAATAATTAGTTTTGTTGTTCTTGAGGCTCGGTGCATTGTGTTATTGGCTTTACGTCTAAAGACGATGTCAGTGTTTCGTTATTTGAGATACAATTGTAGTTACATTAAGGTTAAGTAGTAAAAGGCTGGGTTTCGTCTAAAGTTTTCTGAGATTGGGTGGAGTAATGTTCTGCATGTAAACTATTATGAGGTTGCCATGCGTGTAGAAAAAAGCGTTCTTCCCAAGAAAGCGCATCGAGGTGTTTGCCGACGGGCGTACGTTGCAAATCGACAACTTCCGTAAGATGACCGGTTATGGGAGGCGGGGATTCAATAAGATGAATCTCTGGCGTCAAGACAAAGGCCTGGATAGCTGTGGTGCAGCCTTCTTCCACTCTATTGAAAGAGGCGAGCCATGCCCGATTTCTCCAGAGAAAAGCGGGCATCACTATTCAGGTTACTCACCTACTGACGAGTCAAGTTGATTGATCGAGTCAAGAGGATGCATAGATGTTGATAAGGATTCTCTATACTCTTTTACCATTGAGACTACATCAGTGGTACAGCTTGCTATATTATCGAATTATACGTCGCTTCTGGCCTTTTCGCCTGCCGCCAGTAAATGGCTTTATATTTGAGAATAGGAGATTTGATTTTCAGAAATATATGCCCTCGCCTTGGCATGGCAACAACGAATTCACATTCTTGAATGTGAAGGGAAAGGTACGCTGGGATAAATTTGAGCCAATACCTGAACAGGCCATGCTTTGGCAGTATAATCTCCACTATTTAGATGAGCTTTGGGCATGTAATAGCAGTAATGATATATCCTCTCAGCGTGATCTCATCTTGGCTTGGTGGGAGGCTAATAAGGAGGTCTTGGGAGTGCCTTGGGATCCTTATCCGACCTCGTTGCGAGCAGTAAATCTGTGCAAGTGGCTATGGTTAAATCCGGGGCAGATCGACAGCTGCAAGGCAGGTACTATTCTTGGGCGCCACTATATTGAGATTCGTAGGAAGCTCGAGATCCATCTTCAGGCCAATCATCTTTTTGCGAACCTTAAAGCACTTTGGTTTATACAAGCTGCATTGCCGGAGGTTAGGTCTCGGGATTGGCAGTGGTTAATAGCAAAGATCAAGGCGCAAATTTCAGAGCAGTTTGACGATTGCGGTGGCCACTTCGAGTTGTCCCCAATGTATCACAGGATAATGCTTTGGGATCTGATGGATATGCTAGAGTTGGCGAGCGATGTAATAGATTTCAGTGTGCTGAAGCCAATCTTGGAAGATAAAATAAGAAAAGGCCTTCGATGGGCGATTGCACTTTCACATTCTGATGGAGAAATAGCGCTATTTAATGACGGGGCGCTTGGAGGGGCTCCATCATTGAACTCCCTAATTTGCTATGCGTCAAAATTAGGGGTGGCTGAGCCTCAATTCAAGGATGGTTCTTACAGTGGCTATTTAGTAACTCGGAAAAATATTGCTACATTAATATGTGATGCTGCTCCGGTGGGGCCTGCCTTTCAGCCAGGTCACGCTCATGCGGATAGCCTCAGTTTTGAGCTTAGTTTAGGCCTTAGTCGAGTTGTAGTGAATTCGGGTACTTCGGTCTATGAGCTAACGCCCGAACGACTCTATCAACGCTCTACAGCAGCTCACAACACTGTAGTAGTTGACGGTAAAAACTCTTCAGATGTTTGGTCGTCGTTCCGTGTTGGGCGCAAGGCCAGAGCAAGTATTATTAGGCAAGTAATTAAAGAGGGATTCGCTGAATTTGAAGCGTCTCACGATGGCTATAGGGGCTGCATGCACAGGCGATTGTGGCGCTTATCGGATGATAGACTGACTATCCGAGATTCCTTGAATGGGAAGTTTTGTGAAGCATCAGCTTTTTTCCATTTCCATCCAGAAGTAAAAATTAATATTTTAGATCGAGATGCTATCTGTGTTTGTGGCGGCGATTTTAAAATGAAAGTGTTTTTTTGCGGTGCGGAAAATTTGGAAGTTCGAATAAAGGATGGTTTTTGGTATCCAAAGTTTGGTGAAATGAAGGCTAATAAATTTGCAGAGGTGACATGGTCGTCTGGCGCATTGTCTACCGAGTTCAGTTGGGAGGTCATTCGTGAAGGCCAACTCTAAGATGAAAGTAGTTGTCGTCACCAGCTATCCTCTTATCGAGCCAGTTGTAGCTAATAGAATGATTCCTTTTTTAAATGGTTTTTTAGAGGACGGAAGAGAAGTTCATTATTTATGCCCGTCATCAGATGGGAAACCTGTAAGCTTTCCTCACAGTGTCAGAGTTCATGAGGTGGCGCTTTCTTTAGAAAAGCCCGCAGGTTTTTTTGGACGCGCTCTTAAGGAAATGAAGGACGCGTTTAAATTGTTGAAGACGGCTAGAAAAGTTGACGCTTCTGTCTACTTAGTTACAGCACCCTCAATGTTCTTGATATTTTTATCACCGTTGTTGCTGTTGAAATACAAGGTTGTTCTCGATATCAGAGATCTTAGCTGGGAATATCTGTCTGATCAGAAGGTCTCGCAGCGATTTGCTAAATATCTATTTCGTATTATTTTTGAAAGAGCGCTGGGTTTTTTTGAGGTTGTTTCTGTTACAAATGATACCGAGTACAAGTACGTTAGTAGGAAGATGCGTCAACGCCGGGATGTAATTCAGGTCTCTAATGGGGTGTCGCAACTACAATTCGAGAGGCTTAGCAAGGTGGAGCCGTCTCAGAATGAATCCATGGTGGTATCCTATATCGGAAATGTGGGCCTTGCGCAAGACCTTTCTACTCTAGTCAAAGTTGCTGCTCTTCGACCAAAAATTAAATTTAAAATTATTGGTGCAGGTAATGATTTGCATCGAGTTCAAGAGCTTTCTAAAAGACTCCAGCTTGTCAACGTGGAGTTTGTTGGTAGAGTGCCATGGGAAGAAGTTATTTATTACTATAATCAATCTGATGTTCTCTACGCCCAGTTGGCTCCTTGCTTTTCTGGTGCTATGCCCTCGAAGCTGTATGAGTATTTAGCAACAGGAAAGCACATTATCTATGGCGGCGGTGATCAGGCCCAAAGAATACTAATGGAGTTTTCAAATTATCAGTTAGTAGAGCCATGCGATCCCTATAAATTAGTTGGCGCCCTCGATGCCGCCAACAAGATGAAAGTAGCCTCTTTCATAAGTATGAAAGATAGAGAGAAAGTGGCTGATAAGTATATTCGTGAGAACCAAGTGATCAAATTGAGGGACGCGCTAAGAGCTATGGAGGCAAATTTGTGAAAGCTGCGATTACGGGAGCATCTGGCTTTATCGGCTCTCATTTAATAGACCGTCTTTCCCGTGAGTCTATCGAAGTTGTGGCGCTGTCTCGGCGGGCATTATACGACCTGCCTGAAAACACGACTTGGGTTAAAATTGATTCCCTAGAAGATGTTGGTAACTGGTCAAGCCATCTTCACGGAGTTTCGGTTTTATATCACTTGGCGGGCATGGCTCATCAGACACGGCTGCAGGGAAATGAGGCACTCAGAGCCTTTGAGCGCATAAATGTAGATGCGACACTGTTATTGGCTGAGCATGCACTAAAGTCGGGAGTGGGCGTTTTTATATATATGTCATCAATTGGAGTGCACGGAGCTGAAACTTACGCTCCGCTGGTTCCGGATTCTTCTGTCGATCCTGTAGATGACTATGCTGTCTCAAAGCTTAAGGCCGAGAATAAGCTTCGTGCTATTTTTGAAGGAACTAGCACTCGCTTAATTATTGTTAGGCCTCCTATGGTTTATGCACTGAGCGCACCTGGCAATTTTCAGCGCCTTGTTCGAGCCGTGAATATTGGCGTCCCTTTACCTTTCGGTCTTTCTCGAAATAAGCGCAGCCTTATTTCTGTGTACAACTTGTGTGATGTTCTCTGGCTAACCTTTAAGCGTCAACTACCCTCTGGTACGATAATTCTGCCTTGCGAGGCAGAGCTGCGGAGTACGGCGCGAATTGTTAAAGGTATCGCAGTGGCTTTGAAGAAGCCAGCAAGGCTTTTACCCGTACCAGTTTTTATTATGAACTGGGCAGCTTGGTTACTAGGTAAGCGTAGAGCTGCCACCAAGATATTGGGCGATTTCGAGATCGATCCGCAAGCACTTGAAGACCAGTTGGGACTACGGTTTTCCGGAAGTTTTGAAGATGAGCTTTGTCGAGGGATGTCCCAGGGAAAAACCACTTCTAGAAAATTTACTCAACCAGCCTAACTTAATTGAGTACCTTTATGCTGTGGATCGCTGTAGCAACTGTATTCGCCTTGGCGGTGATATTGACCGGGTATCTGCGCCAGTATGCGCTTAAAAAAAGCATTATCGACATTCCCAACGAGCGCAGCTCCCACACCGTGCCGACGCCACGGGGCGGGGGAGTGGCCATTGTTGTGGCGTTCTTGCTGTCGCTGCTGGTGCTGTCCGGCACCTTGCAAGGCTGGTGGTACTTGGTGGCGCTGCTTGGTGGCGGGGCCCTGTGTGCAGTAGTGGGATTCTTGGATGACCACGGGCATATTGCGGCCCGCTGGCGTCTGATCGCCCATTTCGCCTGTGCCGCTTGGGTGCTGGCCTGGATGCCGCAGCTGCCGCCCCTGCTTTGGGCGGGACACGAAATCGATCTGGGAATTGCCGGCTATGTATTGGCCGCCTTCTATTTTGTGTGGATGTTGAATCTGTACAACTTCATGGATGGCATCGACGGGATCGCCAGTGTGCAGGCCATTACCATCTGTCTGCTCGGTGGGGCGCTGTTGTGGCAAATCGGAGCCCTGGAAATCGCGACCTTGTCGTTCTTGTTAGCAGCAGCGGTAGGGGGCTTTCTGGTATGGAACTTTCCGCCGGCGCGCATCTTCATGGGCGACGCCGGCAGTGGCTTTCTCGGCTTGATGATCGGTGCCTTGGGGTTGTTTGCCGCGGTAGCACAGCCTGCATTGCTGTGGGCATGGTCGATCCTGATGGGCGTGTTCATCGTCGATGCCACCTTCACGCTGTTCCGCCGTTTGCTGCGCGGTGACAAGGTTTATGAGGCACACCGTTCCCACGCGTACCAATACGCCTCCCGTGAAGTGGGCGGCCACCGCCCAGTGACGCTGGCGGTATTGGCCATCAACCTGCTGTGGCTGGGTCCTTGGGCGTTTGCGGCCGCACTGGGCTATATGGATCCGGCGTTGTGTTTGCTGATTGCCTACCTGCCGCTGCTGGCATTGGCGCTGCGCTTCCACGCCGGCAAGCGGGAAACGGCATGAAGACGCTATTGGTGCTGGGTGCCGGTGGTCACGGTAAGAGCGTTGCCGAAGCGGCACTGCTCGGCGGTGAGTGGCAGCGGGTGTGGTTTCTTGATGACAGCTATCCCGAACGCACAATGAGTCTGGGCTGTGAGATCGTTGGTTGTGTGGCGGCGCTGGCAGAGTTCGCGGATCAAGCTCAAGGAGCTATAGCAGCGGTAGGCAATAACGAGGTGCGCGCTCAATGGTGCGACGCCATCGAGGCCGTGGGCTTGGAATTAGTGAACGTGTTCCATCCGCAGTCGATCGTCAGTCCCTCGGCCAAGCTCGGCCGCGGAATCGCGGTCATGGCTGGTGCCGTGGTTGGCACCGAGGCGGTGCTGGCTCGCGGTGCTTTGGTAAACGCCAATGCCACCGTGGACCACGACGCTCGCTTGGATGCCTTTGCTCACCTCGGAGTGGGTGTCCAGATCGCCGGCGGGGTTGTGGTGGGTGCCCATGCATGGCTACAGGCCGGCGCTAGTTGTGGCTATCACGTGGTGGTGCCGGAAGGAGCGCGTATCGGGCCAAGTATTGGCCTTTCTGCGTAGTGTCTCGTGACTGCTCTCTATGAGAGCAGCACCTGCCGCCGGTGGCGCCCTACGCGTCACCGGCTTTTTGTTGGCGTCTTGCTGACAGGATAAGTGAATGCTGAACCCCAATATTTTCCGCGCCTACGACATCCGAGGCATCTACGGCGACACCCTCACTGACGAAATCGCTTTCGCCATCGGCCAAGCGGTGGGTTCAGTGGCGCGTGATGCGGGAGAGGTGAGGGTGGCCATTGGCCGCGACGGGCGTCTGTCGAGCCCGGAGCTCAGCCGCCAGCTTGCCGCTGGATTGCGGGTAGCGGGTTGCGACGTGGTGGATTTGGGCATGCTGCCTAGCCCGGTGCTTTACCACGCGGTCAACACCCAGCTCGATCTCCGCTCCGCGGTGATGGTCACCGGCAGTCACAACCCGGTGGACTACAACGGCTTCAAGATCATGATCGCTGGGGAAGTGTTGTCGGCGCAGCAGATTCAACAGCTTTATCAGCGCATCGTCAGCGGTGAGTTACGGCGCGAACGGCCCGGAGAGTTGTTCCAGCGCGAAGTACTGTGCGATTACCTGGACGATGTATTGGCGCGCCACAGGCTGCCACGTCCGATGAAAGTGGTGCTCGACAGCGGCAACGGTGTCGCCGGCATGGTGGTGCCTTATTTGTTCCGCGCCATGGGCTGCGAGGTGGTGTCGCTGTTTGAAGATGTCGACGGCAGTTTTCCCAACCACCATCCCGACCCCTGTGATCCGGCGAACTTAGCCAGCTTGATTGAGGCGGTGCAGGAACACGGGGCTGATCTGGGAATTGGTTTCGACGGCGATGGCGATCGCCTCGGCGTGGTGTTGGAGAACGGCCGTATTGTCTATACCGATGTGTTGCTGATGGCACTGGCGGAAGATCTGCTTCAGCGTAGCCCCGGCGCACAAGTGGTGTTCGACGTGAAGTGCACCGGGCAGCTATTCGGTGTCATCGAAGGTGCCGGCGGCCGCGCAGAAATGTGGAAAACCGGGCACTCGATGATCAAGCGCCGTATGGAAGAAACTGGCGCGCTGCTGGGCGGCGAGGCCAGCGGCCACATCTATCTCAGTGAAAACTGGTATGGGGTGGACGATCCGATGGTGGCCGCGGTGCGTCTGCTGCAGATCCTTGGTCGGCATGATGGTCCGGCATCGGACTACTTCGAGCGCTTTCCCATGCCGCTGACGACCCCAGAGCTGATGCTGGCTGCCACCGAAGAAACCAAGTTTCTGATCGTGGAAGATGTGCGGGCGCAGGCCGCACTGTTCGAAGGCGCCCGCATCACGCTGCTGGACGGCCTGCGCGTGGACTTTCCCGACGGCTGGGCGCTGTGCCGAGCGTCTAATACCTCTCCCAATCTGGTGCTGCGGTTTGAAGGAGTGGATGAGCCAGCGCTGGAGCGTATCAGAGCGCAAATGATGGCTGTCGTTACCGCTGCTGCGGCGCGGCACAGCAGCGAAGGCGCGTCCTGACAACCTGTGTTCGGCGCGTGCCACAGCGCTGGCTGCGAGGCGTACAGCCGTAGTGACCTCACCAAGGCATCGATCCCAGTATCACCCGTTTGTTCTGCCATTCCGGCTTGGCTGGCACTGCGCTAGTGTCAGCACTTCCCGATCGCCGATGTCAGTGAGCGGCAGGGCACTCTGGGCCCACGCTATTTCGAGGAATCTGTGAGCGCTGCAGTCAAGAAAGCCATCATTCCCGTTGCAGGCTTGGGCACCCGCATGCTGCCGGCTTCCAAGTCGATGCCCAAGGAACTGCTGCCGGTGTTCGATCGCCCCGCGATCCAGTATGTGGTGGATGAGGCTGTCGCTGCCGGTGTGACGGACATCATGTTGGTGACCCGGGCTGGTGACAGCGCTATTCAGCAGTACTTGTCCATTGACGCAGACTTGGACGCCGCGCTGGAGGCGCGAGGCAAAACGGCATTGGCTGCACAAGTGCGCGATCTGGTGTCGCCGGGGGTTACTATCCAGAGCGTGCCTCAGCCCCAGCCATTGGGTTTGGGCCATGCAGTGCGGCAGGCCGCCGAATGGGTAGGGGAAGCACCCTTTGTGGTGATGTTGCCCGATGTTCTGGTTGATCAAGCTGACGGCGCATCGCCGGATCTGGCATGTATGTTGGCTCGCTTTCAAGCGACCGGCGCGGCGCAGGTGTTGGTACAGAGTGTGCCTGCGCAACAGGTGGACCGTTACGGCATTGTGTCACTTGCCGGCGCGCTACCAGGTGCTGGGGAAAGCGCGCAGATGGCCGGTGTAGTCGAGAAGCCCACATCCACCGATGCGCCGTCCAACCTAGCAGTGGTGGGGCGCTACGTGCTGCCAGCGCGTGTGATGGCGCTGTTGGCGGCAGTGCGGCCGGATGCCTGTGGTGAAATTCAGCTGACCGACGCAATTGCCGCGTTGATCGCTGAGCAGCCCGTAGAGGCCTATGTCATGACGGGGCTGGCATTTGATTGCGGGAGCAAAACCGGTTACTTGCAGGCGTTCCTGCATTATGCCCTTCGTCACCCAGAGCTGGCCGCTGAAGCGCGCGCCATCGTAGCGTCCGCTTGTGACTACTGAGATCTTATTGCCATAGTTGCTGGTCCTTGCCCACGGCTCGTCGAGCGTGCGGTCCCTTCCTGTACACCTATCCCGATTGCTGACGACTCAAGCGGCTCTGGCTGATGCCGTGTGGGCAACTGCTTTGTTTCGCGAACCGGTCTAGCATGCTCCTCCGCAGCGCCGGATGCCCACCGGCCGGTCGGCGCAGCTAAGCAGCATAGTTTGAGTTCAGCAAGCGCCCGGCTCCCTAGCCCTGTGCCTGTTGTGGCCGTAGGGCGACCGCTACGACCGGTGGGCCTCCAGTGCAGTCGCCACAATAATGATGTGAGGTCAGCGCCACCGCTGTGACACGATTTTGAGCACCAGCAAAAATGGAACACGCATGATGGCACCAGCACGCGACGCTCTGCGGCAGCGGGCACTGCACTTCGCGACAACGCCGTTGCAGGCTCTGTTTGCGCGCGAACCGAGGCGCGCTGAGCAACTGCGATTTCAACTCGATGGCTTGACCCTGGACTTGTCCAAGCAACGCTTGGACGTGGGTGTATTGACCGAGCTAGTCGCGCTAGCCGGTGAGCGGGAATTGACGCGCTGGGTAGAAAAGCTGTTCGCTGGTGACCCCGTGAATGTGTCCGAAGGGCGTGCCGCCAAGCACTGGCAGCTGCGCGATCTGGCGGCACGCGCGCCGGACGTCGCCGAGCAGCTGCAGCGAATGGAAACCATAGTTGAGCAATTTTTCCAGCGCCAATGGTGCGGTGTGCGCGGCGACGCTGTGGAGCATGTGATCAACTTGGGGGTGGGCGGCTCTGATCTCGGACCGGTGATGGCGCACCATGCGCTGCGGGACCTGCCTGGTGTGCGCAGCGGTGGCGTCAGCGTCCACTTCGTGTCCAGCATGGATGGCAGTCAACTGGCCCCGTTGCTAGCCCAATTGGATCCCGCCCGCACCGTCTTTGTAATTTCGTCCAAGTCTTTTATCACGGTGGATACCTTGTCCAATGCACGTACTGCGTTGGCATGGTTGCAGCAGGGCTTGCCCGGTTGGAGCGAGGGGGAAATCAAGCAGCGCCATGTCTTCGGCGTGTCCGCCGCGCCAGAGCGAATGGATGCATGGGGCATTCCTGCGGCTAACCAACTGCTGTTTTGGGATTGGGTTGGCGGCCGTTACTCAGTCTGGTCCACCATCGGATTGCCGATCGCGTTGTCGGTCGGCATGCAAGCGTTCCGTGATTTCTTGGCCGGTGGCCACGCCATGGATCAGCACTTTCGCGGCACGCCACTGATGGCCAATTTGCCGGTATTGTTGGCCTTGACCAGCATTTGGAACATCAATTATCTCGACATCCACACCCGTGCCATCCTGCCCTATGAGGGGCGCTTGAAGTTCTGGCCCTCCTATCTGGAGCAGTTGGAAATGGAGTCCAACGGCAAGTCGGTGACCCGCGATGGTCAGGGGGTGGCGGATCATACCTGCCCGATTATCTGGGGTGAGGTGGGTCCCAATGCTCAGCACGCGTTCTACCAGCTGCTGCACCAAGGCACCCACACCGTGGCCTGCGAATATCTGCTGTGCGCCACTCCATCGGGCGCGTCCCCGGAGCTGCAGGCGCAACACGACCTGACGTTGGCCAATGCACTGGCGCAGATGCAGTTGATGGCATTCGGTGATGGCATTCTCGACGATGCCGACCAGCTGCCGCCCCACAGCCGTTACCGAGGCGGACAACCCTGCACCACCTTGCTGCTCGACGCCCTGACGCCCTACAGCTTGGGTCTGTTGGTGGCGCTCTACGAACACAAGGTGTTTGTAGAGGCGGTGATGTGGGGTATCAACCCGTTCGATCAATGGGGTGTTGAGATGGGCAAGCAGCTGGCTACGCGCCTGCTGCCGGCGGTGCAAGGCGCCGCGATGCCTGCCGACTTGGACGGTTCCACCCGGGCGCTGTTGGAGCAGATTCGTAGCCTGCGGGAGGTGTCTGCCGCCGCTGACTTAGACAAGGGCCGTTGCCGTAGGGCCAGTGGCCCTCGGTGATGTGCATTATGGGTTAAGGAATCCTGGCTCTATGAACACGCCTGATGAAAAGCAAGAGGCCGCTTAAATTCCTGCCAACTCAGGGGCAGTTCACATTCTTAATATTGTGTCTGCCTCATCGCGCGTTGATGCCCTAATAATATGCGCTTCATCTCTTCAACTCCCTCACCCACCGTCTGTCAGCTCAAAGTGCAGTGCGATCTAAACTGTCGCGCTCTCGCGCTAGGGTCGCTTTTTCCCCCAAAAAGCAGCGCCGCCATCTCCTGATTGTTAGGTCACGGCTCACAAAGAGGAATGCAGAGCGCGGCGGGGCCAGACGATCGCACTGATTATGGCTCGAGACTGTCATGAGTGACCCGTTGAAAACGTTCAGAAACTTTTATGGTAAGGCCGCCCCGCTGGCAATTGCTGTCCTAATGATCGCATTGGCAATAGTGCCTGACACTGTGTTAGCGGGCGGTGAGAAGAAAACGGTTTACTTTGCTGGACTTGCTCTGTCAGGTACCGCCGCTGAAAGCGCTGCCTCATTCCCTCATACCTTGGCTCTAATGCAGGAGCGGTCGGAGGAAGGCGGGGCTAATCTACAACAGGAGCTATGGGACGCTATTTCCAGTGCTCCGCTTGCACACCTCCACTTAGAGACAAACCTGGCCGAGCATTCAGACATTGAAGGCGCGGTGGCACTGGCAATGCTTGTTGACTGGGAAAATGTATCCCGAGAAAAGCTTGGTGATACTACAAAAATGGTCGCTGATCTCCATGCGCAGGCCTTGCTATTCGACTACTCAAGCAAAAGGGTTCTGGCCGCGTACCCGGTGGATCGACAGTTGATTCATGTGGTGCAGGGGGACCCAGATGCAGGCACCGAGGCGAGCCTCATTCGCGCCCTTTATTTCAATGAGTCGGACAACATCTTCCATCAATTTGCTAGGCGTTTGCAGGACCTAGAGGTGCGAGCCAGCTATGGGAACGCTATTCGCGTGATGTCTGTGGCGCTGGAGGACCAAGCGCTGGAGATGCTGAGGGCGCATGGCCAGGACCCGGACGTGTTTCAGGGCTGGGTAGCCGACCAGTTCGGAAAACGATTTTCTGATCGATTACAAGTGCCCTTCATTCCCTATGCGAAAGGTGTGGCTATTGGCGCCAGCATGGCCGCTCGTTTTGCCAACGGCGACGTGTATCAGCTTGAGCTGCCTGAGCCAGACTACCGAGTGCACTTTGTTGTGCGTGGCTTTAAGAAGGTGTTGCTCGACAGTAATTCTGCGGAGGCGGCTTGGGCATATGGCACATATCTGAATGTGCGTATCGCAAACTACGATGACAGCCGCGTTTATCTGGATGCCCCGTTCAAATTCGGAGCGGTGAAGAAAGTGCCCTCTTCGGCACAACAGTTGGACGACTGGACCGCGTTCCGTGAATCTATTTTTTCGCTTCTAGACCAAATTTGCGTCCAGGTCACCCAGCAGGATCGACGCTGGCTAAATAAATGGTCAGATGGCCGTGAGGTGCAGAAACAACTGCGGGAGCTAAACCGTCAGGTAATCGAGAGATCTCGATGATGAAGGTGGGATGAAAATAGCAATGGCGAAGAGCGTGAGTATCTGGGAGCGGTTGATCATCGGTGTGGTGCTATCGCTACTAATGTCCACAGCGGCGGCCCTGGATTACAGAGGAAAAGCATCTGTGCCTTACCGTCAAGGTGTTTTCAGTTCCGGCCCTAAACCGGAGCTAAGGCAGGAGGCCATTGTCGCGGCGCGGTTGAGCGCCTGGAGTCATTACACTTCGACTTTCTCACCTTCTCGCATGGCGGCTTACCGCGGGATTGAGCAAGACATCGTCGGCAACCTCGATCAGTACGTTACAGACACAACGGTGCTCGAGGATGCCGTAGATCGCGATGCGCGTCTTTACACCGTGTCAGTTCGAATTCGCGTTAACGAGGCCGCGCTGAACGCGCGATTGAACGCCGACGGGGCCGGCACCTCTGATATGGCGCTGATCCAAGGCGAGCTGTTTAGCTTTGTCTTTGTAGCTAGGGAAGCAGAGACGGTTAAGTCGTTCGAAGAAAGACGCACCCAAATTCGCAGCTCCGATACGGCTCTAGATGCCAGCCGTAGCGGCTACGCTGCTGGCGGACAGGCAAGGCTGCAGGAGCAATCTGCGGAGATCGAGAAGCACACGACCGGGGGCAGCTCTCAGCGTCGGGCAAATGAGACTAGTTTTCGTATTCGTTCAAGCGCTGACGTCGATGCCGCAATGACAGAGACCTTGAGTGGATATGGCTTTGATGTGGTGCTCTACGGTGACGTGCTGGCTTCTTGCGGCGGCAGTGACATGGCCACCATCAACAATGAGTTTCAGCTGTCGAATGAAATGTCTGTAAGTACCCGCAGAGATGCGATCCAGGCCGCGCGTGCTTGCGATGTTAATTATTTTGCTGTGGGAACGATGGACGTGGGCATGCATGACGTCGATCCAGTAACCGGGCATCAACGGGTTACCGTATCGGTACGGGGGCAGGTTTGGGATATCTCTGGGCGCCTGCCTCGCAACGTGGCGTCAGTGGGCCCAGTGCAGTACAGCGGGCTGGGTCCCGAGCCGGAAGTCGCCATGCGTAACGGGTTGAAATTAGCGTCCGAGCAAGCGGCTCGAACATTGGTCGATCAACTTAACGCTAGAAAGTTGCGTTAAGGGAAGTACGTTTCTTTTTAAAAACTGGGAGAGCACGTCAATGCAGAAAAATAAGGGAATGATGAAGCTGGGCTTGGCCCTGGTGATGGGAAGCATGATGTGGGCACCAGTGAGTTCCCAAGCGGCCTTCGGTGGTTTGACGCGGGGTGGTCAATCGGAATCGGGCACAGCGGTCGACGTCGATACCCTGGTCGACGAGCAAAAAGTGCTAATGGGTAAGTTGCATTCTGCCATGAGCGAGATCCTCCAGGCTCAGTCGCTGACTCTTGAAGCGCAGGGATTCCGCGAGCAGGCTGCGGCCACTAAGGCAGTCGCCGGTAATTATGCAAGTGGGAACGTCTCAGGAGCGGACGCGGTCAAGCGCGATATTCAAATGACCCGTGAGAATCAGGAGCTGATCGAAAAAGGGGTGAGCGAGAGTGAAGCGCTTTCGTCCGAAGGACTGAAAACCCTAACCAGCGCATTACCGCACTACGTGGAGGGAACCCGTCAAAGTGGTCAGTTAGGGGAGGCGTTCCAAGCTTGGACGGCATCATCACAAAGTGCTGTGTCCGGCTCACTGCGCTCCAATCCGATGAAGGCGCGCAAATTAAAAGGCGCTTTGAGCGAAGCCACAGCAGTGCTTTCCTCCTTGCCTGATCTGATTAGCGCTTGGTCAGGTACGACCCGCTCCTTCATTGGTTATGGTCGTAGCAATAACGTGGATGTGAGCGACGTCGAAGCCCGCTTGGGAGATCTCTGACATGAGCGGGGGGCCGGGGAGGATGGGCAGCAAGACGCCTTTTATAAGGCTTCTAGTATTAGTTTCACTGCTCGTTGCCGCTCCATTTTCTCTGGCCGCCGGCCTCCATGTAGTAACTGTTGAAGGAACGGGAGAAGGTCAGAACCTAGCTCAGGCAACCGCCTCAGCTTTGGTGTCGGCGCTGGCTCAAGTCAATGGGGTGCATGTTGAGGCGGTCCAGTTTATGGCCGAGGTGACGGTAGCACTTGAGACCAGCTCCAGCTCTGATTTCGCCTCTGCGACTGCTAATGCGGAAGCGATATCCCAAGCGACAGGGGGAGCGGTTAAGGCTTATCGGATTGTGTCCCAAGAGAATATGGGGGGCCATTGGCGAGTGCAGGTGGAGGCACAGGTAGCGGCCTATCAGCGATCGGTCCAGTCCGATCGACTGCGGATTGTGGTGCTCCCCTTTAGGCCAGCCCAGAGAGGGGTAGATAAGTCCATCGAAGGGGCCCTCGCCAGCGAGCTAAATACTTATTTGACTCAAAGTCGCCGCTTCGCAGTGTTAGATCGCACCTTTGAGAATGAGCGTCAAAGCGAGATGCAGATTGCATCGTCCGCCAGCGCCCCCATTGAAGAAATGGCCCGTCTAGGGCAACGACTCGGTACAGATCTGATGCTGGTGGGACATATCGACCAAGCTCAGGTGATGACCCAGCGCACAGAGTTAGCGGGGCGCACTTTAACTAACCAGACCAGCCGTGTTCGGCTGCAGTACCGCATTGTCGAGACGGCTACTGGACAGGTGAAGCTGGCTGAGAGCCTGACTCGCTCTCAAGAGGGGGCTGATCTGCAGAGGCTGGTCCAGCGTATTGCAGAAGATATGGCCCGCGACATTGTAGATGCCATTTTCCCGATCACTGTCGAAAGCATCTCCGGTGAATCTTTGTTCCTCGGACAGGGCGGGAGATTGCTGAAAGCTGGGCAAGTCTACCGACTGATTCAGCGCGGAGAAGTGATCCACGATTCTTACACCGGAGAAAGCCTCGGGCATCAGGAGCTAAATGTAGGCCGGGTCCGTATTACCGATGTCCAGAGCAAACTGGCGCAAGCGCAGGTTCTGGAGCTGAGTGGGGATTTGCGCGATCTGTTTGGGCCTGGGCGACTGATCTTACGTGGACCATTGGCGGAGCCGCCCGCATCACCTACACGAGAAAGCAACAACCGTCCGCCACCCAGCGCTGCTACGCCTGCTTCTAGCGGTATTAGCACCATGCAGAAGACCCTCGAGTCGGATTGGTGAGCTTCTGAGACAGAGCAGATTGGGAATATTGCGAGAGTGATGATGAGAGCAGCATACCTGAGAGTAGGAACTGGACTGGCCCTGGCTTGGTTGTGGAGCACGCCTCTGCATGCGCTATCTCTTGATGACTTCGTTCCGCCTGCGGCCGGTGGTGAGAGCCGTCCCAGTGGCGCGACGTCCGAGCACCAAGGAATGGTGGTGGCGGAGTCCATGCAAGATGCGCTGGGGTATGCCTATCAACAGCTTATGGTTGAAGGAGAAGGTGTACAGGTGGTTCGTACAGCCACGGGACTGGGCGTGCTGTCCGGCGCTAGCGCTAGCTACAGGACCTACGACAACCTCAACGCCACCTTGATGAGTAAGCGTGCCGCTTATTCTCGTGCATTTATGGCTGCTCAAGGAGGACTGGTTCGACATTCGGAAGGCCTTTCCCAGCAGTGCGTACAAGCGATGGAAAGCGAGAGCTTGGTGATAGATACGGGTTCCGAGACGCTGGTTAATGACAGTCTCAGTGTGAGTGAGAAATGTAAGGACATTACTCAGGGCATGCTGTCCGGAGCCGTTGTCTACGCTGTGGATGATCGGCCCGAAGACAAGACCGTCCAAGTCATGCTGGCTAGTAGCACCCGTACTCGGCTAGCGGTCGATAGAGTGGGCGCTGCGGTAGTGGCGACTGCAGACCCGGATGCAGCGTTCGAGCATGTGGCTCGTGAGATCAGTCTGGGGGTGGTTCCCCCAATGGGGGCGCGGCTGATCAGTAATCCTGAGACTGGGGAAAACATTGTCATAGGTTTCGGGAGTGCCATCATTCGTCAGCACACGGACGCTCCGATCCAGCGCCAGTTCCGCCAGCTGGCTCAACGCCAATCAGCGTCACGTGCTAACCAAGCTCTCGTGAGTTTTTTGACGGGCACGGAGCTGTACTGGAGCGGAAGCTTTGATGAGAAGCAGCTTGAGGGCAGCCAGCAATTCACCCAACAGTTAGGCGAGCAGGGCCCCGCTGAGGATGTTGAACGTCTGCAAGACACTCGCCACGGGTTCTTGAACCAGTTACGGATGACCGCTGAGGGTCGTGCCGCCACCGAGGGCGTGGTGCCACCAGGTGTGCAAGTGAAGAGTTTTCCCAGCGAGGATGGCTACTGGATGAACACGGTCGCGGTGTATATGCCGTCGTTGTCGCGTCAGGCCCGCAAGGCTGGGGATGCAACGGCACCTGCCAAGCAGCCGTCTGGAGGTCTGAATGAAGCGGCAGATAATCCGCGGGGGCCGAGTGGCCGGGTTATCCTGGATAACGACTTCTAAGTTCACTTCCTTGGCGGTCAGGGCTGCTTTGATACTCGGGTGCGGAATAGCTGTGGCCGCAGCTGGAGACAGGGTTAGTGGGCCGCGAAGTTGGCTACTCCAGTATGCTGACCGCCCCCTCCCGACATTGGCGTCGCCTAGTGATCGTGACGATGTGAAAGAATTTAATCGCAGAGCCTATTGGATGGGCGAGAGGCAAGGGTACCGTCGAGCATTAGTAGCATTTCAGGCGGAGGCCTCAGGGCGCGAGTGGGTGGGGCAGCGCGGTCGCCAGTACTGCCATTCGTTTCTCAGCCGACCGGAACGTGATGCGTGGTTCCAGAGCCTAGTAAGGCTTGCCGGAGGAAAACAGTCAGTGGCCGCCGTCTGGGCGGAGCGTCATCCCATTCAGGTGCGCATGGGGGGACTGCAAGAGCGTGTGGTCTCTGTCGATGAGGGCTGGGTAGCCGACTGCAACGTAGCGGTGGTGGCTATTCAAAGTAAAGCTCCAGAATTACCGCCGGCTCCGGAACTATGGCAGCAAGTTTACGATGCGGCCGTGCTGGCCCGGCGGCAGAGTCACTTGGCCCGTTCTCAGGAGTTGTTGGAAGCTCTCCACGCCACACCGGGGCTACCGGATAGGGCCAATACCACCGCACAATTAATTGTCGTCTTGGCGGAGCAGGGAGACTTCGAGCAGGCTCGCTCCAAGGCGCAGAGCGAGCTAGACCTACTAGGAGTTACGGACGCCACGTTGCTTGAGGACATAGTGCGGTGGCTATCAAGCAGTGCATTGGTCGGAGTAGGCACTGCTGACTTTCAATAAGCCTATTCGCAGTCTTAGTAGCCGCTCCGGAATTATTGCAGACAGCTGTGGCCTCTTTGCCAAAGCAGGGAGCGCGATAGCGTCGAAGTCCCGTCTTGCTGACCCTACCTATCATTGGTATTCGAGAGCGCATCAGCCGCAGCCCCCTCACGCTCTCGGCAACACAAACACCCGATCAAACAGCAGCGTAAACACGAAGGTGTAGACGAAGAAAAACAGCAAAATCGCTGCTTCCATTTTGAACGCCATCCAAGGCCCCACCGCGTACCACCACATGTAAAGCGGAATGGTGAACAGGAACAGGCCGACTTCGAATCCGGTGGCATGCACCAGGCGCACTTTCAGTGTGCGCTCGCGGATCAGGCTGCGTCGCTCCCAAGCTTCGAACAGCGAGTTGAAGGCAAAATTCCACACCAAGGCGATCACGGACACCGCAATGGCCACCGGCACAGAGTCCGAGGCCGCACCGCCGCTGAACATCATCAGCAGCGCGGTGGAGAGGGGAATGGCAAACAGTTCAAACAGCAGGATATAAACGAAACGCCGGGTAACCGGCTGCAGCAGGATCATTTTTGAACATCCGATTCGGCTGATTTGATGACAAATCCGGACCGCCCCGGTCTTCAAAAAAGATGGCCTGCCTGCGGTTTCTGGCAGGAGGCCAATCTGCCCCGGGCCAACTGTTTCGGCAACCTTAGGCAGTAAAAACATGTAAAGGCTGGCCGTGACTGCGGTGCGTTTCCAGCACCGCTCGGCGGGGCACCTCCCGATTCGGCTGACTGTTCGGTTAGTGCGTGGCCTTGGCGCCGGGGGGGGGGGACCGTAGCAGTCCCGGGCGTCTGTTTGGCAGAAAAATTGCTCCGGGGAGTACCGTTGGCGCCAGCGTCGACTCTTTTTTGCGCGTTTTGCGTTGGTGCTCTTGATGCAGCACCTGTTCTGCTGCTCAGCCAGATGGTGGAGTGGGCAGGCGGCCAGTGCTGCGTACAGCTGGAGCACTGCGGTGACTTGCATGCAGCAGTGCCGACTGCCACACTGGCCGCCCTGCAAAATACAACCCGTTGGTGGTTCCATGAAACGGCATCTGTCTCGCGAAGAGGTCTCGTTCAAGGTCGATCAAGCCATTGGCTCTCTGGCCATTGAGAACGTGGTTGTGTCCAAGCGTACCCGCATCACTATGCTCGCTATCGCGTCCGGTCGGATGCCTGTTGATAAGGCAGTAGACCGAGTTATTCAGCGATACCTCCCAGCCTGAACCGTCTTCGATGACGGGCTATGAGCACTACGATCATGAGCAGGATGAAGATCCATACCTGATTCCTGGTTCTATGTGCCTGCGCAACAAGCTCTGTATCACTGATACCCAAACATTGATGGCGGTAGAAGCTGAAATTTCTTCGCTGCTGATGGCGGGGTTGGTTTCCGATCCTGTGGAGGCAAGCTTCGATTTGGCCCATTTGTGCAGAATCCATGAGGCCTTGTTTTCACCGGTCTATGATTGGGCTGGGACGGTTCGGCAAACCGAAATCAGTAAGGGTGGAAGGCTTTTTCTTCCCTACCGGCTGATCGAAGAAAAAGCAGAGCAAGTATTTCAGGAACTCCATAGGGAGAACCTGCTTCGGGGACTCAAGCTTGAGGCGTTCGCCGAGAGAGCTGCGTACTACCTTGGCCGAATCAATGAACTCCACCCTTTCAGGGAGGGTAACGGCAGGACTCAGCGGGTTCTGTTTGATCAGCTGGCGGAGCTGTCAGGTTTCGTTTTTTGCTGGACTGCTGTATCGGCTAGCGCCATGGCGGAGGCATGTCGGTCTGCCAGAGGTGCTGACACTGATTATCAAGGTTTGCAGAGGATGCTGGGCATTATTCTGTCCAGCGCCAAGTGACTCCCGCCTTTGCTGATTGCTGTTACGCGCGCAGCTAAGCCTCCATTGCGGCAGCCTCAGCGCTAGTCCCGTTTTTGTCGAGCGCTGCGCTCCTCAGCAAGAGCGCTGCCATGGCGGGTCGCCTTCGCGCAGGAAGGGCTGTCATAGCCACCTTGGGCGTCTGGGTGGCAGAAGAATTGCTCGGGGGTCATCGGCGCTGTGGGCGCCAGTGCCGGATCTGATTGTCGGGCTGGGTATGGGCGCTCTTGTTGCAGTGCCCGTTCCGCCCGCTCGCTGTTCTGCTGCATTAGCGCTGTGGGGGACGTGGGCTGGGGGGCGGCGCAGGCAGAAAGGATGGCCAGTATCAGGGCTGGGGGCAGGTGGCGAAGAGGCATCGGCATGTCAGGGCTCCAGCATCAGATTGCTGGGGTTGGAACGCATTTTGAGGAAAACGATCCCTCGATAATGGCGCGTTGTCACAGTGGCATCGTGGTGCAGGCATAACGAGCTGTGATCGTATAAAGATAAAAAATATAGTCTTTATGGCGGATTAGGCGCACTAGAGATCTGTTTTACTATCATTATTTTTTGATTTAAGGATATCTTTTCTATACATTGTGGGCATTGCAATGAATAGGGATGCGTTTCCTATGCGTTATGACGATCTTAATACCCTGCCGATCAAGGACGTCATGGCTCGCTTCGGCGCTCAGCTGGAGCGTTATCGGTTGTCGCGCAACCTGCGCCAAGAAGACGTTGCCCGTGCCGCCGGCGTCAGCCGTATGACCGTCAGCAAGCTGGAAAGTGGCGGCGGCACCTTGGAGACGTTGGTGCGGGTGCTGCGTGCGCTCGACATCGAAGAGCGCTTGTTACAGCTGGTGCCGGATGCCACCTTGAGCCCGCTGGACCCTCGCTCTGGCCAGGCCGCTGGCCGGCAGCGTGCGCGTCCGGTGGCGGCGCCGACGGCGGATCAGCCCTGGACCTGGGGGGATGAGTCATGACCCGCGCCGAGGTCTGGCTGTGGGGGCGCCGCATCGGCGCGGTGGTCTGGGATGACGCTCGCGGCTACGGTGTGTTCGAGTATGACCCCGCCTTCCTGACTTCCGGCATCCAGCTAGCGCCCTTCACGTTGCCATTACGCGCTGGGGTATTCGATTTTCCGGCCTTGCCGCGCGACACGTTCAAGGGACTGCCCGGCCTGCTGGCGGATAGCCTGCCGGACAAGTTCGGCAACCTATTGATTGACCGCTGGCTGGCGCAGCAAGGCCGCTCGCCCGGCAGCATGAATCCGGTGGAGCGACTCTGCTACACCGGCACTCGCGGCATGGGCGCGCTGGAGTTCCAGCCAGCCCGGTTGAGTCGCGAAGCCGGCGCCGGCACGCTGGACATCGAGCAGCTGGTGAACTTGGCAGCGGATGTGCTGGCCGAGCGCGAGCATCTGTCCGGCCATCTTGGCCCGGATCACGATGACCGAGCGTTGGGGGAAATCCTTAAGGTGGGTACCTCGGCGGGCGGCGCGCGCGCCAAAGCAGTACTGGCGTGGAACCCCGTCACCGGGGAGTTCCGCTCCGGTCAGGTGGATACCCGCGCCGGTTTCGAGCACTGGCTGTTGAAGTTCGATGGGGTGTCTGGCAATGCGGACAAGGAGCTAGCCGATCCGCTGGGCTTCGGGCGCTTGGAATACGCCTGCTATCTGGCGGCCCTGCAGGCCGGGGTGTCGATGGCGCCAAGCCGCTTGTACGAGGAAGGCGGGCGGGCGCACTTCATGACCCGCCGCTTCGACCGCACTGCGGACGGTGGCAAGCTGCATATGCTGTCGCTGGGGGCGTTGCGACACTTTGACTTCAACCAGCCACGGGCCTACGCCTACGAGCAGGCGCTGGAGACCATCCGGTTGTTGGGGCTGGGGCAGGCGGCCATCGATGAACAGGTGCGGCGAGCGTTTCTCAATATCGTGTTGCGCAACCAAGATGACCACGTCAAAAACATCGCATTCCTAATGAACCGGCGTGGGCAGTGGTCGCTGTCGCCGGCATTTGATGTGGTTTACGCCTGGAACCCGGATGGCGCCTGGACCAGTCAGCACCAGATGTCTGTGAATGGCAAAACCACCGGCTTCGTGTTGGATGACCTATTGGCTTTCGGCCGCTTTGCCGACCTGAAGCCGGCACGGACCCGGCAGATATTGGCGCAGGTGTGCGAGGCGGTAGGCAACTGGCGGCAACACGCCGAGACTGCCGGTGTGCCCGACGCGCTGGCGCAAGGTGCGCAGGCGGGGTTCAGGCTGAACTGGTAGCCGTGGTCGGCGTGACTAGAAACCAGTAAAGGTAGCGTTGGCGAAGGTTGCTGGCCCACCGTTGGTGGAAAGCGGCCAGTCCGCTCCCCAAGCAGCGCAGCAACGATAAAGAAGCCGGATATTCCGGCTTTTTTTGCTTTCCCGTTCAGCCATTGCAAACCCACCTCTGGCCGCAGTCGAACGGCGCCACTCTGTGGAGGCGCTGTGTCTCCAAGGAAGCTAGCGTGGTGCCGCTGCCGGACATTTGGCCCCATAACTGGGCGGTGCCGTTGGCGCTTTCCTGTGTGCAGTTGCCGGGTGGCTCGGGCCGCCGGCGCAATGCGGATGTGCAACTAAAACAGCCGCCGGGGTTAACAGTGAGCTACAACGCACAGCCGCTGCAAAGCAGCGGCACGGGAACCACTGTGGTGCCTGTTTGTTGTGAGCAGATAGCGGATATAAAGCTGACAGCGCTGCCCAATAACGCTAGCCGGCAACGGCCAAGCGAGAGAGACGCCGGCGGTGTGGGGGCGGCGGGAATCAGTCGCACAGCCGGCGCCAATACCGCCGCCCCGCCGACACACCAAGCAAAATCAGCTCCACGGATGCTGCGGCGGCGCCACGCCGTTGACCACATGGTTGCCGACAATGTGGTACTTCCAACGCACCGGATCATGCAGCGTGTGCACGCGCGCGTTACGCCAGTGTCGGTCGAGGCCGTGTTCCTCCAACGTGGCGCGGGCGCCGGCCAGCTCGAACAGGCGATTGCTGGCTAGCAGCGCCACCTCAGTGGTCAGCACTTTGGCTTCTGCGGTCAGCAGCGATGCTTGTGCCACGTTGTGCTGGTCGGGGTGCAGCAGCGCGTGATCGATGGCATCAGCCGCCAGATCAAGCACTGCTTCCGCTGCCCGCAGGCGGATATGGATGTCGCCAATTTGTTGCAGCAGGTAGGGATCATCGGTGGCTTTTTCCAACCCCGAATCGATCCACGGGCGGGTGTGGCGGCGCACGTAATCCAGCGTATCGTCCAGCGCGCCGCGGGCGAGGCCGGCGTCGATGGCGGCCTGAATGAACTGCGAGATGGCGCCGGCCGCGGTGGGGCGATCAAACGCCTTCCAGATCGGTACCACCTGTGCCGCGGGCACCCGTACTTGCTCCAACCGTACGGTGCCGCTGGCGGTGGTGCGCTGGCCGAAGCCGGACCAGTCATTGATCACCGTCAGGCCCGGAGTGTCGCGTGGCACCACCGCCAGATGCGGACGCCCGTCGCTGTCCACGGTGACGATCGGAATCCAGTGCGCCAGCAGCGCGCCGGTAGAAAAGAACTTCTCGCCATTCACCACATGGCCGCCGTCATCAGCGGCGGTGATCAGCGTTTTGAAATCCGCCACATGCTTGCCGCCGCGCTCCGAGAACGCATTGCCGAAGCGGGCGCCGGACAGCGCTAGATCAAAGAAGAAACGTTGCTGTGCCGGGCTGGCGTCCAGCGCCAGGTGGGCAAGGATGACGAAATGATTTTGCGGCAATTGCCCCAACGAGCCATCGGCAGCGGCAATGAGTTTGAACACCTGCGCCACGGTGCGATGGCTGGCACCGAGGCCGCCGTATTGGCGCGGCACCGTGATCGCCCACAGGCCGCTTTGCGAATAAGCGTACAGTTCTTCGATCGGCAGTCGCCGTTCGCGGTCACGCGCTACGGCGCCGCGGCGGAACTCGGCCGCCAGCGCTGTTGCGGCGGCCACCGCATCGGCTTCACTGGCTACACGGGTGGCGGGTCGGGCTGGTTGTGACAGCACCAGCTGTTCAGGTTCAGCAATACTGGACAAGGACATGGGCAGTTCCTTCAGAAACGGTGGGCGAGGGTAAGGCTGTAGACGAACGGGTCGATGTCTACTTTGCCGACCTTGTCGCCATTGATTTTCACGTCGCTGGCAATGCGCGCGTAACGCACGTCGGCGCCAATTTGCCAACGCTCGTTGAGCGGCAGATCGACGCCGATTTGGCCGGCAATGCCCCAGGAATCCGACAGCTGCAGCCGTGAGCCGTCATCCAGCTTTTCATCGAAGAAATAGGTGTAGTTCACCCCCAGCCCGAGGTAAGGCCGCACCGGCGCTTGCGGTGCCAGATGCCATTGCAGTGACACGATCGGCGGCAGGTGGCGGGTGCGGCCGACGGCACTGCCATCGAGTTTCAGGGTGTGCTTGAACGGCAGGCCGCCGAGCACATCCAGAGCCAGGTTCGGCGTGAAGAAGTAGTTCAGGTTCAGCGACGGTCCGGTGTCGCTGTTGATGGTGATTTTGCCCGGCGTGATACGACCGGGATCGGAGTCAGCAACGATGCTCGACAGCCCCACCCGCAGTTGCCAGGGGCTGTCAGCGGCCAGCGCCGGCACCGTGCTGGCGGCTAACAGGGAAACAATCAAGGCGCGCAGGCGCCGGTGCAAAACGGGCATCAATCAGGTCCTCTAGGCAGACACAACAGCGCGCAGGGCGCGATAAAGCGCCCGCCGTCCGGACTGGATCAGGCAGGCTGGATGGCTCTTTCACGAAGCGTGCCAATCTCCGTTTGTTGGTTTTTGCGGGCTGTGGAGCAGAAACAGTGCCTGCGCTGTTGGTGGCCGGGCAGTCGGCGGGCGTTGTTGTTGCCGGGCCAACAGTCGTGGCTTCAACGGCGCATCCCGTGTGCGTGCCGGAGCGGCTCGGCAGACGCCCCGGTACGGACGGCTCTTACGCGTGCTGCGCGCCGCTACCGATCTGCCAGATATACGGCGGCTCGGTGCCGTTGATCTCGCGGTCGCCGATAATGCGCTGCTTGTAAATCAGCGGATTGTGGGACGCCGCCGTGCGGGCGTTGCGCCAGTAGCGGTCCAGCTGCAGACCGCTGCGGGTGGCAGACGCGCTGAGGGCGTTGAACAGGTCACTGGTCAGCCGCAGTACCAGCTCCGCCACAACGACCTGCCCTTGGGCGGATTCCAGCTCGGCATCGATATTCGCGCTGCGCTCGGCCTCGGCATCATCAGCGAAACGTGCCAAGTAGGCGCGCTGCGCCGGGTCCGCTGCCCGCAGTGCGGTAGCCGTGGCGGCATACGCCAACGCCGAAGCGTGGCCGATCACCTGTTGAACTTGCGGATCGGCGCTGACGCGGTCGCCGTTACCGTGGCTAAACACCCGCGTGCGCTGGCGCACCTGTTCAGCAAAGTCGCCCACTGCGGCATTGCCGTTGCCGGCCAGCACTGCCAGCAACACCAGCTGATAAAACGCGGTCTGGTAGCGGAACCGGGTGCTGAACTCGAACAGGTGTTCGGCCTCCACTTCGGCATTGTCGAAACGGGCGCTGCCACTGCCGGTGGTGCGCTGGCCGAAGCCGTCCCAGTCATCCTGCTGTTGCACGCCCGGCTGGTGCGTGCGCACCGCAGCAATCACATCGGCACCGGTGTCGTCGCGGCGGGCGAACAGATCGATCCAGTCGGCAAAGATGCTGCCGGTGCTGTAGTACTTGCTGCCGTTCACCACCCATCGGTCATCGCGCTGAGACACCGTCGTTACCACCTCGCCCAGCTTGACGCTGCCGACTTCGGTCCAGGCATTGCCCACTAATTCACCGGCGACAAAACGCTCAAACCACCGCTGCTGATCACTGCTGGCGTGGGCATTGAGGCGGTCTTCGACAAAGGCAAAGTGGCCCCGCAGCGCTTGAGTGAGATTGGAGTCGGCCTCGGCCAACTCGATCAGCAGGTAAATCAACTGCGGCAGCGAGGCGCCGGCACCGCCGAACTGGCGCGGCACTCGCACCGCTCCGAAGCCAGCCTGTTTCAGCCAGCCAATTTGCTCGAACGGCAGACTGCGGTCCTGTTCGCGCTGACGCGCGCCTGCGGCAATGCGTTGGAAGATGGGGCGGAAACGGTCTGCCAGCAGCGGGTAATCGGTGCCGGTCGAGAGCGCGTTGGACATGGTGAAGCTCCTCGTCGAAAGCATGGGAAGAGCCACCGCTATGCATGGCTTGTGCCGCGGGGGAGCGCGGGCCGAGTGCAGGGCTCAGCAGTCGCGCGGTGTTGCGGCACAGGCCGGGCGCGGCGCGGCAATCACGCGGTGAGAAGCACTGAGGCCGGGGCGGCGGCGCCTGGATACAGCGCCGATCCGTCACTGTTGCCCTGGCAACAGCCTGACGCCGGACTGTTGGCTGACGGGCAGCGCGGCGGCCGCGGCTTGCTCAGCTGCGGCGGCAGTCAAGGGGGCGCTGGCCACAGCGGCAGGCGGGCCAGCGCCCGGTCAAGCTCCCGGTGGGCGATGTGTCCCGTGGCTGGCACGGAACCTGCTCTGTGACCGCCAAGGGACGCCAATTCCGGCGCCCGCCAAAATGGGGTGCAGCAATGAGTAATGCAGCAACAGCATGGAAAGTGGTGGCAGTGAACGGCAGCCCGCAGAAAGCGTCGCGAACCCAAGTGGTGATTGATGCCCTGTTGGCGCAGTTGGAGCCGGCGCGGCGGCTGTCGGTGCAGACCGTGGCGCTGTCGGACTTGGGGCCGGCGCTGGCCGCCTGTGCCCGCCGCGAAGCCGTGCCCGAGCGGGTGGAGCGGCACCTGCGCGCCATCGAACAGGCCGATTTTTTGGTGGTGGGCAGCCCGGTCTATCGGGCTTCCTACACCGGTTTGTTCAAGCATCTGTTTGATCTGGTGCACCACGAGGCGCTGGTGGGCGTGCCGGTGTTGCTGGCCGCGACCGGCGGCTCCGATCGTCACGCGCTGATGATCGATCACCAACTGCGTCCGCTGTTTGGTTTCTTCCAAGCGCAGACGCTGCCGCTTGGCGTCTATGCCAGCGAGGCGGACTTCAATGGTTTGCATATCCAGTCGCCCACCTTGCAAGCCCGCATTCAGCGTGCTGCCGCCGTCGCCGGTCAGCATCTGGCCCGTGCTCGCGCATTGGCGGCCTGAACCTTCCGGAGGAACATGACATGAGTCAGCAACCGATCAAATTCGCTTACTGGATTCCCAATGTCAGCGGCGGTCTGGTGGTCAGCACCATCGAACAGCGCACCGATTGGGGCATTGATTACAACCGCAGGCTGGCGCAGACCGCCGAAAAGGCCGGGTTCGAATACGGTCTAGCGCAGATCCGCTTCACCGCCGGTTACGGTGCCGAGTACCAACATGAGCCGGTGGCGATCAGCCATGCGCTGCTGGCGGCCACCGAAAAGCTGAAGGTCATCGCGGCGATCCTACCCGGGCCCTGGCATCCGGTGGTGGTGGCTAAGCAACTGGCTAGCATCGACCAATTCACCGGCGGCCGTGTTGCCATCAATGTGGTATCCGGCTGGTTCCGGGGGGAGTTCTATGCGCTGGGCGAGCCGTGGCTGGAGCATGACGAGCGCTATCGCCGTTCAGAGGAATTTATTCGCGTGCTCAAGGGCGTGTGGACCGAAGAGAAATTCAGCTTCCAGGGTGATTTTTATCGCCTGCACGATTACAGCCTGAAGCCGAAACCAGTGCAGCAACCGCACCCGGAAGTGTTCCAAGGCGGCAGCTCGCGCGCCGCGCGCGACATGGCCGCTCGGGTGTCGGATTGGTACTTCACCAACGGCAATACGCCGGAGGGCATCAAGGCGCAGGTGGACGATGTGCGCGCCAAGGCCGCCGCTGAAGGACGCAGCGTCAAGATCGGCGTCAATGCATTCATCATTGCCCGCGACACCGAGCAGGAAGCACGCGCGGTGCTGCAAGACATCATCGATCGCGCCAACCCTGAGGCAGTCAATGCGTTCGGTGCCGAGGTCAAAAACGCGGGCGCCGCCAGCCCGGAAGGCGAAGGCAACTGGGCCAAGTCCAGCTTCGAAGATTTGGTGCAGTACAATGATGGTTTCAAGACCAACCTGATCGGCACCCCGCAACAGATCGCCGAGCGTATCGTGGCGTTGAAAGCGGTGGGCGTGGATCTGGTACTGTCGGCGTTTCTGCACTTCCAAGAAGAAGTGGAATACTTCGGCCGCAAGGTGCTGCCGTTGGTGCGGGAGCTGGAAGCGCAGCGGCAGAAAGTAGCTTGAAACTAGAGTGCTGCAGGGAAAGAAAAGCCGGCCTAGTGCCGGCTTTTCTTGCATGAATAACACTGCCTCGGTGGAAGCCATAAAGTGTGGCGGCTGGATGTTCTCGACAACAGGAAGACGGTTGGCACCCGGTTTTTATCGAGGCCGAATGCGACGCCCGATTACTGGCTCTTGCTGGCGGAGTCACTGCAGCAGCAATGGAGTGGCGCGGCTGATGAGAAAGATTTTGGTCGCCAGCAGACAGCAGCAAGCAGCGACCAAGCAGAGGGCGGCCCCTAGTGATAGAGGGTTTTCGAAATATTGACCGGCCACGATGGCACTATTTTCAGCGCTAGATAACGATAAAAACTCAGTGTCCTGCAGAAAAAACGTGCTCCGCCATGAACAAATGCCAGCGCGGAAAAAAGCCCATCCACGGGTGCCGAGTGGTCACATCAATCAGCCGTCAGTCACTAGCCCCAGCACCCGCTCCGCATTGCGGTAGAAAAACTTCTCCAGCACGTCATCCGCCAAGCCCATCGCTGCCGCGTCCTCGATGCTTTGCCGGATTGGCCGGAATGGGTAGGACGAGCCGAACAACAACTGGTCAGCGAGGAAGCTATTAGCGGCCTCGATGTAGCCGTGACTGCCGGGCAAGAACAGGTACATGTCCGGCACCAAGTGGATATTGGGGTAGCGGAATGCCACCCCCAGCGCCTGCTGCACGTTCGGCCAGAAGCCGTGGTACACCACCAACGTCAGGTCTGGAAACGCGCGTGCTACTGCTGCCAGCCGCGCCGGATCGTTAAAAGAGGGATCCGGTGTGGTGGGCCCGCTCATCAGTAACAGCGGCGTGCGGCGGCGCTGCAGGTGTTCATAGAGCGGCCAATAGAGTGGGTCGTCCGGGTGCCGTGCTGGTTCCGCAAAGCCCGGCTCCAGATCAATGCCGGCCAAGCCGAGCACGTCCAGCGCGTGATCGACACTGGCCAGCGCCTGTTCGATGCCTTGTAGCGCCGGGTCCACCGCGCCGATGCCGATCAACTCTGGATGGCCGGTGACGACGTCATGAATCTGTTGATCCGGCAGCCACTGGCTGGGCGTGTGGCGGCCCACCACCACCGCCCGGTGCAGGCCGGCGTCGCGCACTTCGGCGAGAAAACCGTCGACAGTCAGTGAGCGTTCGAAATGGTGGTCGGGACCGCGCGTGCCGACCCGGCGGTTGAGCCAGCGCGCCGCCTGGTGCTCCGCCGAGCCGGGCACGGCGCCGAAGAACGGGTGCAGGAATGCCGGGCGGCAGCGCATGTCGATCACTTTCATGCGCGTCGCTCCGCAGCCGTTGCGCGTACGTCGAAGGCGCCGCCGGTGAAGGCGCCTTCGGCAGTCACTCGGCCCTTGCCCGGCAGCAGCGGGAACAGCAGTTCGGCCACGCGGTAAGCCTCTTCCAGATGCGGGTAGCCGGACAGCACGAAGGTGTCCACGCCCAGCGCCCGGTATTCCTCAATGCGTGCTGCCACTGTTTCTGGATCGCCTACTAACGCGGTGCCGGCGCCGCCGCGCACTAGCCCGACGCCTGCCCATAAATTGGGCGCCACTTCCAAGCGGTCACGGCGGCCGCCGTGCAGCGCCGCCATGCGTTGCTGGCCGACCGAATCCATCTTGGCGTAGTTGGCTTGCGCTGCGGCAATGGTGGCGTCATCCAGTTGGCTAATCAGTGCTTCGGCGGCGGCCCAGGCAGCGGCGTTGGTTTCGCGCACGATCACGTGCAGGCGCAGGCCAAAGCGCACACTGCGGCCGTGGGCAGCGGCGCGGGCTCGCACATCGGCAATTTTTTCCGCTACGGCGGCCGGCGGTTCGCCCCAGGTCAGGTAGGCGTCCACATGCTTGGCGGCCAGCGCATGGGCGGCAGGGGAGGAGCCGCCGAAGTACAACGGCGGATAGGGTTTTTGCAGCGGCGGGAAGAAGTTCTGCGCACCTTGCACGCGCAGATGCTCCCCGTTGAAGTCCACCGTTTCGCCTTGCAGCAATCGGCGCCAGATGGTGAGGAACTCATGCGCGGCTTGGTAGCGCTGGTCATGAGAATAGAACACGCCATCAGCGGCCAGTTCGGTGGCATCGCCGCCGGGCACCACATTGAGCAGCAAGCGGCCGCCGCTGGCCTCATCCAGGCTGGCAGCTTGGCGCGCGGAGGCGGTGGGGTTGCCAAGCGAGGTGCGCAGCGCTACCAGCAACTTGATGCGCTGCGTCACCGGCACCAGGCTGGCTGCGGTCACCCACGGATCAAGGCAGCTGGCGCCAGTGGGAATCAGCAGGCCGTCGTAACCAAGCTGGTCGGCCGCCACCGCGATCTGGCGCAGGTAGGCATTGCTGGCCGGGCGGCCGCTGGCGGAATGGCCCAGATAACGGGTATCCCCAGAGCTGGGCAAAAACCAGAACACATCTACAGACATGGAACCGTCCTCATCGAGACAACAAGGTCACCGCGTCAGCGGGACAAATGACTGGCAGGTAAGCCGTTGGCCAGGTGCCCGGCCGCCGCCGGCCGGCGTTTTTTCACCACCAATTCGCCGCTGCGGATCAGCTGCGCACGCAGCACATTGCGCGACAGCCCCAGCAGTTCGGCGGTGTGAACCTGATTGAAATGGCAGTACCGGTAGGCGGCGCGCAGCAGCGCCTGCTCCACTAGGCCATGCAGGGCGCTGCTGCCGTCGTCGAACAGCCGTTGGAAGGCCCGCGCCAGCAGGGCCTCGGCGCTGTCATCGGCGTCCGGCGTGTTGGTTCTCGCTGGGAGCTTCAGTTTTGACAGATGCAGGTCATCCGCACCGATCGGGCGATCGCGGCACAACAGCAGCGTGTGGTGCACCACGTTTTCCAGTTCGCGGATGTTGCCTGGCCAGCTGTAACCGAGCAGTTTCTGCTGCGCGTCGGCGCCCAGTGCCACCGGTGGGCAGCCGAGTCGGCGGCTGTAATCGGCAATGAAGTGGCGTGCCAGTGGCAGGATGTCACCGGGCCGATCGCGCAGCGGATCCAGCGCCAGGCTGACCACGTTGAGGCGGTAGTAGAGGTCCTCGCGGAAGTGCCCGGCGCTAATGGCCTGTTCCAACTGCACATTAGTCGCCGCCAACACCCGCACGTTGATCGGCACGCTCTTGCGCGAGCCAAGCCGCACCACTTCGCGCTCCTGCAATACCCGCAGCAGTTTCACCTGCACTGCCAGCGGCAGGTCGCCAATTTCATCGAGAAACAGAGTGCCGCCGTGGGCCTCTTCAAACCAACCGGCCTTGGCGGACAACGCGCCGGTAAAGGCGCCCTTGTCGTGGCCAAACAGTTCGGCTTCCACCAGCGATTCCGGGAAGGCGCCGCAATTGACCGCCACGAACGGACCTTGGCGGCGGTTGCTGAGTTGGTGCAGGTGGCGCGCCACCAGCTCCTTGCCGGTGCCGGTCTCGCCCATGATCAGTACGCTGGCATCGCTTGGCGCCACTTGGCGCAGATGCGCCAACAGCGCTTGTGAGCGCGGGTCTTCGAACACTTGCGCGGTGGCGCGGATCGAGGTGGCCAGTGCCGGTGACGGGGGCAGGGTGAACAGCTGCATGGTCGGCCTCAGGAATAGAACGTGGGCGTGGGAGACTGGCCATTCAAGGCCCAGTCGCCCAGCTCGTTGAGTTTGTAATCCAGCGGATCGTGCAGCGTTTGGGTGCGCAGATTGCGCCAGTAGCGATCAAGCCGCAGCGGGCCGTGGGTGGCGCGGGCGCCGGTGACCTCGAACAGCCGACTGCTGAGATCCAAGCCGGTGCGGCTGGCGGCCACCTTGGCGGTGGTGATTGCCACCGCCAGCGCACCACGTTCGGCGGCGTTCAGTCGCGCGCCCTGTTGCCAGGCGTGGTCGAATTGCTGGTTGGCGCGGTCGGTCAACAGCCGCGCGCCTTCCAGCGCCGCCCAAAACTCGCCGTAGTGATGCAGCACATAAGGGTCGGCGCTGGCGCTGGCCACCCCGGCGCGGAACCACGGACGAGCGTGGTGGCGGGTGTAATGGCGAGCATCCTCGAACGCGCCCTCGGCGACGCCAACAAACAGGTTGGTGAAGATCAGTTGTGCCAGCAGCGGCCGTAGGCAGGAGTAGGGCGTGCTCAGCGGGCCCGGCTCCAACAGCAATTCCTGTTCCTCTACCCGCACCCGCTCGAAGCTGACGCTGCCGCTGTCGGTCTGGCGCTGGCCGATGTTGTCCCAGTCACCGTGCACGGTGATGCCGGAGCGGTCCGCAGGGATAGCGGCAATCAGTAAGCGGCCATCAGCGCTTTCGTCCAATGCCGAGGCGATCAGCATCTGCGCGTCGGCGGCGCCGGAGCAAAAACTTTTGTGCCCGGAAAACTCGCGCCCGCCGGCCACGCGGCGCGACAGCGTGCGCCGATCCAGCGGGTTGAGCGCGTTGCCCCAGAACCATTGGTGGCGAGCGGTCTGCTCCAGCCACGGTTGCCACTGCTGCGGTTGGCCGAACAGTTGCACCGTGGCCAGCATCAGGTGCTGAAAACCGAACACATGGGCGAGCGAGCTGTCCGCTTGAGCCAGCCGCCGCACCACGGCCAGGGTGTCAGCCCAGTCGGCGCCGAGGCCGCCGTATTGACGCGGGATACTCAGCGCCAGCAGGCCGCTGGCGCGCAATTGGTTGCGCTCTGCCAATGGCGTGCCGCCGCGGGCATCACGTTCCGCGGCAGTGGCTTTGAAGCTATCCGCCAGCTGCTGCGCCTGCTCCATGAAGGACGGGGCGGCGTGGCGCTGCGACGGGGAGAGGGACTCGGGCATGGTGGGCATCCTGTTTAACTCGGCTGGCACGGCGGCGGTACAGCAACTGCGGCGCCAAGTGGCTACACGCCAGCATGGGGCGGCACTACCGGTTTTGCTGTTGCGGCACCGGCATCGGCATCGGCACGGCACGGCACCGCTGCCGGACCCCTGTTGCGCGGGCAACAGGGGGCGGCGGCGACCGCTTCCGCAGCACTACAGGAATGGTTATAGGCGCTCCGACTTATGCTGAAAAAGCATCAATCGCGATATTGATATGCCGGGTGGCGGGGAGGACCAGGGACGGAGCAGCCGCCCGGGCGGTTCGGGCCCGGGCAGCAGTTGAGTCAGGACGCCGGCAAGGCCGCCAGCGGTAATACCGGAATGTTCACCCGCGAGGCGCGCTCCGGTTCGCTGTATACCGTCATCAGTCCCAACAAGCTGGTGAGCAGGTCCGGGATCGGGCTCAGACGCGGGAAGTCGCTGGGGCCGACGCTGATGCGCAGCTTTTCACCGGCGCGGATCACGGCGCTGGTGGGGAACACTTCCACATCGGCTTGGAACGGTGTGAACGGACGCACCGGCTGGCCGGAGTCCCGTGTAAACGGATGCCACGGCTGGATCAACTCGCCGTCCAGATAGCGCGCGCGGGTGCTGTCGTTGGCGCTCATCGAGGCCATCTGGATGCCTTGCGTCAGCGGTCGCGACAGGCCTTTGGCATCCACCACACTGATGCGCACCACCACGTTGGTATCGAAGCCGGTGGTGCTGGCCCAGATCTGCCCGGCGATCGGGCCGTTGATGATCAGGTCCTGTTCCAACGGCGCACTGGTGTACACCGCTTCGAACAATTCCACGGCGTTATTTTGCGCACTACACGGCGACAGCAGCATCCCCAATAGGCCGGCGGTCCATTGGCTGGCGCTGGCGGAGCACAGACCGTTGAGCGGTGTTTGCAGCAGGGCGGTGCTGTGCTTTTTGGTGGGCGCCTCGCTGCTGAGGCTGCCGAACAGCGGCAGTAGTTCGCGGCCATGCAAGTAGAACGTGCGCACTTCTGCCTGCGGATGTGGCCAGTCGGCGGCGGTGTGGTAGCGCTCGGCGCCGAGGTAGTACTGCGTTACCGGCGGAAATTGCTCGGCACCGCTGTCGAGCTGTTTCAGGTAATGGTCGAACCAGGCCAGCCGGATACGGCCGAGATCCGGCACGCCATCGCGCGGCAGGCCGGCGCCGGCGGAGCCGTCCAAATGCTCCCAGGGGCCGAGCAGCAACTTGGCGGTGGTGTGGCCTTTCAAGGCTTCATACAGCAGCGGCTCGCCGCGTTGGAAGATATCTTTCAGGCCGCCAACGATGAAGGTCGGCGCGCTGATGTTGTCGGCGTGCTCCAGCGGCGAACGGACGCGCCAGAACGGGTCATCGTAGGCGCGGTCGCCGCCCAGTAGCGCGCTGGCGATCACCGGCACTTGGAAATCGGTGAGCGCCCCCTGCAAGTGTTCCAGCAGTGTGCCGAGGGTGTAGCCGGGGGTGCGATTATCAAATCCGGCCGGGGTTGGCACCACGCCGAGGCCGGTTACCAGCGTCATCCACAGTGGAATGAAACCAAGGTTAATCTGGCCGCCGCTGAACACGATGTCGCGGTAGGCATCGCCCATCGGCACGATGGCAAAAATCGCCTTCACCGCCGGATCGCCTTGGGCACCAGCCAGCAGCCCGGTGATGCCCATGTAGGACGCGCCGTTGAGCCCGATGTCGCCATTGCTCCACGGCTGCTGCTGGATGTACTGCAATGCATCGGCGATGTCGTTGTGGTCGAGCGGGCCAAACGCCTGCCACGTGCCCTGCGAGGCGCCGGTGCCGCGCATGTCGATGGTGATGTAGGCATAGCCGCGCTGCACCAGCGCCGGGTCGGCAAAGGTGCTGCCACTGTAGAACTGGTTGTAGCCGGTGAAGGTGGCGATGGTTGGGAACGGCCCGCTGGCCGCGTTCCCGTCCGCGTCGGCGGGCAGGATCAGGGTGGCGGCCAGGCGGGTGCCGTCACGCACCGTGATCAGCTGCTGCGGCAGTGTGACGGTGGCGGGGTAGTCGACGTCGCGCTGGTAGCTGTCGTCCCAGTGCAGGTTGACCGGTTCGGGGGCGGTGGGCGGATCGGGCTCCGGTTCGGGTTCCGGTTCGGGTTCCGGCTGCGGTTCAACGGGTTCCGGTAACGGTGGCGCCAAGGTGGCTGGCGTGCTGCTCGACGACGAGCCACCGCAGGCGGTCAGTGACAGCGCTAACGCGGTCAGCAGGGTGAACAGGAGCGGAACGGAGCGACGGGAAAAAGTGGGCATCGGAGTACGCCTGTGCAGCTGTTGTTATTGTTGCTCCGACTATAAGAAACCCCGGGCCCGCTCATCTGTAGCGGCTTGTGCAGCGCCATGTAACCGGCGCCGTACTCTGTGTAACCGCGCGCACTCTGGTCATGGCAAAAGGTGCCGTAGCGGCCAGCTTGCGTGGCCACTGTCCGGATTGGCAATCTTGTCGCCCGGTGGTGGTTTCATGTCCACTTCATGCCCGCCTGATATAGCTTGGCGGCTTGGTCCAGTCACAACACAGGGAGCCGCAGCGATGTGGGATGAGCGTTTCAGCAGCGACGACTATGCCTACGGCAAGGAACCAAACGATTTCTTGGTGGAATGGGCTCACAGCTTGCCACCGGGGCGAGTATTGAGTTTGGCCGAGGGCGAAGGGCGCAACGCGGTGTTCTTGGCCGCTCAGGGCCGGCAGGTTACCGCCATGGACAGCTCCAAGGTGGGCCTGGAAAAAGCCCGCCGATTGGCCGCCGAACGCGGCGTGCAGCTGGATACTCTGCACGCGGAGCTGGAAACCCTGGAGCCGGGCATCCAGCAGTGGGACGCGGTGGTGTCTATTTTTGCGCCGCTGGCCCATGCCGAACGCCGCATCCTGCATCGCAAGGTGGTGGCGGCGCTGAAACCCGGCGGCGTGTTTCTGATCGAAGCCTATACGCCAGCGCAGCTTGCTTATGGCACCGGCGGCGGCAGTGATCCGGATACCAAAATCACCGCCGATCTGCTGCGCGAGGAACTCGACGGCTTACAGTTTTTGCATCTGGTGGAGATCGAGCGCGAGGTGCTGGAAGGGCGCTATCACACCGGCCGCTCTGCGGTGTTACAGGCGGTGGCGCAGAAGCCGGCGGCCGGTTGAGCGGCTATCGGCGGGTGTCGACCGTAACGATGCCCCAGAACGCTAAAAGCGCATTGCTTTCCCCCGTTTTATTCGCCGGCGCATTGATGTCGGCCCCATTTGCTGCCGGCGCCAGCAACCGCGCCGCAGCCTGACAGGAGCGTGTCCATGCGCAGATTCAAACTGGTGGTGATCGGTGCCGGCACCGCCGGCCTCACTGCTCTCAACGAAGCCCGTCGAGTGACCGATGACGTCTTGCTGATCAACCACGGCCCCTATGGCACCACCTGTGCGCGGGTTGGTTGCATGCCGTCCAAGGCGCTGCTGGCGGTGAGCCATGGCCTGGCGCAGCAGCGTTTTCTGCAACAGGTGGGGGTGCAGTGGCAGGGGATGGACGTGGACGTGCCAGCGGTGATGGCCCACGTGCGGCGGTTGCGCGACGGCTTCATTGCCGGCCCGATCCGCGCCAGCGCCCCCGCTGAGCACAGCATCCATGGCGCACCGCGTTTTCTTGATGCCAACACCTTGGAGGTCAATGGCGAGCGCATCCACGCTGACGCCACCGTGATTGCCACCGGCTCCAGTCCGGTGGTGCCGGCGCCGTGGCGTGAATTCGGTGAGCGAGTGGTGACCACGGATGAGTTCTTTGAATTGGAACACCCCGGTCAACGGGTGGCGGTAATTGGCCTCGGCGCCATTGGTGCTGAGCTAGGGCAGGGGCTGGCGCAGTTGGGGCTGCAGGTCGAGGGGTTCAGTCGCGGCAGCTTGGTCGGTGGCCTGACCGACGCTGCCATTAGCACCGTGCTGGCCGATAGCTTGGCTGAAGTGATGACGGTGACGCTGGGCCATGAGGTCAACGTGGAAGCCGCCGGCAATGGCTTGCGGGTGCGCGCCGGTGACCGGGAGGTGGAGGTTGATCGGGCGCTGCTGGCGCTCGGCCGGCGCCCGAATCTGGACGGTCTTGGCCTGGACCAACTGGTGACTCTAGATGAGCGCGGCCGGCCGCCGCTGCACCCCCACACGCTGCAGGTGGCGGAGCTGCCAATTTATTTGGCTGGCGATGTGGCCGGCTTGCGTCCATTGATGCATGAAGCCGCTGATGAGGGCCGCATCGCCGCCTGGCATGCGTTGCACCCCGAGGCGGCGCAGCGTTACCAACGCCGCGCGCCGCTGGGCATCGTATTCACCCGCCCCAACGCCGCCCGCGTCGGGCTGTCGCGGCGTGAGTTGCCGGAGCACGGCGTGATCGTCGCCGAACAGGATTTTAGCCGTCAGGCCCGCGCCGGCATGGAAGGCTTCAACCGCGGTCGCTTGCACCTGTATGTGGCCGCTGACAGCGGTGAGCTGCTCGGGGCCGAAATGGCGATTGCCGCTGGTGAGCATATTGCCCACCTGTTGGCGTGGTGCATGCAGCAGCGGCTCACCGTGGGCCAGATGCTGCACATGCCGTTTTACCACCCGGTGGTGGAAGAGGGGCTGCGCAGTGCCTTGCAGCAGGCCGCCAAGCAACTGGGTGAACGGGCGCCGGGGCCGGATCTGCCGCAGCGTTGAGTCAGACGGCAACACACTGAACCGGGGCGTGCCCCGGTTTTTTGTGCCGGTTGGTTGAGCGCTTCAGGCTGCCGTCAGCTGCGGCGCCAGTTGCGGGGTCAGCCAGTCGATCAGGTAGCGCACGCGGTGCGGCAGCAGGGCGGCGTGGGGATAAGTCAGTTGCACGGGCGCCGGTGCCGGCTCGTAGTCCTGTAGGACCCGCACCAGACTGCCGTCGGCCAGCGCCTCGCGCACCTGGTAATGGAAGAAGCGGCCGAAGCCGAGCCCGGCCAGACAGGCTTGGCGGGCACTGTCGATTTGGTTGGTCACGAGTGTCGGGTCGATGCGCACTGCCAACTCCTCGCCCGCCATGCGGAACCGCCAGATCGGCCCCTGCGGTGCAAAGGTCACGCAGGCATGGTTGCTGAGTGCCGCCGGCAGGTCTGGCACGCCGCGGCTGGCCAGATAATCGGGGCTGGCGCACAGCACCGTCGGCATGGTGCCGAGCCGCCGCGCCACCAACGACGAATCGGGAAGCTGGCCGATACGCAGCGCCAGATCCAGACCGGCTTCCACCAAATTCAACGGCCGGTCGTCCAGCACCAACTGGATACGCATGGCCGGATGGGTTTGCAAAAAGCGGTTCACCAGCGGGGCGAGATGGTAGCGGCCGAAGGTTTCCGGCGCTGTCACCCGCACCGTGCCACTGGGTGTGTCCGGGTCGTCGCGCAGCGCCGCTTCCTCGCGATCGATGCGGGCCAGGATGTCACGGCAGTGGTCCAAATAACGCTGTCCCTCCTCGGTCAACGCCAGCTGGCGAGTGGTGCGGTTGAGCAGTCGGACCTGCAGCGCTCGCTCCAGTGCCGCCAGACTGCGCACCACCGCGCCCGGTGACTGGCCCTGCGCTTCTGCGGCGGCACTCAGGCTGCCGTGGTCAATGATGCGCACGAAGGTGGCCATCGCCTTGAGTTTGTCCATGCCGTCTGCCTCGCCGTGATTTGTGCGCCACGCGCAACAGTGTTGTGGGCTCAAGCGCATTTTTCTGGCTTCGATGCTGGGCCAGCATCGGCCCATGTTCAATGCGCCGAAAGTCGAGGGAGGGCGGTGATGGACAAGGGCTATAACGGCGCCGGTGCGTGTCCGCAGCCGGCATTGGGGTACGACCATGTGGGCATTCGGGTGACCGATCGGCAGCGGGCGTTGGCGTTCTACACCCGGCTCGGCTTCTGCCAGACCCATGTCTTTCCCGCCGCTGAAGCCAACGAAATGGTGACGCCCGCCGGGGTGCGCATCAACTTGATCTTCAATGGCGCCCATCGCGCCGGGCGGCGCAATGTGTTGCTGGACGAGCCGGTGAAGTGGCCGGGCATCACCCATCCCGCGTTTCTGGTGGCCGATTTGGCGGCGCTGCAATGTTGGCTAGCGCAGGCAGGCATTGCCGTCACCGAGGGACCGAAACGCATCGGGCCACGGCGCGTGGCACTGTTCATCCGCGATCCGGACGGCAACGTGTTGGAATTCAATCAACTGATCCCTGAACAGGACGTCGACCATGAAACTCTATGACCTAGATGTATCCGGAAACTGTTACAAAGTGCGCTTGTTCGCAGCGCTGGCGCAGCTGCCACTGACGTTGCAGCCGGTGGACTTCCTCGGCGGCGAACACAAGCAGCCACACTTGCTGACGCTGAATCCGTGGGGCGAGGTGCCGATTCTGGAGGACGGCTCGGTGGTGCTGCGCGATGCGCAGGCGATCTTGGTCTATCTGGCCGCTCGCTATGGCGGCGCCGCCTGGTGGCCGACCGAGGCACATCTGCAGGGTGAGGTGACGCAATGGCTGTCGGTGGCGGCCAATGAGGTTCAGCACGGCCCCAATGCGGCACGGTTGGTGGACAAGTTCGGCTACCCGCTGGACAAGTCAGTCGCGTTGGCCACCAGCGCTCGCATACTGGCGCTGCTGGACGCGCACCTCGCCCAGCACGACTGGCTCGCCGCCGGCCGGCCCACCATCGCCGAGTGTGCGGTCTATCCCTACCTGTCGGTAGCGTGGGAAGGCGGGGTGGACGTATCGCGCTATCCGCAGCTGTGTGCTTGGATGGCGCGCGTGGAAGCGTTACCGGGTTTTGTGCCGATGCCGGGTGGCGGTAAGCCACGGTGACGGCCTCATCCTGAGCGGTTCTTATGCCGTTATCGCCCGTCCCGGGCACTCCATTTGGGGGGTGTGGGGCGTGCGTGGCGCTCTCTATATTGAAGCACTGCAGCCCGCGACAGGATCGCTGTTCGATCTTGTCGCGGGCTGAATCGCCGCGAGCGTTGCCTGGTTGAGGTGGGTGCCGCGGGCGGGTGAAAACAGTGCCAATGGAGGAACGATGCGGCAATGGAAAAGATCCTGTTGACGAGCGGACGCGACGGGTTGGGCAAGGTCCGTGAACTGGGACTCCTGACACTGTGCAGCCTGCTGATGGCCTGCGGTGGTGGTAGCAGCGCTGCTGATGGTTCCTCCAAAGCTGCTGGCACAGCATCGCCGGCGGCGGAGGCCATGGCGGCGCTGGGCTTGTCCTGCGAAGGCATCATTGCCGCGCAGCACGATGGCTTCTGCCTGCGCATCGATGGTGGACAGCCGCTGGTGCTGGTCAATGGAACCGTCGGCAGCGGCACCCGCGCCGGCACTTTTGACGCCAGTTATTCAGATTGGTGGTTTGCCGGCACCCAGCCGATGCACACCAGCACGCTCATGTTCTCAGTCACTGAAACGGGCGCCGCGCAATGCGGTCTGGCGTTGAGCTTGCCTGTGTCGGGTGACGCCAAGCCAATGCTCTGGGGGGACGTTCACTGCACGCGCTCCGAGCAAGGCGGCGGCTACGCAGGGACCTTCGACGGCGTGCTCAAAGACGCTAACACCGGTCGTGAATACATTGTCTCGGAGGGCTATTACCGGCTGTCTCCCTGGGGACAGGAAGACCTTATTCGCGGCCATGTTGATGGCAGCCTTCAATTGCAATCCGGCACTGAGCTGGTGTTGAGCCACTATTGGCCTGACGGGGCGTTAGTGATTGGTGAAGATCATATGTTCCGAACCGCCGATGCCCACTGGGTGCTGGTGATCGATCCGCTGCTCGAGGTGGGCGCAACAGAAAACCCCTTGGACTGCGGTGGGCCAGACGCCCTGCTTTATTATTTCGAGTGGGACGGCGAGCAAAGCAGTTATGGCTACCACAACCGCTACGCGCTGCAACAGTGTGACATGACGGTCAGCCGCCAGCTCGGGCGCTTACGTGGGCAATTCGAAGGCACGCTGTCCGATCTTCGCGCGCAAAAGAACGTTCCTTATCGTGGCACTTTCGATGTGGCGCTGCCGAGCACTCCGCTGCTGTTTCCAGGCACCACGCCAGAGCAGTACGGCCAGCCGTTGATGTATTGAAGCAGCCCGCTGCCTACCACCCTGACGTCACTAGCTCTCCTGGCGAGCCACTCGGCGGCGTGGCTGACCAGCGCAGAGGTGCAGCCAGCGCACAGGCTTCATTCTCATGCCGGAATGAGCGATGGTGCGGGTGGCCTTCGCTGCAGTGCTGCCGCTTTAGGTGGCAACAGCCGTTTGCGCAAGGGATGACGATAAATTCAAGGAATGACAAGAGCAGAGTGCCGGTGGCAGCAGGGGATGGCACTCTCGGCTGGCGCCGTCGCCGGGAGGGCGTGGAATGAAAGACGCATTGGTGTTGGAAGACCACGCCGAAAGCCGAGAGTGGCTGACTGGCCTGTTGCACGACGCGTATCCGGGTATTGAGGTGGTGGCGGTGCGTACGCTGGCGGAGGCGCTGGAGCAGGTCGCGAGCCGCTGCTTCGGCATCGCGTTGGTAGACATCAGCTTGCCCGACGGTTGTGGCACCGAACTGGTTCGAGTGGTGCGGGGCAGCGCCGCCAACACCTATGTGGTGATGGCATCCATCTTTGACGACGACGAGCATCTTTTCTCGGCACTCCAGGCCGGTGCGCAGGGCTATCTGCTCAAAGACCAGCCGCGCAGCCGGTTACTGTCCCAGCTGCAGGGCATCGTGCGCGGAGAGCCGCCGCTGTCGCCTAGCATTGCGCGCCGTATGTTGCGGCATTTCCGCGCAGCGCCGGCGGCGCCAACTCGCGAGCCGGGAAACAGCCAGGGCTTGAGCGAGCGTGAAACCGAAGTGCTGCGGCTGCTGGCACGCGGCTTTACTCGCAGCGATATCGCTCAAGCGTTGGCGATTACCCCTAATACCGTGGCCGGCCATGTAAAGAACATCTACCGCAAGCTGGATGTATCGGGCCGGGCTGAAGCGACGCTGGAAGCGGTGCGATTGGGAGTGGTGCCCAGTGAATCGCCCTGACAGACGCCGGCGCTGGGCACTGGCGCCGCTGCAAAGTTTGTTGCTGGTGCTGATTGCGTTGATGTGTGCAACCGCTGTTGCGGTGCTGTGCGCGCTGCAGGGGCCTTGGTTGGGCCTGACGCTGGACGAGTATGAACACGGCGTTCGCGTAGTGCGGGTGGACCCGCATGGGCCCTCGTTCCAGCGTATTGCCGAGGGTGATCAGCTGACCGGCCTAGTGGCAGCGGGGCGGTTGCTCTCTCTTGAAGGCTACTGGTTGTCATCCCAGCCGCATGCGTCGCCGACCTTTGCCGGCTACCACGATTTTCTCCAGCGTGAAGACCAAGTCGCTTCTGCACTGCGTGGTGAGGAGGTGGTGCTGCAACGTGCCGGGCAACTGCCGGTGAGCGTAGCGCCCAGCCGGGATCGTCGCCTTGCCTCGTTGCCACTGGAGTTTTGGCTGCTGCATTTCTACGGACTGCTGGCCTGCATGATCGGTGTGTCGGTGTGGGTATTTCTGCCACACAGCTGGCCGGCGCGGCTGCTGGCGTTGTCCGGGTTCAGCATGTTCGTCGCCACGTGGCAGCATAGCTTGTGGGAGGCGCGTGAGCTGGCGCTGCCGGGCGCGGTGTTCGATGCGTTGATGCAAGGCAATCACTTGGCACTCCATGGCCTGCTGTTGTGCCTGTTGCATTTGATGGTGCTCTACCCTCAGCCGTTGCCCCACGCCCGTCGCTGGATCCTGTTATCCACGTTGTTGGTCGCCCTGGTGCTGCTCAACGAGGCCTTTGGCGTGGTGCAATGGCCTTTCCATACGTTCTATCTGCCTCTTCTTTTCTACTATGTGGGTGGTACCTGGGTGGCCATCCGCCAATGGCGGCGGTCCCGACATCTGCCGGAGGAACGCGGGGCATTACGCTGGGTGATTCTGTCGACCCTGCTGACCATGGGTATGGGCATGGTGGTCTATTTCCTGCCGGTGATCCTAGATGTGCCACCGATGGCGTCGCCGTCCACCATGGTGGGGCTGGTGGTGACTCTCTATTTGGGCTTCGCCTTGGGCATTTTGCGTTACCGGTTGTTCCAGCTGGAGCGTTGGTGGTTTGTCGCCTGGTTATGGTTTCTCGGCGGCCTTAGTGTGCTGCTGGTGGATGCTGCCATCATCACGTTTTTTGGTTTGCAGCCAGCGTTGGCCTTGGGGATGTCCGTGCTACTGGTGGGCTGGGGATATTTTCCAGCGCGGCAATGGGCGCTGCGACGCCTGTCGTCGGTGCCGGCCACGTCGATGGAGCATTACATGCCGGTGTTCGTGGCGGCGCTGTACGACTGCGCGCCGGAACGGGTGGGCGAGTTGTGGCGTGAGTTGCTGCAGCAACTGTTCCGCCCGTTGAGTCTGGATCAGGTGCCGCAGCCGCTGGAGCAGGCGCGACTGGCGCAAAATGGCGCCTTGCTGCTGGTGCCTGATCTGGAATGCGCTGACAGTTCACTGAGCTTGCGCTACAGCCAGGGCGGTCGCCGTTTGTTCAGCGCTCGGGATCAGGCCATTGCGCGTGCACTGGCCGCCACGGCGGCGCGCATCAACGAGGTGCGCAAGGCGCGTGAGAGTGGCGCGCAACAGGAGCGCCACCGCATCATGCGGGACTTGCATGATGAAGTCGGCGGCAGATTGCTGTCGTTGATCCTCACCGCTCCGGATGAAAATTCGGAGAAGCTGGCGCGTAAAGCAATGTCTGCGCTGCGGGAAACGATTTATGTGCTCGACCACAATCGTCGCTATCGGCTCGATGAAGTGCTGGACGACTGGCGCGATGACTTGCTCGAACGTCTTGCGCCACTGGATTGCAGCTTGTCAGCGAGTTGGCCTGCGGAAGCCGCCGCCGCACATCACCATTTAACGCCAAGGCAGTATGTCAACTTGCGCCGGGTGCTGGATGAGGCGGTGACTAATGCTCTCAAGCACGGCTGCGACAAACGTATGGAGCTGGTGGTGGCGCTGCAATCAGAGCCGTCCCCCAGCTTGCAACTCACCCTTACCAACCCATGTCGGAGTGGGACAGCGTTCGAGCCCGATGACCTGTTGCCGGGCCATGGCTTGGACAATATCCGCAATCGCATGGCCGAGTTGGATGGAACCGCGGAAGTGATCCACTCGGCCGGCGCATCCGCTTGTTTCAGCCTTCAGGTGCGGATGCCGCTCTGACTGCCATCGTCGTTGGGCCAGGGCGCTCCATGCATACAGACCCTTCACTGCATCAGTCGCGGTCACTAGACGGAATACGTTAGGGCAGCAGCGCGCATCGGCGTTGCTGCTTCAATTCCCGTCTTGTGATGTGTGACCCGATCGAGCCGCTTTGGCGACCGCCGTGCGCCGCATGCCTCTGATCATTTATTGCGCCCCTGGCGGCTGCTAGCCGAGCTGAAGCGCAGTGGTGGCTGAGGTGGCAACCTCATCCTCCCCCCTCTGTTGCCGATTGTGCACGCTGATTTTCGCCGTTGTTGCGCGGCTATCTCGAGGCATGTTCCCGCTTCGTGCCAAGGCGGCAAGGTGCCGTGCCAGGGCAGCGGGTTGGGCCAGTCCGGTCCAGGCGGCTATCGCGTTCAAGTGCGCTGCTAACTCCTCCTAGGCGGGTGCCGATCTGAGCGGGGGTGCGCCGGGGGGACTCGTTTGGGGGATGGGGATTATTCGCTTGGCTCCCTATCGTTCCCGCTGAGCGTTGCACCACTCGGTAAGAGGCGGCTGCAGCAGGATGAGCAATCACGCGTGGACGCGTCGGCAAGGGGAACGAGGGATGAGGTGGCTGGGTAAGCTCGGTTGGGTGCTTGTGGCATTGACGCTGGTGGGAGCAGAGGCGGTAGCGGATACCCCGCAGGTGAGCTACCGCTATCTGGACGGCGGGTACCAGAAAATGACCGGGGACTTGGGGCCGGACGGTTTTTTCCTGCGCGGTTCCTATGGATTCCATGAGCGCTTCTATGTCGCAGGTGGCGTCGATCAGCTGGAAAAAAGTGGCGTCAAGCAACAAGTGATGTCGTTGGGCGGCGGCATGGTCATGCCTGTGGACAGCCGTACTGATGTCTACGGAGAGTTGCGTCTCGTCCGCGCCAAAATCACTGTGAAAATGCCATGGATCGGCTCCGTAAGTGACTCCGACTCTGGTTTCCAGGTTGAGGCAGGCGGTCGGATGATGCTGTCACCGCAATGGGAAGCACGCGCATTCCTGCGCTACATGGACGTGGGCGACGCGGATGAAACGTTTATCGGCGGTCAAGGGGTGTACCGACTCCATGAACAGTTCGCGCTGCATGCCGGTGCCAGCCGCCTGATGGATGCTTCTGAGTTTCTGTTCGAACTGGGCGGGCGCTTCAACTTCTGACCAACCTTGCGGCCTCGGCCCAGCCCGCAAGCCAGGGGCGGGGCGGCATCACAGCAGGAAATATCCTATGAAAACCTGGAAACGGGATGGCCTGGCCTTGGCCTTGGTCCTGGTCTTATCTGGCTGCGGTGGCAGCAGCGGTGGTGGCAGCAGCAAGGCACCCGGTGGCGGCACCCTAGCGCCGCCGGCACCCACGCAGTTGCCTGAGTTGAGTGGCTTGTCATCTGATGCAGATGTTCATGGCCGCCTTTTCTATAGCAGCACGGAGAGCGGTAAGCGCGGACTGTTTGCCTACCACCCGGAGCGTCAACAGTCTGAATTAGTGGACAGCACACCCTATCTGAATGGACATCTGACCAGTTTGCACCCTATTCACCGGGCAGATGTGGCTGCCGATGGCGTGACGTTGTCGAACCTGATGATTGATCAGGTGCTCTACTTCCGTCACCAGAGTAATAACTGGGTACCGGATCAGTTGGTACGCGTCGCCACCGATCCGACGCCGTTGGCGGTGGAGCGCGAGCAGGTATCGTCAGCGTCCGCGAACCTGATCGATGCAGTCTCGGATCTACAAGTATTTCAATATGACCTCAGTGATCCGTTGCAGACGGCTTACGCGTTCAAGCTGGGAAGCGGGGGCAATGCGCGTTGGCAGCAATTGCGGTTGGGCACCACTGCGCAACAGGCGCCGCTGTCTTTCGCGGCGGGACACAGAGTCGTTAGCACTGTGCTCGACCCAAGCTCACTGAAGCCGGGCGGTTGGTTGGTGGTGGACGCCCAGCGCAAGCTCAAACAGGTAACCATGGACGGTACGGTGCTGCCAGAGGTTCTGGCCGTGGACATCGACGAAGTGGTGCTGCTGGAAACCTTCCGCGATGGCTCACAACTATTGGTGATGGCGGGTGAAGATGACGCGGCAGGAGTGCTTTGGCGCTACCGTCCTGGCGCAGACTCCAACACTGCCGGATCTGCCACCGACTTGCGTAATGTAGCGGGCGAGCAACTGTTGTTTCCACGCAGTCTTTGGAGCGATGCCCTAGCCGTGCCTGGCGACAATCACAGAACACTCGATGGCGATGACTTTTATATCGCCACCACTTCGCCGGGGCTGCTGATCACCACTGATGCCCAGCTCTACCGGATCAGCCGCAATGGTTGGGAACAGCTGCTGTCGCTTGGCAGCGCTGATGTCATGGACTTCCAGAACCACGCGGTGCTGGGCAACTTCCTAGTCGCCAGTAATGGGCATTTGCTGTGGACCCTGAATGGAGCGATTGAGAAAGTCTCCAAAACGGCCCCCTATTCCCGTTCGGTGTGGGTAGAGGCGGTGGATGGTGCTTTCGATGCATTGCCTGAGCTGGTGGCGCGCCGCGACGGGTGGTTGTTCTTCAACCGGCGTCTCACCCACGATGACTACCAGGCTATCGCTATGCATGAAGGTGGCCAGCCCAGCGTGCTGCTGCCAGACACCCGTTGGGTCGGTGCGTCCACCAGTGGTCGCGGCACGCTGCTGGGTAATCTGAGTGATCTGGAAATCAGTGAAGTGTTTTTCTGGGACGCCGCGGCTAAAGAGGTGGGCGCAGTGGAAGCCAGTGCGCCGCTGCAAGGACGTGTACGTCTTGGCACCCTGCCGGACAGTGTCACTGAAGTGAACATGTCCAATGTTGGAGCGGGGCCGCACCGGCTGTTGCAGTTGGTCCATGGCAACCGCTACGAAGTGGTGGCGGTCGACACGCGTGCAACGGACTCGATGGTGCATCTGCTCGATCAACTTGCCGCGGGGGAGCAGGACGCATTCCTCACCCGGCCGGTCTCCGGGTTCTGACGGGGGCGTTGCAATGGGCGGCCTCAGCCCGCCCATTGCAACAGCAGCATGTGGCACCCGGTGGCAGCGAGGATCGACAGCAGCACGTTGCGCCAGCGCCAGTGCAGCACCCACGCCAGCAGCGCCGGGATCAGCAGCGGCAAACCCTGTGCCTGCTGCCACTGACCCGGCAGCAGGTTCACGTCGGCGAGGCTGTACAGCACCAGCAACGTCAGGATCATCGCCGGCATCTGGCGGCCCGCGTGGCGCAGAAAGGGCTGGTCGGTCTGCTTCAGCAGCACAAACGGAAGCACCCGGCTGGCGTAGGTGATCAGGCCGGCGGCCACCATCAGCCATAGCAACTCAATGCTCATGGCGGCGGCTCCGCAGGTAATCGCCGGCGACAAGCAACAGACAGCCGCCGATGGCGGCCAGCAGGAAGTGCTCGCGCGGCAACAGCCACAGGCACAGTAGGCCCATCAGTAACGCTTGTACGAAATAGCGGGGCTGCCGCACCTGCATGAACTGCTCCACCATCAACACGATGAACAGCGCGGCGAGGGCAAACGGCAGCCCGTCCAGTGCCAGCGGTAATTCATGGCCGGCCAACGCCCCGATCAGTACGCCGCCGACCCAATAGCATTGGTTGAGAAAGGCAATGCGCCCGGCGTTGGCCAGTCCTTGTTCCGGCGGCAGCGATACCAGCAGCGAGAACGTCTCGTCGGTAAGCGCGTAAAGCGTGTAGTGCTTCTGGCCGCGACTGCGAAAGCGGTGATGCAGCAGCGACAGACCGTAGAACAGATGGCGCGAGCTGAGCAGCGCTACCGCCACCAGAATCTGCACCGTTCCGACGCCAGCGCCCCACAGCGAGAGCAGCAAAAACTGATTGGTGCCGGAATAAACCAGCACGGACATCAGTACCGGCACCCACACCGGCAGCGCCATCTGCGCCGCCACCAGACCGAACGCAAAACCCAGCGGCAGGTAGCCCATCAGCACCGGGGTGGTAAGGCGGAACAAGGCCCGCCAGGACATCGAAGTGTGCATGCTTGTGAGCGTCGCCTGTTTCCCATAACGTGCGTGATCCCCGCCGGCGCTGCCGGGCGGGCCCATCTGCGGCGGCCGCTATCAAGCGAGATCGTCACGCTCGAGTCAAATGCCGGCGATGCCGCGCCCGGCCCACAAAGGACATGCCCCGATGCAGGACCAGGAACAACTGGAAGAAGAGTTTGCCCGCCGCAAGTTGGTGGAAGCGGTGGAAAACCAGATCGCTGACGGCCACCCCCGTGAAGCGGGGCTGGTGCTGATGGCGCTGCTGTCCAAAGGGCTCGAACGGGACGACGTGCTGTGGGCCATGGCGCAGGTGCTGGCCGAGCACATCAGCCAAGCGATGGCCTCCGACCAGCCGTTCGACCTCAATGGTTACGCCCGTGATTTACTGGCGCTGACCACCGAGGACGATGATTGAATCACGTCAGCGGCGGGGGGCGGTGTCGAGTCCGATTTCGCCTTCCACCCGCTCACTGTGGTGCATCAGGTACAGGCCTAGGCCGCAGGACAGCGCGCCGATGAACAGCAGGTACCAGCCCGGCGCTAGCGGATTTACCGCTACCAGCGTGGTCACTACCACTGGCGTCAGGCCGCCGAGTACCGCGTAGGCGACGTTATAGGAAAACGACAGTCCGCTGAATCGCACCGGTGCCGGGAACGCCCGCACCATCACATAGGGCACACCGCCCACCAGTCCCACACCCAGCCCCATTAGCGCATAGAGCGCGAACATCACCGGCAGCGACACGCCGGCAAACGAGTAAAAGCTGAAAGTGGTGGCAGCAAACACCAGCCCGCCGACCAGGAAGAAGCGCCCACTGCCGACGCGGTCTACCAACATGCCGCCGATCACCGTCGCCACCAGCATGAACAGCGTGCCGAAGCTGGTGCCGAGCAGCGCTTGCAGGGCGGTGTAGTGGTAGATCTTTTCTAGGAAGGTGGAAGTCATCAGCGTGGTGACCACCACCCCGGCCGATAGCACCCAGGTCAACAGCACCGAAATCACCACGCCATGGCGGTGGTCACGCAGCACGGTTTTAAGTGGCAGTTTGTCTTGCAGCCGTGGATCTTGCTGCATCGCCGTGAACACCGGGGTCTCGCTGAGGAAGCGGCGCAGGTAAACGCTGATCAAGCCGAAAATGCCGCCTAGGAAGAACGGAATGCGCCAGGCGTAATCGCTGACCTGTTGTTCGGTGAACACCCAGTTGATGCCGGCGGCGATCAGCGAGCCGAGCAGGATGCCGAGGCTCAGGCCGGAACACAGGAAACCGCACGCCATGCCGACCCGGTGCGCGGGCACGTGCTCGGAGACGAATGTCCAGGCGCCGGGCACTTCACCGCCGATCGCGGCACCTTGCAGCATGCGCAGTAGGATCAACAGCACCGGCGCCGCCAGACCGATGTGGTCGTAGGTAGGCAGGCAGGCCATGCCCAGCGTCGCCACCGACATCAGGAACACCGACAGCGCGAACATGCGTTTGCGCCCGACTCGGTCTCCGAAGTGGGCCATCACGATGCCGCCTAATGGCCGCACCAGATAGCCGGCAGCAAAGATGCCGAAGGTCTGGATCAGTACCAGCCATTCCGGCATGTCTGGCGGAAAGAACAGCGGTCCAATGACGCTGGCGAAGAACACGAAGATGATGAAGTCGTAAAACTCCAGCGCGCCGCCGAGAGCGGACAGCCCCAACACCTTGGCGTCGTGACGGGTAAGAGCTCGGGCGCCGCTCACCGCAGTGCTCCGATAACCGTGAGGCAGCCACTGCCTGCTGCGGTGGCAGCAGTGGGAGCGGGGGCGGCACTCCAAATGGGGCGCGCGTCAAAGGCCAGCCGGCCGTCAGCAATCATGAGCGAATCCGCATGCGGGGCGCGGGCTGATGCCGCGCAAAGGCGCTGTTGTACACCAACCGGCCGATGGCTGCCACGTCAGTGGCCGCTGGATGCCGGCAGCGGTTGCGACAGCACCTTCACTCTAAATGGGGTGAGAGCAGGCAGGCACTTGGGGGCAACATCATTGCTGGCGGAGTGCCGACGCCTAGGTATGTGGCCAGCGCGGTGCTGTGCTCGTTCCTCTGAATGCGGTGTCGGTAACGCCGGCGCTGCGCCGCAACAGAGATCGGCCCAGGGCTTGCAAGGCACGGGGCAGGAGCCATTATGGATCAGGTCTGTGGAGCGTTCCGGGAGGTGTGCCATGGCGACAGGATGGGCCCATGAGGGCGCGGTACAGGACCAGATTGATAGCACCATCGAAGATGCGGTGCAGCGGGTGCGCAGCCAACTGCCGCAAGGGGAAAGCCTGACCCATTGCGAAGCCTGTGAGGCGCTGATTCCAGAAGCTCGGCGCCGGGCGGTGCCTGGGGTGCGTCTGTGTGTCCCATGTCAGGAGCAAGAAGACAACGAGCAACGTGTTTTCAGCGGCTACAACCGCCGCGGCAGTAAGGACAGCCAACTGCGCTGAGCAGCGTAAACGCCATTGGTCTGACGCCGGCGCCGATGGTGCAGCCAGCAGGCCAATGCCGGCTACACCGGGCTCTTCCATGCTGAATGCGGTGGTCCACTCCTTGGGCAGTTCGCCGCCTCCCTTCCGGCGCACTGTCACCACCAGACGCCCTGTTCCGTTCCCGAACAGGGCGTTTTTTTATGGTCGATTGAGCTGGCTGGCCGGTGTCCGCGGGTCTGCTTTGTTGCTGCAGTGATGTGCCCGTTGCGACACCAGGTGACACATTGGAGATCAGCAAATCCCGGACGCAGATGACCCGCAAATGCTGACAGGGTTCGGGCGGCGTCAACGTAATCATGGCGGGCTAGGTCCTGGCTGCCGGGCTTCTGACCCGGTGGCATCAGGTGGGGTGGTTATTCATGCCCGTTACGGGTATGTTTGTCGGGTGCGGCCATGAACATTTTGAAGCGGAAGGATTTCGCCCGTTGGCAGGCGATGGAGCGCGTCCCGGACGCCGTGCTGTGCCAAGCAGTGAGGGCAATGGAAAGCGGGCTGATCGATGCTGAGCTGGGTGGTCTGCTCTACAAAATGCGCATCGCTCGGCCTGGTGTTGGCAAGCGTTGCGGTTGGCGCATGTTGCTGTCCGCGCGCATCGGCCAGCGTTATGTGTTCCTGCATGGATTCGCTAAAGGCGACAAGGGAAATATCACTCCCGACGAGGGCCTCGCACTGCGCTATGCAGGCCGGGTGTTCCTTGAGCTGTCGGGTATGGAGTTGATCAAGGCATTGCAGGCGGGAGTCCTGTTGGAGGTGTGTTGTGACAAGCAAGATCATTGAATCGCTGCGTGGTGACTTGGCCGCGCTGCATGAAGCCGGGGCGGTCAGCAAGGTGACCATGCGCAAGTTCGACGCCATCTGTCCGCCGCCGGTGCGTCCGTTCGATGCGGACGACATCAAGCGACTGCGTGAAACGCTGAATTTCAGCCAGCCAGTGTTTGCGCTGTTCCTGCACACCACGGCATCAACGGTGCGCAAGTGGGAGCAGGGTGAAACCCGTCCGGCGGGGCCGGCGCTGAAGCTGCTCAACATCCTGGCAGACAAGGGGCTGCAGGCCATCATCTGAGATCACCGACCCGTGCTTGGCTTGCCGCAGTCGCTGTCGTATGTTGCCAGCCAGCGCAGCCGCGCCATCACAGGGGTGTGGGACCGGGGACCATGGGCATCGATTCATTCATTGATTTGGCAGGCAGCATCGGCACCGTATTGGCGGCGTTGGTGTCGATCATTCCGGCGTGTTGGCACCTGATCAATCGCGCGCCGCGCTACCTGCGCCGGGATCGCCCGGATGCGTTGGTGCAGCTCGCTGGTGATGTGCCGGAGCTGCTGGAAGTGGCGCAGCAGCAGCGCCGCTGTTTGGCGGCAGAACGGTTAGTGCAGAAGCCGGTCACGGTGGAGGAGGTGGACACCATTCTCGGGCTGTTCCGCACCCACCGCTTTACCCAGAACGATCTGCGCACCTTGACCCGCTACTGGAGCTATCAAGGCGGCCGCTTTGTGTTGCCAGTCAGCTGGCTGCTGAGGCTGGAAGCGGTGTTCCTCGGTGTGGTGTGCGTGTTGCTGGTGTTGGTGATGGCGGTGTTGGGGACTGCACTGTTCGCCGATGTATGGCAGGACGGCGCTATTCCCGACGCGGTGTTGGCCGGGCTGTTGTTACAGGTGGTGGTGTATGTGGCCTGGATTTGGTTCCAGCGCCGGGTGCCCCATTACTGGCGTAACCGTGAGGCCTGGGCCGCCAAGTTGGCGGCCTACCAAGACACGCTCTGAGTCACTCGCTGCGGTAACCGTGTGGGTTGCTGTGCTGCCAGTGCCAATGGTCGCGGCACATGTCTGTCAATGAACGCTGTGCTTCCCAACCCAATGCCTGCCGGGCAAAGGAGGGGTCGGCGTAGCAGGCGGCCACATCACCCGCACGGCGCGCGCTAATAGTCAGCGGCACCGGGCGGCCGCTGGCGACTTCAAAGGCTTTCGCCATCTCCAGCACGGAGTAACCCCGGCCGGTGCCGAGGTTGACGATCAATTCCCCGTCGCCGTTCTGCAGCGCCTGCAAGGCCGCCAGATGGCCGGCCGCCAAGTCCATCACGTGAATATAGTCACGCACCCCGGTGCCGTCCGGGGTGGGGTAGTCATCGCCGTAGACCGTCAACGCCGGCCGCAAGCCAGCCGCCACTTGAGCAATATAAGGCATCAAGTTGTTCGGCGTGCCCTGCGGGGCCTCGCCGATACGGCCGCTCGGATGGGCACCCACAGGATTAAAGTAACGCAGCAGCGCAATACGGAAGTCCGGTTCGGCGCGGTGCAGGTCGCGCAGCATTTGCTCAATGTGCAGCTTGGTGGCGCCATAGGGGTTGGTGACGCCGAGCGCCGCCTGTTCGGTCAGCGGCAGCTGCTCTGGAATGCCGTAAACGGTGGCGGAGGAGCTGAACACCAACTGCCGCACGCCGGTGGTTTGCATGGCTTCCAACACACTGAGCGTACCGCCGACATTGACACGGTAGTAACGCAGCGGCTCGGCCACTGATTCGCCCACCGCCTTGAGGCCGGCAAAGTGGAGTACCGCCTGCGGCCGGGTGTCGCCCAGCAACTGGGTCACCAGTGCGGTGTCTGCCATGTCGCCTGCAGTCCAAGACAAGTGGCCGTCCGGTACCAACTGTTGCACCCGGCGCAGGGCCTCGGCGTCGCTGTTGGCGAAATTGTCCAGCACGTGGACGTGCCAGCCGGCCTCTAGCAATTGCAGCACAGTGTGGCTGCCGATGTAGCCGGCGCCGCCGGTAACCAGAACGCTGCGCATAGTCATCCCTGTGGTGTAAGCAGAAGGCGGCAAGCATAACGCAATTGGGCGGGGTTGGATGAGGGCGGTTGCTTGTCACCGAGTTGTCACGGTCTAGTTATGACGTTGTCGTGATGGCGCGTTAGAAGTCGATGAACCAGTGCTGGGATGGAATCGACATGGCCTATACCCGCCGCGCCTTGTTGCGCACTTTGTTTTACGGTGCCGGAGCCGCCGCTGCTGTGGCATGGGGGTTGGACCGCCCGTCCGGCTACCTGCCGCTCAGCCGTGTCCCCGGCGCGTTGCCGCCGCTGGATAAACTGCCAGGCCGCGAGTTGCCGCTGGTGGCCGGGCCACTGTCGCAAATTGGACTGCTGCAGAATTCCGGCGTCGATGGCATCTGGATTCCGGAAGGCTTCTCGGTGCGCTGTGTGGCGCGCCACTTGGCCAACCCGGTCAGCGGCCGCATTGATCCCAGTGGTGGGCTGCTCGGTTACAGCTGGCATCGGGCACCGGACGGCGGCGCCGTGTTCGGTGCAGAAGATGGCGGCTGGGTGTATGTGTCTAACAGCGAGACCAACCGCAGTGGTGGTGTCGGCGCACTGCGCTTTGCCGCCGACGGCAGCTTGATCGATGCCTATCCGGTGCTGCTCAACACCCGCCGCAATTGCGCCGGCGGGCCGACACCGTGGGGCACTTGGTTGTCCTGCGAGGAACTGTCGGATGGGCTGGTGTACGAATGCGATCCGTTCGGCACGCCGGCGCAGGCGGTGGTGCATCCGGCGCTGGGGTGCTTCCGCCACGAGGCGGCGGCAGTGGATGAGCAGACGCGCACGGTGTACCTCACTGAAGACCACGGCGACGGTCGCTTCTATCGCTTCCGCTCGTTCGGCCGGGTGTCCGGCATCAACGGACGCAGTGCCTTGGACCTGAGCCAGGGCGTGTTGGAAGTGCTGGAAATTGACGGCTTTGCCCACGGTGGTTACGACGATAATCTCGCCAGTGCCCGGGTGCTGCGCAAGGTGCGCTGGCAGCCGGTGCTGCAACCCCAACACCCGCAGGGCGAGGTGCGTGACCAGTACCGCGCCAGCACCGGACAGGGTGCGCCCGGCACCCGCTTCAATGGCGGCGAGGGGTTGTGGATCCAGCACTTCCCTGACGGCCAGCAGCCGCTGTTGCCGGACGGTCAGCGGCCATTGCGGGCGGTGGTGTTTTTCGCTTGCAAGGGCGACAACCGGGTCTACGCGCTCGACATCGACAACGATCAGATTGAAGTGGTGTTCGACAACGAGCATTTGATCGGCACCGGGCAAGCACCGTTTAAGGACGTGGATAACTTGGTGGTCAGCCCGGCCGGCGATGTGATCGTGGCCGAAGACGGTGATGCCATGCGGCTGATGGTGATGGTGCCGAACGGTGTGCCGCGCATCCTGCTGCAGATCGACCATGGCGGTTCGGAGTTGACCGGCCCGGCGTTCACGCCGGATGGTTCGCGGCTGTATTTCAGCTCCCAACGCGGTCCGTCCGCCATGTTGGTCAATCGCGGCGCCACGTATGAATTGACGTTGCCGCCGGCGTTCCGCCCGGGCAGCGCTTGACCGGGCGACGCTGGCCCTTTGAGCCTGGAGCAAGGCGGGTGGCAACCCGCTGCCCGCGTGGCGCCGTTAGCTCTCGCCGTGGTCGTCGGTGGGCGGTACCAGGTCAATTTCCAGCGATGCTTTCTCGACAAAGTATTCCGGCAGTTCGCCTTGAATGGCGGGCGCCAACTGCTTGAAGTCGGCCACTTGTTTGACCAGGTTGCCGCGGCCGCTGACCAACTGCCCCTCGGCTTTCACATAGGCTTCGCTGGCGCGATCAAGACTGCGGCGGATTTGCTCGAAGCTGGCCAAGAAGGTGTTGAGCTTGCGGAACACTTGGTCCGCTTTCGACGCCAGCGCGGCGGTGTGCTTGTTCTGGTCCTCAAACCGCCACAGCTGGCGCACGATGTTAAGGCTGGTGAGCAGGGTGGTGGGCGTGGCCACCAAAATATTGCGCGCCATCGCCACCTGGAACAGTTGCTCATCGGCCTTCAGCGCTTCCACGAATGCCGACTCGATCGGCACAAACATGAACACCACTTCCGGTGAGTTCAGCCCTTCGATTTTGTCGTAGGCGCGATCAGCCAATTCGTTGATGCGGTCGCGGAACGCCTGCACGTGCTCGCGCAGCGCCTGCTGCCGCTCCAGCTCGTCCTCGCTGTTCACATAGCGGGTATAAGCCGCCAGCGACACCTTGGCGTCGATGATCAGATGCTTGCTCTGCGGCAGGTAAACAATGGCATCCGGGCGCTGGCGACCATCTTCGGTCTGGAACGACACCTCGCGGCGGTAGTCTTGATCACGGCGCAGACCGGAACGCTCAAGGATGTTGTCCAACACCAGCTCACCCCAGTTGCCCTGCAGCTTCTTCTGCCCACGCAGGGCGGTGGCCAATTCGTGGGCTTCTTGGGTGATCTGCTGGTTGAGACTTTTCAGCGTTGCCAGTTCTTGGCGCATGGCGCCTTGCTGAGCGGTTTCACGGTGGTGGATGTCCTGCACTTCTTTTTTGAAGTCATCCATGAACTTTTGGAACGGCTGCATCACGCCGCTGAGGCTGGCTTGGCTGTGTTCCTGCAGCGCCTTGCTCTTGGTTTCGAGGATATCGTTGGCCAGCAGTTTGAATTGCTCTGACAGCTGCTGCTTTTGTTGTTCGAACAGGGCCAGTTGTTGCTGGTGGTGGGCGTCGCGCTCGGTGAGTCGGGCCTCCTGTTCGGCGTGCTGGCTTTGTAGTTCGGCGTGACGCTGTTGCAGTTGCTGAAATTGCTGACGTTGTTGTTGCAGCTCCGCCAGCAGCTGTTGCAACTGTTCCTGCAACGCGGCCACACGGGTGGTTTCGGCGCTCAGCTGTTCGGCGCGCTGACTGAGACGATGCTGAGCATCGGCCAGTGCGGTGCTGTGCTGTTGCTCTCGCTGCTGGCTGAGTGCCAGTGCATCACGGCTGTGATTGAGTTCCGCTTGCTGCACTTGATGGGCGGTATGCAAGGTGCGTTGCTCGGCGCTCAAGGCAGTCAGCTGTTGCTGTTGGCTGTCAGTGAGCTGGCGTGCGGCCGCCAGCTGCTGCTCACACTGTTCCAACCGGCTCGCCAGCCGACCGACCGGCCAGCGGCCGATTACGGCGCCCAGTGCCAAGGCCAGCAGTGCCAGCACACCCATCAGCCCGATGGCCTGCGCGGTTAACGTCATGGTCAGGATTCCTGTCAGCAGAAAATACGATATCGCGGCAGTATAACGGCGCCGGCCCTAGTTTGTTGACGGGCCACGTATTTTGTATGCTCGGGCCCATCTTTCGAGCAGTGTGCGTCGGCCGCTGCACTTCATTCACCGCTTGGAAAGAGCGGGCGGGCCTGCTGTGGCAGGTGCCAGCCTGGATGCCATGAATCAACAACATTTCCTGTTTCCCACCGACGGCTCGGTACCGCCGGACCGGTTCCTGCTTGAGCGCCGCCGCAGTGAGTGGCAGCACATCGCCATCTACCAGCACCCGGTGTATGGCAATCAACTGTGGATCGATGACGACCTGCAGATTTCCGAATCCGACTTCGCCTACAACAGTGCCATGGTGGCGCCGCTACTGACGCTGGAGCATTGCCAGCAGGTGGCAATCCTTGGAGGCGGCGACGGCGGTGTGCTCAATTACCTGCTCGCTACTTGGGACCAGCTGCAACGGCCCTTGGCGCGCGCCACGCTGATCGATATTGACGGCGCCGTAATCGACTTGTGCCGCAAATGGATGCCGGTGCAGTGGGGCGACGCATTTGATGACCCGCGTGCCGCGGTGGTGGTGGGGGATGCATTCGCCTGGATCGAACAGGCTCGTGATTTGGATGCGGTGATTTACGATCTGACCATGGACCCGGTGCGAGACGACCTTAGCCAGCGCCAGTTTATTGATCAGCTGTTCGCCCATGTGCGTGCCGCCTTGCGACCCGGCGGGGTATTCAGCCTGCAGGCCTGTGGGGAGTGGGATCCTGATTCCAGCGCCTTGCTGGCGACACTGCGCGAGCGCTTGGGCGCCATGTTCGGCGAGGTGCGTGAGCAGACCGTGATGGTGCCATCCTACGGCGAATTGTGGACCTTCATCAGCGTTCAAGCCGACTGAAAAGCATCATCATTCTTCGCTAGCAGCGGATTTCTGGGGCCGTTATCATTCCGGCCCGTTCCTGCCTGTTGGTGATGTCATGTCGCCCCCGTCGTCGTTGTCGCCGCCGGCCGCCGGTCGTACCGAGTGGTTGGGCCTGGCGGTGTTGGTGCTGCCCACCCTGTTGTTGTCGCTGGACCTGACGGTCCTGCATTTGGCCGTGCCGCATCTGGTGCGCGATTTGCACCCGAGCAGTAACCAACTGCTATGGATCCTCGATGTTTACGGTTTCATGGTGGCGGGCTTCCTGATCACCATGGGGGCGCTTGGCGACCGTTGGGGGCGCCGCCGGCTGTTGCTATGGGGCGCTGCCGCATTCGGCATCGCCTCGGTGCTGGCGGCGCTGTCCACCAGTGCCACCATGCTGATCATCACCCGCGCTTTGCTGGGCGTGGCGGGTGCCACGCTGATGCCGTCGACCTTGGCATTGATCCGCAACCTGTTTCACCGCGACGACCAACGTACGGTGGCGATCAGCATCTGGACCACCGGTTTTCTGGTCGGCGGCGCCATTGGCCCGTTGGTGGGCGGCGTCATCCTTGAGTTTGCCCGCTGGCAGACGGTGTTCCTGCTGGGCGTGCCGGTGATGGGGCTGTTGTTGGTGGCGGGGCCGAAGCTGCTGCCGGAGTACCGTGACCCCGACGCCGGACCGCTGGATCTGGCCAGCGCGGTACAGTGTGTGCTGGCACTGCTCGGCTGGACCTACGCGCTCAAGGAAGTGACGCGTTCCGGCTTTACCCTTGATGTGATCGGCGCCTCCTTATTGGCGGCGGCGGCCACTTTAATTTTCGTACGCCGCCAACAGCGGCTGGCGCAGCCGATGTTCGATCTGGCGCTGCTCAGCCACGGCGGCTTCCGGGTGGCGGTGGGCGGCATGATGATTTCGCTGCTGGCGATGTCCGGTGCCTGGTTGTTGGTTTATCAATACCTGCAAGGTGTGCAGCAATTGTCGCCGCTGGAAGCCGGGGTGGTAATGCTGCCGGCGGCGGTGGCGCAGGTGCTGATCACCCAATTTGTGCCGGCCATGCAGCGCCGCATCCGCCACAGCGTGCTGGTCACGGTATCGATGCTGGTGGCGGCGCTGGGCTTTGTGCTGATGGCCGGCGTTGGTCACGGCGGCGGGATCGGTTTGTTGGTGGTGGGAGCGCTGCTGATGGGCAGTGGCCTGATGCCGATGATGATTCTCGCCACCGAGCAGGTGGTGACCTCGGTGCCGCCGGAAAAAGCCGGCGTCGCCTCAGCCACCTCGGAAACGGCGGTGGAGCTGGGCATGGCGCTGGGCATCGCGGTGATGGGCAGCCTCGGCGCGCGCCTGTATCGCGATGAACTCACCGCAGCGCTGTCGTCGGTGTTGCCGGAGACGTTGTTGGCGCAGGCTGGTGAAACCCTCAGCGCCGCGCTGGAACTGGCGCCGCAGACCGCTGAGCCAGAGTTGGTAGTGGCTGCGGCAGAGGCGGCCTTCAGCCATGCACTGGCGCTCAATGCGCTGTGGGGAGCAGCACTGGTGGTGGTGGTGGCGCTGTGGTTGGGGCGGCATCACTGGCGGGCCGAAAAAGCCGCTGGCGCCAGTGTCAAATAGAATATGTGCGTCTATATTTATTTGATTTGGGAATAAGTGGCGGTTGTTTTTTATATTTAAGTAGTTGATTTATATAAAAATAGAGAAAAGTCTGCGTTTTTTTTGGTTCCATCGTGCGGGGCGGCCCAGCGGCCGCCCCTATACGCTGAAAAGCCTTTGGTTATTATCCAAACCCGGCTTTTTCCCGGGCCTTCCGGGCCCGCTTTGACGCGTAGATGGAACCTTATGGTGCTCCCCCAAGACCGCATGACCCACCTCCAAGCATTGGAGGCCGAATCCATTCACATCATCCGTGAGGTGGCCGCCGAGTTCGACCGCCCGGTGATGCTGTACTCCATTGGTAAAGACTCCTCGGTGATGCTGCATCTGGCGCGCAAAGCGTTTGCGCCGGGCAAGCCGCCGTTCCCGCTGCTGCATGTGGACACCACCTGGAAATTCCGCCAGATGATCGAATTCCGTGACCGTATGGCGGCGGAGGCGGGCATGGAGCTGCTGGTGCACAGCAACCCGGAAGGCGTGGCAGCGGGGATCAACCCGTTCGACCACGGTAGTGCCAAGTACACCGACGTGATGAAGACCCAAGCACTGAAGCAGGCGCTTAGCGAATACGGCTTCGACGCGGCGTTCGGCGGTGCCCGCCGTGACGAAGAAAAGTCGCGTGCTAAAGAGCGGGTGTATTCGTTCCGCGACCGTTTTCACCGCTGGGATCCGAAGAACCAGCGTCCGGAACTGTGGAACCTGTACAACAGCCGCATCAACAAGGGCGAGTCGATCCGTGTGTTCCCGCTGTCCAACTGGACCGAGTTGGATATTTGGCAATACATCTATCTGGAAGGCATCGACATCGTGCCGCTGTACCTGTCCGAGCAGCGCCCGGTGGTGGAGCGCGACGGCATGCTGATCATGGTCGATGACGAACGCCTGCCGCTGCGTGAAGGCGAGGTGCCGATGCAAAAGAGCGTGCGCTTCCGCACCCTTGGCTGCTACCCGTTGACCGGCGCGGTGGAATCGGAAGCCACTACTTTGCCGGACATCATCCAGGAAATGTTGGTCGCGCGAACGTCGGAACGCTCCGGCCGTGCCATCGACCACGATGAAGCCGGCTCCATGGAAAAGAAAAAGCGCGAAGGCTACTTCTGACGTCCAGCGGTCTGCCGCCCCCTTGTTTGAGTATCACCGCCGCCGGCTGCGGCGGTTGCCAGGAGCACCACCTGCATGGCCTACCAAGCCCCCCAAATCGACAACATCGAAGACTACCTGCGTCAGCACGAGAACAAGGAACTGCTGCGCTTCATTACCTGCGGCAGCGTGGACGACGGCAAGTCGACGCTGATTGGCCGGCTGCTGCACGACAGCAAGGTGGTGTTCGAAGATCAGTTGGCCGCCATCACCCGCGATAGCCAACGCCACGGCACCACCGGCGAAGAGGTGGATTTGGCGCTGCTAGTGGATGGCCTGCAATCCGAGCGTGAGCAGGGCATCACCATCGACGTGGCCTACCGTTTCTTTGCCACCGACCAGCGTAAATACATCATTGCCGATACCCCCGGCCATGAGCAGTACACCCGTAACATGGCCACCGGTGCCTCCACTGCCGATGCCGCCATCCTGCTGATCGACGCCCGCCATGGCATGCAGGTGCAGACCCGGCGCCACTCGTTCATTTGTGCGCTGCTCGGTATCCGGCATTTCATCATCGCCATCAACAAGATGGACTTGGTGGACTACGACCAGGCGCGCTTTGACGCCATTCGCGCCGAGTACGCCGCGTTTGTGGCGCCGCTCGGAGTGGCCAACATCCACTATGTACCGCTGTCCGCGTTGGCCGGCGAGAACGTTGTCCAACGCAGCACTCGTATGCCTTGGCATACCGGCCCGGCATTGCTGGAGATCCTTGACCACCTGCCGCTAAGCGATACCGATGCGCTGGAAGAGCTGCGGTTCCCGGTGCAATACGTCAACCGGCCGCACCTGGATTTCCGTGGCTATTGCGGCACCGTGGCAGCCGGCACTGTGGCGCCAGGCGATGAGATCAAGGTGTTGCCATCAGGCCAACGTTCGCGCGTGCGCAGCATTGTCACTTGGGATGGTGAGCAGCCGCAGGCACGGGCCGGGCAGGCGGTAACGCTGACGCTGCAGGATGAAATCGACATCTCCCGCGGGGACATGATCATCAGCGCACAGTCGGCAGCATCAACCGGTCACAATTTCATGGTTAATTTGGTGTGGATGCATGAAGCGCCGCTGAAACTGGGTAAAGTCTATGACTTCAAACTGGGCGCCACCTCTGGCAGCGCGCTGGTCAGCGAGGTCCTTTACCAGGTCGATGTGAACACGCTGGCGCACCAACCGGCGGACAGCTTGCCGTTGAACGGCATCGGTCTGGTGCGGTTGCAGCTCACCAGCCCGGTGGTGTGCGACCGCTATCGAGATTGCCGCGCCACCGGCAGTCTGATCCTGATTGACCGGCTCAGTAATGCCACCGTGGCGGCCGGCATGATCGATGGACCGGATGATGAAGCGGCGGCCAGTAGCAGTGCTGAACCAGTGACTGCGCAGGAACGCAGCCGCCGTCTGGGCCAGCAACCAGCCAGCGTCCATGTGCAGGGAGTACAGGCGTCGGCGCTGGCGCAGCAACTGGAGCGGGCCCTGTTTGATGCCGGGGCCTATCCGTACTTTGCTGACGCCGAGACCGCCGCCGAGCGCAGTGCCTTGAGCCGTGCAGGTGTGCTGGTGGTACATGCGACCACCACCTCGGCACCGGCCATATTGGAGATCTGCTTGCATGGCGACACTGTGGTTACGGCCGCATTGGACTCACCCGACAACGCCATATCGCAAATTTTGCAACAGCTTCACCAGCACCAGTTGCTCGGCTGAAGCGCAGCAATGGCGTCGCCCGCAAGGGTGGGCGACGTCAAATCCTGTCTGCTTCAAGGGCGGTGTCGGCCGTTCTTCTTATGGTCCGTTCATATTCCGGGCGTATCATGCTGTGCTCTGCCCGGAGTGCGGTGACAAAGACGTCAGCCGATCGAGGGGGCGCCACTTTGCGTTGGCGCCATGTCCCCTCACTCCCCGGGCCGGTTGGGTTGCGGCTTTTGCAGGGTTGCGAGGGGATAGCTGATGGAGCAGTTCGAACAGTATCACCGCTGGTTGCTGGACCTCTCACGAGGCACTAAGCGGCGGATCCTGATCGCAGGCGACGTGCTCGGCCTGATGCTGGTGTTCTTCCTGGCCTATGCGGTGCGCACCGGTGCACTGTGGCCGACTATTTCACCCTGGTGGTTGTTGCTGCTGGCACCGTTGCTGACGATGCCGGCGCTGCGCCTGATGGGCTTCTACCAAGGCATGGTGCGTTACTCCGGCCGTGATTCGGTGGTGCTGTCGCTGCTGGCAATGACGCTCGGCACCGCGCTGATGGCCGGTGTGATGGCGTTCATGGGCTGGAAGGGCGTGCCGCGCTCGGTGCTATTCATCTATTGGGCGCTGGGCTTGCTGTATCTCACCGGCAGCCGCTTGGCACTGCGTGGTTACCTCAATTGGGCCATCCATGGCCGCCGTCCGCTCACCGCAGTAGCGATCTATGGTGCCGGCTATTCTGGCATCGAGCTGATGACCGCGCTGAAGCGCGGCTACAAATTCGACCCGGTGGTGTTTGTCGACGACCGCAGCTCTTTGCACGGCTCACGCATCGAAGGCGTGCCGGTGTTGAGCCCGCAGGCCCTGTCGAGCTGGGTAGAGCGCGGTCGCGTGCGCACGGTGCTGCTGGCGATGCCCTCGGCCACCCGCGCGCAGCGGCTGCGTATCATCTCCTTCTTAGAAACGCTGCCGGTCACCGTGAAGTCGGTGCCGGCGCTGGGCGACATTGTGGCCGGGGTCGCGCGCATCGAGCAGGTGCAGGATGTGGCGATCGAAGACTTGCTCGGTCGTGATCCGGTGCCGCCTCGCGCAGAGCTACTGACCACCTGCATCACCGGCAAGAATGTGTTGGTTACCGGCGCTGGGGGTTCCATTGGCAGCGAGCTGTGCCGCCAGATCATGCAGTGCAATCCGCGCCGGCTGGTGTTGGTGGAACACAGCGAGTTCGGCCTCTATAGCATGGAGCAGGAGCTGCGCCAGATGCTCGGCGGTCGTCGCATTGAGATCGTGCCGATTCTCGGTTCGGTGGTGAACCGGGGGCTGCTGGTGGACGTTTGCCGCCAATACCGTATCCATACCCTCTATCACGCTGCGGCCTACAAGCACGTGCCGATTGTGGAGCACAACCCATCCGCCGGTGTGCGCAACAATATCCTTGGCACTTACACCGCTGCCGAAGCGGCGGACGTCGCCGGTGTCGAGCGTTTCATTCTGATTTCCACCGACAAAGCAGTGCGTCCCACCAACGTGATGGGCGCCACCAAGCGCTTCTCTGAACTGATACTGCAGGCGATGGCGGCGCGTGGTTCGGAAACGGTGTTCTCGATGGTGCGCTTTGGCAACGTGCTGGGTTCGTCCGGCTCGGTGGTGCCGCTGTTCCGCAAGCAGATCGATAAGGGTGGGCCGGTGACCGTGACCCACGCTGATGTGACGCGCTATTTCATGACCATCCCGGAAGCCTCGCAGCTGGTGATCCAGGCCGGGGCCATGGCCCGTGGCGGTGAAGTGTTTGTGCTCGACATGGGTGAGCCGGTGCGCATCTATGATCTGGCCTGCACCATGATTCGTCTGATGGGCCGCCGGGTGAAAGATGAGCGTTGCCCGGAAGGCGATATCGAAATCAAGGTCACCGGCCTGCGCCCCGGCGAGAAGCTGTACGAGGAGCTGCTGTTCAACGATGACGGGGTCGGCACTGATCACCCGATGATCATGCAGGCCCGCGAAGAGCACTTCTCCTGGGAACAAATCAGTGCGGCGCTGGACGAGTTCCGCGTGGCGTTGGACCACAATGATACGGTTGCCATGCGCGCCTTGCTGCGCCGCTTTGTGGCGGGCTATGTGCCTGGCGCGAGTGGCGAACCTATGCCGCAGCACAAGGAAGGCAGTAGCCTCGACGGCGCCGTGCTGCACTGATAAAACAGGGCTCCTTCGAGGTTTATGCAAAAGCGCCTGCGGGCGCTTTTTTGCGTTTGGGAGTTCCGATGAGCGACACCGACCACGCACATATCGCTGCTTTGGCGGCGCAGTTGCAGCATCCGCGCGGCGACCACGGCCGCAAGATCGGCGACATGATGCACGCTAGCAATCTGGGCATGACGCGCGCATGTTTCGACGCCTTGGCGCTGTCGGGCCCGGCGCGGCTGCTGGAAATTGGCCACGGCAACGGCGCCCATGTATCGGCATTGTTGGCGACCGTGGCGGGGCTGCATTACCACGGGTTGGACGTTTCCGAGCTGATGCACGACGAAGCGCGCCAGCACAATGCGGCGGCGGTGGCCGCCGGCCAGGCCCAGTTCACGCTGCAGCACGGGGACTGGCCGTTTGAGGCGCCGCAGTTCGACGCCATCATGGCGGTCAATGTGCTGTATTTTATCCAACCCCCCGAGCCGTGGCTGGCCGCGCTGAAACGCTGTTTGGTGCCCGGCGGTCGGTTGGCGCTGGCAGTGGGGTCGGCGGCGTTTATGCAGAACCTGCCCTTCACCGCCCACGGCTTCCGTCTGTATGAAGGCGAGCAAGTGGCCGACCTGTTGTCGCAGGTTGGACTGCGGGAGGTTGAGAGCCGTCGCCATCGCGAGTGGGTGCCGAGTAAGGTCGACCCGGGCGGTCAGTTAGAGCGCACCTTCGATGTGGTGGTGGGGCGTCTCTAAGCGTCCGCGCTCAACGTCGCCGGCGTGGCGGGCGCGGTTGTGCCATACGCTCAATGCGGGCCTGGATCGAATATTTCAGCACTTGCCGGTAGGGCGCTTCGGTGCCGCAACGCTGGCAGTGGATCAGGCTGTCGTCGTCCAGCTGCCACGGATAATCCAAATCACGGCTTTCGCAGTGGGGGCACAGCAGTGGCATTTTCGGCATCCGCGCTCCGGTTACGTGGTAGGGAAGCGTCGATGATCGCCGACCGCGCGAACCGTTGCGGTAAAAAAGATGCCACCGACTAACAGCGCCAGCGTTTTAGGCAGGGCTGGCGCGTTTGGGCAATGCGTCTTGTGGTGGGCCTTGGCGGGCAGGCGGCGGCGCTGGCGCGGGGTAGGGCGGGCAGCAGTGGCCGAGGCCGGTGCGGTGAGGCGGTGTCGGGCAACCGGAGTGGGCCGCGAAGGGATTGCACCGAGCAGGCGCGGTCGGCGTGGCTGCGCACCGTGGCCCATGCATGTCGCCAGCATCCACAGCGGGAAACCTTGGTGACGAGGTGGATCCAGTGCAGCAGAGGCGGAGGTCTACCCGCATGTGGCGACAGTTTCGCCCTACCACGCGGGTCATGCTGACCAGCCCGGCAAAGTTGCCGCATAGCGGGATGGTACTGCAAAGCCAGCAGCGTCCACCGTCGCAGTTCAGCTCCGAGCGGTTCCGTCGTCGTCCATGCCGTAATACTGCACACCGATCTTGATCCGCTCCCGGCCTTGGGCGCGGCGGTGGCGGTTGGTGTCACGCAATGAGTAAACGCAGCCGCAATACTCCTGCTGGTAAAACTGCTCGCGTTTACTGATTTCGATCATGCGGCTGGCGCCGCCCTGTTTGCGCCAGTTGTAATCCCAATACACCAACTCCGGATAGGGCGCTGCCGCCCGGTGGCCGCAGTCGTTAATCTGCGCCATGTTCTTCCAGCGGGAAATCCCCAGCGAACTGCTGATGACCTTGAAGCCATGTTCATAGGCGTACAACGCGGTGCGCTCAAAACGCATGTCAAAGCACATGGTGCAACGGATGCCGCGTTCGGGCTCGTTCTCCATGCCCCGGGCGCGCTCGAACCAGTTGTCGGTGTCGTAGTCGGCGTCAATGAATTCGATACCGTGCTGCTCGGCAAAGCGAATGTTCTCATCCTTGCGCAGCAGGTACTCCTTCACCGGGTGGATATTGGGGTTGTAGAAGAAAATGCTGTAATCGATGCCAGACGCGGTGAGCGCTTCCATTACTTCGCCGGAGCAGGGGGCGCAGCAGGAATGCAGCAGCAGGCGGTCATGGCCTTGGGGGAGGCTCAGGGCATCACGTTCCATGTTCGCCTCCGGCGCAGGTTCAGGACGAACGCCAGTGTAACCATCACTCCGCTGCAGGTGCAGTTTAGTGCCTAAAAAAGCGTCCGATTTCTGCCAGGCAACGCCGGCGACTGAGCGGAGTGCCGCTGTAAGTGGTAGGCAGCGAACCGCTTTAGGGCCGTTGTTCCAGCACCTACATGGCTGCGAGGCAGGTTCAGCGGCGGCATTTGCTCCGTTTCGATGGCATTGCTGCGCACGGGCGGCACAAAAAAATAAGCTGAATTCGCTAAAAAGTAAGACAAATCCGGTTCTCGTTCGTCTCTATAGGACAGGCGTGGTTTTCTCCGCCGCTTTGCGGCCGGTCAGAAGTCACGGTTTGATCCACTCAACAGGACTAGCGAGCATGTCGAACACCCCTCTCTCCGAATTCTTCAAAGACGGCACCCGCGCGCAACACGAGCTGCTGGACACGCGCATCATGGCGCTGTCCCCGTTTGCAGACCGTGAGCGCTATGCACTGTTCGTGCGTACCCAGGCGCGCCTGCAGCGGGTGGCGTCGCCGCTGTTTCAATCCGAGCAGCTGGGCCAATGGCTGCCGGACCTTGCCGGTCGTGACCGGCTGGCTGCGGTGCTGGCCGACTGTGCCGACCTTGGGGTGACCGCGGAGGCGTTGGAGGAAGACCGCCTCGCCACTGCTGGCGTCAGTGTCAGCGACGATTACGCTGCGCTCGGCTGGCTCTACACCGTGGAAGGCTCCAATCTCGGTGCCGCGTTCTTGCTCAAACATGCCAAGAGCCAACTGGAGTTGTCCGAGACCTTCGGGGCTCGCCATCTGGCTGGCCACGATGACGGTCGCGGCCTGCACTGGCGCCGTTTCAAAGACACCATGGATGGTCTGGAGCTGAGCGCAGAACAGCGTCAGCGAGCGCTGCAAGGCGCACTGGATGCCTTCATGCTCGCCCGTGAAGGGGTTGAGGCGCTGCTGGCCGGCGTGGCAGCCGAGGCAGTCTGAGTTTTGCCCTGCGGCGCCGGCTGACCAGTGTGCGCAGGGTGCTGGTTTTGGCGGCGTGTGTGGTAGCCAGCGTAGGTCCAAGCACACCCGGCGGGGCGCTTCCGCGCCGCCAATCTCATCCTTTCGAGATCGTCGCCAGCGGCTGCAAAGTGCAGGCGACGTCGATTTAATAATCGCTAATGGTTATCATTACTGTTTTTAAACCCTGACTGGTGATGCACGTGTCTGAAGCGATAGGGCGGCTGCGGGCCGTAGGTAGGAGGGCGCTGCTGGGCGCGGGGTTGGCGCTGGCGCTGAGCGCGGGCGTGGCCCAGTCGGCGCCGGAGCGGGTGGTGGTGGCCGGTGGCGAAATCACCGAGATTGTCTACGCCCTCGGTGCTGAGCAGCGGTTGGTGGGCGTTGACGCCACCAGCAACTATCCGCCCGCTGCGGCGGCGTTGCCGCAGATCGGCTATGTGCGCGCGCTGCCGGTGGAAGGCGTGATCAGCTTGCGACCGGATCTGCTGCTGCTGACCGAAGAGGCCGGCCCACCGCAGGCGGTGGCACAGTTATCAGCCTTGCTGCGCATGGAAACCATTGACGCACGCTGGAGCCGCGAAGGGCTGCTGGCGCGGGTGGCGAGTGTCGGCAAAGTGCTGGACATCGAACCGCGCGCCGCGGCGCTAACAGCATCATTGACCCAGCGCTTCGCCGCTGTGGACCAGCGCCTGCCGCTGGCAACGCCACCGCGCACCTTGTTCCTGCTCACTGATGGCCGGCGCGGAACCCAGATCGGGGGCCGTGGCACTCAGGCGCAGGCGTTACTGGACGATCTCGGCCTGTCCAATGTCACTGAGGGGGCCGGTTTCAAACCGATGAGCCCGGAAGCATTGATCGCGCTGGATCCTGAGTTGATCGTCGTAGCCGAAACCGTGCCTGGCAGTTTCCGCCGCAGTGACTGGCCGCTGCTGGAGCAAACTCGCGCCGCCAAGTCCGGGCGAGTGCTGGTGGCCGATGCCATGTTATTGCTGGGCTTTGGTCCACGCATGCCGGAAGCGCTCCACCAAGTGCTGGATGCGGCACAAGGCCAGGGCGCAGCGGCACAATGACCGCTGATCCGCGGCGCTGGCCGGTGGCGCCAAGTTTGTGCGCCTTGATGTTGTTGTTGGTGGTGGCCATGGCCGCAGCGCTGATGACCGGGCCGATGGCGGTGTCGCTCGGCCAGCTTTGGCAGGGGGTGTCGGGCGGCAACACCGACCCCGGCTATCTGGTGATCCGTGATCTGCGGTTGCCGCGAGTGGTGATGGGCGCCTTGGTCGGCGGCGCCTTGGCCGCCACCGGCGCAGTGCTGCAAGGGTTGTTCCGCAACCCGCTGGCCGATCCCGGGCTGATTGGCATTTCTGCTGGAGCGGCGTTGGGAGCGGTGACGGTGATCGTGCTCGGCGCCAGTATCGCCACGGCGTTTCAGGTGCAGTTGCCGACCCAGGCGATCCCGGTGGCTGCCTTCACCGGTGCGCTGATCACCACTTGGGCGGTGTGGCGAGTGGCCAGCCGCGGCGGCGTCACCCAAGTGTCGATGCTGCTATTGGCCGGCATTGCCATCGGCGCTATTGCCATGGCGCTCACCGGATTGCTGACTTTTCTCGCTGACGACCAGCAACTGCGCTCGCTGACGTTCTGGAGCATGGGCAGTTTGGCCCACAGTCGCTGGCAGGACGTGGCGTTGGCGGCGCCCTGGTTGCTGGCCAGCATTCTGCTGTTGCCACTGCTGGCGCGACCGCTCAATGCCCTAATCCTTGGTGAAGAGGCTGCCGCGCACATGGGCTTTTCGGTGGTGTGGGTGAAGCGTGCGGTGATTGTGTTGAGTGCATTGTCGGTGGGCGCGGCGGTGGCGGCCGCCGGGCAAGTCAGTTTCATCGGGCTGGTGGCGCCGCATCTGGTGCGCCTACTACTGGGCGTTGATCACCGTTGGTTGATTCCCGGTGCCGCCGCCATGGGCGCATTGCTGATGGTGTTTGCCGATGTGCTGGCGCGCACCCTGGTGGTGCCCGCGGAACTGCCAATCGGCTTGGTGATGGCGCTGCTGGGCGGTCCGTTTTTCCTTTACCTGCTGCTGCGGCAGCGGCCGTTGTGAGCAGAGCCATGACTGCGCCCCTTTTGGATATCCGTAATCTGTCGCTGAGTGTCGGTGACAAACAGCTGCTGCGCGACATCGACTTTTCCGTCAACGCGGGGGAGTGCTTGGCACTGCTGGGCCCCAACGGCGCCGGCAAGTCCACCTTGCTCCATGCGTTGTCTGGCGGCGCGAGCACTGTGCGTGACCGGATCTGGCTGCGTGGCCGCTCGCTGGCGCAGTGGTCCGGAGCCGAATTGGCCCGTTTCCGCGCGGTGATGTCGCAACACACCACGGTGGCGTTTCCGATCCGGGTCGACGAAGTGGTAGCGCTGGGGCTGCCGGGTCGTCGCGGCGGCAATGTGCGCGATCCGCTGGTGGCTAGCTTGCTGGAGTGGCTGGAAGTGGCGCACCTGCGCAGCCGTGCTTATCCGTCGTTGTCCGGTGGTGAACAGCAGCGGGTGCAATTAGCGCGGGTGTTGGCGCAGCTTTGGGACGCCAGCGGCCCGCGTCTGTTGTTGCTGGATGAAAGCACCTCGGCGCTGGACCCCGCCCAGCAATATCTGACGGTAGAAAAGTTGGCGTCATTGGCTGCCACTGGCGATTGGTCGGTGGTGCTGGTGTGCCACGATCTGTCACTGGCCAGCAGCTTTGCTTCGCGGGTGCTGATGTTGCAGCAGGGCAGGTTGGTGGCGGACGGTTCGCCGGATACGGTGCTCACCGCGCAGCGGTTGGCGCAGGTGTATGGACTGGATTGCTGCCGCTTGCCGCTGGAGGGCCGTTCGTCGCTGCACATTAAAGGCGCTCTGCGGCGCGCTCCGGCGCCGCCGGGATCAATGCCTTAGGACGTAGCACGCCAAGGCTGATTGAGGCGCCAGTAGCTGCTGGAGGCGTGTGCGAAGTTGTTGCCAAGCGGGGAGCGAAGACGACTCGGCCGGCAGCATAGATTGGGGAAAACACTGCGCTTGGCCACAGCAAAAAATCCTGAAACGCAGACACAAAAAAGCCCGATCAAAATCGGGCTTTTTTGTTGGCTTGTGGTCGGACCAGCAGAGCCGTTGCTCTACATTTCCGAGTGCTTGCCATATTTGGCTCCGCCTGCTGGGCTCGAACCAGCGACCCACTGATTAACAGTCAGTTGCTCTACCGACTGAGCTAAGGCGGAATGTCGGGAACGGCGCGTATGTTATTGAGCGCACCGGGGTTCGTCAACACCCCGATGCGCGTTTGCTGCTTATTTCGACAAAGCGTTGCTAATACGCTCAATTGCCGCCTTCAGCGTATCCATGCTGACGGCAAACGACAGACGCAGACAGCCTTCTGCCCCGAACGCAGAGCCCGGCACCAACGCCACGCCGAACTCGAGCAGACGCTCCGCCAAGGCAATGTCGTTTTCCAGGCCCAGATCAGCGATGGCCTGGCGGAAGTCCGGGAACACGTAGAAGGTGCCGTCGCCCTCAGCGCAGGTCACGCCGGGCAGGGCGTTCAGCGCAGCAACCAAGTAGTCGTGGCGCTCTTTGAACGCCTTGACCATGTGGCCCACGCATTCTTGCGGGCCGTTCAGTGCTGCTTGAGCCGCTTCCTGGCTCACCGAGGACGGGTTCGAGGTGCTCTGGCTCTGCACCTTGTTCATCGCCTTGATCAGCTTGGCCGGGCCACCGGCGTAGCCGATGCGCCAGCCGGTCATGGCGTAGGCCTTGGATACACCGTTGAGCACGATGGTGCGGTCAAACAGGTCCGGGCAGGCGTTGAGGATGTTTACGAACGGCTGGCCGGTCCACAGGATGTGCTCGTACATGTCGTCGGTGGCGATCAGGATCTGCGGGTGCTTGCGCAGTACGTCGCCCAGCGCGGCCAGTTCGTCTTTGGTGTAGGCCATGCCAGACGGGTTGGACGGGCTGTTGATCACAAACAGACGGGTCTTATCGGTGATGGCCGCTTCCAACTGCGCCGGGGTGATCTTAAAGCGCGCGCTGACGTCGGTTTCGATCACTACCGGCTTAGCGCCGGCTACCAGCACCATGTCCGGGTAGGACACCCAGTAGGGCGCCGGGATGATCACTTCATCGCCGTTGTTCAGGTAAGCCAGGGCGAGGTTGAAGAAGCTCTGTTTGCCGCCGCTGGACACCAGAATCTGTGACGGCTCGTAGGTCAGGCCGTTTTCACGCTGGAATTTGCCGATGATGGCTTTCTTCAGACCCGGAGTGCCGTCCACTGCGGTATAGCGGGTTTTACCCGCGCTGATCGCTTCGATCCCGGCTTCTTTGATATGATCCGGCGTGTCGAAATCAGGCTCACCAACGCCAAGACCGATAATGTCCTTGCCCTGAGCGCGCAGTTCTGCGGCGCGGGAAGTCACGGCCAAGGTGGGGGAGGGCTTGATACGTTGAACACGGTCGGAAAGCTGCAGTTCGGACATGCACTCCTCGTCTTTCGAGTAGAGGTGAAATGGGTGCGCTGGGCGCACGCGGGCGGCCGATATGGTATCGGATTCGAGGTCGCGGCGAAATGGCATCCACCCCGCAGGAAGACAGACAACGGCACCGGGAAACCCCGGGCGAATTCATCCTGCGGGCGGACTACGCACCGGCTGGCGACCAGCCCACTGCCATCGCCGGGCTGGTGGAAGGCATCGAGGATGGTCTCGCCCACCAGACCCTGCTCGGCGTAACCGGCTCCGGTAAGACCTTCACCATCGCCAACGTCATTCAGCAGCTGCAGCGGCCCACCATAGTGATGGCGCCGAACAAGACTCTGGCTGCCCAGCTGTACGCCGAATTCCGCGAGTTCTTTCCGCACAATGCGGTGGAATATTTCGTTTCCTACTACGACTACTACCAGCCGGAAGCCTATGTGCCGTCGTCGGACACCTTCATCGAGAAGGATGCCGCCATCAACGAGCACATCGAGCAGATGCGGCTGTCCGCCACCAAGGCGCTGATGGAACGCCGCGATACCATTATCGTGGCGTCGGTGTCGGCCATTTACGGCCTTGGCGACCCGGACAGCTACATGTCGATGCTGCTGCATGTCGTGCGCGGCGACCGCATCGACCAGCGTGCGCTGCTACGGCGCTTGGCGGAGTTGCAGTACACCCGTAATGAAATGGATTTCCGCCGCGCTACCTACCGGGTGCGCGGCGACGTGATCGATATTTTTCCCGCCGATGAGGACCGCGAGGCGGTGCGGCTGGAACTGTTCGATGACGAAGTAGAGAACATTGCCATCTTTGATCCGCTCACCGGCGAAATTCTGCGCAAAGTGGCGCGCATCAGCATCTACCCCAAAAGCCATTACGTGACACCGCGCGAGGTGGTGTTGGCCGCCATTGAGCGCATCAAGGATGAGCTGGCCGATCGGCTCAAACAGCTGCGCGATCACAACAAACTGGTGGAAGCTCAGCGCCTAGAGCAGCGCACCCGGTTCGATATCGAGATGCTGCAGGAGCTGGGTTACTGCAACGGCGTCGAGAACTACTCGCGCCTGTTCACTGACCGCGAGCCGGGTGCACCGCCGCCGACGTTGTTTGATTACTTGCCGAAGGACGCGTTGCTGGTGCTGGATGAATCCCACGTCACCGTGCCGCAGATTGGCGCCATGTACAAAGGTGACCGCTCACGCAAGGAAACGCTGGTGGAGTACGGCTTCCGGCTGCCGTCGGCGCTGGACAACCGGCCGCTGAAGTTCGAAGAGTGGGAAGCGCTGGCGCCGCAGATGATCTTTGTCTCCGCCACCCCGGGCCCTTACGAGCATGAACACGCCGGTCAGGTGGTGGAGCAAGTGGTGCGCCCCACCGGTCTGCTTGACCCGTTGGTGGAGGTGCGCCCGGCGCTGACCCAGGTGGATGACGTACTAGGTGAGATCCGCACCACAGTGGCCCGCAACGAACGGGTGCTGATCACCGTGCTGACCAAGCGCATGGCGGAAGACCTCACCGAGTTCCTTCAAGAGCACGATGTGCGCGTGCGTTACCTGCATTCCGATGTGGATACCGTGGAGCGGGTGGAGCTGATTCGCGACCTACGGCTGGGCAAGTTCGACGTCATGGTGGGCATCAACCTGCTGCGCGAAGGGCTGGATATGCCGGAGGTGTCGTTGGTGGCGATCTTCGATGCCGACAAGGAAGGCTTCCTGCGCGCTGAGCGCTCACTGATTCAGACCATGGGCCGTGCGGCGCGTAACCTGCGTGGCCGCGCGGTGTTGTACGCCGACCGCATCACCGGCTCGATGGAGCGGGCGATGGAGGAAACCGCGCGCCGCCGTGAGAAGCAGGAGGCGTTCAACGCCGAACATGGCATTACGCCGCAGGCGCTCAACAAGCAGATCCGCGACATTCTCGAAGACAGCTACACAAGCGGTGCCGGCGGTAAGCACGCCAAAGGCCGCGGCCGCCGCAGCGAGGACGCGGCAGCGCCGATGCCGGCCGATCCGGCGGCCGCCACCAAGGAGATTGCGGTACTGGAGGCACGGATGCTGGAGCACGCGCGCAATCTGGAATTCGAGGACGCCGCGGCGGTGCGCGACCGCATCCAGCAGCTGCGTGAACTGTCGTTCATGGCTGGCTGATGGGAAATGCTTGTCAACGACCGGCGGGATGTCTATTATCGCCGGCCTTGATTGAAGGCACGTAGCTCAGTTGGTTAGAGCACCACCTTGACATGGTGGGGGTCGGTGGTTCGAGTCCACTCGTGCCTACCACATTCCTTCAACAAAAAGGCCCGGCATCTGCCGGGCCTTTTTGTTTTCCGCCGTATTACAGACCGGCGAACTCGAACGGCCGTGTGACCTTGAACTGTTTCGACACTTCGCCGGCAAACACCCGCGCCTGATCTTCACCCAACTCCAGCTTGCGCACTTTGCCGCTGCGTTCGGAGAAGTCGAGTTTGTTCAGGTCTACCCAGAACAGGTTCGGTGACACCGCCGACTCGAAGAAGTACAGCTGCCGTTGATGGTCCACCACCGTGCGCCAGCGGGTGGAGGAGATATTTGGCTGCTCATCGGTGTTCAAGCCAAACGGCACGGACACGTTGCGGATCACGCTGAACACGCTGGCCAGGGTGTGCTCTGGCGAGGCGTCCTTGGGAATTGCGTTGATGTAGAACGACGCCCGTGCGAAGCGGTCGGCGGCGCGGTTGGTGCCCGGCAGCATCACGGTGCCGCCGATCTGCTGCCAGTAGTCATCCAGTGCCAGCTGTTTTTCGAAAGTCGGCGAGTTGGTCATTACTTGGTAGCTGCGGTCGTGATGAATCACCTGCTTGCCATCGATGTATTCGATGATGGCGTTGTCACCGCTGGCGTCGGACAGCGACAGATGCAGCGTGGCGAGGCGGGTTTCCCCTGGTACTTCGGCGGTCACCAGCGTGAACGGCTCTTGTTTCAAGGCGTTCACCGCTTCCTCCACGCTGGCGAAGTTGTCCAGCACAAATTGCGCCCAAGCGGCGATGGACAAGCCCGGCGTGCTGCCGTCGTAGGCCGGATACTCCGACTCCACCAGCCACAGGATATTGGCGGCTAGGCCTTTTTCGTTGACGCCGTCGGTGGTGGAGATGTCGTAGCCGGTGGCCACCACACTGCCGTAGCGCGAAGTCCATTTGATCGAGTTCGGGCCGGCTTGGCCGCTGCGCTCCATGCCGCGCGGGAACGCCCACAGGTTGGTGCCGACATCCAGCTTCCAGTCCATCGAACGGGCGGTCAGTACCTGGCCTTGTTGGCCTTGATATACCACCCGGGTGCAAGCGTAACTGACCGACGTGGCCAGCAGGGTCAGCGACAGGGCGGCGGTCAACGGCCGAACCCAACGAGAAACGAGAGGGTGCATTGGTGCTCTCCATGGCGGCAAGAAAACAGCCCCCATCATCCCCCCGGTACCCGCGTTTGCAAACCCGTGGCCCGGCAGGTCCAGTGGTTTTTTCCGGCCTGCTCTTGATACATGTCAGACCGCTGTTCGGTAGGCCGGGGATGATGGGCATATCGATATGCCGTGTTGCAATAACGGGCGCGGCGGAAATGCCCGGGGAGGGAAAAATGAAGCGAATCGGAAGGCGCCGCCTGCTGCAAGGGGTGGCGGTGGGTGCCGTGCTTGGAGCGGTGGTGATCGCCAGCTGCATGGTGCTGCCGCGCTGGGCGGTGCCCTATCGTGACACCGCCGCGGTGGACATCCGCGATCCGCAGCTGATCGAGCGCGGCCGTTATGTGGCGCGGCTGGGGGATTGTGCCGCCTGTCACAGTGCGCCGGGCGGGCAACCCTATGCTGGGGGGCGGGGGCTGCAGACGCCGGTCGGCACTATTTATTCCACCAATATCACCCCGGACCCGGACACCGGCATCGGTGCCTACCGCTATGGCGATTTCGAGCGCGCAGTGCGTCGCGGCGTGCGGCCGGATCATCAAGTCCTGTTCCCGGCGATGCCGTATCCGTCGTACCAGATCGTGTCGGATGCCGACATGCAGGCACTTTACGCCTACTTCATGACGGCGGTGGCCCCGGTGCGACAAGAAAACCCGCCCACTACCATGCCGTGGCCGTTAAGTCTGCGCTGGCCGCAAGCGGCCTGGCAGCTGCTGTTTGTGCCGAGTCGGGCACCCTGGTCAGAGCCGCAAGCCAATGCTGATCCGGTCAGTCGGGGCCTATCTGGTGGAAGGGCTGGGCCATTGCGGTGCCTGCCACACCCCGCGCGGTATTGGTTTCCAGGAACAATCGCTGCATGACAGTGATGATGGCCGCTATCTGTCAGGCTCTGCGGTCGAGGGTTGGTTTGCCAAGAACCTGCGCAATGAAGGGCTCGGGCTGGCCACCTGGAGTGAGGCGGAAATTGTCGAATTCCTGCGCACCGGCCGCACCGATCGGGTGGCGGTGTTCGGTGCCATGGCGGACGTGGTGGCGCACAGTTCGCGCTATATGAGCGTCGATGATCTGAGCGCCATTGCGGCGTATCTCAAGCAACTGGCGCCGCAGCCTGGCGGCCGGGGCGCTTGGCAGCGTGGCGAAGACCTGACCACGGCGGCGCTGCGCAGCGGCACGGACACCTCGCCGGGCGCGCTGCTATACGTGGAGCAATGCAGCCTCTGTCATCGTCTGGACGGGCAGGGCGCGCCGCGTATCTTCCCAAGCTTGGCCGGCAATTCCATCGTATTTGCCGAAGATGCTCGCTCCTTGATCCAAGTGACGCTGGCCGGTGACCGCATGCCACTGACCGACGCTGACCGCATGGCGTTCGCAATGCCGGCGTTCGACCACCTCAGCGACGGCGAACTGGCCCAGGTGCTCAGTTATGTGCGCGCCGGGTGGGGCAACAATGCGGGTCCGGTATCGGAATGGGATATCCGCCGCATGCGCGCAGAGTTGGCCCACAAACCTACCCATCATGTGCCGGAGGTGACGCCATGAAGCGCCTGTTGATTCCTGTGGTGGTGCTAGCGCTGGCGGCAGTGCTGGGGGTACTTGGTTGGCAGTGGTCTGCACTCGGCTACGCGGTGCCTGTGCGGGTGGCCCAGCAGTACCCGCTGCACGCGGCGGATGGTGCCGTACTGGGCCGTTATCGGGTGCCAGCGGATACCGCCATTGTGCAGCAGCCGAATGCCGAGCAGATCCTGTATGGCAAGCGACTGCTGAACGAGACCGCACGTTTACTGCCCGACAATGTTGGCAGCGGCCTCAATTGCAACAGCTGCCACATGGCGCAAGGGCGGTTGCGTTACGGTGCTAACTATTTCAACACCGCTCAGCGTTATCCGCGGGTGATGCCACGGGCCGGTCGCGAGGTGGACTTGGCCGGGCGCATCAACGGCTGCTTCCAGCGCTCCATGAACGGCACCCCGCTGCCGGTGGACAGCGAAGAAATGGCGGCGATGCAAGCCTACTACCGCTGGTTGGCACCGGCCCAAGCCGGAGTGGTGCAGGCACCAGGAGAGGCCGCATTTGATACCGCGTTGGTGGGCAATGCCCAGCGTGGGCAGGTGGTCTATGCCGGCCAGTGCGCCAGTTGCCATGGTGACCAGGGGCAAGGCATGAAGGACCAGTTCGGCGATTACATCTTCCCGCCGCTGTGGGGGCCCGACTCGTTCAACATCGGCGCCGGCATGGCGCGGGTGTACAAAGCGGCCACCTTTGTGCAGCACAACATGCCGATGGGCACCGGGCTGCACGTGCCGCTGGGTCAGGGCGGTGTGCTCAGCGCCCAAGAGGCGGTGGATGTGGCGCAGTTCTTCACCCACCAGCCGCGCCCGGACTTCGCCGGTAAAGACGGCGACTGGCCACACGGCAATAAACCGGTGGACGCCCGCTACTGACGGGCGCTTTTCAGGAGCTAACAACAATGGCGCGGGGACGCCATTGTGCTTTGGATGTAGTCCGAAAATTTGATGGAGCCGGGGCAGGGTGGATGGTGAAGTGTCAGGGTCGCCTGAGCGACATCCCTACCTAACAACAATATTCAGGAGGTTCCCATGTGGACCAAACCCCGCTACGAAGATCTGCGCCTTGGCTTTGAAGTCACCCTCTACATCGCCAACCGCTGAGCGGTCCCTCCCGGCTCCAGCCTTGGAGCCGGGATACCGGTGCAATCATGCAGATCCGTATTCTTGGCTCCGCTGCGGGCGGCGGATTTCCACAGTGGAATTGTCGCTGCGCCCAGTGTGAAGGTGTGCGTGCCGGCACCACTCGTGCCGAGCCCCGTACCCAATCGTCGATCGCGCTGTCCGATGATGGCGAACGCTGGGTGCTGTGCAACGCGTCCCCCGATATTCGTGTCCAGCTGGAGGCGCATCCGGTGTTGCGCCGTGCCAGCGGTGCTCGCGGTACCGCCATTGGCGCCGTGATGTTGATGGACAGCCACATTGATCACACCACTGGCTTGCTGATGCTGCGCGAAGGTTGCCCGCACCAGATTTGGTGTACCGACGCCGTACATCAAGATTTGAGCCACGGCTTTCCACTGTTTCCGATGCTCTCCCACTGGGGCGGGCTGGTACGCAATCCGGTGCCATTGGCTGGCGAATTCGCTATCGCTTGTTGTCCGGGGCTGCAGTTTGCAGCCATTCCGCTGCGCAGCGCGGCGCCGCCATACTCGCCGCACCGCCACGATCCCCATCCCGGCGACAACATTGGTCTGCTAGTGCAAAACGCTGCCGGCAAGCGGCTGTTCTACGCCCCTGGGCTGGGCCAACTGGATGACGACCTACGCCGCCTGATGGCGTCCGCCGATTGCGTGCTGGTGGACGGCACGTTCTGGCAAGAAGACGAAATGGCCCGCGCTGGGGTGGGCACCAAAAAGGCGGCCGAGATGGGCCACCTGCCGCAGAGCGGTCCCAACGGCATGCTCGCCGAATTAGCGCGGATGCCCGATGGCCAGCGCCAGATCCTCATCCACATCAACAACACCAACCCGATCCTGGATCCGGACTCGCCCGAGCGGGCGCAGGTGGAGCAACAGGGCATCGAAGTCGCTTACGACGGCATGAGTATTGCGCTATGACCGCCATTGCTGCTGAGGCGCCGTTGAGCCGCGCCGCGTTTGAACAGGCGCTGCGTGACAAGGGGCGCTATTACCACATCCATCACCCCTACCACTGCGCCATGTATGAAGGGCGTGCCACGCGGGAGCAAATCCAAGGCTGGGTGGCCAACCGCTACTACTACCAGATCAACATTCCGCAAAAGGATGCGGCGATCATGGCCAACTGCCGTGACCGCGAGGTGCGGCGTGAATGGATTCAGCGCATCCATGACCACGATGGCGCGCCGGGCAGTGACGGCGGCATCGAAGCCTGGTTGCGATTGGGCGAGGCGGTGGGGTTGAGCGCCGACACGCTGCGCTCCGAAGCCATGGTGCTGCCCGGTGTGCGCTTTGCGGTGGACGCCTATTTGCAGTTCGCGCGCCAGGCCAGCTGGCAGGAAGCGGCCTGCTCATCGTTGACCGAATTGTTCGCACCGCATATCCATCAGTCGCGGCTGGACAGTTGGCCGACGCACTACCCTTGGATCAAGCCGGAAGGCTATGTGTATTTCCGCACCCGTCTCAGCGAAGCGCGCCGCGATGTGGAACACGGACTGCGGGTGACACTCGACCATTTCACCACCCGTGCTCAGCAGCAGCGGGCACTGGAAATTCTGCAATTCAAACTCGACATCCTGTGGACCATGCTTGATGCCATGAGCATGGCCTATGAGCTGGCGCGGCCGCCCTACCACACTGTAGAGAACGGCCAGCCGTGGCACCGAGGGCTGTGGTCATGATCCCCACCGATGTAGTGCCCGCGTTCCGTCGGGGCTATCGGCTGCAATGGGAGCCGGTGCAACACGCCCATGTGGTGCTGTACCCGGAAGGCATGGTGAAGCTCAACGACAGCGCTGCTGAGATTCTGTTGCAGGTCAACGGCGAAAGCACCGCTGGCGCCATCGTCACCGCGTTGCAGCAGAAGTTTCCCGAGGCCGGCGATCTGACCACCGATGTGATGGCGTTTCTGGAGGTGGCCCATGACCAGCAATGGCTCATCTTGCGCTGACGTCACCCCGCCGGGGCCGCCGCTGTGGCTGCTGGCCGAGCTGACCTACAAGTGCCCGTTACAGTGTCCCTACTGCGCCAACCCGGTGCAGCTCGAGGGTGGCGCCGAACTCAGCACCGATCAATGGCGTGACGTGTTGCGCCAAGCCCGTGGACTGGGCGCGGCGCAACTGGGCTTTTCCGGCGGCGAGCCGTTGACGCGGCCGGACCTTGAACAATTGGTGGCTTGCGCCCGCGAGCTGGGTTACTACACCAACCTGATTACGTCCGGCATGGGGCTCACCGAGCGACGGGTGCAAACCCTGGCCGATGCCGGGCTCGACCATATCCAGATCAGTTTCCAGGATGCCGAGGCGGCCGCCAGCGCCTATCTCGCTGGCACCGGCAAGGCGTTTGAGCACAAACTCGAGATGGCGCGGGTGGTCAAAGCCGCCGGTTTTCCGATGGTGCTGAATGTGGTGATCCACCGCCACAACATCGATCGCATTGGCGACATCCTGCAAATGTGTCTAGATCTGGACGCCGATTACGTCGAGCTGGCCAGCTGCCAGTACTACGGCTGGGCGCAACTCAATCGCCAAGGGCTGATGCCGACGCTGGAGCAGGTGCGCGCAGCGGAACGCACCACTGAAGCGTTCCGGCAGAAGATTGCAGAGCAGGGCCGCAAATGCCGGCTGCTGTTCGTGGTGCCTGATTATTACGAGGAGCGGCCGAAGCCCTGCATGGGCGGCTGGGGCAGTATTTTCCTTACTGTGACCCCGGATGGCACCGCGTTGCCGTGCCACAGTGCTCGCGAGTTGCCGATCAGCTTTCCCAATGTGCGTGACACGCCGCTGCGTGACATCTGGTACCGATCTGGCGGTTTCAATCAATTCCGGGGCGACGATTGGATGCCGGCCCCGTGCCGCAGTTGCGACGAGCGCCACCAGGATTTCGGCGGTTGCCGCTGCCAAGCTTGGGCGCTGACCGGCGACGCTGCCCAGGCAGACCCGGTGTGCAGCAAGTCACCCCACCACGATCTGATCTTGGCGGCGCGTGCCGAAGCCTTGCAGCCGGAGGCGGCGCCGTTGGTGTACCGCAATGTCCACAACGCCAAACTGTTTTACCGCGGTTGAGCGGCCGCCAGCCACCGAGCTGGCGGAGCTGCATGGGGATGCCCAGCGACTGGTGTGGCTGCGCTGCGACGCCGATGGTCAGAGCAGCGTTTGGCAGTGGCAGGGCGGGCAACTACAGCTACTCACTTCGCAACAGTTTTCGGTCCGTTCCCGTGTCTATGAATATGGTGGCGGCGCCATGGCGCTGGCTGGCGACAGCCTTGTTTGCGTAGGCGAACACGATCAGCAGCTTTATTGGTTACAGCCTGGCCAAGCACCGCGGCCGCTGACTACAGACCGCCGTCGCCGTTATGGCGGCTTGGCTTGGGATGCCTGGCGGCAACGGGTGCTGGCGGTAGAGGAAGAGGCGGGCTGGACCCACCGATTGGTGGCGGTGGACAGGGAAGGCCGTCGTCACGTGCTCCACCAGGGCGCGGATTTTTATGCCAGTCCGGCGGTGTCCGCCGATGGCCAGCAGCTGGCCTGGGTCAGCTGGCAGCGCCCGCATCAACCTTGGACTGAAAGCCGCTTATGCCATTGGCAGTTGGACGCGGAGGGCGGTTTGCTGCAACCGCTGCCGGGTCTGGCGCAGACCGACAGCTCGGTGCAGCAGCCTTGTTTTGATGCTCAGGGGCGACTCGGTTGCCTGTGGGACGCTTGCGGTCACTGGCGGTTGTGGGTGTGGCAGCACAGCGGCTGGCATGGTCCGCTCGGAAGCGCCGCTGACCAGACCCCGGCGGCGTGGCTATTGGGACGCCGGCATCTGGCGGCGGCACCGTCCGGCGGGTGGTTTGGCGTCGCTAAAAGTCCGCGCGGCATGACACCCCATCGCTTTTTCGACGACACCATTCAGCGTTTAGGCAGCGCCGAGCACGGACTGCTGCACGCCATTGCGGCGGCGCCCGGTGGGTGCGCGGTGATTACTCATGGTCATCAGCAGCCGGCCCGCCTTCTGTGGCTGCCTGATGGCGGCCCTGCACAGGTACTGGACAGGGTGGAGGACGCGGTTGCCGTGCAGCGCCCTCGGCAGCCTGATGAACTAGGTGGTGCTTCGACAGCAGCGTCGCTGATACCGTCGGCTGCTGTGATGCCGCAGTCGCCGTTATTGGCGTCTGATTCTCTTGAACACGACGTCGGACTGTTCTCGGCGGCAGCCGCGGATACCTCCGATTTGGGCCGGCCAGCTGCTGGCCATGGGGTAGACCAAGCAGCAGCGGCTTGGGAAACCGTCGCACCTTTGCAGACGCAACAGGCCAGCCATCCGGGCAGTCCGATGACAGAAGCGGAGCAGCAGCCGGTCGTTGCCGCCCAAGCAATCGGCGTACTTGCAACTGCGGCGCAAGGTCGAGGCGCAGAGCAGTCATCGGCGCGTTCGCACAGGCCAGATCAGATTGGCGAGGAGCGGCAAGTTGCGCCATCGATGGCTGGAACGCCGCCAATCCAAGCACGCGGTTTACTTCCAACTGCGGCGCGGGGGCGAAGCGCAGAGCCGTCATCGGCATGTCCGCGCTGGTCAGTTCAGAGCGGCAAGGAGGGGCAGACGTCAACACCATTTATTGCGACGCCGCCAATGCCTGAGCCGGTCCAAGCCGCCGGCGTGCCGGGTTGGTTGTATCGGCCCGCGAGTGGCCATGGCGCAGCATTGCCGGCGGTGGTGGTGCTGCATGGCGGGCCAGTGTCTGCCAGCCACCCCGTTTGGTCTGCGGATACTGGGTTCTGGACTGCCCAAGGCTGGGCAGTGTTGGCGGTGAATTACTGCGGCAGCACCGGTTATGGCCGCGGCTGGCGGCAGGCGTTAGCCGGGCAGTGGGGTGAGCGCGAGGTGGAAGACGTGTTGGCATTGACTACGGCGTTAGCCGATCGGCGCGTGCTGGATCGCCAGCGGCTGTTCCTGCGCGGCCAGAGTGCCGGCGGCTACACATTGTTCAATACCTTGCTGCGCGCGCCGGGCCTATTTCGCGCTGCGGCCAGCCGTTACGGCGTCGCCGATCCGCTGCGCTTGCGCGAGCAGACCCACAAGCTGGAAGCGGATTACATTGATTGGCTGATCGGCGATCCAGTGCGGGTGCCGGAGCGCTACGTGGCTCGTTCGGCGTTGGCACGGGTCGATGAGCTGCGCACGCCGATGATTTTCTTTCAGGGGGAGCTAGACGCCATCGTGCCGCCGGCTCAAACCCGTGATCTTGAAGCGGCACTGCGGCGTCAAGGCACCCTGGTCGCTGCCCACTATTACCCAGACGAAGGCCATGGTCTGCGCAAGCGCGCCAACCAAACCCATGCGTTGCAGGCCGAGTGGCAGTTCTACCAACAGCTGCTGCCGCGGAGGTCGCCATGCGCGAGCAGCTCGACAATGGCCTGACGCTGCTGTGGTTGCCGGCCGCTGGGACGTCGGTGAGGGTGTTGGTCAGTGTCGACAGCGGCAGTCATGACGAGCCGCAGCAATGGCCGGGTCTGGCACATCTGGTGGAGCACTTGGTGTTTGCCGGACGGCGTCGGGATCCGGACGGGCGCCATTGGCTGCGTATCGTGGCCGACTACGGCGGCCGTTGGAACGCCAGCACCCAAGCCGAATACACCGAATACCATCTGCAAGTGCCGGCGTCGGCGCTGATGACCCAATTAGCGCGTTGGTTGCCGCGCATTTGGCGCTTGGCGCCTACGCCCGCGGTGGTGGCGCGTGAACGCGCGGTGTTGCAGGCCGAGTTTTTGACCCGGCTCGGGGATCCGGCGCTGCATCGGCAGCAGCTGATCGCGGCCCAGCTGCCACCCGCCCATCCGCTGTCGCGTTTCAGCGCTGGCCATGCCGCCAGTTTGGCCGGTGACGAACACAAGTTGGCGCAGGCCGCCAAGGCCTTCCATCACGCCGGATATGGCGCCGCCAATGTGCAGGTGGCGATCGCGGGCACGGTGGATGCAGCCTCACAGCGGGCGATCGCGGCTCTACTGTCGCGTTGGCCGGGGGGGCCGTCGCGGCGGCGGTTGCCGGTACCGCCGGCGCCGGCGTTACCAGATCTGCTTTGGCGCGGCCCGCGCTCTGATACCGACACCTGGCTGCTGGCAACGCTGGAGAGCGTGTCTGCTACCCAACGGCGCGCCTGGCCCGCTTGGCGTGCCGCGATGCTCGATTGCAGTGCGACGGGACTACTTGGACAGCTGCGGCGGGCGGGGCTGACAGCGTCGCTGCAGGTGCAGGGGCAGTTTCTCAGTGGCGGCCAGCTGTGGCTGCAGTGCCAGCTTGATGCCCTCGGGGCGCTGGCAGAGCAGCGTCGCTTAGTGCAGCAGTGGTTTGCTCGCCGGCATCAGCTGGCGCCGCAGCAACCTATGACCGAGGGCGATCCGGAGGGCGCGCCGGGGCCGCCCGACCCACAATTGGCGCGGATGCGCGCCGCCTTGCGGGAGGCGATAACCTGCGCCGAATCCGAACCAGCAGGCTGGGGTCAGTTGGGGCAGCGACTGAGTGGGGTCCACTGGTCGCTCTTGGCCGACGGTGGCTCCGCTGCGACGCATTACACTCGCGAAACTCGCACGCCTTACATTGCTGATGCAGTGGCGGTGGCCAGCACAGTATCGGAGCCGCTGGTGATCGAAACGCCGACGCCAGCTGAGCACACTTTGTGCTGGCAGTGGCGCTTTACAGTCGCCGCGCCGGCGTTATTGGAAGCGCTGGAAGCTGTGATGCGCTGGCAGGCGTGGCAGGCCGGGGCGGAGCTTGTGATCGACAAGCAACCCGACAGCTGGCAGCTGCGCTTGCAGGTGGCGAGCCCCGATCAGGTTGATCTGGCGCTGTCCTGGCGAACTGCCCGAATCACCGCAGCGGGACTGCTCACATTGCAGCGGTGTCGTGCTCGTCGTGCACAGCAGACCCCGCCCGGGCCGCAGCTGCTGCAACAGGTGCGGCGATGGCTGGCGGCTGGCGCGGCAGTGACTGGCCCGTCCGCCGTGACCCTTAAGGTTGAAAGCTGGCAGGTGCCGCCAGAGTGGCAGGGCCGTGCCGGGCGCTGGCAGGCGCAGTTAAGTGGGCAGTGGTCGGTGCCCGACGACTGGCCGCCAGCATTGTCGCCGCCCTTAGCGCCGGCGCCAGGCGACCCGCCACAGCCGGTTCCCACTCAAATGCCCGGTCATGCAGCGCTGCTGTGGATGCCGGTGCCGCTGTCTGGTGAGGCAGCCGAGCATTGGGCGCGGAGCTTGTATCCGACCATTTATACCGCGCTGAGAGGCAGCACCGAACCGGTTTACTGGGTCGATTGCCGCGCCGCGGAGCATGCTGCCGGGCAGACAGGGCTGCTGGTGTGGGCGCAGTCGCCCACAGAAGGCGGGCTGGCGCTGCTGCAGCGTCTGGAGACCGCCGTTGCCGCCGCATGGGCTGAGACCACGCGTGCAGGGGAGGGCTTCGCCAACCTGCTGCCACCGCTGGCCGCAAGGGCGTCGCGGCGCTGGCACACGGTGCCTTCGGTAGCGATGCAAACCCCATGCAACCCTGATGAATCCTGACTCCCGGCCCCCGAGCGGGACTTGTGCCGCGCCGGTCCGATCTATACAATTCGCGCTCGGCCATAAAAGGCTGGGGTCAGGATGACCCGGTGCGGGGTGGCCCCCGGTGCGACGGCGCTGGCTGCGGTCCCTGCGAATACAAGAACCGATTGGAGGTAGCCAACATTAAAGGTGCTGGCAAGGGCGGTGATAAACGCGCCCGTATCAATGACCAGATCCAACTGTCCGAGGTGCGCCTGATTGATCAGGACGGCAACCAAGTAGGCGTTGTGTCTCTGGAAGAAGCCTTGGCTGCGGCCCAGGCCAAAGAACTCGACCTGGTGGAAATTTCTCCCGATGCGGAGCCGCCGGTATGCCGAATCATGGATTACGGCAGACACCTGTTCGACCTGAAGCAAAAGGCGAAAGAAGGGCGCAAGAAGCAGCGCCAGATCCAGGTGAAAGAAATCAAGTTTCGTCCCGGCACCGATGACGGCGACTACCAGGTGAAGATGCGTTCTCTGGTGCGCTTCCTCGAAGGCGGGGACAAGGCCAAGGTAACCGTACGGTTCCGTGGCCGCGAGATGGCGCACCAAGAGTTGGGGCTGCAGTTGCTCCAGCGCGTGGAAGCGGACCTCGCAGAACTGGGTACTGTTGAACAGCGGCCAAGCCTGGAAGGGCGTCAAATGGTCATGGTCATCGGGCCCCAGCGCAAGAACAAGTGACCCATTAAGGTTGCTTGAGCCTAACCCAAACCGTTAGAGATCAGTTCAATGCCAAAGATTAAATCCAACCGCGGGGCAGCCAAGCGTTTCAAGAAAACCGCCTCCGGTTTCAAGCGTAAGCAGGCGTTCAAAAACCACATTCTGACCAAGAAGAGCGCGAAGCGTATTCGCCAGCTGCGTCCGAAGACCGAAGTGCATGCATCTGATGTAGCACTGGTCAAGCGCATGCTGCCGGGCGTTTAAGTCCGCATTCCACGCTCTTTTTTGATTGAACAGGTTTTTGGAGATCTGACATGGCTCGAGTAAAACGTGGTGTGCAGGCGCGTCGCCGGCACAAGAAAATCCTCAAGCAAGCAAAAGGCTACTACGGCGCCCGCAGTCGCGTGTACCGCGTAGCGGTCCAGGCGGTCATCAAAGCCGGCCAATATGCTTACCGCGACCGTAAAGTCCGTAAGCGCCAGTTCCGTCGCCTGTGGATCGTGCGTATCAACGCCGCTGCCCGCGCTAACGGTCTGAGCTACAGCCGTCTGATCAATGGTCTGAAGAAAGCGGCCATCGATATCGACCGCAAAGTGCTGTCCGATCTGGCGATCCGCGACAAAGTGACGTTTGCAGCGCTGGCTGAAAAGGCCAAAGCGAGCCTCGCCGCCTGAGCGTCTGCATGCTGACTGCACGACCCACCGTTCCGCTTGCGGGGCGGTGAACAACGGGGGAAGAGCTTGGGCTCTTCCCCCGTTGTCATTTTTGAAGCCGGCGCAGCCTGCGCCATCGGTCTAGCGGGCTGCTGGGGCAGCCGTTCGGAGAGAGTCATGGAGCATCTGCAACAGGTCACCCAACAGGCACTGGCGGCCGTCGACGCTGCCACCGACCTGCGTGCCCTGGACGAGGTCCGGGTCCAATACCTCGGCAAGAAAGGCGAGATCAGTGCGCTGCTGAAATCACTCGGCAAGTTGTCGGCGGAAGAACGCCCGGCGGCGGGTGCGCTGATCAACGTGGCCCGGGATCAGGTGCAGGCAGCGCTGGATGCGCGCCGTGAAGCGTTGGAGAGTGAAAAACTGGCCGCGCAGTTGGCGGGTGAGCGCGTTGACGTGACACTGCCGGGGCGCGGCGAAACGCTCGGCAATTTGCATCCGGTGACCCGCACTCGTCGCCGCATTGAAGATTTCTTCACCGGTCTTGGCTATGCCATTGCCGAAGGCCCGGAAGTGGAAGACGACTTCCACAACTTCGAGGCGTTGAATATTCCGTCCCATCACCCGGCGCGGGCGATGCATGACACCTTTTATTTCGGTGATGGGCGCCTGCTGCGCACCCACACCTCGCCGGTGCAGGTGCGGGTGATGGAAGCCGGCAAGCCGCCGTTCCGCATTATTGCACCGGGTCGCGTTTATCGCTGCGACTCTGATTTGACCCATACGCCGATGTTCCATCAGGTGGAGGGGCTGCTGGTGGACGAACACATTTCGTTTGCCGACCTGCGCGGCACGGTATCCGCGTTCCTGCGTGAATTCTTCGAAGTGGACGACTTGGCGGTGCGGTTCCGCCCGTCCTACTTCCCGTTCACCGAGCCGTCGGCAGAGGTGGATATTGGCTGCACCCACTGTCAGGGCAATGGCTGCCGCGTGTGCAAGCAAACCGGTTGGTTGGAAGTAATGGGGTGCGGCATGGTGCACCCCAACGTGCTGCGCCATGGCGGCGTTGATCCGGAGCAGTACAGCGGTTTTGCCTTCGGCATGGGTATTGAGCGCCTGACCATGCTGCGTTACGGGGTCAACGATCTGCGGCTGTTCTTCGAGAATGACGTGCGTGTGCTTGGGCAATTTGCCTGAGTCATTTCGCCGGCGTGGCCGGCGCAGGGCGGCGTGATGCCGCCACCGCCCAATTGGCAACGAGGTCAACATGCTTTTCAACGAATCCTGGCTCCGCGAATGGGCCAACCCAGAGCTTGATACCGCGGCGCTGATGCACCAGCTGACCATGGCTGGTCTGGAAGTGGACGGCGTAGCGCCGGCCTGTGCTCCGTTCAGCGGCGTGGTGGTGGCGGAAGTGCTCAGCACGGCGCCGCATCCCGATGCCGACAAACTGACGCTGTGCCAGGTGCATGACGGCAGCAGCACGGTGCCGGTAGTCTGCGGTGCGCCGAACGTGCGCGCCGGTCTGCGTGTGGCGTTCGCCCGTGTGGGGGCGGTGCTGCCGGGCGACTTCCGTATCAAGCCGGCCAAGCTACGCGGCCAGCCGTCGGAAGGCATGCTGTGCGGTGCCAGCGAGCTGGGTTTGGAAGATAAAATTGACGGTCTGCTGGAGTTGCCGGCGGACGCGCCACTGGGCGTCGACGTACGGGAATACCTGCAACTGGATGACGCCGTCATCGAAGTGGATCTGACACCGAACCGCGCTGACTGCTTGAGCCTGCGTGGCTTGGCCCGTGAGGTCGGCGTGCTCAACCGAGTGCCGGTCACCGAGCCGCGCATCGATGCGGTCACGGCGAGCCACGATCAGAGCTTCCCGGTAGCGGTGAGTGCGCCTGAAGATTGCCCGCGCTACCTCGGCCGCGTGGTGCGCGGTGTGAACCTGTCTGCACCGACGCCGCTGTGGATGGTCGAGCGTCTGCGGCGCGCCGGTATCCGCAGCATCGACGCGGTGGTGGACGTGACCAACTATGTGCTGCTGGAACTGGGGCAGCCGATGCACGCCTTCGATCTGGCACGGTTGCAGCAGGGCATTGAAGTCCGCAAAGCACGCAGCGGTGAAAAGCTGGAGCTGCTCGATGGCCAGTCGGTCGCCTTGCGCGACGATACGCTGGTGATTGCCGATGCCCAAGGCCCGCTGGCGATGGCGGGCGTCATGGGCGGTAAAGCATCGGCAGTCACCGCCGACACCACCGACCTGATGCTGGAAAGCGCCTTTTTTGCGCCGCTCTCGGTGGCCGGCAAAGCGCGTAGCTATGGTCTGCACACGGATTCGTCCCACCGCTTCGAACGCGGCGTTGATCCGCAGTTGCAGCGGCTGGCGATGGAGCGTGCCACGGCACTGATTTTGTCTATCAGTGGCGGCGAAGCCGGTCCGATTGTGGAAGTGGTGAGCGAGGCACATCTGCCGATTGCCACCCCGATTGCGCTCAGCGCCGCCAAGGTTAACCAGGTGCTAGGGCTGGATATCGCCGATGCCGACATTGAGGACATGCTGCAGCGGCTCGGCATGACGCTGGCGCCGCAGCAGCCCGGCCAGTGGTTGGTCACGGCGCCGAGCTGGCGTTTTGACATGGCGATCGAGGCCGACTTGATTGAGGACGTGGCACGAGTCTATGGCTATGACCTGCTGCCGTCCTGGTTGCCGGCGGTGCGCAGCAGTGCCGACACCGCTCCGGAAAACCGTATTCCCGGCCGGCAGGTGGCGAATCTACTGGTGGACCGGGGTTATCTGGAGGCTATTACTTACAGCTTCGTCGATCCCGCCATGCAGCACGCCCTGGCGCCGGACGTTACGCCGTTGGCGCTGGCCAATCCGATTTCCAGCGAACTTGGAGTGATGCGCACCACGCTGTGGGCCGGTCTGTTGACGGCGGCTCAGCGTAACCTCAACCGCCAAATCACCCGGCTGCGCCTGTTCGAGCAGGGACTGCGCTTTGTGCCGCAGGGCGATCAGCTTGAGCAGCTGCCGATGGTGGCCGGCCTGATTTACGGCTCCGCCCGGCCGCAGCATTTCGATGATGCCGCCCGCAAAGTCGACTTCTTCGATCTCAAAGGTGATGTGGAAGCATTGCTGGCTTTGGCGGGGCGCGCAGAGCCGGTGCGCTTCGTGCCGGATCAACATCCGGTGCTCCATCCGGGGCAGAGCGCGCGCGTGGTGCGTGACACCGTTGACGGTGAGGTCGAGCTGGGCTGGCTTGGCCGCATCCACCCGGCGGTGGCGGGCAAGCTGGATCTGTCCGATGAGCTATACCTGTTCGAGCTGTGCGCCGACGCACTGGCACAGCGGCCGCTGCCCAGGTTCGCGCCGGTGTCCGATCAGCCGTCTGTGCGCCGCGACTTGGCCTTCGTCGTTGATCGCGCAGTACTGGCCGGTGACGTGCTGACCGCAGTACGCCGCGCGGGCGGCGAACAACTGCGCGATGTGCGGCTGTTCGACGTCTACCAAGGCGAGCACATGGCGCCGGAGCAGAAGAGCCTAGCGCTGGGCTTGACGTTCCAAGATCGTTCGCGCACGCTTGGCGAGGCCGATATCAATGAGTTGGTAACGGCGGTAATTCAGCTTGTAAAACAAGAGTTTAACGCCTCTTTGAGGGAGTGACGCGAGGGACTGTCTATGGCCGCACTCACCAAGGCGGATCTGTCTGAAACCCTGCACGAAGTGCTCGGACTCAGTAAGCGTGAAGCCAAAGAAATGGTGGAAGCGTTTTTTGAGGAGATCCGCTCCGCACTGGAAAAAAACGTGCAAGTGAAGCTGTCCGGGTTCGGCAACTTTGATCTGCGCGACAAGAATGAGCGTCCCGGGCGCAATCCCAAGACCGGCGAGGAAATCCCCATTTCCGCGCGCCGTGTGGTGACCTTCCGGCCGGGGCAAAAGCTCAAGCAGCGGGTAGACGACTATGTTGGAACCGGGGAATAACAGCGAGCTGCCGGCGATCCCCGGCAAGCGCTATTTCACCATTGGTGAAGTCAGCGAGCTGTGCGATGTGAAGCCCCACGTGCTGCGCTACTGGGAACAGGAGTTCCCGCAGCTGAAGCCGGTGAAGCGGCGCGGGAACCGCCGTTACTACCAGCGCCAAGACGTGCTGGTTATCCGTCAGATCCGCAGCTTGCTGTACGAGCAGGGTTATACCATTGGCGGTGCCCGCCAGCAGCTGGTGGAAGCCAACAGCGGCGAGCAGGCCAGCCACTACCAACAGCTGATTCGCCAGATGGTGTCCGAGCTGGAAGAAGTGCTGCAGTCATTGGAAAAGCCCTGACGGGTGTTTCCAAGACGGTGGAAATTGGCTATCATGCCCGCCGCTTCAACGCCTTCCCACACGGGGGCGAGGTCGCAAATGTCGGGGCGTAGCGCAGCCTGGTAGCGCACTTGCATGGGGTGCAAGGGGTCGAGTGTTCGAATCACTCCGTCCCGACCAAATTCAAAAAATCCAATCACTGAAAAGTGGTTGGATTTTTTTTGCGTGGATGATTTGTGTTGCTCGATGCGGCCTTCGACGCCGTCGATGGATGGACAAGTCAGCAGCAGCGGCTGATGATCGCTGCTTAGCGAACGGGTGAGAACATTCCGTTTGGCACCGCCCACCATTTTTTCCCGGTTGTTCAATTCGATTGTTGTCTTCGCCGCGCCACCCTGTCCGGGCCGCGGCGTCTGCCGTTGTGGGAGTCACTAACTATGCTCGACGCAGTGCTTGGCATGTTGGCCGGGGTCGGCCTGTTCATGTTTGGCATGAAAACCCTGTCTGATGCGCTGCGGGAGGTGGCGGGTGAGCGCCTGCGCCGCTGGTTGGCGCGCGCCACCGGGACGCCACTAATGGGCGTCGCCACGGGGGCTGGGGTGACGGCGCTGCTGCAAAGTTCGACCGCGACCACGGTGATGACGGTGGGATTCGTGGGCGGCGGGTTGCTGACATTCCAGCAGTCGGTGGGGGTGGTGTTCGGCGCCAACCTCGGCTCCAGTTCGATGGGTTGGTTGGTGACCGGAGCCGGGCAGGCGGACGGCTTAATGCGCTGGACTGCCGCCAGTTTGTTTGGTGGTGCCATGTTGGCGCTGCTGGGACGCGGCCGCACCGTGCTGTGGGGCCGGGTGCTGGCCGGCGCTTCGCTGCTATTGATGGGGCTGGAGTGGATGCAGGACGCGGCAGCGTCCGGTGCCGTGGATTGGTTGCTGCCGGCCGAAATGCCGGATGACAGCCTACTTGGTCGTGCGCTGTTGGTAGTGCTGGGGATGGCACTGGTGCCGCTGCTGCAGTCGTCCGGTGCCGGGGTGGCGATCACGCTGACACTGCTTGGCAACGGCAGTATTGAGTTCCAGCAGGCCACGGCGGTGGTGGTGGGGCTGAACATCGGCACCACCTTCACGGCGTTGCTGGCGTCGATTGGCGGCTCGGTGGCGATGCGGCGCACGGCGCTGGCGCACCTGTTCTTTAACCTCGGTACCGCGGCGATGGTTGGGTTCATGCTGACACCAGCGGCGGATGCGGCGCTGTGGCTGACCGGCGGCGCTGAACAGACTGCGTTGGCGCTGTTCCATACCGGGTTCAGTGTGCTCGGGATTGTGTTGTTCCTGCCCTTGCTGGAGCCCTTTTGCCGTTTCATCGCTTGGGTGGCGCCGGACAAGCAATCCTCCGGTATATCGATGCCGGACGCGGCGCTGCTGGAAGATGCCGGCGCCTCATTGGATGCGGTGCAGGACGCCTGCGGGCAGTTGTCCCGCGACTGGTGTGAGGCGCTGGCGTCAGCCTTGGGGGGCGACTGGGAGCGCCAGCCGGTGGCGGCGCTGTCGGTCAACGCGCCGATGATGCTGGCACAGATTGAGCGTTATCTGATCCAGGTGCCGGTGAGCACCGACGTGCCCGGGCAGGTGGAGCGCTATGGGGTACTGATGCACTGGACCGACCACTTAAGGCGGCTTGGTCAGCGTGCGGAAAATGTGCCGCCGACGGCGGTGCTGCGCGGCGATGCTGGCATCTGCCGCACAGCGACGTTGGTAGGAGGGCTGCTCGGGCGGCTGGCCGAGGGGCCGGTGGACAAGGCGCTGCTACTGCGGCTTGATCGTGCAGAGGCCTTGCTGCGCCGCCGCCTCGACCGGCACCGCCGTCGCACCTTGGACGTGGCACGCCGACATGCGGCCTCGGTGGAAGTACAGTTTGCTCGCACTGACGCCATGCGCTGGCTGTATCGCACACTACATCACGGCCGCAGTCTTGCTTGGCATCGTCACCAAGCGGTGGCGGTGCGGGAGCCGGGGCTAGAGTAAGGCGGCGCGATTCAAGTCCGTGACAGCGGCGCGTATCATGGCGCCGATTCAGACAGCTGCGGAGTGCCGATGAAAGATCGCATTTACGCGGAGCCGCGCGCCCAGGTGGTCGGCTTCCGCTTCGATGAACAGGTGGCCTCGGTGTTCCCGGACATGATCCGTCGCTCGGTGCCGGGTTACGGCACCATCATCGACATGATCGGCGTGTTCGCTGCCCGCTACGCGCGCCCGGGCACGCGCCTGTATGACCTCGGCAGTTCGCTCGGCGCGGCGACGCTGGCGATGGGCGCGCTGCTGCCGCACCAGGACTGCGAATTGGTAGCTGTGGACAACTCTGCCGCCATGATCGAGCGCGCCGAGGCGTTGCTGCGGGCGGCTGGGCTGACCCAACCGCTGCAGCAGCGCTGCGAGGACATCCGCAGCACCGAGCTGTCCAATGCTTCGGTCGCCGTACTCAATTTCACCCTGCAGTTCGTGCCGTTGGCAGACCGTGATGCCCTGATGGCGCGCATCGCTGAAGCGCTGGTGCCAGGCGGCATCTTGGTGCTGTCGGAGAAAATCCGCTTCGAAGACGCTGCGGAGGACAGCCTGCAGCAGGCGCTCCACCATGCCTTCAAACGCAACAACGGCTACAGCGATCTGGAAATCAGCCAGAAACGTACCGCCATTGAAAATGTGCTGATCCCGGAGACGCTCGCCACCCACCGCCAGCGGCTGCAGGCTGCAGGCTTTGACAGCGTGCATGTCTGGTTCCGCTGCTTCAATTTCATGTCACTGCTTGCGGTCAAGGCATGAAGGCCTACTGCGATGCCTTACATGAGGCCTGCGCGGAAGTGCTGCCGGCACCTATGGCGGCGGCGTTGGATGAATTGGCTCGTGAGCGGTTGGTGCGGCATCCGCACGGTGATCAGGACAAGTGGCTGTCCGCACTGGCTGCGCTGCCAGCCGGGCCGGCGACGCTGCTGCCAGGTGATACCGTCACCGTAGCGGGTGTGGCGCCGAACCTACCGGCGCTGCGCGCCAATCTGCAAACACTGATGCCGTGGCGCAAAGGTCCATTCCAACTGTTCGATTGCACCATCGACACCGAATGGCGCTCTGATTGGAAATGGCAGCGGGTGCTGCCACACCTGAGTCCGCTGGCCGGACGGCGGGTGCTGGATGTGGGCTGCGGGTCGGGTTACCACTGCTGGCGGATGTGGGAAGCTGGTGCTCGCTGGGTGCTCGGTATCGACCCGACGCTGTTGTTCCTGATGCAGTTTCTTGCGCTGAAACGCTACGCGCCGACGGCGCCGGTGTGGCTGGCGCCGGTACGCATGGAAGAGCTGCCCCCGGCCAGCGCCTGCTTCGATACGGTGTTTTCCATGGGCGTGCTGTACCACCGCCGCTCACCGCTGGACCACCTGCTGGAGCTGCGTGATGCGCTGGTACCGGGTGGTGAGTTGGTGCTGGAGACGTTGGTGGTGGAGGGCGATGACCAGCAGATGCTGATGCCGGAAGATCGCTACGCACAAATGCGCAATGTCTACTTTTTGCCCAGTGTGCCACTGCTGGAACGTTGGTTGCGCCGCAGCGGTTTCACCGACGTGCGGACTGTGGACGTGAACCAGACCTCGCTGGAAGAGCAACGCGCCAGCGATTGGATGCAGTTCCAGTCACTGGCAGATTTCCTCGACCCTGCTGATCCGCAGCGCACCTGCGAGGGCTACCCGGCCCCGCGCCGGGCCACGCTGGTGGCGCGCAAACCCTGACTCGGAGAGCGATATGAAAGCCGTGGCCATCACCGCCAACCATCCGATCGATCATCCCGACGCGTTGCTGGACCTTGAGTTGCCGGCGCCGCTGCCCACGGCAACGGATCTGTTGGTGCAGGTGGCAGCAGTGTCGGTGAACCCGGTGGACACTAAGGTGCGCCGCAACCTGCCGATCCCAACATCGGGTCAGCGTGTGCTGGGCTGGGATGCCGTGGGCACGGTAGTGGCCTGCGGCGCGCAGGTGAGCAGTTTCCAACCTGGCGATCGGGTTTGGTACGCCGGCGAGTTGAAGCGACAGGGTAGCAATGCCGAGCTGCAATGTGTCGATTACCGGCTTGCTGCCAAGGCGCCGGCGTCTTGGTCCGATGCCGACGCGGCGGCGGTGCCGCTGACGGCGCTGACCGCTTGGGAGTTGGCGTTTGACCGTCTCGCTATCCAGCCGGACGAGCAGGGCAGTGCGGTGGTCATTATTGGTGCCGCCGGCGGCGTAGGTTCCATGTTGGTGCAGCTGTTGCGCGCTCGTACCGGCCTGACGGTAATCGGCACCGCCTCGCGCCCGCAGAGCCAGCAGTGGCTGCAGGCATTGGGTGCACACCACGTTGTCGATCATCACGGTGATTGGGTGGCACAGGTGCGGGCGCTGGGCATTGCCAGCGTGCCGCGGGTGATCAGCCTTAACCACACTGATCAGCACCTGGACGCCATCGTCGAGATACTGGCGCCGTTCGGGCAATTGGCGCTGATCGACGACCCGCAACAGTTCCAGATTGGCAAACTCAAACGCAAGAGCTTGAGTCTGCACTGGGAATATATGTTCACCCGTGCGTTATTCGGTACGGCGGATCTGGCAGCGCAGGGACAAACTCTCGCGGAGGTGGCCCGATTGGCCGAAGCCGGCCAGTTGCGCAGCACTCGCACTCACCATGGTGGCCGAATCAATGCCGCGTCATTGCGTGCCATCCATGCTGACCTTGAAGCCGGCAAGCACCACGGCAAGTGTGTGCTGGAAGGGTTCTGAGGACGCCATTGGCGTTGGGTACCCGCAGGCGGGTGCGCACCAGTCATAGCCGGGGCTGCCACAGCTTCCCATAATTGCCGCGTGGATTGCCGTGGCGAGGGCGCTGCGGTGTGAGTCCCGAGGAGAAACCCATGGATTTGATGTGGATGCTGGCCATCGCCGCGACGTCCTCACTGCTGACGCTGGTGCTGCTGGCGGCGTGGCTGACACTGGTGGTGCGTCCGCGCATGGCCCGTGAGATCCGCGGTCTGCTCACTGAGCAGGCGGAAAAAGCGGCGGAAACCATTGCTGCGGAAGTGGAAGCGGCGGTGCGTCGCGGCATCGTCGGTGGTGTCACCGCGCTACCCACCCGTGAAGTGCTGCAAGGCACCACGCGCAATATCGCCCGCACCAGTGTGGAGATCGTTGAAGAGCGTCTGGGTCAGCTGTTTGGCAAGCGTCGTCCCCGTGACGAAGACTGAGCGCTTAGCGCGCCAGCAGTCGCGATGCCACCAGCGTAAGGCCAAGACTGGCCAGGCCCACCACCTGCAGTACCAACGACAGCGAGCCGACCAACGGCAGCTGGCCGGTGAGGGTGGCGAAGGCGCCAAACAGCAGCGCCAGTGCCAAGATCAGGAACAGCAGATCGAGTTTCTGAGCGTGGCGCAGGTCGCGCCGCAACTTGCCCAGCGCGGCCAGCGTGTCTTCCTGCAGCAGACGTTGGTGGGCGAGTTCTTCGCCCAGCCGGTCGAGTTGCTGCGGCAAAGCATGCAGGCGTTCCAGCCACACCGGGTCTTCCCGCCGTACCAAGGTCAGCAGGTCATTGAGCCGTACGTGGGCATCAAGCCATTGGCGCACCAGCTGCCACAGGCTGAATTCGCTGACCGCTGCGGTAAGCAGTTCGATACGCTCCTCCGGGCCGAGAATGCGCACCCGATCTTCCGTCGGCAAGGGTGCATTCGGCGCCAGCGCCCATTGGATCAAGGCGCCGGTGGCGGCGCGGATGCGCACATGCACATGGCCCTCGAAGTCGGCCATCAGCTCGACACCGTCGGCGTGGACCAGCACATAGAAAATAAGTTGTGGCCGGTCCAAGCGCACCCGCACTACGGTGCCGTCCAGCGCTGCCAGCCGTGCCCGGGCGCGCGGGTCATGCTCCGCCACTTGGTTGAGCAAGCCTTCCAGCGCGCCGAGCACCAAGAAGTGGGTGAGGGAAGATGAACGTTCTTGCATGGGCGTCAGAGAACTGTCCTCAGAGCTGGTCAGGATGTGGATCGGTCATATCGGGCAGGTTACGCAAAAGCACTGGTCGCCGACCACTTATCCGCAAATACTTACCGGTTTTTACCGCTCCGTTATACTATCGCGCCGCCGGAGAATCACCGTTGACTTGCGCCAATTTTACAGCGCTGGGGCCAGTCCAGGCAGTCAGCGCGTCCCGCCCGCGCCACAATAATGATCCTCAGGATGGGGAACTGCAGTCATGTTGAGTTCGATCTTTTCGCATCCGGATTTCTGGAAATACGTCAGCGTGCCGTTCATCGCCGGCCTGATCGCGTGGTTCACCAACTGGATCGCGGTACAGATGACGTTCTACCCGCTGAAGTTCTTCGGTATCCCGCCGTTTCTCGGTTGGCAGGGCATCATCCCCAAGCGGGCGGTGAAGATGGCCGGTATCTTGGTAGACCAGACGCTGTCCAAGATCGGCAGCATTTCCGAGTTTTTCCAACAGATGGAACCGGAAAAAATTTCTGCCCACCTGACTCGGAGCATTCAAGGCCGCATTGAGGAATACACCGACGAGGTGATGACCGAGCGCAACGCCGTGCTGTGGGAAAACCTGCCGCTGCTGGTGCGGCGCCGGGTTTACAGCCGCGCCCGCCGCGCGGTGCCGGAGATCATGGACAACTTGGTCGACGACATCAGTAAAAATGTGGAAGAACTGGTGGATCTCAAGTACATGATCGGCAGCCAAATGGAGCAGGACCGAGCGCTGATGGTGCGCATGTTCCGCGAAGTCGGTGAGCCCGAGTTCCGCTTTGTAATCCATTCCGGCTTTTACTTCGGTTTCATGTTCGGCCTGATTCAGATTCCGGTGATGCTGCTGGTGCCGCAGCCGTGGATGGTGCCGATATTCGGCTTCATCGTTGGCTCGGCCACCAACTGGATGGCGCTCAACATCATCTTCCGCCCGCTGAATCCGGTGCGGGTGGGGCCATTCCGCATTCAGGGTCTGTTCTTGCGTCGTCAGAAAGACGTGGCTGAGAGCTTTGCTCGACTCACGACCACCGAGGTGGTGACACTGCGCAACATCATGAATCAGGTGCTCAACGGCCCCAAGGCAGACCGCACCAAACAACTGATCAAGCGCCACATGCGGCCGCTACTGGAAGGCGGCGTGGTCCGCACCGCGGCACAACTGACTGTGGGCCCGGGTGGCTATGCTGACCTGAAGCGCGCGGTGGAAGAGAAAGCTGTGGATTTGGCGGTGATTCCGTTCGAGGACACCCAGTTCAATAAGGAACGGGGGGCCATCGTCGAACGGATCATGCGCGAGCGCATGGGGATGCTGTCATCAGAGGAATTCCAGTCGTTGTTACGGCCGGCGTTCCAAGAGGACGAATGGATCCTGATCATGATTGGTGGCGGGCTCGGCTTTGCCGCCGGGGTGTTGCAGTTGTTCGTAGTGTTCGGCTCATCGTTGCTGGGCTGAATAAGAAACGCCGTTTTACATATTTATGTCAGATTGTCTGACGATAACAACAAGCCAGTGTGAACCAGGTCGATAGAGTAGCGCCCAGATCGAATGTTATTGCGCTGATCTGTTTTGTTATTTTTTCGACTCTGTCGACCTGTAAGTGAGTACTGCATTGGCTTGTGAAGTCATTGTTTCGGAGAGAAATATGTCTGATCACAAGCACGATGATGAAGAAACCCTTGACCAGAAAGCCAAGATGGCTCGCCTCAGCGGCGGTGCTATTGATCTGCGTAAGTACACGAACCAGATCTGGCTTGCTGGCTTGGGTGCCTTTGCCCGGGCAGAAGAAGAGGGCAGCAAATTTTTCGATGTGCTCGTGGATGTGGGCAAGGACCTGGAATCCAAAACACGTGATCTCTCTGAGGCGCGGGTAGAGGAAATCAAGGAGAAGGTCCGTAGCCGTACCGGCGAGACCATGGAAAAGATGGAGAAAGCCTTTGATGAACGCCTCAACAAAGCGCTTTCCCGTCTCGGTATTCCCAACAAGCGTGAGATGGAAGTGTTGCAGGCGCGGGTACGCGAGCTGACAGCAGCCCTGGAAGAAGCGCAGTCTGAACAGCGCGATGACGACCAGGACGAGCCCTCACGTGGGTGATCAGTTGTAGCGCGCACCGCTAACTGTTAGTGGTGTATTTTCTGGGCCTCACCCTCTGAGGCCCTTTTTTTTGCCTCGGATAAGCCCGCTGGAAAGCCTTGCTGCCGCAGCCGGCGGCAAGGGCTCCGGCTGCCGCCATGGCAGCCGGAATCATGCGAGGAATTACTCCAGTTCGCCCGGCGCGCATTCCTGCCATTGGCTAAGAATGCCTTTGCGGCCGCCGATCCAGTTCTCATAAATGAAGTGCACGTCCGGCAGTTCCTTGATGCGGAACGACAGGTGGTAGCCTTCGGCCATGTCGTCGGTGCGCAAGCAGGGCACCGCCGGCAGCCAGGTCTGGAACGACAGGCTGTCGCCTTGGCGGATCACGGTGCCTTCCTCAAGCCCTTCAAACCAGGGTGTCAGTGAGGCTAAGCCACCGTTGATGTGACGAGTTTCCACGTCAACGATGGTGTAGTCGCTGTCGAGAGCTTCCAGTGACCAAGCCAACTGCAACGGTTTAGTGACGGGGGCTGGGCGCCCAACAAAGTCGTAACCGTAAGGCGGCAGGTTCTCGTAGGGCAGCGGGTGCAGCAGTGCGTCGCCGTCGCCATCGAGGTTGCGCAGCAGCACACCGCGGGCATTGGCCATCGGTTCGATCTCTACCGTGAAATCATACGGCTTGGCATCGTCGATGCCGTCGCTGGCTTCGTAGCGGAACACATAGGTGCCGGGCTGAGTGAAGCCGTTGCCGCGCATGTTCGGGCAGGCATCTTGGGCGTAAGAGAGGCTGGTGTAATCGCCGCCTTCCGGCGCGCTCAACATTTGCTCGCGGGTTTCGAAGCTGTCACCGTCAAGATCCACTACCACCGGGCGGAACAGCAGCGACATGCAGGGCAACAGCTGCACAAACTTCTGGCCTGGAGCGAGACTACCCCAGTTGCGCTGCCAGCTCACATAGCGGATTTCTGGAGCACTGTTGCTGAGTTTAGCCATGCCGCCGACTTCGCGCGGAGTGATGCCTTCCAGACCGCGGTCATCCTTCACCTGCACCCGTACGCGGTACGGCCCGGGCACATCGGTAACCACGTGGGCGCGGCGGTATTCACGGCTTTCCGGCTCCAGCACTGGCACGATCACGGCCTGACTGTTATCCGGTCGGTCCACCAGTTCCCAAGTGAAGGTGAGCGGATCCAAGTCCGGGTCCTTGCTGGTGGCCGTGAAGACCAGCGGGTTGCCGACCAACACGGAGCCGGAGGCCATGTCGATGCCGCCGGCATCCGGGCGCCGGTTCACGTTGCCCACCAGCGCGGTCATGGTGGCGTCGCGGGTGATGGTATGGGTACCGTCGGACAACGTCATGCGCACCTGATAGTCACCGACCTTGTCGAGCACTTGGATCTTACGGCCCAGCGGCTCCCAAGCGCCGATCGAATCCAGCGTGGCGTTGCTGCCGGCCGGCTTGCTAACCAGCTCGGCGTCGATAATTTCAATGGCATCGCCGTCCGGATCATAGCCCTCGAAGACGAAGTTGGCGCGCAGCCCCACTTCCTGTTGGTTGCTGACGCTGTTGGTGGGGAAGTAGGCCACCGTGATCAGGTCGCCCACCGGCGGCAGGTTGTCGGCGTCAGCCGGCTTTTGCACCGTCACCGTGACGGTCTGCTCTTCACTTTTCCAAGTGCCGTCGAACACCGAGAACACCAAGTAGTAGTTGCCCACGGCTTCCGGCGTGAAACGCAGCGTGTCGGTGTTGGTGCCCTGCAACTCAGGAATTGGTAAGTGCTTGGGGCTAGTCGCGGTGCTGGCCCAACGCCAGCGATATTCCAGCGGCTCCCCATCCGGGTCATAGCTGCGGCTGCCGTCGAGCACCACTTCGCTGCCGCGAGTAATGGTGATGTCATCGGCTACGGCCACCGGCGGTGCGTTGCCGGAGGACACCGTCACCCGCACTTCAACCGGCGCGCTTTCGGTGCCTTGGTAGCTGACCACTAGGCGCAGGTGGTAATCGCCTTCCAGGTCAAGATGCAATGTTGCCAGCGCCTGCTCGGCTTGGGTCAGGTAAGCACCGCTGCCTTCCGGCACTAGCCCCAATGACCATTTGTAATCCAGCGGGCCGGATTCGCCGGTCGGTGGCGTACTGGCCGAGGCATCGAGCCCAAGGCTGTCGGTACCGAGCCGCACGCTGTAGTGGGTGGCGCTGCTGGCGGTGGGATAAGGACTGGTGGCATCCAGTGTGATGCGGGTGGCGGTACTGCGAGCGCTGCCGTCATCCACTGTCAGACTGGCGACATAAGCACCGGGCAGGTCAGCCTTGAAGTTGGCGAGGGTGCCGTCGCTGTTATCCAGCTGTGCGTTGCTGTGGGTGGGTGCGGCGACCAAATTCCAGCTGTAGCTGAGCGTGGCATCCCGCGGGCTGCTGCTGTGACTGCCGTCCAGCTGCACCGTGACCGGGCCTTGGCCCAGCGAAAAGGTGGTGTCGGCTGGTGACAGCAGTGTTATTTCTGCCTTCGGCGGCGTCGGTGCAGAGCTGCTGCTACTGCTGCTGCCGCAGGCGGTCACCATCAGGCTGAGCCCGAGGGTGCCGATCAGGGGGAGGAAACGCGTCATTAAGGTTCTCCGTATCAGGAACAGGCCGAAATCAGAATTGCAGGGTTGCGCTGAAGCGCGCGGTGCGGCCGGGAGCCGGCACCACGCCTAGGCTCAGGGCGTCGAGGTAGTAGCGGTCGGTGACGTTATCCACGGTCAGGTCGAGAGCGATGGTGTCGTTGACTTGGTAGCGCGCGAACAGGTCGTACACTTGGTAGCGATGCCACAGCACCGGCGGGTTGAAACCGACCGGTGCGTTGTAACGCGGGATTGGCGTGCGTAAGCCCATAAAGGTGCCGCGGGCGCCAAGCTCCAATCGTTGCTGCAGCAGCCGCACACCGAGCGTGGCGCTGGCATGCCACTTGGGCGGAATCATGTTGTTGACGTAACTCTGCGGCAGGCCCCAATCGGTGCAGTGGTAGCGCACGAAGCTGCCGGTGTTGCACACCTCGATGTGCTGGTAGCGAGTGCCGCCGAGCTCGGTGAACCAGCGACCGGCGTCATATTCCAGATTCAGTTCCCAACCTCGGAAATCAGCGCTGTCGATATTGCGCATGCGGAAGAAGTCGGTGCCTTTGTCCACTTCCCAAGCGTTGGGCTGGGTGCGGGTCAGGTAGTCCTTGGTGTGGTTGCGGAAATAGGCGAGTTTCACCCGCAGTTGGTCGCCGTCGGTGAGCAGGTCACGGCGTAGATAGCTGGTGCCGAACTCGCGGTTGATGGCGTGTTCTGGTCGCAGTGGGATATCCAGCACCGGGCTGACGGACCAACCGGAGGTGCTCTCGAACAGGCTCGGCATGCGCAGCCCTTCGGCATAGCGGGCATAGAATTGCAAGCCGTCCAACGGCTCCCAGGTCAGCGCGGCGATCGGCGCGCTGCCAGAGTGACGGTTGCGGTAATACACTGGCAGGCAGCCGCCGTCGCCGTCGGGTCGGCAGGCGGGATCGTAAGGCAGCAGCGTCAGCGCATTGTTGTCATGGGATTTGAAACGGGTGAAACGCGTGCCGGCTTCCAGCGTCCAGGCCGGCCAGGGCTGCCAGCGCAGCGCAGTGAAGGCACTGAACTCGTCGCGCTTGCCGCTGCGGGCGCCGGCGTAAAAGCCCTGTGGATCCGGGGTGTCGGTGGTCATGCGCTCCCATTGCATCGCCACGCCGTAGTCCAGTCGCAGTTCACCGAACGGATAAAAATGCATGGTGTTGGACAGGTCAGTGCCGTAGCGCTGGTAATCGTCCTTGCGGAAGGTGTTGCTGGCGAGGTCCACCGAGCCGGCGGCGGGGGTGTTGAGGCGCGATACGGCATCGGTTTGCCAGACGTTGAAATCCAGGTCGATCAGATCTTGGCCGGCGGGATTCCAGTTGTAGCGGCTGGTGTAGGTCTGGTTCAGTACCTCACTGCCTAACCACTGACGCGCTTGTCCGAACAGCCGGATTTGCGACGGCATCATTTCGCCGAACTCGCTGTCGTAGCGGATATAGCTCAGTTCCAAGCCCTGATCCTGCGGCAGCATCAGCCGTGCTTTCACCAGCCAGGAGTCGCTGCTGTATTGGGTGTTGGGAATGCGCTCCCCGGCGCGGAACGGCGACACCCCTTCACGGCTCACTGCCACTTCACTGTAGTAATAAAGCCACTGCGGATCGCCTACCACCATATAAGGTGTCGGCCCGTGCCGGCCGGCGTAATAGTTGCCTTGGTCGCGCTGGGCGTAGGCCACCAGCAGGTCGCCCCAACTGAATCGGTGGGCGCCGGCGAGGCTGGCGGCATGGCCGCGCAGGTCCAGCAGCCCCGGACGGTCCATACCAGCGTCTGGTGCGAAGCGTTCTGGCATGGTCAGGGCGGGAGTGCAGTCGCTGGCAAAGCGGCAGTCGGTGCGGTAGCTGTTGCGCGGGCTGTAGTAGCCGGCGAAGGTGCCTGGGGTCGGAGCAGAGGAATTGTTGCCGATCAGTGTGCCGCGCAGTCGTAAACCGCTGTCTTTGCCGGGCGCAATCACGTCATTGGCGGTTAGCGTGCTGACGCTGACCACGCCGCCGGTGGCGCCGGTGCCTTGGGCAGTGAGCACCGGCCCCTTGTCGATGCGCACACTGCCGACGAGGTCAGGATCGATGTAGCTGCGGCTGGACACACCGGCGTAGCCCCGGTAGACGGTGGTTTCTTGGCGGCTACCGTCGATCAGAACGGGCACTCGACCTTGGCCCTGCATGCCGCGAATGTTTACATCCAAACCGCCGCTGTTGCGGTTCTCGCCCACCAGTACACCGGGTGTGCCTTGGAACATATCGCCCACCGACGTGCCGCGGAAACGCTCGATATGACGCTGGTTCAGCACATTCACCGAGCCGGCGCTGCGGTACGCCTCATCGGCTAGGTCATCGCGGATTTCTACTTTCACTGCCCCCAGTTGCCGAGTCTCGCGGTCCGTCAGTGGCAGTAGGCTGCTGAGCGTGAAGGTGCCGGTGCGGGTCTGGCGCCAAGACAAGCCGTGTCCAGATAGTAGTTGGTCGAAACCTTGGCTGGTGGTGAAGCGACCGCGTAGACCGGAGCTGTGCTTGCCATGGGTCAGTTCGGCATCGAACGACAGCAGGATGCCAGCGTCGGCGGCGAACAGACTTAGGGTGGTGCCGAGCGGTCCGCCGGGAATGTCGAACTGGCGGGCGCTGTTGGCCCAAGCCGGGTTGGCCGGCGGTAGTGTGGCAAGAAACAGCAGGGCGGCAGCCAATAACCGCCGTGTGATCAGCGTCACCATCAGGGATGCATCCTCAGAAAAGGCAGAGTGTCTGCATGAGGGGTCGGACGAGAACCGCAAAAGTACAATTGAAAATCATTCGCGTATGGGGAAAGTCGTCAATGCAGTGCCGGTGCTTTGGCCGGGGGAGTGATCCAAGGAAGGCCGGCGCTCTAGTGCGCCGGAGACTTCAGCTGCGGGCGCGCACCCGCAACCAGTAGCGAGTGCGGCGTTCCAGCTGTACCGGGAACGATTGCTCCAGTGAGGTCAACGCTTGATCGATGTCGTGCAGCGGGAAAGCGCCAGACACACGGAACGCGGCCACGGCGGGGTCGCACAGCAGCCAGCCGGGGCGGTAACGGCCCAGCTCCGACAGCAGGTCATCAAGGCGCCAGTCAACAGCAATCAGCGTGCCGCGCGTCCAGGCGGCGGCCAACTCATCCGTGGTTTGAGGCGTGCCGAGGTGGTGGGCACTGAATAGCACCTGCTGCCCGCGGTTCAAGATCAGCGGCGTTGAAGCGATCGCCGGCTGCACCTGGACTGCGGATTCCAGCACTGTCACCCGCACTTGGTTGTGGTCTTGCTGACGCACCAAAAAGCGGGTGCCGAGTGCCTGCAGGCGTCCGGCCACGGTGTCGACCAGGAATGGCCGCTGCTGTGGGTCGGCCACGGTGCGGATATGGATCTCCCCGCGCCGCAGCGACAGTCGGCGCTCGGTGCCGTTGTAGTGCACGTCTACGGCACTGTCGGTGTTGAGCGTCAGTTGACTGCCGTCCGGCAGCAGTAGCTGGCGCTGTTCGCCCATGGCGGTGTGGTAGTCGCCGCGCCACAGCAATTGCTCACGGGCACTCCAACCGAGCCCAGCTGTGACGGTCAGCAACGCCAGCGCCTTGAGTGCGCTGCGACGGTTGATCGCAGGCCGTTGCAATTGCGCGTGGCCGAGAGTGTTGCGCGCCAGCCGGGGAGGTAGTGCGCGAAACTGTTGCTGTAGTTGCTCGAGTGCTTGCCACGCTTGCTGGTGGTGGCTATCAGCGGCCAGCCATTGCTGCCAAGCCCGATGATCAGCATCGGTGGCATCGCCGGAGCAGAACAGAACATGCCAGTGGGCAGCGTCCGACAGTGCTTGGCGCGGGAGCACCGTGGTTTGGGCGCTCATTGGCCGGTCTCCAGTCGGTACAACAGGCAGTGTTCGGTGGCTTTAGCCATGTATTTCTTCACCGAACTGACTGATACATCGAGCTGCTCGGCAATCTGTGCGTACGGGGTGCCGTCCAGCTGGCTCATCAGGAAGGCTTGGCGCACTTTGGTGCCGAGGCCGTGCAGCATGGCGTCTACCTCGCGCAGCGACTCCAGCAAGATCGACAGTGTTTCCGGAGACAAGGCTTCCGGTTCTGGCTCCAGCGCCAGCGCGTCCAGCCAAGCCTGTTCCAGAGTCTGACGACGGAAGTGATCAATCATTACCCGCTTGGCAACGGTGGCCAGATAATGGCGCGGCTCACGCAGGACCGGCATGCCACTGTCTTCGCTGCGGCGCAGGATGCGTAGGAACGTATCCTGCGCCAGATCCGGAGCATCGGCCTCGCGTTGTAAACGCCGGCGCAGCCAGCCCACCAACCATCCATGGTGTGAGACATAAAGGGACTCGAAATCGGGTGAGGATGGAGAGTGGTCGGACACAGTCTCAAGCCATGAAATGAGAATAATTATCAATTATAGTTATCTCGTTTCGGTAACTTCAAGCGCAATCCTGATTGGAGCTGGAGGCTATAGGGGGCGCCTGTGTCGCAACCACGTGGGCGAGGGTGACGGGGGAGGGCACATCCTACTCACGGTTTGGTCAAAAAAGAACCAAGCAGCGGGGGAGTCCACAGTGATGATGGTTCCACGGATTTGGTCATTGGTTATTCACAAAGTTGTCCACAGATTCTGTGGACAACAGTGGAAGATTTCGTACCGGAAAATAAGTTTTTCACAGTGCTGGAAGCAGACGCTTGGGATAGCCGGTTAATGACTAAAGCTGCCTACCTGCTCAAAGATAGATAGATAAGTAGCTGAAATTGTTGATTAAATAATTAATGGGTACATTGGTATCACTGCGGGGAATTTGGTGACACTAAGGTTACGGTCAGCTTGTTCAGAATGATTCCACAGAATTATCCACAGGGTGGCGAGGAATCCATCCAATTTCATCCCCAGCTTTGATGTCAAGCGGCCAGGCACAAAAAAACCGGGCCTAGGCCCGGTTTTTTTGTTGGCAACAGCACTCAGAAGCGGTAGTCGCCACGCTCGACGGCGTCGAACATTTCGCGGCTCAGCAACTGGTAGCAGGTTTCACCCGGCAGCAGGACGTAAACCGGATCGTCATGCAGGGTCGGATCGTACTTCTGCTCCTTCAGCTTGTTCTTTTGGTGCTTGAAGGTACCGGTGGTATCCATCGCCTGCGTGGCGATGCGCAGGAAGCCCGGTACCGCGTAGTGCGGCAGCGCACCTTTCAGGTACTCGGTGATGGCATGCCAGTCGAGCTGCTGGTGATCGCCGTCAACGCGGATCTCAGCCATACCGATGCGACCGTTGGTGTTGGGGATCTCGACACCATAGACCACTGACTCGACCACGCCCGGCGCGGCATCCAGGATCTGTTCTACTTCGGTGGTGGACACGTTCTCGCCTTTCCAGCGGAAGGTGTCGCCGAGGCGGTCCACGAACTGGGCGTGGCGGAAGCCGATATCGCGCATCAAGTCGCCAGTGTTGAACCAGGAATCGCCCTTCTCAAACACATCGCGCAGAATGCTGCTCTCGGTCTTGCTCTTGTCGGTGTAACCGTCGAACGGCGTCTGGGCAGTGATCTGGCCGATCAGCAGACCCGGTTCGCCCTTGCCGGCACGCACCAAGAAACCGTCTTTGCCACGCACCGGCTCATCACGCTCTTTGTCGTACTTGATGATCGAGTAGCTGATCGGGGAGAAGCCGACGGTGTTGTCGAAGTTAAAGATATTGGTGAAGGCGGCGTTGCCTTCTGAGGACGCGTAAAACTCCACCACCCGGTCGATACCGAAGCGGTTTTTGAATGCCTCCCAGATGCTCGGACGCAGGCCGTTGCCCAGCATCACGTGCACATTATTGTCGCGGTCGCTGGGGCTGGCCGGGACTTCGAACAGGTAGCGGCACAGCTCGCCGACATAGCCGAAGGCGGTGCAGTTGTACTTGCGAATGTCATCCCAGAAACGGCTGGCGGAGAACTTGCGTGCCAGCACCAAGCCGCCACCGCCGGCGATTACCGATGCCCAGCACACGACGATGCCGGTGGCATGGTAGAACGGCAGCGTGGCGTACAGGCGGTCGTGCTTCTTCAGGCGTACGGCAGCGTAACCGAAGGCGCCGTAAGCGCGCTCCCAACGGCCGTTAGTAAATACCACCGCTTTCGGCAGGCCGGTGGTGCCGGAGGTATAAATGTAGAACAGCGGGTCGTTGAGGAAGATGCGGCTGGCTTGCTCCGGGTTCTCCGAGGAGCAGTCGCGGATCACTTCAGCGGCGTTTTGGTAGCCCGCCGCTACGGTGGACGGGTCTTCCAGCGTGTTGGTGTCAGCCCAGCAGTAGAACCGCTCGCCGGCCAGCTCCAACTCGTCGCGCACTTCTTCGATTGCGTCGACCAGCTCAGCGCCGATGAAGGCGGCCTTCGGTTGTACCAAGTTGAAGCTGTGCACCAGCACCTTGCCGCGCAGGGAGGTGTTGATCAGCGCTGAGCAAACGCCGATCTTAGCGGCGCCGACCACGGTGGCCAGTAGTTCCGGGCGGTTTTCAATATTGACGGCGATGCTGTCGCCTTTCTTGAGACCCATGGACAGCAGAAAGTCGGCAACGCGGTTGGACCAAGCGTTGAACTGACGGTAGGTCAGCTGCATGTCCTGGTACAGCACCGCCACCCCATTGGGATTCATCTCGGTGGCGCGCTGGATGCCCAGTGCCAACCCCAGCGGCTTGGTGGTGTCCGAGGTCTTGCTCATCTTGGAGCCCTTGATGAGACCGGGCAGATTGGCGACCACGGTTGGTACGCGCGCAAGCAGCTTGGGCAACGTAATAAGGTCGGCGTTGCTCATGGGATCTCCGTTATTGTGGGTCTGCAACAAAAACAGCCCGGAGCACGCTGAAACGGACTCCGAGCACCAGAAAAAACGCAACTGTAAAGGGACGCCAACCTTAACTTTTGATCTGTTGGCGGGCAAGTGAGTTTAGGAGTCTGGCTCATTCGAACGGATAGTCAGCAGGATTTGCCGGCTTTTGACCTGGTCGCCGACATTGATGCTGATTGCCTCCACGATGCCGTCTATATCCGCTTTCAGGCTGTGCTCGATTTTCATCGCTTCCAGCAATACCAGCGTCTCGCCCTTGCGCACGTTGTCGCCGACAGCACACTGCAACGCCAGCACCGCGCCGTCCATTGGCGCGCGGATACGGCCGGAACCGCTACTGTGCGCGGCGGCGCTGGCGCGGTGGCTGTGATCTTCGAACGCACCTTGCCAGCCATCATGCTGTAACCACCACTGCCCACTGTGGCGCTCGGCGTAATAGGGCCGGCGCACGCCATCGATCTCGGCGGCGCCGTCCAGCAATTGCACGCGGTGCCGCTGCTCGCCGACTTGTACCAGCCAGTGCTCGGCATCGGCGGTAATGGTGACGGCACAGTCCTGTTCGCCGTGGGCCAACAGTAGGCGCTGCGCTGCGCGGCTGGCGGGGCCCGTTGTGGCTTGCGCTGGCTGACAGCGCAGCGCCGCCGCTAATGCCCATGTGGTGGAACTGGGTGGCCGCGGGCGGAGGCTGGCATCCTCGGCGAAGTCATCGGCGATGAACGCGGTGGTGGCGTCGCCCGCAGCAAACACCGGGTGACGCAGGATCGCCGCGAGGAAGCTCTGATTGCTGCGCACGCCCAACAGCCGCGTGTCTTCCACCGCTCGGATCAGACGCCGCCGCGCTTCGTCGCGGGTGCGTCCCCACGCAATGACCTTGGCCAGCATCGGGTCGTAATGGCTGCCCACGGCAAAGCCTTGGCGCAGGCCATGGTCGATGCGTACGCCGTCGCCGCCCGCCGGTGCCCACGACAGCACCGGGCCGGTTTGCGGCAGAAATTGCTGGGCGGGGTCTTCGGCGTACAGCCGCACTTCCATGGCATGGCCGTGCAGGGTGATCTGCTCCTGTGTCAGCGGCAAGGGCTCACCCTGGGCTACTTGGATCTGCCACGCCACCAGATCTTGGCCGGTGATCAACTCGGTGACGGGGTGTTCCACCTGCAGCCGCGTGTTCATTTCGAGGAAGTAGAAGTCGCCGTGACGGTCGAGCAAGAACTCCACGGTACCGGCGCCCACATAGTTGCAAGCACGGGCAGCCAATACTGCGGCGTCGCCCATGCGGCTGCGCAGTGCTTCGGTCATCACCGGGCAGGGCGCTTCCTCTACCACTTTCTGGTGGCGCCGCTGCACTGAGCAATCGCGTTCACCGAGGTGAATGATGTTGCCGTGTTGATCGCCGAACACCTGCACTTCGACGTGACGCGGTGCGAGCACCGCGCGTTCGAGAATCAGCTCATCACTGCCAAACGCATTGCGGGCTTCGCTGCGTGCGGCGCGCAATTGCTCGCGCAGCTCGGCAGTATCAGTCACCACGCGCATGCCGCGTCCGCCGCCCCCGGCGGAGGCTTTGATCATCAATGGCAGGCCGATGCGTTCTGCTTCGCGGGCAAGCGTATCGTCATCTTGTTCGGCGCCTTGATAGCCAGGAATGCACGGTACGCCGGCGTCCTGCATGGCGATTTTCGACAGTCGCTTCGAGCCCATCAGGTGGATGGCTGCCGCCGGCGGGCCGATGAAGGTGATGCCGGCGTCCTCGCAAGCGGCCGCAAACTCGGCATTTTCCGACAGAAACCCGTAACCGGGATGGATGGCATCTGCGCCGGTACGGCGTGCGGCATCGAGAATCGCGGCGCTACTGAGGTACGACTGCGCCACCGTGGCGGGGCCGATGCAGACCGCTTGGTCGGCCAATTGCACATGCAAGGCGTCGCGGTCGGCCTCCGAGTACACCGCCACCGTGCGGTAGCCGAGTTGTTTGGCAGTGCGGATCACGCGGCAGGCTATCTCACCGCGGTTGGCCACCAAGATACGTTCAAAGCGGGGAGCAGACAGGGTGCTCATCAGATTTCCTCCGCCCAGCGCGGGGCCCGTTTTTGTATAAAGGCGAGGGTGCCTTCGGCGCCTTCATCGCCGGTCACCGCCGCGGCAAAGTCGGCGGCCGCTTGATCGAGCACCTGATCCAGCGGCTGCACTAAGGTTTTAAGCAGCAGCGCCTTGGTGGCGCGGTTGGCCGCCGGTGCGCAGTGACGGAGAGCGTCGAGTGTTTCCGTCAGCAACGTGTCGAGCTCGGCGGCGGTGGCCACCTCGTGCACCAGCCCCCAGTGGGCAGCCTTGCGGCCGTCGAAACGGGCGCCGGTGAGCGCCAATCGGCGTGCTTGAGTCAGCCCGACCCGCTGTACCACGAAGGGTGCGATCTGTGCCGGCAGGATGCCAAGACTGGTCTCCGGCAGTCCGAAGCGGGCATCGTCAGCGGCGAGGGCCACATCCGCGATGCAGGCCAAGCCGAAACCGCCGCCCAGCACGGCGCCTTCCAGCACACAGATCAGTACTGCGGGCAGTGCGTTGGCCTGCTCCAGCATGGCGCCGAACTGGCGGTTGAAGCGCAGGTAAGCGTCGGCATCGCCTGCGGCGGCCTGCGCGCGGGCGGTGGCCATATCCTTAATGTCGCCGCCGGCGCAAAAATGGCCGCCGGCGCCGCGCAGTACCACCGCGCGCAGGGTCGGATCATCCGCCACGGCGTCGAAGCTGCGTTGCAATTCGCTGACCATGGTCAGGCTCATGGCATTACGGGCCGCTGGGCGGTTGAGCGTGATATGAAGCACGCCGCCGTCGCGGCGCAGGAGCAGGTGCTCGGTATCGGGCAGGGCCATAGGGCCTCCGTCAATCAAAGGGGCGCGTGGCGCCCCGCATCGGGATCAGTTCTTTTTCTTGCCGGGCAGGATGTTCATGGTCTTGCAGATAATGCCGAGCATGATCTCGTCGGCGCCGCCGCCAATCGACGCCAACCGCCCATCACGCCAGGCGCGCGAGGCCGGGTTGTCCCACATAAAGCCGTTGCCGCCCCAATATTGCAGGCAGCTGTCGGCCACTTCGCGCGACAGCCGGCCGGCTTTGAGTTTGGCCATGGAGGCCAGTTGCAGCACATCGCGGCCGCCGACGTATTCTTCGCAGGCGCGGTAAATCAGCGAACGCAGCAGCTCCACCTCGGTTTTCAACTCGGCAAGACGGAAGTGCACGGTCTGGTTGTCAAGCAGTGGCATACCGAACACCTCGCGCTGGCGGGCATATTCGATGGTGTCGTCGATCAGCTTGTCGTAACCCTTAAGGCCGGACACCGAGCCCCACAGACGTTCTTCCTGGAACTGCATCATCTGCATCATGAAGCCCATGCCTTCGGCGCCGATCAGGTTGCGCTGCGGCACCCGTACGTCATCGAAGAACACCTGCGCGGTCTGCGACGAACGCATGCCGAGCTTGTCCAGCGGCGTGTCCACGGTAATGCCGCCGGCATCGCGCGGTACCACGATCAGCGACTTGTTCAAGTGCGGCTTGCCGTCGGAGGTGTTGGCCAGCAGGCAGAAAAAGTCGGCACTGGGCGAGTTGGTGATCCACATTTTGGTGCCGTTGACGACATAGTCGTCGCCATCCTTCACGGCGGTGGTTTTGATCGCCGCCACGTCGGAACCGGCGTGGGGCTCACTGACCGCAATCGCCGCCACCAGCTCGCCGGCAATAGCGCCGGTCAGGTAATTGCGGCGCAATTCATCGGAGCCGAAGCGCGCCAGTGCCGGAGTGGCCATATCGGTCTGCACACCGATCGACAGCGGCACGCCGCCGCATTGACATAGCCCAAGCTCTTCCGCCACGGCCAGGCCGTAGGAGTAGTCGAGACCAAGGCCACCGAACTCCACCGGCTTGGTGACACCCAGCAGCCCGAGGTCGCCCATTTTCTTGAACACTTCGTGGATCGGGAAGGCACCAGCACGCTCCCATTCGTTAACGTGCGGGTTGAGTTCTTTTTCGATGAAATCGCGCATGGTTTTGCGCATGGCATCGTGATCGGGGGTGAACAACATCATCGTTCTCCTGGCAATCAAAGGCGGGCAACGCCGAAGGTGTTGGGGTTAAGTGGGCGGCGTGCCGCCTCGCGGCACAGGTCGAGCACGAAGGCCACGACCTGGCGGGTATCTCGGGGGTCGATCAGGCCGTCATCCCACAGCCGGGCGGTGCCGTAGAGAGCGCTGGACTGGCTGTCGAGTTTCTGCGCGGTACTTTGCTGCAGCAGCTCCAGCACTTTTTCGTCCGGCTCAATGCCCATGGCGCGCTGCTTTTGCTCGGCCACGATGCGCAGCACCATGCCGGCTTGCTGACCGCCCATCACCGCCACCCGGCTATTGGGCCAGGCAAAGATGAAGCGCGGATCCAGCCCGCGGCCGCACATGGCGTAGTTGCCAGCGCCATAGGAGCCGCCGATCAGGATGCTGACTTTCGGCACGCGGGCGTTGGCCACGGCTTGGATCATCTTCGAACCGTGCTTGATGATGCCGCCGCGCTCGGTCTCGGTGCCGACCAAAAAACCGGTGGTGTTGTGCAGGAACAGCAGTGGCCGCTGGGTCTGGTCGCACAGTTGGATGAACTGCGCCGCCTTGGCCGCGCCTTGGTGCGTGATCGGGCCGTTGTTGCCGATCACGCCCACTGGGTAGCCTTCGAGATGCATCCATCCGCACAGCGTGCCGCTGTCCCATTCCTGTTTAAAGTCGAGGAACTCGGAGTTATCGGCGATGCGGGCAATGACTTCACGCACGTCGTAGGGCTTGCGCGCTTCGCTCGGCACCACGCCGAGCAATTCTTCACGGTCATAGCGCGGCGGCAGAAATGACTTGGTGGCGGCCGGCGGCAACGTGTCGTTCCAGCCGAGACTGGCGACCAGTTCGCGGGCGAGACGGATGCCGTCGCGGTCATCCTCGGCCAGGTATTCGGCGGTGCCGGCGATGCCGGTATGCATCTCGGCGCCGCCCAGCTCTTCATCGGTGGCGACTTCGCCGGTGGCTGCCTTCAGCAGCGGCGGTCCGGCGAGGAACATCTTGGCTTTGCCGCGCACCATGATGCAGTAGTCCGACAACCCCGGCTGGTAAGCACCGCCAGCAGTGGCGTTCCCGTGCACCACGGTGATCTGTGGAATGCCTTGGGCAGACAGTCGGGCTTGGTTAGCAAAGCTGCGCGCGCCTTCCACGAAAATTTCGGCAGCGTAATTGAGGTTCGCGCCGCCGGACTCGGACAACGAGATGATCGGCAATTTGTTTTCTGCGGCGATGGTTTGCAGCCGCAGGGATTTCTGTAACCCGGCCGGGGTGATGGTGCCACCCTTGATCGCCGCGTTGCTGGCCGCCACCAGCACCCGCACGCCAGAGACATAGCCGATGCCGGCAATGCCAGCGCCGCCGGCTTCGGTGCCGTCGCGATCGTCGTGCATCATGTAGCCGGCGAGGGTGTGCAGCGGCAGGAACGGGGCGCCGGCATCGAGCAGCGTGGTGACGCGCTCATGGGGCAGCATTTTGCCGCGCTGCTCGAACTTGGCGCGCTGGCTTTCGGACTTATCGAGCACCTTTTGCTCAATGGCGCGGAACTCGTCCACCGCCGCCAGCATGGCGTCGCGGTTAGCAGCAAACTCGGCGCTTTGTGGGTCCAGTTCGGATTCGATGATCGCCATGGCGTTGTTCCTTAAGCGTCAGTGTCGAACAGCGCTGGCCGCACCGCGCGGTGGAAGCCTTCGAACGGCTGGCTGTTGTGGTGGTCCGGCAGTGGGAACACCGCCACGTTGCCCTGCGAGGCGGCGCCGTCGACACGCAGGGTGTCGCCGCTGATGAAGGCGGCGGCGTCGGACAATAGGAAACAGATTGCGGCCGACACCTCCGCTTCTTCGCCCATGCGCTTTAGCGGCACCGCGCTGCGCAGAGTGCGGATGGTGGCCTTAAAGCTTTCTGGATAGGTGTCCATGCCGCTGGAGGCAATCCAGCCGGGTGCCACCGCGTTCACACGTACACCGGTGCAGCCCCATTCATAGGCGGCGGTACGGGTGAAGTTTTCCATACCGGAACGCGCGGCGCCGGAGTGGCCCATGCCGGGCATGCCGCCCCACATGTCGGCCACGATATTGACGATCGCACCGCCGTTGCGGTTCATGCCCTGGGTGAACACTTCCCGAGCCATCAAGAAGCCGCCGGTAAGGTTGGTGCGGACCACGGCTTCCCAACCCTTTTGGGAAATCAGCGCCAGCGGTGCCGGGAATTGGCCGCCGGCATTATTGACTAAGCCGTGGACCTGTCCGGTAGCTTGGTAGATCGCGGCGACGGTGGCGCGCACGGCGTCTTCCTCGCGAATGTCACAAGCAAAGCCCAGCGCCTTGCCGCCGTCCTCTTCGATTTCGGCTTGCACCACTTTCAGCTTTTCTTCACTGCGGCCTACCAGCACCACTTGGGCGCCGAGGCTGGCCAGCTCGTGGGCGGTGCAGCGGCCGATGCCACTACCGCCGCCGGTCACGATCACGGTGCGGCCATCAAACAAGCCGGGGCGGAAAACAGAGCGGTATCCCATGTCAGTGTTGTCCTTGTGCGGAAAGTTGGTGGTAGAGGGCGTCGGAAACCGGCACCTGGAAATCCAGTAGTTGCTGGGCAAACGCTTTGCCCTGCGGATCAATGCGCAGCGAGGCGATGCCGCCACCGCCGAGGGCATTGCGCAGCAGGAAATTCATGCCGTTCAGGCCCGGCAGTGCCCAGCGCTGGACATCAGCTTGGCCGTTATCGAACACGTGCTGCATATATAGGCCGACAGATTCGGCGGTGAGGGCGGCGGTCAGATAGGGCAGGTAGCTGGGATCGCGAGCGATAACACCAATGTTGGCGTGATTGCCCTTGTCGCCACTGCGTGCCCAGGCCAGCGCCAGCAACGGCAGCCGATGCTGGCCGATATCGTCCGGTAGCGGCGGATACTGATCGGCTGGCAGTGAAGCCGGATCCAGCGGCGTGCCGGCAGGAATCTCGATCGGCAGGCGGGCGCCGTCGATGTCTACCGTCACTGGCAGTTGCTGTTTGTCCACCAAGGTGGAGAACAGGCGGATGCGCGGCACCGGTTTCGGCCGGCCGCCGACAATGCCCGTGATGCCTGGCGCCATACCGGTGGCGGCTTGGGCGATTTCACGGGCGAACAAGCCAAGCGCTTTTTTGTCATCGTGCAGCGCAGCAATTTTCACCACCACTTCGCGGCTGTGCTGTTGCCGTGCTTGAGCGCCATAAGTGGTCTCGGTGCCGAGCAGCTCCACCGAGCTGTCGCGGAAGTCGGCCATGCCCAACTGTTTGAACAGGCCGCGTACTTTAGTGAGGATGGCGTCGGCCACCCGCTGGCCTTTTTCTGCTGCGCGCGGACCGCCCATCAGAAAAGTGGCAGTGATGCGGTGACCGTCAGGGTAGGTGGCCGACACCTTGTAATCCGGCGTCGGTGCGTGGCCACGGGCGCCGGACACGCGCACGCGGTTATTGCCGTCCGCACTGAGCTGTACTTGGGTGAAGTCACACACCACGTCCGGCAGGATGTAGGCGCGCGGATCGCCGATCTCGTAAACGATCTGCTCGGCAATAGTGGCGGTGCTCACCAGCCCGCCGGTGCCGTCCGGCTTGGTCACTACAAAGTGCCCATCAGCGTGGCACTCGGCGATCGGGAACCCCATGTTGTGGAAATCTGGCACCTGCTCCCAGTCGGTGAAGTTACCCCCGGTGCACTGTGCACCACATTCGAGGATATGACCGGCGAGACTGCCCTGAGCCAGCAGGTCGTACTGGTCAGCTTGCCAATCGAACTCATGCATCAATGGTCCGAGAACGAGTGCGGAGTCGACGATGCGGCCGGTCAGCACAATGTCGGCGCCGGCATCTAGGGCTGCCTTGATCGGTAGAGCGCCGAGGTAGGCATTCATGGTGAGCGTAAACGGCGGCAGTGGGGCGCCATCCTCAAGCCCGCTGAGGGCGCCCAGTTGTTGGCGCTGGCTGTTGATGTCATCGCCTTCCACTAAGGCGATTTTCAGATCCACACCAGCGGCCTTGAACACGGCCTGTAGCGCATCGCGGCAAGCGCGCGGGTTCACACCACCGGCATTGCTGATCACCTTGATACCGCGATCGCGGATGTTTTTGGCCAGCGGTGCCATCACTTGGGTGACGAAATCGTGGGCGTAGCCCATGGCCGGGTCCTTCATCCGCGCTCCGGCCATGATCGACAGCGTAACTTCCGCCAAGTAGTCGAACACCAGGTAATCCAACTGTCCGTGGTGGACCAGTTGGAACGCAGCGCTATTGGTATCACCCCAGAAGCCGGCGGCGCAGCCGATACGGATCGGTGTGGATGTCATGGATTGCTCCTTGATGGGGCCGCTCGGGCGGCGTCGCCGTATACAGGATCGGAATCAGCAGCCAAACTACCAAGCAAGCGCTTGGTTTTGCAATCGCCCCGATGACCGGTCGCAACAGTGTTGAGCGATCAGGTCAGTCCAGCGGGAGTGCTTGCGTGCCGAGGTGGAGTTCCGATAATGCGCGGCCGGATGTGGAGAGATGCAATGTCAGTGCAGGACAAAGCCCAGATATATGGCATGGACGATTCACCACGCGGCAAGCTGCTGAGTGCGGCGGCGCGCCTGTTCCGTGACAAAGGCTTCGATCGCACCACAGTGCGTGATATCGCTGCCGCAGTGGGGATCCAGAGCGGCAGCATCTTCCATCACTTCCCGACCAAGGAAGACATCCTGTTCGCAGTGATGGTGGAAGTGATTCGCTTCAACACCGAGCGCTTGCAGCGCATGCTGGATGGGCTCGAAGCGCCTACTGAGCGGCTGCATGCCTTGGTGCGAGGGGAGCTGCTGTCGATCATTGGCGACACCCGCGAAGCAATGAGCGTGCTGGTGTATGAATGGCGCTGCTTGTCGCCGCAGAAGCAGCAAGAGGCGCTGGAATTGCGCGCCATCTATGAAGAGCTGTGGTTGGCCGAGTTGCGTGCGTTGCAGCGGGCCGGCTACTTCACCGATGATCCGTTCGTCATGCGTCGGCTGATTACCGGCATGGCCAGTTGGACCAATACCTGGTTCGACCAGCACGGCAGCCTGGCATTGGACGACCTAGCCGCCATTATTGTGCGGCGGGTGATCGGTGAATCCTGAAATTGGTTGGAAGGTGAACGCAGTATGATTGGCAACGTGTACCCCTGGGGGCAATCAGGTTTCACGATTCTGGAAGAAGGGGAGCTCGATCCCGCTACTCACAGTCTGCGGGTGCGCCATTATTTGGTGGCAGACCGCTCAGGGGAGCCGATCGATCAGCTGTTCCCGAGTCTGGAGGTGGCGCGCGCCTATATTGAGGACTTGGAGACGCGCAACGCGCCGCCGGCGGAATAGAGTGCGGGTACCTTGGCTGATGCCGGATTGATCAAATTGTCTATTCTTTACACGCACTTAGCGTAAAAACTGAACACTTGAACACAATTGTCATGTTTTTCTCACTTTCTCCCAGAAAAGCGTTGACACCCCCGGCGGATTCCCTAGAATGGCGCCCACTCCACACGGGGTGGTTAGCTCAGCTGGGAGAGCATCTGCCTTACAAGCAGAGGGTCGGCGGTTCGATCCCGTCACCACCCACCAATTATTGCACCGGTCCTTACCCCGGATCGGTGATGCAAGTTACGCGGAGCGGTAGTTCAGTCGGTTAGAATACCGGCCTGTCACGCCGGGGGTCGCGGGTTCGAGTCCCGTCCGCTCCGCCACTACATGACCTGTTTTGGGTCAACTCAAGCGCCACGTCGAAAGACGTGGCGCTTTTTTTACTTTTCCGGATTCACACCTTCACACATTTGTCATAGTCTCGGGTGATGCTGTGTCGGAAGCCGCATCTGCGGACGGCGTGTCCCGGCACGCAACTGGAATGTTTCAACAACAAAAAAGGAGCAACACAATGGATGAAATCATCGACGAGCGCTTGGAAGAGCGTCTGCTGTTGGAAGGCCTGTTTGATGACGACGATGTGGATGACGGTTTCGAACTCTGATCACTCTGCATTACTCTGAAGCAACAGTTTCCTCTCCCTTCCTGATCCACCTTTCTACCCTCCACTGATCCACCCCAGTTCCTCTCCCTGACACTTTTCCGGGCTCGGCCCCGAGAAAAGGACAGGGCGACGGACGGCCCCTGTTTGTCCTGCAACTGCCAGCCACATCACATCGCCGCTTCCGCGCCTGTCTATAATCCAGCGCAGGATCGGCCGATGGGGCGGCACGATCCAGACAAAAATGGGGGAGGGCGCCACGCATGCAGGGATCTGCGGTGACATCCGAAGCGGTGCTGTTTTTCGACCGTCACGGAATCAGCAAAAGCATGCTCCATTCAGATTTTGAAGCCATCTTGGACGGCATGGTGGGCGTGCCTGAATATGCCGGCCAGGAATTGCGCTGTGTTTATGCCGTGGTGAACGGTCAGTTGCAGGCGCTGGCGTTGGTGCTGTTTCTGCTCGAGTTTGACGACGATGGCATGGCGGACCACCAGTGGAACCTGCCACTGCGCCATCTGGCCGAGCAGGCTCGCTCGGGGCCGGATATGGGCGCCGGGCCGATTCGGCTGGTGTGCCGCAGCCAGTGCCCAGTCAGTTGGCACCGTGACCAGCTGTGGGATCCGAGCATGGTACCGGGGCGCAATGACTTCATTTTCATCCGCGATAACCTGCGTGAGCGCGGCGAGAAGATGGGGCTGCACTTGGCCGCCACGCCGCCGCCGAACGAGGTCAATCCCGATGAGCGCCTCGCTCTGGCGCAACAGCTCAAAACCCTGCGCTTGCAGGTCCGCACGCTGACGGCCTCTCAGCAAGAAGAGCTGGCCAAAGCGCGCCTCGCCGGGCAGCAGCGAGAGGCCATTCTCAGCGCGCAGCTGGAAAAACTGCTGCATCAATTCAAGGCCCTGAAAGCCCAAAACCAAGCCCTGAAGGATCAGAACCAATCGCTGCGGGAACAGGCAGATGCGCTATCTCGGGCGCTTGCGGAGGCGTCTGCTGCCAGCCAATCGCGCGACCACGCGCTGGAATCGCTGCAGGAGCAGTACCGCCGCACCTTAGCGCAGCAGCTGGAGCAGGCGCGGGCCGAGTACCAAGAGCAGCTTCACACTTTGGAGCTGAGCTTGATCGAGCGTGAACAGCAGCTGGACAGTGCGCATCAGCAGGCGCAGTCCGCCAAGGAGGCGATGGCCGGGTCAGGTGCGAGCGTTCAGCAAACGCTGGAGCGACTGCAGCAGCAAGGCCTGCGTTTCATTGCGTTCCATGCCGGTGTCGGGCATGTGGCTGTTGCCGCGGGTGATCTGGCTTCCTATATGGATAATCCGCTGCGCTACGCCGCTGAAAAATGCTTGGTCAGCGAAAGCCACTACCGTGCTTGGCTTGACCACTACCAGCAGCCGGTGTGCCAAGCGCTTGGTGCCAATAATGCGCCTTGCGGGCAACGTATTCCCCGCATCGATCATCCGCAGCAATTCCGACCCCAAGATCCTCAGCAGGTCCAGTGTGCTAACTGCCAACCACCACTGATGGACAGCGCGTTGCGCTTCCGCTGAGCCGCCGTTGGCACGAAAGCTGCTGTGCAGGCAGGACCGCTCGTACTGACGGGCGCGCCGGTTTTCAGAGAGGAAGTGTTGTGGACAGGTCCTTGTTGCAGGCTTTTGTGCCGCTGAATGCGTTGGAAGGCGAGGCGTTGGAGCGGCTGCTGGCGATCCAGCAGGTGGACGTCCATGCCGCTGGCACCGATCTGCTGACGTTATCCGGTCGTACACTGTACCTGCTGCAAGGCGAGGTGCTGCGTGATCAGGGTGACGGAGGCTGTCACCGCTTCGGGGCAGGAGATGCCCGATCCTGGCACCCGTTGGTGGGTGCCGATTGCCGCCAGTTAAAAGCGTTATCAGCCGTAACGGTGCTCAGTTTTGACAGCGAGCAGCTGGATGCGGTGCTGTCGTGGTCGGAGGCCCAAACAACTCTGGCTATAACCGACCAGCCGGCTGTCGGCAGGGGTGGTTTGCTGCAGTGTCTGAGCGGTAAACAGCGCGCTGAACTGCTGCGCCATGCCCGCAGTATAGCGATGCCTGCCGGCGCGCCGGTGGTGACCGAAGGTGATCTGGCTGACAGTTTTTACCTGATCCAGTCCGGCCGTTGCACCGTGCAGGCGGGCGGGGCGCTGGTGGTGGAGCTGGGCGCCGGCGATAGCTTTGGCGAAGAGGGGTTGTTGAACCAATTGCCACGTAATGCCTCAGTCACTATGGCCACTGATGGGGTATTGCTGATCTGGTCGCAACAGGACTTCGAGCGGCTGCTGAAGCAGTCGCTGGTGGTGGAACTGGCCACGCCGGAGGCCGAGCAAGCCGTAATTCAAGGGGCCCGGTGGCTGGATGTGCGTACGTTCGACGAATTCGGCACTGGTGCGCTGCCGGGTGCACTGCATGTGCCGCTCTCCCAGCTGCGACAAAAAACGCCATTACTTGAGAGCGATCGACCCTATTTGGTGTACTGCGATACCGGCCGTCGCAGCACCACAGCGGTGTTCCTGTTGCGTCAGGCGGGGTTGAATGCCCGCTTGTTGCGAGGCGGCTTGATGGCTCGGCAGTGATCGTTGGGAGCACTGCAATACAGCCTTGGCCCGACACTGGTATGATGCCGCCCTGACTGCGGAGGCATGGCTTCCGCCGGGAACATCGACCTACAGGGGTGATCGTGGCACGGGATGCATTCCGCAATATTGGCTTGGTGGCGCGCTCGCGCAGCGAGCAGGCGCTGTATTCCATTCGTCAGTTGATCCATCTGCTGCAAGCGCGCGGCTGCCATGTGGTGGTGGAAAAGTCCCTGCTCGCGGCGCTGGAAGCGCCGGAGTTGCAAGGCGGCAGCACCAAACAGATTCGTTCTTGTTGCGATCTGGTGATCGTGGTCGGCGGTGATGGTTCACTGCTCGGGGCAGGGCGGGCGTTTGCCGGCTCCGACGTGCCGTTGCTTGGTGTCAACCGCGGCCGACTTGGCTTCCTCACCGACATCCTGCCTTCGGAAATAGAAACCCGCGTCAACCAAGTGCTGGACGGCAATTATGAGGTGGAATACCGCTTCCTGCTGGACATGCAGGTGCGCCGCGAAGGCACCTTGCTGACACAGGGGAGCGCACTCAATGATGTGGTGCTGCTGTCCGGCGACAGCGTGCACATGGTGGAATTCGAGCTGTTCATCGACAACCTGTTTGTCTACAAGCAGCGCTCCGATGGGTTGATCATTTCCACCCCCACCGGTTCCACCGCCTACGCGCTTGCCGGGGGTGGCCCGATCATGCATCCGCGCCTCGATGCGGTGGTATTGGTGCCGCTAAATCCTCATACCTTGACCAGCCGCCCGTTGGTGGTAGATGCCAACAGCGACATCCGTCTGCGCGTGACTACCCACCGGCTCAACCCACTGGTCAGCTGCGATGGGCAGGATGGTTTCCGGGTCCAGCTAAACGACGAAATCCGCATCACTAAGCTTCCGCAGCGGCTGAAATTGCTTCACCCGCCGGGGCACAACTTCTATGAGGCATGCCGCTCCAAACTGGGGTGGAGCAACCGTCTGGGTGAACAATGACGGCAGCACATGGTGCTGCCGGGGAGTGACAGCAATGGACTCACCTTCTTTTTCCAGTTTTGAAGCGCTGGTCGACAGCATGAGCCGCGAGGTGTGGGAGAACATGCGCCGCGCGGTGGAGCTGGGCAAATGGCCGGATGGCCGGGTGCTCAGCGTCGAGCAACGGGCGCTCAGCCTGCAGGCGGTGCTGGCCTGGGAGGCCCGCAACCAAGTGCCGGAGCGAGAGCGAACCGGCCACGTGCCGCGCCCGGACTGCGAGTCCGACCACATCCATTCGCTGGAACAGATTTTGACGCTGCGCCCTGCCAAAGGAGATGACGACCATGCGTGATGGTCAGGCCCGCGCCATCCATTTGCAGGATTACCGCGCACCGGATTTCCGTGTCGAGCGTGTGGCACTGGATGTGGATTTGTATGAAGACCACGCCATAGTGCGTGCCACCTTGGCGATGCAGCGCAGCGGCGCGGCCGACGCGCCGTGCCGGTTAGATGGCGTTGGCTTAACACTGGAGCAGTTGCAGTTGGACGGCGCCGATTGGCCAAGCACCCACTACCATTACGATGGTGAAGTGCTCACGCTGGAGGGCGTTCCGGACCGTTTCGTCTTAGCTACCGTGGTGCGTTTGGCGCCGCAGTTGAACACTGAGCTGGAAGGCCTGTACCGCTCTAATGGCATGTTTTGCACTCAATGTGAAGCGGAAGGCTTCCGCCGCATCACCTTCTATCCGGATCGGCCTGATGTGCTGAGCCGGTTTGTTACCACCGTGCGTGCCGATGCCGTGCGTTATCCGGTGCTGCTTTCCAACGGCAATCCGATTGCCCAAGGCGAGGAAGGCGGCCGCCATTGGGTGACTTGGGAAGATCCGTTCCCGAAGCCGAGCTACTTATTCGCGCTGGTAGCGGGTGACCTGTCCTGTCAGGAAGACCGCTATGTCACCGGTTCCGGCCGCGAGGTGGCACTGCGGTTGTACGCCGAGCCGCAGGACCTGGACAAGCTCGATCACGCTATGGCGTCTCTGAAGGCATCCATGTTGTGGGATGAGCAAGCCTACGGCCGAGAATATGACCTCGATATTTATATGATTGTCGCGGTGAGCCACTTCAACATGGGCGCCATGGAAAACAAGGGGTTGAATATTTTCAACACCTCCTGCGTGCTGGCGCACCCGAAAACCACCACCGACGCCGGTTTTCAGCGGGTGGAGTCGGTGATCGCCCACGAGTACTTCCACAACTGGAGTGGCAACCGCGTCACCTGTCGGGACTGGTTCCAGTTGAGCCTCAAAGAAGGCTTTACAGTATTCCGCGACCAATGCTTCTCAGCCGACATGAACTCCGCGGCGGTGAAGCGTATTGAAGACGTGGACATGCTGCGTGCCCATCAATTTCCGGAAGACCAAGGGCCGATGGCGCATCCGGTACGGCCGCAGTCATACCAGAAGATCGACAACTTCTACACGCTGACGATTTACGAAAAAGGCGCCGAGATTGTTCGCATGCTGCACACCCTGCTGGGGGCGGATGACTTCCGCCGTGGCAGCGATCTGTACTTCGAGCGTTTTGATGGCCAAGCGGTGACCACCGATGATTTTGTGGCCTGCATGGCAGAGGTGTCTGGGCGTGATCTGGCCCAGTTCAAGCGCTGGTACAGCCAGGCTGGCACTCCGCAGGTGACTGTTTCCGGTGAGTTGGAGGGCGGGCGTTATCGACTGTCGGTGCATCAACAGACACCGCCGACACCGGGCCAGCCCGATAAGCAGCCACTGCTGATTCCGCTACGGCTGGCGCTGCTGGATGGTGCCGGCCATCACCTGCCGCTCAACGCTCAAGGCGACACCGAATTACTGCTGGAGCTCACGGAGCCGCAACAGCAATGGGAGTTTGCGTTGCCGCCCGGAGTAGAGCGGGTGGTGCCATCATTGCTACGCGGTTTCTCCGCGCCGGTGATGCTGGCTGGTGAAGATAGCGAGGCGGCACTGCGTCACCTGCTGACTCACGACGATGACGGTTTTTGCCGCTGGGATGCCGCTCAGCGCCTGTACCGCGCCGCCATCCTACGCTTGGTCGACGCGACCGGGCGTGCCGCAGAAGAAGCGGCTCAATTGGCGCCGGCAATGAAAGCGGTGTTGGCTGGTGCTGGGGAGGATGCGGCCGCGGCCGCCTTGCTGCTGGCGCTGCCTTCCGCTACCCAACTGGCGGATTCCTTACCCGAGTTTGATATCGCCGCAGTACAGCAAGCTCATGACGCGCTGGCAGCAGCGCTCGGTCATGCACTGGCTACGGATTGGTGGCAGGTGTTGGAGCGCTGGGCACCGGTGGGTGAATACCAGCCAGTGGCCGCTGACATCGGCGCTCGGGCGTTGTACCAGCAAGCGGCCTCCTACTTGGCGGCCACCGCCCAGCCGGAGATCGGTGACGTTATGGTGCGCCGCTTCGCTGAAGCGGACAACATGACTGACCAGCTCGGTGCGTTGCGGCTGTTAGTTCATGAGCGCTTGCAGGGCGCTGACGCAGCGTTGGCAGATTTTGCGCGGCAATGGCAGCACGAGCCGCTGGTGATGGATCAGTGGTTTGGTGTGCAGGCCAGCGCGCCTTGGCAAACCGCCGCCGGTATTGAGGCGCTGTTGGAGGATGCAAGGTTCGACTGGGCGACACCCAATCGGGTGCGCTCGGTACTGGGGCAATTCAGCAATGCTAATGCGGTAGCCTTCCACCGTGCTGACGGCAGTGGTTATCGCCTGTTTGCTTCTGCATTGCAGCGTCTCGACCAGCTCAATCCGCAAATGGCCGCTCGCTTGGCGGGTGCTTGCGGCCGCCTTGGTCGCCTGCCGGCGGTTCAGCAACATGCGCTGCGCGAAGCGTTGCAGCAGCTGGTGCGACAGCCGCTGTCTGGCAACCTCGATGAGGTGCTGACGCGGATTCTTGCGTGAGCGGGGCAAGATGGAAAAAGCGGCGCATGCGCCGCTTTTTTTGTGCGTGTTTGCGCTCACCTATGTGGTGGCATCCGGAAACTAATTAAGCGCGGACGAGGTAGGTACAAAAGCGGACAGCGATTAATGCATTTGACATTTAAAACCGTGCCAGTCTTCGCTGTCTCTTGGCTGATTGGCTAAACAACTGTTCTATAAGATGCTGTTCTAACTGTGTCTTTTATTTGCTGGTGTTACCGTTGATGTAACTTTATTTCACATCACCTGGGGTGGCCGAGTTAACAGAACACACCAGTCACCCACGCTGAGATGCCCTTTGTCTGGCGCTTTTGTGGCATTGCCTATGGGACTGGACACACCCCCATCCATTTCTGGTAAAAAGACTCGACGGCGAAACCCTTTTCGCTGCTCAGATAATAAAAACGCGGACGCGTTGATAACAACGTCATCACGGAGTGCTCCAATGCACATTCAGAGTCTGTTGAAAAAACGCCTGCCCTGGGCAGTGGCGCTGGCCACTGCTGCGCTGTCTTTTCCCGTTCATGCGTTTGAACTGCAATTTGATGAACCGGCACTGTCTGGTCGTTTAGATACTTCACTGAGTCTGGGTGCGCTGTGGCGTACAGAAAGCCGTGACCGGATGCTGGCGGCCACCGACGACATCGTTTACATGCAGATGAACGGTTATGGCACCCAGATCAACCGCAACGATGCCAACAACAACTTCGATCCGGGGCTGGCGTCGTTGGTGGGCAAGATCACCTCCGAGCTGGCAGTGGACTTCAACGGGCAATACGGGGTGTTCCTGCGCGGCACCAGCTTCTACGACCACGTCATCATGGACTCCGGCCATGACGGCGGTCGCTTGATGCGCAGCGGGCCCAACCCAAGTCTGGGGGGCACCAACCGTTACGCTACCTATTCCGACTACGCCAACAACGGCCTGGGTAGCCGCTTCAGCGATTCCGCGCGCCGCAACTCGGGCCAGCGATCACGCATGTTGGATGCCTACGTATGGGGCGAGTTCGATCTTGCCGACCGGCCGCTGATGGTGCGTGCCGGCCGTCAGGTGATCAACTGGGGTGAGGCGCTGTTCCTGCAGAACGGTATCAACTCGGCCAACTACATCGACTTGGCGGCGTTGCGTCAGCCCGGCGCCGAGATCAAAGAAGCGCTGCTGCCGCTCGGATCGCTGTACTTTTCCTATGGGCTGACCAGCAACCTGACTGCTGAAGCGTTCTATCAATGGGAGTGGAAAAACACTGAAGATGCGCCGGTCGGCACCTATTATTCCACTCATGACGCGTTTCCCGGCAAGGGCGCCGAACACGTTATTGTTGATGGCCGTTTGATCGCGCTGAGCGCCGGTGCTCCGCAGTTGGCCGATGCGTTTGCCCAGTACACGGCGCTGCGTTACGGCAACGATTACGGTTTCGAAAACACTCAGGTGACGGTGGACCGCGGTCGCGATCGTGATGCCAAGGATCAAGGGCAGTTCGGTCTGGCGGCGCGCTACTTCTCCGATCGGCTCAACGGCACCGAGTTCGGTTTCTACTACACCCGCACCCACGCCAAGCTGCCGTATGTGGGCGCCCGGCTAGATCAGCTGATGATCGGTGGTGGCGCGGCGGCGACCGCACAGATGATCGACGACACTCAGTACAACATGGTGTACGGCGAAGACATCGACATGTTTGGCATGAGCTTCAGCGCCAATATCGGCACCGTGGCGTTGTCCGGCGAAGTGGCCTACCGGCCGAAGCAGCCGATCATCAACGAAGTGGGTGACAACCTGATCCAGAACCTGGCCAGCATTGCCGCCCAAGCTGGGCTGGCGGGACAGGCGCCGACGGTGAAGAACCTGACCTCCCACTGCGTGCGTGATCGCATCGGCGGCAGTTGCTTGAGCGCCGGCGACGCGGTCCATGCCGGACAGATGTATTACTTCTATGAAGAAGCGAAGATGACCAACGTGTCGCTGGTCAGCATCTTCAACCTCGGGCCGCGACTGGGTACCGACGGCACCATGTTCATCATGGAGTTGGGTGCCGAGCATGCCGGCGGTCTACCGCGCCATGCGGCCGACGGCACCAAGCTGTATTACAGCTCCACCGCGGCAATCAACGAAACTGAGGCCCGTATCCAGAGCCCCAACAACGTCTACAGCACCTACCTTGACCGCTTCTCCTGGGGTTACCGCGCCGCACTGCGGGCGGATTACAACAACGTCTTTGCTGGCGTGTCGATGCATCCGACGCTGACCTTTGCTCACGATGTGGAAGGCAACTCGGTGATGGGTGGCAACTTCATGGAAGACCGCAAGGCGGCGACGCTGGGCGTTAACTTCGTCTATCGCAACAACCTTGAGGTGGGCGTGCAGGGCACCAGCTTCTGGGGCGCCGGCTACAGCAACAAGCTACGCGACCGTGACAATGCGTCGGTATCGGTGAAATACGCGTTCTAAACATCCCGGCGGCGCGGCAAGGCCGCGCCGCTCAGTTTTCGGAGAGCGACATGCTGAAAAAAATAACGACTCTGGGCAGTATGCTGGCGTTGTCCCTGGCGGTGGCCGGTGCGGCTCAAGCTGCAGTTTCGGCGCAGGATGCGGCCAAGCTGGGAGCGTCACTGACACCGCTCGGCGCACCGATGGCTGGCAACGGCAAGGACCCATCCTCACCGGATGGCATTCCAGCGTGGACGGGATTCGACAAGAGCGCGATCCCGGCCGCCTACACCCAACCTGGCCAGCACCATCCTGATCCGTTTGCTGCTGACAAAACGCTGCTGACCATCAATGCCGCCAACTTAGCCCGTTATCAAGACAAGGTGCCGGCGGGTGTGCAGGCGCTGATCAATACCTACCCAGACAGTTTCCACCTGAACGTTTACCAGAGCCGTCGCACCACCGCTGCGCCGCAGTGGGTGTATGACAACACCCGTCGCAATGCCACCAGTGCTCGCTTGGGCGATACCGGCGTCACCGGTGCTTTCGGCGGTACGCCGTTCCCGATCTTGAGCGGCAGCAACGAAGAGAAGGCACGCCAAGCAATCTGGAACCACATCCTGCGCTGGCGCGGTACCTATGTGGTGCGCCGTGCATCGGAAGTGGCAGTACAGCGTAATGGCAGCTACTCACTGGTGACCTCGCAGCAGGAGGTTTACTTCCGCTACTACGATCCGCAACTGTCAGAAGATAAGCTCGATAACATCATCTTCTACTACCTGTCCTTTACCACCGCGCCGGCGCGGTTGGCGGGCGGTGCGGTGTTGGTGCATGAGACCCTCGACCAGCAGAAACTGCCGCGCCAGGCCTGGGGCTATAACGCCGGTACCCGCCGTGTGCAGCGCTCGCCAAACTTGGCTTACGACACGCCGATCGCGGCGGCGGATGGCTTGCGTACGGCCGATGACACCGACATGTACAACGGCTCGCCGGATTACTACAACTGGAAGCTGGTGCATGAGCAGCCGGTGGAAATGTACATCCCGTACAACAACTACCGGGTCGGTGATACCTCACTGAAGTACAAGGACGTGCTGATGACCGGCCACGTCAACCCGGACATCACCCGTTGGGAACTGCAACGGGTTTGGGTGGTGGAAGCCACGCTGAAGCCGGGCCAGCGCCATGCCTATGAGCGCCGTACGTTCTACATCGATGCGGACTCCTGGCAGATCGCTGCGGTGGATCAGTATGACCGCCGTGGTGAGCTGTGGCGGGTGAGCTTGGCGTTCATCAAGAACTACTATGAGGTACCGACCCAGTGGACCGCCTTGGATGTGTTCCACGATCTGCGGGCCCGGCGCTACCACGCTCAGCTGTTGGCCAACGAGGAGCCGTCGAGCCTCGACTTCTCCCAACCGGTACCGGGCGACCAGTACTTCACTCCGGCCGGGCTGCGTCGTCGCGGACGCTGATCCCGTGCCCACTGGCCCGGGCCCAGTGCCCGGGCCTCATCCATGTGCCCCACCTCGGTGCCGTCAGGGCCGGGGTGCGGGTGCCTTGCATTCGGCTGAGAGCCTTCCATGACAATAAGAATATTGACCATCACTTTGGGCCTGGGGTTGGCCGGATCGGTGTTGGCGGAGGGCACCGTGCCCACGTCGGTATTGCGTCACACCACTTTGACTGATCTGGCGCGCGCGGGTGACCGGGTGGTGGCTGTTGGTGATCGTGGCACGGTGTTGTTCTCCGACGATGACGGGCTGCAGTGGCAGCGTGCTACGACTCCCACCGGTGTGTTGCTGACCGCCGTTTGTTTCGCCAACGATCGCCAAGGTTGGGCGGTGGGCCATGACGCCACCATCTTGGCCACCAGCGATGGCGGCCGCAGTTGGCAACTCCAGCATCAGGATGTCGGCGATGTCATTGAAGAAGTGTCTGACGACGACCTCGATGATGAAGATTGGGATGACGAGGACTGGGATGAAAACAGTCCCGCCGAAGCGGCTGCTGGAGCGCCGCTGCTAGATGTCCAGTGCCTGTCAGCGCGCAGTGCTACTGCGGTAGGCGCTTACGGTCTGCGTCTTGAGACAGCCGATGGCGGCCTGCATTGGCAGCCAAGCAGTGAAACCTTGCCGGACGCTGAAGGCTGGCACCTGTATCAACACGTATTGCAAGCCGGCGGGCCTGATTATCTGGTTGGTGAGAAGGGCAGCCTTTACCGCCGAGATGGCGTTGGGCACTGGGAGCCGCTGGAGAGTCCCTACGACGGGACCTTCTTCGGCGGTTTGGCATCGCGCCACCATGGACTGCTGGTGTTCGGCCTGCAGGGCAACCTATGGCGCAGTGTCGATAGTGGCATCTCGTGGCAGCGTGTAGCACTGCCGATTCGCAGCGGTATCAACAGCGGTCTGCTGCTGGAGCGCGGCCGGGTGGCGCTGGTGGGGAACGCCGGAGTGCTGCTGGAGAGCCGTGATGAAGGCCGCAGTTTCACGCTACGTCACCTGCCGGGGCGGCCGAATCTGTCGGCCGTGCTGGCGCGGCGTGATGGCGGCTATTTGGTCGCTGGAGTGGGCGGTATCCACATTGTTGCAGCACAGGAGTCGCAACCATGAGCCAAGGCTTTTCACAGACGCTGGCGCAGCGGCTGTTTGCAGTGCGGGCGCCGCTGCTGGTGGTGTTCACGCTGCTGACGCTGCTGCTGGGTTGGCAGGCGATCGGCATCAAGGTCAACACGGATGTGCGCAAGATGGTGCCGCTGGCCCATCCCTATATCCAGAACTTCCTCGCTCACCGTGAGGACGTGTCGCTCGGCAATGACATTCGTGTGATCGTGGCCGAAGTAGAACAGGACGACATTTTTAACGACACCTACCTGCAAGCATTGTCTGAAATCACGGACGATATTTTTTCATTGCAAGGGGTGGATCCCTCTCGCATCAGCTCGCTGTGGACACCCAACGTGCGCTGGGCGGAAGTCACTGAAGATGGCTTTGAAGGCGGCGAGATCGTGCCGCCGGATTACGACGGCTCTCCGCAGAGTCTGGAAGACCTGCGCACCAACGTGCTGCGCTCGCGCTATGTCGGCAGCCTGGTGGCTGACGACTTCCGCTCCACCATCATCCACGCTCACTTGATGGACGTGCTGGCGGCAGACTCAGATGTGGATATTCCCACGTTGTCGCGGGCGCTGGACGAGATCCGTGAACGCTATCAAGCGCAGTACCCCTCGGTGCGGGTGCATATTGTCGGCGCGGCCAAAATGGCCGGCGATGTGATGTCAGCGGCTGCGGATGTGGCGCGGTTGTTCTTCGTCACGCTGTTGGTGACAGCGATCCTGTTGCTGATCGACACCCGCAGTCTGCGTGCCTCACTGGTGGTGGTGCTGTGTTCGTTTGTGGCGGTGTTCTGGCAGCTCGGCTTGGTGCGGCTGCTGGGGTTCACTATTGATCCCTATTCGATGCTGGTGCCGTTCTTGGTATTCGCCATTGCCGTCAGCCACGGCGTGCAGATGATCAACCAGATGATCCACCGCAGCAGCGATGGGCTGGCGCCACTGGCTGCGGCCCGTGGCACCTTTGCGGCGCTAGCGGTGCCGGGTATCGTCGCACTGGTCAGTGATGGCCTCGGGCTGCTGACGCTGTACGTGATCGACATCGGTGTGATCCGCGAGTTGGCGATTGCTACTAGTGTCGGGGTGGGCGTGATCATCCTCACCAACCTGGTGATAGTGCCGCTGGTGCTGTCGTACGTCGGTGTCGGGCAGCGGGCGGTGCAGCGGGCGCAGAAGCGTCGCAACAGTGCCCATGGGCTGGCCAGTTTCTTCGCCCGCTTTACCCGCACGCCGTGGGCGCTGGCATCCATCTTGGTGGCTGGGCTGCTGTATGCCGGTGGCCTCTATGTGGCGCGCGATGCGCAGATCGGTGACTTGGAAAAAGGGGCGCCGGAACTGTGGGCAGATCCTTGCGATAGCCAAGATTGCCCCCGTGGTTACGTGCCGGAGCGGCGTTACCAGTACAACCACGACGTCAATCAGCTGGTCAATCATTACAGCGTCAGTGCTGACGTGTTGGTGGTGATCGGCGTGACGCCGCCGGAGCAGTGCAACAGCTACCGCGCCATGCAGCGAGTTGATGACCTGGCTGCCCACTTGTTGCAACTACCGGGAGTGCAAGATGTCACCACCATTGCCTCCACCGCGAAACTGATCAGTGCCAACACCAACGAGGGCAACTTGAAGTGGGCGACCATCGCCCGTGACCAGCTGGCACTGAACAACGCCATGATGTTCATGCCGGATGCGCTGTACAACATGGACTGCAGTGTCACGCCACTGTACGTGTTCCTCGATGATCACCGTGCCGGCACTCTGCAATCGGTGACCGCTGCGGTGGCCGGTTACGCGGCCCAGCACAATGATCCGCAAGTCATCGAGTTCAAGCTGGCATCCGGCAACGCTGGCGTGGAAGCCGCCACCAACGAGACCATCGCGGCCAGTCAGTACCCGATGCTGCTTCTGGTGTACGGGGTGGTGATCCTGTTCTGCCTGATCGGATTCCGTGACTGGCGGGCAGTGGTGTGTGTGATTGTTCCGCTGGGGCTGACGTCAGTGCTGTGCCAAGCGTTAATGGTGTGGCTGAATATCGGCGTGAAGGTGGCGACATTGCCGGTGGTGGCACTGGGGGTCGGCATCGGGGTCGATTACGGCATCTACATCTATAGCCGCCTGGCCGGCTTCTTGCGTGAAGGGCAGCCGCTCGAGGAAGCCTACCGCAACACCCTGCAAACCACGGGCAAGGCGGTGGCGTTCACCGGTATCGCGCTGGCGGTCGGGGTGGTGTTCTGGAGTTTCTCCTCGATCAAATTCCAGGCCGACATGGGCATCCTGTTGACCTTCATGTTCTTGCTTAACATGATCGGCGCCCTCTGGTTACTGCCGGCGCTGGCGCGCTTCCTGCTCAAGCGCCAGCCGGGCTAACCGCCCCTCGCTCGGACTGGGCGCCCCGGCAGTGATGCCGGGGCGTTCTTGTTTATAATGCGTGCCACCTTTGATCCTTGGAGCCTGATTCATGCTGTACCGCGTCGCCCGTCCGTTGCTGTTCGCGTTGCCGGAAGAGACCGTGCATGACCTTACCTTGACCCTGTTGCGCCAAGGCGGCGGCCGCTTGTTGGCCCCGGCGGTGGCGGACAAGCCGGTGCAGGTGATGGGGCTGCGGTTCCCCAATCCGGTCGGCTTGGCAGCCGGTCTCGACAAGAACGGCGATTGCATTGATGGCTTGGCAGCACTGGGCTTCGGCTTTATCGAGGTCGGCACCGTGACGCCGCGCGCGCAGGCCGGCAATCCGAAGCCGCGGCTGTTCCGGTTGCCGGAAGCGCAGGCACTGATCAACCGCATGGGTTTCAACAACAAAGGCGTCGACTATCTACTGGCGGCGGTGCGCCGGCGCCGGTTTGACGGCGTGCTCGGCATCAATATCGGCAAAAATGCTAGCACGCCGGTGGAGCAAGCGGTGGACGACTATCTATATTGCCTGGAGCGGGTCCATGCCGAAGCCAGCTATGTCGTGGTGAACGTGTCCTCGCCGAATACCGCTGGGCTGCGAGCTTTGCAACACGGCGATGCACTGGAGCGGTTGCTGGAAACCCTGCGTGCACGGCAGACCGAACTGGACCAACGCAGCGGCCGCCGTGTGCCGCTGGTGATCAAGATAGCTCCTGACAACGATGCCGATACCCTCGGCGCGATGGCAGAGGCTTTCGTGCGCCATGGCATGGACGGCGTCATCGTCAGCAACACCACCATCGAACGACCGCAGGTTGGCCACCTGGCGCGCGGCAAAGAGCAGGGCGGTCTTAGTGGGGCGCCGCTGAAACCGTTGGCAGACCAGGCGCTATCTACGGTGGTATCGGCGCTCAATGGCGCGCTGCCGGTGATTGGCGTCGGCGGTATCCAGAGCGGCACCGACGCGGCGGACAAGCAGCAGCGCGGCGCGGCGTTGGTGCAGCTTTACTCCGGCCTGATCTATCAGGGGCCGGCGCTGATCAAAGATGCGGTGGACGGCTGGCGCTGAACAACGCGCATTAAAAAGGGCCCTGGAGGGGCCCTGGACGGCGCCGAAGCGCTTCAGATGGAACTTGGCAGGTTGTTCAAAACAGTCGGCTCTCCTCTGTGGGATCGGACTATTCGATTCGGGTCTCCTGTTCCGGAATCACACTTTCAGATGTTGAATGCTGGCAATACCGCGGTAGCCATGGAGATGATCGGTGCGGCCTTCGCGCCACCCGTTGATCCAGCTTGCTCGGTGGTCAAGGGCATCGAATGGACACAGATCCTGGGACTTTCCTGATAATCCGGCGTGGTAACCTCGGGAGAAGGCACGGCTGACCCGATCTCGTTTCTGTCTCTTCATGTCTACGATTCTCCTGGATGGATATCGGCTGCTTGGGCGCAAGTCATAGGTACTTGCGCATCATTCGTGATGAAAGCTCCTGTGTAGTGGATACTTCAGCGGCGGGGGCTGGTGGCCGCCAGCCGCTGAGAATTTAGAGGGCTGGTTTGGCAAAAGTTCACAACCCTGTCACCGACTCTGCATGCTTTCGTGCTGGCGTGCAAGGGCCGCTGGGGCGCCCGTTCCGAATCATGTTTTAAAGCATAAGTGGTTGATTATTATCAATGGTCGCTCTGCTGTCCTGATCTGACCGGGCGCCTCTTGCCGGTATCGCGGGGTTACTTTCCGGAACAATCCGGCTTGAGTTGGGCGTCAGAGATAGCAACGCAGCGGGGCAGCAACGCCAATCCTGCCGCGCAAAACGAGATTGCCGCGCCGGCTTTGTTTACACTGCGCGCCCACTTTCCCAGAAGGACTGCCGCCATGAGCTTCATCGTCACCTGCATGCCGGGTCTGGCTTCACTGCTGGCCCAGGAGCTGATGCGCTTGGGTGTGCCGTCGACGCCGGAGGGGTTGGCCGCAGTGCGTCTGGACGCCGCCGAATCTGATCAACAGATGCGCGATGCCTTGACGGTATGTCTGTGGTCACGGCTGGCGGAGCGGGTGCTGTACCCGCTGGCAATCCACGAGGGCGCGCCCGACGAGGCGCCGGAGTTGCTTGCCGCCGCTATCGACTGGCCGCAGCAGCTCGGCGTCGGCGGCCAAGTGCACTTGAAGGTGGACCATGAGCGCGGCCTGCGCGGTGATACCCGCGTCACCCGCAACCGCTTCCTGCGCTGCTTGCCGCCCAATGCTCGCTCCTGTGAACACAGCCAAGGCAGTCTGTGTCTGCATTTGGCGCTCGGTGCAGAGCGCAGTGAAATTCGTGTCGACCTCAGCGGTGAGCCGTTGCAGCGCCGTGGTTACCGACTCGATGGTGGTGCCGCACCGCTGCGGGAAACCTTGGCGGCTGCGGTGCTGGAGGCGGCGGAGTGGCCGGCACGGGTGCAGGCTGAAGAGCCGGCGCGGTTGGTGGATCCGTTCTGCGGCTCTGGCACCTTGCTGCTGGAAGCCGCGGCGTTAGCGCTGAACATCGCACCGGGGCTCGGGCGCACCGAGTTTGGCTTGCTGCATTGGGCGCCGGTGCCGCAAGCAGAGTGGCAAACACTGCGTCAGCAGGCGCAGGATGCCCGCCGCAGTGCACCGGCGGGTCTGTCGCTGAAAGGCTTTGACGCTGACGCAAGCGCCTTGGCGGCCGCCCATGCCAACGCGGCGCGAGCTGGGCTCGGTGCTTTGATTCACTTTGAGCGCCGCGAGCTGGGTGCATTGCGGCGGCGTGACTTCATTGCCCGTGACGCCGTTGGCACAGGGTTGGTGGTGACCAACCCGCCGTGGGGCGAGCGGTTGGAAGAGCAAGAGCGGGCCGGTTGGTTGTGCCAGGCGCTGGGCCAGGTGATGCTGCGCTGCGTTCCTGACTGGACGGCGCTGGTGATTGCCAGCAAGGCGGAGATGCTCGACCGCAGCGGCATGGAGGCGGACGCGCATTGGAAAGTGCGCAACGGCCCGTTAACGGTTTACTTGCGCCGCATGCGCCCGGTGCGCCGGCCGCTGCCGGCACCGTTGCAGGTGATCGGCGAGCTGGCGTTCGAGCCGCCGGAACAGGCGGTGGCGCTGGTGAATCGGTTGCGCAAGAACAGCCGCCAACTGCGCAAATGGCTGGATCAGTCTGGGGTGCAGGCCTACCGGCTTTACGATCGCGATTTGCCGGAATTCAACTTCTCCATCGACATCTACGGCGACAAAGTGCTGTTGCAGGAATATGCGCCGCCGAAGTCGGTGGATGAAGCCGCAGCGGCGCAACGCCGCACTTGGGCGGTCACTGCGGTGCGGGCAGCGCTGGGGGCTCACCGTGAGCAAGTGTTCCTGCGCACCCGCGCTCAGCAGCGCGGCCGTGGCCAGTATCAGAAACTCGATCAAGCCAACGATTACGAAGTGGTCCAAGAAGGCAATGTACGGTTGCTGGTGAACCTGCGCGATTACCTCGACAGCGGTCTGTTCCTGGACCACCGCCCGATGCGGCTGCGCTTGGGTGAAGAGGCTGCCGGGGCGCGCTTCCTCAACTTGTTTGGTTATACCGGCGCGGCCACGCTACATGCTGCCGCTGGCGGCGCGCGCAGCACCGTGACCGTGGATGCTTCACGCAAGTATCTGGACTGGGCTGGCTGCAACCTGGCGCTGAACGGTTTTGGCTCAGTGCAGCATCAATTGGTGCGTGCCGATGTGCGCCAGTGGGTGGCAGAAAATCACCATGAGTTCGATCTGATTTTCTGTGACCCGCCGACCTTCTCCAACAACAAGAGCCGCGACGATTTCGTGGTGCAGCGCGATCATGCCGAGCTGATTCGCAACTTGATGAAGCACTTGGCCCCGGGCGGCGCGTTGTACTTCTCTTGCAACTTCCGCCGCTTCGAAATGGACGCGGAGATCAGCCGCTGGTATCAGGTTGAAGACATCAGTCGTTGGAGCATCCCGCCGGATTTCCAGCGCAACGAGCGCATTCACTATTGCTTCCGGATCAGCCATGGAGATTGAGCTGCTCACTACTCTGGGCTGCCATCTGTGCGAACGGGCCGAGCAATTGGTGCTGCAAGCTTGGCCGCAGGCGACGCTGGTGCGGATCGACATTGCCGAAGATGACGCACTGATCGCCGACTACGGCGAGCGCATACCGGTACTGCGTTACCAAGGGCATGAGCTGGCGTGGCCGTTCGGATTACTGGATGTGCGCGAGCGCTTGGTTCAGCGCTGACTCGTCGATGCCGAACAGCGCCACGCTGTTGGCGTAGCTGCAGGCCGCCACCTGGGCACTGCTCTGGTGGCGGTGGCGCGCCACTTCTGCCACCACCCAAGGCAACAGTGCCGGCTCGTTGCGGCCGCGTTGCGGTGGCTTGTCGGTGAGAGTGCGCGGCAGCAGGTAGGGTGCGTCGGTTTCTACCAACAAGCGCGCGTCGGGAATGTTATGCACGATCTGCTGCAACGCCTGGCCACGCCGCTCATCGCAAATCCAACCGGTGATGCCGATGTGGCAATCGAGATCGAGATAAGCAAATAGTGCCTCGCGACTGCCCGTGAAGCAGTGCACTACGGCGCCGCTGAGGTGGTCGCGGAAATCGCGCAGGATCGGCAGAAAGCGTTCGTGGGCATCCCGCTCATGCAAGAACACAGGTTTGCCGTTCTGTGCCGCCAACTCCAGCTGGCGGATGAACGCCTGCTCCTGCTGCGGGCGGGGAGAAAAGTCGCGATTGAAATCCAGTCCGGCCTCACCGACTGCGCGGATGCGTGGATCGGCCAGCATGGCTGCCAATTCAGACCAGAACGACGGGGTTGCCTCACGGGCGTGATGGGGGTGCAGCCCGGCAGTGGCAAACAGCTGGGGGTGAGCGTGTGCCAGAGCCAGCGCAGCGGCATTGCTGTCGGCGTCGGTGCCAGTGACTAACTGCCAGCGCACACCGGCATCACGGGCGCGGGCTAAGACAGCGTCCAAGTCGGCGGCGAAACGGGAATCGGTCAGGTTGACGCCAATATCGGCCAGCACGGAACAGTCACCTTGCAACGGGAACGGGCCGGCAGTGTACACGGCCGCTCCCGCAACGGTTAACCGGCGTCGCGGATCAGTCCCACGAAAATACCTTCGATCACCAGCCGATCGGCTTCCACTTCAATGGGCTCATAAGCGTCGTTGGCGGGTAGCAAAGTGGCACCGCGATTGTTCAGCCGCAGCGTTTTCACCGTGACATCATCGTCGAGCCGGGCCACCACAATCTGGCCAGAGCGCGCCACGCTGCTCTTGCGCACGGCAATCAGGTCGCCGTCGAAAATGCCGGCATCCTTCATGCTGTCGCCTTGCACCCGCAGCAGGTAAGTGGGGCGTTGGCGGAACATGCCGGCCGGCACCGGAACCGACCGCTCCACGTTCTCCACCGCTTCGATTGGTACCCCGGCGGCGACTCGGCCGATCACCGGCAGTTCGTCGTCGGCCGCAGCGTTGTCCTGCTGCAGCAATTGGATACCACGCGAGCGATCGTTATAGAGGCGGATGCAGCCCTTGCGCTCCAGCGCGCGCAAGTGGTCTGAGGCGGCATTCTTGGATTGGAAGCCCATCAATTCGGCCAATTCAGCGCGCGTTGGCGCCATGCCGGTGCGGGCTTTGAACTGGCGAATGCAATCGAGTACCTGTTGTTGCCGGGCTGTCAGTTTCTCGCTCATGGCTCTGTCCTCATTGACTGACGCGATGCTAGCACAGGCACTGTCGATATGAACAGTGTTGTTTGGTCAGTTCGAGGCCTTGCCTGTGGTCGGCTGCAGGTTGGCGTTGGTCGGGTCATCGGTGTGCGGATGACTGCGCTGGATCAACATCCGCGGCGATAGTGGCTTGAGATCGCCGCAGCGGCATTGCAGCATGCCGCCATTCGTTCGGCGTGGGGGCGCCGGACTCCTTGCACGTCAGGCCAAGGCGGACGGCCGCACTCTATTTTAATCGGGGATCTACAGCATGCATCAGGCCGACGCTAAAGCGTTTTCGGCGGAGCGTATCCGCCAACTGGTTTCCGGCATTCCATTTTTCAACGAGGTCAGGCACCGCGACTTGGCGCAATTTGAAGCGCTGTTGGGGCAATGTGAGCTGTGGGTGGCGGGGCCGGGGGACACCGTGATTCAGCGCGGGCAGGATGAGCCGTTTTTGTACTTCTTGCTGCGTGGACAGCTGGTGGTGACCGGGCATAGCGGCGTGACCGCTGAAGTACTCAACTATATTTCACCCGGTGAGGTGTTCGGGGCGCTGGCGATGCTGCGCGGGACGCCGCGCAGTGCCACGGTACGGGTGGACGACAGCACCCGCGAAGCGGTGCTAGCGCGGCTCGACTACGCGCCATTCCAAGACCTACAGCAGCGTGGGCGCTTCGATCTGCAAACTCGGCTGGCGTTCTACAGCATGCTGGTCCACAACATCCGCTGGACGCTGGAGGTGTATCGCATGAGCGATCCACAGCATGAAGTGGCGGCGGCGATGCGTAAACTGCCGCTGTACAGCGGCCCGCGCGGTACCGAGCAGGAGCTATTGGCGCTGCATGAGCAGGCTCATGCACTGGCCGACCTGCTGTGCCAGTGGCACCAGGTGCCGCTGCGCGCGACACCCCAGCACCTCTGAATCAGTTACGGCATTTCTGGATTTTCACCGCCAGCACGTCGCAGCGCGCGCCGGGCACCACGCCTCGGGCTGTGGAGCCGAGCAGAATGGCGAGGCCGGTGCGGGTGTGGCTGCCGACCACGATCAGGTCGACGTCCAACGCCTCGGCTTTTTCCTGAATGGTTTTCTCGATCGAGCCCATCTCGACATACACCCGCTCGGCAGGGATGCCGTAGGTGTCCGCATAGCGGCGCACGCTGGTGCGTGCTTGATCCATGATGCCGGTCTGTAGCTCGGTGACATCAATCGGAATGTCGGCGCCGTAGGCCAGTGCCAGCGGCTCGATCACATGCAGCAGGTGCAGGCGGCCGCTGGTACCACAGCACACCGAGCGGGCGCGTTCCAGAATCTGCTGGGACTCTTCGCTGCCGTCGATGGCGACCAGCACGTCCTTGTATTCGTTGCTCATGACTGGGCTCCCTTGGATGGATTCGGGGCTCTATGATGGCGCCTGCTTTTTGCTGCTGTCCACAATCGCTCTGCTTGCGGTGCCCTGGGCGACCAATGTTATAAGGCGCCGGTGAGGGCGGCAGAGGCACCGAACGCAGGACCGTCCTTGACCTTTAGGATGGCCGCCTGCCTAAATAGCGGCCTCATGAGCGCCGGGCACCCCCGGCAGCGGTCTGCAACCGCTACTGATCACCGCACAGCGAGTACGTAAAAGAATGGCCAAATCGCTTGTCATTGTGGAGTCGCCTGCCAAGGTCAAGACCATCAACCGGTTCCTTGGGGATGATTTCATTGTCAAATCCAGCGTCGGGCATGTGCGCGATCTGCCGGTCAGCGGTGGGGCGAAGTCGTCGCCGGCTGAGCGCGCCAAAGAAGCAGCCTACACTCGCTCGCTGCCGCCCGAAGAGCGGGCACGCTACAAAAAGAAGAAGGCACACGAACAGCTGATCAACCGTATGGGCGTGGACCCGGAGCGGGATTGGAGCGCGCACTACGAAGTGCTGCCCGGCAAAGAAAAAGTCATTGATGAGCTGAAGCGTCTGGCCGGCAAAGTCGACCACATTTATCTCGCCACCGACCTTGACCGCGAAGGGGAAGCGATCGCTTGGCACCTGCGGGAAGTGATTGGCGGCGATGACGACCGTTACCGCCGGGTGGTGTTCAACGAGATCACCCGCAAGGCGGTGCAAGCTGCCTTTGAAGAGCCCGGCAAGCTCGACATGCCGCGTGTGGAAGCGCAGCAGGCGCGTCGCTTCCTCGACCGGGTAGTAGGCTTCATGGTGTCGCCACTGCTGTGGGACAAGATTGCCCGGGGGCTGTCAGCCGGCCGAGTACAGTCGGTGGCGGTGGAACTGGTGGTGGAACGTGAGCGGGAAATTCGTGCCTTCCAGCCGGATGAATTCTGGGAAATCTACGCCGATACCCAAGCCGAGCAGGGCACCGACGTGCGTATGGACGTCACCCGCTTCCAAGGTGTGGCGTTCCGGCCGGATAACGAAACCGATGCGCGCCGCCACCAGCAGGCGCTGCGTGATGCTGCGGCTCTCACGGTGCAGGGGCGTGAGGACAAGCCGACTCGCTCCAAGCCGTCGGCACCCTTCATTACCTCCACGCTGCAGCAGGCCGCCAGCACCCGCCTTGGCTACAGCGTGAAGAAGACCATGACGCTGGCCCAACGCCTGTACGAAGCTGGTCACATCACTTACATGCGTACCGACTCCACTAACCTGTCGGCAGATGCGGTGGCCGCGTGTCGGGCGTGGATCGGCAGCAACCTCGGTGACCGTTACCTGCCAGAGCAAGCGCCGAACTACTCCAGCCGTGAAGGCGCGCAGGAAGCGCACGAGGCGATCCGTCCCTCGGATGTCACCCGCGAGCCGGAATTGCTGCTGGACATGGAGCGCGACGCGCGCCGTCTGTATGAACTGATCCGGCTGCAATTCATCGCCTGCCAAATGCCGCCGGCGGAATACCTAGCCAGCACCATCACCGCCACCGCCGGTGATTACGAGCTGAAGGTCAAGGGCCGCATCCTTAAATTCGACGGTTGGACCCGCGTGCTGCCACCGGCGGCGCGCAGCAAGGGCCAAGAAGACGTGGTGCTGCCTGATTTGTCAGCCGGTCAGAAGCTGACTGTCAACGAGGTAGTGGCCACGCAGCACTTCACCAAACCGCCGGCCCGTTTCACCGAAGCCAGCTTAGTGCGCGAATTGGAGAAGCGCGGCATCGGTCGGCCGTCCACCTATGCGGCAATCATTTCCACGATCCAAGATCGGGGTTACGTGCGGTTGGAAAACCGCCGCTTCTATGCCGAGAAAATGGGTGACATCGTCACCGACCGGCTGGTGGAAAATTTCCCCAACCTGATGGACTACGGCTTCACTGCCAGCATGGAAGAAACGCTCGACAAGATCGCCGCTGGCGAACTCGATTGGCGCCAGGTGCTGGATGATTTCTACAGCGATTTCCGCAAGCGGTTGGAAGCGGCCCAAGGCGACGGCGCCGGTAAGCTGGCGCAGGGCGGCATGCGTGCCAACCTACCCACCGACACCGATATTCCGTGCCCTACTTGCGGGCGTCCGATGCAAATTCGTACCGGCTCCACTGGGGTATTCCTCGGTTGCTCCGGATACAGCCTGCCGCCGAAAGAACGCTGCACGGCCACGCTCAACCTGTTGCCCGGCGACGAGGCAGTTGGTGCCGACGATGCCGAAGCGGAAGCGCTGGAGCAGCGTCTGAAAAAGCGCTGCCCGATTTGCAGTACCGCCATGGACAGCTACCTGCTGGACGAAAGCCGCAAACTGCATATCTGCGGCAACAACCCCGATTGCGCCGGCTACGTGGTGGAGCAGGGCGAGTTCCGCATCAAGGGCTATGACGGCCCGGTGCTGGAATGTGAAAAGTGCAGTAGCGAAATGCAGTTGCGCACCGGCCGTTTCGGCAAGTTCTTCAAGTGCACCAACGAAGCCTGCGGCAATACCCGCAAGCTGTTGCGCAGCGGCGAGCCGGCGCCACCCCGCGCCGACCCGATCCCGATGCCGCATCTGCGCTGTCAGAAAGTGGATGACTACTATCTGCTGCGTGACGGTGCCTCTGGTCTGTTCCTCGCCGCCAGCCAGTTCCCGCGCAACCGCGAGACTCGGGCGCCGTCGGTGGAAGAAGTGCGCAGTGTGCGCGAGCAGCTGGATCCGAAGCTGTTGTACTTGGCTGACGCGCCGACTCATGACAGCGCCGGCAACGCGGCGATCCTGCGCTATGCCCGCAAGAGCAAAGAGCAGTACGTCACCACCGAAGTGGACGGTAAGGCCACCGGTTGGGCGGCGTTCTACCGCGATGGTGCCTGGGTGATTGAAGACAAGCCGGCGGCCAAGAAAGCGCCTGCGAAGAAGGCACCGGCGAAAAAAGCGGCGGCCAAGAAAGCGCCTGCCAAGAAAGCGCCCGCCAAGAAAGCGGCGGCCAAGCCAGCTCCCGCTGAGGACTGAGCATGGGCCAGCTGCGAGCGGTGGCGGAACGGTTGGCATTGGCACGTCAGGCGTTCCGTCTCTGTGAGCAGGCGGCGGAGCAAGAACAGCCGCCAGCAGAGCAATGGGTGCTGCGTGGCGCGCTGTTAGTACAGCTGGCAGCGGTGATCCAGGGACTGGGACAGCCCGGTGGCCGTGACCCGTTGGCTGCCGCTGCGGCGCTGCCCCCCAGTGCCGCGCTGGCCTGGTGGCAGGATGCTTGGCAGCACCTGCTGGGTGACACGTTGCTGACCCGTTCCGCAGCGGCGCCGGAAACACGCAACCTGATTGCTGCGGCGTCGGCACTGCCGTTGGGATTGGCCGAACGGGCCGCCATGGCGGAGGTGATCGAGGGCTTGGCCATCAGGCTGCAACATTTGCAGTCCCAAGATCGAGAGGAATGATCTGGTCTTGGCCATTGAAGGAAAACGAATGGACGCAACACGTGCCTTGGAAGCCTGGCGAGTCCTGCGCATCCAGTCTGAGTTGGTGGATGGTATTGAACGGCTGGGCGACATTGGCCCGGCAGTGACCCTCTACGGCAGTGCCCGCTTGGGCGAAGAGTCTCCTTACTACCAAAGCGCCGAAGCACTGGCTGAGCGGTTTTCCCGCGTCGGCCTGAATGTGCTCACCGGCGGTGGCCCCGGCATCATGGAAGGCGCCAACCGAGGTGCTTTCGGCAAGGGCGCCTGTTCCATCGGCCTCAACATTCAATTGCCGTTCGAGGAAAGCGCCAACCGCTATCAGGATCTGGCGATTAACTTCCGCTATTTCTTCGTGCGCAAGCTGATGTTCGTTAAGCACGCCGTGGGTTTCGTGGTGTTCCCCGGTGGTTTTGGCACCCTCGACGAACTGTTCGAAGCGCTGACGCTGGTGCAGACCGGCAAGATCAAACCGTTCCCGATTGTACTGTTCGGCAGTGATTACTGGAGCGGGCTGATAGATTGGCTGCGTGACCGGATGCTGGCGGAAGGCTGTATTAGCCCAGGCGATCTGGATCTGATGCAGGTGACCGACTCGGTGGATGAGGCGTTCTCGATTGTCCACAAAGCGGTGGCGGCCCGCGAAAACCGTCGTCGCGACAACTTGCCCGAGCACATGTGATCCCGTCGCTGCCTTGACGATACAACTGTTTGAAACATATGTTTGCCGTCACTGTGCAGCGAGGAGAACCCGATGTCGGAACGAAGCGGCACCGTTGAGCGCATTCTGGACACCGCCGAAGAACTGTTCGCCCAGAAGGGCTTCGCGGAAACTAGCTTGCGTGCCATCACCAGCCGCGCCGGGGTCAACCTCGCCGCGGTCAACTACCATTTCGGTTCCAAGGAAGCGCTGATCCAAGCGGTGTTCGAGCGTTTTCTCGGCCCGTTCTGCGCCAGTCTCGACGCTGCCTTGGATGAACTGGACGGTCAGCAGGTCAGCCTTGAACAGTTGCTGGCATTGATCTCGGGCACGGCGCTTGGGCCCCAGGGCCAGCGGCCGCACCGGGTGGCGCTGTTCTTCCGTCTGTCCGGGCTGGCCTATACCCAGGCCCAGGGTCACCTGCGGCGCTTTTTCCAAGAGCATTACGGCGCGGTATTTGCCCGCGTATTGCGGCTGCTCAGTGTGGCCGCGCCGGATGTGCCACCGATGGAAATGTTTTGGCGAGTGCACTTTGGGCTCGGTGCCATCGTGTTCGCGATGTCCGGCATGGAGCCGCTGCGGGCGATCTGCAAGAGCGATTTCGGTGTCACGCTGTCGGTGGCAGACGTCAACCAGCGTCTGCTGCCGTTCATAATCGGAGGCATTCGCGCGCCGGTGATGCCGTCATGACCCGCCTGCTGGTGTCGATTGCCGAGCAGTCTTTGACGCTGGAACGTCCCGGGCTGGCACCGATCTGCTATCCAATTTCCACCGCACTCAATGGCCCCGGTGAGCAAATGGACAGTGGCTGTACGCCGCGTGGCGCGCACCGAGTGCGCGCCCGTATTGGCGCCGGCATGGCGCGCGGCAGCGTGTTCATCGGCCGCCGTCCCACCGGTGAGATCTGGACGCCGACCTTGGCCGCTGCCCATCCGCAGCGAGATTGGATTCTTACCCGCATCCTTTGGCTGTGCGGCGAGGAGCCAGGCCGCAATCGCGGTGGCCGCGTGGATTCCATGCGGCGCTTCATTTATATTCACGGCACGCCGGATACCGAGCCGCTGGGCGTCCCGCGCTCGCACGGTTGCATCCGCATGCACAGCGATGACCTGATCGAACTGTTTGACCTGGTGCCGGCCGGCACCCGCGTCTGCATCGATTGATCCGGCACGCTCCAATTCCCGCTTGGAATCATTCCTATGACCGCTGCTGTAGTCATGCTGGATGTGGCCGGTACCGAACTGGACGCCAGCGACCGCGATGTGCTGCGCCACCCTGCGGTGGGCGGCCTGATCCTGTTTGCCCGTAACTACCAGAATCGCGACCAGCTGATGGCGCTGACTGCCGCGATTCGGGCTGAGCGTCCGGATATCCTCATCGCCGTCGATCAAGAGGGCGGCCGGGTGCAGCGTTTTCGTGACGGCTTCACCCGTTTGCCGCCGATGGCAGCACTGGGGCGTTGGCACGATCAGTCACCGGAGGCCGCATTGGACGGTGCCCGCCAGCTGGGCCGGCTGATGGCGGAAGAGCTGATTGCCTGCGATGTGGACATCAGCTTTGCGCCGGTACTGGATCTGGACTATGGCGTCAGCAGCGTGATCCGCGATCGTAGCTTCCACGCCGACCCGGATACCTTGACCGCCTTGGCCGCCGCTTGGATTGACGGCATGGCGGCGGCGGGTATGGCCGCCACCGGCAAACATTTCCCCGGCCACGGTTTTGTCGAAGCCGATTCCCATCTTGAACTGCCGCGCGACAGTCGCCCGTTGGCGGCGCTGGAGGCGGCCGACCTGCGTCCGTTCGCGGCACTGTCTCAGCGCTTGCAGGGCATCATGCCGGCCCACGTTGTGTACGACGCGGTGGACAGCCAGCCGGCCGGATTCTCCCGTATATGGCTGGAGTTACTGCGCCGGCAACTGGGTTTCGCCGGCGTGATCTTCAGCGATGACCTGACCATGGAAGGCGCCGCCGCCGCTGGCGATTACGCCGCCCGTACCGCTGCCGCGTTGGACGCCGGCTGCGACATGGTGCTGGTGTGCAACCAGCGCGCGGCGGCACTGCAAGTGCTGGATGCGGTCACCGCGTTGCAACCGTCCGCACGGGTGCCGGCCAGTGGCTTGCGCGCCGCCCCACAGTCGCCGATGACGGCGGCACAACGGCAGCAAGCGCAAGCGCTGGCTGCCCGACTCATTGAAACGTTCAACCAGTGATTGCTGCGATGACCCCGGAATTCAAACAGGAACTGCTCAAAGTCCGCGCCGAGGCGCGGCTGCTCTATAGCCAAGCTCAGCTCGACGACGCAGTGCGGCGCATGGCGACCGAGATCACCGCGCGTTACGCCGACCTGAATCCGCTGCTGCTGACGGTGATGAACGGCGGCGTGGTATTTGCCGGCCGGTTGCTGCCAGAGCTGGATTTTCCGCTGGAAGTGGACTACTTGCATGCCAGCCGCTACGGCGCTGCCACCACTGGCAGCACGTTGCATTGGCGAGTGTCGCCGGGCACCAATCTGGCGGGCCGTCATGTGCTGATTCTGGATGACATCCTCGACGTGGGGGCCACGTTGCTGGCGATCGCGGCGGCCTGTGAAGAGCAGGGCGCCTTGTCGGTGGCCACCGCGGTGCTGGTGGACAAGGTCCACGACCGCAAGGCAGAGCCAGGCCTCAAGGCAGATTTCACCGGCGTCGAAACCGAAGACGCTTACCTGTTCGGTGGCGGCATGGATTACAAAGGCTATTGGCGTAACGCCCCCGGTATCTTTGCAGTGGAAGATAACGCATGACCCTAGCTTTCATTGGCGGCACCGGCCTGACGCAGATGCAGAACCTGATCCAGCACCAGCGACTGGAGCTGGACACCCCTTGGGGCCGCCCTGCGGCGCCGGTGGTGCGTGGCGAGCTGAGCGGTCGCCCGGTGCTGTTCTTGGCGCGCCATGGTGATCCCCACGTGCTGCTGCCGCATCAGGTCAACTACCGCGCCAATATGGCGGCGCTGAAGCAAGCGGGGGCTACCGAAATCGTGGCAGTGAACGCGGTGGGCGGCATCCACTCCGCTGCTCAGAGCGGCGTGGTGGTGGTGCCGGATCAGATCATTGACTACACCCATGGCCGAGAAACCACCTATTTCGACCAGCGCAACGGCCCGGTCACCCACGTGGATTTCTCTTGGCCGTTTGACCGCGCCTTGCGCGAGCGGCTGTTGGCGGTGTTGCGTGAAGCAAATCTGCCGCGACTGGAGTCCGGCGTGTACGGCGCCACCCAAGGTCCGCGACTGGAAACCGCCGCTGAGATCGCCCGCATGGAGCGGGACGGTTGTGACATCGTCGGCATGACCGCTATGCCGGAAGCGGTGCTGGCGCGCGAATTGGAATTGCCCTACGCAATGCTGTCGCTGGTGGTGAATCCGGCGGCCGGCAAAAGCCACACCGAGATCACCATGGCCGAGATCGAAGCCGTGATCCATGCCGGCATGGGCGCTGTGTGCGAGCTGCTGGCAACCTTGGTAGCACGGAGCTAAAGGCTGGCTGATGGCATCTTCGGTTGATGTGGTGGTCGTGGGTGCCGGCGCCGCCGGGCTGATGTGTGCCGCTACCGCCGCCTACCGCGGGCGGCGGGTGCGGGTGCTCGACCATGCCAACCGGCCGGGCAAGAAAATCTTGATGTCCGGCGGAGGCCGCTGCAACTTCACCAATCTCAACAGCACGCCTCAGCACTTCCTATCCGCTAACCCCCATTTCTGCATCTCAGCGCTGAAGCGCTACACCCCGCAGCACTTTTTTGAGCTGGCAGAGCGCCATGGCGTGGACTGGTGCGAAAAGGGGCCGGGCCAATTGTTCTGCGTGCATAGCAGCCAGCCGATTCTTGATCTGTTGCTGACCGAGTGCGAATGGGCCGGTGCCGAAGTGCAGGTGAATACCTCGATCCAGCGCATTGAGCAGCACGGGCAGGGGTTTCGGCTGCACACCAGCAGCGGCGTAATCAGCTGCGAGTCGCTGGTGATAGCCACTGGCGGCCTGTCGATTCCGACCTTGGGCGCCAGCGGCTTCGGTTACCAGGTCGCCGAACAGTTCGGTCTGACGGTCTTGCCGACCCGTGCTGGGCTGGTGCCGTTTACGCTGCAGCCGCAGGAAAAAGAGCATCTGACGCCGCTATCAGGGGTGGCGGTGCCGGTGTCGGTGCAGGCCGGCGGGCAGACCTTCCGTGAGCCAATGCTGTTCACCCATCGCGGTTTGTCTGGGCCGGCGATGTTGCAGTTGTCCAACTACTGGCAGCCGGGTGAGGCGCTGCAGATTAATTTACTGCCGGAGGCAGGGTTGGATCTGGCCGCTTGGCAGCAGCTGCGACGCCAGCGCCCGGAAGCCAGAGTAGAGCAGGTGCTACAGCAGTATTGGCCGAAGCGCATGGCGCAGCAGTTTTGCGCGTGGCAGCAATGGGACCAGCCGCTGCAGCACTTTTCCCAGATGGCGTTGGAGCAGCTCGACAGCAGCTTGCGTCAGTGGACCGTCAAGCCGTCCGGCACCGAAGGGTACCGGACCGCCGAGGTCACCCTCGGCGGTGTCGATACCCGGCAGGTGTCGTCGCGTAATTTTCAGGCAAATACGGTACCGGGACTGTATTTTATCGGCGAAGTGCTGGATGTGACCGGGCAGCTGGGCGGTCATAACTTCCAGTGGGCGTGGTCGTCCGGCTACTGCGCCGGTGAGGTGGTGTAGCCGCCGGCAGCCCGCGTCAGGGCGCGCCGCCTGGTGCCCGCTTCAATGATCACGCCAGCGACGCCAGCAACTTTTCCACTTCTTCGAAGCGCTTTTCCACTTCCTCCGATACCACTTCAAAGCGCAGCATGTTGCCCCCTTGCAGCTTGTAGCGGCCGCTGAAGGTCTGTACCAGTCGCACCAGTTTTAGCGGGTCCACTTGGGTGCGCTCGGCAAACTCGATACGGCCAGACTCGGCGCCGGCATCGATGCGGGCAATGCCGAGCCGTTCTGCTTGCTGGCGCAGGGCAGTGAGCCGGAACAGGTTCTTCACCTGTGGCGGCAGCAGCCCAAAGCGGTCGATCATTTCCACTTTCAGCTCGTCGAGGCCGTCGCTGCTCTTGCAACTGGCGATGCGCTTGTACAGCGTCAGGCGCGAGAACACATCCGGCAAGTAGTCGTCCGGAATCAGTGCCGGCACCCGCAGGTTGATCTCCGGGCCGCCGGACAGCGGTTTCTGGGTGTCCGGCTGCTCGCCGCGTTTGAGCGCGTCCACCGCCTGCTCCAGCATTTCCATGTACAGCGTAAAGCCGATGGTCTCGATGTGGCCGTGCTGCTCTTCGCCCAACAGTTCGCCGGCGCCACGAATTTCCAGATCGTGGCTGGCGAGGGTGAAGCCGGCACCGAGTTCGGAGGCTTGCTCGATCGCTTCCAGCCGTTTCACCGCATCCTTGGTCAATGTTTTTGGCGAGGGCGTCATCAGGAAGGCATACGCCTGATGGTGGGAGCGGCCGACGCGGCCACGCAGTTGGTGCAGCTGCGCCAGGCCGAACTTGTCGGCGCGCTCGATCAAAATGGTGTTGGCCGACGGCACGTCGATGCCGGTTTCGATAATGGTGGTGCACAGCAGTACGTTGAAGCGGCGGTGGTAAAACTCCGACATCACCTGTTCCAAATCGCGCTCGCGCATCTGGCCGTGGGCGATGCCGATGCGGGCATCCGGCACCAACGCTTGCAGTTCCTCGGCGGTGCGCGCCATGCGTTCGATATCGTTGTGCAGGTAGTACACCTGGCCGCCGCGCAGCAGCTCGCGCAGTACTGCTTCCTTGATCAGTGCCGGGTCTTTCTGCTGCACGAAGGTTTTTACCGACAGCCGCTTTTCCGGTGGGGTGGCGATGATGGAGATATCGCGCATGCCGGACATCGCCATATTCAGCGTGCGCGGAATCGGCGTCGCCGTCAGCGTGAGGATGTCGGCCTCGGCGCGCATTTCTTTCAGGCGCTCTTTGTGCTTGACGCCGAAGCGGTGCTCTTCATCGACGATCACCAACCCCAGGTCGCGAAATTGCACCGACTCCTGCAGTAGCTGGTGGGTGCCAACCACGATGTCCACCTTGCCCTCGCGCAACCGTTCCAACACCGCGGTTTTTTCCTTTTGGCTGCGGAAGCGGCTGAGCACCTCGATGGTCACCGGCCAATCGGCAAAGCGGTCACAGAACGACTCATGGTGCTGCTGGGCCAGCAAGGTGGTCGGCACCAGCACAGCCACTTGGGTGTTGTTCTGGGCGGCGACAAAGGCGGCGCGCATGGCCACCTCGGTCTTGCCAAAGCCGACGTCGCCGCACACCAGTCGGTCCATCGGCCGGTCAGCTTGCAGATCGCGCAGCACCGCGGCAATGGCGGCGGCCTGATCTGGTGTTTCCTCGAAATTGAAGCCGTCAGCGAAGCGCGCGTAGTCCTCTGCCGGCAGCGTGAAGGCGCGGCCGACGCGAGCTTCGCGGCGGGCATAGGTATTGAGCAACTCGGCGGCCACGTCGGTGATTTTTTCCGCCGCTTTCTGCCGGGCTTTAGCCCACTGATCAGACCCGAGTCGGGTCAGTGGGGCATGTTCCGGATCGCTGCCGCCGTAGCGGCTGATCAGGTGTAGTGAGGAGACCGGCAGGTAGATCTTGTCGCCGCCGGCGTACTCCAGCAGCAAGAACTCATGTTGCTGGCCGTCCACCTTCATGTGAGTCAGGCCCTGATAGCGGCCCACACCATGGTCGATGTGTACCACCGGCGTGCCTGGGGTCAGCTCGCCCAGTGAGCGGAAGGCTTGCTCGGCAGAGGTTTCCTGACCGCTGCGGCGAAGTCGGCGCTGCATGATGCGCTCGCCGTACAATTGGCTTTCGGCCACTACCAGCCAGCCGTTGGCCGGTGACCAGAATCCCAGGTCCAGCTCGCCGACGGTCAAATTCCAGTCGGCATCGTCTTGCTGGAACGCATCCCAGTCGGCCACCAGCCTCGGCTGAATGCCTTGCTTTTGCATGAGTTCCAGCAGCGCTTCGCGCCGGCCGGGGGTTTCCGCACAGACCAGCACCCGGGGTGCGGGTTGTTCCAGGCCGACCTGCTGTTTGAGCGCGGCGAACGGGTTGTTGTCGCGGCCAGCGGCCAGCGGCGGCAGGGCGCGGAAACCGAAATCGACCCCTTCGCTGCCGTTCAGGCGTGCTAGCGGCAGCGTGCGCAACTGCTGATTCAATTGTTCCACCGGCAGGAACAATTCGGTCGGCGCCAAAATGGGCCGGCGGATATCGTGGCGACGGTCTTCGTGACGGGCTTGGATCTCTTGCCAATATTGGGTGGCGGCGTCAGCGCAGCCGGGCAGCTGCACCGCCCGCACCACCTCGGGCAGGTAGTCGAACAGTGACGCAGTGTCGTCGAAGAACAGCGGCAGGTAGTACTCCAAGCCAGGACTGGCGATACCATCCGACACGTCCTGGTAAAGGCTGCACTGCCGATGGTCAACATCGAAGCGATCGCGGAATGCCTGCTTGAAATGGCGAATGCCGGCTTCGCTGAGCGGGAATTCCGCCGCCGGCAGCAGGTTCACCTGCTCTAGCGTGGTGGTGGAGCGTTGGCTTTCGGCATCGAACAGCCGCAGCGACTCGATTTCATCGTCGAACAGCTCAATGCGCAGCGGCTGCTCAGCCCCCATCGGATAGATGTCCATGATCGCGCCGCGCACTGCGAACTCGCCATGCTCGTAGACGTTGTCGCGTTGGCGGTAGCCGCTGGCCACCAGCTGCTGGCGCGTCAGCTCCATGTCGAAACGCTGGCCCGGCTTCAGCGCAAAGTGGCTGGCGGCCAAGTGCGCGCGCGGCGCCAGTCGCTGCATCAAGGTGCTGACTGGCGTGATCAGCAGCCCACTGCGTGTGGTTGGCAGTCGGTGCAGTACATCGATGCGCTCGCTGATGATGTCCTGGTGCGGCGAGAACAGGTCGTAGGGCAGCGTTTCCCAGCCGGGAAAGTTCAGCACCGGCACCTGCTCGGTATCGGGCAGGTAGAACGCCACGCTGTGCGCCAGCTGGCGCGCCTCGGCGGAGCTGCGGGTGACCACCAGCAGCAGCCCTTGTTGCTGGCGCGCGAGTTCGGCCAGCACCGGCGCCAGGGCGCCGGTATCGAGGCCGCACCACAGGCGGTAATGATCGGGGCCGGTGGGAAACAGCGGCGAAGCAGGCAATAGCGTCATGATGAGGGTCTGTACGTTGCGACGGACGGCATTGTAGCGGCCCGGTGGCGGACGGGCGAGGCGACGTTTGCAATGGGTGCCCGCCAGTGGATGGCGCTGCTATGATGCTGCGTTTGCAGCGGCCCGAGTATCAAAGTTCATGAAGGATATCGTACGAGATTTGCTGGAAGTGATTGCGCTGGAACGGCTGGAACAGAACCTGTTCCGTGGCCCCAGCCGCAACACCCACCAGCGCGGTATTTTCGGCGGTCTGGTGGCCGGGCAGGCGTTGATGGCTGCCAGCCGCACCGTCGACGACGACCGGCTTGCCCATTCCCTGCACGGTTACTTTTTGCGTCCCGGCGATCACACCGTGCCGGTGATTTATGACGTTGACCGCATCCGCGATGGGGCCAGCTTCACCACCCGGCGGGTGACAGCGATCCAGCATGGTCGCGCTATTTTCTGCTTGGAAGCGTCGTTCCAGGTTGCTGAGCGGGGCATGGAACATCAGGCACCGATGCCGGAGGCGCCGGCGGCAGGAAGCCTGCAGTCGGAACAAGAGCTGCGTGAAGTCTGGCGCGACCGCTTCCCGATCGGCAAGGTCGATGCGTTCATGCAGGAGCGACCGGTGGAAATCCGTCCGGTGCGCCAGGATGATCCGTTCGACTTCAATGCCAAGCCGGCCCACCGCGCGTTCTGGTTCCGGGTGCCGGGCGAGTTTGACGTCGATGCTGCCATGCACCGCGCGCTGCTGGCCTACTGCTCCGACTGCTGGCTGCTGGGCACCAGTGCTTTGCCCCACGGCGTAAACTATTTCTCGCCGGGGGTGATGATGGCGAGCATCGACCATGCCATGTGGTTCCATCGGCCATTTAAGGTCAACGAATGGCTGTTGTATGACATGTACAGCCCGTCTGCATCCGGCGCTCGGGGTCTCAGCCGCGGCAGCATCTACACCGCAGATGGCCAATTGGTGGCCTCAGTGATGCAGGAAGGTCTGGTGCGGGTCAGCGAACTGGGCGACTGAGCCGTCGCTTACCAGTGGCGGGCGAGGGCGAGGTTCACTTCCAGCCAGCCCGCCACGGCGCTGTCATCCAGCTGTTCAAAACATTGGCGTAGCAAACGGATCTGTTCCTTGCGCAGCGCTGCTTCTAGCTTCAGTCCATCGGCGGTCAGTACCAGCAGGCGCTTGCGCTTGTCGTCGGCGTCGGTGCGGCTGTCCACCAACCGCATTTGCACCAGCTGTCGCAGCGGCACGTTAAGTGCCTGCTTGCTGACTTTCAGCCGCGCCAGCAACTCTGACACCGACAGCTCCGGTGAGCGGGCAATGAAGAACAGGATGCGGTGGTGTACCCGCGACAAGCCGCGCCGGGCCAACATGTCGTCCGGGCGCGCAGTGAAGGCCTGGTAGGCCTTGAAGAAGGCGGCCAGTGCTTCGTGTTGGGTGGCGGGGGATGAAAAGTCAATCATATTGACGCATCTAACCGGGCCGCGTAACGTGAGTCAACCTTTTTGACGTATCTCTGCCCGCGCCCGAGGTCTGCACCATTCATGGCATTTTCCGAACGTGTTGCCCGTCTGAAGAGCTCTCTGATCCGTGAAATCCTGGCCGCTGCCCAGCGTCCGGGGGTGATGTCATTTGCCGGCGGACTGCCGGCGGAAAGCATGTTGCCGGCGGTGGACTGGTCGGCGTTGCCGGCCGGTTTCGGCCAATACGGCATGAGTGAAGGCGAGCCGGAGCTGCGCCAGCGCATTGCCGCCGAGGCCCGCGCGCTGGGTATTGAGTGCAGTGCCGAACAGGTATTGGTGACGGCGGGCTCCCAGCAAGCGCTGGATCTGGTGGCGAAGCTGTTCATTGATCCCGGCACCCCGGTGTTGGTGGAATCGCCGACCTACCTTGCCGCGCTGCAATCGTTCCAGCTGTTCGGCGCCCGCTGTGTGACGGTGTCACTGAACGACGATGGCCCGGATTTGGAGCAGCTGGCAGCGCGGCTGGAGCAAGAGCGTCCGGCGTTCGCTTACCTGATCCCGACCTTCCAAAATCCGTCGGCGGTACGCTACAGCGCCGAGGTCCGTACCCGCGTCGCCGAATTGCTTGATCGCCATAATGTGGTGTTGGTGGAAGACGAACCGTACCGCGAGTTGGTCTACGACGACCAACTGGCGCAGCCGTTGGTGGCTCAGCTGCGCAGCGCCGACTGGGTGTACACCGGTACGCTGTCGAAAACGCTGCTGCCGGGGCTGCGCATCGGCTATCTGATTGCCAGCCCCAAGCTGTTCCCGTACCTACTGCGGCTGAAGCAAGCGGCGGATCTGCACACCAACCGCATCGGCCAATGGCAGGCGCTGCAATGGTTGGGTACGCCGGCGCTGGCGGCGCACATCGCCGAATTGCAAGTGTTCTACCGCGACCGTCGCGATGCCATGGACGCCGCGTTACGCCGCCACTTCGGCGACCTAGCGGAGTGGCAGACGCCGGCCGGCGGCTTGTTCTTCTGGTTGCGGCTGCGTCAGCCGGTGGATACCCGTACACTTTTGCCGCAGGCACTGGCGCAGGACGTGGCATTCATGCCGGGCGAGGCGTTCTTCGTCGATCCCGATGCCCACCCCGGTTATGTGCGTCTGAATTTCAGCCACGTACCGCCCGAGCTGATGGAAGAGGGCGTGGCGCGGTTGGCGGGTGTATTCCGCGCCGCTGCCGAGGGAGGCAAGAGTGACCGATCCACTGATACCGCTGCTGGAGCAAGTGCGCGCCTGCCGGCTGTGTGAAGACCAGTTGCCGCTTGGGCCACGGCCAGTGATCCGTGGTCTGAGCACCGCCACGCTGTTGATCATCGGACAGGCGCCCGGCACCAAGGTGCACGCCAGTGGCGTGCCTTGGGATGACCCCTCCGGCCGCCGTCTGCGCCAGTGGCTGGCCATCACTGACCAGCAGTTCTATGACGAGGCCCGCATTGCCATCATGCCAATGGGGCTGTGTTATCCCGGTCGTGGCAACGGCGGCGACCTGCCACCGATGCCGCGCTGCGCGCCGACCTGGCATCCGCCGGTGTTGGCGCATCTGCAAGCAGTGCAATTGGTGCTGCTGATCGGTGACCATGCCCAGCGCTACTACCTGAAAGACCGACAGACGCTGTCGCAGCGGGTGGCACAATGGCCGCAATACGGGCCGCGCTACTTCCCGCTGCCGCATCCAAGTCCACGCAACCAGCGCTGGCTGCGCGAGCGCCCTTGGTTCGAGCAGGAGGTGGTGCCGGCGCTGCGTGACCGGGTCGCCACGGCGCTGGCTGCGGCGCCCGGGTCCGGTGGATAAAGCGCGGCCGAGCGGCTAGAATGCGCGCGCCAATTTTGCCTTAACACGCCACCCTAGAGGGCCTTATCCCGTGAGTAAGCAGGAAGACCACTTCGGACGTTGGAAGAACCGCGAAGAACTCGCCGAATCCATGATCCCCATGATCGGCAAGCTGTACCGTGAGAAGAACGTGACCACCACGGTCTACAGCCGTTCCCTGGTGAACAAGTCAGTGATCCAGATCCTCAAAAGCCACCGCTTTGTGAAGCAGATCGAAGACACTGAGCTGTCTGTCGTGGACACCTTCCCGATCCTGGAAGAGGTTACCCGTCTGGATCTGGGCCCGTGCCGCATTGATATCGGCAAGCTGGCGGTGGACTACAAGAACGACAGCCGTGGCTTGTCCGTGGCGGACTACGTCAAGGCCGAGCTGGCCGAAGCGCTGACCAACAAGGTTGCCGATCCGCAGCCCACCGATGTGGTGCTGTACGGCTTCGGTCGCATTGGCCGCATCTTGGCACGCCTGTTGATCGAGAAAGCCGGTTCCGGCAACGGTCTGCGTCTGCGTGCCATCGTGGTGCGTGAGTCTGGCAAGGGCGACCTGCAAAAGCGCGCCAGCCTGTTGCGCCGTGATTCCGTGCATGGCGCCTTCGCCGGCACCATCGCGGTGGATGAAGACGACAACGCCATCATCGCCAACGGCAACTTCATCAACGTGATCTACTCCAACGATCCTGCCACCGTTGATTACACCGCTTACGGCATCAACAACGCGGTGCTGATCGACAACACCGGCAAATGGCGCGACAGCGAAGGCCTCGGCCAGCACCTGAAGGCCAAAGGCATCCAGCGCGTGATTCTGACGGCGCCGGGTAAGGGTGAGCTGAAGAACATCGTTCACGGTGTGAACAACGGCCTGATCGAAGACAGCGACCTGATTTTGTCTGCAGCCAGCTGCACCACCAACGCCATCGTGCCGCCGCTGAAGGCGCTGAATGATAAGTTCGGCATCGAGAATGGCCACGTTGAGACGGTGCACTCTTACACCAACGACCAGAACTTGCTGGATAACTTCCATAAGGGTCCGCGTCGTGGCCGTGCCGCACCGCTGAACATGGTGATCACCGAAACCGGTGCCGCCACTGCTGCCGCCAAAGCACTGCCGGAACTGGCCGGTAAGCTCACCGGCAACTCGATTCGGGTGCCGACGCCGAACGTGTCAATGGCGATTTTGAACATCACGCTGCAGAAAGAAACCACGCTGGAAGAGATCAACGACTACCTGCGCTGGGTGTCCCTGCATTCCCCGCTGCAGCGCCAGATCGACTTCATCAGCTCCCCGGATGCGGTCTCCACAGACTTTGTCGGTTCCCGCCATGCCTCGGTGATCGATGCGGAAGCAACAATTGTAAATGGTCGCCATTGCGTTCTGTACGTGTGGTATGACAATGAGTTCGGCTATAGCTGTCAGGTAATGCGGATCCTGCAGCAGATCTCCGGGGTGGAATTCCCGGTGTATCCAAAGCAGTGATAACACTGGCCCGCCTCGCGCGGGCCTTTTGCTGGTAGGGAAACCTCCTCTTCGGGGTGCCGCATACGCGGGGTACCACCAAGGACGGGCACAGCGGCCCAGCGTTGTGCGGCCATCACGCGGTGACGCGGTTGGACAGGGCCGCTGCGCATGCTTTCACTGGTGCACAGATGCCGGGGAAGAGGTTCCGAACGTGGGCGAGAGACTATGATCAGAATCAAACGGGGACTCGACCTGCCCATCACGGGCGCGCCGCGCCAAGACATCGACGGCGGCGCTCCGGTGACCCGCGTGGCGGTGCTCGGCCCGGACTATGTCGGCATGAAACCGACCATGGAAGTCCAAGAGGGCGACCGGGTACGTAAAGGCCAGGTCCTGTTCACCGATAAGAAGACCGATGGTGTGCGCTACACCGCGCCGGCATCCGGTACTGTCATCGCCATCAACCGCGGCGCGCGCCGTGTGTTGCAATCGGTGGTGATCGAGATCGCAGCGTCAGAAGATGATGCGCTGCGTTTTGCTGCCCACCCGGCTGCCGCGTTGGCAACCCTGGACCGTGCTGCTGTGCAGGCCCAGTTGGTGGAGTCCGGTCTCTGGACCGCGCTGCGTACCCGTCCCTATGGCAAGGTGCCGCTGCCAGGCAGCGTGCCGAGCTCTATTTTTGTAACTGCCATCGATACCAATCCGCTTAGTGCAGATCCGGCGCCGGTGATTGCCGAGCAGCCGCAGGCGTTTGAGGCGGGCATTAGCGTGCTCAGCCGTCTCACCGACGGCAAGCTGTTCGTGTGCCAGGCGGAGGGCGTCAAGCTGCCGCTGCCGTCGTTGCCGCAGGTCAGTGTGCACACGTTCGGTGGGCTACATCCCGCCGGTAACCCCAGTACCCACGTACACCACCTCGATCCGGTGGGCATGGGCAAGACGGTCTGGGTGCTGAACTATCAGGACGTGATCGCGTTTGGCCAGCTGTTCCTCACCGGTGAGCTGTACACCGACCGGGTGGTGGCCCTTGGCGGCCCGCAGGTCCGTGCGCCGCGCCTGGTGCGAACCCGTGTCGGCGCCTGCTTGTCCGAGTTGCTGCAAGGTGAGCTGAAGGACGGCGAAACCCGAGTGCTGTCTGGCTCGGTCTGGAATGGCCACAAGGCTGCCGGCCCTTACGACTTCCTCAGCCGCACGGCAGTGCAGGTGACCGCGCTGCGCGAAGGCCGTGAGCGGCCAATGTTCGGTTACCTGTCGCCGGGACTGAAGCGCCACTCGGTGATGAATATCTACCTGTCCAAGCTGCTGCCGGGCCGTAAGTTCGATTTCACCACCACCACCAACGGCAGCCCGCGCGCCATGGTGCCGCTCGGCAACTATGAGCGGGTGATGCCGCTCGACATCCTTGCCACTCAGTTGCTGCGTGCACTGACGGTGGGTGATACCGATTCCGCGGTGGCCCTGGGCGCACTGGAACTGGTGGAAGAAGATCTGGCGCTGTGCACCTACGTCTGCGTGGGCAAGTACGAGTACGGTCCGATCCTGCGTGACAACCTGACCCGCATCGAACTGGAGGGCTGAGCATGGGCTTGAGGCATTACCTTGACCGCAAGGTGGCCCCGCACTTCCACGAAGGCGGGCGGCTGCAGAATTACTACGTGTTTTACGAAATGTTCGACACCATGCTGTATTCGCCGGATTCGGTGACCAATACAGCCTCCCACGTGCGCGATGGCATCGACCTCAAGCGCGTGATGATGACGGTGTGGTTCGCCACCTTCCCGGCGATTTTGTTCGGGCTCTACAACACCGGTTACCAGGCCAACCTGCAAATCGCCGAGTTTGGCCATGCGCCGATCGAAGGCTGGCGCACGGCGCTGGTGGCGATGCTGGCCGGATTTGATCCCGGCAGCCTGTGGTCGAACATGCTCCACGGCGCGGTGTTCTACGTGCCGATCCTGATTACCGTCTATGTCGGCGGCTTCATCTGGGAAGGGCTGTTCGCCTGGCGCCGTGGCCATGAGGTCAACGAGGGCTTCTTCGTGACCGGCATTCTGTTCACGCTGATCGTGCCGCCTACCATTCCGTTGTGGCAGGTGTTCCTCGGCATCTCGTTCGGGGTGGTGATCGGCAAAGAAGTATTTGGCGGCACCGGCAAAAACTTCCTCAATCCGGCGCTAGTGGGCCGTGCCTTCCTGTTCTTCGCCTACCCGGCGCAAATGTCCGGTGACCTGGTGTGGACGGCGGTGGACAACTTCTCCGGCGCGACGCCGCTATCGCTGGCAGCGTCCGGGCAGTTGGACTTCAGCGCCGCGCTGGGCGCCAATGCCGGTATCGGTGACGTCAACCTGAGCTGGATGCAGACCTTCCTCGGCGGCATCCAAGGTTCGATCGGTGAAACCTCAACGCTGGCAATCCTGCTTGGCGCCGCTTTGTTACTGATCACCCGCATTGCTTCCTGGCGCATTATGGCCGGGGTGCTGGTCGGGGTGGTGGCGCTGTCGGCGCTGTTCAATGCCGTGGGCAGCGATACCAATGCCATGTTCGCCATGCCCTGGTACTGGCACCTGACCCTGGGTGGTCTGGCGTTCGGTCTGGTGTTCATGGCCACCGATCCGGTGTCGGCGGCGATGACCGATGTCGGTAAGTGGATTTTCGGCATCCTGATCGGCGTGATGGTGGTGCTGATCCGCGTGGTCAACCCGGCATTCCCGGAAGGCATGATGTTAGCGATTTTGTTCGGCAACCTGTGTGCACCGCTGATCGACCACTTTGTGGTGCAGGCCAACATCCGCCGCCGTGAGCGGCGTCTGGCAGGAGGGAAGCGCTGATGGCGTTCAATAAAGACAGCACCGGCGGCACCCTGCTGGCCGCCTTCATTATCTGCTTAGTGTGCGGCGTGATCGTCGCGGTGGCCGCGGTGATGCTGCGCCCGATGCAGAACGAAAACCGCGCGCTGGACCGGCAAAAAAACGTGCTCATCGCCGCCAATGCTTACCAGCCTGGTATGGACGTGAAACAGGCGTTCGAGCGCGTCGAGCGCCGCTTTGTCGAACTTGCCAGTGGCACCGAGGTGGAACGCCCGGACAGCTACGATCAGGCCAAGGCCGCCGCGGACCCGGAGCAGAGCACTGCGTTGGCGGTGGATCCTGCAGGCATTCGCCGACTGCCGGATGTGGCGGAAGTGTTCTTCCTGCGCAATGACGATGGCAGCTTGCGCTCCATCGTGTTGCCGGTGAGCGGTTATGGGCTGTGGTCCACGCTTTACGGCTATTTGGCGCTGGAGCCGGATGCCAACACGGTGGCCGGTTTGGTGTTCTACGATCACGGCGAAACACCGGGTCTGGGGGGCGAGGTCGACAATCCTGCCTGGCGCGCCCAGTGGGTTGGAAAAACGCTCACTGACAGTAATGGTCGAGTGCAGATCGAAGTGGTGAAGGGCAGTGTCGATGCTTCCTCCAGCACTGCGCAATACAAAGTGGATGGCCTGTCCGGCGCCACCCTCACCAGCCAGGGCGTCAGCCAGCTGGTGCGTTTTTGGGTGGGTGAGCAGGCGTTCGGTCCCTATCTGTCACGGCTGCGCAGTGGCGCGGTGAGCGAATAAGGAGCCCCAGCATGTCTGACATGAAGATCAAGGACATCCTGTTCCAGCCGGTGTTCGCCAACAACCCGATTGCGCTGCAGGTGCTCGGTATCTGTTCGGCGCTGGCGGTGACCTCCAAAGTCAGCACGGCGTTGACGATGGCGGTGTCACTGACGTTGGTGACCGCATTCTCCAACTTCTTCATCAGCAGCATCCGCAATGTGATCCCCAACAGCATCCGCATGATCGTGCAGGTGATGGTGATCGCGGCGCTGGTGATTGTGGTGGACCAAACGCTGCAGGCGTTCTCCTACGAGATCAGCCGCCAGTTGTCGGTGTTTGTTGGTCTGATCATCACCAACTGTATCGTGATGGGCCGCGCTGAAGCGTTCGCCATGTCCAACCGGCCGGTGCCGTCATTCCTCGACGGGCTCGGCAACGGGCTCGGCTACAGCGTCATCCTGGTAGCACTTGGGGTGGTACGCGAGTTGCTCGGCTCTGGCTCCATTCTTGGCTACACGCTGCTGCCGACCATCAACAACGGTGGTTGGTATCTGCCCAACGGCATGCTGTTGCTGCCGCCGTCGGCATTCTTCCTGATTGGTTTGTTCATCTGGGCGCTGCGCACCTGGAAGCGTGACCAGCAGGAGCAACCGCAATTCCGGATCGCGCCGAACACGCGCCCGGTCGAGATGGGTTGAGGGAGAGCACGCAATGGAACATTACATCAGCCTATTCGTGCGCGCGGTGTTCGTTGAGAACATGGCGCTGGCGTTCTTCCTCGGCATGTGCACCTTCTTGGCGATTTCCAAGAAGGTGTCCACCGCCGTCAACCTCGGTATTGCGGTGGTGGTGATCCAAGCCATCACGGTGCCGCTTAACAACCTGCTGTACAGCTATTTCCTCAAAGATGGCGCGCTGGCGTGGATGGGCTATCCCGATGTCGACCTGAGCTTCCTCGGCTTTGTCGCCTATATCGGTGTCATTGCTGCGGTGGTGCAGATCCTTGAGATGGTGCTCGATAAGTACGTGCCGGCACTCTACAACGTGCTTGGCATTTACCTGCCCTTGATCACCGTAAACTGCGCCATTTTCGGTGGCTCGCTGTTCATGATGCAGCGCGACTACGACTTCACGGAAAGTGTGGTCTACGGCGTCGGCTCCGGCGTGTCCTGGGCGCTGGCGATCGCGTTGCTGGCGGCAATCCGTGAAAAGCTGAAGTACAGCGATGTGCCCGGCGGTCTGGAAGGCTTGGGGGTGACCTTTGTCACTGTCGGCCTGATGTCACTGGGGTTCATGTCGTTTTCCGGCGTGCAGCTGTAATCGAGGGGAAAGCGCATGGCATTCGAGATAGTCATTGCAGTGGTGGTGCTGACCGCCCTGATGTTGCTGATGGTGGCCACCATCCTACTGGCCCGCGCCAAGCTGGTGTCGGCCGGTGATGTGACCATCGAAATCAACGGTGAAAAGAAACTGGTGGTGCCAGCGGGTGGCAAGCTGCTCGGTACGCTGGCCTCACAAGGCGTGTTCCTGTCTTCTGCCTGCGGCGGCGGCGGCACCTGTGCACAGTGCAAGTGTCAGGTGATGGAGGGCGGTGGCGACATCCTTGCCACCGAGGAATCCCATTTCACTAAGGGCGAGGTGCGGGCTGGTTACCGGCTGTCGTGCCAGACGCCGGTTAAGCAAGACATGAAGATCCAGGTGCCGGAGGAGGTGTTCGGCGTCAAGAAGTGGGTCTGTGAAGTGGTGTCCAACCCTAACGTCGCCACCTTTATCAAAGAGCTGACGCTGAAGCTGCCCGAAGGTGAGAACGTGGCGTTCCGCGCCGGTGGTTATGTGCAGCTGGAAGCGCCGCCGTACACCATTAATTACGCTGACTTCGACATCCCTGAGCGCTTCCGCGACGACTGGGAGCGGTTCAAGTTCTTCGACATCCAGGCAGTGAACAAGGAGGAGGTGATCCGTGCCTATTCCATGGCCAACTATCCGGAAGAGATGGGCATCCTCAAGTTCAATATCCGTATCGCCACACCACCGCCAGGGCGCACCGACATTCCGGCCGGCCTGATGTCGAGCTATGTATTCAACCTCAAACCCGGCGACCAAGTGACGGTGTACGGCCCGTTCGGTGATTTCTTTGCCAAGGACACCGACGCCGAAATGATCTTCATCGGCGGTGGTGCCGGTATGGCGCCGATGCGCTCGCACCTGTTTGATCAGCTCAAGCGGCTCGACTCCAAGCGCAAGATCAGCTTCTGGTATGGCGCCCGCTCCATGCGCGAGGCGTTCTACGTCGATGAGTACGACCAGTTGGCGGCCGATCATGACAACTTCGAGTGGCATTTGGCGTTGTCCGATCCGCTGCCGGAGGATAACTGGAGCGGCAAAACCGGCTTCATCCACCAGGTGCTGTTCGACAACTACCTGAAGAACCACCCGGCGCCGGAGGACTGCGAGTTCTACATGTGCGGTCCGCCGATGATGAACGCATCGGTGATCAAGATGCTCGAAGACCTGGGTGTGGAACGCGAGAACATCATGCTGGACGACTTCGGTGGCTGATCTGCGCCACTCACCACTTTCACAGGGCCTTCGTGCCCTGTGTCTTTTTGGGCTGCTGGCATTGCTGCTCTCTTGCAGTCCGGCGCCGCAGGTGCACAGCCTGAGCGGGCCGACCATGGGCACGCTGTGGACGGTGCGGCTGGCGGAGCTGCCGGACGGCGTGAAGCTGGAGCAAGTCCAGCACGGCATCGAGCAGCGGCTGCTGGAGATCAACCAGCTGATGAGTACCTACATCAGCGACTCCGCTATTTCGCGCTTTAATCAGGCGCCTGCTGGCACGCGTTTCGAGGTGCCGGAAGAGTTTTCACAGGTGCTGCGCTCGGCGTTGGTGATGGCGAGTGAAAGTGGTGGCATGTTCGATCCCACCGTCGGACCGCTGGTCAACTTGTGGGGCTTCGGCCCGGCGGCGCGCAGCGGCACCCCCCCTTCGGCGGCGGATCTGGAGCAGGCTCGCGCCCGTATTGGTTACCGCAAGTTGGAGGCCAGCGTAGACGCCGATCTGATCGTCCAGCCTGGTGGCCTGTATCTGGACCTGTCTGCCATCGCCAAGGGCTATGCGGTGGATGCGCTGGGTGCTTACTTGGATCAACTCGGCATCCACAACTGGCTGGTGGACATCGGCGGTGACCTGCGTGCGCGGGGCAGCAAGCCCGGCGGTGTGCCGTGGCGGATTGCCATCGAGCGGCCGTTGGCTGGGCGCCGTGAAATTGACAGCGTGCTGGAAATCCACGATCTGGCGGTGGCCACCTCTGGCGACTATCGCAACTTTTTTGAAGCAGACGGCCAACGGTTTTCTCACACCATAGACCCGCGTACCGGCCGACCGGTGTCGCACCAGTTAGCGTCAGTGTCGGTGCTGCACCAAGAGTGTATGGAAGCCGATGGTCTCGCCACACTGCTGACGGTGATGGGCGCGGAAGAAGGCATGGCGTTTGCTGAGGCGCGTAACCTGGCGGTACTCTTCATCGTGCACGAGGGCGATGGCTTCAAGGAGTTGATGACCTCCGCCTTCCGCCACCATTTGATGCAAGGGAGAGATCAATAATGCTGCCCACCATTGTGCTGTCAGTTGCTGTGCTGCTGGTGCTCAGTGCCGCCATGGCGGTCGGCGTGATCCTTGCCAATAAGCCGATCAAGGGCTCCTGCGGCGGTCTCGCTGCACTGGGCATGAAAGAAGGCTGCGACATCTGCGGCGGCGACCGCGGCAAGTGCGAGGAAAACAGTCGCAACGGTGGGTCGGCTCGCGCAGCCGAGCTGGGCCGCGACGCGCTGCGGCGCTGAGTCGGCCATGGGGCCGAGCCAGTGGTGGTCCGGGCTGCGCTGGGGCCACACTAATCCCAGTAACCCGGATGCCGGTACCGCGTTGATTCTATCCGGTGGCGGCGCGCGCGCCGCTTATCAGGTGGGTGTACTGATGGCGGTAGCGAACCTGCTGCCGCGCGGTGCCCCCAATCCGTTCCCAGTGATTTGCGGTACCTCAGCCGGTGCCCTCAACGCCACGGCGCTGGCAGTCAATGCCCACCATTTCCGCTTTGCCGTCCGCGCCCTGGAGCGGGTCTGGCGCAACCTCACGCCAAGCCAGGTGTACCGCACTGACTTCCGCGCTTTTATTACTTCCATCCTGCGCTGGGCGCTGCCCGCTTATCTGACCGCCTCGACGCCGGTGCGCAGCGCGCTGCTGGATAACCGGCCGCTGTGCAAGCTGTTGTCCGTGGTGTTTGATTTCGACCGTATTCAACAGTCGCTGGATGCCGGCCATCTGCGTGCCCTGAGCATTACCGCATCGTCCTACGGCACCGGTGAATCGGTGGCGTTTTTCCAAGCGCTGGAAGAGGTGCAGGAGTGGCAGCGCGCTCGGCGGCGCGGGCAGCGTAGCCGCATCGGCTTAGAGCACCTGCTGGCGTCGTCAGCGATCCCGATCCTGTTTCCGGCGCAGAAAGTCGGGGGACGCTACTTCGGCGATGGGGCGGTACGGCAATTGGCGCCGATCAGCCCGGCGCTGCATCTCGGTGCCCAGCGGGTGCTGGTGGTCGGTGTGGCAGAAGCGCGGCCGGGTGGTCCGGATGACCGTGGCGCTCAGTACCCGTCCATGGCGCAGGTGCTTGGGCACGTGATGAACAGCGTGTTCGTCGACACGTTGGAAGTGGATTTGGAGCGCTTGCAGCGGATTAACAGCACGCTGGAAGTGATGACTCCCGCTCAGCGCAGCCGAGCCGGGATCGGTTTGCGACCGGTGGAGGTGCTGCACATCGCGCCGTCAGCGTCCATTGATGGCCTCGCCGCGGAGTACGCCCACCGTCTGCCGCGCACCTTGCGGGCACTGCTGCGTGGGCCTGGTGGCGGTGGCGCGGGGGCCTCCGCGCTCAGTTACCTGCTGTTTGACCCGGAGTTCTGCAAGGCACTAATGGATCTTGGCTACAAAGATGCCATGGCCCGCAGCGATGAGCTGCGGGAGTTCCTGGCGCCGGCGCTGGAGGAGGTTAGTCGCCGCGTCGCTGCATGCGCGCCGCAAAATGGGCCGCAAAGCCACTGGCAAAATCGGTGATCAGGCTGTCCACACCTAACCCTGCCAAGCGTTCTGCCTCTACTAGGTCATTCACCGTCCAGACCGAGACTCTCAGTCCGGCGTCACGGGCACGGCGCATCAGTCCTGCTTTCACAAGCGAGTAATGCGGAATCAGCCACTGGCAGCCCAACGCACGGGTGCGGCCTACCGGGTTAAACGAGCGTGCTTCGCACACCAGCCCCCGGCTTTGTCGTGGCGATACCTGCGCCATCAGCCGTAGGAACTGGCTGTCGCTGGAGGTAACAATAGTGCGCGCCGCCATACTGTGGCGCTGAATCAGGTCGGTCAGATTTTCTGCCACCCGAGATAGATAGGCGCTGGATTCGCCGCCTTTCACCTCAAACTGGAATTCGGTATCCGGATGGCACTGTGCCACGACTTGGTCCAGCGTTGGGATTTTCACGGGCACCGACCAGCCCGGTCCGCCTTGGCGGGCGTCCAACTGTTCGAGTGCGGCATATTCCAGATTGCGAACCAGCCCGGCAGCGCCAGTGGTGCGCTGCAGACTAGCGTCGTGCAGCACAACCAGTGTGCCGTCGCGGGTCAGCCTTACGTCCAACTCGATGGCCCGCAAGCCAGCATCCATAGCGATCTGGAAGCTGGGCAGGGTGTTCTCCGGGGCCTCGCCGCGGGCGCCGCGGTGGCCGACAAGATAGGGCAGGGCAGTGCGGTTCATGCGTGGTTTCCGACACGGGTGAAAGGGCGGGCAACACTATGGAACCGAACCCGGAACGGGTCCAGTGCCCTGCAAAGGGTGACAGTGCAGGATGACATTATTGAGGAGAGTGGAAAAAAACCCGCCGGGGGGCGGGACTGATGTAGCACACACCAAAATATCAGGAAACGCATAGAAATATGCGCGAGCGCTCGTCGTGACAACGAGCACTCGGGTCCAATATTAGTCATCTTTTGCAGAATTTGAAAGTGAAGGCTACGAAAAGCTGTGTTTCAAGATATACACTTTTCTCGATTTGTGATTCTGGTCAAGCGTCGTGCTGTTGCACGCCGAGCGATACGCATTCTCTTTCAATAATGTCCCATTGTTCAATGGCTTGGATCCGGGGGCGCAATCGGTTGCCTCAAGCGGTAAGAATATTTTCTTCGATGAAATCCACAAAACTGCGTGTCTTGGCCGGCAGGTTTTTGCGGCTGCCGTAGATCACATAGAAGTCCATGTTCGGCACCGTATAACCCTCTAGGAGTGTCACCAGACGACCGTTGTGGAGTTCTGCTTGGACATCCCATTCGCTCTTGATGGCGATGCCATAACCGCTCAAAACCCAATTGCGCAGCGTTTCGCTGTTGTCGGTCACCAAACTGCCGGAGACGCGCACCATTTCACGATGGTTGGGCCCCACCAACGGCCACAGATCACGGAAGGAGCCGGCGGTATCAAGAATCAAACAGTCGTGTTTCTTGAGGTCAGCCGGCTTACGGATCGGTGGTCGGTTGGCCAAGTACTCCGGTGAGGCACACACGTAGCAGCGGTTCTTCATCAACCGCTTGGCAATCATGGTGGAGTCGGACGGCTGCCCGATGGTGATGGCCACGTCAAACCCTTCGCGGATGAAGTCCGTCTGATGGTCACCGAGGTACAGCTGGATCATCAGGTCTGGGTGGTAGGTGGCAAATTCGGCGATTAGGGTAGCAATGCGGCTTTTTCCAAGTCCGCTGGTGGAGGCGATTTTTAGCGTGCCGCGGGCGTTATCGCCAGCATTGGAAACGGACGCCACGGCATCATCGAGATCATCGAGGATCACCAGCAGCTTCTGGTACAGGGTTTTGCCTTCTTCGGTAAGGCTCATGGCGCGCGAGCTGCGGTTGACCAGTCGGACGCCAATATCTTCTTCAAGTCGAGCCAGGCGTTTACTGATTGACGCTGGCGAAAGTCCCAAGCGGCGCGAGGCACCTGAAATGGTGCCTGCCTTGACCACACCCACAAAAATGTTCAGGTCTGTTACCGAGTTCATCGCGTGCTTTTCCCATCCTGATGGAGAACGCTTTATTTTTTTCTAGACGTTGAACGTCAGAAGGGGACAGGCGGGTACATCCTTACCGCGCCAACTGCCGACCCACTCTGGAACCGACGTTCGTATATTAAAGCTATGATTTTATTCCTATTTTATATGCCATCCAGACATGGCTGTAACACTATTACGCCTTTGCTTGGGCTTTGCCAAGTGCTGGCAGAATGCCATCACCCGGCCGCGTCAATGTGGGACGCAACCGGGCCGATGAGGACAGCGCATTGGCACCTGCGGACGCAAGGTGGGGCCGAGGGCTAGTGCCGAGACTAAAGGCCCGCTTTGTGGGCCTGGCGGTAACGGCGACGCAATATCTGGGTCATTTCCAGAACCACAGTGCGGTCTTCCGAGCTCAGCTGGCGGAAATAGCGCTGCATTTTGGCCATGTCACTGAACAGCGGGTCGGCTGGGTCGCCGGGGCGGCCGGATTCCAGCTCGCGATAGATCTCCGACACTGTGGTATTCAGTGCGCGGGCGAGGTTCTGCAGCAGCAGGACTGAAGGTTGTTGCATGCCCCGCTCGATGCGGGAGAGGTTGCTGGCATCCGTGTCAGCGCGGTAGGCCACTTCTTCCAGAGTGTCTCCGCGTGCTTCGCGACGGCGCTTCAATGCTTGTCCGATATCCATGGGAATCCATCTTTGTTTTTTGCAGTGGAAACGGCTGCTCCGATGCGCGGTCCATGCTGCCGCCTTGCGTGGCGTTCCTGCCAAATCCTGCGCAAGTGGTGAAAACTGTGCGCCGGTGCAAGGGGGAAGCGGCGATCGGTGCGGTACAGGAGTGCGATGTTAATCAAAAATGACAGAAGAATATATTTGCCGGGAAGACAAAAAAGCAGGAAATCCTCCTGAGTGGTGATGAATAAGTGGCATTAACCGCGCCAATGGCGTTAATGCAAATGAAAAGGGTCTGATCAATGCTAGTGGAGAGCAGAAGAGCCGGCCTGCGTCGAAAGCGTAAATCGTTGTCAGATAATCGCGCTAAGTAGCTGACGCACTTGCAAAATTATTTATGGACGCTATGGTCATAGACATCGCTGCAAAAAAATGTAAGCCGGTTGCGACAATGCCTACCTTGCGGGGCGCCGGCGGCAAGGATTGTGGCGGTGAGTGTTCACCCTGTTACGCGAGGAGGCGATTATGGCTGATGTACGCGCGACCGGGGTGGCTGTAGCAAGGCCGTCCCGGTTCTCATTTTTTATGTTGACGGCACCCTGGTTTGTTCCACCGGGGGTCAAATCACTGTGGTCGCTGGTGACGAAGCTGGATGATGTCCAGCCCCAGGATCAAGCCCTGCGTGCCGGCGTGGGTGATGTTGTCGAGGTTAAGGCAGCGGGCTCCGCAGTGGAGCTCTCCTTAACGTTGTGCGAGCCCGGCGATGCCCGACCGGCACGCGGTCGCATCTCGGTCTATTCACCCTTGGGGTTGGCGCTGTTGGGCGCTGCAGAGGGCGAGCAGGTGATTGCCAAAACGCTGTTCATCGAAGAGCCGATGCAGGTCGTGCGTATCCGACGCGCCTGATCGGCACTTGGCAGCCAATGAAAACGCCCCGGCATTAACGATGCCGGGGCGTTTTTTGTTGCGCGGGCGCCATAGTCAGTCGCGGTAGCGCTTGGTCAAGTCGCCGTAGGCATCCACGCGGCGATCGCGCAGGTAAGGCCAAATGCGGCGCACATTCTCGCTGCGCTCCATGTCGATGTCCGCCAGCAGAACTTGTTCGGTGTCGGCATCGGCGAGGGCTAGGAATTCACCTTGCGGGCCGGCGATAAAGCTGTGGCCCCAGAACTGGATGCCCACATCGCCCTCTGGCGGCGCTTCGTAGCCGGTGCGGTTGGCAACGATGACCGGCACACCGTTAGCAATCGCATGGGCGCGCTGCACCGTGATCCAGGCGTCGCATTGGCGCTGCTTTTCGCCTTCATCATCACGGCGGTCCCAGCCGATGGCGGTGGGGTAGAGCAGCAACTCGGCGCCGGCCAGCGCCATCAGCCGCGCGGCTTCCGGGTACCACTGGTCCCAGCACACCAGCAGGCCTAGTTTGCCCACTGAGGTCTGGATCGGCGTGAAACCGCAGCGACCGTCGTTGAACTGGGCATCGCCAGGGGTGAAGTAGAACTTCTCGTAGAAGCCCGGATCGTCCGGGATGTGCATCTTGCGGTAACAGCCGACCAAGCTGCCGTCACGTTCCAGCACGACCGCGGTGTTGTGATAAAGGCCGGTGGCACGCTTTTCAAACAGGCTGCCGACAATCACTACCGACAGTTCAGCGGCCAGCTTGCCGAGCCAGTCGGTGGACGGGCCGGGGATGGTTTCCGCCAGGTCAAAGCAGTTCACGTCTTCGCTCTGACAGAAGTACAGGCTGTTGTGCAGCTCCTGCAGCATGATCAGTTCAGCGCCTTCAGCGGCAGCTTGTCGGATCAGCGTTTCGGAGCGCGCCTGGTTGGCACGGAGGTCGGCACTGTTGGCCTGCTGGATCACAGCAACACGCATGGTCAATCTCCTAGGTCAAACCGGCACCGAGCCGGTGGGCAGCTGCATGGTGACGCAGTGCAGGCTGCCGTGTTGGACGATTAGCGGCAGACAATGGATGCCAATCACGTCGTGGTTCGGGAACGCGGCATCCAGCTGTGCCAGCGCAGCGGCATCAGTGTCGCAGCCATAGGTGGGCACCAGTACCGCGCCATTGATGATGAGGAAGTTTGCGTAGGTGGCCGGCATGCGCGCGCCGTCGTCGTCGAACAGCGGCGGTGTCATCGGCAACGGTACCAACTTGAGCTGTTCGCGTGCGGCCAATTGTTCCAGCTCCTGCTCCATTGCACGCAGCTCGGTGTAATGCACATCGTCCCGGTCGGTGCACTGCACATAAGCAATGGTGCGCTCATCGCAGAAGCGGGCGAGGGTATCCACATGTGCGTCGGTGTCGTCACCTTCCAGATAGCCGTGCTCCAGCCACCAGATATTGCGCAGCCCGAACGCCTCTTTCAGTTGCGCTTCCACCGCCGCGCGGTCGAGTTGCGGGTTACGGTTCGGGTTGAGCAGGCAGTTGCTGGTAGTGAGCAGGTTGCCGCGGCCATCAGTGTCGATGGCGCCACCTTCCAGAATCAGATCGAAACGGCGCAGCGGCACATCCCAAGGCAATTGCTGGTTGAGAGCGTCGTCGGCGTCAGCGGCGAACTTTCCACCCCAACCGTTGAAGCGCCAGTCCTGCAGCGTCAGCGCACCATTCTCGGTGACCGCGATCGGGCCGAAGTCGCGCGCCCAGGTATCGTTGTAGGGGCGTTCCAGCAACTCCAGCCGGGCGAGCTCGGCGCCAGCTTGGGTGAGCAGAGTGCGGATATGGGCGCTGTGCTCTGCATCGCGGCAAATGACGCGCAGGTGCTGGCGCGCCAAGATGGCGCAGGCTAATGCCACATAGGTGGCTTCAGCGTCATCCAGCAAATCACACCAGTCGGTGTCCGCATGGGGCCATGCCAAAAGTACGCCCCACTGCGGGGTCCATTCGGGCAGCAGCACTCGCTCCAGCGCCATTGTCGATCCTCATCCAGGCCAGGGTTTTGCAGGCGGCAAGCATAAGGCAACAGGGCGCTGGCGCAAGGGCTGCGCCGCCGCCCTCAGCGGTCGAGCACAATGCGCCCCTTGGCGCCGTCAAAGCGCAGCGCTGGGTCGCTGTTTGGTGACGGAGGTGTGGCCTCGGCAGCGGCGTCAATCGTTGCGTCTTCGGCGGCATCGGTAACAGGCTCCGCCGCCACTTGCACCGCTGCGCGCACGGTGTGACCCGACTGGATCGCCAACTCACCGAGCGGCTGGTCATGGGGCACGGCGTGAAGGGTGTGCTGGTGCTCAAAGTAGACTGAGAACTCAGCGTAATCCCAGCGTGTGATCGGTGGCTGGCCGACCGCGGCATGGCGGGTCAGCGGCTCACCGAATTGCTGTGCCACCATGGCTTGGGTTTGGCCGCGCACAGGCAGTTCCAGGGCGTGGGCGGCAGCGGCGGTGGCCAGGACGGCGATTGGAAGCAGGCGCGCCAAGCGGCGCCAAGACAAAGATGACATGAGCAAATCCCCCGATGTTGCTGCAGTTATAGTTGGGTGCGGATGGTAGAAATCCCCGACAGCGGATTCAATCATGACACTGAACCCTGTGCCTGGGCCGTGGTCACAAAGGCCTAGCTCCCGATCCGAGATTGATGCTTAAATGCGCGCCATGTTCAGACCTCTTTCCCTCTTTATAGGTGTGCGGTACACCGGCGCCCGGTCCCGCAACAGCTTCATTTCCGTCATTACCCTGATTTCCGCGCTGGGCCTGATGTTGGGCGTGGCAGTGCTGATCACGGTGTTGTCAGTCATGAACGGCTTCGAGCGCGAATTGCAGACCCGCATCCTCGGCATGGTGACCCACCTGTCGGTGCACGGGCGCGAGCCGGTGGACGACTGGCAGGCGCTGGCCGACCGGGTGCAGCAACAGCCCGGCGTGCTAGGCGTGGCCCCGTTCGTGGAATTGCAGGGCATGCTCACCCATCGCGGCGCGGTGACCGGGGTGATGGTCAACGGCGTGGATCCGCAAGCGGAGCGCAATGTGTCGATCGTCGGCGACTACATTTGGGAAGGGGACTTCGACAGTCTCACCCCCGGCAGCTTCAATCTGGTGCTCGGTTATGGCCTGGCGCGTAAGCTCGGTGCCGAGGTGGGGAGTCAGGTGATTTTGGTATTGCCGGAGGCGACCGTATCGCCGGCGGGTGTCACACCCCGCTTCAAACGCTTTACGGTGAGCGGCATCTTCCGAGTACGGGCTGAGGTGGACAGCATGTTCGCCTACGTCAATGTGGACGATGGCGCGCGTCTGGCCCGCATGGCCGGGCGGGTGGAAGGGCTCCGCTTGCGGCTCGATGACCTGTTCAGCGCGCCGCGCACCTCACAGCAGTTGCTCGACCGTATCGGCGCTGGTTACTACACCACCGATTGGACCCGTACCCACGGCAGCCTGTTCCAAGCCATCCGCATGGAAAAGACCATGATGGGGCTGTTGCTGTCGTTCATCGTGGCGGTGGCAGCGTTCAATATTGTGTCCAGTCAGGTGATGCTGGTCACCGAAAAGCGCGCCAATATTGCCGTGCTGCGCACCCTGGGTGCGTCGCCGGGCACCATCATGCGCATCTTCATGGTGCAAGGGATGCTGATCGGCGCTATCGGTACCGCGGTGGGCGTACTGCTCGGGGTATTGCTGTCGCTGAATATTTCCGACATTGGCCACTTCATCGAACGGGTGTTGAACCGTGACCTGCTGCAGGCCTACTTCGTCAATTACCTGCCGTCTGCGTTGCAGTGGCGTGATGTGGCGATGATTGCCGCCATGGCGATGCTGATCAGTTTCAGCGCCACGCTGTACCCGTCGTTCCGGGCCAGCCGTGTGCAGCCGGCGGAGGCACTGCGCTATGAATAATGATGTGCCAGTATTGCACGCCCGCGGGCTGACCAAAGTGTATGAGGACGGGGCCGCTCGCGTTGAAGTGCTGCGCGGCATCGATCTGACGCTGGCCCGGGGGCGGACGCTATCGATTGTCGGTACCTCTGGTTCCGGCAAGAGCACGTTGCTGAACCTGCTCGGTGGCCTTGATGTGCCCAGCAGCGGTGAGGTCGCTGTGAGCGGTGTGCCGTTGTCGTCCGCCAGCGAGAGTCAGCGCGGCAAGCTGCGCAATGCCAAGTTAGGCTTTGTTTATCAGTTCCACCATTTGCTGCCGGAGTTCACCGCGCTTGAAAACGTGGCGATGCCGCTGCTGATCCGTAACACCCATCCCCGCGATGCCACGGAGCGTGCAACCACCATGCTGGAGGCGGTGGGGCTGGGGCATCGGCTGACCCACAAGCCGGCTGCCTTGAGCGGTGGCGAACGTCAGCGGGTGGCGATTGCCCGGGCCTTGGTGACGGAACCGGCGCTGGTGATGGCTGATGAGCCCACCGGTAACCTCGACGAGCGCACCGGCGCTCAAGTGCAGGAACTGATGCTGTCGCTCAACCAGCGCCTCGGCATTGCCTTGTTGATTGTGACTCACGACCTGCGTTTCGCTGATGTGTGCCAGCAACAGTTGGAACTGCATGACGGGCAGCTGCGTTCACGCGGTGCCTAGATGAGGACAGAGCATAAAAAAAGCGGGCTGAGGCCCGCTTTTTTTATGCTGGTGAATCCGGGTCCGACCCAGCGTTCTTGGCCGCTTTGCGGGCGCGGCGGAGTTCACGACGGCGCTGCAGGGCACGCACGATGGAGTAGCGCCACAACAACCGCGTAATCAGCATCCCCGCCAATCCGAATACCAAACCGCACAACACCGAGCCGAACCACAACGGCACCATCTGTTCTGCCAGCCAGGTGAAGGTCACCGGGCTGGGCGGTGACACCGGCGTTCCCAGCAGCGTCGCTCCGACCCGATAGGTGAAATAGAACACCGGCACGTAAGTAAACGGGTTGGTGAGCCAGACAATCACCAGCGTCAGCGGCAAGTTGCAGCGGAAATACACCGACAGCAGCAATGCCGGCAGCATCTGGAATGGCATTGGCAGCAAGGCACAGAAAATACCGATGAACATGGCGCCGGACAGCGCACGACGGTTTACGTGCCACAGATGGGGATTGCCCAGGATCTCGGCGAAGGCGCCCAACCCCTTGGTTTGGCGGATCTTTTCCGGTGACGGCAAATACTTTTTGAAAAGTCTTTTGGGCATCGGTAAGGCGGGCACACGACGGAAAACGAGAGCGCATTATGCGCGATATGCGTGACAGTGCTACCTCGGTCCGCCTTCGCTTACGGTTTCTTCAGCCATGGCCCGATGACGCGCCACCCCGTCAGCCGCGACCCTGAACTGTGCGCAAGGAGGCGGCAATGGCGGTATGGAGCCTGGTGGCGGGGCTACTGTGCGGTGCTTGGCTTGGTGGGCCCGGCCATTGGTCTTGGCAGTTATCGACGGCGGCCGGGGCGGTAACGGTGTGGCTGCTGTGGCGGCGTCAAGGGTGGTTGCTGGCAGCAATCGTAGCGGGCCTGTGCTGGTCGGCGCTGGATTGGCACCACTATCTGCAGGCGCGCTGGCCGCCACAGCAGGACGGGGCGGTGGTGGCGGTGAGTGGCACCATTGCGCTGTGGCCAGAGCATCTGCCCGGCACGCCACCGGTGACTCGGCTGGTGTTGGAGCAGGCGCGCTCCTCGGCGTGGCGGGGTACCCGGCGACTACAGCTGACGTCCTACCAACCCCTAGAGCTGGTGGGCGGTGAGCTGCTGCATGGCAGCGTCCGGTTGCGCTCACCGCGTGGGCGCGTCAATGCCGGCAGCCGCGATAGCGCTCAGCTGGATGCCGCGCGCAACATCCATGCGCGTGGCACCTTGCTGACGGTGACGGCAGTGGAGCCTGGTAAACACCTTGCTGCCCGAGCGCAGTTGGCAGCCCAACTCAGGCAGCGCTCCGGCATTAGTTTCGGTGAGCGTATCTTGCCGGCGTTAGTGGTGGCAGATCGCCGCGCGCTGACCGAGGCCGACTGGTTGTTGATGCAGCGCACCGGCACCGCCCATCTGCTCGCGATCTCCGGGCTGCATGTGGGCTGGATTGCCGGTGCGGTGTGGTGGCTGGCACGGCGCTTGGCCAGTGTACGCGCTGGCCGGGGAGAACTGGCTCAGCACTGGGCGGTGTGGCCAGCGGCATTAGCAGCGTGGATGTATGCCGATTTGGCCGGCTATGCGGTGCCGGTGACCCGTGCCGTATTGATGGGGATGGCGCTGTGGGGCACCCAGCTACTGCGGCTGCGCGCGTCGTCGTGGCAGGTGCTCGGCGGCGCAGCGGCGTTGGTGCTGCTGTGGCATCCGCGCGCCGGCCTTGAATATGGCTTCTGGTTGTCGTTCGGCGCAGTGGCGTTGCTGCTGCAAAGCCACGCGCTGGGGGTGCGGCGGTTGGTGGCGCTGCAATGGCAGTTGTCTTGGGGCGTAGGTGCGCTGGCGGCATGGCTGTTCGCCGAATGGGGGTTGGTCGCGCCGTTGGCGAATTTGGTGGCAGTGCCGGTGTTCACCATGTTGGTGGTGCCCTTGGCCTTGCTGGGCAGCCTGGTGCCCGGGGCGGAGTCGCTGCTGGGGGCGGCAGCCGGGGTGTTGGATTTACTTGAGTGGCTGCTGCAGGGGCTCGACCGCGCCAACGTGCTGCTGCCGGCACCAGTGCGGGCATCGCAGCTGCTGGCACTGATAGCGGCAGGGTTGGTGCTGTGGGCACCGCCCGGCCCAGTGGCGCGTTACTGGTCGCTGTGCTTGTTACTGCCTTGGTGGTGGCCAGCGCTGTCGCGCCCGGCACCGGGAGACTTCGACTTGATCGTGTTTGATGTGGGGCAGGGGCAAGCGGTGGCAATCCGCACCGCCTCGGGCGCGGTGCTCTACGATGCCGGACCGGGTGGGCCGTGGGGCAGTCTGGGTGCGCAAGTGGTGGCGCCCTGGCTGCGACAACAGCGCTTGTCGCTGACCGCCGCTTGGATCAGCCACGCCGATTTGGATCATGCCGGTGGCTGGCCGGCGCTGGCGCCGCGGCTGCACGGGCCACTGTGGGGCGGCAACCCGGAACAGCTGCCTGGCAGTCGGCGGTGCGAGGCAGGGCAACGTTGGCAACAAGATGGTGTTCGCTTTGAGGTGTTCTGGCCACCGCCGGGTTGGCTTCCCGATAGCACCAACAGTGCCAGCTGTGTGGTACGCGTGCGTGGTCGTCATGGCGATGCTTGGCTTACCGGCGATATCCCCAAACCAGTGGAGTACCAGTTGGCGGCGCTGCTTGCATCACACACTCGGTCGGTATTTTCGGTACTTCTGGTGCCGCATCACGGCAGTACCACCAGCTCCAGCTATACACTGCTGCGGGCGCTGGCGCCGCAGGCTGCGGTGGTCAGCGCCGGTCATCGCAACCGCTATGGCCATCCGGCTGCGAAGGTGCAACAACGCTACCATCAGCTGGGCATACCGCTGTGGAATACCGCCGACCACGGCATGATTGAGTTTCGATTACGCGGCTCCCATAATCCGGCGCCATTGCTGTGGCGGTCGCTGTCCGCCCCGCCGTGGCGCCTGCCGGAGTCGTGATCGTCTCTGCATGTCGGGATGCGACCGGGTTGCCACGGCAGCGCACACGCATGACAAAGGGGGATGCACGTGCTGGAGATCGTCATTGCCGGGGGCTGGATGATGGCCCCCATTCTGTTGTCCATGGCGCTGGCCATGGCCATTGTCGGGGAACGGTTCTGGAGTTTGCGGCCGGGCCAGTTGGCACCGGCTGGCTTACTTGGGGAAGTACAGGCCAGCTGGCGACCGGAGTCCGGTGCTCAGTACCTGCAGGCACTGCGCAGCAACTCGGCCCTCGGCCGGGTATTGGCGGCAGCGCTGGCGTCGCCGCAGGCGGACCGTCAGCAGCGCAAGGAACGCATGGAGGAGGCCGCCAGCCAAGAAATCCATGACATGGAAAAATTCCTCAACGTGCTCGGTACTGTGGCTAACATTGCGCCCTTGCTTGGTTTGCTGGGCACCGTGTTCGGCATGATCGCGGTGTTTTCTGCGATCATGCTCCACGGTAGCGGTGACACCGGGCAACTGGCTGGTGGCATTTCTGAAGCGCTGATCACTACCGCTGCTGGCCTGATCGTGGCAATTCCGGCGATGTTCTTCTACCGCTTCTTTCTACGCCGAGTGGATGAAATTGCGGTGCGCATGGAGCAGAATGCCGTCGCGCTGCTGGATTGGCTTGATCGCTCCGGGCCGGAGCACGGGGCCGCATCATGAGGTTCCGCCGCCAACGGGCGGACGAGGTGTCGATCAACTTGACGCCTTTGATCGACGTGGTGTTTCTGCTGTTGATCTTTTTCATGGTGGCCACCACCTTCACCCGCGAAACACGGCTCGGCGTGATCCTGCCGGAAGCCGATGGCCAAGCTGCTACGGCGGACGTGGAGGGCATTGAAGTGGTGGTGACCGCCAATGGCCAGTACCGGCTTGACGGCGAAACCTTGCCACAATCGGACCGTGGTGCCCTGCGTAACGCACTGGCGCGCCATGTGCAGGAGGGCGCGGTGCCGCCGGCGCTGACGCTCACCGCGGACGCCGAAGCCAGCCACCAAGCGGTAGTGTGGGTGATGGATGTGGCCGGCCAGCTCGGCTTCACACGCCTGCGCATCACCACTCAGGAACCATCCGGGGAGTAACCCAGATCAATGAGCGATTCACAGGACACCACCTGGCAGACCTATAAACGGCTGCTGCAGTACACCCGTCGGCATTGGTGGATCATGCTCGGCAGTGTGGTCGGCTACGCGCTCTATTCCGCCATGAACCCGTTGATGGCGGAAATGATGCGTGTGATCACCGAGACCATCAGCAATCCGACGCCGGTGATGGTGTTGGTGATCTGTGTCGCGCCCGTGTGCTTCACGGTGATCCAAGGCATTGGCCAGTTCCTCGGCAACTACTGCCTCACTTGGGTGGGGCAGCGCATTGTCTACGACCTGCGCAACGAAACCTTCCAGCATGTGCTGCGGCTGCCCACCCGCGACTTCCAGAAGTCCTCATCTGGCCACTTATTGTCGAAGATCACCTATGACGCGCAACAGGTCACGGCGGCTGCCACAGATGCGGTGACCGTGATCCTGCGTGAAGGGCTGACGGTGGTCGGGCTACTGGCGTACTTGTTCTACAGCAACTGGAAGTTGACGCTGATCCTGTTCACCGTCGGGCCCATCATTGGGTTGCTGGTGAACTACATGAGCCGGCGGTTCCGTGCCATCAGCCGCCGCATCCAGACCAGCATGGGCAGTATCACTCAGTTCCTTAGCGAAGCCATCGAAGGCAACCAGGCGGTGAAGATTTTCTCCGGCCAAAAGCTGGAAGAAGAGCGCTTCGAGTACGCCAGTCGCCGGTTCCAGAAGCAGCACGTGAAGCTGGAAGTGAGCAAGGTCACCAGCACCGTCACCGTGCAGTTCGTGGTGTCGATGGGCATTGGCGTCATCACTTATCTCTACATCCGCGTTATGGGTGAGGCCATTTCGGTGGGTGAATTCCTCGCCTTCATCGCGGCGGTCGCCTTGATTCAGAAACCGATCAAGCAGCTCACTGACGTCAATGCCAAGATTCAGCGCGGCGTCACCGGTGCGGCGTCCACCTTTGAGCTGATGGACCGCCCGCTAGAGCCGGATACCGGCACGCGGCCGCTGGAACGTGCCCAAGGCGCGCTGGAATTTCGCAACGTCACCTTCGGCTACAGCCCGGATGCGCCGGTGGTGCAGGACCTGTCGTTTACCGTCAAACCCGGTGAAACCGTGGCGCTGGTCGGGCGTTCCGGGGCCGGCAAGAGCACCATCGCCACCTTGATCCCACGTTTCTATGACCCCGACCAGGGCGAGATCTTGCTGGATGGTCAGCCGCTCACTGACTACCGATTGCAGGACTTGCGCCGCCAGATTGCGATGGTCACGCAGAAGGTGGTGTTGTTTAACGACAACGTGCGCAACAACATTGCCTACGGCGAGCTGCGCGGCATCAGTGACGAGCAGATCATCGCTGCCGCCCGTGACGCCTATGCCTGGAACTTCATTGAAGAACTGGAGCAAGGGCTTGATACCCAGATCGGACAGGATGGCACCCAGCTTTCTGGCGGTCAGCGCCAGCGCTTGGCGATTGCTCGCGCGCTGCTCAAAGATGCGCCGCTGCTAATTATGGACGAGGCCACCTCGGCGCTGGACAACGAGTCCGAGCACTACATCCAGCAGGCGCTGGAGCAGGTGATGGCCAACCGCACCACGCTGGTAATCGCGCATCGGTTGTCCACTATTGAAAAAGCCGACCGCATCCTGGTACTGGATCAAGGTCGCTTGGTGGAAAGCGGCACCCACGACGAGCTGCTGGCCCGTGGCGGCCTCTACAGCCAATTGCACAGCATGAACTTCGCAGGCTCCTGACGGTGAAAGCGCGTCTGTCCCGGTATCTTGATGCGGTCTGGTACCAAGGCCGTCCGGGGCTGACCTGGCTGCGTCCGCTGTCGTGGCTCACCGCCAAGGTGGCCGCGCGGCGGCTAAGACGCTTCCGCGTCGCCGCCCAGCGCCCGCCGCTACCAGTGCTGGTGGTGGGCAACGTTACAGTCGGTGGCACCGGCAAGACACCTATGGTCACCGCCTTGTGCGCGGAAGCCGCCGCCCGGCAACTAAAAGTAGTGATCATTTCCCGTGGCTACGGCGCCCAGCCGCCGGCGTGGCCGTGGATCGTAACATCAGAGCAGGATGCTGCTGCCTGCGGCGATGAGCCGTTGATGTTGGCACAGCTCACCGGCGTGCCGGTGATCATTGACCCGCAGCGCGCCCGCGCATTGGCGGCGGCGCAGGCGCTACAGCCGGATCTGGTGATCAGCGACGACGGCCTGCAGCACTATGCGTTGCCGCGCAGTGCCGAGCTGGTAATGCTGGACGGCGCCCGTGGACTCGGTAACGGGCGCTGCCTGCCGTGCGGGCCGCTGCGCGAGCCGGCCACACGCCTACAGCAGGTTGACTGGATTGTCAGCAACGGGCCGTTACGGCAGCCGCTAGCGCTGCCGGTGCAGACTTTAGCGCTCGAATTTTCTGGATTCCGCCATAGCAGCACGGGTGAGTGCTTGTCGCCGACGGAGTTTGCCGCCCGGCATCCCCGTGTACATGCGGTGGCGGGTATCGGCAATCCGCAGCGCTTTTTCAGTCAGCTGCGCACGCTGGGACTGGACGTCCTAGAACACCCCTTTGCCGACCATCACCAGTACCGCGCCGAGGACTTGCCGCGGGAACCGGCGTTGCCGTGCGTGGTCACGGAAAAAGACGCGGTTAAATTGGCGGCGATAGCGGAAGTGTGGGTAGCGCCGGTGATCGCGCGCCTACCGCAGGGCCTCGCCGGCATCATCATCGACACCACGCTGGCCCGTGCGGCCGGCTGATTTCCACCCCTGAACAGTGAGCACTGCGATGAGTTTCAAGGTCGTGATTCCCGCCCGTTTCAGCGCCAGCCGGCTGCCCGGCAAGCCGTTGGCCGACATCGGCGGGCTGCCGATGGTGGAACGCGTGCGGCGCCAATGTTTGCTCAGTGGCGCTGATGAAGTGTGGGTGGCCACCGATGACCAGCGCATCTATGACGTAGTCGCCGCTGCGGGTGGCCAGGTGCTGATGACCCGTGGCGATCATCCATCCGGCACCGACCGGCTGCAGGAAGTGGCGCAGCTGCTGGGCTGCGGCGACCAAGACATCCTCGTTAACGTGCAGGGCGATGAACCGCTGATTCCGCCGGCGGTGATCGACCAAGTGGCCGGCAACTTGGCCGCCCACGAAGGATTTGGTATTGCCACGCTGTGTGAGCCGATCGAACGTCGCGCTGATCTGTTCAATGCCAACATCGTCAAGACGGTGTTCGACGTGCACGGGCGCGCGCTGTATTTCAGCCGTGCGCCGATCGCTTGGGATCGCAGTGAATTCGGCACCCCGGCGGCGGCCGATGCGCCGCTCAAAACAGGCCAGTGGTGGCGTCACATTGGCATTTATGCCTATCGTGTCAGCCTGCTTAATCGTTATGTCGACTGGCCGCCGGCGCCGCTGGAGCAACTGGAATCGCTGGAACAACTGCGTGCCATGTATCACGGCGTGCCGATCCATGTGGCTCCGGCCTGCGCTGAAGTACCTGGCGGCGTCGACACCCCCGAGGACCTGGCACGTATGCGTGCCCTGATTGGAGACAAGCCATGACGGTATCGGTGTTGTTTGTATGCCTGGGGAATATCTGTCGCTCACCCACCGCTGATGGCGTATTGCGCCAACGTATCGCGGAAGCCGGGTGGGCCGATGTGGTGCGCGTGGACAGTGCCGGAACCGGCGACTGGCATCTGGGTAAAGGCCCGGATCCGCGTTCTACCGCTGCCGCCCGCGAACGCGGCTATGACCTCAGCAGCCTGCGTGCGCGTCAAGTCAGTGCCGAGGATTTCGCCGCGTTTGATTACGTGCTGGCGATGGACCGCAGCAACCTGGATGCCTTGCGCGCCATGTGTCCGGCCCAGTACACCGGCCACTTGAGTCTGTTCCTCGATTTTCACCCGCGCCGCGGTGCGGACGGCATTCCGGAAGAGGTGCCGGATCCTTACTACGGCGACGAGCACGGTTTCCCGCAGGTGCTGGACTTGGTCGAGGCCGCTTGCGACGGGCTGCTGGCTCATCTGGCCGACCGCTACCGGTTGCCCGCGCGTCCATGAAGGTCACCGCCGACCACGATCTGACCGCACACAACACCTTGCGCTTGCCGGCGCGCGCGCAGTGGTGGGCGCAGCCGGCGTCAGTGGCGGCGCTGCAAGCGCTGGTGCAGGACCCAGCATGGCAGGGACTGCCGCGCACCGTCATCGGTGGTGGCAGCAATTTGGTGCTTGAAGGCACGCTGCCGGGGTTGGTGATCCAACCGCAACTGCGCGGTATCAGGGTGGAGCAGGACGACGGCAGCGGCCTGCATGTGACGGTGGGCGCCGGTGAGGACTGGGACCACTTAGTGGCCTATACCGTCGCTCAGGGCTGGTCCGGCTTGGAAAATCTGTCACTGATTCCTGGCACTGTGGGTGCCGCGCCGGTGCAGAACATTGGCGCCTATGGCGTGGAATTGTGCGAGCGGCTGGTGTCGTTGGAGGCAGTGGATCTGCGCACCGGCACGCTGCAGTCGTTCGACAACGCTGCGTGCCATTTCGGTTACCGCGACAGCTACTTCAAGCGTGAAGCGCCGGGGCGGTTCGCTATCGTCAGTGTGCGTCTGGCGCTGCGGCGGCAGGCGGAACCGGTGCTGCACTATGCCGATCTGGCCGCCCGCTTTGCCGCCTTGCCGAGCGCTCAGCAGAACGCCGCCGGCGTGCGCGAACTGGTGTGCGCATTGCGCCGCAGTAAGCTGCCAGACCCGGCGCAGCTGCCCAATGCTGGCAGTTTCTTCAAGAATCCGTTGGTCAGTGCGGCACGCTTTGATGCCTTGCAAGCCGAATACCCGGGTGTTCCCGGTCACCGCCAGGCCGACGGCAGCGTTAAGCTGGCGGCAGGCTGGTTGATCGAACAGGCCGGGTGGAAAGGGCGCGCGCTGGGTGCGGTGGGCATGCATGACCGCCAAGCGTTGGTGCTGGTGAACCATGGCGGCGCGGATGGCGCGGCGGTGCGCCGGTTGGCAGCACAGGTGGCCGCCGATGTAATGGCCCGTTTCGGCGTGGGGCTGGAGCAAGAGCCGATCGCGTTGGGGCAGGTGCTCAGCCCAGATGCTGTTTCAACACCCGCCTGATCAGCTGCCAGCGGTTGATCAACAGTGATGCGAAAATCAGGCTGCAGCCGAGTATCTGGGCGCCATTCAGATACTCGCTGAACCAATAGGCGGCAAACAGCGTCACCCACAACGGCTCGAGGATCAGAATCACCGCGCCGTTGCTCTGCGCCGCCATGCTTTGCGACACCGTTTGCAGCAGAAAACGCGCGGCGGTGGCAATCACCACGCTGGCGACAATCCAGCCGAACAGCGCCAGCGACATAGTGTCGAGCGTCGGTTGCCAGCGCTCGCCGTACAGCACCGACAGCAACGTGGTGCACACCCCCACCATCGCCAGCGCAATGGCGGTCAAGCCGATCACCGGCACCCGTGCGGCACCGGCCCGCCCATCGCGGCGTGGCCGACTGTCTTGGCTGGCGGCGCGGGTGTTGAGGTTAAAGAACACCGCAAAGCACGCTGCTGAAGCCAGGTAATACAGCTGTCCACCGGACAGGCGCACACCGTTGGCAAACGCCAAGAACGCCAGCCCAGTAATGGCCACCGGAATAGCCACCCAAGTGCTGGTTGGCACCGTTTCCCGGAACACCGTGCGCGCGATCACCGGCACCATCACCACCGACAGGCTGGCAATGAAGGCCCCTTCCGCCAATGGCGTACCGGAACGCAGGCCCAATACCCACAACGTCATGCCGATGCCGAATACCGCGCCGACGCCGAGACTGCGGCTGAACTGGCCGGCACTCATGCGCCGCAACTGACGCCAACCCACCAGCGCCAACAGTAAGCTGGCGGTGAAGAAGCGGATCGACATGAACATTAGCGCGGGCATGTCTGTCACCGCCTCGCGGGAGAAGATCCAGCCGAGGGCGGCGCACAGCGTCACCAGCACCATGATCAGGTCGGCTTGAGCGGAGCGGGAAAGAGGCAAGAGACACATCCTGGCTGGCGGGGAAGGAAGCTTGACCGAGCGGTCTTGACGGCTTGCCATGCTAGCACAGCGCCTGCTGAAAACGACCCCGGTAGCTATCGGCACAGTGCGTCGACGAGGGGCTCGGGAAATGGGAGGGGTGCATTTGAACAGCTGAAGCGGTTGGCGCTCGCGCCATGGAACGGTTGGACATAAAAACCGTGAACGATCAGGTGGTTGGGTTTCCCAGACAGTTCTTGCAGTGCGACGGCTAGAGGGCTGCGGCAGGCGCCACGGCTGGATAAAACCGGCACCGCGAGCTACTTGAGCCGCTGTGCGGCGGGCAGCCGGCAGGGCGTGGTGGTTTTGGTTTCCAACAAGGCGGACGGCGGCCTGCTCTTGCCTGCACTGCATTTGGGTGTGCTGAGCTGATCTCAGGGAAGGCGTGAAAGAAGTGGTCTGAACATCGGCAGAATATTGTTGTGGACGTTCTTTATAGTGCGGGACGGGCCGTGAGCCGGCCACGAAACCTGTGCGCCCGGATGGCCGAGGAACGGCGGCAGCGGAGGAGGGCGCTCCACCATGTTGTTAGGGTGTCCTTACCGGCTTGCTGGGCTAAGAGGTTCCGGCTCTTCGACTCATCGGCCCATCGCACCACACTACTAACCCTCTAACCCTCTAACCCTCTAATCCGCAGCCCACGTCGCCTTTTCAAGCACGGCTGCCAAGCCCGCGCACCTCAGGGCCCGGACAGGCGGCGCCGGTACACCGCCGGGGTAGTGCCGTTGGCCTTCAGGAACGCGCGGTAGAACGCACTGGGCTCGTCGTAACCGAGCCGGGTGGCAATCTCCGCCACACTCAGATCAGTGGTTTGCAGTAGCTGCTGGGCTTGCGCCAGCCGTAGCCCGGCGCGGATGGCGGCGTAGCCTTGGCCCTCACTGCGCAGCCGTCGGCGCAGGGTGGTGGGAGACAACTCCAAATCCTGCGCCAGCTGCTCGAACGACGGCCAAGCATCGGGGCTGACACGTCGCAGACGCTCACGGATCTGCAGCGACAGCACTTGGTCGTGGCGGTAGCCAAGCAGGATATTGGCTGGCGCCCCGCGCAGGAAGCCCGCCAGTGCTTTGTCACTGCGGATGGTCGGCAACGCCAGATGGTTGGCGGCGAAGCGCAGGCAGCTGCGCGGCTGGTCGAAATGTACCGGAGCGCCAAAGAACTGGTGGTAGTCGCGGCGGTTGGCCGGTGCCGGGCAGGCGAAGTCCACCCGCGTCAGCGGAATCCGCCGGCCGATCAACCAGCACAAGACGCCGAGCAAGATCAGCCAGTAGGTGCGGTAAGCAAAGGCGCTGTGCGGCTGGCCGCGGTCGTGCAACAGAATCTCCGCCTGGCCGTCGCGCAGCCGCAACTCGCCAGCTGGGCTATCGAGCACGACTGTGAGAAACCGCAGTGCCCGCTGTAATGCCCGCTCCAGATTGTCGGTGTGCAGCACCACTTGGCACAGCAGTTTGAAACTGCCGGGCCGCATCGGCCGTGCCGCTTCCCCAAAGAATTCATCATCAATCTGCTGCGCAATCGCCAACCACAGGCGGCCGTATTGGAGGTGGGTGACCGGCGTCTCCAGCGCCGGATCGATGCCCGCCTGACGCAGTACCGGCGCCGGGTCGAAACCCTGTCGATGCAGGCATTGCAGCGCATCTTCGACAAATCCGGGCGTGATGGTCGGGCGCTCCATAATGGGCCTCTATGGCAAAAACAGCCGTCGATTTTGGCGTTCGATGGCATTGTTTGCAATGTTGCCGGCGCTACCCTAATCGTCGATGCCAATCAGAAACGCCGCAGTGCCGGCGACGATTAAGGAGAACAAGGCATGACTGACAACCCGCGCTCGGTGGCGCGCCCGAGCTATGAGCAGTTCCTGTCCGGCTTCCGCATGGCGGATCTGCTGTCCCGCTTGCAGGGCGATCTCACCACCGGGCTGAACGCCTGCGTGGAATGTTGCGACCGCCATTGCGGCAGCAACAAGGTGGCGCTGCAGTGCGTCGCCGAAGACGAAACCCTCACCGAATACACCTTTGAGCAACTGCGCGAGCTGTCCGCGCGCGCCGCCAACGTGTTCCGCCAGTGCGGTGTCGGCCCCGGCGATGTGGTGGCGGGGTTGCTGCCGCGGCGTCTGGAGTTGGTGGTCACGGTACTCGGGGCTTGGCGTTTGGGTGCGGTATATCAGCCGCTGTTCACCGCCTTCGGTCCGAAGGCCATCGAGTACCGGTTGCAGACCAGCGGCGCCAAGCTGGTGGTCACCAATGTGGCGCAGCGCAGCAAGCTGGACGAGATTGCCGACTGCCCAGTGGTGGTCACTGTCGGCGGTGCTGGCGACCCGCAGCACCCCGACGATGTGGATTTCGAGACGGCGTTAGCGGCCGCGTCTGATCAGTGCGAGCCGGTACTACGTCGCGGCACCGACCTGTTCATGATGATGTCCACCTCTGGCACCACTGGGTTGCCAAAGGGCGTGCCGGTGCCACTGCGGGCGTTGTTGGCGTTCGACACCTACATGCGGCTGGCGGTGGACCTGCGCCCAGACGATGTATTTTGGAATCTGGCTGATCCGGGCTGGGCTTACGGCCTGTACTACGCCGTCACCGGGCCGCTGTTCCAAGGCCACGCCACGCTGTTCTTCGAGGGCGGTTTTAACGCTGACACCACCTGCCGTGTGATCCGCAAACTCGGAGTCACCAGCTTGGCCGGCTCGCCCACGGCCTACCGCTTGCTGATGGCTGCTGGCCCCGAGGTGGCGCAGCAACTGCGCGGCCAGTTGCGCTTGGTCAGCTCCGCCGGTGAGCCGCTGAACCCGGAGATTATTCGTTGGTTCGACGAGCAGCTGGATGTGCCGATCTATGACCATTACGGCCAAACCGAAATGGGCATGTGCGTCAACAATCACCACGGCCTGATGCATCCGTTCCATCCTGGCTCTGCCGGCTTGGCAATGCCCGGTTACCGGGTGGCGGTGCTCGATGAGCAGGGCAACGAACTCGGCGCCAACCAGCCCGGCGTGCTCGCCATCGACATGAACAACTCGCCACTGATGTGGTTCCACGGCTACTTGAATCAGGGCGACGACATCCTGGCCGACGGTTACTACCGTACCGGCGACAGCGTGGAGCTAGAGCCGGACGGCTCGGTCAGCTTCATCGGCCGCGCCGATGATGTCATTACCTCATCGGGCTACCGCATTGGTCCGTTCGATGTGGAAAGCGCGCTGCTGGAACATCCGGCGGTGATTGAGGCGGCGGTGGTGGGAGTACCCGATCCGGAGCGCACCGAGGTGGTGAAAGCCTTTGTGGTGCTGGCGGCAGGCACTGAGGGCGACGACACGCTAGCAGAAACTCTGCGTCAGCATGTCAAAAAACGGCTGTCCGCCCACGCCTATCCGCGTCTGGTGGAATTCGTCAGTGAACTGCCGAAAACACCCAGCGGCAAGATTCAGCGTTTCATCCTCCGCCAAGCGGAAATCAACAAACAAAGCGGGAAGTGACCAGCACCATGAAGATGGAAGGCAAAGTATTTCTGATCACCGGGGGCGGCTCCGGCCTGGGTGCGGCGGTGGCCAGCATGGCGGTCAATGCCGGCGCTAAAGCAGTGCTGCTCGATATCAATCCGGAAGCGGGCCGCGCCATGGCCGCGTCGCTAGGCGCCGCTGCGCTGTTTGTGCAGACCGACGTCACCAGCGCCGAGCAGGGCGAAGCGGCGCTGCAGGCGGCGATCGAGCAGTTCGGTCAAGTGGATGTGATGGTCAACTGCGCCGGCATCGCACCGGGCGAAAAAATCCTGGGCAAGAATGGTCCGCACCAGCTGGACAGCTTCAGCCGCGCGGTGCAGATCAACCTGATTGGTACTTTCAACATGCTGCGGCTGGCGGCGGCGGCCATGGACCGCAATGCGCCCGGCGACAGCGGTGAGCGCGGCGTCATCATCAACACCGCCTCGATCGCTGCCTACGACGGCCAGATTGGTCAGGCCGCTTATGCTGCCGCCAAAGGCGGAGTGGTGGCGCTGACGCTGCCGGCGGCCCGCGAATTGGCGCGCCATGGCGTGCGTGTGGTGACCATTGCGCCGGGTATTTTTGCCACGCCGATGATGGCCGGCATGCCGCAACCGGTGCAGGACAGCCTGGCGGCCACGGTGCCGTTCCCGTCGCGGCTGGGTGAGCCGGAAGAATACGCTGCGCTGGTACGCCACGTGGTGGAGAACAGCATGCTCAATGGCGAAGTGATCCGTCTCGACGGCGCACTGCGCATGGCCCCCCGCTGAGGAACAGATGATGGAACAAGATCCGATTGTCATCACCGGTTATGCCCGCACGCCAATGGGCGGTTTCCAGGGCGCGTTGTCGTCGGTGGACGCGTCAGTATTGGGCGCCACCGCCATCCGTGCCGCGCTGGGTGAACTGCCGGCCGAGGCGGTGCAGGAAGTGATCATGGGTTGCGTGCTCAGCGCTGGCCAAGGCCAGGCGCCGGCGCGGCAGGCCGCGCTGGGCGCTGGGCTGTCGCTGTCGGCCGGTGCCACCACCATCAACAAAATGTGCGGTTCCGGGCTCAAAGCGGTGATGTTCGCCCACGACCTGCTGCACGCCGGCTCTGCCGAGGTGATGGTGGCCGGCGGTATGGAAAGCATGTCGTTGGCGCCGTACCTGCTGCCGAAGGCCCGTGCCGGTATGCGCATGGGCCACGGCAGTGTGCTGGACCACATGTTCCTCGACGGCCTCGAAGACGCTTACGACAAAGGCCGCCTGATGGGCACCTTTGCCGAAGACTGCGCGCAAGCCTACGGCTTCACCCGTGAGCAGCAGGATGCCTTCGCGGTGGAGTCACTGCTACGGGCGCAAAAAGCGATTGCAGCGGGCTATTTCAACAGCGAAATCACTCCGGTGACTGTCAGCGATCGCCGTGGCGAACACCAAGTGAGCATTGATGAGCAACCGGGCAAAGCTCAGCTCGACAAGATCCCGACCCTGCGCCCGGCGTTTCGCGCCGACGGTACCGTGACCGCCGCCAATAGCTCGTCGATTTCCGATGGCGCCGCGGCACTGGTGCTGATGCGGGCCTCGGAAGCGGCACGGCGCGGTCTGGTGCCGCGTGCGCGCATCATCGGCCACGCCACCCACGCCCACCAGCCGAGCCAGTTTGCCACCGCACCGATCGGTGCCATCCGCAACTTGCTGACCCGTACCGGTAGCGCGCTGTCGGATTATGACCTGTTCGAAGTCAACGAAGCCTTCGCCGTGGTGGCGATGGCGGCGATGCGTGATTTGGGGCTTTCCCATGAACAGGTGAACATCCACGGCGGCGCCTGTGCGCTGGGCCACCCGATCGGCGCTTCCGGCGCGCGGGTGCTGGTGACGCTGCTGGCGGCACTGGAAACCCACGGTCTCAAGCGCGGCATCGCCACGCTTTGCATTGGCGGCGGTGAAGCCACCGCGCTGGCGGTGGAGCGGTTGTGATGTTGACCGAAGAACAGCAGCAGATCCGCGACGCCGCTCGCCAGTTCGCTCGCGAGCGGTTGGCGCCCGGCGCCGCGCAGCGCGATCGCGACCATGCGTTTCCGGCCGCCGAACTGGCGGAATTGGGTGCGCTCGGTTTTCTCGGCATGCTGGTGCCGGAGCAATATGGCGGTTCCGACACTGGCATGGTGGCTTATGCGCTGGCACTGGAAGAAATTGCCGCCGCTGAAGGCGCGACCAGCACCATTGTGTCGGTGCACAGTTCGGTGGGTTGCGTGCCGATCCTGCGCTTTGGCAACGAAGATCAGAGAGCGCGTTTTCTGCCGCAGATGGCACGCGGAGAGTGGATTGGCGGCTTTGCGCTGACCGAACCCGGCGCCGGCTCCGATGCGTCTAGCTTGCGCACCCGTGCGCGCCGTGACGGCGACCATTACGTTATTGATGGGGCCAAGCAGTTCATCACCAGCGGCAAACACGGCCAGGTGGTGATCGTGTTTGCAGTGACCGATCCGGCGGCGGGCAAGAAAGGCATCAGCGCGTTTATCGTGCCCACCGACACGCCCGGCTACGAGGTGACCACGGTGGAGCAGAAGCTCGGCCAACACGCCTCGGACACCTGTGCCTTGGCGTTCACCGATATGCGCGTGCCGGCGGCCAACCGGCTGGGTGAGGAGGGCGAGGGTTACCGCATCGCGCTGTCGAACCTGGAAGGCGGGCGCATCGGCATTGCCGCCCAAGCAGTGGGCATGGCCCGGGGCGCTTATGAGGCGGCGCTTGCCTATGCGCGCGAACGGGTGACCTTCGGCCGGCCGATCATCGAGCACCAGGCGGTGGCGTTCCAGCTGGCGGACATGGCCACCCGCATTGATGCAGCACGGGAAATGGTGCTGCGCGCGGCGCGCCTGCGTGAAGCCGGTCAGAGCTGTCTGGTGGAAGCCAGCATGGCCAAGCTGTTCGCATCGGAAATGGCCGAGCAGGTGTGCTCAAGCGCCATTCAGATTCACGGCGGCTATGGTTACCTGTCTGACTACCCGGTGGAGCGTATTTACCGCGATGTGCGGGTGTGCCAGATCTACGAAGGCACCAGCGAAGTGCAGCGGTTGGTCATCGCGCGTCATCTTTGAACTCGGTACCCCGGGCGCTACCGCCCGGGCTTAGCCGCAACACTGCTTGAACTTGCGCCCGCTGCCACAGGGGCAGGGCAGGTTGCGGCCGGGCTTCACCGGGTGGTCCTGCACGGCGCCATCGACATAGCGCCAGTGGCCGTGGTCGCGACGGAAACGGGACTGCTCTTCTAACACGCCCCAGTGCGTGCCGTGGCGATAGTGCGCGCGGTAATGCACTTGGCCTTGGTCGCCCTCTTCGTGCTGCGACAACAGCTCCAGCCGCAACCATTGCAGCGCCGGTTCCAGCGTCAGTTCCAGTGGCCGTGTGCTGGCATCCCAACTGGCCAGCAGATACGGCACCAGCCCCAGCACATACGCACTGTAGCGAGAGCGCATCAGCGCTTGCGGATCGGCGGCGGCAGCGCCGTGGTGCAATGGTTGGCAGCAGCTGGCGTAGGTGTGGGCCGGGTTGCACGGGCAGGGCTGGGACATGGTCGAGCTCGATCAGCAGGGGCAGGGCGTCGGTTGTACGCCACAAATCACCGGCTGTTAAGAGTTGTGGCGTCACAGAGGTTTCGCGGCTGCGGTGGATGCTCTATAACACAGCGCAGGCAATTCCCCTCCAGCGTTGGGAGATCACCCGTGTCCACAAGCATTTCTGCCGTCGATCCGGACGGGCTGGCCGAGTTCTCGGTGGTGTTCACCGATCGGTCCCTGAACCACATGTCACAACGTTTTCAGCAAGTGATGCGGGATATCTCCCGCGTCCTGCGCACGCTTTACAACGCCGACGGCGTGGCGCTGGTGCCCGGTGGCGGCACCTTCGGCATGGAAGCGGTGGCGCGCCAGTTCGGCAGCGGCCAGCGCTGTCTGGTGGTGCGCAACGGCTTCTTCAGCTTCCGCTGGAGTGAGATTTTTGCCGCCGGCGGTATCCCGTCGGAGGAAGTTGTGTTGAAAGCCGCGCAGCTGTCCGACGCGCCCAAAGCGCCGTTCGCGCCGTTGCCGGCGGCTGAGGTGGCGGCCCGCATCCGCGCCGAGCGACCGGCGTTGGTGTGCATGCCGCACGTGGAGACTGCCTCCGGCATTCTGCTGCCGGATGACTACCTGCGCGAAGTCAGTGCGGCGGTGAAAGAAGTGGGCGGTCTGTTGGTGCTCGACTGCATCGCCTCCGGTGCATTGTGGGTCGACATGCGCGCCACCGGCGTAGACGTGCTGATCAGCGCGCCGCAGAAAGGCTGGAGCGCGTCCCCCTGTGCCGCATTGGTGATGCTCGGTGAGCGCGCCATGGCGCGGCTGGCGGAGACTCGCAGCACCAGCTTCGCCTGTGATCTGGCGCGTTGGCAGCAGATCATGGCGGCCTATGAACAAGGCGGCCACGCCTACCACGCCACGCTGCCCACCGATGCGTTGGTGACGTTGCGTGATGCGATGCTGGAGACCGAACAATTCGGCTTTGAGCGAGCCCGCGAGCAGCAATGGGCATTGGGGCGCGCAGTGCGCGCGCTGCTTGAAAGCAAGGGGCTGCCGAGTGTGGCGGCCACTGGTTTCCAAGCGCCCTGTGTGATTGTCAGCTACACCGATGAACTGGATCTGCACAACACCCGGCGCCTGATGGCTGAGGGCGTGCAGACCGCGTCCGGGGTGCCGCTGCAGTGTGACGAGCGGCCGGAGTTCCGCACCTTCCGCATCGGCCTGTTCGGGCTCGACAAACTGTCCGACGTGGACGGCACCGTGGCGGTGCTGACGCAAGCGCTGGACAGCGCGCTGGCGGGCTGAACCAAGAACCCGTCGCCACCGTTGTCAAGCGGCGGAGGCGGGAGTAGGGTGAACCATTCGTTTCCCAATTTCCTGCGACTGCAACGCGCGGGGGCTTTACGGCCTCACGCGTGGGCAGCGTTGTTTGCTAGGATGCGCCTTCACTTTTTGTCTTCGCCGCTGCCGGCCGCAAACACTGTTGCGCTGTCGGCTGTTGGCAATGCGGTCTGGAGCCGGCTGCTGTGTCCGTACGCGTGAAAATCTGTGGCCTGACCCAAGTGGACGATGCCCTCGCGGCAGCGCGTTTGGGTGCGGACGCCATCGGGCTGGTGTTTTATGCGCCGAGCCCGCGTGCGGTGACCGTTGCGCAGGCGCGCGCCATTGTGGCGGCCCTGCCGCCGATGGTGACCACGGTGGGACTGTTCGTAGACGCTGCTGCGACAGAGGTGCAGCAGGTGCTGGGGCAGGTGCCGCTGGATGTTCTGCAATTCCACGGCGACGAAAGCGCTGACTATTGCGCCCGCTTCGGCCGGCCCTGGTGGAAGGCGCTGCGGGTGCGGCCGGGGCTGGATTTGTCGGCGGCCGCTGCACACTACGCTGCCGCCCAGGCGCTGCTGCTGGACGCCTATGTGCCCGGTGTGCCGGGCGGCACCGGCGAACGATTCGACTGGTCATTGATCCCGCCGGCGCTGCCGTTGCCGGTGATCCTGGCCGGTGGGCTCACGCCCGACAATGTGCGCACTGCCATCGACAGCGCTGCGCCCTGGGGCGTGGATGTCAGCGGCGGTGTGGAAGCCATCGATGACCAGGGCCGTAAACGGCCCGGAATCAAATCAGCCGCCGCCATGGCGGCATTGATCGAGCATGTACGCAACTTGAGGAGCTGAGGGTGTCAGACCGTCCCGATTATGCTGCGTTTCCGGACGCACGCGGCCACTTTGGCGCGTTTGGCGGACGCTTCGTGTCCGAAACACTGATGGCCGCACTGGAGGATCTGGAACAGACCTACCGTGCCCTGCGCGATGACCCGGCGTTCTGGGCCGAGTTCGACCAGGACCTGGCCCAATATGTGGGTCGCCCCTCACCGCTTTACCTAGCCGAACGATGGAGCCGTGAATTGGGCGGTGCCCAGGTGTTCTTCAAGCGCGAAGACCTGAACCACACCGGCTCCCACAAAGTGAACAACACCATTGGTCAGGCGTTGCTGGCCAAGCGCATGGGCAAGCGCCGCATCATCGCTGAAACCGGGGCCGGCCAGCACGGCGTGGCCACCGCCACGGTGGCGGCGCGGTTGGGCCTGGAATGCCAGGTCTACATGGGTGCCGAGGACGTGGCGCGGCAGAAGCTCAACGTGTACCGCATGCACCTGCTGGGCGCGGAAGTGATTCCAGTGCACGCCGGTTCTGCCACGCTTAAAGACGCCATGAACGAAGCGATGCGCGACTGGGTCACCAACGTCGACCGCACCTTCTACATCATTGGCACTGTGGCCGGTCCGCACCCGTATCCGATGATGGTGCGTGACTTCCAGCGCGTGATCGGCCGCGAAGCCCGCGCCCAGCATCTGGCGCAAACCGGTAAGCTGCCGGACGCGCTGGTGGCCTGTGTCGGCGGCGGCTCCAACGCCATCGGCCTGTTCCATCCGTTCCTCGATGATGACGGCGTGGCGATGTACGGCGTCGAAGCCGGTGGTCATGGCATCGACACCGGTCGTCATGCGGCGCCGATTGCCGCCGGTCGCCCCGGTGTGCTGCACGGCAACCGCACCTTCCTGATGGAAACCGACGACGGCCAAATCATCGAGACTCACTCGGTGTCTGCCGGCCTCGACTACCCGGGCGTGGGCCCAGAGCACGCCTGGTTGAGCAGCGTCGGCCGTGCGCAGTACGTCAATATCACCGACGACGAGGCACTGGCTGCGTTCCGCGAGTTGACGCTAGTGGAGGGCATCATGCCGGCACTGGAGTCGTCCCATGCGGTGGCCTACGCCAAGAAGCTGGCACCGACGCTGTCGCCGGAGCAGAGCATCATCGTCAACCTGTCCGGACGCGGCGACAAGGACATCCATACTGTGGCCGCCATCGACGGCATCGAATTCTGAGGAGCCGCTGTGAGCCGTATTGCAGAGACGTTCAAAAACCTGGCCGCCCAGGGCCGCAAGGCACTGATCCCGTTCGTCACCGCCGGTGATCCGTCACCGGCGGTGACGGTGCCGCTGATGCACGCCATGGTCGAGGCTGGGGTCGACCTGATCGAGTTGGGCGTACCGTTTTCCGACCCGATGGCTGACGGCCCGGTGATCCAACTGGCTTGTGAGCGCGCGCTGGCCGCCGGCACCTCGCTGAGCGTGGTGTTCGACATCGTGCGTGAATTCCGCACCCGTAACGCCACCACCCCGGTGGTATTGATGGGCTACCTGAACCCGGTGGAAGCCATGGGTTACGAGGCGTTTGCCGAACGTGCCGCCGCCGCCGGCGTGGACGGTGTGCTGTTGGTGGATCTGCCGCCGGAGGAAAGTGAACCGGTGGCGGATATCTTCCGCAGCCACGGTGTAGATCAAGTGTTCTTGATCGCGCCGACCACCACTGAAGCCCGTATGGCGCGCATTGCTGCCGCCGGCAGTGGCTTCCTCTACTACGTGTCGCTGAAGGGCGTCACCGGCGCCGCCACCCTCGATACGGAGGAAGTGCGCGCCAAGGTGGAAACAATTCGCAAACATGCGCAATTGCCGATCGGTGTGGGCTTTGGTATCAAAGACGCCGAGTCCGCCCGGGCCGTTTCTCGGGTGGCGGATGCGGTGGTGGTGGGCAGCGCGCTGGTACAGCGCGTGGCCGACAATGCCTCGCAGCCGGACAACATTCCCACACAGGTGGCGCAGGTTCTGTCCGAAATGCGCGCCGCCATGGACGAGAGCGACTGAGCATGAGCAGTAACAGCAGCTGGCTGGAAAAGATTCTCCCGGCCATTCGCCGCAGCGAGGAACGCAAGTCCTCCGTACCGGAAGGACTATGGCGTAAGTGCCCGCGGTGTGACGGAGTGCTTTACCTGCCGGAGCTGGAGCGCAATCTCGAAGTGTGCCCCAAGTGCGAGCATCACCTGCGCATCGGGGCGCGCAAGCGCCTCAAACTGTTCCTCGACGAGGGCAGTCAGGCCGAAATCGGTGCCGACATCGGTCCGGTGGATATCCTCAAGTTCCGTGACTCGAAAAAGTACAAAGACCGCTTGGCGGCGGCGCAGAAAGACACCGGCGAGCAGGATGCACTGGTGGTGATGCGTGGCAGCCTCAAGCAGCTACCGCTGGTGGCTGCGGCGTTCGAGTTCAACTTCATTGGTGGTTCCATGGGTTCGGTGGTGGGCGAGCGTTTTGTGCGCGCCACCGACATGGCGCTCGAGCAGCGCATTCCGCTGGTGTGCTTTGCTGCCAGTGGTGGCGCGCGCATGCAAGAAGGCCTGTTCTCGCTGATGCAGATGGCCAAGACCAGCGCCGCCTTGCAGCGCCTGCGTGCTGCCGGCGTGCCGTTCATTTCGGTGCTGACCGATCCGGTCTACGGCGGCGTTTCCGCGTCGCTGGCGATGCTGGGCGACATCAATCTGGCCGAGCCCCATGCGCTGGTGGGCTTCGCCGGCCCGCGTGTGATCGAGCAAACGGTGCGCCAGAAACTGCCGGAAGGCTTCCAGCGCAGTGAGTTCCTGCTGGAGCACGGCGCCATCGATCAGATCGTTCACCGCCATGAGATGCGCGACACCGTGCACCGGATGCTGGCCTGCCTGACCCGCACCCCGGTCGAGCCGGAAGACGAATCCGCCTGACCCCATGCGCCCCCGGGTGAAGCTTGGCCCGGGGGCCGCTATCATGCGCTCCTTCCTTACGGTCCGGGGTGCCCTGCATGGCTCGTTCCCTCGCGCAATGGCTTGCGCACATCGAATCCCTCCATCCTGCTGAAATCGAGCTGGGGCTGGAGCGCCTCGCTACTGTGGCCGACCGTTTGGCGCTACGTCCGTGGCCAGGGCCGGTGATCACCGTGGCCGGCACCAACGGCAAAGGCTCCACCGTCACCTTGCTCGACACCCTGGCGCGCGCCGATGGTGTGCGCACCGGGCTCTATACGTCGCCGCACCTGCTGCGTTTTAACGAGCGGGTGCGCATCGACGGCGCGGAAGCGGAGGATGCCGCCTTGGTGGAGGCGTTCGAAGCGGTCGATGCCGCCCGTTGCCGCAGCCCTGAGGTGGCGCTGACTTATTTTGAGTTCACCACACTGGCCGGATTGTGGCTGTTCTGCCGTGCGGGGCTGGATCTGTTGATTCTGGAAGTGGGCCTCGGTGGTCGGCTGGATGCGGTCAACTTGATTGATCCGACCGTGGCGGTGATCACGTCGGTGGGGCTTGATCACACCGATTGGTTGGGCGACACCCGTGAGCTGATCGCCATGGAAAAGGCCGGCATTCGTCGCGCTGGGCGGCCGCTGCTGTATGGCGAGATCGATGTGCCGCACAGCATCGCCGCGCTGGACAACGGCGAGCTACCACTGCTGCGGCAGGGCCGCGAATTCGGCAGTCGCGCCGGCGAGCTGTATTGGCAGGGTGGCGCGTGGCCATTGCCGGCGACGGTCGCGCTGGGCGAAGACAACCTCGCCACCGCGGTGCAGGCGCTGACGTTGGCGCTGCGAGCGCCGTCTGCCGCCGCGCTGGCGCAGGCCGCCGCCCGCACCTTGCCAGGACGCTGTGAACATCACCGCCGCAACGGCGTCGACTGGTATCTGGATGTGGGCCACAACCGCGAGGCCATGGCGCGCTTCGCTCGCCGGGTGCCCGCCAGCGCCGGGCGCACCTTTGCGGTGTGCGCCATGCTCGGCGACAAGCCCGCCGAGGCCATCTTGGCGCTGGTGCCTCAGGTGCAGCGGTGGTTGCTGGCGCCCCTCAGCGCCGGGCAGCGGCCGGGTAATGCCGAGCGCCTGGCAGCGCTGCTGGCGCCGGGCAGTTTCGACGCCTATCCTTGCGTGCAGACCGCGCTGGCCGCTGCAGCCGCCGCTGCCCAGCCCGGTGATCGGGTGCTGGTGTGTGGCTCTTTCTACACCGTGGCCGATGCCCAGAACTTCCTGACCGGCGGGGACGAGTGTGAACAAAACCGTTAAACAGCGTCTGGTGGGCGCATTGCTGTTGCTGCTGGTGGCCGCAATTTTGGTGCCGCTGACCCTGCGCACCCCGGACCAAGTGCGGGTGGCGCTGGATCTGGAGGTGCCGCCGGCGCCGGAGTCTACACAGATGGTGTTGGAGCCGGTGATCACCAGCGGCCAACAGCAAGCAGTGACCGAGCAGATTGAGCACGACCGCGCCACACTGGCCGCTGCCGGCGAGCGTTATAACGAGCAGGCGGGGCAGGACGAACCGCCCAGCGTAGTGGCCACGCCCGCCCCGGAACCGGCGCCGGCGCCGACCCCAGCGCCCGCTCCCGCACCCGAACCGAAGCCTGCTCCGGCGCCAGAGCCCGCGCTGTCGGGGTGGGCGGTGCAAATCGGCAGCTTCAGCCAGCCCGACCGTGCCGCCAGCGAAGCCCAGCGGCTACGCGACCAGGGCTACCGTGCCTTTACCCGTGCCGCCGTCAGCGGCGACGGCAAACCGCTGCACCGGGTCTATGCCGGGCCGGACGTGCAGCGCGCTGATGCCATCGCGCTGCGTGACCGGCTGGCGGCCGATACCCGCCTCGGTGCCAACGGCGTATCCGGCCTAGTGGTGTCACTGGCGCCGTGACCGGGATTTTTTTCGGTCACGCCGGGGGCGGTGGTGGCGGGGCGGGGAGACGCTCTGTTACCATGCGCCCCCTCATCTTTTGGTAGGCCTATGAATCCCGCAGACGGCGCGATCTTGTTCATTATTGCCGTGTCGGCGCTGATCAGCGTGCGGCGCGGATTCATGCGCGAGGCGTTGTCGCTGGTTACCTGGGTCGCTGCCTTTGTGGTGGCGCGTCTGTTCGGCCCCGGCCTTGAAGTGATGCTGGAGCCCTCCATTGAAATGCCGAGCGTGCGCCTGGCGGTGGCGTTCGGTGCGTTATTTTTGGCCACCCTGATCGTGGGTGCCTTGCTCGGCCATGTGCTGGGCGAATTGATTCGTGTCACCGGCCTGAGCGGCACCGATCGCCTGCTCGGTATGGTGTTTGGCGCCGTGCGTGGCGCGCTGCTGGTGTTGGTGCTGGTGGTGCTGTCGCGGCCGATCTTCGAAGAAGATCTGTGGTGGCAAACCTCGTTGCTGGTGCCGGAATTTTCCATGATGGAAGACTGGTCACGGGATGTGGCGCACGACATTTTCGTCTGGATCATGGGCGTCGGCGACGCGGACGTCTGATCAGATCTGATCATTGCAGAAACCGAGAGGTACCGAGCATGTGCGGCATCGTGGGCATCGTTGGGCGCTCCAACGTCAACCAGAGCATCTATGATGCACTGACAGTGCTTCAGCACCGCGGGCAGGACGCGGCCGGCATTGTGACCTGCGATGGCGATCGCCTGTTCATGCGCAAGGACAACGGCATGGTGCGCGACGTGTTCCGCACCCGCCACATGCGCCGCATGATCGGTCACATGGGCATCGGCCATGTGCGCTATCCCACCGCCGGCTCGGCCAGTTCCGCCGAAGCGCAGCCGTTCTACGTCAACTCGCCCTACGGCATCACGCTGGCGCACAACGGCAACCTGACTAACTCCGAATCGCTGGCGGAAGACATCTACCGCGCTGACCTGCGCCACATCAACACCAACTCTGATTCCGAAGTGCTGCTGAACGTGTTTGCCCACGAGCTGCAAAGCCTCGGCAAACTGCTGCCGCAGCCGCAGGATATTTTCGAAGCAGTACGCCGCGTGCACCGCCGGGTGGAGGGCGCCTACGCGGTGGTGGCGATGATCACCGGCTACGGCATCCTTGCCTTCCGCGACCCCCATGGCGTGCGCCCGGTGTGCTTCGGCCGCCGCGAGACGCCGAACGGCCCGGAATACATGGTGGCTTCCGAAAGCGTGGCGTTGTCCGGCCTCGGTTTTCATCTGGAGCGCGATCTGGCGCCCGGTGAAGCGTTGTATATTTCTGCCGAAGGCGAGCTGTTCACCCAGCAGTGCGCGGATAATCCGCAGTTGAACCCGTGCATCTTCGAGCATGTTTACCTGGCGCGTCCGGACTCGATTATGGACGGCATCTCGGTCTACAAAGCGCGGCTGCGCATGGGCGAGAAGCTGGCGGATAAGATCCTGCGCGAGTGGCCGGATCACGACATCGATGTGGTGATCCCAATTCCCGATACCAGCCGCACTTCGGCGCTGGAGCTGGCCAACCGGTTGGATGTGAAGTACCGCGAAGGTTTCATCAAGAACCGCTACATCGGCCGCACCTTCATCATGCCGGGGCAGCAGCAACGCAAAAAATCGGTGCGCCAGAAACTCAACGCCATCGAGCTGGAGTTCAGCGGTAAGAACGTGCTGCTGGTGGACGACTCCATTGTGCGCGGCACCACCTGCAACGAGATCATCCAGATGGCGCGCGACTGCGGCGCCGCCAAGGTCTACTTCGCTTCAGCTGCGCCCGCGGTGACCCATCCCAACGTTTATGGTATTGATATGCCCGCTGCGTCGGAGCTGATTGCCCACGGCCGCAGCGTTGAAGAGATCTGCCGCATCATCGGCGCCGACCGCCTGATTTACCAAGACTTGGACGATCTGGTGGACGCCTGCCGTGAAGGCAATGCCGACATTTCCCGCTTCGAGTGTTCCGTGTTTGATGGCCAGTACGTGGCCGGCCACATCGACGCCGCCTACCTGGGCGATCTCGAGCGCTCGCGCAGTGATGCGGTGCAGCGCAGCAACGACATGGAGCGCCTCGCAGCGCTGGCTGAAAACGAAGTGATCGACCTGCATAACGCGGAGTAATCCGCTGCTGACTTTTTCAGGAGTGACAGAGTAATGAGTGAACGGCAGTTGCCGGCCGACCTGGACATCGAGAGTCTTGCCATCCGCGCCGGCGAATTGCGTACCGAGCAGATGACCCACTCGGAACCACTCTTCCTGACCTCCAGCTTCGTCTATGAAAACGCCGCCCAGGCGGCGGCGCGCTTTGCCGGTGAAGAGCCCGGCAACGTCTACTCGCGGTTCACTAACCCGACGGTGCGCATTTTTGAGCAGCGGCTGGCCGCGCTGGAAGGGGGGGAGCGCTGTGTGGCGTTCGCGTCCGGCATGGCGGCCATCACTGCCACCTTCTTTGCCTTGCTCAAGCCCGGCGATCATGTGGTCAGCTCGCGCAGCTTGTTCGGCACCACCAACGTCATCTTTGACCGTTACCTGAAGAAGTTCGGGGTGCTCAGCACGCTGGTGGATTTGGCTGATCTCGATGCGTGGCGTGCGGCCATCCGTCCCGAAACGCGCTTCTTGTATCTGGAAACGCCGTCCAATCCGCTCGCCGAAGTTGGCGACATCGCCGCGCTGGCGGCGTTGGCTCATGAGCACGGTGCCGAGCTGATCGTCGACAACTGCCTGTGTACCCCGGCGCTGCAACGGCCATTGGCGCTGGGTGCCGATTACGTGATTCACAGCGCGACCAAGTACCTGGACGGGCAGGGTCGCTGCCTCGGCGGGGCGGTGGTTGGCCGTGACCAGCCGCTGGAAGAAATCTTCGCTTTCCTGCGCTCCACCGGCGCCACCCTCAGTCCATTCAACGCCTGGGTGTTCCTGAAAGGGCTGGAAACGCTGCCGCTGCGCATGAAAGCCCACTCCGACAACGCGCTGGCGCTGGCGCAATGGGCCGCCGCCCAAGCCGGCGTTGCGCGGGTGCATTATGCCGGTCTCGATGACCATCCCCAGCATGCACTGGCTGCTGCCCAGCAATCCGGTTATGGTCCGGTGCTGTCACTGGAGCTGGTGGATGCCGATGGCAACGCCGATCGCCAAGCGGCGTGGCGTTTCATTGATGCCATGCAGCTGCTGTCGATCACCGCCAACCTCGGTGACGTGAAAACCACCATTACCCACCCGGCCAGCACCACCCACGGACGTGTCGCGGCTGAAGAAAAGCAGCGCGCTGGCATTACCGAGAACCTGGTGCGGATTGCGGTGGGGCTGGAAAGCTTGGCGGATCTGAAAGCGGACTTGCAGCGGGGGCTGCAGGCGCTAGGTCACCGCTGAGTGCCTGCTCCGGGGGGAGCACTCATGTCGTCGGGGGACCATTGATGCACTCACTTCAGGCGGTGTTAGCTGCCTTGGATTCGGTGGTGTTGGGCAAGAGCGCCAGCACCCGTCTCGCACTCACCGGCCTGTTGGCCGGTGGCCATCTATTGATCGAAGACGTGCCGGGTCTGGGCAAGACTACGCTCGCCCATGCGCTGGCGCGGGTGCTGTCGCTGTCGTTCCAACGACTGCAATGCACCAGCGATCTGCTGCCGGCGGACGTGGTCGGCGTCAATCTGTTCGATGCCGAACGCCAGCAATTCGTGCTGCGTAAGGGACCGGTGTTCACCCAGCTGCTGCTGGCGGACGAACTCAACCGCGCCTCGCCGCGCACTCAGAGCGCGCTGTTGGAAGCCATGGAAGAGCGGCAGGTTACGCTCGATGGCACCACCCACGCGTTGCCGCAGCCATTCTTCGTGATTGCCACCCAGAACCCGCTGGAGCAGGGCGGCACCTTCCCGCTGCCGGAGTCGCAACTGGATCGGTTTCTGATGCGCCTCAGCCTCGGCTATCCCTCCGACGAGGTGGAGCGGGCACTACTGGCTGCCGGCGACCGTCGTCCGGCGGTGGCGGCGCTGGCATCCAGCATGGATGGTGCCGGGCTGCTGGCCGCGATGGAGCAGGTGTCGCAGGTGCGCGCCAGCAGCGAGTTAATCGCTTACGTGCAACGGCTGCTGGCCCACAGCCGCCAGTGCGGCCGCTTCGTGGCCGGGCTGTCGCCCCGCGCTGGCCTCGGGCTGCTGCGCGCTGCACGGGCTTGGGCGTTACTGGAAGGCCGAGATTATGTGATCCCCGATGATGTGCAGGCGGTGTTCTGCGCGGTGGTGGAGCACCGTTTGCAGCCGGTGTCCGGCAGCGGGTTGACCGCGCCGGGACGCTGGTTGCTGGATGCGGTGGCGGTGGTGCCGTGAGCCGCCGCCGGCCCCACGCACTGCAGCAGAGGTGGCAGGCGTGGCAGGCCCGCCGCTTTCCCGCCCGTACCGAACAGCAACTCAACCAGCGCCGTATTTTCATCTTGCCGACCCGGCTCGGGGGCCTGTTCCTCGGCGTGGCGCTGCTGATTTTCCTCGGCGGTATCAACTACGAAAACAACCTCATGCTGGGGCTGGCGTTCCTGCTGGTGAGCCTGTTCGTGGTGGCCATCGTTCACACCTACCGCAACTTGGCCGGCCTGACGCTGCGCAATGGCGGCAGCCAATCTGGCTTTGCCCACGCTAGCGGCGCGTTCGGCGTGCAGCTGCAGGCCGGTGATCGCCGTGCTCACTGGAGTCTGGAGCTGGTCAGCACCGCCGGTGCGCCGGTGACGCTGTCGCTGCCCGCCGGCAGTCAACAGACTGCGTGGCTGCCGATGGCGCTCCCACGGCGCGGCTGGCACCCGGTGCCGAGGCTGCGCGTCAGCAGCCGTTACCCACTCGGGTTGCTGCAAGCCTGGAGCTGGATACGGCTGGAGCAGCGCTGCTTGGCCTGGCCACAACCGCTGGCCGGTTCCGATTACCCCGGCGCCGGCGGCGGCCAGCGCGAGGACGCCACTCAGCGCGCGGACGCCAATGAGCTGTTTGCCGGTCACCGCCGCTACCGCGAGGGCGACCGCTTGCGCGATGTGGACTGGCGCGCCTATGCCCGGGGCCGGGGCCTGCTGGTGATGGAGCGCGAGGCACCGGACAGCGGTGGTGAGTGGCTCGACTGGGACGCGCTGGCCGGGCTGGATACCGAGCTGCGGCTGTCGCGGCTGGCCCATTGGGTGTTGGTGCTGCGCGATCGCGGCCAGCGGTTCGGCCTGCGTCTGCCGGATGGTGAGCTGCCGTTGGGGCAAGGTCCACAGCATGCCGAGGCGGCTCTGACCCGGCTGGCAGAATTTGGAGCGCCATCATGAGTGGCTACCAAGTCCCTCACCATGGCGTCGGCCTGCTGTTGGCTGGGGCGGTGTCAGCGTCGGCGTCGTTAGCGTGGTTTGCACCGCTGTGGCTGCAGTTGTTGTTGCCGGTGGTGGTGGTGTGGCGGCTGCTGATCCAGCGTCGGCGACTGCCGGCGCCGGGCCGCTGGCTGCGTGCCGCGCTGGCGTTGGTCGCGCTGGCCGGCACTCTCGCCAGTCACCGCACCGTGCTTGGCCCTGAAGCCGGTACTACGCTGCTGCTGGCCGCGTTTGCGGTGAAATTGTTGGAAATGCAGCGCCAGCGCGATGCCTATGTGGTGCTGGTGATGGGCTACTTCGTCACCGCTGCTGGTTTTCTGTTTGCCAAGGGGCTGCTGGGCGCGGGTGGGGCGCTGCTGGCGCTGGTGCTACTCACCGCTGCGCTGGTGGCGCTGCAACGTCCGGAACCTTTGGCGCGCGCGCGTGACCATCTGCGGCTGTCCGTGCTGATGCTGCTGCAGGCGCTGCCGCTGCTGGTGGTGTTGTTTGTGCTGGTGCCGCGGCTGGGTCCACTTTGGGGGCTGCCGCAACCGGAGAGCGCGCGTACCGGTATGACTGACCATCTAGCGCCGGGCGACGTCAGTCAGCTGTCGCAATCCGCGGCGCTGGCGTTCCGGGTGGAGTTCGATGGCCCGCCGCCGCCGGCGTCGCAGCAGTATTGGCGCGGTCTCACCTACAGCCAGTTCGACGGCCGCGGCTGGCGGCCAGGGCCGAGCCGGCCATTGCGGCCGGCCGGGCCGGACAGTGGCGCGCCCGGCTACCACGTCACCATGGAGCCAAGTGGCCAAAGCTGGCTCTATAGCCTTGATCACGCCGCCAGTACCACCTCCGGAGTGCGCCACTGGGATGACCGCCGGCTGGAATACCGCATGCCGCTGCAGGATGTACTGCGTTACCAAGTCCGCACCACAGTGGCCGCCCCGGGCGCGTTGTCGGAGGGCGAGCGCCGTCATTACCTGGCGCTACCGCCGCACTACAACCCACGCACCGAAGCGCTCGCCCAGCAGTGGAGCGCTGACCGCACCCCGGCGCAGTTGGTGGCGCTGATGGCCGCCTGGCTGCGCGAGCAACCTTTCCATTACAGCTTGGCGCCGCCGGCCTTGGGGCGGCACAGCGTGGATGAGTTCCTGTTCGACCAGCGCAGCGGCTACTGCGAGCACTACGCCTCGGCGGCGGCGGTGCTGCTGCGGTTTGCCGGCATTCCGACGCGAGTGGTGGGGGGTTATCAAGGCAGTGATCCGAGCCCGCAAGGCGGCCACCTGCGGGTGCGCCAGTACCACGCTCATGCCTGGGTGGAGTATTGGGATGACGCGCAGCGGCGCTGGGTGCTGTTCGATCCCACCGCAGCGGTAGCGCCGGACCGTATCGAGATGGGCGCTATCAGTCTACAACAGCAGCCGCAGGCGGCGCTGATGCTGCAGGCCGGCGCGCGGTTGCCGGGTTTGAAGGCGTTGCTGGACAGCGCTGAACACCTGCAATACTTGTGGCAGAAATGGGTGCTCAACTACCGCACTGAGCAGCAGGAAGCACTGCTGCAGCGCTGGTTCGGTGATCTGGATTTGCGCAAGTGGGCACTGATCATCGGTGTCAGTGGGTTGTTGGTGTTGCTGCCGATGGTGTTGTGGCTACGTCGCGGAGCACCGCGGCCGGCGCCGCTGCAGCGCGAAGCGCAGCGCCTCAAACGGCGTTTACGACGCCATGGCGTGACCATCGCTGATGGGCTGCCGGTGCGGCAGTGGCCGGCACAGATGCCGGACACCGCCGCGGCAGCGCGGTTGCAGCGCTGGGTGGCGCACTATGAAGCACTCGCCTACGGCGACGATAGCGCGGTCGAACTGGCCACCTTGCGCCGGTTACGGCGCCGGATCTAGGCGCCGCAACCGCCTTAGCTGGAGGCGCGCTGGTAGCCGTGGATCAGGTTGCGGTAGTCGGGGATGTGGTTGGAGAACAGCTGTCCGAGACCTTCCACATCATTGCGCCAGTCGCGATGCAATTCGCAGGCAGCGCCGAACCAGGTCAGCATCTGGGCACCGGCGGCGCTCATGCGCTCCCAGGCCGCGTCGCGGGTCATCGGATTGAAGGTGCCAGAGGCATCGGCGATCACGAACACTTCATAACCTTCCTCCAGCGCTGACAGCACTGGGAACGCCACGCACACCTCGGTGACCACCCCGGCCACCACCAGCTGTTTGCGGCCGGTGGCTTTCACTGCGGCGAGGAAATCCTCGTTGTCCCAGGCGTTGATCTGGCCCGGGCGGGCAATGTAGGGCGCATCCGGGAAGATCTCTTTCAGTTCCGGCACCAGCGGGCCGTTGGGGCCGTCTTCAAAACTGGTAGTGAGGATGGTCGGCAGGTTGAAGTACTTCGCCAAGTCCGCCAGCGCCAGCACGTTGTTCTTGAACTTGTCCGGGTCGATGTCGCGCACCAGTGACAGCAGGCCGGTTTGGTGGTCGACCAGTAGTACGGCGGCTTGGTCTTTGTCGAGTCGGTTATAGCGATAGCTCATGGTGATACCTCATTGGGGGTCAGTGGGGGGAGGGCGTCCTTGCCGACGCCGGTGGAGCCTTGCGGTGAGCGCGGGGGCCAGCGGCCGAAGCGGCCTTGGCGCAGGTCCAGTTCGGCCTGATCCAATTCACTGGCGTGATTCATCACGAACGGGCCGCGGCCAGCCACGGGTTCGTTGAGTGGGGCGCCGCTGAGTACCAGCAGCCGGCTGTCCTGGTCGGCTTGCAGCAGCAGCTGCTCGCCAGCACGACCGAGCTGGGCCACCTGGCCATCGGTCAGCAGTGTGCCTTGCACTCGCACCGCGCCGCGCAGCAGCACTGCTAGTGTGGTCCAGCCGGCTGGCAGCGCTAATTGCGGGCGCGCGCCGGCTATCAGCTGCATATCGTAGAGCGCCAGAGGGCTGTGGGTACGGGCTGGCCCGTAAGCGCCGCCAGCGTTGCCTGCAATGACCCGCAGCGTGCTGCCGAGCGGGTCGAGCTGTTGCAGCGGGATATCAGCAGCGCGCAGCGCTTGGTAACGCGGTGTAGTGAGCTTGGCGGCACGCGGTAAGTTCACCCATAACTGCACCATCTCGAAGCGGCCGCCATGGTCGGAGAGCTGCGGACCGTGGAACTCGTCGTGCAGGATGCCGGCGCCGGCGGTCATCCACTGCACATCGCCGGCACCGATTAAGCCGCCACCGCCGCTGGAGTCGCGGTGCGCTACATCGCCGTCGTACACCAAAGTGACGGTCTCAAAGCCACGATGTGGGTGCACGCCGACACCGCGTGGCGGGGTCTGCGGCGGAAAGTCCAGCGGCCCGGCGTGGTCGAGTAACAAGAACGGACTGATGGCCTCGGCATCAGCCTGGTAGCTGAACAGCGTGCGCACCGGAAAACCGTTGCCAACCCAATGCGGGGCAGGCGCCGAGTGGATGGAACGCAACGCTTTCATGCCGTCTCCAGATCAGGCCGAGAGTAGGAGCAGGTTATCGTTGCAATGAAGACCGCAGTAGACGGTAAAAATGCAGTACTCTTTTCCACTGGTGGAACAATGGAGCGCTGAAATGCCCGAACTGCGTTTGCATGGTTTGGACCTGAATGACCTGCGTTACTTTGCCGAGGTGGTGCGTCATCGCGGTTTTGCTGCCGCCGGGCGCGCGTTGGGAGTGCCCACGTCCACCCTCAGCCGGCGCGTAGCCAAGCTCGAACAGCAGTTGGATGCCCGGCTGTTACAGCGCTCCACCCGCAGCTTTCACGTCACCGATGTCGGCGAGCTGTTCTACCGCCATTGTCACGCCATGCTGGTGGAAGCGGAGGCGGCGCGCGATGCGGTAGACAGCCTGCGCGCTGCGCCGCGCGGCCAAGTGCGGCTGTCATGCCCGATCACACTGCTCAATGCCCATGTCGGCGCCATGCTGGCGGCGTTTTTGCAGCGTCACCCGCAGGTGTCGATCCAGCTCGATGCCACCAACCGCCGCGTCGATGTACTCAGCGAGGGGCTGGATCTGGCGATTCGGGTGCGGCCGCCGCCGCTGGAAGACAGTGACCTCGTGCTCAAGGTGCTGGCCGATCGCGGCCAGTGCCTAGTGGCCAGTCCTGAGTTGCTGGCGGAGCGCGGCATGCCGAGCCATCCGCAGGCGTTGGCGGATTGGCCGGGACTGGCGCGCGCCCACCCCGGCCAGACTGAGTTTGAATGGCAGCTGTTGCATCAGGATGGCCGCCGTTGTCAGGTGCGTTTCGAGCCGCGCCTGGTGACCACCGACCAGATTGCACTGCGACGTGCGGCAGAAGCAGGGCTTGGGGTGGTGCAGTTGCCACGGTTGCTGGTCAGCGAACAGTTTGCCGAGCGCCGCTTGGTGCCGGTGTTAGAGCAGTGGGAACCACGCCGCGAGCTGATCCATGTGGTATTCCCGTCGCGGCGTGGACAGTTGCCGGCGGTACGAGAGCTGATCGATTTCCTTGCCGCCGAGTTCGCCGCCATTGATGAAGACTGAAGCAATGGACAACCACAAAGCCGGGCGCCGAGAATGGCGCCCGTTTTGATTGCCAGCGAGAACCCCATGGAGCAGCAGCCCACGTCACCCTGGGTGGCGGTGATCGGCGCCGGGCCGGCCGGCCTGAAAGCAGCGGAGCACCTCAGTGCCGCCGGTGTGCCCGTGGTGCTGTACGACCGCATGCCCAGTTTCGGTCGTAAATTCCTGATGGCCGGCGTCGGCGGCATGAACATCACCCATTCCGAGCCGTTGCCGCAGTTCATCGAGCGCTACCGCGAGGCCGCGCCGTGGGTGGCGCATTGGCTAGCGGCGTTACCGCCCTCAACCTTGCAGCCGTGGATGCAGTCGTTGGGCATCGACAGTTTTGTGGGCAGCTCTGGCCGCGTATTTCCGCAGCAGATGAAAGCCGCGCCGCTACTGCGCGCTTGGTTGCAGCAATTGCGGCGGCAGGGGGTACGCACCCAAGTGCGTCACCGTTGGAGTGGCTGGGACGCAGAGGGCGCGCTGCGGTTCGAAACGCCGACCGGCGCACTGCAATGCCGCCCTAGTGCCACAGTGCTGGCGTTGGGGGCTGCGAGTTGGCCGCAACTCGGCGCCGATGGCAGCTGGGTGCCGTGGTTGCAGCAGCGCGGTGTGACACTGGCGCCGTGGCAGCCGGCTAACTGTGGCTTCCGGGTGCCGTGGAGTGCGGGGTTCCGCGACCAGCATGCCGGTGCGCCGCTGAAGCATGTGGCCGCACTGTGGCAGGATTACGCCGGTCAGCCTCAGCGTCGCCTCGGTGAAGCCGTGGTCAGTGCCGACGGTATTGAGGGATCGCTGGTTTATGCCGCTTCTGCGGATCTGCGTCGTCAGCTGCCCGGCATCCTGACGCTGGATCTATTGCCGCACCTGACGCGGGAGCAGCTGGTGGGAAAGCTGGCGGCGCCGCGCGGCAAGCGCTCTTGGAGCACCCATCTGCGCAAAGTGCTGCAAGGCGATGCGGTGAAGGCGGCACTGCTGCGTGAGCTGACGCCGCCCAGCACCGACCCACTGACGGTGGCTACCGCCCTTAAAGCACTGCCGGTGCCATTGCAGCAACCGGCACCGCTGGAGCAGGCGATCAGCTGCGCCGGTGGTGTGCCGCGCGCGGCGCTGACTCCGCAGCTGATGCTCAGCGCCTGCCCGGGTGTGTTCTGCGCTGGCGAAATGCTCGACTGGGAAGCCCCCACCGGCGGCTACCTGCTCAGTGCCTGCCTTGCCAGCGGCGCGGTGGCCGCGGCCGGCGTATTGGCGTGGCTGACTGACCATGCGCGCTGAATCGAACTTGCCGCCGGCGCCGATTGACGCGGTATTGCCGCAGTTGCTGGCCGCGCTGGCCGACCACAACACCGTGATCCTCGAAGCACCGCCCGGTGCGGGCAAGACCACCCGCGTACCGCTGGCACTGCGTAGCGCTGACTGGTTGGCGGCACGCCGCATCCTCATGCTGGAGCCGCGCCGAGTGGCGGCGCGCAGTGCCGCCCGTTACATGGCCCAGTGCCTCGGCGAGCCGGTGGGGAAAACGGTGGGCTACCGCACCCGCATGGACACCAAGGTGTCGGCAGCCACCCGCATCGAAGTGGTCACCGAAGGGGTGCTGACACGTTTGCTGCAAGCCGACCCAGAGTTGGCCGACTACGGCGCGGTACTGTTTGACGAATTCCATGAGCGTTCGCTGCATGGCGATCTGGGCCTGGCGCTGGCGCGTGAAAGCCAGCAGGCGTTGCGCCCGGATCTGCGCTTGCTGCTGATGTCGGCCACGCTTGACGGCGAACGGTTGGCGCAGCGGTTGGCGCCGGCGCCAGTGATCCGCAGCGCCGGCCGCCAATACCCGGTCACAGTCCACTATCGCGCGCCCGGCAGTCAGCCGTGGCTCGGGCAGGTGGCGCCGGCGGTGTTACAGGCCCTCGCCGCCCATGCGGGGTCGCTGCTGGTGTTCTTGCCCGGCCAGCGGGAAATCCGCGCCGTGCAGCGTGATTTGGCCGGCCGGCTGGCGGCCGACGTATCGCTGCATGCCCTGTACGGTGATCTGTCTGCCGCGCAGCAGGACCAGGTGCTGGCGCCGGCGCCAGCCGGGCAGCGCAAAGTGGTGTTGGCCACCGCCATCGCAGAAACCTCGCTCACCATCGAAGGCATCAGTGTGGTGGTGGATGCCGGTTACCAACGCCGTGCCCATTACGACCCGGCTTCCGGTACGACGCGTCTGGTCACCGAGCGGGTTTCTGAGGCCAGTGCGGTACAGCGCAGTGGCCGCGCCGGCCGTTTGGGGCCGGGGGTGGCGTATCGGCTGTGGGCAGAAACCGAGCGGTTAGCGGACTACAGCACGCCGGATGTGCTGTGCCAGGAGCTGTCGGAGCTGGCGTTGGAGCTGGCGGTGTGGGGGTGCCACGATCCGTCTGCACTGGTGTGGCTGGATCTGCCGCCAGCGCCGGCGCTGGCCGCTGCGCGCCGACTGTTGACCCAATTCGGCGCGATAGCGGCCGACGGCCGCGTCACCGACCACGGTCGCCGGCTGCACCAGTTGCCACTGGGACTGCGTGCTGGCCAGCTGTGGCTGTGTGCCGAGCAGCAGCGTCAGCCGGCGCTGGGCGCGGCGCTGGCGGCGTTGCTGTCGGAGGCCGATCCGCTGCGCCAACGTGATACCCGTATTGCTACCCGGCTCGGTTTGCTGACCGGCGCCACCCCGGCCAGCGCTGCCGATGCCGGACGCCTGGCGGCGCTGCGAGCATTGGCGCGGCGGTTGTCGCCGACGCCGCTGCAGACGGTGGAAGATGATGCCGTGGCCGCGTTGCTGGCCCAAGCCTGGCCGGACCGGATCGCCCAGCGTCGGCCCGGTGATGCCGCCCGGTTCCGTCTCAGTCACGGCCGCGGAGCCTGGTTGGCAGAGGAGGATCCGCTGGCCGCCGAGCCGTGGCTGGTGGTGCCGGAGCTGGACGGCGATCCGCGCGAGAGCCGCATCTATCTCGCGGCGCCGATCACCCAACCGGTGTTAGAGCAGGCATTGGCGTCGCAGTTGGCATGGCAGGGGCGCTGCCACTGGAACCCCCGCACCGAAGCGTTGGAGGCGGTGGAGGAACTGCGTTTGGGCGCGCTGGTACTGGCCCAGCGGCCGCTGGCAACCCTCACCGCCGCCATGCGTAGCGCCGCGCTGGCGGCGGAAATCCGTCGACGCGGTATCGCCGCATTACCGTGGGACGAGGCTGCCGAGCAGTTGCGCGCGCGCCAAGCTTGGCTACACCGGCTGGTGCCGGAACAGGCGCCAGCGGTAAGCGATGAAGTGCTGCTGGAGCAGTTGGAAAGCTGGCTCGGAAACTGGCTTGGCAGTGCCCAGCGCTGGGCGCAAGTACAGGCGCTGCCAGTGGCCCAAGCACTGGCGGCGCGGCTTGATTGGACGCAGCAACAGCAGTTGCAGCAATGGTTGCCAGAGCGCTGGCCGTTGCCCAGTGGCCGCACTGCCGCCATCGATTATCGGCCCGCGGCAGGACCGGTACTGGCGGCCAAACTGCAGGAGTTGTTCGGCCTTCAACAGACGCCGGTGCTGGCGCAGGGTCGGCTGCCGGTGACGCTGCATCTGTTATCGCCGGCTGGGCGTCCGGTGGCGATCACCCAGGATCTGGCTGGCTTCTGGCGTGACGGTTACTTCGCCGTGCGCAAGGACCTGCGGGGGCGTTACCCACGTCATCCGTGGCCCGAGGATCCGCTTACCGCGCAGGCCACAGCACGGGCACGGCCACGCGCGTGAGCACAGTGGCCGCAATGCCCTGACCATTCAGTCAGATGGTAAATAAGTTGCTCGCCAACGCTGCTATGATGCGCGGCGCGCGGACGCTGTCGTCCGCACCAGACAAGAACAACGAGATGCTTTTATGACCGAGCCTGTAATCGGCGCGCAGGTGCCGCGCCGTGGCAACGGACTGACACGCTGGCTAGGGATCTGGCTGCTTAAATTGATCGGATGGCGCATTGTCGGGCAGTTGCCCAATGTGCCCAAGGCGGTGGTGATCGGGGCGCCGCATACGTCCAACTACGACGGCATAGTGGCGGCCGGGGTGATTCTGGCCCTGCAGGTGCGCATTACCTTGATGGCCAAGAGCAGCCTGTTCCGCGGGCCGCTGGGGCCGCTGGTGCGCTGGCTTGGTTGCATTCCGATCCGGCGCGACAGCCGCGAAGGGGTGGTGGCGCAGACACTGGCGGCGTTCGATGCCCACCCGCAATTGTTTTTGGGCCTGGCGCCGGAGGGTACCCGCCATGCTGCCACGGCTTTCCGCTCGGGTTTCTATCACATTGCCGAACAGGGCCAGCTGCCAATCGTGGTGGCGGTGATCGATTACGGGCGCAAAGAGCTGCGGTTTGCCGATTGCTTCGTGCCCAGCGGCGATCAACAGGCCGACTTCGTACGCATTTTTGAGCATTATCGCCATGTGACACCCCGTCACCCGGCACGCTTGTCCGCGCCCTTGAAAGCGCTGAGTGAGACCGACATCAACACTGCCACAAGGAATCAGCCATGAGTGACATACAAGCTTTCGAACAGGCGAAACAGGATGTGGGCACCCTGACCAAACGTCCTAGCAATGACGACCTGCTGTATCTCTACGCCCACTACAAGCAAGGCAGTGTCGGCGACGTGCAGGGCAAGCGCCCGGGCATGTTGGATGTGAAAGGCCGTGCCATGTACGACGCCTGGGCCAAGCTCAAGGGTGTTGGCCAGCAAGACGCGCGCCAGCGCTACATTGCCAAAGTCAGCGCGCTGCTCGCCAGCCACCGCTGATGGTTGCCGCCGGCGGGCGTTGCTCGCCGGCTTCCCCGCTGCCGCCCGGCGGCCCCGAGAGAGCACAACCCGATGACCTTCGATGAGATTCTCGCCACGGTGCAGGATGACGCCGTGATGATTCCCGATGGATGGGGGCAGGGCCGCGCCTGCTTCGGCGGTTTGGTCGGTGCGATCCTGTACCGGCGCCTGCGCCAAGCGGTGCCGGACCGGCCGGTGCGCAACGTGATGGTGTCGTTCGTCGGCCCGGTGGCACCGGGGCCCGCAACGCTGTCGGCAGAAGTGCTGCGGTCAGGCAAATCGGTGACGCAGGCGATGTGCCGGCTGGAACAGGATGGCGCGACCCAAGCGGTGATGCTGGTTAGCTTCGGACTGCCGCGCGAATCAGACGTCAGTGTGGTGCCGCCGCCAGCGCCAGCCATGAAAGCGCCGGCAGACACGTTCCCAATGCCGCGCGTGAAAGGCTTGGTGCCAGATTTTACGCTCAACTTCGATGTGCACTGGGCGCACGGCGATGTGCCGTACAGCCGCAGCCAGCGCGGTGAAATCGGTGGCTGGATCCGCTTCCATACCCCGCGTGCGCAGCAGGACGAAGAGGGCGTTCTGGCGCTGATCGACGCTTGGCCACCGGCGGTGATGCCGATGTACTCGCGCCCGGGACCGAGCAGCTCGCTGACCTGGTCAGTGGAGTTTCGTAAGCCAGTGGTGGACAGCGAATGGTGGCAGTACCAAGCCACCACCGACGCCGCCGCCGATGGCTACTGCAACATTGAAGCCCGCTTCTGGGATGGCGAGGGTGATCTGGTGGCCATCAGCCGCCAAGTGGTGACCATCTTCGTGTAACGCCGTTCGGGTGTAGGCCAATGGCTGTACGCTCGAACGGCTGTCGGTTTTCAGACTCGGCCGGCGCTGCGCCGGCCCGGCCTCAGCGGGGACTGGGCAGGTACACCTCCCGCCATAGCGTGACTTTGCCTTCGGCGTCGAACGCCATCATCAGCATCGCTTCGAATGACTCTTCCACGCCACCGGGCCGGTACAGCAGCGCCCGCATCGAGAACACCACTGAGCGCTCATCCGCCACCGTGTGCTGCACTTGGTAGTCGATGCGTTCCAGCGTGCTTTTCATGCCATTGAGAAAGTCCAAGTACAGCGCTCGGTCGGCTTGGTAATGGCGACCGTTGGGCGCCACCACGAACTGCTCGGCAAAGCATTCCCCGATGATGGCCTCGCTGAGCTGGCTTTCGTGGTGCAGATGACGACGGTTCCAATCAAGAACCGCGTGACCGCGCTGGATGCTGTCGGAGGGTGTCATGGGCGAGCTCCGGGAGGTGCGGCGCAGAATCGCCGCTGCTGGGTTAAGGCGTACATGATGGCACGCTACAGCGCAAAAAAATGCCGGGATCATGGGTGTGGCGCGCTGAGCCAAAATGCATGGGCTGTGAACTTAGACTGAAGAGCTTTGGCTTTGGCTTTGGCTTTGGCTTTGGCTTTGGCTTTGGCTTTGGCTTTGGCTTTGGCTTTGGCTTTTCAGGGGGAAGACGGCAAAGGGTAGGGGACAGGGCAGCAAGGCCGCTGCCGGCTTTCGATCATCGGGAGCGATCGCAGTAGTGCGAACTGTGCTCGGTACCCGGCAGCGACTATGAGGGGGACTGCCCAGAGACAGGGCAGTGCTGGTGAACTTGAGTCCGCGCGAGGGCCGCGAAGCACCGGCTGACTCCGTTCGCTAATAGCGGCCACCGCCGCCGTATGTCGTTCAAAACAGCAATGAAAAACGGCCCCGAAGGGCCGTTGTTCAGCGGGATCAATCCTGTGGCGGATTGCCCTGATTTTCCATGTGCGTGAGCACGTTGGCGAGCCGGTCCACCAGCACTTGGTTGATGGCCCGATCGAGGATCCGCGCCAGCTCGGCACTGACCACCATTTCCGCAATCGGCCGCACCCGCACGATGAAGTTGGCCAGCTCGGGCACATCCTCGCCACGCGGCAATTCGGTTTCGGTGTACTTGCTGTCGATCAGGTGGGTGGTGATCAGGCGTACAAAACCTTCCGCAATCTGGTCGACTTGGAAGCGCACTTTGTCTACTTCGTCCAGCAATGCTTCCAGCGGAATACCGGCCTGCACCAGTTCCTTGGCGGCGTTCAGAATGCGCGGGCTGGGAATACGCAAGCGGGTGCCTTCCGGCTCAATGTAGTCGAGCTTCACGGCTTTCAGCAGCACCTCTTGGGTGAGGTGGTCGCCGAACGCTTCCAGCAGCTCCTCGTAACTCAGGTAAGAGGGCGCCTCGTCACTCCACGGGCTGGTCACCACGACTTCGAGGCCGAGGATGTCGTTCAGGTCGCGGCCCTGCTCCCAGGCGGTGAGCAGGTCACGGATATTGGCCAGCGTGAAGCCGCGTTGCAGCAGTTGGCCGATGATGCGCAGCCGCGCCAGGTGCACGTCGGTATAGATGCCGGTGCGGCCGCGCTTTTCCGGCGGCGGCAGCAGGCCACGGTCCTGGTAGGCACGCACGTTACGTACCGTGGTGTCGGCTTCGCGGGCGAGCACATCGATGGTGAACTCTTTGCGCTGGGGCTCGGCGGCCGGTGCGGCAGACGGCTGGCGGATGTATTTGCGCAGCGTTTGCAGCAGGGCACTGGGTGTAAGAGGTGTTGGTTTCATGGGCCCGATGATATCGCTCAAGTCAGACTTCCACCACCGCACCGACAGTCGGTGCGGCGACATCCTTGTTGCCGCGTCAGCTGCGGCGAGGCTTGCGGCCACCGTTGTTGCGCGGTGGCAGTCCGGTGTGCTGGGTCAGCACCGTGCCCGGGCCGGAGCCCGGGCTGCGCTGGGAGTTTTTGCGGCGCGGTGAGCGGTAATCCTGCGCCTGGCTCGGCTGTTCGCGCGGGATCAACTGGTGTTCGCCGTCGCCGATCAAGTCGGCGCGGCCCATGCGCGTCAGCGCTTCGCGCAGCAGTGGCCAATTCACCGGATCATGCCAGCGCAGGAAGGCTTTATGCAGGCGTCGCTGCGCCGGGTCCTTGACCACCGTCACACCTTCGCTCTTGTAGCTGATTTTCTGCAGCGGGTTGCGGCCAGAATGGTACATGGCGGTGGCCGTTGCCATCGGCGACGGATAGAACGCCTGCACTTGGTCAGCGCGGAAGCCGTTGTGCTTCAGCCACAGGGCCAGGTTCATCATGTCCTCATCGCGAGTGCCGGGGTGGGCGGCGATGAAGTAAGGAATCAGGTACTGCTTTTTGCCTGCTTCGCGCGAGAATTTCTCGAACAATTCACGGAACCGATCATAGCTGCCAATGCCGGGCTTCATCATTTTCGACAGCGGCCCGTCTTCGGTGTGCTCTGGCGCAATTTTCAGATAACCACCGACGTGGTGTGTCACCAGTTCGCGCACATATTCCGGGTCCTGCACGGCGAGGTCGTAACGCAATCCGGACGCGATCAGGATTTTCTTCACACCCGGCAGTTCGCGTGCTGAGCGGTAGAGCGCGGTCAGTGCCGAATGGTCGGTGTTGAGGTTCTCGCAAATGCCGGGATAGACACAGCTCGGACGCCGGCAGGCGGCCTCGATTTCTCGCGACTTGCAGGCGATGCGGTACATGTTGGCGGTGGGGCCGCCAAGATCAGAGATGATGCCGGTGAAGCCGGGCACCTTGTCGCGGATATCTTCGATTTCGCGCAGGATCGACTCTTGCGAACGGTTCTGGATGATGCGGCCTTCGTGCTCGGTGATAGAGCAGAAGGTACAGCCGCCGAAGCAGCCGCGCATGATGTTCACGGAGAACCGAATCATGTCGTAGGCCGGCACCTTGGCATCGCCGTAGGCCGGGTGCGGCACGCGCGCGTAGGGCAGCCCGAATACGTAGTCCATTTCTTCGGTGGACAGCGGAATCGGCGGCGGGTTGATCCACACATCCTGGTCTGCGTGGGACTGCACCAGCGCGCGGGCATTGCCAGGGTTGGTCTCCAAGTGCAGCACGCGGTTGGCGTGGGCGTAGAGCGCGGCATCGGCACGCACTTTTTCGAAGCTGGGCAACCGGATCACGGTGCGGTCACGGTCGTGGCGCGGGTGCCATTGCAGCTGTACCACCTGAGTGTCGGGCTGGCCCAATTGGCGCGCGTTGCGCTGCTCCAGTTCGCACTCGTCCAAGTCCTGAGTGTTCACGTAGGGGTTGATGATACGGTCAATGCGGCCCGGGCGATCGATGCGCGTGGAGTCCCATTCCAGCCAGCCGGCTGGGGTGTCGCGGCGCAGGAACGCAGTGCCGCGCAGGTCGGTGATGGTGTCCACCGACTCGCCCCGTGACAAGCGGTGCGCGACGTCCACCACCGCACGCTCGGCGTTGCCGTACAGCAGCAGGTCGGCACCGGAGTCGAGCAGGATCGAGCGGCGGATACCGTCCTGCCAGTAATCGTAATGGGCAATGCGGCGCAGTGAGGCTTCGATGCCGCCGAGGATGATCGGTACATCCGGATAGGCTTCACGGCAGCGGTGGCTGTACACCAGCGAGCAGCGATCCGGGCGCTTGCCGGCTTCACCACCGGGGGTGTAAGCGTCATCGGAACGCAGCTTACGGTCGGCGGTGTAGCGGTTGATCATGGAATCCATGTTGCCGGCGGCAACACCGAAGAACAGGTTCGGCTTGCCCAGTGCCATGAAGGCGTCCGCACTGTGCCAGTCTGGCTGCGCAATGATGCCGACCCGGAAGCCTTGTGCTTCCAGTAAACGGCCGATAATCGCCATGCCGAACGACGGATGGTCCACATAGGCATCGCCGGTCACGATGATGATGTCGCAGGAATCCCAGCCGAGCTGGTCCATCTCCGCCCGCGACATCGGCAGAAACGGCGCAGTGCCGAAACACTCCGCCCAATACAGCGGGTATTCGAACAGCGCCTGGCGGGCGCGGGGCATCGACGCAGCGGGGGACGACATCAGCCTGGGTTCCAACGGGGAAAAGGGGCGCCAGTGTACCTGAAACCCGGTGGGGGCGCAGGAGGGTGCCCGGCGGCTGTGGCGCCGATGGTGACTGGCGAGTGCTGGTCATGGCAGCGGCGCGACAGAGGGTTGGACGTGTCAGGCTTCGTAGTGATCGACCGGCTCCCACAGTGCCATTTTCTTAACGGTGGGAGAGTCAGAGGGTGGCCATTTCGCGCACCACAACGGGCGCAGTGCAGGCGGTGCTGGTGTGCCTAGGAGGAGTCGTAAGCAGTGCCGCAGCGTTTTTTTACCGCTGTTGGCGCGCAGCGGGAGCAGCGCTTAAGCCCTGGGAGGCGTGTTGTCACTGGAAGTTGAATGAGTGCCTGATGCGGCTTACTCATTGAGTGACCCGGCCACGGGCAGCCGCACTGAGTACAGCAATGAGGCGGGTAGTGGCCGGCATCTGTATTCCCGTTGCGCAGTTGGCGGCTTAGACCCGCCATATTTCGATCCGCTAACTGCTTTGCTGCTAAGACGGGAGGTTACGGCGGATGGGGTAAAGGTATTCCGGCGTCACGCGAGTGAACAGCCACGTAAGCCGAACAGATACCACCTGCCGCCGCTTATCTACTGCTCAAGAGTGCGCGTCCGGTTGGCGCGGTAGGTTGTGAGTATCGCAATCTGGCTCCGCTTGGAGCTGTGAGGCACGGCTGAGAGCAGTAGGCCCCCGCTACGCGGGGGCCTAGGCTCAGTGTTTCAGGCCGTGCCAGAAGCGCTTCAGCGCGCGTGCGGTGGGCAATGGCACTTCCAGCATCGGCAGATGGCCGACCTCCTTGAAGATCTTCATCTGCGCGTGCGGGATCAGCTGCTTGAAGCTGTCTGCTGCGGACACATCCAGCACCTGATCTTGGTCGCCCCACATAATCAGCGTGGGGCAGTTGATGGAGGAAAACAGTGCCAATGGGTCTTCATCCACTGCCAGCATGTCGCGGAAAATGCGGTGGTTGACCGGGTAGCGATGGGTCATGTCCGGCGCCAGCACCGGCGACAGCACACTAGTGAGCGCCTGGCGGTTGCGGTGGGTGGTGATGCGGAACAGCGCGATCACATCCAGCAGGTTGCGCGGGATCAACGGATTACGGCCGTCTCGCAGCGCCGCTTCAAACCGGCTTGGATTGGCGCCAGCAAGACCGGCGGCATTCATCAGCGTCAGCGAAGCTACCTGCTGCGGGTAGCGGGCTGCCACGATGCCGGCGATCGCGCCGCCCATGGAGTTGCCGACCAGGTGCGCAGCCGGCAGTTCCAGTTGTGCCATCAGGCGCGCTACGCGATCAGCCTGGGTGGCCAGCCGGTAGTCGGAAGTGGCAATGAAGTGGCTTTCGCCGAACCCCGGCAGGTCAGGAATGATCAGTCGATACTGGCTGCCCAGCAGGGCGGCGAGAAACAACCAGTTTTCCTTGTTGGCACCGAAGCCGTGCAGCAACAGCAGCGGTTCGCCTTGGCGCTGACCGCCCTCCAAGTAGGTGATGCGGTGCTGGTCCTGCCACAGGTGTTTGCGTTGCAAACCAGACAACATGGTTTGGCCGCGGCGCACGTAATTCCACAAGGTGCGGCGCGGCTGCCAGGCTTTCAGTTCAGCAAGGTCGGTGCCGTGGCTGCTTTTCTGCAGGTAAGGCGTGGCCACGGTGTCGAGCATGGACTGGGTGCTGCGCTCAGCGTGCATGGCGGTCTCCGGGTCAGGCGGCTTCGGCGGTGGGGTAGAGCTGATCCAATACGCCGCGCCATTGCTCGATCAAGTGGGTGTTGTCTTCCAGCCACGGATGGAAATCGGGGCGGAAGAATTGCAGGTAATCCGGTACCGCGCGGGTCAAAAAGCCGCTCGGGCCGAACAGCCGCCAAGCGCCGCGGAACAACGTGCGTGGACGGCGATTGAGGCCGTCTTTACGCAGGAACGCGAAGGTATAACGGCCGGTATAGGTCGCCAGCGCGGTGGTGGCAGCGAGCATGGTGCGCACCCGCAACAGGTAGCTGCCGCTGACCTGCTGGTAGAGGTCATAGGCCACGGCCTTGTGCTCGATCTCCTCGATCGCGTGCCACATCCAGAGCGCGCGCACGCTGGGATCGATGCTTTCCAGCAGCTCCGGGTCTTTCAGCAGACGGTTGGCGAGCAGTGCTGTGATGTGCTCCAGCGCCGCGGTGGCGGCCAGCTGTTGCTTCGCAGACAACCGCTTGCGGCCAAGGCCGATCAGCTGCTTGGCCAGCGCGGTGCCTCCTTCGGCTTCTTCCCGGTAACCCTGTTCGGCGAGCATGCGGTTAAAGGTCTGGTGCTCCAGCGAGTGCATCGCTTCCTGGCCGATGAAGCCGGAAATGTCGGCTTGTTGCTGCGCATCCTTGGCGTGGTCACGGAAGTGGCGCACTGAGTCCACAAAGAACCGCTCGCCATCCGGGAAGGTCAGCGATAGCGCGTTGAGGAAATGGGTCAACACGGGGTCCTTGTCGAACCAATGTTTCGGCACATCAGCAAATGGGAAATCCATCCGCTGGGGAACGATGGGCGGCAGGTCAGCCGGTGCCTGATGGCGGGCCATGGAAACCTCCGGACTGCCTCGGTGGCAGCGTCATTATTGTGGCGGAGCAGAAAATGCTCATCAGAATGTGACATTGATCGGTGTCACTTTGGCTCGATATTAAGAGTCTGTTGGGGCGGGGAATTGGCTTGGAACTGCCGTCGCGAAGGCGCTGGAGCCATTGTCGGCGGGACAAGAAAAACGCGGGGGATATGAGGGCAGGGCGGAACCAAAACCCCCGGCGCGAGGCCGGGGGTTCGGGTGGATCAGGCGTTGCTGTCGGATTGTTGCGCCGCCAGCTGCTGGCGCCGCAGTACCCGTGGGTCATTAGAGGCCCGTGACGGTGAGCTACCGTCCGCCGCTACGTTGTCGGATTCGACGGTTGGCGCGCTCTGCTCCAGCTCAGCGGCGACCTCCGTCTTGACCTCTGGCTCCTCAACGGTGAGCGGTTCGGTCACTTCGGCATCGGCAGCGGCCGGCTGCTCAGTAGCGTCGGCAACCGCTGCGGTGTCTTCGGCGGCGGCCGGGGCCGTCGCTTCGGGCGCAGCTGCCGGCGCTTCAGCGGTTACCGCCTCTGCGACCGGGGTGGTTGCCGCTGCTGACGGCTCCGTGGCCGGGGCAGCTTCTGCCACCGCTGGCTCAGTAGCGGTCACGACGTCAGCTGCAGCGCTTTGTTCTGCCGCGGCGGTGTCGTTGTCTGCTACTGGAGTGGTCGCCACCGGCGTATCGACAACGGGTGCCACCACTTCAGTCGTTGCCTCCACTGCGATATCAGCGGTTTCGGTAACGGCTTGGTTCTGCACTGCAGCAGCTTGGCGCTCCTGCTCGGTTTCACTGGCGATCACCGCGGCGGCGGCGACTGCGGCAGCTTCTGACGGGGACAGTGCGGCAGGGGAAGCTGGTTCCGGTTGTGCAGCGGCCGGAGTGCGCTGGGCCGGCTCGCGACGCTGGCGCATCGGGCGCTCGTCTTTGCCAGACGGGCGCCGGTCGGCGCGGTCAGCACGGTCCAGTTGCTGCGGCTTTTCAGCAGCGGCTTGCTCCTGTTCGTCCTGATCCAGGTCCGGCGCGGTGGTGTCGCCGTCCTGGCGGGCAGCATCGCTGTTCTGGCCACCGCGGCCACCACGGCTGCGACGGCGGCGACGGCCGCTGCGCTCAGCACCGTCCTCGCCTTGCGCGTCCTGCTGCGGAGCACGTTCAGTACGGGCAGCGGGTGCTTCCTGCTTGGCGTTATCAGGCTTCGGAGCGTCCGGTTTGGCCGCGTCTTGGCGGTTTTGCTCACGGGCCGGACGACGTTCGTCCTTTTCTTTGCGCTCGGTCTGACGGTTACCACGCGCTTGTTCGTCGCGGTTGCCGTTGCGCTCCTTTTCCTTGTCGTCACGCTGGCTGGCGTTGTTGTTGCGGCCACCACGTTCGCCTTGTTGGCGACCACCGGCGCTGCGCTCTTCTTCGGCCTTGCCGTTACGACGGCTACGGCCGCCGTCCTGGCTGCCACGGCGGTTTTGGGCGTTGCGGCCACCGTTGCGGGCGTTGTTGTTGCGGCCGCGCTGGCGCGGTGCCGGGGTGTCTGTTTCGGCAGCTTGACTGGCGAACAGCTGGGCGAAGAAGGCCATTAGGCGTGCCCAGAAGCCCGGGGTCGGTACCGGCTCCGCTTTCGGCGGCGGGGGTGCCGTGTCCGGCGCGACCAGCTTCACCGCAGCTTCTTGGCGTTTAATGACGGTTTCCTGTGCGGACAACACCAGCGTCGGATCCTGCTCGCCTTCCAACAGCGGCATTTCGTGGCTGACCAGCGTGCCTTCTACTTGGTCATCACGCACCCGCTGTACTTCGAAGTGCGGCGTGTCCAAGTTCGGGTTCGGGATCACAATCACCCGCACCTTGTAGTGGTCTTCGATATCGCGCAGCGCCTGGCGTTTTTCGTTGAGCATGAAGGTGCCCACCGCCACCGGCACTTGGGCGTGGATCTCGCCGGTGCGTTCCTTCATTACTTCTTCTTCGATCAGCCGCAGCAGCGACAGGGCCAGCGACTTCACATCACGGATGTGGCCTTGGCCGTGGCAACGCGGGCAGACGATGGAGGAGGTCTCGCCCAGTGACGGACGCAGCCGCTGGCGCGACAGTTCCATCAAACCGAAGCGGGAGATGCGGCCCACCTGTACACGGGCGCGGTCAGCCTCCAGTGCTTCACGCAGGCGGGTTTCCACGTCGCGCTGGTTGCGCGCCGGGCCCATGTCGATGAAGTCGACCACGATCAGGCCGCCGATATCGCGCAGACGCAGCTGACGGGCAATTTCGTCGGCCGCTTCCAGGTTGGTCTGCAGCGCGGTTTCCTCGATGTCGGCACCCTTGGTAGCGCGCGAGGAGTTGATGTCGATGGACACCAACGCTTCGGTGGGGTCGATAACGATGGAGCCGCCGGACGGTAGTTTCACTTCGCGGCGGAACGCAGTCTCGATCTGTGACTCGATCTGGTAGCGCGAGAACAGTGGGGTTTCGTCTTTGTACAGCTTGATCTTGTGCGCGAAGTCGCTCATCAGCTGGTTCACGAACCCGGACGCTTCGGCGTAGGTGTCCTCAGAGTCGATCAATACCTCGCCGATATCCTTACGCAGGTAATCGCGGATCGCACGGATGATGACGTTGGATTCTTGGTACACCAAGAACGGCGCGTTGCGGCCGGTGGAGGCTTCGCTGATGGAGGTCCACAGCTTGAGCAGGTAATCCAGATCCCACTGCAGTTCTTCGGCGGAGCGGCCGAGCCCGGCGGTGCGCACAATCACGCCCATGTCGTCGGGAATCTTCAGTGCCCCGAGCGCTTCTTTCAGTTCCTGACGCTCTTCACCCTCGATGCGGCGCGAGATGCCGCCGGCGCGGGGGTTGTTAGGCATCAGTACCAAATAGCGGCCAGCAAGACTGATAAAGGTGGACAGTGCTGCGCCCTTGTTGCCGCGCTCTTCCTTATCCACCTGCACGATGACCTCTTGGCCTTCGCGGATCACATCTTTGATGTTGATGCGGCCCTGGATGTCCTTGGGGTCTTTGCTGAAGTATTGGCGGGAGATTTCTTTCAGCGGCAGGAAGCCGTGGCGTTCGGCGCCGAAGTCGACAAACGCCGCTTCCAGCGACGGCTCGACGCGGGTGATCTTGCCTTTGTAGATGTTGGCTTTTTTCTGTTCACGGGTGCGGTGTTCGATATCCAGATCGTAAAGACGCTGGCCGTCCACCAGAGCAACGCGGACCTCTTCAGGGTGCGTTGCGTTGATCAACATGCGTTTCATGGTCGTACCACATTCAAGGGTCGCCGGGCAGAAGCGCGCCTGGATGCGGCAGATTGAGGGCAGGGCGGACAACCACGTCGGGTCCGGTGCGCGGCGTGTGGCCGTGCACCGGATGGTAGGAGCCCGGGTCGGGGCTCGCTCATTGTCACACCGCTGACTTCCTCGTTGATGGTGGAAAGTCGCGTGGGCTCCGCTGCGGCGTGCCCGGGTCAGGGGGACGGTGCGCATCGGAAGCCATTGGCGCTCGCCGGCATGGGGCCGCCGAACGGCATCTTTCTACTGTCGATCTGTCGCCTTTCGCAGGCGTTACTGCAGGGCCACCGAGTTATCACATCACCCGCGGCGCGGAAGGCGGCGCGCGGGTGCCATCGTACTAAACGGACTGTTGCGGTGTGACACCTGTCTGGACTGCGTGTCGCACCGCAGGCAGTCGGGCCTTGATTCGGTGCGTGTCGGGACCTTTCGTTATGCCCGCCGGGAAGGTCACGCCCGCGCAATAATGCTGCACAGAGCGGTTCCCGGGGTCCGGCGAATGTTCGCATCGCGTCGCCGTGGGCCGGAGCGGACCGACGGCCGACTATAGCAGCAAAATAACTGACACATCAATCAGATACAGGCGTCGCTGGGAAGGCCGCCAGCGCCCTGTGCAAGTGATACACTTTGCGCCCATTTTCCGTGATGTGTGCCATGTCTGACTCTCGTACTTCCGCCGGCGCTGCGGTGCCCAGCGTCACTTACCACCGGGTGCAGGACGACCGTGCCGGCCAGCGGCTCGACAACTTCCTCATGGCGCTGCTCAAGGGGGTGCCGAAATCCCGCATCTACCGGATCATCCGCGACGGCCAAGTGCGCGTGAACGGCAAGCGCGCCAAGCAGGTATTGCGGTTGGAAGCCGGTGACGAAGTGCGAGTGCCGCCAATCCGGGTAGCCGAAGAGGGCGCCCCGGCGCCGGTGGGCGCCGGATTAGCTGAGCGACTGTCGCGCAGCCGCTTGTTCGAAGACGAATGGTTGTACGTCTATAACAAGCCGGCAGGTTTGGCAGTGCATGGTGGCTCGGGTATTAGCCTCGGGCTGATCGAAACGCTGCGTGCGCTGCATCCTGAGCAGCGTGCTTCGTTGGAACTGGTGCACCGGCTCGATCGTGATACCTCCGGCGCCATTATGGTGGCGCGCCATCGTGGGTTTCTGCGCCGGGTACAGCGGCAGATGAAGGACGGTGGTATCGAAAAACGCTATTGGCTGCTGTGCCACGGTTTCACCGGCACCCGGAAAACCATTGAGGCGCCGCTGCTGAAGCTGGCCCATGGCAATGAACGGGTGGTGAAGGTGTCGCGCGAAGGCAAGCCTTCACGCACTGAATTCCGGCTGATTGAGCGCTTCGGTGAGTTGGCGCTGGTGGAGGCGGAGCTGATCACTGGCCGCACTCACCAGATTCGCGTGCACGCCCAGTACGGCGGTTTCCCGCTGCTGGGTGACAATAAATACGGTCGCGACGACATCAACCAGCAGTGGGGCGCTCGCCTCGGCAGCAACCGGCTGTTCCTGCATGCGCGCCTACTGGCACTGCGGCATCCGGAAACCGGCCAGCCGCTGAAAGTGGAAGCGCCGTTGGATGAGCCGTTCGAGGCCGCCTTGGAACAATTGCGCCGCCCCGGCGCCTGACCACAGGACATTGCAAAACCGATGAAAGCTTACCAACTGGTGATTTTTGACTGGGACGGTACTTTGATGGACTCCACCGAGCGCATCGTCCGCTGCTTGGCGGCGGCGGCGCAGGATACCGGCTTGCCGCGGTTGGCGGATGACGCCTACCGCAGCATCATCGGGCTCGGCCTGATCGAGGCGATCCAGGCGTTGTACCCGAACGAATCGATGCAGCAGGTGGTGGCCATGCGCGATCACTATGCCGATCACTTCGTGGTGGCCGAGAAGGTACCCAATCCGTTGTTCCCGACGGTGGCGGACACCCTTGCCGCGCTGCGGGATGGCGGCGTTACCATGGCGGTGGCGACCGGCAAGAGCCGGCGCGGGCTGGACCGGGTGTGGTCTGCCACCGGGCTTGGCCACTGGTTTGCCGGCTCCCGCTGCGCCGACGAAACCCGCTCCAAGCCGGACCCGACCATGCTGTACCAATTGCTGGAGCAGTTCGGGGTAGCGCCGGAGCAGGCCCTGATGGTGGGCGATACCACCTTTGACCTGGAAATGGCCGAACGCGCGGGTATCGACCGGGTCGGAGTGTTGTATGGCGCTCACAGTGCCGAGATGTTGCGCCAGCACCGCCCGCTGGCGCTCATTGACCGTTTGGAGCAGATGCTCGAGCTGATTTCACTTCCCGCAGCGCAGTCGTTGGAGGCCTTGGATGGACCCGCACGCTAACCGTTCCACCCCGCCGGAATCACAAAAAGAGTGGCGCCTGATCGAAAAGCTGGTGCTGACGATGCAGGACGAGCAGCGCAAGCAGCGCCGTTGGAGCATCTTCTTCCGCTTTGCCACCCTCGGCTATTTGCTGTTGATGCTGGTGTTGTTCCTGCCGCTGCGGCTGGGCTTCAGCGGCGCGGCCGCGCCGACGCTGACGCCGCACGTGGCGTTGGTGGATCTGTCCGGCATGATCGCGCCGGGGGCTGAGGCCAATGCCGATGCACTGACCGGCGGGCTGCGCCGGGCGTTCGAGGCGGAGCATTCCAAGGCGGTGTTGCTGCGCATTAACAGTCCGGGCGGTTCGCCGGTGCAGTCCGGCTATGTTTACCGCGAGATTCAGCGTCTGCGTGATAAGCATCCGGATAAAAAGTTGTACGCAGTGATTACCGATCTGGGGGCGTCAGGCGCCTACTATATCGCGGCGGCGGCCGATGAAATTTACGTCGATCCAGCCTCTATCGTCGGCTCCATCGGCGTCATCATGGCCGGGTTCGGCTTCACCGAGGCGATGGACAAACTTGGCATCGAGCGCCGGGTGCAGACCGCTGGCGAGAGTAAGGCATTGCTGGATCCGTTCCAGCCGGTGCAAGAGGGTGACCGCGAGCACTTCCAGCTGATGCTCGATGAGGTGCACGGTCAGTTCATCGACGCGGTGAAGCAGGGGCGCGGTGAGCGGCTGCAGAGCGACGGCCATCCGGAGCTGTTCTCCGGGCTGGTGTGGTCGGGCGCTAAAGCGGTGGAGTTGGGGCTAGCCGATGGCTTCGGCAGCGCCGGCAGTGTTGCCCGCGATGTGGTCGGTGTTGAAGAAGTGGTGGACTACACTGTCACCCCGAATCCGTTTGAGCGCCTGCTTGGCGGCTTCGGTGTGTCTGTCGGTCAGGGCTTGGGCCAGGCGCTCGGTCTGCAGGGGCCAGGTCTGCGCTGATCATGCGACGTGCCGCTGTCGTCCTGCTGCTTCTTATATTGTCAGTGGGCTGCCAAAGTCCGCCGTTGGAGCAGCGTGACGGCTACCGGGTCGATCATCGCCACGCGGCGACCGGGTTCGATCGCCGCGTGCGCTTCATCATCCTGCATTACACCCGGTCCGACACCGAGCGGGCATTGCGCACGCTCACTGGCCCTCAGGTCAGTGCTCATTATGTGGTGCCGCGCCAGGCTGATGACGGCGCGCCGCGGGTTTATCAGTTGCTGCCGGAAAGCGAGCGTGCGTGGCACGCCGGCAGCAGTGGCTGGGCCGGGCGTGAGCATCTCAATGACACCTCGATTGGCATCGAGATTGTTAACATCGGTCCGCTGGACACACCGCAAGGGCGGGTGTGGGAAGCCTATGGCGCCGGTCAGATGGCGGCGGTGGCGGCGCTAGTACGTGACCTGATGGCGCGCTACGAGATTCCGCCGGAACAAGTGCTGGCCCATGCGGATGTGGCGCCGTCGCGCAAGCTGGATCCCGGGCCGGCGTTCCCGTGGCAGTGGTTGGGGGAGCAGGGGTTGGCGGCGTGGCCGGACGATGAGCATCTGGCTCATTATCGAGAGCGGTTCGAACAGCGCTGGCCCAGTGTCACGGCACTGCAGCAGGCGCTGCGCGATTACGGTTATCCGCTGCCGGTGTCCGGCGTGGCGGACCGCGCCACCTGCGACACCCTGCGTGCGTTCCAGATGCACTTTCATCCTGAGCACATCAGCGGTCAGCCAGACACCGAAACGCTGGCGCGGCTGTGGGCGTTGCTGGCCGAGTATCGGCCGGCGTTGTTGGCCGCCCGTAATGGGCAGTGGGATATCGGTCAGGCTTTGACGGTGTTGCCGGCTTGCCCGGTGGTGGTCACGCCGCCAAGCGGTTGAGCGTCACGGTAGCGCCACGCCCTCGGCTCGCAGCATGTCGCATAAGGCGATCAGCGGCAGTCCGATCAGGCTGTTGGGGTCGCGGCCTTCCATGGCGTCGAACAAGGTGATGCCGAGACCTTCGGATTTGAAACTGCCCGCGCAGTTGAGGGGCTGCTCGGCGGCCACGTAGCGGCGGGCTTCGTGCTCGGTAAAGGCACGGAAGCGCACGCTGAAGTGTTCTACGACTGTCTGGCGCCGACCGCTATCGCTGTTGAGTAGGCACAGTCCGGTGTGAAACGTCACCGTAGTACCGCTGGATGCCATCAGTTGCGCCACGGCGGTGGTCGCATCGCCGGGCTTGCCGAGGATGGTGCCGGCGGCGGTCACTGCCACTTGGTCCGAGCCAATGACGAAAGCCGGCGGAAATTGCTCCGCCACCGCATCCGCCTTGCCGCTGGCAAGGCGCAGCACCAGTGCATCGGCTGACTCATCCGCCAAGCGCTGCTCGTCAATGTCGGGGCTGTGGCATTGGAAGGTCAGCTGCAGCCGCTCCAGCAGCTCGCGGCGAAACGGTGAGGAAGAGCCAAGAATCAAGGGCAAGTGCAACGCGCGCATGGGCAACTCCGGCAGGTCGGCGTCGAAAAAACGCAAGTGTAACGCGACAGTTTTCAGCCGGCATCAAAATAGCCTTGTTTCTCAATGTGTTGGCTTTTTTGACAGCCTTTGACAGCAGGGCAGGCGCGCCCTAGAATTGCGCGCTTATGTTTTCAGGGCAATTGCCGCACTACATCGAGCCGCGCAAGCTGGCTGATCAAGGCGGGAGCTTGAGTGGCGAGACCACGGTATCGGAGCTTCCCCGACTCAACGGAATTACGCTGAGTCCGGGTGAGCCGGTTCGTTACGACCTACGTTTCGCCCGTCAGGACGAGGAAAGCCTGCGTATCGTGGAAGGCACTATCACTGCAACGCTGTCGATGACTTGCCAGCGTTGCCTTGATGCGGTGGCTTACCCGGTGCAGGCGCGGGTATGTCTGGCGCTGGTGTTCAGCGAAGATGACATCCCGGCCTTGCCGGAGCGCTACGATCCGTGGCTGATCACCGATGAACGTATGTCGCCGGTGCCGCTGCTGGAAGAAGAATTGCTGCTGGCACTGCCGCTTGTTGCCATGCATGAGCAATGCCCGACGGACCTCCCGGACGTGCTGGTCACCGAAGATGAGGCGCCGGCGGCAACGAAAGCGGAAAACCCTTTTGCAATCTTGGCCAGCCTGAAAAACGGGCGCGGTCACGAATAAGCCCCACAGGAGCGCACCATGGCAGTTCAACAGAATCGGAAAACACGTTCCAAGCGTGACATGCGTCGCTCGCACGACGCTCTTTCGGCCCCGACCCTGACCGAAGACACCCAGACCGGCGAAGTGCACCGTCGTCACCACATTTCACCGGAAGGCATGTACCGCGGCCGTCAGGTGATCAAGCCGGCCGACGCCGACGAGGAATAAGTCGACCGCAGGTAATCCGGCGGTCACGCCAGGTTACGAAAAACGGGAGCTGCGGCTCCCGTTTTTCGTTGTCAGTCTGTCCCCAAGCTCCTACCTTTAGCCCACCCTGAGCGGCGCGGGAGAAACCCACTCCATGAGTTATCCCCTGATGGTGCTGTTGCCGCCGTCCGAGCGGCGGCCGGCCACTGATCCGAGCTGGCACCAGCGTATGGCTGCGGTGCAGGATGGCGGCGAGCCGGTGCCCGCCTTGGCCGCCTTGTTGGCCAGGCTGCGCCGGCTGTATCCGCCGATTGCAGGTCCGCATTTCGATGCCGGTATTGCCGCCATGCTGTGTGCGGCACAGGAAGAAGAACGATTGACCGACTACTGTGTCGACAGCGACGCAGCCGTTTTGGGTTTTGCTTGGTCCTGCGCCGAGGCGGCGCGCCAGCGGCTGTGTGCGTTGGCGGCCGATCATGGGCTGGTGGTATTTGATCCCGGTGCCGAACCGGCGCGGCTGTACTGGCCGCCCGTCGACAGCGGGAATAGCGATGCGAAGGCGCACTGAGGAGACTCCATGGCCGATCTGACTTTGGCCGTAGACGCAATGGGCGGCGACGCCGGCCTGCCGGTGACAGTGCCGGCGGTGAAGGCGCTGCTGGCCGAACATGCCGGTGTACGGATATTGATGGTGGGCCAGCCTGAACCGCTGGCCGAAGCCCTGGCCCAGCACCAGCTCAGCGACCACCCGCGCCTGCAGGTGGTGCCGGCCAATGATGTGGTGTTGATGGACGACCCGGTGGCGGTCGCGATGCGGGTCAAGAAAGACTCCTCGCTGCGGGTGGCGGTGAACCAGGTAAAAGAAGGCCGTGCTCAAGCCATGGTCAGCGCCGGCAACACCGGTGCACTGATGGCGGTCAGCCGCTTTGTGCTGAAAACGCTGCCGGGCATTGAACGCCCGGCGATCTGCACCGCAATTCCTACCCAAACCGGCCATTGCCACATGCTTGATCTGGGCGCCAACGTCGATTCCGAGGCGGAGCATCTGCTGCAGTTCGCTCTGATGGGTTCGGCCCTGGCGCGAGCGTTGGGGCAGCCGCAGCCGCGGGTGGCACTGCTCAACATCGGCGAGGAAGACATCAAGGGCAACGAGCTGATCAAAGACGCCGCTCGCCAGTTGCAGGCCCATCCGCAACTGCATTACACCGGCTTCATTGAAGGTAACGGCATCTTTGCCGGCGAGGCGGATGTGGTGGTGTGTGACGGCTTTGTCGGCAACGTGGCGTTGAAAACCATGGAAGGCGTGGCCGGCATGTTCTCCCATGTGATCCGTGAGCAAATCAATCAGAGCTGGTGGCGCAAGTTGAGCGGGTTGGCGTCACTGCCGATCCTCAATGGCCTCAAGCAGCGGCTCGATCCGGAACGCTACAATGGCGCCTCGCTGGTGGGCCTCAATGGCGTGGTGGTGAAGAGCCACGGCGGCGCCGGCGAAAAAGGCTTCCTGTTTGCCCTGCGGGTGGCGCTGCAGGAGGCTGAGCGCAACGTGCCGGCGCTGATCCAGTCTGCCTTGGCGGCGTCATCGCCGGAAACCCCATAAGAATTTGTTGCAACCGGCGCAGGCGCAGACTGGAGAGTCATTGCATAATGCGCCGCGCCCTGCAGTGACGGAGTAGATTTCGATGACCAAGAGTGCATTCCTGTTCCCCGGCCAAGGTTCGCAGTCCGTGGGCATGCTGGCCGACTTCGCGGACGAAGCGGTGTTGCAGCACACTTTCAATGAAGCCTCCGGGGCCTTGGAGTACGACCTCTGGGCGCTGGTGCAGAATGGGCCGGAGGCCGATCTCGGTCGCACCGACCGCACCCAGCCGGCGCTGTTGACCGCCGGTGTGGCACTGTGGCGACTGTGGCTGCACCGTGGGGGTCACCGCCCGCAATGGCTGGCGGGGCATAGCCTGGGCGAATACACCGCGCTGTGCTGTGCCGGTGCGCTGAGCCTTGGTGACGCGGTGCGACTGGTGGAGCGGCGCGGACAACTGATGCAGGCCGCGGTGGCCGAAGGGCAGGGCAGCATGGCCGCGATTCTCGGTCTGGATGATGATGCCGTGCGCGCTGCCTGTGCTGCCGCGGCTGACGGCGACGTGGTCGAGGCCGTCAACTTCAACGCGCCGGGCCAGGTAGTGATTGCCGGCAGTGCGGCGGCGGTCGCTCGCGCGGTGGACGCGTGCAAAGCGGCCGGTGCTAAACGCGCCATGCCGCTGTCAGTCAGCGTGCCGTCTCACTGTGCGCTAATGCATCCGGCTGCCGAGCAGTTGGCGCAGGTGTTGGAGGGTATCCGTCTTCATGCTCCGGAAATACCGGTGGTGAACAATGTCGATGTGGCGGTGGAAACCGATCCCGCACGCATCAAAGATGCACTGGTGCGTCAGTTGTACGCGCCGGTGCGTTGGGTGGAAGTGGTGCAGAAGCTGGCCGCTGAAGGTGTCACCCGCGGTTATGAGTGCGGTCCGGGCAAAGTACTGGGCGGACTGGTGAAACGCATTGATCGGGCTGTCGAAGTGGTGGCCCTGGAAAACCGCGATACGCTGATGGCGGAAACGCCCAACGGCTGAGCGGTCGATTGAGGAGATGGCATGACTGAGCAAAGCACGGCCCGTGTGGCCCTGGTCACTGGTGCGTCACGTGGTATTGGCCAGGCAATTGCTGCGGCGTTGGCCGACGCGGGTTTCGTAGTGGTCGGCACCGCCACCACCGAGGCCGGTGCCGCGCGTATCGGTGAAACGCTGGCAGCGGCCGGCAATGCCGGCGGCGGCGTGGTGATGAACGTAGCGGATGCCGATTCGGTCACCGCTGCCTTGGCTGAGATCCAGCAACGCTTCGGTACGCCACTGGTGCTGGTCAACAATGCCGGCATCACCCGCGACAACATCATGCTGCGCATGAAAGACGAGGAGTGGGATGAGGTGATCAACACCAACCTCAGCGCCCTGTTCCGTGTCACCCGCGCTTGCCTGAAAGGCATGACCCGGGCGCGCTGGGGCCGTGTCATCAACATCAGCTCGGTGGTGGGCGTGATGGGTAACCCGGGCCAGGCCAACTACGCCGCTGCCAAGGGTGGGGTGGAAGGGTTTAGCCGGGCCGTGGCGCGTGAGTTGGGTTCTCGGGCGATCACCGTTAACACCGTGGCGCCGGGTTTCATCCGCACCGACATGACCGATGCGCTGCCAGAAGCCCAGCGTGAAGTGCTGTTGGGCAGTATTCCGCTGGCGCGTTTAGGTGAGGCCAGCGAGGTGGCCAGCGCGGTAGCTTGGCTCGCCTCGGACGGCGCCGCCTACGTCACCGGCACCACGGTGCACGTCAATGGCGGCATGTTTACCGGTTGAGCTTTTTGACTACAGCAAAGCTGTGGTTCCAGGTCTTTGAAATGCAAGGCGAATAATTCGCAACAAACGCACGTTCAGGGGCTGGGGGGATTGCTTGCATGGTCAAACAGCGTTCCCCTAGAATAGCCGCCTGAGGTGCACTGACACCAAAACAGGAGAGAGTCAGGATCATGAGCAGCATTGAAGAAAGAGTCGCCAAGATCATCATCGAACAGCTGGGTGTGAAGCCGGAAGACGTCAAGGCAGAAGCATCCTTCGTGGAAGACCTGGGCGCCGACTCGCTGGACACCGTGGAGCTGGTGATGGCTCTCGAAGAGGAATTCGAAACCGAAATTCCTGACGAGGAAGCCGAGAAGATCAGCACCGTGCAGGCTGCCATCGACTACGTGAAGCAACACGCTTCCTGATCCGGCCCTTCTGCCAGATCAACGAAAAACCGCAGGCTCACCAGCGTGGGCCTGCGGTTTTTTTTGTCCGGCGCGGGCGCCGGCGCTCATCAATTGACACAAAGTCGCGGCGGGGGCGGGACGCTTTTTGCGTATACTCGCGCGCCAGGCAAGATCCATCCTCGGAGGAAAGGCAGTGAGCAGACGTCGTGTTGTGGTGACCGGAATCGGGCTGTTGAGTCCGCTTGGAACAGATGTGGCCAGCACCTGGCAGCGTCTGGTGGCGGGCGAGAGCGGCATCGGCACCATTGACCATTTCGATACCGCTGGCTTGTCCACCCAGATTGCTGGGCTGGTACCGCAGTTTGATCTGGATGCGTACTTCTCCTCCAAGGAAGCACGCAAGATGGATGTGTTCATCCAGTACGGCATGGTGGCCGGTATTCAGGCGATCCGCGACGCTGGCATTGCGGATGCCGGCATCGATCCGAGCCGCATTGGCGTGGCGGTGGGTTCCGGCATTGGTGGCCTCACCGGTATCGAAGAAAACCACCGCAAAATGCTGGAAGGTGGTCCGCGCCGGGTATCGCCGTTCTTCGTGCCCGGCAACATCATCAATATGATTTCCGGCAACCTGTCGATCCAGTACGGCTTCACCGGCCCCAACTTCGCACTGGTCACCGCCTGCACCACCGGCGCCCACAGCATCGGTATCGCGGCCCAGCAGATCATGTACGGCAACGCCGAAGTGATGGTGGCCGGCGGTGCCGAGAAAGCCTCCAGCCCGTTGGGGATGTCCGGTTTTGCTGCGGCCAGAGCGCTGTCCACCCGCAACGATGAACCGGGCCGTGCCAGCCGCCCGTGGGACCGCGATCGCGATGGTTTCGTACTGGCTGACGGTGCCGGCGTGGTGGTGCTGGAGGAATACGAGCACGCTCGCGCCCGTGGCGCGCAGATCTATGCGGAGCTGGTCGGCTTTGGCATGAGCGGTGACGCCTACCACATCACCGGCACGCCGCCGGACGGTGCCGGCGCGGCGCTGGCCATGCGCAACGCGCTGCGTGACGCCGCGCTCAATACCGACCAAGTGGGCTACATCAACGCCCACGGCACCTCGACCAAGATTGGCGACCTGGCCGAGCTGGCAGCGGTACGCCAGGTATTTGGCGAACAGGCCAATCAGTTGGCCATGAGTTCCACCAAGTCGATGACCGGCCATATGCTTGGGGCTGCGGGCGCCGCAGAAGCCATCTTCACCATGCTGGCGCTGCGTGATGGTGTGCTGCCACCGACCATCAACCTCGACAATCCGGATGAGGGCTGCGACCTGAACTTCGTCGCCCACACCGCCCAGCAGAAGCCGATCGAGTATGCGCTGTCTAACTCGTTCGGATTCGGCGGCACCAACAGCTCACTGCTGCTGCGCAAGGTCTGAGTGGACTCCGCCGACGCGGTGATCTGGACACCAACACCCAGTGACCGTGACCGGGCGCTGGCCTATGGCGATGGCCTGTTCGAGACGCTCAGGCTGCAGCCGAGTGGCGCGCCGCTGTGGCGTTTTCATCGGGCTCGGCTACTGGCCGGCGCCCAGCGGCTCGGACTGCCGCTGATGGCGCAACGGTTGGACCAGGCACTGGAACAAGCGCTGGCGCGCTGCGACCGCCCAGCGGTGCTGAAACTGATCCTCAGCGCCGGCGAGGGTGGGCGCGGCTACGCCCGCCCCGCGTCTTTGCAGCCACAGCTGTGGGCGCGACTGCATCCATTGCAACCGCCTGCCGTCGCGCTGCGCGAGCAGGGCGTGAAGCTCGGCCTGTGTTCGCTGCAACTGGCGCGCCAACCGGCGCTGGCCGGCCTCAAGCATCTCAACCGTCTGGAACAGGTCTTGGCACGCGCGGAAGTGTCCGCGGCGGGTTGGGATGAAGGCGTACTCTGCGATAGCGCCGGTTGGGTGGTCGAGTGCAGCGCCATGAATTTGTTCGTGCGCCACGGCGAGCAGTGGTGGACACCGTCGCTGGACCAGGCTGGGGTGGCCGGTGTGGCCCGCAGCTGGCTGCTGGAGCAGCTCGGTGAGGTGGCGCAGGATCCCCGTGATCTATCGGTTTTCGCGACCGCCGATGAAGTGTTGGTGTGCAACAGTGTTGCTGGAATCATGCCGGTCCGTACACTGGCAGGCTGGTCCTGGCCGGTGGGCACCACCACCCGGGCACTTCAGTCTGAACTGGAACAGCTTTTTCAATGAAGAAAACCCTGCTTGTGCTGCTCGGCGCACTGGTGGTGCTGACGCTGGCAGCACTGCCGCTCGGTGCTGGCTGGTTGGGCGAGGCACTGCGTACGCCGTTGCCGCTGGCCGAGCAACGTCCGTTGGAAGTGCCGCGCGGCAGCCATCTGTCAGCGGTGGTCAACCGGCTGGCCGCCGACGGTCTGCTCGGCGACGGCCTGCACCAGCGCCGGGTACGTTGGGCGCTGCGGCTGTACCTGAAACAGCAACCTGACGCCGCCCGCATTCACGCCGGCGAATACCGGCTGACACCGGGCATGTCGTTGCAACAGCTGATCGCGGCGCTGAACCGGGGTGATGTGGTGCAGCGTGCGCTGACCTTTGTAGAAGGCAGCACGTTCCGCGACTGGCGCCGGCAGTTGGCGTCGGCAGATGGCCTGCGGCAGGACAGTGCCGCGCTCAGTGACGCCGAGCTGATGGCAGCGCTGGAGCGCCCCGGGCAGCACCCGGAAGGCTGGTTTGCACCGGATACCTATTTTTATACCCGTGGTGACAGCGATTTGGCGCTGCTGCGTCGCGCACTGGCACGCCAGCAGCAGCTGCTGGACAACGCCTGGGCGAGTCGCGCAGAGGGGCTGCCCTATGCGTCGCCGTATGAGGCGCTGATCATGGCCTCCATCGTTGAGCGTGAAACCGGTGTACCCAGCGAGCGGGCTGACATCGCTGCGGTGTTTGTGCGCCGCTTGCAGCGCGGTATGCGTTTGCAGACCGACCCCACCGTCATCTACGGCATGGGCGAGCGGTACGATGGCCGCATTCGCCGTGCCGACTTGCGTGAGTTCACCCCCTACAACACCTACCAGATCGCCGGCTTGCCGCCGACGCCGATCGCTATGCCCGGTGCGGCAGCGATCGTGGCGACCCTGAATCCTAGCGACCGCAAAGCTTTGTATTTCGTTGCCCGCGGCGACGGCTCCCACGAATTCACCAACAGCCTGCGCGATCACGAACAGGCAGTGCGGCGCTTCCAGCTCAATCGCCGTGACGATTACCGCTCCAGCCCGGCGCCGGCGGAGGTGAGCCCATGAGCGGCCGTTTCATCACCTTCGAAGGTGGCGAGGGGGCTGGCAAAAGCAGCAACCTGCTCTGGGCTGCGGAGTGGCTGCGCGGGCAGGGCGTCGAGGTGGTCTGTACTCGTGAGCCTGGCGGCACGCCGCTGGCAGAGCAGATTCGCACCCTGTTTGTGCACGCTGGCGATGAACCGCTGGCACCGGCCACTGAGCTGTGTTTGGTGTTCGCCGCTCGCGCCCAGCATGTAGCGCAGGTCATTGAGCCGGCCTTGGCCGCCGGGAAGTGGGTGCTGTGTGACCGTTTTACCGATGCCACTTATGCCTATCAAGGCGGTGGCCGCGGGTTGTCGTCGGCGCTGATCGGCGCACTGGAGCAGACCGTGCTCGGCGGGCTGCGGCCGCACTTGACGTTGCTGTTTGATTTGCCGGTGGCGGACGGCTTGGCCCGCGCCCGTCAACGCGCGGCGCTGGATCGTATTGAGCAAGAGCAACAGGATTTCTTCGAGCGGGTGCGCGCCACTTATGTGGCCCGTGCTGCGGCGGAACCGGAACGCTTCCGTACCGTGCAGGCCGCCGCGCCGCTGAAACAAGTGCAGCAGCAGGTGCAAGAGTTGCTGGCCGAAGCTCTGCGCCGCTGGGGGCCGCAATGAGTGCCGCGATTCAAGCTCCGAACCCGTGGCACCGCGAGGCGCTGGCGCAGATGCAGGCCCAGCAGCAGGAAGGGCGTCTGCCCCATGCGTTACTGCTCAGCGCCGCCGCCGGCACTGGCGCCTTGCAGTTGGCGCAGTCGTTGGTGCAATGGCTGTTGTGTGAGCGGCCGCGCGGCGGGTTGGCCTGCGGTGAGTGCCAAGGTTGTCATCTGAGCACCTCCGGCACCCATCCAGACTTGCTGCGGGTAGCGCCAGCGGAAACCGGTAAGGCGATCCGCATCGACCAGGTGCGCGAAGTGGTGGAATTTAGCGCCCGCACGGCACAATACAGCGGTTACCGGGTGGTGCTGCTGGAGCCGGCGGAAGCCATGAATCGGGCGTCTCAGAACGCGCTGCTGAAGACGCTGGAAGAGCCGGGCGCGCAGACGCTGCTGCTGTTGGTCAGTTACCGCACTAGCGCGTTGCTGCCTACCGTGCTCAGTCGCTGCCAGATGCGCCGGCTGGGTACCCCGGATGAGGCATTGGCGCTGGAATGGCTGGCCCCGCAAGTGGGCGGTATGACGCCGGCGCAGGCGCTGCTGACCGCTGCGGGTGGGGCACCGATCAAAGCGTTAGCGCTGGAACAGAGCGATGGGTTTGCCGCTCGTGGTAAAGCGGTTGCGGTACTGCACCGCGTTGCACTGGGCGAAATCAGTGCCGTCAGCGCGGCGCGCCAGCTTAATCCGAGCGACGTGGCTGACTGGCTGGCGTCGTGCCACGGCTGGGTCCACCAAGCACTGCGTCAAGCCAACGGTCTGCCGGGCGTCGATGACCCGCAACTGCGTGGGCCACTGGCGGCGTTGGCACAGGTGCCACAGGCGCGACTGCTGGCGTTTGCCGAGGCGTTGGTGCGGGCGCGCCGGCTGCATGCTTCTGGCGCCAACCCGAACAAGGATCTGCTGCTCGAACAGTTGATGTTGGTGTTGGCCGGCATCGAACAGGTGGCGCAGCTGTGAATCACGCCGCTGCGGTCGATGGGGATCGGCGGCAGGGGTGGATAAGGGGCGCCGTGCGGGGGCACGGACGCACCACATTGACGTAAGGGGAAGAGTGATGAAAATGCCCGGTGGCCGCAGTGGCATCCTGTCACTGAACATCAAGGACAAGGCGGTGCTGTACGCGGCCTATATGCCGTATCTGAAACACGGCGGGTTGTTTGTGCCAACCACCCGCGACTATCAGCTCGGTGAGGAAATCTTCCTGCTGTTGACGCTGATGGATGAGCCGGAAAAAATTCCGGTCGCTGGACGGGTGGTCTGGATCACCCCGAAGGGTGCGCAAGGGCAACGGAGCGCCGGCATCGGCGTGCAATTTTCCGATCAGGACGATACCGCGCAGCGTACTATCGAGGCTTGTCTGGCGGGCTCCTTGGAGTCAGATCGGCCGACCCACACCATGTAGCTGAACGGACAGAGACCATGACTGCTGTGCCATCGCCGTCCCTGACGGGATTGGTCGATTCACATTGCCATCTTGATCGCTTGAAACTGGATGCCTATGGCGGCGATTTCGATGCGTTGATGGCCGCCACCGCTGCGGCGGGCGTGTCGCACATGCTGTGCATCGGCGTCGACTTGGCCAGTTTCCCGCAGGTACGGCAGTTGGCCGAATGCTGGCCGCAGGTGTTCGCCAGCGTCGGCGTGCATCCGCTGTACCGCAATGCCGAAGCCGCTACGCTGATGGAATTGAAAACGCTGTCGGCGCATCCCAAGGTGGTCGCCATCGGCGAGACTGGGCTCGACTATCTCGACGACCCGGTGGATGCGAAGGAGCAGCAGCAGCGCTTTGCCACGCACATCTTGGCGGCCCGTGAAACTGGCTTGCCGCTGATCGTGCACACCCGGGGCGCCCGGGAGGACACGCTGGCCATGTTGCGCGAGTACGGTGGCGGCAAGGTGCGCGGCGTACTGCACTGCTTCACCGAGGATCTAGCCACCGCTGAGGCGGCGATCAAGCTTGGCTTCTACATTTCTATTTCCGGCATCGTCACGTTCCGCAATGCCGACGCGCTGCGTGACGTGGTGCGGGCACTGCCGCTGGAGCGGCTGCTGATCGAGACCGACTCGCCGTGGTTGGCGCCGGTGCCTTACCGCGGCAAGCAGAACGAGCCGCGTTTTGTCAGCGAAGTGGCGCAGGCGGTGGCGGCGCTGCAAGGTATCAGCCCGGCAGAGCTGGCCAGCGCGACCCGCAAGAACTTCTTCCGCTTGTTCATCAAGGCGTGCGAATGGCAGGCCGATCACTGCGCCGCCGCCAAGCGGCGCCCGTGTCACTCGGACGGCTGATCGCTGAACTGGGGGGCGTCGGTCTGGCGACGGGCGTCATCCAGTACGCCGAGGCTGCCTTTCCACGGCAACAGCCGCATCTGGCGCTCGTCGGTCTGGTCGACAAACGGGTACTTCACCACGTCGAAGTAGGGCGAGTGATCGAAGTCACTGGCGAGGAACAACCGCGGGTGGCGGCGGTACAACCGAGAAATGTCAGTATCGGTGCGCTTCACGAGAGGCAGCACCGGGAACTGGATGAACGAAAACGCTTCGCCAATGGTGCTGCCGTTCAGTGCCCGCAGCATGCGGCCGGCGTAACGCATCAGCAGTGGGCGCCGCCAGCGTTCCGGCAGTAATCCCCACGGCAACATCAGGAACAGCGCCTCTGGCCAGCGCAGTCGGCTGACCACACCGAGTCGGCTGAGACCATAGCGGATCACGGTCTGGGCATCCTCTTCACCCAGGCCGCGGGGCCGGCACAGGCGCAGATGCTCACCCTGCAACTCCGGCAACACCTGCAACTGGATGCCGCCATGGGGCAGGGCACGCAGGATCAACTGTGTGTCGGGTTCACAGGGCAGGTATTCGGTGACCGTGGCGCGCAGCGACGGATCACGCAGATCCTTTAGCCGCCCCAAGTACAGCGCGGCTTGCGTCCAGCGCGTCTGCAGGATGCGGCGCAGGCGCGCATCCAACCGGCTGCGGCCGTCGATCAGCAACACGTCTCCAGGCCGCACCAGTTCGCGGACGCGGTCGAAGTCGGACAACCGGGGGCCATGGTGCGGATGCTGGGCATCAAGCCACTCGGAGAAAGTACTGGGGGAGGAATGCGGTGCGCTCATGGTGGCTATGCTAGCAGGATGCGCAGCACGCGGTCGATGACTGATGGGTCGTGATAGAAATGCGGAGACAACCGCAGGCCGCCGCCGCGTCGAGCGCAGATCAGACCGGCGGCGGTGACGCGCTGGTGGGCGGCGAGTAGATCACCGTCCGGCCGCCATACCAAAATGCCTGCGCGGCGTGCCGGATCGCTCGGGGAGCACAATTGGCCGTGGCCTGCGAGACCGTCTTGTAATGCTTGCACGTGTGATTCGATGTGCATCGCCACGTGCTCCAACCCCACCTCCAGCAGTAACGACAGACTGGCCGATAGCGCATGGATGCCGAGCATGTTCGGGCTGCCGCATTCGAACCGGCGCGCACTGGCGGCCGGTTGCCAGTCGGTGCGGTCATAATTGCCGGCATCTTCCACCATGTGCCAACCGTACTGCGTCAGCGCCAGTTGATCGCGGGCCGCCGGGCGGCTGTAGAACAGGCCCAGTCCCTCCGGGCCGAGCATCCACTTGTGCCCATCAGCGACTACGAAATCTGCCCCGCAGGCCTGCGCGTCAAACGGCTGGGCGCCGAGGCTTTGGATCGCATCGACGCAGAACAGCACCCCATGGCGGCGGCAGGCGTCACCGAGACGCTCGAGATCGAGCCGGCGGCCGCTGGCAAACTGCACCGAGCTGATCGACAGCAGACGGGTGCGTGGACCCAGTGCGGCAATCAGTTCGGCTTCCGGATCGGCGCCGCCGAGCGCGACCACACGGGTAAATACGCCGCGCGCAGCCAGCGCTTCCCAGGGAATGCGGTTGGACGGGAACTCCTCGTCGCTGATCACCACCTCGTCGCCGTCGCGCCAGTCGAGGCCCATGGCAATCATCGACAGGCCCTCAGAGGTGTTCTTCACCAGCGCGATGTCATTGGGAGAGTCGATATTGATTAACTGCGCCAGTTGCTGGCGCAGGCGCTGCTCTACCTGCAGCCACTGCGGATAATCAGCGGCGCCTTGCAGTAGGTTCTGCTCGGCGAACTCCGCCACCGCGCGGGCGGTGCGTGCCGGCCATGGCGATACCGCCGCGTGGTTCAGGTACAGCAACTGCGGATGTTGCGGAAATTCATGGCGATGGTCGGTCATGGCGGCACTCCTTGGCGGCCTCGCACCCGGCTGCAGCAGACAGCTGGTCGCAACAGCCATTTTCTTTGAATTTCAAACGCCTTACCCTAGTGACCGCCCCGTTTTCTGTTCCGCGGGGAAGCACAGACGGTACAAGGAGAAGGTGTCACATGGGTGACTTGGAAAAGGCAGCGCGCAAGGCTCAAGAGTTTCGCCAGCGGGAACGGGAAATCCTTGACGCGGCGTTGGCACTGTTCCTGGAGCACGGTGAGGACCGTGTCACCGTGGAGATGATCGCTGACCAGGTGGGCATTGGCAAAGGCACCATCTACAAGCACTTCGAGACCAAGAACGAAATCTACCTGCTGCTGATGATCCGCTATGAGGAAGACCTGGCCGAGCTGTTCCGTAGCATCGACGGAGAGGACGACCGTGAGCGGTTGCCGCGCGAATACTTCAGCTTCCGCATTCAGCAGCCACGCCGTTACCAGCTGTTCGATCGCCTCGAGAACAAGGTGATTAAAGAGCAAGCGGTACCGGAACTGGTGGACAAGCTGCACACCATCCGAGCCAAGAACCTGGACAGCCTGGTGCGCACCATCGAGCAAGGCATGAAGGCGGATACGCTGGAACCGGTGCCGCCGTACTACCACATCGCCTTGGCGTGGGCGCTGGCCCACGGCGCGGTGGGGCTGATGGAGTCGCCGTTCTACCAGAAGTACATCGATGACAAAGAGGACTTCACTGACTTCCTCATCAATGTCGGCATCCGCATGGGCAACAAGGGTCAGCGTGGACGTCGTGATGACTGAGCGCGAGGCGCGGCTGGCCGCGCTGGTGGCACAAGCGGAGCAGGGCGGCAGCGGTTTGCCGCCGGTGGACCGCTGGCACCCGGCGCATAACGGCCGCATCGACATCCGCATCGCGGTGGATGGCACTTGGTACCACGAAGGGGAACCGATTCGCCGCGACGCCTTGGTGCGGGTGTTCTCTTCGATTCTGCGCCGCGACGACGACGGCATTGTGCTGGTGACCCCGGCCGAGCGGCTGCTGATCGAGGTGGACGACGCGCCGTTCATGGCGGTGACGGTGGAGCAACTGACGGGCGAGCAAGGTCCGCGTCTGCTGTTCACCACCCTCAGTGGCGATGCCGTGATTGCCGGGCCGGAGCACCGGCTGTGGGTGGAGCTGACCGAAGACGGCGAGCCGCGTCCTTACCTGCATGTGCGTGGCGGCCTCAACGCGCGGCTGCACCGCAATGTGTTCTACCAGTTGGTGGAATGGGCGCAGCCGCGCGAGCAAGACGACGAAACGTCGCTGTGGGTGGAAAGCGACGGCGCGTCATTTTTATTGGGTACCTTCTGACCCTCGCTTAACTCGCATCGCGCAGTGATTGTCACGGTTGGGCTGTTAGCCGGGCCTTCATGTGGCGGCGGTCTCACCGGAATTGCTCCGCGCGGTGTTTTCCCTATTGAACCTTCCTGACATCACCCGTAAGCCGATGCCGTGTCAGCGCTGCCGTGCTGCCATATGCTTGGCGGCGCCGACGCACACGGCGGCGGCCGCGGCGGCGGCGAGCATGCCGGCACTGATCGATTCATCGAGCAACAGCGCTGCCAGCGCCATGCCAATGAAGGGCTGCAACAGCTGCAGCTGACCCACGGCAGCGATGCCGCCCAGTGCCAGCCCCCGGTACCAGAAGATGAAACCTACCAACATGCTGAACACCGACACATAGAGCAGACTCCAGATCGCGCCCGCTGACCACGCCAGCGGTTGTGTGGGCCAGCTCAGCAGCAGCCACAGCGCCATCAGTGGCAAGGCGCCTACCAGCGCCCAGCTAATGACCTGCCAGCCGCCTAGCCGGCGCGTCAGACTGGCGCCTTCCGCGTAACCCATGCCACAGAGCAAAATACTGGCCACCATCAGGCCGTCGCCGAGCCGGTGGCCGGGTTCGCCGCTGGCCAGGGCGTAGCCACTGACGCAGGCGCTGCCGATCACGGCGCATAGCCAAAATGCCGTGCCCGGCCGCTCGCCGCTGCGCCATTGGCCCCACAGTGCGGTGCATAGTGGCAGCAGTCCGACAAATACCAGCGCGCGGGTGGCGCTGATGGTTTCCAGTGCCAGAGCGGTGAGTAACGGAAAGCCGATCACACCCCCCACGGCGGTGAGTGCCACTGCCGGCCATTCGCTGCGCCGCGGGCGCGGTGGTCGCAGCACCGCCAACAACAGTAGCGCCAACAGGCCGGCAATCACCGCCCGGGCGCTGGTCAGCAACATCGGCGCTAGATCGAGTACCGCGATGCGAGTGGCCGGCAGTGACCCGGCAAAGATCAGCATGCCGAGGCTGCCTTGCAGCCAGCCAAGTTGGTTTGGGGACATGGGGCGCTCCTGTTGGGAGCTGCCATTGAAGAACAACGACGCTGGTGGTCCCAGATACGGAGCCATACACTTTTGCCGAACTGTTTGGATAACTAACCAGTACGGTGATGAGGCCATGTCAGGTAACAGCCCGCGCGTGCAGCGCGTGATCGACGATATTGAATCCCGTATTGCTTGCCGTACTGCACCACCAGGTAGCCGTCTGCCGTCGGTGCGCGCCCAGGCCAAGGCCTTGGCGGTATCAGCATCGACGGTAGTGGAGGCGTACGCGCGCCTGGTTGCGCAGGGGCGCTTGGTGTCTCGGCCGGGCGCCGGCTTCTACGTGGCCGCCACGGCGGTGGCGCCACTGAAACTGGCGCCGCAAGGACCGCCGCGAGCGCCGGACCTAGACCCGCTGTGGTTATCGCGCCAAGCGCTGGAAGCGGATCCCGCTTTACTCAAGCCGGGCTGCGGGTGGCTGCCGCCGGACTGGCTGTACCAAATCGGTGTGCGCCGTGCGTTGCGTGGTCTGGCCCGCGGCAATGGCGCGGAACTGGCCGATTACGCGCCGCCACAAGGCAGTGCCGCACTGCGCCAAGTATTGGTTCGGCGCTTGGCCCACAGTGGTGTCGAGGCGGCGGCTGAGCAGTTGTTGTTGACCGACTCCGGCACCCATGCACTGGACCTCATCGCGCGGGTGTTTCTGTCGCCCGGGGATGTGGTGTTGGTGGACGACCCTTGTTACTTCAACTTCCATACCCTGCTCAGTGCCCACCGCGTGACCCTGATAGGGGTGCCCTTCACTCCGCAGGGGCCCGATCTCCCAGCGTTTGAAGCGGCGTTGCAGGCCCACCAACCGAAGCTCTATCTGACCAATTCCGGCTTGCATAATCCCACCGGTGCGCGCTGGTCGCCGGCAGTGGCGCACCGGGTGTTGCTGCTGGCGGAGCAGGCAGGGCTGGTGATTGTGGAAGACGATATTTTCCACGATTTCGAACTCAGCCCGGCGCCACGGCTGGCGGCCTACGATGGTCTGCAGCGCGTGATTCAGACCGGCAGTTTTTCGAAAACGCTGTCGGCCTCGGTGCGGTGCGGCTACATCGCAGCGCGGCCGGAATGGTTGCAGCAACTGCTGGAGGTGCACATTGCCACCGGCTTCGGGGGTAATCGGTTGGCGGCCGCTCTGGTGCTGGCGGCGATCACGGATGGCGGTTACGCGCGGCACATGGAGCAGGTGCGCCAGCGTTTGGCGCAGCGGCGGGAGCAGTGTCTGGTGCGGCTGGCGGCGCTTGGCATCACGCCATGGTTGCGGCCGGATGCGGGCATGTTTTTGTGGTGCCGGTTGCCACACGGCCGTGATGCGGCAGCGGTGGCGCGTCGCAGTCTGGAGCAGGGCGTGGTGTTGGCGCCGGGCAATGCCTTTAGTCCGGCACTGCGGGCGGCGGAGTTCATGCGCTTCAATGTCAGCCAATGTGACGATGAGCGAGTGTTTGCGGTGTTGCGCAACGCATTGCGGGCGCCCTGAGGCGCCCGCAAGGGTGAAGCCCTGAACTGGATACTCAGTCTTGCGCGGCCATGCGCTGCGGCAGCACGTGGCGCAGACGCTCGGCCATGGTGCGCAGCGACTGCTCGGTGTCGTCCCAGCCGATGCAGCCGTCGGTGACCGACACGCCGTACTCCAGCTGTGACAAGTCCGCCGGAATGCTTTGGTTGCCGTGGCGCAGGTTGGATTCCACCATCAGGCCGACGATGGAGCGGTTGCCCTCAAGGATCTGGTTGGTGATGTTTTCCAGCACCAGCGTTTGTAGTGCCGGGTCCTTGTTGGAGTTGGCGTGGCTGCAGTCAACCATGATGTTGGTAGACACCTTAGCTTTCTCCAGCGCCTGTTCGGCCAGCGCCACCGACACTGAATCGTAGTTCGGCTTGCCGCCGCCGCCACGCAGCACTACGTGGCCGTAGGGGTTGCCGCGAGTGACGGTGATGGCGGTCTTGCCATCAATGTCGATGCCGAGGAAGCGGTGCTGGCTGCGCACGCTGAGCATGGCGTTGATGGCCACTTCCAGGCTGCCGTCGGTGCCGTTTTTGAAGCCCACCGGGCTGGACAGGCCGGAGGACATTTCCCGGTGTGTCTGTGACTCGGTGGTGCGCGCGCCGATGGCGGACCAGGTGATCAGGTCTTGCAAGTACTGCGGAGTGATCGGATCCAGCGCTTCGGTGGCCGTCGGCAGGCCTTTCTCAGCCATGTCCACCAACAGCTGGCGGGCAATGTGCAGGCCGTCTTCGATCTTGAAGGTGTCGTTCATATAGGGGTCGTTGATGAGCCCCTTCCAGCCCACCGTGGTGCGCGGCTTTTCGAAGTACACGCGCAGTACCAGCAGCAGCGTGTCACTGACTTCGTCGGCCAACGCTTTCAGGCGGTCGGCGTATTCGTGGGCCGCTTTGACGTCGTGGATCGAGCACGGGCCGATCACTACGAACAGGCGGTGATCCTTGTGGTCGAGGATGTCGCGCACCGCATTGCGACCGGCGGCCACGGTGTTGCGTGCGCTGTCGGTCAGCGGCAGCTTGGCCTTCAATTCCCGCGGCGTGATCAGCAGCGTTTGTGATTCGATGTTCAGGTCATCCACTTGTTCTTGCGCCATGGCGATCAAAGGTTCCTTGCCGTTCGGGGAGGGTAGGGAATATAGCCCAAAGGGCAGGGGCGTGAAACCGAGCCCCGGCTGTCACTGCGATTGCAGAACTCGATCCACCCAGGCTGGCACCGTCTTGCTCGCGGGTCCGGCGATGTGGTGATGGAAACGGTTGCCGATCTCGGACCGTTCCAAATTCAATTCCAGCGTGTCGGCGCCTGCGTCGCGTGCCACATCGACAAAGCCGGCGGCCGGGTACACATGGCCGGAGGTGCCGATACTGACGAACTGAGTGCAGCGGGCGAGGGCGGCATGGATGCGGTCCATCTCATAGGGCATCTCGCCAAACCAGACGATGTCCGGTCGCAGGCCGGCGCTACGTTGGCAGGCGCCGCACTGATGGTCGACGCTGAGCCTGTCCGCCACCGCAAAGCGATGGTCGCACCAGCGGCAGAGGCCACTGCGCAGCGCACCGTGCATATGAATCAGATTGCGGCTGCCGGCGCGTTCGTGCAGGTCGTCCACGTTCTGGGTGACCAGCAGCACCTGGTCTGGCAGGGCCGCTTCCAGCCGTGCCAGCGCCCAGTGAGCCGCGTTGGGGGCAATGGCCGGGTCGTCCAGCTGGGCGCGGCGCGCGTTGTAGAAATCATGGACCCGACTGGGCGCACGCAGGAAGGCTTCCGGGGTGGCCACATCTTCAATACGATGGCGTTCCCAGAGGCCGCCGCTGTCACGGAAAGTGCCGATGCCGGACTCGGCAGAAATGCCAGCGCCGGTGAGGATGACCCACTGCTGTTTACGGATCTTTGCAACCATGTTCAATTCTGTCCCGGTATCATGCCGCCATGTCTGACAGCGTCATCCGCCTAACTCGGCTGATCGAACGGCCCGGCCGCGGTCCCGCCAACCTGCTTCTCTTCCACGACCATAAAGCGCTGGTGATCGATGCCGCGGCGGTGGTGCTGTACCGCGCCGCCGACTATGTGGATGATCCGCTCGGCAATGGTGTGATCGGGCACGCTGCTTTTCCGCCGGCATTGGCGCCAACCTGGTTGCCAGCGCAGGGCTACGTAGCGCGGCAGCTGGCCGGTTGCGTGCAATTGAACGGCGGCGCGACGTTGTTTCTGCGTCCCGATGGCGTGGCATTGTACCCCAGCCCGGTGGATGCGCTGCACGAGCGCCATCGCCACTGGCTGATTGCCTTTCACTCCCCCCACTGAATAAACCGAGGATGCCATGGCTGAAGATAGCGTAAAGCTGCGCCTGCGGCCGCTGACTGCGGCGGACTACCCGGACCTTGCGGCGTTGATGGACATTGTCTACGCCGATATCGGCGGCGCTTGGTCGATGGACACGGTGAAGGAACTGATCGAGCTGTTCCCGGACGGCCAGCTCGGCATTGTCGATAACGACGAATTGGTGGCGGCAGCGCTGACCATCAAGGTGAAATACGACCGTTTCTCCAACCCGCACCGCTACGAAGACCTGATCACTGACAGCCAAGTGCACTCCCACGATGACGACGGCGATGCGCTGTATGGACTGGATGTATTTGTGCACCCGGAATTCCGTGGTTACCGCCTCGGTCGGCGGTTGTATGAGGCGCGCAAGGAGCTGTGCCGTGAGGAAAACCTGCGGGCCATTCTTGCCGGTGGTCGGTTGCCGGGCTACGGCCGCCACGCGGATCAGATGTCCGCGTTGGAATACATCGAGCAGGTGCAGCGCCAGAAAATATACGACCCCATTTTGTCGTTCCAGTTGGCCAACGACTTCGACGTCAAGCGACTGCTGAAACGCTACCTGCCGGAAGACGAAGATTCACGCGGTTACGCCACGCTGCTGGAATGGGACAACATTCTCTACATGCCGGAGCCGGACGACGACGAAGGCTATGTGAGCAAGACACTGGTGCGGCTCGGTGTGGTGCAGCGTCGCATGCGTACCGTGCATTCGGTGGAGGACCTGCTCAGCCAAGTGGAGTTCTTTGTTGATGCCATGGCCGAGTACCGCGCCGACTTCGCGTTACTGCCGGAATTCTTCAGCGCGCCGTTGATGGGGCTTGACCGTGATTTGCCGTCGATTGAAGCGATCCGTTTCCTGGCCGGCTTCACCGACCAGATTCGTGACGCGCTGTCGGACATGGCGGTGAGCTACAACATCAACATCATTGCCGGCTCCATGCCGCTGATCGAAGAAGGCAACGTCTACAACATTGCCTACTTGTGCCGCCGGGATGGCACCGTGGAAGAGCAGCGCAAGATCCACATCACGCCGGGCGAACGCCGCGACTGGGGCATTGAGGGCGGTGACGAGCTGCAAGTGTTCGAAACTGACGCCGGCCGGGTCGGCATTCTGATTTGCTACGACGTAGAGTTCCCCGAGTTGGGCCGGATCCTTGCCGAGCAAGACATGGAAATCCTGTTCGTGCCGTTCTGGACCGACACTAAAAACGGTTACTTGCGCGTGCGCCACTGTGCCCAAGCACGCGCCATCGAGAACGAATGCTACGTGGCGATTTCCGGTAGCTGCGGAGTGTTGCCCGGGGTCGACAACGTCGATATCCAGTACGCGCAGTCGGCGGTGTTTTCACCGAGCGATTTCTACTTCCCCCACGACGCCATCATTTCTGAGGCGGTGGCCAACACTGAAATGCTGGTATTTGCCGATGTGGACCTGGAAACCCTTAAGCTGCTCAACAAAGAAGGCTCAGTGACCAACCTGCGTGACCGCCGCCACGACGTGTACCGCTTGAAGTGGCGCCACAAACACAATGAAACCTGATCCGGCGTTGCCGCCCTATTTGGCGGGCTGCCGGGTGATCGAGGTGGCGCATCCGGCCATTCGTGCCCAGGCCGAGGCGCTGCGGGTGGCGGGCGATGCACGGGCCACCGCCGAGCAGTGCTTTCTGTTTGTGCGCGACCAGATCGATCATTGCGTCGACGTGCGCCGTAATCCGGTGACCTGTACCGCCAGCGAAGTGCTGGCGGAGCGGGTCGGTTACTGCTACGCCAAGAGCCATCTGCTGGCGGCGTTACTGCGCGCGGCTGGATTGCCAGCGGGGCTGTGCTACCAGCGTTTGCGGTTGGCGCCTGGCCGCGACCAGTTTTGCCTGCACGGGCTGAATGCGGTGTATCTGCCGCGCCATGGCTGGTATCGCATTGACGCGCGAGGTAATAAGCCCGGCGTCGATGCTGCTTTTGTGCCGCCTAAAGAGCAGTTGGCGTTCGCGCTGCAGCAGCCGGGCGAGCATGACTTCCCTGGGATCTGGGCCGAGCCGTGGCCGGAGGTGATAGCGGTGTTGGAAAGCCAGCAAGACTGGCAGCAAGCGTTGGAAGTATTGCCGGATCGGTTGCCGCAGGCAGTGGCACTGGCCGCCGGCCAGCCGGACTGGCGTCACTCCCCGTAGTCGGCGCGCTGCATCGCCAGCAAGCGGCTGAGGGTGCGGCGGAAGGCAAAGGTCAGGTGACCGTCGTTGTACAGCTGCGGCAGCGGTACCGACGCACTCAGATACAGCGGCCGGCCGCGGTCATAGCACTCATCCACCAGCGCAATGAAACGGCGCACGCTGTCGTCACGGGGCGCCAATGCCGGCAGCTGCCGATCGCCGGCCGCCACCCGCTGGGCGCCGTCTTCGGTGCCGCGTGCAATGCGCATTGGCTGGGGCGTGCCGCCGAGGGGAGGCAGGGCGCTGAGCCAGATGCCGGCCCAGTCGTCGCACAGTTGGATGTAATCCTGTGCGGCCCAGGGCGCTTCGCACAGCGCATTGAAATCACACCACAGCTGATCGCCCCGGCATTGCTGCACCGGTAGCTGGCGGCCGCCCAGTGTCAGCGCGGTCGGCGCGGCGGGTGTACCGCCACGCTGGCGGAACGCCTCGATGAAACCGGCTTCGTCGTCGACCCAGTAACGCTGGAGCCGTGCTGCCGGATGCAGCCGGTGATCGGCGTCTCCGTCCACGGCGACCAGTTGCAGGTGCTGCTGCAAAGCGGCGACGGCCGGGGCGAAGCGGTCGTAATTGAAGCCGCCAGCATACAAGGCTGACGGCGGCTGGTTGGAGGTCACCACCAGCGTTAGCGGCTGCTCAAACAGTGCTTGGAACAGGCCGCCGAGCAGCATCGCGTCACCGATGTCGGACACGTAAAGCTCATCCAGGCATAACACCCGCACCGACGCGGCCAGCTCTGCCGCTAACTGCTGCAGCGGGTTCGGCTGGCGGTGCAGTTGATGCAGGCGCTGGTGGATCCAGCGCATGAAATGGTGGAAGTGCTGGCGGCGGGCTGGCACCGGCAGATTGTGGTGGAACAGGTCCATCAGCCACGTTTTACCACGACCTACCGGCCCCCACAGATACAGTCCGCGAGGCGACTTTCCTTGCTGCAAAGCTTGGTAGCACTGCTCCAATGCGTTGACTGCAGCGGCCTGGCCGGGATCAGGCTGGAAGCCTGCGGCGAGGGCGCTGCGATAGGCCACGGCCGGCGATGGCATCACGATGGCTGGCGGCGGGCGCGGTATTCCGCCGGAGTCTGGTCAAACCACTGCTTGAACGCCTTGAAGAACTGGCTGCTGGATTGGAAGCCGAGCAAAAACGCGGCGTCGCGGGTGGACAGCGAGTTGCGCTGCAGCAGTAGCTGCGCCTGCTGTTTGCGCACCTGCTCCAACTCGACACCGAAACTGGTGCCGGCCTCGCTGAGGCGGCGCTGCAAGGTGCTGACACTGATGCCTAATGCTGCCGCGAGGGTGTCGCGGCGCGGTTCGCCAAGCCCGAGCGAGGTGGCCAGCAGGTGCTGGCAGCGCTCCAGCAACGAGCGCTCGGGGAAGCTTTCGTCGAGCAGTTTCTGCAGCGGTGGCAGCAGCGTTTCCAGTGGCGCGGATGGGGTCGCCGGCGGCAGCTGGAAGTACAGCTCGCAGCGGTCGCTGCCGGCATGCACCGGGGCGCCCCAAATGCTGGCGAGATAGGCGCTTTGCTCGGCATCGCGAGCATGCGGCAAGTAAATGGCGCGCGGTTGCACGTCATTGAAGGCCTCGACGATCCGTAGAATGCCGGTCGTGGTGCCTTCGATTTGGTGCAGGCTCACAGCATCCGGGTGGAACGGGTGCAGCTGCAGACGCAGGCTGGCGTTGCCGGGAATCACCGTGCAGCGCACCACTTCGGTGATGATCTGCAGATAGCGCGCCAGCAGCCGCAACGTCAACGCCAGCGGCGGCCGCTGGATGCCGGCCTGGTCCAGCGCCAAGCGCAGCGTGGTCAGCATCGGCAGCTGATCGAGTTCGATGCAGCGGGTATTTTCCATGCCGAATAACGGATCGCCAGTTAGGGCGGCAACCTGGTCGTAGAACCGCCGCAGCTGCAACAGCGGGATGCGCTCCTGGTGCTGCGGCAGTTGCTCGGCGGCTAGCGCCAGCACCTGCGGCAGCAGCGCCAGCTTGTCGCGCTGCTGCAGATAGCGCAGGAAGCCGGCCTGGTTAGCCTGCAGGGTGTCGCGGTGAATGGTGGCGCGGTTCATGGAGAAACTCGGTGGTTGGTCCAGCTGCAAGATGATCAACAGTGCCCGGCGGCTGTCCATCGCCGGCGCGCCCAAAGGTGGGGGCGATGCGATGAGGCTTACCAAGCACAGTGGGACAACGGTAGCATGGCCGCCGTCAAACACAGAACCGAGGCAGGGCATGGACGGGCAGGAGAGGGCGGCAGCACCGGTATTGGTGTTCGACAGCGGGCTGGGTGGCTTGTCGGTGCTGCGTGAGTTGCGCGCGCAGGTGCGTGATTATCCGTTCGTTTACGTCGCCGACGATGCCGGCTTTCCTTACGGCGATTGGCAGGAAGGCGCGCTACGCGAACGTCTGGTGGCGCTGTTCGGGACCCTGCTGGTGCGTTATGCGCCGCAAGTGGTGGTGATTGCCTGCAATACGGCGTCGACACTGGCGTTGGCGGATCTGCGCGCGGCGTACCCAGCGGTGGTGTTTGTTGGGACGGTGCCGGCGATTAAGCCGGCGGCGGCGCGCACCCGCTCGGGCCAGGTGTCGGTGCTGGCCACGCCGGGCACCGTGCAGCGTGCCTATACGCGCGAACTGATCGATGAGTTTGCCGCCAGTTGCCGGGTGACGTTGGTGGGCGCTGCCGGCCTCGCGGCCATGGCTGAACAGCAGCTGCGTGGCGATGCGGTGGACGAGCAGCGACTGCGTGAATTGATCGCGCCCTGCTTTGTCGAACAGGAGGGTCAGCGCACCGACATTGTGGTGCTGGCCTGCACCCACTATCCGTTCTTGCTCAATACCCTGCGTGCGGTGGCGCCGTGGCCGGTGGACTGGCTTGATCCCGCGGAAGCCATCGCCCGCCGCACCCGGTCGCTGCTGCCACAGCGTGATGCAGCGGCCGGCGAAGACCGCGTGCTACTGACCTCCGGCGTTGTTGATCCGGCGTTGCAGCGGGTGTTGCAGGGCTTCGGGCTGACCCGCCTGGACACCGCCATCGTCCGGCAGGATTAACGCCGGCGTGCTACCATCGCCCATCGTTTTGCGGCCCCGGCGGGCCCGTTTTTCTCGACACAGTGGGAGCAACGATGTCCTTTACCGTTTACCTGTCCGGTGAGATCCACACCGACTGGCGCGATCAGATCATCCAAGGTGCAGCAGCGCGCGGTCTGGCTGTACGCTTCACCTCCGCCGTCACCGACCACGATGCCAGCGACGCCGCCGGCGACGGTTTGGGTGCCGAATCCGTGCCATTCTGGCGCGACCACAAATCGGCCAAGGTCAACGCCATCCGCACCAAGACGCTGATTGAGCAGGCTGATTTGGTGGTGGTGCGTTTTGGCGATAAATACAAACAGTGGAACGCGGCGTTTGACGCGGGTTTCTGCGCGGCGTTGAACAAGCCGTACATCACGCTGCACGCGGAAGACATCGTGCATCCGCTCAAAGAAGTGGATGCTGCCGCCTTGGCGTGGGCGCAGACCACCGAGCAGGTGGTGGAGATCCTTGCCTATGTGCTGCGCGACTGACGCTGCTTTTACGCCATAAAAAAGCCCGGCTTCAGCCGGGCTTTTTTATGGGCGGACACCACCGGACATTACATGTTCGGGTAGTTCGGGCCGCCGGTGCCTTCAGGGGCCACCCAGGTGATGTTCTGGCTGGGGTCCTTGATGTCACAGGTTTTACAGTGCACGCAGTTCTGCGCGTTGATCTGGAACCGCTTGGAGCCGTCGTCGTTGGCGACCACTTCGTACACACCGGCCGGGCAATAACGCTGTGCCGGCTCGTCCCACTTCGGCAAGTTGACGTTGATCGGGATCGACGGGTCGGTCAAACGCAGGTGGCAGGGCTGATCTTCTTCGTGGTTGGTGTTGGACAGGAACACCGAGTCCAGTTTGTTGAAGGTCAGTTTGCCGTCCGGCTTCGGGTAGTCGATTTTCTTCGACTCTGAGGCCAGCTTCAGCGTGGCGTAGTCCGGTACCGTATCGTGCATGGTCCACGGTAGCTTGCCGTTGAACAGGTTGATGTCGATAAAGGCGTAGGCGGAGCCCACCAAGTTACCGAACTTGTGCTGCGCCGGGCCGAAGTTGCGCTGGGCGTACAGTTCTTCAAATACCCAGCTCTTTTCGAAGGCGTCTTTGTACTCCACCAGCTCGTCGCTCTGACGGCCTGCAGCCAGCGCTTTAGCGATCACTTCCGCAGCGATCATGCCGGATTTCATCGCGGTGTGGCTGCCTTTGATCTTGGCGAAGTTCAAGGTGCCAGCGTCACAGCCGACCAGCAACGCGCCCGGCAGGCTCATTTTCGGCAGTGATTGCAGGCCGCCCTTGGTGATGGCACGGGCGCCGTACACTACGCGCTTGCCGCCTTCTAGGTACTGGCTGATTTCCGGATTAGTCTTCCAACGCTGCATCTCGTCGAACGGCGAAACGTGCGGGTTGGAGTAGGACAGGTCGACGATCAGACCCAGCGCCACTTGGCCGTTTTCCAGGTGGTACAGGAAACCGCCACCCGGCGAGCCGGATTCGCTCAGCGGCCAGCCGGCGGTGTGCACCACCAAGCCCGGACGGTGTTTGGCCGGATCGATGTCCCACAGTTCTTTGATACCGATGCCGTAGTGCTGCGGATCTTTGCCGTCATCAAGGTTGAACTTGTTGATCAGCTGCTTACCCAGCTGGCCACGGCAGCCTTCGGAGAACACGGTGTACTTGGCGTGCAGCTCCATGCCCGGGGTATAGCCGGACTTCTGCTCGCCGTTGTGGTCGATGCCGAAGTCGCCGGTGGCGATACCTTTAATAGAGCCGTCTTCGTTGTACAGCACCTCGGTGGCAGCGAAGCCGGGGAAGATTTCCACACCCAGCGCTTCGGCTTGCTCACCCAGCCAGCGGCAGACGTTGCCGAGGGAGACAATATAGTTGCCCTCGTTGTGCATCGTCTTCGGTACGAACAAGTTCGGCACACGGGTGCCTTTCTGGGCGCCGGTAAAGAAGAAGATCTCGTCGTCTTTCACCGGGGTGTTGAGCGGAGCACCGAGTTCTTTCCAATTGGGGAACAACTCGTTCATGGCGCGTGGTTCGAGCACGGCACCGGAAAGGATGTGGGCGCCGACCTCGGAGCCTTTTTCCACCACAACGATACTCAGTTCTTGGCCGGTCTCTTGAGCGATCTGGCCCAGACGGCACGCAGTGGCAAGGCCGGAGGGGCCTGCGCCGACGATGACAACGTCGACTTCCATAGCTTCGCGTTCCACAGCCTGTCTCCTAAATGTCAGCAGTTTGAAAAGCTACTGCCCGTCGGGACGGGCAAATTCGGGGTGGCGCGCAGTATATAGACCGAAAACCGGCATCGCCACAGCCCGCCATGACCGAAAACCCGTTGTAGACGGTACCAAACGGCCAATTTGACGTCTTTAAATGAAACAAATGTTTGAAATTGCGCGACAAATCCAGCCGGTCAGCACAGGGTTTGGCGATTTTTTGCACACATAAAGCCCCTTCTGAGGGCGTGTATTTGCTGAAAAATCAAAGGCTTTGGTGAAAAATGCCAATGCTCCGGCTATTGACGAGGCCACAGGCTGGCGTCACCATACGGCCCTCGTTAACGCGGGGGCGCGCCTTTTGTGCTGCGGCGGGGCCCCTTGTCCAGTCACTCCAAGCAACTAAATCCGAGGATCCTATGAAGGTTCTTGTACCGATCAAGCGGGTCGTGGACTACAACGTGAAGGTACGCGTGAAGGCGGACCAAAGCGGTGTGGACCTGGCCAACGTCAAAATGGCCATGAACCCGTTCTGCGAGATCGCAGTGGAAGAGGCGGTTCGCCTGAAGGAAAAAGGCGTTGTCACCGAGATCGTGGTCGTAACCGTGGGCAGCAAAGCCGCTCAGGAACAACTGCGCACCGCGATGGCTCTGGGTGCCGACCGCGCCATTCTGATCGAGACCGAAGACGCTGTTCAGCCGCTGGGCATTGCCAAAGCGCTCAAAGCAGTGGTCGAGAAGGAATCCCCGGAACTGGTCATCCTCGGCAAGCAAGCCATTGATGACGACAACAACCAGACCGGCCAGATGCTGGCTGCGCTGACCGGCATGCCGCAAGGCACCTTCGCGTCCGAAGTGAACGTGGAGTCCGGCAAGGTCAAGGTGACCCGTGAGATCGACGGCGGCCTGCAGACCGTTGAGCTGTCGCTGCCGGCGGTGGTGACCACCGACCTGCGCCTGAACGAACCGCGCTACGCATCGCTGCCGAACATCATGAAAGCGAAGAAGAAGCAACTGGATACGCTGTCTCCGGCGGATCTGGGCGTGGATCTGACCCCGCGCGTGAAGACCCTGAAAGTAGAGCCGCCTGCTGAGCGCTCTGCCGGTATCAAGGTCGGCTCCGTAGATGAGCTGGTGGAAAAACTGAAGAACGAAGCGAAGGTGATCTAATGAGCATTCTGGTTTATGCAGAGCACGATAACGCTGCGCTGAAATCGGTCACCCTGAACGTCATCAGCGCTGCCAAGGCCATCGGCGGCGACATCACTGTCCTGGTTGCCGGTCAAGGCTGCGCTGCGGTGGCGGAAGAAGCTGCCAAAATCGACGGCGTTAGCAAGGTGCTGCTGGCTGACAACGCGGCGTATGCCAACCAACTGGCCGAGAACGTCGGTGACCTGGTTGCCGAAGTCGGCAAAGACTACGGCCACATCCTGGCGCCGGCCACCACCAACGGCAAAAACTTCCTGCCGCGCGTTGCCGCGCTGCTGGACGTCGGCATGATCTCTGAGATCAGCGGCGTAGAGTCCGCCGATACCTTTAAGCGCCCGATCTACGCTGGTAACGCCATTGCCACCGTACAGAGCGGCGACGCGATCAAGGTCATCACCGTGCGTGGCACCTCCTTCGACGCCGCTGCGGCCGAAGGCGGCGCGGCTGCCGTTGAGAACCTGGACGTGGCCAAGGACGCTGGCAAGTCCGCGTTCATCGGCGAAGAGCTGGCCAAGTCCGACCGTCCGGAACTGACCGCAGCCAAGGTTGTGGTATCCGGTGGTCGTGGCATGCAGAACGGCGACAACTTCGCCATGCTGTACAGCTTGGCCGACAAACTGGGTGCTGCTGTCGGTGCTTCCCGCGCCGCTGTGGACGCTGGTTTCGTACCGAACGACATGCAGGTGGGCCAGACCGGTAAAGTGGTTGCCCCGGATCTGTACATCGCAGTCGGTATCTCCGGTGCCATCCAGCACTTGGCCGGCATGAAAGACTCCAAGGTCATTGTGGCCATCAACAAGGACGAAGAAGCCCCGATCTTCCAGGTGGCAGACTACGGCCTGGTGGCAGACCTGTTCGAAGCCGTACCGGCGCTTGAAGCCAAGCTCTGAGACGCGCGCTCGATCACAAAAAAGCCCGGCTTGCCGGGCTTTTTTGTGCCCGTCATCACGGCAGGCGAGGTAATATGACCGGCGGCTGCCGCGGGTGTGGCAGTGAGGGAGGCAAACACAATGCAAGAAATAGAATGGATGATCCCGGTCTACGGCTGGTGGTTCATTTTCGGCTTCCTGCTGGTGATCTCGGAGTTCGTGATTCCGGGCGTCATCGCAGTGTTCTTTGGCTTCGGCGCCTTGTTGGTGGGGGTGTTGGTGTGGGCCGGGGTGTTGAACAGCTTCGATATGCAGGTGTGGACCTTCGCGCTGGCCAGCATAGTGATCCTGTTCGGCCTGCGGCGGCGCTTCAAGCGCTGGCTGAAAGGCAATGTCATTGATCGCGGCCAAGGCGGCGATATGCACAGCGACACCTACGGCCAGCGGGTGGCGGTGATGACCGACTTCGACAATGGCCGTGGTGTGGTGCAACTGCATGGCGCCCGTTGGGACGCGGAAAGTGAAGATGCTTTGGTGGCCGGTGACAGCGCTTGGGTGTGCGGCAACCACGGGATCGTGTTGAAAGTGGCGCGCCAGGCGCCGAATTGAAGCATAGGGCGATGGCCCAATAGGAGAGTTGAACATGCAGTTGGGAACAATTCTGGCGCTGTTGGCGCTGATGTTTGTGGTGGTGGCGATTGCCAAGACCGCGCGCGTGGTACCGCAGCGCTCGGCGTTCGTGGTGGAGCGCCTGGGCAAGTACGCCACCACGTTGGAAGCTGGCTTCCACATCCTGATCCCGTTTGTCGACAAGGTGGCTTACAAGCACACCCTGAAAGAAGAAGCCATCGACGTGCCGCAGCAGTCCTGCGTCACCAAGGACAACATCCAGGTGGTGGTCAACGGGGTGATTTACCTGCAGGTGATCGACCCAAAGATGGCCAGCTACGGCATCAGCAACTACATTTTCGCGGCCACTCAGTTGGCACAAACCACGCTGCGTTCGGTGATCGGTAAAATCGATCTCGACAAGACCTTTGAAGAGCGCGAGACCATCAACTCGCAGGTGGTGAAAGCGCTGGACGAAGCGGCACAGCCGTGGGGCGTGAAGGTGCTGCGTTATGAAATCGCAGACATTCAATTGCCGGCCACCATCCTTGATGCACTGGAAAAGCAGATGCGCGCCGAGCGTGAGCGTCGTGCTGTGGTGGCGCAGTCAGAAGGTGAGCGCCAGTCCAAGATCAACGTTTCGGAAGGTATGAAGCAGGAAATGATCAACCTGTCTGAGGCCGAGAAGACCCGCCAGATCAACGAAGCAGAAGGTAAGGCGCAGGAAATCGAACTGATTGCCCAAGCGACTGCGCGTGGTCTGGAGCGAGTGGCGGCGGCGCTGGCGGAGGCCGGCGGCAAGGACGCCATGGCGCTGCGGGTGGCGGAGCAGTACGTCACCGAGTTTGGCAAGTTGGCAAAAGCCACTAACACCATGATTCTGCCGGCCGAGCTGGGCAACGTGGGCGCCGCAGTGGCAGCGCTGACCAAGACCTTGGAAGTCGGCAAGAACGCTTGATTTGAGTGTTCTGGCGGATACCAAAAAGCCCGGCGATTGCCGGGCTTTTTGGTTCTCGGTGGTGGGGGCGCGGTGGGCGGCTCGCAGCATCGCTGGGGGCCGTGAGTCGGGCAAAGTGCTTGGAGGGGAGCTGCGCAACGCCGGGCGCGGACTTTAGCGGCGTAGCGGACGATCGCATGCCAGTGCTGGTGGCTGCACCAGCTGCTGGCTGAGGTTGTTCTGATAGGCCGCGTGGTTGCCAGAAGCCGCGCATTATTAAGGGCACGGGCGTCTGGGCGGAGACAGGGCACCAGGCAATCAGAACGGCACTAAGCAGGGTGGGGGCGTAAGTACTCAGTGGGTTCGGGGTAGGCAAGCTTGGCGGTTGCGGGCCCGATCACTGGATGTCCCGGTGCGCGTCTTGGTTTGGTGCTTGTGCTACTAGGCGCTGTGGAGCGGGGCTTTGAGGCGGATGTGACAGCCCTCACCGGGCCGGAGCAACGCAGTCAGCGCGATGGTCGGAACACAGCGCCTGGCCAACGAGATCGACCTGCCCGGCACTGGCCGGGCAGGTCCGGTGCCATCGCTCAGGTCAGTTCCGGTCGGTTGGCGAAATGCTCCAACGCGTCCGGGTTGGCCAGCGCCGAGCGGTTACCCACCGGGCGGCCGTGCACCACATCGCGCACCGCCAGCTCGACGATCTTGCCGGACACGGTGCGTGGAATTTCTGGCACCGCGAGGATCACTGCTGGAACATGGCGTGGGCTGGCGCCCTGACGGATACGTTGGCGCAGTTGCTGCTGTAACGCGTCATCGAGCTGCGCGCCCGGTTGCAGTACCACAAACAGCACCACCCGCACATCACCGTCCCACTCTTGGCCGATCACCACGCTTTCACGGATTTCCGGCAGTGTTTCCACTTGCCGGTAGATCTCAGCGGTGCCGATGCGGACGCCGCCGGGGTTGAGCACGGCATCGCTGCGGCCATGAATGGTGATGCCATCGTGGCCGGCATGGGGGTGCAGGGCGGCGTAATCGCCGTGCGCCCAGATGCCGTCGAAGCGACTGAAATACGCCTTGCGGTAGGCGCTGCGGTCTTGATCGTTCCAGAACCCCACGGGCATCGACGGGAAGGCATTGCGGCACACCAGTTCGCCTTTGCCATCGGTCAGTGCCTGACCGTGCTCGTCCACCACCGCTACATCTAGGCCCAGCCCCACGCACTGCAGCTCGCCGCGGTACACCGGTAGCAGCGGGTTACCGAGCGCAAAGCAGGAAATGATGTCGGTGCCGCCGGAGATCGAACTCAGCTGTACCGTCGGCGAGATGGCGCGATAAACGAAGTCGAAGCTGGCATCCAGCAGCGGCGAACCGGTGGAATAGAGCACCCGTAGCGTCGACAGGTCGAAGCGCTCCTGCGGCACCAAGCCTGATTTCTCCACCGCCTGGATGAACTTGGCGCTGGTGCCGAAGTGGGTGATGCGCTCCGCCTCCAGCAGTTCGAACAGTCGGCTGCTGTCTGGCCACGCCGGGTTGCCGTCGTACAGCACCACGGTCGCGCCGGTTTGCAGCCCGCCCACCAACCAGTTCCACATCATCCAGCCGCAGGTGGTGTAGTAGAAGAAGCGGTCTTCAGCATGCAGGTCGCCGTGCAGCCAGTGTTCCTTGGCATGTTGCAGCAAGGTGCCGCCGACGCCGTGGACAATGCATTTGGGCTTGCCGGTGGTGCCGGAGGAGTACATCACGTACAGCGGCGCGTCGAACTGCTGGCGCTGGTAGGACGGCAATGCTGTTTCGCTGTGCTGCCAAGCGTGGAACGGGCAGGCGGCGGTATCTTGGCGCAGCACCACCAGTTCGGTGCCGGGCAGGCCGGTCGCGAGTTTGTCCAAACGCGGTGTCAGGTCCAGCCATTTGCCGTTGTACTGCACCCCCTCGGCCACCAACAGCAGTTTGGGTTCGATCTGGCCGAAGCGGTCGAGCACCGCTTCGGGGCCGAAGTCCGGTGAGCAGGACGACCACACTGCGCCCAGCCAACTGGTGGCGAGGGCGGCAATCACCGCTTCAGCGCCGTTGGGCAGCCAGCCCGCGACCCGGTCACCGGCGCTGACCCCGCGCGCGGCCAACGCCGCGGCCACGCGACCCGTGCGTTGCTGCAGCTCGGCCCAGGTCAGGCTATTGCGGTGGCCGGCTTCATCCACTGCCACCAAGGCTACGGCGTCCGGGCGTTCGCTAGCATGACGCAGCAGGTTTTCCGCGTAGTTCAGGCGCAGGTTGGGGAACCAGCGGCTGTCGATCGGGTGTGCCGCCGGCTCGCAGGCCGGCGTCAGCGCGCCGTCGCCGACCATGCCGGTGCTGTGCCACAGCTGGGTCCAGAACGCGCCGCTGTCGGCCACTGACCAGTGGTGCAGGGCGCGGTAGTCGGCCAGCGGTAGCCCGCTGCGGCGGCGCGCTTCGTCCCAGAAGCGGCCGAGCAGGGTATTGGCGGCAGCCTCTGCCGCCGGGGTCCACAGGAGTTCGGTCATGGCGTGGCTCCGTTATTCGCCGTCAGCAACGAAGGTGGCCAGCAGGGCGCCTTCAGACACAGCATCGCCGGCGCTGAAGGGCAGCTCCAGCACCTGGCCGTCAGTCGGTGCGCGCAGCGTGTGCTCCATCTTCATGGCTTCCATGGTCACCACCGCATCGCCGGCTTTGACATGGCTGCCCGGGGCCACGTGATTGGCCACCAAGGTGCCGTTCATCGGCGCGGCAAAACCACGGCCAGCCTGGCCCTGTTCACCGGTGCGCACCGGGTTGACCAACCAGCGCAGCACGAAGCCTTGGTCGAACAGATACAACTGCTCCCCGTCACGGGCGGCGCTGAACTGACCGCTCTGGTCACCCAATTGGAAGGCGCCACGGTCGGTGTCGGCGCGGGCCAGCAGCCAGTCGCCGCCGTCTACCGACAGCGCCAGACCGTTGTCGTCTTGGCGCAAACGGACGCTGTATTCCTGTTCCTGGTCCACCAACACCACCAGGTCCTGGCGATGACCCTGCGGGCGCCAGCCCTGCAAGCGTGCCCACGGATCGGCGCTGTCGGACGGCGCCGCCAGTGCGTGACAGGCGGCCGCCAGCAGGCGCAAGTGGTGCTGGGCCGGGTCGAGGCCGGTGGTGATGGCGTGGTCGTCGAGGAAGCGGGTGGACAGCTCGCCGGCCGCGAACGTCGGATGCTCCAGTACCCGTGCCAGGAAACCAAGGTTGTGCTGAATGCCGGCGACTTCGGTTTCCCGCAGCGCCTGCGCCAATTGCAGTCGCGCTTGGTTGCGGTCAGCACCGACCGCAATCACCTTGGCCAGCATCGGGTCGTAGAAATCACTGACCCGGTTGCCGGCTTCAAAGCCGGTGTCGACGCGCACGCCGGGGCGTTGCGGCCAGCGCACATGGCTGAGCAGACCGGAAGAGGGCAGGAACTGGTTGTCAGGGTCTTCGGCATAGAAACGGATTTCCATGGCGTGGCCGCTCAACTGCAGTTGCTCCTGACGCTTCGGCAACGGCTGTCCCTGCGCCACGGTGAGCTGCCAGGCCACTAGGTCTTCGCCGGTGATCAGTTCGGTGACCGGGTGCTCTACCTGCAGTCGGGTGTTCATTTCCATGAAGTAGAACTGCTGGTCTTCGGCGAGCAGAAATTCCACTGTGCCGGCGCCGCGGTAGTTGATCGCCTCGGCGGCTTTCACCGCGGCGGCGCCGAGCGCGGCGCGCAGTGCGTCGCTGACACCGGGAGCCGGCGCTTCTTCAATGATTTTCTGGTGGCGACGCTGCACTGAGCAGTCGCGCTCGAACAGGTGCACGGTGTTGCCGAGGGTGTCAGCGAACACCTGCACTTCCACGTGGCGGGCACGGGCCAGGTAGCGCTCCAGTAGCACGCGGTCATCATTGAACGCGGCGCGTGCTTCGCGGCGCGCGGCGGCAAGCGCTTCGTCAAACGCCGCTGCTTTTTCAACGATACGCATGCCTTTGCCGCCACCGCCGGCCACCGCCTTGATCAACAGCGGGTAGCCGACGTTTTCGGCGGCGGCGCGCAGCTCATCGTCGCTGGCGCCTTCGCGGTCGAAACCGGGCAGCACCGGCACGCCGCTCTCGGCCATCAGCTGGCGTGCGGCGGCCTTGTCGCCCATCACCCGGATGGCATGGCCGGTGGGGCCGATGAAGACCAGCCCGGCCGCTTCGCAGGCTTCGGCGAAGGCAGCGTTCTCGGACAGGAAGCCGTAACCGGGATGGACCGCATCGGCGCCGGTAGCACGCGCCGCGGCCAGGATGCGCTCGATGTCCAGATAGCTTTCGCGTGCCGGCGCCGGGCCGACGCAGACCGCTTGATCGGCCAGCCGCACGTGGGGCAGGTCGGCATCGGCTTCGGAGTAGACGGCGACGGTTTCAATCGCCAGCGCCCGGCAGGTGCGCATCACCCGGCAGGCAATTTCGCCACGGTTGGCAATCAGCACTCGACGGATCATGTCCGTGCTCCTTGGTTGTTGTGGTTATCGGTGCGCCAGGCGGGCAGGCGTTTTTCGAGGAAGGCGTTGAGGCCTTCCTTGCCTTCCTCACCCATGCGCAGGCCGGCAATCAGCTCGGCGGTGTATTCGATCAGATCGTCGTCGATCGGTGCGTCCATGCGTGCCACCGCCTCCCGCACTTTGTTTTGGGCACCCGGGGCGCCGGTGAGCAGGGCGGCGATGATGCGGTCGATGCAGGCATCCAGCTCTGCTTCCGGGACGACTTCGTGAACCATGCCCAGCGCCAGTGCGCGCGGGGCGTTGATTTCCTCGGCGGTCATGAAGTAGCGGCGCGCTTGGCGAGCGCCGATGGCGCGTACCACATAGGGACCAATGGCGGCCGGCAGCAGGCCGATGCGCACTTCGCTGAGGCACAGCCGTGCGTTGTCGGCGGCCACGGCGATGTCGGCGGCACATACCAAGCCGGTGGCACCGCCGTAGGCGGCGCCCTGCACGCGGGCGATGACTGGTTTCGGGGCTTGGTCTACCGCTGCCATCAGCGCCGCCAGCTGGCGTGCGTCGGCACGGTTTTCGTCCCAGTTTTTGTCGGCCATGCGCCGCATCCAGCCGAGGTCGCCGCCGGCGCAGAAATGCTTGCCGGCGCCGGCAATGACGATCACCCGAGTGGGGTGATCGGCACTGTCCTGCAGCGCTTGGATCAGATCAGCGATCACGGTTTCGTCGAACGCATTGAGCTTGTCCGGGCGGTCCAGCGTGATGCGGGTAATGGCGCCCTTAATGGAGACTGCAACACTCATGGTGTTCTCCTTCACATGCGGAACACGCCGAAGCGCGTCGGTTCGATCGGGGCGTTGAGGCTGGCCGACAGCGCCAGGCCGAGCACATCACGGGTGCTGGCCGGATCGATGATGCCGTCGTCCCACAGCCGTGCGCTGGCGTAATAGGGGTGCGCCATGCGCTCGTAGAGGCCGACCATGTCTTGCTGGAAAGCAGCGGATTCGTCGGCATCCCATTGCTTGCCCTGTTTTTCCAGCGAGGCCGCTTTGATTTGGGTCAGCACACTGGCCGCCTGCTCGCCACCCATCACACCGATGCGGGCGTTGGGCCACATGAACATGAAGCGCGGATCGTAGGCGCGGCCGCACATGCCGTAGTTGCCGGCGCCGAAGCTGCCGCCCACCACCACGGTGAATTTCGGCACCTGGGCGCAGGACACCGCGGTCACCATTTTGGCGCCGTGCTTGGCAATGCCTTCGGCTTCGTATTTCTTGCCGACCATGAAGCCGGTGATGTTCTGCAGGAACACCAGCGGGATGTTGCGCTGGCAGCACAGTTCCACGAAGTGGGCGCCTTTTTGCGCCGCTTCCGAGAACAGCACGCCGTCGTTGGCAATGATGCCCACTGGCATGCCATGGATCCGGGCAAAGCCGGTCACCAGCGTGGTGCCGTAACGGGCCTTGAATTCGTCCAGTTCGGAGTTGTCGACGATACGCGCGATCAATTCGCGCGCCGGCATCGGCTGACGCGGGTTGGCCGGTATCAGGCCGTAGAGTTCGTTGACGTCGTAGGCCGGTGCGACCGGCTCACGCAGGTCTTGCTCCACGCGCTTGATGCGGTTCAGCCGCGCCACGGCTTGGCGTGCCAGCGACAGCGCATGCAGCTCGTCGTCGGCCATGTGGTCCGCCACGCCGGATTGCTCGCAGTGCAGCGCGGCGCCACCGAGTTCTTCAGCGGTCACGTCCTCACCGGTGGCCGCTTTCACCAGCGGCGGGCCAGCGAGAAAAATGGTGCCCTGGTTCTTCACCATGATGGTTTCGTCGGCCATCGCCGGCACATAGGCGCCGCCGGCGGTGCAGCTGCCCATCACCACCGCGATTTGCGGGATGCCACGGGCGGACATGTTGGCTTGGTTGAAGAAGATGCGACCGAAGTGCTCACGATCGGGGAACACTTCGTCTTGGCGCGGCAGGTTGGCGCCGCCGGAGTCCACCAAATAGATGCAGGGCAGGCGGTTCTCGGCGGCGATGGTTTGTGCACGCAGGTGTTTTTTCACCGTCAGCGGGTAGTAGCTGCCGCCTTTTACGGTGGGATCGTTGGCGACGATCATGCACTCGATGCCTTGCACGCGCCCGATGCCGGCCACCACGCCGGCAGCCGGCACCGCTTCGTCGTACACCTCGTGGGCGGCAAAAGCGCCCACTTCCAGGAACGGACTGCCGCTGTCCAGCAGCCGCTCGATACGCTCGCGCACCGGCAGTTTGCCGCGTTGGCGCAGGCGTTCTTGGGCGGCAGCACCGCCGCCGTCAGCGATAGTGGCGAGCCGCGCCAGCAGGTCGTCGCGCAGCGCCAGGTTATGGGTGCGGTTGGCCTGAAACTCAGGCCCGTTCACCGACACCGAAGAAACAATCTTGGTCATGGTCATTCACCGGGTGATGGGCGGGCGCCTCAGGCGGTTTCTTTGAACAGTTCGCGGCCGATCAGCATGCGGCGGATCTCGCTGGTGCCGGCGCCGATCTCGTAGAGCTTGGCGTCACGCAGCAGACGGCCGGTGGGGTATTCGTTGATGTAGCCGTTGCCGCCCAAGCACTGGATCGCGTCCAGCGCCAGCTGGGTGGCGTTTTCGGCGCAGAACAGGATGGCGCCGGCGGCGTCTTTGCGGCTGGTTTCGCCGCGATCGCAGGCACGCGCCACCGCGTAGAGGTAGGCGCGGCTGGCGTTCATGGTCACGTACATGTCGGCCAGCTTGCCTTGCATTAGCTGGAATTCGCCGATCGCTTGGCCAAATTGCTTGCGCTCGTGCACATAGGGCACCACCACATCCATGGCCGCCTGCATCAGGCCGGTGCAGCCGCCAGCCAGCACGGTGCGCTCGTAATCGAGGCCGCTCATCAGCACTTTCACGCCTTCATTGAGGCGGCCGAGGATGTTGGCTTCCGGCACCGCGCAGTCCTCGAACACCAATTCACAGGTGTTGGAGCCGCGCATGCCGAGCTTGTCGAGCTTCTGGGCACGGGAAAAACCAGGGAAGTCGCGCTCAACAATGAATGCGGTAATGCCGCGCGGGCCGGCATCGGGAGCGGTCTTGGCGTAGATCACATAGGTGCTGGCGTCGGGGCCGTTGGTGATCCACATCTTGTTGCCGTTGAGCACATAGTGGTCGCCGCGCTTGTCGGCACGCAAGGTCATGCTGACCACGTCGGAACCGGCTCCCGGCTCACTCATCGCCAACGCGCCGACGTGCTCGCCGCTGACCAGCTTGGGCAGGTATTTGGCTTTCTGCTCAGCAGTACCGTTGAGGGAAATCTGGTTGACGCACAGGTTGGAGTGAGCGCCGTAAGACAGGCCGACCGAGGCCGAGGCACGGGAGATTTCTTCCATCACCAAGGTGTGAGCCAAGTAGCCCAGGTTAGAGCCGCCGTATTCCTCGCTCACGGTGATGCCGAGCAGGCCCAGTTCGCCGAGACGCGGCCACAGGTGCATCGGAAACTGGTTGTCGCGATCGATATCGGCTGCCAGCGGGGCGATTTCCTTGGCGGCGAACTGGCGCACCATGTCCTGCAGCGCAGTCAAAGTGTCATCGAAATCGAATTTGAGGCTCGGGAACGTCATGGAGGTCTCCGTGGGTGTCGTTGTTATTCAGCGGCGCGGATGTCTTTCATGCTCGCTTTACAGCGGCGCTCGGCTTCATCCAGCTCCAGTTGCATTACTTCAATGTCGTGCAGTTGCTGACGCAGCTGCGCGCGTTTTTCGTCGATTTTGTCCAGCAGTGCTTGCAGCTGCTTGACGTTGTTGTCGGTGCTCGGGTTGTACAGCTCGATCAATTCGCGGCTTTCGTTAAGCGAGAAGCCGAGCCGCTTGCCGCGCAGGATCAGCTTCAGCTTGACCCGGTCGGCGGGGCTGTAGATGCGCGTCTGGCCGCGGCGCTGCGGCATCAGCAGCCCCATGTCCTCGTAGAACCGGATGGTGCGGGTGGTGACGTCCAGCTCGCGGGCCAATTCACCGATGCTGTAAGTCTTACCCGCCGTGCGTTTGTCGGATTGCAGTGATGTGCTCATGGAAGCGGATGCTAGTAGAAGTTTACGTTAACGTAAAGTGGTAGTGCGGTGGCGTCGTTGCCGTCGAACAGTGATAATTTGCCGCCTCGCAAACAGGGAGATGTGGCATGGGCCGTCCTGCCGCGGTCAGCAAGGACCGCAAAGTTCTTCGGCGAATTGATCTGGGCGCCGCGCGTGCTTCCCTGGTCGGCCAGTTGGCCGCCGTGCTGGTGTATGCATTGGTGGCGTATTCCGGCCATTTGTATGCCGATTTTGAAGGCATGACACTGGCGTTGGGCGTACTGCTGTTGGTGGTGACCGCCTACCGGCTGCTGATCGCCGCCCGCTTTGACAGCTTGCATGCGTCTGGCCCGGCGCGCTGGCGCAAACTGTTCGGTCTCGGTCTGCTGGCGCACGCGGCGGTATGGGGCACGCTGCTGTGCGTGGTCACCATCCACTACGGTGTCAGCTTCAATTTCTTCGCGGTGGCGCTCTACAACGTCGGCGTCAGCACCGCGCTGTCCAGCGCCTGGATGTCTGGTTTGGCGGTGCGCCAACTGTACCTGCTGATCATGCTGGTGCCCGGTATCGCCGCGCTGATGTGGCTGCGTGAGCCGCAGGCGCTGCTGCTGGCAGGTTTGCTCGGTGTGTTCCTGATTTTCCTGTACCGCATGTTCGGCCAGCTGCATGACACCTTCTGGCACGCGCTGGCGCGCGAACGCCGTCCGCAGCGTGATGAGGAGGAGGCGCCGGCCCCGCAGCGCCAGAGCGCCGCGGTGCAGTTGGGCGTGGTACACCGGTTGGCCCATGAGCTGCGCACGCCACTGAACAGCATGCTCGGCATGCTGACGCTGATCCGCGAAACCGAACTCACCGACGAGCAGCAGGAGTACCAGCTGGTGGCCGATCAATCGGGTCGCCTGCTGCTGTCCTTGATTGACGATGTGCTCGATTACAGCCGCATCCTCACCGGCCGGCTGGTGCTGAATCCGGATTTCTTTGACCTGCGCGCTGCGCTGGAACAGTCGCTGGATGCCTACGGCAACATCGCCCAAGACCACGATGTGGAATTGACCGGCGCCCTGGCCCGCGATCTGCCGCGCCGGGTGCGCGGTGACCGCGAACGGCTGATGCAGGTGCTGAACAACCTGCTCAGCAATGCCATCAAGTTTTCCACGTCCGGTGAGATCCGTCTGGATGTCAGTTTCGACATGCGCAGCGAACGCGGCGGCACGCTGCTGTGCAGCGTCAGCGACCAAGGCGTGGGGATGTCGGAGTCCACCTTGGCGACCCTGTTCGAGGACGAACTGTTGGGCCCAGATGCCGACCCCTTTGCAGTGCGCAAGGGCGGGTTTGGGCTGCTGGTGTGCAAAGGGTTGGTGGAGCGTATGAACGGTCGCATTGGCGTTGAGTCCCAGCTCGGTGCCGGCAGTCGTTTCTGGTTCGAGGTGCCGCTGGACGCCCAGCCAGACCTCGGCGAACGTGGCGATTTGCGCCGCGCGCTGCGCGATGAGCCGGTACTGGTGGTGGGCAGCGCTTCGGGCACCGCGGCGGTGCTGCAGGAGGAGCTTGGCTTCTTCGACGCCCATGTGGATGCGGTGGAGGGCTACGAGGACGCGTTGTCGCGTATGCGCGATGCCCATCGCGAGCATCGCGATTACAGCTTGGTCATCATCGACACCTACGGTCGCCGGGAGAGTGCGCTGAATCTGTGCCGCGCGGTGCAGGCGGATGAAAACCTGGCGGCATCCCGATTGCTGCTGGCGGCTGACATCGATGAGCGTGCCAATCCCGGCTTGCAGCAGTTGGTGCAGCAGAGCGACATGCTGGTGGTCACCAAGCCGCTGTACCGTACCGCCATCCGCACCACCTTGGCCGCCATTTATGGGCTCGATACGCCGGTGGTGGATGACTTCCAATATCAGGAAACCGACGAAGACCGTGCCCGGCGGCGCCGCTATCGGCTGCTGATCGTCGAGGACAACGCCGTCAACCAGCAGGTGGCGTCATTGTTCCTTGACCATCTCGGTTACCAAGCCAAAGCCGCGCCGGACGCTGAATCAGCTCTAGCGCTGCTGGCCGACGAACATTTCGACTTGGTGCTGATGGATTGCGTGCTGCCGGGCATGGACGGCTTTGAGCTGACCCGCCGCATCCGCGCTTGGGAGCGCGAGCAATGGGCGCAGCGCCAAGCTGCCACGCCGGTGTCGATGCCGCATCGCGAACAGCGCATGCCGATCATCGCGCTCACCGCCGCCACCGTGGAAGGGGTGCAGGCGCGTTGCCTCGCCGCGGGTATGGACGATTTCCTTGCCAAGCCGGTGCGGCTGGAAGAGCTGGAAACGGTGTTGATGCATTGGCTGCCATCGACACCATCGGCGCCGACCTTGGAGGTATTGCCATGAGCAGCGTGCTATTGCTCGGTGCCACCGGTTTGGTGGGGCAGGCTGCGTTGCAGGAATTGCTCGCTAGTGGCCACTGGGACCAAGTGCGCGTGCTGGCGCGTCGGCCGGCGCCGTTTGCACATCCGCGGCTGCAATGGGTGGAGCATGACTTGCGCCCGGAGACACCGCTGCCGGAATCGTTCTTAGCGGTGGACTGTGCACTCTGCTGCCTGGGTACCACGTTGCGCGACGCCGGCTCCCGTGCTGCCTTTCGGGCAGTGGACCATGATTTGATCGTGCGTTTGGCCTGCGCGATACGCGCCGCCGGCACGCCGGATTGGCTGATGGTGTCGTCCAGCAACGCCAGCGCTAACTCCATGTTTTTCTATCCGCGCGTGAAGGCGGAAACCGAGGCCGCAGTGCGGGCCTTGGCGTGGTCGTCGCTGGTGTTGGCGCGGCCGTCGCTGCTGCTCGGTGAGCGCAGTCAGCGTCGTACTGGCGAAGCGGTGGCCGGTCGGCTGATGGGCGCTATCGAACCACTGCTTGGCGCACGTACGCCGTCTTGGCGTGCGATCAAGGCGGATTGCGTCGGCCAGGCGTTGGCGGTGGCTGCCGCCCGTCGACAGCCGGGCGAGGACATCCTTTATTACCGCCAGCTCACCGAGCTGGCGGCCTGTTCAGTAACCAAGTAATGAGGTGCGACGTGGAATTTGTGACCTGCGATCTGAGCGATGCCAACGAAGGCAGCGTGGCGGTGGTAACCGGCCTGCACTGGCGCCAATTTGGCGGCCGTCACTGTTTTTCCGGTCAGATCGATACCGTCAAATGCCATGAGGACAACTCGCGGGTGAAAGAGCGCCTGGCGACTCCCGGCGCCGGCAAAGTGCTGGTGGTGGACGGTGGCGGTTCGCTGCGCAATGCCCTGATCGGCGACATGATCGCTGAGAGCGCGGTGAAGAACGGCTGGAGTGGGGTGATCATCCACGGCGCGTGCCGCGATGTGGATGCCTTGGCAGGCCTGGATCTGGGCGTGATGGCGCTCGGTTGCGTACCGATTAAAAGCGTGCGCCGCGACGAGGGTCAGTTGAACATCCCGGTGGTGTTCGGTGGGGTGACGTTCACGCCGGGGCAGTGGGTGTATGTCGACAACAACGGCATTATCGTGGCGGATCAAGCGCTGGTGTAAATTCGGCGATTGCCGGCGCGGGTCAACGGCCTGCGTGCACCTGCGTCGGCGCTTCGGCTTCACTGCGTACGGTTTCTGACAAGATCAGTGCCGAAAAGCCGGTGACGGCGACCAACACCACCGGCACCACGGCCAGCGTAAGTTTGCCATTTGGCGCCGGCATATGGCCGTAGCGATTGTCGTAGCTGTTACCGCCCATCGCCAGCAGTGCCGCCAGCAACGTCAGGTTGAACACCGGAATCAGTAGCAGCAATAGCCACCAGGCGGACAAGTTCAGGTCATGCAGGCGCCGCATTACCAGCACTACCGCGTAACCGAGCTGGGCGGCGTAGCACATCAGCACCACGTTCCACACCGATGCGGTCGGCGCACTGCCGCCGGTGAGCAGGCCGTGGCCAGCCAGAATCAGCAAGATCGCCGCATGCCCCACCAGCACCGTCAGCATCAGATAGAGCAGCAAGCGTAGGCGGCCAATACGGCTCGCGCAGAGAAAGCTGGGCTGCTGCATCAAAGGCAGTCCCTGGTGCTCAATCTGCCCGTATGCGGGCGCGGGCGGGACCCGGTAACGCATGATTCTCCCCGTGCTAGGTCAGCGCTGTGACTGGGATGGTAGTTCCGCTTTATCGGGCTGCACTATACCGACAGATGACCCGTGGATGACATGGCAATTACCGGCGCGGACGTAAAATTGCATTTATTCCATTGACCAGTGTCACGGTCTTCGCTGAGGGAGAGTCAGCGCTGGCGGCCTTTGTTGTCCAGAGGCCGGTGTAAAACGCATCCGGAGTGGGGTGCCAACGGTAGTAAGGCGCCGATGGCCGGTGCCGGATCGCGCAATAAAAATGGCGCACAACGCAAAACGGAGCCCGTAGGCTCCGTCCTGTCAAACACGCAGATGATCAGGGCAGCAGGTGCTGTACCGCATCGCGTTCTTCGGCCAGCTCCTGCTCGGTCGCTTGCATGCGGGCGCGGGAGAAGTCGTTCACATCCAAGCCTTGGACGATTTCCCAGTCACCGTTTTTGCACACGCACGGGAAGGAGTAGATCAGACCTTCCTGGATGCCATAGGAGCCGTCGCTGTAGATGCCCATGGACACCCAGTCGCCTTCGGCGGTGCCCAGCGCCCAGGAGCGCATGTGGTCAATGGCCGCGTTGGCAGCAGAGGCCGCAGAGGAGGCGCCACGGGCTTTGATGATGGCGGCGCCGCGCTGCTGTACATCAGGGATGTAGCTGTTGGCGTACCAGTCAGCATCGATCTGGTCGACGGCGATTTTACCGTCCACCAAGGTGTGGTGCAGGTCCGGGTACTGGGTGGAGGAGTGGTTGCCCCAGATCGTCATTTTCTTCACGTCGTTGACGGTCTTGCCCAGTTTCTCGGCCAGCTGTGCCATGCCACGGTTGTGGTCGAGGCGGGTCATGGCGGTGAATTGGCGCGGGTTGATGTCCGGCGCGTTGCGCTGGGCGATCAAGGCGTTGGTGTTGGCCGGGTTGCCGACCACCAGCACTTTGATGTCACGGCTGGCTACTTCGTTGATCGCCTTGCCCTGAACGGAGAAGATCGCGGCGTTGGCTTCCAGCAAGTCCTTGCGCTCCATGCCCGGGCCGCGCGGACGGGCGCCAACCAGCAGAGCGTAGTCAGCGTCCTTGAAAGCCACCTTCGGGTCGTCACTCTGAACGATACCCGCCAGCAGCGGGAACGCGCAGTCGTCCAGCTCCATGGCCACGCCCTTGAGCGCTTCCAGAGCCGGGGTGATTTCCAGAAGTTGCAGAATCACGGGCTGGTCTTTGCCGAGCATGTCGCCGGCAGCGATGCGGAACAGCAGGGAGTAGCTGATCTGGCCTGCGGCACCGGTGACCGCGACGCGAACGGGTGCTTTCATGAATCATCTCCAGTTGTCGCCCAGTGGGCGGAAAAGGGCGTGGACCGACCGGCGCAACCTGTGCGACGCCAGCCTCAGGCCCGGGCGGCGCGCATTATAAAGGACTGGCCAGCCGATAACACCCGCTGCGGGTGTGGATTGCTCGCCGACGGTGTTGCTGGCCGTCGCCATCAGGCATCATCGGAGCCCGAATCCAGTGCCGCATTGAAGGAGTGGGCATGAGCCAGGTGCAGTTGTCCTGTGGAGTGATTGAAGGCTTGCGTCGCGATGACGGCGTCACGGAATTCCGTGGCGTACCCTACGCCGCAGCCCCGGTGGGGGCGCTGCGGTTCCGGGCGCCGCAGCCGGTGTCGGCGTGGCAGGGCGTGCGCCGCGCCGACCGCTATCCGGCGGCCGCCTGGCAGGAAGCCAGCGCCATGCTCGGCGAGCCGATTGGCGACGACTGTCTGGCGCTGAATATTTGGGTGCCGTACGGCGACGGCCCATTCCCGGTGATGGTGTGGCTGCATGGCGGTGGCTACACCTCCGGCTCGCCGTCGCAACTGCTGTACCACGGCGCCAACCTGGCTCGGAGCCAAAATGTGATCGTCGTGAACGTCGGGTATCGGCTCGGCGTCTGGGGGTATGGCTGGTTCCGTCACCGCATTCCGGACGCGGACAGCAACCTCGGCCTGCGCGACCAAATCGCGGCGCTGGGTTGGGTGCAGGAGCACATTGCCGCGTTCGGTGGCGCGGCAGATCAAGTCACTCTGTTTGGCGAGTCTGCCGGCGGCTTTAGTGTGGCCACCTTGCTGGCGGTGCCCAGCGCCCGGTCGCTGTTCCACCGCGCGGTGGTGCAATCCGGTGCCGCCGACATGGTGGTCAGCCCGGAGGAAGCCCAGCGTGTTACGGAGTTGGTGTTGGCCGCCAACCCGGCACTGTTGGACGATCTCGAGCATGCACCGGCGGCGGAGTTTGTGCGCGCTCAGCGGGCCGCCATGAAAGAGCCGGTGGCGCGGGCCATGAGTGACCGCGTGCCGCAGTACGGCATGCCGTTCCTGCCGGCGGTGGACGGCGAGTTGCTGCCAGAGCCGCCGCTGCAGGCCATCGCCCGCGGTGTGGCGCGTGACAAATGGCTGTTGGCGGGTGCTTGCCGTGATGAATACCATCTGTTCGTCTATGCGCCGCCCTATAACGGCGGCAAATCCATGGACGCGCTGCGCGAGGTGGATGACAGCAGTCTGCAGAGCCGTTTCGAGCGATTGCTGCCGCAGCACCACCAGCAGGCCTGGCAGCTTTACAGCGAGCACGTCGATGTAGACCCGGCGCGCAGCCGGCTCGATATCTTCAGTGCGATGGAGTCTGACCGGCTGTTTCGGGTGCCGACCCGGCGGTTGCTGGATGCCCACGCGGCGGCCGGTGGCCAGAGCTGGGGCTACCTGTTCACCTGGCCCACCACGCTGATGGGCGTGCCGCTCGGCACCCCCCATGTGGTGGATGTGCCGTTTGTGTTCGACAACACCGAGTCGCCGCTGGGCCGACTGTTCACTGGCGGTGGACCGGGTGCGGCGGCACTGGCGCAGCAGGTGGCATCGGTGTGGGGCGGGCTGGCCCGCGGGGAGATGCCCCCCTGGCCAGCGTGGCAGGCCGGCCACGACGCGCCCCATTATTTCGGTCCCGATGGCAACGGCGAACCGTTGCTGCGCACCGCCTATGAACCGTTGTGGCAGGACGCACTGCCACCACCGACTGAGGAATCGTCATGAGCGATACTGCCCGCACACTGGAGCGCTTGGTGCGCGACGCTTTGCCGCTGAGCCACTTCGAGCTGGAGAACGAAAGCCACCGCCATAGCGGTCCGGCCACTGACTCCCATTTCAAACTGGTATTGGTGTCTGACGCCTTTGCTGGCCAGCGACCGGTGCAGCGTCACCAGCGTATCTACGCGTTGGTAAGGGAGTTGATGCCGGTGCCGGTGCATGCGCTGGCGCTGCATACCTATACGCCAGAGGAGTGGCAGCAGCGGGGCGGAGAAGCCAATCCGTCGCCGAACTGTCGCGGCGGTAGTGCGCAGGATTGAAGCAGTCACGCAGAAATGAAAAAACCCGGGCAAGCCCGGGTTTTTTTGACAGCGCCGATCACTGGGAAATGATGATTTCCACGCGACGGTTCTGCTGTCGGCCTTCGGCAGTGCTGTTGCTGGCCACCGGGTAATCTTGGCTCTTGCCTACCGCGGTGACGCGGCTGCCAGCGATACCACGGGAGGTCAGGTAACCCTTCACAGCCTCGGCGCGATCCTGCGACAGGCGACGGTTGATAGCGTCGCTGCCGGTGGAGTCGGTATGGCCTTCCACGGACACGGTGCGGTCGCTGTACTCATTCAGGTACTGCACCAGTTTGTCCAGGTTGGCGCGGGCGCCGGGCTGCAACGTGGCTTGGCCGGTGGCGAACAGTACGTCACCGAGGGTAATCACCATGCCACGGTCAGTTTTTTTTGCGTTCAGTTCCTCACGCAGCATGGCCGCTTCGCGGGTGCGGGCGTCGAGGATGGTCGCGTCGCGATCACGGGCCAATTTCTTAGCACGCTCTTCGGCGCCGCGGCGTTCGGCTTCGGCCTGGGTCAGCGCCAATTTGCCTTTTGCCATGTAGATCAGGTGGTTGATCTCAGTCGGATCTTTCTTGTCCTGCAGCGCCTGGGAGGCATTGTTCACCGCACGCTCGGCTTCACGCAATTGTACCGGCGCGTAGTTGGCGACATTAGCGTCTTGGCGGAAGCCATCCAGCTGCTGCTGGGCGGACGTCAGGTCCGGGTAGGACGGCGGCGTGGATGAGCAGCCGGCAACGGCGACAGTGGTACCCAATACCGCGGCCATGGCGGCCAGTTTAAATTGTTTCATGATTACTGTGCTCCTTGGCCGTAACGGATTTCGCTCTGCAGCGTTTGGATGTTGCGCTGCATTTCCTCAGCCGCGGCGCGGGCTTTCTGGCTATTGGCTTTGGCCATCGCCAGTTCCGCATCCAGGCGGGCTTCCTCGGCCAGACGGCGGGCGAGGTCGTTTTGCTTGTTGCTCACGGCCTTGCGGGCCAGCTCCAGCTTCTCCCGGGCGGAGGTCAGGTTGACCCGACCGTCCAGGGGAATCTCGGCGTTCTGGGCGCGAGCCACCGCCGACTCCGCCGCCGCCAGTTCAGCGGTGGGCGCCGGGGTGCTGGCGCAGGCAGTCATCAGCAGGGACGCAGCGGCAATGGTTGCCAAGCGTGCGGGAGTCAGCTTCATTGTGGACATCTCCTAAGTGACAAGGGCGTCTGCAACACCGGCCCGATAGGGCAGCGGCCGCTGCAGTCATCGTGGCGCTGCCCGGACCGGAGAGCTGGACCGGACGACGCCGAACACTGTTTCAATCAGCGGCGTTCATCGTAGAACAGCGTTTGCGGAACGAATATGTCAGTGCGTGAATTTTTACAGCTGCATGCGATTGATTTGAAACGTAAAAAAATAAAAATCAAATAATTTTGGAATGCCTTATATGGGCATGAATACAGGCTTTAGAGCGCTTCTTAGCCTGGCTTGAGGCGCTCAGTGAAGTTGAAAAATAGGGGAATGAGGGTGACTGGATTCAACATATTTTTTGCAGGTGAAGTGGCGCGCGGGGAAGCGCCGGAGCAGGTGCAGTCGCGGTTACAGCAGCTATTTCGCCTGAACGACAGTGCTGCCGCCGCGTTGTTCAGTGGCCGCCGAGTGCAACTGAAAAAGGGGGTGGATCAAGCCACCATGATGCGTTTTAAAGCGGCCCTGCGGCAGGCCGGTGCGCTCTGCGAGGTGGAACCGGCAGCGCCGGTGACGACAGCCGTAACCGCGCCGGTTCCAGCGCCTGCTGCGGAGCCGCGCTCCGCCGATATTGCCGGTGCTGCGTCAGACCGCGTGTCTGGCCAAGCGGAAACCGGCGCAGATCTCGATATGGTCGGTACTATCCGCCGCGGCGGCAGTGGTTTCAGTGGGGCGTTTTCAGTGTCGGAGGTGGGGGCTGATCTGGGGGTACAGCAGCAAGCCGTGACCTCAGTGGCGCCGGACATTTCCCATTTGAGTCTGGCGCCGGTCGGAGCGGTATTGGAAAACGCCGTCAGCGGCGAGGTGCCGGCCACGCCGGACACCAGCCATTTGACGTTGGTGCCCTGAGCCGCGCTCAGTCGTCTTGGTCGTCGCCGTCTGCGTCTTCACCGCTGGCGAGATCCGGTGCGTGGTAGAACAGGAACAACTCTTCCAGCAGCTCGGGAATGCCCATCGCCATCTGCCGCACCAGCTTGCTGTCTTGCCACAGGTCATCCAGTGCTGGGTCATCATCGAGGCCGGCGATCAGCACCATGGGCAGCAGCAGGTTGGCCGCGGTGTCTTCGTCCGCGGCGTACCAAGCGGCTTCCTGCAGATAGACCCCGGCCATGAAGCCGGCACACCAGCTGGCAAGGTCGGCGCCTTCGTCTTCGGCGTAGGGGTCGAGGCGGCAAGGTAGCTTGATCGGCTCGCCGGCGCCAAGCGTGGCGGCGATACGGTCTTTCAGGTTGACCAAGGCGGCAGCGATGTCAGCCGGTACCTGGTCCTCAGCGTGGCAGGCCGCCGGCCAGTCGGCCGGGGCTTCCGGGCCGGTGGCCACCGCGCACATCAGACCGTGGATTTCCACCCAGGTCAGGGCGTCGTCGCCGGCGTCCGTGATGAACTGGTCAACGCGCTTGCGCAGTGAAGGGTTGTTGAGGGTGTCCATGCCGCCGGCTCCGGGGTGTTGTGGTGGGCCGGCAGTATAGTGTCAGTCGTCGGCGCTCGCCACGCGATCGCGGCCTGCATGTTTGGCCGCGTAGAGAGCCTGGTCGGCGCGCTCGATCAGTTGTTCGGCGCTGTCGTTCGGGCGCCAGGCGGCCACACCGGCAGAAAAGGTCACCGGCTGCGGTAAAATCGCTTGCACCGCCGGGTCGGCCAGCCGCTGTTGCAGTCGCGCCAGCACTTGGCGCGCGCCGCTGTCGCTCAGGTCCACTAGCAGTAAGGCAAATTCCTCGCCGCCGTAACGAGCCAGCAGGTCAGTACGCCGCAGCAGGCTGCCGAGGATCTCCGCCACTTGCTCCAATACCCGGTCACCGGCCGGGTGGCCGTACTGGTCATTGATGCGCTTGAAATGGTCCAGATCCAACATCGCCAGATGCAGTGGGCGCGGGTGGCGCTGGCAACGTGCCACTTCCTGGTGCAAGCGTTCCATGAAGTAGCGGCGGTTATAGATGCCGGTCAACGGATCGCGGATTGCCATCTGCTCCAACGCTTCCAGTGCGTCGCGCAGCCGTTGGTTGGTGGCCTCCAAATGCTGTTGCTGGGCTGCCAAGCGCAATTGCTGCTGCCGTTCGCGGCGGCGAAACAGCCGCAGATGGGCACCTATATAGATGAACCAAGCCAGCCCGCCGATCAGCAGCGACAGTTGTGCCAGCGTCGGTAGCAGCGCCTTGTTGTCCGCCTGCCGCTGCCATTCCAACGCATCGAGCAGTCCGGCACAGCACAGGATCAATGCCGCCAGCAATATCAGTTGGCGCAGTCGCAGCGTGAATAAGCCGAACGTCATGATGATGAAGTAGCAGAACATCATCATGTCGCGCACTTCATTGGCGTAGTACATCAGCGCGGAAACCAGTGCTGTGGCCACGGCCAGGTGCGGAAAGGCAAGGGTGCTGGGATCACGCCCGGGACAGTAACGTGACTGTAGCGCTAGCAGCAGCGTGACCAGCAGGGCAGCACCGAACAGCAGCCAGTGTGGCGTGTCAGCCTGTAGCAAGCCGGTGCGGATGCCGAGCAGGGTGGCTGCCCACAGCAGCAGGTAGGAATAGAGCCCTAGTCGCAAACGCTGTAGCGGTTCCCGCTGCCGCAGCCTGTCTTCCGTGGTGGTATCCAGAATCGCCCCTCCCTGTGCCGGTGTACGCGAGCCCATCTTGGGCAGCGGGCTGGTATAGCACAAATCGCCTCGCCGTCCACTGCTGCTGATTGGCCAGATCAATCATTGTCGACCGGGCAGTTGAGCGATCCTGACCTTTTGTCCAACCGGGTGGCGTGCCAGCATCCTGCATCGATCGAATGCCGGCGCCGGGCGGCGCCGGCCTGTGAAGGAGAAGCCCCACCATGACTGATGCCTTGCTGGATCTGACGCTGACCGAAGACCAGCGTATCAGCCGCGAAAGCATGCGCCGACTGGCCCGCGATGTACTGCGTCCGGCCGCCCGTGCCGCTGACGAAGCAGCGACGGTGCCTGACGCAGTGCTGCGCCATAGCGCCGAACTGGGACTCGCGCTGTTGCCGATGCCGGAGCTGTGCGGCGGTGCCGGCTTGCCGCGCTCGCCGATGTCCAACTTGCTCAATGCCGAAGACTTGGCGTATGGCGATATGTCGCTGGCGTTGGCGATGCTGGCACCGCAGGGCTTTGTGAATGCGCTGGTGGATTTCGGTAGTGCTGCCCAGCAAGAACAGTTTCTAGCGCCGCTGGCGCAGGAGCACTACGTGGCGGCCAGTATTGCGTTGATGGAACCGCGCGCCACCTTTGAGCCGTCCGAACTCACGACTCGCGCCGTGGTGCAGGGCGACCAGTACCGCCTGGACGGCGAAAAGCGATTGGTGATTATGGGACTGCAAGCAGATCAGCTGCTGGTGATCGCCGAATGTGACGGCGAACCGGCGGCGTTTGTGGTGCCCACCGATAGCGCCGGCCTGACCCGTGAAGCCGAGTCGTATATGGGACTGCGTGCGGTGGAAACCGCCACTGTGCGGTTGCAGGGGGTATTGGTGCCGGCCGATCACCGGTTGGTGGACTTCGACCTGCAACGCTTGGTGGATCTGTCGCGCATCGGCATCTGCGCCTTGGCGGTAGGCTGCTGTCAGGCGGTGCTGGATACCTGCATTCCGTACGTTAAGGAGCGCAAGGCGTTCGGCGAGCCGATTGCTTGGCGCCAGTCGGTGGCGTTCATGGTGGCAGACATCGGCATCGAGCTGGAAGCGATGCGGGCATTGGTTTGGAATGCGGCCAGCCGCGCCGAGCAGGGCCTGCCGTTCCATCGTGAGGCGTATTTGGCGCGGGTGCTGTGCGCCGACAAGGCCATGAAGATCGGCACCGACGGCATTCAGCTGTTCGGCGGTGCGGGCTTCATCCGCGATGTGCCGCTGGAAATGTGGTACCGCAATCTGCGCGCCATCGGCGTGCTCGAAGGGACGGCGCTGGTGTAAGGAGACCATCATGATCAACTACGAACTGCCGACCAAACTGAAGAATCTGCAGCAGATGAGCCACCAGGTGGCGGTGTCGATGCTGCGTCCGATCAGCCGCAAGTATGACCGAATCGAGCACTGTCCAACCCCGGAAGAACTGGTGCCGCTGGCGCAGATGCGCGCCCAGCTCAGCCGCAAGGGCGGCGCGCCGGGTGCGGGCGAGTCGGAGCCGGGTGCGGTGCGTAACGGCGTCAACTTGGCCGCCGTGGTGGTGGGTGAGGAGCTGTGCTGGGGAGACGTTGGCCTGCTGCTGTCGATTCCCGGCCAAGGGCTGGGCAATGCCGCTATCAGTGCAGTGGGCACGCCGGAACAAAAAGAGCGTTTCGGCAAGCTGTACTGCGCCATGGCGATCACGGAGCCGGAAGCCGGTTCTGATTCCGCTGCGGTGGCGACTACGGCGGTGCTGGACGGTGACGAGTGGGTGCTCAACGGCGAGAAGATTTTCTGCACCGGCGGCCAGCGCTGCGAGGCGGTGGTGGTGTGGGCGACGCTGGATCGCAGCAAGGGTAAGGGCGCGATTAAGTCCTTCATTGTGCCCAAGGGCACCCCGGGTTTAACGCTGTTGCGGGTGGAGGACAAAATGGGGCTGCGGGTATCTGACACCGCTGCGCTGTCGTTCCAGAACTGCCGCATTCCCCGCGACCACTTGCTCGGCCAAGAAAGCGTGGGCGACACCGATGCTGCGCGCCGCAAGGCGTTCGGCGGGGTAATGCAGACCTTTGATAACACCCGGCCGGCGGTGGCGGCGATGGCGTTGGGGGTAGCCCGCGCCGCGCTGGAAATTACCCGCGAGTTGCTGGCAGCGGAAGGTGTGAAAGCTGACTACGCGCGCACGCTCAACAACAGCACCGCGATCGAGGCCGAGCTGTACCGCATGGAGGCTGATCTAGAAGCGGCCCGACTGATGACCTGGCAGGCCGCGTGGATGGCTGACAATAGCCAGCCGAACTCGATGCAAGCATCGATGTGCAAGGCCAAAGCCGGGCGCATGGGCACCGAGGTCACCCTCAAGTGCGTGGAACTGTGCGGAGCGCTTGGTTACAGCGAGCACACGCTGCTGGAAAAACTGGCGCGAGACTCGAAGATCATCGATATCTTTGAAGGCACCCAGCAGATCCAGCAATTGATTGTGGCCCGCCACCTGCTTGGGCTGTCGTCCCGGGAACTGAAGTAATCCATTGGCACCGGCGGCGCCTGCCGCAGGGCGCCATCCCCCTTTTCTGATGCCGCCGTGCTCGGCATCATGGCGTCTTCAGTCCAGTCCGGAGACGCACAGCATGGCCACCCATTCCTTTAAAGATCAGCGGGTCTGGATCACCGGCGCCTCTAGCGGCATCGGTGAAGCGTTGGCGCAGGCATTTGCGATCCAAGGCGCGCGGGTGCTGCTGTCGGCACGTCGTGAAAGTGAACTGGAGCGGGTGCGTCAATCCTTACCACATCCCGAGCGTCATGCCGTGGTGCCGTTGGATCTCACTGACCCGGACCAGATCACCGCAGCGGCGGAGCGGGTTCAGCGCGAATTCGGTGGCGTCGACATCCTCGTTAATAACGGTGGCATCAGCCAGCGTTCGCGCGTAGCGGATACCGAACTGGCGGTGGACCGCCGGGTGATGGAGCTGAACTATTTCGGCGCCATCGCCATGGCGAAAGCAGTACTGCCGCAGATGCTGGCCCAAGGTGGCGGCCGTATGGTGGTGATTTCCAGTTTGGTCGGTGAGTTGCCGACGCCGATGCGTTCCGCCTATTGCGCCAGCAAGCATGCGCTGCACGGTTGGTTCGACGCCTTGCGCGCCGAGGAGCACGACCAAGGATTGCGGGTGACCATGGTGATGCCCGGTTTCGTGCGCACCAATGTGTCGATCAATGCCATCACCGCCGACGGCGGCAAGCACGGCATCATGGACCCGCACCAAGACGCGGCGATGGCGCCGGAGGTCTGCGCCGCGCGCATCATCCGTGCCGTGCAGCAGGACCGCGAGCAGGTTATCATCGGCGGCCGTGAAGTAGTCGGCATCTACCTCAAGCGCTGGTTCCCGGCGCTGTACCGCAAGGTGATTCGACGCATCAAGACCACCTGACACCCAGCACTGCGGAATTCATCCATGACGCTCGCCACCGACGACGCTTTGTCGCCCAAGGACCGTATCCGTTACAACAAGCTGCAGAAACGCCTGCGGCGGGAAACCGGCCGGGCCATCGCCGATTTCAACATGATCCAAGATGGCGACAAGGTGATGGTGTGCCTGTCCGGCGGCAAAGATTCCTACACCATGTTGGAAATCTTGCGCAATTTGCAGATGTCGGCGCCGATCCGCTTCGAACTGGTGGCTGTGAATCTGGACCAGAAGCAGCCGGGCTTCCCCGAGCACATTCTGCCGGAGTATCTGGAGCGCGAAGGAGTGGCGTACCACATCCTCGAAAAAGACACCTACTCGATCGTGCGCGAGAAAACGCCGGAGGGGAAAACCACCTGTGCGCTGTGTTCCCGCTTGCGGCGCGGCAGCCTGTACGGCTTTGCCGAGGAAATCGGCGCTAACAAGATTGCCCTCGGTCACCACCGCGACGACATCATCGAGACGCTGTTCCTGAACATGTTCTACGGCGGCAAGATGAAAGCCATGCCACCGAAGCTGCGCAGTGATGACGGCCGCAACATGGTGATCCGGCCGCTGGCCTATTGCCGTGAGAAAGACATCGCCAAGTTCTCCGAACTCAGCAACTTCCCGATCATTCCCTGCAACTTGTGCGGTTCGCAGGACAATCTGCAGCGCCAGGCGATTAAGGCGATGCTGCAGCAATGGGATCGAGAGTTTCCGGGGCGTATCGAAAACATCTTCGCGGCGCTGCAGAATGTGGCGCCAAGCCAGCTGGCCGACACCAAGCTGTTCGATTTCGCCGAACTGGAACAGGGCTTCAAGCGCGAAGGCAGCCGGGCTGAACACCGGCTGGAGCTGGTCAATCTGTTCCACTGACCGGTAAGTCCTGCCGTTGAGGGAGGACACCCATGAAAAGAGGCGGATTTTCAGCTAGAATCCGGCCCGCTAATCGTGCCCGGCCCACGCCCGGGCGTTCCGCTGTTACGTTAAGTCCAAAAGGTAGCCGAATTATGTCCGAGCGCATCACGAAAGGCTCACTGGAGATCGCCCGTGTTCTCCACGATCTGGTAGTCGATGAGATCATCCCTGGCACCGGCGTGGATCCGGAACATTTCTGGTCCCAGCTGGAAGGCATCCTCACTGACCTGGCGCCGAAGAACCAGGCGCTGCTGGCCAAGCGCGATGCGCTGCAGGTCAAGATCGATGCGTGGCACCAAGCGCGCAAGGGCCAGCCGATCAACATGGACGAGTACAAAGCGTTCCTGACCGAGATCGGCTACCTGCTGCCGGAAGCGGCGGACTTCAGCGCCACCACCGAGAACGTGGACCCGGAAATCGCCACCATCGCCGGCCCGCAGCTGGTGGTACCGGTGATGAACGCCCGTTACTCGCTCAACGCTGCCAACGCGCGCTGGGGCAGCCTGTACGACGCGCTCTACGGCAGCGACGTGATTTCCGATGAAGGCGGTGCCGAGCGCGGTGGCGCTTACAACCCCAAGCGTGGCGCCAAAGTGATTGCCTACGGTCGCGACCTGCTGGATACCGCGTTGCCGCTGGCTCAGGGCTCCCATCACGACGCCACCCGTTACCAAATCAAGGACGGTGCGCTGCTGGCGACCGTCGGCGGCGAAGACGTGGCACTGAAGGATCCGTCCCAGTACGTGGGCTTCCTCGGCGACGCCAATGCCCCGACCGGCATCCTGGTGCGCAACAACAACCTGCACATCGAAATCCAAATCGACGCTAACCACCCGATCGGCGCGGAGGACAAGGCGCAAGTTAAAGACTTGCTGCTGGAGTCTGCCATTACCGCGATTCAGGACTGCGAAGACTCGGTTGCCGCAGTGGACGCAGAAGACAAGGTGCTGGCGTACAAAAACTGGCTCGGCCTGATGAAGGGCGATCTGCAGGAAAGCTTCGCCAAGGGCGGCCGCACGCTGACCCGCGAGCTGAACAGCGACCGCGTCTACAACGCCAAAGACGGCGGCGAGCTGGTGCTGAAAGGCCGCTCACTGCTGCTGGTGCGCAACGTTGGCCACCTGATGACCAACGACGCCATCCTGTTCAATGGCGCCGAAGTGCCGGAAGGCATCCTCGACGGCATGGTGACCGTGCTGGCGGCGATGCACGACCTGAAGAAACAAGACGGCGTGCGCAACTCGGTGGAAGGCTCGGTCTACATCGTGAAGCCGAAGATGCACGGTCCGGAAGAAGTGGAATTCGCCATCGAGCTGTTCGAGCGGGTGGAGCAGGCACTGGGCCTGCCGAAGAACACCCTCAAAATCGGCATCATGGACGAAGAGCGCCGTACCACGGTGAACCTGAAAGCCTGTATCGCTGCTGCCAAGGAGCGCGTGATCTTCATCAATACCGGTTTCCTCGACCGCACCGGTGACGAGATCCATACCTCCATGGAAGCTGGCGCCGTAGTGCGCAAAAACGACATCAAGGCAGAGCCATGGATCGGTGCCTATGAGGCCTGGAACGTGGACAACGGTCTGCGTGGCGGCCTGAAAGGCCGTGCCCAGATCGGCAAGGGCATGTGGGCCATGCCGGACGAAATGAAAGCGATGATGGAAGCCAAAATCGGTCACCCGAAAGCTGGCGCCAATACCGCTTGGGTACCGTCCCCGACTGCGGCCACTCTGCACGTGATGCATTACCACCAAGTTAATGTGGCATCTATCCAAGACCAGCTGATGAGCCGCCCGATGGCGGATCTGGATGCGATCCTCACCATTCCGCTGGCCAAGCAGGTCAACTGGAGCGCTGAGGAGATCAAGCAGGAACTGGACAACAACTGCCAGGGCATCCTCGGCTACGTTGTACGCTGGATCGACCAAGGCGTGGGCTGCTCCAAAGTGCCGGATATCAATGGTGTCGGCCTGATGGAAGACCGCGCCACTCTGCGCATTTCCAGCCAGCACATTGCCAACTGGCTGCACCATGGTGTGTGCACTGAAGAGCAGGTGATGGATTCCATGCGCCGCATGGCGGAAGTGGTGGACCAGCAGAACGCAGGTGACCCGCTGTACCGCAATCTGGCACCGAACTTCGACGACAACGTGGCCTTCCAGGCTGCCTGCGAGTTGGTGTTCCAAGGCCGCGCGCAGCCGAACGGCTACACCGAGCCGGTATTGCACCGTCGCCGCCGTGAGGCGAAAGCCAAATACGGCGCGTAAGGCGCAGTAGCAACACTAAAAAGCCCCGCCTAGCGGGGCTTTTTTTATGTCTGGAGTCGCCAATAGCACCAGCGGTCTAGGTGTTTCAAGGAAACAATTTTACACTTCGCGCCCGCCGGACCGGTTCTGGTCTGGCACCAGGACAATAGAGAGACGCCATGGGTTGGGTGCGTTGGGGCCTGGGGCTGCTGCTGTGCAGCCTGAGCGTAGAGGTGGCGGCGGTGGCCGATGCGCGTGCACTGGGGCGCGGTGGTGCCGGGTTGGTATCGGGCGATCGGGCTTACTTGGCCGGTAACCCGGCTCTGCTGGCCACCACCCGCGAGGGTGTGGCCGAACTGCTGATTGGCGGTGGCGTGGCGGTCTACGACGGTGACCGGGTGCTCGATGGCATCGACAGCCTGCAGCGAGACTTGGATCAGTTGACCGCGTGGCAGGCCCTCGACCCGGCGTTGCCGGGCCGCATTGATGCACAGCTACGCCAGCTTTCACGGCAGCCGGTGCAAGGCGAGTTGGGGGCGGTCACGGCGGCGGTGATTTCCCGGTTGCCGTTGGCATTGGTGGTGCGAAACGACACCCGATTGGCGGCCCGGCTGCACTATGACGATCGCGACGCGGCATTGCTGGCGGCGCCGCTGCCCGGCATCGAGCAAGAGGATATGCACAGCCGCATGCGCGGCAGCGGAGTAGCGATCAGCGAAGTGGCGCTAATGGGTGCGCTGAGCACCGAGCATGACGTACTCGGCACTTTCCACTGGGGCGCCACGTTAGCGCTGCAGGATGTGCGGCTGCTGCATTATGACGCCCGCATCGCTGAGTTCGATGAATACGATATTGCCGATTCACGTCACCGCGAGGATCGGCAGGGCGCCAACCTGGATTTCGGTGTATTGAAGCCGCTCGGCGGTTATGCGCTGGCACTACGGGGGCGCAACTTGGTGCCGGTCAGTTACCGCGGGCCGGAGCAGAGCCGCTACCGCATGCGTCCAGAACTGGCGCTCGGCGCCGGCGCCCGCTGGGGCGTGTTGCAAGCTGAGTTGGACGTGGAGCTGCTGCCGCGGCCGGGTTATGGCGAGGTGGTCGGTACCCAGTATGCCCAGGCTGGATTGGAGCTGGGCGTGCGTTGGTTGGGCCAGCTGCGTGTGGGCTATCGCCACGATCTGCAGCAGCAGGTGGTCGGCGCCTGGACCGCTGGCGTCGGACTGACGCCATTTGGGGTGTTGAATTTGGACGTGGCAGCCCTGATTGGTCGCGGCGACAGCCGTGGGCTGGCGTTGCAGTTCGGTGGCCGGTTCTGAGCCGAGTCCAGCATCAGGGGTCGATCAGTTCTACCTTCACTTCCAAGGGCAGCGATACTTGCGAGCGGCTGGTCTGTACCCCGTCGGTGCCCAGCTGGCGGCTGCGTTGCTGGATCTGCAGATGGCCGACTTCGCGCCAGCGCCCTGGTGACAGCGATAGGGTAGTGCGCAGCGTTTGGGTCGCTGCCTGGCCGCTGTCCGCGTGCCACTGTACCTCTCGCTGCCCCAGTTGCAGCCGCACGCCGCCATCGCGATCCACTTGCGGCAATACTTCCAGGCCGCCTTCCAGCTCTGCCAAATAAGTTTCACCATACAAACCGGTGAGCCGTACCAGCGTGCCCTGATCAATGTGGGCACTGTGGCCCTCTAGCGCGATCAGAGTGATCTGTTGTTGATCCTGCCCCGACTGTTGCCGCGCAGCGATGCCGTGGCGGTCTAGGCTTTGGCTCTGTTCTCGTTGGCTGCCGCTGCGGCGCAGACTGATACGCAGCGAGCGCGGTGGTCGGTCCAGTTCTTGAATCAGCGGTAGCAACTCAGCGTAATGTTCGGCGGTGGTGCGCAGGATTAGCCGATCCTGGTAAGGAATCAGCACTGCCTCCACCGGCAGTAGCGGTCGCAGTGCGGTGGCCAGACCGCTGGCATTGAGGCTGTGCAAAATATAGGTCTGCTCTGACGCCATCGCGGCGGGCAGACTCCACAACAGCAGGCAGAGCAGGGCGAGTCGGCGCATGGCATCACTTGGCTGGTGAGGGGATTGGGCTATCATGCCCCGCTTTGCAATCAAGGGCGAGAGGCCATGAGCGGCAACAGTCGAACGGTACAAAGCAGCCAGCCAGGGCCGCATCCGGACTTGGAGCGGGTAGTGCGGCGGCATCTGTCCCGTCCCTGGCAGGGCCCGGTGGCAGCGCATACGCGCGCGGCGTTCGATCTGGCGGAGAACTGGCGCGCCCGGCAAGGGGCGCAGCGACCGCTGGTGCTGGATTCCGGTTGCGGCACTGGCCGCTCGACGCTGGTGTTGGCCGAACGTTGGCCGCAGTCTTTGGTGATCGGGCTGGACCAATCAGCGGACCGCTTGCAACGCGGCGGTCGGCGCTTTGAACAGCTGCCGGACAACTTACTGTGGCTGCGGGCCGAGGCCGGTGATTTCTGGCGTCTGGCGGTGGCCGCCGGCTGGCGCCTGGCTCACCACGCCTTGTGGTTCCCCAACCCATGGCCGAAGCCGGGGCATCTGCGTCGGCGGTGGCATGGGCACCCGGCGTGGGCGGAGTTGCTGCGTCTGGGAGGGCAGCTGGAGCTGCGTACTAATTGGCCGATTTATGCCGAGGAAATGGCGCTGGCGCTAGCCTGCTCTGGGCACCGCGCTGAGACCGCCGCGTACACCGCGCAGCCACCGTTCCTCACCGACTTTGAAGAAAAGTACCAATTGAGCGGCCATCAGCTGTGGCAGCTGACGGCCGATCTGGATGCTGCATCAGTCGAGGATTTTGAACATCTGCCGGTGCGGGATGTTGGCTTCCAGGAAGATGCCGCCGGTCACTGAGAAGCCGAGCGACTCATAGAAGCTGGTGGCGTGGGTCTGGGCGTGCAGGAAAATTTCGTCGCGCCCTTGTTGGCGCGCTTCATCCTCTGCGGCGCACACCAGCGCCTTGCCGATGCCGTGGTTGCGATAATCGCTCAGTACCGACAGTCGACTGATTTGGCCGGAAGCCATCAGCCGCACACAGCCTACGGCGGTGCCGTCCGGCAGCGCGGCGAGGAAGTGCACCGACGCGCTGTCGTGTTCGTCCCACTCCAGCTCCGGCGGTACCCGTTGCTCACGGATGAAGACGGTATCGCGTACTGCACGCAGGGCCGCTTCGTGCTCGGTCCAGCGGGTTTTTTGAATCTGTGCTTGCATGGCTACCTCATGGAAGAGATAGGAAAAATCCCTGTTGAGTCCATTCATGGATCAAGCTCCTGCCCGCGACGGTGAGGTGGGCCTCCAGGTCGTTGCGCGCATAGACCCGCTGGGCAGCCAAAAAGTTCGCCAGCGGCAGACTTTCGCTATCCAGTGGCCAGTGTTCACCATTGATCCATAACCCTTTCGTGTCTGCTAGCAGACGGGTGGCGCCGCGACGCACCAAGGTCCCGCTCGGTAGCAGTGATTGCAGCGGCGCGGGGTCTTCGTCGCGCAGCACCGCATCAGGCTGGCGTGGCTCGCTCAGCAGCTGGGCCAGCCCGTCGCGAATTGCTGGTGGGGTCAGCAAGGCCAATGCCTGCTCTGAAAGAGCAGCCACATCGGCATCCTGAAGCTGACCCGGCGCTGATTCGGGCGTCCGCGATGCATCGCTGAACAGCGTGTCGCCGGCCAGCATCAAGGCCTCATCGGTGATGCGAGCCAGCACCTCGGTGAGGCGCGGTGCGCGGAAACCCACCGACCAAGTGATGCAGTCGTCGTCCTCAGCCATGCCCCAGTGTGCGACGCCAGGTGGCAAATACAGCACGTCGCCGGGTCCCAGCAGGTGGGACGCGGTGATCGGCATGTCGGCCAGCAGGCGCAGGTCATCGTGAGGCAGGCGCGGACTGTGCTCATCGCAGGTGGGGCCGAGGTGCCAGCGGCGGTGACCGCGCGCTTGCACCAGGAACACGTCGTAGCGGTCGTAATGGGCGCCCACGCTACCACCGCGTACCGCGTGACTGATCATGATGTCCTCCAGCCGCCAGCCGGGCAGGAAGGCAAAGCTGTCGAGCAGCAAGGACACGTCGGTGCGGTAGTGGTCCACCGATTGCACCAGTAGCGTCCAATCGGTGGGGGGCAACTCAGCCAAGTCGGCCGCCGTAAACGGACCGTGGCGCAGCTGCCAAGGGCCGTCGCCGGCGCCCTGAATCAGTCGCGCTTCGATCTCGTCGTCAGCAGCCAACGTTTGCAGCAGCGCCACGCTGACGTGCTCCAATCCCGAAGCGGAACCGGGCGCCAGCAGCGGCTGCTGCTGCCAGTAGTCGCGCAAGAACTCCGCCGCCGGAAGCGGCAGCTGGAAGCGCGGCAGGGCGGTCATATCAGATGGCCCGGGCCTGGTCCGGCGCGTTGCCGATATAGCTGGCCGGGGTCAGCTCCTTGAGGCGCTCCTTAATATCGTCCGGCAGCGCAAGGCTGTCGATGAATTCAGCCAGGGTTTCCTGGGTGATCACCTTGCCGCGGGTCAGCGCTTTGAGTTTCTCGTAGGGCTGTTCAATGCCGTAGCGGCGCATCACTGTCTGGATCGGCTCGGCGAGGACTTCCCAGGCGTGATCGAGATCTTCCAGTAGGCGCTCGCGGTTAAGCTCCAGCTTGCTGATGCCTTTGAGCGATGCTTCGTAGGCGATCAGGCTGTGGGCCAGGCCGACACCGACATTACGCAGCACGGTGGAGTCGGTCAGGTCACGCTGCCAGCGGGAAATCGGCAGCTTGCCGGCGAGGTGGTCCATCAGCGCGTTGGCGATGCCGAGGTTGCCTTCCGAGTTTTCGAAGTCGATCGGGTTGACCTTGTGCGGCATGGTGGAGGAGCCGACTTCGCCTTCCACCGCGCGCTGCTTGAAGTAGCCCAGCGAGATGTAGCCCCACACATCACGGTCGAAGTCGAGCAGGATGGTGTTGAAGCGCATCAGCGCGTGGAAGTACTCGGCGACACAGTCGTGCGGCTCGATCTGGGTAGTGTAGGGGTTGAACTCCAGTCCCAGCCCTTCCACGAAGTCCTGTGCCAGGCGCGCCCATTTCACATCCGGGTAGGCCGCCAGGTGGGCGTTGTAGTTGCCCACCGCACCGTTGATCTTGCCCAGGAGGGCCGTGGCAGCGAACTGTTCACGCTGACGGCGCAGGCGCGCCACCACGTTGGCCATTTCTTTGCCCAGCGTGGTGGGGGAGGCGGTTTGTCCGTGGGTGCGCGACAGCATCGGCTGATCAGCGTACTGGTGCGCGAGGCGACGGATGGCGTCAATCACGCGGTCCATCATCGGCAGCAGCACGTCTTCGCGGGCTTCTTTCAGCATCAGGCTGTAAGACAGGTTGTTGATGTCCTCGGAGGTGCAGGCAAAGTGCACGAACTCGCTCAGGTGGGCGAAGTCCGGCAGCTTGGCCAGCTGTTCCTTGATGTAGTACTCCACCGCCTTCACGTCGTGGTTGGTGGTGCGCTCGATTTCTTTCACCCGCGCGGCGGCGGCCAGGTCGAACTTCTTGGTGATCTGGCGCAGCAGGTAGGCGGCATCAGCACTGATCAGCGGCACTTCGGGGATTTCCCGGGTCTTGATCAGCAGTTCCAGCCAGGTGATTTCCACCAGTACGCGGTTGCGGATCAGGCCATATTCGCTGGTGATGTGGCGCAGAGCGTCGCACTTGCCTGCGTAGCGGCCATCGACCGGTGACAGGGCATTGAGCAAATCAAGGGAAGGCATGGGAACAGAACTCCTTGCACGGTCTGGGGCGTCTTGTGGCGCGCATGATACCGCAAAATGGGGCGCGGTGCCGGGCGGAATCAGTGCTGCCATAAGCTAAAGTAATTTGTTATGTATTGATTCTAACTATATGAATTTATTATTTCTTTCGTTGCTTTAACCAGTCGGCGCCGGGACAAGATCCAGTGCCGGCGCCGGCCGCCGGCTTGGTGCCACAGAAATGCGGCACGCACCCCGGACAGGAACAGCGCACGGATACGGGCGGCCAGGATTTCGTTGCGCAGGTGGGTCGGTTCCCCGCGCACCTTGATGCGAAAGCGGAAGGTGCCGAGGGTGTCTACGTAAATGCCAGCCAGTCGGTGGGCGAACTCCGCCGAGGACAAATCCGGGAAGTGGGCGCGCTGACGATCCAAGCTCTCGAGGCGTTCGCGCAGCACCTGCATCAGACTCCGATCGCGGCGCAAGCGATCGGACAAGTGCAGCAGCGCCAAGCCATAACTGAGACTGCGCTGGCGTGCCGGATCGGTATGGCGCCCGCCTTGCAGTGTGGCGAGCAGGAAGCGCAGTCCGCGGTCCAGTTGCTGTGGCTGCGGGAACACATCTTCATAACTGTTCGGTGCCAGGCACAGGGCGGCTTCGAACAGGGCGGCGCTGGCTGGGGCGTCGAGCGTGCCTTGGCTGGCGATATCATCGGCCAGCAGCGCGGCCTGCATCACCGCCGCTAATCCCAGCACCTGGTGGTGGGAGGCATTCATGGGTGGGTCTCCGCAATCACAGCACCGCCGAGGCAGCGCGGCCCATCGTAGAGCACCAGCGATTGGCCAGGGGTGACCGCGCGTTGCAATTGCTCGAACGCCACCCGCAGTCGGCCGTCTTCACCAACCTGGATGCGACAGTTCTGATCGGCTTGGCGATAGCGGGTCTTGGCGGTGAGCGCTGCCCCCGGCTGCGGCGCAGTGCCGCTGATCCAATGAGCTGGCTCGGTGCTGACTTCGCAGCACAGCATGAGTGGATGATCATGGCCCTGTACGGCGATCAGCACGTTGCGGGCGAGATCCTTGTGCGCCACATACCAAGGCGACTCGTCGGCATTGGCGCGGCCGCCGATGCCAAGGCCCTGACGCTGACCAAGGGTGTAATACATGAGTCCGCTGTGCTCACCAATCACATTGCCGTGATCGTCTTCGATTAGGCCAGGCTGTGCAGGCAAGTAGCGCTCTAAGAAGTCCTTGAAGCGGCGCTCGCCGATGAAGCAAATGCCGGTGGAATCCTTTTTGCGGCTATTAGCGAAACCACAGGCGTCGGCCATGCGTCGCACTTCCGGCTTCACTAGGTCGCCCAGCGGGAACAGCGTGCGGCTGAACTGGTGTCCAGCCACCGCATGCAGAAAATAGGTCTGGTCCTTGTTGGCATCCACCGCGCGCAGTAGCTCGGCCGGCGCGCAAGCGTGGTTGGCTTGGGCGTAATGACCGGTGGCAATACCATCGGCACCCAGCGTCAGTGCATGGTCGAGAAATGCTTTGAACTTCACTTCCTTGTTGCAGAGGATGTCCGGGTTGGGCGTACGACCAGCGCGGTACTCCGCCAGGAAGTGCTCGAACACCCGGTCCCAGTACTCCTCGGCGAAGTTGGCGGTGTGCAGCTCAATGCCCAACACACCGGCCACCTGCATGGCATCCAACAGATCTTCACGGGCAGTGCAGTACTCGGTGCCGTCGTCCTCGTTCCAGTTCTTCATGAACAGCCCTTCCACTTGATAGCCCTGTTGCATCAGGCGCCAAGCGGCCACAGACGAGTCCACACCGCCGGACATGCCGACAATGATGCGGGTCTCTTGGGGCGGACGGTCGAACGGGGGCAGGGCGGTCACAGCAGCCACACTCTCCAGCAGGTCAGCCGCGTTGCAGCGGCCAGGGGTGTTCATAAATGGCGTCCAGCGGCAGCCGCCGACCGCCGAGATAATCCTCGACGCAGCGCAGCACCAACGGGCTGCGCAGGTTCGGCGCGGAACGCAAGTCCTCAGGGCTCAGCCACAGCGCGGTTTCGACGCCGCGGTCCAGCTTTTGGCCTGGGTCGTGTCGCAGCGGCGTGCCGATCAGGCAATAGCGGTGATACACCGGGCCGCGCGCCTTGGGCTGGTAAAGGTACAAGCCGAGCAGGGCAGTGATGTCCACCTGCCACGCGGTCTCTTCCAGCGTCTCGCGGAATGCTGCCTGCACGATGCGCTCGCCAGCTTCCACGTGTCCAGCGGGCTGGTTGATGACACTGCGCTCATCGATCCGCTCTTGCACACACAGGAACTGCCCGTCGCGCTCCACAATGGTGGCAACCGATATGCGAGGCTCGAAGCTGTTCATGGGCGACTCCCGGAATGAGGCGCCGCATGGTACCTCAGCCGCTGGCAGCAGGACAGCGCTCACCGGCGCGGGCGCCGTGGTGACGGTCGCTGTCGGGTGCTGGTGGTGTGGGTGCGCCCATTCGCAGGGCGCGGGCGGCGTGGCGTCTCGGTGGGCGCCTCGATGTTCTCAATGCGGTACTCGCCGGGTGCGAGGGAACCCAGTCGCCAATCGCCGATCCTAACCCGCACCAAGCGCAGCGTTGGATGGCCGATGGCAGCGGTCATGCGCCGCACTTGCCGATTGCGACCTTCGGTGATGGTGATTTCGATCCAGCTGTCAGGTACCGTGATGCGCGTTCGGATCGGCGGCTGCCGTGGCCACAGCGTGGGCGGGGCCATCAATCGCACCGTGGCCGGCAAGGTTGGGCCGTCCTTGAGAGTCACGCCGGCCGCCAGTCGCGCCAGCGCAGCGGCGTCAGGGATGCCTTCTACCTGTGCCCAATAGGTCTTTGGGGTGCGGTGTCTTGGCGCGCTGATTCGGGCTTGCAGCGAGCCGCTATCGGTCAGCAGCAACAGGCCTTCCGAGTCCCAGTCGAGACGCCCGGCTGCGTACACGCCAGGCACCGGAACCAGGTCGGCTAAGGTGCGCCGCCCTTGGTCATCGGTAAACTGTGACAGCACCTGAAATGGCTTGTTGAGAAGAACAATTCGCGCCATGCTGCGCTCCCGTGACTACGCGTCCACTGCGGTAATGCGAGGTCCATGTTGCTGAACAGGCTAGTTTTTATCCGGCGGCGCCCATACTAAAAGTTCAGGCACGCCAGCCCCGGCGATGCTATAATCGCGCCACCCACTTTTGAATGGTTTTTTTCAGAGGGAGTAGTTAGATGGGATACCAAAAGATCGTGGTTCCCGCGGACGGCGACAAAATCACCGTAAATGCGGACCTATCCCTTAATGTCCCCAACTTCCCGGTCATCCCCTTCATCGAAGGAGACGGGATTGGGGTAGACATCACGCCGGTTATGATCGACGTGGTGAATGCCGCTGTAGACAAAGCCTACAGCACTAAGCGTGCCATCACCTGGATGGAAATCTATGCGGGCGAGAAAGCGACCCGCGTCTACGGGCCAGATGTCTGGCTGCCGGAAGAAACCTTTGAAGCCATGCGCGAATTTGCCGTTGGCATCAAAGGCCCGCTGACCACCCCTGTTGGTGGCGGCATCCGTTCCCTGAACGTGGCCCTGCGCCAAGAACTCGATTTGTATACCTGCATGCGCCCGGTGCGCTGGTTTGAAGGCGTGCCGAGTCCAGTTACCCATCCGGAGCTGACCGACATGGTCATCTTCCGCGAGAACTCCGAAGACATCTACGCCGGTATCGAATGGGCGGCAGACAGTCCGGAAGCGACCAAGCTGATCCGCTTCCTGCGCGAAGAAATGGGCGTCACCAAGATCCGTTTCCCGGAAGGCTGTGGTATCGGCATCAAACCGGTTTCCCGTGAAGGCACCCAGCGCCTGGTTCGTAAGGCGATCCAGTATGCGATCGACAACGACAAAGAGTCGGTCACGCTGGTGCACAAGGGCAACATCATGAAGTACACCGAAGGTGCGTTCAAAGACTGGGGCTACGAACTGGCCCACGAACGCTTCGGTGCCACGCCGCTGGACGGTGGTCCTTGGCTGACGCTGAAAAACCCGCGCACCGGCCGTGACATCGTCATCAAAGATGTCATCGCTGACGCCTTCCTGCAGCAGATTCTGATGCGCCCGGCGGACTACAGTGTGATTGCCACGCTGAACCTGAACGGTGACTACATCTCTGATGCGTTGGCGGCTGAAGTGGGCGGCATCGGTATCGCGCCGGGCGCCAATATTGGCGGTTCGGTGGCGCTGTTCGAAGCCACCCACGGTACTGCGCCGAAGTACGCCGGCCAAGACAAGGTCAACCCCGGTTCACTGATCCTGTCTGCAGAAATGATGCTGCGGCACATGGGCTGGAACGAGGCGGCTGACCTGATCATCCGGGGTATGGAAGGGGCCATCAAGGCGAAGACCGTCACTTACGACTTCGAGCGCCTGATGCCTGACGCCACCTTGCTGAGCTGTTCTGCATTCGGCAAGGCGATCGTGCAGCACATGGAGTGATGCCTATCGGGCTTCTGCAGGCGGGGCGGCATCGTCCGCTTCGTCTGCGGGGGCGTCACCAACCAGCTTCAGGTTGGTGGCATGGAAACCCTTGTTGGCTTCCTGTTGTTCGTACTCCACCGGCTGACCGGCTTTAAGGCTGCGATAGCCCTTCATCTGTATATAGGAATAGTGGACGAACAGATCGTCGCCGCCTTCATCCGGCCGGATGAAGCCATATCCCTTGACGTTGTTAAACCATTTGACCTTACCTGTCGCCATGGTGCATTCCCTCTGACCGTCCGATGGCTGATTTATTGTTGTTATGCCCGGCCTGCGCAGCAGATGCGCTAGAATGAACCTCGTGTCCAACCAGGCAGGCCCCACTTTTCATCATGCTCCAGAGACTGTCAAGATTGGCGCGGTCGTGCTTAAGCACGACTGTGGCCTTGGCGCTGGAGCCGTGCTGCGCCACAGCCAATGGGGGTGGCGCTTGAAATCGGGTCCCGCACTCTCCATATCAGAGAGCGTCGGCGGGTACCGGATCTGCAACCAGTTGAGAGTTTCATGAACCAGGATGTGTGCAACATGCTGCCGCTTCGGCTGCAGTCAGGCGACGATGCGCCGGCCCAGCCCGGCCACCAGGATGACTGGGTGGTGGAGGCGGAGCGCCCAGCGCTCAAGCCGCCGGCGATGTATCAGGTGGTCATGCTCAATGATGATTACACGCCGATGGACTTTGTCGTGGAAGTATTGGAAAGCTTCTTTGGTCTCGATCGTGAACAGGCCACGCGAATCATGCTCGCCGTCCATATGGAAGGACGTGCAGTATGTGGGGTGTATTCCCGTGATGTGGCAGAAACCAAAGCGGCAATGGTGGTGGACTACGCCCGCGAGCATCAGCACCCGCTCCTATGTGAGGTGGAGCAGGTCTGAGTTGCTGCAGCCAACCCTTTGCGAAGTGCAATGCAAGTGAGGTGAGCCATGCTCAGTAGAGAACTGGAACAAACCTTGAACGAGGCGTTTCGTCACGCCCGCAGCCATCGCCATGAGTTTATGACGGTGGAGCATTTGCTGCTGGCACTTCTGGACAACCAAGCGGCTGTGGAAGTGCTCGAGTCCTGCGGAGCCAACCTGGCAGATTTGCGGGAGGCGCTGGCGCGCTTCATCCAAGACACCACGCCGCTGATTCCCAGCGAGGACCCGGAGCGCGATACCCAGCCGACGCTTGGCTTCCAGCGGGTGTTGCAGCGCGCGGTTTTCAACGTGCAGTCATCCGGCAAGCGCGAAGTGAGCGGTGCCAACGTGTTGGTGGCGATCTTCAGCGAGCAGGAAAGCCAGGCGGTGTATCTGTTGCGGCTGCAGAACGTCAACCGACTGGATGTGGTGAACTTCATCGCTCATGGCATTTCCCGCATCCATGATGCCGGTGATGCCGAGCGCCGTCCTGAAGCCGCCGAAGGCGAGGGCGAAGCGGCCAGTGCCAGCGCACTGGATCAGTACACCGTCAATCTCAATGAACTGGCGCGCCAGGATCGCATTGATCCCCTGGTAGGGCGTGCATTTGAGATTGAGCGTGCGGCGCAGATCCTCTGCCGGCGCCGCAAAAATAACCCGTTGCTGGTGGGCGAGCCCGGTGTCGGCAAGACGGCCATCGCGGAGGGATTGGCGTGGATGATTGTCGAAGGTCGAGTGCCAGAGCCGCTGGAAGATGCGGTGATCTACTCGCTCGATATGGGCGCGTTGCTGGCCGGTACCAAGTACCGCGGTGATTTCGAAAAACGCTTTAAGGCGCTGCTCGGCGAACTGCAAAAGCGGCCTGACGCCATCCTGTTTATTGATGAGATTCACACCATCATTGGTGCCGGGGCGGCGTCTGGTGGCGTCATGGATGCTTCCAATCTGTTGAAGCCGGCGCTGGCCAACGGCTCAATCAAGTGCATGGGTTCTACCACCTATCAGGAATACCGCGGCATCTTCGAGAAGGACCGGGCGCTGTCACGTCGTTTCCAGAAGATTGACGTGGTCGAGCCTACCGTGGATGAAACGGTGCGCATCCTGGTCGGCTTGAAAAAGCGTTTCGAAGATCACCACCAGGTTGCCTACAGCGATGAAGCGCTGCGCAGTGCGGCAGAGCTGTCGGCACGCTATATCAGCGACCGTCATTTGCCGGACAAGGCCATCGACGTCATCGACGAGGTCGGTGCCTGGCAGCGGCTGCGGCCGGAGGCCGAGCGCAGCACCACCATCGGGGTCGAAGACATCGAAGCAATGGTGGCGAAAATTGCCCGGATTCCGCCGAAGTCCGTGTCGCAGTCCGACAAGGAGCTGCTGCGCAACCTCGAGCGTGACCTGAAAATGACGGTGTTTGGCCAAGACGATGCCATCGATGCGCTGGCGTCTGCGATTAAATTGTCGCGGGCCGGGCTCAAGGCTGCTGACAAGCCGGTGGGCAGCTTCCTGTTCGCTGGTCCTACCGGGGTCGGCAAGACCGAGGTCAGCCGTCAATTGGCGCGGGCGCTGGGGGTCGAGTTGCTGCGCTTCGACATGTCCGAATACATGGAACGCCATACGGTCAGCCGTTTGATTGGTGCACCGCCAGGCTATGTGGGCTTTGATCAGGGCGGTCTGCTCACCGAGGCGGTGACCAAGTCACCGCATTCGGTGGTGCTGCTGGATGAAATCGAGAAGGCGCATCCGGATGTGTTCAACTTGCTCCTGCAGGTGATGGACCACGCCACTCTGACCGACAACAACGGCCGCAAGGCGGACTTCCGCAACGTGATTCTGATTATGACCACCAACGCGGGTGCCGAAATGCTCAGCCGGGCGTCGATCGGGTTCACCCGCCAGGATCACACCAGCGATGGTGCGGAAGCGCTGAAGAAAGTATTCACGCCGGAGTTCCGCAACCGCTTGGATGCCATCATCCAGTTCGCCCCCTTGGGTGGTAGCACTATCCTCGGCGTGGTGGATAAGTTCCTCACAGAGCTGCAGGCACAGCTGGACGATCGCGGTGTCACCATCAGTGTCGACGGCGAAGCGCGGGCGTGGTTGGCCGAGCGCGGTTACGACCGTGACATGGGGGCACGTCCGATGGCGCGCCTGATCCAAGAGCAACTGAAGAAGCCGCTGGCCGAAAAGCTGTTGTTCGGCGAGTTGGCCGAGCACGGTGGCAAAGTCCAGGTGCGCGTCCGCGATGGGCGCTTGGCGCTGGATGTGGAGGAGGCGGAAGCCACCGCTGCAACCTGATACGGTAGCGGGGCACAGGGAGGTGCCTGTTTTCCGGAAACGAAAAATGCCGCGTCATGCGCGGCATTTTCAATTTCCAGCGACGGTGTTACTTCATGCGGAAGGTGATGCGGCCTTTGCTCAAGTCGTAAGGCGACATTTCAACCTTCACCCGGTCACCGGTGAGAATACGGATATAGTGCTTGCGCATTTTGCCTGAAATATGCGCGATAATTTCGTGGCCGTTATCCAGCCGCACTCGGAACATGGTATTGGGGAGCGTATCCACCACCACGCCTTCGAGTTCAATCTGCTCTTCTTTTGCCATGCAATCCTAAGCCCTGAAGGGTACTCAGCCTGAAAGGAGGCGTGATTGTGCCGTAAATGGCCTAAGGCTGCAAAGTCTTTGCCGGATTACGGGAGCGGCGCATCCTGCCAGCGATCCTCAACGAAGATCTCCAGGGGCTGGAAGGCCGACTTATAGCGCATCTTGCGGCAGTTCTGAATCCAATAGCCGAGGTAGACATAGGGCAGCTGGTGCTGCTGGCAGTAGTCGATTTGCCACAGGACTGCCAGGGTGCCAAGACCAAGCTCTGGCAGGCTAGGTTCATAGAAGGTGTAGACCGCGGACACACCGTCCTGCATCACATCGATCACTGCCACCGCCAGCAGGCGGCCATCGGCGTCACGGAAGCAGCAGAAGCGGGTGTCGCTCCAGCTCGACATCAGGAAGCTGGCGAACTGCTCCTGCGATGGCGGAAACATATCGCCGTCGCCGTGGCGCTCTTCAATGTAGCGGCTGTAAAGCTGGTACAGCTCTTGGGTAAAGATCGGCGCGATCAATTCGACTTGTAGACCGGCATTGCGCTGGAGAATGCGGCGCTGGGCACGGCGCGGGGAAAATTCTGCCGCCCGCACGCGGGCCGGGATGCAGGCGGCGCATAGCTGGCAATGCGGGCGGTAGAGGTAGTCGCCGCTGCGGCGGAAGCCGAGCCGGGTCAGCTCGTCGTAAAGGCGCGGGGAAATCTGCGTTTTGGGATCGACAAACAGCGTCGTCGCCTGCTGTTCTTCCAGATAACTGCAGGCATGGGCGGGGGTACTGAAAAAACGCAGCGCGGAAAGATTGCTCATGGGGTCTCTATCTGGAGTGCGGACAAGCCGAAATCCAGTCTATAGCGCCGGCCATAATGCGCAAGCGGCGCTGGGGCATGGGGCCAACTCCAGTGCCCCGGTGGCACGGGCAGACGCTGCGCCAGCAGGGTTTCGAATGTGGCGCGAGGGACGCTGGCCGCGCCCAGTGAGACCAAGTGCGGGGTGCGTACTTGGCAGTCGACCAAACTGATGCGGTGTTCCTGATGCAGCGCGCACAACAGTGCCAGTGCCGCCTTGGAAGCATCCGCCACGGCACTGAACATGGACTCACCGAAGAACACGCCGCCGAGGTGCACGCCATAGAAACCGCCTACCAGTCCGCCATCCTGCCAAACTTCCACACTGTGGGCATGGCCAGCGTGATGAAGCGCGACATAGGCGGCTTCGATATCAGCGGTAATCCAGGTGCCGTCCTGCCCGGGGCGCTCGCTGCCGGCACAGCGGGCGACCACCTGTTCAAAAGCGTGATCGAACGAGAACTGCCAGGGCTGGCGGCGCAGTTGTTTACGCAGACTGCGTGACAGATGGAACGCATCGGGTAGCAGCACCAGGCGCGGGGTGGGGCTCCACCACAGCACTGGCTGGCCATCGCTAAACCAAGGAAAGATGCCGCGTCGGTAGGCACGCAGTAGCGTCTCAACGCTGAGGTCGCCGCCGATCGCCAGCAGTCCATTGGGATCGTCGAGCGCGTCACCGGTGGCGGGGAAGTCCTGCCCCGGCAGCAGCCAGGGCAGGTGACGCAGATCGCGCATCGGTTACAGGTTGTCGAGGAAGCGCTCGGCGTCCAGCGCCGCCATGCAACCAGCGCCAGCCGAGGTGATCGCCTGACGGTAGATGTGGTCGGCCACATCGCCGGCAGCAAACACGCCATCGAGACTGGTGGCGGTGGCATTGCCTTCCGTGCCGCTGCGGATTTTCAGGTAGCCGTCCTTCATGTCCAGCTGGCCGCTGAACAGATCGGTGTTCGGGGTGTGGCCGATGGCGATGAACACGCCGTGTACCGGCAGCTCGCGGGTGCTGTCGTCTTGAGTGGAGCGCAGCCGCACGCCGGTGACACCGCTGTCGTCGCCGAGCACTTCATCCAGAGTGCTGTGCCACAACGGGGTGATGTTGTCCTTGCCGAGCAGCTTGTCCTGCATGATTTTTTCTGCGCGCAGGCTGTCGCGGCGATGCACCAGATACACGTGCCGAGCGATGTTGGACAAATACAGCGCCTCTTCCACGGCGGTGTTGCCACCACCAACCACTACCACGTCCTGGCCACGGTAGAAAAAACCATCGCAGGTGGCGCAGGCGGAGACGCCACGGCCTTTGAAGCTGTCTTCGGACGGCAGGCCCAGGTAGCGTGCCGACGCGCCGGTGGCAATGATCAATGCATCGCAGGTGTAGTGACCGTTGTCACCTTCAAGCCGGAACGGGCGCTGCGACAGGTCAGCGCGCTGGATGTGGTCGAATACCACTTGGGTGTTGAAACGCTCGGCGTGGGCCTGCATGCGCTCCATCAGTGCCGGGCCTTGCACGCCGTCCACATCACCGGGCCAGTTGTCGACGTCAGTGGTGGTGGTGAGCTGGCCGCCCTGTTGCATACCGGTGATCACCACCGGGTCGAGGTTGGCACGTGCTGCGTAGACAGCTGCTGCAAAGCCGGCCGGGCCGGAACCGAGGATGATCAGTCGATGGTGTTGGGTCGTGCTCATGGCGTCCTCGCGCTGGTATCGGGTCGGGGCAACCGCCGCAGTGCGACAGTGCCGGCACAGGGGCAAGCACGCTACACCATTTTCGGAACCGGGTGTAGTTGGTGGGCAGGGCAGTGGCCCATGTTCGCGGTGGCCTCAACGCCGATCGCGCAATGCTGTCCGGCTGGCCAGTGCCCCGGTGCAGGATTACCATAGGGCCTTTGCCGCAATGGTCGGGACGGTGTCGGTGGCAGCCGCCGGCCCCATCGCGTAAATTCTTCGCCCACCATCGACATGGCAGAGCACAACTGTTGAGCAAGTCCAAGGTACAGAGCGAGACCCCGGGATGGGTCACCCATCTGCAGCGCGGCCTGATGGAAGGCATGATCATCGGTCTGCTCGCGCTGTCCCTCTATTTGTTGCTGGCCTTGGTGACCTACCACCATCAGGACCCGGGCTGGTCATTCACCACCCAAACTCAGGAAGTACGTAACGCTGGCGGCATGTTTGGCGCCTTTGCGGCGGACCTGTTGTTGTTCTTGTTTGGCTACCTCGCTTACCTGTTCCCATTCTTGGTGGCGTTTTGGGGCGTGCGCGTGCTGCGTGAACGCAAGGCTGGACTGGCCGGTAACTGGCCGATGTTCAGCCTGCGCTTGGTCGGCTTCGTGCTGACCATGGTGGCGGGCACTGGGCTGGCCTATATCCATTTTGGTAGTGCCAGCAGTCTGCTGCCGGCCAATACCGGCGGCATTCTTGGCCAGAGTGTTGGCCGCGCCGCGCTCAATGGTTTCAACCTGACTGGCGGAAACCTGGTGCTGATCACGCTGTTTTTGATCGGCATGACCATCTTTACTGACCTGTCTTGGATCAAGCTCAGTGAGCGCATCGGCGCCGGTGTGCTGTTGATGTCGCAGCGCATTCCGGCTTGGTTCAGCGCGCGCCGTGAGCGACGCGAGGATGACCGCCTGGCCAAGGTCGCGGTGGCGCAGCGCCGGGAAGTGGTGGAAGTGGCAAAGAAAAAAGCCGCCACCCGGGTGCCGCCATCGATCACACCGGCAGTAAAGAAAGTGGAAACCAGCGTGCGCGCCGAGAAGGAAAAGCAGCAGCCGCTGTTCGCCGCCACCCAGTCGGAAGGCGGCTTGCCATCGCTGGTGCTGCTGGATGCGGTGGAAGAGCAGAAGGGCGGTTATTCCGAAGAAACCCTGGATGCCATGTCGCGGCTGCTGGAAATCAAGCTGCGCGATTTCAATATCGAAGCCGAGGTGGTGGCGGTCCAACCGGGCCCGGTGATCACCCGCTTTGAGATCCAGCCGGCGGCCGGTATCAAGGTCAGCCGCATCACCAACTTGGCCAAGGACTTGGCGCGTTCGTTGGCGGTGATTTCGGTGCGTGTGGTCGAGGTGATTCCTGGCAAAACCACGGTGGGCATCGAAATCCCCAATGAGCAGCGCGAGATGATTCGCTTCACCGAAGCCGTAGCCAGCCGCGCCTTTGACGATTCCGCCTCGCCGCTGACATTGGCACTGGGTAAGGACATCAGCGGTCGCCCGGTGGTGGCCGATCTGGCCAAGATGCCGCACTTGCTGGTGGCGGGTACCACCGGCTCCGGTAAGTCGGTGGGCCTTAACGCCATGCTGCTGTCGATCCTGTTTAAGTCGCCGCCGGAAGATGTGCGGCTGATCATGATTGACCCGAAAATGCTTGAACTGGCGGTGTACGACGGCATTCCGCACCTGCTTACCCCGGTGGTCACCGACATGAAAGAGGCCGCCAGCGCGCTGCGTTGGGGGGTGGGTGAAATGGAGCGTCGCTATCGCCTGATGGCGGCCATGGGCGTGCGCAACTTGGCCGGCTTCAACCGCAAAGTGGTTGAAGCCGAGAAGGCCGGCCAGCCCTTGAAAGACCCGATGTGGAAACCCAACGATCCGATGGACCTCACCGAAGAGGCGCCGCTGCTCGAAAAACTGCCTTACATTGTGATCGTGGTGGACGAGTTTGCCGACATGATGATGATCGTCGGCAAAAAGGTAGAAGAGCTGATCGCTCGGATCGCACAGAAGGCCCGTGCCGCTGGCATTCACTTGATCCTGGCCACCCAGCGGCCATCGGTGGATGTGATCACCGGCCTGATCAAGGCCAACGTGCCGTCACGCATGGCGTTCCAAGTGTCGTCGAAGATCGATTCCCGCACGGTGCTGGATCAGGGCGGCGCCGAACAGCTGCTTGGTCACGGTGACATGCTGTATCTGCCGGTGGGTGTCAGTGTGCCGGAACGTGTGCACGGCGCTTTTGTCTCAGACGAGGAAGTGCACCGCGTGTGTGATGACTGGCGTGCCCGGGGCGAGCCGAATTACCTCCCGGAAGTACTGGAGGGTGACACCACCGGGCTCGGTGGTTTCGGTGACGGCGGCGAAGGCGGTGATGACGACGCCGAGCAGGACCCGCTGTACGACGAGGCGGTGGCCCATGTGATCGAGACCCGCCGGCCGTCGATTTCTGCGGTGCAACGCAAACTGAAGATCGGCTACAACCGCGCCGCCCGCTTGGTGGAGGCGATGGAAATGGCAGGCATCGTCACGCCGGCTGGCCACAACGGCCAGCGCGAAGTGATCGTGCCGGGATCGGATCGCTGAGGCGGAGTGCCAACCGGATGAAAACACTGAACAAAGCAATCGGGCTACTGGCGCTGTGCGCGCCGGTGGCGTGGGCGGGGCCCACTGAAGATCTAGTGAAGATCCTCGCCGGCGTGCAGAGCATGCAGGCTGGTTTCGAACAGACCATTCTCGACCGTGGCGGTACGCGCTTGCAGCAGGCCGGCGGTGAATTAGCTGTGGCGCGGCCGAACCAGTTCTACTGGCACGCTGAGCAACCGTTCGAGCAGGTGATCGTGTCCAATGGCCAGCGGGTGTCGATCTACGATGTGGACCTGGAGCAGGTGATCGAGCGGCCGTTGTCAGGGCAAATGGGGGCCACTCCGGCGCTGCTGTTCAGTGGCCAACCCGAGCAAGTGGCCACCGAATTCCGCGTGGAGTTAGGTGAGCAGGAAGGCAATCGGCGCACCTTCCGCTTGACCCCCACCGGCGAAGACCCGCTATTCACTGCGCTGGAAGTCAGCTTTGATGGCCAAGCGCCGGAAACCATGCGGCTCGAAGATGCGCTCGGACAGCAAACCATCATTGATTTCGTCGATGTGCGCCTGAACGGCAGTGTGGAGGCAGCGCTATTCCGCTTCACCCCGCCCGCCGGCGTGGATGTGATCCGCGAAGATGAATGACGATTTGTTTGCGCCGCCAGCCGGGGCGCAGCCCCACCAGCCGTTGGCGGCGCGGCTGCGCCCGCAGTCACTGGATGAATATGTCGGTCAGCAGCACTTGGTCGGTCCTGGCAAGCCGCTGCGGCGTGCGTTAGAGCAGGGCCAGCTGCACTCGATGATCCTCTGGGGACCACCCGGCACCGGCAAGACCACGCTGGCGCTGATCCTCGCCCAGCACGTGCAGGCCGCGTTCGTGACGCTCTCAGCGGTGCTGGCCGGTGTGAAGGACATCCGCCAAGAAGTGGAGCGCGCCCGTGAGCGGTTGGCGTTCGGGCAGCGCACCGTGCTGTTTGTCGATGAAGTACACCGCTTCAACAAGTCGCAGCAGGATGCGTTCCTGCCGCACGTGGAAGACGGCACCATTCTGTTCATCGGCGCTACTACCGAAAACCCGTCGTTTGAACTCAACAACGCTTTGCTGTCGCGGGCGCGGGTCTACCGTCTGCAATCGCTGCAACGGGATGATTTGGCGGCCTTGATTGACCGGGCCTTGGCGAGCGAAGCGCTGGCCGGTATCCAGTTGGCGCCGGCCCAGCGCGAACAGCTGTTGGACCAGGTTGATGGCGACGCGCGGCGGCTGCTGAACCTGCTGGAAATCGCAGCGGATTTGGCGGCGGAAGAGGGCGGCGTGGTCTCGGAAGCGCTGCTCAAGGAACTGTTCCGCGATAGCCTGCGCCGCTTCGACAAAGGTGGCGATCTGTTCTATGACCAGATCAGTGCGCTGCACAAGTCCGTGCGGGGCTCCGATGCTGACGCGGCGCTGTACTGGTATGTGCGCATGCTCGATGGCGGTGCTGATCCGCTCTACATCGCTCGACGGGTGGTGCGCATGGCCAGCGAGGACATCGGCAATGCGGACCCGCGTGCGCTGCGCTTGGCACTGGATGCTTGGGATGTGCAGGAGCGCCTCGGCTCGCCGGAAGGCGAACTGGCGATTGCTCAAGCGGTGGTCTATCTGGCAGTGGCCGCCAAGAGCAACGCCGTCTATATGGCCTACAACCAAGCGCGCCGCTTTGTCCGGGAGCACCCGTCGGACGAGGTGCCGCTGCATCTGCGCAATGCCCCCACTGCGTTGATGAAAGCCGAGGGCTATGGCGACGAGTACCGCTACGCTCATGATTATCCCGATGCCTTTGCCGCCGGCGAGGATTATTTTCCCACCCACATGGTGCCGCCGTCGTTCTACCAGCCGGTACCGCGGGGATTGGAAATCCGCATCGCCGACAAAATGGCGCAGTTGCGCGCCCGCAACGCGGAAAGCGATTGGCAGCGGCGCGACGCTGACGCCTGAGCCTGCGGCACTCGCATCCCGGCGCTGAAGCCCGGATAATGCCGCTTTTCCCAGACTATCTGACCGGACATTTTTCCATGCTTGATATCCGAGACCTGCGCAAGTCAGGCGAGGCACTGCAAACCCGATTGGCCCTGCGTGGCTACACGCTCGACCTGGACGCCTTCAACGCCCTCGACGCCGAGCGCAAAGACGCGGACATGCGTTCCCAATCGCTGCAGGCGCAGCGCAAGCAGACGGCTAAGCAGGTCGGTGATCTGGTGAAGTCCGGTATGCCGGTGGAGCAAGCCAAAGCCCAGGTGGCACAGACGTTGGCAACGCTGGATGCTGAGCTGGATCAGGAAGTGGCTCGGGCCGAGGCGGTGCAAGCCCGCATCCAGGCGTTCCTGATGGATATTCCCAACGTGCCGCATGAATCAGTGCCGGCGGGTCGCGATGAAAGTGACAACGTGGAAGTGCGCCGCTGGGGCACACCGCGTGAGTTCGACTTTGCCGTGCGCGATCACGTGGCACTCGGTGAGTCGCTGAGCGATGGCGCCATCGACTTCGAACGTGCAGCGAAACTGTCCGGCGCCCGCTTCGCGGTGATGACCGGCACCGTGGCGCGCCTGCACCGGGCGTTGATCGATTTCATGCTCGACCTGCACAGCAGCCAGCACGGCTACTTGGAAACCTATGTGCCGTACATGGTCGGCCCCGATGCGCTGCGCGGTACCGGCCAGTTGCCGAAGTTCGCTGAAGACCTGTTCAAGTTGGAAGGTGAGCGCGAGCTGTACCTGATTCCCACCGCCGAAGTGCCGGTGACCAATCTGTTCGCTGACGAAATCCTGGAGCCGAGCCTGCTGCCGCAGCGGCGCGTGTGCCATACGCCGTGTTTCCGCAGTGAAGCCGGCAGCCATGGCCGCGATACCCGCGGCATGATCCGGCAACACCAGTTCGAAAAAGTAGAATTGGTACAGTTGGTGAATCCAGAGCAGTCCGACGCGGCGCTGGAGCAGTTGACCGGCCACGCAGAAGCCGTGCTGCAAGCACTGGAGCTGCCGTACCGGGTGATGACGCTGTGTGCCGGTGACATGGGCTTCTCTGCCGCCAAGACCTACGACTTGGAAGTCTGGATTCCGTCGCAGAACACCTACCGCGAAATTTCCTCCTGCTCCAACTTCCGTGACTTCCAAGCACGCCGCATGCAGGCGCGCTGGCGTAATCCGGCTACTGGCAAACCAGAGCTGGTGCATACCCTGAACGGCTCTGGCCTGGCGGTAGGCCGCACCTTGGTGGCGCTGCTGGAAAATGGCCAGAACGCGGATGGCTCGATCACGCTGCCGGCGGCGCTGCGGCCGTACCTGCGTGGCGCCGAGCGCATCGGAGTCTGAGGTGCAGACACTGCCGTTGGCGTGGCGCCTTCAGGATCAATGGGTATTGCTGGTCGGTGGTGGTGACGCCGCGCTGCACAAGGCGCGGCTGCTGCGCCGTGCTGGGGCCCGTTTGCGATTGGTCGCCACCAGCGTCTTGCCGGAGCTGGGCGATCTGCTGCAAGACGGCGATGACTGGCGCCAACGTGGCTTCCAGCCCGGAGACCTTGACGGCGTGCTGTTGGCGGTCGTGGCAGACGACGACGCCGTTGCGCTGCAAGTCAGTGAAGTGGCGCGCGCTCAGGCCAAACCGCTCAATGTGGTGGATCGTCCCGCGCTGTCCACGGTGCTGTTCCCGGCGTTGATCGACCGCGATCCGCTGGTAATCAGCATCAGCACTGGCGGTGCGTCGCCGGTGCTGGCGCGCTGGCTGCGCAGCCGTATCGAAAGTTGGTTGCCGGCGCGCTGGGGCGATGCCACCGCGTTGTTCGCCGAATACCGCGAGAGGGTGGCCAGCCGGTGGCCGCTGCTGTCTCAGCGCCGTGATTTTTGGGAACGACAGCTGGAAGGCCCCGCCATGGAGGCGGTGCTGGCCGGGCGTACTGACGACGCCCGCGACGCGCTGGACCAAGCCTTGGCCGACACTGACGACCGCCGTGCGGGCGAGATTTATCTGGTCGGCGCCGGTCCCGGCGATCCCGACCTACTCACCTTCAAAGCGCTGCGACTGTTGCAGAAAGCTGACGTGGTGGTTTACGACCGCTTGGTGTCGCCCGGCGTACTGGAGTTGGCGCGGCGCGATGCGGACCGCATCTACGTCGGCAAGAAACGCTCTGACCACGTGGTGCCGCAGGAACAAATCAATGCGCTGTTGGTAGCGCTCGCGCGCGAGGGCAAGAAAGTCTGCCGGCTCAAGGGCGGCGATCCGTTCATTTTCGGCCGTGGCGGCGAAGAGCTGGCGGAAGCAGCGGCGGCCAATCTGCCAATCCAGGTGGTGCCGGGCATTACCGCCGCCTCAGGTTGTGCCGCTTATGCCGGCATCCCGCTGACCCATCGCGACCATGCCCAGTCAGTACGTTTCCTTACCGGTCACCGCAAGGAAAATGGCCGCTTGGATCTGCCTTGGGAGCAGCTCACCGACGCCCGTGAAACGCTGGTGTTCTACATGGGGCTGCTGAGTCTTCCGGATATCTGCGCAGCGCTGGTGGAAGCCGGTCGCAGCGCCGAGACCCCGGCTGCGGTGGTCGCGCAAGGCACGCTGCCGAATCAGAAAGTGGTGGTCGGCAATCTGACAACGCTGACAGAACAGGTGGTGGCAGCGCAGGTGGAAGCGCCGTCGCTGCTGATCATCGGCAGCGTGGTGTCGCTGCACGGTACGCTGAACTGGTTCGGCGAGCTGCCGCAGGGATAAAAGCTCACGGCCACCAGTTGAGGTGACGTGGGTAGCGCACACACAGCTCCGCCAGCGCTGCTGCATCCAATGACGGCGTAGCGGCGGCGCTGGGACCGAAGCAGTGGCAGGGCAGTGGCGTCGGCAACTGCGCCAGCAGCGCCGGATGGCGGGCGTGAAGCAGCCCGGCGTCGACCAGCAACAACGTGTCCTGGGGCCCGACGCTGGCGTGCAATTGCTGCAGTAAATCCTGCCGTGCCGGCGGGAAGCCCACCCAGTGCAAAGTGCCCATCAAGACCATCCCAAACAGTGATCAGCATTGGCCAGCAGCTGCTGCACACCGATGTCATCGACGACTTCGGCGGCCAATGCCTGTGCCTCCAGATGCAGCTGAGCCAATGAGTGGCTGGTGACGCGATGCTGCACACCGAACTCGCTCAGCATCGGCAGCAACTCTTGCAGTCGGCCTGCTGGGGTCTCGGCCAGTAGGAAGGCAGCATCTGCGCACCACAACCACGTCACCTGCTGACCGAACGCAGCAAGCGTCAGCGAAAGGTCGGCCAGTTCCGCCACCGCGTCGGCCTCTACGCTGCGTACCAACATAACGGTATGGCTCATCGTTCAGGGCCCCAGGCTCAGGCTGCGGTCGCTGTGCACTAGGGCATCCGCCCATTGGCCGAGGCCGCCGAGTTGAAAGCCGGGCGCGAGATTGTCGCTGTCGAGCCCTTGGCGGGCGCTTTCATCGGCATCCACCACGCCTCGACGCAGCGCGGCGCTGACGCACACCACGGCATCCAGTTGATGCTCGACAATCAGTTTTTGCCAGCTTTGGCAGAGGGCGAGATGATCGGCACCGGTCAGGCGGTTGGCCAGCAGCACACCTTGGCGGTAGAAGAATAAGCGGACGATCTGATGTCCGCCCTGCAGCAGCGCCTGGGCCAGTTGCAGGGCGGTGGAGGCTGCCGGGTGGTCAGGCCCGGCAGTGATCATGAGACTAAAACGCACGGACTCAGTCGTCGCCGCCGAAGACGCCGAGCAGGTGCAGCAGGCTCAGGAACAGGTTGTAGAGGCTGACAAACAGGGTCACGGTGGCGCGGATGTAGTTGTCCTCACCGCCGTTGATGATGGCGCTGGTCTGCCACAGGATCAGCAGCGAGGACAGCAACGCAAACATCGCAGACACCATCAGATGCAGCGCCGGAACTTTGAAGAACAGCCCGGCAATGGCGCCGACGAAGGCCACCAGCAGACCAACCATCAAGAAGCGACCGAGGAACGAGAAATCTTTGCGCGTCACCAGGGCAATGGCAGTCATGCCAGCAAACACCACTGCGGTCATGGCCAGCGCCAGGAATACTGCGTCCATGCCGCCCGGCATCTGCGCGTAGGCATTGATCAGCGGGCCGGTGGTGAAGCCAAGCCAGCCGGTGATGCCGAACACGGTAAGAATGCCCGCGGAGCTGTTTTCCAACTTGGCGTTGGCGAACAGCAGTACGAAGTACACCCCGATCACAATGAACGGGTTGATGAAGCCGATGCCCATGCTCATGGCAAACCAGGCGGCGACGGCAGACACCACCAACGACATGGACAGCAGTCCATAGGTGTTACGCAATACGGCCGCGGCGCGCTCATTGGCAGCGGTCTGCGCGTGGGCCTGGCCGACGTAGCGGTAGTCACGATCCATGGTCTTTCCCCAAGTGAGTGTTGAATCAGCGGAAATCATAGGGCCGCACCGCCGGAAAGCAAGAAAGCAGACGGCGAGTGGGGCGCTTTATTTGGACACTGTCGCCCACAACAGTTCCATCAGCGGCTGCGGACCCCAGTGCCAGCACACGACCAAGGCGCCGAGGTGAAGCACTGCCGCCATCAGAAAGCGCTGTTGGTAGCTGTGCTTGCGCGTTTTGTGGTGAAACAGCCATTGCGCCGCCGCGCCGCCCGGCCAGCCGCCCAACAGATCAAGCAGTAACAGGCGCCGTTCCGGCACCCGTCGCCAGTCACGGTGCGCCGCCCACTTATCGAACCCGTAACACAGTGCTGTCAGGAGCGACAGCAGCAGGTGGTGGCCGGCCCAATAGGGTTCGATCAGGCCGCCCGATGCCAATGCCAGCAGCGCCGCCAGCAGCAGGCCCCCGCCAGCGGCCAGCCAAGGAGTGATGAACATAGGGTCGCCGCCTCACGCCGTAAAGCGCAGAAGGGTGCCAGAAACGGCATCTGGAACCCACCGCAAACGCAAGCCGAATGCGCTTCTTAACGCACCTTGTTCTCATTGGTTTTTCACTTAAGTGCTTGTTTGCAAAATAATACTTCCCACGCGGGAGCGCTTGACCAATAATGCGGGCCAGCTTGAAAAAAGGAGAATATCCATGCGTGGCGACGCGGAAGTCATTGCCTATTTCAATATGCTCATCGGTGGCGAACTGGCCGCCCGCGATCAGTATTTGATCCATTCGCGCATGTATGAAGACTGGGGCTACACCCGTTTGTACGAGCGCCTGAACCACGAATCGGAGGAAGAAGGCCAGCACGCTGACGCGCTGATCCGCCGGGTATTGTTCCTTGAAGGCACGCCCAATATGGATCGCGATGCGCTGGACATCGGTACCGACGTGGTGAGTTGCCTAAAGAGCGACCTGGCGCTGGAGTACAAAGTGCGTGAGGCGCTGGCCAAGGGTGTGGCGCTGTGCGAAGCGCGCGGCGACTATGTCAGCCGCGATGTGTTGGTCAGCCAGATGGCCGACACCGAGGAAGATCACACCTACTGGTTGGAAAAGCAGTTGCGCTTGATTGAAACCTTGGGCGCGCAGAACTACCTGCAATCCCAACTGGGCGACAGCCCGGCAGTATGACCCGTACGGGGCTGGCATCTCCGGCCCCGTTCTGGCTTCAGTGCCCGGTGGTGCTGGAGAACAGATTGATGACCAGCACCCCGCCAATGATCATTGCCATTCCCAGCAGCGCGGGTAGATCCAGCCGTTGCTGATGCAATACCCAGCCCGCCAGTGAAATCAGCACGATGCCCACGCCGGACCAGATCGCATAGGCGATACCGGTCGGCAGTGTTTTCAGCGTCAGCGCCAAGCAATAGAACGCCACCACATAACCCACCACCGTGATCACACTCGGCCACAGCCGCGTGAAGCCGTCGGCTGATTTGAGCGCGGTGGTGGCGATCACTTCAGCGATGATGGCAACGCTGAGTAACAAGTAGGTATGCAGCAGGGGCATGGCGGAGTCCTCTAAAGATGCCGAGCTGGCGGCAGCGGGTGGCAGTGGCTACCTGGCAGGGAGGGCAAGACTGCCGCGCTGGAATGCGGAAGTCGATCTATCTGTGCGAAGTGCGTCCATCAGATCGTTGCTCACAGGCCACCTACTGCAGCCGGCGCTGGCATAGTCGCTAAGCTTGGGCGGTTATCAATCATCCTCGGAGCCTGATAGGAAAGAAACGGCACAGCGCTGTCGAAGCCGGTCAAGCGGGTTGTGAGGACTCGTTGCGCGTGATCGCCTCGATGCTTTTCGCCGCAGCGAAAACAGAGCGTCCTCGGACTGGCATACCGCATGGATGACGGGTGCCGCGAACGCGCGGCCCGCTGGGCAGGCACATTGCCCACTAGCGCTGTAAGCGCGAACAGCTTGGAAGTGTTGCAAGGTGAAGTCGACTGGACCGCTCGCGGGCCGAAGTCACGCAGTGGTGGAGCCTGAAAATGATTGAGCCGCCGCGAGACGGGAGGGGCGCGTGGGGTCAATGATAACAACACACTCTAGCTGCTCACCTTGCAGCTTCTCCACTGCCAGCAGCGCAAAGAGCCGTCTTCGCAATGACTGCAGCCATTGTCGTTTAAACGCGAAAGGATGGATCAGAAAGGTTGGAGCGGCTCAGCGCTGGGCGCAGATAAGAAGATGGCGGAGGGGGTGGGATTCGAACCCACGGAGGACGCAAATCCTCGGCGGTTTTCAAGACCGCTGCATTCAACCGCTCTGCCACCCCTCCGTAACGCGTTGTGGTGCGCGAATTGAAGGACGCATAATAGCGTCTGCTTTGACGACGTCAACAGTGTGTTGATGATGTCTGTCGCCAACGGTCGTCAGCGACCCCGTGGCGGCGCTGTCGTCCAATCCCGTTCCGGTGTGCTGAGCCACACCCGCCCCCCAAGGAGTCCCTCGATGTCTGCGATTTCCCGCACTGGTTCATTGGTCCTGCTATGTTCGGCCACCGCCCTGACGTTGGCCGGCTGCAGTGCTCCGGAGCGCCCCACTGCGGTGGATACCCGCCCGCTGTGGGAGCAGGGGCCGTCGCTAGAAGTGATCGGCCGCGCATTCCGTGAAGAAGCGCCCAATCGCGCACGCTTCAGCGTTACCTACCAAACCAAAGCTGAGACCAGCGAAGCGGCGTCTGCAGCTGCGGTGGAGCGTGCTAATGCGGCCACTGCGGCCATGCGAGAGGTAGCTGGAGAGGATGCACTGCGGGTGCAATCAGACCTGAGTGTGCAGCCGTATTACCGCCAGGTCAGCGTACGCATCAATGAGTTTGAGGAGCGGCTGCAGGAAAACGTGCACCCCGACGCGCTGCTCGGCTACGTGGCGCGGGTGACGGTGGCAGTGGAGGTGCTGAAACCAGCGCAAGCCAGTCTCGTGCGTGGCGCGGCACTGGCGTTGGGGCCGCAGCAGAGTGGGGCACTCGGCTTCTATCTAGAACCGGATGCGTCGCTGCAACGGGATGTGTTTGCTGACGCCATGGCTGACGCCGCCGCTCGCGCCAAAGCGGCAGCGGCGGCGACCGGTGCCAAATTGGCCGGGGTATTGGTGGCGCAGGAGGGCAGCGGCCCGTGCCGGGGACAGAGCCAGGGCGCGATGGGTCGCAGCGCGATGATGGATCATGTGGCGCTGCGTTCCGCGCCGGCACCCGCACCGACTATGAATGCGGGCCGCGAGCGTGCCGAGAAGTTTGCGCTGGCCGCGGATCAATCTCCGCAGCAACTCAGCAGCAGCGTGTGCGTGATCTACGCGCTGAAATAAGCCGTTATGGAACCACTGTCTTCCTGGTCAATGCTGGCGATGGTCGCGGTCGGCGGTGCGCTTGGCGCGGTGCTGCGTTTCGCTTTGGCGCGCGCGGCTGACCGGCCGCTACTGCCGTGGGGAACCTTGGCGGCCAATCTGGTGGCGTCGGCGGTGCTGGGCATGTTGGCGGCCGGGGCGCCGCCCTCGCCGGTATGGCAATTGCTGGTGATGGTGGGCGTACTGGGCAGTCTGTCCACGGTGTCGTCCTTGGCAGGACAGGTGATTGGGCTCTGGCACCGGCCCGCCGGTCACTGGCTTGCGCTGCGTTATTTACTGCTGTCTCTATGCTTAGGCATCGCGGCCGCCGCGGCCGGTTACCAGCTGGGAGCGGGGTTGTGGCCGTGAACGGGATTAGGCTCTCTGAATTGCTGTGGGTGGCCGCCGGGGGCGCTCTCGGCGCTTCGCTCCGCTGGGGAGCCGGCCTGGCGGCGGAACTGGCGTCGCTGGACTGGAGCTGGCTTTGGCTGGTAAATGGGTTGGGGGCCGGGCTGATGACACTGCTGGCCGCATGGCTGGACAACCCGCGCCGGCCAGTGGCGCTATTCTGGCAGGTCGGCGTGCTCGGTGGCTTCACTACCTTTTCGTTGTTCAGTGTGGAAGTGGTGCGCATTGGCGCCGATAGCCTTTCCCAGGCATTGGTGTATGCATTGTGCTCGGTCCTGGTGTGGTTGGCGGCGGCGGAATGTGGTCGGCGGCTGGGGCAGAATCTTCGGCAGCGGCGCGACAACGGCTGACAGGCCCGCCACACCAGGCGTGTTAGGCTGCACCGGTCTCCAACGGGGGAGGCAGGGTGCCGGGAGGGCACGCGGAACGTAGCAAGGAGACCAAAATGATCAAGGTAATGGTGGTGGATGACCACGATCTGGTACGCACCGGCATTGCCCGCATGCTGGCAGATGTGGATGGCATCCGTGTCATCGCCCAAGCAGCCAGCGGCGAGGACGCGGTGCGCATCAGTCGCGAGCAAGAGCCGGACGTGGTGTTGATGGACATCAAAATGCCCGGTATCGGTGGCCTCGAAGCCACCCGCAAGATGCTGCGTGCCAATGATGGCATCCGCATCATCGCGGTGACGGTGTGTGAGGAAGAGCCGTTTCCCTCGCGGGTACTGAAGGCCGGTGCCGTGGGTTACATCACCAAAGGTGCTGATATCGACGAAATGGTGCGCGCCATCCGCGTGGTCCACGCCGGTCAACGTTACATCAGCCCGCATATCGCTCAGGCCATGGCGCTTAAACCCTATAGCGCCGATGCCACGCCGTTCGAGCTGCTGTCTGAGCGAGAGCTGCAGATCATGATCATGATCGTCAACGGCCAGAAGGTGCAGGACATCTCTGACAAGCTGTGCTTGTCACCGAAAACGGTGAACACCTACCGCTACCGGATTTTCGAGAAGCTGAACATCAATACTGACGTGGAAATGACGCTGATCGCGATGCGTCACGGCATGCTCGACACCGAAACCGCCTGAGTTTTGTCCACGGCCGGCATGGGCCGTATCATGCAGACGTCCTTGGTCACCCAGACGTCTGCATGTTCAATCCTGAAACCACCGTACCGTTCGATTCTGCCCAATTCCTGCGCCATTGCAGCCGCCGGCCGGGCGTATATCGCATGTACGGTGCCGATGACAGCATCCTCTATGTCGGCAAAGCCCGTGACCTGCAGGCGCGGTTGAACAGCTATTTTCAGAAAAACGTCAGTTCGGTGAAAACGCGGGCGCTGGTACAGCGCATTGCCCGCATTGCCACCACCGTGACCGCTGACGATACCGAGGCGTTGCTGCTGGAGCAGGCGCTGATCAAGGAATTGCGACCGCCGTACAATATCTTGCTGCGCGACGACAAGTCCTATCCGTACATCCGTATCAGCACTGAGCAAGCTTTCCCGCGCGTCAGCTTCCATCGCGGTAAGCGCCGCAGTGGCACCCGTTATTTTGGCCCTTATCCCAGCGCTGGCAGTGTGCGCGAAGGGCTGGCAACGGTGGAGAAGGTGTTCCGGCTGCGCAATTGCCCGGACAGCTATTTCAACAACCGTACCCGTCCTTGCCTGCAATATCAGATCAAGCGCTGCACCGGCCCCTGCGTCGGGTTGGTGTCTGAAGCGGATTACCGCAGTCAGGTCAGTCTGGCGATCGACTTTCTCGAAGGGCGTGACACCGCGGTATCGCAGCAGCTGGAACAACGCATGCTGGATGCGGCGCAGGCGCAGGATTTCGAGCGCGCTGCCGAACTGCGAGACCAGCTTGCCGCCATCCGCCAGGTGCAGCAGAAACAATATGTCGATACCCAGCGTGGTGATGCGGACGTGTTGGCAGTAGCCAGCGCCCCCGGCGTGGTGGTGGTGGAGTTGCTGATGGTGCGCCAAGGCCGAGTGCTCGGGCACCAGAGTTATTTTCCTCGCTATCGCGGCGAGGAAACCGAGCAAGATGTATTGGAAGCCTTCCTCGCCCAGTACTACCTCAACGATCTCGGGGACCAAGCGCTACCGGCGGAGGTATTGCTCGATCGCCAAGTCGAAGTGGCTGATACGCTGGCTGATGCGCTGAAACAATCGCGTGGGCGCCGGGTGCGCTTCGCCAGTGCGGTACGTGGCGAGCGCGCCGGTTGGCTGCGTATGGCGCAAGCTAATGCCAACCAGAGCTTGGCCGCTCATCTGGCCACGCAGTCCAATCTGGACCAGCGCTTTGCAGCGCTTGGCGAACTGCTCAAATCAACGCCGCCGCAGCGTATTGAATGTTTTGATATCAGTCACACCGGCGGCGAGAACGCGGTGGCCTCCTGCGTAGTGTTCGGTCCGGAAGGCGCAATTAAGGGAGACTATCGGCGCTTCAATGTGTCGCCACCACAGGCCGGTGATGACTACGCGGCGTTGGCCGAAGCGGTCACCCGCCGTTATGAGCGGGTGACGCGCGAAGGCAAAGCGCTGCCAGAACTGCTGCTGATTGACGGTGGCAAGGGACAGGTGAGGGCGGTACACGACGCCCTGGCCTTGCTGACATTGCCGGACGGCATGCGCGTGCTCGGCATCAGTAAGGGGCCGTCTCGCAAAGCGGGTCTGGAGGTGCTGCACCCAGTGCAAGGGGCGCCGCTAATCCCCGGCGCTGATCACCCCGGCCTGCACTTGCTGCAGCAAGTCCGTGATGAAGCCCACCGGTTTGCCATCACCGGTCACCGGGCTCGACGCGGCAAGACGCGCAGCAGTTCGAGCTTGGAAGGCATTCCCGGGATCGGTCCGCGGCGGCGGCAACAGTTGTTGCGTCATTTTGGCGGTTTGGCGCAGCTCCGCGATGCCAGCCGTGAGGCCATCGCGGCGGTGCCAGGCATCAGCGATGTACTCGCCACCAGTATTTACGAGTGGTTGCATGACTGAAGGCCGCAGGCCGATGAAGTCGTAGAACGAATGTGGCTATAATGTCGCGCCGATTCGTTCGGCGTGCCGCCCGCCCGCAGTTGATGAGCTCGAGAACAGCATGCCGGATTCAAACAGTCATACCTCCCATCTCAATTTGCCGAACCTGCTGACCTTGGCGCGCTTGGCCTCGATCCCGGTGTTCATCCTGGCGTTTTATCTGCCGTACAACTGGAGTGGTTGGTTGGCGGCCGGTATTTTTCTCGCCGCCGGCATCACCGACATTCTTGACGGCTACCTCGCGCGCCGCATGAAGCTGACCAGTCGCTTCGGCGCTTTCCTGGATCCGGTGGCGGACAAACTGATGGTGGCTGCCGCACTGGTGGTACTGGTGCAGAATCATGCCACCGCGTGGTTGGCGATTCCGGCGCTGGTGATCATTTCCAGAGAAATCGCGGTGTCCGCGTTGCGTGAATGGATGGCTGAAATCGGTCAGCGCGCGCGCGTGGCGGTGAGCTGGGTCGGCAAGGTGAAAACGGTGATGCAAATTGCCTCGATCACTGCGTTGTTGGTGCAGACCCCGGGGAAGACCAAGGCCGGTGACCTGTTGATGACCTGGGATTTGTGGATTTCCTACGGCTTGCTCTATATCGCTACAGTCCTGACGCTGTGGTCGATGATGAGTTATCTGAAAGCGGCTTGGCCGGAACTGCGCCCAGGCGCTGCCCGCTGAGTAAATTGCTTGAAAATTAGGCAGTTGAGCGGGATTGGCTGGAGCAAGGCTTGACAGTCCTGCGCAGAAAGATAGAATGGCCACCGTTGTCACCCATGCAGCAGCAGGATGGCAGCCAAGCGGGAATAGCTCAGTTGGTAGAGCGCAACCTTGCCAAGGTTGAGGTCGCGAGTTCGAACCTCGTTTCCCGCTCCAACATTCACCTGCTCTGGCAGGTAACAGGAAAGGTGCTTCGGCACCTTTTCTCGTTTCTGCGTTATTGGTTTTCCTGACCTCACCGCAAAGGAGGTGCAGCTTGCACATTGCCGTTTTCTGCGGATCCAACCCCGGCCATCAACCTATCTATCGTGACGCAGCAGTGCAGCTTGGTACCGCGATCGCGGAGCGTGGCCACAGCTTGGTCTACGGTGGTGCGTCAGAGGGGCTAATGGGCACAGTGGCTGACGCCGCGCTTGCCGCAGGCGGTGAGGTGATTGGCGTACTACCGCAGGGACTGCAAAAAAAGGAAATGGCGCATTTGGGGCTGACCGTGTTGCATCTGGTCGACAGCATGCACGAGCGCAAGGCGGCGATGGCTGCGCGGGCGGATGCATTCATCGCCTTGCCGGGCGGCGCCGGCACGCTGGAGGAAATGTTCGAGGTCTGGACTTGGGCGCAGATCGGCGATCACAGCAAACCCTGTGCCTTGTTTAATGTGGCCGGGTTCTACGACGGCCTGCTGTCATTTCTCGACCACGTTAGTGCGGAGGGCTTCATGAAACCGGCGCATCGACAGACTTTGCTGGTGGATACTGAGGTGTCTGCATTGCTGGATCGCTGCGAGCAATATCAGGCCCCGGTGATCAACAAATGGTATGGCCATCAGCCCGGTTGATCGAAATAACAGCAATCAAACTCAAGGTGGTTGCCACCATCGGGCAACTGGGCCATAATTCGGCCTCGCTGCACACATGGGGTGAAAAGATCAGCGATATCAAGGAATTAGCTTTTTATGATTCCTTGCCTAAGAACCTCGCGGTAGATCCGGCAGGATGCAGGAAAACCGGAACAATAGGTGCTTAGGTGTCTCACCGATCAAAGGCGCGGTAGCAAAGTGGTTATGCAGCGGACTGCAACTCCGTATACGCCGGTTCGATTCCGACCCGCGCCTCCAATTCCCGAAGTTCTCGTCAGCGTTTCAGCAGCCCCCTGAGCCCGGGTGGCGAAATGGGTAGACGCATGGGACTTAAAATCCCTTGTCCTTCGGGGCGTGCCGGTTCGAGTCCGGCTCCGGGCACCATTCTTCTGAACACCTCCTTCTGTTCTCACATGATCCGATCAGCTGCGCTGGACGCGGCGGTGATCTTTCTGTCATGCCGTGCCTTTACACTGCCGTTTTGTCGTCGCAGCACTGCCGCTGGGCCGTGGCCGGGAACTGTCGCCTGGCCGTTGTACTCAATGCAGGCAGTGGTTTCGGCGGTTGTGCCGGCGCAATCGCAATGGCAATGTAGAGCGCTTGGTACATGCCGGTGTGGGGTGAGCCGCGCGTTGGCGGCCACGGGCAAGGACGCGCCGATGCCGTAGCGTGCTGCAGGCATCACAACAGAACAAACAGTGTCAGCACCAGGCCGTAATGAACGAGCGGCATGGTGCAGTTTGGATGGGAGTCACACCAATCATGTCTGAAGCCATCTCTGCCGCGGAACTGCTGGTGGACGAGGATGAGGCGTCGCTGCCGGCGGTGGAAAGCCGTGAATTACTGCCGTACAGCTATGCCCGCCGCCATGGTGTGTTGCTGCGGCGGCAGGACGGCCAGCAGGAACTGTGCGCGGTAGCGCCGCTAGAGCTGCGAGTGCTGGCTGAGGTGCGCCGTTGGCTCGGCCACATGCCGAGCTTAGTGACACTGGACGAACCGGCTTTCAAAAGCGCGCTGGCGCTGACCTATGAACAGCAGCGGGGCGGCGCGCTGGAAGCGGTGGACGATCTGGAAGGGCTTGACCTCGCCAGTCTCGCCGAAGCACTGCCGGAAACCTCCGACTTGTTGGAACAGGAAGACGACGCGCCGATCATCCGTCTGATCAACGCCCTGTTGCAGGAAGCGATCCGCGAAGACGCCTCCGATATCCATATTGAAACGTTCGAACGCCGCTTATTGGTACGCATGCGCGTGGACGGTGTGCTGCGCGAAGTGCTGTCGCCGCGCCGTGAGCTGGCGCCGCTGCTGGTCTCGCGCATCAAGGTCATGGCGCGCTTGGACATTGCTGAAAAGCGCGTGCCGCAGGATGGTCGTATTTCGCTGCGCGTTGGGGGCCGCGATGTGGACGTGCGGGTGTCGACCATGCCGTCCAGTAACGGCGAGCGGGTGGTGATGCGTCTGCTCGACAAGCAGGCCGGCCGTCTGCACCTTGCGCACCTGGGCATGGGCGAACTGTGCTATCGGGAAATGATGGAGCAGATCCATAAACCCCACGGCATCATTCTGGTGACCGGACCGACTGGATCCGGTAAAACCACCACGCTCTACGCCAGCCTTACAGAGCTGAATAACGCCACACGCAACATTCTCACCGTGGAAGATCCGGTGGAATACCAGCTCGAAGGCATCGGGCAGACCCAGGTCAACAACAAGGTCGACATGACTTTTGCGCGCGGTCTGCGCGCCATCCTGCGCCAGGACCCGGATGTGGTGATGATCGGCGAGATCCGTGACCTGGAAACTGCGGAGATCGCGGTGCAGGCCTCGCTCACCGGTCACTTGGTATTGTCCACTTTGCACACCAACACTGCTGTCGGCGCGGTGACGCGGTTGCAGGACATGGGCATCGAGCCGTTCCTGCTGTCGTCGAGCTTGCTGGCAGTGATGGCTCAGCGGCTGGTACGGGTGCTGTGTTCCCAGTGCAAGGAAGGCTATGAACCCAGTGACAGCGAGCGCGAGCTGATGGGGCTTGCCGCCGATGCGCCAGTGACGGTGTACCGCCCCAAGGGCTGCGATCACTGTAACCAGCTTGGCTATCGCGGCCGGACCGGCATCTATGAACTGGTAGTGATCGATGATCCCACCCGCGAGATGATCCACAGCGGCGCCAGCGAACAAGCGCTGGAAAGCCGTGCTCGCCAGCGCACTCCGGGTATCCGCGACGATGGCTGGCGCAAGGTGTTGGCTGGCGAGACCACCATTGAAGAAGTGCTGCGCGTCACGAGGGAAGGCTGATGCCGGCGTTTGAATACCGCTCACTGGATGCCGCTGGCAAAGTCCGCAAGGGCTTCATGGAGGCCGACAGTGCCCGCATGGTGCGCCAGAAACTGCGCGACAAAGGCTGGGTGCCGATTGATGTCAGCGAGACCCGCGACCAGAAAGGCGCGCCGTCGCTGCTCAGCCGGCTCGGGCGCAGCGGCAATCTCAATATGGGCGAGCTGGCGCTGTTCACGCGCCAATTATCGACCCTGATCCGCTCCGGTCTGCCGGTGGAGCAGGCGCTGGCAGCGGTGGGGCGCCAGGCCGGCAAGGTCCATGTTGAACGCATCGTGATGGCGATTCGCGCCAAGGTCTTGGAAGGCCACAGTTTGGCCCGCGCCTTGGGCGAATTCCCGCGCGCGTTCTCGGAGATGTACCGTGCCACCGTGGCCGCCGGCGAATCCAGTGGCCACCTCGAGCAGGTACTGGAGCAACTGGCCGAATATCTTGAAAACCGCGCTGATACCGGTCGCTCGGTGATGCAGGCGTTGATTTACCCAATCTTCATGTTGGTGTTCTCGGTGCTGGTGGTGGTGGCGCTGATGACCTACGTGGTGCCGCGCATGGTGGAGGTATTCACCAATAACGCACAGGCGCTGCCGTTCATCACCCGACTGGTCATCAGTGTCAGTGATTTTTTCCGTGATTGGCTGTGGCTGGTGGCGCTGCTGCTGGTAACCGGCGTCGTACTGTTCGTGCGTGCATTGCGCAATCCCAAGTTCAAGTTGCGGGTGCACCGTCGGTTGGCACGCATGAAGTTGCTGGGGGCGTTGATCTGCACCACCGAAAGTTCGCGTTTGGCCAGTACGCTCGGCATCCTCTCACGCAGCGGCGTGCCGTTGGTTGAGGCATTGGATATTTCTGCCCAGGTGGTCGGCAACCTGGCCATCCGCGAGGCGGTGCGCACCGCTACACACCGAGTACGCGAAGGCGGCAGTCTCAGCCGAGCGCTGGAGCCGAGCGGTTATTTCCCGCCGATGCTGGTGCAGATGATTGCCAGTGGTGAGGTGAGCGGCGAGCTGGACCGCATGCTCACCCGTGCTGCTGAGTATCAGGAGCGGGAAATGGGCGCGGTGGTCAATACCATGGTCAGCCTGTTGGGGCCGATGATGCTGCTGATGATGGCTGGCTTGGTGGTGGTGATCGTGATGGCGATGATGCTGCCGATCATGCAGATGAACAGTATGTTTGGCTTACGATGACGCGGTTGGAGAAAACCATGAAGACAATGTCCCGGCGTAGCCGGCAACAGGGCATGACCTTGATCGAAATCCTGGTGGTAGTGGCCATCATCGGTCTGATTGCCGCCATGATCGTGCCCAACGTAATGGGCCAGAGTGAGCAGGCGCGGGTGGATCTGGCCCGTTCCAATATGGCCAGCATCGCCACCGCGCTGGATATGTACCGGCTGCAGAACGGCCGTTACCCGTCCACCGAGGAAGGCCTGCGGGCACTGGTGGAGCGCCCGGCATCAGCGCGTACTTTCCCGGATGGTGGCTACCTGCGCAGCATCCCCAAGGATCCTTGGGGCACTGACTACATCTACGCCAGCCCGGGCCAATCCGGTCCGTTTGATCTGATGAGCTTGGGCGCGGACGGTCAGGAAGGTGGTGACGGCGTCAACAGCGACATCCTGTTCCGTGACGGCGAACGCTGATCTGGTGCATCGCCAGCGGGGTTTTACCCTGCTGGAAATCTTGGTGGTGGTCGCCATCGTTGCGTTGTGCGCGGCGGTGATCATCCCCAACGTCAGCGTTACCGGTGAGCAGGCGCTGGAAAAGGACGCCGCTCAGGTCACTGATCTGGTGGCGGTGCTCAGCGAGCACAGCCTGTTTTCCGGTGAATTGGTGGGACTGTACCTGTCTGATGAGCGGCTGATGCCGCTGCGTTTTGACCCCGATGAGCAGAAATTCATGCCGTTCAGCAGTGATCGGCGCAATGGCATCGCGCCGTTGACGCTGGATGGTAGCGTGCGCCTCGAATGGCAGTTGGTGGAACCCGGCAGCCGTGATGATGAGCGCCGTCATGATAGTGCGCCTAGTGAACAAGGGCTGTCGCTGGCCGATGCCGCCGAGGCACGGCTGACGACGGGCGAAAAACGTGAAGACAAGCGCGAACGGCCGCAGCTGTATTTTTTCCCCAGCGGTGAATCCACTGCCGCCACGCTGATGCTGCGGGAAGTGGGGCAAAGCGAAATGCCGCTCAAATTGAAGCTCGACACCTTCGGTCGCATCACTCGAGAACCGTCGGCATGACGCGGCAGGCGGGCTTTACGCTGGTGGAGGTGCTGGTGGCGCTGGCACTGCTAACGGTGGGCATCATGGTGATGATGGAGACCATGGGCTCCACCGCCAACCACGCCCGCATGCTAGAAGACCACACCGAAGCCTACTTGGTGGCCAGCAATAAGCTGGTGGAATACCAGGTGTTCAACCAGTACCTCAATGTCGGCACCAATGACGAAGTGTTGAAGCCGGATGAGGACAATCCTTACGGCCGCACCTGGCATATCCGCACTAAAGTCACCGCCGGGCCTTACCCCGACACCCGCCGAGTGGATATTGAAGTAGGTCCAGAGCCGGCCTCTGGCTCGCAGCGGCAAGTCACCTTCGTGCTCACCAGCGTGCTTGGCAAACCGGCGCCACGCTTTACTCCCGCCGCCAGCGATGATCAGGATCCGCAATCATGAGGCGCCGGCAACGCGGCTTTACGCTGCTGGAAGTAGTGATTGCGGTGGCGATCTTTGCGCTGATGTTTGTGCTGGCGCAGATGGCTTTCCACGAATCGCTCAACAACCGCGATCTGCTGGGTGACTACCTTGGTCGTCAGGAGCAGCACCAGCGGCTGTTGCTGACCTTATCGCAGGATTTCGAGCAAATGATCGCGCGCCCGGCGCGGGATGGCTTCGGTGATCTGCAGCCGGCGCTACGCGGCACCCTAGAGGGGGTTGAATTTACCCGCCTCGGTTGGGCCAACCCATTTGCGTTGCGCGCCCGCAGCGAGCAGCAGCGCGTCAGCTACTTGCTGGATGAAGACAAATCACTGATTCGGCGCACCTGGCCGGTGCTGGACGTAATCGTGGGTACCGAGCCAGAAGACACCGTGCTGCTAGAGCAGGTGAAAGAGTTGAAAGTCCGCTATCTGGACCAAGGCGAGAATGGCGATTGGGTGTGGCTGGAGCGTTGGCCGGACGTGAATTTGGAGCAGACCCCGCCGCTGTACCAGCGGTTGCCGCGTTCGGTGGAACTGACCATCGAACTGGAAGACGGTCGCCGCATTCATCGCTTTTTCCGCACGGTGGTGAACCCATGGGCGCTTTGACATTGCGCCGCTCGCGCGGCTTTGCCCTGATCGTGGTGCTGATGTTGCTAGCGCTGATGACGATTCTTGCCACCGAAGTGCTCTACCGCCAGGACCGCTTCCGCGCCCGCACTGAAAATCTTACGGACTGGGACCGACGTTACCAGTACGCCATTGCCGCAGAAGCGGTGGCGATTCAAGCGCTGATCGACGACCTCGACCATGACCGTGAGCGCGCCATCATGGTCGACGACTGCGTTGATGACCGCTGGGCAGTGCGAGTGCCGCCGACCCCCTACGAAGGCGCAGTGTTGGCTGCCACCGTGCAAGACTTGCAGGGGCGCTTCAACCTCAACTCGCTGGTGACCGGGCAGGGCACCGAATTCCTGCGAGATGAACTGGCCCGCGAGCGGTTGGCACAGCTGCTGTCCACCTCGCTGAGCAACCCAGCCAAAGCGCAGCGGCTGTCCCATGAAATGGCTGACTGGCTCGACAGCAACAACATGGTAGATGGCGTAGAAGGCGCGGAGGACGCTGATTACCGCTGGCGCCGCACGCCCAACGTACCGGTACTGCATGAGTCAGAACTGCGCGCGTTGCTGAGCATGAGCGCTGAAGACATTCCTGATGACCGCTTTTGGAATCTTTACAGCGCACTGCCGATCGGCGCCAAACTCAATATCAATACCGCGCCACTGCCGGTGCTGGACGCCTACTTCGCCACCACCGTCGGCAACGCCGGCACCGAATTGATTGAGCGTCTGCGCACCGAAGCGGCTATCCAATCGCTTGATGACCTGTTTAACCAGGCGCCGTTCGTGGCGCTGGAAGAAGAGCTGAAAAACCAACTGCGCGAAGCACTGGATGTGCGCTCCAGCTATTTTCAGGTGGTGGTGGAGATCGAATACAACGGCCAGCGCAGCCGGCTGGTGAGCCGGCTGATGAGAGTGAATGAAGGCGATACCGCGGTGTATAGTCGGCAACTGGTGCCGATCCTCGGGCCGATGCCGCCACCGTGCAATGATTTCTACAATCAGGACATGCTGCAGCAGGCGAACAACAAGGAATGAACATGGAACAGCCGCAATACCTGTATCTGTCTGCGGGGGCGCTGGGGGGCGACGGCCACGCCATGCTGTGGAACGGCGCTGGTCACAGCCTGACGCTGCCGCTGGCCGCACTGCTGGCCGGTGACGGCCCGACGCCGGGGCCGGTCCAGCTGATCCTCAGCGCCGCCGATGTGCTGGTGACTTCAGTGCACCTCAGCCGCCGGCAGGCTCGTCATATCGGTAAGGTGCTGCCGTTCCTGTTGGAAGAGTCGTTGCTGGACAGTGCCGAGACGCTTTGGTTTGCCCACGGTAAGCCGCAGGGGCAGGACTACCCGGTGCTGGTTTGCCAGCGCAGCGCACTGGAGCAATTGCTGGCCCGCCTCGCTGATGCCGGCTGGATTGCCAACGGTGCCTGGGTGGATGGCAGTCTGTTAAGTGCCCTCGGCCCGCTGCAAGTGACCCAAGAACAGGAGTTGCTGTGGGTGGCGGCGAACCACCAAGCCTTGGTGTTGCCGCTCAGCGATCAGCAACACGTCGAGGCATTGTTAGCCAGCGAGCCAGACCAAGCCGCCGCAACAATCAGTGATGACGCTACGTTGCGGGATCGTCTGCAACGGGCATTGGCCGCTGACCAAGCACCTAACCTGCTGCATGGCGCGCTGCGGCCGGTGCCAGAACGCAGTGCATTGGCGGAAGCATTCGCACCCTGGCGCAGCGTCACTCGCTATGCGGCGGTAGTGCTGTTGGCGATTTGGGGCATCACCGGTGCGCAGAGCTGGTACTACGATCGTGCTGCCCGCGCGGAAGGCGAGCGGGCGGTAGCGTTGTACCAAGAATTGTTCCCGCAGGCGCCGCGCCCGCAACTGATTCGGCGCGATTTCGCCCGTCAGTTGGAGCTGCTCGGCGGTGGCGGAGCTGACCAAGGCTTCTTGGCGTTGATCGGCCCGGTGGGTGACATTATTGGCGCCGCGCTGGATCAGGGCGTGACCCCGCGCCGGCTGCAGTACGACGAACGGGAAAAAGTGGTGACGGTGGACCTTACCGCCAAAGACTTCGCCATGTTGGAGCAATTACGTGACCGTATTCAGCAACGGGGGCTGCAGGCGGAAATCGGTTCCGCTCGCGGTGAGAATGCTGGCGTCACCGCACGCATGAAAGTAGGGCAGGTGATATGAAAAACAACCTTTTGATGTGGCGCCAGCGCGCGACCACGGCGCTGGAACCGGCACAGGCTTGGTTCGCGGAGCGCGAGGCGCGCGAGCAGCGTCTGTTGGTGGCCTTGGCCATCACCGCGGTGTTGTTCCTGCTCTACGGGATGGTGTGGGCGCCAACGGTGCAAGCCCGTGACGCTGCACGCCAGCGCTATCTGTCCCAAGCGCAGGTGGTCAACTGGATTGAGGACAACGCCGCAGTGGTGCGTCAGGCCGGCGCCCAAAGCAATGGCGGCACGCCGCACTTCAGTGGTGATTGGATCAGTCTGATTAACAGCAGTGCCACGCAGACGGGGTTGACGCTGCGCGGCTACACCCCGGACGGCAGTGATGCGGTGCGGGTGCAGTTGGAGCAGCAGGTGTTTGCTCGTGTGGTGATCTGGTTCCAACAGCTGGAGCAAGAGCAGGGCATCCGCGTCAGCAGCCTAGAAATTTCCGCCTCCCAGCAGCCGGGCACGGTCAACGTGCGCGCTACGCTGCGTCGGGGGGCCTGATGGCATCCATCTCCGCCATTCGCCTGCTGCAAGCCGCACTCTGTTGCGGCTTGTTACTTTTCGGCACCTTGGTACGTGCCGAGGACCCACGCACAGTGATTCTCAGCGCTGAAGATTTGGACCTGGATGCCGCCAGTGCGGCGCTGTCGCTAATGCGCTGGTCAGCGGCGGAGGCGGCGTTTGAGCCGCTGCCGTTCCAGATCGATCCGCTCGACAGCGTCGACATGGTTTGGTTTGCCGACGCCGATCAACAGCGCGACGCCGGCGGTGAGCGTTTCCGCGGCCGCGACCAGTTACTGTTCCGCGCACTCGATGCCGGACCGTTGGCGCCACAGCACGCCCAGCCCGATGTCGGCAAGGTGCTGCGCGAAATCCGGCTCGGCGAGCCGGCGCAGGCGGTGTATGTGGTGCAGGACAATCCGCGTCGCAGCGCGCAGCGCTATATCGAACACGATCTCGCTCAAGGCGTGACCCGCACTGCCAGTTATGAGCTGCGTGTGAATCCCGCCAACGAGCTGGACTGGCGCTACCTCGGTTTCTACAGCTACCGCGGTGAAGGTTCGATCATCGATACGCTGAAAATGCGCATGGCTGCAGGCTTCCTCAACCGCCATGCCCGGATGACCCTGGACAACGACAACTTGCGGCCGCGACAGGTGGCCAACAAGGTCGGCCCGATCCGTTCGGTGATGCATTTGGAAACCAAAGTGGTGCTGGCCGGCATCCCGGTGATGCGGCTGCAAATGCAGGCGCATCGTTACGCGGACCACTACGAGGCGCACAGCTACGCGGTGATTCCACGACTTTACAAAGGTAGTCTGCGCGCGCCGGAAGTACAGGTGACCATCGACGGCAATGCCCAGTATGGCGCGCGGGTGCAGACTGCCCGCGGCGGTACGCTGGTGTCCACCGTGAACGGTCACGGTGATGTGGCGGGGGCGGAACTGGTGGAGCGGGGGCTGAGCACCGACGAAAGCTGGATCCTGTTCGACTCACAAAAGGACTTCATCCTGCTGGCTCAGTTGGCGATGCCGCCGTCGTTGCAAGGCATCCCGCTGGCGTTGGTGTACGAGGACGATGAAGACAAGGCGATGGCCCCGGAGCAGTTCCAAGGCCAACTGCCGAACTTGGGCTATTCGTTGCAGGGTTGGCCACCGTCGCGGGAGCTGCGCTTTGCGGTACAGCTATTGTTCGACCAGAGCCTGCACGGCATGGCCCCCAATGCCTATGCTCAGTGGCGTGGTGGCCAGCCGTCGCTGTCGGTGCGCTATTGGACCGACGGCGACAGCCTGGATCCCGGCGCGTAAACGCCGGGGCTGAGCTCACAACAAGCCGTACAGCCACGGCAACGCCAGCGCTAACATCACACTCACTGCCAAGCCGAGCGCGGCACGGGCGGCATCGGAGCGTACCAGTCGTGCGGTGTCTTGCACTGACGGCTTAAACATGTGCATGGCGATGGCGAACTCACGGCCGGCTAACAGCCCGAGGAACACCCAGGTGGTGCTCATCGGTAGGTGGCTCCACTCTTTGAACACTAACAGCACCAGCGCATAGAGAAAGTCGATCAGGGTGGCGGCGCGGATGTCGCGCGTGCCGGTCTTGCTGGTGACGATCTTTTGGATCTCGCCGCCGTTGCGGTAGAAAATCACGCCTAACAGCAACACGAAGGTGATCACCGCAAAGCTCATCCATTGCGGCGTCACCGCGCGCGGCAGGTAAACAAAAATGTTGGCCAGGTCTTGAATCAGCCATTGGCTCCAAAGGAATGCCGTGGCGAGCCATTGCAGGACCACCCAATAGCCCGGTACCGGCTGGCCTTGAGTGCGGTCGAAGTACTCGGTGGTGCGGCGGATGACAAACCGGTACAGCACGATCGCCAACATGAATGCCACCGCGTAGCCCATCAGCGATTTCACCAGCATGCCGCCGAGGCTGCTCGGCGCGAATAACGTCAGCACCAGGAAGGTGGTGCTGACCGGAATCGAAAACCGTGTCAGCACCAAGATCACCAATGGTGGCACTAGGTAGAGGATGCTGAGCCCACCGGCGGGCAACGGGATACTGTCGAGCCGGTGATAGGCGGCGTCGCCAGTAGGCGACTGCCACCAGCCGTACAGCAGCACCACCACCAGTACTAGGCTGGCAAACAGCCACAGCACCCACCAAGGGCGGCGGGCGTTGGAAGAAATGAAGGTGCCCAAGGTTTGAATGGCGTCGTTAGCTACGATGGAATAGGCCGCGAGCATAAAACCCACCACCATCAACAACTCTTGCATGCAACACATCCCTGACTGTGCGGGGCCGTCCCCCGTGGACGGCCGGCCGGGCCATTAGCGCAAAGCGGTATGTCAGCGGTGCTACACTCGCCGCCACGGAGGGCCTGCGGATGTCGGCATTGTGGAGATCATTAAGCGCCTGGGCGCACTACGCGGCGCTGTGGCTGAGTACGCTGTGGCTGGCATTGGCGCTCGCCTGGAGCCTGCTGGCGCCGTTCGATTTCGGCTATCCGCTGTGGTATCGGGTGATGGATATCGGCGCTCACCTAGACCGCTATGCCAGTCAGAATATTTACAAACCCGGCTTCCAGAATCTGTCTGCTGCTGAGCACCAGGCGTTGTTCGGTGCACTGCGTAAAGCGGTACAGCAGGGCGGCGCAGGGCTGGACAGCATCGGTTATCGCGGGCCGGATGGGCACTGGCGTGCGCTGCTGCGACCGGCGGAGCGCGGTCATTTGCAGGATGTGGCGTGGCTGCTGCAGCAGGCTCGCTGGCTGACGTTGGCCATGGCGCTGCTATGGGGGCTGCTGTGGTGGCGCCGTCGCCGCGCTGCGGTGCTCAGCAGTGGGCAGCAACTGGCCGGCCTGGCGTTGCTGGGAGGGCCATTGGTGCTGTGGCTGCTGTGGAGCGGGCCGACGGCAGTATTCTACCAATTCCACCATTGGCTGTTCCGCGCTGGCCACCCCTGGTTTTTCTATTGGGAAGAATCGTTGATGAGCAGCCTGATGAAGGCCCCCATGCTGTTCGGTGGCATTGCGCTATTGTTAGCAGCGTTGGCATGGCCGTCGGCGTGGCTGCTGTATTGGCTGGCGCGCCCGCGCCGCCCGCTGGACACAGGCGGCGCAGTGGTGCCTCAGTCGTTGTAGCCGAGCAGGTGCGGAATGCTGCGCTCGATGTCGCTGGTGGGCAGTTCCGCCCGGCGGGCGTAGTCCTCCACCTGCTCTCGGCTGATTTTCCCGGTGCCGAAGTAACGCGATTGCGGGTGGCTGAAGTACCAACCGGACACCGCCGCTGATGGGAACATGGCGTAGCTGTCGGTGAGGTGCAGGCCGATGCGTTGGTCCGGTTGCAGTAACTGCCACAGCAGACGCTTTTCGGTGTGGTCCGGGCAAGCCGGATAGCCAGGCGCTGGGCGGATGCCGCGGTAGCGCTCTTTGATCAGTTCCTCGTTGCTGAGTGTCTCGTCGGCAGCGTAGCCCCAGAATTGCTTGCGCACCCGCTCATGTAGGCGCTCGGCAAAGGCTTCCGCCAGGCGGTCAGCCAGTGCCTTGAGCATGATGCTGCTGTAGTCGTCGTGGTCGGCCTCAAAACGTGCCAGATGCTCATCAATGCCAATCCCGGCAGTCACCGCGAACGCACCGAGCCAGTCCTGCACGCCACTGTCGGCGGGCGCGATGTAATCGCTTAGGCACAGGTTCGGTTTTTCACTGCGTGGGCCGCTATCACCGCGATCGGTCTGCTGCCGCAAGTGGTGCAGCGTCATGAACGGCGCTTCACCGTGGGCAGTGCTGAGTTGAATGTCATCGCCCACGGAGGCGGCCGGGAAGAAGCCGATCACCGCGGCAGCGCGCAGCCATTTTTCCTCAATGATGCGGGTCAGCATGGCTTGCGCATCGTCGTACACCTTGGTCGCCTCGATCCCAACCACCTCGTCGCTGAGGATCTGCGGGAAGCGGCCGGCCAACTCCCAAGTACGGAAGAACGGAGTCCAGTCGATGCGCTGCACCAGGTCGGCCAGCGGGTAATCTTCGAACACCTGAATGCCGGGTTGGTTCGGCACCGGCGGGGTGTATTGCTGCCAGTCGGTGGTGAACGGGTTGGCGCGGGCGTCGGCCAGTGCCAGCAGCTTACGCTCCTGCTGCTGGCTGGCGCGGCGCTCCCGCAGCGCGTGGTATTCGTCGCGCACCTGCGCCAGCATTGGCGCGCGCTGCTCGTCGCTCATCAGCGCCGCGACGACGCCCACGGCGCGGGAGGCATCGGTGGTGTAGATCACCGGCCCGCTATAGCGTGGCGCAATCTTCACCGCGGTGTGGATTTTGCTGGTGGTGGCGCCGCCGATCATTAGTGGCAGGGTGAAGCCGCGACGCTCCATCTCCGCGGCCACATGGGCCATCTCATCCAATGACGGCGTGATCAGACCGGATAAGCCGATGATGTCGGCTTTGTGTTCTACGGCGGCGGCGAGGATTTTTTCCGCCGGCACCATCACGCCGAGATCGATCACCTCATAGCCGTTGCACTGCAAGACCACGCCGACGATATTTTTGCCGATGTCGTGTACATCGCCCTTTACGGTGGCGATCACCATGCGGCCGTTGGACACCTCGGTGGTGCCCATTTCCTCGCGCTCTTTTTCCATGAACGGCAGCAGGTAGGCCACCGCTTTCTTCATCACCCGCGCGGACTTAACTACTTGCGGTAGAAACATTTTGCCGGCACCGAACAGGTCTCCGACCACGTTCATGCCGTCCATCAGTGGGCCTTCGATCACATGCAGCGGACGCGGCAGCGCCTGGCGCGCTTCCTCGGTGTCGGCCTCGATGTAATCGGCAATGCCTTTCACCAGCGCATGGGACAGGCGCTCAGTCACGGGCCATTCTCGCCAGGCCAGGTCTTCAACCCGGCCGGTCGCGGTGCTGCCGCCGTCGCGGTATTTCTGTGCCAGCTCGAGCAGCACTTCGGTGCCGTCGGCACTGCGGTTTAGTACCACATCTTCCACCGCCTGCTTCAATTCGGCGGGAATGTCCTCGTAGATTGCCAGCTGGCCGGCGTTGACGATCCCCATATCCATGCCAGCGCGGATGGCGTGGTATAGGAACACCGCGTGAATCGCTTCACGCACTGGCTCGTTGCCGCGGAACGAAAACGACACGTTGGAGACGCCACCGGAAATCAAGGCGTGGGGCAGGGTGGCCTTGATGTCACGCACCGCGTCAATGAAGTCCACCGCGTAGTTGTCGTGCTCCTCAATGCCGGTGGCGATGGCAAAGATATTGGGATCGAAAATGATGTCTTCCGGCGGGAAACCCACTTGGTCTACCAACACGCGGTAGGCGCGGGTGCAGATTTCGACCTTGCGGGCGCGGGTGTCAGCCTGCCCGCTCTCGTCGAATGCCATCACGATCACCGCAGCGCCGTAACGGCGCACCAGTTCGGCATGCTCGATGAAAGCCTGCTCGCCTTCTTTGAGCGAGATCGAGTTGACGATGCCCTTGCCCTGGATGCATTTGAGACCAGCTTCGATCACCTCCCATTTGGAGGAATCGATCATCACCGGCACTTTGGAGATTTCCGGCTCCGAGGCCACCAGGTTGAGGAAGCGCGTCATCGCCTCCACCGCATCGAGCATGCCTTCATCCATGTTGATGTCGATCACCTGGGCACCGGCTTCCACCTGTTGCCGGGCCACTTCCAGCGCGGTGTCGAAATCGCCTTCCTTGATCAGTCGCAGAAAGCGCTTGGAGCCGGTGACGTTGGTGCGTTCGCCCACGTTCACGAACAGACTTTCAGCGGTGATGGTGAGCGGCTCGAGGCCGGACAACCGGCAGGCCACGGGACGTTCCGGCAACGGCCGCGGCGGCAGATCCCGCACCGCGTCCGCCAACGCGCGGATGTGGTCAGGCGTGGTGCCGCAGCAACCGCCGATCAGGTTCAGGAAACCCTGCTCGGCCCAATCGCGAATATGGCGCGCCATATCCGCCGGACTCTGGTCGTATTCGCCCATTTCGTTGGGCAGACCGGCGTTGGGGTGGGCGGACACATAGCCTTCGGCAATACGCGCCAACTCAGCGATGTAAGGACGCAGTTCCTCGGCACCCAGTGCGCAGTTGAGACCCATGGTGATCGGGCGGGCGTGGCGCAGAGAATTGTAAAACGCCTCGGTGGTCTGGCCAGTGAGGGTACGGCCGGAGGCATCGGTAATGGTGCCAGACAGCATCACCGGCACGTCACGTTGGTTGCGGGCTTTCCAGGTTTCCACTGCAAACACCGCCGCTTTGGCGTTGAGGGTATCAAATACGGTTTCGATCATGATCAGATCGGCGCCGCCTTCCATTAGGCCGTCGATGGCTTCCAAATAGCTGTCCACCAGCGCGTCGAAGCTGGTGTTGCGGTAGCCGGGGTCGTTCACATCCGGGCTGATACTGGCGGTACGGTTGGTGGGGCCGATCACACCCGCCACGAAGCGCGGCCGATCCGGCGTCAGCGCTGTGAATTCATCTGCCGCTTGGCGTGCCAGGCGCGCCGAGGCCAGGTTGATCTCGCGGGTGTGCTCCTCCATGCCGTAATCGGCTTGGGCAATACGCGTGGCGTTGAAGGAGTTGGTTTCGAGAATGTCGGCGCCGGCGTCAAGGTAAGCACGGTGGATCGCCAAGATGGTGTCCGGCTGGGTCAGCACCAACAGATCGTTGTTGCCCTGTAGATCCCGGTGCCAATCGGCAAAACGCTCGCCGCGAAATTCCTGCTCGCTGAAGCGATAGCCTTGGATCATGGTGCCCATGGCGCCGTCGAGTACCAGAATGCGTTCAGCCAACGCAGCTTCCAGTTGGACACGGGCGGGAGAGGGGGACCATCGGGCCATTGGGTTTGCTCCAGAGCAATTTCACGGGGCCGGCATTATAACGGCGCAGTCTCTACATTGCCTGTCTCACAAAAGTTCCATCGGATTGTAAAATGTGCTCCGGCGGCGTGGGGATGCCGGGCCAGCTTTGCGATACTCCGCGCCGTTCAACTGATTTCTGGCCTGCCATCATGGTGGGTACGGAGTGACCACGGATCCGGAACGATCCGCGTATGACGACGACGTCCCTAGGAGACACACAGATGCGTAAGACTTTGCTGGCTGCAGCGATCATGGCAGCGGCGCTGCCGCTTTCGGCCCAAGCTCAGGACGCTGAATACGGCGCTTGGTCCGGTTCCGGTGAATTGTCCTACCTGATGAAGCGTGGCAACACCCGCTCCGAGACCTTCTCCGCCAAGGGCAACGCCGAGCGCGACGGTGAAGACTGGCGCCATATCGCCAAGCTGGAAGCCAGCAACATCGCTCAGCGCAGCGACGCCGGCGTTGATGAGCGCACCGCTGAACGCTACTTCGGTTCCTACAAACTCGACGCCAAAATTGACGATGCCAATTACATCTTCAACATTCTGAGCGCCGAGAAAGACCGCTACACCGGCTTCAACTACGAAGCCAGCTACGCGCTGGGTTATGGCCGCCGCGTCATCGAATCCGATATCCAAGTGCTGGATATCGAAGCCGGTCCGGGTTACCGCTTCCGTGAATACGAGCAAACCCCTCCGGGCGGCGACAAAACCGAAGGTGACGCTATTCTGCGTTTGGCAGTGCGCTACAGCTGGGCGATGACCCCGACCGCCACCTTCACCGAAGACCTGAGCAGCGAAATCGGTGAAGACGCCACCGTGACCCGCGCTACCACCGCAGTCACCACCAAGATCAGTGACGCGTGGGGCCTGCGCGTGAGCCACGTGTTGCGCCACACCACTGATCCGGGCTTCACCAAAGGCGTCAAAGCCAAGAAGACCGATCAGGAAATCACCGTCGGCGTTGTGTACAACTTCTGATGCGTGAAAGCCGGCCCACGTCCTGTGGGCCGGCTCTGCTGCGGGCCTTCGCCCGCAGCGTCCTTCTCTCGAAAACCGGCGACATTGCCCAGCCACGCAGGCGGGGCAGGGGGATCAACGCTGCGCGTTCAACTGCGCCACCAGGGCGCGGTCACTGTCTTCTTTCAGCGGCAGGAAAGGTTCGAGGATGTCGTTGCCACGCACTTCCGCGCGGATCACGTGTAGGAAAGTGTAGGCGCCGAGCAGCTTGCGCATCAGAAAGATGAATTCCTTTGGCGGCACATCAAAATGGCGCGACAGGGCGTTCTTGCCAGCCCGTGCCATCACCCGTGCCGGCAGGTCGCTGTCGCCCCAGCGGTACTTCAAGTCGGCGGTAAGGGTTTCCGGCGGCGGTGGATAGCGCTCGGGGTCCTGCAACGCTTCGATCGCTTCGAAACACAGCTCGGCGAATTCATCCAGCACCTTAGGGGGGGCTTGCTCGGAGAGAAAATTGAGCGCCTGCAGGGCCGCCACCAGGCGATTTTGGTCGTGGTAATAGGAGGCGCGGATCATTTCGCGGCCAGGGCCGAGCACCTCGTCGTGAAAATCACGAATGGCGCCAAAATCGAGCAGCACGATCCGGTCGTCGTCCGGTGTGTCACCTACGCGTAGCAGATAGTTGCCAAAGTTGGGGTCGGTCTGCATGCGGCTCCAGCGGAACACCTCCATGCAGCACAATTCCATGATGGCGCGACCGAGGTGGTCGCGGCGCGCCTGTGAAAGACTGGTCACGCTCGGGTCAGAGATGTGTACTCCGCTTTCAAAGCTGAGACAGAGCACGTCATCGGTGCAGTAGTCGTCGACCACCTCCGGCACCACGAAACGCGGATCGTCGGCGAGCAGGGTGGCGAAGTCGCGGGTGGTGCGAGCTTCGAGGCGGTAATCCACCTCACGGCGCAACATGGCGCGGACTTCATCTAGCCAAAGGTTAAATTGATCAGTGATCGGCACCAATCGACTCAACTTGAGTAGTTGCACGACCGCGCGCAGGTCAGAATCTATGGCGTCGGACACGCCCGGGTACTGGATCTTCAGCACCAACTGTTTGCCGTCGCTACGGCGTACTGCGCGGTGTACTTGGCCAAGCGAGGCGGCGCCCAGCGGTTCCGGGTCCACCTCCAGTTCGGCCATGCGGGCGCGGCCGAGGCGCAGCAGCAGGTGGCGCTCGATTGCTGGCCATTCCAATGCGGTGGTGTTGTTTTCCAGCGTATGCAGTGCAGCGGTGACTTCTTCCGGCAGGAAGTGCTCACCGAACAGGGCCATCATTTGGCCGATTTTGACGACTGAGCCTTTGAGCTTGCCGAGTTCCGTGGCCAGCTCCTGGGCCTGCTGCCCGAGGATCGCCTTGCGCCGCTCCGCCCGTTCCTCGCGCGGTGCCAACAAGGTACCGGCCGTCAACGTGGCGTAACGTGCGCCTGCCATGATGCCGGCGCGGGCCAGTGAAAAGCGGCGCTCAAAGGCGCCCGTCTTGACTCGTTTGACCGTCTTGCGCGTCGTCATGGGGTTGCGGTACTCCTGTGCGATCGGTGGCGGCAAGGCAGGGATTGTAGCCCGAATCCGGGAAGGAGATGGAATTGAAGAGCGAGACCTGGGTGTTCCTGCGCGGATTGATCCGCGAATCCCGCCACTGGGGAGAGTTCCCGGCGCAGTGGGTCAGTGGACGCCCCCAGGCGCAACTGGCGCTGGTGGATCTGCCCGGCACTGGGGTGCTGCATGCGGACGCCAGTCCGAGCTCGATGGCAGCGATGCTGGAGCATGTGCGCGGCCAACTGCGGGCCCGTGGGTTGCAGCCGCCGTACCATGTGATGGCACTGTCGCTGGGTGGCATGGTGGCGATCCAGTGGCTGGCCACCGCGCCGGAAGAATTGGCAGCGGTGGTGCTGATGAACACGAGCGCGGCGCCGTTCAATCCACCCTGGGCGCGCTTGCGCCCGGCCAATTACCTGCCGCTCATCTGGCGCGGATTGCTGCGTGGTGAGGGGCGTGGACTGGAAACCGAGATCTTATCGCGCACAACCAATCTGCTGCCGGCCGCTGAAAGTCAGGGCGTACTCGAGCAATGGTTGGAAATCCGCCGCAGCGCGCCGGTTTCGCGCGGTAATACCTGGCGCCAATTGCTGGCAGCCCTGCGTTTCCGGGCCCCCAATAGTTTGCCGCCGCAGGTGCCGGTACTGCTGCTGTCTGGCCGCCGTGACCGCTTGGTGGATCCGGTCTGCTCCCATGTACTGAGCAGCTTGTGGGGTCGGGCACTGAGGGTGCACCCTGCTGCCGGACATGATCTGACACTAGACGCGCCGGACTGGGTGCAACAGACGGTACAAGTCTGGCTGGCTGAGAAGGGGCCGCGTCCAGCCGAACTGAGCGGCGATGAAATGCAGGCGCCGCTGCTGCGCTGAGGGCGATTTGTTCTATCTCAGTACCCAAAACGGAGGCCGGGGCCTCCGTTTCTTATGCTCAGGGCACGGCTCGGGCGCGCTGTACCACTTGCGGTTGCTGCCGCATGAGCTGCGCCAGATCAGCCACTACTGCACCGCTTTCCAGCAAGTATGCGTCGGTATCGTCATCCAACCCTTCCGGATCCAACGCACGTTGCTCATCGAGGGCGCGTAGCGCGGCGTAATCTTTCAACGCATCCTCACCGGCGGCGGCACGGCGGGTGTTCTCCAGCGTCAGCTGGCGCTGCTCGAACTCTTGCTGTTCCTTGCGGCGCTCGGCCTCGTTAAGGGACACCACCTTGCGCGCGCGTTGTTCATTCAGCAGTGATTGTTGCGCACGTACGTACTGGAATTCCGGGTTGTCGCGTACGCGTTGGTCGTGCAGCGGCGTGAGCGTCTTGATGAAGCCAGACAAATCCGCCAACGGCCGGTAGCGGCTGGCTGGAATTTGATCCCACGGCAGTGCGTTGGGCAACGCGCTTTCACCGATTTCCTGCTTGTCGATTAGGAACGGCAAAGCAAGGTCCGGGGTGATGCCCAGGTTCTGGTTGCTGGAGCCGGAGATGCGATAGAACTTGGCTTGTGTCAGCTTGAGCTGCCCATGGGGCAGCGGCAGCAACGTTTGCACTGTACCTTTGCCGAAGGTGTCATCGCCGATGATCAGCGCGCGACCGTAATCCTGCATCGCACCCGCAAAAATCTCCGAGGCAGAGGCCGAGAACCGGTTTACCAGCACCGCCATCGGGCCCCGGTAGAGCGCGCCGGGGACCCGGTCCTGTTCGGCCTGCACTCGGCCACGGGCATCACGTACCTGTACGGTGGGGCCGCCATCAATGAACAGTGATACCAGCTGGGTGGCTTCCAGCAGTGAGCCGCCGCCGTTGTTGCGCAAGTCGATCACCAGCCCATCAATGCCTTGCTTGTCCTGCTCCAACTGGCCGAGCAGTCGCGCTACGTCGCGGGTGGTACTGGTGTAATCCGGCTCGCCGCGGTTGTAGGCGTCAAAGTCCAAATAGAAGGCCGGCAGTCGGATCACACCGATGCGGGCCGCGCTGTGGCCTTCGGCCGCCGGGATGTCGAGGATCAGTTTCTTCGCCGCCTGTTCCTCCAGCATCACTTTGTTGCGTTCGATCACCACTTCACGGGTGGTGTGTTCGCTGTTGCTGCCGGCGGGGATGATTTCCAGCCTTACCTTGCTGCCTTTCGGCCCGCGGATCAGGTTCACGACTTCATCCAAACGCCAGCCAATGACGTTGACGATCTCGCCTTTCTCTTGACCCACGCCGACCACCCGGTCGGCCGGCTTCAGCTGTCCGGCCTTGGCCGCCGGACCACCCGGCACCAGCCGCACCACTTTGGTGTACTCGTCATCCGCCTGTAGCACGGCGCCAATGCCTTCCAGCGAACGGCTCATGCTGATGTTAAAGTTTTCCGAGGTCACCGGGCTGAAATAGGACGTATGCGGGTCGTACACCTGCGTCAGCGCGTTCATGTACACCTGGAACACATCTTCGGCGGTGTTTTGCCGCACCCGTGACAGCTGACTGCGGTAGCGGCGCGCGAGACGGGTCTGGATCTCGTCATCCGCAACGCCGTCGAGGCGCATCGACAGCACTGCATTCTTCAGGCGCTGGTCCCACAGCGTATCCATGGCCTTGCTGTCCGCCGGCCAAGGCTGTTCGCTGCGATCAATCATCAGTGTCTCGGCGCTGTCGAAGTCGAGTTCGTCGAAGCCTTTTTCCAGCTTCGCCAGCAAATAGTCGAGCCGCTCTTCCAGCCGCTGCTGGTAGCGGTTGAAAATACGGTAACCGGACGTCAGGGTGCCGCGTCGCAGGTCCGTTACCAGCTTGCTACGCAGCGGTTCGAATTCGCTGAGATCGCTGGCGAGGAAATACACCCGGTTGGCATCCAAGTCGCGCAGGTAGCGGTCGAACATCTGCGATGACAGCTGCTCGTCCACTGGCAGTTGCTGATAATGACTGCGCAAGCGATCAAGAATGGCGCGCGCTGCCTCGGCATGCACCGGTTCCGGTTGCAACATCCCCGGCGCCTGTTCGGCAGCCTTGGCCGTGGCCGGCGGCGTGTCGCGGCTGAAGGCGCCGGACACCTGCAATGCACCGGCTGCCAGCAGCAGCACCAGCGCGGCAGATTGAAGCAGGGAACTAGGGCGTTGCGTCATCATCAGGAACCGGTCGCCATGCAAGAGGAAGTCAGTATAGGCTATGTGCGCGAACGGGAAACACGGTAGCGCACATGCACCTTCTGTTTATTGGTTTTTTGCTGTTGGGCATTGTTGCCGCGTTGGTCCGCGCCGTTTTTGGCGCACCGGACGCCTTGTCCCACAGCGTGCAGGCCATGCTGGCGGCAGCGGACCTAGGTGTCAAAGTCAGTCTGGGACTGGTTGGCATTTTGACGCTTTGGAGCGGTTTTTTCCGACTGGCGGAGAAAAGCGGATTGGCAGAATCGCTGGCGCGACGGGTGAACCCGTTGCTCGGTGCGCTGATGCCGTCGGAAAAAAAACATCCTGATGCGCTGGGTCCCGTGGCGATGAACTTGTCCGCCAACGTGCTCGGGCTCGACAACGCCGCCACGCCATTGGGATTGAAGGCGATGGAGCGGCTGCAAGCGCATAACCCCTCCCGCGACACCGCTAGCGACAGCCAGATCATGTTTCTGGTGTTGAATACTTCGTCGGTCACGCTGATTCCGGTCACGGTGCTGATGTACCGAGCGCAGCAGGGTGCGGCGGACCCCGCCGATGTCTATCTGCCAATGCTGATTGCTACTACCGCGTCTACGTTCGTGGGCGTCTGGCTGACGGCGCGACTGCAAAAAATCTCATTGATGCAACCCGCTCTGCTGTGGGCCGCCGGGCTCTGGGTTGGGCTGCTGGCGCTGCTGACCTGGTTGTCGACCTCGGTGGCCGGTGATGCCGCCGCGACCTGGTCCAGTGCCATTGGTAATGGCGTGTTGTTGGGGGTGGTGGCGCTGTTCCTGATCGCGGCCCATCGCGCCAAGCTGGATGCCTATGCCACTTTTATCGAGGGGGCGAAAGAAGGCTTCGAAACCGCTGTCCGGCTGATCCCATTCCTGGTCGCGATGCTGGTGGCGATCGCGTTGCTACGCGAAGCCGGGGCGCTGGATTTGTTGTTAGAAGGGATTCGGCGGCTGGTGCAGGCGCTCGGTGTGGATGACGCCTTTGTCGACGCGCTGCCGGTGGCACTGTTGAAACCGCTCACTGGCAGCGGTTCGCGGGCGATGATGCTCGATGTCATGAATACCCACGGCGTGGACTCTTTCGCCGGAAAATTGGCAGCGGTAATGCAAGGCAGCACCGAAACCACCTTCTATGTGCTTGCGGTGTATTTCGGCAGCGTCGGCATCACCCGCATGCGTTATGCACTGTGGTGTGGATTGGCGGCGGATGTAGCCGGTCTCAGTGCTGCCATTGTTGCCAGTTACTGGTTGTTGTGATGGCTCGGATTGCCGTCATCAACGCACAGCATGATCAGTTGTGACGTCTGGATCCTGACTCGCCAAGGGATAGCTGAATGATCTATGTGTTCGATATCGAGGGCGGTACGCTGCGGGAGCGCGGCGCTGATGCCCAGCATCTGGAAGCACTGCGCAGCGCGCGTTGGATTGATGTGGTCGATCCCGAGGACGACGAAACCGCGCTGTTGAATCAGCTGCGCAAGGGTATCGTGCCGGACGATTTCGATGATGTTGAGGAAATCGAAGCGTCGGCGCGGTTCTTCACCGATGACGCTGGCATCCATGTGCACTCGCTGTTTCTTTACCAGAGTGAAGGGCGGCACCGCACCACCACGGTGGCGTTCGTGCTGGCGGGTGACCAGCTGCTCACGCTACGCGATACCGAGGTGGCGGACTTCCGACTGATGCGGATGCGCGCGCGCCGGGCTTGGGTAAAAGCCGATGAGCCGTTCGACATTTTGCTCAGTATTCTTGAGCAGAAAGTAGAAAACCTTGCTGATGCGTTGGAGCACATCCACCGACAATTGGAAAACGTCAGCCAGATGGTGCTTGAGGATGAAACCTCGAAGATGGAAGACGCCATCGACCGTATGGCCAAGCTGGAAGACAGCAACGGAAAAATCCGTTTGTGTTTGATGGATACCCAGCGCTCCATTTCATTCCTACTGCGCCATATCCGCAGCGATGCGGAGCGACGCGCGCTGTGCATGGAGGTGCAGCACGACATCGAGACGTTACTGACCCATACCAACTTCCTGTTCGAAAAAATTAACTTCCTAATGGATACCGCTCAGGGCTTCATCAACATCGAACAGGCGCAGATCATCAAAACGTTCTCGATCGCCGCTGTGGTGTTCCTGCCACCAACCATGGTCGCCAGCATCTACGGCATGAACTTCCAGATCATGCCGGAGCTGAATTGGGATGTGGGGTACCCGTTCGCGCTGGGGCTGATGTTCCTGTCCGGGGTGGCGCCGTACCTGTACTTCAAATTCCGCGGCTGGCTATGACGCTGCGGCTCAGCACAGCGTCCAGCGGTCCGCCACCAGTTCAGCGCGTTGCTCTTCTTGCAGCTTGATCAGGTGCGCGGTCAGTGACAGTGATGCCACGCCATGCAGAAATACTGGCGTGTCGTCATACACCGTGGTTACCAGTTCCGCCACAGTGCTGCCGGGTTGTTCGCGGAGCATCCGCACCACTTTGTCCTCGCGGCGTTGGCGGTGGCCAAGGGTGTATTCAATGTAATCCTGTGGGTGACTGACCACATCACCGTGACCGGGCGCCAGCAGCGACAACGGCTCGGATTGCAGCCGTGCCAAGGAGCGGAGGTAGGCCGACATCGATCCTGCCGGTGGCGCCACCACCACCGTTGAACCCTGAATCAAGTGGTCACCACTGAACAACACGCCGGTTTCTTCCACCAAATAGCAGAAGTGATTGGAGACATGGCCGGGAGTGGCGATGGCGCGCAGATGGCGGCCGTCTGCCAAAGCTAGGCGGTAGCCGTCTTCCACTAACGTGTCGGGCTGCCAAGCCTCGTCCTGCAGGCCGTCGTCCGGCGCCAATGGGCCGTGGCAATGCAGATCACCAAGCAATTGCGCGGCAGGGGAGTGGTCACGATGGGTGTGGGTGACGATCACCGCCACCAGCGGCTGTCCCAGTTGCTCTGCAGCGGCCAGCAGCGCCGCAGCGTGCTGGCTGTCCGCCGGACCGGGGTCTAACACAGCCAGTCCATGCGGCAATGCCAGCAGATAGCTGTTGGTGCCGGGCCCGGTCATCATGCCAGGATTGGGTGCCAGCACCCGCCAGACACCCTCCGAAATTGCCGTTGGCACACCGGGAATCAAGCCGCTAGAAGACATTGCTCCACCCTTGGTTATGGGAAAACCGGGGCATTCTGACGTTTTGCCGCTTGCAGGCCAAGCCGCAGTGACTGAGCGGTTCAGACGCCGCCTTGTTGATAGCCTTCCACCGCCATCACTTCTACCGTCACTTGCTGCTGATCGCCGAGCAGCGTGGCGGGCAGGCGTACGACCTGCGAATAGGGATAACTACCGCCCACAGGCACATGCTGTTGCAGTCGCAAGGGAGCCGAAGCCAGCTCCTGACAAGGCTGATCAGCAAGGCACTCCCGCACCAGTGCACGCGCTTGGACCCGAGCCAGCGGATGCTCGGCCAAGTTGTAAATACGGCCACTGACGCGCAAGCCGGTTTCCAGTGGTCGCACCTGTTCTACGGTCAGCCGAACACTACTGGGCGCCAGCGCCACCAGCTCATTGCGATCAGCTTCCAAGAGCGCCACGCCGAGCACACCGAATACCGCTAGCACTGCCACACAGGCGGCCGCGAACGGACGGCGGCCCTGGTGCCAGCTAAACCACAGCAGTACCACGGCAGCCACTAGGACTGCGATCATCAACAACACTCTAAGCATGGAAAACCTCGTGCAAGCCAGTGGAGCGGTGGTGGAAGCGGGGCGCCTTACTATAATGCCTGTAACACCTAGGAGGCCCATGATGCTGATCGTTGTTTCCCCTGCCAAGACACTGGACTATCAGTCGCCGCTGCCGGCACTAACGCCGAGCCAGCCACGTCAACTGGAACACAGTGCTTTGCTGATCGAGCAGGCGCGCAAAATGTCGGCCGCCGATTTGTCGCGCTTGATGAAAGTCAGCGATGCCATCGCGGAATTGAATGTGCAGCGGTTCGCTGACTGGCAGCCGCAGATGGATGAGGGCGCCGCACGGCCTGCCTTATTCGCCTTCAAGGGCGATGTGTATACCGGGCTGGATGTGAGTCGTTTTTCCGCCGCTGATCTCGACGCTGCCCAGCAGCGTTTGCGCATCCTGTCCGGGCTTTACGGGCTGCTGCGTCCGCTGGACATGATGCGTCCCTATCGACTGGAGATGGGGACCCGCATGGCCAATGAACGTGGCAAAGACCTGTACCAGTTCTGGGGTGATCGCATTACCGACTTGCTGCGTGAAGACATGGCTGCGCAGCAGACCGATACCTTGCTCAACTTGGCGTCGCAGGAATATTTCGGTGCGGTGAAGCCGGCCCGCTTGCAGCAGCGCATTGTGACGCCGCAGTTCTTGGATGAGAAAAACGGCGTTTATAAAATCATTAGCTTCCATGCCAAGAAAGCACGGGGCTTGATGGCCGCTTGGGTGCTGCAAAACCGGGTGACGCAGGTCAGTGATCTGGAGCAGTTCGACGTGGCCGGCTACCGCTTTGCGGCAGCGGATTCTGATGCCGACACGCTGGTATTTCGCCGCCCAGCCTCCGCGCAGGGATGAGACCAGGCAGCGACGGGGCGCTCAGTCTTGCCAAGGCGATTGGAAGCCATCCGGTTTTACCGCGAGGAAGTCGCCCTGCGCATTAAGAGCGATTTTTTCTGCGGTACTGCCGAACAGTAGCCGGCGCAGCGGGTCTCGCTGTACCGTACCGAGTACCAGCAACTGCGGTGCGTGTTCGCTTTGGTAGGCAGCCAGCGCTTGGGCCGGCTCACCTTCCAGCAGCACCTGGTTGCTATGCTCGAGACCAGCCTGTTCACACAATTGGTTCAGACGCTGCACGTAGTAGTCGCGCACTGACTTCATATCGACGGTGTAAGTCGGTAGGCCTTCGCCCACAATCAGCAGCAGATTGTCGTCCGGATGTTCAATCACGTGAGCGAGACGCAGCGTGCCATCGAGTGCATCACTGAAATGCCGCGCTGCTTTGACCACCTCGGCGTTGAGGCCGGCGAGCGCGCCTTCGTCTTGATCCGGATCCACTGCCGCCAGCACGTCCACAGCGCCGCGCCAGGGCAGGGACGATACGCACATCACCGGGCAGGGCGCCTTGCGCAACAGGATCCAGTGGCGTGGTGTCAGCAGTAGCCGCGAAAGGCCGGTAGTGCCTTCATCGCCACTCTGAATCACTACACATTCCGGAATGTCGGCCAAGATGACATCGCGCAGGGCGCTCTCGTCGTCTTTTTCCCAGGCCAGCAGGATTTCCACTTCGCTACGACATTCGCTGCAGTCCTGCAGCAGTTGCGCGATTCGCTGCCGCCAGCTGTGCTCCAGCGACGCCTTGGCGCGCTCGAAGTGTTCACTGGAACCATTGGTCGCGCGGACCAGCGCTGGTGCGTAAATATTGACGAATATCCGCAGCCGCCGGCGGTTCTCTTGGGCCAGATGGGCGGCCTTGAGCAGCGCCATCTGCGGACATTTAAGATCGGGTTCGAGTACTGCTAGGACCGGGGTCATGACCACCTCACTGTGACGCAGCGACTGGGACAGGTATCAGCTTGTACAGGTTTTGCGAGAATCGCCACATAGGCCCGGGCGATCAAGGATCTGGATTTCGCGGCCGTCGACGCTGATCAGTTCCTGCTGCTGAAGCCGGGTGAATATTCGGCTAACGGTTTCCACGGCAAGCCCCAAGTAGTTGGCGATATCGTAGCGTGACATCGGCAGGCGGAACTGGGTATTGGACAGGCCACGGCGCTGGTGGCGCGCGCCGATACTGAGGATCAGCGATGCCACACGGTCATCCGCCGATTTTTTGCTAAGCAGCATGTGTAGCATCCGATCTTCCTGGATTTCGCGGCTCATGAGGCTGAAGAAATGGCGCTGCAGGGTCGGAATCTTGGTCGACAAGGCTTCCAGCTGGGTGAATGGAATCTCACACACGGTGGACGTTTCAAGCGCCTTGGCGGAAGACACATGGTGGGCGGTGCCGATGCCGTCCATGCCGACGATTTCGCCGGGCAGGTAGAAGCCGGTGACCTGCTCATCACCTTCTTCAGACATGGAATACGTTTTCAGCGCGCCACTGCGCACCGCGTAGACCGCTTCAAAGGAATCGGCGGCACGGTAAAGGTGCTCGCCCCGTTTCAGTGGGCGGCCGCGGCGGATCATGCGGTCCAGCTCATCCAGCTGTTCCGGCTCCACGGCTAGTGGCAAGCAGATCTGGCTGAGGCTGCAATCGTTGCAGGACACTCGGACTGTCAAGGTCGTCTCCGGTTGCACTGAGGGTGGGGATGTCACACTACAGTAGTATACGACCACCACCGAATTTTGCATGGTAGTGTGATCGGGTCCTCAGATGATACGACTAAACCGGGTGGCGGTCTGCGGCGTTTGATAGCGATCAAACACCATGGCCACAGCTCGCGCCGCTAAGCGTCCCATTTCAGTAATCTGCAACAGGCGTCCATCGAAAGTGACCAACCCGTCGGCCAGCAACGGCCGTAGCGAGTCCAACTCGGCGCGGAAATAATTGGCAGCGTCGATCTGCCAGTGCTGGCCGAATTGTTCCAAATCCAACTGCATACCGCACAGCAGCGTCATGATCAGATCGCGACGTAATTCGTCGTCCTGATCAAGCCGGTAGCCTTGTCGCACCGGGAATCGGGCTTGGTTCAGCGACATCTGCCAGTCATCGATTTGGCGTGCGTTCTGGGCGTATAAGGTGCCGAGTTGGCTGATGGATGAGACTCCGAAACCAACCAAGTCGGCATCGCCGTGCAAGCTGTAGCCCTGGAAGTTCCGGCACAGCGTGCCGTCTCGCTGTGCTTGTGCCAGCGCGTCATCGGGCTTGGCAAAGTGGTCCATGCCAATCAGCTGATAGCCCATTTCTTCCAACATGCTGCCGGCGCGGGTGAGCATGCGCAGCTTTTCAGAGGGTGAGGGCAGGGTGGTTTCATCGATCTGACGCTGCACCTTGAACCGGCTCGGAAGATGGGCGTAGTTATAGAGCGAGATACGATCGGGATCGAGTGCACCCAATTGTTCCAACGTCCGTGCCAATGAGGTTTCTGATTGCCAGGGGAGGCCATAGATCAGGTCTGCATTGATGGAGCGGAAACCGAAGTCGCGGGCGCTGCGGAACAGTGCAAGAATCGTCTCGAACGGCTGCACCCGGTTTACTGCCTGTTGTACTCGTGGGTCGAGATCCTGCACGCCGAAGCTCAGGCGGTTGAAACCAAGTCCGCGCAGCAAGCTCAGTCGGCTGCTGGTGACGGTACGCGGGTCTACTTCGATGCCGTAATCCCCCCGATCCTGATCTAGCAAGTGGAACAAGCGGCCGGTTTGATGCATCAAGCGTGTTAGCTGGGCATCGTCAAAAAAAGTCGGCGTGCCGCCGCCCCAGTGCATCTGAACCACCGGCCGCTGACTGTCGATCAACGCGCTTTTCAGCGTCATTTCCTTCAGCAATGTTTCTAAATACGGTTCGGCGATGCGTTTGTCACCGGTGACGATGCGGTTGCAGGCGCAGTAATAGCAGACGTGCTCGCAGAAGGGGATGTGCATGTACAGCGACAGCGCCCGCTTGGCGTTATTGCCGTCCGCCAACGCGTCGCGGTAGTCCTGGTCGGTGATTTCTTCATGGAAGCTGCTGGCCGCAGGATAGGAGGTGTAACGCGGGCCATGTCCGCCGTAACGCTTGATGATGTCGGGGTTCCAGCAACTCATTCAGACTCTCCGGCGCCAGTGCCATATGGGAGGCTGTGATAATGACGTTTAGGCTAGAAAGCGAGTTGATGCACGTCAACGGAGAGCTGGCTAGCTGAAGGTGCGGCAGTGTCCCGGTGATGTCAGGTCGATCGGTGTAAACCTGTGGTGTACTAGGGTCCGGGGTGTCGACATAGACTGACCATTGGGGCGAGCCAGGTGCTGATCGACAGTTGGGCGACCTGTCTGGCCTTAATGAGTACGTCATTTGACATAATATACATTACACGTCTTATCGGTGAGTCTAGGCAGTGCAAGATGCCACTGGATATCCTTCTTTGCCGAGCGCAGTGCTCCATACCCCAGCTCGATCTTGAAAGGCAGCGCGTGCGCTGCCTGCCAAATACCGTATCAAGCCACCTGCAGCGCCAACTGCAAAGCGATGCCAACCAAACCAAACAGCGCCAACGTGCTCAGCGCGAACACCACGAAGCGAATTTCGACCGAGTCAATCAGTGATTGCACCAGACTGTGCATCACGCGCAGCCCGGTATACGCCCAAGCCAAACCCAGCGCCACACTGGAGGTACTGCCCAGCAACACCAGCGCCACCACCGTGGCGTAGAACAACGTCGGTTGCTCCATTAAGTGGTTGTAGTTGTCTGCTTTCCAGCGAATCTTTGCTGGCAGTTCTGCCATTTGTTCACCACGCGGGCGTTTAGCATCGAGACGCATCCTAGCCTTGAAGATGGCTGGCACTCGCAGGGCGAGCATCCACACCAGCATCACGCAACTCCAGGCAACAAGGGTGATCATCGGCAACAGAAGAGATTGACTCATGGCGGCTCCATTTGGCTGCTATGTTATTGATATTAATGGAGCGAGACCGCCCCGCTCCGTTATATAGCCTCGGGCGAGTACACGGCAACAAGAAATGTGGCGATCGGTGGCCCCGCTGCCGGGGCCACTCTCCCCTGCCTTCAGGTCTGCGATCCGTCGCCACGCGCAAGGCCGTAAAAGGCGACGTTGGCTAGCAAGACAGAGCCGAGCATCGCAACCGCCATCGGTAGCACCGATTCGGTGTGGAAGTGGGTCAGAAGGAAGCCAAGGATACCGGCCAGCAGGAACTGCAGCGCGCCGTTGAGACCGCTGGCCGCGCCGGCATCGCGGTCGAAGAACGCCATGAAGCTGGCCATGGCGTTCGGCACGATCAGCGAAACCGCCCCCACCACCAGCATGACGAGCGGCACCGCTAGGGCCAACGTCAGCAAACCAGTCACTGCTAGGGCTAGGAACACGCTGGCACCGAGCAACTGCAGCGTAAGGCCCCAGCGCAGCATCACCGCCGGATCGTAGTGGCGCAGCAACACCACGTTGAGCCGGTTGAGCAGCAGCATTAACACGATATTGGCACCGAACAGCACTGGGAACAGTGCTTCAGTGGCGCCGAAATGGGTCATGTAAAGGAAGGCAGAATCAGTGATGAACATGAACATCGCTGAAAAGCCCATGGCGTTGGCAAGAATGAAGCCCATCGCCTGGCGGTGGCACAGTACGCGACCGTAGCCGGCCAAGGCGCCGCCCGGTTGCGGTCGTGGCGGGCGGGTCGGCAGGCCACGCACCAGCACCAGTAGCATGATCGCCGCGTACAGGGCCAAGAACATGAAAATCGATTCCCAGCTCCACAGGTGCAGCAGCAGTGAACCCACAGCCGGCGCAATCAACGGAGCCACCAGCATGATCAGCCCGATGGTGGTCAGTACCCGTGCGGCTTCCCGACCATTGTAAAAATCGCGCACCGAGGCGGCAGAAATAACCACTGCTGCACCGCCGCCGAACGCCTGCAGCAGGCGCATCAGGTACAGCATAGTGATCGAGTCGGCCAGCACGATCCCGATACTGGCAAACAGGAACAACAGCAGGCCGCCCACCGCGACCTGCTTGCGACCCAGGCGGTCACTGAGTTGGCCGCCAAACAACTGGCCAAAAGCCGCGCCGATCAGATAGAGGCTGACGGAGGTTTCAACTTGGTGCACGGCGCCGCCGAGATCATCGGCCATGCGTACTAGTGCGGGAAGGTAAGTATCGATGGCCAACGGGCCGAGGGCGGACAACAGCGCCAGCACCACCGCTAGGCGCACCGGAGAAACAACCTGCATGCATCACTCCCGATTGCGAATCGGCATAGCATACCGGTTGCCGCTGCCGGCGGCCCGTTCACTGGTGGGTTGTTACATGAATTGCCATCCGAGCCCGCGGTAGGTAGGCAGTCCTCCAGTGACGGTACCGCCCTGCACCACCAGCACCTGATTAAAGCGCTCGCACAGCTCGCCGGCTTTAGCGTGACGGAACAGCACCGCATCGCCGATTGCCGGTAGCCGTGAGCCTCGCAGTGGGGTTTGCACCTCCCCTGCCCCTTCTAGTGGTAATAAACTCAGACCCGGCGGCCACACCGGCGTCGGCAGGCGGTCGCTGCCGGCAGCCCCGGATGCGATGTAGCCGCCACCGGCACAGGTGACGACATCGGCCTGAGGCTGGCGCACCACTTCCAGCGCAAAGAACAGCGATGGCGAATGTTGGAAATCCTGATAGTGATCAAATAGTACCGGTGCAAACAGGCCACTGCCGGCACTGACTTCAGTCACCGACGGATCGCTGCAAGTGGTTTCCAGACTGCCGGTGCCACCACCATTGACGAAACGCAACTTGGCGCCCGCCTGTTCCAGCGCATTGACCACCGCTTGGCGACGGGCGGCCAAACGCGGCAGAGAAAGCTGTTTCAGGCGGCGAATCAAGCGGTTTTTCAGCGCCGCCCCGGGCACTTGGTCACCGACTCCCGCCACTTGCGCTTCATAGCCCATGACACCCTCGAGCCGAACACTTGGCAGTGCACGGATTACGTCGAAACAGGCCACTGCTGCGCTGGCAGAACGGATTGGTGAACGCTGCACACCGAAATGCAGCCCTGGCAGTGGCAGCGACAAGTCCACGTCCAAGCACAGTGGAAATACCACGTGCTCCTGCTCGCCGATTTCGGCGATGCGCTTAACCTGCTCGGCATCATCCACCATCAGCGTAATCAGGCGGCCTTGTCGCAGCTGCTCGGCCACTGCTCGCAAGGTGTCGGGCTGCACCGTGGGATACGCCACTAACAGGTCAGTGATGCCCTGCTCTGCCAAAGCGCAGGCCTCGCGCCCATGGAAGCACAGCACCCCTTGACAGCGCGGATCGGCGGCGAGCACGCGTTGGATCAGTGCCGGCACTCGCAGCGACTTACTGGCAATACGCAGAGGATGTCGGCCGGCACGTGTTAAGAGTGCTGTCAGGTTGGCATCAAAAGCATCCAGATCCAGCACTGCCGCCGGCAGCGGTTGATTTATCAAGGCGTGCTGCAGTGCGGAGAGAAGCGCTGCGCTCATTGGTCGGAACCGTTACTGCGCGGCAGTTGCGCCTGCTTCTCAAGCTTTAGACCGGCCTTGGCGAAGGTTACCCAGCGGCCTAGACCACGGCCGAATAGACCGTCAATCAGGCCACCGAACAGCGCAAACTTTTCCTGTGTATAGGGAAACCAGTTGGCTTCGATTTTGCTGCTCTGCTTGTCGATCAGTACCGCTTTGCTGCGCACCATGCCGCGCAGGCCCTCAACGCCCTTCGCGCGGCCATAGCCGGATTCGCCGACCCCGCCGAATGGTAGCGCTGGGTTGCCTTCGGTGAGCATCACGTTATTGATCGACACTGCGCCTACCCGCAGTGCACGTGCGACCCGTTCAGCGCGCGCGAGATCCTTGCTCCAGACACTGGCGGACAACCCGAACGGGGTGCTGTTAGCCAGCCGGATTGAATCCTGCTCGTCCTGGAAAGGCTGGACGACCAGGATTGGCCCGAAGGTTTCTTCCTGTACCACCAGCATGTCGTCACGCACGTCGGTGACCAGTGCTGGCCGCAGCATGCGAGTATCTCCGATGCGGCCGCCGCCGTGGATAGTCGCGCCTTTGGCTGCCGCATCGGCCAAATGACGCTGGACGATCTCCAGCTGGAAATCAGTGGTCATGGCCCCGATGTCAGCATTGCCGGTGTCGCCGCTGCAGACCACGAGCGCATCAAGGCGGTCACGTAAGCGTGACACCATCTCCGGGTAACGGCTTTGGTGGACATAAAGACGCTCGACTGCGGTGCAGGATTGGCCGCCATTGGTCAGCGCTCCCCACAGTGCGCCGGCGCTGGTGCGTTCAAGATCCACATCCTCGAACACTAGCATGGCGTCTTTACCGCCCAACTCCAGATCCACCGGCACCAGCAGCGGCGCACATTGGGCAAGGATACGGCGCCCGGTGCGCGCGCTACCGGTGAAACTGACCCGGTCTGGTCGCTGGGCAATCAGTGCTTCTGCCATTTCACCGGCGCCCTGCGCAATCTGCAGCGCCGCAGACAGCAGCGGCAGGCCGTCCACCAGGGATTCGATTAGACCGGTCAGCGGCGTGTGCTCGGAGGGCTTGAGTACCACAGCGTTGCCGGCAGCAAAGGCCGGAGCAATAGCGGTCATGGCGATGTGGAATGGATAGTTCCACGGGGTGATGACCAGCACCACCCCCAGCGCTTCGTACCAAATGCGCGAGCTCTTGCCCATTAGCGCTAGAGGTGTGGAGACCTTTTCATCGGCCAGCGCAGCCGGAGCAGCACCTTGCAACCATTGCAGATAATCCAGCACCCCGAGCAACTCCGACACCAGGGCATCGGTTCGGCTCTTGCCGGTATCTGCCACAATCCGATCCGCGATCTGGTCACGTTGTTGGTGGATGCGTTGCTGCAGCTGCCCGAGTTCCGCCAGTCGCTCTGACAGGGTGGAAACCGCCAGTTGTGATTGGGCGGCGCGGGCGCGGGAAAACAGCGTCTGAGCGTGGGTTTGAGCGTCGGTCACGGTAATACCTCAATCGGGACGGCAGTGAATGTGGATGCCCATGGTGCGGTAGCGCTTGGATTGGCCCTCGGCATCGCGATCCAAGCCGTTGTAGTAGCTGCTGATGATGACGCCGCGCAGGCCCATATCGAGCAGGCGAAACAATCCGGACCCGGGTAGCCGGGTGTGTGCCACCGCCGCCACCGTGCGCACCAGCCATCCCGGCAGCGGCCCCGGCAAGCTACCGAGAACACGCACCACCAGCCGCAGGCTGGCGATATCGTCCGCATCGCCAGCGGCGAGCAAGGCCGGCAAGTGGTCGGTAGCATCAGTGTCGCGATAGGACGGCAGGCCGCCCTGTCCCGGCAGATACGCGTGGCCGACGTTGCGCCAGCAACGCAGCTCGGCCGCACTCAGCATTAGTTCGCTCATGATGCGCGCTCCGTGACGAGGGTTGGCAGTGACAACGTCTGCCCGAGCAGCGCTTCCGCCGCTTGATGGGCCATCGCCATGATGGTCAGCGACGGGTTAATGCCAGGAGCATTGGGAAATACACTACCGTCCACCACATGCACGCGGCGGCTGCCGTGCACACGGAAGCCAACATCCACCACGGAGCGGCGCGGATCAGTGCCCATCACACAACCGCCCATCAAATGCAGGCCGATGTTGGTCGGCGAATCAATCACCTCTTCCGCCCCGGTCTGGCGGTAGATGTCGTGGATCACTTGGCGACCGGCTTTGGCACGCGTCAACTCCGGCGCTGCCAGCGGTTTGTCGACGCTGATGCGGCCGCGGCGATCGAGCGAGATTCGTCCCGGTGTGACATCCCGCACCGCCACCTCGATACAGGCGAGCTGCCGGAAACGCTGCATCACCTGCTGGTGACGGGCGCCGATTTGTGGCAGCAGGAAGGCGACGCCGAGGGGGCCAGCAAACACGTTCTCCAGTTTGAAACCAGCAGCCCTAAAACGCGGCTCTTCGGACTTCACCGCTTGGAAACTGCCCTTGTGGGCGTCGATATTGCGGTCGTACAGCGCCAAGCTGACAAATTGGGGGTGGCAATAAAAGTGGTGACCAAGTGCGGGAAGTTGGCTGCCATAGCCGGATTTCAGCAACAGCGCGGTACTGCCGAGGGCGCCGGCGGCCAGCACGCAGCGGCGGCCGTGGAAGGTCACATTGCGGCCGCCTTGGCGTCCATACACAGTGACGCCCTGCCCTCCCTCCACCAAGCCGGCGATCTCGCAGTTGGCTTCCATGACCGCACCGGCGGCCAGGGCCCGTGGCAGGAAAGTCACCGTCATGCTCTGTTTGGCCTGACGTGGACAGCCGCCTAGGCAGCGTACGCAATCGTTACCGTCGGCCACATTGCAATGGGCCTGCCCGCGCCGCAGTGGCGACCAGCCGTAGCCGAGCTGTTCGAAGCCTTCCACATAGAGGCGTGCGTTTTCATTCCAATCGCTGCGGGCGATGGACTCCAACGCCAGTGCGCTTTCGGTCAACTGGTAGTAGCGCTGGAAGTGTTGACTGCTGTGCTCGGCAAGCCCGCTTTGTTGGCGCCACGCTTCAAAGGCATCCTCATCGAAGCGATCGAGCAACGCTTGGTTCACCACCGTGCCCCCGCCGGCCACTTTGGCACGTAGCAGTGCCAGTGCGCCGTCTTTGGAGGGTTCCAGCCCGCCGCCCCACATCAGACGAAGAGATGCATCTTGCTCGTTGTCCGGATATTGGTCCGCGCGCCACGAGCGGCCGGCCTCCAGCAGCAGCACGCGCTGCCCAGCTTCAGCCAGATGACAGGCCAGCGGTGCGCCACCGGCGCCGGTGCCGACGATGATGACATCGTAGAGAGGGTGTGTGGGTGATCCGCTCATGCGTTCTGCCTCGGCATTGCTGGACTCTTTTCTTGTACGATAGTTCCAGTAATCTACCACAGCTGCACCGCAGCGGACACCATGGCGGTGTTTCAAAACGATCAAATTTGGTGATCTATGGCCGCCGGCCGCCCTCTTAACTCAGATTGTGCGGTCGGATCAGCAATGAAGGGCTGCCGGCTTGGACCAAGGAGCCGAACCAGGCGGACAAACCGTTGAGTTGCTCTGCAAGCAGGTATGGGGGATTGACCACCAGCATGCCGGAGCCGTGCATGCCGGCACCGCGCGGCCGATAGGCCCACTCGCACTGCAGCATTGGCATCGAGCTGGCCACCAGATTACGTAGCATCGGCAAGTGCCGTTCGTCACCCAGCAACGGGTACCACAGCAAGATCACACCTTGCGGCCAGCGCTGGTGTGCCTGCAACACCGCCTCCCCGACTCGCCGATAGTCCTGGCCTTGTTCATAACTGGGATCAATTAGAACTAGGCCGCGGCGTGGGGTGGGTGGCAACAGCCCGCCCAGTGCTTCCAGTGCATCGCGGCGATGGATGTGTACCCGGGGTTTGCGCTCGAACAGTTTCTCCAGCGCATTGTGTTCCTGTGGGTGCAGTTCGCACAGTTGCAGCGGCGAGTCCGCTGGCAGCAACTGATCCAGAATTGTCGGCGAACCGGGGTAGAACTGCAGGTGTTCACGGTGGGGGTTACAGTGGCGTAACACCTGACGGTAGTCGCCTAGCGCGGCAGGCCAAGACTGTTCCCACGCACGCAGGATGCCGGCATCGGCTTCTTTGGTCTTTTGCGCGATGTGGCCAGACAGGTCGTAAAGACCACGTCCGGCGTAAACATCCAGCGCGGTGAACGGCTTTGGCTTGCGCCGCAGGTATTGCAGCACCAGCGTCAAGATCGCGTGCTTGTGCAGGTCGGCGGCATTGCCGGCGTGATAACCGTGCTGGTAACTGAGCATGGCAGGCCCCTCTGAAAAGGGGGCCATTCTAGAGAGCTTTTGGGTGCGACCGGTAGCTCAGAGTGAGCTGGCAACCATCACACCGACTCCGCCCGCCACCAGCCCAATCAAACAAGTGGTCAGGGCTTGGCGCCGGATACTTTGCCAATCGGTCGCCAACCACCAGCGGTTGAGTCGTTGTACAGTGCGGGTGCTCATTGTGATCGCCTCCAGTCCGGCTGCAAGACGGTCGCCGGACCGCCCTGTTATTACTCGCCTTTTGTGACGGCAATCACACTCCGATTGTGAATGATTGTAAATAGCCCGCGACAAATTGTGTCCGACTAGGGGCGAGCAACGGATGCAAGGCAAAAAAAAGCGGCCCGCAGGCCGCTGTTCTCAGTTGTAGTAAAGCTTCAATATTTGATCATAACGATTTGATTCTGCTGAGAATCGTTCCTCGTCCCAAGCCAGGACCTGCTGTAAGAGTGCTTGATTGGTGCGCACCCAGCCGCGGCCGCCGTCAGCGGTCAAGTTACCGATGCGAGTCCGCCGCAGCAGTAAATCATCCAGGTGCACAGGCTGCTCCTGCGCCACAAGCCAGCGCAGCAAGGTCGCGGTCAGATGCTCAGCGGACACCGCCCCTGCCGGCGACTCGAGGCCCGCAGGTACCGTCACCGCGTTGGCCAGCATGCGTGGTTGCTTGCGCAGTTGGCGGTACTGGCGCTCATCGATCAAGCCCGCGGCCTTCAAAGCGTCCAACGCAATGATCCGGAACGTGGTGAGCTTGCCACCGCTGACGCTGACCACGCCGCCGCTTTCCCACACCGCGTGATCGCGGCGTTCTTGCGATGGTTTCAGGCCCTTTCCGGAGGAAATCACCGGGCGCACACCGGCCATGGTAGAAATCACGTCACTGCGGTCCAGTTGCACACTCGGGAACGCATGGCGCACCAGCGTGAGCAGGTAGCGCACCTCGTGCTCATGGGCATAGGCCTCCTGCTGCGGATCATCAGTGTGGTCGTGATCAGTGGTTCCGACACAGGTGACGCCGTGCCACGGGAACACGAACACCGGGCGGCCATCGTCCGGGTGCGGCAAGGTATAGCTGTCAGTCACTGGTAACAGCTCAGCGGGCAGGAAAATATGACTGCCACGCAGTGGTCGCACCCGCGGACTGGAGTTCGACAGCTGGTCGACCCAAGCGCCGGTGGCGTTGATCACTTTCTGGCTGCTGACCTGGTAGTTGGCGCCGTTAACCTGATCCTGGATATGCAGCTGGAAATGTTGCGCGGCACGCTCGATGCGCTGCACGGCGCTGTAGTTCACCACCGTGGCACCGGCGGCTGCGGCGTGGTGCAGGATGCGCAGCACCAGCCGGCTGTCATCGGTGACGGCATCGGTATAGGACATGGCGCCCCGCAGCTGTTTTAGTTTCAGCAGCGGCGCGCGCTGGCGCAGAGCACGGGCGGAGATCCAGCGGTGGTCACGGATGCCGGCAAGGAAATCGTAGCCCATCAATGCCACGCTCAAACCCAGCCGCCCGGGGAAGCTGCCCTTGCGCACCGGGAACAGATAGGTGTGGCGATGCACCAGATCCGGCAACTCCCGCAGCAACCGTTCACGTTCCTGCAGCGATTCGCGCGTCAGCCGCACATCGCCCTGAGCCAGATAGCGTAGGCCACCGTGCACCATTTTCGACGACCGGCTGGACGTGCCCCAAGCGTAATCCTGCTTCTCCAAGAGCAGTACCCGCAGACCTTGCTGGGCCGCCATCAGCGCGACCCCGGCGCCAGTGATGCCGCCCCCCACTACCACCAGATCCCACGCTTGCCCGACGAGCTGCTGGGGATCCGGACGCAAACCGATCATGCCGCTGTTACTCCTGGTACGAGATGCTGGGGAAAGTAGACACCATGGCCGAGGCAGGCGTATGACGGTCACGGTAAAAGATGTGACGCACGTTCCGCATCGAAATGGGCGCCGAGATTTCCACGTTCACGCCAGCCGGTCAACCGCTGCCGAGTGAACCGCCGGTCACGCTTGGTGGCGGACCTGCATGCCCCCGCGGGTGTGATGCACTGCGCCAATGGCGCTGATCAGACTACCGCCTGCAGCGGGCTTATCCTATGGTGCCGACGCGCATGGCGCGCATTGGCAAGAGGACGAATTGATGAACAAGGCATGGACTACAGGCATGTTGCTTGGCGCACTGGTGATCGGCCAAGGCTGCACCACCATCAACCCCTACACCCAGGAGTCGCAAACCTCCAATGCCGCCAAAGGCGCTGGCATCGGCGCGGCAGTGGGTGCAGTGGTCGGCATCGCCACCTCCAAGAACGCTAAGCAGCGTAAACAACGCGCGCTGGCCGGTGCCGGCATCGGTGCCATCACCGGTGGCGGTGTGGGTTACTACATGGATGTGCAGGAAGCCAAGCTGCGTCAGAAACTACAGGGCAGCGGCGTCTCGGTCACCCGTAGCGGCGATGAGATCATCCTCAATATGCCGGGCAGCATCACCTTCGCCAGCGATGACTACGCGATGGCGGGCGCCATGGTGCCGGTGATGGATGCGGTGGCTGAGGTGCTGAAGGAATACACCTCCACCATGATCCAGGTGGCCGGTCACACCGACTCCAGTGGCGCGCTGCAATACAACATGCTGCTGTCGCAGCAGCGGGCGCAGTCGGTGGCCAACGCTCTGCTCGGACACGGTGTGCAGTCGGTGCGGCTGGATGTGGTGGGCTTCGGCCCGCAGCAGCCGATCGCCAGCAACGACACGCCGGCGGGACGCGCCCAGAATCGGCGCGTGGAACTGACGCTGCTACCGTACGTGAAGTAACGACGGCAACCGGGCCGCCCTGGCGGCCCGGAGCACCTTTCCTTAGGCTCGCAGCGGCCGTGACAGCTCGGCCCAGTCGATCTGGCCATCATCCTGCAGGTCTTCGAATTGCAGGATGCCAAGCGCCTCAAACTTCGGTCGCACCTGTTCGGTGAGTAAACCGATACGTTTGAGGTTGGGAACGATGCGGGTGAACAGCAGGTCACGGAATTGCGCCATGATCTGCGACTGCAGCACCTGCTCGCGCGCGGCCACCGGCTCCCAGCCGAACTCTGCAAACACCTCTGTGGCGATCAGCCGCTCACGCATCACCACGCAGGCCTCATAGGCGAACTGAGCGCGCTCTTGCTTCTCCTGCTCGCTGAGTGTTTCGACGAACTGCTCCAAGTAATTGACGCCGAACGTCACGTGGCGCGCTTCATCACGGATCACATAGCTGATCAGCTGCACCAGTAGCGGGTCCTTGGCGGTCAGGCGCAAGGTGTTGAAAGCGGCTAGCGCCAGCCCTTCGATGATGATCTGCATGCCGATGAATTTCAGGTCCCAGCGCGGGTCAGAGAGGATCTTGTCCAGCAGCAGCTTCAGGTTGGGATTGATCGGATAAAAAATACCGACTTTGTCCTGAAGATAGCGAGTGAACACCTCCACGTGCCGGGCTTCATCGAACGTCTGCGACGCGGCGTAGAGCTTGGCGTCATAACTTGGCGCGCAGGATGCCAACTGCGACGCCACCAGCAGAGCGCCCTGCTCGCCGTGGACAAATTGCGCCAGCATCCACGCCAGGTTGTGCCAGCCGAAGCGCAGCTTTTCGTCGTCGCTGAGTGCTTCAAACGGCGCCCAGCCAGAAAACGGATTGTAGTTGGTATCCATCGGCGGTTGGTCGCGGGGAAAGTCCAGTGACCAGTCCAAATCGATGTCGCCGTTCCAGTTCAGTTCCTTGCCGAGCCGGTAGAGCTTACGGATACGTCCGTCGGCGCTGCTGTAATCCCAGTTGTAGTGGCCCGTCAGCGGAGTATTGAAGATTTCCACCACATCTTGCACGTGCTGGGGTGACATCCGCTGTTCGATGTCGTCGGAGCCGGGACCATCCCAATTGTTGTAATAGACAATGTCTGCGGGGGGAGCTGTAACGCGTTTGATGTCCATGGCAGCACCTCTGCTAGTGACTCACATCTCCAAGTGGAGCTGTTCTAAGCTAGCGGGGAAGGTGCTGCCTGTTCCACGTCATCCCGTGACATTGTTGTGAGGTTGCCGGCCCTCACGGAGCCTCGTTTTCATCCGACAGCAGAAAATGGGCGCGCGCCAACGCGATCGGCTCATCACGGCGCTGCTGCCAGGCGCTGATTTGCACGTTGGCCACACGCCGCCCAAGCCGCGTCACCTGACACTCCGCATAGGTGTCACGGAAGTGGCCGGCACGCAAATAATCGATAGTGAAATCGATGGTTTTCGGCACCCGCGGCTCGCCCATCGACAGCAATAGGAAAATCACCGCCGACTGCTCCATGAAGCCGGCCACTGCGCCACCGTGTAGCGCCGGCAAAGTCGGGTTGCCGATATTGTCCGCGTTGCGCGGCAGCACAAAGGATATTTCCTGGCCCCGGTTTGCCACTTCAATGCCAAGGAAACGAGCATAGGGCACCCGCTCCACCAGCGCCTGATAAGACGCTTCGCCGGCGCGGCAGGCGCGGATCAATTCATACAGGGCATTCATCGCTCAACCCTCTCCACGGCGGGACTGGCCCGGCAGCTTCATGCGCATGTAGGTCGCTAGACAGGTGGCAATTTCGCCCAAGTCTGACGGCACGCCCTCGGCCTCCTCCTCGAACACCCGAGAGCTGACGAATGCCACGTGCTCACTGAGCCGGTAACAGTGCGAATAGCACAAGATGCCGTGTCCGGGGCGTGGCGCCCGCAGGTGATCGACACGCATGTCGATGGTCGGCGTCAGCTCGAATTCGGGGAACAGGCGGCAGCAATTGGCCAGCCCACCCGCTTGGTCGATCAGCGTGAAAATGGCACCGCCGTGGATTACCCCAGTGTCGGGGTTGCCAACCAAGTCTTCGCTGTAGGGCATGCGTACCGTGACGCGGTCCTCTAGCGCCTCCAGCACCTGCATGTTGAGGCGGGTCGAGTGCCGCACCGACGCCACAAAGCGTTCGCATACGTCCTGACGAGTCACAATCGAGTCTCCTTGGAGCGCTGTTCAAAGCCGGCAATAAACGCCATCATGCGCCTCGAAATCAAGTGCCAAACCGTCCAAGGAATGCTGTCTCGATGTCAACGCTGTCCCGCGCCCGCACCGGTTGGCGTGCTCTAAGCCATGCTGTGGAACGTCGTCGCCACCCGGAACGTTTCATTCTGGTGGATCGCACGCCGTGGCAGGAAATCTACCGCGACGACATCATGGCAGTACGTCACTACCGTTTGCCGGAACAAGGGCCGGGTCTAACCGCGGCTGACCGTGATGGCGAGGCCCGCATTCCGCTGCTGCTGATTCCGGCGCTGGGTATCCAGACCTGGACCTTCGACATCATGCCGAGCCGTTCCATGGTGCGCTATCTGCTGGCGCGCGGTTTTGATGTGTACGTGCTTGATTGGGGGCGCCCGTCGCAGTCGCAGCGCTCGCTGTCGCTGGATGTCTACGTCAATCAATGGCTGCCCGCCGCAGTGCAAGCGGTGCGTGGCCACAGTGGTGCGGATCAAGTTAGCTTGCTGGGTTATTGCATGGGCGGGTTGCTGGCAATGATGTATCTAGCAGCCCACCCGGCGGCGCCGGTGGCGCACTTGATTACCATCGCCAGCCCAGTGAATTTCCATCAGAGCGGCGCTTACGGGCGCTTTTTCGCCTTGATGAGCCGCCCGGCGCTGAAGGCCCACGAGTGGTTCCGGCTGCGACTGAAGCCGGTGGATGAGCGTCTGTTCGAAATTCCCGCGCGGCTGCTGTCGCTCGGCTTCAAGATGACCAACCCGCCGGGCGTGCTGGCGTCCTATCTGGATCTGGTGCGCAACGTCACCGACCGCGACTACATCACCGAATACATGACCATGGGCCAGTGGTTCAACAACATGCTTGACTACCCTGGCGCCACGGTGCGTGAGGTGATCGAGAAAATGATCATCAGTAACCACATTGCCGGCGGCACCATCGTTATTGGCGGTCGGTTGGCGGACTTGAGCCAAATCCGCTGCCCGCTGCTGGCGTTGGCCGGCGCCAGTGACAAGCTGGTCACCATCCGCGCCGCCCGCGACATCCTGCGGGTGAGCGGCTCCCACGACAAACAGTTTATGGTGGTGCCGGGCGGGCATGCCGGTGTGTTCGCCGGCAGCCAAGCCCCAGATACCACCTGGCGGCTGGCTGCCGATTGGTTGCTGGAGCGCGATTAAACCGCACCGCGTTGCAACGCATCGACGATCTGCTCGGTGTAGCGCTGCACCAGAAATGGCACCGACTTGTCATAGAACTTCATCAGCGATTCGCGGATGAAGCGCCACTTCCCTTCCGCCTCTGTCAGGGCCGCCGTCGCGCTAGGTTCTTGCAGGCGCCGCTTCAGCGTCTGCAAGTGGCGATCCATGGCCGGCACGGCTTCGTTGAGGTCGATGTTGCCTTCGCCGCCGATGGCCATGCCGCCGGCCGGTGACGCCACCAGTGATAGGTACTCAGAGCCGATCTGCTGTACCTGCGCGGCAGTACGCAGCAACGCCACGATCGGATCGCTGTTGTCGCCCTCCGCGGACAGCGGCGCCACCAGCGCGGCAATCTCATAGCTGAGTGCGGTCAGATCCTGCACCGCATACTGGCGTTTGGATTCATCGCCGGTCCGCACGCTGGTGTCCGCGGCGATCAGATATTGACGCAGCTTGGGCGCCACTTGGTTGGCGAGTAGGCTCTGGTCACTGCCGGTGGCACCGTCCTGTAACTGCTCCAAGCTGTGCCGCAGCGCCTGAATGCTGGCTAAGGTGGCGCTGCGATAACGCGGCGCGTTGTCCAGCACTAGGTAGGCATGGGCGTCACTGCGCACTTCCCATAGTCGTTGTTCAAAACGCGCCAGGTCGGCAGCGTTAACCGCCCAAGCCGTGTTCGACAGCAGGCACAGCAGCAACCACGACAAACACCGCAGCCCCGTGGGCACGGTGCGCAGACTTCCATGAATGGTCATCAGACTCCCCCAACAGCATTGCTTTTATTATCACTGCTCAGGGTAAGCGATGGCGGCGTGGCTGTATCTCCGCAGTGGGATCAAACGGCTGATCTAGCCGAATGGCGGGATGACCTGCCGGTTTTCAGCCTGGTAATAGACGGTACAGCGCTTGGTATTCGAGCGTCAGCTTATGGCGCGGCGCCAGATGCACCAATGGAATGCCGGTGTCGTGAGATTCGCGCATGACCACGCTGGAAGACAGCGGCGCATCCAGCACCGGCAGCCCTTCCTCACGCAGTGCCTCCACCAATTGCTGCGGCAACCGCGCGCGTGGTTGGAATTGGTTAATGACGATCCCCTCCACCTGCAACTGGTCGTTGTGGTCGTCACGGGCTTCGTGGACGTTTTCCAGCAGCGTATAGAGCGCTTTGCGCGAGAACGCATCGCAATCGAACGGAATCAGCACCCGGTCCGCCGCGATCAGTGCGGACAAGGTGTAGAAATTGAACGCCGGCGGGGTATCGATATAGATCTCATCGAACTCCCGCGACAGGCTTTTGATCAGCCCGCGCAGTTTGTAGATTTTGTGCTTGCTCTGCAGCAGATGCTCGATCTCGCCCAACTCGGCGTTAGACGGCAGCACGAACAACCGCTCATGGGCGGTGGCATGCACATACTCCATCGGCGCTTTTTCTTTGAGCCGGAAGGTCAGCGCCTGACTGAAAAAATCGCCGATGTTGGGGCTTGGATTGCGACCGTCTTCGTAGGCGGTCATGCCCAGTAGGTACTGGCTGGCGTTGCATTGCGGGTCGAGGTCAATGACCAGGGTGCGGCGTCCCTCGGCTGCAGCGATGGCGGCCAGATTCACGGTAATGCTGGACTTCCCTACCCCGCCTTTCTGATTGAATACCACCCGACGCATTGCACACCTCCAAGCTGAACTTCGGCGCACACCATAGCGGTTGCCGGCCACCTCGAACAGGGCTGCACCTGCGTGCGGCAGCGGCGTTGCGGCCAGTGGCAGGGTTATGCACAGATGCAGTGGATGAGCCTGTTGATAACCGCTTCACAACCTTCGCAGAGGCCGCGGCCATCGGCCTCTGCGCGGATGGGGCAATATCTGGCCAAGGCTCAGTCACGCATGGTGACAAACTCTTCCGCCGAGGTGGGATGAATGCCAATGGTGCGGTCGAAGTCAGCCTTGGTGGCGCCCATTACTACTGCCACAGCAAAGCCCTGCACGATTTCTGCGGCATCGTCACCGCTCACGTGCAGTCCCAGTACTTTGTCGCTGTCAGCGTCGATCACCAGCTTCATCAGCGTACGGTGCTGCTGGTTGCCGAGGGTGTATTTGAGCGGCCGGAAGCTGCTGCGGTAAATCTTCACATTGGCATGCCGCGCACGCGCATCGGCTTCGGTGAGGCCGACGGTGCCGATCGGCGGGTGGGAAAACACCGCGGTAGGAATATTCTCGTAGGACGGCGGTGGCACATCACGTTGATTGCCGAATTGCTGGCGTGCCCACCACATGCCTTCTGCCAGCGCCACCGGTGTCAATTGTACCCGGTCAATGACGTCACCGACTGCGAACAGGCCGGGCACCGAGGTTTCGAATTCCGCATTCACCACGACCGCGCCCTGCTCGGTCAACGCCGGCGCCGCACCGGCTGCGAACAGACCAGCCACTTTAGGCGTCCGACCTGTGGCGTAAAACACCGCGTCCACTTCCAGCGTTTCGCCGTTGCTCAAATGCAACCGACGGCCCTCGCCCACGGCTTCGATGCGAGTTACATCAGTGTCCAGCGTCAAGCGGACACCCTGCTGCTGCATCTGCTCGGCCACATGATTACGGATGTCGTCATCGAAACCACGCAGGATCTGGTCGCCGCGGTAGAGCTGGGTGACGCTGGCGCCGAGGCCGTTGAGAATGCCGGCAAACTCTGTGGCGATGTACCCGCCACCGACCACCGCCACCCGTTCCGGCAATTGCGGTAGATAGAACAAGTTGTCGGAAATCAGCGCCAGATCCCGTCCGGGAATATCCGGCAGGAATGGCGTACCGCCGGTGGCGATCAGAATACGCGGCGCCGTCAGCTGCAGCTCGCCGACCTGAACCGTACCCGGCCCGGTGATCTGCGCACTGCCTTCGACAATGACCACGCCGGCTTTTTCCAGCAGCTGTCGGTAGATGCCGTTCAGGCGTTCAATCTCACGGGTTTTGTTGTCACGCAGGACATCCCAGTCCAACGCCACCTTGCCCACCGACAGGCCGTAATCGGCGGCCAGCGTGAAGTTGTCTTGCAAGCCGGCGGCATAGGCAAACATCTTTTTCGGTACACAGCCGACATTGACGCAGGTACCGCCGAAGAAACGCTCTTCGACAATCGCCACATGGGCGCCCAGGCTGGCCGCGATGCGGGCAGCGCGCACGCCGCCGGAACCGGCCCCGATCACAATGGCGTCGTAGTGGCGCGCCGTACTGGTCATGTTGTGTCTCCCGCTCTGTGATGAAACGCCGACCATGCTGCCGAGCGCAGCGGCAGCACGCAAGTCAAACACTGGGACGCTCAGCGAACTTGGTGCATACTGCGCAGCGGATACGAATAAAGTATCAGCACGGCACCTTGGGGAGAGAGGGCATGTTGCGCGATCGACGACGCTGGGGAAGCGTCTGCCTGGCACTGTTGCTGTGGGGGAGCAGTGCCGGCGCCGATACCATCTACGAATACCGCACGCCGACCGGCACTCGGCTGTTCACCGACCGGGCGCAGATGCCGGGGCATTCACTGCTGAGCATCCGCAAGGGCTGGACCGAGTCTGCGCAGACACCTTCGCAGGCGCGGCGGGCGCTGTACGACCGTCTGATTCACCGCGCCGCGCTTGTCCACCAGGTGGAGCCGGCGCTGATTAAGGCAGTGATCCATACCGAGTCGGCGTTCGATCCGCGGGCCGTGTCCCGCGCCGGCGCGCAGGGCTTGATGCAGTTGATGCCGCAAACGGCTGATTTCCTCAAAGTGACTGAGCCGTTTGACCCGCGCCAGAACATTGATGGCGGCGCCCGCTATCTGGCTTACCTCATGGCGCGCTTCGACCAACTTGACCTAGTGTTAGCCGCTTACAATGCCGGAGAAGGCAACGTACGCCGTCACGGTGGTATCCCGCCGTTCGATGAAACCCGGCGCTATGTGCGTAAAGTACAAGACCTGTTGCCGGTGTACCGTGCCGAAATGGGCGATGCGCTAGCCGCACGCTGACTCCAGCACTGCCGCGCAGACATAAAAAAACCGCAGCCTAAGCTGCGGTTTTTTTGTGGAGCCGGCACTGCTTACTTGCCGTGCTTCTCAGCCAGGTAGAACCAAGTGCCGAGAACCGAGTCCGGATTCAATGACACGCTGGAAATACCCTGCTCCATCAGCCACTTGGCCAGATCCGGGTGGTCGGAAGGACCTTGGCCGCAGATACCGATGTACTTACCGGCATCGTTACAGGCTTGGATCGCCATGGACAGCAGCTTCTTGACCGCCGGATCGCGCTCATCGAACAGATGGCTGACGATGCCGGAGTCACGGTCCAGGCCCAGAGTGAGCTGGGTCAGATCGTTGGAGCCGATGGAAAAGCCGTCGAAGTGCTGCAGGAAGTCGTCCGCCAGCAACGCGTTGGTGGGTAGCTCGCACATCATGATAATGCGCAGACCGTTGTCACCTCGCTTAAGGCCGTTTTTCGACAGCAACTCGATGACGGTTTCCGCTTCGCCCACGGTGCGCACGAACGGCACCATGACTTCAACGTTGGTGAAGCCCATTTCGTCACGGACTTTCTTCAGTGCGCGGCATTCGAGTTCGAAGCAGTCACGGAAGTTTTCCGACACATAACGGGAGGCACCGCGGAAGCCCAGCATCGGGTTTTCTTCTTCCGGCTCGTAGTGCTTACCGCCGATCAGGTTGGCGTACTCGTTGGACTTGAAGTCCGACATCCGCACGATGACCTTCTCCGGGTGGAACGCTGCAGCCAGCGTAGAAATACCTTCCACCAGCTTCTCGATGTAGAAATCCACCGGTGACGTGTAGCCGGCAATACGCTTATCGATGGTCTGCTGCAGATCACGGGATTGGCTGTCGTAGTTCAACAGTGCTTTCGGGTGCACGCCGATCATGCGGTTGATGATGAACTCAAGGCGAGCAAGGCCCACACCCTGGTTCGGCAGCGTGGCGAAATCGAAGGCGCGGTCCGGGTTACCAACGTTCATCATGATCTTGAACGGCAGTTTCGGCATCGACTCGATGGAGTTGCGCTGGATCTCGAAGTCCAGTTGGCCTTCGTAGATCTTACCGGTGTCACCTTCGGCACAGGACGCGGTGACCAGTTGGCCGTCTTGGAGGATCTCGGTGGCGTCGCCGCAACCAACGATCGCCGGCACACCCAATTCACGGGCGATAATGGCCGCGTGGCAGGTACGGCCGCCACGGTTGGTGATGATGGCCGCGGCACGCTTCATGACCGGTTCCCAATCCGGGTCGGTCATGTCGGTGACCAGCACGTCGCCGTCCTGCACCTTTTCCATTTCTTTGATGCTGCTGACCACCCGCACCGGACCGGCGCCGATGCGCTGGCCGATGGCGCGGCCTTCAACCAGCACTTTGCCGCGCTGCTTGAGGTTGTAGCGTTCCATCACCGACACGTCGGAGCGGCTCTTCACGGTCTCCGGGCGCGCCTGCACGATGTACAGTTTGCCGTCGTCACCGTCGAGCGCCCACTCGATGTCCATCGGGCCACCGTAGTGCTTTTCGATTTCGATGGCCTGGCGCGCCAGATCTTCCACCTGGGCGTCGGTCAGCGAGAAGCGGTAGCGCTCATCGCGCTCTACCTCTACCACCTGCACTGATTTGCCGGCGCTGGCTTCGCTGCCGTAGATCATCTTCTGCAGCTTGGAGCCGATGGTGCGGCGCAGGATCGACGGCCGCTTGTTCAGCAGCGTCTTCTTGTGCACGTAGAATTCGTCAGGGTTCACGGCGCCCTGCACCACCATTTCACCGAGGCCGTAAGACGAGGTGATGAATACCACATCGCGGAAGCCAGACTCGGTATCAAGGGTGAACATCACCCCGGCGGCGCCGGTTTCTGAGCGCACCATGCGCTGGATGCCGGCTGACAGCGCCACACCTGCGTGCTCGAAGCCCTGGTGTACGCGGTAGCTGATGGCACGGTCGTTGAACAGGGATGCAAAGACCTCCTTCACCGCAACCAGCACGTTGTCCACGCCGCGGATGTTGAGGAAGGTCTCTTGTTGGCCGGCGAAGGACGCGTCCGGCAGGTCTTCCGCGGTGGCGGAGGAGCGCACTGCTACAGCCAGATCGGCATTGCCTTCGCTGATTTGAGCAAACGCATCGCGGATCTGCTGCTCGAGCTCCGGCTGGAGCGGGGCTTCAACCACCCAACGGCGGATTTCGGCACCGGTCTCGGCCAGCGCGACCACATCATTGACGTCGAGCTTGTCGAGCGCGTCATTGATCTTGCGGGTCAGGTCATTGTGGTTGAGGAAATCACGGTAGGCTTCAGCAGTCGTGGCAAACCCACCCGGTACGGATACACCGGCGGCCGCCAAGTTGCTGATCATTTCGCCCAAGGAGGCGTTCTTGCCCCCGACCGTTTCAACATCGCCTTTACCGAGGCGTTCAAACCAGACTACGTACTCCGCCAAGGTCTTGCTCCCTACATGACTGGAATATGAATGGGTGGAATGCGGGGTAGTCTACTGAAAACCCCGGCCGTTTTCTCGCCCGATTTGCCTTGAGGTTGCGAATCCTAACCAATGCGCTTCGCTGAGGCGAGTGCCCGGCTCCCTTTACTTGCCCGCAATCGGTGGCGACACTAGGCCCCATTCACTGCTCCGGCCTGCGGCCGGATGCCCGCCACCGCTGGCCAAGAGCTGTATTTGATGGACCGACGCGTCGCCTTTTTTGTCTCCGATGGCACCGGCTTGACCGCTGAAACACTCGGTAACGCCATGCTCAGCCAATTCCAAGGCGTCGAGTTCGACACCATGACGCTGCCTTATATCCTCTCGGAGGACGCCACCCGCCAAGCCATCGCCAAGATCAACGAGGCTGCGGACCGCTACGGCAACTGCCCGATCGTGTTCTCAAGCTTGGTGGACCGGGGTCACCGCGACCTACTCGGGCGCAGCCGCGCCGTGATTCTGGACGTGTTCCAGGCGTTCATGGGGCCGCTAGAGCAGGAATTAGGCGTGCGTTCGAGCCTCAAGGTTGGCCAGAGCCATGCTATCCACGACCCCGAGGCCTACCGGTTGCGCATCGAGGCCGTGCATTTCGCGCTCGACAACGACGACGGTGTGGGTTGGCGTCACCATTACGAAAAGGCCGACTTAATCCTGGTCGGGCTGCCGCAAGCCGGCAAGACGCCGACCAGCCTCTACTTAGCACTTCAATACGGCCTGTTCGTGGCCAACTACCCGCTCACCGAGCAGGACATCGAAGACGCCAGCCTGCCGGAGGTACTGGTGCCGTTCCAAGACAAGCTATTTGGTCTGTCGATGGATCCGTACCGGCTAGCACTGGCACGACAAGAATTGGCGGGCGATGACCTGCAGGGCTGCTGCACCGATCACTGCACTCAAGAAACCGAAGCCGCCCGCGCGCTGTTCGAGTTCAACCAGCTCCCCAATATGGACGTCACCAAGATGTCCGTGGAAGAAATCTCCACCCGCATCCTGGCCCTCACCGGGCTCAAGCGCCGGCTGCAGTGAGGCACCATGACCCCGTCTAAACCCGTCCGTACCGCCTTTTATGTCTCAGGTAGCACCGCCATTACCGCGGAAACGCTGGGACGCTCGATGCTGACCCAGTTTTCCGAGTACAACTTCCGCCAGGTGACGCTGCCCTACTTGCAGAACCCTGCCCAGATTGAAGCGGCGGTACTGCGCATCAAGCTGGCAGCGGAGGAAGACGGTAGTCGCCCGATCGTGTTCTCGACGCTGACCGATCCGCTGTTGTTGAAAGAGTTGCGCCGCAGTGAGGCGCTGGTACTCGACCTGTTCGATGCTTTCCTGGTGCCACTGGAACGCGAAATTGGCCAGCCACCGACGCTGAAGAGCGGTCAGAGCCACGCGGTGCGCGACCTCAACAGTTACCGCATTCGCGCCGATGCGGTCCACTTTGCCATGCAGAACGATGATGGTGCCCGCACTACCTATTACGACCAAGCCGACCTGATCGTAATTGGCGTGTCCCGTAGCGGTAAGACGCCGACCTGCCTTTATATGGCGATGCAATACGGCCTTTATATGGCCAACTACCCACTCACCGAAGAAGACTTCGACGACCTGCGACTGCCCAAAAGCCTGCTACCGCACCAACACAAGTTGTTTGCGCTCACCATTGGCGCTGACCGGTTAGAAGAGATTCGTCAGCAACGCCGCGGCGGCAGTCGCTACGCTTCGCGCCAACAGTGCGACATGGAAGTGCGGGCGTTCGGGGCGCTGATCTCGCGCTTCCAAATCCCGTCGCTGGAAGTGACCGAGTATTCGATCGAGGAAATCTCCTCACGTATCCTTGCCAAGACCGGCCTGCGCCGCCGCCTGTTCTGACCCCCGAAAACCACTGCGCCGGCATTAAGCCGGCACAGTGTGTCGCTTCCGCACCAATGTTCTCAGCGCATCGGCTCGATGGCGATACTGGCGTGGGCTCGACCACCGGGCATCACGATGCGACCCAAGTCACCACCGCCCAGCGTGATGCGGTTGATGGCCAGCTCACTGCCCTGCCCGTTCGGCCGTGATGGCATGCCCGGCACCGCATCAAGTTCCGGCTTAGCGGTATTGCCGATCAGCAGGTCGTGGGAGAACACCAGTTTCGGCCGACCGCCGGCATCCTGATCATGTCCAACGATATCGATCTCGCCGTTGGCAAACGCCAGGTCGCCGGTCACCTGACCCAGGGTGATCGCCACATCCGGCCGGCTTGGTTCGGCAAATGAAATAAATGAGCCCATTGGCCCACCGCCGTAACCGGTGTTGCCACTATTCTGCACCGCCATCAGACGCGCACCCCAGTGGTAGCCGAGCGCATTGCGCTGATCGTTAAGCGGTGAAAACCGGGCGTGGGCGGCCCCTTCCAAGTTGGCCTGAATCACCGCGCCGCGCACGAAACGGGGGCCGTTGCCATAGGAACCGTTGGCATCTGGCAAAATGCCGCCACCGAAGGTGGTGTGTACTGCCACTCGCACCCGCGGCGAGAACAAATCGATCCCGCCACTGCGGTAATCGCTGCCATCCACCGGTTTCACATACAGGTTCAGGTCATCCGCCATCACCAAGAAACTGGTGCTCATCAAACCCATACCAAGCGCGTTGCGGGTCTTGCCGGCGCCGTTGATGCTGCCGTCCATATTGGTATCAGCAATCATCAGGTGACTGCCGTGGTCCCAGTTGAAGCCTTGCTGGCCCGGCGCGTCCGGATCAAAGCTCTCCGACATCACCAACACATCGCCGCGCAGGCCCTTGTTGGGATTGTCCGGGTTACCGCCCGGATACAGCATCAGGTTGGCGTTGACGTTGGCGAAGGTGTAGATCAGCCCCCAATCAAGACTGCGAGTGACGCCGTCGGCAGTACGGTCGGAATACGCCGGGTGTGCTGCTTGCAAGGTCACCAACTCATAGCGGCCGCTCTGAGCATTCCACGCTTCTTCTATCAGGTTGATGCGACGCGAATAGGCCTGCAGGTTGCCGTCCCGAATCAGCAACGCCAATCCCTCTTCGCCAGTGCTGGCGCCGAGCCGGCCTGGCTCCAGGTTCACATCCTGGCCGCCCCAGCGCAGCGCGTAGGCATCAGCGGCGGTGCGATCGCCGTTGATCATGTCTAACGCAATCACCGGGAAATCATGGCCGTAGTCATGACCACCCCAAGTGGCCCAGTCGGAGATTTCAAAGCGCACACGGCGGTGGCCGTCAGCCGGAGTTTGGGAGTAGCTGGTCTCACCGAGCAGCCAACGGAACTCATTGCCCGCCGTGCTGCCGGCCGGCACATAGTTCCAGCGGGTGCTGAGGTTAATCAGTCCCGGCGTGGCAGCGCCGGCGGCGCCTTTGGCGCGCCAGAGAATTTCCGGATCCGACAGTCCGCCGAGCCAGCCGAAGTGCATCATGCCCAAACCGCCGGCGGTGAAGTCGGGGCCACCGGTCTTGTGGAACAGGTCCACGTCCAGCACCACATCAATGACGCCGTCAGTGGCCATGCGCAGCCCTTCAGGGGTGATACCAAGGGTGCCTCGCGGCATATCCCAGCGCGCCTGCATGTTGTCGAGGATCAGGTATGCGGTATCTGGCCGGCCACCTTCCACTTGGCGGTAATACATGCGGCCATTGCGCAGTTCGCCGAACAGGCGCGTGTTCATGCCTTGGCTATTGAACAGCCCGCCCTCGCCAGCAATCTGCAAGGTGCCTTGGCCATCCAGCGCCCAACTACCGTAGGCCTGGCTGCCACCGTGGCTGAGTTCGCCGAGCATCAGACGCGCGCGCGAGCCGCCATCGGCATCCGGCTGGCCAGCAATATCGAGTTGATAGGACAGATAAGGCGTGCCGGTTTGGGCATCAGCGCCCACATCTAGGGTGTTGGTGAAGTGCACCGCGCCGGCTTGCACTTGGCCTTGTTCATCGACGTTGTAGAAACCGGGCCGGCGCTCCCCGCCGGCACCGGCAGAAGTAGCCAGTTGCAGGGTAGCTTCGTTGACCTCGCCTTCGTCAGCGACCCAGCGCAGTGAATCATAGCTGAGGCCATTATCTGGTGAGGACGCAATGTCGATGACGAGACCGTCGCGCGCTTCAATGGCGGACAGAGCAGAGTCATCCAACGGCTCGAGTGCGTGGGCGGTGTGCACCACACCCGCAGCACTGATCAGCAAGAGGCAAGACAACGGCGTGGAGTCGCGGCCGCTGTGCTGCCATCCCCGGAACCAAAAAGAAACGCTCACTGCAGGACCTCATTATTGTTGTAGTGCCGTGCCCGAATCGGCCAGCTTATTGGCGTACCCCAGAGTCCATGGAAGTCGCCGACAGCCGATGGTGACATGCCGCCAATCTGCATGCAATTGCTGGCTCAAAGCAGCACGTATGTGCCGATAAGTGGGCGTTTGTGTCCGCTTATCGATGGCGCGCGGGCCTAACTTCGCCCCCGGCAAATGTCTTATAGTGCGCTGCGTTCCCGGGGCCATGGCCGGGCACTCCGGGGGATGTCCATGTTGCCGTCTATTGCACCATCACTCTCTGTGATCACCACTACCGATCCGGTTGCCGGGCAGCTGCCGTTGCTGATCGCGTCACTGCGGCAGCTGGCCCGCAGTCAACGCTGGCAGGTCGAGTTGGTCATCGTTGATGACTTGGGCCAGTGGCGCTCGTCCGCGCCGCCCCCGAGTGCGGGCTCAGAGCTATCGCTGGTGCTGCTCAGTCCTTGGCAGCGACAAGGTCAGGCCGCTGCACTGGAGCTGGGCATTCACGCCAGCCGTGCACCGACGCTGCTGACCATCGACCCGGACCTGCATCCATGCGTCGGGGAGCTGCCGGCGCTGCTGGCCAAACTCGCTGGCCCGGTGCAGATGGTCCACGGTGTGCGCCCTGAGCGCACCGACAGCAGCGCGTTGCGCCGGTGCGGCTCCCGCGTGACCAACTGGCTGGTGAGCGCGATCATCGATGTCCACATCACGGATCTGGGTAGCCCGGTGACCGCGCTGCACCGCTCGACCCTGGCACACTTGGCAACACTGCCGACCGGTTGCGCCAACCCACGCCTTTATCTATATGGTTTGCTCGGCGACGCCGTGGTCTGTCATCGCTTAGTGCGCGGTAGCCCCGCGACAGTGCCATCGCAGTACTCGTTTTTTCAGCTGGTGCGGGTGATGTGGCGCTTGCTGCACGACAGTCGCATCATCCGCCGTGCTCTTCGTACCCGCAGGCAGCCATGACCACAGACCTGATCCCGTTCCACCGACCGTTCATGAGCGGCAATGAAGCGCGCTATCTCCAGCACGCATTGGACGCCGCGACCCTGTGCGCCGGCGGTGCGTTCACCGCTCGCTGCGAAGCGCTGTTGGTAGCGCATACTGGCGCGCAGCGCGCCTTGCTGACCCACTCCTGCACCAATGCGTTAGAGTTGGCGGCGGTGCTCAGCGGCGTCGGCCCCGGCGATGAGGTGATCCTGCCGTCATTCACCTTTACCTCTACCGCCACCGCCTTTGCCTTGCGCGGTGCCACGCCGGTATTCGTTGACGTGGAGCCGGCCACATTGAATATCGATCCGGCGGCAGCCGCCGCAGCGATCACCCCCCGTACCCGCGCGCTGGTGCCGGTCCATTACGCCGGCACCAGCTGTGACATGACCGCGCTGCAGCAGCTCGCTGACCAGCATCGGCTGTGGCTGATTGAAGATGCCGCCCAGGCGATTGGGGCCAGCTATAAAGGGCAACCGTTGGGCAGTATGGGTCGATTGGGCACGCTGTCGTTCCATGCCACCAAGAATCTCGGTTGTGGTGAAGGCGGCGCACTGCTTATCAACGATCCAGATTTGGTGGAGCGTGCCGAGATCCTTCACGACAAGGGCACCACCCGCGCGCAGTTTCGCGCCGGGCGCATCCGCCAGTACGACTGGGTTGATCTGGGTCTGTCGGCGCCGCCCTCTGAGCTGCAGGCCGCGCATCTGCTGGCACAGTTGGAACAGTTGGCGACGGTCACCCAGCAGCGGCGTCTGCTCTGGCAAGCCTATCAGCAAGCGCTGGCGCCACTGGTACAGGCCGGTCTATTGCAGACACTGCACGTACCCGTCGATTGCACCCACAACGGCCATATTTTTGGGTTGCTATTTGCTGACGGCGGGCAACGCGACCGGGCGCAGGCGGCTTTGGCTGCGGCGGGGCTCCAAACGGCTCTTCATTACCAACCGCTGCACCTCTCACCGGCCGGCCAGCAGCTGGGCCGCGCCCATGGCGCCCTCCCCCACGCCAGCACCCTGCCCGGCCGCCTGTTGCGGCTGCCAATGTGGCATGGGGTGCCAGCTGCAGTACCAGAAACGGTGGCCCGGGTTCTGGGTGACTTATTTGGCGGAGCGCGGCCATGAGCTTACGCATTCTGGTGACCGGCGCCGGCGGCTATATCGGCACTACGCTGGTGCCGCGCCTGCTGGCCGACGGCCACCAAGTGGTGGCGCTGGATACCTTCTGGTTCGGTCGCGAACTGTTGCCGGAGCATGCCGCGCTTACCTGTCTGGAGATCGACACCCGCAAGGTGCCGCCGACGGTGTTTGAAGGGGTCGATGCCATGATCGATCTGGCCGCCCTCTCGAACGATCCCTGTGGAGAAACATTCGGCGCTGCCACCTGGGAAATCAACCATCTGGCCCGCGCGCGCAATGCTGCCCACGCAAAGGCCGCTGGCGTGCGCCGCTACGTCTTGGCCTCCAGCTGCAGCGTGTACGGATTTCATGATGAGTGGCTAGATGAAAGCTCGCCGGTGCAGCCGCTCACCACCTATGCCCGCGCCAATGTGGCCGCGGAACAGGACATCCTGCCGCTGTCGGATGCCGATTTTGCCGTCACTGCGTTGCGGCTTGGCACCTTGTACGGGGTGTCGCCGCGCATGCGTTTGGATTTGGTGGTCAACAGCATGTGCTACAACGCCTGGCGGCACGGCGAGATCATGATCCATGGCGGCGGCACCCAGGTGCGGCCGTTACTGCACGTGGCGGATGCGGCGGCCGCTTTTGCCCATGTCGTGACAGCAGCGCCACCGGGGTGCGCCGGGGCCACCATCAACATCGGCCGCGAAGACCAAAACGCCACCATCAATGCGTTGGCCGAACAGATCCGTGCCAGTGCTAAACACCCGGTGTCCACCCGCCACTCCGGGCCACAGGATATGCGCTCCTATCGGGTGCGATTCAATCTCATGGCGGAGTTGATGAACTGGCAGCCGCAACACTGCTGGCAGCAAGCTTGGACCGAGATCGCCACCTTCCTGCAGCACCACGCATCGAGCGATGTGTTGCGTTACCACACATTGGACTGGTATCGCGCGCAAGGCGTGGTCACCACCACTGGGATGGCGGTGGCGCCGGAGGCTTAGCCGAGCGGCCGGCGCCGCAGGGAATAGCTGGTGGCGGTGGCATACACCGCAGTGAAGGATTCCAATGCCCGGCAAGCGGCAGTGTTCTGTAGCGCCACCGTGGTTTCGGCAAAATCGTAGGTCTCGAGCGCCCGACTAATGAGCATTTCCAGCACCGGCAGATAGGCGCCGGTTGCGCTCGGCAAGCCGGCATACAAACTGCCGGTCCGTGCCCGCAGCGGCACTCCGGCGGCGCTAAAATCCCGCTCGCCAATCGCGCCGCAGGCAAGCACCTGCCCCTCACGCTCGTAGACCACCGCATCACTGCTGCGGCCGTGGTCATCCAGCAGCCTAGCAAACCACTGGTGGTACATGGCCGCGACCCTTGCGGGCGCCAAGCCGTCATCACGATAAAAGCGGCTCGGAAAGCGGGTGTCAGCAACAATTTCCAACACCGCTGCACGGTCGGCTGTGCGGTAGGGCCGAATGCCCTGCCGGCGACGACCGAGCTGTGGTTTACGCGGGGCATAGGCGCAGTAAGTGCGACGGGTATCGAGCAGTTCGAAACCGCGGCGGGCCAGCAGGTTGAAACTGAGGTAATCGGCTACGTCCACCTCCGCAGAAAGATGACCGCTCTCAGTGGCCAGCGCGCAATCGACTAAACGTGCGCAATCGGTTTCGGCTACCCCTGTGCTGCGCAACAATTGCAGGCGCGCCATGGGCTGGCCGAAATGAGCGCTGTCCCACGCCAGCGGCACCAGCGCGCACAGCGCCTGTAGATGGCCGAGGTGGTCGCGCAAACCCCATACTGCGGCGCTGCTGTGCAGCCACTGTTGCAGTTGCTCGGCGATCACCAGGGCACAGCTCTCTGGGTTTCGATCGAACCCCTTGGTGTGTCGAAGCAGAGAAAACGCCGCCACCTCACGCAGCTCGGCCGCTGGCAAGGGCGCCACTATCGGTGCGATCAGGCCACTGGCGTCAATCCGGCAAGCGACCCCGTTGCAGTGCTTCAAGTGCGTCTCCAGCGACAAAAGGAATGTCCTCCGGGCGCACTTCAGACTCGAAGCTCTTGCGATAGGAGAACAGATACATTTGCAGATCCTGCTGCACCCAGCGATACGGATAAGAGGGCATCGGCATGTGATCGACAAACAGCGCCCGCCGCTCTGACGGATTGAAGTCCGGCTTGCCGAAACGCAGATAACTGAACATACGTTCGCCGTTGTGCTGAATGAACACCTGGCCATTGAGCATGTAATGGAATACCAGATAGGTGACGCCGGGGTAGCCCACCGTCACGTGCGCAGGGATCTGCGCCGGATCAAGGAAGTAATAAAGCGCCGGATCGTACACCACTAACTGGTCAATGCCGGAGTCTGCAGCAAGCATCTGGTGAATGGTGTCGGCCATCGCCCTATTGCTGTCCATGTAGGCCGGCAGATAGCTAGGAAACACCCGCTCCCAGTCACCGCGATAAAGCCGCTCAACCAACCAGCCCGGCCCTTTTTCCTTCATTGCCACATGGACGGCGGTGATGCTGAGAAAATGAGACAGCTGGAGTAACAACACCAGTAGTGTGAGCGCGGCGACATAAACGGTTCTGCGAAGGCGCCAACGGGAGGCCAGCCAGTCCAATGCCGCCGCCAGCCCCAGCAGTAATAGCGGATACAGGATAAATAAGTAACGCGGCTCATAATAAGCCAGCTGCAGCGCTACTTGTGCGAGCAGGAATATCACCCACAACAGCGCGCCGGCCACCATTGTCCGCAGCGGTGCCAGCACTTTCAGGGCGCAAGCGGGTAGCGCCAATGCCAGCAACAGGAATGAATAAGGGAACGTTTCCCACGCGTACCCGGCGTTGTATTCGATGCGGCCGAGAATCTCGCGTAGCTCCAGACGCCAGTGGCCGAAGTCACCGATGTCCGGCATTACCGCCAGCAAGAACAATAAATAGAGCACACCGGGCGCCAAACATAGGGCTGTCAGTGCCCATGAGCGTTTCATCAACCGGAACAGCACGTAAGGAATAACGAAGAAAATACCTTCCGGCCGGATCAGCGGCATTGCTCCGAGCAACAGCGCCGCCGCTTTATGATGGCCGTGGGCCTGACTCCAGATCGTCAGGACCAGTATTAGGCCCAGCCACACTTCACCGTAGAAGCTGAGGCTAACCAGCACGAACAACGGCACGCTGCCGACCACCGCCACAGCTGCCCGCACCGCGCCCCGACGCAGCCCCAAGCGGTAGCCAGTCGAGACCAGCAACGCCAGCGCGGTTACTGCTAAACCAGCATGCACCAGACGGGAGGTCAGCAGCTCACCGCCGGCCACAATGATGGTCAGATGTTCCAGTAGCAGGAACAGTGGCAGTGCGAAGTTGTAGTACTGCATGTCCAGCGAGCGCCAGGCCGCACGCGCGAGGAAGAAGCGGTAGGCGTCGTCACCGTAGAAGATATTGGCGCCGTCGATAAGGTCGAGCAGCCACCAACGCTCAGGACCGCTCACCCACCACGCCACGGTGAGGTAACAAACAAGAAGGGCGGCAAGGAGTATTGCCGCCCACTTTTCTTTGCGAAGAAACCGACCCACTGCCACCCCGCTACTCTTGGTCACTGCTGTGACACGTTTAGTGCCGTCAGCAGAACTTGGCATTGCCCCAACAGTTGGGGGCAAAGTTTTGCGCCGACAAACGCAGATCTGACAGCGGCATATCCAAATAATTGGCGGGATTGCTGAAATAGTTGGTCAAGTCAATGGTGCCCACATTGAGTGTGGTGCCGGTTAGACAACTAAGCAGGCCGCATTCTGGCGGGTTGGCGGCCAGCACATCGCTGATCGGCTGGACCAGTTGTTTTAGCACGTCGTCGGTGATTTTGATCGGATCTGATGGGGACACATCTCCGATATTGATCGGATCTTCAAATGCCAGCCACCAACCACGCTCTGCAGCGGCGGCAGCTCCAGGCCACTGAAGTGTCTGACTCTGCATAGACAATGAGAACGGGTTACTGACACCGATTTTGTGGATGTAGCCCAAGCTTTCGGAGAACTGCACGGCAGCTTTAACCCCCTTTACCTGCCCGACTACCCCTTCAGTCAACGTTATATTACCCAGCGGCGTGCCAGCAGCTACTGCCGTCAGACATGCGTTATTCATGCCTGAGGGACATGCAATACCGATATTGCCCACGGTCGCCGTGGCGTTGAGCTCCACTGCAGTAAGTCGATTGCCAGATACCACTGTAGGTGCCGTGGTGAAGTGGGCCTGTGCCGGGTTCACTTGGACAGTGTAGTCGGTGGAAGTGAAGTCATAAGTGCCTTTCAAACCAAAGGCGTAGCTCACGATCACCCGCCCCGTCAGCGCCATATTGGTATCCGCATAGGTCATATTCCGGCGCTCGGTCATCCCGGTACCGGACACCGACTCCAGTTCCAGATAGCCACTCAAGGTGTTAATGCCGTTAGGGGTAGCAGAGTTCTCGATCCCGAACGTCATCATGCCATCCGCCTGCTCAGCGCTGAGGCGGAAGCCGACAATCTCACGCAGCCCGGTATCCACGCTTTCGTTAATCGCAAACTCAAAAAATGGCCGCGTCAGCACCGCCGAACAACCCGGCCGGCCACTGGTGCAATTACCGCTAAGTCCAAGATTATCGATGTCGATATCGCAGCCTGGGCCATTCACACCGCCACAGCCGAGCTGCAGCTTGGCGATGTTGAGGTTCAGGTCCACCGCTGCATCGAGTCCCACTTTGTAGAAGTTGAGGCCGGATGAAATGCCCTGCCCCGGGCGCGAGTCCATCATCAGCAGCGCTTGGCCGGTGACGTCACCGAGCTGCTCATCGCTAAGTGCGGTCATGCCGCTGTAATCGGGGGGGGCAGCGTGAGCAGCCAGCCCCAAGCCACTGCTTAGCAGCAGACACAGGAACAACTGAAAAACTCGGATTGAGAGATTTTTCATGGTTCAGAATCCGTACATATAGAACTTGCCGCCAAAAGCGATACCCGCTTGCGGCCCGTTGTTGTCCTGAATGCTCAGGCCCATGAAGGAGCCGAACCGATCTTGGGTATAGCCGGGCACACCAGGGCTGTCGTACTCCACCGACAGGCGCTCGAAGCGGATGCCGAGTCGCACATCGTCATAACCACTGCTGTGTTTGGTGGCGGCGTCGTAGCTGCCGCCGGTCTCCGGGTAATACGTTTTCAGCGCCGGCATCACTTTGATATTTTCCACCGTGCAGCTGCCTTCCAGCAGGCAGGTGCCGCTCTGATCCTGGAACTTGGCCAAGTTAAGCCAGCTTTCGTAACCGGCACCGGCAGAACTGGCTTCACCCATAAACGAGGCGTCCAGCGCCATCCGTTTCATTTGCAGCGAGGCGTAACCTTCCTTATAGACCAGCCATTCGCCAGCCAGCCCGCCGACCCGCTCGCCCTCGCCGCGCCCAGCCACCTGCCAGGTAAATAGGCAGTTCTGGTAAGAGGCATCACAAAAGTTGTCGAGCTTTTCAGCGGTAAGCGGGTCGGTGTTGAGGAAGTAGTTGAACGACAACAGCACCCCTTCCCGGCCATGTACTTCCGACAGGTCACCATCATCCAGTGCTTGTAGCGACCACGCTGGCTGCGCCAGCCACAGCGCCGGTAAGCAAACGAGTATCCAACGGCGAAGACTCATTGCGGCGCCGCTCCCAAGGTGGTGATTTTCAAGTGATGGATAGTCATGCCCTCGATGCGACTGACTCCGAGGTTGGTGACATCACCGTTGGCTCGTTGGAAATAAATACCGTTATCGGTGCTGCTGGCGAGCGGCATCTGCGCCGGGTCCCAGGTGCCCCATCGTACATAGCCATGGGTATCTGGGTTCGGGTTAGCAACTGCGCCTTTGGCGTCCAACGCGCAGTTGCCATCGCCGGGGCCGGCTCCGCAGTAGAAGTGGTTGTAGACGGCTGGGATATTCGGAATTCGTGTCAGCTCAATAACGAAGTTGCCGTTCTGCTGCGGCTGCGACAGCGGTGTGGCGTCGGCCGCGTATTCCGAAATACCGCTGAAAGTGATGGCTTGGTAATTGAGCGTCCCCAACGGCAGGAATGCATCCACGTTGCGGAAATACATGCCTTCGTTAATTTGGAAGTTGGGTACTTCGTGCAGCGCGTTAGGGCTGTCCGGCTGCTGCGCCACCGAGAAGCGGAAGTCACCAGACAGTGCGCTCTGGTAGGTCAGCCCCAGTGTCGGATCGGCGCTGTTTGCGGTACGCAGCAAACGCAGGATCGCAGGTTTGCGCTCTACATCGATGTAATTGTCACCGCCGGCCCATTGTTTACCGAGCGTGACCGGACTGCCGTAGATGATGGTCTGGCTTTGCAGCAGATCGGCGTTAGCGCCGCCACGATCGACTTCCAGCTCACCCCAAAACGCCCAACGCCAAGGGTCAGTACGGCTGGGCCCGATGAACTCGAATACCGTGGGGTCGTCCGCGGAAGTGGCGTCATGCCAAACGCCTTGGTAGTCGTACCCCGCGTACTGGTACACACGTAATACAAAGGGGTCATAGACCGAGGCGAAGGCGGTGACGCCGTAGCCACCGGATGCATCTTTGCCGAGCGGGCACTCCACCCCGGAGCCGGCGCACTGGTCATTGAACCAGCTTGAACCCTGGCTACCGCCGGAGGTCATCGACAGGCCGTAATAGCGCGCATCACCGCGCTTCCAGCCCACCGCGGCCGCTTGCGGCGTCGGTGCTGAACCAAGCAGCTCGACGTAGCTGGTCGGCGCCATGCGCAGGCTGAAGTCATCGAAGCCGAAGGCGAGACCGGCGCCGGAGACATCCGCCAGCTCCTCGTCCGGCATCGCTTGCAGACTGATGGACGCGTGGCCGCTGGCATGGAGGCCAAGCAGGCACAGCAACAGTACGGCCTGACGCCGTACCCCCGGATAATCTCTCAACACGTTGTGCAGCCTCTTTTGTTGTCGTTATCGCGCCGCATCGAACGATGCAGCGCGGAGATCCTTGCCGCCGAGGCTGGCCGCAAGAATCGTTTTATAAGTGTCCTGAACAGCATGAAGGCTACAGATTGCAACAAAAGCCCGCAAGGCTGGCCGGCCGCTGCCACGGATTACTTACATTCAATACTTCCTTTAAAAACAATGGGATGGGATTTTTATTCGACGAGGATGAAATATACCTGCTGGGCCAAGGTAACCGGCGCCAGCAAAACGTTACAAAGGGTAACGACGCGCACTGTCGTCCGCACTGGACACTGCGCTAATGGGCGTAGCGTTATACCAGCGGGCGAAGTCTTGCCACTCGGGGTTATGGAGGCTAATCAAGGCCAGCAACTGGGCATCCGTCAGGCGCTGCAATGCCCTTTCCCGTGCATAGGCTTGGTAAGCGTAGGGATACAGCTCCACCAACAACAACCGATGGCACACCCAAAAGGTCTGCGCCGGCCGCTGGATGCGCCGGCGCGCGCGTTGCAGGCAACGCTCCAAATCGGTGGTAACACTGATGAAAAAGCGGCAGCTGCCGATGTTGGCCAGCACATACACGAAATAGCCCTTTCGCATCATGGCGATCTCCTTGAACATAGTTCGGTTCCTTCCAAAGCGATCACCATAACCACTCAACAACAGGAATAAAGTAGGATAACCCCCATACGCGCAAAGACTCAGATCAGGGTCATCAATGCCTTGCCCGGCTGCTCCGGCAATAAAAAAAGCCCGGACCAGCCGGGCTTATTCAGACTTACTACCGATCAGAAACTACCATCGGGTACCCGCACCACACCTTCCATAATGATGCGCGCGCTGCGGCTCATGATCGCCTTGGTCACGCGCCATTGGCCGTTTTCTTGCACTGCTTCAGCGCCAACCCGTAGGGTGCCGGACGGATGGCCGAAGCGGACCGCAGAACGGGCGTCGCCGCCGGCAGCCAGATTCACCAGGGTGCCGGGGATCGCTGCTGCGGTGCCGATGGCCACCGCAGCGGTGCCCATCATGGCGTGATGAAGCTTGCCCATCGACAGTGCACGTACCAGCAGATCAATGTCTGCTGCCGTCACCGTCTTGCCACTGGAGGTGGTGTAGTCAGTGGGCGGCGCCACAAACGCCACTTTCGGCGTGTGCTGCCGAGTCAGTGCTTCGTCCGGGGTTTTGATCAGTCCCATTTTCAGCGCGCCGGCAACGCGAATGCGCTCCAGCTTGGCCAGCGCGGCGGCATCGCTGTTGATGTCGTCACGCAACTCGGTACCGGTGTAACCGATATCCGCCGCATTAACGAACACCGTGGGAATGCCGGCGCTGATCAGCGTTGCTTGCAGGGTGCCAAGCTCCGGCACCTCCAGCTCGTCCACCAAGTTGCCGGTGGGGAACATGGCGCCATCGTCACCGTCGTCGGATGGATCAAGGAACTCCAGCACGATCTCAGCGGCCGGGAAGGTCACGCCATCAAGCTCGAAATCGCCGATTTCCTGCACCTGACCATTGGCCACCGGTACCCGGGCAATGATGGTTTTCTGGATATTAGCCTGCCAGATCCGGACTTCGCAGATGCCGTTATCCGGCACGCGGGCCGGATCCACCAATCCAGCATGCAGCGCGAAGGCCCCCGCGCCGGTGGACAGGTTGCCGCAGTTGCCGCTCCAGTCGACAAACGGCTTGTCGATCGACACTTGGCCATACAGATAGTCCACGTCATGGCCCGGCTGGCTGCTTTTGGACAGGATCACACACTTACTGGTGCTGGACGTGGCCCCGCCCATGCCGTCGATGTGCGCCGCGTAAGGATCGGGACTGCCGATCACGCGCATGAACAGACGGTCGCGGGCTTCACCCGGCACTTGGCAAGATACTGGCAGATCCTGCAGGCGGAAAAACACGCCCTTGCTGGTGCCGCCGCGCAGGTAGGTGGCGGGAATCTTGATTTGCGGGGCGAAAGCCATGTGCGCACTCCTGAGAAATTAGGGGCCCGGCAAAACGCCGGGCCGGATTCAAGCGGTGCAGGGCTAGGCCCTGCGGGCAGGACGCTACGGCCTTGTGGGCCGTAGCGCCGGCCAACCCATCAACCTCCTGATTCGAGGAAGTCCTGGGCAAAGCGTTGCAGCACACCACCGGCCTCGTAGATCGAGACTTCTTCAGCAGCGTCGAGACGGCAGATCACCGGCACTTCGGTTGACTCGCCGTTGCGGCGATGGATCACCAGCGTCAGTTCTGCACCCGGATTCCGTGTGCCGACTACGTCGAAGGTTTCGGTGCCGTCGATGCCCAGCGTTTCGCGAGTGGTGCCCGGCTTGAACTCACAGGGCAGTACACCCATGCCGATCAGGTTGGTACGGTGGATGCGCTCAAAGCCCTCGGCCACGATCACTTCCACGCCAGCCAGCCGAACGCCTTTGGCAGCCCAGTCACGGGATGAACCCTGACCGTAGTCGGCACCAGCAATGATGATCAGGTTTTGGCCACGATCCATGTAGGTTTCAATTGCTTCCCACATGCGCAGCACAGTACCGTCCGGCTCGACCCGGGCCAGTGAGCCCTGGCGCACGCTGCCGTCATCGTTGCGCACCATTTCGTTGAACAGCTTCGGGTTGGCGAAGGTGGCGCGCTGGGCGGTCAGGTGATCGCCGCGGTGGGTGGCGTAGGAGTTGAAGTCCTCCTCCGGCAAGCCCATTTTCGCCAGATATTCGCCGGCCGCGCTGTCCAGCAGGATGGCGTTAGACGGTGACAGGTGATCGGTGGTGATGTTGTCACCCAGCACCGCCAGTGGGCGCATGCCTTTGAGCGTGCGCTCGCCGGCCAGCGCCCCTTCCCAGTACGGCGGACGGCGGATGTAGGTGGACATCGGACGCCAGTCGTACAGCGGCGACACTTGTTTGGCGGCTTTCTCGCGGCCTTCAAACATCGGGATGTACACCTGCCGGAACTGCTCCGGCTTCACCGCCTTGGCCACCAGCTGGTCGATTTCCGCATCGCTGGGCCAGATGTCTTTGAGGCGGATTTCCTTGCCATCTACAACTGCCAGCACGTCCTGCTCAATATCGAAGCGGATGGTGCCGGCAATGGCGTAGGCCACCACCAACGGCGGCGATGCCAGGAACGCCTGCTTAGCGTAGGGATGAATACGGCCATCGAAATTGCGGTTACCGGACAGCACCGCCGTAGCGTACAGATCGCGCTCGATGATTTCCTGCTGGATGTGCGGCTCAAGCGCGCCGGACATGCCGTTGCAAGAGGTGCACGCATAGGCCACCACGTCAAAGCCCAGCGCCTGCAAGTCGCCCATCAAACCGGCTTCTTCCAGGTACAGGGTGACGGCCTTAGAGCCAGGCGCCAGCGACGTTTTTACCCACGGCTTGCGCACCAGACCGAGGCGGTTGGCGTTGCGCGCCAGTAGCGCCGCGGCAATTACGTTGCGCGGGTTGGAGGTGTTAGTGCAGCTGGTGATGGCGGCAATAATCACCGCGCCATCCGGCATCAGTCCTTCCGCTTCTTGGGCTTGCGCTTTATCGAGGTCTACGGCAATGCCGCGTTCTTTCAGCGCTGCCACCGGCAGCCGACGGTGCGGGTTCGACGGGCCAGCCAAGGTGCGCTCAACCTTAGACAGGTCAAAGCTCAGCACCCGCTCATAGCGCACGTTTTCAAGACTGTCGGCCCACAGGCCAGCGGTCTTGGCATAGCTTTCCACCAACGCCACGTTGTCTTCTTCACGGCCGGTCAGGCGCAGGTAGTCCAGCGTCTGGTCGTCGATGAAGAACATCGCCGCGGTGGCGCCGTATTCGGGGGCCATGTTGGAGATCGTCGCGCGGTCGCCGATAGTCAGGCTGCGAGCGCCCTCACCGTAGAACTCCAGGTAGGCACCGACCACTTTCTCTTGGCGCAGGAATTCGGTCAGGCTCAGCACCACGTCGGTGGCGGTGATGCCTTCATGCCGGTGACCGGTCAACTTGACGCCGACGATTTCCGGCAGTCGCATCCAGGAGGCGCGGCCGAGCATTACGTTCTCAGCTTCCAGACCGCCGACGCCCACTGCGATCACACCCAACGCATCCACGTGCGGGGTGTGCGAGTCGGTACCGACACAGGTATCCGGGAACGCCACGCCGTCTTTGGCATGGATCACCGGCGACATCTTCTCCAGGTTGATCTGGTGCATGATGCCGTTACCAGCTGGGATCACGTCGACGTTGTCGAACGCATCCTTGGTCCACTCAATGAAGTGGAAGCGGTCTTCGTTGCGGCGGTCTTCAATTTCGCGGTTCTTCTCGAACGCGTCTGGAATATAGCCACCGCACTCCACTGCCAGCGAGTGGTCGACGATCAGCTGCACCGGCACTACCGGGTTCACCGCCGCCGGATCACCGCCCTTTTCGGCGATGGCATCACGCAGGCCGGCCAGATCCACCAGCGCGGTCTGGCCAAGAATGTCATGGCACACCACCCGCGCCGGGAACCACGGGAAATCGCGTTCGCGCTTGCGTTCGATCAGCTGTTCCAGACATTCACGGATGATGGCTGGATCAGCTTTGCGCAGGATGTTCTCGGCATGCACCCGCGCGGTGTACGGCAGCCCATCGAAAGAGCCGGGCTGGATCGCCTCAACAGCTTCACGTACGTCGTAGTACTCGAGCACGCTGCCGGGCAGGGTTTTGCGGTATTGGGTATTCATGGAATCAACCTGTCAGAAGAAGGTCGCGATAACGGCAGGCGGCGCCGGGGTCAGCAGCGCCGCCTGCCGCAGCCATCAGCGCGCGGCGATGGGCGCCACAGTGCGCGGTGCTTCACCAACGTACTCGGCGCTAGGACGGATGATGCGGTTGTCGGCGCGCTGTTCGAACACGTGGGCGGCCCAGCCGGTCAGGCGGCTCATGACGAAGATCGGCGTGAACAGCTTGGTCGGGATGCCCATGAAGTGGTACGCAGAGGCGTGGAAGAAGTCCGCGTTGCAGAACAGCTTCTTCTCGCGCCACATCACTTCCTCGCAGCGCACCGATACCGGGTACAGCACGGTGTCGCCGACATCGGCGGCCAGTTTCTCGGACCACTGCTTGATGATGGCGTTGCGCGGATCAGAGGTGCTGTAGATCGCGTGGCCGAAGCCCATGATCTTTTCCTTGCGCGCCAGCATGCCCATCATTTCCTGCTCGGCGTGATCGGCATCTTTGAAGCGCTCGATCATGTCCATTGCCGCTTCGTTGGCGCCGCCGTGCAGCGGGCCGCGCAACGAGCCGATGGCACCGGTCACGCAGCTGTGGATGTCAGACAGCGTGGAGGCACACACCCGGGCGGTGAAGGTGGAGGCGTTGAACTCGTGCTCGGCGTACAGGATCAGCGACACGTTCATCACCTGCTCATGCAACGCGTTCGGCTTTTCGCCACGCAGCAGGTGCAGGAAGTGGGCACCGATGGAGTCGTCATCGGTGTCGACGTCGATGCGCACGCCATCGTGGCTGTAGCGGTACCAGTAGCAGATGATCGACGGGAACGCCGCCAGCAGACGGTCAGCCGCATCTTCCTGCTCGGAGAAGTCCTGCTCGGTTTCCAGGTTGCCCAGCATCGAGCAGCCGGTGCGCATGACGTCCATCGGGTGGGCGGAGGCTGGGATGCGCTCCAGGACTTCCTTCAGCGGCTGCGGCAGCCCGCGCAGGGACTTGAGCTTGGCCTTGTATGCATCCAGCTCTGCCTGGGTCGGCAGCGCGCCTTTCAGGATCAGGTGCGCCACTTCCTCGAACTGACAGTTCTCCGCCAGATCCTGCACGTCGTAGCCGCGATAGGTGAGCCCGGAACCGGACTTGCCCACGGTGGACAAAGCCGTTTTGCCCGCCACCTGGCCGCGCAGGCCTGCACCTGTCAGTTGTTTGCCTTCTGCCATGATGTGTTCCTCTTATCTGCTGGGACGGTCGCGACCGCCGTGTAGGGTCTACGGGAATTACCCGCAGCCACGCGTGTTACGCCTTGCCCTGGGTGAACAGTGCGTCGAGCTTCTGTTCGTAGGAGTGGTAATCCAGGAAGTCATAAAGTTCCATGCGGGTTTGCATCAGATCGACCACGTTCTGCTGGTGGCCGTCCTGGCGAATCGCTTGGTACACGTTCAGCGCGGCTTTGTTCATGGCACGGAAGGCGGACAGCGGATACAGGATCATGTTCGCGCCGGCTGCGGCCAGTTCGTCACGGGTAAACAAGGGGGTGGCGCCAAACTCGGTGATGTTGGCAAGCAGTGGCGCGCCATCGATGCCTTTGGAGAAGGCTCGATAATCATCAAGAGTGTGCACCGCTTCAGCAAAGATGCCATCTGCACCTGCGTCGAGGCAGGCCCGTGCACGCTCAATCGCCGCTTCAAGACCTTCCTTTTGGAAGGCGTCAGTGCGGGCGATGATGAAGAAGTCTGGATCGAAGCGCGCGTCAGCGGCAGCTTTGATCCGATCGGACATTTCCTGTTGGGACACAATTTCTTTGTTCGGGCGGTGGCCGCAGCGTTTCTGCGCCACTTGGTCTTCCAGGTGCACGGCACCGGCGCCAGCGCGGATCATTTCCTTCACCGAGCGGGCAATATTGAACGCCCCGCCCCAGCCGGTATCGATGTCCACCAGCAACGGTACTTCGGAGGCGTAGCTGATACGGCGCACATCTTCGAGCACGTCGTTAAGGCTGGTCATGCCGAGGTCCGGCAGGCCGTAGGAGGCGTTGGCCACGCCGCCGCCGGACAGGTAGATGGCCCGGTAGCCGACCTGTTCGGCCATCATGGCGCAATAGGCGTTGATGGTACCGACGATCTGCAGCGGCTGCTCTTCGGCAAGGGCTTTGCGGAAGCGTCCGCCGGCGGTCAGGGTCTGGCTCATGGGTTCTCTCCTGTCACGTCAGGGCCTGGTAGGCCCCGTTATCGTTCGTCGGCACCGGGTCAGTGCCGGCGGTAAATGATTCAGCTGTCGCTGCGGCCGGCGGCTTCCGCCGCATGGCGCTCAATATTTTCCCGCGCCCGGCCGATGTGGCGGCGCATCAACAGTTCCGCTAACTCACCGTCGCGCGCTTCGATCGCTTCGACAATACGCCGGTGCTCCGCCAGTGCCCGCTGGGGCCGGTTGGCGGTGGTGGAAAACTGATAACGGTACATCCGCACCAAGTGATACAGCTCGCCGATCAGCAACTCGATCAGGGTCGCATTGTGGCTGCCGTGAATGATGCGGTAATGAAAATCGAGGTCGCCTTCGCGCTGGAAATAGGCGGTATCTTCTTTGAGATCCTGCTGCTGCTCATGCTGGGCCAACAGGTCGGCCAATCCGCGGATTTCGTCCTCGGTCATGCTGGCTGCGGCCAACCGAGCGGCCATGCCCTCCAGCGCCTCACGGACGTGGTAAATCTCGATCAAGTCGGCGTGGGACAGGGAGGCAACGCGGGTGCCAACGTGAGGCACGCGCTCTAGCAGTTTACGGGATTCAAGGCGGCGAATGGCTTCGCGGAGGGGGCCGCGGCTGACGCCGTAGCGGGCCGCAAGTTCGACTTCTGCCACCTTGGTACCCGGCAGCAGCAAGCCGCACACAATATCATCCTGAAGCTGATGGAAGACCCGCTCGGCCAAGGTGCGGCCGTCGCTTTCCGGCGGCACGCTGTGATCAATGGCGGGGGTCTGTAGCTCTGACACGCAGGACCTCGATTGTTGACAACCCTAGGACATGGGACGGGACTTTATTCCCTTTCACGCCCCCTTTCAATAGGATTGTCAACAATCAGCCCTTTGGCATTAGGGGCAAGTGGCACCGTACTGCTGCCACTCCACGCTGCCCTGCACCGTTGCCAGGCACTCACCGGCTTCGTTGCATTTCAGCTTCTCTGCGTCTTCTTCCGGATCTTGCAGATCCACTGTGTTTTCTTTCACGAACAGGTCACGGGCGTAAGTATTGCTCCACGCCGCAGCGACTTGGTCTTTGACGCTCTGTTCACTGAGCCGGTACAGCGGCGCGCAGCTGTCGCTGTAGTCGAAGCGGCCCATCACCTCGGCGCCGTAGTACGGCATGGTTTCGGACACGGTGGCATCACCCGCCATCAGGAAACTGACGAAGGCGCTCTTGGCCCCGGTGTCACTCTCTTCCACCCGCGCCACATAGCCCACCGGGGTGCCATCAGCCGCAGTTTGCGGGCAACTGCCGTCTGCGCTGGCGTACAGCAGCACGTGGCGGCCGTTGCTGTCGAGATCCATCAGCAGGCACATCTCGGTCGGCGCACCGGCCGCTTCGGTGATCGGGCCGGGACGATCCTGCTCGAACAGCGGCTGCTTAGCATCGCCCTCACCCACCTGCGGGTAGTTCTGGTTGTTCTGCGATTCGATTGGCGCACAGCCAAGGCCCTGCTCGGGCTGGTCGTCGTAGCAACCGCGGCGCAGCGACACCCGGTAATGGGCTGGTAGCGGCATCACTTCCGCTGGCACCAGACCGCTGTCCCCAAACTGGGAGCTGCGCACGGCCATGATCGGCAAACTGCCGTCTTTGTTAGCGCCCTGCAGGTCGGCGGTCGGCGCACCAAGGAACTGGCCGCTGGCATGGCCGAACTCCTCGGTCTTGAACTTGTGCACGCTGCGCGGGAACGTCAGCTCGTAATCACGACGGCGGTTGTGCTGCAGGCCGGCAAACATGTAGTCGCCGGTGAAGCGGCCCGCCAATGTCAGGTCGCTGGTATCGGTATCGTTCATACGGTCGATACCCAGCAAACGAGCGTCTTGCAGCACCAACGCATCATCGAGGCGGCTACCGCCGTTGATGGCGAGATAACCGTACAGCAGTGAACTGTCGCCCTGGGCATCTTTCTCCTGGCGCGCGTGGCGCAACAGGCCACTGATCTGGCCGGAGGGCAGCACCAAGGTGTTGCCTTCCAGCATCACCATGCGCTGTTCGCCGTCGATCGGATTGATGATGTTGGTGATGAACTGGAACGCCATGTCGAACGAACCGGCACGGGTCATTTCGGTGCCGTAGCTCAGCCGATCTTCCACTTCCGTAGCCGTCGGGAATTGGTCGTCGCTGTTTAGGTTAGCGCTGTTAGCGGCATCCAGCAGCGGCTGCCAGGCGTCCTGGAACTCCTGGTAGTCCTCCTGATCCAGCGTCTTGCCCTGCACCAGCGTCTTATATTCGTCGTTGACCAGATCGTGCAGGTCTTCGTGGAGGGTGATGCTGTTGCTGTCCGCCGGCGCGCTGTCCAGCGCCAGCAGCAAGGCGCCACGGTTGCGCACTTTGGCATTGCTCAGTGGCTCACGCGCTGGAGAGTTAACAATGTCAGCGACGGTCAGCTGGACCAGCGTCCAGGCATCATTATTGCCATCGGTCCACACCGCCTTCGACAGTTGCGGCAGTGCTGCCACGCCAAGCGGAATGGTGTTGCCAGCAAAGGTCCCGTGGCCAAGGTAGAACTCGATCTGGGTGGCATTGGTGGGACACACCGCCGCTCCTGCCGGCAGTGTGCGCGGCCGACCTTCGCTATCGTCGATGTTTTCATCTTCGCTGCGGATGTAACCCAGCGAGGTGCCGCAGCGGTAACCCACGTTGTAGAGCGTCGGGCCAACAAAGCGCACCAGCACGTCGCCGACCAACTGCTCCTCACAGATGGCACCGGCCGGGCAGCCCGGCAGTTCGACGTCGGAGAAATCTTCACCGCCGCTGCAGGCGGCAAGGCCGGCAGCCAGGGTCAGGACGGCTGCTGAGGAGGCCAGCTTTAGATACATGTTGTGTGTCTCCAGTGTCCGCGCCAAGGCGGGGACAGTATTCGGGGTCAACGGGTGCGCACCAACAGTGCGCCCTGCTCGCTCAACGCAGCGTCCTGCTCCGGCACCCACAGCGCCTGTGCCGCAGCGCTGTAGTCAAGGTAGAAAATCAGATAACGGTGACTCGGCTCGCGGGGCAAAGTTCCCTGTACTGACGCGTAATGGGCCCAGCTTTCCGGGTAGCGACGCGTGAACAGGTTGTTGACCTGCAACACCGGTGTGCCCTCCCCGTCCAGTACCAGCAGTTGCGGGTGGACGTACTGGCCGCCGCGCTTGAAGCTGACCAGCTCAACGTCCTTCACCTCAGGGGCCAACGCCACCACCCGCGCCGGCAACAACCGGTCGCCTTGGCGCAAGAACGGACCTTGGCCAAGGGCGAAACGTAGGCTGTGCTCCTTGCCGGGGCGCAGTAGCGTGGCACCCTCGCGCAGGTGCTGGCAACAGTCGGCGCGGATCGGGGTCACGGTTTCGAGGAATTCCTCGCTGTCTGGGGCCTCGATCGCCACATAGGCGGCCGCCCGCTCACGTCGAGCAGCCTGTGCCGCCGGCACATCAATGCGCTCGCGCTGCAACTGGCCGCTGGCATCGTAGTAAGTAACGAAACGGTCAGACGGGTCATCGGTTTCTGCGGTACTCCACGCCGCCGCATCCGGTGTGGATTGGGCGCCCGCTGCGGGTTGCCACAGCTCGGCAGCCAACACATCGATGTCGACCGCCTCAGGCACAGGTGCCGCGGGCTCAGGGCGGGTGGCCGGTACCGGTGCCACCTCAATGTCGGCCGGCGTGGCATCGGCCGCCGTGTTCTTGGCCGGGATTTCGCCAGTCACCAAGCGGCCGCTGGCATCGGTGTAGGCGTAAAAGCCACCGTCGCGGTCCGGGTTGCTGCACCCGGCCGCCACGGTCAGCACTGCCACCAACGCCCAGCGCTTCATCAGAACCGCGTCCGGTAGGCAAAGCCAAACATGTTGATGGTGGCCTTGGTTTTGATGTCGAGCCCGGCATAGGGGTTGTAGACCATGTTATTGATGCCGGTGCAGTTGGCCGAGCAACTGGAATTGGCGGGCACGTGGTCGCGACTTTCCAGCATCGCAAAGGCGAAGTCGAACTCAGTGTCTTCACTCCAGCGGTAGCCCAAACCGACGCTGTAATAGCGCGCTTCGTTGATCGGCACCATTGGCATGCGCCGGTTGTTGGGGATCGCCGAGGCCCGCGGCTCGAAGCCGGCACGCAACTTGAGCCGGTCGTTAACGGTGAATTCGGCGCCGAAAGCCAAGTTCCAGGTGGAGCGGAAATTCAACGGGTAGGACAGCGTGTCGGAGGTGGCCCCGGGCGTGAACAATCGCGCCAGTGCCAGCGCCGCGTTACTGGAATCGAACTCGAAGTTGAACGCATCCCAGGTGCTGTAATCGGTCCACACCGCGTCCATGTTGAACTGCAGGCGCTCATGGGGCTTCACTTTGATGCCGGTCTGGAAGTGCGCCGGCATCGTGATGTCCATGTTGATGATGCCGGTGTCCTGCAGGCCCACGTAGTTGGGTACCCCCAGTACCGCCAACGCAATGGCGCCGGTAGGACTGCTGCCGATGCCATTGATGGTTTCGCGGGTGGCGTTGGAATAGGCAATATTATAGCGACCGCGCATGCGCACTTTGGTCGGCGAATGCCACACCGCGCCCCAGGCGAAGCGATCATTCGGCTCCCACAGAATGCCGAGGTTGTAAGACGGGCTAAAGCGATCGTCCATGGTCACATCCAAGCTCGCCAGACTCTTGAACGGCCCCAGCCCCTCATTCGGGCGGCAGATGCCGAACAGGATGATGTCGAGCGCAAAGTTGGACTCGCCGGCAAACGGCGCACAAATGCTTTCACTAACGATGCGCGCAAAACCAAGCAGGTCGTTGGGCGCGCGGAAATCAGTTTCCAGCCCCACCGCTTGGTAGGAGAAGCCCACCGAGGCGCCGATCGACAGCGTATCGGTGACCTGGTAGCCCACCGATGGCGACAGGTAGGTGAGCCGGTTCAGCGCCACCCGGCTACCCATGAAGTTACCCGGGTCATTTTTGTCGCGGTAGAAACCGGCCACCATTGGCAGGTAGGTGGCGGTGGCAAAGGTGAACTTGGACCCTTCCGGGCGGATCGAGAACGACGGCACCGGTCCGGCAGCCAGTGGCCCCGGCGGCAAGTTGACGAAGTCGTTCACGAACGGCAGGTACAACGACACCCCTTCAATGCCGCTCTTGCCGGTGCGGAAGTTCTGGCAGCGATCGCCGGTGCCAGGCGCATCGGCGCACACCACCGGATCATCGGAAAAACCAAATACGTTGTAGTCCGGCGGCGCCGAGAATTGACTCGACAGGCTTAGATCCACCGCCAGGAACTGCAAGTCCATGCGCCGACCGTCGAGCCGCGCTAGGCCGGCCGGGTTGAAGTGGATAGACATGATCCCGGGGGGATCCGCGGTCACCGCATTGCCCATGCTCATGGCGCGCACATCGACGCCGATATTGGTGGCCAGTTGTGCTTGGCTGCCGCCAGCCCATGCCAGCAGCGCGATCAGTGCCCAGCGCCAGCCACGCCGCCGAAGCGGTGTTGAGGTCGTCCTCCCCTGCCCCACCACCGTCAGGCTCCCGGTTTGAGACCGGAGATGTCGATCGGCATCGACACACCCAGCAGCACGTCAGGCGAATCTTCGGTGAGACCGAAGCCGAAACTGATATTGACGATGCGGTTGCTGGCGGTGCGCAGCCCCAGCGAGGTATTGAGTACGCTGGTGGTGGAGTCCTGCGAGCGCGCCTTGAAGCGACTGTTGCCGCGCTGGAAAGTGAACTCAGACACCATGTTGTAAGACTGCTGGTAACTGGCGCTCACCGACACTTCATAGGACAACGCGTAGGCCAACCCCATGGAGAAGTTCACCGAATCACCCGGCGACACACGCTTCAGCACGTCAGTGCCGCGCCGTTGATTGAGCCCCGTGGCGTCGAACGCCATGGTGTAGCCCACCGAACCGAACAGCACCACCGGGTCAATGATGCGGCTGAAGCTGACGCCGCCACTGATGGAGTAGTAGCCCTTGCCGCTGGACAGATCCTTGTTGACGTTGATCTCGTAAGGGCTGTCACCAGTGGCGCTGGAAAAGTTGGAATACAGCGTGGTGTTGATGCCGCCCGGGCGCACCGAGAACGGCTGGTAGCGCAGCCCCATCACCACGTCACCCATGGCCGCGCGGGACAGGTCCTTTTGGGTGTCGTACTTGTACATCAGCGGCAGACTGGCGGTGAACGTCAGGTTGTCGCGCAGACCGTAATCCACTGACAGGCCGGTAGTAAAAGCATGCTCGGCATCATTCTCGATGCGGAAGCGGTTGATGCTGCCAGAGCTTTCATCGATCGCAATGTCGATGGTGTCATTGCGGTAGTAAGAGTAATCCGATGACCAGTAGAGCGACATGCGGCCACGCGGCAACAGCGAGTACTGTTTCTCGCTGGCGGTGAACACCTCTTCCAAGTTGGATTCCTGGCTGACGTCGCCTTCTCGCTGCTGCAGCGCTTCACGCGCGGCGTCGGAGCGAGTGTCCTGTTCCACGTCAGCGGTTTGGGCCCACACCGGCGCCGCCAGTGCCAGCCCGGTAATCAGTCCCAAAGTACGGTGTGTTGCAGTGGTTCCCCGGATCAAAGAAAAGCCTGCGCTCATGGTCACGTCTCGTTTTAAAGGCCGCAAAGTGGGTCTGACGCCCATTATTTGCGCCGGTAATAGGTACGGGTCGGGATATTGATCACTCGCTCGACACCATGGCGGTCTTCCGTGAGTACCGGCACCAGAGTGCTGGCGCGATCGGCCCACTGTTCCATGCTGCGGGTGAATACTGGAAAGTCTTGGAACGCCATCCGATTAATGGTGCGCTCGTCAATGGTGCGCAGCTCGTAATCCGATAGCGCCAGCCCCTGGTGCGATTCGCCCTCGTGCGGGAACACAATGAACACCACGTTCTGATCCCAGATTTCCTCAAAGGCGACTTCCGAGAAACTCATGTTGCCGAGCGCCGGATCGGCCACATAAAAGTGACCGTTGCGCCATTCTTTCAGCACCACAAAGTGTTTGAAGCCGGCGTAGGAGATCGGCACGATCGCCGGATGTTCTAGCGTGCGCAGGTCTTCCAGCTGGGCGCGGAAACCACCGCTGTTAAAACCTAGCACGGAGGTGAGGCGGCGCATGTCGAGCAGTGAGAAGCCACGGCGTTCGACGATTTTCTCGGTCTCACCGAAGCGCAGCAGGCCTTCCATCACTTCCCGCTCGTTGTACTGCCGGCCCAAATAACCATTGAGAACCGTGGTCAACGCAGCAGAGCCGCAGGAGTAATCGTAGGCTTGGCGTACCACATTGCGATAACGGAATTCAGATACCGGCTGGACCACGACACCGCGTTCGTGCACCACGCCGGAAGGAACAGGATGATCATAGAGAACGGTGCCCTGGGGATGTGTCTCCACCACGGCCACCTCGTTGGCAGCGAAGAATACCAGCGCTGCACCCAGAATGGTCGTCAACATCTGAGACGCCCTTTTTATTAGTTATAAGCGCTATCGCTTTGCTGATCCGGCGTACCGGATCCCACCCGGAAAACAATAAAAATCCGCCCCAAGGCGGACCTGCAGCGCAGTCTATCCCAGACTGGTGCACCCCTAGCAGTGTTTTTGTAAAGGATTGCTGAAAACGCATGAAGGCCCGGGAGCCCGGGCCTTCATGCGCTGTGGTCGTATTATTTACCCGCCACAGTGATGTTGGTGCCGTTCAGGGTCAGACCACCAACGTAAACGTTGCCGATGCTGGCCGCCGTGCCGGAAGCGCCGAGGCTCACTTTGTCCAGTGATACCAAGCCGACGCTACCGTTCAGGCCGATAGTCAGGCCTTCCGGGTTGCTGCCCGCGCCATCATTGATGGAGATGGACGTGCCGGTGATGTCGAGGTTAGCAATCTTGATCTCGCCAACGCCCAGCTTGCCACCGCCGCCCGCGTCGTTCAGGCCGAAGTTGTTGATGGTGATATTGCCGACGTTACCATCGGTGATCGCCACCAGGTTCTCAGCCGCAGCACCCAGCTGAACTTCCAGACCCAGCGAGCTCATGTTGATGGTCATGCTGTCGAGGATCGGCGTGGAGGTATCACCGAACGCAGCGGTTGCCAGTGCCGCATCAGCAGCCTGATGGCTGGAGTCCGCAGCACGGCCCATGTCAACAATGCGGATGTCCCCAGTCTCCAGTTCCAGCCCGGTCACGTTGATGCCCAAGCGCAGCACCCCACCGGCTTGGTTGGCGGCGGTATCCACATCCAGTGCCACATCACCTTTGATGTGCATGCCAGAGATGAGGATGCCACCCGCATTGTCGGCGACCAGAGATGTGGTCACACCGTTCAAACCGGTAGTGTCTTCAATCAGCAGGTTCAGTGTTTGGTCGATGTTCAGGTTGATCACCAGGCCGTCTTGGCCCGTTACCCCGGAAAGCGCCGTGTCGTCCAACGCCTGCATGGCCTGACCGGCTACCGGCAGGGCCGCAATGGCTGATACGAGCGCTAGTTTCCTGAAAGCTTTCATTTATTATCTCCTACGCGTGCACGACGCTTATTGTTGTAGTGTCCAGACTGTGTAGCACGGCCTAGACGGAGCCACGTTAACACTTCAGATACAAAAACAACACAGATTGAAACGCCTCGCGGTCGGCCCCGGAACCAGGAAAAACCCAAAGAGAATCAACCAGTTGATAAAACAACGTCCTCCCCGTGTTCATGGCAGCGCACTGCCGTTCCAGTTACACCAAGGCAAAGTGTTACGCCACGTAACACTTTATCCTGAGCTACCCCAGTGACGCCTCTTCTCTCTCCCACCGCCGTGATCCGCCAAGGGTCCGGCTGGGGCTGGGGCACCACTGTGACGCGGCGCTGGCTGCTTGCCCCCGGACAGGCAGCCCTATCTGTGCTCGAGAGTGCCGAGCAATGGCGTTCGCAGAGCCGGAGCCGAGTGCTGGTCGGCGCGTTGCAGTACGACCTGGGTCGCCTGCAGCACGGCGCCGATGCCGGTTACCGTGCGGACGATCCGTTGTTAGTGGTGCACGGTTACGAAACCTGGCAGCGCGGCGAACAACCGCCCGCGGCAATCGCCAAATTCCGGCTCTCAAGTCCGTTCGCCCCGCTCTGGACCGCTGAACAGTATCAGAGCGCCTTTTCTCGCGTACAGGACTATCTGGCCGCCGGCGATTGCTATCAGGTCAATTTAGCGCAGTGCTTCCAAGCTGGGTTTGAGGGCAGCAGTTATTCAGCTTGGCGCGCCCTGATCACTCAACACGACGCTCCCCATGCCGGCTACTTCGAATACGGCCTCGGGGCGCTGTTATCAGTCTCGCCGGAACGGCTACTACGCATTGATCATCAGCGGCAGATGATTACCGAACCAATCAAAGGCACCCGCCCGCGAGGCACCAATAAGCATGAGGATCGGGCTCTGGCGGCCGACCTGCTCTCGAGTCCCAAAGACCGTACCGAGAACCTGATGATCGTCGATCTGCTGCGCAACGATCTTGGCCAAGTCTGCCAGCCCGGTAGCGTGCAGGCTCGACCACTGTTTGAACTGCGGCAGTTTTCCAACGTCCAGCATCTGGTTTCCACCGTGCGCGGCACGCTGTCACCGGCGGTGTCGGAGTTTGCCGCATTGCTGGCCACCTTCCCTGGCGGTTCCATTACCGGTGCGCCGAAACGGCGCGCGATGGAAATCATCCGCGAACTGGAAGGCGGGCCACGCCGCTTTTATTGCGGCTCGCTGTTCATACGTAATAACGAGGGGCTGGACGCCAATATCCTGATCCGGACCTTGGAAGTGCGCGACGGCCTCATCAGTTGTCACGGCGGCGGCGGCCTAGTGATGGATTCAGAAGGACAAGCGGAATACGAGGAAAGTGTTTACAAGGTGGGCAAACTGATGGCGGCGCTCGTCTGAGCGCCGCCGCAGTGATTACAGCGACAGATCGCGCAGGCTGTTCTTGAGGATTTCCTGTTTCAGATCCTCATAGGTGTGCACCGCCGGGAACTGCGGGAATTCATCAATGACATTTTGCGGCGCGTGGAACAGGATGCCGGCATCGGCCTCTGCCAACATGGTGGTGTCGTTGTAGGAATCACCGGCGGCAATCACGCGGTAGGTCAAGCTGTGGAATGCCTTCACCGCCATGCGCTTGGGGTCTTTCTGGCGCAGGATGTAATCGGTGATGCGCCCTTCTTCGTTCACTTCCAGCTTGTGGCACAGCAGCGTCGGCCAACCCAACTGACGCATCAGCGGCTGGGCAAACTCATAGAAGGTGTCGGACAGGATCACCACCTGGAAACGCTCACGCAGCCAGTCCACGAACTCGCGGGCGCCGTCCATCGGCCCCATCTCGTCAATCACCGCCTGGATGTCCGGCAGGCCATAGCCGTGCTCGTCGAGGATGCGCAAACGCTGCTTCATCAGCACATCGTAATCGGGAATATCACGGGTGGTGGCACGCAGGGCTTCAATGCCGGTGCGCTCGGCGAAGTTGATCCAGATTTCCGGAACCAGAACCCCTTCCAGATCAAGACAGACGATTTCCACAACACCCCCAAAACGCTGATTGATGAATGAATCATGCAGGCCGCGACCGGATCGCGCGGCGCCAATGTAGCCTCGGCCCCGGACCATTGCAACGTCACCCGGGCCGTTCTCACCGCCGCCGCCAGCCTGCTAGACTGCCGGCCTTTGTTGATGAGGGTAATGCCATGTCCAGCACTTCTGCGGCCTTGGGCGACTGGGCCACCGCACTCGCCGATGCCACCCCGCGCACCATCCTGAAGACCGCCTTTGAGCGCTATGATCGTATCGCGGTGTCATTCAGCGGCGCTGAGGATGTGGTGCTGGTGGACCTGGCATTGCGGGTCAATCCGGACGTGGAAATTTTCACCCTCGACACCGGCCGGTTGCACTCCGAGACCTACCGTTTCCTCGATCAGGTGCGTAACCACTATGGCATCGCCTTGGAGGTGCTGTTCCCAGACAGCGCCCAAGTGGAGGCACTGGTGAAGGCCAAAGGGCTATTCAGCTTCTACCAAGATGACCATGGCGAATGCTGTGGCATCCGCAAGGTGGCGCCCTTGAAGCGCAAGCTGTCACAGCTGGATGCTTGGATCACCGGCCAGCGCCGCGACCAGTCCCCCACCCGCAATGAACTGGCGGTGGTGGAGCAGGACCTGGCACTGGCGGCGCCGGGGCAGTCACTGGTGAAGTTCAACCCCCTGGCGAATTGGAGTTCGGCGCGGGTGTGGGACTACATCCGTGGCAATCAACTGCCGTACAACCCGCTACACGAACGCGGCTTCGTGTCGATCGGCTGCGAGCCCTGCACCCGTCCGGTGTTGCCCAATCAGCACGAGCGCGAAGGCCGCTGGTGGTGGGAAGAAGCCACCAAGAAAGAGTGCGGCTTGCACGCCGGCAACCTGGACGGACGCTGACTCACAACACCGGCAGCTTGACCCCTTCGAACAGCTTGGCCACCTCATCGCGGTGGCCACAATCCAGCGCCTTATCAACCATAGTGCGGGTCAAGTGCGGCGCGAACGCGCTCATGAATTCGTACATGTAGCCACGCAAGAAGGTACCGCGCCGCACCGCAATACGCGTGGTGCTGGCCTCAAATAGGTGATCCGCATTCAGCGTCACCAAACCATGGTCTTCCACCGGATCCACTGCCATGTGGGCGATGATGCCGACCCCGACGCCGAGCCGCACATAGGTCTTGATCACGTCGGCGTCAGCAGCGGTCACCACCACTTTCGGCTCCAGCCCTTGGCTGCGGAACGCATCGTCCAACTTGCTGCGACCGGTGAAGCCGAACACGTATGTGACGATCGGGTATTCCGCCAAAGCCTCTAGCGTCAAACGCTTGAGCTGGGTCAGCGGATGCCCCTCCGGCACCACCACGGTCCGGTTCCAGCGGTAGCACGGCATCATCACCAAATCGGGGAACTGGTCCATGCCCTCGGTGGCAATGGCAAAATCGGTGGTGCCACTGACGGCCATTTCGGAAATCTGTGTCGGCGTCCCCTGGTGCAGGTGCAAGGCCACGTCCGGGAAGCGTTCTGTGAAACGTTGGATCACCGGCGGCAGCGCGTAGCGCGCCTGGGTGTGGGTGGTGGCAATGCTCAGTTCACCGCGGGTCTCATCGCGGAAATCTTGGGATACGCGGCGGATCGCTTCGACGTTGCGCAGGATATCGCCGATGCGCGCGAGAATAGCTTCGCCGGCCGGGGTGACGTGGGTCAGGTGCTTGCCGGAGCGTGCGAAAATCTCCACCCCCAACTCGTCTTCGAGCATGCGCACCTGTTTGCTGATGCCCGGCTGCGACGTATACAGCGCCTGAGCCGTGGCGGAGATGTTCAGATCGTTGCGGGTGATCTCCCACACGTAACGCAGTTGTTGCAGCTTCATGGCAGACCTCGGTTATAAGTGCGAAGAATAATATACTCCCACAGAATATGACCGCGCCATCCCCCCAGCTTCACTACAGTTCGTTTTTCACGCCATGCGGCACATGTCCGGCGGCCACATGCTGGGCGGCGGACTCACAGTGGCCCTCTTGATCGTCAAAGAACACGTCAGCACCGAAGGCACGCAGGAACGGCCCTTTCTCACGACCGCCGAGGAACAGGCTTTCATCGAGGCGAATATTCCACGCGCGGAACGTGCGCACCACCCGCTCATGGGAGGGCGCCGAACGTGCAGTCACCAAAGCGGTGCGGATCGGGCAATCGTCGCTGCCGAAGTCCTGCTGCAACTGATAGAGCGCAGCGAGAAAACCTTTGAACGGTCCGCCTGCCAGCGGCTCGTGGGCTGAGCGCCGCTCATTTTCCGCAAATGCCTCCAGTCCTTGCTGCTGATAAATGCGCTCGGAGTCGTCCGAGAACAGGACCGCATCGCCATCAAACGCAATGCGCAGCGGCAGGCTGGCGGATCCGGCCGCAGCACCAGACATGATGCGTGCTGCCGCCTGGCCCTCGGCCAACGCGCGCCGCACATCCTCTTCATCGGTGGAGAGGAACAGGTGGGCGCCAAAGGGTGCCACATAGCGGTGCGGACTCAGCCCACTGGTAAAGGCCGCGCGCACGATTGGCAACTGGTGGTGATCGATGGAGTTGAACACTCGCAGCCCGGTATCAGAGCTATTGCGAGACAGCAGAATCACCTCGACCCGCTCGCAGCCAGCCGCTTCATTCAGTCGCAGCAGTTTCTGCACTAAGGGGAATGCATCGCCAGGTGCCAGCGGTTGATCCTCATGGGCAAGCTGGTAGGCCTGAAACGCGTCCAGTCCTTGTTCAACGAAGACCCGGTGGCTGTCTTCCAAATCAAACAGCGCCCGCGAACTGATGGCCACAACCAATTTTGAAGGAGCTGTTGTCATCACCTGTTGCCCTGTGCGATCCGATGCGGGCCGCTATTGTCGAACAGAGTATCGGCAAAGGCCACGCGCACCGGCGGTTTTGTTGTGGGGTATCCGCTTCTGACATAAAGTTGTGTGCGCAATCGGAGTCTGCTGTCCCGGTGCTCACCCACTACGGCTTGGCGCCTTGCCGAGTCCAAACCTGCTGCAGGGGAAAGGAAGTCATCCATGGCCGCAAAACAAGTGAAAGACCGAGTCGAAGAACTGCAAGCCCAAATCCGTAAACTGGCCGAGCGGTTTGACCAAGAGCGCGAGAAGCAGGTTGCCGCGCTGGAGAAGCAACTGGAGAGCGCCCGCGCCCGTGTCAAAGCGGAAATCGAAAAACAGCGCGCCAACCTGGGACAGCTGGAAAAACTGCAGAATGAGTACCGCGACAAAGCCACCGCGCGGGTGCAGAAACAAATCGATCGCGCTCGCCAAGCAGTAGACGAGGCCCGTGGCCGTGTGACCGAATCCGAAGCCCGCCGCAAGCTGCTAGAAACTGAAGTTAAAGTACTCAAAGCCACCGCCAAACAGGCTAACAGCCTTGCCAAGGTCATTTCCCAATACGAAAAAGACTTGGAAAAGCGCATCAAATCCCTGCAGAAAGATGCCGGCAGCACTGCTAAGAAGACCGCCGCTAAACCGGCTGCGAAAAAAGCCGCTGCCAAGAAAGCCCCGGTTAAAACTGCTGCTGTGAAAAAAGCCCCCGCCAAAAAAGCCGCGCCAAAAGCGAAGGCTGCGACCGCCAAAGCCCCTGCTACGACCAAGGCCGTAGCCAAGAAAGCGCCGGCCAAAGCAGCTGCTAAGAAGGCGCCTGCCAAAAAAGCGCCCGCTAAGAAAGCCCCTGCTGCGACCAATGCTGGCAACACCGATAGCTGATCACCCGGCGGGGCAATAAAACGGGGCGCACTGCGCCCCGTTTTATTTGTGCTCGGCCAACGCCAGCAGTTCTACGGCCAGCGCCGTTCGGTATTGGTTTGCCAATGTTTTACGCAGCTGGTCCTGCCGCCGCTGTTCCGCCGTGGGCAATGCGCGGTATGCCGCACCGATGTCCAGTGCTGCGGCAGCATCTGCCAACGCGCGAATGGCCTCAAGAGAACCCGGCACCGGACAATACGGCAGCCGCGCCGCCAGACGCAACGCGCCTTCCACCGGATCCATGTCTCGCTGCAACACTGCGCGGGCAATGACTGACAGCTCCAACCGCACCTGTTGCTGCTCATCCCGGCGCCGGGCAAGTTGCTGTCGCTGACGCTGCCACACCCGATACCACAGCAGCGCCGCCACCACTGCCAGCAGCAGCGTAACAGCGGCCAAAACCATGATCCAAACCATGTCACCTCCTCGCTGCGGCAGCGTTTGATTTCTGCCGACAGCGCCCCCATTGTAGCCCGCTCCCACCTCCATAGCGGCGCTGCCCATCGTGATACCCGAGTGGCTCGAACCCTACCTTGACGTACTTGGCCCGTGGCTGCCGTGGATGGCGATTGGCGGCGCAGTAATGGCGGTCGCCTCCACGGTGGCATTGCCATGGCTGATCGTGAAGATGCCCGCCGACTACTTTTCCCGCCCGCCGGTGACACTCAGCGACCGCGGCCCGCTGCGGCGGCTGTGGTGGCTACTGCGCAATCTGTTGGCGCTGGTGTTACTACTGTGTGGCGTGGCCATGCTGGTACTGCCGGGACAGGGTTTGCTGACCATCCTAGTGGCCATCGGGGTCAGCAGCTTTCCGGGGAAATACCGGCTCGAACGCGCTATCATTCGACGCCCGTCGGTGTACCGCAGTTGCAACTGGATCCGCCGGCGCTACGGCCGCCCTCCTCTGGATTTCCCGGCCTCCGATTGACCCGCTTTCGAGATCTTCGCGTGGAGTTGACCGCTCTGTGCTGGCACCGCCAGCGTTTGGATGTATTGGACCAGCGTGCATTGCCCCATGACACCCGCTGGATGCCCTGTCACGACGCCACTGACGTGGCCTCGGCGATCCGCGACATGGTGGTGCGTGGCGCCCCGGCGATCGGCATTGCTGCGGCCTATGGGGTCGCCTTGGCGGCGCAGCGCCTCGGTGCCGAGGCCAGTCTGGAGCGGCTGGCGCCAGCGCTGCAGCAGCTGGCCGAAAGCCGCCCTACCGCGGTGAACCTGTTCTGGGCGTTAGAACGGATGGGCAAGGTACTCGCCGGGCTTGAAGGGGAAGCACTGATTGCCCGCGCTGTCGCTGAAGCGGAACACATCCATGCCGAAGATCTGGCGCTGAACCACCGGCTTGCCGAGCACGGCGTCAGCCTGCTGCCGCAAGGCAGCTTCATCTACACCCACTGCAACACCGGCACGCTGGCAACCGGCGGCCACGGCACGGCCCTCGGTGTGATCCGCACCGCTTGGCAAGGGGGTCGCATTGCCGGCGTCTACGCCGGCGAGACCCGCCCCTGGATGCAGGGCAGCCGCCTTACCAGCTGGGAACTGATGCAGGATGGCGTGCCGGTCACGCTGGTGACCGACTCCATGGCGGCAGTGCTGATGCAGAGCGGCCGTATCGGCGCCGTGATCGTCGGTGCCGACCGCATCACCGCCAATGGCGATACCGCTAACAAGATCGGCACTTATGGATTGGCGGTGCTGGCGCACCATCACCGCATTCCGTTCATTGTTGCTGCGCCGGTGGCGACCATCGATCCGCAATTGGCGGACGGCAGCGCCATACCGATCGAGCAACGTCCGGCCGATGAAGTACGGCAGATCCACGGCGTGCCAGTGGCACCGGCCACAGTACCGGTGTTCAACCCAGCGTTTGATGTCACGCCGGCGGGCCTGATCAGTGCCATTGTCACTGAGCGCGGCGTCATTACCCGCCCCGATACCGCAGCGGTGCGCGCCCATCTGGCGCTGCCCGCCCCCGAGTTTGCAGGAGCCCATTCATGAGCGCCCGTCCTTGGTCCCCCACCGCGTTTCGCGCCGCCGCCCGCACCTTGGCCGCCACCGGACAGCGGATTTATCAGCACGGCTGGTCGCCGGCCACCAGCAGCAACTATTCCATGCGTCTCAATGACCGCTACTGCGCGGTCACCGTGTCCGGACGCGACAAAGGCTTGCTGAGCGAAGCCGACATCATGGTAGTGGAGCTGGCCAACAACCAAGGCGCCTCGCCCGGCAAACCGTCGGCGGAAACCGGCCTGCACACACAGGTCTACCGTCGCCATGCCGATGCGCAGGCAGTGCTGCACACCCATTCCATGGCCAGCACCGTGCTGACCATGGAATTGGCGGACCAGAAACGGCTGCGGCTGGAAGGCTATGAGCTGCTGAAAGCGTTCGGCGGCAACAGCACCCATGACACGGTGCTCGACATCCCGGTGTTCGAAAACACCCAGGACATCGACGCACTGGCCCGCGACGTGGACGCCGCCATGGACGCCGGCACCATTACCCATGCGTACCTGATCCGTGGCCACGGCGTTTACACTTGGGGGGAGTCGATGGCGGCCTGCTACCGCCAACTGGAAGCACTGGAGTTTTTGTTCGCGGTGGAAGTACAGCGCCGCCAGATGAGGAGCCGGGCATGAGCCGCATCCGTATTTACCACCAAGACAACCCGTCGCAGGCACTGGTCACCAGCAGTGACCACCCGGAAATCGCCCGCCAACTGGCGGCTATTGGCGTGCGCTTCGAGCGCTGGCAAGCAAGTGCCGAATTGGCGCCCGGCGCCCCGCAGGAGCAAGTGATTGCCGCCTACCGCGCCGACATCGACCGATTGATCGCCGAAGAAGGCTACCAAACCGTGGACGTGGTCAGCCTCAACAGCGACCACCCAGATAAAGCAGCCCTGCGACAGAAGTTTCTCAGTGAACACCGCCACAGCGAAGATGAAGTGCGGTTTTTTGTCGCTGGCAGCGGCCTGTTCACCTTGCACCCGGACGACAAGGTTTACGAAGTTCTGTGCGAACAAGGCGACCTGATCTCGGTACCCGCCAATACCCGCCACTGGTTCGACATGGGCCCGCAGCCTTACTTCATTGCCATCCGCCTGTTTGACAACCCGGAAGGCTGGGTCGCCAATTTCACCGGCGACAACATCGCCGATCGGTTCCCGCGGCTGGAGGCATGAGCGTGGTCCGTGTGGTTCTGACTGACATCGAGGGCACCACCAGCAGCATCCGCTTTGTGAAGGAGGTGCTGTTCCCCTACGCCGCCGCAGCCTTGCCGCAGTTTCTCGCTGACCACTGGCAGGACGCCGCAGTACAGCAACAGGTACAAGCACTGCGTGCCGAACTCGGCGAACCGTTGGCCGATGCCGCCGCGGTCAATGCACTGTTGCAGCCCTGGATCGAGCAAGACCGCAAACACACCGTGCTCAAAGCCCTGCAGGGCATGATCTGGGACCATGGCTACCGTAGCGGGGCGTACCAAGCCCACATGTACGAGGAAGTGCCGGCCGCGCTGCGTCGTTGGCACGATGCTGGCCTGCCGTTATATGTGTATTCCTCAGGATCGATCGCGGCACAGAAACTGTTCTTCGGTTTCAGCACCGCCGGAGACTTGACCGGACTGTTCTCCGGTTACTTCGACACCACCAGCGGCGGCAAACGTGAAGCGGACAGCTACCGGCGCATCACCGCCGCCATTGGCTGTGAACCGGACCAGATCTTGTTCCTGTCGGATATCGTGGAAGAGCTGGATGCCGCCGCCGCGGCCGGCCTACAAACCACACTGCTGGACCGGGACGGCCTGGCGCCGACCTGCAGTCATCCGGTGGTGACTGACTTCGACCGCATCGCCCTGCCGTAAAGGGTACCCGCCCGGCTCAAGGCCGGGCGTTATTCCCAGTGCGGCGTGATTGGCGCGCCCGCCAGACGATGAACTTGCGATCGCCAGCCACCTGCTCCACGTCCGCGAAGTGCCGCTTGAGCACATTGCCATAGGCCAAGTGGCGGTTGCCGACCACCCACAACGCCCCATCAGCGGCCAAATGGTCGGCCGCCTGCCGAAACAGCATACGTGCCACCGCGTCATCGACGGCGTGGCCACGGTGGAACGGTGGGTTGAGTAGGATCAGATCCAACGGCGTGTCGATCCCGTCCAGCCCGTGCCCCAGATGAAACGCGACACGCTCGGCACCGAGTTGCGCAGTGGCATTGTGGCGCGCGCTTTCAATCGCCTGCGAGGATTCATCGCAGAACAGCAGCTTGGCCTGCGGATTGCGCAGCCCCGCGGCGATGCCGAGGATACCGGCGCCGCAACCGAGATCAGCAATGGTGCCGTCGATGCCAGTGGGGATCACCGGCAGCATAGCCCGGGCACCGATGTCGATTTGGCGCTGGGCAAACACCCCCGCCTCGACCCGCAGCGGCGCACCGCCCCACTCTTCCACCGGCAGCACCAACGGGTAACCGCACTCAGCTACCGGCTGCTGCGGCAGCTGTCCGCGCAGGCCGTGCGCTTTGCGACGCCCAGGCAGCAGTTCCACCCCATCGAGGTAGTGGCGCGCCAGCTCCACCAGCCCGGCCGGCAAATGCTTGTCCATCCACGCCAGCTGCACCGGCGTACCAGCCGGTAATTGCTGGCCCAGCCGCCACAACTGGTATTCCAGCAGCGCCAACTCTTTCGGCACTCGGACCAGCACCTGTGCGCGCGCCGGCCAATCTTGATGCGGCCACGCCCACTGCGGCAGCGGGCGTTGGTTGTCGGCGGCGTTGGCCGCCAGCGCTGCCCGCGCCAACCAAGAATCGCCCACCGAAACGGTGTCCGCCGGCAGCGCCAACGCCAGTGCACCGCAGCTGTCATTGAGCACCAAGGCCGGTTGGTCGGTGGCCTCATCAAGCAGATAAAGGTCGGCGCCATCCCAGGCACGCAGCCGTTCCCGTGGCGAGCGCGGATAGCGCTGCAAGACCAGGGTGGCGCGCGGATGCACCAGTTCAGTTTCAGCAATCGGGGTCGATGTTTTCATGGCGCGCATTATGCACAGCGACCGGTTCGGCAGCGAGATGCGAAAGTTTCTTTTCATCAAGGACTAGCAATCTTTAAAAACCTTGCTAGAATGCGCACCACTTTACGGAGTATAGCTCAGCCTGGTAGAGCACTACGTTCGGGACGTAGGGGTCGCAGGTTCGAATCCTGCTACTCCGACCAACATCGACATTGTTCTCCCGATTCAGCAATGTCCCTCGAGAAAAGCCGCTAATGCGGCTTTTTTCTTGCCCGCGATTTATGTTCCGCTCAGTGCCCAATCAGCCACTAGGCGATAGCGCTGCCCCGCTCCCTTTGCTGCACGCCCATAGAGCCCAAGTCGGTCGGCCAAGCCCGACAGCGGCAACGCAATATGCTCCGCCTGCGGCGCTTGGCGATGCAACGTAATATGCGGTCGAAAACGGCGCATTTCCGGCGCTAAGTCGAGCCTGTTCCGCCACTGCCCAGCACAGCCATGCAGCGCTCGCAGTGGTCCATTGTCGCGCACCCGTGCCACCTGCATCGGCCCACTGACACCCGGAAAAGGCACCAGACCGTCAACCTCCAACGGAACCGGCGCCAACCGGGCACAGTCAGCCGCCACCTGTGGCAGTAATTCCGCCAACGCAGCCGCTGGGTAAACGCCGATGAAAAGAACCGTCAAATGCCAGTCCGCCGGCCGCTCTGCACCCAACGCCGGTGTACCGTGGTGATGCTGGAGCAAACCAGCATGCACCGGCGGCGGTACCGGCAAGGCAAAAAACCAGCGCTCCATGGCACCCGCTCCCGCTTCGCAGTTAGAATGCCGCCCCCCGAAACAGAGATGTGCATCATGTCCCCAAAGGTCGGCTTTATCAGCCTTGGCTGCCCCAAGGCGCTCGTGGATTCCGAGCGGATTCTTACCCAGCTTCGCACTGAAGGCTACGAGGTCGTACCGACCTACCAGGACGCCGACGTGGTGGTGGTCAACACCTGTGGTTTCATCGACGCGGCCAAAGCCGAATCGCTGGAAGCCATCGGCGAGGCGATCCAAGAACACGGCAAGGTGATTGTCACCGGCTGCATGGGTATCGAGGAAGACAACATCCGCGCCGTGCACCCGCAGGTGCTGGCCGTGACCGGCCCGCAGCAGTATGAGCAGGTGGTCAACGCGGTGCACGAAGTGGTGCCGCCCTCCACGGACCACAATCCGTTTGTCGACCTGGTGCCGCCGCAAGGCATTAAGCTGACGCCGCGCCACTACGCGTACTTGAAGATTTCCGAAGGCTGCAACCACGGCTGCACCTTCTGCATCATCCCCAGCATGCGCGGCAAACTGGTCAGCCGGCCGGTGGGTGACGTGCTGGATGAAGCCGAGCGGCTGGTACGTGCCGGCGTGAAGGAGCTACTGGTGGTATCCCAAGACACCAGCGCTTACGGCGTCGACCTCAAGTACCAAACCGGCTTCTGGCAAGGCATGCCGGTGAAGACGCGCATGTTGGAGTTATGCCAAGCACTGGCGGCGCTCAAAGTATGGGTGCGCTTGCACTATGTGTATCCCTATCCGCACGTCGACGACGTCATTCCGCTGATGGCCGAGGGCCTGCTGCTGCCGTATCTGGACATTCCGTTCCAACACGCCAGCCCGCGGGTACTGAAACTGATGAAGCGCCCTGCCCACGCCGAGAACACGCTGGAGCGCATCCGCCGCTGGCGCGAGATCTGCCCGGAGTTGGTAATCCGCAGCACCTTCATCGTCGGTTTCCCCGGCGAAACCGATGAAGACTTCGAACTGCTGCTGGACTGGCTGGAAGAAGCCGAGCTCGATCGCGTCGGCTGCTTTATCTATTCCCCGGTGGACGGCGCGCCGGCCAACGACCTGCCAGATCCGGTGCCAGAGGAAGTGGCCCAAGAGCGTTTGGAGCGGTTTATGAACGTGCAGGCGCGTATCAGCGCCCGCCGTTTGGCACGCAAAGTCGGCCAACGTATCGAAGTGCTGATCGACGAAGTGGACGAGGAAGGCGCCATCGGCCGCAGCCGCGGCGATGCGCCGGAAATCGACGGGCTGGTGTTCCTCAACGGCGCCACTCATCTACAGCCTGGCCAGTGGGTTGAAGCGGTGGTCACGCACAGTGACGAACACGACCTGTGGGCGGAGTGCGACGACTGATGCCATGAGCCAAGAGCAGATCCGCCTCGGCGCCCTCTGCCTGATCGCCAGTGAAATCTTGATGGCGATGATGGCAGCGATGGTGAAGCACCTCAGCGATGAGTTGCCCACCGAGGTGGTGATGTTCTTCCGCAATCTGCTTGGCATGATCCCGCTGCTGGCACTGCTGATGGTGCCGCCACGCGGTATCGCCAAGATGGCCACCCGCCGGTTCGGCAGTCATTTCATCCGCGCGGTGGCCGGGCTTGGCTCGATGTACTGCTACTTCTATACCCTGTCGCAGATACCGTTGGCTGAAGCGGTAATGGTGAAAATGACCACGCCGTTCTTTATTCCGGTGGTAGCATTTCTGTGGATGGGCGATCGGGTGCGCGGCCCCACGGTGGCGGCCATCCTGCTCGGCTTTGTCGGCGTGGCGTTTATCCTGCGGCCGATGCCCGGCCACTTTGACAGTGCTTACCTGATCGCTCTGCTCGGCGCTTTACTGATGAGCATTGCCATGGTCGGCATCCGCAACATGGCGGCCACCGAGCCCGCCACCCGCATCGTATTTTGGTTCACCCTCACCGGCACCGTCATTTCTGCTGTGCCGCTGCTGTGGACACCGCTGCAGATCGCCCCGCAACTGTGGCCGTGGCTGCTGGCAATGGGCATCATCGCCACCTTCGGCCAAAGCCTGATGACGTTGTCTTATCGTTTTGCCAGCCCCGCTCGCATCGGCGTCTACAACTACAGCAGCGTGATTTGGGCCGCGCTGCTCGGTTACCTGTTCTGGGACGAGTTGCTGCACTGGACCACGTTAGTGGGCACCGTGCTGATCATTGCAGCGGGCGTTTGGAACCTGCGCCAGGGGCAACCGAAGCCTGCCACGTGAGCGGTACTTGGTATTGCATCAGGAAACCGCCGAGCGTGATCAGCACCCGTGAAATACCGATGTAGGAATCAGGAATGCGGATGCGCGCTTCGCGGAAGCGCTCCATCAGGTCCCCCATCGACGCCAGTGGCGCCTGGCGCTGCATGCGGTCGGTGAGCACATAGCGCGACAGCTCGCGCAGGGTCGCCGGGTCGCCACCTTCAAAGCCGGCGTCGACAAACAATTGTCCCAGTGCATCGATTTCCTCATCACTGGGCTGATCCTGCTCTAATCCCAGCGCCAGCAGCCCGAACAGCAACCGCGAGTAGCGCTGCACCTCCGGCGCCGTCAGCCTCCCCACCGCACCGAAATCGAGGATCGCCAGCGTACCGTCCGGCGTGACAATGAAATTGCCCGGGTGCGGATCCGCGTGATAAAGCCCGTAGCGCGTCACCTGCTGCACATAGCTGTCCAGCAGACGCCCCAGCAGCAGTGGCGCATGGGCGGGATGGGCATCGAGAAATTCCCGCAGCCGCTGGCCCGCCAGCCAGTGGGTGACCATCACCTGCGCCTTACTCAGCTCCGGCACCAGCGTCGGTACGCAAATGCCCTCCACCTGTTCTAAGCGTGCAAAGCGCTGCAGATTATGGGCTTCATGGCGCAGATCCAGCTCTTCTTCGGTCATCGCCAACAAGTGCTCGGTGACCTGCACCACATCCAGTACCCGCACCAGCGGTGACAACCAGCGCGCCAGCAAGCGAAACACGCGCGCGTCCTGTTCGAATACTTTCTCCACCGCCGGCAACCGCACTTTCAATGCCACCGCTTCACCGCTGGCGAGCACCGCGCGGTGCACCTGGGCAATCGATGCAGTGGCCACCGGCGCTTCATCAATGAACGAGAACAATTGCTGCCAGCCGGGGCCGTAGGCGCTGCGTAACACGGGTTTCAGCTGGGCAAAAGCCACCGGTGCGGCATCGTTCTGCAAGGTTTGCAGCGCTTCGATGTAGACCGGCGGCAACAGATCGGAACGACTACTGAAGAATTGCGCGGCCTTGGTCCAGAGTCCGCCATTGCGCCGACACAGTTCTGCCACCCGCTGCGCCGCTACAGCGTGGGCGCGCTCGCGCGCGTCCGCGCCCAGTGGCCAAGCGCGACTGTACAGCGCCACCACTTGTGCAGTGGTGGTGAGCGCACGGAAATAACGGGGACGGCCGGACACCAGCGCCGCTAGCGCACGGCGGTTAATGTGCCACTGCTGGCGGCGTCCAGGCTGCATCGCCGGTGTTGGGGGTGCCACAGGTCACTCCGCTGTCTTCGACCGGCCTCCGTTATCCATGCTTTGCCAGGCCCGATCAAGTATCTTTGCCGTCTCTGTCGGACCACCGAGGAGATCGCCATGGCGCGCCCTGACAAACACGCGCTGCAGACACGCGGCATCACCCTGCTCGCACCACAGCACTCTGCCGTGCGCCGGCTACGCCGCGAACACGGCAGCCCGAGCCTGCACGGCACTAAAGTGTGGGAATCAAGCTACGTGGTGATGAACCACCTGCTGCGCCAGCGCCCACCGCGCGGCGCGCGCTTCATGGACCTCGGCTGCGGCTGGGGCCCGCTGTCGATCTTTGCTGCCAAACGACTTGGTCAACAGGTGACGTCGGTGGACGCCGATGCCGGCGTGTTCCCGTTCCTCAATCTTCACGCCGAACTCAATGGCGTCAGCGTGACGCCGTTGCAGCGGCGTTTTGAGCGCTTGCGGGTAGCAGACATGCAGGGCATCCACACCTTGGTCGGCACCGATATCTGCTTCTGGGAGTCGCTGACGCCGGTGCTGCTCAACCTAGTACGACGTGCCCGCAAAGCCGGCGTCGCGAAGATCATCATTGCCGATCCCGGCCGACCACCGTTCTACGAATTGGTCGAGCGCTGCCAAGCGGAGTTCCCGGTGCGCATCACCCACGGCCGCACCCAGGATCCACTGCCCGCCTGGGCGCAACTGATGGTGATCGAGGACTGAGCGCACCAGCGATGCACTGCGCACACAGGAACCTGTCACGTCTGAGCCGGTCGCACCCTCACCTGCCCTCTGCCCTGCCACAGGACCTGTGATGCCCCTGCTGCCCGTCTACGCTGATGTCGCTGCCGCCGCCTGGCGACTGCACGGCCATGCCCACCGCACCCCGGTGATGACCTCTACCACGCTCAACCGCGAGCTGCGCTGCGAAGTGCTGTTCAAGTGCGAAAACCTGCAGCGTATGGGCGCGTTCAAGTTCCGCGGCGCCTTCAACGCGCTGTCACGCTTTTCCCCGGCGCAGCGGCGTGCTGGAGTCGTGGCCTATTCATCCGGTAATCACGCACAAGCCATCGCCCTCGCCGCGCGCCTGCTCGACATGCCGGCCACCATAGTGATGCCCGCCGACGCGCCAGCGGTGAAGGTCGCGGCCACGCGCGGCTACGGTGGTCACGTCGTGTTCTATGACCGCTACCGCGAAGACCGTGAACAGATCGGCCGCCAATTGGCCGAGCGTGACGGCCTGACGCTGATCCCGCCCTATGACCATGCCGACGTAATTGCCGGGCAAGGCACCGCCGCCATGGAACTGATCGAAGACGCTGGTCCGCTGGATGCCTTCCTCGCACCCTTGGGCGGCGGCGGACTGCTGTCCGGCAGCGCCTTGGCGCTGCGTCAGCTGGCGCCGCAGTGCCGCATTTACGGGGTCGAACCGGAGGCTGGCAACGACGGCCAGCAATCCCTGCGGCGCGGCGCCATCGTGCACATCGATACCCCCCGCACACTGGCCGACGGCGCCCAGACCCAGCACCTGGGCCAGCTCACCTTTTCGCTGATCCGCAAGCATGTGGACGACATTTTCACCGCCACCGATGCCGAATTGGTGGCGACCATGGGCTTGCTCGCCGCGCGCCTGAAGCTGGTGGTGGAGCCCACCGGCTGCCTGCCGTTGGCCGCGCTGCGTCGGCACGCGCAGCACTGGCGTGGTCAGCGCGTCGGCGTGCTGCTCAGCGGCGGCAACATTGACCTAGCGCGCTTCTGTGCGTTGCTCGGTGCTGACGCAGCGACCGCGCCAAGCTATTGAAATATCCGCCGCTGCCACCATCATCGCTCTATCCTGAATTGCCTCACGGAAGCCATCATGAGTGACGATCAACGCGCCGACGCGCCCGGAGCGTCGCTGGTTATTCCGGACCAGCGCCCGCAACGCATCCATTTGCTGCCGGTAAACCAGCGCCCGTTCATGCCGGGTTTGGTGCAACCGGTACTGTTCCAGCAAGAACCATGGCAACCAACGGTGGAACGGGTCAGCCAGACGCCGCACCACACCGTGGGCCTGGTTTATGTAGGCGCGCAATCGCCAGAACAGAGCACGCCGGATCAATTTCCCGAATACGGTTGCCTAGTGCGGGTGCACAACGCCAGCAGCGAATCCGGCACTCTGCAGTTAGTGGTGCAGGGCCTGACCCGGTTTCGCATTGCCGGCTGGCTAAGCCGCAAGCCGCCTTACTTGGTAGAAGTGGAATACCCAGAAGAAACCGAGGACGACTCCGACTCGGTGAAGGCCTATGCGCTGGCAATCATCAATACCATCAAGGAATTGCTGCCGCTCAACCCGCTCTACAACGAAGGGCTGAAGCTGTATCTGCAGAATTTCAGCCCACGGGAGCCGTCACCGCTGACGGACTTTGCCGCCGCGCTGACCAGCGCCAGTGGCGATGATCTGCAAGCAGTGCTGGAAACTGTGCCGCTGCTCAAGCGCATGGAAAAAGTGCTGGTGCTGCTGAAGCAAGAACTGGAAGTGGCGCGTCTGCAAGCGGCTATCAACGAACAAGTGGATGAGAAAATATCCACTCAGCAGCGCGAGTTCTTCCTGCGTGAGCAGCTCAAGGTGATCCAAAAAGAGCTCGGCCTGTCGAAGGACGACCGCACCGCTGACCACGATGAGTTTCGCCAGCGCATGGCGCTGCTGACGCCGCCAGAAGCGGTGCAGCGACGCTTTGAGGACGAGTTGCACAAACTGTCGTTGCTGGAAACCGGCTCGCCAGAGTACGCCGTTACCCGCAACTATCTAGATTGGCTAACCCAGGTGCCGTGGGGCAAACAGTCCCCCGATAATCTGGACTTGAGCCACGCGCGCAGCGTTCTGGAGCAACACCACGCCGGCCTGTCAGACATCAAAGAACGCATTCTTGAGTTCCTCGCGGTGGGGGCCCACCGCGGCGAAATGCGCGGCGCCATTTTGCTGCTGGTGGGACCGCCCGGCGTCGGCAAAACCAGCATCGGCCAAGCCATTGCCGCCGCGCTGGGGCGGGAGTTTTACCGCCTCAGTCTTGGTGGCGTGCGTGACGAAGCCGAAATCAAGGGCCACCGCCGCACTTACATCGGCGCCTTGCCCGGTAAATTGGTGCAGGCGTTGAAGGAAACCGGCACCAGCAACCCGGTGATCATGCTCGACGAGATCGACAAGATGGGCCGCTCATTCCAGGGTGATCCCGGCTCAGCACTGCTGGAGGTGCTCGATCCCGCCCAAAATGATCATTTCCTTGATCACTATTTGGACCTGCGCGTGGACCTGTCCGGCGCACTGTTTATCTGCACTGCGAACACCCTCGACAGCATTCCCGGCCCGCTGCTGGACCGTATGGAAGTGATCCGGCTGGCCGGCTACATCAGCGAGGAAAAAGTGCAGATCGCCCGCAAACACCTGTGGCCGAAAGCGCTAGAGCAAGCGGCAGTGAAGCCGTCACAGCTGAAGATTTCCGACAGTGCGCTGCGTCAGGTGATTGAGGGTTACGCCCGCGAAGCCGGCGTGCGCAATCTCGACAAACAGCTGCAGCGCATCGTGCGCAAGGCAGTGGTGCGCTTGCTCGAAGGCAGCGGACCGATCTCGGTCAGTGGGCGCAACCTGGTGGAGTTCCTCGGCCCGCCCTACTTCGTCACCGAGAAGCCGCTGCGCGGCGTCGGCGTGGTCACCGGGCTGGCGTGGACGTCCATGGGCGGCGCCACGCTGCCGGTGGAGGCCAGTATTACCCACCAAAATGGCCGCGGCTTCCGCCAGACTGGCCAGCTGGGTGATGTGATGCGCGAGTCCAGCGAAATCGCTTACAGCTATGTGGCCAGCCACCTGGCCCGCTACGGTGCGGCACCGGATGCTCTGAAGGATGCATTCGTGCATCTGCACGTGCCCGAAGGCGCCACACCGAAGGACGGTCCCAGCGCCGGCGTCACCATGGCCACAGCGCTGATCTCGCTGCTGCGTAATCAGCCGCTGCCGCGCAAGTTGGCGATGACTGGCGAACTCACCCTCACCGGCCAGGTGCTGGCAGTAGGTGGCATCCGCGAGAAAGTGATTGCCGCGCGCCGGGTCGGCATCAAGGAGCTGATCCTGCCGGCGGCCAACCAGCGCGATGTGGACGAGCTGCCTGACTACCTGCGCGACGGCATGACCATCCATTTCGCCCAGCATTACCGTGAGGTGTTCCAGCGCGTGTTCGGAGTCGAGGCGTGATCGAGCGCCCCTACCGCATCGTTGCTCCCTGCTTGGAGCCGGTGCGCACGCTGTACCGGGACGCGCACTGCTGGGTCGTGGAAAAGCCGAGCCAACTGCTGTCCGTGCCGGGCCGGGGTCCGGAAAACCACGACAGTGTCACCAGCCGTTTGCAGCAGCAGGACGCCGAGGTGCGCGTGGTACACCGGCTCGATCTGGATACGTCTGGTCTGATGGTGTTCGCCTGCACCGCCGCCGCCCAACGCCGCCTCAACGACGCTTTTGCCCAGCGTCAGGTCGACAAAACCTACGAGGCGGTGGTGGCCGGTGCGGTGCGTCTGGCAGAAGGAGAAATCGATCTGCCGCTGCGGCCTGACTGGCTGCGTAGGCCGCGGCAGAAAGTGTGCCACCGGCTCGGTAAACCGTCGCTGACCCGCTATAAAGTGCTCGCCAGTGAGCCAGACCGCACCCGTCTGGCGCTGTACCCGATCACCGGCCGCTCACACCAGCTGCGGCTGCATCTGCGCGCCATCGGCCACCCGATTCTCGGTTGTGACCTGTACGCACCGCTATCCCACTTGGCCGCCAGCCCGCGGCTACTGCTCCATGCCACTGCGCTAGGATTTGCCCACCCCGACGACGGCCGCTGGATGACGTTCGAATCACCGGCGCCCTTCTGATCCTGCCCAGGGATGCCGCAGCGCAGCGGCTACGGCGCTGCGGTGGCCCCCAGCGACGTTACGCCTCCAATCCCACCGGGCAACTGACACCGGTACCGGCTAGGCCGCAATAGCCGTTCGGATAGCGATCCAGATACTGCTGATGTTCCGGCTCGGCATAGTAGAACGTGACGCCGCTGCGGATCTCGGTGGTGATCGGGCCGTAGCCGGCAGCGCTCAAGCGTTGCTGATAACGATCGCGACTGCTTTCCGCTGCCGCCAGATCGTCAGCATTATTGAGATACAGCACCGAACGGTACTGGGTGCCGACATCGTTGCCTTGGCGCATGCCCTGAGTCGGATCATGCCCTTCCCAAAACGTCGCCAACAGCTGCATCAGACTCACCTGCTGCGGCTGATACACCACCAGCACCACTTCGCTGTGGCCAGTGCCGCCACTGCAAACCTCCTCGTAGGTCGGGTTCGGAGTATGGCCACCGGCGTAGCCGACCGCAGTCACCAGCACGCCGGGCAGTTGCCAGAACAGCCGTTCGGCTCCCCAGAAGCAGCCCATGCCGATCAGCAGCGAAGCGCTGCCAGACGGCCAGGGTGGTGTGAGTGGTTGGCCAGTGACGCGGTGCGGCGCCACCACCGGCATCGGTTGATCGCGACCCGGCAATGCTTGATCGGCGGTGGGCAGCGGCAAACTGCGTCGAAACATGATGATCTCCCGGACAAAGCTCAGTGACAGGAACGCCATAGAGTCATACAACAATGTTCTTTATGGTGCAGGCTCCACCCTGTGACAGCACACGGAGCGAATCACTCCGTGCACTACACCGACAATAAAAGGAGCTTTGCGTGAGCTTACTGGACACGGGACGCGATTTGCGGCGCGCTAACCAATTGGCCGCCATTTTGTTGAAGTACGGTTTTGGCGATGTGATTCGCCGCTTGGGTTTGGCCGCCCCGTTGGAACAGGCCGGCAAATGGGTACGCGCCCCGATCGACCGCGAGCTGGTGACCATGCCCACCGCCCAGCGACTACGCTGCGCATTGGAAGAAATGGGTCCCACCTTCGTCAAGCTCGGCCAGATCCTTGCCACCCGCGTGGACATGTTCCCGCGTGAATGGATTGACGAATTCGAGAACCTGCAGGACAACGCCCCGGCACTGCCGTGGAGCACGCTGGAGCCGTTGATCGACAAGGCGCTCGGCAAACCCGCCAATACCGTTTTTCGCCACATCGACCCGGTGCCGTTGGGTGTGGCCTCGATCGGCCAAGTACACCGTGCCACCACCCGCCGTGGCGATGCGGTGGTGCTGAAAATCCAGAAGCCCGGCATCCGCGACAAAATCGACTCCGATCTGCGGCTGCTGCGCACCGTGGCGCGCCTGGCGGTAGACAACTCCGCCGAACTGCGCCGCTACCGACCGCTGGATTTGGTGCGCGAGTTCGAGCGCTCTTTGAGCCGCGAGCTGGACTTCACCATCGAAGCGCGCAACGCCGATCGCATCCGCAGCAACCTATCGAAACTGAAATGGGTGGAAGTGCCAAAGGTGTACTGGCAGTGGACCTCCGCCACCCTGTCGGTGCAGCAGCTGATCGAAGGCATCCCCGCACGGCAACTGGAGAAGCTTGACGCGGCTGGCGTCGACCGACCGCTGGTGGCACGCCGCGGTGCCGCCATTGCCTGGAAAATGGCACTGGAAGATGGCTTTTTCCACGCCGACCCACACCCGGGCAACTTCCTGATCATGACCGGCAACCGCATCGGCATGCTCGATTACGGCATGGTCGGCAAGCTGTCGCCGCAGCGCCAAGAACAGATGGTGCAGATCGTCAAAGCGGTGGTGCTGCAAGAGCCGGAAGGCTGCGCTGCCGTGTTGGCGCGCTGGTCGGATGGCATGCCGGTGGACATGGAAGCGCTCACGGCCGACATCGAAGACGTGATTTCGCTCTATTACGGTGTGCCGCTGTCGGAATTGGATGTGGGCGGGCTGCTCAACGACATCACCGGTCTGATCCGCAACCACAACCTGATTTTGCCACCGGACATGGCGCTGCTGATCAAGGCGATCATTACCTTGGAAGGCTTCGGCCGCCTGATTCACCCGGACTTCGACGTCATGAGCGAAGCCGAGCCATTGATCAAACGCATGCTGCGCACCCGCTACAGCCCGGTGCGGTTAGCGCGCAGCCTCGGGCTGCGGGCGCTGGATGCCGTCGATCGCCTGTACGCACCGCCCTCACCCGCGGGGCCGACGCCGAACGGCAGCCAGGGCATCGACCCGCGTCACCTGGAGCGACTGGTACGGCACATGGAACGCTCGCAGTACCGCCAGATCCAAGCACTGATGGTGCTGGCCGGCGTGGTCAGCGGTGCCATCATGCTTGGTGGCCGCGTGCCGCCGTCGCTGTGGGACATCTCGATACCGGGCCTACTGGTGTTTCTCGGCAGCAGTGTCTGGGCCGGGTGGTTGATGCTTGTGTCACGCCGCTATCTGCGCGAATGGGAGTAAACTCGGCGCGGGGCCGCCGCCCCGCCCGCTGATTGCCACGAAGGAACCGAACATGGCTCGTCTGAACCGCATGCTGCAATTGGGAACGCTGTCCGTGGCGCTGGCAGCTTGTGCTACCTCGCCGCTGGGGCGCCAGCAATTCCTGATGATGTCCGCCTCGGACATGGACAAGATGGGGGTCGCTGCCTACGACCAGTTGAAACAGGAAACCCCGATCAGCAGCAACAAAGCGCAAACCGCTTATGTGCGCTGCATCGCCGACCACATTACGGCAGTACTGGACGGCGACCAGAAGTGGGAAGTGAACCTGTTCCAGGACGACACCGCCAACGCCTTCGCGTTGCCGGGCGGCAAGATTGGCATCCACACCGGGCTGCTGAAAGTGGCGGTCAATCAGGACCAAGTCGCCGCAGTCATGGGCCACGAGGTCGGCCACGTGCTGGCTCAACACTCTAACGAGCGGGTGTCGATCCAATCTGCTACCCAGAGCGGGCTGCAACTGATCGCCGCCATCAGCGGTGATCCGTCGCCGATGAAGAACAGTTTGATGGGCCTGCTCGGTGTGGGTGCCCAAGTCGGCGTCGCACTGCCGTTCAGTCGCAAGCACGAAACCGAAGCCGATGTGATCGGCCTACAGCTGATGGCCAAAGCCGGCTTCAATCCGGCCGAAAGCGTGACCTTGTGGCAAAACATGGCGGCGGCCAGTGGCGGCGGTGGTGGACCGCAGTTTCTGTCCACCCACCCCTCCAGCGCATCGCGTATCCGTGAGCTGCAATCGCAGCTGGCCAGTGTGATGCCGGACTACCAGCAAGCCCGCGCTGCCGGGCGAGTGCCCAGCTGCAAATATTGAGGGTGCCAACGCACCATTGAAAAGGGCGCCGTTAGGCGCCCTTTTTGCTGTCAGCGATAATACGCGTTGTCGGTGACCGAGTGATCGGTCTTGTCGCGTACCGCGGTCAGTTCCGGGAGACGCTCTTTGAGAGTGCGCTCCACGCCGCTCTTGAGCGTCATGTCCACTGCCGAGCAGCCCTGGCAGCCACCGCCGAATTCCAGCACCGCCACGTTGTCCTCGGTCAGTTCCAGCAGCTGCACGTTGCCACCGTGCGAGGCCAGATTCGGGTTGATCTCGGTGTACAAAATGTAGTTGATACGCTCTTCGAGGCTGGCATCTTCGTGCAGATCCGGTACTCGCGACTTCGGCGCACGGAAGGTCAGCTGACCGCCCATGCTGTCTTTCTTGAAGTCAATGGAGGCATCTTCCAGATAGCGCACACTGGCAGCTTCAATGAAGGCGTGGAAGCCTTCGAATTCCAGACGCACGTCGTCTGCTTCTTGCTCACCTTCCGGGCAATAGGCCATGCAGCACTCAGCATGGGGGGTACCGGGACGCTCAACGAAAATGCGCACAGCGATGCCCGGTGAGCTTTGCTTTTCAAGCAGGTCACGCAAGTAGGCCTGGGCCGATTCGGTCACAGTGATCACAGGTTGGGTCATGGGGTACTCGGGCAGGAAATTTCCGACCATTTTAGTCAACCATGCCGACCAACGCCACCCGCATACGCCCTTCCCTACGTTTGACGACCGCTGCGGCGGCAGCAACCCATATTCATTATTCGAATATCAATATAGCGATGACTGACTTCTACGGCATGAGCAGATTTGCTATTGTGCGGCGCCCCGACCCTGCGCTTTGTGTGGTTTTGCGCAGGGCCCACGCACTCGTTACAGGCGACGCGCAGAACCATGTATTTGTACCAGGACTATGACCGCCAACTGCTGGCCGAGCGGGTGGCCCAGTTCCGCGACCAGACCGAGCGCTACCTTGCCGGACAACTCAGCGATGAGGAGTTCCTGCCGCTGCGGCTGCAAAACGGCCTCTACATCCAACGCTATGCGCCGATGCTGCGCGTGGCGGTGCCCTACGGCATGCTCGGCAGCCGCCAGCTGCGTGCGCTGGGCCACATCGCCCGCACCTGGGATAAGGGCTACGCCCACGTCAGCACCCGCCAGAACGTGCAGTTCAACTGGCCGGCGCTGGAAGACGTGCCGGACATCCTGGCGTTCCTGGCCACGGTAGACATGCACGCCATTCAAACCAGCGGCAACTGTATCCGCAACGTCACCACCGACGAGTTCGCCGGCGTGGCCGGTGACGAGCTGGAAGATCCACGCCCGTGGTGCGAGATCATCCGCCAGTGGGCCACCTTCAATCCGGAATTCGCGTACCTGCCGCGCAAGTTCAAGATCGCCGTGAACGCCGTGCCGGATCAGGATCTGGCGCTGGTAGGCGTCCACGATATCGGTGTGCAAATCGTGCACCGCGATGGCGAAACCGGCTTCCAGGTGCTGGCCGGTGGTGGCTTGGGTCGCACGCCGATGGTCGGCGAGGTGATCGGTGAGTTCGTCGCATGGCCGGACCTGCTGGCCTATCTGGAAGCCATCCTGCGGGTCTACAACAAGTACGGTAACCGCGACAACAAATACAAGGCGCGCATCAAGATCTTGGTGAAAGCCTTGGGTGTCGACGCGTTCCGGGCGCTCACTGAAAAAGAATTTGCCCACCTGCAAGGCGGGCCGATGACGCTGACCGCAGAGGAAGTCAGCCGCATGCGCGGTTACTTCAGCCGGCCGCCCTACGCCGCAGATGCCACTGATCAGCCTGCCGCGCTTACCGCAGCGTTGGACGCCGATGCCGCGCTCCGCCGCTGGTACCGCACCAACGTCAGCGCCCACGGTCAGCCCGGCTATGCGGCGGTAACGCTGACGCTGAAAAAAACCGGCCGCGCGCCGGGCGACATTACCGACACCGAGCTCGATGCGGTGGCTGACCTGGCCGATCGTTACAGCTTCGGCGAGGCCCGCACCACGCACCAGCAGAACATGGTGTTGGCGGACGTACGCCAAGATCAGCTGCCGGCGCTGTGGCAAGAGCTGGAAGCGCTCGGCTTCGCCACCCCCAACTTCCGTTTGCTGACCGACATCGTTGCCTGTCCTGGCGGGGATTTCTGCTCACTGGCCAACGCCAAGTCGATCCCGGTGGCAGAAGCACTGCAGCGCCGCTTCGAAGACCTCGACTATCTGCACGATCTTGGTCCGCTGGATTTGAATATTTCCGGCTGCATGAACGCCTGTGGTCACCACCATATCGGCCACATTGGCATTCTCGGGGTCGACAAAAAAGGCCGCGAGTACTACCAAATCACCCTCGGTGGGCGCGGTGACAGCCACTGCGTGATTGGCGAGAAACTCGGCCCCTCGTTCGAGGCGGACGAAGTGGTGGACGTGATCGCACGACTGGTGGATCTCTACGTCGAGCAGCGCCACCCGGGTGAAGGATTCATTGATACCTACGAGCGCGTAGGCATCGAACCGTTCAAGGAGCGCGCCTATGGCAGCCATCATTAAAAACGGCGAAATCGTCGACGACCGCTGGCTGCGGCTGACCACCGAACAAATCGAAGCCGACGGTCTGCCGGCGGACGGCCCGATTTTGGTGCCGCTGCCGGTCTGGCTGGCCCAGCGCGAGGCATTGCTGGCGCGCGGCGAGGTCGCCGTTTGGCTGGCCCCCGGCGAGGAGCCGGAAGCGCTGGTCGAGGATCTCGACCGACTGCCGCTGATTGCCATCGACTTCCCGGTATTCCGTGACGGGCGCGGCTACAGCTATGCCCGTGAGCTGCGCACCCGCTTCGGCTACCACGGCGAGCTGCGCGCCATCGGTGACGTACTGCGCGATCAACTGTTTTACCTGTCGCGGGTCGGCTTCAATGCGTTCGCGGTGCGTGAAGACCGCAATCTGGAGGATGCCCTCAAGGGCCTGAAGGATTTCTCGGTGACCTACCAAGGTGATACCCAGGACCCGCGGCCGATCTACCGCCGCTGACCCTTACGGCCCCGGCAACGGGGCCGTTTCACAACCAACGCCAGCGCCGCAGCAATACCGCGATCGCCGCGCCCACGCCCAGCAGCATCAGGCTGAACGCCACAAATCCCCATGGCGACTCCGCGCCCGGAATGCCCCCCAGATTCACCCCCAGCAAACCAGTGAGGAAACTCAGCGGCAGGAACACACTGGACACCAAGCCCAGCAGGTACATGCGCTGGTTCAGGGCCGCCGCCAAACGGTTGCTGAGGTCTTCTTGGGCGATCACGCATTGCTCACGCACCATGTCCAGATCTTCCAGCAATCGCTGCAACCGATCCAGCGCCTCGCGCACCACACCGCGCTCAACGTCTGCCAATTGCGGCGCCTCTGCCAGCTTCAACAGCGCATCCCGCTGCGGCGTAAGGAAGCGGCGCATGGTCATTACCCGTCGGCGCACCCGCGAGATGTCATCCAGCAACGAGCGGCGCTGTTCGCTCTGCACTCGCTCATCGTAAGCCGCCACCTCGGCCTCCAACTGGTCTACCACCTGCTCCAGGTTCCACACCAAGGTGTCCACCAGCGCTACCAGCACCGCGGCTGGCGTGGCCACGGTGTTGGCACCGTCACGCAGCCGCTCGGCCACGTCGTCTACCGCCCGCAGCGGCCGCCGCTGGCAACTGATCAAGCAATCAGCGGTGAGCCAGGCACGCAGCGAGATCATGTCTTCCGGGGCCGCGCCCGGATTAAGGTTGGCACCCCGGAAGAACGCCAGCAGGCCACCTTCAGCGGGCGCCACCCGCGGCCGAGTGTCGGCCTGAGTCAGCGCCCGTGCCGCCCACAGCGGCACCCCGGCGCGCCCGAGCCAGCTCGGCAGCCGCGGGTGTGCATAGTGACAATGGACCCAGAGCGGGCCCTGTTGAGGAGTCCAGTCGGCCAGTGCCGACGGCGGCAAACCGTGCCAGGCACCGTCACGGAAACAGAGTGCGAACAGCACGCCGTCCATGGCAGCTCAGCCTACTTTCACCAACACCCGGCCCCGGATGCGGCCGGCGAGGATGTCGTCGAACTGTTCCGGCAACTCGTCGAGCGAATAAATGCCGCTGCAGATCGCCGGCAGTGCTTCCAGCTTCCAAGGGCCACCAAACAGATCCCAAATCGCTGCCTTCTCGGCCAACGGCTGTTCAACACTGTCGACCCCCAGCAGCCGCACATTACGCAGGATGAATGGGAACACCGTCAGCGGCAGCTCGGCGCCGCCGGTCAGCCCGCAGCAGGCGATGGCGCCGCCGTAGCGGGTGGTCTTGATCACCTGCGCCAATACTTGGCCGCCGACTACGTCCACCGCACCCGCCCAGCGCGGCGCTAACATCGGTTTATCCTGCCCCGCTTCCAGTTCGCTGCGGTCGAGACACTCGGCAGCTCCCAAGCTGCGCAGCCAATCGTGGGCCAGCGTCTTGCCAGTCATCGCCACCACGCGGAAGCCAAGCTGGGCCAGCAACGCCACGGCAATGCTGCCAACGCCACCACTGGCGCCGGTGACCAGTACGTCGCCCTGCTCCGGGGTCAGCCCGGCCTGCAGCAAGGCGCGCACGCACAAACCGGCGGTGAGACCGGCGGTACCCAGCACCATGGTGTCCTGCAGCGCCAACCCGGCTGGACACGGCAGCACCCATTGGCCCGGCACGGCAATACGCTCGCCGTAGCCGCCTGCGGTGCCCATGCCGAGGTCATAGCCGGTGATGATGACCTCGGTGCCCGGTGCCAGACGACCGCTGCGGTCCGACAGCACCACCCCGGCGGCATCAATGCCGGGCGTGTGGGGGTAATGGCGGGTAACGCCTTTGTTGCCGGACGCCGACAGCGCGTCTTTGTAGTTCAGCGACGACCAATGCACATCCACCAGCACATCGTGCTCCGGCAGCTCATTGACGTTGCGCTGCACTAGGTTGGTGCGGTAACGGCCATCCTGCTCGCAGGTCTGTAGGGCACGAAAAAGGTGATCCGCCATGGGTGATCCTCCTGGTCAGGGATGAGCGCCGCAGCTCAGTGGCGCCAGCGTTGCAGGCCGCGGTGTAGCAGCCGTTCGGAGACGCGCATCAGCGAGGCCTCCATGGCCAGCCCCAGCCGTTCGGCCAAGCGCGGTTTGCTCTGCCAACGCAGCTCGTAGACCTCGGCGTCACGGCAGCGCAGCAGCAGGTAATCGTCGCTGGTGGTGATCTCATCCACCAATCCCAATTCGCGGGCCTGGATGCCGTACCAATGCTCGCCAGTGGCGACGCGATCAATGTCCAAGCCACGGCGGTTTTCGCGCACGAAGTCCTTGAACAGCTGATGGGTCTGGTCCAGCTCCTGCTGGAATTTCTCGCGATCACTGTCGGTGTTCTCACCGAGCATGGTCAGGGTGCGCTTGTAGTCGCCGGCAGTCATCAACTCCACGTCGACGTCATTCTTCTTCAACAACCGATGGAAGTTGGGAATCTGCGCTACCACGCCGATCGAACCCAGCACCGCGAACGGTGCGGCCAGCACTCGGTCACCGAGGCACGCCATCATGTAACCCCCGGATGCCGCCACCCGGTCCACGCAGATGGTCAGCTTCAGTCCCTGCTGGCGAATGCGCTTCAACTGCGACGAGGCGAAGCCGTATTCGTGCACTAAGCCACCGGGGCTTTCTAGTCGCAGCACCACTTCATCCTGTTTGTCGGCTACTTGCAGCAAGGCGCTGATTTCTTTGGAGATAGGATGTGCCTCGGAGGCGCTCACGTCGCCATCGAAGTCGAGTACAAACACACGTGCGCGGCGTTTCTCTTCCACCGGGCCACGCATTTTCTTCTCGGCCTTGGCGCGGGCTTTGTCGTCCTTACGCTGCTGCTTGCGAGCGCGTTTGCGCTCGTCATCGTCCAGCACCACGGACTCGATGCCATCGCGCAATTCATCCAGTTCTTCGTTCAGGTGACGTACCCGCAGTTGGCCACCACCGTCACCGCCATCGCGTTGGCGCGCCAACAGCGACAGCAGGCCACCGAGCACGAACAGCACCGCCAGCGCCAAGGTCACCACCTTGGCCAGGAACACACCGTATTCAATCAGATATGCAATCACCCAAGACTCCAGAACCTATCGATCGCTCAATCACGCCAGGCGGCTTCGGCCGCACCGTTGAGGGGTCTGGCCTGTAACACGCCGCCGGCGCGTACCACTTCAAACAACGCACCATCTGCCAACGGCAGGAAACGGGCGCTGAGCAGTTGTTCATGGGTCAGCCATTGCAGCGGCTGCCACCGGTTCGCAACCGGGTTGTGGACCTCGGCCTGGGCCCGGTCCTGCTCCAGCACCAGATAACGGCCGCTGACTTCCTGCAACCGGTACCCGGCCGGCCCGAGCCACGCCAGCAGCGACCGCCATTGCAGCCATTGCAGGTCGAGTTGCCACAGGTCGCCGCGAAGGGCGTAATCATGAACGTCCCCATTCGGAAGTGCCACCGACAACTGATACTGTTGCGGCCCCTCGGCGCGGATGCTGACAGTGGCCAACGGCTGGCCGTCCACTGCGCGCGGCAGCGGCTGTAGCAGCAGCACCGCCCACACCAACACTCCAGCTGCGCCCCACAGCGCCAGCCCGGCACTGCCAATCAGCCAACCGCGCAACCAGCGATGGCGCAGCAGCACCACTGCACCCGCCAAGGCCAATACCAAACTGGCGCCCAGCAGGCTCCAAATCGCCATGCTTCCATTCATCCGTCCGCACTCCCGCCATCGCCGCGCAAAGCGCGGCGCCGCTGCAGCCAAGTTTCAATCAAACCACGCGCTATCGAACCCGGCGGCGGAATGGTGGGCAACTCATCCATATGCCACCAATACGCTTCGGCAATTTCCTCACCGTCCACCTGGATGTCGCCACTGTGGTACTCGGCAAAGAAGCCAAGCATCAACGAGTGCGGGAACGGCCACGACTGACTACCGTAATACTCCAACTCGCCAAGCCGCAGCGCGACTTCTTCGTGCACCTCACGGTGCACCGCTTGTTCTGCGCTTTCTCCGGCTTCAATGAAACCAGCCAAGCAACTGAAGAAGCGTGCCGGGAAACGTTGGTTGCGTGCCAGCAACACCTCATCGCCGCGGGTTACCAGCGTGATGATGCAGGGCGAGATGCGCGGGTATTGGGTCAACCCGCATTGTTCACAGCTCATGGCGCGGTCATGGGGATGGTGCGCGGTGCGCTGGCCGCAACGAGCGCAGAATTGGTGATCGCGGTGCCACGTCAGCACCTGGGACGCGCGGGCGGCCATGGTGAAGGTGGGCTCATCCATGGCGCCGATCAGCCGCCGCAGTTCCTCTGGATAAAAACCGGGCACCTTCTCGTCGGCGGACGCCATCGCCATCGCATAGCATTCCAGACCACGCAAGCGGCCCAAGTAATGCTCTTGGCGGTCAGCCAGCCCGAGCGCTGCGGCACTGTCGACCTCCGGCAGCAACGGCAGATCCGGATCTTCACTGACCCATAGACTGGTGTGGTGGAACAGGAACCACAGGCGACGCCCGTTGGGGTCCAACGGGCGTGGAATCAATTCGAGATCATCAAACACAGGCGCACACTCCAACGAGTGCCCGCGGATCAGGCCGGTTCAGCGCTGGGTACCGCATAGCCGAGTTCTGCCATGCTGGCGGCCGCCACGTCCAACACCGCCTCCCCGATGGGCTTCTGCTCTTCCATGCTTTCCAAATAGTAGTCCACGCTGGTGACCGCATCGGCCAAGGTTTCCATAGCGCTGTGCGGCGGTACCGTGGCCTCCGGTGCCAGCAACTGTTCCTGAATGTAGCCCCGGCACCGCTCCAGCACCTGCTGCGCACGTTGCAGCTCCAGGAACATCAAGCCGCCAGACACGCCGGTGAGCACCGACGGGACATTGACCAGGTGCATGGTATCACCCTGGCTCTCCAGGTAAGTGGTGAGACTGCGCTTAGTGAGTGACAGACCGGCCCGGCACTCGCCCACCACGGTGCGGCGAGCGTCGTCGAGCTGGTACATGGAAATCTTGTCGTTGCGGATGTCGCGGTTGATGTCGTCACGCGGAGCCACGCGCCGCTCTAGTGCGGCGATGGCATTTTCAACACAGAGCACGTCGTCCATCAGCAGCGGATACTGGGCGTGTTCTGGGGTGAGCATCTGCTCCGACTCAGCCTGCAACTGGCTCGCACGGCCACGCAGATGCTCAGCATCCGCCGTCAGTGTCACCATTTCCAGCGTGCCGGCCAGCCGGCCGAACATCTCGCCGAGGTCGGCGCAACGGGTGTCCAACGCGCCTTGGCTGACCATGTCCAGATGCTGCTGGAGCATACCCAGTTCTTCCTTGAGGCCGGCGGCGACCGAACGGGTTACCGAGGCACTGGCACCGCTCATGCGGGTCATTTCCTGCTGCAACTCGGCTTCCGTGGTCAGCATCGGCAACGCGGTGGCGGCGGCGATTTCGCCGGCCACGCCGCTGCGAACGGAGGCGATCGCCAGCAGATACAAGCTTTCCTGCACCAATGCCGGCGGCGGCGGTGATGCCAGTGCCTCGGCGCCCTGATAGATCACCGCCTTCAACTGACGGTCATATTGGGACAGCAGCTGCCGCCGGGAGGCGGTGATCAACATGCGGTCCATGGACAGCCCTTGCAGCACGCCCTGCGCCAACCACCACAGGCTGCCTAGCGGCGCCGGTCCGCACAGCCGGTCCATGCCCGCCATGGCCCGCGCCATCAGTTTCAGGCCGCTGCCGCCCTGGTGGCGCAGCACCGCCAGCAAACCGGCTTGGTACATGTGCCGCAGCCGCCGTGCCAGACGCGGCAGGTCTTCTACAGCAGCCTGGGCCGGCTCTGGTTCCGGCTGGCGCAGCAGTGTGCCGGGTAGCTCAAAAAAGAACGATTCCGCCAGCAGCGGTTGGCCGAGCGCCGCGCGCAGTTCATTGATGCCGGGCACCAACAACGGCGGCAGCGGTCGATCGGTCAGTTGGACGTATTCGAGGTAGCGCTCCAGTAACAGCGCAGCGCGGCCGAGGGCCGCTAGGTCAGCGTCGGTCAGCTGCGCCGGTGGCCGCTGGAGCGCTTGGCGCATGTCATCCAGCAGTACCACCGCCGCCGGCAGTTCCAGCATGCGGGCAATACCGTGTACCTGTGCCACGGCCTCATGGGCGCGGGCCAGGTCATCGGTACGGCTACGGTCTTCGGCAAAGGCTTCCAGCGCGGCCTCGATCACCGCTAACGTCTGGCCCAGCTCGTCACGCACCAACGTAATGGAAGTGGTATTGGATATGGCTACCATGTTCGCGTCCCCCAGCCCGCTTGGCGGGTGCATGGCCCGCCACGGTCATTGTCCTGATGGCAGGCCGCCCCGGTCCCCGATCCGGTGGCGCCCTGCGTTGCCGTTCAAAGCTGAAACGATGCGTCAACAATTGCCGGCAAGCAACTGACGGCGCAGCAATTTGCTAACCAGCACACGCTGTCAGTGCAGCGCCTCGCCATCCTGCTGTCGGCGCCACAGCGCGCCCTGCTCCAACTTCTTGCCGATCGCATCGAGCTTTGCTTCGTGGGCCGCGAGTTCTTCTGCGCCGGCGTTGATCACCGGTAGCGGCGCCCGTGCGGCGAGCCGGCGAATTGGCTCCACCGCCTGTTCGCCGCTGCTGCTTTCCTGCCCACCCAGTGACAGCCGGGTCTGGCCGCCGGTCATCACCAGATACACTTCGGCGAGAATCTGCGAGTCGAGCAAGGCGCCGTGGTATTCACGATTGAAGTGGTCAATACCGTAGCGGCGGCACAGCGCATCCAGATTGTTTTTCTGGCCCGGATGCTTGGCGCGTGCGATTTGCAAGCTGTCGAGCACGCCGCAGCGCGCTTCCATTAGTGGCGCAATGCCGGCCAGCTTCAGCTCGTGATTGAGGAAGCCGATATCAAAGGCCGCGTTGTGAATGATCAACTCGGCACCATCGACGAAGTCGAGAAACTGCTGCGCTACGGCAGCAAACAGCGGCTTGTCGGCGAGGAACTCCAGCGAGATGCCGTGCACGCGCTGGGCGTCCTCGTCAATGTCGCGCTGCGGATTCAAATACAGGTGCAAGTGGCGTCCGGTGACCCGGCGCCCGACCAGCTCCACACAACCGATCTCGATGATGCGGTGGCCCTCGGACGGTTCGAGGCCGGTGGTTTCGGTGTCCATCACAATCTGCCGCACACTCATGCGCCTTGCTGCTCCTGCTTGTTCAACAGTTCATCAATACCCCGGTTGGCCAACTGGTCGGCGCGCTCGTTGCCGGGGTCGCCATTGTGGCCACGCACCCAACGCCAGTCGACCCGGTGTTTGGCCGCTGCCGCATCCAGACGTTGCCACAGATCAGCATTCTTGACCGGTTCCTTGGCGGCAGTGCGCCACTGGCGTGCTTTCCAGTTCTTGAGCCATTCGCTCATACCTTTGCAGACGTACTGGGAGTCAGTGAACAACACCACCTCACACGGCTGGCGCAGCGCCTCCAGGGCACAAATCGCCCCCATCAATTCCATGCGGTTGTTGGTGGTATCAGGCTCGCCGCCCCACATTTCCTTTTCATGTTGCCCGGCACGCAGCCAAGCGCCCCAGCCGCCCGGGCCGGGGTTACCGCGGCAAGCGCCGTCGGTATAGATGGTGACTTGTTTCAACTCGGAATCCCTGATGCTCAATCCACCGGCCGCTGTCGCCGCTGCCAACGGGCCATTGGCACCGCAATCACGTTGGGCGCCTGTTCTGGCAAGGCAAAGCGCGGGCGCAACGGCCGCATCATGGCGGCGCGTTTGCGCGCTACCAGTACATAGAAGGCCCCATGCTGGGGCCAAAGACGACGACCGATGCGCGACCACAGTCGCGCTAGCCGCCCTTGCCGAGCCCGGGGCAGGCCATATTCGCCGCCTTCCAAGCCGTCCACTTCACAGGCCAGTACCTGCAACCAGTCACTGACCCGGTGCGGCCTGATGAAGCGGCCGCTCCAAGGTGCGGATCGACGCCGGCGCAGCAGCCGCGCCAGGCCCCAGAGACTGAGCGGCTGGAAACCAATCACCACCAGCGCCCCACCCGGCTGCAACGCACGAGAAACCTGCCCCAGCAACAGGTGCGGATCATCTTCGAAGTCGAGCGAATGGTGCAGCACTACCAGATCCAAACACTGCGGCGGAATCGGCAGCTGCGACGGCCGTGCCTGCAGATCCGCACCCGCACTGGCGCTCAGCGTCCATGTCAGCGGCATCACGCAGGACGACAGCAACGGCGGCGGCGTGCCGACACTGCATTGCAGTGCGCGGGTGCCCGGCAGTCGCGGTAACACCTCCGCCAACACCGCCTGCTGCTGCGCCAAGATCGACGCGCCCAACGGCTCCGCCAGCCAGCGGGAAAACTCGGCCGGCGTCTGCGGGGTGAGTTTGGCAAACGGAGATCGGATCAATCGTGGAAGTGCCATGGCCACGCTCGCTCGTGATAAGGTCCCGAGTCTAATGCGGTTACCGCACACCTGCCACCGGCTGACCCGACGACAGGACTGCTGCCATGCAACTCCACCCGATTCCCGCTTTCGACGATAACTACATCTGGGCTTACAGCGACGCGGCCGGCCACACCGTGATCGTGGACCCCGGTCAGGCGCAGCCCGTGCTTGATTGGCTCGCCCGTGAGCAGCGCACGCTGAGCGCGGTGCTGATCACCCACCACCACGGCGACCATGTTGGCGGGCTGGCGGCGTTGCTGGCGGCACACCCGGTGCCGGTCTACGGCCCCGCCCATCCCGCTATCCCGTGGGTGTCCACGGTGGTGGTCGACGGCGACCACATTCCGCTTGCGGCCCCAGCAGTGACGTTCTCGGTGCTGGCGGTGCCCGGCCACACCCTTACCCATCTGGCTTTCTTCACCGCCGACGGCGGCCAGCCCGTGCTGTTCCCTGGCGACACCCTGTTTGCCTCCGGCTGCGGCCGCCTGTTCGAAGGGACCCCAGCGCAGATGCTGGCCTCACTGGATCGGTTGGCGACGCTGCCCGCCGATACCCGCGTGTGCTGTGCCCACGAATACAGCCTCTCCAACGTGCGCTTTGCGCGCGCGGTGCTACCGACTGACAGCGCGCTCGCCGCCCGCCAGCAGCAGATGGAAGCCCAACGCGCCGCCCAGCAACCGACGCTGCCGGTGACGCTGGCCGACGAACTTTTGTGCAACCCGTTCCTACGCGCTGACGACCCACGCGTGCAGCAGGCGGTCGCCAGTGAAAGCGGACAACCGGTCGCTGACCGCACCGCTACATTTGCTGCCCTGCGCGCTTGGAAAGATCGCTTCTGACTCGCCGCCGTTCAGGTAAAAAAGCTCCTTTTTGCATGAAACTCTGCCACTGACTGGTTAAGGTGACGGCAATCGCGGCAACGCCCGGGGGGCGTTGCCATGCCATTTTCCTCCAACCCAGGCAGGCCAAGCACATGCCCACACCCGCCACACCCAAGCGCAGCACTATCCTTGCGCCGGTGTTCTATCCCGCCATTGCCGTGATCGCCCTGCTGGTGATCGGCACCATCGCCCAGCCCCAGCGGGCAGCCGAATTGTTCGGCCATATGCTCAGTTACTTCACCACCAACTTCGGCTGGTTCTACATGCTGTCGGTGGCGGTTTTCCTAGTGTTTATTGTGATCGTGGCGCTGTCGAAGTGGGGCCATATCAAGCTCGGACCGGACCACGCTGAGCCGGAATACAGCTTCCCGGCCTGGTTTGCGATGCTGTTTTCCACCGGCTACGGGGTGGCGCTGTTGTTCTTCGGCGTCGCCGAACCGGTGCTCCACTACGCTTCACCGCCGGCGGGTGCGGCGCTGACACTGGACTCCGCCCAGCAAGCGATGCAGATCGCGTTCTTCCACTGGGGCTTCCACATCTGGGCCATTTACGGGTTGGTCGGATTGGTGCTGTCGTACTTTGCCTTCCGCCACGGCCTGCCGCTGTCCATGCGCTCAGCGCTTTACCCGATCTTCGGCGAACGCATCCACGGGCCGGTGGGCCATGTCGTGGATGTGGCGGCGCTGCTCGGCACCATGTTCGGCATCGCCACCACACTTGGGTTGTCGGTAATCCAGATCAACACCGGCCTGCACTACCTGTGGCCAGACATCCCAGTCAGTGTCGGCGTGCAGGTCATCGCTATCGCCATCATTAGCGGGTTGGCGACGATTTCGGTGGCGGCGGGCATGGACAAAGGCATTAAGCGTCTGTCGATGATCAATATCGTGCTGGCGTTGGCGCTGATGATCTTCGTGTTTGTCACCGGCCCCTCGGTGTTCATCCTTGAAACCTTCCTGCAGAACACCGGCAGCTACCTCAACAACATCGTCGCCCGGACTTTTAACCTGCAGGCCTACAGCCGCACCGACTGGATCGGTAACTGGACGCTGTTCATCTTCGGCTGGACCATCGCCTGGGCGCCCTTTGTCGGGCTGTTCATCGCCAAGATCAGCCGTGGCCGCACCATCCGCGAATTCGTGTTTGGGGTAATGCTGGTGCCGGCGTTCTTCACCTTCCTGTGGTTCTCGGTGTTCGGTGATACCGCCCTGCACCTGATCATTGTCGACGGCTACACCGAGCTGATCAGCCAAGTGCAGCAGGATGAAGCCATCGCGCTGTTCAAGCTGTTCGAGCAACTACCGCTGACCAAGCTAGTGTCATTCGTGGCGGTGGTGCTGATCTCGATCTTCTTTGTGACCTCGGCCGACTCCGGCGCGCTGGTGATGGATTCGCTGGCCTCCGGGGGCACGCCGGTGACGCCGGTTTGGCAGCGCATCTTCTGGTCCGCCACTGCTGGCGTAGTGGCTTCGGTGTTGCTATTGGCTGGCGGTCTGAAAGCGCTGCAGGCCATGACCGTCGCCACCGCTCTGCCGTTCGCCATCATCATGCTGATGGCCGCTGCCGGCATGTGGCGTGCGATGGTGATCGAGGGCCACCAAGAGACCAGTCTGCAGACCGACAACAAGAAAAACACTGGCGCTAACCTGCCGTGGAAGAAGCGATTGCTGCGTTTGATTGATTACCCCACCCGCGAACCGGTGGCGCAGTTCATCTCCAGCACCGTGCTGCAGAGCCTGTACCGGGTGCGCTACGGCCTACTGGAGCAAGGCTGGCCAGCGGAAGTGGTGTTCGATGAAGAAAGCGTGCGCGCGTGGATCGAGGTGGTGAAGGAGGACAAGGTCGACTTCCTCTATGAAGTGCGGCTGCGTGCCCATCCACGCCCGGACTTTGCTGAGCAGCAGGACGACACCGACGACAGCATCGACCCCAATTACTATCGCGCCGAGGTGTTCCTACGCCGAGGTGGCCAGTCCTACGACCTGTTTGGCTACGAAGGTCAGGATGTGATCCGCGACGTACTCGACCAGTTCGAGAATTACCTGCAGTTCCTTGATGTATCGCCCGGCAGTCTGCCGTGGAAACGCTTCAACGTGGATACGCCATACACCGACGGCAACGGCGACCAGCCGGACCCCAACACTCCCGCCTCTTGACCGCTTGCGGGGGCGCCGTCCGGTGCCCCCGCCCTCCACTGACTCGGTCCAAGCGACCACTGGCGCACAGTTTTCTCCGCTCGGCGGCCATAAGGGTCGCTGCCCGGCGATGGAGCCGGTATCCTGCCGCGATCTTTTTTACAATCGGCGCCCACCTAGCGCGCCGCAGGGACCGACGGAGCTCCATCGATGACATCCCGTGCTGTGCTACTGGTCGGCGCGCTGGGCAGCCTGTTAACCGGCTGCACCCTGACCTCGCCGCTCGACCAGCTGGCACCGATGCCGGCACACACCATGTCGGCCCAGGCTGAACACGACGCTGATATCCTAGAAACCCGCCCGCGGCTGGCGTTGACCGCACCGGTCCCCAAGACCGAGCCCGATCTCTGGCAGCGCCTGCGCGCTGGTTTCACCCTCACCGATCCAACGACACAACAGCCACGCATCGACGCCCAGCGCCGTTGGCTGCTGCAGCATCCTCGCTACTTCGACCAGGTGTTCCAGCGCGGCGAGCGCTACCTGCACCACATCATTAGTGAAGCAGAGCGCCGTGACATGCCACTGGAGCTGGCGCTGTTGCCGGTAGTGGAAAGTGCTTTCGACCCGTTCGCCTACTCCCACGGTCAGGCCGCCGGCCCGTGGCAGTTTGTGCCCTCTACAGGTCGCCATTTCGGGCTGGAGCAAGATTGGTGGCAGGACCAGCGGCGCGACATCCTGCTGTCTACCGATGCCGCCCTCACCTATCTGAGCCAACTGGCACGCCGCTTCGACGGCGACTGGCTGCTGGCGTTAGCCGCCTACAATGCCGGCGGCGGCACCGTAAACCGCGCGCGCACCCGCAACCTGCAACAAGGTCGCGCTACTGATTTTTGGAGCCTGGAACTGCCGCGCGAGACCATGGCGTATGTGCCACGTTTGCTGGCACTGGCCCAACTGGTGCGCGACCCTGATGAGCATCAGCTGACCCTACCACCGCTCACCGATCAGCCCTATTTTGAGGTGGTGAACACCGGCGGGCAGATCGACCTGTCAGAGGCCGCCAAGCTCGCCGGCATGTCACTGGATGAACTCTACCTGCTGAACCCGGCCTACAACCGCTGGGCCACCGCGCCACAGGGCCCGCACCGACTGCTGGTGCCGGTCGCGCAAGCCGAAGCATTGCGCGCCGGTCTCGCGGCGCTGCCGCCGGAGCAGCGGCTGCGCTGGCAGCGTCACACCATTGCCCGCGGCGATACCCTCAGCGGCATCGCCCAACAACACGGCACCACCGCCGCGGTGCTGCGTGAAGTGAACAAGCTGAACGGCAATAACATCGTCGCCGGCCGCACGTTGATGATTCCGCAGCCGGCCGCCGGCCAGCGTTACGCACTCAGTGCCGAACAGCGTCTGAGTCGGCAGCAGGATCGCCCCCGCAGCGGACGCCAGCAGCAGCGCCATGCAGTCCAACCGGGCGAATCACTGTGGCAGATCGCTCGGCGCTACGGCGTGCAGGTGCAGGAATTGGCGGCCTGGAACCAGATGGCCCCGGCCGACACCCTGCGCACTGGCCAGCAACTGGTGGTGTGGACACCTGCCACGCAGTCGACCAGCGCCGCCCCCAGTACCGTACGCCCGGTGCACTACGCGGTACGCCGGGGCGACTCGCTGTCGACCATTGCCAACCGCTTCAATGTGTCGGTGAGTGAAATCAACCGCTGGAACCGGCTGCAGGGATCACTGCTGCAACCGGGCCAAGCGTTGACCCTCTATGTGGATGTTCGCAACAGCCGCTAACCTCCTCTCTGCTGCCCACACCGGTCTGGCTTTGTGGCACTATCTGCCGATTGCTGCATCGCCGCCGGTGCTGAACCCCGCGCCCGTTCTGTGGTCTTTTGATAGCGCCGGGATGCCCACGGCAGAAGAAAAATGAGGACTTTATGAGACTGCTGCTTGTTTTGGCCCTGCCTCTGCTGTGGGCGCCAGTTGCCCACGCCGCGCCCCAGCATGCCCAAGCCATGTATGGCGCGCCCAAATACAGTGCCGGCTTCAGCCATTTCGACTACGTCAATCCAGACGCCCCCAAAGGCGGCACCCTGCGCCGTCACACAGTGGGCAGCTTTGATTCACTGAATCCGTTTATTCCGCGCGGCACGCCCGCCGCCGGCCTCGGCTATCTGTACGACACGCTGACCGTGGCGTCCGATGACGAGCCTTTCACCCAGTACGGCCTGCTGGCCGAGACCATCGACATTGCCGACGATCGCAGCAGTGTCACCTACCGGCTGCGCCCACAGGCCCGCTTTGCCGATGGCAGCCCGGTCACCGCTGAGGACGTGGTGTTCTCGTTCCACGCACTGGTGGAAAAAGGGTCGCCGCTGTACGCCTTCTACTACCACGACGTTGAGAAAGTAGAAGCGCTGGATGCACACACCGTGCGCTTCTCGTTCGCCGCCGGTGAAAATCAGGAGCTGGCGTTGATCGTCGGCCAGCTGCAAGTACTGCCGAAACATTACTGGGCCGAGCGCGATTTCAGCCGTGGCACGCTGGAGCCGCCGCTGGGCAGCGGACCCTACCGCGCGGTGACGGTGGAAGCCGGCAAACGCATCGTTTACCAACGCCGCGATGATTACTGGGGCAAGGATCTGGCGGTGAACCGCGGCCGCTATAACTTTGACCGCATCAGCTTTGAGTACTACCTCGATGACACGGTCGCGTTGGAAGCCTTCAAGGCCGGTCGCTACGACCTGCGCCAGGAACAGAGCGCCGCCAACTGGGCCAATGGTTATCAGGGGCCGGCGCTGAGCCGCGGTGATATCATCCTCGAGACCTTCCAACACCAGCTGCCGACCGGCATGCAAGGCACCGTGTTCAACCTGCGCCGACCGCTGTTCCAAGATCCGGTACTGCGTGAAGCGCTGGGTTATGCGTTCGATTTCGAATGGACCAACCAGAATATCTTTCACGGCCAGTACCGCCGTACTCGCAGTTACTTCCAAAATTCCGAACTGGCGGCCACTGGCCTGCCCTCGGCAGCAGAGTTAGCCCTGCTGACGCCGCTGCGCGACCAGTTACCGGCGCGGGTGTTTACCGAGGCTTACCAACCGCCGGTGACCGACGGTAGTGGCCGACCACGCGCCAACCTGATGGTGGCACAGAAGATGCTGCGCGATGCCGGCTACACCTTGGTGGACAAACAGCTGCACACCCCGGATGGCAAGCCAGTACAGTTTGAGATCCTGCTCGACAACCCGGTGTTCGAACGGGTGATCCAGCCACTGGTGCGCAACCTGGCCACCCTCGGCGTGCGCGCCACCGTGCGCCGTGTCGACCAGCCGCAATACGTGGAGCGCAAACGCCGCTTTGATTTCGACATGCTGATCGACGTATTCCCGCAATCCAATTCGCCGGGCAATGAGCAGCGTGACTTCTGGTCGTCGTCCGCCGCTGACCGGCCTGATTCGCGCAACACCCTCGGCCTTAAAGACCCGGCCATTGATCAGTTGGTGGAAAATGTGATCCGCGCGCCGGATCGTGCGGCACTGGTCACCGCCACCCGCGCGCTGGACCGGGCGCTGCAGTGGGGCCATTACGTGATTCCCAACTGGTACTTGGACCGCTTCCGGTTGGCCTACTCGCGTCATCTGGCCCATCCAGACGGCAACGCCCCTTACGGGCTGCCGCTGGATGCGTGGTGGGATCAACGCCAGGTCACCCGATGAGTCGCTATCTGCTGCGTCGTCTGCTGCTGATTGTGCCGACGCTGTTCGGCATCCTGCTGCTTAACTTCATGGTGATTCAGGCCGCTCCCGGCGGCCCGGTGGAACGCATGATCGCCCAGCTCAAAGGCAATCATACCGGCGCCGCCGCGCAGTTCGGCGGCGGAGGCGGCGGCGACCTAATGGGCCGCCCGCACAGTAGCCACGACCAGACCGGCTACCGCGGGGCCCAAGGGCTACCACCTGAGTTAATCGCTCGCATTGAACAATTGTACGGTTTCGACAAGCCGGCGCCGGAGCGCTTTGCCTTGATGGTGAAGAACTACGCCACCCTCAATTTCGGCGACAGTTATTTCCGCGACCGCTCAGTGGTGGAACTGATCGCCGAGCGGCTGCCGGTGTCCATTTCGCTCGGATTGTGGAGCACCTTACTGACCTACCTGGTGTCAATTCCGCTTGGCATCCGCAAGGCCGTACGCCACGGCACCCCATTCGACACTTGGAGCAGCATGGCGGTGATCATCGGCTACGCGATTCCGAGTTTCCTGTTCGGTCTACTGCTGGTGGTGCTGTTCGCCGGCGGTAGCTATTTGGAGTGGTTCCCGCTGCGCGGACTCACCTCCGAAAACTGGGCCGACCTCAGCCCGCTGGGGAAGGCAGCGGACTACCTGTGGCACATCACACTGCCAACCATTGCCATCGTCATTGGCCACTTCGCTACCCTTACTATGCTCACCAAGAACTCGTTCTTGGATGAAGTCAGCAAACTGTACGTCCAAACCGCCCGCGCCAAGGGACTGACCGAGCGCCAGGTGCTGTACCGCCATGTGTTCCGCAACGCCATGCTGATCGTGATCGCCGGCCTCCCGGCGGCGTTTATCTCGCTGTTTTTCACTGGCTCGCTGCTGATCGAGTATGTGTTCTCGCTTGATGGCCTCGGCCTGCTCGGTTTTGAGGCGGTAATCGAGCGCGATTACCCAGTGGTGTTCGGCACCCTGTTCATCTTCACCTTGATCGGCTTGGTGCTGAAACTGGTCAGCGATCTCACCTATATGTGGGTGGACCCGCGCATCGATTTCGAACGGAGGTCGGTGTGATGCTGAAAGTGAGTCCGGTGATGCGCCGCCAATGGGCAGCGTTCCGCGCCAACCGCCGCGGTTATTGGGCGCTGTGGCTGTTTGCGCTGCTGGCAGTGCTGGCGCTGGGCGCGCGCTTCATTGCCAATGAGCGACCGCTGTTGGTGCAGTTCCAAGGCGACTGGTATACCCCGGTGCTGGTGAGCTACCCGGAAACCACCTTCGGCGGCTTCTTCGATACCGAGGCCAATTACCGTGACCCGGTGGTGCAGGAACTGATTAACGCCGATGGCTGGATGCTGTGGCCGCTAATTCGCTTCGATCACACCACCATCAACTACGACTTGCAGGTACCAAGCCCCGCGCCACCGTCCGCGGAAAACTGGCTCGGCACCGACAACCAAGGCCGCGATGTGCTGGCGCGCATCCTCTACGGCTACCGCACCTCGATTCTGTTTGGCCTGTTGCTGATGGCGGCCAGTGCAGTGATCGGCATCGCCGTGGGCGCGGTGCAAGGGTACTACGGCGGCTGGACTGATTTGGTCAGCCAACGGCTGATCGAAGTGTGGTCGAGCATGCCGATCCTGTACTTGATCATCATACTGTCGAGTTTCGTGGTGCCCAGCTTCTGGTCACTGCTGGTGATCTTGCTGCTGTTCTCGTGGATGGCGCTGTCGGACTTGGTGCGCGCAGAGTTCCTGCGCTGCCGCAACCTCGACTATGTACGTGCCGCCCAAGCCCTGGGGGTCTCGGCGCCGGTGGTGATGTTCCGCCATATCCTGCCCAACGCCATGGTGGCGACGCTGACGTTCATGCCGTTCATCGTCAACGGCGCCATCGTCACCCTCACCACGCTGGACTTCATGGGCTTCGGATTGCCGGCCAGCTCGCCGTCGCTGGGCGAACTGCTGGCACAGGGCAAAGCCAACCTGCACGCCCCCTGGCTGGCGCTGTCCGGCTTCATAGCTCTGGCGCTGCTGCTGTCACTGCTGATCTTTATCGGCGAAGCAGTGCGCGATGCGTTCGATCCGAGGAAGTACCTGGCATGAGTCTTCTGTCTGTCACAGACCTGAGCGTGCGCTTTGGCGACCACACCGTGGTGGACCAGCTGTCGCTGTCGCTGCAACGCGGACGCATGCTGGCGCTGGTGGGCGAGTCCGGCTCCGGCAAGTCGCTCACGGCACTGGCCCTAATGCGGCTGCTGCCCCACAGCGCCATGATGTCGGCCAGCGCCATCACCCTAGCCGGCGAAGACCTCCTGCATTGCAACGACGCGCAGATGCGTAGCCTGCGCGGCCGCCGCATCGGCATGATTTTTCAGGAGCCGCTCAGTGCTCTGAACCCCCTGCATCGGGTATCGCGCCAGATCGGTGAGTGCCTGCAAGTGCACCAACGCCTGAGTGCCAGCGCGGTGCGCCAACGCACGCTGGAGTTGCTGGCCCAAGTGCAACTGCCAGATCCGGAACGTTTCCTTGAGCGCTTTCCGCACCAGCTCTCCGGCGGCCAACGCCAGCGGGTGATGATCGCCATGGCGCTGGCCAACGGCCCGGAACTGCTGATTGCCGATGAACCCACGACCGCGCTCGATGTCACCGTGCAGGCCGGCATTCTGTCCTTGCTAAAACAGCTGCAGAACGAACTTGGCTTGGCGGTGCTGCTGATCACCCACGACCTCGGCGTGGTCGCCGGCCACGCCGATGACGTGGCAGTGATGCACCAGGGCCGCGTGGTGGAACACGGCCCGGCGCAACAGGTACTGACGGCACCGCAGGCGGAATACACGCGCCATTTGCTGGCCTCGGAACCCGATGGCCAAGCGAGTCCTGCGGCCCTCCCCGATGCTGCCCCGTTACTGGCGGCCGAACGCTTGAGTGTACGTTTCAAACAGCCCACACCGCTGTTCCGCCCCCGTCGCTGGCTGCATGCCGTGGATAAGGTCTCGTTACAGGTCGCACCAGGGCAGACGCTGGGCATTGTTGGCGAAAGCGGCAGCGGCAAAAGCACACTGGCGCTGGCGCTGCTGCGGCTGATCCGCAGTGACGGCAGCATCCGCCTCGGCGACCAGCAACTCGACACCCTGCGCGGTACGCGCGCGTTGCGACCAGTGCGAGCGCGGCTGCAAGTGGTATTCCAAGACCCGTGGAGTACGCTCAACCCGCGCCTGACCGTCGGCCAGATCATTACCGAGGGGCTGCGGGTGCATCTGCCACAGCTGTCTGCGGCGGAACAGGATCAACGGCTGCAGGAAATGCTATCCGAGGTGGGATTGGAGGCTGATGCCGCACACCGCTATCCGCATGAGTTTTCCGGCGGCCAGCGCCAGCGCATCGCCATTGCCCGGGCGCTGATTCTGCACCCGCAGGTGCTGATTCTGGACGAACCGACCTCGGCACTGGACCGCAGCGTGCAGCACCAGGTGCTGACCCTGCTGAAACGGCTGCAGCAACGCCATGGGCTGACCTACCTCTTTATCAGCCACGACCTCAAAGTGGTGCGCAGCATCAGCCACCAGGTGCTAGTGATGAAGGACGGTAAGGTGGTCGAAAGTGGTGCCACCGAGACGTTGTTCCAGCAGCCGCAAAACCCTTACACGCAACAATTGCTGGCCGCCGCGTTCGCCCGCTGAAGCGCACCAACAGTAACAGGTGGTTGCACTTTAGCGGTGTGTGCCCGCGGCCATTTCCGCTACCGTGCAGTCACAAAAATAGCGCCGGACCGGCGCCAATGAGTTGCCTGCGGGTATACTGCGCCCGCTCCCTGAATTCTGAAGTGAGAGGATGTTCCATGGGCTTTCTTAGCGGCAAACGTTTCCTGATCGTCGGCATCGCCAGCGAGCGCTCCATCGCCTGGGGCATTGCCGAAGCCATGCACCGCCAAGGGGCCGAACTGGCCTTCACCTACCAGAACGACAAGCTGCGCACCCGCGTGGAAAAAGCCGCGCTGGCGTTCGGCAGCAGCACCGAGCTGTGCTTCCCCTGCGATGTGGCGGAAGACGCCCAGATCGACGCAGTGTTTGCTGAACTGACGGCGCGCTGGAGCGACGGCATTGACGGCATCGTCCACGCCGTGGGCTTCGCCCCCGCCCATGAACTGGACGGCAACTTCGTTGACGTGGCCACCCGTGACGGCTTCCGTATTGCCCACGACATTTCCGCCTACAGCTTGGTGGCGCTGGCCAAAGCAGGCCACGCATTGCTGAAAGCACGTCGAGGCAGCCTGTTGACGCTGACCTACCATGCTTCCATGCAGACCGTGCCGAACTACAACGTGATGGGCATGGCCAAGGCCAGCTTGGAAGCGGGTGTGCGTTATCTGGCCAGCAGCATGGGCCCGGAAGGCATCCGCGTGAACGCCATTTCCGCTGGACCGATTCGCACTCTGGCGGCATCCGGCATCAAGCGCTTCCGCGACATGCTCGACGCCAACGCCGCCAAAGCGCCGCTGCGTCGCAATGTCACCATCGAGGAAGTCGGCAACGCTGCGGCCTTCCTGTGCTCAGACCTGGCGTCCGGCATCACCGGCGAGATCCTGTACGTGGACAGCGGTGCCAGCACCGTGCACACCACCCAGGACATCGAGTAACAGGGCTGACTGCCCACAGCAAAAGCGCGGCAACAGCCGCGCTTTTTTTTGCTTTCAATCTCGCCTGAGCCCGCCAAACTCGGCCGCATTCCTAGGCCGCTCCGGCGCCTCGTCCAGTGACGCACCATCAACGCAGCAAGCATTCCAGCCGCCCCGCGATGGCTCTGTGTGGTTGCATCCCTCTCGGCGGATCGGCAGCCGCTGTGTCCGCCCCGAATGTGAGCCGCCTCGGACCTGCGCGGCGCGCTATAACCTCGGGCCGAGCACCCACCTCAATGACCTACTCGCCGCCGTCCAAAGACCGCTGCGCAGACATAAAAAAAGCGCGGCTCACACCGCGCTTTTTTTGATCGACCGAGCCGTTTACTCGACCTCGCCTTCTGCTGCGGAAGTCAGGCGATCCAGGTACAGCTTGACGTCGCCGGTCTCACGCATCCAGGTCATCACGCGGCGGAAGGTGTTGCCACCCTCCAACTCGGCCAGACGTAACAGCGCTTCTGCTTGCTGCTGGTCGTCGAGGCCGTCTACCTGGCCATCGCGCACAGCGATCAGCATCACCGCAGCCAAGTCGCCATTATCGAGGCGGAACACCTCTGTCATGGTGTCGCCCTCTTGCGGGCGCGCCATGCGGAACAGCCGCTCTGCCACCGCATTGTTACGGCTATCACCACCCCGCTCTACCCCTTCCAAAGATTCCACCGGGTGCTGCCAGGCGTCAGCAATAGCGGCGAGATCGGCACCTTCGCTGAGCAAGGCACGGGCACGGTCTTCCTGCTGGGCCAGTTGCTCAGCCGCCGCATCACGTTGCAGGCGGGCGCGGATATCATCCTGCACTTCAGCCAGCTCCATTTGCGTTTCCGGACGGTGATCGGCAACCCGCACCACCACGAAGCGGCTGTCGCTGAGTTCGATCAAGCGGCTATTCTGCTGACCAGACAGTACCGAGCGCTCATTCAGTTCCGCGCGCACATCGTGCTCCGCGGCAATGCCTTGCGGTTGGCTCAGCGTGAAGAACGGTGACGTTTTCAGCGACAGGCCCAGCGTTTCCGCCGGCACCGTCAGATCTGGGTGCTCAAATGCCATCTCTTCCAGCCGCGGCACCGCATCAGCCAACAACTCTTCCTGCCGCGATTCGCGCAGTTCTTCCAGCAATGCCTGGCGCTGCTCTTCAAAGGTCGGCTGGCGCGGCACGCGGATATCAGTAACGGTCAGCAGGTGGATACCGTCGTCGCTGCGCACCGGCTGCGACACTTCGCCTTTCTCCAGCGCGAAGGTGACTTGGGCTAGCTCACCACCCAATGCTTCGCGGGTCAGCAGACCGAGCCGACCGCCGTTATTGCGCGTGGCGATATCTTCAGAATGCGCCTTGGCCAGCGTTGCGAAATCAGCACTGCCGGCAGACAGCTCCGCACGAACTTTCTCAGCTTCGGCAATGGCCGCCGCTTCATCACGCTCGGCGGTAATCCGGAACAGCATGTGCGCCACTTGGCGGCGCTCTTCGAACGCGCCGCCTTGCTGCTGGGCCACGCGCTGACGGGCGTCAAACTCATCACGCAGTGCCTGCTCGGAAACATCAACCTGATCGGCAAACGCCGCCCGGCTCAGCTCGATGTACTCCAACTGGTATTCATCCGGCCGCATGAAGTCGCCCAGATGGCTGTCGTAATAGGCTTTCACTTGCTCGTCGCTGATCTCAACACTGGCGGCCAGCTGGCTCAGCGTCAGCTGCACGTAGCGCGCATCACGCTGCTGCTCACCCAGGCGACGCAGGTCGGCCAGTTCGTAGGGCAGTGCGAATTCGGTGTCCTCGTAGCCGGCACGGATCTGGTTGGCCAGCACTTCATCCTTGATCGCCACCAAGAAGGTGGACGGCGTATGACCGTAGGCACGGACGGTGCGCTCAAACAGCGCCATGTCGAAGCGGCCATTGATCTGGAAGTCTTCCATCTGCATCAGCAGGCTGCCGGCCTGCTCATCGCTGATCTGCATGCCGGACGATTTTGCGGCACTCAGGATGACCAAGTTGTTGACCATGCCCTGCAACACCATCGGTGCGGTGACGATGCTTTCCAGCAGGCGCGGGTCCAGGTTCGGTGATTGACGCATCATGTTGGCGCGGGTCACCCGCACGCGATCTTCCACCACGCTGCGGTAGATCGGCGTGTCATCCACGCGCGCCACGACGTCGCCGCTGTTGCCCCCGGTGAAGTAGCCGTAAAAGGCGGTGATCACAAACGGCACTATGATCAGTGCCAGCAGGATCTTGCCACCTGGTCCCTGCAGGAATTTCCTGAAGCCTTGCATTATTGTCTCCGTTGCGGCGCACACCCATCCGGCTTCCGCGCCTGCCCCCAGGGTACGGCGGAACACCATGACCATGCTTGATAGTGTCGAAGCCCGGTGGGCCGGGCCGGCTGCTATATATAGGCGACCTGAGCAGGGCTGACAACAATTGCCGACGCTTTGTTCCGTTGCCGGCAGCCCATAACAAAAAAGCGCATCCCGAGGGATACGCTTTGATGTTGGCGGAGCGGACGGGACTCGAACCCGCGACCCCCGGCGTGACAGGCCGGTATTCTAACCGACTGAACTACCGCTCCTGAACCTGGGCGCTCAGTTAACCGCGTCTTTCAGTGCCTTGCCCGGTTTGAAGCCCGGTACGTTGGCTTCCGCGATTTGGATCACTTCGCGGGTCTGCGGGTTGCGGCCTTCACGGGCGGCGCGCTTTTTCACGGTGAAGGTGCCGAAGCCAACCAGGGACACGGAATCACCGCCTTTCAGGGCAGTGGTGATGGCCTCAATGGTGGCGTCCAGTGCACGGCCAGCGTCTGCTTTGGAAATGTCCGCGGATGCTGCGATGGCATCGATGAGTTCAGATTTGTTCACAAAAAACCCCTTTTATGATTTTCCGGTTTTCCACTGGAGCGCTCGACACGTCCCTGTAACGGAAGCGGCCTTTATACCAACGGCCTCAGAACCCGTCAAGGAAGCATGCAGCCGAGTCGTGGAGCCTTTACAGTTGCGTTAATTACCCTTGCACAAGCGCACGAAAAAACCCTTGACCCGAAGCGGGTCAAGGGTGCTTTCAGTGGGTACTGATGCGATCTGCTTCGGAGGATTTAGTGTCCTCAGCAGTCGCCAAATCTGCTTCCACTTCTTCCGGGGTCAGCGGCGCCGGCAAGTGCTGCAATGCCAGCTCCAATACTTCATCAACCCACTTCACCGGCTTGATCTCCAGCCCGGCCATGATGTTGTCCGGGATTTCCTTCAAGTCACGTTCGTTGTCGAACGGGATCAACACGGTGCGGATGCCGCCGCGTTTGGCGGCCAGCAGTTTTTCTTTCAAGCCGCCAATGGGCAGTACCTGACCACGCAGAGTGATCTCACCGGTCATCGCCACTTCTGCTTTTACCGGAATACCGGTCAGCACGGACACCAAGGTGGTGCACATGGCGATCCCGGCACTGGGCCCGTCTTTCGGCGTCGCACCTTCCGGCACGTGGATGTGGAAATCGCTGCGTTCGAGCTGACGACGACGCACACCCAGCGATGCCGCACGGCTTTTGACCACCGTGTAGGCGGCGCGAATCGATTCCTGCATCACATCACCGAGCGAACCAGTCATGGTTACCATGCCCTTGCCTGGCGTCGACACCCCTTCAATGGTGAGCAGCTCGCCGCCCACCGAGGTCCACGCCAAACCGGTCACCTGCCCCACTTGGTCTTGCTCCTCGGCGCGACCGAAGTCGAACTTACGCACGCCAAGGTAGGTTTCCACCGTCGCCTCGGTAACCTGCACTGGCTCGTCGCTGCCGGCCAGCAGGTGCGCTTTTACGACCTTACGGCACACCTTGCTGATCGCTCGCTCGAGCCCGCGCACGCCAGCTTCGCGGGTGTAATGACGCACAATGTACTGCAACGCTTCGTCGTCGAACGTCAGCTCACCTTTCTTAAGACCGTTGGCTTCCGCCTGCTTCGGCACCAAGTATTGGCGCGCGATGTTGATCTTCTCGTCCTCGGTGTAACCAGGGATCCGAATCACTTCCATCCGGTCCAGCAACGGCGCTGGGATGTTCATCGAGTTGGAGGTGCAGATGAACAATGTTTCCGACAAATCGAAATCGACTTCCAGGTAGTGGTCGTTGAACGTGCCGTTCTGTTCCGGGTCGAGCACTTCCAGCAGCGCCGACGACGGGTCGCCGCGCATATCCATGCCCATCTTGTCGATTTCGTCGAGCAGGAACAGCGGATTGCGTACGCCAACCTTGGACAGGCGCTGGATCACCTTGCCCGGCATCGAGCCAATGTAAGTGCGGCGATGACCGCGAATTTCCGCCTCATCGCGCACGCCACCCAGTGCCATGCGCACAAACTTGCGGTTAGTGGCCTTGGCGATCGACTGACCGAGTGAGGTCTTGCCCACCCCCGGCGGCCCGACCAGGCACAGCACCGGACCTTTGACCTTGCCGACACGGCTTTGCACAGCAAGAAATTCGAGGATGCGATCCTTCACTTCTTCCAAGCCGTAGTGGTCTTGGTCGAGGATATCTTGCGCCACCTTCAAGTCGTTACGGACCTTGGAACGCTTCTTCCACGGCACCGTCACCATCCAATCGAGATAGCTGCGTACTACTGTCGCTTCAGCAGACATCGGCGACATCATGCGCAGTTTGCCGAGCTCAGCCAGCGCTTTGTCGCGCGCCTCCTTGGGCATACCGGCCGCCTGGATTTTTTTCTCCAGCTCTTCGGTCTCGTTACCGCCCTCGTCCATGTCGCCGAGTTCTTTCTGGATGGCTTTCATCTGCTCATTCAGATAGTACTCGCGCTGGCTTTTCTCCATCTGTTTCTTGACCCGGCCGCGGATGCGCTTTTCGACATTGAGGATGTCGATTTCAGCGTCCATCAGCGCGACCAAGTGCTCGACGCGCTGGATCACGTCGACCATCTCCAGCACGTCCTGCTTCTCGTCGATCTTCAACTGCAGGTGCGCGGCGATGGTATCAGTCAGACGCGGCAGTTCGTCGATCGACGACACCGACGTCACGATCTCCTGGGCCACTTTCTTCGACAGCTTCACGTACTGCTCGAACTGCTCGATCAGCTTGCGCACCAGCGCGTCAGCCTCGGCACCTTCCGGCGCTCGGTCGGCCAACAGGCGTACATCGGCCAGTGCACACTCATCGTCGCTGCGCACTTTCGAAACCTGGCCACGCTGCACACCCTCGACCAACACCTTCACGGTGCCGTCCGGCAATTTCAGCATCTGCAGAATGGTGGAAACGGTGCCGACGGTATGCAGGTCATCCGCCACCGGATCATCGTCGGAGGCGTTACGCTGGGCCACCAGCAGCACCTGTTTGTCGCCGGCCATGGCCAGTTCCAGTGCACGGATCGACTTGGCGCGACCGACAAACAACGGAATGACCATGTGCGGGTACACCACCACATCACGCAGTGGCAGCAAAGGAATATCTTTCAACACGACGGGCCTCGTTGGCGCTCGGCGGAACACACCGCCCCGGACTCAGTCCGGGGCGACCTTGGAAGGCGGCTGTTCGCTGCGGGCGTAAATCAGCAACGGCTCCGACTCGCCGCGAATGGCGGCAGCGTCGATGACCACCTTGCTGACGCCTTCCAGCGCCGGCACGTCATACATGGAGTCGAGCAGCACGTTCTCAAGGATCGAACGCAGACCCCGTGCACCGGTGCGGCGCTCCATTGCTTTCTGGGCAATGGCACGCAGCGCGTCTTCGCGGAAGTCCAGCTCCACCCCTTCCATCTCGAACAAATGGCCGTACTGCTTGGTGAGTGCGTTGCGTGGCTCGGTGAGGATCTGCACCAGTGCCTCTTCGGACAGTTCTTCGAGCGTGGCGATCACCGGCAGACGGCCGATGAATTCCGGGATCAGACCGAACTTCACCAGGTCTTCCGGCTCCACTTCGGTCAGCGTCTTGCCGATGTTCAGCGCGCCGCTTTCCTTGCTCTTCACTTCCGCTGAGAAGCCGATACCGCCCTTCTCTGAACGGTCACGGATGATTTTCTCCAGACCGGCAAAGGCACCACCACAAATGAACAAGATATTGGAGGTGTCCACCTGCAGGAACTCCTGCTGCGGATGCTTGCGCCCACCCTGCGGCGGCACTGACGCCACAGTGCCCTCGATCAGCTTCAGCAGCGCCTGCTGCACGCCCTCACCCGATACATCACGGGTGATCGACGGGTTGTCAGACTTACGCGAGATTTTGTCGATCTCGTCGATGTAAACGATGCCCATCTGGGCGCGCTCAACATCGTAGTCACATTTCTGCAGCAGCTTCTGGATAATATTTTCCACGTCCTCACCCACATAACCGGCTTCGGTCAGGGTGGTGGCGTCAGCAATGGTGAACGGCACATTGAGCAACCGGGCCAGCGTTTCGGCCAGCAACGTCTTACCGCTGCCGGTGGGCCCGATCAGTAGGATGTTGCTCTTCGACAGCTCGATACCATCGCCCTTGCGGGTACCGGATTTAGCTTCGCCGGTGCGCAGGCGCTTGTAGTGGTTGTAAACCGCTACCGCCAGCACTTTCTTGGCACGGTCCTGCCCGATCACGTACTCATCGAGGGTGGATTTAATTTCGTGCGGCTTCGGCAGGCTCTTCTGTTCACCGTCGGCATCATCCTCGCTGACTTCCTCGCGGATGATGTCGTTGCACAGGTCCACGCACTCATCACAGATGAACACGGAGGGACCGGCAATCAACTTGCGGACTTCATGCTGGCTCTTGCCGCAGAAGGAGCAGTACAGCAGTTTGCCGTCGTCGCCTTTTCCGCCGGAATGTTCGCTCATCAGGTTGGCCTCTCATTGCGCTCGGCTGGTTGATGCGGGCTCAGGCCCGTTTTTCAAGGGCGGCGCCGTCACACGGCGCCGATTCCTTCGGCTGACTGGCTCAGCGACGCTCCATTACCTGGTCGATCAGGCCATATTCACGCGCTTGTTCCGCCGACATGAAGTTGTCGCGGTCGGTGTCTTGCTCAATGCGGGACAACTCGGTGCCGGTGTGGTGCGCCAGCAGCTCATTGAGACGCGCCTTGATCTTAAGAATCTCACGAGCATGAATTTCGATGTCGGACGCTTGGCCTTGGAAGCCACCCAGCGGCTGGTGAATCATCACCCGCGAATTCGGCAGCGCCATGCGCTTGCCGGCGGTACCGGCCGCCAACAGGAATGCGCCCATGCTGGCCGCCTGGCCGATGCACATGGTCGACACGTTCGGTTTGATGAACTGCATGGTGTCATAGATCGACATGCCGGCGGTCACTGAACCGCCCGGACTGTTGATGTACAGGTGAATGTCCTTGTCCGGGTTTTCCGCTTCAAGGAACAACATCTGGGCGACAATGAGGTTCGCCATGTGGTCTTCCACCTGCCCCACCAGGAAAATGATGCGCTCCTTCAGCAAGCGGGAGTAGATGTCGAACGAACGCTCACCGCGGGAGGTCTGCTCGATCACCATGGGCACCAAGGCCAGATCCGCCGAGTTCCGGGACTGGCTGGTCGCCAGGGAGGACATTGCTGACAAATCAATCATGCGTAATTCCTGCGTAGAAAGAGCTTCGCTGCATCTTATGACGCCCCACGTTGAGGCGTCCACAGCACAGCCGCTTGCGGGGCACTGGTTGCGCATTTCTTGCGCAAACCGGGGGCAAAGAAACGAAAAATGGGGCCAAAGGCCCCATTTTTACTGCGGATTAAGCCGAAAAATCAGGCTTCGTCAGCATCGTCGCCTTCATCACGGGCGGCCGGGCGCACTGCGTCCTCATAGGACATGGCGCGCTCTTCCACCTTGGCGGCAGCCAAGATCAGATCGATCACTTGATCTTCCAGTACCGCCGCTTCAATTTGCTGAAGTTGCTGTTTGTTGCCGTAAACCCAGTCGATCAGCTCCTGCGGCTGCTCGTATTGGGAAGCAATTTCTTCCACCTGGGTGCGTACGCGCGCCTCATCCAGCTTCACATCGTTTTGCTCGATGATGCGACGCACGATCAGGCCCAAACGCACGGAGCGCTGCGCCTGCTCGGTGAACAGCTCCGCCGGCAGCATGCTCGGATCGAAGTTGCCGGCCTGGCCGCCAAACTGCTGCATCATCTGCTGGCGCATGCGTTGGATTTCACCATTCACCAGTGCGTTCGGCACGTCGAATTCGTGCTGCTTCACCAGTGACGCCATGGCCTGCTCTTTGACCTTGCCCTTCACGGCGTTCTTGAGCTCGCGCTCCATGTTCTTACGCACTTCCGCGCGCAGGCCGTCCATGTTGCCGTCTTCGATGCCGAACAGTTTCATGAACTCAGCGTCCACGTCCGGCAGCGTTTTGGCCTCGACCTTATTGACGGTGATTTCAAACTGAGCAGCCTGGCCTTTCAGGTTCTCGGCTTGGTAATCCTCAGGGAAGGTCACGTCGATAGTCTTGGTGTCACCGGCTTTCATGCCAACGATGCCGTCTTCAAAGCCCGGGATCATCTGGCCGGAGCCGAGTACCAGTTGCTGGCCCTTGGCAGTGCCGCCTTCGAACGCTTCACCGTTCAGGGAGCCGGCAAAGTCGATGTTGACGCGGTCGCCGTCAGCGGCAGCGCCGTCTTTTTCCTTGAACAGGGAACGCTGCTCGCGCAGGTTCTCGATCATTTTGTCGATGTCCGCATCGCCGATCTCAGCGTGCGGGCGCACCACCTGGATGCTGTCGAAACCGGCCAGCGTCACTTCCGGGTACACCTCGAAGGTGGCCACGAACTCAAGGTCCTTGCCAGCTTCGTTGACGGTCGGCTCGAAACGCGGCAGACCAGCCGGCTCAATGTTCTGCTCTTGGATCGCCTTGATGAACTGCTCACGCATCAGTTCTTCAGCAGCTTCGGCGCGCATGGCAGCGGCAAAGCGGCGCTTGACCTCAATCATCGGCACCTTGCCGGGACGGAAGCCGGGCAGACGCAGGTTCTTGCGTGCGTCCTGCAGGCGTGCATCCACCGCGGAGTCCAATTTCTCAGCGGGTACACCTGCCGTCAGCCGCCGTTCCAGTCCTGAAGTCGTTTCCACGGAAACCTGCATAACTTCCTCTTTTTCAAGGCATCAAAATATCGGGTTCGAGGGCATCGCTGCGACAGCTGCCCACAGAAGGGGCCGGATTATAACGGAAGGCGTGCAGCTGAGCTACACGGAGCAGAGACAAAAAAACCCGGCAATGCCGGGTTCTTTTGAATAGTGGGGTGGCTGACGGGACTTGAACCCGCGACCACCGGAGTCACAATCCGGGGCTCTACCAACTGAGCTACAGCCACCACTAAAACTTTCCAGCCAGACTCTGCCGTGTTTGGCACGCCTGGCAGGGTTCGAACCTGCAACCTACGGCTTAGAAGGCCGTTGCTCTATCCGATTGAGCTACAGGCGCGTTGTTCGTATTGCTCTGACGCCAATCGAATTGGTCGGGGAGGAGGGATTCGAACCCCCGACATCCTGCTCCCAAAGCAGGCGCGCTACCAGACTGCGCTACACCCCGATCGATCAACTCGAGCGAGGCGGCATAATACTGTCGCCCCCCGGGGTCGTCAACGGAAAACACCCGTAAATGAACCGGTTGGGCGCATTTTGCCCAAACTGATGGTTCCGTGCGAGAATCGCGCCCCTTGCACCGGCGTGCGCCGGTCCCTGCACCCTTCCCTTTTGTACACGCACTGAGCTCCGGAGACCTCACCGATGACCGCACTGGTTCTCGACGGCAAAGCCTTGGCAGCAGAATTTGAAGACGACATGCGCGCCCGCGTGGCGCAACTGAAGGCCCGGGCCAATGGTCGCACCCCGCAACTGGCCACTATTTTGGTCGGCGAGGACCCTGCGTCCGCCACCTACGTGAAGATGAAGGGCAACGCCTGCGAGCGCGTCGGCATGGGTTCCATCAAAGTGGAACTGCCCGCCTCTACCACTACCGCTGAACTGCTGGCCGCCATTGAAGAGCTGAACCGCGATCCGGACGTGCACGGCATCTTGCTGCAGCACCCGGTGCCATCCCAAATTGATGAGCGCGCCTGTTTTGACGCCATCGCGCTGGAAAAAGACGTGGACGGTGTGACCTGCCTCGGCTTCGGCCGCATGAGCATGGGCGAAGACGCCTACGGCTGCGCCACGCCGAAAGGCATCATGCGCCTGCTAGAACACTACCAAGTGCCGCTCTCTGGCCGCCACGCAGTAGTCGTGGGCCGCAGTCCGATCCTCGGCAAGCCGATGGCGATGATGCTGCTGGGCGCCAACGCTACCGTCACCATCTGCCATTCACGCACCGAGAACCTGGCCGATCACATTCGTCAGGCCGACATCGTCGTAGGCGCTGTCGGCAAGCCGGAGTTCATCAAGGCCGAATGGATCAAAGATGGCGCGGTGGTGGTCGATGCTGGCTATCACCCCGGCGGTGTTGGCGACATCGAACTCGGCCCGCTGACCGACCGCGTCAGCGCTTGGACCCCGGTGCCGGGCGGCGTCGGCCCGATGACTATTAATACCCTGATCTTCCAGACCCTCGCGGCCGGCGAGAAAGCCCTCGACTGAGTCTCGCAGCGCCATGAAAAAAGGCCCGCGATTGCGGGCCTTTTCATTACGTCGATCAATGGCCAGACGCTCAGCGCTCCAGCGCTGACCAGTGCATCATATCCACCATCGGCTGGAACACCTGACCCGCTTCATGGCGATCGTGAATCTCGTCACGGTCATTGCTGCGGCGCACCAGCACCACATAGCGATCATGCACCAGCCCCAGCAGCTCGGCGCTGGTGACCGTTTCCTCCTGCGACCAGCCACCGCCGACTAACGCATCCGCACCAACCTCGATCACCAGCGGCAGAAACCGCTCGCCGCCGATCACGTCTAGAATCGCCGGCTCCTGCAGCGAACGCTCGGCGCTTTCACGCAGCGCCGCCACCGAACCGCCGGTCAACTCGCGCGCCAGCGTCATGCTGGTCTGCCAAGCCTCTTGCGGCCCCTTACCCAGGGCCGCCAACTCATCCGGCACCGGGCGACGAGTGTCTTGAATCGAGAACACCACATAGTGGTCGTCATCGCCGTAATAGTGCTCGACCCGGCCGGCATGGCAATTGCGAGCAGTGAAACCAACCCCGTCCGGCCGTTCACCGGTGGATGGCAGCACCGCCACCAGCGGCTCGCCGGCGCAGCTGTCGTCACCCTCACCCCCGCCTGGTCCTTCCGGCGCCGGGACCGGCAGCGGATCACTGCACGCCGCCAGCGCCGCCATCAACACCCACCCGCCCCATGCTTTCGCGTTGCGTACCATGCCAACCCCCACCCGTTTTTGATCCATCCCTGTACGTCCGGCGTCGATCGTCAGAACGACTCACGCAGCCCCACGGTACGGTTGAACAGCGGCGCCGCGTCGGTACTGTCCGGGTCAGCACAGAAGTAGCCTTCGCGCTCGAACTGGAAGCGGCTTTCTGGTGCCACCGAGATGTTCGGTTCCACCCGCGCCTCGGCACACAGCGTCAGCGACGCCGGGTTGATCGCCGCCAAGAAGCCGCCTTCCGCCTTGTCCGGATTTTCTTCGGTGAACAGCCGGTCGTAGAGGCGCACCGAGCAGGCACGGGACAAGGTTGCCGGGACCCAGTGGATGACGCCGCGCGGCTTGCGTCCTTCCGGATTCTTGCCGAGCGTATCGGGGTCGTAGCTGCCGATGATCTCAATGATCTCGCCATCAGCGTCGCGCACGATCTCTTCGGCCTTGACCACATAGCCGTAGCGCAGCCGAACTTCGTCACCCAGCACCAGCCGCTTGAACTTCTTGTTGGCTTCCTCGAGGAAGTCTTCGCGGTCAATGAATACTTCACGCTCCATCGGGATGCTGCGCGTGCCCATGCTTTCATCCTGCGGATGGTTCGGCGCCACCAGCTGCTCCACATGGCCCTCCGGCCAGTTGCGCAGCACCAGCTTTAGTGGCCGCAGTACACACATGGCGCGCGGCGCGTTGGTGTTGAGGTCGTCACGGATCGCGGCTTCCAGCATGCCCATGTCCACAATCGACCCCGCCCGGGACACACCGACCATGTCGCAGAAGCGGCGGATCGAGGCGGCGGTGTAGCCGCGCCGACGCAGGCCGGAAATGGTCGGCATACGCGGATCATCCCAACCCTCCACGTGGCGCTCATCCACCAGCTGCTTGAGTTTGCGCTTGCTGGTCACCGAGGCATTTAGGTTCAAGCGTGCGAACTCGTACTGACGCGGCCGCGCCGGCAGCAGGTCGCGGCCACGCAGGTAACCTTCCAGATGATCCAGCGTCCAGTCGTACAGCGGACGGTGATCTTCGAATTCCAGCGTACACAGGCTGTGGGTGATGCCTTCCAGCGCATCCGAGATCGGATGGGTGAAGTCATACATCGGATACACGCACCAACGGTCGCCAGTCTGGTGGTGGGTCACTTTGCGGATCCGGTACAGCACCGGGTCGCGCATGTTCATGTTCGGCGACTGCATGTCGATGCGGGCGCGCAGCACCGCTGCACCGTCGTCAAATTCACCGGCGCGCATGCGCTCCATCAACGCCAGACTGTCCTCGGCACTGCGCTCGCGGTGCGGGCTATTCTGGCCTGGGCGCTTAAAGTCGCCGCGCTGCTCGGCAATCTGCTCCGCCGACTGAGTGTCGACATAGGCCAGCCCTTGGCGCACCAGTTCCAATGCGCAGTCATAGAGGATGTCGAAGTAATCGGAGGCGTAACGCACCTCGCCGTCCCACTGGCCGCCGAGCCATTGCACGTCTTCCATAATGGAGCGCACATACTCCTCGGATTCCTTCTCCGGGTTGGTGTCGTCGAAACGCAGGTGACACAGGCCCTGGTAGCTCTCCGCCAAACCGAAGTTGAGGCAGATCGATTTGGCGTGGCCAATGTGCAGATAACCGTTGGGCTCCGGCGGGAAACGGGTCACCACCTTGCCTTCGTTCTTACCCTCCGCCAGGTCACGATCAATGATCTGACGGATGAAATTCGTCGGTACTTCAATGGAGTCTGTCATGCGCGTATGAGTGCCCTGTGGCAGGAAGCGGCAAGCGAATAGGGATTGGCAGGCCGGAGTAGATTTCCGGTTTTCGAGGCGGCTAGTGTACAGTGCGGCCCTTACCAGTCAAAGCTTGGAGGGACGGTCCCATGAAGGCCGCACTGAACACCACCTACGGCACCATCGTCATCCGCCTGGAGACCGAAAAAGCTCCGGAAACCGCCGCCAACTTCGCTCAATATGTGCGCGACGGCTTCTACAACGGCACCATCTTCCACCGCGTCATCGGCAACTTCATGATCCAGGGCGGCGGCTTCACCGACGCCATGGAACAGAAGACCACCCGTGCCAACATCCAGAACGAGTCTGCCAACGGCCTGTCCAACGTGACTGGTACCGTGGCCATGGCACGCACCCCGGATCCGCACTCTGCTTCCGCCCAGTTCTTTATCAACGTGGCCGACAACTTGTTCCTCGACAAAGCACGTTCCCAGGACGGCTGGGGCTACTGCGTGTTCGGTGAGGTGGTAGAAGGCATGGACGTAGTCAACAAGATCAAGGCCGTCGCCACCGGTCGCAACGGCTTCCACCAAGACGTCCCCACCGAGCCGGTGCTGATCGAAAGCGCCACTTTGATCGAAGAGTGATCGGCGGCGCCGGGTTGCCGGCGCCCTGCTCTGCTGCCAAGGAGAATCTGATGCGCGCACTGCTGTTTGCTTTGGCCCTGCTCGGCCCGCTGGCGGCGGCCTACGCCGACACCCGGGTGATTATGGACACCTCCGAGGGGCAGGTTGTGATCGCCCTCGAAGACGAGAAAGCCCCTAACACCGTCGCCAACTTCCTTACTTATGTGGACGACAAGTTCTACGATGGCACGGTATTCCACCGCGTCATTCCCCGCTTCATGATTCAGGGCGGCGGCTTCACCAAGGGCGATCGCGGCTACCTGCAGAAGGACACCCGTGCGTCGATTGACAATGAAGCCGACAACGGTCTGCGCAACCAGCGCGGCACCCTGGCCATGGCACGCACCAACGACCCGCACTCCGCCACCGCCCAGTTCTTCATTAATACGGTGGATAACCGCGCTCTGGATTTCCGCGCTAAGAGCGGCCCAGGTTGGGGCTACACCGTATTCGGCCGAGTGGTGGAAGGCATGGACGTGGTCGACCGCATCAGCGCCACGCCCACCGGACGTGGCATGCTGGAAGGCTACCCGACGGGTGACGTACCAATGCGCGCCATCGAAATCCGCTCTATCCGCCGCGACAACGCGGCTGACGAAAGCGCGCAAGTGGCTGGCGAGAGCGCACAATGAGAGCGAGTCTGATGCGTATACTGCTGGTTGTTCTGGCCTTACTTGGACCGCTGACGGCGCAGGCCGAAAGACGAGTGGTCATGGAAACCTCCGAGGGCCGAGTGGTCATTGCCCTAGAAGAACTGAAGGCGCCCTACACCGTCCGCAGCTTCCTCGCCTATGTGAACAGCAGGTTCTACGACAACACCCTGTTTCACCGCGTCATTCCAGACTTCATGATTCAGGGCGGCGGCATGACGCTGAACCATAAAGGTGGCTTGCATGAGAAGACGACGTCACTGCCGCCAGTGAGAAACGAAGCCGACAATGGCCTACGTAACCGACGCGGCACCGTGGCCATGGCGCGTGGCAGAGACCCGCACTCTGGCAGGGCACAGTTCTTTATCAACACGACGAATAACCCTTCTCTCGATTTTCGTGGCAAGAACGATGATGAGTGGGGCTACGCTGTGTTCGGCCGGGTGATCGAAGGGATGGACGTCGTTGACCGGATCAGCGCCACCCCCACCGATGCTTTCCTTATCGGGCGGCTTAAGATAACCGACATTCCGGTTACGCCGGTCTATATTTCAAGCATCAGCGAGATTTGGAATTGAACTACAGCCTACTGGTCTCTGATCTGCATCTGGACGCAGAGCGCCCGCAGCATCTGGCCGCGCTCAAGCGTCTACTGGCCGACCATGCGGGCCAATGTGACACGCTTTATGTGCTCGGTGATTTGTTTGAAACCTGGATTGGCGATGACGACGACAGCGCCTTCAATCTGGACGCTGTCGCTGCTTTTCGCGCGTTCAGCGACAAAGGCAGCAAGCTGTTCTTCCTGCACGGCAACCGTGACTTCCTGCTGGGCGCACAATTTGCCGCCCAGACCGGCGGCACCATGCTGGAGGAAGGCACGGTGGTGGACCTCTACGGCACCCCAGTGCTGCTGATGCACGGCGACAACTTGTGCACGCTGGACGAGAAATACATGGCATTTCGCGCCCAAGTGCGCGATCCAGCTTGGCAGGCCGACATGCTCGCCAAACCGCTGGAGCAGCGCCGCATGATCGCACAGATGCTGCGCATGCAAAGCCAGCAGAACAACGCCAATAAAGCCGAGAACATCATGGATGTAACCCCGGCCGAAGTGGTACGCACCATGGAAGCAGCCGGCGTTGCGGAGTTGATCCATGGCCACACTCATCGCCCTGCGGTACACGAAGTGCGCCTTACACGCGGCACCGGGCGCCGCTGGGTATTGGGCGATTGGAATGACACCGGTTGGTTGATCCGCGCTGATGCCACCGGTCAGCTGGCACTGGAAGAGTTCGCGCTGGCCCCCTGAGCAGGCACTCTCAAGCACCCACAACAACGCCCCGGCGGGACACCCGCCGGGGCGTTGTTGTATCAGGCACCGATCAGCTCTGAATCAGGGCGCCTCCACCAGTGTTGGCGCGACGCTACCTACCGCCACCGCACCCTGACCCAGGATGAAACTGACCACCTGGGCTTGCATCTCACCGGTCACCAAGATTTCGGCTTGATCTGCCATATTAGTGGGCTGCATCAACGAGCTGTGCCCACCGGCAATCATTTTGATCAGGCTGTGCGGCTGACTCGACTGCCCGACGCCAATCTGTTGCGCATCAAGCAGACTCGCCAAGCCCGCAGTGCCGGCCAAGGGCGCATCCGTCACGCTGTTTGGCACCACCTGGTCACCTTTCACCTGCTGCAGCACTACCGGCACCCCCAGCCCTTTCAGTACACCCGCAAAGTTAACCGGATCACCGGAATCCACCATGCTCTGGGCGGCATAAATAAACCGCTCGAAGTTGGACGTACCCTGGTGCACACCAGCCTGGGCCAGCCCCCCAATAATGGTCGGGCCAAAGGAATCGGACGCCAACAGCACCTGGGTCAACTGTGCCCCACCCACCGATGCCAACACGCCCTTATAGGAGTGCAGCGCCGGCTGCATGCCGGCCTGAACATGTGCGCCGATGGCCAATTCATTCACTGTGGCCGCTACCGTGCCGATCATACTGCCGAGCGACACACCGACCAGGTAAAGCTGATCGAGATCCAGCGTGCCCAACTGGGCGCTAGCCAGTGCCCCATTCAACGCCGGCAGACTGGCATTGAGGTTAAGCAAGTCCATTACCCCTTGGCGCAGGTTGTCGCGGGTATTGGCCAACACCGGCAAGTTGATGAACTGACTACCGGACGCCTCGCCGAAATGTCGCTCGGTGATCGTGACGCCCGGATAGGCGCCTTGGAATTGGGCGGCGTTCAAAGGACTGCTGGCCGCGGCACCATGGAGCGGCAGATCAATGGCCACGGTAGCGATGCAGTTGTCCGCCAAGGTGTAGGCCAACAAGGCGGCACTGGTACGGTCCGAGGTGATGCCATGCACATACAGCGCCACCGGGTAACCGTCCTGCTGCGCGAAGTTCGCGTCACAGTCGGCGCCAGCGCTGGACACATGCCCGGCATTGGGTAGCACCAGCTGCAATGGCACCGTCTGCTGGGAGCGCTCGGCGGCGAATGGGTAACGGTAGGTCACGTTGTAGCTGCCATCTTTGTCGGCCGGCGGCAGCGGATCCCCTCCCGCCCCAGCACCGAGGATGGCGCCCAGCGTCGTATCCGCGGTCCACGGCTGCTGGGTATAGGCCGGGTTGTCCGCCGGGTTATCGAGGTAGTAAGGCAGCGTGATGTGGCCGGTGAAGAGCTGGCTCTGACCAAGCTGCGCCACCGGAGCCCCAGCAATCAGGTTGAGGGCGCCGCCGAGGTCCACACTAGCCTGCGCCGACAGCCCCAGCGCGCGCGGCACCGGCGTACTGAGCGTATGCAGGGTATTGATCAGCTGTAGGTTGCCGACCGCCGTGGCCTGATCCATGCCGCGATCCATCATAGTTTTCAGCAACGCGGGGGCCGGCGCCGCCATGCCCACCAAGGGCGTCACCGGATCGGTGGTGGTGAAGCTGTAAGACAACACCAGGCTGTCGGCGGCCTCGGCCGGTGTCACGGCACCGCCGCTACCCGCGGCAATCGCCTGGCTACCGATCAACTCCCACCCCTTCACCAACGTGCCGACGGTGGCCAGCGAGCCGGACGGCTTGAAGCTGGTGCCCTTGAGCGCGTTGTAAGTCCAAGACGCGGTAAGCGGCTCGCCCTGCTGGTCGACGATGTTGTTGGTCAGCAGCACCAGGTACTTGGTGGCAGCCTTCAGTGGCTGCTGCGGCGTTACCCGAATCACGTTGTCCTGCCCGCCATCCTGCGACAGCACCGTGGTGGCGATGTTCACCACGCCCGCCACGCCAGCAATGTTGGACGGATCAAGCACTTCGCCATTGGAGGCCAGTTCCAGCAGCAGCACGGTCTGGCCCGGCAACACCGACGCAGGATTGACCCCGCCCGACAACAAGATGTCGAACGGTGCGTTGGTGGAGAAGCCGTCCAGCCGGTTCAATGCCGCCACCACCGGGTTATCTGGCGCACCAGCGTGGGCGGTGCCATCAAAGGCCGTACCCAATTCCGCAGCGGGAGACAGGAAAATCAGGTCGTTATTGAACGGTAATTGCGATGCCGCCGGGTCGAAAATCGGGTGGGTGCCGGGCTGGAAGGTGGCGTGGTCCCATTGCGGCGGTGTGGTGCGGACTTTACTGTCGCCGCCACAGCCAACCAGAGTCATCGCCAATAATGGCAAACATGCCAAAGACGCGCGGGTAATAGTCATAACGTGCCTCACTCAGGCGGAGCGATGTGTTTATTGTGATGGTTGTATCGCGATGCAGTGGGCACCGAGGAGCCACCGCATTTCAGCAGCATAGCCACCGTTACCGGCTGGCGGCAAGCGAGCATTCATGCCGTTCGGACGCTGGCAGGCGCGCCCGGTCCGGTATCAGTTCAGCTACTCGCCGGCGGGCCCGAATGGAAGCGGAGTTCTTGGTCCGGGGATTCGATGAGGATTTTTTCCTGCGCTTGAAAGAAAGCAATACGTTCTTCAATCGGCGTTGGTGCATACCGCCGCGCCAGCGCTAGATAATCCTCGAAATGGCGGGATTCGCTTTTAAGCAAGAAGCGGTAATAACGACCCAGCTCTTCATCCATATGCGGTGCCAACGCGGCAAAACGTTCACAGGAGCGCGCTTCGATCAGCGCACCGATAATGAGGATATCCACCAACCGGTTCGGCTCATCATGGCGGGCATGCGCGCGCAGTCCGGCGGCGTAGCGTGACGGGCTCAGGAGACCATAGGTTATGCCGCGCTTGCGCAGCAGCGCCAATACTTGTTCGAAATGGAGCAACTCTTCGCGCGCCAGTCGGCTGAGAGCGGCCAGCAAGTCGGGCCGGTCGTTATAGCGGAACATCAGATTGAGCGCCGTGGACGCGGCTTTTTTCTCGCAGTGCGCATGATCAATCAACAGCAGCTGCTGATTCGCCAGCGCCCAGTCGACCCATGCCTGCGGCGTGGCACAAGGCAGGAAAGCCTGCACAGCAGAAAGATCGGTCATCGAGGTACATCCGGCAGTTGGCAAAAGGCCGGCAGTATACAGCTTGGCGACGCAACTTGGCCGTACGGGATCGCCGCCGCATAATGTGCGCCCTTTGCTTGCTGTCGGGGGTCCCACATGGGCCGCTCTTCTTCGCCGCGTGTACGACACCTCAAAGGTCGTCTGGCTGCCGGTGTCCTCAAAATGATTGGCGTCCTACCGATGCGGCTGAACCGCTGGCTGGGACGCACTCTGGGCTGGTTGGCTTGGGTGCTGCCCAGCCCAGATCGTCGCATTGCTGAAATTAACCTGCAGCTGTGCTTGCCGGAACTCTCAGCGTCTGAGCAGCGGCGACTGTTACGGCAAACGCTGACCCAAAGCGGACTCGCCCTAGCAGAGTCTGCCTTTGTCTGGCAGCGTCCCGATGAAGCCGTTGCTTTAGTGCAGCAAGTGAGTGGCTATGAGGCGCTGACCGAGGCATTGGAGCAAGGCCACTCGGTACTATTGCTGGCCCCCCATTACGGCTGCTGGGAGGTGCTCAACTTCTGGTTGGCGCAACGGGTCACCATCCATGCCCTATTCAATCCGTCTGGTCTGCCGGCCTTGGACGAATTAATTCAACGCAGTCGCCAGCACTATGGCTCAACGGTCTACCCCGCCACTGCGCGCGGCCTTGGCGGCTTGATACGCGCATTGCGGCAGGCGCCCGCGGTGACCGGCATCCTGCCCGATCAAGTTCCGGAGCGCGGCAGCGGCCGGTTTGTGCCGTTCTTCGGACAGCCCGCTTACACCGCTACGCTGGCAGTGAAAATGGTGCAGCAACTGAATGCGCGCGTATTTGTCGCCTCAGCGCGCAGACTGCCCGGCGGGGGCTATCATGTGGAATTTAGCGCACCAGAACCCGGCCTCTACGAGACCGATCTGGACACGGCTCTGACGGCATTGAATCTCAGCCTGGAAACATTGATCCGTACCGATCCATCGCAGTACATGTGGTCTTACAAACGCTTCCGCCGCACTCCTCCAGGGGCGCGCAAGGTGTACCAATAAGGAACAATCCGGCATTCCCGTGCCGGTGGCCCCTTCCGAAACGGAAGCCAAACGGCTATAATCCGCGCGCCGTAATAACCCCGAAATTCACCCCAAGCTTTTGATTTCCAAAAGAAATCAATCCAAGACTGACGAGGGATGCGCTGTGCTCGAAGCTTATCGCAAACATGTGGAAGAGCGCGCTGCTCAAGGCGTGCCGCCCAAACCGCTCAATGAACAGCAAGTAGCCGAACTGGTTGAGCTGCTGAAAAACCCGCCCAAAGGCGAAGAAGAGTTCCTGCTCGACCTGCTGAGCAACCGTGTGCCGCCGGGTGTGGACCAAGCCGCTTACGTGAAGGCTGCCTTCCTGGCTGCGGTCGCCAAGGGCACCGCACAGTCCCCGCTGATTGACCGCGCACTGGCCACCCGCCTGCTCGGCACCATGCAAGGTGGTTACAACGTTGAACCGCTGGTAGACCTGTTGGACGACGCCGAAGTCGGCGAACTGGCTGCCGAAGCGCTCAAGCACACCCTGCTGGTGTTCGACGCGTTCCACGATGTGGCCGAGAAATCCAAGGCCGGCAACGCCAACGCCAAAGCAGTAGTAGATTCCTGGGCCGCCGGTGAGTGGTTCACCAGCAAGCCGGAGGTCGCCGAGAAAATGACCCTGACCGTGTTCAAGGTCACCGGCGAAACCAACACTGACGATCTGTCCCCGGCCCAAGACGCTTGGAGCCGCCCGGACATCCCGCTGCACGCCAACGCCATGCTCAAGAACGAGCGCGATGGCATCAAGCCGGAACAACCCGGTGAAGTGGGCCCGATCAGCCAGCTCGAAGCTCTGAAAGCCAAGGGCCACACCGTTGCCTACGTCGGCGACGTGGTCGGCACCGGTTCGTCCCGCAAATCCGCCACCAACTCGGTGCTGTGGTTCACCGGCGACGACATTCCCAACGTGCCGAACAAGCGCCAGGGCGGCGTCTGCATCGGCGGTAAGATTGCCCCGATCTTCTTCAACACCATGGAAGATTCCGGCGCACTGCCGTTCGAAGCCGATGTGACCCAACTGAACATGGGCGACGTGATCGACGTGTTCCCCTACGCCGGCAAAATCACCCGCCACGGCACCGACGACGTGCTCAGCACCTTCGAGCTGAAGTCTCAGGTGCTGCTGGACGAAGTCCGCGCTGGCGGCCGCATCAACCTGATCATTGGCCGTGGCCTGACCGCCAAAGCCCGTGAGTTCCTCGGTCTGGGCGAGTCCGACCTGTTCCGCAAGCCGCAACAACCGGCGGACACCGGCAAGGGTTACACCCTGGCCCAGAAGATGGTCGGCAAGGCCTGCGGCATGGACGGCGTCCGTCCGGGCATGTACTGCGAGCCGAAAATGACCACCGTAGGCTCCCAGGACACCACCGGTCCAATGACCCGTGACGAACTGAAAGACCTCGCCTGCCTCGGCTTCTCCGCCGACCTGGTGATGCAGTCGTTCTGCCACACTGCGGCTTACCCGAAGCCGGTTGACGTGGAAACCCACCACACCCTGCCGGACTTCATCATGAACCGTGGCGGTGTGTCGCTGCGTCCGGGCGACGGCATCATCCACTCTTGGCTGAACCGCATGCTGCTGCCGGATACCGTTGGCACCGGCGGCGACTCGCACACCCGCTTCCCGCTCGGCATTTCGTTCCCGGCCGGTTCCGGCTTGGTAGCCTTTGCCGCGGCCACCGGCGTCATGCCGCTGGACATGCCGGAATCGGTACTGGTGCGTTTCAAGGGCGAGATGCAACCGGGCATCACCCTGCGTGACCTGGTTCATGCGATCCCCTACTACGCCATCCAGCGCGGCATGCTGACGGTGGAAAAAGCCGGCAAGAAGAACGTCTTCAACGGCCGCATCCTTGAGATCGAAGGTCTTGAGAGCCTGACCGTAGAGCAAGCGTTCGAATTGTCCGACGCCTCCGCTGAGCGCTCTGCCGCCGGCTGCACCATCACCCTCTCCGAAGAGAGCGTGAAGGAGTACCTGACCTCCAACATCACACTGCTGAAATGGATGATCTCCAACGGTTACGGCGACGCCCGTACCCTGGAGCGCCGCATTGGCAAGATGGAAGAGTGGCTGGCTAACCCGTCACTGATGCGTGCCGACGCCGACGCCGAATACGCCGAAGTGATCGAGATCGACCTGGCCGAGATCAAAGAGCCGATCCTGTGCTGCCCGAACGACCCGGACGATGCCAAACTGCTGTCCCAGGTTGCCGGCGACAAGATCGACGAAGTGTTCATCGGTTCTTGCATGACCAACATTGGTCACTTCCGTGCTGCCGGTAAACTGCTGGAGAAGGTACCGGGCGGCTCGCTGACCACCCGTCTGTGGCTGGCTCCGCCGACCAAGATGGATCAGCGCCAACTGTCCGACGAAGGCTACTACAACATCTACGGCCGCGCCGGTGCGCGCACCGAGATGCCGGGCTGTTCACTGTGCATGGGCAACCAAGCCCGTGTGGCACCGAACACCACTGTGGTCTCCACCTCCACCCGTAACTTCCCCAACCGCTTGGGCCAAGGCGCCAACGTTTACCTGGCTTCTGCGGAACTGGCATCGGTTGCGGCAGTGATCGGTCGCCTGCCGACCCCGGAAGAGTACATGGGCTACGCAGCAGACCTGGACTCCATGTCCGGCGAAATCTACCGCTACCTGAACTTCGATCGCATGAGCGATTACCAGGAAGCGGCAGACAGCGTGAAGATTCCGGTGGCCCAGTCCAACTGAATCAAGCGTTGATCGCAGCTACAAAAAAACCCGCTTCGGCGGGTTTTTTTATGCGTCATAAGCGCTCGGGCGAATCATCGCCCATCACAGTCGCTCGAACAGCGGCGACGGCAGCTGCGGCACCACCAGCAATTGCGGCTCGTACTCCACCGCCATCATGTAGAGGCCATAAGGTGGCGCGGTCACACCACCCTGGGTGCGATCACAGGCCGCCAACACCTGAGCCACCCACTCCGGCTCCTGCTTGCCGCTGCCCACCGCCATCAACACGCCGGCGATATTGCGCACCATATGCATCAGGAACGCGTTGGCGTTCGCTTCGATCACCACCATGTCACCGCGGCGCTGCACCTCCAACCGATGCAGGGTACGGACCGGCGACTTCGCTTGGCACTGAATACCGCGAAACGAACTGAAATCGTGGGTGCCGAGCAGATGCTGTGCGCCGGCCTGCATGCGCGCCACATCCAACGGGCGGAAATTCCAAGTCAGCTGCTCACGGAACAACGCCGGTCGCACCGGACTGTTGTAAATCAGGTACTGGTAGCTGCGCGCCCGCGCTGAGAACCGCGCATGGAATTCCTCGCTCACCGGCTGCGCCCAAAGGATGCTGATATCGTCCGGCAGATTGGCATTTGCGCCATGGACCCAACTGCGCGGCGTGCGCTCAGCGCTGGTATCGAAGTGAATTACCTGGCCGCGCGCATGCACGCCGGCATCGGTACGCCCAGCGCACACCACTGAAACCGGCTCATTGGCTACTTTCGACAGCGCAGCCTCTACCGCTACCTGCACTGAACGAATGCCACTCTGCTGTGCTTGCCAGCCACGGTAGCGGCTACCGTCGTACTCAACTCCCAACGCAATGCGGGCCATGATTTCCTCGGGACAAAAAAAAGCGACGCCGGGTGGCGTCGCTTTGCTACGCGGCAACCGGCTTGGACCGGCGCCATTTTACTGCATCAGTCGAGTTGTGCGAGCAACGTGCGTGCTTCCTGCTGCTGCGCGTCACTGCCCTCTTCTACCACTTCGCCGAGAATGTCGCGGGCACCGTCACGATCACCCATGTCCAGATAGGCCCGGGCCAGATCGAGCTTGGTAGCGTTTTCATCCGCGTCGGCGAGGAAATCGAACTCGTCATCGGTGTTCGCCGGTGCCGCAGCCACCACCTCAGGCGCTGGCGCCGCTTCCGCCGCAGCCGGCTCGTCGTCCAACTCTAGGGCGAAGTCTTCGTCACTCAGATCAGTTAGCGCGTCGTCTGGCGCCACATCTAGCGCCGGCGCCACCTCCTCTGCGCGAGCGACCGGCACATCCAAGCTAAAGTCCAGCGACAGGTCGTCATCGAGCGAGAGGTCGCTGTCCAGCTCCAGAGCCTCCGGAATATCGTCCAGTGACAGCGACACCTCCGTGTTCAAGGTGGCATCGCTGGCCGGTAGGTCGAAGCTCGGTGCGTCGAGATCGAACTGCTCGTCTTCCAGATCCATGATCAGCGCCGGCTCCGCCGCATTGCTGTCCAGATTATGGCTGCTATCGCCGCCGAGATCGAATTTGAAATCCAGCTCCGACGCCGGCTCCTGCGCCACCGGGGCGGCGGAAAAGTCCTGGTCAAAATCCAGCTCGTCAGCAGCAGCCACCGGTGCAGCGAATACACGGGCCCGCAGTGCGCTGATGTGCTCGTCCAACTCGTCGTTGAGGCCAGACAACTTGGTGGCTTCTTGGCGGAACGCGGCGTCATCTTGGCTTTCTGCCAACACATCGAACAGGCGCTTTTTCAGATCGAGCCGGGTCGGTGCGGCAGCAATCGCTGTACGCAGATGGCGAACCGCCTGCGGGTACTGGCCGTAGGCAACAAAGCTGTCCACTTCTTCCAGCGGATCGGTTTCCGGCTCCGGCGCCATCTCGGGTACCACCGCAGTGACTTCGATGGCCTCAGCTTCCGGCTCGGCATCTACGTCGCCCACTACAGGCGCCAGCGTCGCCGGCTCTTCAACCACTGGTTCGGCAGCAGCGGCTTGCTTGCGACGACGTGCCAGCAACAGCAACACCAGCAGCAACGCGACGCCCCCCCCAACCGGGATCATCGGGTTCTCGAGCAGCATGTCCAACACGCTGGGCTCGGCAATCGGGGCCGGAGCCGGCGGACGCGGCGGCATCGGTTTGGCCGGCTCCTTGTCTGCGGCAACCGACTGTTCCGCAGCCGGCTTGCCGCCTGCTACGGCGCCGGGGGCTGCGGCGACCGCTTCATCCGCCGGAACAGTCCCCGCTTCTGTGGCAGCAGGTGCTGCAGCGCTGACGTCGGTGGCGGCCGTCTCAGCAGCGGATTGGTCCAGCGTACCGCTGAGCACCACTGGCGCCAGAGTCGGGTCGGTGTCGTCGCCCTGCAGTTGTTTCAGGGCCTGTTGCAACTGGGCAATCTGTGCATCGCGCAGCTGCAGCAATTGGCCGCTAGTATCCAGTTGCTCGTCTAGGTCACCAAGACGGCTGCGCAGTTCATCGTTTTCACGGCGCAGGCGGTCCAGATTCTCGGCGCGAATGGCCAGTTCGTTTTCCAGCGCCGCTGGGTCACTGCCCCGCGCCTGGGCATCACCACTGCCGGCGCCGCCATCAGTGCCTTCATCTGCCGCCACTAGCGTTACCCGGCCTTCTGATGTGGCCGGCGCCGGCGCCGTAACGGTGCTGCTGCCGGTGCCATCCAGTGGTGCCCGGGCGGCCGCGGCTGGTGCGCTCATGGCGCGCCAAGCGCGCTCCTGCTCAGCGACACTGGCGTTGGCGTCACGGGTGGTGATACGACGAATTTCTTCTTCGCTCGGCAGCCGCAACACGGCGCCTTCACGCACCAGATTGAGGTTGCCGCGAATGAAGGCGTCCGGGTTCAGTTGCTGGATCGCAACCATGGTCTGCTGCACTGACACAGCGCTGTTTGGGCGGGTGTCGAGTGCAATGCGCCACAGCGTATCGCGGGCCTGTACCTGATACCGCTCCTGCGCGGCGGCAGAACGTGTTGCGGGTGTCGCCACCGGTGCAGAAGCAGGCGCTGTCGTTGGCGCCGCAGCCGCAGTAGGAGACGGCGCCACTGCGTCGGGCTGGGCAGCAGCGGCCGGCGCTTGCGGAGCCGCCGCCGGACGCGCCGGTGTCAGTGTCGTCGGTGTAAAGGATGAGGCGTAGCTGGGCGGGTCCAGCAACACGGTGTACTCACGCAGCATGCGGCCGGACGGCCACTGGTATTCCACCAGGAAGTTCAGGTACGGCTCGCGTACCGGCTGACGGGTGCTGATTTTCAGCAAACCAGTGCCGTCGTCCATCAGTTGCAGATCAAACTGCAGCTCTGAATGCAGGCCTTGGCGCTCCACCCCCACTCGCTCGAAGTCTGCCGGCGCGGCCAGTCCGATGCACAGTTCCTCGACATCCAGCGCCTCGGTGTCGGTGAGCATCACCTCCATTTCCAAGGGCTGGTTCAGGTACGAGTGCAACGAATACTCACCGACCCCGAGGGCCAAGGCTGACAACGGCAAGGCACAGGCCAAGGTAGTCAGGCCCACGCCCGCGCCTCTCAACATGAGTTTCAACTTCATGGTTGGATCCCGATGAATTTATTGTGTCCCCACCACTGTCTGTGCAGTGATCCCCCGGGCAGTGCCGGCTATTGGGTTCAATCCTGTGCACCCCAGCGCACAGGATTGTGCCGAACTTCCTACCTTCTACCTAGAAACCAGGTCACATAATACTAGTAAGTATTCATGAGAGATGGTGCTTAATCAACAAGTCAACGATCTGCAAGGCATTGAGTGCTGAGCCTTTGCGCAGGTTATCGGTGACCAACGACAGCTGGAAACCTTGCTCACGCGACAGGTCTTTGCGCAAACGGCTGAGCCACACCATGTCGTCGCCAACGGCGTCCGTCACAGCGCTAGCCGGCTCATGATCCGGCTGCACCCGCAGCCCGGGCTGCTGCATCAGTGCGGTGAGCCATTGCTCCAGCGCCAGTGGCTGCACCGACTCACAACTGAGTGCCACATTGCAACCGTGGAAGGTCGGCACCTGCTGTATCGTTACGCTCAAGCGCAAGCCCGGCTCGCCCAGTAAGCGCAGCGTTTCCAGTGCTACGCGCAGCTCGGCGCGGGTAGCACCGCTGCCAAGCGGCTCGCCGATGGTGGGCAGCACATTGAAGGCTAACTGCCGGCCGAATACTCCCGGCTCCACCTCTTGTGCATTCATTAAGCGCGCGGTCTGGCGGGCCAGGTCGTCGACACCGGCGCGGCCGTAATGGGCCGCCGGCTCCAGCACTACCGCAGCGGCTTGCTCCAGGCCGGCCATGTTGAGCAGCGACTTCAGCGTCATCGCCAACTGCATCGAGGCCGGTGCCGGACTGGCAACAATGCCGCGATTGCGGAAGTCTTCCAGCAACTCCAGATTGACCTCCGGCACCACCAGCGGCACGTCGGTGTCGGCCGCGAACGCACCGGACAAATCCACCACCACCACACCGGCATCAGCGGCCTGCGGCGCCCACTGCAAAGCCACCGCTTCAGGTACAGCAAAAATCGCCAATTGCACGGTGCTGAAGTCGAACGACTCCAGCGCCGCAACACTGACGTAATGCTCGCGCACCTGCAGCCGTTTGCCAGCCGACTCCGCGGAGGCGACCAGCGACACCTCGCCCAGCGGCAACGGCAGCTCGTTGATCAGCTCCAGCAGGGCGCCACCGACGAGACCGGTGGCCCCCACCACGGCCAGATTGAACTGTGCGCTCATCGGCTCAGGCACCTTGCAGAATGCGCAGCATGCGGCGCAGCGGCTCCGCAGCGCCCCACAGCAGCTGGTCGCCAATCACAAACGCGGACAGATACTCCGGGCCCATGTTCAGCTTGCGCACGCGGCCGACACCGATTTCCAGGCTGCCAGTGATGGCGGCCGGGGTCAGTTCACGGGCGGTCAGGTCGCGCTGGTTCGGCACGAATTTCACCCAGTCGTTGCCGGAGCGGATGATCTGCTCGATCTCTTCCAACGGCAGGTCGCGTTTGAGCTTCATCGTCAGCGCCAGCGAGTGGCAGCGCATGGCGCCGATACGCACGCACAGGCCATCCACCGGGATCACTGGGTCGGTGCCGAGAATTTTGTTGACCTCTGCCTGCCCTTTCCACTCTTCACGGGACTGGCCGTTGTCGAGTTGCGAATCGATCCACGGAATCAGGCCACCGGCCAGCGGTGCGCCGAAGTATTCGCGCGGCACCTCGTCGCGGATGGTTTGCGCCACTTTGCGGTCGATGTCGAGGATCGCTGACGACGGTGTCGCCAGTTCCTGCTGCACGCTGTCGTGGATCACGCCCATGCCCTTGAGCAGTTCGCGCATGTGGTTGGCACCGCCGCCGCTGGCCGCCTGGTAGGTCATGGAGCTGACCCATTCCACCAGCCCTTCGCGGAACAGCGCGCCAACGCCCATCAACAGAATCGAGTTGGTGCAGTTGCCGCCGACGAAATTCTTCACACCATTGTTGAGCGCCTGGTCGATCAGCGGGCGGTTAACCGGGTCGAGCACGATGACGGCATCGTCATTCATGCGCAGCGCTGAGGCGGCATCAATCCAGTAGCCGTTCCAACCGGCAGCGCGCAGCTTCGGATACACCTCGTTGGTGTAATCACCACCCTGGCAGGTCAACACCACGTCAAGGCCTTTCAGCGCCTCGATGTCGGTGGCGTCCTGCAGCAGCGGAATGTCTTTACCCACATCGGGACCGGCTTCGCCCACTTGGGACGTGGAGAAGAACACCGGGTCGATACCGGCGAAATCGTTTTCTTCACGCATGCGGCCCATCAGTACTGAGCCGACCATGCCGCGCCAACCTACAAAACCAACTCGCAATGCCATCTGTGGTCTCCGTTTACATCGCGCGGGAGCTGTTGTCCCGATTGTCGGCGGCAGGATCTCTGCCGCCGCCCTGATCACCCGATGCGCCGATGCCAGTGTTCAGCATCGCCGCTTGGCGCCTTCGGGTGCAGGCGCCGTTGTTTAGCCGCGCAGTGCGGCGGCCACGGCATCGCCCATTTCGGCGGTGCTGACTTTGCGGCAGCCGTCAGCAAAGATATCGGCGGTGCGCAGGCCCTGTTCCAGTACCGCTTCCACCGCGGCTTCGATGGCGTCGGCCACATCGCCGCGCTCCAGGCTATAGCGCAGCAGCATCGCCAGCGACAGGATAGTCGCCAGCGGGTTGGCCATGCCCTTGCCAGCAATGTCCGGCGCGGAGCCGTGGCACGGCTCGTACATGCCCTTGCGGTCTTGATCCAGCGACGCCGACGGCAGCATGCCGATGGAGCCGGTAAGCATCGCCGCTTCGTCGGACAGGATGTCGCCGAACAGGTTGCCGGTTACCAGCACATCGAACTGCTTTGGCGCACGCACCAACTGCATGGCGGCGTTGTCGACGTACATGTGGGACACCTCAACCTCGGGGTAGTCCTTGGCCAGTTCGTTGATCACTTCCTTCCACAGTTCGGTCACTTCCAGCACGTTGGCTTTGTCCACCGAACACAAACGCTTGCCGCGCGCCATCGCCAGTTCGAATGCCACCTTGCCGATGCGGCGGATTTCCGACTCGCTGTACACATCGGTGTTGAAACCGACGCGCTCGCCGTTCTCCTCGCGAATGCCGCGCGGTTGGCCGAAGTAAATGCCACCGGTCAGCTCACGCACGATCAGGATATCCAGGCCGCTGACCACTTCCGGCTTCAGCGTCGAAGCGCTGGCCAGTTGCGGGAACAGAATGGCCGGACGCAGGTTGGCGAACAGGCCGAGCGAAGAACGCAGGCGCAGCAAACCGCGCTCAGGGCGCTTGTCGCGCTCGATCTGGTCCCACTTCGGACCACCGATGGCACCGAACAAAATGGCGTCCGCCGCGCGTGCTTTGTCGAGCGACTCTTCCGGCAGCGGATCGCCGTGCACGTCGTAAGCGGCACCGCCCACCAGCGCCTCATCGGTGGTGATATCGAGGTTGAAACGGGTCTTCGCCACGTCCAGCACTTTGATGGCTTCCGCCACGATTTCAGGACCGATGCCGTCACCGGCCATAATCAGAATCTGTTTGCTCACGTTCTACTCCAGTCGACTGCCGCAGCTTACGACAGCAATACGGGGCGGCCCGCGGGCCGCCACTTCTATCAGTCTACAAACACCCACGGCTCGCGCTGCTGGCGCGCGGCTTCATAGGCACGGATGGCGTCGGCGTGTTGCAACGTCAGGCCGATGTCGTCGAGCCCATTGAGCAGGCAATGCCTGCGGAACGCATCCACTTCAAACGGTATCTGCACGCCATCAGGGCGAATCACCACCTGCTCGGCCAGATCCACGGTCAGCTGGTAGCCTTCCTGCGCCAACACTTGCTGAAACAGTGCATCTACGTCCGCTTCCGGCAATACAATCGGCAGCATGCCGTTCTTGAAGCAGTTGTTGAAGAAAATGTCGGCAAAGCTCGGCGCGATCACGGTGCGGAAGCCGTAATCTTCCAAGGCCCAGGGCGCGTGTTCACGGCTGGAACCGCAACCGAAGTTATCGCGCGCCAACAGAATATTAGCGCCCTGGTACCGCGCAGCATTGAGCACGAAATCGGGATTCAGCGGGCGCTGGCTGTTGTCCATGCCCGGCTCACCCACATCCAAGTAACGCCATTCGTCGAACAAGTTAGGGCCGAAGCCGCTGCGCTTGATCGACTTCAAAAACTGCTTGGGAATAATCTGGTCGGTGTCCACGTTGGCACGGTCCAACGGCGCCACCAAGCCAGTTTGGGTCACATACTTTTCCATGGGGCCTCCTCAGAGCTCACGCACGTCGACAAAGCGGCCGGCAATCGCTGCTGCTGCAGCCATCGCCGGGCTCACCAAGTGGGTGCGCCCGCCGTTGCCCTGCCGCCCTTCAAAGTTGCGGTTGGACGTGGACGCACAGTGTTCACCGGCTTCCAAACGGTCCGGGTTCATAGCGAGACACATGGAGCAGCCCGGCTCGCGCCATTCAAAACCGGCGTCGATGAAGATCTTGTCCAAGCCTTCCGCTTCCGCTTGCTGTTTCACCAAACCGGAGCCCGGCACCACCAGCACTTGCTTAACACGGTCCGACTTGCGCCGGCCTTGGGCCACTTCCGCCGCCGCACGCAGGTCCTCGATGCGCGAGTTGGTGCAGGAGCCGATGAACACACGATCCACCTCAATATCGGTGATCGCCATGCCCGGCTTAAGGCCCATGTACTGGTAAGCACGCTCCATGCTGCCGCGCTTGACCGGGTCTTGTTCCTGCTCCGGCAACGGCAAGGTGGCATCCACCGGCAACACCATTTCCGGCGAGGTACCCCAAGACACCTGCGGTTTGATGTCGGCCGCGTCAATTTCCACCACGCGGTCGAACTGCGCGCCGTCGTCAGACACCAAGGTGCGCCAGTACTGCGCCGCACGCTCCCAATCCGCACCGGTGGGTGCGAACGGACGGTTCTTGCAGTAATCGATAGTCTTTTCGTCCACCGCCACCATGCCCGCACGGGCACCGGCTTCGATCGACATGTTGCAGACCGTCATGCGGCCCTCCACCGACAAACTGCGGATGGCGCTGCCAGCAAACTCAATCGCGTGGCCGTTACCACCGGCAGTGCCGATGACGCCGATGATGTGCAGCACCACATCCTTGGCGGTCACGCCCGGATTGAGGTCGCCTTCCACCTTCACCAGCATGTTCTTCATTTTCTTCGCCACCAGGCACTGGGTGGCCAACACGTGCTCCACTTCGCTGGTGCCGATGCCATGGGCGAGGCAGCCCAGCGCGCCGTTGGTGGAGGTGTGGGAGTCACCACACACCACCGTCATGCCCGGCAGTACAGCGCCTTGCTCCGGCGCCATTACATGCACGATGCCCTGACGCACATCACCAATGCCAAACTCGCGAATGCCGAAATCGCGGGTGTTGTCTTCCAGCGTTTGCACCTGGATGCGCGAGGTTTCATCGACAATGTCGGCCGCGCTCTGGAACGGCGTGGTCGGCACGTTGTGATCGATGGTGGCGAAGTTGGCCCCCACCCGCCACGGCGCGCGGCCAGCGATGCGCAGACCCTCAAACGCCTGCGGCGAAGTCACTTCGTGAATGATCTGGCGATCGATGTAGATCAAGGCAGAGCCATCGTCACGCTCGGTGACCAAGTGGGCTTGCCACAATTTGTCGTAAAGGGTCTTGGCGACCATCTGTCTCTCCCCGGCGTTAGCCTTGGTGCCGAATATCCGTGGCCAATGTAGGGCCTTGCCACCCATAAATCCAATTCATAATATTTATCCAATTGATTCCATTTTAGAATCCAAACCATGGATACCCACGCACTCCAAGCCTTCATTGCCGTGACGCAGCAGGGCAGCTTTTCCGCCGCTGCCGAGCAGTTGTTCATCACCCAGCCGGCGGTCAGCAAGCGCATTGCGTTGCTGGAAGAACAGCTGTCGGTGCGGCTATTCGACCGCATCGGTCGCCAAGTACATCTGACTGAGGCCGGCCGCGCGCTGCTACCACGCGCGCGCAGCATTCTGCGTGACATGGCCGATGCGGTGCGCGAAGTCAGCAACCTCACCGGCGATGTGTCCGGTCCGCTGCGCATCGGCACCAGCCACCACATCGGCCTCCACCGACTACCGCCGGTGCTGCGCGCGTTCACCCACAGCTATCCGCAGGTGCAATTGGACATGCACTTCATTGACTCCGAGGAAGCCTGGGAAGGAGTGCTACAAGGAGACCTCGAACTGGGCGTGGTCACCTTGCCGCCGGTGCCGGATAGCCGCCTGCGCAGCGTGCCGGTGTGGCAGGACACGCTGGTGTTCATGGCGGCGCCGGAACATCCGCTGGCGCAGGAGCGAGAGGTGACGCTGGCGATGTTGACCGAATACGATGCCATCCTGCCCTCGCCGGTCACCTTTACCCGCCGCATCGTAGAAAGCTTGTTTGACCGGCATCGTTTAACATTGTCGATTTCCATGTCCACCAATTACTTGGAAACCATCTACATGATGGTGTCCATCGGCTTGGGCTGGAGTGTGTTGCCGGCGACCATGCTCGACGGCGCAGTGCGGGAGCTGCCGGTGGCCACCGCCCTGCCCCAGCGTCAACTGGGATACGTGATGCATCCGGCACGCAGCCTGTCCAACGCAGCGCAGCACTTCCTGCACGAACTGGAACGGCACAACAACTTGTAATGAAACAATAAAACCCCGCGCGGGCGCTCGACACTGTCATCGGCGCCACGCAATGCTTCATTCACTCAAGAGGATGGTCCGCATGGTTTCCACGCAGATTGAACTGGTGTCCGAGCAACGCTGCTTCGGCGGTTGGCAACGGCGTTACCGCCATCAGTCTCAGGTGCTGGACTGCGAAATGATCTTCGCGATTTTCCTGCCCCCGCAAGCCGCAGAGCAGCCGGTACCGGTGCTGTGGTGGCTGTCTGGTTTGACCTGCAACGACGAGAACTTTGTCACTAAGGCCGGCGCTCAGCGACTGGCTGCTCGGCTTGGCATGGCCATTGTGTGCCCGGACACCAGTCCGCGCGGCACCGACTTTCCTGGCGAGCACGACAGTTATGATTTCGGCTCCGGCGCTGGCTTCTACGTAAATGCACTGGAAGCGCCGTGGCATGCCCATTACCGCATGTACGACTACGTCACCGACGAGTTGCCGCAACTGGTGCGCGCCCACTTGCCGGTGAGCGACCAAGAGGCGATCAGCGGCCACTCCATGGGTGGTCACGGCGCGCTGGTGTGCGCGCTGCGCCAACCGGGCCGCTACGCCTCAGTGTCCGCCTTCGCCCCGATCGTCAATCCAAGCGACTGCCCATGGGGCGAAAAAGCCTTTTCCGGCTATCTCGGTGACGACCGCAGCGCTTGGGCGGCCTATGACACCTGCGCCCTGATCGAGCGTGGCGACAGCCGCCAACCGTTGTTCGTCGACCAAGGGCTGGCCGACAACTTCCTCGACAGCCAACTGCGCCCCGAGCGGCTGCGTGCTGTGTGTGAGCGCCACCAGCATCCACTCGAACTGCGCCTGCATGACGGCTACGACCACAGCTATTTCTTTATCGCCACCTTCATTGACGATCACCTGCGCTATCACGCCAAACACCTTGGCTTGATTCCTGACCTGGAGTCCTAATCCGATGCCTGCTCGCCCCCACGCTCCGCAACTGCACTGGCCTTGGCGCCAAGATACCAACGCAGTATTGAGCGTGGAGGGCGATGTCTTTTTCCCCGCCATCCTCGAAGCCGTGGCCGAAGCCCGCCAGCGCATCGATCTGGAAATCTACATGTGTTCCGGTGGCGAGGTATTCGAGCAATGGCTGGCCGCGCTGAGCGCCGCCGCGGCACGCGGTATCCAAGTGCGCATGCTGATTGATGACGCCGGCAGCGAACAACTCAGCGCCGCTGACCGTGATCGATTGCAGCAGGTCGACGGCATCACTCTGCGGGTGTTCAACCCGATACGGTTTGGCCATCCCAGCCAGGCGCTGATCCGTGACCACCGCAAACTGGTGGTGGTGGACGGCGAACGCGCCTGGACCGGCGGCATGGGCCTTGATGACCACTACTCCCAACAATTGAGCGGCGACCAATCTTGGCTCGATGCCATGGTGCAATGCGAAGGCCAACTGGCGGCCGACTGGCAGGAGCTGTTCGAGCAAGCTTGGGCGCTGGCCGGTCGCGGCCCGATCAAGGGCGCCTACCGCTGGCGCCTGTATCGCCAACACATTCGCCAAGCAGTGCAGGAGCGCCCGCAACACGCTCCGGCGGCACGAGTGATCGGCGCCCGCGGCGGCCGCCGTAACCCGATCCTGCATGTGGCGCTGCAGCGGCTTGACCAGGCACAGCAGCAAATTTGGCTGTGCACCCCCTACTTTCTGCCGCCACGGCTGCTGATGCGGGCACTGGAGCGGGCCGCTCTGCGCGGCGTGAAAGTGCATTTGATGCTGTGCGGCCCGCATTCCGACCACCCGCCACTGCGCTACGCAGGGCAGCACCTGTACCAGCGGCTGATTGATATGGGCGTGGAGATCTACGAGTACGACCGCCGTTTCATCCACCTCAAAGCGATCCGCGCCGATCAATGGTGCTCGTTAGGCTCGTTCAATTTTGACCGCTGGAATTCGAGCTGGAATCTGGAAGCCAACGCCGAGTGGGATGGCGAGCCGGCGCTGCTGGCCGACCTAGACCGCCTGCAGCAGCAACTGGAACACGAGGCCATGTATGTGGACCCGCGCCGCTGGGAGCTGCGCAATCTGCGCATCCAAACCCAGCAAGCGTTGATGTACTGGGTCGGGACGCGTGGCATCAAACTACTCCGCCGCTGGCGCGGCGACTGACGCGGCTGGCCACAACGGCGGCCGCCGCCACAGTGCCTTGCCAACCCGACTGACCAGGTACAGGAACAGCAACGGCAGCAGTAACGTGCGCAGCAAAAACAACGCCATGGTACGCACTACACTGTCCACCGCGTGGTCTAGCTGCGCGCGCAGTGCCAACAACTGATCGGTATCGGTCCAGCGCCGCACTTGCTGGGTGGCCTGATCCAGCCGCTGCAGCAGGCTCTGCCACATCCCAGTTTCCGGCGTCGGTTGCTGCCACTGCGCTAACGCCGCCCGCGCCTGCTCCACCTGCCGCTCCGCCTCGCGCTGAGCCGGCGACGGCCACCAGCGCTGCCACCAGGATTGCCCGCTCTGCTGCAGCGCCAGCAAGCGCTCGGCACGAACCAAGGCGGCGGCAGCTTGCTCATGAGCGGCCACCAGCGGTGCCGGCAGTGGCGCTGAGGCAACCGGCTCCAAACCGGGCACCTGTTGCGGCAACTGCGCCAGCAGCGCCAAGTCCTGCTGCACCTGCGGCGCGATGAAGTGCTGGTCCACCCAGGCATTGAGCTGCACCACCACCAACAGCGCAAACCGCAGCAGCGCCAGCAACAACCACACCCGCAGCAACTGGCCGGCCCAACGCGGCCAGGGCCGCCACAGCGCCATCACACATGCGGCGCCCACCCCTGTCAGCGCCACTTTGAACAGGTTATCGGACACCAGCTCCAGCAGTACTTTCTGCACCACCAGCGAACCAATCGCCCACTGCATCAACAGCGCATATTGGCCCACCAACTGATTAAGCGGCTCTAGCAATTCACCCACCGTCACTTGGGCACCGCCCACTGCGGACAGCGTCAGCGTGACCGACTGCAACACCGATAGCAGCGCATTGAGCGCCCGCGCGGAAGCGAAAGCGGCGGTGGCTTGCACCAAGGAACTGTCGACATAGTCAGCCGGCAGCCGATCGATCCATGGCAGCCATGACAGCGCCACCAAGCCCACCACCACTAGCATCCAAAAGCGGCGCTGAGCCAGATTGTCATAGGTGCCCATCGGTGTTCTCCCTGCGTGTCTGCCACAGCCCGCTGCTCAGTAGCAGCGCCGTCAGCGCCATCGCTGCCGCCACCAAGAAACTGGCGGCACCAAGCGGCTGCCAGATCACTCCCGCCAGCAAAGCGCCACCGGCCCAGCCTGCGCCACTGCCAAGACTGGCATACAGCGCCTGCCCCTGTCCTGCCACCGCCGCCGGGAAACGCTGATGCACCCATGCCATGGCCGCTGCGTGGAAACAGCCAAAGGTGGCAGCGTGCAGACACTGCGCCAGCAACAGCCCCAGCAGCTGATCCCCAACCAGCGCGGTCAGGCTCCAACGCACCACCGCCAACCCCAAACTCAGACTGAGCAACGCCGCCGCCGACCAACGGCGCAGCAGCCACGGCACCAACAGGAACAGCAAGATTTCCGCTAGCACGCCCAGCGCCCACAGCGCACCGACCCAGCGGCCGGCCACCTCCTGCTCACGCAAATGAATGGTGAAGAAGCTGTAATAGGGCCCGTGAGAGGCTTGCATCAGAAACGCACACGACAGAAACAACTGCACATCGCGACGGCGCAGCCACGGCAGGATCGAGGGTTTCGCCTGGCGCTCGCGGGACGGCACTTGCGGGTCCGGCAGCAGTAACGTACTAAGCGCCAGTGCGGCCAGCATCGCCCACATGGCCACCGGGACTATCGCCACCGGTTGCACTTCCAGCAGCGCGCCCACCAGCAGCACCGCCAGCATGAAACCGAGCGAACCCCACAGCCGCACCCAAGCATAGCGGTCGCTGTCGCGGCCGAGACTTTGCAAGGTGACCACCTCGCATTGGGCCATCACCGCGTTCCAGAAAAAACTGTAGCCGATCAGGACCGCAGCAAAGCCCCACAGGCTGTCGACCAGAAACACCAATCCAAATATCAAGGTCGCGGCCAGCGCACCAAGCTGAATGATGGCGCGGCGCCGGCCACGGCGATCCGCCAGCCAGCCCCACAGGTTAGGGGCGCCGAGCTTGGTCAGGTGCGGCAGTGCTAGCAGCAAGCCGATGTGCCAATCGCTGAATTCACGCTGTTTCAGATACAGCGCCCAATACGGCGTCAGCACACCGAGCGAGGCGTAATAGAACAGATAGAAACTGGACAGGCGCCAGTACATGGCAAGCGCCCGGCGCCAGTGTGGCGCCGGGACTGTGCTCAGGCGCGGCCGGCCGGGATCGGCGGTAGCGGCGGCACCACATCGCCGCACTGGGCCCGGTGACGCAGGGCATGGTCCATCAATACCAGCGCCATCATGGCTTCCGCGATCGGCGTCGCGCGTACGCCGACGCAGGGATCATGACGGCCCTTGGTAACCACCTCCACCGCCTCGCCCTGAAGGTTGAGCGAACGGCCTGGCAGCAGCATGCTGGACGTCGGCTTAAGCGCCATCGACACGCGTACGGTCTGACCAGAGGACAGGCCGCCGAGCACACCGCCGGCGTGGTTGCTGAGGAAGCCGTCGCGGGTCAATTCATCGCGGTGCTGTTCGCCGCGCTGTTCCACCACCGCAAAGCCATCCCCCACTTCCACGCCCTTCACCGCGTTGATGCTCATCATCGCTTTGGCGAGGTCTGCATCGAGGCGATCAAACACCGGCTCGCCCCAACCGGCCGGCACGCCGGTGGCAAACACCGTCACTCGGGCGCCAATGGAAGAACCGTCCTTGCGGATGCTGTTAATCAAGGCCTCCAGCTCCGGCAGCTTGGCGGCGTCGGGGAAGAAGAACGGATTGTCGTTGACGCTGTGCCAGTCGAGCTGCTCGGCCTTGATCGGACCGATCTGGGTGACGCCGCCGTAAATGCGGATGCCGTGGCGCTGTTCCAGCCAGGCGCGGGCAATGGCGCCCGCAGCAACCCGCATCGCTGTTTCACGGGCCGACGACCGGCCGCCACCGCGGTAATCACGGAAACCGTATTTCTGGGTGTAGGTGTAGTCGGCATGGCCGGGCCGGAAGCTGGCGGCGATCTCGGCGTAATCCTTGGATTTCTGATCGGTGTTCTCAATCAGCAGCCCAATCGGGCAGCCGGTGGTGCGGCCTTCGAACACCCCGGACAGGATTTTCACCTGGTCCGGTTCGCGACGCTGGGTGGCGAACCGGCTGGTGCCCGGCTTCCGCCGATCCAGCTGAAGCTGCAGCATCGCCTCGTCCAGCTCCAGCCCCGGAGGGCAGCCATCCACGATGGCGCCCAGCGCCGGGCCGTGGCTTTCACCGAAGGTGGTGACGCGAAACATCTCTCCGAAGCTGTTGCCTGCCATCTGTCACTCTCTGCGCTGCCGGCGACCTGCAGCCGCCGGGAATGAAATGGAAACGCGGACGCGCCGCGCCACGATCAGAACTGGTGCTGCCACTGCACCAGCTGTGCGCGGTCGAGCATGAACACGCCATGCCCGCCACGTTCGAATTCAAACCAGAAGAACGGCACTTCCGGCCACTGCTGCACCACCGCTTCCCAACTGTTGCCGACTTCGACGATCAGCAGACCATCATCGGTCAGGTAATCGGCAGCGTCACGCAGCAATGCACGGGTGAAGTCGAGGCCATCATGGCCGGACGCCAGCGCCAGCGCCGGTTCGTGGCGGTACTCGTCCGGCAGCGCCGCCATATCGGCGGCATCCACATAGGGTGGGTTGGAAACAAGCAGGTCATAGCGGCCCTGCGCCGCCGCCAGTCCATCTCCCTGACGCGGGTGAACACGCTCCTCCAAACCATGCTCGCTGATGTTCTGGCGCGCCACGGCGAGGGCGTCGTCGCTGATATCCGTGGCGTCCACCTGCGCGTCCGGGAACGCATACGCCAAGGCCACCGCGATGCAGCCGCCGCCGGTGCATAAATCCAGCACCCGCTGCACCCGCTCGGCGGACAACCAGGGTTCGAAGCCCTGCTCGATCAGTTCAGCAATCGGTGAACGCGGAATCAGTACCCGCTCATCGACGCTGAATTCCAGCCCGGCAAACCAGGCGCGACCAGTGAGGTACGGCGCTGGGATGCGTTCATTCACGCGCCGCACCATCAGGCCGACGTAGCGTTCCATTTCCATCGGCAGTAGCCGCGCATCCAGCAGCCGCTGGTCCGCTGCATCCCACGGCATGCCGAGGGTATCGAGCAGCAGGCACACTGCCTCGTCACCGTACTCATTGGTGCCATGGCCGAGGAACACCTTGCCACGCCGCAGGGCGCTTTCACCCCAGCGCAGTGCATCGCGCACGGTGCGCAGTGTGGCAATGGCTTGGGCCTGCTCGTCGGCAGAGATCATGGCGGCATCCTTTGTACGGGGATCACGGGTGGCGGCAAGTACGCCGCTGGGGGGCGCAAGATTACCACAATTGGGCTTCGGCGCAGCGCTCAGCACGGGCTAGAATCAGTGCCTCCGGACCTGCAGTGGGAGCTGCCCATGCGTGATTGGCTGTTCAAGACCGAACCTGACGCCTACAGCATCGATGACCTGGCCCGCGACGGCCGCACCCGCTGGGACGGCATCCGCAATTACCAAGCTCGCAACCGGCTGCGCGACGAAGTGAACGCCGGCGATCGGGTGCTGGTGTACCACTCCAGCTGTGCGGTGCCGGCGGTGGTCGGTATTGCGACTGTGGTCGGCACCGCTGAGCCGGATCCGAGCCAGTTCGATCCCGAGTCGCCCTACTACGACCCGCGCAGCAGCCCACAGGCACCGCGCTGGGTGATGGTGACCCTGGCCTACCAGGCCCACCTGCCCACACCGGTGACGCTCAAGCAGATTAAGACCGATCCGGTATTTGCCGAGTTGGAACTGGTCCATCGCGGCCGGCTGTCGATCCAGGTGGTGGACCCACACAGTGCGGCGTTGATTTTAGAGCGCGGCGGTCTACAGCAATGACCGCTCGTAGATAAAGTCGTCCATCACGAAGCCATCGCCAATCGCTGCGCAATCCTCGCCGACACAGCGAAATCCGGCCCGCTCATAGGCGGCTATCGCTTGGCAGTTATCGCGGTTAACGCGCAGCTGCAGACGCTGGCCGCCCTGCTCTGCTGCCAGCCGGCAGGCGTATTCGAGCATCTGCTGACCCAGCCCCTGCCGGTGCCGTGACGGCAACAGGTAGAGCTTGTCGAGCGCGGCGCAGGGCCCCGGCCGCACCGACAAGTAGCCCACCGGCTCATCGTCCAGCCAGGCGAGGCGGTAACAAACTCCGTCGGCCAGCTCCTGCCGCAGTCGCTCCGGTGCATACATGCGCGCCAGCATGTAGCGGGTCTGCTGCTCGCCAATCAACGGCGGATAATGCTGCCACCAGATGGTGTGCGCCAGCGCGGCCACAGTAGCCAGGTCGGCATCCGCCACCGGGCGCCAGTGTAATGTAGCGGTCATGGTTGTCCTCGCCGTCTGTTGCAGGGAGCAATCGGCCGCGCCTATTCTAGCCACGACTTTGTCACCTCCCAACACCGGCGCCACCCACTTGCGCCCGCTGCCGAATGGATGCGCACAACGTGAAACTCCACCATCAGATTTTCATCGCCATGGCACTTGGCGGGCTGTGTGGCTACTTCACCGATTCGACTACCGCCGTATTTGGCATCGAGCTACTGGACGCCTACGACATGATCGGTGCGCTGTTCATCCAGGCGCTGCAAATGCTGGTGGTGCCGCTGATCACCAGCGCACTGATTTCCAGCTTAGTCAATATCGGCGAAGGCGGCGGACTGGGACGGCTGGGTGGCAAGACGCTGCTGTATTTCATGCTCAGCACGCTGGTGGCCGTGCTGATCGGCCTGCTGGTGGCCAACGTGCTGCAGCCGGGCATCATCAACGGCAAACCGGCGGGCGAACTGCTCGGGCTGGCGGAAAACACCCACGATGTGCTGGCCCAGATTGAGGGCCGCAGCGCGGGCGACTTCAGCACCATCCTGTTGCAACTGGTGCCCGCCAACCTGCTCGACGCCGCCAGCCAGGGCCAGATGCTCGGCCTGATCAGCTTCTCGCTGCTGTTTGGCTACTTCCTGCGCCAGGTCAACGGCGCGCCCGGTGACAACCTGCGCAACACCATGATCGGCCTCTACGACACCATGGTGCGCATTACCATGTTCATCATCCGCTTCACACCGATTGGGGTGTTTGGCCTGATTGCCGCCACCATGACCCGTACCGGGTTGCAATCGCTGCAACCGCTGGCGTGGTTTGTGCTGGCGGTCACCAGCGGTTTGGCGCTGCATGCGTTTGTCCTGCTGCCACTGGCGGTCAAGCTGTTTGCCAAACGCTCGCCGGTGCTGCACATGCGCGTGATGACGCCGGCGCTGCTGACCGCGTTTTCCACCGCCAGCTCCGCCGCGACACTGCCGGTGACCATGGAATGCATGGAAAACAAAGGCGGCCTGTCCAAACGCGTCAGCTCGTTCGTATTACCGCTCGGCAGCACCATCAACATGAATGGCTCGGCCCTGTATGAGTGCATGGTGGTGCTGTTCATCGCCCAAGCGTCGGGCGTTGAGCTGTCGCTGGCCGCACAGTTCATCGTGCTGGTGACCGCCGTAATCACCTCGATCGGCGTCGCCAGCATCCCCGCCGCCAGCCTGCTGGCGATCACGCTGATTCTCAGCATTGTCGGCCTGCCGCCCGAGTCGATTGGGCTGATTTTGGTCACCGACCGCATCCTCGACATGTGCCGTACCACAGTGAACATCTGGAGTGACAGTGTCGGTGCCGTGCTGATCGCCCGCAGCGAGGGCGAGCAAGGAGTGCTGCAACCGCAACCGGAGGCCTCCGTATGAGTACCCATTCCCCGGTAGCCGTGATCACCGGCGGCGGTGGTGCCCTCGGCAGTGCACTGGCGCTGCAAGCCGCCCGGCGTGGCTACCGGGTGGCGATTCTTGACCGCAGCGAAAGTGCCGGTGAAGCCTGCTGCCAAGCGTTGCTGGAAGCCGGGGCTGAGTGCTTCTGGATGGCGGTGGATGTACGCCGCGAGCGCGATCTGAACCAGGCGGTAACGCGGGTATTGCGGCGCTGGGGCCAACTGGACCTGTGGATCAACAATGCCGGCATTGCCACCGCCGGACCGTTCGAAGCGCTGTCCAGTGACGACTGGCAACAGCAGCTGGATGTGAACCTGCTCGGTACCGTACATGGCTGCCGCGCCGCGGCCACCGCCATGGCGCGCCAAGGCAATGGCCAGCTGGTTAACATCGCGGCCGCCGCCGGGCTGTTCCCGTCTCCGGGCCTGAGCGCCTATAACAGCGTTTCCGCCGCCCTGATCGCGCTCAGCGAGACGTTGCAGGCGGAACTGTCGCCACTGGGAATCCGCGTCAGCGTTGCCTGCCCCACTTTCTTCCAGAGTCCGTTCATGACGTCGGTGCGCGCCTCCGACCCTCTCAGCCGGCAACGCTTCATGCGGCTGGCCGAGCAGCACCAGTACAGTGCCGAAGAAGTGGCAGAGCGGTTGTTCAAAGAGCTGGACGGGCGCCGGTTCCTGCTGCTGCCGCACCGGGACCACCGCCGACTGTGGTGGTTGAAACGGCTATCACCAAAGCGTTTCCGCGCCGCCATGCGGGACCGCGCCCAGCGACTGCGGCATCCACCATTACGCTAAACCGGCCACATCCGGCGCATTCAGGTACGCCAACGTCGCCTCGTAATCAGCATCCAACGCCCGGTCGACCTGGCCGGATACCAGGGCCACCAGTTTATTGCCGATCAAGGGCACGCTGCTGCTCAGATCAGCACTCAATCGCTGGCGACAACCGCCCTCGCACTCCTCGATCTGCATCAGCCCCTCCACTTTCACCGGGACCTTGGCCAACGTGAAGCTGAAGCGACAGCGGTACGGCGTTGCGGCGCGCTCCAGCCACAGGAAATCGGTCAGCAGCGTCGCGCTGGAACCAATGAATTTGCGCGCCACCGCTGGCAACCGGTCGGTCTTGATACGTAGTGCACGCGACACGGCGATCCGAAAGCCCGCCGGCGTGTCGCCGAAGGCTTCAAACTGGGCAGCGTCTTCGCCCCGACTGCTGGCAAAGCGCGCCTGATAGAACTCACGGCTGGTCAGCACATCACGCAAGGTGGCGGCGGGGACAGGAAAAAAGCGTTCGCGCTGCAACTGCACGGTAAGCCCTCTCGGCAGGATCAGTAAAACGCCCACTTTCCCCGATTCCAGCGACAGGCACCAGAGTGCGGGCGCTCAAGCGCGCAGAATTTCACCAGTGCTCAAACCCAGCGCTCAAACGAAGTACAGCACCAGCCACTCAGCCCGCAGCGCCGGACGCGCTTCGTGCTCGACTTCCACGGTGTACTCCAGTCGCAGCAGCCACTGGCCCGCGCGACGCTGCTCGGCGGCCAGCAAGGTGGCGCGGGCGCGGATGCGTTGATCCACCTTCACCGGCGCCAGAAAGCGCACGCTGTCAAAGCCATAATTCACCGCCATCTTCATGTCGCGCGGCACCACGAAACCGGCGATGGTGCGCTGTAAATGGGGCAACAGCGCCAACGTCAGAAAGCCATGGGCGATAGTGCTGCCGAATGGCGTTTCCCGGGCGCGCTCTGGATCCACGTGGATGTACTGATGATCCAAGGTGGCATCCGCAAATGCCTGAATACGGGCTTGGTCGATAGCAAACCAATCAGACAGACCCAACTCCTGGCCGACGTACTGCTCCAGCTCGGTGGCAGCGATGTGTTTCATTGTTATCTCCGGCTTTGGGCGACGGCGCTAGAGGCGCGCCGCCAGGAAAGAACGGATCGCAGCAGCCACCGGCTGCGGCGAATTCATGTGCACGTGGTGATGCCCGGCCACTTCCACTTCAGTGGCATCCGGCAGCAGTGTCACCCGCTCGGCCATGCCGGTGCGTTGACGCAGCCCTTGCTGCGCCCACACCAACAGGGTCGGCATCGTCAACGCCGACAGCGCCGCCTCCACCTGCGGTTCAGTGAGCCGCACCGCCGAGGTACCGCGCAGACGAGGGTCCGAACGCCAAGCCAGGCCGCCGTCCACCGCCACCAGATTACGCTCACACAGCAGCGCCGCTGACGCCTCCGATAAGGTCGGATCAAAGCGGCGCCGTGCGGCCACCGCCTCGTCCAGGTCGCGGTATTGAGCGGTGGGTGGCCGCACCGGCTGCTGGTGCTCGTCCAGCGCTTTGCGCAGCGTGCTGGTTAACTCGGAGGCAGGCGACGCCATCGGCCCCAAGCCATCGAGCAGTACCAGCGCCGCAAAGCGTTCCGGGCACGCCGCGGCCAGCAAAGTGGCAATGCCGGCGCCCATTGAGTGCCCCATCAAGATACAGCGCGACCAGCCCAGTGACGTCAGCGCCGCGTGGGCGTCAGCGATGTAATCCACCAGGTGCAGCATCTGCGCCGGCGGCCGATGGTCGCTGGCACCGTGACCAGCCTGATCGAGCGCACACAGCGGCTGCTCCAGCAGCGGCGCCAACGGCGCAAACGAGGCGGCGTTGTCGAGCCAGCCGTGCAGCGCCAGGATCGGCAGGCCATCACCGTCCCATTGCTGGGCCGCAAGCCGGAAGCCGTTCAACGACAGCGACAGTTCCGAGGCAGCGGTCATCGACGCCCTCCGTAAGCAGCAAGAAATTCCAACACCGGCGCCGCCGCCGGACCGGGTTGCTCGAGCACGAACATGTGGCTGCCCGGCGCTTCGGCCCACGTCATGCGCTGGCGGCGCACGTGGCGCCGGGCGCCGGTACGGAACAGCGCGTCACTTTCAGTTCCGGACACCAGTAAACCCGGCACCTGCAAGCGTGGCATCCGCTCCAACGACGTGGGGGTGTGGCGGAACACGGCAGCTTCAACCGCTGGGTCGAAACGCAGCCGGCAACCGCCTTGGCCGTCCGCCTCGATACTGCTGGCGATGTAGTCCTGCAGGCAGTCGGCGTCGAAGCGCTGGAAGAACGGCCGCCGGCTAAAGTAGTCCTGCATCGCCTGCGGATCCGGCCACTGGCGGCGGCGGCGCTCGCTGGCCAGCGACGGCACCATGCGATCCACTTGCCCCAACCAGCGGCCAAGGCGCATCAGCCAGCCCTGCACACCGTTGATCAACGGCGGGTCCAGCATCACCACGGCGTGGAACCACTCCGGCCGACGCTGCGCCACCAGATAGGTGAGCACGCCGCCGAGAGAGTGCCCCATGCCGATCAAGGGCCGAGGCAGTTGCGCCAAGTGCTGCTCCAGTTGGCGCGACAGGTGCTCCCAGCCGGCGCCCACCGGGAACGCGGGGTCATGCCCCAGACGGTCCATGACCCGGACATCAAAGTCGGCACGGAATGGCGCCAGGAATGTATCGTAGCTGCCGCCGCAAAAACCGTTGGCGGCGGCAAAATTGAGCGTGACGGGTGAGGACATCGATTACCTCCAAGCCGGCCAGTATAAGCAGCCTTGGCCGGAACGACAGCGCTACGGATGCGCACCGCCGCCGGCGCGACTCGCGACTGGCCCGGCAGCAGCCTACAATGTCCGCCGTCTAACGGAGGGCTTCATGAAACTTGTGTCTTTCAACATCAACGGCCTGCGCGCCCGACCCCACCAACTGGAAGCGCTGATCGCGCAGCACCAGCCGGATCTGATCGGTCTGCAGGAAACCAAGGTGCATGACGAGCAGTTTCCTGCGGAGCACATCGTCGGGCTGGGTTACCACCCCTATTTCTTTGGCCAGAAGGGTCATTACGGCGTGGCGTTGGTCACCCGCGAACCGCTGGAGTCGGTGCAGTACGGCTTCCCCACCGACGCCGAAGATGCTCAGCGACGCATGATCATCGGCCGCATGCGCGATGCCGAAGGTCGCGCCATCACCGTGCTGAACGGCTACTTCCCGCAGGGCGAGAGCCGTGATCATCCGCTGAAATTTCCGGCCAAACAGAAGTTCTATGCCGACCTGATGACCTATTTAGAGACCCACCACCAGCCCGGCGACGAGTTGGTGGTGATGGGCGACTTCAATATTTCCGCCGAGGACATCGATATCGGTATCGGTGACAACAACCGCAAACGCTGGTTGCGCGATGGCAAGTGCAGTTTCCTACCGGAAGAGCGCGAGTGGTTCCAGACCCTGCTCGGTTGGGGGTTGCAGGACGCCTACCGAGTGCTGAAACCGGACACTGACGACCGTTTCAGCTGGTTCGATTACCGCTCGAAAGGCTTTGATGACGATCCGCGCCGCGGCCTGCGCATCGACACCTTGTTGGTCACCGCGCCGCTGGTGGAACGCCTGCTGGACAGCGACGTGGATTACGACATCCGCGCCATGGAACGTCCTTCCGACCACTGCCCGGTGTGGGCGTCATTCCGCTGAGGTCCCAATGACCACCACTGCCCCGCAACCCGCCATCCATCTCCACCCTCAGCGGCTGCGCAGCTTGCCTCTGCTGGACAAACTGGCCCTGGTCGTGGATGCGGGCATGGTGGTCTTGGTGATCGCCAACCTGGCCCTGATCTTGTTCGATTGGGCGTTCAGCTCCGCCTTCATCCAGACCGGCTTTGCCACCTACGCGCCGGCATTCCACGATTTCTATAGCCGCACCATTCATGACGATTTCATTTTTTATGATCTGATTTTCGTCAGCATTTACCTCACTGAATTCTTTGTGCGCTGGGCCTTTGCCATCGGGCGACGCACCTATCACCGCTGGTTCTTCTATCCGTTTGTGCATTGGTATGACCTGCTCGGCTGCATTCCAGTCGGCAGCTTCCGCTGGCTGCGTGTCCTGCGCCTCGTGGGGCTGGCCATTCGCCTGCAACGGCTCGGCGTGATTGACCTGCGCGATACCCGCATCGGCGCCACGCTGATCAAGTACTACCGCATTGTGGTGGAAGAGATTTCTGATCGCGTGGTGATCAACGTGCTGGAAGGCGCGCAGCGTGAAATCGACCAAGGCAGCCCGCTGCTGCACCGCATCCAGGAGCAGGTGCTGCAGCCGCGCAAGAATGTGCTGGTGGAGTTCATTGCAGACCGGCTGACCGGAGCCGCCGAACAGACCCACCGCCAGTACCGCGATGCACTGGGCCGCTATCTGTCACGGCTAACCGATGAAGGCTTGGCGCGCACTCGCAGCGGTGCGCTGCTGGCAGCGATCCCGGTGGCCGGCCCGCGCACACTGCAACTGCTCGGCGATACCGTGCGCGAGTTGGGCGTGGCGCTGGTGGACCAACTGGTAGCCGACCTGACCGTGCCCGCCCATCGCGCCCAGCTCGACAGTTTGATTGCCGACCTGCTGAGCCACGCCAATGTGGAGGGCAACACGCAGATGGACACACTGCTGCGTGAGCTGCTGATCGAGATTTTGGAGCAGGTGAAGATTCAGGTGGCGGTACAACACTGGAAAGTAGCGGATGCGGCCGGTCCGGCCGCATCCTGACACCTCAGCTCGGCAGGCCTTGCAGGCGCAGCACCGCCATCGTCAGGCGTGAAATGCACACCGGCTTGCCGGCTTCGTCTTCAATGCGGATATCCCACACATGGGTGGTGCGACCGAGGTGAATCGGGCGCGCAGTGCCGATCACCAGCCCACTGCGCACACTGCGCAAATGGTTGGCGTTGATATCGAGCCCGACACAGTAGTACTGGCTGCGATCGACACAGTAGTAGGACGCCATGCTGCCAAGCGTTTCTGCGAACACCACCGACGCGCCGCCATGGAGGATGCCCATCGGCTGGTGGGTACGGCGATCCACCGGCATGGTGCCGCGCAGGAAGTCATCGCCGAGCTCGGTGATCTGGATATCCAGCAGTGCGTTGAGGGTGTCTTCGCGCCGGGCCTGGGCCAGCTCCAGCGTCACGTCACCGTGCCAAATTGCCATTGTTGTGCTCCTACAGCAGAAAAATCCGGCCACGAACAGCGGCCGCTCAGGGATTGGCGGCTTCGCCGGGGGTGCGCAACCAGCGAAGTCGAGCGCCGCCCACTGCAGCCACCTCCACCTCCAAACTGGCAACACTGCCAACGTGCATCGGCACTCGCGCGCCGGGCCCGTCAGCCAGCTGGCCGACCAACAACGCCACCAACGGCATGTGGCTGACCAACACCAGGTTGTCCAACTGCGGCTGCATCAACAGCCAGTCGAGCACCTGCGCCGGACGGCCATCTGGCACCAGCTCGTCCAGCTCAGCGGCCAGCGGCTGGCCGCAGATGGCACTGATTTCGTCGGCGGTCTGGCGGGCGCGCAAGTAGGGGCTGCTATAGAGCGCATCCACCTGCACCCCAGCCGCATGAAGCTGCTGCCACAACTGACGCACCGCAGCCCGGCCGGCGCTAGTCAGCGCACGGCTCTGGTCATCATCGCGGTGTGGCTCCGCCTCACCGTGGCGAACGATATAAAGACGCATCAGGACAGTCCTGTCATGAAGTCCACATCGTGGTTGTGATCGCCCTGCATCAGCGCGGTGACCACATCAATGATCGGGCGCTGGTGAAACAGGATGTCATAGAGGCCGGTGGCCAGCGGCATGTAGATGCCTTCCGAACGGGCGCGCTCGGCCACCAGTTTCACGGTGTTAACGCCCTCCGCAGTCTGCCCCAGCGACGCCACCGCTTGTTCCACCGTGTTGCCCTGCCCCACGAGGTAACCGACTTGGTAGTTGCGCGACAGGTTAGAGGAACAGGTCACGATCAGGTCGCCGACCCCAGCCAGCCCGAGGAACGTCATCGGATTGGCGCCCATGCGTGCGGAAAAGCGGCTGATCTCAGCCAAGCTGCGGGTAATCAGGAACGCGCGCGTGTTGTCGCCTACATCCAGCGCATCGGCCATGCCGGTAGCAATGGCGTAGATATTTTTCAGCGCCCCGCCCAGCTCGACCCCGTAAGGATCAGAGCTGTCATAAACACGGAAATACGGACACGACAGCGCATGCTGCACCCGTGTGCACAGCTCCGGATGGGTACTGGCAATCACAGTGCCGGCAAACTTCTTCTCAACAATTTCGCGCGCCAAGTTGGGCCCACTGAGCACGCCGACTTGAGTATGTGGCCATTCACGCGCCAGCAGCTGGCTCATGAGCAGAAAACCGTCAGCGGCAATGCCCTTGGTGCAGCTCACCACCATGGTGCCCGCGGCCACATGGTCGCGGGCTTGGCGCAGCACATCGATGAAAGCCTTGCTGGGAATCGCCATGAACACCAGCGTAGCGCCGCTGAGGCAGTGGATCAGGTCTTCCGATGCTTCAACGCCGTCCGGCAGCACCGTGCCCGGCAAGTAGCGGCTGTTCTCGCGATCCTTGTTGATCGCCGCGGCGGTTTCCGGGTCACGCACCCAGAGCCGCACTTGATGGCCGTTTTCCGCAAGGATCGAGGCCACGGCGGTGCCGAAACTGCCTCCGCCCAGAACTGCTGCTGTCTCTTTCAGCTGTGTCACCTGTTCGACTCCTGTGCCGCCATCTTGGTGTGGCATGACGAGGCATGATAGGGACAGCCCGTTATCGTCGCAACGCGCTGCATCAGGGCACCGTCACCGGCGCTAGGGTCTCGACCTCCGCCTGCCGATAGTGGTAGCTGACCTGGCCGGCGCCCACCGACACATCCAGCCGCAATCGGCGCGGATCGGCTTCGGCAAGAATACCGACGCGGCTACTGCCGTCACGTAAACCCACGCGCACCAGTTTGCGCAGATGTTCACGATGCGGCACCGGTTGTGGCAGCGCCGCATCCGCCACCAGATCTACTACTGGCAGTGAAGTATCAGCCGCGCCGGTGACCGACCTTGGCAACAGCAACCGCTGGCCGGACTCGCGTCGCAGTCCTTGCAGGCCCTGCACGGTAACGAAATAGGTGATGTAGCCGCTACCCACTGGCACTTCGATTTGGACGCCGTCTTCCACCACACCGGTCAGCCGTCCGCGGCGGCCGTGGTGAGCGCCACCGATCACGGTCATGCGCTCGCCCTGCCATTGGGCCAGTTGCGCCAGCGTCACCGCCTGGTCTTCAGCGCGCCGCGGCGCCACCCGCGCCACATCACGCAGCACCTCAATGACAATGCCGGGGGAATGCACCTGCCAGCCGTCATCGCCACGCTGGAATGGCACCCGCCAGTACTCCTCGCGCCCGGAGTGTAAGGTCACTTTCGCCGCCGCTTCGCCACGTCCCTGCCGACGCCACAATTGCACGTGATCAATCTCCAGCGCCGCTAAACTGCCCACCGGCAGCTCCTGCGCCACCCGCTCGCGCAGCAGGTGGCGCAGCACTTCCTCGTGGTCGAACTGGGGATCGAAACGATCATCCTGGTAGCTGACTTCGCGCGTGTAGGCGGTGAAGCTGCCCGCCAACTGGGTGCCGCCGTCGGTGACCAACAACATCCGCCCCATTAACCGGTCAGCACCAAATGGCGCCAACTCCAGCCGCAGCGCATAGCGCTGGTCAAAAATGCGTGTTTGACGCGGGGCCTGTGACGACTCATGCCAGGCCAGATGCAGCTCCGGCGCCCCGGTTTCGGTGGCCAGCACGGTCATCCGCTGCCAGCTGTCCAATGGTCCCAGACGATCGCCGAGGTAGCCCCGCAACTCCAGCGGCGGCAGCAGGCCGCCGCCCTGCTGCACACTCAGCACGCCATCAATCAGCGTGACGCGGTCTGGCACAAAGCGTTGCCCTTGCAGCACTCCGGATAGCGGTTGTTGCAGTTGCCCTTCCAACTGGCTCAGCGACGGCACCGCGCGCGTGGCGCTGCCCGGCAACAGGCGGTCCCCCACGGCGCCGAGCAACGCCACCAGCAACAACCACAGCCCAGCCACCCGCACCAGTGCCCACGGCCATAGCCGTGTCCAATGCTGCTGCACCTGCCCCATGGCCGCGCCCGGCAACAGGAACGCAAGCAGAGGGCGCCCCTCCTGCCAAGCACTGCGCATCAGCGCCACGGTACCCACCAAGGCCAATACTGCCCCAGCCAGCAGGACCAACTCCCACATCCCCCGAACTCCTTGTCATCGTGTTCTGCTGTCTTACGCAGCCTGCACTCCACTGTACAAATCCAGCCGCATGGCGACCAGCGCGCACAGCCGTCCGTAGACACCACTCATGGCGCCGCGGCCACCTTCCGGGTCAATTTGAGAGCCGCCGCCGCATTCCGTCCAACAGCCTCCAAATAGACCTTGTTTAACCGGCACACCGACGGTATATAGGCGCTGTAGAGGCCGCAGTGGCCTCAGCCAGTGAACCGGCCCGTGCGCAAGCGAGGATCGGAGCCTGCCACGGGCGGTCTTGACGCGAACTCCAAAACGCAGTTGCAACACGGAGGAACCAGCCATGACCCGCCGGCAAAACGAACGGGACTATGACGATGAATCGGAAGACGGAATCATGAACGACGATATTGATTTCATTGAGGAAGAAAGCGACGACGACGCTGCCGAGGTGTCGCCCCGCGCACGTGCATTCAATCTGGATATGCGTCACCGCATCGAAGATCGCCTTGAGCAGCGCCGGTTGGCCAAAGAGCTCGGCGACTACGAGTTTTTTGATCTGGAAGACGACGACACGGTTCACTGAGCTGATGCCTGACGTCCGGTGGCGTCGTCGTCCAGTCTGAAAAGCCGGCCCGGATGCTGGCTTTTTTTATGCCCGCCCGTCGCAGCCGGGCACAAAAAAACCGGCGCAAGGCCGGTTTTCTTGTCGATCAGTGCCGAGGCTTACCAGCCAGTCAGCTCTTTCAGAGCCAGGCCGATTTGCGCCGGGTTGCGGGTGGTTTTCACACCAGCAGCTTCCAGCGCTGCAAACTTCTCATCTGCCGTGCCCTTGCCACCGGAAATGATCGCACCGGCGTGGCCCATGCGTTTGCCCGGAGGTGCAGTGACACCCGCGATGTAGGACACCACCGGCTTGGTGACGTGTTCCTTGATGTAGGCCGCCGCTTCGTCCTCCGCGGTGCCGCCGATCTCGCCGACCATGATGATGGCTTCGGTCTTTGGATCGTTCTGGAACAGCTCCAGCGCGTCGATGAAAGTAGTGCCCGGAATCGGATCACCACCAATACCGATGCACGCGGACTGGCCGTAGCCGAGGGCGGTGGTCTGGTTCACGCACTCGTAGGTCAGGGTGCCAGAACGGGACACGATGCCGACTTTACCCGGCAAGTGAATGTGGCCCGGCATGATGCCGATCTTGCACTCACCCGGCACGATGATGCCCGGGCAGTTCGGACCGATCAGGCGAACGCCCCGCTTGTGCGACAGGTATTCCTTCACGAACAGCATGTCGATGGCAGGAATGCCTTCGGTGATGCAGACGATCAGCTCAATACCACCGTCGGCAGCTTCGATGATGGAGTCTTTACAGAAAGCAGCCGGAACGTAGATCACGGAAGCGGTGGCGCCGGTGGCGTCAACGGCTTCGCGCACGGTGTCGAACACCGGCAGGCCGAGGTGAGTTTGGCCACCCTTGCCCGGGGTCACACCGCCGACCATCTTGGTGCCGTAGGCAATCGCCTGTTCGGAGTGGAAGGTGCCTTGTGCGCCGGTGAAGCCCTGGCAGATCACCTTGGTGTCTTTGTTGATCAGAATGCTCACGCTGCACCCCCGACTGCTTTCACGATCTGTTCCGCGGCATCTTCAAAGCCGGCTGCGGCAATCACGTTGAGACCGCTTTCAGCCAGTTTCTTGGCGCCGAGTTCTGCGTTGTTGCCTTCCAGACGCACCACCACCGGTACCTTGACACCCACGTCCTGCACCGCACCGATGATGCCGTCGGCAATCAGGTCGCAGCGCACGATGCCGCCGAAGATGTTAACCAGCACACCCTGCACCTTGTCGTCAGACAGGATGATCTTGAACGCCTCGGTGACGCGCTCTTTGGTAGCACCGCCGCCGACATCGAGGAAGTTGGCCGGGGCGCCGCCCTTGAGCTTGATGATGTCCATGGTGGCCATCGCCAGACCGGCACCGTTCACCATGCAACCGATGTTGCCGTCCAGCGCCACGTAGTTCAGTTCCCACTCGGCAGCACGGCGCTCACGCTCGTCTTCCTGGGAGGGATCGTCCATCGCTTTCAGTTCCGGATGGCGGTACAGCGCAGAACCGTCGATGTTGATCTTGGCGTCGAGGCAATGCAGATTGCCTTCGTCGGTGACCACCAGCGGGTTTACTTCCAGCAGCGCCAGATCTTTCTCGACGAACAGCTTCGCCAGACCCAGGAAGATCTTCACGAACTGGTTCACCTGCGGGCCTTTCAGACCCAGCTTGAACGCCAGCTCACGACCCTGGAACGGCTGCGCGCCAACCAGCGGATCGATCTCTGCCTTGAGGATTTTTTCCGGGGTTTCCTCAGCGACCTTCTCGATGTCCACGCCACCTTCGGTGGACGCCATGAACACCACACGCCGGGTAGCGCGGTCGAGGACAGCGCCCAGGTACAACTCGTTGGCGATATCCGTGCAGGTTTCAACCAGGATCTTGGAGACCGGCTGACCGTGCTCGTCAGTTTGGAAGGTCACCAGACGCTGGCCCAGCCATTTCTTGGCAAACTCAGCAGCCGCTTCCGGTGAATCCACCAGTTTTACGCCACCGGCCTTGCCGCGGCCGCCCGCGTGGACCTGTGCTTTGACGACCCAACGGTCGCCTCCGATTTCTTTTGCCTTGGCCGCAACTTCTTCAGCGTTGTCACAGGCAAACCCTTTGGAGACCGGCAGCCCGTATTCGGCAAACAGCTGCTTGGCCTGGTATTCATGCAGGTTCATGTGCAGTTTCCGCTCAACATCAACAACAACAGGGCAGGCCTGTCAGCTCAGGCCCGCCCTCCCCTGGTTATTTCTTGCGGCGTCGCTGGGCAATGTGAATCGCCCGGTAATCCGCCGCCAATGCCGCCTCGTGCACCGTCTCGGACAGTGTCGGGTGGCTGAAGACCATCAACTGGAGATCTTCAATCGTCGCGCCAAACTCCATGGCGATCAGGCCGTGATGGATAAATTCAGAGGCCTGCGGCCCGATGGCGTGCATACCCAGCACACGATCGGTTTTCTCATCCACGACGAACTTCACCATGCCCTCAGCTTCCGCCGAGGCCAGGGCGCGGCCATTGGCCGCGAAAGGAGCCACCCCAACCTTGTAAGGTTCACCAGACGCTTTCACCTCGTCTTCCGACTTACCTACCCAGGCAATTTCCGGGTGGGTGTAGATCACGCTAGCAATGGCGTCGTAGTTCACTTGGGTGTGCTCACCGGCGATCACGTCGGCCACCATCACCCCTTCTTCCAGCGCCTTGTGCGCCAACGCCGGGCCGCGCACCAGATCACCAATGGCGTAAACGCCTGGAACATTGGTACGGCACTGGCCGTCGACGTAGATAAAGTTACGCTCATCCAATGACACGCCGGCATCGCCGGACAGCAGGTCATCGGTGTAAGGGCGACGTCCCACCGCCACAATCAGGCGGTCGAACACTTCCTGCTGATCGCCGTTGCCGTCGGTGTACGACACCGTGACTTTCTTGCCTTTCACTTCAGTGCCGGTAACACGGGCGCCGAGGCGCACGTCCAGACCCTGCTTGGTCAGCAGTTTCAGCGCTTCTTTACTGATTTGGGTGTCCACTGCCGGCAGGAACCGATCCACGGCTTCCAGTACCACCACTTCAGCACCGAGGCGGGCCCACACGCTGCCCAGCTCCAGTCCAATCACGCCGGCGCCGATCACGCCCAGACGCTTGGGTACACTGTTGAAGTCCAGCGCGCCGGTGGAATCCACCACCAAGTCGTCCTGCAGTGGCGCCACACCGATGTTCACCGGCACCGAACCTGCCGCCAGAATAACGTGCTCGGCAGCGATCACTTGTGCCTCGCCGTCCGCCGGCTGGAACTCCACCTGCTTGTTAGCCAGCAGCTTGCCGCTACCTTGCAACCAAGTGACCTTGTTGGCTTGGAACAGCGCGGCGATACCGCCGGTGAGCTGCTTCACCACTTCGTCCTTGCGCTGGATCATGACCGGCACGTCGATCTTAACTTTGCCGACCTCAATGCCGTGCAGGGACAGCTTTTCTTGCGCTTCGTAGAATTTCCACGAGGAATCCAGCAGCGCCTTGGAAGGAATGCAGCCCACGTTCAGGCAAGTACCGCCCAACGCCGGCTTGCCTTCCTTGCTGACCCGCTTCTCGATGCAAGCGGTTTTCAGCCCCAGCTGTGCGGCGCGGATGGCCGCGGCATAACCGCCGGGGCCTCCACCGATCACAATCACGTCGTATTTGTCGCTCATCGCTTTTTCCTATCTTTACGCGGGCGGCCCGCTGAACTCGATCAGATATCGAGCAGCAGACGCGCCGGGTCTTCGATGAAGTTCTTCACCGCCACCAGGAATTGCACCGCTTCCTTGCCATCGATCAGACGGTGGTCGTAGGACAGCGCCAAGTACATCATCGGCAGGATCTCAACCTTGCCGTCCACCGCCATCGGGCGCTCCTGAATCTTGTGCATGCCGAGGATCGCGGTCTGCGGCGGGTTCAAGATTGGCGTCGACAGCAATGACCCGAAGATGCCGCCGTTGGAGATGGTGAAGGTGCCACCGGTCATGTCTTCGATCGACAGTTTGCCGTCGCGGGCTTTGCTGCCGTACTCGATGATCTGCGACTCCACTTCTGCCAGCCCCTTGAGATCAGCGTCGCGCAGGATCGGCACCACCAGCCCGCGCTCGGTGGACACCGCCACGCCGACGTCGTAGTAGCCGTGGTAGACAATGTCGTCACCGTCGATGGAGGCGTTCACCGCCGGGAAGCGCTTCAGTGCTTCCACACAGGCGCGCACAAAGAAGCTCATGAAACCCAGACGCACGCCGTGGGCCTTCTCGAACGCCGACTGGTAGTCCTTACGCATCTGCATAATCGGCTTCATGTTCACTTCGTTGAAGGTAGTGAGCATGGCCGAGTTGTGCTGGGCATCGAGCAAACGCTCAGCAACGCGCTTGCGCAGACGGGTCATCGGCACCCGGCGCTCTTCGCGATCCCCCGGCGCAGCCGGGGCTGCTGCGGCGGCTGCCGCTGCCGGACTCTGGCCGGCCGGAGCCGCAGCACCGCGCTGCTCAACCGCCTGGGCCACATCCTGAGGAGTAATACGACCGCCCTTGCCAGACCCCGTCACCGCAGCCGCATCAACTCCCGCGGCACTCATTGCTTTGCGTGCCGCCGGACCCGCCGCTGCCGGAGTGCCGGTGGACGCCGCCGGTGCCTCTTGCGCAGCCGGCTGCTCGGCCGCTGGTGCTGCCGCGGCCGGCGCCGCTGCGGCGCCGCCCTCTTCGAGGTAGCCCAGTAGTTCCTGGCTTTCGATGGTCTCATCCTCGCCTTTGAGGATTTTGCCCATCACGCCGTCGGCCATGGCCACGACTTCGAGGACAACTTTGTCGGTTTCAATGTCTACCAGCAGGTCGTCGCGCTTGACCGCATCACCTTCCTTTTTGTGCCAGGTGGCGATGGTGCCGTCCGCAACGGATTCCGGGAATTGTGGCGCTTTGATTTCAATAGCCATGATCTGCCCTTAATTCTCTAGTGATGTTCCTGGTTTCTGCTTACTGGACGGTAAACGCGTCCTGCACCAACTGCTCTTGCTGTGCCACGTGCTCGGACATCAGCCCCGCTGCCGGTGCGGCCGCAGCCACCCGGCCAGCGTAACGCAGCATCAATGACGGTTTGAGTCGCTGCACCACATTGCGCATGTGGTGTTGGCTGCAGTACCAAGCGCCTTGGTTCATCGGCTCTTCCTGGCACCACACCACCGTCTCAATATTGGTGTAGGCGCTGATGATTTCGTACAGACGCTCTTCCGGGAACGGGTACAGCTGTTCGATCCGCACGATGGCGGTATCGGTGCGTTCCTCTGCTTCGCGCTTCTCAAGCAGGTCGTAATAGACCTTGCCACTGCACAGAATCAGACGTTTCACTGCCTTCGGATCGAGGTTCTCGACCTCGCCCAACACCGTTTCGAAACGGCCGTCGGACAGCTGTTCAAGACTGGATACCGCACGCTTGTGACGCAGTAGGCTCTTCGGACTCATGATCACCAGCGGCTTGCGCAGCGGGCGCAGGGCCTGGCGACGCAGCAGGTGGAAGATCTGCGCCGGCGTGCTCGGCACACACACCTGCAGGTTGTGCTCAGCGCACAATTGCAGGAAGCGTTCCAGACGGGCTGATGAGTGCTCTGGTCCCTGCCCTTCATAACCGTGCGGCAGCAGCAACGTCAGGCCACACAGACGGCCCCACTTGGATTCGCCCGAGGACATGAATTGGTCGATCACCACCTGGGCCCCGTTGGCGAAATCGCCGAACTGCGCTTCCCAGATGATCAGCGACTTCGGTGTGGTGGTGGCATAACCGTATTCAAATGCCAGCACCGCTTCTTCCGACAGCAGCGAATCATAGATCTCAAACGGCGGCTGCTCGGCAGACAGATCCTGCAGCGGCACATAGGCCTCGCCGTTCTTCTGGTTATAGAGGATCGCGTGGCGATGGGAGAACGTACCACGCCCCACATCCTGCCCGGTCAGGCGCACAGGGAAGCCCTGCTCCAACAAGGTGGCGTAGGCCAGCGTTTCACCGTAGCCCCAGTTGATCGGCATGGCGCCGGCGGTCATTTTGTTGCGATCTTCGAGGATCTTCTTGACCTGGCGTTGGGCCACAAAGCCTTCCGGCAAGGTCTCAAGCCGAGTGGCCAGTGCCTGCAGCTCTTTGAGTGGATAAGTGGTGTCCCAATCGTCGACCACGTCGTGGCCCACATAGGGCGCCCAATCCACGAACAGTGCTTTGTTCGGCTCGCGCACCAGTGCTTTCACCACGTGCAGGCCCTGGTCGAGCATGCTGCGGTATTCCTCCGCCATCTCGTCGCTCTCTTGCTCGCTGAGCACGCCATCCTTGATCAGGCGCTCGGCATAGAGAGTACGGGTGGTCGGCAGTGCTTTGATCTTCTGGTACATCAACGGCTGGGTCGCGGACGGCTCATCCGCTTCGTTATGGCCCAGACGGCGGTAGCAGATCAGGTCGATCACCACGTCTTTCTTGAACTGCATGCGGTAGTCGATCGCCAACTGGGTGACAAAGAACACCGCTTCGGGATCGTCGCCGTTGACGTGGAAAATCGGCGCTTGGACCATTTTCGCCACGTCAGTGCAGTACTCGGTGGAGCGGGCATCATCACGACGGCTAGTGGTAAAACCGACTTGGTTGTTGATGATCACATGCAGCGTACCGCCGGTTTTGAAACCGCGGGTCTGTGACATCTGGAAGGTTTCCATCACTACGCCCTGGCCCGCAAAGGCCGCGTCGCCATGGATGGCCAATGGGATCACCTGATCGCCCTGCCCGTCACCCCGACGGTCTTGGCGGGCCCGTACCGAGCCTTCCACTACCGGTGACACAATCTCCAAGTGCGAGGGGTTGAACGCCATCGCCAAGTGCACTTCGCCGCCCGGCGTCTGCACATTGGAGGAAAAGCCTTGGTGGTATTTCACGTCACCGGAGCCCTTCTGCACAAAGCCCTTGCCTTCGAACTCGCCGAACAGGTCAGCGGGGCTTTTGCCGAGGGTGTTCACCAGCATGTTCAGGCGGCCACGGTGGGCCATGCCGATGACGATTTCCTTCACGCCGTAGCTGCCGCCGCGCTGGATGATTTCATCCACCAACGGAATCAGCGACTCACCGCCTTCGAGGCCGAAACGCTTGGTGCCCGGGTAACGGGAACCCAAATACTTTTCCAGGCCTTCGGCAGCGGTCAAGCGCTCAAGGATGTGCTTGCGGATATCAGCACTGAATTGGGGGTGGCTGCGCACAGTTTCCAAACGTTGCTGGATCCAGCGCTTTTCAGCGGTGTTGACGATGTGCATGTACTCGGCGCCGACGCTGGCACAGTAAGTACGTTGCAGACAATCAACGATTTCACGCAGCGTAGCTTCCGGCTTGCCGAGGAACAGGTTGCCGGTTTGGAACACGGTGTCCATGTCGGCGGCACTGAGTCCATGGTGGGCCAGCTCCAGATCTACCACTTCCTCGCGTTCCATCTGGCCCAGCGGGTCCAGCTTGGCCACCTGATGGCCACGGTTGCGGTAAGCAGCGATAAGATGGAGCACCCGCACCTGGCGGCGCTCATGCTCGGAGCTGACAGTGCCGGCGCTGACTTTCTGCACACGCGATTTGTTCTTCGCTTGCAGCAGGAAGTACTCGCGCACGTTGCGATGAGGTTGGTCGGATTCAACCGATCCGGCTACTGCGGGGAGTTTCTCGAAGTAGGCGCGCCAGTCTTCTGGCACAGAGTTGGGATCAGTGAGATAGGATTCATACAGTTCATCAACGTAAGCCGAATTGCTTCCACTCAGAGGGGAAGAGGCCCACTGCCGCTGCATGGAACTGTCTTGCATCGTGTCGTTCCTTCTCGGGAGGTTTGGTAAAGGTCCCCTGCCAAAAGGATCGCAAGGGGATCGCCCATTTCCGCAGTTAAATTACAGAGCCGGCGCTTTGTAAGCGCCGTCTCTCCCGATACATTTTTAGCTCGGGGGATGTCCCCGAATCGCGTTCTAGTCTAGCCCCTCCGTCTCACGATTGTTAGACGTGAGTGGCAAATAATTTGACAAAACGGCCGCTTTTCCATAAATCGGCACGGGCCCGCAGACCGATCGGTCACGAAACCATCAATATTCCCGAACGCGATTCGGACTCTACCCCTTATGGGGACGTTCCGAGCAAAAAAAAGGCGACCCGTGGGCCGCCTTTTCTTCTTTTTACACTGCTCTATCCAACAACATAGAACGGATGTTACCGATTGCCCGTGTGGGGTTGAGACCCTTGGGGCAGACGCTTACACAGTTCATGATGCCGCGGCAGCGGAACAGCGAGAACGGGTCGTCCAGCTTTGCCAGACGCTCACTGCGTGCGGTATCGCGACTGTCCGCCAGGAAGCGGTAGGACTGCAGCAACGCCGCCGGACCGAGGAACTTGTCCGGATTCCACCAGAATGACGGGCAGCTGGTGGAGCAGCAGGCACACAGGATGCACTCGTAAAGACCGTCGATTTTCTCGCGCTCTTCCGGTGACTGCAGACGCTCGATGGCCGGAGCCGGGGTGTCGTTGATCAGGTACGGCTGCACCTTCTCGTACTGGTTGTAGAACATGGTCATGTCCACCACCAGGTCACGAATCACCGGCAGACCCGGCAGCGGGCGAATCACCAGCTTTTTCTTGCCTTCCAAGATGCCCGGCGCCACGTTCGACAGCGAGGTGACACAGGCCAAGCCGTTCTTGCCGTTCATGTTCATGCCGTCGGAGCCACACACCCCTTCACGGCAGGAGCGACGGTAAGCCAGCGACTCATCCTGCTCTTTCACCAGTGCCAGTACGTCCAGCACCATCACATCTTTGCCCTGGGTATCGACCTCGTAATCCTGCATGTAGGGTTCGCGGTCGGTCTCAGGATTGTATCGATAGATACTTACTTTAATCGTCATGATCCTGATCTCCGCTTAGTAGGTCCGAACCTTCGGCTGGAAGGCCTCGACGGTCTTCGGCGCGAAGTTGACTTCACGCTTGCCCAGCTGCTTGGTAGCCGGGTCGTAGATGGAGTGGCACAGCCAGTTCTCATCATCGCGATCCGGGTAGTCGTAGCGCGAGTGAGCACCACGGCTTTCGGTCCGGCCTTCAGCGGCCACGGCGGTGGCTTCCGCCACTTCCAGCAGGTTGTCCAGCTCCATTGCTTCAACGCGGGCGGAGTTGAACGCCTTGCTCTTATCTTCCAGGTGCGCTTCGGCAATACGGCCACGCAGGTCCGCCACCAGACGCACACCCTCTTCCATCAGATCGCCCTTGCGGAACACACCGAAGTGGTTCTGCATGCACTGCTGCAGCTCTTTACGCAGCTTAGTGACAGACTCACCTTTGCTGGAACCATCCCAACGACGGTAGCGGCCCATGGCCTGCTCGATGTCGTCACGGCTCGGCTCCGGCTGCTCCAGACCTTGGCGCAGCGCATCTTCGATGAACAGGCCAGCGGCGCGACCGAAGACCACCAAGTCCAGCAGCGAGTTGCCGCCCAGACGGTTAGCGCCATGCACCGATACGTTGCCCACTTCACCCACTGCATACAGGCCGTCGATGATTTCCGCTTGGCCATGATGACCATCGGACATGCGCAGCGCCTGACCGTGAATGTTGCAGGGAATGCCGCCCATCATGTAGTGGCAGGTCGGTACCACCGGCACCGGCTCTTTCACCGGGTCAGCGTGAGCGAAGGTAATGGACAGCTCACAGATGCCCGGCAGGCGGCTGTGCAGCACGTCCTCACCGAGGTGGTCGAGCTTCAGGTAAACGTGGTCACCGTTCGGGCCGCAACCACGGCCGTCGAGGATCTCCATCATCATGGAGCGAGCCACGACGTCACGGCCAGCAAGGTCCTTGGCGTTCGGCGCGTAACGCTCCATGAAGCGCTCGCCGTCTTTGTTCACCAAGTAGCCGCCTTCACCGCGACAGCCTTCGGTCACCAGCACACCCGCGCCAGCGATGCCGGTCGGGTGGAACTGCCACATTTCCATGTCCTGCACCGGGAAGCCGGCGCGCAGCGACATGCCGACACCGTCACCGGTGTTGATCAGGGCGTTGGTGGTGGACGCATAAATGCGGCCGGCACCGCCGGTGGCCAGCACCGTGGCGCGGGATTTGAAGAACACCACTTCACCGGTCTCGATGCACATCGCCATCACACCGCACACTTGCTTGCGGGCGTTGACCACCAGATCCATGGCGAACCACTCGCTGTAGATCTGAGTGTTGTGCTTGAGGTTTTGCTGGTAAAGGGTGTGCAGCAATGCGTGACCGGTCCGGTCCGCTGCCGCGCAGGTACGCGCAGCTTGGCCGCCTTCGCCGAAGTTCTTCGACTGGCCACCGAACGGACGCTGGTAGATACGGCCTTCCTCAGTGCGCGAGAACGGCAGACCCATGTGGTCCAGCTCAAACACCGCTTCCGGACCGACTGAGCACATGTACTCAATGGCGTCTTGGTCGCCGATGTAGTCGGAGCCCTTGACGGTGTCGTACATGTGCCAACGCCAATCGTCATTCGGATCAGCAGAAGCGATTGCACAGGTAATACCGCCTTGGGCGGACACCGTGTGCGAACGGGTCGGGAATACTTTTGAGATCAGTGCGGTCTTGAAACCGGACTGCGCCATCTGCAGGGAAGCGCGCATGCCCGCGCCGCCACCACCGACAACGATGGCGTCAAAGGAAATAGTACGAATCATGTTATGCGGCTCCCCAAATCATCCACAGTGCCCACAGCGAGTACGCTGCCAGCAGCAGTGCCAGTACGGTCTGGCCCACCAAACGCACGCACGTGGCGGCATTGCCGAACGCCATGCGGGTCAGGTAGTCGGTGGTCACCGTCCACAGGCCAACCCAAGCGTGGCCAGCGATCGATGCCACCACCAGGGTATTGATGACTTTCATGGGGACTGAGCCCATCAGGGCCGCCCAAGCTTCATAGGTGAGATCGCTGCCGGTGCAGACGATGTAGCCGCCGAGGGCGATGGTGTAGACCGCCAGTAGCACAGCGCTGACGCGCTGCAGCAGCCAATCGGACATGCCGCTACGGCTGAAATTGGTGACGCTGGTTACCATACCCACACCCCCGCCAGAAGAATGAGAACCACGGCGATCACCAAGGCCACGATGGTGGCGCGGTGACCGGATTCCTTGGTCAGTGCAAAGCCAAGGTCCATTACCAGGTGCTTAGTGCCAGCCACCAGGTGGTACAGCAGTGCGGCAAGAATGCCCCACAGCACCAGCTTGGCCAGCGGACTGGTCAGGCATTCTTTCAGTTCAGCAAAGCTTTCCGGAGACGCCAAAGAGCGATCCAGCATCCACAGCAAAATAGGCAGCGCCACGAACAGCACGATGCCGGTAATACGGTGGGTAATGGAAGCCAAGGCGCTGACCGGGAACTTGATCGTCTTAAGATCGAGGTTTACGGGTCGCTTATCGTTCACGGTAGCCATCACTTATAGCCGGGCTCCTGCGGGCAGGAGCGGTTGTCGGGAACGTCGTGAGTCTGGTGAAAATGACAGGCGCGAACGCTGCATTAACAGAAGACCTTGCGCCCCTCGGCCGGGGTGCCAGGGGCGCGACGGGTGCGAAGTATATCCCTGCGCCTATGTGAAAACAAACAGCAGCAACCTGCTCGAAAAAGCCACAACACACTGTTTTTAATGGGGTACGGATGCCCTCCTATATGTAGGAGCACGATCGCGTGACTGATTGGTTCGCGCGATTTCTGGAAAAAACGCTTAACATGCTGTTTCGCCGACGCCTGCGCTGGGGCGTCGTCGCCGGACTGCCCGGCAACCCATCCCGCTGCATTTCTTACGCGCGTTGACAAAGATGTATCAAAACCTTAACGTCCCCGCGCCTAGCGTATTGCCGCTGATTTCATGCGTGAGAGCGCCGGCGGGCTTTTCCAAAACCGCCTCCGTGTAGGAGAAATCCATGACCGAGAAAAAAGCCATCCTGAAGGTGGACGGCCACGAGGATATCGCGCTGTCGGTATACTCACCCACTTTGGGCCAGGACGTCATTGACGTAGCTCCCCTGACCGCCAAGCAACTGTTCACGTTCGACCCTGGCTTTACTTCCACCGCGTCCTGCGAGTCGAAGATCACCTACATTGATGGTGAAAAGGGTCAGCTGCTGCACCGCGGCTACTCGATCGAGGAACTGGCCAGCCAGTCCGACTACCTGGAAGTGTGCTACCTGCTGCTCAAGGGCGAGCTGCCCACCGCCGAGCAAAAGGAAAAATTCGTCAGCACGGTCAAGAACCACACCATGGTTCATGAACAGCTGCAATTCTTCTACCGCGGTTTCCGCCGTGACGCCCATCCGATGGCCGTCATGTGTGGTGTGGTCGGCGCGCTGTCCGCGTTCTACCACGACTCCCTGGACATCAATAATGAAGCGCACCGCGAGATCACCGCCATGCGCCTCATCGCCAAGATGCCCACCATTGCCGCCATGTGCTACAAGTACACCGTCGGCCAGCCGTTCATGTACCCGCGCAATGACCTGGGTTACGCAGAGAACTTCCTGCACATGATGTTCGGCACCCCGTGCGAGGAATCCAAGATCAGTCCGGTGGCCGCTCGCGCCATGGACCGCATCTTCATCCTCCACGCTGACCACGAACAGAACGCCTCCACCTCCACCGTACGCTTGGCCGGCTCTTCCGGCGCCAACCCGTTCGCATGCATCGCAGCCGGCATCTCCGCGCTGTGGGGCCCGGCGCACGGCGGTGCCAACGAAGCGGTGCTGAACATGCTCGACGAAATCGGCGACGTGTCCAACATCGACAAGTACATTGCTAAGGCCAAAGACCGCAACGACCCGTTCAAGCTGATGGGCTTCGGTCACCGGGTGTACAAGAACTATGACCCGCGCGCCTCTGTGATGCGCGAGTCCTGCCATGAAGTACTGGCCGAATTGGGCGTCAACGATCCGCAGCTGGAGCTGGCGATGAAGCTCGAGCAAATCGCCCTGTCCGACCCCTACTTCAAAGAAAAGAAACTGTTCCCGAACGTGGATTTCTACTCCGGCATCATCCTCAAGGCGCTGGGCATCCCGACGTCCATGTTCACCGTGATTTTCGCCCTGTCTCGCACCGTGGGCTGGATCGCACACTGGAACGAAATGATCTCCAACCCCTACAAGATCGGTCGCCCGCGCCAGCTTTACACCGGCGAAAAAGAGCGTCCGTTCGTAGCGGTGGACGAGCGCAACTGATCCATCAGTTGCTGCTGAAAAAGCCCGGCATTGGCCGGGCTTTTTTTATGTCACGGAAATAGCTTTCCCAGACCGCACCCCCCTAGCTACCAGCCTGCACGCGAGCGACCCACTCACAACATCCCGATCGCTTCTCAGGCAAAGATCGCAGCAATACCTAGCAAGACATCTGTTTTAGCAACCAGCCCACGCTCTGCTACAGTGCCGCATTCACTTTTCCACAAGGAGCCGTCATGAGCCTTGATATCGCATTCCTTGGCCTCGGTGTCATGGGCTATCCCATGGCCGGCCACCTGGCCCGTGCAGGCCACCGCGTCACCGTCTACAACCGCACTACCGCCACCGCCGAACACTGGGTGGCGGAGCATGGCGGCCAGCGCGCGGACAGCCCCGCCGCGGCCGCACAGCACGCACAAATGGTGTTTAGCTGCGTCGGTAATGATGACGACCTACGTGCCGTGCTGGCCGGCACGGACGGCGCCCTGGCCGGCGCCCGCCCTGGCACGCTGCTGGTGGATCACACCACGGCCTCGGCGGACGTCGCGCGAGAACTGCACCAAGCCGCCCTCGCCCAGGGCGCACGCTTTATGGACGCCCCGGTCTCCGGTGGCCAGCAAGGTGCCGAGCAAGGCGTGCTCACCATCATGTGCGGCGGCGCCGAGTCCGATTTTGCCGACGCCGAACCGGTGTTGCGCAGCTATGCCCGTGCGGTGACGTTGATGGGCAACGTCGGCGCCGGCCAGCTTACCAAGATGGTCAACCAGATCTGCGTTGCCGGCGTGGTACAAGGTTTAGCAGAAGGCATGTCGTTCGCCGAGCAGGCCGGCCTGGACGTACAGCGAGTCATTGATGTGGTATCCCAGGGCGCCGCCAGCTCCTGGCAGATGGTCAACCGCCACCGCACCATGCTGGCCGATCAGTACCAGCACGGCTTTGCAGTGGATTGGATGCGCAAGGACTTGGATATGTGCCTCGCGGAAGCAGCGCAGAACGGCGCCGAACTGCCGCTCACCGAACTGGTGAATGACTTCTACCGTGAAGTGCAGGCACTTGGCGGCGGTCGCTGGGACACCTCTGCCCTGCTCAAACGGCTACAACAACGCCGGAAAAAATGACGACTGCTGGCCACCTGCGGGTGGCCGGATGACTGGCCTGCGACTATGGGCACGACAGCGCCACTGGAACAGCCATAAAAAAAGCCCGCTGCAGATGCAGCGGGCTTTCTTGTCTATGGCGTCCCCAAGGGGATTCGAACCCCTGTTACCGCCGTGAAAGGGCGGTGTCCTAGGCCTCTAGACGATGGGGACGTTTGTTGCTCACCGTCCTCTTATCCCCAGAGGATGGGTGAATTTGGTGGAGCTAGACGGGATCGAACCGTCGACCTCTTGCATGCCATGCAAGCGCTCTCCCAGCTGAGCTATAGCCCCGAAATTGCGGGATGCCAGCGTGACCGCGGCATCCCCTTATTCGGTCCGGTGCAGTGATTGCCCCGTTGAGGCTGCGCATTCTAGCAACTGCCGAAGGGGTGTCAAGCGTCCGAAACCAAAAAAGCACGGTTTGTTCAAAGGCTGAGCAAGCCGCGCCTTATTCGGCTATTTCCTGAGCAGATTCAGCACCTTGCTGCAGCGCCGCCCAACTCTTCTCTAGTTGCTTGAGCTGCTTTTTCGACACCCCACCCAGCGCTTCAATGGCGGTACGCAGACGCATCCGCGACAGGTCGGGACCAATCAGCGCCATGGCGTCCACCACAGAAAAACTGGCCGGGGTGCCGGCGATCGCGACGAACACCGGGAACAAGAAATCCTTCACCTTCACCTTCAGCGCCTTAGACAGCGACTGGGCCTCAGCGAATAGCGCATCGCGTTCCCACTGACGCAGTGCTTCCAGCGACCACAGCAAATACTGCAGCCATACTTTCATGTCATCTGCGGCAATGGACGGGTGTGCGAACGACGCTTCAGTCAGCGTCGGCACGTCACCGAAGCAGAAGCCGGCCCGCTCCACCACCTGGCTCAAGGTTTCCACCCGCGGTCGAATGTGTGGAATCACCTGGCGTGCGTATTCACGGTTAAACAGCCAGTTTTGCAGAGTGTCGATGAACGCATCGTCAGACAACTCGCGCAGCCACTGGCCGTTAAGCCAGCTGAGTTTCTCCACGTCGAACACCGGCCCGCCCAGCGACACCCGCGTCAGGTCGAACTGCTGCTGCATTTCAGCGAGTGAGAATTTCTCGCGCTCGTCCGGCATCGACCAGCCCATGCGGCCGAGGTAATTCAGCAGTGCTTCCGGCAGGTAACCCTTATCCCGGTAATAGGTAATGCTGGTCGGGTTCTTGCGCTTGGACAGCTTCGATTTGTCTGGATTGCGCAGCAGCGGCATGTGGCATAGCACCGGCATCTGCCAACCGAAGTACTGGTACAGCAACAGGTGTTTCGGCGCCGAGTTGATCCATTCTTCACCGCGGATCACATGGGTGATCTGCATCAGGTGGTCATCCACCACGTTGGCCAGGTGGTAAGTGGGCATGCCGTCAGACTTGAGCAAGATCTGCGCGTCCACCTGCGCCCAGTCCAACTCGATTTCACCGCGCAGCAGGTCCTGAATCGCGACCTTGCCTTCCTCCGGCACCTGCATGCGCACCACCGATGGCATGCCAGCCGCTTCGCGGCGCGCCACCTCGTCTGCGGGCAGCGCCAGATCAGAGGGCTTCAGCGCGCGCTGGATGCCGGCCTCTTTGAGGCTGTCGCGCAGTTGATCGAGTTCTTCCGGGGTGCGGAAGCAACGGAATGCATGGCCACTGTCGAGCAGCTTTTGCGCATGCTCGGCGTAGACATCGCCGCGCTCGCTCTGCCGATACGGCCCGTGTGGGCCGCCCACGTCCGGGCCTTCGTCCCAGTCCAGTCCCAGCCAGCGCAGCGACGCCAGAATCGCCTGCTCCGATTCCGGGGTGGAGCGCAGCCGGTCGGTGTCCTCGATGCGCAGAATAAACTGGCCACCGTGCTGGCGCGCAAAACAGGCGTTGAACAGCGCAATGTAGGCGGTGCCAACGTGGGGATCGCCAGTGGGGGACGGCGCGACCCGGGTACGAACAACAGTCATGTGAACTCCGACAGAACAACAATGGGCGGCAGTATACCCGGCTTGTGGCCACCCTTCCGCAGTGCTGTGGTTGCCGGGTGCCCGGCGCGTTTGATTCTTGTTAAGCTCGGCTTCTTGCGGCGTCCCCTGCGGCGTCGAAATCCCCCAGGCACGAAGGACTGCACCATGAAACGCATTGTTGCTCCGCTCTCCCTGCTCGCCTGCGCCGCTATGCTGGGCGCCTGCTCCGAACCGGCCACCCCGACCACCGAGGCGTCAGCCGCGCCGAGCGTGACGCCTACCACGGTGTCGCTGCCGCGCCAAAGTTCCACTGCTGATGCGCGGGTCTACTTCGTCAGCCCCGCAGACGGCGCCACCCTGTCGAACCCGGTGAAACTGGAATTCGGCCTCGACGGCATGCAGGTGGCACCGGCGGGTGATGCCACGCCGGGCACCGGTCATCACCATTTGCTGATCGACACACCGGAACTGCCGAACATGAACCAACCGCTTCCAGCCAACGACAAGCTGATTCACTTCGGTGGCGGCCAGACCGAAATCGAATTGGAACTGGCGCCGGGCACCCATCGCCTGCAACTGGTGTTGGGTGATGCGCTGCATATTCCGCACCAACCGCCGGTGGTGTCGGAGCCGATCACCATCACGGTAGAGTAATCGACAGCCGGTGCTGGCGCTGCGGTTGCGGCGCCGGCACCGCAGTTGCCACGAACGTTTTTTGCCGCGATCCCAGCGGTAATTTTTCCAGTGAATTGCCCTGCCAGGCCAGCGTTGAGTGCCGTCTAATTACATACTGGCCACCTTGCTCCACCGCTCTCTACTCCTGCGTTTGTGTGGTTTTCTGCACGTCAACAGCCGCCTGTTCCCCCATTTAAGCTGTCTCGGCCCGACCTATCGTTTCGGCCCGGTGCTCAGCCGATGTATTCACCTGGTTGGCTATTGACGGTATTCGGGGCGCCGCGCTTCCACGCTCGCGCTTGACTGCAACAGGCCCCGCCCCGCTCTCGCCACCAATCCCGGCGCATCACGCCCGCCCATACCGGATCGCACTGCTGCCAACGCCATGCCACAATGGCGCCGCTTTTTTATTGCCGGCACCGCTTGCCGATTGATGGACGTTGAAACCCATGTCTGACCCGATTGCTGCCGCCCCGCTGGACCGGCGCCTGTCGATTGCCCCGATGCTCGACTGGACCACCCGCGACTACCGCATGCTGATGCGCCTGATCACCCGCCATACGCTGCTGTATACCGAAATGGTCACGGCCCCGGCGTTGCTGCATGGTGATCGTGATGCACAGCTCGATCACGATGCCGGCGAGCACCCGATGGCAGTGCAGCTCGGCGGCAGCGATCCGGTGCAATTGGCAGAGGCCGCACGCATTTGCGAGCAATACGGCTATGGCGAAATCAATCTGAATGTGGGCTGCCCGTCCGACCGCGTGCAGTCCGGCATGTTTGGTGCTTGTCTGATGGCCACACCGCAGCGGGTGGCCGATTGCGTCGCCGCCATGCAGGCGGTGGTGAGTGTGCCGGTAACGGTTAAAAGCCGTATCGGCATTGATGACCAAGATGACTACGCCTTCCTGCACCGCTTTATCGACACCGTGCAACAGACCGGCTGTCGCACCTTCATCATTCATGCCCGCAAGGCCATCCTGAGCGGCCTCAGCCCCAAGGAAAACCGGGAAATTCCGCCGCTGATCTATGCGCGCGCGGAACAGGTAAAACAGGATTTCCCGCAGTTGGAGGTGATCCTCAATGGCGGTCTGCGCAGCTTGGATGAGGTAGAGCAGCACCTGCAGCATCTCGACGGCGCCATGATCGGCCGCGAGGCCTATCACAACCCACTGCACCTGGCAGATGCCGATCCGCGTATCTTTGGTCAGCCGGCGCCGCGCAGCGCGGTCGACGCCCACAGCGTGGTGCATGCGTTCATGCCTTATCTGGAGCAGCGTTTTGCCGCCGGCGTGCATCCTAAGCACATCCTGCGGCACCTGCTCGGGCTGTTCCAAAACCGCCCCGGCGCGCGCGCGTTCCGCCGTCACCTTAGTACCCATGCCCATCGCGCTGACGCCACCCCGCAAGTCCTGCTGGATGCACTGGCGCTGGTGCCGACGCTCTGATCCGGCGCTTGCAGCGCGCCCGCAGCTACCGCAGTCTTAGTGGCTTTGGCGCCGCCCGCGGACAGGGGGTCCCGGGCGCCCGACTTCGCCAGGAGCAGTAACCCATGACTGACAAACGCGCCCAGTTGGCCCGCTTCAGTACGCTGGTGGCCGACACCGGCGACCTCGATACCATCTTGCAATTGCAGCCGGTGGATGCCACCACCAACCCGTCGTTGATGTTGTCGGTGGCACGCTACCCCGATGGCCCGGCGCTGCTGCAGCAAGCCCGCGAGCTGGCGGCACGCATCGACGCCGAGGCTGGCCTCGCACTGTGCAACGACGCCTTTGCCGCAGTGGTCGGTCAACGCATCCTCGCCGCTATTCCCGGCTGGGTGTCCAGTGAAGTGGATGCGCGCTTGTCGTTCGACCGTGCCGCCACAGTGGCGCGCGCACGCCAGATCCTGCACTGCTACGAACTGCTAGGCGCCGATACCGGTCGCGTGCTGATCAAGATTGCCGCCACTTGGGAAGGCCTGCAGGCCGCCGCCGAGCTGGAGCGTGATGGCATTCGCTGCAACGTCACCTTGGTGTTCAACACCACCCAAGCGTTAGCTGCCGCCGAACGCGGCGCGACGCTGATTTCCCCGTTCGTCGGCCGCATCCGCGATTGGGCGCTGCGCCAAGGTGCGGTGATCAACGACATCGACGACGACCCCGGTGTGCAATCGGTGCGCGCCATTTTCCGCGCCTTGAAAGGCCGCGGCCTGCCCACCTTGGTGATGGGTGCCAGCTTCCGCAGCACCGAGCAGATCGAGGCACTGGCCGGCTGCGATCGCTTGACCATCGCCCCCAGCCTGCTGGATGCGCTGGCGCAAGACCCCGGCACGCTGCAACGCCAGTTGGACCCGGCGCAGGTGCCGTCACTGGACGCCAGCGCACCGCTCACCGAAGCCGCGTTCCGCTGGGCCATGAATGACGATGCCATGGCCAGCGAACTGCTGGCCGACGGCGTGCGCCGTTTCGCCCGCGACCAGGACGCACTGGATCAACTGCTGGAGCCGTCCGCATGAGCGGCTGGAAAGCCTTGGGCCGCTGGTTATCGGGCCCGGAACAGGCGCCAGCGCCGGCGCTGGAAGACGCTGCTGCCGCGCTGCTCTATGAAGTCGCCCGCGCCGACGGCGTGCTCAGCGACAGCGAGCAGCAGGCACTATCAACACGCTTGGTGCAACTGTTCGGTGAGCCGGCGGCATCCGCCGCGCAGCGGGGCGCCGAACTGGCCGAGCAGGAAGTAGATTACTTCCGCCTGGTGCAGGTGCTGCGCGACCACTGGTCTGCCGAGCAACGCGCGGAGCTGGTGGATGCCATGTGGCAGATCGCGGCAGCCGATGGCGAGTTATCGCGAGATGAAGAAGCAGTGGTGCGCAAAGTGGCCGACCTGCTGTACGTGTCCCACAGTCGTATGCTGCGTGGGCGCCCGCGTCAAGGAACTCAGTGAGTGCCGTGGCCGTTTCAGCGGCACAGTGATCCGGTCGCATAGGGCTCTGAACGCGCGGCCCGCCCACCATCGGCGTCCGCTCGGTTTACCTACCCACTCGCGCCGCACTTCGCCAGCCATAAAAAAAGGGCGCCCGAGCGCCCCTTTTTTTGCCGGAAACCAATCGGTTTACTGATCGAAACCGGGCATTTCCCGCTGTACCCGCCGCAGCAGCGCCGGCCATGCCAAACCGGCGCCGGCGCCTTTGGTTACTTCGCGCATACTTTGCAGCGCGCCATCCAGAATACTTTGCGGAATCGGAATCAGCGCCCCGCCGCCGGCCTGCGCCTGCACTTGGATTTCACAGCAGCGCTGCAGCGTGTACATGCCAAGGAAGGCCTCCGCCACCGAACGGCCGCAAGTCAGCAATCCGTGGTTGCGCAGCACCAGATTCTTGGCCTGGCCCAAATGTGCTTGCAGGCGCGCTTTTTCGTCTTCACGCAGGGCCACGCCCTCGTAGTCGTGGTAGGCCAGGCTGGCCAACACAAACAGTGACTGCTGAGAAATCGGCAGAATACCGCCCGCCTGCGCCGACACGCCGACCCCGGCCGGGGTATGGGTGTGCAGCACACAACCGACATCCTCACGCACCGCGTGAATAGCGCTGTGGATGGTGAAACCAGCCGGGTTGATGTCGTAGGGCGAATCCATCAACTTGTCGCCGTCGAGATTGATCTTCACCAGGTTCGAGGCGGTGACTTCCTCGAACATCAGCCCGTAGGGATTGATCAAGAACTCTTCGGTGCCCGGCACCTTCGCCGAGATGTGGGTAAAAATCACATCGTCCCAGCCGTACAGGGCCACCAGCCGGTAGCAGGCGGCCAGTTCCACCCGGGCCTGCCATTCCGCCGCGCTCACGTGGTCGCGGACGTTCAATTGCAGCAACGCTGACTCGATCGTCATGGAGTATCCTCTTGTTCTTCGTTGGCCGATGCGGTGCCTGCGCACCACCACTTGAGGAGCAGTCTAGTCAGTGACCGAGCCCGAAACTGTCACATCGACGACAATCCCAGCCCGCCTTAGCAGTGCCGAACAACGGTTACTGTTCCAAGACAATCGGCTGCTGGGCCGCTTGCCGCCGCCGGTGCTGGCGGCGCTGGAGCAGCAAGGCCGGCGCCGCCAACTGGCAGACGGCGACTGCATCTATGCCCGTGGTGACGCTCCTGACGGCCTTTACGGCTTGCTGCGTGGCAGCGCCCGCATCAGCAACTTCAGCGCCGAAGGCCGCGAAGCCGTGCTGGCCGTGCTCAACCCAGGCAGCTGGTTTGGCGAGGTGTCGATGTTCGACGGCCTGCCACGTTCCCACGATACCCACGCCCGCGGCAGCACCGAGCTGTTGCTGATCCCGCGTGCCGCCTTCCACCAATTGCTGGTGCAGTTCCCGGCGCTGTACCCGGTGTTCACCGAACTACTGTGCCGGCGGTTGCGGCTGTCGTTCTCACTGCAGGAAGACACCACCTTGCTGCCACTGGCGGCGCGGCTGGCCAAACGACTGGTGATGCACGCGCGCAACTACGGCCAGAGCAGCCGCCCCAGTAATGTGCAGCGGGTAACGTTGTCGCAGGAATCACTGGCGCAGATGCTGAACAGCTCGCGCCAACAGGTGAACCGGCTGCTGAAACGGATGGAAGCGGCCGGCTGGGTCACGCTGCGCTACCGCAGTGTTGAACTGCGCGATCCGGCCGCGCTGAACCAAGTGGCCAGCGGCCAGCGCGGGCTGCCGCCGGACAGCAGCAGTCATCCATCCCCGCCTCAGCGCTGATTCGCCGACGCCCACAAACAACAAGGCCCCGCAGTGCGGGGCCTTGTTGTTCAGGCAAGCGGCTCACCAATCATCGTCATCATCACTGTCGACGCCGCTGCTGAAATCGAAGTCGTCATCGACATTGTGCTCACCGGCCATCAGCGCCCGGTTGCGCAGGTAATAGTCACGGATGAAGGCATAGCGGTCGCCGGTGATGACGCCCTCATAATCAAGCAACTCGGCGCGGTAATTGAGCATGTAGACGCCCCACAGGCTCCAGTAGGTGCGCCGATGGCGGACCTGGGAGTTGAAGGCGAAGTAGCCATCAGGAACGATGGCGGCCGCATCCCGCGGCGTGCTCGGCCCTAGCAACGGCAGCATAATGTAGGGCCCCTGCGGCACGCCCCAGTGGGCCAAGGTGGTGCCAAAATCGGTCGGTCGCTTTTCCACACCGGCGCTGGTGGCCACATCAAATAGGCCGCCGACGCCCAGCGTGGTATTGAGACCAAAACGGCTGAAGTTCTTGCCGGCATCCCCCAACTCACCTTGCAACAGGTCATTCACGCCGCTGCGAAGATCTTTGAAGTTGTCGTAGAAACGGCTGATCGAACGGCGGATGAAGCCCGGCGTGACCTTCTGGTAGGTCACCGCCACCGGCCGCGCCGCATAGCGGTCCACCACATCGTTGAAACCGAATATGCGGCGGTTGAAGTGTTCCCACGGGTCCTGGGGATGGGCAGGCGGTACCGGCAACAGCGCCGGCTCTGCCGGCGTTGCCGCAGACCATGCCGCCGAGGAAACCAGCAGCAATCCAAGTGCTGCCCACCGGTGCCATACGCCGCCGTTCATCGCCATGCTCTCCCCGGCCCGGACTGCCGTGCAGCCCGGGACTGATTGGTGGTGTTCAACACTTGCGCAGGATAATAGACCCGGCGGAGTAGCCCGCACCGAACGAACAAATCACACCCAGCGCCCCAGCCGGCAGGTCGGCATTGTACTTGTGGAACGCAATGATCGAGCCGGCCGAACTGGTGTTGGCGTATTCGTCCAAGATCACCGGCGCTTCTTCCAGCGTGGCGTCACGGCCGAGCACCTTGCGGGCGATGAACTGGTTCATGCCGAGGTTGGCTTGGTGCAGCCACATACGGTTGAGCGCATCCGGGGCCAGCTCCAACTCCTGCAGATGGGTACTGATCTGCTCGGCCACCATCGGACACACCTCGCGGAACACCTTGCGACCTTCCTGGCGGAACAGCTTGTCGCGGGCACCAATGCCGGCTTCATCACCGCGGTTGAGGAAGCCGAAGTTGTTGCGGATGTTGTTGGAGAACTTGGTCTGCAGCTTGCTGCCGAGCACTTCCCACTGATTGTCGGAAGTGGCGTCTTCGCGCGCTTCCAGCACCAACGCGGTGGCCACGTCACCGAAGATGAAGTGGCAATCGCGGTCTTCCCAAGCCAAGTGCGCCGAGCAGATTTCCGGATTCACCACCACCACGCAACGGGCATTGCCGGATTGAATGGCGTTGACCGCCGCTTGCAGCCCGAAGGTGGCCGCGGAACAGGCCACGTTCATGTCGTAGCCCCAGCCGCCTTCCATGCCTAGGTAGTGCTGCACTTCGATGGCCATCGCCGGGTACGGGCGTTGCATATTGGAACACGCCACCAGTATCGCATCGACGTCAGCGGGGGTGCGGCCCGCAGCGGCCAGCGCCTGCTGAATGGCCTTCACGGCCATTTCCGCCTGCACCGAGATGTCGTCATCGCTGCGCTCGGCAATGCGCGGTGCCATGCGCTCCGGGTCCAGCACGCCGTCTTTGTTGAGCACGTAACGGGCCTTGATGCCGGACGCTTTCTCGATGAACTCGGCGCTGGAGGGCTGCAAGGCCACCAGTTCACCGGCCTCGATGGCGGCCGCATTGCGGCTGTTGTAAAGCTCCACATAGCGGTTGAACGATGCCACCAGCTCTTCATTGCTGATCGACAACTCCGGGGTCCAAAGCCCGGTCCCGCTGATTACCACTGCCTGCTGTGCCACAACGCATACCTCGTGCTTGGCGGACGCCTCGTGGGCGTCCGCACAGAAAAATGTAATCGGCGATTATTGCGCCTCGGTGCCGGTTTCGCAAAAGCCTTTGTCAGCAACTCAACAGGTCTCCCAATGCTGGCGCAACCGTTTCGGCGACACCGGCACTCGGGTGCCGAGCTGCTGGGCAAACAGGCTGACCCGGTATTCTTCCAGCAGCCAGCGGTATTCCGCCAGCGCCGGTGACTGCTGCCACAGCGGCCGGTCACCCGCGCGCAGCTGATATTGCTCCCACAGCCCTTCCAATTCCTGTGCCCAAGCGCGGTCCTTATTGAGCTGGCCGCCGAGCTTGTCCAACCGCAGGCTGATGGCGTGCAGGTAACGCGGGTATTCGGCGAGCGCTTGCGCCGGGGTATCACGCAGCACCGTGGGCGGGAACAGGCCCGCCAACTGCTGCTTCAGATCGCGGTGAGCATGGGCCCAGGCCAGTGGGAAATTCTTCTCCAGCCGCGCCATCAATGTGCGGTAACTGGCCAGCAGCTCGCCCCACTGACGCAGCCATTGCTCTGCCGCCGGCACCAAACTGCCGCGGCCCTGTTGCCACAGCGCTCGGAACGCTGCTTCATCGCGCACGTGTTCCAATCCAGAAAAATGCTGTGCGACCGCCCGCAGCAGAGCGTCGTCCAGCACTCGCTGGGCCAGGGGCGAGCGCTCCGCTGCCATTTTCTGGAACCCTGGCTGCTGGCCGGCAAAGCGGCGCAGCAACCGCAGCGATTCGCCCTGCCGCAAGGCCAGCAGCCTCGCTACGCCCCAGCGATGCTGCCACTGGGCTTCCTCGCTGCGGGCAAAGTGGCCCAAAGTAACTTGCTTGCCATCATCCTGCAGCGCCGGGTAGCTCGTGACGGTCATGCCGCCGTGACGCTGACTGAGGTTGTCTGCCAAGGTCCCGAACACCCAGTCATCGGCCGACACCGGTTCCGGTGCCGCCACTGTAGCCAGCACATCTTGGGCCCGATCGCCCCAACGTGCTTGCAGTGCCGCCAGATCCCGCCCCTCATCAAGGATGCGGTCGCCATCCACCACTTGCAGGTGGAAGCGCAGGTGCTCCGGCAGCGCCACCGCCTGCCACTCTTCTAATTCAATGCGCACGCCGGTGATGCGCGCCAACACCTGAGTCAGCGCCGGCAGCAGTGCGCCCTCGCCCACCGTCAGTCGGTCGAGTGCGGCATTGACGAAGTCCGGCACCGGCACAAACGCACGCCGGCGCGCTTTCGGCAGCCCACGCAACAGGGCCTCCAGCTTGTCACGCAGCAAGCCCGGCACCAGCCAGTCCAACCGCTCATCAGTGAGTTGCTTGAGCGCCGCCACCGGCACCGTCAGCGTGACCCCATCGCGCTCGCCGGTGGGATCGAAACGGTATTGCAGCGGCAACGCCAGTTCGCCCCATTGCAACTGATCAGGGAACGCGGCGGCCCCCAGCACCGGGTCACGGCGCAACAAGTCGTCGTCGCTCATCAACAGCGCCGTTCGCTCGGCCGCCTCCGCGTTGCGGTACCAGCTTTCCAGATGGCGCAGGCTCGGTAGCGGTTGCGGCAGCCGCTGGTGGTAAAACTCGTACAGGTCATCATCGTCGGCCAGCACATCCCGACGGCGCAGCTTGTGCTCCAACTGCTCCAACGCGCTGCGGCGGGCCTGATTGAGGCGCACGAAATCCGGCAGTCGTGGTAGCGCGCCCCCCACCAATCCTTCGCGGATCATCAGTTCGCGCGCCAACGGCGGATCATGGGGGCCGTAGTGCACCCGGCGGCCGGACACCAACAACAGGCCGAACAGACTGACTTGTTCCTTGGCCCACACCGCCCCGTGTTTCTTCGACCAGTAGGGTTCCAGGTACTGGCGTTTGATCAGGTGCGCCCCTTCCTGCTCGATCCATTCCGGCTGGATTTGCGCCAGACAGCGGGCGAACAAGCGGCTGGTGTCGATCATTTCCGCTGCCATCAACCACGGCGCCTTGGTGCGTGACAACGCCGAACCCGGCCACGGCAGTGGCTTGCGGTTACGGGTGGCCAGCCACTCGCCTTCCTCAGTGCGTTTCATCACGTGGCCAAGCAGACCGGCCAGCAGCGAGCGGTGAATGGCATCGGGAGTCGCCGGCTGCTCCGCCAGCGGCAATTGCAGCGCCCGGCACAACAGCAATAACTGATGATGGGTTTCACGCCACTCCCGCATCCGCAGCGGAGACAGGAAGGTCTTCTGCAGCAATTTCTCGTACTGCGAGCGGCTCAGCGCCGCCCGTTGTTCCGCCGCCCACTGCCACAGGTTCCAAAACAGCAAGAAGTCGGAACTTTTGTCGGTGAACGGTTGGTGCTTTTGGTCAGCCTGCTGTTGCAGTTCATGGGGCCGGTCACGCGGGTCTTGGCTGCCGAGCGCGGCCACAATCACCAGCACTTCCCGCAGCGCGCCCAATTCCGCCGCGCGCAGCACCATGCGGCCGAGGCGCGGGTCCAGCGGCAGTTGCGCCAGCTGGCGGCCGAGTGGGGTCAGCCCGCCGTGGTCCAGCGCACCCAGTTCTTCCAGCAGTCGATAACCATCGCGCACCAGACGCCCATCGGGCGGATCCAGGAACGGAAAGGCTTCCAGGTCACCCAGTCCCAGCGATGACATCTGCAGGATTACCGCCGCCAAGTTGGTGCGGCGGATTTCCGGGTCGGTGAACGCTGGTCGGCCGAGAAAGTCTTCTTCGCTGTAGAGCCGGAAACAAATACCGGGCATCACCCGCCCGCTGCGGCCGGCACGCTGGGCAGCACTGGCCTGCGACACCGGCTCCACCGGCAGACGCTGCACCTTACTGTGCACGCTGTAGCGGCTGATACGGGCGGTGCCGGCGTCGATCACGTAGCGAATGCCAGGCACCGTCAACGAGGTTTCGGCGACGTTGGTCGCCAGCACCACACGCCGCCCGCGATGGGGCCGGAAGATGCGCAGCTGGTCCTGCTGGCTGAGGCGCGCATACAGCGGCAGGATTTCAGTGTCGCGGAACTCGCAGCGACGCAAATGGTGGTGCAACTCGCGGATATCACGCTCGCCACTGAGGAACACCAGCACATCACGGGCCGGCGGTACCGCGCCGCGCTCCTCACGTTCGATCTCGCGCAGGATGTCTTCCACGTCGCGGCGTAGATCACGCTCGCCATCCTCCGGCACCGGCCGGTAGCGCAGCTCCACCGGAAAAGTGCGGCCGGAAACCTCGATCACCGGCGCGCCGCCGAAATGGGCGGCAAAACGCTCATGGTCGATGGTGGCGGAGGTAATGATGACTTTTAGATCCGGTCGCTGCGGCAACAACTGGCGCAGGTAACCGAGCAGGAAATCGATATTGAGGCTGCGTTCATGGGCCTCATCGATGATCAGCGTATCGTACTGGTCGAGCGAGCGGTCGTGCTGTATTTCCGCCAGCAACATGCCGTCGGTCATCACTTTGATCAGGCTGTTGTCACTGACTTGGTCCTGAAATCGCACCTTGTAGCCGACCATGTCGCCGAGACTGCTGCCCAGTTCTTCTGCCAACCGCCCCGCCACCGCCCGCGCCGCCAACCGGCGCGGTTGGGTGTGGCCAATCAGGCCGGCTTGGCCGCGCCCCAACGCCAAACAGATCTTCGGCAGCTGGGTGGTCTTGCCGGAGCCGGTCTCTCCGGCCACCACCACTACCTGGTGTTGGCTGATCGCCTCACGCAAGTCGTCCAACCGTGCCACTACGGGCAGGTCTGGCCAGTTCAACTGCAGTGGCTGGGCGGCGCGGGCCGCGCGCCGCGCCACCGAAGCCTGCAACTGGCGTCCCAGCGTTTGGCGACGGCGCGCATCATCCTGCCGCGCCAAACGGCGCAGCGCCTTGCCGGCGCGCACCGCATCCACCCGCATGGCATCGGGCAATAGTGCCCGCAGCGCCGCCAGAGACGGCGCCGAATCGGTGTCCTGCCCCATTATTGGTGCAGCCAGCGCTGACCGGCTTCGGTGAGACCTGCCGGCGACACCGACAGCACCGCCAGCGACGCCTCACCAGGCTGCAGCAGCACTTCGAAGCACATCAATTCATCACGGCGGAATGCGTGCACCTGCACCCGGTCACCGGGCTGGTAAACGCTGAGCATGTCATCCAACCGGCGGGCATCCACTCGCAATCCATCCAGCGCCACCAGCACATCCCCGGCGGACAACCCGGCCGCCATGGCCGCGCCTTGGTCAAACGCCACCGCAATGCGGGCGCCCTGCACCTCGTCGGCCACCCGCACCCCAAGACTGACCGCAGCGGCCGCCGCCGGCTTGCCGCCCAGATCCCCGTGACCGGCCGGCGCGCGCCACTCAACTTGCACGCCGCACTGGCTGAGCAGAGTTTCCAGCGGCAATGAGTCGGTGCCGTACAAGGCCGGTTGGAAAAAGTCGTCCAGCGTTTCGCCAGCGACTTCGGCCACCAGCGCCTGGATGCCCTGCTCCGGCACGCCGATGCCGGTTTGGCCGTGGCGCTGCCACAGCAGCCGCATGACATCATCCAACGACCGCTCGCCGCCGCTGCGTTGGCGCAAGGTTAGGTCCAACGCCAGTGCCACCAATGCGCCCTTGGCGTAATAGCTCACCACCGCATTGCTGGCGTTTTCATCGGCTTTGTAGAACTTGGTCCAGGCATCGAAGCTGGACTCCGCCACGCTTTGCCGACGCTGGCCGCTGCCACGTTCGACCCGCGACAGAGTTTGTCCGACCAGCTCCAGATAGCTGTCGACGCTGATCAGGCCGGTACGCACCAGCGTCAGGTCGTCGTAATAACTGGTAATGCCTTCGAACGCCCACAGCTGCTCGGTGTAGTTTTCTTCGCGCAGGTTGTAGGGGGTGAATGCCTCCGGCTTGATGCGTTTGACGTTCCAGGTATGGAAGTACTCGTGGCTGCACAAGCCGAGATAGCTGCGATAGGCATCGCGCACGCGCGTACCGTCGCTGGCGCGCGGCAAGTCATTGCGGCTGCACATCAGGCTGGTGGAGTTGCGGTGTTCCAGACCGCCGTAACCGTCACCGGTCACCAGCGTCATGAACAGATAATCGTCCATCGGCGCCGGCTCACCGAACAGCCGAATCTGGTATTCGCAGATCCGTTTCAGGTCATCGCACAGGCGCGGCAGATCAGCATGGTGACGGCCGCTGAGCACCACCCGATGCGGCACCCCGCAGGCGTCAAAACGGGCTTCGTCGAAGCGGCCCATCTCCACTGGATGGTCTAGCAGCGCATCGTAGTTGTCGGCCTCGAAACTACCGAAACCATCTTCGGCGCCGCTGATGCGGCGTAGCCCGGTAGCCAAGCGCCAATCGGCGTACTGTTCTCCGGCTGGCGCTTCGATGGTGATGCGACATGGCTGGTCTTCCAGTCCGTGCGGCGCCAGAAACATGCAGGGGCCGTTGAAGTAGCCGTGGGTGGTATCCAAGTGCGCGCCGCGCACCGACAGATCCCAGGCATAAACCTCAATGCGCACCGTCAGCGGCCCGGTGCAGGGCACCAGCGCCCAGGTGTGTTTATCCACCTTGGCCCAATCCAACGGCTGACCGTTGCTGTGCGCGTCGAAGGCCACCACGTGGCGGGCGAAATCGCGAATCATGTAGCTGCCGGGAATCCACGCCGGCAATGACAGGTGCTGCCCTTCCGGCATCGGCTGCGCCAGCGTCAGGGTCACCTCGAACAGGTGGGCTTCGGGGCGCAACGGGCGGATGCGGTAGTCAATCACGGGACAGTCTCCGGTACTGGCAGGAGCGGCGATTATAGCGCTGCGCGGCCACCTTGACCCCCTGTCACAAATCGCGCACTTTGTGGCCTTCATCCCCGCCCCCGTTCAGGAGCTTGCTGTCATGACGACGTCGACGACGCCGCCCGCTGTCCCCTTCTTCATCGACGCCCCCGGCGGCCATCGTGTCTGCGTGCGCTTGTGGACCAGCAACGGCGCAGCGCGCGGTATCGTGCACTGGTGTCACGGCATGGCCGAGCATGGCGGCCGTTATGAAGCGCTGGCCGCAGCGCTGAACAGTGCCGGCTGGCACCTGTGTGTCCATGACCATCGCGGCCACGGCGGCTCGATCAGTGACAGCGCGCCGCTGGGACATTTCGGTGACCGTGAAGGCTGGGATGCAGTGCTCAGCGACGTGCAGCGGGTACGCGATCACCTGGCGCCGCGCTTCCCCGGCCTGCCCTATGTGCTCGGTGGCCACAGCATGGGCAGCTTTGTGGCGCTCGCCTATGCCGAACGCTGCGGCCACGACCGCGCCCCGCAGGCGCTGGTGCTGTGCGGCAGCAACCACGACACCGCGCTGCGCTACCGGTTGGCACTGCTGCCGATCAGCTGGGCCCGCTGGCGTGCCGGCGCGCGCGGCAGCAGCCCTCTGATCAGCAAACTGACTTTCGATACTTGGGCGCGCAGCATTCACCCGCGCCGCACCGAATTCGATTGGCTCAGCACCGACCCCGCGACCGTGGATGCCTATCTGGCCGACCCGCTGTGCGGCTTCGATTGCAGCACCCAGCTGTGGCATGACCTGCTCAGCGCGCTGGTGACGGTGCACAGCCCGGCCGGGCTAGCGCGGTTGCCGTCATCACTGCCGATCTGGTTGATGGGGGGCCGTGGCGATCCCATGAGCCGCCATGGCAAAGGTATGGTCGCCCTGGCTCGCCACTTGCGCCGCGCCGGTGCCGAACAGGTGACCCTGACTCAATACGACGGCCGCCACGAAATATTGAATGACCACTGCCAGCAGGAAGCCCGTGGCGACCTGCTGCAGTGGTTGGGCAAAGTGCCCAATTCCACCACCGAGCGCTGAGGCCAGCGCCGATGGCGGCGGTCCACGGCAACCGCTTCTGCGGCGGCTGCCGTCAGCCCCCCGGCTTCAACCTGTCCGCGCCCCGGCCAGCGCCGGGGCTATCGTTGTTGCCGTTCACGATTGCGCCCGCAGCGCGTCCGCCAACAACCGCGCCAATTGCGGGATCGACAGCGGCCGCGCCAGCAGCGCAGTCATGCTCGGGTGTGGCATTCCGTTGTGGTGGCGCTCCTGGAGCAACGCAGTGACACCATAGATGGGTTGCTGGAAGCCCTGCTGGCGCAACTGTTGGGCCAGCGTATAGCCGTCCATTTCCGGCATGTTGATGTCGGTGAGCACCACGTCCAACTGATGGCGCGCCGCCAGCGCCAACGCTTGGGCGCCGCTGTCGGCGATCAGCGCTTGGCAACCGAGCTGCGCCAATTGCTCACGCAGTACTTGGCGGTTGAGCGGGTTGTCATCCACCACCAGCACCCGCGCCGGAACCTGCGGCAACTCCGCCGGCAGGCTGGGTGCCGGCAGGCTCCACGGTCGCTCCAGGGCCTGGCGCACGCCATCAAGATCGTAGGCGCTGCAATAACGCAGCCAGGATGACGCTGGCTGCGATGGCCACTGCCCGAGTGGGCGCATCACTACCTGGCGGCCGGACCACACTGGGGTGCGCGCGGCCGGCGGCCACGCCTGCAACAGGACCGCCCCGGCCGCATCCGGATCGATGCCCACATCCGGGTGGTACGGTGATGCACGCAGCCCCCAACGCTGCAACCAGCTACACAGGTTCACCACCATTTCCTGTGCCTGGCCGCTGACAAACACCCGCCCCCAGCGCGGCCGCGGTGGCGAAGCGCTGGCTTGGCAAACCAAGCTGATCTCCAGCGTGATGCTGGTGCCCAGCCCAAGCTCGCTGGTCACCGACAGCTGCGCATCCATCAGCGCTGCCAGCCGTTTGCAGATGAACAGACCCAGGCCGCTGCCGCTGTACGCCGCCATGGCGCCGCTACTGTCATCGCCGTCATCGCGGCTATAACGCACGAACAAGCGATCGCGCAGCGCCGGCGACATACCACGGCCAGTATCCGCCAGTTGGAATTGCAGCCGCACCTGCTCGCCCGCATCTGCCACGGCAGTCAGTCGCAGCACCACCTGCCCGGACTCGGTGAACTTGATCGCGTTATTCATCACGTTATTGAGGATCTGACGCAGCCGCAGTTCGTCGCCCAGCACGGCATCCGGGACCTCTGCGTCGACCAGGCTGTACAACCGCAGCCCCTTCGACAGCGCCAGATCGGAGTAGCTGGCCACCACCGCTTCCACCAGATGGCGTGGCGAGAACGACTGTGTCTTGAGCACATCCTCACCGGCTTCCATACGGCACAGATCGAGGGTTTGGTTGATGGTGCGCAGCAAGAACGTGGAGGTATTTTCCAGTGTGCGTAATTGCTGCTGCTGGGCCTGATTGAGCGAGGTGGTGCCGAGCAGCTCAAGTGTGGCCATCAGCCCAAATAGCGGCGTGCGGATCTCGTGGCTCATCACCGCCACGAACTCTGCCATGGCAGCACTGGCGGCATCGGCGCTGCGCTTGGCATCGCGCAACGATGCCTCCACCGCTTTCATGGCGGAAATGTCATGTGCCGCACACAGCACGGTGTCGATGCCGCGATAGCGTAGCGGCACCAACTCCAAGTGCACCGCGCTGCCATCCGCCAGTTCGCGCTCGAACTCGCCGCCGGCGCTGTCCAGCGCTTGCTGGAGCCAGTGCCCATCGTCGTGTGCCAGCCAGCGCTCCGCCTGCGGGTTGCTGAGCAGCACACTGCCGTCATCACGGCGCAGCAAGCACAGCCCCACTGGCGAGGATTCAATAATGGTGCGCGTGAAACGCTGGCTTTCCTGCAGCGCTGCCTGCTGCTGTAGCGCCGGCCGGATAATGCGCCCCCGCAGTACTACCAGCCCCACGATCACCAGCGCACATAGCGCCAGCACCGTGGCCAGCACCGGCGTTACCGGCAATGCGCCCAACGCCAACAAATCGCCGATGCGCACGTAATAAATCACCCGCCAGCCGCCTTCACCGATGCATTTGTTGAGCGCCAGGTAACGCGGCCACAGGCCCTGCCACACCACGCGGAAATCATCCCCGTGCACGCCTTCCATACGTCCACTGAGGTCCTCGGTTTCGGCAAGAAAGTCACCATTTTTGAGAATCGCCCGGCGCAGCGGGTTTACCAGCAGGTAGTTGGGCGAGTATGCCTGCGGCTGGTGCAACGCCTGCCGCAGCGCTGCGCTGCTCACTTCCATACCCAGCCAGCCGGCACCGCTGTCCGCGGCCGCCAGGGGCGTGTAAAGCCACAACCGGTGCTGCGGATCGTTGGGAGCGCTGAGCCAAAGGATCACTGGCAGGCCGTCCGCCTGCCGGGGCGACGCGACCTGTTCCAAGATGCTCACCACCCACTCACCCAGCGGCGCCGGCAATGGCGCGCCGTCGCCATCCAAGTAGTGACTGGCGCCGGTGCCAGCAGCGGTGTGCAGCGGACGCAGGCCCAGAGAGGAGAGGTAATCCTGCTCCGGTTCGCTCAATGACAAGTGGTCGATATTGCTGAGTCCGCCGGCTTCGGCGGACAGCTTGGCAGCCACCCAGCGCAGCACCACTTCCCGGCGATCAAAGTAAAGTTGGGTATCGAACGCTGCGGCGTTCATGCCACGCCGATAATCAGACACCACGCTGTTGGCGGCGCTGTAGAAGTACAGCGCGCCGCCGATCAGGATGCTGACCAACACCGCCGCTGCTGCCGCCACCAGGAAGGCGAGTGACAGCTGCGGCACGCGTGGAGTCTGCAATGTGGTAGGTGCCATTGGGGAGCTCATGCCCCAAGGCTAATGGCGTGCCTGCCCGGTAGGGGTCAGACGATTCCCAAACCGTGCTGACTCAGGAAAACAGCTCGCGGCGCAGGCAAAATGAGATCAGCTCTTGGTCAGTGTCCAGGTTCAGTTTGCGCATCGCCGAACGCTTCTGATTGCTCACCGTCTTGATGCTGCGGTGCAGTTCACCGGCCACCTGCTTGAGCGACTGGCCGCCGACGAACAGCCGCAGCACTTCCATTTCCCGTGGCGATAGCGTGGTCACTGGGTCTTCGCGATGACTGGCGCGTGGCGCTTGCTGCAAGCTTGGGTGGGTATAAGTGTGGCCGAGGCTGATGCGCTGCAACGCGGTGGGCAATGCATTCATGTTGTCGGACTTGAGCACCACGCCGGCGACGCCGGCCTGGTAGAGGGATTCGAGGATCATCGGGTTCGACACCATGGTCACCACCAGCACCTTGGTGTCGGGGAAATGGCGGATCAGGTAATCGATGAACTTGAGGCCATCACCGTACTGCTCATCACCGGGCATGGAAAAATCGGTGATGGCGATGTCTGGCTGCTGTGCCTGCACCAGCGCCACCAGCTCTGACGGGGTGGTGGCGGTGCCGACCACATCAAATACGAAGTCGCGGTCGAACATGTCACTGAGCCCGGCCAACACCAATGGATGATCATCGGCAAATACGATTTTCTTCTTCATCCCGGTTCCTCTTCCCTGTTCCGTCGGCACTCGTTGTTATTGGGGCAGTCCGGTGTGGACCACGTCATTGATCAGGGCCACCAGTGCCTGCAGTGCAGTCCAATCCGGCGTGCCATGATCTTCAAAGCTCTGGCGCACCTGCTCCACCTCGGCGGCCAGACGGCTCTGCCCCACCGCCAGCAAGCCACCATGGATTCGGTGCAGCCGCTGCTGGGCGGTGTCGCTATCCTGTTGCGCCGCGGCGTCAGCCAATACCCCGGCGTCGGCCAGCATGCAATCGCGGAATAACGTGCGGTTCTTGTCCGCAATGCGGACCAGCTCAGCCAAGGCGGCCGCACGCACTTCGGCGTCGGCGCCGCCGTCGTGCGGCAATGGCGCCGCCGCCGGCGCGATGTCAGGCCGCTCGGTTGCGGCCGGCGCCTCGGGCACCACGCGCTGCAAGCAGCGACGCAGCGTGTGCAGGTCAATCGGTTTCACCAACCAAGCATCCATACCCGCCGCCGCGCAGCGGCGGTGCTCATCACGCATGGCATTGGCGGTCACACCGATGATCGGCAGCTCGGCACCACGCTCACGCAGTGCTTGGGTCAGTCCGTAGCCATTCAGGTGCGGCATGTTGACGTCAGTGAGCACCACATCGAACCGCTCTGGCGCCCACTGGCGCAGTGCCTCGCGACCGTCATCCACCACCACTACCCGGCAACCGAGCTGCTGCAGCTGGTCACGCAGCGTGGCCTGGTTGATCGGATTGTCTTCCGCTACCAGCACCCGCAGGCCCAGCTCGGCGGCGGGCGTCAGCACCACCGATGTGGTTTCGGCCCGCTGCAGCCGCAGTAATCCTTCTGCCAACTCCTCGGCGCCATAGCCCGGCAGCACATCGACACCGTCGCCGACGTCGTGCCACAGCGGCCCCGCCTGCACCACCCGGCCGGCACCCGCTGGCGGCGCATTGCCGCTGCCCAGCACCTCAACAAAGAACTCCGCCGCGCATGGTGTTTCGGTGTCGGTAGCGGCCAGCGCCGTGGCGTCGGCCCCCCACTGGCGCAGCCATTGACAGACATTGCGCGTCAATTCGGCGTGCGGACTGCGCAGCACTAGACTGAGCCCGGCCAGCGCTGGCACCGGCGCCGGCGAGCAGTCCCCCGCTGCCAGGGTCAGCGCCAGGGTGAAACTGCTGCCCAACCCCAGCTCGCTGGTGACCTGGATCTCGCCGCCCATCAGCTGCGCCAAGCTGTGGCAAATGCTGAGCCCTAGGCCGGTGCCGGAATGCGGTGTGTCGCCTTGGTCGGCCTGGAAAAACGGCACGAACAGCTGCGCTTGATCAGCGCTGGAAATGCCGCTGCCGCTATCAGCCACTTGGAAGCGCAGCGCCCAGCGGCCGTCGGCGGTCGGCTCGCAATACAGCCGCGCAATGATTTGCCCGGAGCCGGTAAATTTGAGCGCGTTGCTGAGCAGATTGTTGAGCACTTGGCGGATGCGCCCTGCATCGCCCAACAACCATTCCGGCACCGCCGGGTCGATGCAAGCAAACAGCAGCAGCCCTTTGCGTGCCGCCGCCGCCGCGTATTGGTCAGCACAGCCCTGCAGCAACTGCCGAGCATTGAACGCTTCTTCGTGCAGTGCCATCTGCCCGGCTTCGATTTTGGTGAAATCGAGCACATCGCTGATCTGCTGCATCAACTGCGCCGAGGCGTGCTCCAGACGCCGCAAATGATGGCGTTCGCCCTCGCCCAACGGCGCCATCGCCAGCAGTTCCAGGGTGCCCATGATGCCGTACAGCGGCGTGCGCACCTCATGACTGACTGCCGCCAAGAAACGGGTCTTGGCAACATTGGCACTGTCCGCCTCCTGCCGCGCCCGCTCCAGCTCCTGCTCGTACAGCACCCGCGAGCTGATATCGACAAAAGTGCAGAGCACCACCGGCTGCTGTTGATAGCGGGTGGGCGCATAGACCACCTGCACATAGCGCTCACCAAGCTGCAACGGTTCCGACTTGCCGGGCCCGTTCGCGCCGAGAATTGCCGCCGGCAGCACACCCGGCGCCAGCAACTCGCCCGGCGACAATGGCTGCTGCCCCAGCCATTGCTGGGCCAGCGCGTTGCAAAACACCAAGCGCCCTTCGCCACGGGTCACCACGCACAGCCCCACCGGCGCGGTATCCAGCAGCGTGCGATTGAAGGCTTCACTTTCCACCAACTCTTGGTGAGCTAGCCGCGCCGGTTCCAACACCCGGCGCCGATGCCAACGCAGATACAGCGCCGCCGCCCCGCTCACCACCACCAGCAGCAGCAATGCCAGCAACGGTAACCGCGGATTAGCATGCAAGAAGGTGCCATAACTAATGCGATAGACGCCGCGCCAACCCCCGTCGTGATCCTCCAGCGCCAGCACGATGCCGTCCCACCCCAATGTGAGTGCGCCCCGGGTGGACGGTCGCGCGCCGTGCCCGATAACAGTGGTGCCCTCTGCGGTCTGCAACCACAACTGGTCGTACAGGGGGGTTTCTGACACGTTCTGGAACAGGCTGGTGCGCGCCAGGCTGAACGTCGACACCGCGTACAACGGCGCTGCGTCGCCACGCTGCCCGGCCAGAGGCACGATGCCGGCCACCGCATCAGGCAGGGCCGCCAGCGGCAGCCAGCGCACCGCGTCCCCCGGCGCGGTGTGCAGCTGCTGCTGCAGCTCCGTCACCACTGCGTCCAGCACCGACGGCGTGTACAGCGCATCACGGTTGCGCCAGTCGAATCCGGGCACCAGCACCACCTGCGGCGTGCGGCCATCCAACAGCAACGTGGTGACGCCGGGGTAATAAGAGCGCGACCAATGGCTGAGGTACAACGCCGACACCGCCTCGCCCCAGGCTGCCAGGCCCGCCGCGCTGCCCGTGCAGGCGCCCGGTTCTACACACAGCAGCGCATAGGGCGCGTCATCGCTGGCCGGCTCACGCATCGGGCTGTCGCCACGCTGGGCCGGCGGCGCCCACGACGGCTCGCTGCTGCGTTGCTGCAAGCTGGCCAAGTAGTTGTTCTGGGAGTTCAGGTAGGTAGTGAGGGCAAAAAAATCGAGGCCAATTTTGTCCTCAGTCTGTTCGAGCAGTCGGGCGCCGCCGAGAAACAGCACCAGAGCCAACGCCAGCAGCAACGGCACTACCGCGAACGCCACGCCGTGCAGCCACTTCGAGGCCTGCAGGATGTTGTGAAACGGCTGGGAATACATGGGGAGTCCGGGTTCCTGCGCGGGAATGGAAAGACCGTGTCTGCACGCATAGTAACCAACCCGAGCGCCTAACAACATGCGTTGCGTCAAGCGCTCTCTGGCCATGCACCGGAGGTGACGGCAGTGCCTTTGAGAGTTGTCCCAATCTGCCCAGCGCCACCAGCGCCGATACTGGGTCGCGCGACCAGGCACGGCCAATCCGGTTAGCGGTCGCGCGCCGCGGTTTCGGGGGGTACCGCACACCATGCAAAACAGGACCGCTTTGATGGACGCCGCGCGTCGGCAAGAACGGTGGTTATGGCAGACGCTGGCAACGTTGGTGCTGCTGCTGTGGATCACACCGCAGCATGGGTTGCCGGAGCGCGCCGATTACTTACCCACAGCGGGCAACGATCTGGCCAACCAGATGGGCCGATATGGATTGGAGGCACTGCCATGAATGGACGTTGGACGCTCTGGCTATTAGTGCTGCTGCTGGGGCTGTGCCCGGTGTGGGTGGAGGCTGTCAGCGCACAGCGGCCGCCGTCGCAGAGCGCGTCGCCGCGCGGCTGACGCCGTTAACAACACCGCCCCGGCAGGCGAAGCCATACCGGGGCGGTGACCGCGTCTTTCAATGGTCAATCAGAACGCGGCGAGACCAGTCTGCGCACGGCCGAGGATCAGCGCGTGTACATCATGGGTGCCTTCGTAGGTGTTAACCGCTTCCAAGTTCATCACATGGCGGATCACATGGTATTCGTCGCTGATGCCGTTGCCGCCGTGCATGTCGCGGGCTTGGCGAGCAATGTCGAGCGCCTTGCCGCAGTTGTTGCGCTTCAGCAGTGACACCATCTCCGGCGACCAGTCGCCGCTGTCCATCAAGCGGCCCAGTTGCAGGCAGCTGTGCAGCCCGAGAGTGATTTCGGTCTGCATGTCGGCCAGCTTCTTCTGCACCAATTGGGTGGCCGCCAGCGGCCGACCGAATTGCTTACGGTCGAGCGTGTACTGACGCGCCGCGTGCCAGCAGAACTCCGCCGCGCCGAGCGCGCCCCAAGCAATACCGTAACGGGCTTTGTTAAGGCAGGAGAAGGGGCCTTTGAGGCCGTCCACTGCCAGCCGGTTGGCGTCTGGTACGAACACGTTGTCGAGATGGATCTGACCGGTGATCGAAGCACGCAGTGAGAACTTGCCTTCAATGGTGGGGGTGCTGAAGCCTTCCGCGCCGCGCTCCACCACAAAACCGGTGATGACGCCATCGAGCTTGGCCCACACCACTGCTACATCAGCGATCGGGGCGTTGGTGATCCAGGTCTTAGCGCCGCTGAGGCGATAACCGCCGTCCACTTTCTCGGCGCGAGTGACCATGCTGCCCGGATCGGAGCCGTGATCCGGCTCAGTCAGACCAAAGCAACCGACGTACTCGCCGCTGGCCAGTTTTGGTAGCAAGCGCTGTTTCAGTTCTTCGCTGCCAAAGCTCTCGATCGGGAACATCACCAACGACGACTGCACGCTCATGGCCGAGCGGTAGCCGGAATCGACGCGCTCCACTTCCCGCGCCACCAGCCCGTAGCAGACGTGGTTCACACCGGCACCGCCGTATTCCACCGCCACAGTGGCCCCCAGCAGGCCTTGCTCGCCCATCTCGTTCATGATCTCGCGATCGAACTGCTCGTGACGGTTGGCCTGCAATACCCGTGTCATCAGCCGGCTCTGGCAGTAGTCGTGGGCGGCATCGCGCACCAGACGCTCATCTTCGGTCAGCGCGCGGTCCAGCCGCAGGGGGTCATCCCAAACAAAAGGGGTCATGCTCATTCACTCCGCTCGATCACCAGGGCAATGCCTTGGCCAACACCAATACACAGACTCACCAGCGCATAGCGGCCACCGCTGCGCTCCAGTTGCCGCACCGCCGTCAGCACCAACCGAATGCCAGAGGCACCCAGTGGATGGCCGACCGCAATCGCGCCGCCGTTAGGATTCAGACGCGGGTCATCGAAGGCAAGCCCCAGTTGCTTGGCACAGCCGAGCACCTGGGCGGCGAAGGCTTCGTTGATTTCGATCACGTCCATATCGGCCAGCGTCAGGCCGGCACGCGCCAGCGCTTTGGTGGACGCCTCCACCGGGCCGAGGCCCATCAGCCGCGGCGCGACACCAGCCACCGCACCAGCCAGCAGCCGGGCACGCGGTTTGACGCCCGCACGCTCGCCAGCGGCGCGCGAGCCGATGATCAACGCCCCGGCACCGTCGTTAACGCCAGAGGCGTTGCCGGCGGTGATGACATCGCCGGCAACGATCGGCTTCAGGCGCGACAGCGCTTCGACATCGGTGCCCGCACGCGGATGCTCATCCGCACTGATGTCTTTCGGCGGCTGCTTGCGGCCCTGCGGCACCGACACTGGCAGGATCTCATCGACAAAGAAGCCGGCGGCACGCGCCGCCTCGTAGTGGGCTTGCGAGCGCGCGGCGAAGGCATCGGCGTCGGCGCGGCTGATACCCAGCTCGGTGGCCACGTTCTGCGCGGTCTCCGGCATGGTATCGGCGCCGAACTCGGCTTCAATGCGCGGGTTGGGGAAGCGCGCGCCGATGGTGGAATCGAACATCTTCAGGTCGCGGCTGAAGGCGCTTTCTGCTTTTGCCATCACGAACGGCGCGCGGCTCATGCTCTCGGTACCGGCGGCAATCACCAGCTCGCCCTCACCGACGCTGACCATGCGCGCTGCATCGAGAGTGGCGGCCAAGCCACTGCCGCACAGGCGGTTGACGGTCTGCCCAGCCACCGTCACCGGCAGGCCGGCCAGCAGACCCGCGTGGCGCGCCACGTTGCGCGCGTCTTCACCAGCTTGGTTGGTGTTGCCGGCAATCACGTCCTCATAGAGGTCTGCGGCAAAGGCGTTGCGTGCCACCAACGCACGGATCACCTCGGCCAACAGGTCGTCCGGGCGTACCGGTGCTAAGGCACCGCCGTGGCGACCAAACGGCGTACGCAGGCCGTCGTAGAAATAAGCGTCGAGCATGAAACCTCCAAATGGGTTCGATTCAGGCGGGGCGGAGACGGTGTGACGCAGTGGTCAGCGGGGCAGAAATGCCCTCTTATCGCACCATTGTCCGCTAGGTGAAATATGGTTCCGCAAAACTTGACCGGCAGAATAGACCGTGACAGAGTGCCTTTCAAGCGGCAGCAGTGCTGCCCTCCCGCTTCGTTTTAGACACTTCGGAAAGCCACCATGATTCGTGACCAGGACCTGCTTGATCAGCTGCTGGACACCGTATCCCGCTTCGTGCGCGAACGGTTGATGCCGATCGAACAGCAAGTATCAGAACAAGACAGCATCCCCGACGACATCGTCAACGACATGAAACAGATGGGCCTGTTCGGCCTGTCGATCCCAGAACAATACGGCGGCCTCGGGCTGACCATGGAAGAGGAAGTGCTGGTGGCGTTCGAGCTCGGCCGCACCTCGCCCTGCTTCCGCTCACTGTTCGGCACCAACAACGGCATCGGCGCCCAGGGCATTCTGATCGACGGCACCGAGGAACAGAAACAGAAGTACGTGCCGCAACTGGCCACCGGTGAGGTGATCAGCTCGTTCTGCCTGACCGAGCCGGATGCCGGTTCCGACGCCAGCAGTGTGCGCACCCGCGCCGAACGCGACGGCGACCACTACATCCTCAATGGCACCAAGCGCTTTATCACTAACGGCCCCCATGCCGGCCTGTTCACGGTGATGGCACGCACCGACCAAGACAACAAGGGTGCCGGCGGCATTTCCGCGTTTGTGGTGGAGGGCGACACGCCCGGCATCCTGCGCGGCAAGGCGGACCGTAAAATGGGCCAGCAAGGTACCCATACCTGCGACATCATTTTTGAAAATTGCCGGGTGCCGGCGGCCAACTTGATCGGTCTGAAAGAAGGCCAGGGTTTCAAGACCGCCATGAAAGTGCTCGACCGTGGGCGCCTGCATATTTCCGCGATTTGCGTTGGCGTCGCCGAGCGTCTGATCGACGATGCGCTGCGTTACGCCATGGAGCGCCGTCAGTTCGGCCAGCCGATCGTGGAGCACCAATTGATCCAGGCAATGCTGGCGGATTCGCGGGCGGAAGCCTATGCTGCCCGCTCAATGGTGGTGGACGCAGCGCGCCGCAAAGATGCCGGTCAATCGGTCAGTCTGGAGTCGGCCTGCGCCAAGATGTTCGCCTCCGAAATGGTCGGGCGCGTGGCGGACCGGGCAGTGCAAATCCATGGGGGCAGCGGCTACATGGCCGAGTACGCAGTGGAGCGTTTTTACCGCGACGTGCGCCTGTTCCGCATCTATGAAGGCACCACCCAGATCCAGCAAATTGTCATCGCCCGCAACATGGTGAAAGACGCCGCAGGTTGATGGCTTGAATGCTTCCACACTGGCCCGGCATAGCCGCCGGGCGCTGGATTTTTCGCTGCCGGCCGTGATGGTCGGCACCTATCTTTTCGTGATTGCCGGCAGCCCTGCCGGCGCTTGGCTGGCGCGCCCCGCCTTGCTCGCTTACCTCGCCGTGCAGTGGCCACGGCTGCCGCGCATTGCCCGCATCCTGCTGATCATTTCTGCCTGCCTGGCGCTGGGCGTACTCGGCTTCCATGACGACGGCGTGGCACTGAGCCTGCGCGCCCTCGACAGCGCCTGTTTCCTTGCCACCTTTGTGACCTCGTTGAGCATGTTGCGGGTGGCCGCCCAGCATTCACGGCTGGTGCGTGAGGCCGGTGCTGCGCTGATTCAGCAAAAACCCACCTGGCGCTATCCCATCCTGTCGCTGGGTACCGCGCTGTTCGGCATCATCATCAACGTCGGCGTGCTGGGGTTATTCGGCGCCATGGCGCAGCGCAGCAACACGCTCAAGGCCGCCCACGGCCACGTGGAAATCCAGCAAGCCCGCGAGCGACGCATGATGATGGCGATCTTACGTGGCTTTGCGCTGGCGCCGGTGGTGTCGCCGCTGGGCGTGACCATGGCGGTGGTGCTGGCGTCGATGCCGTACCTGCGCTGGGCCGATCTGGCGCCCGCAGCGATTCCAGTGGGCATGCTGTTCTTCTTGGTCGGCTGGCTGCTGGACTATCTGCAGCGACCACGCCAATTGGCAGTGTTGATGCCCACCGACAAGCCGTCCGCCTCCCTGGCACCGCTGGGGCGTTTTACCCTGCTGGCGGGACTGGTCACCGCATCGGTATTCCTGATCGGAGCGCTGTTTGATCTGCGCTTGCCCGTGGCGGTACTGGTGGCCTGTCCACTGTCTGCTTGGGCATGGCTGGCGATGCAGCGGCGGCGACTTGGCGGTGGCATTGGCTTTGGACGCGCCAGCGGCACACTGGTGCGCCACAGCCGGCTGATTTTCGGCGCTAACCGCAATGAAGTGGCCATGCTCGGCGGCTCTGCCTTTGCCGGGGTGGTGATCACCGCGCTGATCGACCAGCAGGCGCTGGCGCAATGGCTATTGGCCTCTGGTCTGCACGGGGTGTTGGCCGCGGTGGTAGCGATGTTCTTGGTGCTGCTACTGGCGCAGTTTGGTATCAATCCGTTGGTGTCGGTGACACTGGCGGCGTCGCTGTTCCCGGACACCCGCGTGATTGGATTGGAGCCAGTGGTGCTGGCCTGTGCGTTGATGAGCGCGTGGACGTTGGCGGTGATCAGCTCCCCCTTCACCGCATCGCTGACCATTCTCAGCGACATGATCAAGCGCTCGCCCTACGAGGTCGCGTGGCGCTGGAACGGCGTGTTCTTTGTGCTGATGCTGCCGCTGGTGACGCTGTGGCTGTACGGACTGCAGTACTGGCTCACCCGCTGACATAAAAAACGCCGCAATCGCGGCGTTTTTTATGTGCGGCTACGGCAGCGGTCACACTGGTTGCGCCGCAGGCCACTGGCGAATGCGCAGCGCCGTCAGCACCGTTTGCAGGTGTGGCACCGCCAGTTGGTGGCGCGCAGCAATGTCGACGATGTTGCCGAGGATGGCCTGCAGTTCGATCGGCCGGCCGGCCAAGTAATCCAGGGCCATGGAATTGCGGTAACCGGGCATCTTGCGGGTCCCAGCAATCTGCGCATCGATCAGGTTGGGCGGAAAATCGTGGCCTTCGGCGGAGGCCACCGCCAGCACTTCCGCCATCAACGCCCGCACTAAGCTCTCAGCACCTGGCGCATCCAGCATCTGCACCGTGTCGGCTCCGTTGCCCAGCACCGAGAGCGGATTGAATGGCGCGTTCCAGACGCTTTTCAGCCAGCGCTCACGCACCACATTGTCCACTGCCTTAGCGGCGATGCCGCCCTGCTCCAGCGCCTGCGCCAGTGCCGTGACACTGTCGCTGATGCCGCTCGGGTAGCAACCCAGCGACAGATGGCCGTAGGAGTTGTGCACCAGCTCGCCGGGCGCAGTACGGCTGACCCCGACAAAGGCAATGGCGCTGATGAGTTCATGCTGCGGCAGCGCCTCAGCGACGGCGCGCTCGATGTCGAGACCGTTCTGGATCAGCACAATACGGCTGTGCGGCGCCAACCACGGGCGCAGCAATGCGCCGCGGTCGAGGTCATCCAGCACCTTGCTGGTCAGCACCACATAATCCGCAGCGTCGGTCAGCACATCGCCATCGCGGTAGACGCCGTCCGGGCGCCAGGACAAATCGCCCAGCGGACTGTGGGTGAAGGTGAAGCCGTATTCGGCCACCACTTGGTACTCGGAACGCAGCACCACACTCACGCGCCAACCAGCACGTTTGAGGATGGCGCCGTAGAAAGCGCCGATGGCACCGGCGCCGACAATCAATACATGGCTCATGGGCCCTCCTGCAGGGTAGGCAAAAAAAAGGGGTGGCTGACGCCACCCCAAAGTGCTCGCCTACTCAGGCGACGTCATCGTCAACCGCCAGCAGCGCGGACAGCCGCTGCAGGTGGTACTGCTGGTCGCCAAGTTGGTGATCGATCATCACCAAACGCTTGGCGTAATGGGATACCGCGGTCTCGTCCATCATGCCCATGCCGCCGTGCAGCTGGATGGCTTCTTCGGACACCAGACGGCCGGTTTTGCCGATGATCAGCTTGGCCGCCGCCAGGCGACGCTGACGCTCGGCGGCCGGCAGCTCCAAGGAACAGGCCGCGAGGATGGTCATGGAACGGGCTTTTTCCAGTGCCATGCGCATGTCCACCATCCGGTGCTGCAGCGCCTGGAAACGGCCGATAGCGACGCCGAACTGCTGGCGCTCCTTGATGTATTCAAGGGTCTGGTCGCAAGCGACTTCCATCGCGCCACAGGCTTCCGCACACAGCGCCACGATGCCACGCTCAATCGCGGCTTCCAGTGCCGGCAGTGCCGCCCCCTCGTCACCGAGGCGCGCCGCCGCCGCAAGCTGGACATTGTCGAAGCTGATTTCTGCTGCGCGCAGGCCGTCTACGGTGGGGTAGCCACGGCGGCTGACACCCGCGGCATCAGCCGCCACCACAAAGGCAGTCAGACCGGCGGCATCGCCGTCGTCGCCGCTGGTGCGGGCAATCACCACCAGCTGGTCAGCGCTGTCACCGTGCAGCACTACCGCTTTGCTGCCGTTGAGCAGGTAACCGTCGGCGTTGGCCACCGCACGGGTCGTGACTTGGGTGTGGTCGTAGAAGGCCTGGCCTTCGTAGGCCGCCAGCGCAAAGCGCTGCTCGCCGCCGATGATGCTGCCCAGCAACTGCGCTTTCTGTTCGTCGCTGCCAAGGCGGTCGATCACGGTGCCGCTCAGCACTACGGTGGCCAGGTACGGCTCCAGCAGCAGTGCGCGGCCGAAGCCTTCCACCACGACCATCAGTTCTTGGCCGCCGCCGTTGAAGCCACCCAGCTCTTCGCTGAACGGCACACCCAGCAGGCCCAGTTCGGCCAGCTGCTGCCACATTTCGGTGGAGAAGCCGAGGGCGCTGTTGCGGTTCTTTTCGCGGGTCTCGAAGCCGTACGCGTCACGGACCAGACGGCCCACGGTTTCTTCGAGCATGCGTTGCTCGTCGTTGAGTTTGAAGTCCATGGTTACAGCCCCAGAATCGCTTTAGCGATGATGTTTCGCTGAATTTCGTTGGAACCGCCGTAGATCGACAGCTTGCGGTAGTTGAAGTAGCGGTTGGCTACGGCGCCGGCAAACTCCGGCCCCACAGCGTCGTCACCTTCGCTCAGGAACGGCATCGCGTAGGGACCCGCCGCGCGGCGGAACAGATCGGTGATTTCCTGACGCAGCACGGTGCCCATGATCTTCAGGAACGAGCTCTCCGCGCCCGGAACGCCGCCATCCGCTGCCGCCGAAACGGTGCGCAGGTTGGTCATTTCCAGTGCCATCAGCTCGGCTTCCGCATCTGCCAAGCGCGCGCGGAACAGCGGCTCTTCGATCAGCGGACGGCCGTTGACGATCTGCTCGCTGGCCACCGTTTTCAGGTGCGACAGCAGCGACTTAGTCTGGCCGACGCCGGCGATGCCGGTGCGCTCATAGGTGAGCAGGTACTTGGCGCAGGTCCAGCCTTTGTTTTCTTCGCCGACCAGGTTGGCCACCGGCACCCGCACGTCATCGAAGAACACTTCGTTCACTTCGTGCTCGCCGTCCAGCGTGATCAGCGGACGCACGGTGATGCCCGGGGTGTTCATGTCGATCAGCAGGAACGAAATGCCTTCCTGCTTCTTGGCGTTAGGGTCGGTGCGCACCAGGCAGAAGATCATGTCGGCGTGCTGGCCGAGGGTGGTCCAAGTCTTCTGGCCGTTGACCACGTAGTGATCGCCGTCGCGTACCGCGCGGGTTTTGACGCCAGCGAGGTCGGAACCGGCACCCGGCTCGGAGTAGCCCTGGCACCACCACACGTTGGAGGCCAGGATGTCCGGCAGGTACTGCTGCTTCTGCTGTTCGGTGCCGAACTTGATGATCACCGGCGCCACCATCGACACGCCGAATGGCAGCATCGGCGGTGCGTGGTGGGCGGCGCACTCTTCATCGAAGATATGGCGCTCGATCGGGCCCCAGCCAGTACCGCCGTGTTCGGTCGGCCAGTGCACTGCGGCCCAGCCGCGCTGGTGCAGACGCTTCTGCCACAGCACGTGCTCGTCCTTGGTCAGACGGCGGTTGTGTTTGATCTTGGCGGCGATGGTCGCCGGCAGCTGCTCGCGCAGGAAGGCGCGCACTTCGTCACGGAAGGCGAGCTCTTCGGCGGTATATTCCAGATCCATGTCGTTACCTTGCCCGGGTTCAATTGGAGCCCCGCCGCAGCGGGGCCAGTCAGTCTCAGTGGTGGAAGCCGCGACCGGCGTCCACCAGCTCCTTCAGGTAGGCGGACGGGCGCCAGTGCTCTTCGCCGGTCTGCTGGTACAGCTCGCAAATGCGCGCGTAGATCTTGTCCAAGCCCACGGTGTCGGCCCAGAACATGACGCCGCCGCGGTAGACCGGGAAGCCGTAGCCGTAGATCCAGATCACGTCGATATCCAGCGCGCGCATGGCGATGCCTTCTTCGAGGATCTTGGCGCCTTCGTTCACCATCACGTACATGCAGCGCTCAAGGATTTCGTCCTCGCTCACCGCGCGCGGGGTAACCCCTTCCGTGGCGCGGTATGCCGCGATGATAGCGTCCACGTCGGCGGACGGGACTGGCGTACGGTTACCTTTTTCATAGTCAAAAACGCCGGCCTGGGTTTTCTGGCCGCAACGGCCTTTTTCCACCAGATCGTCCATCCAGGTGCGCGGCGCCTTGCTCGGGTCGTCCTTGCGGATTTCCTCGCGAATGCGGTAGCCCACATCCAAGCCAGCCAGATCGGAGGTGGCAAACGGGCCCATCGGGAAGCCGAGGTCGAACAGCACCTTGTCCACCGCCTGCGGGGAGGCGCCCTGCTTCACCAACGCCATCGCTTCGGCTTGGCGGCGGTGCAACATGCGGTTGCCGACGAAGCCGTGGCACACGCCCACCAGCACACCGACTTTGCCGATGCGGCGCGCCAGCGCCATGGTGGTGGCGATGACGTCGTCCGCCGTGGCTTCACCGCGCACGATTTCCAGCAGCTTCATGACGTTGGCCGGGCTGAAGAAATGCAGACCGATCACGTCCTGCGGACGCTGGGTGACGTTGGCAATTTCGTTGACGTCGAGGGTGGAGGTGTTGGTGGCCAGGATCGCGCCCGGCTTGCAGACCTTGTCGAGGGTTTCGAATACGGACTTTTTGATGTCCATGTTTTCGAACACCGCCTCGATCACCACGTCCACCTGCGCCAGGTCGTCGTAGCTCAGCGACGGCGTCAGCAGCGCCATGCGCTGCTCCACCTGCTCGCTGGTCAGGCGGCCTTTCTTGGCGGTGGCTTCGTAGTTGGCACGGATCACCGCAACACCACGGCTGAGGAACTCGTCTTTCACTTCCAGCAAGGTCACCGGGATGCCGGCATTGAGGAAGTTCATGGCGATGCCGCCACCCATGGTGCCGGCGCCGATGATGCCGACGCTGCGCACCTCGCGCTGGGTGGTCTTGGCATCCAGACCCGGCACCTTGGCCACTTCGCGCTCGGCGAAGAACACATGGCGCTGGGCTTTCGATTCGGTGGACGCCATCAGGCCGAGGAACAGCTCACGCTCTTTCTCCAGACCTTGCGCGAACGGCAGCTCAGCGGCCGCCTTCACGGCTTCAATGCATGCGAACGGCGCTTTGAAACCACGTTGCCGATGGGCAATGGACTGCTCGAAATCGCTGAACAGAGTGTCGCTGACCGCCGCCACGCTGGCGTCGCACAGCGGCCGGCGCGGCGCGTTCTCCGCCACTTTGGCGCGCGCGAACTCCAGCGCACCCTGCAGCAAGTCGCCGTCGAGCACCGCATCGAGGATGCCCAGTTTCAACGCCGCAGGGGCTTTCACCGGGTTGCCGCTGACAATCAGCGGCAGCGCCTGCTCGGCGCCGATCAGGCGCGGCAGACGCTGGGTACCACCGGCGCCCGGCAACAGACCAAGTTTCACTTCCGGCAGGCCCACTTGGGCACTGGCCAGGGCGACGCGGTAATCGCAGCCCAACGCCACTTCCAGACCGCCGCCGAGGGCGGTGCCATGAATAGCGGCAATAATGACTTTTTCGCTGCGCTCGTACGCGGCGATCACGTCCGGCAGTGCCGGGCCGGCCGGCGGTTTGCCAAACTCACGGATATCGGCACCAGCTGGGAAGGTCCGGCCTTCGGCCATGACCACCAGCGCTTTGGCGGCGCCATCGGCTTCGCCCTGCGCCAAGCAGGCCAGCAGGCCTTCACGCACACCTTGGCCGAGCGCATTCACCGGCGGGTAGTTGATGGTAACGACACCGATCTCGCCTTCGAGGCGGTAGTGCACCACAGAATCAGTCATTGTTGTCCTCCTTGGGGGCTGGCCGAGCGCAAACCGCTCCAGTATAGGCAAAAGCCCGTCCCGTTCAATTATTTTGAAACCTAATTTCAAAAAACGACAGCATCATCCAAAAATGAAAGTGGGGCGCCGCAGCACCCCACTTGGTCAAGGTCTGACCTTCACTGCTCCGGCAGTGCCTCGCCGTCGAGGATCTGAGCGCGGGTCAGTGCAAACACCTCGCCATCCTTCACGTAAGCAACGCGCGGATCGGTTTGCAGACCACCGTCGTCGTCAATGTGGCTGACGCCGTAGGGGTTGAACGCCGGCGGCAGGCTCACCAGCGCTTTTTGCATGGCGGCACGGATGGCGCGCGGATCGGTCACAGAACCGGCTTCCTTCATTGCCTGCACCGTCAGGTGCACGGAGAAGTAGTGGTAGGAAGACTCGGAGGTGGCATTGCTGTTGTAGGTGGCCTTGTACAGATCGATGAAGCGATGAGAATCTTCGCTGTCGTACAGCTCCAGCGGCGTTACGCCCACTGAACCTTCCAGCGTACCGATACCACCGGCCACCGTGGCCACGTCATTGAGCTTGGCTTGGTCCATCAGAATGAAGCCGCCTTTAAAGCCCAACTCACGAGCCTGGCGCACGACCAAACCGGTGGGCTCGGAGGCACCGCCGATGAACAGCACATCCGGCTTAGCCGCCAGTGCGCGGCTCACGCCGGTGTAGAAATCGGCGGACTTGTTGTAGTCCATCGGGTTGTTGGCCACCACGCTGCCGCCCCGCTCTACCCAGGTCTTCTCAAACGCGGCGCCCCACATCTTGGCGTAGTCATGGGTCGCGTTGGCGATGGCGATCTTCGGCCCGAAGCGGTCCATCGCCAATTTGGCGAACGGTTCCAGGTAGGCGGTGAAAGTCGGCGGAATACGCACGGTCAGGCTGTTGCCCTTCTCGGTCACTTGCGGGATCGAGGTGAAGCCCATGATCAGGAAGTTATCGCGCTCGTTGAACGCCTGCAGTGCGTAGATGCCACCGGAGTGCGGGGTGAAGATCACTGGCGCGCGCTCACGCTGGGCCAAGCGGCGGGCGTTTACGGCAGCTTGGCCAGGGGTGTACTTGTCATCCAGCGCAACGATATTGACGGTGTAGTTCTTGCCGTCCACTTCAAAACCGCCGGCATCGTTAATCTGCTTGGCAGCCAGCTGCATGCCTTTGACAGACTGGTCGCCGTACAGCGCCGCGCCGCCGCTCAGCGGACCGGTGAAACCGATATTCACCTGTGCCGCCTGGGCACCGGTGGCCAACAGCACCGACGCCGCCATGGCAGTCAGGGCGCGCACACATTTTCTACGAATACTCATAGCGCTCTCCACAACTCAAAGAAGACGGGGGATCACCCGCCGATGTAAGCCTTGCGAATGGCGTCGTTGCCGAGCATGGCATCGCGATCGCCTTCCATAACCAGCCGCCCGCCTTCCATTACATAGGCGCGGTCAGCAATCTTCAGCGCTGCGAAGGCGTTCTGTTCCGCCAGCAGCACGGTGGTGCCTTCGTCATTGATCGACTTGATGGTTTCGAACATTTGCTTCACCACCAGTGGTGCCAAACCTAGCGACGGCTCATCCAGCATCAGCAGTCGCGGACGGCTCATCATGGCGCGGCCAATGGCCACCATCTGCTGCTGGCCGCCACTCAAGGAACCGGCGGATTGCTCCGCTTTTTCCTTGAGGATCGGGAACAATGTCAGCACGTGGTCCAGCGTGCGACGCAGGCCGGCGCTGTCGCGGCGGTGCACATAGCCGCCTAGCAACAGGTTGCGCATCACCGACATGTCCGGGAACAGCTTGCGGCCCTCGGCGCACTGCACCAGACCTTCGCTCACCAACCGCGACGGTTTGCGGCCAGTAATGTCTTTGCCGTCGAACTGCAGCGTGCCGCTGGTGGCTTTCACCAACCCGCTGATGGTGTTGAACAGCGTGCTCTTGCCGGCGCCGTTGGCACCCAGCAGCACCACCAGTTCACCGGCAGCGACCTGCATATCGATGTCATCCAGGGCCTTGAAGCTGCCATAATGGGCGCCTACTTTTTCAAGCTTCAGCATCGTCATCGCTCCCCAGGTACGCTTCGATCACCACCGGGTTGTTACGCACTTCATCCGGCGTGCCTTCGGCAATTTTTTCGCCGTGGTCGAGCACCATGATCTTGTCGGCAAGGCTCATGATCATGTCCATTTTGTGCTCAATCAGGCACACGGTGATGCCGTGGTCGACCATCTTGCGGATCAGGCCGGCGAAGCTCTTGGTCTCTTCCGGGTTAACGCCGCCGGCCGGTTCATCCAGCAGCACCATGCGCGGCTCGGTGGCCAGCGCCATGGCGAACGCCACCCGCTTCTTCTCTTCTTGACTGATGTCGGCCGCCAAGCGGTGGCCGATGTGGCCCAGCTCAACGAACTCCAGCACTTCTTCGGCTTTGGCACGGCAGCGGCGCTCTTCGTCCCGCAGCCGGCGGGTGTTGAGCAGCACGTCCAGCAGGTTGGACTGGGTGCGCAGCCGGTGGCCGACGATCAAGTTGTCCAGCACCGTGGCCTGCTCGAACAGGTTGGTGGCCTGGAAAGTGCGGCCAATGCCGAGCCGGGCCACCTTGTCGCTGCGCAGCCCGGTGATGTCTTGGCCGTCGTAGAGAATGGTGCCGGAGGTCGGCGCAATGGCACCGGCCACCAAGTTGAAGAAGGTGCTCTTGCCGGCGCCATTGGGGCCGATGATGGCGTTGACGCCACCTTTGATGAATTCGACGCTGACGTCGTTGACCGCCGCAAGGCCGCCAAATCGTTTGGTCAATCCGGAGATCTTAAGCACGGCGCTGGCCCTCCTCTTTGGCACGGGCTTTGGCGGTCAGCTCGGCCGCGATGCGGCGGTTGCGACGGAACGCGTAGGTACCAACGATGCCCTTCGGCATGAAGATCACCAGCACCACCAACAGCGGGCCGAACACGATCATGCGGAACTCTTCGAGGAACTGCAGCGACTGGGTCATCCAAGTAATCAGCAGCGTGCCCACCAACGGCCCCATCAGCGTGCCGAGGCCACCGACCAGACCGTAAGCGATCATGTCGAAGGTGTGGGTGACATCGGCTTCCGCCGGGCCAATGAAACGCACTGACGAGGCGTACAGCGCACCGGCAAAGGCGGCATACACGGTGGACAGTACGAAGCCGAGCACCTTGTTGCGCATCAGGTTGATGCCCAATGACTGCGCCAAGTCATCGCCCATGCGGATGGCCAGGAAGGTACGGCCCAGCAGCGATTTGCCGATGCGGTGTGCCACCCAGATCCCGAGCATCAGAAATGCCAGCGCCAAGTAGTAGAACGGCACGGTGGCGGAGAAATCGATCCAACCGAAACCTTCTGGCGCCGGAATGTCCATCATGCCGGCAGCGCCGTGGGTCAGCGCTTCCCACTTGTCCAGCAGCAGGTAAACGATGAAGCCCACGCACAAGGTGAAAATGGCGAAGTAGTTTTCTTTCAGCCGCAGCGACACCACGCCCACCACCAAGCCAGACACCACGCCCATCAGACCGGCACCAGCAAAGGCCCACCAGAACGGCCATTGGTGGTCAACGGTGAGGATTGCCAAGGTATAAGCACCGAGCGCGAAGAACGCACCATGACCCAGGTTCAGCTGGCCACAGAAGCCGGTGATGATGTTCAGGCCGTACACCGCTAGCGCCCACACAAATGCGGTGCTGAGCACGTACAGCTGGTAATCGGATTCCGCCAGCCACGGGAATACGAGTGCCACCGCCAGCAGCAGGGCTTTCATCCAGGGCGAGGCGAACAAATCAGAAATGCGTTTCATCAGTTCGCCCTCTTCGCAAACAGACCGGTGGGCTTGATGGACAGGATCACCACCAGCGCCGCAAACGCGATCACGTCTTTGTATTCGTTGGAGATGTAGAAGCCACCGAAGGACTCGGCGAAGCCGATGATCAGCGCGCCGACGATAGCGCCGGGCACGCTGCCCATGCCGCCGAGCACGATGATGACGAAGGCTTTCATGATCAGCAGGTGGCCCATGGCCGGGTACACCAGGTTGATCGGCGCGAACAGCGTCGCCGCCACCGCCGCCAGTGCACCGGAAATTGCGAACGTCAGCAGCGCCACCCGGCGGGTGTCGATCCCCACCAGTGATGCGCCCTCACGGTTCTGCGCCACCGCCACAATGGTGGAGCCGGTCATGGTGCGGGTGAGGAACAAGTGCAGCACCGCCATCAAGCCAAACGCCGCGGCAATAATCAGCAGGCGCTGGGCCGGCATGCTCAGGTTGCCAAGCTGCACTTGCGTATCGAAGGCCACCGGCATGTGGCGGAATTCAGCGCCGAAGTGCCATTGCAGCATCGCCTCGATGAACATCACCAAGCCGATCGCGGCGATTTTGTCATGCAGCGGCGGCGAGTTGCGCAGCGGGTAGAACACCAGCCGTTCACTGAGCATCGCCAGCACGGCCACCGCGACTGCGGCCAGCGCCATGGCCAGCCAATAGTTGCCGGAGTAATCAACCATCACCACATAGGCGACGTAGGCACCCACCGCGTACAAGGCGCCGTGGGCGAAGTTGGGAATGTTGAGCACGCCGTAGACCAGCGTCAGGCCCAACGCCACCAGCCCGTAGATGCTGCCCAGGGTCAGTGCGTTCAGTAGTTGTTGCAGAAACAGATCCAAGACCGTCTCTCCCGGTGGTAAGGCAGGGCGTGAAGTGCGCCGTTGCCGTAGCTTTTCTCAGTTTTTATGGAGCGCGGCGCCCGGCCCGCTTGTGGCAGGCCGGGGTGGGGCCGCTCAAGCGGGCCTGCCGATGGGACCGCCCGCCTCCGCCCCCGGACAGCCTGTTAGGAAGACTGTGCCGGAGCCCACTCTTGTTCCTGCAGCGTGCGCCACAGGATCTTGCCGGTCTGGGAGCGCGGCAGAGCGTCGTAGAACGCGACTTCCTGCGGCACTTTGTAGGCCGCCATCTGCTCCTTACACCAGGCAATGATGTCTTCAGCGGTCACCTGTTCGTGACCGGCCGCCAGCACCACGCAGGCTTTGACACTTTCACCCCGCCGCTCGTGCGGAGTGGAGATGATGCAGTTCTCCTGCACCGCCGGGTGGCGGTAGAGAATCGCTTCCACTTCCGCCGGCCACACCTTGAAGCCCGCGGCGTTGATCATGCGTTTGACGCGATCGACGATGAAGAAGTAGCCCTCTTCGTCGTAGTAGCCCATGTCACCGGTGCGCAGGAACTGCTTGCCTTCAAATTCGATGAAGGTCTTGGCGGTTTCTTCTGGCAGATTCCAGTAACCCTGCATCAGCTGTGGTGACGCGATAATGATTTCGCCGACATCACCGACGCCCAGCTCGGTCAACGTCTCGACATCCACCACCCGCGCATCGACGCCGAAGATCGGCACCCCAAGGCAGTGCGGCTTGGCACGGTGCACCGGGTTAACGTGGGTCGCGGCCATGGTTTCGGACATGCCGTAGCCTTCGATGTAGTCGAGGCCGGTCAGTGCTTTGAGCTTGTCGGAAATCGCCTGCGGCATGGCGGCACCGCCGCCGCCGACATTGTTGAGGCTAGACAGGTCGTAGTTCGCCAGATCCGGATCGGACAGCAGGTCAATCACCATCGCCACGATGTTGCCCCAGCGGGTCACGCGGTAACGCTGGATCAGCGCCGCCGCCACGCGCCGATCCCAACGCGTCATCAGCACGATGGTGGAGCCTTGGTAAATCGGCGCGTTCATCGACGATTGCATGCCAGTGACGTGGAAGTACGGCAGCGTGGCCAGCGTCACTGATTCGCTGTTGCCCTCCATCCACAGCGCCACACCCAGGCACGGCATCATCACTGAACGGTGAGTGTGCATGCAGCCTTTCGGCGCGCCGGTGGTGCCGGAGCTGTACGGCATCACCGCCAAGTCGTCCGGACCCACCAGCAGTTCCGGCGGCGGCAGTTGCTGCGCCAGCGCGTCACTGAATGAGATCACCCCAGCGCCAGACAACGGCTTGCGCGGCGCTTTCACTTCCTCTGGCAGCGTCAGATCGGTCTGCGCCGGCAGGTAATCGCTGTAGGCCGCCACCACCAAATGCTTGAAATCACCGCGGCCGATCATCGGCGCGATGGTATCCACCAGCTCTTGGCCGCACAGGCACAGGCTGGCGCCGGTATCGGAAAGGTAGTGTTCCAGCTCGGCAGCCCGGTTCATCGGGTTCACCGGCACCACCACCGCGTTGGCACGCAGGATGGCGTAGTAGCTGATGATGAACTGCGGCGCATTCTGCATGTACAGCAGCACCCGGTCACCCCGCGCTACGCCCTGCGCCGCCAAATAGCCGGCCAGCGCATCCACTTGCTGCTTCAGCGTGCGGTAGTCGATCACGTAATCGTAGTAGATCACCGCCGGGCGCTCCGGGTAGCGCAGAGCCGAAACAGCCAGGTTGGTGTAGAGGCAGGTCTGGGGCAGTGTCAGCTGCCGCGGCAACTGGGCGGGCCAGACCGCGAGGTGACGATCAAACATTCCGGTTCTCTCCCAAGCGCTGTGCGTCAGGACGACAACGCTGATGATTCGGATTCGTTGTTGTGCAGTGGGCCGCCCAAGCGGCCGGGCTGACAGAAAAGAGCATGGCGGGCGTCAGTGCCGTATCGATGCCATGACGGAAAGAAATCTGACACGCGCTGACCCACAGGTCAACCGCATTTCGAAATACGATTTCAAAATAAAAAGGTGGCTTTGGAACAGTGGCCAGAACGGCACAGAAGGCGGGCAAGGAACAAACATACTACCTGGTATGATGGGCCGCCACCTCACCGTGGCGGCCCCGGCGCAAAGCCGCATTAATGCTCATTTCCGCTGGGCAATTTGCCACCCCCATGCGGCCATCAAACCGGCACGAAGGCCGACGCTGCGGGCATTCTCGTCGGCCGCATTGCCGGCCAATGAACGCTGATAAACACCCTGCAAAATGGCGGCGGTGCGGAACAGTGCGAACGCCAAGTAGTAGTTCCAGTTCGGAATCTCATTCCGAGAAACGTGCAAACAGTAACACTCCAGCAATTCCGTTTCTTTTGGTAACACCAGCGCGTCCAAGTCCTCCCCCACCAACCCGCGCACGCCGTCCACACCGGTGGGCAGATGGTAAGGCAACAGGCAGTAGGCCAAGTCCGCCAACGGATGGCCGAGCGTCGCCAGCTCCCAGTCCAGCACCGCGCGCACCTCGGTGCCCTCGACATCGAACAGCAGGTTGCCGAAGCGGAAATCGCCGTGCACCACGGTGGTGACCTCATCCTCCGGCAGGTGAGACTCCAGCCACACGATCAAGGCATCCAGATCCGGCAGCGCCCCGGCGCTGTCACGGCGGTACTGCTGCCCCCAGCGCTGCAGCTGGCGACGCAGGTAACCGCCCGTTGGCCCAAAATCCTCCAGCCCGGCTGCCGCCGGGGAAACCCGGTGCAGCGCCGCCAGCGTGCGCACTTTCGACAGGTACAGCTCGCGCCGCTGTGGCGCCGCCACGGCCGGCAGTTGTGGTGCGTTGAACAGCCTCCCGGGCACGTAATCCATCAGATAAAACGGCGTACCCAGCAGCGCAGGATCTTGCTCGTAACCACGCAGCTGCGGCACCGGCACCGCGCTGTGGGCGGCCAACGCCGATATCACCCGATATTCCCGGTCGATGCGGTGCGCCGACGGCAGCACCTTGCCGGGCGGCTGCTTGCGCAGCACATAGCGGCGCTCGCCACTGTGCAGCAGATAGGTGGGATTGGACTGGCCGCCTTGGAATTGCTCCAGCTGCAACGGACCGTGCAACAACTCGCGCTGCGCCAGCCAAGACTCCAATGCTGCCACATTGAGCTGGTGGCCAGGTCGCATCGGGCCGCGCTGCACATCGCCCAAGCGGGGACCGGTCATGAGCGCGCCTCCTCAGCAAATCATCTCGCCGCCATCGGCGATGATCATCTGGCCAGTGACATAAGCGCTGGCACGGCTGGCGAGGAACAGCGCCACGCCGGCAATGTCTTCCGGCTCGCCCACCCGGCGTAGCGGTGTGCGCTGTTCCGCTTGCTGCAGACGCGCCGGGTTATCCAGCAAGGCCTTGGCGAAATCGGTGCGGATCAGGCCCGGGGCAATGCTGTTGACCTGAATGTTGTGCGGCCCCCACTCCACCGCCAAATTGCGCGCCAGCGCCGCCTCGGCTGCCTTTGACACACCATAAGTGCCGATCACCGGATTGCCGCGCAGCGCAGCGATGCTGGATAGAAGGATCACTTTGCCGCCGCCGCGCTCGGCCATGCCGGGTAGTACCCGGTTGCACAGCCAGAACGTCCCTTTGACGTTGGTGTCGAGAATCTTGTCCCAGGCCTCGTCAGTCATCTCGGCGGTGGGGCCGTACACCGGATTGGTGGCGGCATTGCAGACCAGAATGTCGATGCCGCCCCAGTGCTGCTCCACCTGCTCCACTAGCCGGTGCAGCGCCTGCTTGTCGCCGACGTGGCAGGCCACCGCCAGCGCCTCGCCGCCGGCGGCACGAATGTCCGCCGCGACAGCGTCGCAGGTGTCCGCCTTGCGGCTGGAGATCACCACCTTGGCGCCCAGCGCCGCGAACTGCTCGGCAATGGCGCGGCCGATGCCTTTGCTGGAGCCCGTCACCAAGGCCACTTTGCCGGTAAGAGAAAACGGATGGGTCATGCTGTGTATCCTCCGGAACCGGTTGCGGCCAACGCCGGCGCAACCACTTATTGGAATCAGGTTCCGAAATCTGTCACAGCAGTGACTAAGGGGTCAAACACTGAATGCGAGAATCACCGGAACCGGGTAACGGTTCCGGAAAAGAGGGCTAGGACTCGAGCGGTAGCCCTTGCGGGTCCTCGCTGCCGGAACGCAGACGGAAGGTGCCTTCACCGAACGCCAGCAACCGGCCATCGGCGCTGAACACTTCCACCACCGAGTTGTAGATCTTACGGCCACCGGCCTTGCGCACACCCACGGCACGCAGCAGCCCCTCGCCGGCCTGACCGGTGTAGGTGGTGGTAATGGATAGCGTCACCGCCTTGCGTACTCGCCCCGGATAGGCGCAATGGGTGCCGGCCATGGCACCGGCCACATCCACCAAAGTCGCGCACACACCACCATGGATCACGCCGGCCAGATTGAGGTGCTCGGTGCCGGCATCAATGTGCAGCTCCACGCGCCCTTCTTCCCAGCTGTGTACACGCATACCAATGTGCGCGGGAAAACCATCGGGTTGGATTTGCTTGGCAGGATCCAGCGCCGCCGTCGGCGACGCTGCGGAACACTCTGAAGACACCGGTATTATTCTCCGCACATCATGAGGACATGCTTCCTTGCGACAGCGCGCTCACCTGGTCAACCAGTTCCTTGAGCCGAGGGCCGAGGTTCTCGACCAAGATGCGCCGCGTCAGCCGCAGCGCCGAACCGCCAATGTTCATCGGCAGGATGTGCTCACCGCCGTCAACGAACATCGGCACCGCCACGCCAGACACATCGCGGTTCCATTCACCGTCAGAAATGCAGAAGCCGTATTTCTGATAATCCTCGAAACCACGCTCGATGCCGCGCAGCACTTCCGGCCAATCACGGCCGTATTCTTCTTCAAGTTTGGCCAGGCGCTGATTGCGGTCATGCTCATGCGTGGCGGCCAGGTAAACGCGCCCCAGCGCGGTGGTGGCCATCGGCACCTGAGAACCGGCTGCCAGCCGCAGCACCATCGGGCCATTGCCCTGGCACACCTGGATGTAATTGACCTTGGTGCCATCCACCGCCGCCATGGCCACCATGCAATCGGTGGCATCGGCCAGTTCCTGCATGAACGGACGCGCCAGTTCGCGCACCCCTTCGCTGGCCAAATAGCGGTAACCTAACTCCAGCACGCCCGGCCCGAGACGGTATTTCTCAAGGTGGCTGACGTAACGCAGATAGCCGAGCTGGGTCAGGGTCGCGGTCATGCGCGATACCGTGGGACGGGGAATATTGGTGCGCTTGGCCAACTCGGCGTTGCCGAGGTACTCATCAGCCGGCCCGAAGCAGCGCAGAATGTCGAGGCCGCGCGCCAGCGCGGTGACAAAATTGCGGTCTTTGTCGTCGCCCATTTCACTGGGGATCGCTTTGCGCATGGTGTAGGTCCCTCATCCTTCTTTTTTTGGAGGCGTCGAAATATAACAAAAGCCACTGGGCAAACCTAACCACACAGGGTGGCAGCGCCGTGGTTCAAACCTTCATGCCCGGCATATTTAAGGACGCGGTATTGCCGCCATCCACCGCCAACGCTTGGCCGGTCACGAAACTGGCATCGTCACTGGCTAGGAACGCGATCACTGCGGCCACTTCATTGGGCTCGCCGGGGCGACGTAGTTCACAGCGGGCGCCGAGGCGATCCTGCTTACCGAGCTGCTCGGCGCGATCGAACACCGCTTGGGTCATGCCGGTGCGCACCAAGCCCGGACACACCGCGTTCACGCGCACGCCGTCGGCGCCGAGATCACAGGCGGCCGTTTGGGTGAGGCTGATCAGCGCCGCTTTCGAAGCACTGTAGGCATTGCCGCCGGCGCCGGAGCGTAAGCCCGCCACTGAGGCGGTATTAACGATGGCCCCCTTGCCGCGTGCCTGCATCGCCGGCGCCAGCTGCTGGATGCAATGCACCGCACCCAACACATTGATACGGTACAAACGCTCCCACAGCGCGGTGTCATTGGCGGTTACCGGACTGTAGTCACCACCGGCGACACCGGCGTTGTTACACAGCACATCGATCACCGGAAACTGTTGCTGGGCACGCGCCAACACCTGTGCCACGGCACTGGCATCGGACACGTCCACTACCGCCGTGAACAACTCACCACCGCAGTCAGCCGCCACGTCGGCGAGGCCAGCGGCGGACACATCCAGCAGTACCAGTGCAGCGCCTTCGCTGGCCAACCGCCGAGCGGTGGCGGCGCCAATGCCACTGGCGGCGCCGGTCACCACTGCCACCTGTCCTTCAAAACGCCGAGCTGCCATCTGCTGCCTGCCAAAGTAGTGCTGTCGATAGCAACGGAAGATGACATGGCCACCGCGCCATGTAAATATCAGAACATCATTTCAATAAAATACAAATTTCGAGGACGATACATGCCATCCCTACCCACCCTGTCCAGCAATCAGGTCCAATTGCGCTGCGAAGACCGCGTCTGGATTGTCAGTCTTGCCCGCGCCGACAAGCGCAATGCGCTCACCGTCGCCATGTATGAAGACCTGCGTCGGGTGTGCGAGGCGGCCGCCGCCAGTGAGCAGCCGCGCGCGCTGCTGTTCACCGCCGAGGGCGGTCATTTTTGCGCCGGCAACGACCTCGGTGATTTCCTTGCCGCCACCCCGGAATCCCGCGCCGAGGGCCGACTGAGCCCCGCAATGGAGTGGATTCTGGCGCTGCGTCGGCTCGACCTACCTACCATTGCGGCAGTACGCGGCCATGCCACCGGCATCGGCACCACTGCACTGCTGCACATGGATTTGGTCGTGGCCGCCGAGGACGCGCGGCTGACCACCGCTTTCATTGATCTAGGCCTGACCCCGGAAGCCGGCTCCAGTCAGCTGCTGCCGGCCCGTGTTGGCGACCAAGTCACTGCCCGCTTGCTGCTGGCCGGCGACACCCTCAGCGGCCGCGAAGCACAGCAATGCGGCTTAGTGGCCTACGCGGTGGCGGACGAAGAACTGTACGCCACCGCGCTGCAGCTAGCGCAGCGGCTGGCGGCCAAGCCGGCGGCGGCCATGGCCGCCACCAAGGCGCTGCTGCGGCCGCAGCCGGAGCAGTTGCGCGAACGCATCGAATGGGAATCACGCCTGTTTGCGGAACGTATGTTCAGCGCCGACACCCGCGCTCGCTTCGACGCGTTTCTGGCGCGCTAAACCATTAGGGCGCAGCGCGGTCGGGATCCACAGCCCGGCCAGCGCCATGCCGGCCACCCGGTCGGCGAGCAAGTCCAACGCGGCGTCCGGTTGATCCGGGCGCGCGCGGTACCAATTAATGGTGGCGTTGAGCGCACCAAACATCGGCTTCAACGCCAGCCCCGGCTGGTCGCTGTACAGCTCACCTTCTTCGATGCCCTCTTCCAACACCGCCAAAAACTGCGCCTCATAAGCATCGCGTCGACGCTGCAGCGCGGCGATTTGGTCCTGCTCCGCCTCAGAGGCGGTATTGCGCAAATGCATGTGCACACCTTCCGCCACTGCGCGCTGGAACGGCTGAGTGCGGATCAAGGTACGCACATGGGCGCAGGCCATTTGGTAGAGCCGCTCGCCGGCTGAGACCGGCGCCTGGCGCAGCGGCGCAATCACCTCGAACAGCGCATCCATGGCGTGGGCATGGATGGCGAAGAAGATGTCAGCCTTGGAATCAAAATAGTGGTAGACCTTGCCCTTAGTGGCGCCGAGGCGGCGGGCAATGTCGTCGATGCTGGTGGCCTGGTAACCGCGCTCCATGAAGCATTCGGCGGCCGCTGCCAACAAGGCAGCCTGCGGGGTCACCGCGCAGGGGGTCGGGGTGGGCATCCTCTGCTCCTGTTTGTTGTTGTGTTCAGCAAGTCTGCCAACCGCCTCGGTTGGCGCTCGCAACACTGGACATACCAGTGAGTATGACGATTAAATAAAACAACATTCCAAAAATAAGGAGTCCGTCGTGTCCGCGCTGGAGCAATTCCGCACTGAGACACGTGCCTGGCTGGAGGCAAACTGCCCCATGGCCATGCGCGAGCCCGTCTCTCGCCCTGAAGACCATTGCTGGGGAGGCCGCCAATGGCAGTTCTCCTGCGACGATCAACGTTTGTGGATGGAGCGCATGGCCGCCAAAGGCTGGACTGCGCCGCAATGGGCACCGGAGTACGGTGGCGCCGGGCTGAGCGCCGAACAAGACGCCATCCTGCGTGAAGAAATGGCGCGTATCAACGCCCGGGTGCCGGTCAGCAACTTCGGTTTCTGGATGTTGGGCCCAGCGCTGTTGAAGTTCGGCAGTGAACAACAGAAGCGCGAGCACCTGCCGCGCATCGCGCGCGGTGAAATCCGCTGGTGCCAAGGTTACTCTGAGCCCGGCGCCGGCTCTGACTTGGCTTCCCTGCAAACCCGCGCCCAACTCAAAGATGACCACTTCATCGTTAACGGTCAGAAAATCTGGACCTCCTACGCCAACTTGGCGGATTGGATCTTTTGCTTGGTGCGCACCGATGCCGACGCCAGCAAGCACAACGGTATTTCGTTTCTGCTGTTCGACATGGCCAGCGCAGGCATCACTACCCGTCCAATCGAACTGATCTCTGGCGAATCGCCGTTCTGCGAGACCTTCTTTGATGACGTGCAGGTGCCGCTGGCGAACCTGGTCGGCACCCTGCACCGTGGCTGGGACATCGCTAAATACCTGCTCACTCATGAGCGCGACATGATCGGCGGCGAACCGCCGGGCATTTTGCGTGGACAGGCACTGGGCACGCTGGCCGCTGACCAGCTCGGCCGTGATGACAGCGGCCGACTGAATGCGCCGTTGCTGCGCCACCAGATCGCCGCACTGGATGTGGACAGCCTTGCGTTCCGCGCTTGGGTCGCGCAGCTGCGCGCCGGTGCCGAACAAGGTCAAGGCATCGGCGCCCGCTCCTCACTGCTGAAGTATGTCGGCACCGAACTCAACAAACGGCGCTACGAGCTGATGATGGATGCCATGGGCACCATCGGTCTGGAATGGGACAGCGCGCGCACCCGCGGTGGGCAATTGGCCCGAGAGTGGCTGCGCTCAAAGGGCAACTCGATCGAAGGCGGCACCTCCGAGGTGATGCTCAACATTGCTGCCAAACGCCTGCTCGACCTGCCGGACGCCTGAGGACGCTGCCATGACATTCACTGATGAACACCGCCTGTTGCACGACTACGCTGAACGCCTACTGCGCGAGCAGGGCCCGGTCAGCCACTTGCGCGCCCTGCGCGACAATGATGACGAGCTCGGTTACGACGCCCCGTTGTGGCAAGCCATGATCGATGCCGGCTGGACCGGACTGCTGGTGCCTGAGCGCTTCGGCGGACTCGATTTCGGTTACCGCGGCGCCGGCCTGATCGCCGAACAAATCGGCCGCAACCTGTCACTCACCCCGTTCCTGCCTACGGTGGTCGGTGCTGCCGTCGCGCTCAGCCACGGCGGCACCAGTGCCCAACAGGAATGGTGGCTGCCGCGGTTGGCCGCCGGCGAACTGCTGTGCGCACTGGCGATCGATGAAGGCGCCAAACACCATCAAGGCCCCTACCGCACCCTCGCCCAACAGGACAGCCAAGGCTGGCGTTTGAATGGCAGCAAAACGCTGGTATTGGACGGCCACATCGCCGATCTACTGCTGGTGGCGGCACAAACCGAGCACGGCGCAGCGCTGTTCCTAGTCGACCCTTGCGCCGGCGGCGTGACACTGGAGCGCACCCGCATGGTGGACAGCCGCAACGCCGCGCTGCTGACGCTGGACAACGCGCCGGCGGAACCGCTGGCTGACGGTGCCGGCGCTCTGCAGGCTGCGCTCACCGGCTGCCGCGCGGTGCTGGCCGCCGAGCTGGCCGGCATCGCGCTCGGCAGCTTTGAGATCACGCTGGCGTACCTGAAGGAACGCCGCCAGTTCGAGCGCCACATTGGCAGTTTCCAGGCGCTGCAACATCGCGCCGCGCAGTGGTACGCGGACGCGCACATGAGCGCTGCCTTGGCGCAGGCGGCACTGGCCGCGCTGGACGCCGGCGACGCCGATGCGCAAGCGCTGTCCTGCGCCGCCAAAGCCAAGGCCAACCAAGTGGCGCGACTGGCGGCGGCAGAAGCGGTGCAGATGCACGGCGGCATCGGCATGACCGATGAGTTCGACATTGGCTTTTACATGAAGCGAGCACGGGCGGCGGAAGAAAGCTTCGGCGACACCGCGTTCTGCCTCGATCGCTTCGCCCAACTCAAGCAGTACTGACGCCACGCCGCGGCCACGCCGCGGCACCCATTACCCAAGACCAACAAGAGAGCATTCCATGAAAGAAGCGGTGATCCTGTCCACGGCACGCACCCCGATCGGCAAAGCCTACCGTGGCGCCTTCAACGACACGCCAGCCCAAACTCTGGGCGGCCACGCCATCGCTCATGCGGTCGCCCGCGCCGGCATTGAGGGTGCCGAAATTGACGATGTGATCCTCGGCGCCGCCCTGCAACAAGGCAGCTCCGGCATGAACGTGGCACGCCAGGCGGCTCTGCGCGCCGGCCTGCCCACCAGCGTCAGCGGCATGACGCTGGACCGCCAGTGCTCGTCCGGCCTGATGGCCATCGCGACGGCGGCCAAGCAGATCATCAGCGACAACATGCTGGTCACTGTCGGTGGCGGTCTGGAGTCGATCTCACTGGTGCAAAACGAGCACCGCAACAGCTACCGCATCACCGATCCGTGGCTGAAGCGTGAAATGCCGTCGATCTACATGTCGATGCTGGAAACCGCCGAAATTGTCGCTGACCGTTACCAGATTTCCCGCGAAGCGCAGGACGAGTACGCCTACCAGTCGCAACTGCGTACCGCCGCCGCCCAAGAAGCCGGCAAGTTCGACGATGAGATCGTGCCGCTGACCACCATCAAGAAAGTGCAGGACAAAGCCACCGGCGCCATCTCCGACGAGGAAGTCACCCTCACCCGCGACGAAGGCAACCGCCCGGGCACCCGCCTAGAAGACCTGCAGGGCCTGAAGCCGGTGTTTGCCAACGGCCTGCAAGTGCAGGAAGGCCGCTTCATCACCGCCGGCAACGCCTCGCAGCTGTCTGACGGCGCCAGCGCCTGTGTGCTAATGGACGGCAAAGAAGCCGAACGCAGCAACTTGGAGCCGCTGGGCGCCTACCGCGGCATGGCGGTGGCCGGCTGTGATCCGGACGAAATGGGCATCGGCCCGGTGTTCGCGATTCCGAAACTGCTGAAGAACTTCGGTCTGAAAATTGACGACATCGGCCTGTGGGAACTGAACGAAGCATTTGCCAGTCAAGCGCTCTACTGCCGCGACAAGCTGGGCATCGACCCGGCGTTGTTCAACGTTAACGGCGGCGCCATCTCGGTCGGCCACCCCTACGGCATGTCCGGTGCCCGCATGACCGGCCACGCGCTGATCGAAGGCAAGCGCCGTGGCGCCAAGTATGTGGTGGTGTCCATGTGCATCGGTGGCGGCATGGGTGCTGCGGGCCTGTTCGAAGTGTTCTGAAGCAACTATATTTCTGCGGACTCCTGTTCCGCAGAATGATGCCAGCACGGTGTTACTCGCGGTAACACCGTGTTTCCCTTCCACCCAAACATCCCTCTTTCACCCCCCTCTTCTGAACCCTCGGCCCTAGCTGCCACCGAAAAGCGATCAAAATATCACCGCACAACCCCCTAAAAGCGCTTATAAAACGAGCAAAATGAGCTTTTCGGCAAAGTGTGACCGGTTGACCACATACCCGCTGGTATGTAGAAATCTCGCCTCGACATTTGCGAAATAGATGTCCGTTTTAAGTCACCATCCCCACTTCGGATCCCGCCCGAGCTAGGGTCGGACCGACTTCCGGAGACAACAAGAATGCATAACGACAACAAGATCCGCCCTACTCTTCTGCGTCGCCGCTGTGCCCTCGGCGCCGTCGCTCTGGGCTTGGCCTCGGCACCGCTGGCACACGCTGGCGGCACCTTCGAGCTGGGTGAATCGGTACAGGGGAAATGGAATCTCCAGGGCAGCGTCGGCGCCACCATGCGGGTGCAGAATGCCGACAAAAATCTGTTGTTCGTCGGCGACACGCCCGGCGGCACGCCGCGCTCCGCCAACGCGGATGACGGCAACCAGAACTTCGGCGCCGGCGAGCTGGTCAGCAGCGTTGCCAAGCTGACTGGCGACCTGTCGCTGACACGCAACAACTACACCTTCTTCGCCCGCAGCACCGCGTGGTATGACTACACCCTCGACCACGACACCGTGCCACACGGCCACTACGGCAACCGCTACCGCCCCAACAGCCGCCTGAACGACAGTAACTTTGCCCGTGAAGCACGCTTCAAAGGCATCGATCTGCTAGACGTCTGGGTGTCTGGCCGCTACACGTTGAACCAGCAGCCGTTGGAAGTGAAAGTCGGCCGCCAGACGGTGGGCTGGGGCCGTAGCATGTTCACGCGCGCCACGCTGGCATCGATCAACGCCTACAACCTGCCGGCGCTGCGCCGCCCGGGCTTCATCATGCAAGAATTGGTGCGGCCGTCGAACATGATCCATCTGGATTACAAGTTCACCGATGCGCTACAAGCGCGCGCCTTCTACCAGCTAGAATTCCGCGAAACCATTGTTGATGCCTGCGGCACCTTCTTCTCCAACCTGGACAACACCGCCATCGGCTGTGATGGCACCTTCCTGTCCAGCGTGGTGATGCCGGCAGAAGATGTGATGGCCAGCGGCCGCTACCTGCACCGGCAGCGCGACGAGAAGCCGTCGCACCACAACCAGTACGGGCTCAAGTTTGACTACGACTGGGAAGCGGCCGGCGCCAAGGTCGGGGCCTACTACGTGAACTACCACCACCGCTTGCCGATCTACTCAATGGTGAAGGCCCCGGTTGGCGGCGACCGCATGGATACCGAGTACTACTTCATGTTCCCGGACAACATCAAACTGTTCGGCCTGACCGGCTCCAAGGCATTCGGTGCTACTCAGGTGGCGGTGAACCTGAGCCACATCCCCAACTTCCCGCTGCAGATCAACACCTCCGATCTGACCTCGGCGGCAATGGGTGTGTCCACGCCGGCCAGCTCGCATACCAACCGCTACCAAGCGGGCGAGAAAGTACCAGGCTACATGGAACAGGAGGTCAGCCGTGCTGAGCTGAGCTTCAGCCGCCCGGTGGCCAACCTGTTCGGCGCCCCGCAGGTGATGCTGAGTGCAGAGCTGGCAGCGGAGTACATCCCGACCCTGCCAGACAGCAGCGACATCCGCTTCCGTCGCCATACCAACTTTGGCGTGGCGCCGGATGACTCTGAAAAAGGCTACGTAACCGACTTCACCTGGGGTTACCGCCTCAGCGCGCGCACCACCTACCGCGATCTGCTCGGTCCGGTCTCACTGTCGCCGTCTGTGGTGTTCACCCACGGGGTGAAGGGTTACGCCAGTGACGACGCGCTTCAAGAGAACCAGCGCACCATGGCGGTGAATCTGGAGTTCGGTTACAAGCAGGCCCACGTCAAGCTCGGCTACGTGCGCTTCAGCGACAGCCGCTACAGCGTCTGGCGCGACCGCGACCACGTCAACTTGAGCACCGGAATCCAATTCTGATTTTGCGCACCGCAGGGCATCTTGATGCCCGTTCGGACAAGGACGTCCGCCCCTCCCTCTCAGCGCAGCTGCCGCAACAGCAAGCTCGCCCCCAGTAACACTAAGGCAATCACACACAGCAATTTGGCCAACCAGGCAAAACTACCCGCCACGCCGCTGAACGCTGCCACCGCCGACGCAATCGCAATGATCAACGTTACGCTCACCCAGGCAGCCAAGGGGCTATCCGGGTCGCTGCGGGTATCGGGGGTGTCATCGGGCGGGGTCATTCTGGCTCCTTGTCCGGCGGCTGCACGTGCTTATAGAAGACCGTGGCGGCGCGGCAAAGATGCCAAAAGGGTGTAAAACAACACCGCCCCAATCGGGGCGGCGGTCTCAACGGCTAAGGTAGCGGATCGCGTCCTCAATACCCTGCATGGTCAACGGGTACATGCGCTGGTCCAACAATTGCCGAGTCCAGACGTTAGAGGTGGTGCTGTCCCAACTGCGGCGCGGCTCGGGGTTCAACCAGATCACCTTGTCGAAGGTGTCGGTAAGGCGCTGCATCCATACCGCTCCAGGCTCTTCATTCCAATGCTCCACACTGCCACCTACCGAGTTGATTTCGTAAGGGCTCATGGCGGCATCACCAATGAAAATCACCCGGTAGTCAGAGGAGTACTTGTGCAGCAGGTCCCAGGTATTGACCCGCTCATCCCAGCGCCGGCGATTGTCCTTCCACACCGCCTCATAGATGAAGTTGTGGAAGTAGAAGTACTCCATGTGCTTGAACTCAGTGCGTGCAGCCGAGAACAGCTCCTCACACACCTTGATGTGCGGGTCCATTGAGCCGCCCACATCAAAAAACAGCAGCACCTTGACGCGGTTTTCTTCCTCCGGACGCAGGCGGATATCCAGCAGCCCAGCATTGCGGGCGGTGGAGCGGATGGTGTCATCCAGATCCAGCTCTTCTGCCTTGCCGGTGCGGGCAAACTTGCGCAGCCGGCGCAGCGCCAGCTTGATGTTGCGCACACCCAGCTCCACCGAATCATCCAGATTGCGGAACTCGCGCTTCTCCCACACTTTGGTGGCACGACGATTGCGCGACGGCCCAACTAAGCGGATGCCTTCCGGACTGGCGCCATAGCCACCAAACGGTGACGTGCCGCCAGTACCGACCCACTTGTTGCCGCCCTGGTGGCGTTCTTTCTGCTCTTCCAGACGTTTGCGGAACTCCTCCATCAGCTCCTCGAGGCTGCCACGCTTGCGCATGGCATCGAGCTCTTCCGGGCTAAGGGTGTTTTCGATCTGCTGACGCAGCCAGTCTTCCGGGATCGCTGCCTTGAGCCAGTCCGGGTCGATGCTTTCCAGCCCTTCGAAATAGTTGGCGAATGCCTGGTCAAAGCGGTCGTAAAAGCGTTCATCTTTGACCATCACTGCCCGTGATAGCTGGTAGAACGCTTCCACATCGGCAAACGCCAACCGGTGCTGCAGCGCACCGGTAAGATCGAGCAATTCGCGCACCGTAACCGGCACGCGATATCGACGCAGCGTCTCAAAAAAACCGATCAACATAATCAGCTTTCTCGGCGATTCATGAACGCCAGCCGCTCCAGCAACTGGACATCGGCCTCGTTCTTGATGAGCGCCCCATACAGCGGCGGAATGGCCTTCTTGGTATCACGATTACGCAGCACATCGCCGGGAATATCATCGGCAAGCAGCAGCTTGAGCCAATCAATCAGCTCTGAGGTGGACGGCTTTTTCTTCAGGCCCGGCACCTTGCGCAAGTCGAAGAAAATTTCCATTGCCTCCTGCACCAAATCGCGCTTGATGTCCGGGTAGTGGACATCGACAATACGCATCATGGTTTCAGCGTCGGGGAAGTTAATGTAGTGGAAGAAGCAACGGCGCAAGAAGGCGTCCGGCAGCTCCTTCTCGTTGTTCGAAGTAATGATCACGATCGGGCGACGAGCGGCTTTCACCAGCGCCTGCGTCTCGTAAACATAGAACTCCATGCGGTCGAGTTCTTGCAGTAGGTCGTTGGGGAACTCGATATCGGCTTTGTCAATTTCGTCGATCAGCAGCACGACCTGATCTTCTGCCTCAAACGCCTCCCACAACTTGCCTTTCTTGATGTAGTTGGCCACATCTTCAACGCCCTCCGCCCCCAACTGGGAGTCGCGCAGGCGCGATACCGCGTCGTATTCGTACAGCCCCTGCTGGGCCTTGGTGGTGGACTTGATGTTCCACTGGATCAGCCGCAGCCCCAGGGAATCAGCCACTTGCTCGGCCAGCAACGTCTTGCCAGTACCCGGCTCACCCTTGATCAACAGCGGGCGCTGCAATGCGATGGCCGCGTTCACCGCCATCTTCAAATCATCCGTCGCCACATAGCGATCTGTACCGTGAAACTGCATTCTGGATCTCCGCGATAGCAAGACCGCTTACTCTAGCAACGGCCCTCCGGATGGCAAGGCCAATAGCACCGCTCTTCCATGCCTTCCAGACCAAAACCTGCGTGTGGCAAACGCACTGCTATGGGATACTGCCGCCCCATGAATGTGCTGCTGCTCGAACCCCACCAACATTACCGGAACGACCTGTATCTGGTGCACGCACGCCAGGCGGAACATATCCGCCGCGTGCTCGGACTGACTGTGGGCGACAGCTTGCGGGCTGGCCTACTGAACGGTCCGCTTGGCCGCGCAGAAGTGACAGTCGATGATGGCACCAGCTTACAAATACGCTTTACCCCGACTGGCGCTCCGCCACCGCCCCCGGCACTAAAATTGGTGCTCGCGCTGCCGCGCCCAAAAATGCTGAAACGGCTGCTGATTGATGCCACCAGCCTGGGCATCAAGGAACTGCATTTGATCAACAGCTACAAAGTTGAAAAAAGCTTCTGGAGCACACCGGAACTGAAGAGCGAACTGCTTCACAGCAAGTTGCTCCTCGGACTCGAACAAAGTGGCGACACCCAGCTGCCGCAACTGCATCTGGCGCGACGCTTCAAACCTTTTGTGGAAGACATTTTGCCGGGCGTGATTGCCGGACACCGTGCCTTACTAGCACATCCCGGTGAGGCCCCCCCCCTGCCGGCGTCAGTATCCGATCCGATCTGCCTGGCGATAGGCCCGGAAGGCGGTTGGACCGCCTATGAGGTCAACGCTTTGCAGGACTGCGGTTTTGCGGTACATAGCTTCGGCCCACGCATTCTGCGGGTGGAGACAGCCCTGCCGGCATTGGTGGGTCGACTGCTGCCGATTTAGCCGCTGATTTTTTTGTTTTGCGCCGCGTCACAAATCATTTCAATTCATTGTAAATTTTTATATTCCATTCATGACAATGCGCTAATGCATTGTAATTTTTCATTTTATTTTCACGTCATGTATTTACCCCTTCGCTCCCCCTCACAGACAATGGCCGCGCATTCCCACGGACCGGAATAGGACCATATTTATGCGCATCAAACTTCTTTCTGCCTGCGTTATTGCTGCTTCCACTTTGGGCGCAGCCACCATCGCCACTGCACAGCCGCTGGAGCGCGCTGGTTACATCGGTGCCCAAGGCGCCCGCATGTGGTATGACGACAAAATGTTCGGCCATAACGGCGACCGTCTGGACGACCACGCCATGTACGGCGGTCAGATCGGCTGGCGCATGAGCCGTCACTTCTCCATGGAGCTGTCCTTCACCCAAGGCGACAGCGACAAACGCTCCAACCCGACCGGCGACGACTACGACGTGTCCCTGCCGCTGGCCAGCTTCCGCTACCACTTCGCCAATCAGTCCCGCTTCGAGCCGTACCTGGGTCTGGCCGCTGGTGAAATGTGGGTTGAGCACGACGTTTCCGGCAGCAAAAAACACCGTGAAACCGTGACCGCGCCGGAACTGGGCCTGCAAACCCGCCTGGCCCGCAACTTGGTGCTGGATCTGGGTGCTCGCGCCCCGTACAGCATCGACAACGACCGCTGGCACGGTCAGGCCTACGCTGGTCTGAACGTCCTGTTCGGCGTTCGTGATGCCCAAGACGAAGTCGTTGACACCAGCTACATCCCGCCGGAGCCGGTTCAAGTTGTTGAAGAGCCGAAGCCGCAGCCGAAGCCAGAGCCGCAAGTGGTTCGCCGCAATGTTAGCGAAACCCACACTGCCACCTTCGGTTTCGATGACGCCACCCTGAGCGCCAGCAACCGTGCAGACCTGGTGTCCGCCGCCCGCTTCCTGCGCGACAACCCGTCCACCACCGTGACCTTGGAAGGCCACACCTGCTCCATCGGCCCGGCTGAGTACAACAAGTACTTGTCCGAGCGCCGTGCCGAGTCTGCTCGCAAGCTGCTTGAGAGCGAAGGTGTTGACGCCAGCCGTATCAAAGTCATCGGCAAGGGCGAAGCTGAGCCGATCGCGGACAACAACACCCGTGACGGCCGCGCGAAGAACCGCCGCGTTGAAGCCATCATCACCGGCACGGTGGAAGAGCGTCGTTAATACAACGCTTGCTCCACACCAAAACGGCGCCCTCGGGCGCCGTTTTGTTTTTTTCGATTCCGGTCACTGAGTTCTAATACGCGTCCGGTTTCGCTCAACCAGCGCCGGCCCTACCCCCTTCACCCGCCGCAGATCATCGGCATCAGCGAACGGGCCACCCTGCTCGCGCTCACGAATGATCGCCTCTGCTTTGGCCTGCCCCACACCGGACAAGGCTTCCGCCAATTCATCTGCTGACGCGTGATTAATGTCCACAACCGGGCCGGCAGGAGGCACACCTTCCGCCCACACCGGATTGAGGCTGGCCACGGCCAGAAAAAGTGCGCCCATGAGCGCGCGACTGCGTTGGTTCATGCTGGTCTCCTGTGTTTGAACAGGAGCCAGTATCGAGAGATGACAGCGCGGTGACTGCTGGGGAAGACGTAAGATAGCGCCCGTTAACAGCGCCAGAATGCGTCAGAACCAAACTTAAACGGCTGCGAGCTGCTGCAGAATTTCTGCCACTGCCGCCACCGGATCGGGGGCTTGGGTGATGGGCCGGCCGATCACCATGTCATTGACGCCGAGCGCCAACGCATCGCGCGGAGTCACCACCCGGGTCTGGTCATCCTGCTGCGCATTGGCGGGCCGAATGCCTGGCGTCACCAGACGGAAGCCAGCCCCACAACGCTCGCGCAGTAGCGGCGCCTCTTGCGCAGAGCACACCACGCCATCAACACCACACTGTTGAGCCAGAGCCGCCAAACGCACCACTTGTTCAGCCGGCGAAGCACTGACACCCAGCTCCCGCAGCTCCTCGGCGCCCATACTGGTGAGCACAGTTACCGCGGTTAGCAGCGGCCGCTGCGGCACGTCAGCCAACGCCGCCACAGCAGCCTCCATCATGCGTCGACCACCACTGGCGTGCACATTGACCATCCACACCCCCAGCGCTGCGGCACTGCGCACCGCGCCAGCAACGGTGTTAGGGATGTCGTGGAATTTGAGATCGAGGAACACCTGAAAGCCCTTGTCCACCAGCTGTTCCACCACCACCGGACCGCTGCGAGTGAACAACTCTTTGCCCACCTTCACACGCACCGTCTGCGGATCGAGCTGATCCGCCAACGCCAAGGCGGCCTGCGGCTGATCAAAATCGAGGGCAACAATAATCGGGGACTGGCTCATGGCGCGCTCCATCAACGGCGATGCCTTACGGCGGGCGGGCGCAGCATAGCAGCCGAGCGACAGCTTGCGAAGCGTAGGGCTCAGTCGTCGTCGCGATAGAGTTCGAAGGCATCCAGCAGCTCGGACAGCGGCGTCAGCGCGCCCTCACCGGCAGCTTGATCAGGGAAATCGACCTTGGCTTGATTCACGCGTTCGCGCAATTCTTTACCAGGCTTGAAGTGGGGCACATAGCGCCCTTCGAGTTCGACCGATTCACCGGTCTTGGGATTGCGGCCCACACGGGGGCGGCGGAAGTGCAGGGAAAAACTGCCGAAACCACGAATCTCAATCCGTTCGCCACTGGCCAGCGCATCGGCCATGGCATCCAGAATCGATTTCACTGCCAGCTCCACATCCTTAGGCGGCAGCTGCAGCTGGTGCAGGGACAGGCGGATGATCAATTCCGATTTGGTAAGTGCCATAACCTCTTGTTCCCGCGGGCATCCAGCCCACGGGCCGCAGCACGCTGCGGCCCGGGGAGGACACGATTACTGGTCGTTGCCTTCCATTTGCGCCTTGATCAGGTCGCCGATGGTTTTCGGTGCAACGTCCTGGCGGCTGCTCAGATCGTCCAGGGCTTCGCGCTCGTCGGCAAGATCCTTGGCACGGATGGACAGGGTGATCACCCGGTTCTTGCGATCCACGGTGGTGATCTTCGCTTCCACTTCTTCGCCGACTTTCAGAACCTGAGAGGCGTCTTCGATGCGGTCGCGGCTGATCTCGCTAGCCTTCAGCACGCCTTCAACGTTGTCTGCCAGCTCAATCACGGCCGCTTTCGCGTCCACTGACTTCACAACGCCTTTAACGATGCTGTTTTTCTCGTTCGCAGAAACATACTGAGCAAACGGATCGTCTGTCAACTGCTTGATTCCAAGGGAAATTCTTTCACGCTCAGCGTCCACGGAAAGAATTACGGTATCCAGCTCGTCACCCTTGGCGAACTTGCGAACGGCTTCTTCGCCAGTCTCTTCCCAAGAGATGTCGGACAGGTGCACCAGGCCGTCGATGCCACCGTCCAGACCAATGAAGATACCGAAATCGGTGATCGACTTGATCTTGCCGGAGATGCGGTCGCCCTTGTTGAAGTTGGTTTCAAACGCTTCCCACGGGTTGGACAGGCACTGTTTGATACCCAGGGAAATACGACGGCGCTCTTGGTCGATGTCGAGAATCATCACTTCGACTTCGTCACCAATGGACACTACCTTGGACGGGTGGATGTTCTTGTTGGTCCAATCCATTTCGGAGACGTGAACCAGACCTTCCACACCCTCTTCGATTTCGGCGAAGCAGCCGTAATCGGTCAGGTTGGTGACCTTCGCCTTCACGCGGGCACCTTCCGGGTACTTGCCCACGATATCGTGCCAAGGATCTTCGCCCAGCTGCTTGAGGCCCAGCGACACACGCATTTTTTCGCGGTCGAACTTCAGCACCTTGACGTCGATTTCCTGACCGACTTCAACGATTTCGCTCGGATGCTTGATGCGCTTCCAAGCCATGTCGGTGATGTGCAGCAGGCCGTCGATACCGCCCAGGTCAACGAACGCACCGTAGTCGGTGAGGTTCTTGACGATCCCTTTGACTTCCATGCCTTCCTGCAGGGACTCGAGCAGTTGCTCGCGCTCTGCGGAATGCTCGGCTTCCATCACCGCGCGGCGGGATACCACAACGTTGTTGCGCTTCGGATCCAGCTTGATGACTTTGAAGTCCAGGTCCTTGCCTTCCAGGTGGGCCACGTCGCGCACCGGACGGATGTCCACCAGAGAGCCCGGCAGGAACGCACGGATAAGGCCGATATCGACGGTGAAGCCGCCTTTGACCTTGCCGCTGATCTGGCCCTTGATGATTTCGTCTTTCTCGAATGCCGCTTCGAGGTCAGTCCAGATCTCTGCACGCTTGGCTTTTTCGCGGGACAGGCGGGTGAAGCCCATGCCGTCGTCGATCGCATCCACGGCAACTTCAACTTCGTCGCCTACGGCTACTTCGAGCTCGCCGGATTCGTTCAGGAATTCTTCACGCGGGATGATGCCTTCGGATTTGAGGCCCGCGTTGACGGTGATCCAATCGCTGTCGATAGCAACGATGGTACCGGTGATGATGGAGCCACGTGCAACGTCGAGATCCTGCAGACTGGCTTCAAAAAGTTCGGCAAAACTTTCAGACATGTGAGTACCTGTATGGGGTATGGAGCCATGCCAACCAGAAGACATGGGCAGCTGATATCTGATTGCCGGTGAACCATTCTGGTTTACCGTTGGCGATCCACAGGCAATCACCGCAGCACGACCGGGCCGTGCTCAGTCCGCGTCACACCAGGCGGCGTGTGGCGGCTGCTTCGAGGATCCGGGACACGACTTCGGCAATGCCCAGGTGGGTACTGTCGATGGTCAGCGCATCAGCAGCGGGTTTGAGCGGGGCCACCGCTCGCTGCATGTCACGCTCGTCTCGGGCGCGGATATCCTCGATAAGGGTGGCGAGGTTAGCACCAAAGCCCTTTTCGCTCAACTGGTTATGACGCCGGCGCGCGCGCTCTTCAGCGCTGGCAGTGAGGTAGATTTTCAGCGGCGCATCAGGGAACACTACCGTGCCCATATCGCGCCCGTCCGCCACCAATCCCGGCGCCTCAGCAAAGCCCTGTTGGCGTGCCAACAGCGCCGCCCGCACCGCCGGCAACACCGCCACTTGCGAGGCCAGTTCGCCGGTCTTTTCATCACGCAATTCACGGCTGACGTCGGCCCCGTCGAGCCACACCGCCGTGTCGCCGCCCTGCTCGCAGAACCGTACAGGCAATCGCTCGGCCAGCGGCACCAGCGCTGTCTCATCGTTTAGCGCTACGCCCTGGGCGCGGGCATAAAGACCCAGCGCCCGGTAAATGGCACCAGAATCGAGCAGTTGCCAGCCTAGCTCCGCCGCCACCCGGCGGGCGATGGTGCCTTTGCCCGAGGACACCGGCCCATCGATGGTCAGTACCGGCACACTCATGGCTCCAGCACCGTCAGATTGAGGCCAGCAGCGGCCGACAACCGCGCAAAGCCCGGGAACGAGGTCGCCACGTTGGAGCAATCGTGGATGCGGATTTCACCGCTGGCGCGCAAGGCCGCCATTGAGAAGCTCATGGCGATGCGATGGTCATGATGGGTTTGGATATCACCACTGCCGAACGCGGCACCGTCCGGGCGACCACTAATGCGGATGCCATCCGGATAGGTTTCCAGCGAGACGCCCAGCGTCTGCATGCCGTCTGCCATCACCTGAATGCGGTCGGACTCCTTCACTCGCAGCTCCTCGGCGCCGTGCAGTACGGTGTCGCCTTCGGCACAGGCCGCCGCAATGAACAGCGCCGGGAATTCATCGATCGCCAGCGGCACCAGCTCAGCAGGAATCTCGATGCCTTTCAGGCGCGCACTGCGCACGCGCAGATCGGCCACCGGCTCGCCGCCACTGTCGCGCGGATTGAGCACTTCGATATCCGCCCCCATCAGACGCAGGATGTCGATCACCCCGGTGCGGGTCGGGTTCATGCCCACATGCGGCAGCAGCAAATCCGAGCCCGGTGCGATAGACGCGCCCACCAGGAAGAATGCCGCCGAAGAAATATCCGCCGGCACTTCCAGATCGCAGCCCGTCAGGCGACCACCGCCCTGCACCGCCACGGTGGCACCGTCACGCTCCACCGGATAGCCAAAGCCAGCCAGCATGCGCTCAGAGTGATCACGGGTCGGCGCCGGCTCGGTCACCGAGGTACGTCCTTCTGCGTACAGTCCCGCCAGCAGTAGCGCGGATTTGACCTGCGCCGAGGCCATCGGCATGTCGTAATGAAGCCCTTTCAGTGGCTGACCGCCGCTGATCAACACTGGCGGGGTGCCGCTGCCGCTGGTGTTGATGACCGCGCCCATATCACGCAGCGGTTTCGCCACCCGTTCCATCGGTCGCTTGGTCAACGACTCGTCACCGGTCAGTTCCGTATCGAACGCCTGCCCGGCCAGCAAGCCCATCAGCAGCCGCATGGTGGTGCCGGAGTTACCGAGGTAGAGGCTGCGCGCCGGCGCTTTCAGACCGTGCAGGCCGACGCCGTGCACACGCACGCGGCCGTTCTGCGGCCCTTCGATCACCACGCCCATGTCGCGGAACGCCTGGATGGTAGCCAGCGCATCCTCACCTTCGAGAAAACCCTCGGCGGTGGTCACACCATCGGCCAGCGCCCCAAGCATGATCACGCGGTGGGAAATTGATTTGTCACCGGCCACCCGCACGCTACCGGTGAGCGCGCCACCGGGTTGCAGACGGAATTCCGGTTTGCTGCGCTCGCCCGCAGCCGCTTGCTGTTGCTGAGTCATGGCGTCCTCGTCCAGTGCGCCCTGCGCGTGAGTAAAAGAAGTGCGGCCCTGGCGGGCCAGGAACCAAGCTCGGGCAGTATTGGCCCGAGTCATCAAACCAAGTAGCGCATCGCTGTCGCCGGCCGCCACGGCGCTGCGCACATCGGCCAGATCGGCCACATAGCGGTCCAGCGCGGTCAGCACCGCGTCGCGATTTTCTTGGAAGATGTCATGCCACATCACCGGGTCGCTGGAGGCGATGCGGGTAAAGTCGCGAAAGCCGCCGGCGGCATAACGGAAGATGTCGTGGGAATGCCCTTGGCGCGACAGCGTGTCGACCAGCGAAAACGCTAACAGGTGCGGCAAGTGACTGGTTTCCGCCAGTACCTGATCGTGCTCCTGCGCGCTCATAGTCAGCACTTCGGCGCCCACAGCGGTCCACAGAGCGCACACTTTGGCGGTGGCAGCAGCGTTAGTGTCCGGCTCCGGTGTCAGAATCACCCGGTGCGACTGGTACAACAGCGGATCGGCGGCTTCGACACCGCTTTTTTCTTTGCCGGCAATCGGATGGCCAGGCACGAAACGGCGCATGTGTGCGCCCAACCCCTGCCGTGCCGCCGCAATCACGGAGCCCTTAACGCTGCCGCCATCAGTGATCAGCGCATGGGGACTCAAGCCCGGCGCCATCGCCGCGAAGGTGGCCGCCATCGCAGCCACCGGCACCGCCACAAACACCAAGTCAGCACCAGCCACCGCCTCCGCCAGATCTTGACTGCCAGCGTCCACCACCCCCGCCGCCAGCGCGGTTTCCAGTGTGCGTGCAGAACGCACACCGGCCACCACCTCGCGCGCCAGACCGCGCTCGCGCACTGCCGCCGCCAGCGAGCCACCAATCAGGCCCAGGCCGACGATGGCGATGCGGTCAAACATCGGCGCAGCCGCCATCAACCCAGCACCCGTTGCAGACTTTCCAGAAAACGCTCGTTCTCTTCCGGGGTGCCGATGGTCACGCGCAGGTGGTTGGGCAAGTCGTACCCGGCGATCGGACGCACAATGACGCCTTCGCGCAGCAGCGCCTGGTACACCGGCATGGCTTCACGGCCGCAGTTGAACGCGATGAAGTTGCACACCGAAGGGATGTATTCCAACCCTAGTTGCTGCAGGCCTTCCGCCACCTGCACCAAGCCAGCGGTATTGATGTCGCGGGCGTGCTCGAGAAACTCCAAGTCATCCAGCGCCGCTTCCGCCGCCACCAGTCCAAGGCTGTTGACGTTGAATGGCTGGCGCACGCGGTTGAGCACATCTGCCACCGCGGTGCCGGACAGGCCATAGCCGACGCGCAGCCCGGACAGGCCATAGATCTTCGAGAACGTACGCGCCACCAACAGATTGGCGTGCTGCGCCAAGTAGTCGGCACCGTTGGCGAAATTGGGGTCTTCCACGTATTCAAAATAGGCTTCGTCGAGCACCACCAGCACCCGCTCCGGCACTGCGGCCAGGAACGCATCCAGCTCGGCACGCGGGAACCAAGTGCCGGTAGGGTTGTTGGGGTTGGCGACGAAGATCACCCGCGTCCGCTCGGTCACCGCTGCCGCCATGGCTTGCAGATCGTGGCCGTAATTGCGCGCCGGCACTTTCACCGGCACGCCGCCGCTGGCCAGCGTGATGATCGGGTAGATGGCAAAACCGTGCTCGCTGTAGATCGCTTCGTCACCCGCGCTCAGGTAAGCCCGTGCCACCAGTTCGAGGATGTCATTGGAGCCGTTGCCCAGTGTGACTTGCGCCACCGACAGCCCCAGCCGCTGCGCCAACGCGCTTTTCAGGCCGTGGCCGGAGCCGTCGGGGTAGCGGTGCAGCTGGTCCAACGCCGCGCGCACCGCCGCCATCGCCATCGGACTGCTGCCCACTGGGCTCTCGTTGCTGGCCAGTTTGATGATGTGGGAAATACCCAGCTCGCGCTCCAGCTCGTCGATCGGTTTGCCGGGCTGGTAGGGCTGCAGCTGCTGCACGCCGGCATTGGCCAGCGCGAGGAAATCGTTGCCGTTCATGATGCGTCGCTCCCGCGCACGGAGGACACTCCGCGCCGCGTCTTATGCCTGTGCCGTGACAGCGAACAGCCGCCCGTAAGGCGGCTGTCTGCGGTCGTCTTGCGGTGCCGCAGCGCGGTCAGATCACCGCCTTGGGATAAGACCCCAACACCCGTACTTCCAGCGCTTCCTGCTCCAGCACGCGTAGCACTTGCGCCACCGCTGGATCGTCTTGATGGCCTTCGAAGTCCATGAAGAACACGTAGCTCCAAGTCCCTTGCCGCGACGGCCGCGACTCCACCCGGGTGAGGTCGACACCGGCATCGCGGAACGGCTTCAGCACGCCAAACAACGCGCCCGGCAGGTTCTTGGTGCGCACCAGCAGCGAGGTCTTATCGACCCCGGAGGCCGGCGTGTGCTGCCTGCCGATGATCAGGAATCGGGTGGTATTGTCCGGCTGATCTTCGATATTGGCGTGGCGCACGGTCAGCCCGTACATGTCCGCCGCCACCTGGCCAGCAATGGCTGCGGCGTTCCACTCGTCTTTCAAATGCCGGGCAGCCTTGGCGTTGGAACTCACCGCCACCCGCTCGACACCCGGCATGTGCGCATCCAGCCACTGACGGCACTGGGCCAACGTTTGCTGGTGGGAATAGACGCGGGTAATGCGCGATTCCTGGGTGTGCGGACCAATCAACAGATGGTGATGGATGCGCAGCTCCACCTCGCCACAGATTTTCAACGGCGACGTGACGAAGCTGTCGAGGGTGTGATTAACCACACCCTCGGTGGAGTTTTCCACTGGCACGACGCCGTAACGGGCGTTACCGGATTCCACTTCGCGAAACACTTCATCAATAGTGCCGAACGGCAACGCTTGCACCGCATGGCCGAAGTGCTTCAGCGCCGCCTGCTGGGTGAAGGTGCCTTCAGGGCCAAGGAACGCAACTTTCAAGCGCTCTTCCAGCGCCAAGCAGGCAGACATGATTTCACGGAACAGTTTGGCCAGCGTTTCGCCATCCAGCGGTCCCGGATTGCCCTCCTGCACCCGACGCAGCACCTGGGCCTCACGCTCGGGGCGGTAAAACACCACTTCACCGCCTTCACTGAGCTTGGCCTCGGCAACCTGCTGGGCCAGCTGCGCACGGGCATTCAGCAGCGTCTTGAGCTGGTCATCCACCGCATCAATGCGGGCCCGCAGTTGGTCCAGGGTCAACTCAGCCATGACGTTGTACAAAGTCCTTCATGAACGCGATCAGGGCATCCACCGCCGCTTCCGGCACCGCGTTGTAGATGCTGGCGCGCATGCCGCCCACCGAACGATGTCCGGCCAAGTTGAGCAGGCCAGCTTGATCGGCTTCGGCCAGGAACGTCTTGTCCAGCGCCGCGTCCGCCAGCACGAACGGGACGTTCATGATACTGCGGTAACGCTTTTCTACCGGGTTGCTGTAGAAGCCGGAACCGTCGATGTAGTCGTACAGCTTGCCCGCCTTGCGCAGGTTCAGGGCTTCCATGGCGGGCATGCCGCCCTGCTGCTTGAGCCACTTAAACACCAGCCCGGACAGGTACCAAGCGTAGGTCGGCGGCGTGTTGTACATCGAGCCGTTATCGGCCTGCACCTTGTAATCGAGCATGGTTGGCACGTGCGGCCCAGCGCGGCCGAGCAGGTCTTTGCGCACAATCACCACACAGATGCCGGCCGGGCCGATGTTCTTCTGCGCACCGGCGTAAATCAGGCCAAAGCGCGACACGTCCAGCGGCCGCGACAGGATGCTGGAGGAATAGTCCGCCACCAGCGGCGCATCCACCTGCGGAATGAAGTCGTACTCCAGCCCGCCAATGGTCTCGTTGGGGGTGTAATGCACGTAGGAGGCACCCGGCGTCAGCTGCCAGCTGTCCTGCGCCGGCACCGTGGTGAAACGCACATCCTCAGTACTGGCGGCCACATTGACGCGACCGTAGCGGCGCGCTTCCTTGATGCCGCGGCTGGACCATTCCCCGGTATTGACATAATCGGCCACGCCGTTTTCGCCCATCAGGTTCATCGGCACCATGGCGAACTGTTGGCTGGCCCCGCCCTGCAGGAACAGCACTGCGTAATCGTCACTGATATCGAGCAGGTCGCGCAGATCCTGCTCGGCGGTTTCGGCAATCGCCACGTACTCCTTGGAGCGGTGGCTCATTTCCATTACCGAGAGGCCACGGCCGTTATAGTCCAGCATTTCGCTGGCGGCCTGTTTGAGCACCTCATCCGGCAGAGCGGCCGGACCCGCACAAAAGTTGTAACGACGTGTCATGCTTTCCTCAGCGGCAGTGCCGCGGCTGGGCCAGAAAATCGGCGCCGCGGTGCGGCGCCTGCATCAGTTACGGATTGGGTTCGCTATCGGCGTCGTCCGTCGCCGGGTCAGCCGCCGCATCCGGCGTTGGCTCACTGCCCTCACCCTCGACCGCCGCATCTGCTGCGGTTTCCAGGTTCTCGTCCAGTTCTTCTTCGTCGTCACCGTCGAGCTCGGGAATGCGCTCGATACCGACCAGGCGCTCTTGCTCGCCAAGACGGATCAACATTACCCCCTGGGTGTTCCGGCTCAGCTGGCTGACTTCATCCACCCGCGTACGCACCAGCGTGCCCTGATTGGAGATCAGCATCAGGTCTTCGCCGCCGAACACCTGGGTAGCACCCACCAGCTTGCCGTTGCGGTCGTTGACCACCATGCCGATCACACCTTGCGTACCACGGCCCTTGGTGGGGAACTCCTCCACCAGCGTGCGTTTGCCGAAGCCGTGCTCGGACGCGGTCAGCAGCTGGCCACCCTCTTGCGGCACGATCAGTGCGATGATGTCCTCGCCCTGCGCCAGACGCATGCCGCGCACACCGCGCGCCGTACGGCCCATGACCCGCACTGCGGTCTGGCGGAAGCGCACCACTTTGCCGTTCGAGGCCACCAGGATCACGTCTTCATCACCTTGGGTGATTTCCACGTTCACCAAGTGTTCGTTGTCGAGCAGACGCACCGCGATCAGACCATTGCTGCGTGGCCGCGCAAACGCCGCCAGCGGCGTACGTTTGACGGTACCGGTGGTGGTCGCCATAACAATGAACGGCCCCGGTACCGCATCGGTGGTTTCGACGTCCTCAACGCCCTCTTCTACCGCTTCCGGCAGTTCGGCCACGTTGGTGTCGTCGGTCTCTTCCTCGTCGTCCGGCTGTGCCGACTGTTGGCGCACCATGTCCGGATCAAGCCGCAGAATGGCAGTAATCCGCTCTTCTTCCTGCAACGCCGGGATCAGGTTCACGATCGGGCGCCCGCGCGCACCGCGGCCGCCCTGCGGCAGCTCGAACACGCGCAGCCAATACACCTTGCCGAGGTTGGTGAAGCACAGCAGTGTGTCGTGGGTGCCGGCCACCAACAGATGTTCGATATCGTCTTCATCTTTCACCGCGGTGGCCGCCTTACCGCGACCGCCGCGACGCTGGGCGCGGTAGGTGTCGATCGGCTGCGCTTTGGCGTAACCGCTGCGGGACAACGTCACCACCACGGTTTCTTCGGCAATCAGGTCTTCCATTGAGAAGTCGGCGCGGGAAGCCTGGATCTCAGTACGGCGCTCATCGCCGTATTCCTCGCGCACCGCGTTCAACTCTTCGCGGATCACTTCCATCAGGCGCTCGCCGTCGGACAGGATCAGACTCAGTTCGATAATGCGATTGAGCAGTTCTTGGTAGTCGCCCACCAACTTTTCCTGCTCCAACCCGGTAAGGCGGTGTAGACGCAACTCTAGAATCGCCTGCGCCTGCTCCGGTGATAGCCAGTACTGGCCGTCGCGCAGGCCGAGGCCGTCGGCGACGCCGTCCGGGCGGCAGGCGTCCGGGCCACCGGCGCGCTCAAGCATGGTCACCACTTCACCCGGCAACCAGCCGCGCTCTTGCAGCGCTTCGCGAGCCTCGGCGGACGACGGCGACTGCTTGATCAGCTCAATCACCGCATCAATGTTAGCCAGCGCCACCGCCAGACCTTCCAGCACGTGGCCGCGTTCGCGCGCTTTGCGCAGTTCGTACACGGTACGGCGGGTCACCACCTCGCGGCGGTGACGGATGAAGGCTTCCAGCATGTCTTTCAGGTTCAGCAGGCGCGGCTGACCGTCGACCAACGCCACCATGTTGATGCCGAACACTGATTCCAGCTGGGTCTGGGAATAGAGGTTGTTCAGTACCACGTCGGCGTTTTCGCCACGACGCAGCTCAATCACCACGCGCATGCCGTCCTTGTCGGACTCGTCACGCAGCTCGGTGATGCCTTCGATTTTCTTTTCCTTCACCAGCTCAGCGATCCGCTCGATCAAGCGTGCTTTGTTCAGCTGGTAAGGCAGCTCGGTGATGATGATCGCCTGCTTGCTGCCGCGCTCCATGTCTTCGATGTGGGCACGGGCACGGATATACACCCGGCCACGGCCGGTGCGGTACGCCTGCACGATGCCAGCGCGGCCATTGATGATGCCTGCGGTCGGGAAGTCCGGGCCGCTGATGTGCTCCATCAGCTCATCAATGGTCAGTTCGCTGTTGTCGATCAGCGCCAGACAGCCGTTCACCACCTCGGTGAGGTTGTGCGGCGGAATGTTGGTGGCCATGCCGACCGCAATCCCGGAGGAGCCGTTGATCAGCAGGTTCGGTACCCGCGTCGGCATCACCGCCGGAATTTTCTCGGTGCCGTCGTAGTTATCGACGTAATCCACCGTCTCCTTGTCGAGGTCGGCAAGGATTTCGTGGGAAATCTTGGCCATACGCACTTCGGTGTAACGCATGGCGGCGGCGGAGTCGCCGTCCACGGAACCGAAGTTGCCCTGGCCATCCACCTGCATGTAGCGCAGCGAGAACGGCTGCGCCATGCGCACGATGGTGTCGTACACAGCGGAGTCGCCGTGCGGGTGATACTTACCGATCACGTCACCCACGACACGGGCTGATTTCTTGTAGGGTTTGTTCCAGTCGTTGCCGAGTTCGTGCATGGCAAACAACACCCGGCGATGCACCGGCTTGAGGCCGTCGCGCACATCCGGCAGCGCGCGGCCGACGATGACGCTCATGGCATAGTCGAGGTACGACTGCTTGAGCTCATCTTCGATATTGACCGGGGTCACTTCTCTGGCGAGATCCGTCATGGTGATCCTTTCTAGTCCCCTGGGAACGCACCCACCGCAGGGCCGCGATGGCGTCAACTCTCGCTCTGGCCTCGCTGCAGGCGCCACAACGGCGCCGGAGGCCAGGGGTCTCCCCTGACAAAGGGGTGCGCTGGAAAGTCGGGGATGATAGCACAGCGGCGCTCGGCGCAGCTATGTGCCCGCCGCTGGATGGTGCCGCTGCGGCCTATATATGTCTGCCACAGTTGCCAGCGGGCGGCGGCGCCGTTCAGACACCCGCTCGGCGGTCAGCGGCCGAGGCTGCGACCGGACAGCTGCCCCTGCTATACTCGCCGCGCCCGACGGCCCGGACTTTTCGAGGATTCTTCATGCCCCACGTGCCAGCCCACGCTGACCTGATTCTGCAAGCCCCTTGGATCGCGCCCATCGAAGGCCCGGACCGCCTGCTCAAAGACCACGCCATCGTCATTGCCGGCACCCGCATCGTCGACATTCTGCCGATCACCGAGGCCGGCCGCCGCTACAAAGGCGGTGAGATCATGCGCCTCGACGGCCACCTGCTGATGCCCGGCTTCGTCAATGCCCACACCCACATGGCGATGCACCTGTTCCGTGGCCTCGCTGATGACCTGCCGCTGATGACCTGGCTGCAAGAGCACATTTGGCCGGCCGAAAGCCGGGTGGTGAGCGAGCAATTCGTGCTCGACGGCAGCCGCCTCGCGGCGGCAGAAATGATCCGCAGCGGCACTACCTGCTTTGCCGACATGTATTTCTTCCCCGACGCCACCGCGAAAGTGGCGGCCGAAGCCGGCCTGCGCGCCAACCTATTTTGCCCAGTGCTGGATTTTCCGTCTGCCATGTGCAGCGGCCCAGAAGACTACCTGCGCGCCGCCACCCAGTTGGCCGCCAAGTGGGAACATGAGCCGCTGATTTCAGTGGGCATCGGCCCGCACGCGCCCTACACCGTGTCCGACACCCCGCTGGCGCGCATTGCCGCGTTGGCGGAAGAACTGAATCTGCCGGTGATGATTCACCTGCATGAAACCGCCGCCGAAGTGGACAGTTCACTGGATACCGTCGGCGCCCGGCCGCTGGACCGCATCGACCGCCTCAATTTGCTGACTAAGCGGCTGATGGCGGTGCACATGACTCAGCTCACCGACGACGAAATTGCTCGCTTGGCCGAAACCGGCACCCACGTCATCCACTGCCCGGAATCCAACCTCAAGCTGGCCAGCGGCTTCTGCCCGGTGGACCAACTGCTGGCTGCCGGGGTCAACGTGGCACTCGGCACCGATGGCGCCGCCAGCAATAACGATGCCGACATGATCGGCGAGATGCGCACCGCGGCGCTGATCGCCAAGGGCTTCACCGGCCGCGCCGATGCCTTGCCCGCCGACACCGTGCTGGCGATGGCCACCCTCAACGGTGCCCGCGCGCTCGGTCAAGGTGACCGCATCGGCTCGCTGCTGCCAGGCAAACAGGCCGACATCATCGCCATCGACCTCAACCGCATTGAAACGCAACCGGTGTACGATCCCATTGCGCAGGTGGTTTACGCCGCCGGCCGCGACCAGGTCACCCACATGTGGGTGGCCGGCCGCTGTTTGATGGCAGACCGCGAGCTGCTGACGCTGAACGCGTCCGGCATCCTGCGCGACGTGGCCCAATGGCAGGAGACTATCCGTGACTGAACAAGCCGTGACCGCACAAGTGACTGCAGCGACCAACGTCGACCCCAATGAAATCGCCAAATTCGCTGCCTTGGCGGAACAGTGGTGGGACCCCAACTCTGAATTTCGGCCGCTGCACGACATCAATCCGCTGCGCCTCAACTACATTGATGAGCGCGTCAATCTGCCCGGCAAGAAAGTGATCGACATCGGCTGCGGTGGCGGCCTGCTGGCAGAAGGCATGGCCCGCCGCGGCGCCGAAGTCACGGGCATCGACCTTGGCGAGGCGCCACTGGCGGTGGCCCGCTTGCACGCCGAACAATCCGGCGTCGAGGTGGAATACCTGTGCATTCCGGCCGAGCAAATCGCCGCTGAACGCGCCGGCCAGTACGACGTGGTGACCTGCCTGGAAATGCTGGAGCACGTACCTGATCCGGCCTCGGTGATCCGCGCCTGCGCGGCGCTGGTGAAGCCCGGCGGCCAAGTGTTCTTCTCGTCCATCAACCGCAATCCACGCGCGTTCATGATGGCAATTGTCGGTGCCGAATATGTACTGCGGCTGCTGCCGCGCGGCACCCATGAATACGCCAAGCTGATCAAGCCGTCGGAAATGGCCGGCTGGGCGCGCGAATCCGGCTTGCAGGTGTGCGACACCGTCGGCATGAGCTACAACCCGTTCAGCTACCGCGCCGCGCTCAACCGCGATGTTGGCGTGAACTACATGATGCATGCGGTGCGGCCGGAGGCATCGTGATCAAGGCGGTTCTGTTCGACCTTGATGGCACCTTGATCGACACCGCGCCGGACTTTGTCAGCGTGCTCAACCGGCTGCTGGCGGAAGATGGCCGCCCCACCCTGCCGGAAGCCCTGATCCGCAGCGAAGTGTCCAATGGCGCCCGCGCCATGGTACGGCTGGGCTTCGGCATCGGGCCCGGCGAACCTGGATTTGACGACCAGCTGAAGCGCTTTCTCGATCGCTATGCCGATCACCTGGCTGAGGACACTTGTCTGTTCAGTGGCATGGACCAGGTGCTGGCGCAGCTGGATGCCCAGCACATGCCGTGGGGCATCGTCACCAACAAACCGGAACGCTTCACCACCCCGGTACTGGCCGGCCTTGGCCTAGCTGAACGCACCGGGCCGGTGATTTGCCCGGACCATGTGCGCGAACGCAAGCCAGACCCGGAAGGGCTGCTGCTGGCCGCCGCACAACTCGGCCTGGCACCACAACACTGTGTTTACGTCGGCGATCACCTGCGCGATATCGAAGCCGGCCGCCGCGCCGGCATGGTCACCGTCGGCGCCCGCTACGGTTACATCAGTGCCGACGACGATCCACAGCACTGGCACGCCGATCATTACATCGACACCCCCGAGCAGCTGTTGGCGCTGCTCGCGCTTGAAGGAGTTTGACCATGCCAGCCGTCCACCCGCAGTTTGAGCAGTTGCAGGCCGATGCCTGGCAATACCAGTGGGAACCAGGCAGTTTTGCCGGCCGCATCATCATGGTCACCGGTGCCGGTGACGGCATCGGCCGCGCCGCGGCACTGGCACTTGGCAAAGCCGGCGCCACCGTGATCCTGCTCGGCCGCACCCAGGAAAAGCTGGAGCAGGTCTACGACCAAATCCTTGCCGAGGGTGGCGCCAAGCCGGCCATGGTGCCGGCCAACTTGGAAGTCACCACCGCGGCCAACTTCGAAGAGCTGGCCGGCCTATTGATGGATGAGTTCGGTCACCTCGACGGTCTGCTGCACAACGCCTCAGTGCTCGGCGACCTGACTCCGCTGGACACCTACGGCTACGGCACCTGGGATACGGTGATGCAAGTGAACGTCAATGCCGCGTTCTACCTGACGCGGGCGCTGTTGCCGCTGCTGCGCGCCGCCGACCATGCGTCGGTGGTGTTCACATCCTCCAGCGTCGGCCGTCAAGGCCGCGCCTTCTGGGGCGCCTATGCGGTGAGCAAGTTTGCCACCGAGGGCCTCATGCAGGTGCTGGCTGACGAGTTGGAAAACACCACCCAGGTACGCGTCAACAGCCTCAACCCGGGCGGCACCCGTACCCGCATGCGCGCCCTCGCCTACCCCGGCGAAGATCCACAAACGCTGCGCACCCCGGAACAAATCCTGCCGGTGTACATGTACCTGCTTGGCGCCGCTAGCGTCGGCATCACCGGCCAGGCATTCGACGCCCAACCGCCGCGCGGCTGACCGTCGCCGCACTGGCCCGCTGGCACGGCCGCGCCAGCGCTCAGGTCATAGCAGCAAGTCGCCGCCCTAGGCCACCATGGCAGCGCCCCTTACACAGGACGTGACTGCTATGAAAATAATAAAGTCCCTGCTAGCGGCACTGCTGCTCGGCGCCTTGGCGCCGAGTGCGCTGGCCGATGCCGCTGCCGCCCTTTCCGCCGAACAGCGCGCCACCTTGCAGCGGCTGGCGCCCGGCGTCGAACTCACTCCCGAACTGATCGAGCTGATGCGCGAAATCAGCCTGTCCGGCACGCTGTCGGTGGAAGAGCGTTTGAAAGCCATCGGCCGCTTGTCTGGCCTGTCTGATCTGCCGGCAGAGCAACGCACCAGTTTCAAGATTTGCATCTGGGATCTGGCCGGCCGCAACGGCCCGATCTTTACTCACGCCGAGGCCGAACGCGCCCGCATCATGCAATACGGGGTCAACCTGGAGATGGTGCCGTTCACCAATGAAGGCGTCATGGTGGACGAGTTCAAAGCCGGCCATTGCGATGCCGCGCTGATGAGCGGCATGCGCGCGCGGCTGTTCAATACCTTTTCCGGCACCATCGACGCAGTCGGTGCAGTGCCCTCCGCCGAGCACATGAAGACGCTGCTGACGGTGGCCGCGCACCCCAGCAACGCTGGCCGCATGGTGCAGGGTGAATATGTGGTGCTCGGTGTATTCCCCGCTGGCGGCGCCTACATCTTCGTCAACGACCGTGAGATCAATGCGCTGAACAAGGCCGCCGGCAAGAAAGTGGCCGTGCTCGATTTCGACCCAATGCAGGCGCGCATGGTCTCCGGCATCGGCGCCACGCCGGTGTCCACCGACATCACTCGCGCACCGGGCATGTTCAACAATGGCGTGGTTGATGTGTTGGTGGTGCCGCTGCTGGCCTACGAGCTACTGGAGCTATACAAGGGCCTGGAGCCGAACGGCGGCATCATCGACCTGCCGCTGGCACAAATCAGCCTGCAATTGATCGGCCACCGCTCCAAATTCCCCAACGAGATCGCCCAGCTGGTGCGCGAAGCTATCCTTGAGCGCTATGACGACATCATGGAGTTCATCAACAAAGAAGAAGCGCGCATCCCCAAACGCTGGATGGTGGCGATTCCGGATCAAGAGCGTGATGGCTACGAAACCATGATGCAGGACGCACGTATCGAGCTGCGCAATCTGGGCTACTACCACCCGGACATGCTGCATCTGCAAATGCGCATCCGCTGCCGCATCGAGCCGGATCGTTCCGAGTGCGCCAATCCGCGCGAATGATTCCCTGCGGGCGCCAGGTCGGCGTCCGCTGCCACAACCTTTGGAGACCTCCATGCCGCTGCGCATTGTGCTGTGCTGTCTTGCCCTGCTGTGGCCGCTCGCTGCCGCCGCCACCTCAGATTGGCACTACGCCGATCTGCCGGCGGCTACCCAACAACAGCTGCGCGAGCAGATCTACAACAAGCTGCTGCCCCCGGAACAACGCATCGCGGCGCTAAAAAAATTGTTCTCGTTTTCCGATCAGGCGCCGATGCAGCGCACCGTTTGCATTTGGGACATCGCCGGCCGCGCTGGGCCGATCTATACCGCCGCCCGCGACCAACGCGCCGAGCTGATGCGCTACGGCGTCGACGTGGACATGGTGGTTTACACCAATGAAGGCGTGATGGTGGAAGAGCTCAAGGCCGGCCGCTGCGACGCGGCACTGATGAGCGGTTTGCGGGCACGGCTGTTCAATAATTTCTCCGGCACCATTGATTCAGTCGGCGGCTTGCCCACCGATGAGCACATGCACCGGTTGTTGGAACTACTCACCGACGTGCGTTTGGCGGATCGACTGACCAGCCAGGACTACGTGGTGATGGGCATCGCTCCCGGCGGCGGCGCTTATATCTTCGTCAACGACAAACGCATCAACAGCCTGGCGAAAGCGGCCGGCAAACGCGTGCCGGTGCTGGAGTACGACCCAGTGCAGGCACGCATGGTGGCGCAAATCGGCGCCACCCCGGTGGGCTCAGACCTACTCAGTGCGCCGACCAAATTCAATAACGGCTCGGTGGATGTGCTGCCAGCGCCGCTGATTGCCTACGAAATCCTCGAACTCTATAAAGGACTGGGCAAGGACGGCGGCATCATTGACTACCCACTGGCGCAAATCAGCGTGCAGCTGATCGGCCGCACCAACCGCTTCCCTCCGGAAGTGGCACAGTTGGTGCGCGAGGCGTTCTTCTCCGGGTACGAAGACATCATGGTGCGACTGCGCGCAGAAGCGGCGAAAGTGCCGGCGCACTGGTGGATCTCGATCCCCGACGCCGACAAGCAAGGCTATGAGACGCTGATGCAGGATGCCCGCATCCAACTGCGCGACGAGGGCTACTACAACGCCGAGATGCTTACCATCCAGCGGCGGCTGCGCTGCCATCTGGAGCCGACTCGCTCCGAATGTGCGCAACCGGTGGAATGACCCGGTAACGCCAACCCCGCCTCCTCAGTGGAGGCGGTCCAGCGTACCCCACACATCCAGGCGCGCGTCGCCGAACAGATCCATCTCCGGCGCCAGCACCTGAATGTATCGGTCGAAATACAGGAACTGCTTGAGCAGCAGCGCAAACTCACGCGGGAAGCGGATGCCGTGCTGCTCGCCAATGCGCACCAGATCCATCAGCACCTTGTTCACCTCGCGGTCATTGCGGCCGCCTTCCAGCACTGCGGCCGGATCCAGGTGCGTTAAACGCGACTGGAACGCGTCGATGTCACGGGCCAACGCCGCCACATCCACTTTCTCGCGGGTCATGCCGATACTGGCCATGGCTTCCGCCGTCTGCTGCGAATCACCTTGGCTGATGCCCTCGAACAACTGCGACATCGCCTGCCACACTTCCGGCCGCATGTGCCCGACAATACCGAAATCGATGAAGCCGACGCGGCCGTCTTCCAGCAGCATCAGGTTGCCGGCGTGCACATCGGCATGAAAGAAATCGCACAGCATTAACGACGAGAACCAAGTATTAAGCGCAATCACCAGCGTGCCGGTCGGATCATCGGTGTGCGCTTTGAGCACTTCCAGATCAGTCAGCGGCACACCGTGAAAGCGCTCCATGGTCAGCACCCGGCGCGCGCTGAACTCACGATAGGGCTTCGGCGCCACGGCACGGTCATTACCGGTGGCGGCGAGGAATTCGTTGAAACGCTCCAGGTTGTCAGCTTCCTTATGGAAGTCGCACTCTTCCAACATCGCCGACTGCAACTCATCGATGACGCCAGCGATGGCTGTGCGTGACAGCCCCGGCGTGATCAGCTCCACCACCCGCGCGGCCATATAAAGGAAGTTGAAGTCGGTCACCAGCACATGCTCGACACCGGGCTTCTGCACCTTGATCACTACGTCTTCGCCGCTGTGTAGTCGCGCCGCGTGCACCTGGGCAATGGACGCCGATGCCAGCGGTTGCGTATCAACCCAGGCGTACAGCGATTCCAGCGAACGTCCCAATTCCGACTCGATGGTGCGGCGAATAACGGGGAACGGCAGCACCGGGGTCCGGTCCAGGCATTTCTGGAACTCTTCCACATAATCTGCGGGAAACAGCGACGGCGAGCTGGCGATCAACTGCCCGAGTTTGATGTAGGTGGTGCCGAGCGATTCGAATGTCTCGCGCAGCAACACCGGCGTCGGCGGTCGCCGGCCGGACAACCAGCCGGCACCGGTGCGGGCCAGCACATTGAGCGTTTGCATGACCCTCAAGCCGCCACGCACGGTATCTCCAGCCAATCCGATACCGCTACGGCGGCGGGAGATGCGTACACGGGGGAGTCCATTGCCGGTATATTTCGACATTCTTGAAGCCGTCCTGAAGGTGAGCTGCACGATGATACTGGGACGGGCTTGCACCCGTCGCAATGAACATTAATCAGTCGCTACCGGATTTGTAATCGCTGCCCTGCTTTTTGTAATCGACGCTTGTGCCAATTTTCGCCCTTGGGTAGTGTTCGACGAGTTTCGCTCCAGGGGCGGAATAACAATAATTTCAAGGAGATCACGATGACGTTTTCCGTTCGGTTGCGCGCGCTGTTCCGCGCATCCCTTCTCGGCGCCGGTGTGGCTGCCGTATCCGGGTGTGGCATGGTCTACAAGACCACCGGTGATGTACTGGTCAGTTACGGCAGCAAAGAAATGGTGCCCTACCTGATGAGCTACAGCGACACCGGCATGGTCTGCGCCACTGGCGAATCACTCACCCCGCTGCTGCTATCATTCGAATCCGTGGGCTCCCATCCTGACAAACTCGCCACTCTGGTCTACACCACTGCCGCTATCTGCACCGAAGAGCGCGCGCTGGAAGAAGAGTTGCGCTACATGCGCGCCATGAAGGAAGGCCGCGTCGCCGAAGCCCAAGATGCCCGCGCACGCCAGAAAGAACTGGCTGAAGTCAGCGCCCGCCGCATGCAGGAAGCTTACAACCGCGCCGTCGGCCAATACGGCGAAGCTGACAACGGCAGCTGCCCGCGTCTGCGCAAAGACTTTGACGAACTGGTGTACATGATCGGCATGGTTGCCGGCGTACAGTCGCTGCTGGCCGATGCCACCGCTGACACCGCCGTCGGCGTACCGCGTGATGTGGCCGCCAAAGCCGAGCGCGCCATGTCCTGTCTCGACAACGAGAAATGGTGGGGCGCACCGATGGGCCTGCGTGCCGCGCTCTGGAACATCCTGCCGATGCTGAAGCCGGACAACGGCGACACCTGGGCTGAGCTGGACCGCTCCACCCGCCTCGGCTTTGAAGCCGGCGTACGTCTGCCGAGCGCGCTGGCCACCATCTCTGCCTATAGCACCGGCGACACCGACCGCGTGCGTAAGGCAATTCGTGATTTCGCCAATAACGATCAGGACCTCAACCCTGACTACGCGCTGATCGATGCCATTGCGTTCCAACTGGTCAAAGGCATTTCCGATCGCATGTGGACCGAAGCCACCGGCAAGCGCACGCCGTTCGGTGGCCTCGGCACCTTCTGGGACGAAACGCCGAAACAGAACAACAGCTTTAACATCGACGATCTTTTGTAATTTTTTACCGGGTGGAGCCGGCAGCCCCCACTGCCGGCTCGTTTGAATGCAGTACACGGAGACTCCCCCCATGCGCTACAACAAAACCGTCCTCGCCGTTGCTTCGTCCTTGCTGCTGGCTGTCAGCGGCTCCGCCGTTGCCAACGAGAAGCGCACCATGTGCGTGTTCGACATCATCGGCACCTCCGGCGACATCTATAACATCATGAAAGACTACCGCACCGCGGCGCTCGATCATGGTTATGACCTGACTTTGAAGGCTTACACCGACGAGAACATCGCCGCTGAAGACCTGAAAGCGGGCCAGTGCGACGCCGCCGCCATCACCGGCCTGCGCGGTCGCCAGTTCAATAACTACACCGGCAGCCTCGATTCCATCGGCGCGGTGCCCAGCTACGACGCCATGCGCGCCATCATCCAAGTGATCGGCAGCAACAACGAGCGCATCGTGCCGCACCTGAAATCCGGCAACTTCCAGGTCATGGGCGTGGCGCCGATGGGCGCGGCCTACCTGTTCGTGAAAGACAAAAGCATCAACAACGTCAACGCCCTCGCCGGCAAATCGATTTCGGTGATGGAGTACGACGAAGCCCAAGCCAAGATGGCCGCCAGCGTCGGTATGTCGCCGGTGATGTCTGATATCACCAACTTCTCCGGCCGCTTCAACAACGGCAGCGTGGATATTTCCTTCGCACCGGTGATGGCCTACAGCGCGCTGGAGCTCTACAAAGGCATGGAGCCGAACGGCGGTATCGTGCAGTACGTGCTGGGCCAGCTCACCACTCAGGTCATTGGCCGACAAGACAAGTTCAACGATGACTTTGCTGCATGGTCGCGTCAGTACTTCTCCTCTACGGTGTTCGATCGTGCCATGCGTGTGATCAACAACTCCTACAGCGAGATTGACAAGAAATGGTGGATCCCGGTTTCTGAGGGTGATGCCGAGCGCTACGACGAAATGATGCGCGACGCCCGGATCGAATTGACCCGCGCCGGCGTTTACAACAAGGACATGATGTCCCTGCTGCGCAACATCCGCTGTCGCATGGATGCGTCCCGTGCTGAGTGTTCTGACCAGCGCGAGTGATGCCAACCGAGTTGTGATCAAAGCGGAGCCTGTCCGGGCTCCGCTTTTCGCATGCCAGCACGTTCAACCGTTCGTTAGAAAGGTCCGTAGCAGGGTTTCGACCACTTTCACCCTGCTTACGTTGCGATTGGTCATTTTGCTCCGCGGCCTTTTTGGCGGGCATCTACAAGAATAACTGGGTGAACCATGCAAACGTCCTCGCGCCACACGTTTCTCAACCGCTCTCCCGGTGAGTGGCTGTCTTCGCTGCCCACCATCCTGATCCTATTACTCACCATCTTTTTATCCTCCGGTGAAATCATCCACTCGCAGTTACTGAAAGTGGGCGAATCCACCTGGGAAGAATATTTCCTGCTGCGTTCCGCCTCGGTGGAACCCACCTGTGAACGCGACCGCGATCTCGATCTAGAGGTCGAGCGCACGGTGCAGCAACGCGAAGCTGAAGCCGCAGATGACCCGCTCGCCGGGCTGCTCGGCGCCAGCATTGACCGCGATGCGATCCGCAAATCGCTGGAGCGCTCGGTAGCAGTGTGTCAGGACCGCTGGGCCCGCTATGAGCGCGTGGCCGCACGCCAGACGCCGGGTGTACAGGCGTTTGCTGCAGTGGAAACCACCGTCGCCATGGCCGTCACCGAGCTGGGCGGCTATAAGCGCCTGTTGCTGTGCCTGCTGTTGCTGATCTGTGCTGCCACCACCACCCTTACTCGCCACCATATTTCCCTGCGCGGGATCCGCACCGTCAACGACTTCCGCATGTCGAGCATGGTGCAGTTGGCAGCCAACCTGCTGCTGACATTCTCAGCCGTGGTCTATCGCCAGCAGGAAGTGCATGCGGCCGCTCAAGGCATCCAGATCAGCCACTTCTACCTGCACGCGTTTTGGATTGCCGGCTTCAGCTTCCTGGCGCTGTGCAACCTGATGCAGTTGATCCGCCCAGCACCGAATGATCTGCAACCCGGCGGCAGCTGGGCCAAAGGCCTGCTGACGGTGCCGCTGTACAGCTACATGTGCTTGAGCGCAGGCATCCAGTTCATCATCGGTGGTTACTACCACGGCATGAGCGTGTACCTCGGCATGATGATGGAACTGTCCAACATGTTCCTGAACCTGGCCCTGTACATCTGGATCGGCATGATGCTGAAGCAGACGCGCATGGCGCAGCTGGTGTTCAACGTGTTCCGCCCGTGGAAGATGTCCCCGGAACTGCTGTGCTTCGTGGTGTTGCTGGTGACCGCGGTACCGACCGCCTACACCGGCGCTTCCGGCATCTTCGTGATCGCCGCCGGTGCGGTGATTTATAACGAACTGATCCGCTCTGGCACCCGCCCGCAGCTGGCACTGGCCACCACCGCCATGTCCGGCTCCATGGGCGTGGTACTGCGTCCGTGTCTGTTGGTCGTGATCATCGCCGCACTGAACAACTCGGTGACCACCAACGAGCTGTTTGGCTCAGGTATCAAGCTGTTCTTCCTGACCGCGTTCTTGTTCTTCATCTTCTCCCAGTTCGCCCGTCGCGAGCCGGCTCGCATTGCCCCGTTCAGCGAAGCGGTGCCGCAATCGGCGCGCCTGCTGCTGCCGCTGGTGCCCTACGCCATTGTGATCGCCAGCGTGGTGCTGTTCTTCCGCTTCGTGCTGGACCGCCGCCTGGATGAGTTCTCGGCGCCGATCATTCTGCCGGTGGTACTGCTGGCGGTGCTGATCTACGAATACCTGCTGCTCGGCAAAAACAAGCGCGAGAAAAACCGCATTGAAGCCGAAGCCGATGGCCACCACCGCCCGCGCAATTTGGAGCACGCGCTGCGTACGGCGACCAACGAAACCACCGCCCACATCGGTGCGCTGCTGATGCTGATGGCGCTGTCGGTCAGCGTCGGCGGCGTGGTGGAGCGCTCCGGCATCATGGAAGCATTGCCGGCCACCTTCTCCTCGGTGTGGGTGACGATGGGCATCCTAGTCATCGTGCTGGTGTCGATCGGCATGTTCATGGACCCCTACGGCGCGGTGATTCTGGTGAACGCCACCATTGCCCAGGTCGCCTTCAACAATGGCATTGCCCCGCTCCACTTCTGGATGATGGCGTTGATTTCGTTCGAGCTGGGCTACCTGTCACCACCGGTGGCGCTCAACCATCTGCTCACCAGGCAGGTGGTCGGCGACGACGAAGTCGCCAGAGCGGCGCTGACGGAAGGCACGTTCTGGCAACGTTACGAGAAGTTCACCTTGCCGGTGGCGGTGATGTTCACGGCGCTAATGCTGGTGGCCTTCGCACCGCTGGCGTCCGATTCGCTGCACGATTGGCTGTTCCAAAAGCAAGCCGCCAGTGCCAACCAAGTGATGATGTCTCTCGACTGATCACGCTGCTGCACTGCAAAACGGGCCTTCGGGCCCGTTTTGCGTTTCTGCTGTCCGCCTTGGCAACCCTGCACATTTCGAAAAGCACCTTTTCGGCCCCTTTGATCGGTAGGTCAAGACTTCCAGCAGCGCTACACTGGTGGCCGGCTGCCGCCTTGTCACTGCGCAGCCCATAACAACAAACAGGGATGATTTCATGGCTGACTCCTCCACCTTCCGGGTGGCCAACCGCACCGTTGCCGAATGGCTTTCCTCGTTCCCCTCCATGCTGATCCTGCTGCTGGCGATTTTCCTGGCCTCCGGCGAGATCATCCATTCACAGCTACTGAAGGTCGGCGAGCGCACCTGGGAAGAGTATTTCCTGCTGCGCGCCACCCAGTCGGAACCGGTGTGCGAGCGCGACCGTGATCTGGAAACAGAGGTGGCGCGCACCGTGCAGGAGCGCCTGCGCAACGCCGAGCATGACCCGCTCGCCGCCATGCTCGGTGTCGATGTAGACGAACAGGCCATCCGCCGTTCGCTGGAACGCTCCCAAGAGGTGTGCCGCGGCCGCTGGGACACCTACGAGCGGGTGCAGGCGCGCATCACCCCGGGCGTAAAGGCGTTCCGCACGCTGGAGGCTGGCATCGCCTTCGGGGTTACCGAGCTGGGCAGCTACAAACGCTTGCTGCTGTGTCTGCTGCTGTTGATCTGCGCTGCCACCACTACCCTCGCCCGCCATCACATCAGCTTGCGCCCGGTGCGTACGTTGAAGGACCACTACGTGTCCACCGGCGCCCAGCTGTTGGCCAACAGCATGCTGACGCTGTCGGCATTCGTGTACCGCCAACAGGAACTGATCGCACAGGCAGACGGCATTCAGATCAATCACTTCTACCTGCATGCGTTTTGGATTGCTGGATTCGGCTTCCTCGCGCTGTGCAATCTATGGCAACTGGCGCGGCCGCCGCAGACATTGGAGCGCGGCGGTTCCACCGGCAAAGCGCTGCTCACCATTCCGCTGTACAGCTTCATGTGCCTCAGCGCCGGCAGCCAGTTCATGATCGGCGGCTATTACCACGGCATCAGCGTCTACCTCGGCATGATGATGGAAATGTCGAACATGTTCCTGAATCTGGCGCTGTACATTTGGATCGGCATGATGCTCAAGCAGACCCGCTTGGCACACCTGGTGTTCGACCTGTTCCGCCCCTGGAAAATGTCTCCGGAACTGCTGTGCTTCGTGGTACTCATCGTCACCGCGGTACCCACCGCCTACACCGGCGCCTCTGGTATTTTCGTGATCGCTGCCGGTGCCGTAATCTACAGCGAGCTGATCCGCGCCGGCGCGCGGCCGCAGATGGCGCTGGCCACCACCGCCATGTCCGGCTCCATGGGCGTGGTGCTGCGCCCTTGCCTCTTGGTGGTGATCATCGCTGCGCTCAATAACTCGGTGACTACTTCCGAGCTGTACGGCTCCGGGATCAAACTGTTCATCCTAACCGCCTGCTTGTTCTTCCTGTTCTCGCAGTTCGCGCGGCGGGAGCCGGCCCGCATCGCACCCTTTGCCGAGGCGCTCCCGCAAAGCCTGAAGCGGATGCTGCCGCTGTTGCCCTACGTCCTGCTGATTGCCGCCGTGGTGCTGTTCTTCAAGCACGTGCTTGATCGCCGTCTGGATGAATTCTCGGCACCGATCATCCTGCCCATCGTGATGTTGGCCATCTTGCTGTACGAGTTCCTGCTGACGCCGAAAAACAAACGCCTCCAGCACCGACTGGAAGCGGAGCAGGAAGGCCATCTGCGCGCCGGCAGCTTCGAGCAATCGGTGCGCTTTGCCACCAATGAAACCACTGCCCATATCGGTGCATTGCTGATGTTGATGGCGTTGTCGGTGAGTGTCGGCGGCATCATCGAGCGCAGTGGCCTGATGGAAGCACTGCCGACGCAGATGCCGTCGGTGTGGGTGACCATGGCGGTGCTGGTAGTGATCATGGTCGGTATCGGCATGATCATGGATCCCTATGGCGCGGTCATTCTGGTCAACGCCACCATTGCCCAGATCGCCTTCAGCAACGGCATTGCACCGCTGCACTTCTGGATGATGGCGCTGATTTCTTTTGAGCTGGGTTACCTAACGCCGCCGGTGGCACTTAACCACCTGCTGACCCGCCAAGTGGTGGGTGATGAAGAAGTCGAGCGCGCCAAGATCAGCAGCGGTCCGTTCTGGGTACGCTATGAAAAGTACCTGTTGCCGATCTCGGTACTGCTCACCGCGCTGCTGGTGGTGGCGTTCCTGCCACTGGCCTCAGACGGCCTGCATGATTGGCTGTTCCAGAAAGTGCAGTCCAGCTACAGCGTTATTCCGCTGGAGTAACCGGGCACTGCATCACGCAGCGCTCCTCGGGAGTGAGGCCTAACGCCCGCTCCCGGGCCATCACCTGCTGCAGCCGCGGCGGCCATTCCGCCGCCGCCCATTCCCGGAACCCAAAGCGCCGGTAAAACGGCGCATTCCACGGCACCTCGCGGAAGGTAGTCAGCGTCAGCCGCTGCACGCCGCTGGCTGCAGCATACTGCTGGGCCGCAGACAACAATGCCCGGCCCCGGCCGCGGCCTTGGTGTGGCAATGCCACATCCAACTCCCACACGTGCAAGTCGGTACCGAAGCGCTCCGCGGCGAGAAAACCCACCGGCTGACCTTGGTGCTCCACCACCCAGTGGGTACCGAGCGCCATCAAGCGTTGGTGCTGGTCGGCATCGTAGGGTTCGCCGTCGGCCAGCCAGCCGAGGCCGGGCAGCTGCGCAAAACGCTGCGCAGCACTGCACTCGATCTGTTGCAACAGCGGAATATCTGCCGCCACGCCGCGGCGCACCAATGCGTTCATGCAGAAGGGAAATGTTCGCGCAGCAGACCGGCCATGCGGTCCAGCCGTTCGCGGCGGGCACTGCGCCGTACCTGACCGAACAGCCGCGTCAGCCACGCCAGCGCCAACGCCGGCCGGTCACCCGGGCCCTCGCGGGGAATCACATGTAAATGCAGGTGGGGAACATGTTGGCCGGCGGCCGCGCCGTCGTTGATCAGCAGATTGTGGCCCTTTGGCGCGCTGCCGCCGGTGCTGTCCGCCACGGCGCGCTCGGCGCGAATCAGCCGCTGGGCCAGGTTCACCAAGTGCCCGAGCTGGGCGGCCGACAGCTCCTCCACCCGCGCCACATGCTGCTTGGGAATAATCAGCACATGCCCGGGGCGTACTGGATACAGATCCAGCATCACCAGCGCTTGGTCGTCCTCATGCACCACACTGGCCGCGGTGTCACCGGCCAAGATACGGCAGAACAGGCACTCACTCATCGACGACGACGGATGGCAAATTGCACCGTAGCCACCACTAGGCACAGTACCACCGCCGCCAACAGCGGAGCACCGGCACGCAGCGGGTTGGCTTCTTTCTGAATCAAGGCTTCAAACAGCGTGATGATCCACGCTGGCCCGAGGTTGTCGCTGTCAGCAGCCACCGGCCACGGCGTAAAGAGGATACCGACGAGGATGGCGATAAACGGATATTTGACCCATCGGTGCCAACGCTGGGCGACCAAGGTCATGACCACCAGTACCACGAAGGCTGCGCCGAGATAGGCCAGCCACGCCACCATGTATCCCTGTTCTGTCACCCGTTATTCCTCCTGTCTGCCACACCCTGGCCCTGATTGGTGCCGGTATGCCGGCCAAGATTATAGGCGCGCGGCCACAAATAGCGCATCTGTCAAAAATTCGTATTGATAATGATTATCAACTTAATTACTGTTCACACGCTTGGACCTGCGCACCTTGCGCACATTTTTGTTCGCGATGAGGACCTGTAATGCGACCCCTGTTTACCCCCCGCCTGCTGTGCGGCGCCATCGCATTGGCATCCAGCAGCTTGGCTCTGGCCCAGACCGCCACCAACACAGACGATGTTGTTGACCTAAAAACTGTCACCGTCATTTCTGCATCCGGCTTCGAACAGCACGTGGAAGATGCGCCTGCCAGCATCTCCGTGATTACCCGTGAAGAGCTGGAAAAGCAGTCCTATAAAGACGTCACCGATGCCCTGAAGAACGTACCCGGTGTGTATGTGACCGGCGGCAGCGCCTATCAGGATGTGTCGATGCGCGGCATGAGCTCCGCCTACACCCTATACTTGGTGGATGGCCGTCCAGTACAAGGCAGCGATGCGTTCAGCCCCAACGGCATGGACGGTGGCACCCAAGTTAACTTCCTGCCGCCGCTGTCGATGATCGAGCGCATCGAAGTGATCCGCGGTCCGATGTCGTCACTGTACGGCTCGGATGCCATGGGCGGCATCATCAACATCATCACCCGTCGCTCGCCGGCTGAGTGGGGCGGCACCCTGTCGATGGGCTATGACAAGCCCGGTCCCGCCAACCGCGTCAATGAAGACGGCTGGCAGACCAACGTCTATATGGCCGGGCCGGTGATTCAAGACCTGCTGTCACTCCAATTGACGGGGGCGTTGCAAGGTAACGATGAAAGCACCTTCATCGGCGGCCAAAAAAGCGGCTCCAGTGACCCGGAGTTCAAACGCCGTCAGCTTGGTCTGCGGCTGAACCTGACCCCGGATGAGGCGAACGATTTCTCCTTCGCCTACGACTTCACCCGCCAAGAGCGCACCCATAACCTCGGCGTCTCCAGCACCGTGGACAGCTACAACCGTGGCGACAAGGATGTATTCACCCTTGCCCACGCCGGTCGCTACAACAACGTGGTGACCGACTCGTACGTGAAGTATGAGGATTCGCAGAACCCTACCCGCGGCGGCCAGTACGCACGCGGTATCTTCTACAACACACTGATCGCCCACACCCACGCCAGCTACTTCATCGATAACCACACCGTGACCGCCGGGGTCGAGTACCGCAAAGAAGAGCTAGAAGACCGCGTCACCAACTACAACAACTTGCCGATCACACTGGACCGTTGGCAATACGCCGTGTTTGCCGAGGATGAGTGGCGCCTGACCGACCGCTTCGCATTGACCGGTGGCATGCGTTACAACCATGACGAGCAGTACGGCGGCCATGTCTCCCCGCGTCTCTACGCCGTATTTCACGCCACCGACCAGTGGACGCTGAAGGGCGGCGTATCCACCGGCTACAAAGCCCCTTCCCTGCGTGAATCGTCGGAAGACTTTGCCGGCACCACCGGTGGTCGCAATCTGGCTGCACCCGGCGCGGTGATTAAGGGCAATCCGGATCTGGAAGCGGAAAAGAGCATCAACTACGAAGCAGGCTTCGTCTTCAACGAACCGGCCTGGGGCTTGAACCTGAGCGCAATGCTGTTCCACACCCAGTTCAAGGACAAGATTCTCGAAGACCGCGTCTGCTCTTCCACCGAGCTGGACCCCAATGCCGACCAGAGCGATCCCAACACTTGGCTGTGTGACTACCAGGGCGTGAATTACTGGTTCGTGAGCGATCGTAAGAACGTGGACAAAGCGGAAATGCAGGGCGTGGAGGCCACCCTCGCCTACCAAGTAATTCCTGACGTACTGGTCAGCGCCAGCTACACCTTCACCGAGTCGGAGCAAAAGAGCGGCCCACAAAAAGGCAACCCGCTCAACAAAATGCCCCGTCATATGTTTAACGCGGGTGTTGAATGGCAAACCACCGACAATTTCAGTTTGTGGAGCCAGGTTAACCACCGTGGTCGCACCTCTGACTACCTGAGCCGCACCAGCATGTCGAACGGCACGCCGGGCTACAGCTTCGTTGATGTCGGCATGAACCTGCAGCTGAGCGAGCGCCTGCGCACCCGTGCCGGCGTTTACAACATCGGCAACCGCACCGTCACCAATAGCGACTATGACGTCGTGCTCGATGGCCGCCGCTACAATATCGGGTTGACGGTGGATTTCTGATTCGTCCGCCCAATAAAAAAGCCCCGCCATGCGGGGCTTTTTTATTGGCTGAGTATTTTATCCATCAACGACAAACCATCGGCGCTGGCCGCCACAGTTACCCTAACCAGCGCACCACATAGTCCTCATAGTCGTCTTCATGAACACTCTGCTCGCTGGTGACCTTGCCCTTCACCGAATAACCGGCTGCTTCCACTGAGGCCGGATCGCCGGTTAGCAACGGGTGCCAGTCCGGCAACCGCTGGCTACGCGCCAGCCGCCGGTAAGCGCAGGTGGCCGGCAACCAGTCTTGGCCAGCGATCTCTGGTGTCACCGCCACACAGCCCGGCACCTGGCGGAAGCGGTCGCCGTAATCACGGCAGCGGGCGCTACCGGCATCCAGCAACCGGCACGCCAACGAGGTGTAGTGCAATTGCTCGGTGTTGTCGTCTAGCAGCTTGATCACACAACAGCGGCCACAACCGTCACAAAGCGCTTCCCATTCCGGCGGCGTCAGCTCGGACAGCGCGAAGCGCTCCCAGAACCGCTCACGGAGCACGGAGGGCATGCCGTTGTGACAGGTAGAGGTCGTCGTCCGCCGGCGGCGGCAGTTGCAAGTACCAACCTTGGCCATTGAGTGCTTCGCGCACTTTCTCGGCGTCCACCCGCGCCAATGTACGGCCAGGTTTCATCATCAGGTCTAGCACCAGCTTGGGCGTGCCGAAACGCGCCAACAGCGCTTCCGGCACCACTTCCAGGCCCAGTTTTTTGTTCACGTACAGGTACATCTCGTCCTGCTTGCTGCTTTTGTAGATTGAGCACATCAACGGCATTGGGGTCATTCTGCGGCTACCTTCTGCAGTGCCTCCCCGACCCACTCTCGTCGCCAGCCGGTCAGGCGCGAGGGCAACTGGTCGGGATTGCGTGCCAGTGATTCCAGCCAGCGGCGGCGCACCAGCACATCGGTTTCAAGATCCAGTTTCTGTGCCATTTCTTCGGCGGCGGCGCGCAGGCGTTTTACCCGCGCCCGCTCTTCCGGCTCCGGGGGTCCCGGCAGCGCCGGGGGCGGCGTGTTGGCAGCGCTGTCGCGCAGCAGTGCCAGCAGTGTATGGCCATCGCGACGCACCACTGACGGGTGCACTCCCAATGGCTCCAATTGTGCCAGCGAAGTCGGTGCGCTCTGGCACAGTGCCAGCAGCACCGGGTCCTTGAGCAAGAAGCTGCGCGGCAAGTCGCGGCTGCGCGCTTCGCGATCGCGCCAGGCCGCCACCGCTTCCAGATGCGCCAGCGGCACGCCGGTGATTCCTCCGGCGCCCTTCACTTGTTTCCACGCGTCCGGCAGAGGGGTCGCCGAAGGCACTGCATCCAGCATCGCCTGGCATTCTTCTTGCCACCACGCCAGCCGGCGCAGATCAGACAGGCGCTCGGTCAGGCCTTCGGCCAGCTGTGGCAGCCATACCACGTCGTCACGGGCGTAATCGAGCTGGCGGATGCTGAGCGGCCGGCGCAGCCAATCGGTGCGGGTAGCGTCTTTGGGCAGCTCCACCTCGAAGGTGTCCGCCACCAATCGCTGATAGCTCAATTGCAGGCTAGCGCCACACAGCGCAGCAGCCACCTGGGTATCGCGGATTTCACATGGCAAGACGCCGGTGAATACCCGGATCGCCTCGAGATCTTCGGAGCAGCCGTGCATCACCAACGGGTGTTGGGTCAGCAGTTCGGTCAGCAGTGCATCACCTTTCAGCGCCGGCGCATCGATCAGATAGATGCGCCCGTCCACGTTCAGTTGCACCAGCGCCAGCTGCGGCCAAAAGGTGCGCTCGCGCATGAACTCGGTGTCCAGGTACAACGGCGCGGCCGCGGGCAGCTTGCCCAGATGCTGTGCCAGTTGCTCGCTGGTCTCGATCCACAGATAGGTCATGGGGTGCAATTCCGGTCGGTTGTCGACCGGGCATTATAGAGACCTGCGTGCGCCGACGCACTGGAGCCAAGCCAACAGGGTGCTACCATGGCGGTTTAGTCCATGCCCTGCCCGTTCGAGGAGCCCCGATGAGACTGCTGAAAATCCTGTTACTGCTGGTCGCACTGCTGGCCGCTGTCCTATTGTGGATGATGCGCCCCGGCGATCTGGACGCGGTCGGCTGGCAGGCGCCACCGGCCCAGCCATTGACCGGCGTACTGGCCGAAAACCAGCGCTTGGCCGATACCGCCCGTCTCGGTGACGGCGTGTTGGCCGGCCCGGAAGACGTGGTGGTAGACGCCGACGGCAACCTCTTCACCGGCACCGAGGACGGCCGCATCATGCGCATCGACCGTCAGGGCGATACCAGCACCTTCGCCCGCACCGGCGGCCGCCCACTGGGATTGGCCTTCGCCCCGGACGGCCAACTGATCGTGGCCGACGCCTACAAAGGTGTGCTGTCGGTGTCCGCTAACGGTTCGGTGCAGACGCTGCTGGCCGAGGTCGGTGGCGCGCCGCTGAACTTCGCTGACGATGTGGTGGTCGACCGTGACGGCATTATCTATATCAGCGATGCCTCTACCCGCTTCGGCCTCGCCGAATTCAAGACCGACCTGATGGTCGGCCGTCCCTACGGCCGCGTCCTGCGCTTCGACCCGGTCAATGGTGACGTCCAAGTGCTGATGGACGGGCTCTATTTCGCTAACGGGGTCACGCTGTCACCGGAGCAAGACTTTTTGCTGGTCAACGAAACCTACCGTTACCGGGTACTGCGCTACTGGCTACGTGGCGAACGAGCGGGCCAGCACGAGGTGTTCAGCGACAATCTGCCCGGCTTCCCCGACAACATTTCCACCCGCCCGAATGGCGATGGCTACTGGGTGGCGCTGCCAAGCCGCCGTAATGCGGTGCTGGACCAAGTCGGTCATCTGCCGTGGATGCGTAATTTGATCGCCAGGCTCCCGGCTGCGTTGCAGCCAGCAATCGAGCCATTTGCCCTAGTGGTGGCACTGGACAATGACGGCCGGCTGGTGGATGCACCGATGGACCCGCAGGGCCGCCAAGTGTCCGGCCTCACTTCGGTGGTGGAGTACGACGGCGCCCTGTATCTCGGTGCGCTGCATGGCAGCGCCATCGGGCGTTGGCGACTGTCGCCGGCGCCCTGAGGGCCGGCGACAGTGCGGTTGGCTTCTGCTACCCTACGCGCGCTTTTTTGACTGTCACAGGACTTCGCTATGACCACCAAACTGGTATTGGTCCGCCACGGCCAAAGCCAATGGAACCAAGAAAACCGCTTCACCGGCTGGAAGGACGTGGACCTGACCGAACAGGGCCGTGCCGAAGCCGCCCGCGCTGCGGAGCTGCTGAAGGACGCCGGCTTCGAGTTCGACGTCGCCTATACCTCGGTGCTCAAGCGCGCCATCCGCACGCTGTGGACCATCCTCGACGGCATGGATCAGATGTGGATCCCGGTCATCCGCAACTGGCGCCTGAACGAGCGCCACTACGGTGCCCTGCAGGGCCTGAACAAGGCCGAGACCGCCGCCGAATACGGCGACGAGCAGGTGCTGATCTGGCGTCGCAGCTACGACATCCCGCCGCCGGCACTGGAGCTGTCCGACGAGCGTTGGGCCGGTAACCAGCGCGTCTATCGTGACAACCTGACATCGGAACAGATCCCCCTGTCAGAAAGCCTGAAAGACACGGTGGCCCGCTTCGTGCCTTACTTCGAAGAAGAGATCGCGCCCAAGATCCGCGCCGGCAAGCAAGTGCTGATCGTTGCCCACGGCAACAGCCTGCGTTCGCTGGTCAAGCACCTGGACGGTATCTCCGACGAAGACATCCTCAAGCTCAACATTCCCACCGGCATCCCGTTGGTGTACGAGCTGGATGACAACCTGAAGCCGGTCCGCGACGCCTACTACTTGGGCGATGCTGACGCAGCAGAAGCCGCTGCCGCAGCGGTAGCCAATCAGGGCAAAGCCTGATGCCTCGGCGGGGTCACGTCCGTGGCCCCGCCCTTGCCACCACCCCGGTGGCACTTTCTCCCTTGCTGCCGGTCGATACAGACAACGCGGTGGCAGCGCCGCCGTCTTACACTGCACTGCAAAACAATAACGCTGATAAGGAATTCACCATGAACGCTGCGCGTTTCCTGTTGCTGTCTGCCGGCCTCGCGCTGGCCGCCCCATTGCTCTCCACCCCCGCCATCGCGGCACCAAAACTTAAAGTCTGCGTGTGGGACATCGCCGGCAACGCCGGGCCCGCCATGCAAGCCATGCGTGAATGGCAGCTGGAAGCGGTCAGCTGGGGCCTGGAAGTAGAACTGCTGCCGCACACCAACGAAGGCATTGCCGCCGAAGAACTGAAGTCCAACCAATGTGACGCCACGCTGATGACCGGCATCCGCGCGCGCCAGTTCAACAAGTACACCGGCAGCCTCGACTCCATTGGCAGCATCCCCGATGACGCCCATTTCCGCACCGCCATGCAGGTGCTGTCGCATCCGCAGTCTGCTGCACGCATGATCCAGGGGCCTTATACCGTCATGGGCGTCGCCCCGGCCGGTGCCGCTTACATCTTCGTTAACGACCGCAACATCAACACGCTGGCCAAGGCCGCTGGCAAGAAAGTAGCGGTGCTGGAGTACGACCCGACCCAAGCACAACTGGTGGCCCAGGTTGGCGCCACACCGGTGGCCTCCGACATCACCAACTTCTCCTCGCGCTTTAATAATGGCCAGGTCGACGTGATTGCCTCACCGTTGGTAGCCTACGGCGCGCTGGAGCTGTACCGCGGTTTGGCACCCAACGGCGCCATCATCAACTACCCGCTAATGCAGATCACGCTGCAGCTGGTCGGCCGCAGCGACAAGTTCTCACCGGAGATCGCGCAGAAATCACGCGAATACTTCTTCAACAACCTGGCCCGCATCCAGCAGCAGTTGTCGAAGGAAGCCGAACGCGTTGATCCAAAGTGGTTCCAGGACATTCCCGCTGCGGACAAGCAGGAATACGAGATCATGATGCAGGAAGCCCGCGTGCAACTGCGCAACACCGGGCACTACGATGCTGACATGATGAGCCTGCTGCACCGCATCCGCTGCCGCGTCGACGGCGCCCGCAGCGAATGCACTGACCCGGTGGAGTAAGCACGACGGCGCCGGGCAAGTGTCCGGCGCCGCTGCAGTAAAATTGTTCCTCCTTGCGGTGCCGCCCGGCGCCAGTGGTTGCAGCGCAACCGCGCTCAGGCTAGCTTGAAAAGGCCTGACGACAGACAGCTGCAGCAAGGAGGGTCATCATGCCCAATGTGCATACGAAAGCTTCTCAGGGTTCCCCGTCCCCGGCCAAAGTGGTGTCGCTCGACGAACGCCGCCAACGCCGCCAGCCTCAATCACCCCACTACCTGCGCCTGTCACCAGAACACGACGGCATCGAGATTCTCTACTCCAATCACCGGTTCCCAGACCAGCTCTTCTCACTGCGAGCGCTTGCGTGGGCGCTGAAAAGCGATGGGGAGGTGGTGGCGTTAGTGCCGTGGCTGACACAGCTCACCAGCGCCCCGGAACTGACCCGGCCTATGGAAGCTGAATGGGTCGGCTACCGGCTGCCAGACAGCGATTATTTCTTCACCGAGGCACCGGAACACAAGGTGCGCGAGCTGGAAGCGGCCCGCAGCGTATTCGGCGCTGACATCCACCAGCAGATCCCCGACACCATCGGCACTCACGCCGTGTTCTCCGAAGACAATCTGCACACCCTGCAATTGGCTGAGGTGGTGGCGTGGGAACTGGACGAGAGCGGCATCCACCCGATGATCGCAGATGAGGACCAAGTGACCCGCACGCCCATTCTGCCCCACGATCCGTGCTTGGTACGGGCAGACAGCGACCCGTCATTCCGCTACTTCTTCCAGCACGGGATTGCCAATCGCATCAAAGACCAGGACCCGGAGGCACTGGCAGCGGTGGCGATGCTCTGCAGCGAATAAACCAATCTGTTACAAAGACGCCAAGCGAATGATTTAAAAGGGTAAAAATGAAGTGATGGCAACCATAGCGGCTTGCTATGGTTGCCATCGTGTGAATGGCGCTTCTTCTTTGACCAAAGAGCTATTAGGATATGCGCATATCGCCTAACGGCTAATCTATTTCACCCGGCGCTCACCGCCACTTCTCAGCGCTCGAACTGACAGGATGTCACGACGAGCGCTTTTGTTTTCAGCCGCCTTTCTTGCGCACCCAATAACGGTATAGCGCGCCATCTTGGTCGCGATATTCCAGCGTATGGCCGAGGAATTGGCAGAACTTGGGAATATCCCGCTCGGTGGACGGATCTGTGGCCACCACCTCCAAGACCTCCCCCGGCGCCATGTCGCGCACCTTACTGTGCAGCAGCATCACCGGTTCCGGGCACAGTAAGCCGCGGGCGTCCAGTTGGTGGTCGGCAGCGGGTATCGAATCAGCACTCATCAGTCAACGCTCACCAAGCGGGCGCTGGCCCGCCGCAATTCATTTGACGAACACAATGGTCTTGTTGCCATGCACGATCACCCGGTCTTCCAAATGGCAGCGCACCGCACGCAGTAGCACTTCACGCTCCACATCCTGCCCGAGGCGCTTGAGGTCCTCAGCGCTATTGCGGTGAGACACCCGCGCCACGTTCTGCTCGATGATCGGCCCCTGGTCGAGATCTTCAGTGACGTAGTGGCTGGTGGCACCGATCAGCTTCACACCACGCTCCCAGGCCCGCTGGTACGGGTTGGCGCCGACAAAGGCCGGCAGGAACGAGTGGTGGATGTTGATGATGCGCTGCGGATAAGCAGCAACGAAATCCGGGCTCAGGATCTGCATGTAACGCGCCAACACCACCAAGTCGGCTTGGCCGTCGAGCAGCTCCAACGCTTTCTTTTCTGCCGCCGCTTTGTCGTCACCCTGCACCGGAATATGGTGGTACGGGATGCCGAAGCGCTCCACTTCACCACGCAGGTCATCATGGTTGCTGATCACCATCGGGATCACCGCCGGCAGATCGCCACGCATGGTGCGCCACAGCAGCTCCATCAATACGTGGTCATGACGCGACACCATTAACGCCATGCGCTTCTTCTCCGACGACGGCGTCAGGCTCCATTCCATGCGGTACTGCGCCGCAACGCGCTCCGAGAAAGTAGTGCGCAGGCTGTCCAAGTTCTGCTGCAGGCCCGGCAGTTGGAACTCCAGCCGCAGGAAGAAACGGCCGTCACGCAGGTCGGAGGTATGCTGATCGAAATCAGTGATGTTGGCGCCGTGGTGGTACAGGAAGGTACTCACCGCACTGATGATGCCCGGCTGGTCAGCGCAAGTGATCAGCAACCGTGCCACGTTTTCATCAGCGTGCACGGAACCCGGATTAATGTTCAAAGTGTTCTCTCCGATACACGGACGGCGTCTTGCCGGTCCATTTCTTGAATGCACGGTGGAATGAGCTGGCTTCGCTGAAGCCCATCAGCAAGGCGATCTCGTCAATCGACAACTCTGCTTTTGACAGGTAATACACGGACGCATCTTTGCGGATCGAATCCTTGATTTCCTGGTAGCTGGTATTGCCGTCTTTCAAACGCCGGCGCAAGGTTTGCGGCGTCATGTTGAGCTTCTCACAGATCTCGGAAAAATCCGGAAAACTGTTGCCGTATTCATTAGAAATAATGGTGCGAATCTGCGCTGGCAAGCCAACATTATGCACATTGTCGTCCATCAACTGAGCGAGCGAATCGCGCAGGAAGCGAGACAGCGACAACTGGTTCTGCACCAGCGGCAGCTCCAAGCATTCCGCCGCAAACACCATGCGGTTGTGCGGCTGGTCGAACTCCACCGGTGCGGTGAAGGTGGAACGGAATTCACCTTCTGGCGCATGGCGGGAAAAATCGAACTCCACCCGCTGGGCCTGCAGGCCCTTGCCCACCAGCCAACTCATGAAGCGCAGCGACAGGAACAGCCAAGCGTCCACAATCACTTCGCGGAAATCCAACCGCGGGCTGGCATCCACTTGCAGCCAAGCGTGCTCGCCCTGCTGTTCCAGACTCACCCGCACATCGAGATCAAACAGATCATAAAAGCGCGTGCCGCGCTCGATGGCATGGCCCAAGGTCGGGCAGTTGATCACCGCGTGGGCCATCATGCTGAACGTGCCTGGTTTGGACTTACGCCCCTGACCGAAGCCGAGGAATTCATCTTGGGTCTGGCGCATCACCTCCATCATCAGGCGGATAAACGCCGCCTGCTCGATGCGCGCCGCCGGATCATCCAACACCCGGCGCGGAATGTCGGCCGCTTCCAGCAACTGCGGGATCGAGGCACCGCCCCGGGCCGCAGCCTGCAGCACCCGGATCACCCGATCGATGGCAATGGTCTTCCGATTGATCATGCGTACGACAACCTTGCTCGGCCTGCGCCGCTTGCTGTTCCCCGATGGACTGCTATACAGCACCGCTGCACGGCAACAGCGCCGGCGCAGCGCGGCACATGATAATAAATGTCAGAGCCGTTGGCACTTTGCGCCATTGAGCCTGTTTCACCCTGTTTCCAATAATGGCTGGCAGGTCCTCCCGGGACGCCAAGCGCCCATAATCTAATGGAGCTCAGGATGAAGCGCACTCACTACCAACAAGAACATGACATCTTTCGCGACAGCTTCCGCCAGTTCTGTCAGCAGGAGGTCAAGCCGCACCAAGAGCGCTGGATCGAAGCCGGCATCGTTGATCGCGAAGTGTGGGAGAAAGCCGGCAGCCAGGGTTTCCTGGCACCGTTCGTCGAGGAAGAGTACGGCGGCCTCGGCCTCACTGACTTCCGCTATTCACAAATCATGATTGAGGAGCTGGCCCGTGCCGGCGCCTCCGGTTTTGCGCTCAGTCTGCACAACGACATTATTGCGCCCTACCTGCACAGCTACGGCACCGCCGAACAAAAAGCCCGCTTCCTGCCGGGTGTGGTGAGCGGCAAGACCATCCTTGCCATCGCCATGACCGAACCCGGCACCGGCTCTGATCTGCAAGCCATCAAAACCACGCTTGACGACCGCGGCGATCATTACGTGCTCAACGGCTCCAAGACGTTCATCTCTAACGGCATTCTCAGCGATCTGGTGATCGTTGCCGGCAAAGCGCCGGAAGGGATCACGTTGGTGCTGGTGGAGCGTGGCATGGAGGGCTTCAGCCGCGGCCGCAACCTGAAAAAAATGGGCATGAAAGCGCAGGACACCGCCGAGTTGTTCTTCGAAGACGTCAAGGTGCCGAAGCAAAATGTGCTCGGCCAGCCAGGCATGGGCTTTGCCTATCTGATGCAAAAGCTGGCCCAAGAGCGACTGGTGTGCGCGGTGGGCGCCGTGGCCGCCTCGTGGTTTGCGTTCGATGAAACCCTGCGCTATGTGCAAGAACGCACCGCGTTCGGGCGCCCGATTGGCAAATTCCAAAACACCCGCTTCAAGATGGCGGAGATGAAAACCGAGATCACCATCGGTCAGACCTTCGTCGACAGCCTGGCGGCAAAGCTAATGAACGGCGACATCACCCCGGACGAAGCTTGCATGGCCAAGTACTGGACCACTGACCTGCTCAACCGAGTGGTGGACGAAGGCGTGCAACTACACGGGGGCTACGGCTTTATGGATGAGTACCCGATCTGCCGCGCCTATCAGGATGCGCGCATTACGCGCATCTTCGCCGGCACCAACGAGATCATGAAGGAAGTGATCGGCCGCGCCATGGGCCTGTAAGCAATGACCGCCGGGCGCCCTGCCCGGCGGCCATGCCGCCGTCATTTTTAGCGCCCTTTTGTTGGCGATTCCCGTATCATTGACTGCCTTGTTTTCATCTCTCCGACACAAGGTGGCCCCATGACCGAACCGCTTTCCGATCTTTACCGCAGTGTGCTCAGCCAACTCGGCGAAGACCCCGGCCGCGAGGGGCTGCTCGACACCCCTAAGCGGGTGGCAAAAGCCATGCAGTTTCTCACCCAAGGACAGCATCAACGCGTCGAAGACGTGGTCAATGGTGCCGTGTTCAGCTCCGACAATGACGAAATGGTGTTGGTGAAGAACATCGAGTTCTACTCGCTGTGCGAACACCACATGCTGCCGTTCTTCGGCACCTGCCACATTGCCTATCTGCCACGCGGCAAAGTGCTGGGGTTATCAAAATTCGCCCGCGTGCTGGACGTCTACGCCCGCCGCCTGCAGATTCAGGAAAACCTCACACTGCAAGTGGCGCAGGCCATCCAAGACATCACCGACGCCCGTGGCGTTGGCGTGGTGATCGAAGCCCAGCACCTGTGCATGATGATGCGCGGTGTGGAGAAGCAGCGCTCCGCCACCACCACCTCGGTGATGCTCGGCACCTTCCGTGAATCCAGCGCCACGCGCGCAGAATTCATGTCGCTGATTCGCTAATCGTCCAACGGCATTGCGGCCTGCCCCGGCAGCAGTGCCTGCACATTCTTGCGCGCCACCCGATCGGCCACCGCCGACGGGAGCGCCGCCAAGAACGGCTCGAAGCTGTGCATGATGTTGCCCAGATTACCGAACCGCCCCACCACATCGGAACCGATCACGAAACGTTGCGGCCAGCGGCTGACCAGCGCCACCCAGTCCGGGTCGGGTCGCCCTTCCTGATCCAGCAGATAGGGCTCCAGCACTGTCCAGGACAGGTCCACGTATAGGTTCGGATAGCGTTTGAGCAACTGCTCCACCGTCTCACCCAACTTCGGCAGCGCTCCTTGGTGGCGGTGGATCTCGGCGCTGGTGCCGGCATGGGCCCAGATGAATCGGGTATCCGGCGCCGCCGCCAGCGCCTCTTCCAGCTCCGACAGGTAAATGAAACTGCGCTCACGCTTGGACGTCAGATTGCTATGCAGCAGCACCGGCAGATCGTGCTGCGCCGCTAGCCGGTATACCGCGATCAACGCCGGATGGTTGGCGCGGGCGGTCTCGCCGTCGGTCAGCGCGGTCAGGTCATCGTGGCGGGTGAGGATCTCACCGATCCCCTGCCAGCGGTTCGGGTACGCCTCGATCATGCGCCGCACATGTTCCACCGCATTCAAGTCCGTGGGATTGAAGCCGGACATGAAGGGGTACAGCCGCCGCTGCTGGGCGGCAGGCAACGCATCAAGCGCAGCGATTAGTAGCGGATCAGCGGCGCTGTAGTAATACACCGGCGCTTCATCGCCCATGTAATAGCGCGGCTCACGTGGGGCGTCTTCTTCCCACTTTTTGGTGACCGGCAGGCCGAGTACCACCGCCGCTTCGATATCGGCCGCGTCCATGGCGTCGAGCAGCGTCTCCAAACCATCGCTGTCATGCAGGAAGTTAACGTGATGCAAATGAGCGTCAATGGTCGGGCGGGCAGCAGCCAGCGGTATTGCAATCAGCAGCAACAGCAGCGCCGTCAGGCGAGTCATGGCGTCCTCCTTCAACAGCAGGTCGACGCTGAACCCTAGGGCATCGCCGCCGGCGCTGCTGTTAAATTCCGCCCAAATGCGACATGGCCCGGCAAAGCCGGGCCATGGATGTGGACAGTCAGCGGCGGTAAGGCCCGCGTCGTGCCTTGCGCGGCGGTGCCGCCTCGGCGCGACGGGTGCGCAGCCGTGCCCGGCCGTAAAGCCCGGTGTACTGCTTGCCCTTCAGGTCCACTTTCTCCGCCAGCTTCTGCATGTCCTCAGCAGTGAGGTCCATCCATCGGCCGGTGCGCAGCTGCGGCGGCAGCGTCAGGTCACCGAAACGGATACGGATCAGACGCGCCACTTCCAGCTCCTGGGAGGCAAACAGACGCCGCACTTCGCGGTACTTACCACCCACCAGGGAGACCCGGTACCAACGGTTGCTGCCTTCCTCAGCGCCACCGGCATCGGTGATGCTCTGGAACTTCGACGGACCGTCTTCCAGCGCCACGCCATCCAGCATCGCCTGGCGCTTGGCATCGGTCAGTTCACCATGGACTCGCACCGCGTACTCGCGCACGAAACCATTGGACGGGTGCATCAGCCGATGTGCCAATTCGCCATCGGTAGTGAACAGCAACAGACCGGAGGTGTTGATGTCCAACCGCCCAACCTGCACCCAACGGGTGCCCTTGAGGCGCGGCAGGTTGTCGAACACGGTCGGTCGGCCTTCCGGGTCGTTGCGTGAGCACACCTCCCCGGCCGGCTTGTGGTACATGATCACCCGACGCTCTACTTCTTCAGCGTCCTGGGTGCGGACAATATGCCCATCCACGCGAATTACATCCTCTGCTTCGACCCGGTCACCCAGGGTCGCGATCTTGCCATTGACGGAAACCCGTCCTGCGCTGATCCAGGTTTCCAGCTCACGACGGGAGCCCAACCCAGTACGGGCCAGGACTTTCTGCAGTTTTTCACTCATGCTCTTGATCGGCTCCAGCGGTGGGCGGTATGCCTGCCGCTTCAATGGCCTCCTCCGGCGACGAAGGCTTGCGACGGTACTGGGCGTCGAAATCCGCCAGCAGCGCGTCTACCTTGTCCATGTCCAGCAAATCGGACTCGTCGATGTCGACATCGTCTTCCAGTTCCGGGAAACCGGACAGGCTCTGTGGCCCTTCTCCTGATTCCCCTGCAGCGCCGTCATTGCCGTCGAGACCCTCAGCAGAACCGATCCCGTCAGGGCGATCGTCCAGTGGCAGCTCTTGGTTGAGCTTGTCCAGATCCTTGATCTCCGCCAGTGGCGGTAGATCCTCGAGGCTTTTCAAATCAAAATAATCCAGAAACTGCCGGGTGGTGGCATACATCGCCGGCCGTCCCGGTACATCACGGTGACCCACCACCCGCGCCCAGCCCCGCTCCAGCAGGGTCTTGACGATCTGGGTGCTCACCGCCACGCCGCGGATGTCTTCAATTTCACCGCGTGTGATCGGTTGCCGATAGGCCATCAGCGCCAAAGTTTCGAGGATCGCGCGACTGTAACGCGGCGCTTTTTCCTGCCACAGGCGGCTGACCCACGGGCCCATTTCCTTGCGCACCTGGAAGCGGAAGCCGGAGCTGACTTCACGCAATTCCACGCCACGCTCGGCGTAGTCTTCAGCCAATGCTTCCAACGCCTTGCTCAGCGTGGTGCGGTCCGGCCGCTCGGCCTCATCGAACAGGATCAGCAGCGCATCGCGATCCAACGGCGCGTCAGCAGCAAAAATGGCGGCTTCGATAATGCGCTTGATCTGCTCCGCTTCCACCGCGGCCTCCCTCGCTGAGTAACCGAACGGCCTTAAATCAGGCCGTCATCCTCGGGCCACAGGCCCTGTTCCAATTCCTGCTCCAGCTCCTCGTCAATGAGCAGCGGGGCTTGTTCTGGTTCCGGCTCCGGTTCGTACACGCTCTCGCCGGTATCCTGTTCTGCCGCCTCGTCGTGATCGTCGCCCGGCTCCAGCACCACAGTGCGTGCCTTGACGTGAATCGGACTGTAAGCATCGTGCTGGATCAGTTCGATCAGCCCACTTTTGACCAACTCCAGCACCGCCAAGAAGGTCACCACCACGCCGGCGCGCCCTTCCTCAAACGGAAACAGTGCCACAAACGGCATAAACTCACGATCACGCAGGGTATCGAGCACGATGCCCATGCGCTCGCGGGTAGACAGCTTCTCACGCGAGATGGTGTGACTCTCGAACAGGTCCGCACGATGCAGCACGTCTTTGAACGCCAACAGCAATTCGCGCAGGTCCACATCCGGCTCCGGCCGCGCGCGACTGTACTCTGGTCGGCGCGCGTCGGCGATGAAAATATCCCGCTCTAAGCGCGGCAAGGCGTCAATGTTCTCCGCCGCCTTCTTGAAGCGTTCGTATTCTTGCAACCGGCGAATCAATTCTGCGCGCGGGTCTTCGCCTTCGTCGTCCTCATCGGCCTTCGGTCGCGGCAGCAGCATCCGCGACTTGATCTCGCCCAGCAGCGCGGCCATCACCAAGTACTCGGCCGCCAGCTCGAAGTTCATCGACTTCATCAGCTCGACGTATTCCATGTACTGGGTGGTGATCTGCGCCACCGGCACATCGAGGATGTCCAGATTCTGGCGCTTGATCAGGTACAGCAGTAAATCCAGCGGCCCTTCAAACGCCTCGAGAAACACCTCCAGCGCGTCGGGCGGAATGTACAAATCGTCTGGCAGCTTGGTGATGGCCTGGCCATAGACCAGCCCGAACGGCATTTCACCTTGGCGCGGCGCCTCAGCCACCGCCGCTTCGGCGGCCGGGAGAGCGTCCAGTTCCTGCTGCGGAAGGTCGCTCACGGCACGGCTCAGCGGTACTGCAGACCCATGGCGGAGCGAACCTCCACCAGGGTGGCACGGGCCGCCTCGCGGGCGTCTTCGCTGCCGGCCTTGACGATGCTGCGCACCAAGTCCGGATCACGCTCGTGTTCTTCGGCACGGCGGCGAATCGGCTCCAGTTCGGCCTGCACTGCGTCGATCACCGGCTTCTTACAATCCAGGCAGCCGATGCTGGCAGAGGTACATCCTTCACGCACCCACGCGCGCGTTTGGTCGTCGGTGTACACCTCGTGCAGCTGATACACCGGGCAGCGCTCCGGATTGCCGGGATCGGTACGGCGCACCCGCGCCGGGTCGGTGGGCATGCGCTTGAGCTTGTCAGCAATCGAATCCGGTTCTTCGCGCAAGCTGATGAAGTTGCCGTAAGACTTCGACATCTTCTGGCCGTCCAGACCTGGCATTTTCGATGCCGGCGTGAACAGTGCCTGCGGCTCCGGCAAAATCACTTTGCCGCCACCCTCAAGGTCGCCCAGCAGTCGCTCGCGATCGCCAAGCGTGATGTTGGCCTGTTCGCGCACCAACGCTTGGGCCACCGCCAGCGCATCTTCATCGCCCTGCTCAAGGAATTTACGGCGGTTGTCTTGGTAGATGCGCGCCTGCTTCTTGCCCATCTTGCGCAGCGCCCCGGCCACCGCTTCTTCGAAGCCCGGCTCACGGCCGTACAGATGGTTGAAGCGGCGCGCCAGCTCGCGGGTGATCTCCACGTGCGAGGTCTGGTCCGCCCCCACCGGCACATAGCCGGCGCGGTAGATCAGGATGTCGGACGCCATCAACAGCGGATAGCCAAGGAAGCCGTAAGTGGACAGGTCCTTCTCGCGCAGCTTCTCGATCTGGTCCTTGTAGGTCGGCACCCGCTCCAGCCAGCCGAGCGGGGTCATCATCGACATCAGCAGATGCAGCTCCGCGTGTTCCGGCACCTGCGACTGCACAAACAGCGTGGCCGCGTTCGGGTTCACCCCGGCCGCCAGCCAATCAATCACCATGTCCCAGACGTTGCGCTGGATATTTTCCGGCGATTCATAATCGGTGGTCAGCGCATGCCAGTCAGCGACAAAGAAGAAGCACTCGTACTCATGCTGCAACCGCACCCAGTTTTTCAGCACGCCGTGGTAATGGCCAAGATGCAAACGTCCGGTAGGACGCATGCCCGACAACACGCGCTGCGAAGACACCACTGAGCTCAAAACCGACTCCCGATTCGTACGTCTGGAAACAACAGGATAAGAAAGGCGCAAGTATAGCGGCAGACCGCCGGTCGATGCCATGGACGCGGCGGCTGGAAACCCATGGGTCCTCGGTCAGTGGATGCTGTCGAGCGCGCCGGCGCCGGCACGGATCACTTCCGGGCCAGTGCCATCGGCCAGTGAGATCACCGAAGTTTCGGTCATGCCGCCAAAGCCGCCATCAATGATCAGGTCCACATGACCATCCAACACGTTGCGGATGTCCACCGGATCGGTGAGCGGGTACTCATCACCCGGCAGCAGCAGCGTGGACGTCATGATCGGTTCGCCCATCTCCGCCAGCAGCGCTTGGCAGATGACATGTTCCGGCACCCGAATACCGATGGTGCGCTTCTTCGGGTGCATCAGCCGGCGCGGCACTTCGTTGGTGCCACGCAGGATCCAGGTGTAAGCCCCCGGCGTGTGCGCTTTCAGCAGCCGATAGTCAGAGTTCTCCACCTTGGCATAGGGCGCCAGCGCCGACAGGTCCTGGCACAACAACGTGAACTGGTGCTTGTCATCCAGCCGGCGCAAGCGCACCAGTCGATCCAATGCGGCTTTCTCGCCGATGCCGCAGCCCAGCGCATAGGTGGTGTCGGTGGGGTAAGCAATCAGTCCGCCGCCGCGTAGCACTTCAACCGCTTCGCGCACCAAGCGCGGCTGGGGGGTTTCCGGATGGATGTGCAGTACCTTGGTCATGATCGGCTCCTCGCAGACCGTTGGAACGCCGCCGCACTGCGCCGGACGATAAGCAGAATTATGGCGCTGCCGTCACCGGTGGAACAGCGGCAGCGGCCGGTAGCGGGGTACGGAACAGCTCCCACACCGGCTGCACACCGGGTGGGAACGGCGGCACCCGGCCCAGCTCCAGCCACAGCTGCGCCGGAGTATGGAAGTCAGACCCACCGGAGGCGTGTAGCGGGAAATCACGCAGGCACTCCACCATCAGTTGTTGCTGCGGCGGGCTCATACGCGGCAGCGCCACTTCCAACGCTTGGCCACCGGCGTCACAAAACTCAGCCAGCAACTGGCGCAGCTTGCGCCGCGTCAGCCCGTAGCGCACCGGGTGAGCAATGGCCGCCACGCCGCCGGCCTCCCGCACCACCGTGACCGCTTCAGTGAGCGACGCCCAGGGCGTGCGCACGAACGCCGCCTGGCCTTGCTTGAGGAAACGATTGAAGGCGTGCGCTTCATCGCGCACTTTCCCTTCCGTCACCAACATGCGCGCAAACCACGGCCGCCCCGGCGCCGGCGTGCCAGCCAGCGCCGCTGCCTTGTCATAGCTCAATGCCATACCGGCGGCGCGGTCGAGCCGCGCGCCGATCTGGCGGGCACGGGTTTCACGGGCCTGTTGCTGACTGGCCACCAGCGCCCGCATAGCCGGGTGCTCTGGGTCCATATCGAGCCCCACCAGGTGCAGCTCGCGACCCTGCCAATCCACCGACAGCTCAATGCCCGGCACCAGCGTAACCCCATGCTGCTGGGCAGCGGCCCGCGCCTCCGGCAACCCGGCCAGCGTGTCGTGGTCGGTCAGCGCCAACAGCTGCACGCCCTGCTCTGCCGCACGCGCCACCAAGGCCGCCGGGGACAAGGCACCGTCGGAGGCAAGACTGTGGCAATGGAGATCGTAACGGAGCGTCATGGGCGGCACGTCAGCGGTTCGGGCGGCGCAGCATAACATGGACACGCTGTTCTCCGCCGGGGCCTTCCATTACCATCGAACACCGAATCGTTTCGGAGCCGGCATGAAAAAGCTGTTCGACTACCTCCCCGTGGTGGTGTTCTTCGTGGTGTATTTCGCCACTGGGCGGGATATTTACCCCGCGACTTGGGGCATCTTGGTGGCCAGTGCGGTGCAAATCGTTGCCGGCTGGCTGGTGTGGCGCAAGGTCGAACGACTGCACTTGCTGGTGTTTGCCATCACCTTGGTATTCGGTGGCCTGACGCTGGTGCTGCACGACGACGTGTTCATCAAGTGGCGGCCAACTGTTATTTACGGCGTGCTGGCCACGGTGCTGTTGGGCGGTCTGCTGCTGCGCGAACGGTCGCTGCTGCAACGGCTCAGCGAACGCATGATGATCAGCAGCCTCGGCCGCGTGGTACCGCTGACCAGCGGTGATTGGCGTTGGCTCAATTGCGCGCTGATCGGCTATTTCTCGCTGCTCGCCTTCCTCAATATCTATGTGGCCTACCGCTTCAGCACCGACTTCTGGGTCAATTTCAAATTGATCGGCTTCACGGTACTGAACTTCGGCTTCTATATCGGCTTGTTCGCCTGGATCTACAAACGCCTGCCGGCGGATGAGCGCGCACGCCTGTTCGAAGAGCGGCGCCCGCCGCAATCCTGACCGAGGTTTCCCATGTTCTACGCCATCCTCTGCGAGGACGCTCCCGATACGCTGGCGGCCCGTCTGGCCGCCCGTCCTGAACATCTGGCTCGACTGCAAGCGCTGCAACAGGCCGGCCGGCTGCTGGTAGCCGGCCCCTGCCCGGCGATCGACAGTGAAGATCCCGGCCCGGCTGGTTTCACCGGCTCGATTATCATCGCCGAGTTCGACCATTTGGCGGCCGCCCAAGCCTGGGCCGACGCCGATCCCTATCTGGCTGCCGGGGTCTATGCGCGGGTGACGGTGAAACCGTTCCGCAAGACGCTGCCCTGATGTGATGACGGTCATGTCACCCCGTCGTTCGATTTCCTACACTGCGCCACCGTTTCTAGGAGTTCCGACCATGCGCTTTCCTTTGCTTGCCTGCGGCGCCGCTGCGGCCTTGGCGCTGACCTTCGCCAGCCCGGCTCCGGCCCAGGCCGCCACCGGCTGGATCGGCGACACTATTTATGTGCCGGTGCGGGCCGGCGCCGGCAACGGCTTCCGCATCGTCCATCGCGGTCTGCGCTCCGGTGCCCAGGTGGAAATCCTGCAATGGGATAGTGGCGCCGATTGGGTACATATCCGGGGCAGTGGTGTGGACGGCTGGGTCGAGGCGCAGTACATGAGCCGCGAGCCGATCGCCCGCCAACTGCTGGAAAAAGCCCAACAACGCGCGAAGGAACTGGAAGCCAGCCACCAAACCCTGCGCCAGCAACTCACCGACATGACCCGCGAACGCGATGCGCTGGCCACCGACAAGCGCTCACTCAACGATTCACTGAGCGAGCGCAACCAAGCCATGGAGCAGTTGCAGCAAGTAGCCGCTGATCCGCTGCGCCTAGACCAAGCCAACCGCAAGTTGAATGAAGAGCTGAGCCTGCTGCGCACCGAGCTGGATCAAGTGCGTGCCGAGAATTCTCTGCTGCGTAACGACCGCACCTACCGCGGTTGGCTGTTCGCCCTGCTGACGGTGTTCAGCGGCGTGGCATTGGGCTGGTACTTCAAGTCTCGCGCCAGCCGCCAGCGCAACAGCTGGGTGTAAGCCTCAGCGGATCCCGAACAACGTCTCCACCCGCACGACACCACCAAAAGTGGTGTCGTAGCGGCGCTCGCGCGGCCACGCCACATACGGCTCCAGCTCGAAGAACACCCACGGCCGCCAGATATTGCGCCGGTAAGTGGCCCCCACCCGATAATTGTCCACTCGCGTGGTCGGCTCGGTGTGACCATCCGCGCTGACCAGGTAGCGGATGGCCGCGCGCTGATTCAGCTCACGCGCCAAGGCAGCACTCTGTTGCCACGCCCAGCCAATGCCATCACGGTCGCGCTCGCGGCTGGTTTCGGCGAACGACGAGAAGCGCAGCAACTGGTGGCGGCCCATCGGTCGGTCGAAATCCACTACGGAACGAGAGCGGAAACCGCGCTCGTCACGCCAGTCCACGGTTTCGGTGACACGCCAAGACCAGTTTTCGCTGATCGGCGCGAAGAAGCGATAACGCACTCGGCTATACAGCTTGAGCCGGCTTTGCAGGCCCACATCGAAATCCAAATCCATGTTGCTGGCTTGGCGCGCTACCCAGCGCAGCCCAGCGCGGGCGCGGTTGCGATCACCGGTGGGCGTGATGTCTTCGATGGTATTGAGACCGGCGTTGTCATCGCTGAAGTCGCGGTCGCTGGAAAACACCAAACTGAGCCGGTGCTCTAGCGCCGGCAGGTGGGCGCGGACCCGGAAGCGTACGTCGCCTTCCACGCCTTCGGCTTCGCGAGCGTGTTCCTGCACCACTACCCGCACCGTGGTGCCGCCGGTCTTGCGCGCCTGATCGTCGGCGTCGCCGAACACGCCGTCCAGCCATTGGGTTGGCCAGCACAGGCCGCGGGAAAACTTGTAGTGGGTGCGGTCAATCCACTTCAGGCGTTGGTTGCCGGTCCAGGGATCACAGTCCAACGGCACGCGGTACAGGCCACCGTCGTCCTCGATCTCCACCACCATGGCGCCGTCGGTGTCGCGCACCCAGCCTTCCGGGTCCGGCAACGGGTCGGTGGCACAGTCCGGGCAGTCATGCGCGGCCAGCACCGGTGCCGACAGCATGCACAGCAACACCCACAGCCCCCGGCGCCAGCGCCGGCTGCCAACCGTGCCCGCGGTGCCAGTTGCCCCACCCGTTGTCCCCCGCAATGCTGCCGCCACTCAGATTCCCAGATGCCGAAACGCCACAGCATAGCCGCTCGGCTGTGGCATCGCGCAAAATTTTATTGCGCGGCACCGGTGTTGCGCAGGGATGTGATCTGGTCCTCGCTGTAGCCCAGTTCCGCCAACACCGCCGTCGTGTCTGCACCCAGTGCGCCCCCGGCAAAACGGTACTGCGGCGCGGTGGCAGAGAAGCGGAACGGCGACGCCACCTGCGCCTGATGGCCAGCGCCCTGCGGCACATCCACCACCATTTCCCGCGCCACCAGCTGCGGATGAGCGGCAGCCTCGCTGACCGTCAGTACCGGCTCCACGCAGGCGTCGACCTCGGCAAACCGGTCCAGCCATTGCGCCAACGTGCGCTGCTTCAACGCGGCGCTGATCTCTGCCTTCACCTCGGCGACCATGTCCGGCGCCATCGCCAAGCCGCGCCCGGCCAGCTCCGGGCGCTCGATCACCTGACAGAAACGGGCAAAGAACTGGGGCTCCAAACCCGCCACCGACAGCCAGCGGCCATCGGCGGTGGCATAGCAATCGTAGAACGAGCCGCCGTTGAGCTGAGTACCCTCCAGCGCTGGGTCGCTGCCGCCCACCAACGCCGAGGCGGCAGTCAGGGCATGCAGGCTAAACGCCGCATCCGTCATCGAAATATCAATGAATTGCCCCTCGCCGGTCCGGTCGCGGTGGATCACCGCCGCCAGGATCGCCATCACCGCATGGCAGGAACCGCCGGCCACATCTGCCACCTGGCAGGCCATCGGCGCCGGCCCTTGCTCGGCACGGCCGTTGTAGGACGTGATGCCGGACAGCGCCAGATAGTTGAGGTCGTGGCCAGCACGGTCGCGGTACGGGCCGGTCTGACCATAGCCGGTGATCGCGCAATAGATCAGCCGTGGGTTGTGCTCACGCAGCGCCTGGTAACCGACCCCGAGCCGGTCCATCACCCCGGGGCGGAATTGCTCCACCACGATGTCGTAGTCCTGCACCATGCGCTGGATCACCGCCACCGCATCCGGCTGCTTCAGGTCCAGCGCCAGCGAGCGCTTGGAGCGATTGAGGTGGGCATGTACCGCCGACACACCGTCAGTGAACGGCGGCAGCGCCCGCACCAAATCCGGCCGCGTGGGCGACTCCACCCGCACCACTTCGGCGCCAAGATCGGCCAGTATCAGGGTGCCGAATGGCCCCGGCAGTAGGCTGGTGAAATCCAGTACTTTCAGGCTCTCAAGTGGTCCTTTCATTTGGCGGCTTCTCCGTCCCCATCAGCGGACCGCCAGCATAGGCAGCCCCCCGCAGGTGGCCAATGACAGCATTGCTCAATCACTGGCAGCGCTGACCAACCGGGGCGGCGATTGGGCACGACAGGTGCCCCTTGATTGGGCTAGGATTGCCCTCCCTGCCATTTATATACAACTGTCTATGAATGTACTTCACGCTATCCGGGCCGGCCTCGCGCTGACGCTTATCGCCATCAACACGGTGTTGCTGTGCATCCCCCTTTACCTGCTGACGCTGGTGAAACTGGCGCTGCGCTCACCGCGCGCACAAGTCACGCTGTCGCGTGCGCTGGTGGCGATTGCTGAAACTTGGATGAGCATCAACAACGCCATCATCACGGTAATCAGCCTAACCCCGGTGACACTGGAAGGTGCGGAAGGTCTGTCGAAAAAGGACTGGTACCTGGTCACCGCCAACCACCAATCCTGGGCCGATATCTTGGTACTGCAGCGGGTGTTCAACCGCCGCATCCCAATGCTGAAATTTTTTCTCAAGCAAGACCTGATCAAGGTGCCGGTGTTGGGGCACGCTTGGTGGGCGCTGGACTTCCCGTTCATGCAGCGCCACAGCCGCGCGGAATTGGAAAAGAACCCGGAGTTGCGCCATCAGGATCTGGAAGCCACCCGCCGTGCCTGCGCCAAGTTCGCTCATTTCCCGACCTCGGTGATGAACTTCTTCGAGGGCACGCGCTTCGATCAAGCCAAACATGACCAGCAGCAATCGCCCTATCGCCACCTGCTCAAACCCAAAGCCGGCGGCACCGCGTTCGCACTGCATGCCATGGGCGGCAAACTGGGCACGCTGCTGGATGTGACCATCCTCTATCCACGTAACCGCCCGCGCACCCTGACCGCCTTCCTTGGCGGCGCCATGAGCAAGGTGGAAGTGATTGTGGTGCAGCGGCCGATCCCCGCGTGGGCCGCGCAGGGCGACTACGACGGCGATGCCGAATTCCGTGCCCGTTTCCAAGCTTGGATCAGTGACATGTGGGCGGAAAAAGACGCACTCATCGAAGCGCGACAAAACCGTTCCGCCTGACCCCTTCCCCCCCCTCTCCCAAGCGCTATCATGAGCGCCTGCCCCTACCGGCAGGCGCGGCGCTGGCTGCGCACATTTCCGACGCGTCGCGTTGTGCCACCCATGGCCCTCAAGGGCTGGAGAGGATGTCCCCATGCTTGGTCACTTTTTCAAACCCCGCTGGCAACACAAACAGGCTGCGCAACGACTGCGCGCGGTGGCCGAACTCGCGCCCAGCGATGCTGAGCACCAACGCATCCTCAGCCAGCTGGCTAGCAGCGACCCTGCCGTGGAAGTACGTCTAGCGGCCATTGCCGCCGTCACCGAGCTCGGCACCCTCGACACCCTCACCGCCGACCCCGACCACAGCATCGCTGACGCCGCCCGACAGCAACTGCAGTCACTGCTTGCCGGCACCGCCGCCGGCAGTCCAGCGTTGGAAGTACGCAAACACCTCGTCACCCACACCGACCACCTGCCCACTCTGCTGGGCGTGGTGCAGCACAGCCCTGACAGCGAACTGCGTCTGCTAGCGCTGAGCCGCATCGAGCACGGCGACAGCCTGCTGGAACTGGCGTTACAGGCACCGGATGCGGCTCTGCGACTGGCCGCCGCCCAACGCCTCAGTGACAGCAACCTGCTGCGCCGCCTGATCAAAGACAGCCGCGACAAGCGCGTGCAGCAATGGGCGCGGGAACAAAGCCGCCGGCTTAACCAAGCCCAGCAGGCTGCCGAAGAACGCAGCGCGGTGCGCAGCGCCGTCACCCGCGAACTGCAGCAACACCGCCATCGGCCGCTCGACAGCCTGTACCGCCCGCGTCTGACGCAGTTGCAGCAACAGTGGATTGACGCCGCCGACGGCGCCGAGGAAGCCGAATACAGTGCCTTCCGCAGTGCCGTGGAGGCTTGCGATGCGGTGATGGCGGCAGCCGAAGCCGCGCTGGCGGCCGAACAGGCCGCTCTGCGCGCCGCGCAGGAGCAGCAGACCGTGCTCGCCGAGCTGGTCACGCTCTGCCGCAGTTTGGATGAGGCGCCACTCACCCAAGCACTGGGCAGCTTCTATGCGGCACAAACACTGCAACAGCGCCATTGGGACGCGCTCGCCGCCTTGCATCCGGTTGCGACCGCCGATGCCGAGCGCTTCACCACACTGATCGCCGCTCTCGGCGAGCGCTTGGCACTGCTGTCTGACCTGCAAGCGGACGCCCCGGCACTGCAAGCGCTGCTGGATGACACGGCGGAACTGCCAGAGCAGTCTCGCGCCACAGTGGAGGCCTGGCTCACCCGCTGGCCGCAGCACCTGCCACAGCCAACGCTGCTGCAGCAATTGGCAAAGCGGGTGCAACCGCCGGCAGTGGCGGTGGTCGACACCTCAGCCTCGATGGCCGCCGACCGACCGACCCGCAGCGCCCACCAACAGCAGATCGATCAGGCCCTCGGCCAATTGCAGCGGGCGTTGCAGCAACGCAACCTGCGCCAGGCCAACCGCCTCTGGCAGCGTCTGGAGGCACTGCTGGCGGAACAGCCCGATGCGAGCCGCCAAGCCCGCTTGGAGCGCCTGCAGCCGGAACGCGACGAGCTACGCGACTGGCATGCGTTTGCTGCTGAGCCGAAGAAAATCGAGCTGTGCGACACCATGGAGCAACTGGCCGATGCACCGCTGGATGCCGAGGAACAAGCCTCCGCAATCCAGGCCCTGCACGAACAGTGGCGCGCACTGATGTCTTCCGACCAAGACGCCGACCAGGCGCTGTGGGAACGTTTCAAAACCGCTTCCGACCGCGCTTACGCGCCCTGCCAAGTACATTTCGATGAGCTTGACGCACTGCGCAGCCACCAATTGGCGGCCCGTGCAGCGCTGTGCGATCAATTGGAGGCACTGCTGGCGGCGCAAGCTGAGCACAGCGAGACGGATTGGCCGGCATTGTTCCTGATCCGCCGCCAGGCGCCAGCCGAGTTTCGCGCGCTGGAACCGGTGCGTTTCAACGACGCACGCCCCGTCAACCGCCGCTTCAGCCAACTGCTCAAAGCGCTCGACCAGCGTCTGGAGCAGGCCAGCAACACCCACGCCGCGCTGCTGGAACAACAGTGCGCCGCCGTAGAAGCGCTGCTGGCCAATGCCGATGTGCGCGACGCCGCCGAGCAGGTGAAGCCACTCCAACGGCAGTGGAAGCAGGCCGGCTGGGTGCACCCACGCCAGTACCGTGGCCTCCACAAACGTTTCCGCAGCGCCTGTGACCAGCTGTTCCAGCGCCGGGATGAACAGCGCCAAGCGCTGCGCGCCACCCAAGACAGTCAGCAACACGCCCTACGTGCCGCCCTGGATCACCTCGACAGCTGCCTTGCCGCGCCCACCGAAGCCAACGTGCGCGCCGCGCTCACCGCAGTGGACGCGTTGCCTGCACCGCGTCGCGAAGGTCCGCTGCATGGGCGCCGCGAGCGCGGCCGCCGCGCCGCCCAGACATTGCTGGCCGCACTGCCGCAGCTGGCCCGGCGCGAGGCGTTGCGCACCCAGTTGGAGGCTCTACCTGACCGGGACGATGACAGCGCCGCATTGCGTGAATTGGTGATTGCCATTGAGGTGACCGCAGAGGTGCCGTCACCGGAGGAGGCACGCGCGGAACGCATGCAGTGGCAGTTGGGTGAGCTGTCACGGGCCATGACCGGGGGCAGCAACCAACCGGCACTGGAGCGCTGCGAGGCGCTGTTGGCGGCACAGCAGCCGTTGTTGGCCGCTGGCCTGACGCCGGCGCTGCGCCAGCGCCTGTTGCAGGCGGTGGCAGCGCTAGTCTGAGTTCGGTAGCGGCCACCCCATGGCGGCCGCTGTCAGTCATTGCCCGTAGCGGTTGGCAGTTTCCAAATACGCCTGTTCTGCTGCGCTGGTCTCACGCCCAAACACCTCATTGCGGTGCGGGAAACGACCAAATTTGGCGATCACTTCCGCATGATCCCGAGCAAAGTGGCTGAACACCGCATAATGCTCCGCCACCGCCGCCGGCACCTCCGGCTCCAACGCAGCAAAACGAGCCACGCTGATGGCTTGAATATCGGCATCTTCGGCGTGCATGAGCGGCATATAGAAAAACGCCCGCCCCAGTGGCGGCAGCTGCAGATCCATGCCACGGGCTAGCCCTTCCATCACCAGCGTCAGCGCGCGGTGATCGCCGGCAAACGCCTGCGCACTGCCGCGATGGATATTGCGGGTGAACTGATCGAGCACCAGCACCAGCGCCAAGCGGCCTTCCGGGCGCTCTTCCCACTCCACCAGTTCCTGCATCAGCGCCGCGTCCACCAGCGCGCCGAATTCACGCTCGATGTCATCATCAAAGGCGGCGCCGCCGTTGAACCAGCGCTGAGCCACTGCGTCAGCCGGCCAGTGATGGGCCAGCCCATCGGCAAACCAGAAATCCAGAACCACCTGCCACGGCGGCGTACCATAGCCCTGCATGCTGTGTCCTCCCGGTTGCACAGAGCGACAGTGTACTCGCGCCGGACGCCGTATTGATTGCAGTGCCGACCGCCGCCATTGTCTCCAGCGCCGACGTCGCGGGAGCCGGCGCCCCATAGCGTGCCGGCACCCAGACGCGCACAATGCGGCACCTTCGTTCCATATAAATGAGAGTACCGATGCCTGTCCGTTTCCGCCGCCTGCGTCGCGGCTTGTTGATGACGCTGTTGCTGACCACAGTCGCGGCGCTGGCCGGGCTGGTGCACACCGCCTGGCCATTCGTGGTCTACCCGGCCCAAACTCTGGCGATGCCCCACGTTAACGTGGCGCCGGCGGAGGCCATCAGCGTGCCGGTGGCGGGCGTGGCAGAAGTGGATATCACACCGCCGATCGGCATCCCCAAGTTTGGTTTCTCGGCTTGGTCACGGCCGGCGGATGGCTTCCGCACCCGGCTCAAGGCCCGCGCGCTCTACCTGCACCTGCCCGGGCAAACCCCGCTCGCGCTGGTGACCCTGGATCTGGGCGCCGGCTCGCAGGTGCTGCATCGACAGGTAGCGGCCCGCATTGCCGACACCGGCGTCGCCGCCCATGCGCTGCTGCTGCAGGTCACCCACACCCACGCGGGCCCCGGCCAGTATTTGGATAGCGACTTCTACAACACTTTTGGCAGTAACCTGCCCGGTTTTGATGCGGAACTGACCGCGTTCCTTGCCGAACGGATTGCCGCGGCGGTGCAGCAAGCCCAGGCCGAACGGCGACCGGTGCAACTGGCGGTAGGTACCAGCACGGTGCGCGGCTGGACCCGCAACCGGTCGCTGGCCGCTTGGGCGCGCAACCATGACATGCCCGAATCGGCGCTCACCGATGATCTTGCTTACCAAGCGGTGAACCCGACGCTGACCATGCTACGGGTTGATCTGCAAGGCGATGATGGCCAGTTCCACCCCGCCGGCGCGTTCAGCTCTTATTCGATCCACGGCACTGCCATCCCGCCGTTCACTGGCCCTTGGCATGCCGACGTCTGGCACGCGCTGTCACGCAGCGTCAGCGAGCACATTGCCAGCCGCCACCCGGGGCCGTTCACGCCGGTACACGGGGTGTTCCAAGGCACTCATGCCGACAACTCGCCGGACTGGCACACCCCGCGCCGCGGCCATCCGGAAGCCGAGCGCATCGGGCACGGCTTGGCTGACACCGCCATCGCCTTGTACGAATCGCTCGGTGCCCAATTGGCGGTGCCGCAGCACACCGCCGTGGCCAGCCGTGAATTGGACCTGCTGGCACTGGGTGAGTCGCAACGCGGCGGCCTGTGCGAACGGGGCATTGTCGGCGCCGCCGTGGTCGGCTCTGCCAGCGGCGATGAGGTGTTCCCGATCTCCTCGCTGCCGTTCATCCGCCCGGGACAACCCGCCGCGGCTAACGACCACTGCCAAGGCGTGAAGCATTGGATGCTGTCGCGACTGCAAACCCTCTTGCCCGCCGACCGGCTGCCGTTCCGGCCGGTGTTCCAAGTGGCGCGCATCGATGATCTGGTGCTGATCAACCTGCCCTGGGAAGTGACGCTGGAAGCCGGCCGGCGCATGGAAGCGGCAATCAGCGAGGTCCTGCCTGAAGGCCATTGGACGCTGTTGATCTCCAGCCTCGCCACCGGCTATTTCGGCTACGCCACCACACCGGAGGAATACAGCATCCAGCACTACGAGGGCGGCCACACGCTTTATGGGCCCGGCACGGTGCCCTTCATTGCCCGTCACAGCGCAGCCCTAGCAGCAGACCTGTGGCAGCACGGCGAGGTCGCCGAGCTGGACCTCGAGCGCCCATTCACCCTGCGCAGCCGCAGTTACTGGCCCGCCACCCGCGACACCAGCGCCACGCGCCAGTGGCTGCAAGCGCCCCACTTCCACGATCGCAGCACTGAGCCGGAGCCGTTCTGGTCGTTGCAACTGCGCGCCGAAACCGCGGACCAGCTGGCTCTGCACCAGCCACTACTCAGCATCGAGTGTCGCAGCGCCGATGCGTCCTGGCAGCGCTGTGTCGGCGACGACAGCGGCGACCTCGCTATCACGCTGTTGGCACAACGCAACGACCACGGCGACTACCGGCTGCAATGGTTTAACCCGCCGGTGGCGGCTGCTGGGGAACAATACCGGCTGGTGGTGGCGGCACGCGGTAACCGCACCGCCTTTGCCAGCGAGCCGTTCCCCCAGCGCTGACCGCGGCGGGTGCAAGCGCGGGCCAGTCATGGTGCAATGCGTGTCCTGCCCACAAGGAGACGCCCATGCTGTCCCGTGCCCTGCTCCCTGCCCTGCTCGTTTCACTGCTGGCTGGCTGCGCCAGCACTACTGAGATCCGCGCCCGCAACACTGAGCCCCCAAGCCTCAAGCCCGGCACTGTGTTGCTGGCGGCCCGTTCTCCGGATCCGGCGGTGCGGCGGCAATGGGAGCAAGCCTGCGCGCCGGGGCTGAAACGCGCTGGCGTCACGGTGATGATGGCGCACCAGCAACTGCCGGGCTGGTACGAAAACGATAACGACGCCTTACAACACTGGGCCGATGGCGCCGGTGTCAGCCAACTGCTGGTGGCGGACGTGACGCCGCTGTTCACCGGCCCAGCACAACATCCCAGCGACCAGCCCTGGGGCAATCACCAGGGCCACCTGGATGACGCCGCAGTGATGCCCAGCGCCCGCGAATACCGCGCCCTGCGCAACAGCCCCGACACCACCGTACGCACCGAAGTCCAATTAGTGATGGACGGCAAGTTGGCTTGGGTTGGGGACCTCTACACCGACGAGGCTAACCAAATTGCCGCCGTCGCCCGCAGTCAATGCCGCGCCCTCGGCGCGCTGCTGCGCTGATTCACAGGAGTACTGACCATGGCAGGACCTCTAGCGGGCATCCGCATCATCGAGCTGGCCGGCATCGGCCCGGGGCCGTTCTGCGGCATGATGCTGGCGGACATGGGCGCGGAAGTGATCCGCGTCGATCGCGCCCAAATCAACCCGGTGGCCGCCATCGGCCACGGAGTGTTATTCCGCAACCGGCGCAGCATTGCGCTGGACCTGAAGCATGCGGACGGCCGCGATGCACTGCTCGACTTGGTAGCAAGCGCCGACGGCCTGATCGAGGGCTACCGCCCCGGCGTCACCGAGCGTCTTGGCGTCGGCCCCGACGCCTGCTTGGCACGCAATCCAAAATTGGTTTACGGCCGCATGACCGGCTGGGGTCAGCAAGGCCCGCTGGCGCAGGTGGCCGGCCACGACATCAACTACATTGCGCTCGGCGGCGCGCTGCACGCCATGGGCCGCGCCGGCGAGAAACCCGCGATTCCGCTCAATTTGGTCGGCGACTTCGGTGGCGGCGGCATGTTGCTGGCCTACGGCATGGTGTGTGCGCTGCTGTCCGCCCAACGCACGGGCGCGGGTCAGGTCATTGATGCCGCCATGATCGATGGCACCTCGCTGCTGATGGCGATGTTCCATGACTTGCAGCACCAAGGCTTGTTCAGCGACCAGCGCGGCACTCACATGCTCGACTCCGGTGCGCCCTATTACGAGGTGTACGAAACCGCCGACGGCCACTGGATTGCCCTCGGCAGCATCGAACCGCAGTTCTATGCGCTGCTGTGCCAGTTGCTGGAATTGCCGGCCGACCAGTTCGCGGCACAGAACGATGTCGCCAGTTGGCCGGCGCAGAAACAGGCGCTCACGGCGTTGTTTAAGACCCGCAGCCGTGAGCAATGGTGCGAATTATTGGAAGGCACGGATGTGTGCTTCGCGCCGGTGCTGTCGCTCGCAGAAATGCCCGATCACCCGCACCACCGAGCCCGCAGTGCTTTCGTCGAGGTTGGCGGCCAGCGCCAGCCGGCCCCGGCGCCGCGCTTCTCTGCGACCCCCGCCGGCACACCACAGCCGGCACAGCCGCCGGGCACCCACACCCGCGACGTTCTTGCTGACTGGGGGTTCGATGCACAGCGTATCGATCAGCTGCTGGCCAGCGGCGGCGCTCACCAACGCTGAACCGCGCCCATTAAAAACGCCGGCATTAAGCCGGCGTTTTTGTTGCTGAGTCGATCAGTCCTGTTCGGCTGACAGCTTGCGCTTCTGACTATCTTCGTGCAGCTCGAACCACATGGCGTTCAGAATGCCAAAGGTGCAGGCCAAGCCCACGCCCAGTACCCAAGTGAAATACCACATCGTCGTCAGCTCCTCAGTACATGTCTTTGGTGACGTCAGATTCGCTCACGCGGCCCCACAGCACCTTGTAAACCCAGGCGGTGTAGAACAGCACGATCGGCAGGAAGATTGCGGTGCAGATCAGCATGATCCATAGAGTGGTGTGGCTGGACGAACTGTCCCACACCATCAGACTGTGAGCCGGGTGGGTGCTGCTCGGCAGGATCACCGGGAACATGGTCACGCCGACGGTGGCAATGATGCCGGTCACCGACAGCTTGGAGCCGATGAAGCTCCAAGCGCCACGGCGCGTGGCCAAACCGACCGCCGCCAGCAATGCCCCGAGCAGACCGGCCGCCGGCGCCAGCCACAGCAGCGGCATGTCGCGGAAGTTCTGCAGCCAGTAGCCAGCAGTCAGCGTCATTTCCTTACGCAGCGGGTTGCTGGGGCCGTGGGGGTCCATGGTGGTCAACAGCTGGTAACCGTCCATGTTGGCGATCCAAATGCCCCCGGCAGCGAACAGCACTATCACCGCCACCGCCGCCGCAACACCGTAACGGCGCGCGCGCTCCATCGGCTCACCATCCGCTTTCAACTGCAGATAAGTGGCACCGTGCATCACCAGCATCGACAGCGCCACCAACCCGCACAGCAGTGCGAACGGGTTGAGCAGGCCGAAGAAGGAGCCGGTGTAGAACGGGCGCAGGTCAGTGTCGAAGTGGAACGGCACGCCCTGCAGCACGTTGCCGAGCGCCACGCCGAAGATCAACGGCGGCAGCACCCCGGCATAGCACAGCACCGCATCCCAGCGCGCCCGCCAAGCGGCGTCCGGTCGTTTGGAGCGGAACTTGAACGCCACCGGCCGCAGGATGAACGCCGACAGCACCAAGATCATCGCCAAGTAGAAACCGGAAAAAGTCACTGCGTACAGCGCCGGCCACGCGGCAAAAATGGCACCGCCGCCGAGGATCAACCACACCTGGTTGCCTTCCCAAACCGGACCGACAGTGTTGATCACCTGCCGCCGCTGGCCGTCGTTGCGGGCCACTGCGGGCAGCAGTGCTGCCACGCCCATGTCAAAACCGTCAGTGAGCGCAAAACCGATCAACAGGATGCCGATCAGGGCCCACCAGATCACGCGCAAGGTTTCGTAATCGAGCAACATGGCAACCCTCCTCAGGCGTCGCTGGAGACAAGAACGGACGGCCGCTGTTCCACATCGTCGTGGTCAGGCTGCGGTCCCTTGCGGATATAGGTGATCATCAGGCGGATCTCGATCACCGCCAAGACCGTGTACAGCACCATGAAGCCGGCCAGCGAAATCAGCAGATCGGTCACGGTGAGCGAACTTACACCGAGGAAGGTTGGCAGCACCCCTTCGATGATCCACGGCTGCCGACCGTACTCGGCGACCAGCCAGCCTAGCTCCGCTGCGATCCACGGCAGCGGCAGCAGCAGCACGCCAACGCGGAGCGCCCAACGTGGAATGGTGCGCCGCAGCGAGGTGAAGTAGAACGCCGCGCCGAATACCAGGATGAAGAAGAAACCGATTGCCACCATGAAACGGAAGGCGAAGAACAGCGCCGCCACGTTCGGCAACATGTCGGAGACCGCCGCAGAAATTTGTGCGTCGGTGGCCTCACGCGGGTCCGCGGTATACTGCTTGAGCATCAGCGCGTAACCCATGTACTGCTGGTTTTCCAAAAACGCCTGCCGCGCCGCCGGATCGTTAGGCGAGTGCTTTAAGGTCTCCAGCGCGTCGTAGGCCACCAAGCCGTCACGGATGTGCAGCTCAGACAGCTTCAGCAGATCGAGGATGCCGGGGATTTCTTTGTCCACACTGCGGGTGGCAATCAGGCCCATCATCCACGGCACGCGCACCTCGTAGTGGGTGGTCTGCGCCTCGCGGTCAGGCACGCCGAAGATGGTGAACGACGCCGGTGCGTCCTCGGTGTGCCACATGCCCTCAATCATCGCCAGCTTCATTTTCTGGTTGTCGGTAATCGCGTAGCCAGACTCGTCACCGAGCACCACCACTGACATGGCGGACGCCAGACCGAAGGAAGCCGCGACTACTAACGAACGGCGCGCGATGTCAGTGTGACGGTTCTTAAGCAGGTAGTAGCAGCTGATCGCCAACACGAACACCGCACCGGTGACATAGCCAGCGGCCACCGTGTGCACGAACTTGGCCTGGGCCACCGGGTTGAACAGCACCTCGACGAAGTTGGTCACTTCCATGCGCATGGTGTCTGGATTGAACAGAGAGCCCACCGGGTTCTGCATCCAGCCGTTGGCAATCAGGATCCACAGCGCCGACAGGTTGGAGCCCAGCGCAACCAGCCACGTCACCATCAAGTGCTGCAAGCGGCTGAGTTTGTCCCAACCGAAGAAGAACAGGCCCACCAATGTGGCTTCGAGGAAGAACGCCATCAGGCCTTCAAGCGCCAGCGGTGCACCGAAAATATCACCGACATAGTGGCTGTAGAACGCCCAGTTGGTACCGAACTGGAACTCCATCACCACGCCGGTGGCGACGCCCATGGCGAAGTTGATACCGAACAGAGTGCCCCAGAACTTGGTCATGTCCCGCCAGATCTTGCGTCCGGTCATGACATAGACGCTTTCCATGATGGCAAGCAGGAATGAGAGGCCGAGGGTTAGAGGAACGAAGAGGAAGTGGTACATGGCTGTCAGTGCAAACTGAAGCCGGGACAACTCCACCAGTGTGGCGTCGATCATGCCGTTTTCTCCCACAGTGAGACGCGACGGTGCACCCGCTGATCCGGACACGGATGCAGCCGGAGGAGAGTTGTACCGTCCGCTGCGGCGCCACGCCATGCCGTGGATCAACTGTCGGCGAGAATAGCACCGTGCCGATCGGGTTTCACTTGCACTTTGGATGTTCGTCCCCATGGCACAGGCCGCGCCACCTTAGCCGCAGCCATCACCGCTAGGGTGCGGCAAAACGCCGCTGCTGACGCTTTCACCACCTGCGGCAACCAGCCGGCAGCAAAGGAAAGATGAGTCGCGGCGCTGGTGCGGCTACCATGGGCCTCCCTGCCTGGGGCCATGAGGCCGCAGTAACGCCGCTTACCAGGACGACCGCCAACTCGATGCACGCACATTCTTCACCTGCACCCGACACGCCCCCGGCAACCGCGAAACAGTGGTTGCGCCAACAAGCCCTGCTGGCTGGCAACGCCCGTCACCGCTTGCGATGGCTGGCGTGCCTCGATGCAGTGTTCGCGGTGCTGCAGGCGGCACTGCTGGCGTGGCTGGCTGCCACCGTGGTCACCGGCGATGGCGCCATCCTGCAGCCGGCGCTGGCTTTGGCGGCGCTGCTGCTGGTACGGGTGGCGGCCGGTTCGGCACGCTCGCTCGCTAGCGCCACCGTGGCGGCGCGCGTCACCCGTGGCGTGCGCAGCGAGGTGGCGGAGGCGCTGTTGTACCGGCCGGCACGTGATGACGCGCCCGGCACACTGAGCACATTACTGCTGGAACACACCCGCGCCGTGGGCGCTTATCACGGCGGCTACGCGGTGCAGCAGTCGGTGGGCGGCGTTGCCACCATCTTGTTCCTGGCGGTGGCCTTCAGCGTCGATTGGGTCGTCGGGCTAGTGTTCCTGATCACCGCGCCGCTGATCCCGCTGTTCATGATCTTGGTGGGCACCGGCGCCCAACGGGCTGCTGACCAACAGCTACGCAGCCTTGAATTTCTCGGCGGCTATTTCATCGACCGCGTGCGCGGCGCCCTCACCCTACGTGTGTTCGGTCGCGAAAAAGCGGAAGTCGAAAGCGTCCACAAAGCCAGCGGCGCGTTCCGCGACCACACCATGAAAGTGCTGCGCATTGCCTTCCTCAGTTCGGCGGTGCTGGAGTTGTTCTCGGCCCTGGCCGTGGCGCTGGTGGCCGTGTATGTCGGCCTGCACCTGCTGGACTTGGTGGCCTTCGGCCCCGGCCCGTCGCTGACCTTTGGCACCGGCATGTTCCTGCTGGCGTTGGCGCCGGAGTTCTACCAGCCGCTGCGCCAGCTGGCAGCCGGCTACCATGAGCGGGCCGCCGGCATCGCTGCTGCGGACGCCCTTGCCCCGCGCTTGCAGCAACACGCCACTGACGCCCCGAGCCAGGCGCTATCGGCTGCTCCGGGGCTGACGCTGGAACAACTGGCGTTTACTCCGTCCGGGGCCGCAAAACCGTTATTTGAGCGACTGTCGCTGCAACTGTCTGCCGGCGAATGCTTGGTGCTGCGCGGCGACAGCGGTGCCGGCAAGACCACTTTATTGCGGCTGCTAGCGGGACTGCTGCCGGCCGACCGCGGCGACATCCGCTGGGATGACCTCCCTGCCAGCGCCGCCCTGCTCGATCAGGGCAGCCTCGGCTGGGCCGGCCAGCACCCATGGGTCGTGCCCGGTTCGTTGGCCGACAATCTGCGGCTGGCCGCTCCCGAGGCCGATGACGCGGCACTGCACACCGTCCTCGCTGCGGTGGCGCTGGACCGGCTGCCGCTGGGACTGTCGACGCCGGTCAGCGAGTTCGGCGGCGGGTTGTCTGGCGGCCAGTTGCGCCGTTTGGCGCTGGCACGTGCCCTGCTCAGCCCAGCGCCAGTGCTCCTGCTGGACGAACCCACCGCTGAGCTGGACCCGCAGTTGGAACAACAGATCGTCGCCCACCTCGCGCGCCTCAAGGGTCAGCGTACGCTGGTGATCGCCACCCATTCCGAGCTGTGCGGCAGCATTGCCGACCGCACGCTGTGGCTCCCGCTCAGCGAGGAGGACGTGCGCCATGTCTGAAGCCCGCCAAGACCGCCGCTGGTTGCGGGAACTGTACCGTGAAGCCCGTTGGCCCCTGACCGGTGGCGCGCTGCTGGCATTGGTCACCGCCCTTGCCGGCACCACCTTGTTGGCCCTGTCGGGCTGGTTCATTGCCGCCGCCGCCCTAGCCGGACTCACTTCGGTGTCAGCGGCGGTGAGTTTCAATCTGCTGCAACCAAGCAGCGGCATCCGTGCGTTGGCCATTACCCGCACCGTGTCGCGCTATTTCGAGCGTCTGATCAGCCACAACGCCACCTTTACGGTGATGCAGAGCTTGCGCACACGACTGTTCGCGGCGCTGTTGGAACGCATCCCGGGACCGCTGTCGCGACTGAGTAGCGGTGAGCTGTTGGAACGTCTGCTGGGCGACGTTGAACGCTTGGAACAGGCCTGGCTGGGCCAGCAGCAACCGCTGCGCGTGGCACTGGCGATGGCGGTGGTACTGTTGGCCGTGGGCAGCCTGATGGTCGGTCCCGCCATGGCAGCGTTGATGCTGACGCTGATTGCACTCACCACGCTACTGCTGTGGCGGCTGAAACGCGCCGCGGCGCCGGCACTGGCGGCCGAGGCACGCCACCGCGACCGCGTGCGCAGCCAACTGATCCAAGCGCTACGCGGCCTGCCAGAGCTGATCAGCTTACGCCAACGGGCGCCGCTGCTACGTCAGTGGCACGGTCATTTTGATGCACTGGCGCAGATCGAAACCCGCCTCGCCGCGCGTCAGGCCGGCACCACGGTGTGGATTCAATTCATGGTGCAAGGCACCGCAGTGCTGCTGATGGCAGTGCTGGCCCGCCAGGTGCTGGCCGGCGAGCTGGCCGCCCCAATGGCCTTGGCGGCCACTCTGCTGGTGCTGGGTGCCGCAGAAATTTTGCAACCGCTCGCCGCCAGCGCGCAACGCATGCCAGCCACCGGCCAGGCGGTACGCCGCTTGCGTGAGATCGAGCAGAGCCCGGTGACACCGTCACCCTGCCTCGGCAGCGGCGTACCGCAACACCCGGACCGCTTATCCGTCAGCGGTTTGCAGTTTGCCTGGCCGAACAGTGCTCCGCTCTACGGCCCGCTCGACTTCAGCGTACGGCGCGGTACGCCGCTGGCACTGATCGGTGCCAGTGGCAGCGGCAAATCCACGCTGCTGCACCAGCTGATGGGACTGCAAGCCGGCCACGGCGTCATTCAGCTGGATGATCTGGCGCAGCACGATGCTGACCCGCACGCGTGGCGAAATGCATTTTCCCTGATGCTACAGGGCCAGCATGTATTCACCGGCACGCTGGCCGAAAACTTGCGGCTGGCGCGCGCCGATGCCAGCGACGAACAACTGTGGTCGGTATTGGAGCAGGTAGAACTGGCCGAGCTGGTACGTGAGCGTGGCGGGCTGGATTTGTGGATCGGCCCGGAGGGCCTGCACCTGTCCGGCGGCCAGGGGCGCCGCTTGGCGCTGGCGCGTTTGCTACTACGCGATGCGCCCGTGGTACTGCTGGATGAGCCGTTGACCGGCCTTGACCAACGCACTGCGGCGCTGCTGATGGAACGACTGCTGGCCGCCTTTGCTGACCGCATCCTGATCGTAGTCACCCACGATCCCCGCCATCAGGCGCTGTTTGAAAACAATGTGGTGCTGGCGGGCGATGGCTCGCTAGCTTGAGCGAGCCATCTGCTGAGGTTGGTGCCTGGAGTGCGGTCAATGCCGTTTACAGCGCCAGAGTGCGGATCGCGCAGGAGGCTGCAGCAGCTGACCTATCCTGCTGCTGCGAAGTCGCAGCCACAGACGGTGGAGTCAACGGATTGCGCACGCCTCATCGCCTCCGGCGATTCGACAGTGTGGCGGGTAACAGTGGCCAATAGTACGCGCCGCGTCATCGGCCAACGGCCAACGGCATTTTTTTGATGCGCTCTGCCGGTTGTGGCCTTCGCTCAAAATCTAAGCATCTAGAAACAAGAGGCGCCAAAGCGTGCTGCCGCTGGTTTTCTAGTCCTCAAGCTCTCCAATCCTCTGGTTCTGTGATCCTGTAGTCCTCTAGTTCCGTGGTTCCGTAGTTCCGTAGTTCCGTAGTTCCGTGATTCTGTGGTTCTGTGGTTCTGTGGTTCTGTGGTGGACAGGTAAACCACCCCCTCCTTCTGCGAGCAAATAGGTTGCTCAATCAGTGCGACAGTTTGCTCGCTCACACCCAGGTGACTCCATCCCTAGACCTGTCGAACTACCAGTGACAGAGAGATACCTGCGAACAGCACGCCCATTCTCAGGATAGAGCCCGTGGCTTCGGCGCGAAGAGGTCCGCTCAATGATTCGCCGCCCCTGATTTCCACCGGTAACCCAAGCTGATTGCCTCGCAATCGACGCCTAGGCCTGCGTTCGCCCCGCCGCCAGCCACTCGCCGGCGACATCAACGAAGGGACGCTGCTGCAGCACAAATCCACCACTCTCAAAACGCTCGGCGGCTTCCCGGCACACCGCCAAAGCCGCATCGCGTTGGTCCAGCAACACCAGCGCCATCACAGCGCTGGCGATCAGGCCTGACTGATCGGCACTTTGTTGCAAGCATCCCGCGGCGAAATCTTCCAGATTAGCGCCGCTCACAATCGCCGCTCCGCACTGCTGTGCCTGCTGCAAGCAGGCCGCTGCCATCTGCTGCGGATCAGCAAGCTCTGGCAGCACTGGGCTGCTTTGCTCCAAGGCCGGGCAAACCCAAGCGCCGGTGACACGGAAGGACAGCGGTTGCTGGTGGTTGTCCGCCAGACCCATCACATCCCAGAACAGTGGATCAAGAGCCATCGGCTTTAGCGTCACCACCAAGCGCGTAACCGCCTCGACGATGCCCACTTCCGGGCGGCAACACACTAGCCAGCCGTCTTGCTCCTTGAACAGGCTATCCTGCACCACCCGCCACTCACTGCCCTTGGCGACGCGACGTAAAGCCTTGACCAGCTCTCGGTGGTAGACGCGGCGCGCGGCCTGTTGTTCTCGGTTTAGGTGCAGGCCATGGTCAGGCGCCATCAGTCGTCCTCTCTGCTATGCGCGGATGACTCCAGCTCACTGAGCGCGCGGCGATAACTGGCCACCAGGGCATTCGGGGCCTGCTCGCCGTGGTGCAAGAGGAACACGCGCAGCGCCTGCCGGTAGCCTTCACGAAATTCAGGATTCGCAGGGCTGGCTTGCCACTGACGCCTAGCTTGTTCCACCGGTTGCTGGGCCTGGGTCATGGCGTAACGCCGGCCGAACTCAGACTGCTCCGCCATGATCACCACGTTGCGCTCGAACCCCGGCACGTACTTCACCACGAATCGCTCACCCAGTGGCGGAATGGCCACAGAGCTGCTGAGCGGATAAACGCTGGCACTGGTGGAGTCGAAACTGAACAGCACATCATCCCCCGAGGCGGTGGTCAGCACCCCTCGGTAGGCATTGATGAAGCGTTCATTGCGCTGGGATCCGGTCTGTTCCGAGGCCGTGATCACCGCACTGCCAACTGTGCCCGCAGCATTCAGGAACAAAGCGTTCACGGCTGACCCGGCGAACACATTGATCGAGCCAAGAACGAGACCAACCACCCCCAGTGACCACCAGCGGGTGTTGCCGGAGCGGAGACGCAGCAACCCGCCGATGACGAAGGCGATCGCGGCCAACAGCGCCAATGAAAGCAGGGAGTGGTTATTGAGGAAATAGAGTACAGCGGCAAGCAATGTCATCCGTTTACGCAGCCTCCGGTGCGATGCCACCGACTTCCGCGTCTCGGAAGCCGACGCGGTACTGGCTCACCGGGCCCCTCGACTGACGCCCGCGCCTGCGGCAACACATTTACGCTATGGCTGCTTGGTGTCAGCGAGATGACAACGGCCACTAGGTTGGGTGTCGCCCGCTTGAACCGAGTCGGAGTCGGAGTCCAGTGCTCATTCGCACAAAAGGTGGCGCAAGCGCCCAATAAGAGGAACTCTTACTGGCTCACCAGACTTCGTTAGCTTGCGCCATTGAAACTCGAATAAAACGCTTACCAGTTAGGATCATCTGCAAAGCCAGCTGATCATCTCGCCCCCACTCTCTGCTCTGCCCTCCGCGCTAGTAGAGCGGCCGCATGCTGCCCTTAAACCATGCTGCCGTTAAACCCACACCACTCACAGACTGCCCTTGTTTCACCGCTCAACCGCGCCCCCCAGTCACCGCCAATCTCGCCCGCCGCCACCCTGCTCTTGAAGCGCACCGCCCCGGCGTCTACACTTGCCGACCTCGCCGCCACCGCCTATCGGTACGGTCCGGGCCGTTGTAGCTCAGTTGGTAGAGCAACTGATTCGTAATCAGTAGGTCGGAGGTTCGATTCCTCTCAACGGCACCATTTCTAGTAGTTCTCTGCGTAAGCGCCCGCCAACCCTTGGGGTACAGATCGGGAACTGGGGTATATAAGCCAGCAATCAGCCCGACTTTACGTCGGTTTTCTTGTTTCTGGCTTTCAGCTTTGTACTTCGCTCCCGCCGACCAGCCAAGCTAGTGACAAGGCGTTAGCATGTCGGTCAAAAGACCTGGACGCCTGCTCTGTGGGACAACACATGAATAAAGCATTATCTATCTGGCGCGCCCGCCTGTGTATGACGCAGCGTGAAGCGGCCACTGCATTAGGCGTAGCGCTCAATACATATCAGCAGTGGGAATCCGGAAAGTCATGGAAGACCGGCAAACCGGTGTCCGCACCTCTTGTCGCGCTACTCGCCGCCGCCGCACTTGAGCACGGTCTGCAGCCGGTTACGGAAGATGGCGCACCGAAGCAGGATGGCGACGGCACGCCCGCTTACCCGCCCAGATAGTCATGAGATCTTGCCTCACTCACCACGCGTCAACTCCAGGCCACAACTAACATCGCTGGAATAGTGGTTTTCGATGCTCTGGCTTGGAGCTCGCAGCACAGGGCGGCTTGCTAGATGACAGTGCCACAACTGCTGGCCACTCCCCAGGATGCGGTCGTACTGCATGGGGGTGAGCGTTCTCGATTTTGGGCCAGCTGGGTGGCTCGCCATCGATCCGAAAGAACTACGCGGCGAGCACGGCTTCGACTACGCCAATATTTTCTGCAACCCTGACCGCGACAGCGCTTTGGCACCCGGCTGTTTCGCACGCCGGATCGAGGTAATCGCCCTTCCCCAGTTCGCACCCTAATCAGCCGCCCTCCAAGATATGAGCCCATCGGCTTCCGATCGGCATCACGTTGACGCCTCAACATCATGTCTATAATATTCGACAAATGGACAATACACAGGCTCTCGCCAGTTTTGCTGCGCTGTCTCAGGAGACGCGCCTCGACGCCTTTCAGTTGCTGGTACGCGAAGAACCGGTCGGGCTGCCCGCCGGTGACATTGCGCGCCGGCTGGGGGTGCCGCACAACACCATGTCAGCACATTTGGCGGTGCTGCACCGCGCCGGATTAGTCAGCTCTCAGCGGCACAGCCGCTCGATTATTTACCGCGCCAACCTGGCGCAGATGCAGGCGCTGCTGCAATTTTTGGTACGCGATTGCTGCGCCGGTCACCCCGAGCTCTGCACATCACTAGCACCCACCCAGTGCGATGCCGAGCTCTCCCTAAAAGAGGACCACCGCTGATGCGCCCCCTGATCTACCACAACCCGGCTTGCGCCACGTCGCGCAACACCTTGGCAATGATGCAAGCATCCGGCGAACAACCGGACGTGATCGAATACCTGATCAACCCTCCTGATCGCGCCCGCCTGCAACAACTGTTGTCATTGATGGACATCACCCCGCGCGCCTTGCTACGGCAGAAGGGCACGCCCTACGACGCTCTCAAATTGGACAATCCCGAGCTCAGCGACGACCAGTTGATTGATGCCATGATCGCGCACCCGATCTTGATCAACCGCCCGATCGTGGTGACCGCCCGGGGCGCTCGCCTGTGCCGCCCTTCGGAAGCGGTGTTGGCATTGCTGGCCACTCCGGTGGCGATTTTTACCAAGGAAGACGGCGAGGTGGTGCACTGGCCGGAGCCGCCTCTGTGAGCACGAATAGGCTGCCAGACCTGCCCAACATCGACCCGGTACAACTGCACCCGATCAACGTGGATGCGTTGGTGGCACCGGGCGACCCGCGCCATCCGCCACGTTTGTTGGTGCTGTACGGTTCCGTGCGGCCGCGCTCATTTTCACGCTTGTTGTCAGAGGAAGCCGCGCGCCTGCTGCGCTGGTACGGCGCGGAAGTGCGCACCTTCGACCCCTCTGGATTACCACTGCCAGATGACGCGGACGCTGCGCACCCGAAGGTGCAAACGCTGCGCGAACTGACGCAATGGGCGGAGGGGATGTTGTGGGTCAGCCCGGAACGTCACGGCGCCATGACCGCCATCATGAAAGCGCAGATCGATTGGATCCCGTTGGCGCTCGGCGGCGTACGCCCCACCCAAGGCAAGACCTTAGCGGTGATGGAGGTGTCCGGCGGCAGCCAAAGCTTCAATGCGGTGAACCAGATGCGCATCCTCGGTCGTTGGATGCGCATGCTGACCCTCCCCAACCAGTCATCGATTCCCAAGGCCTTCACCGAGTTCGATGACCATGACCGCTTGAAGCCGTCACCGCTTTACCTGCGCGTGGTGGACGTGTGTGAAGAGTTAGTGAAGTTCACCTGGCTCACTCGCAGCCGCACCGCCTACCTCAGCGATCGCTACTCAGAACGGGTCGAAACGGCCGAGGCCGTCTCGCGCCGCGTCAACCAACCTCAGCTTTAAACGGATATAGCCATGCTGGCGATAGCGATTTTTGTGGTCACCCTGACACTGGTGATCTGGCAACCAAGAGAGCTGGGCATTGGCTGGAGCGCCTTGGGCGGCGCACTGGTCGCACTGCTAGTCGGCGTGGTGCAGTGGAGCGATGTAGGGCTGGTCTGGCAGATCGTCTGGGATGCCACCTTCACCTTTATCGCGCTGATCATCATTTCACTGATTCTCGATGAGGCCGGATTCTTTGCCTGGGCCGCACTGCACATCGGCCGCTGGGGCGGCGGCCGCGGCGGGCGTTTGTTCGCGCTGGTGATTCTGCTTGGCGCACTGATTTCAGCCCTGTTTGCCAATGATGGCGCGGCGCTCCTACTGACCCCCATCGTGATGGCGATCCTGCTGCGCCTGCGTTTTTCTCCCGCAGCGGCGTTCGCGTTCATCATTGCTACCGGCTTTATTGCCGACACCGCCAGCTTGCCGCTGGTGATTTCCAATCTAGTAAACATCGTCAGTGCCAATTACTTCGGCATCGGCTTCGATCGCTACGCGCTGGTGATGGTGCCGGTGAATCTGGTCTCGGTGCTCGCCACGCTGGTGGTGCTGTGGTTGGCCTTCCGTCGCCGGGTGCCGCACTACTATGAGGTCCGCGCGCTGGAGCCACCGGCCACGGCAATCAAGGACCCGCTGGTGTTCAAGGCCGCGTTCCCACTGCTGGCCGTGTTACTGGTGGCCTATTTTGTCAGCGCGCCCCATGGCGTACCGATCTCATTGATTACCGGTGCTGCCGCGTTGGCGCTGCTGTTCATCGCCGGGCGCGGCTGGAAGCGTGGCCGCGACGCGCGCATTCCATTGATCCGCGTGCTTGCCCAAGCGCCATGGCAGATCGTGCTGTTCTCGGTGGGCATGTATCTGGTGGTGTACGGACTCGGTAACGCGGGACTGACTCATATCGGAGCGCTGGCGCTGGAGTGGCTGGCCGGGCAAGGCGCGCTGCTGGCGACGCTCGGCACCGGGGTGCTGTCCGCGCTGCTGGCATCAGTGGTCAATAACTTGCCCTCCACGCTGCTCGGCGCACTCGCCATCGAACAGGCCGAGGTGCCCGCAGCGGTGCGCGAACTAATGATCTACGCCAACGTAATCGGCAACGACCTCGGTCCAAAACTGACACCGATCGGCAGCCTGGCGACGCTGCTATGGCTGCATGTGCTGGCTGACAAGGGCGTCCGCATCAGCTGGGGTCAATACATGAAAATCGGCCTGCTGATCACACCGCCAGTGCTGCTGGCCACTCTCGCAGCACTGGCCTGGTGGCTACCGCTGCTGCAGGGGACATGATACCGGCCCAGAACTCCGGGGTTTCGGGGTTTCGGGGTTTCGGGGTTTCGGGGTTTCGGGTTTCGGGTTTCGGGTTTCGGGTTTCGGGTTTCGGGAGTCCGGGAGTCCGGGAGTCCGGGGTTTCGAGGTTTCGAGGGCCCAGGGCTTTGGACCTCTTGGCTCTGGGCTCTTAGCTTTGCCCTTTGAACACCGAGCCCCGGGCTCCGGGTCAGCCGACCCGCAACCCGAACTCGGCCAGCAAGGTGGCCGCTTGGGATGAGGAGATCAACGCTTTTGAAAATGCGTTGGAGCCAATAATCTTCAGGCCGTCCAACGCCACCTCACGCAAATCAGCGCCGGTGAAGTCGGCCTGCGGAATGTAGGCATTGCGCAGGCTGCCGCCGACAAATACTGCGTCGCGAAAGTCGCAACCGGACAGATCGGCGTCGGAAAAGTCCAGTTGTTCAAGCCGCTGCTTGCGGAACGACAGGCCGGACAGCACGGCACCCACCAGCAGCGTTTCGGAAAAATCCAGACCGAGTGCACTGATGCCTTTGAAGTTAGCGCCGGTCAGCTTGCAGCCATGGAAACGCGCCGCCGGCAACTTCGCATGCAGCCAACGACTATTATTGAAGTCGCACCCCACCAGCAGGCTCTCCGTCATCACCGTGCGCTGAAAATCACTGCCACCGCCACGGCATTGCAGCCACTGGCTCTGCTCCAGATCGGCACCGGTCCAGCGTGAACCGGCCAACTGACAACGTCGGAACACCCAGCCCCGCAGCACCAGCTTGGAAAAGTCACCGTCCAGCACGCAGTCTTCCAGCAGCCAAGGCCCGTCATCTTCGGCCAGACAAGCGGCCAACTGGCTGCGCGTCAACGTGAGCTTGCGCTGGCTACGCGCCGGTGGGAAATCCGCCGTATCCAATGTCATCAGTGTCACCTTGCAGCGGCGGCAGGCAGCCGATCCTGCACGCCGCAAAAAATATGTGGTCGGATTCCGCCCTAACGCGGGGTGCCGTGGCGAGCGGATGTCGCTCTGGGCGGCATGGGCGATATGGGTGGCTTGATGAGCGACAGAGTCAGTCGCTCCACCCCGCACACCGCCGACGGTTTTTCGGCCCTGCACATGGCGTCGACCCGCCCGCCGCGCTCGCAATCCAGGCGGCCCTAATCCCCGCCTCACAGCAAGACAAAAACGGCCGGCGCTCCGGCACCACGCTTAACCCCAGCCACGCCGAAGGGACCTGCCTGCGAGCTAGCGCAGTAAGCAACAAGACTCTGGTCCTACCCTGCCCCTTGCCTGCGGGTGCAGGTGCCCACTTGGCCCATCACAGCCGCTCCGGCCAGGGCACCGTGGCAATACCGGTACGTCTATCCCGATTGTATGGCCCGGTCGCTCAACCAACATGAACACCTGGCATCCAAACCACCGCCAATGAGTCAATAAAGGTTCAAATTAGTCTTTATTGAATCGGCACGCATGCTACCGCTTTTAGCGCGCGAGGCAATATCTGCGAACAAGCAATCAGCCCCAATCCAGAGCGCTCCATCAGGCAAAAAAAAGCCCGGCAAAGCCGGGCCGTTGCAAAGCGGTACTCATCAGACCTTGAAATAGACCATCTGACTACTGGTCACCAGCAGTTCACCATCACGCGACCAAAGCTCCGCGCCTTGATCAAAATAACCCTGGTGGAAGCGCCGCGCCTGAGCGATACCGAGCAGATAGTCAGTGCCCGCCTTGGCCAGGCTGTCCGGCGTCGCGTGGAAGTAGGTGGACAACGTGATAGTGCCCGCCGGGCAGAACGTCTGCTTGCGCAGAAACACGCGCGGGAAGAACACATCGCTCATCGCCATCAGCGACAGAAAGTCCAACGGGCGCGGCTCGGCGTCACGCACCCACACATGGGTCTGCGAGTCACTCGGCGGTACCGGATCGAGCCCCCACTGGCCGCTGGCAAAGCGCAGGTCGTAGCGACGGGTCCACACCGGCGACGCCGGGTTGGCGAACATCGGCAGCGTTTCTGGCGCCGCCACCTGCGGCATACTGCGTTCGTTGTCACTCCAGCTGTCGTGGCGGGTAGCACACACCACACTGCCGGTGACCGCAATCTGTCCGCCCTGCTCCAGCAGCAGGTTCCAATGCTGTGTGGAGCGGTTGGTGCGTACCGGTTCAGCGCGCACGGTAAAGGGTGCATCCGCGATCGGACCGGCAAAGTTGACGGTACTGGCAATCGGATTGCCAAGCCGCTGCGGGTGCTCCATCACCGCTTGCAGCAATGCGGCAGCGATGGTGCCACCGAACGGGCCGACCATGTTGGCGTAACCCTTGCCGAGGTCGCCGTCGCGAGCACCAGCCGGGTCACCGGCGAGAGTGATGGCTTGGTCAAACGGGTGTACTGCGTCGCGAGTCACTGGCGGGCTCCTTGTGTGAGGTAAGCTTCGACATCATTCAGGTATTCCTTGCCAAACCACATTTCATTGCCGACGAAGAAAGTCGGGATACCGAAGGCGCCGCGCTCAACCGCACTGCTGGTATTGGTAACCAGGGTTTGTTTGACGCTGTCGGTCTGCACCGCCGCCGCCAGCTGCTCCGCCGGCAGCCCGCGCTCGGCCAGGCTCTGCTGCCACACCTGCGGATCATCCATTTTGCGCGGCGCCTCCCACATGAAGTGGAACATGGTGTCGACATAGTCCTCGAAACAACCCAGTTCCTGCGCTGCCACCGCGCCACGCATCAGCAGCAGAGTGTTGAGCGGAAAGTGCGGGTTCATCTGGAACGGCAACTGGTGGCGAGCAACAAAGCGGCGCATTTCCAACAGCCCGTACTGCAGTTTGCTTGGCACACCGGCGAACGCCAGCATCGGCGCCTGGTTACCGGTGGCCTTGAAAATGCCACCCAGTAGGCACGGGGTGTACACCAGCTCGGCGCCGGTACGCTGCGCCAGCGCCGGCAGCACCTTGTGGCTCAGGTAGGCGTTGGGGCTGGCGAAATCAAAGATGAATTCAAGTGTTTGCGACATGACGGGCTCTCCAGTCACCATTTTTCCATGTAAGGGCGCAGGTCCAGCTCGTGGGTCCAGGCATCCCGGGGCTGGCAATGCAAATGCCAATAGTTGTCGGCGATGTGCTCGGGCTTGAGCACGCCGTCGAGGGGCTTCTTGCGCGCGTAATCGTCTGGGAAATTGTCACGGATGAAGGCGGTATCGATGGAGCCGTCTACCACCACGTGGGCCACGTGCACACCGCGCGGACCAAGCTCGCGGGCCATACTCTGTGCCAGCGCTCGCAGCGCATGTTTAGCACCCGCGAAAGCGCCAAAGTAGGCGCCGCCACGCAGTGAGGCGGTGGCGCCGGTAAACAGCAAGGTGCCGCGCTCACGGGTGACCATGCGTCGAGCCACTTCGCGGCCGCACAGGAAAGCGGAAAAACATGCCATTTCCCAAATCTTGAAATACTTGCGCGCGGTTTCATCGAGAATCGATGACGGTACGTTGGCACCGATGTTGAACACCATCACTTCGATCGGGCCTTGGTCACGCTCGATGGTTTCGATCAACTCCACCACCTGTTCCTCACGGCGGGCATCCACCCCAAAGGCGTAGGCGCGACCGCCTTCAGCCTCGATCGCCGCCACCAGCGGCTGCAGCTTCTCGGCATCGCGACGCACTACGCAGGCGGTATAGCCCTCCCGAGCGAAACGCTGGGCAATAGCACCGCCGGTGGCATCGCCGGCGCCGATCACCAGCACTACACCGGGCTGTTTGGACGTTGATTCGGGCATCTCACGCTCCATGACTAAACGATCGTTTAGGACGCTACACTGTGCACCCTCGAACACCTTGTCAAGGCTTTCATGAACGTTCGTTTACAAAACCCGCGCCAAGGCTCATTCTCGTTCGACTTGGAGCACGGAGCAGAGCCTGATCCCATGCGCTACGACGACACCCACAAGCAGCACACCCGCCAACGCCTACTGCAGGCAAGCGCGGCGGTACTCAAGGCACAGGGTTTCAGTGCCACCGGCGTGGATCGGTTAATGCAGGCGGCCGGCCTGTCCGGCGGCGCACTCTATGCCTATTACCCATCCAAAAACGCGTTACTGGCGGCGGTAGTAGAAAACGAAGTGTTGAGCGGCCACTCACGACTAACACCGGAGCGGGGTTCGGTGACGGAGTCCCTCCGACACCTGTTGCGCCAGTACCTCAGCCTGTCTCATGTCCAACACCCGGAGCTGGGCTGCCTGCTGCCAGCGTTGGCGGCGGAATTGTCGCGTGCACCGCAGGACGTCCAGGCGTTGCTGGACCGTGCCAATGAGCTGTTTGTCGCCCATTGGGCGCCGCGCCTTGGCAGCCGTACCGACGCCCAATTCCTGATCACCCAATTGGTCGGATCAGTGTTGTTGGCACGCATGAGTAACGACCCAGAACGTCAGCGAGAAATTCTCAATGCCAGCAAACAAAAACTGACCGATATGTTCCTAGCGCCGGGGCGGCTACCGGAGCCCGTCTGAGCGGCGTACCGAAACCGTGGCTCGGGCAGAAAAAGAAAAAGCCGCATGATGCGGCTTTTTCTTTGCTTGCCGAGATCAGACCGGGATCACCAGTCGATCTCGCGGCGGTCAGAGCATTCTGCCCGGCCACCGTCAACACGGCAGCGGATGTTACGCAGCAGAGTCATCATCTCTTTGTTGAACAGACCTTCCTTGGTCATCTCTACGCGCGCATCGCGCATCATTTCGTCATAACGCTCGCGGTCCGGATCGGAAATGCGGATCCACCATTTTTCCGGGATGCCAGCATCGAACTGCTCGATCAGGCGCATGGCTCGCGGCAACACGGTCTGGCCGAAGTAGCTGCGTGACCAGTCACCGAACTCATCACCAAAGCGGCCGTTACGCGCAATCAGCTGCATCGACAGCTGACCCAACACATAGTCCACCACCCCACCATTCGGCTCCATGCCCTTGTAGAGCTCAAGCCCTGCGTAGGCCATGGCGGGCGCGAAGCAGATGTCCACCGAGTGGTTGTTGAAACGCCCAGCGAAGTTGGAAATGTCAGACATCACCGGTGTCATGCCGACGCTGGCCGCCATGCGCGCCTGGGTCACATCGTATTCCAACACCGAGATCGATTTGCCGGCCAGATGGTTCACGGTGTTCATGTTGTGATCTTTCACGAACAGGTAAGTGGCGCCGGCCGGCATCACCCCCATGATCTCGTAGCTGCTGCCGCGCAAGCTCTCCTTGATCTTGGGGTTATTGCTGCCGAGCACCTGCATCACCATGCGGGTGACGTCATAGTTCGGCATCGAACCGATCGAGTCCATCGATCCGGTGAAGGTGTTGAAGTGTTTACCACGGATGCCGGTGATCGCCGCCATGTCGCATTGGTTGGCCTTCAGGTCTTCCGCCGCGATGTTTTCATCGGTGTAAGCCTTGAGCTTGAGCGCATAGCCCTGCGCCTGCGCCGCCGCCGCGTAGTCCTTCATCACGTTGTAGACGTCACCGCTGCTACCAAGGATGTCGAACACGCACAGCAGACGCTCTTCCGCCGCTTGAGCAGCGCTGGAAAACGGCAGCATTACGGCTGCTGCCATGGCCATCAATCCCTTGCTAAATCGCATGATTTTCTCCGGATGTGGGCAAGGCGCCGCCGGACCCTCCCGGCGGCGCGTGAGGCGGGGTTCAGAGCAGGTCGTCGATGTTGATATCGTTTTGCGGGCCCTGGTCATCCCAGAACGTACCAAGACCGTCGAACGGCGTGCGCTTGCCGGTGGCTTCGGTCCACAGACGGTCAGAAATGCCGGTGATCATGAACTCGGCGATGCTGTCCATCATGCGGTAGTCGGCGTTCAGGTCCTTACCGTGGGCGGCGAAGCCGCGAATACCGGCGCGCACATCATCCATGTCGCCGGTGCCGTAGGTGGACACCACATACAGCACGCTGGCTAGCCGCACACCGCTCTGATAGCCCTGTGCCGCCGCTTGGCGCAACTCGGCCTTGGCGTCGACGCCATCCGGCGCAATCATCGGCAGCGTATTCCAGAGCGCCGCACGCACGCCCATCGGTACACCCCACCATTTCTCGTTGTCGAGGCAACCCGCAGCCCGTTCCACCTTAGCGGCGATGTCACGTGGCACGCCCAGCGAACCGTCGGCGACGGCGTCGTTAAGCACCGCCTGCACACCACTGAGCAAACCGGTCATGAACACCACTTCATCGAAGTCGGAGCGCAGGCGCGGGCAGTCCTTGGGCCCGTCCACCTCACCGTAGTAGTCGACCATGCGTTGGTAAGCCGCATATTGGCGCTGGGCCGACACGGCGGCGTAGCGTTTCTGCAGGGCACGGGCATCCTGGGCAGACACCACATCGCCGGCGCGCATCTCACGCAGGTAACGCAGTTCTTGCTCCCAGGCCTTGCCGTCGGAACAGGTGGCCGCCAGCGTGTTCACCAGCACCGCCAGCCGGCCCGGCTTGGCACCCACCGACTCGAACGAGCTGAGGAACGGCGTGAAGCCTTCGCCGGTGGCGCAGGCCATGCCAATATCGTCGTATTGCAGCAGGTAGGGCGTCATTTCGGCGCGACCGAAGTTGACGAGGATGTCACCGGTGGTCTTGTAAACCGCGGTACAACCTTGCATCGCCATCAGGGCAGCAGCCACTCCCCAGACGCGCCATCCGCGCAGGCGCGGCTTGCGGTCGGAGCTCGCACCGGCCACCTCCTGTTTACGGAACATAGAATGTAGCGTCATGCCAGAACTCTCCTTCGTTCTTATTCGTTTCTATTATTTTTGGGTGTGATGCGGGATCCCGCCCGTCACGTCACAGCAGGCAGCAACTGCGAACTGGATCAACAATGCAGGCTAGTGCGCCAAACCCGAAACGGGAACGCAATTTGGTGAAAAGCAGCTTTTCGTTTCAGGCGACTTGGCCGGGGATCGGACAGGACTGAGCACCGGGCTTGGCATCATTGCCCCGCCCGGCGCGCTTGTGCGGAAAAGCTGGCATTCAGGATTGCCCGGTAATGGCGCAAAAAGGCATGAAATGGGCGTTTTAGCCCACCGTCATCGCCAGCGTCTGCGAAATATGGGCCTGGGCCAGACCACTTTGCTGTTGCCAGTGGTTGATAGCGTCCTGCGCCGCACGCCGGTCACGTTGGCTGCTGAGGCCAGTGACCAGTCCACGGGCGGTGAGCGCCGCGAGCACATCGTCGGTGGGCATCCAGCTGTCCTTGCCGACCATGCGCAAAAATGCCGGTGCCGAGCGACCGCCGAGGCTGCGCGCCCGGCGGCTCAGTAAGTGCCACAGACCGACGGTGTCATCCGCCGGCCACTGTGCCAACAACTGGCCCATGCTGCCGTACTCACGGGCGATGTCGAGCATAAATTGGGCGTTGGGGCGGATACTGGCCATCTTGCGGCCATGGCGGATCAGAGCCGGGTCGCGCAGTCGTTCATCGAGCATGGCATCCGGCATCAACACCAGCTTTTGCGGCTCGAAATCAAAGAACGCCTGCTCAAACGCGGGCCAGCGGCGATCCACCACCGCGTGGGTCATGCCGGCCCGGAACACCCGGCGTGTCAGTGCAGACAGGTAGTGCGCGTCACTGCGCGACGCCAGCGTGGCGGCGTCGACCACCGTCACCCAGCGAGCGCGCACCGCGGCGGCGCCGTGGCGGCGCTCCGCCAGCGCCATGATGTCGTCCCAGGGCGTCATGCGTCGGGCTTCAATTGCAGGCTGGCAGAGTTGATGCAGTAGCGTTGGCCGGTGGGCGCCGGGCCGTCCGGGAACACATGGCCCAAATGGGCTTCGCAGCGCGCGCACAGCACCTCCACGCGACGCATGCCATGGCTGTGGTCGACGCGCTCTTCAATGCCCTCCTCCGCCAACGGCGCGTAGAAGCTCGGCCAGCCGCTGCCGGAGTCATATTTAGTGTCGGCATCGAACAGCGGCGCACCGCAACAAGTGCAGCAATAAGTGCCGGGATCGGTGGTGTGGTAGTAGCGGCCGGTGAACGGCGGCTCGGTACCGTGCTGACGGGTAATGCGAAACGTGTCGGGGTCCAGTTCCTGCTGCCATTGCTGCAGCGACTTGCGTACTTTCTCCATCGTTTCCTCCTCGGCGGATCAGCGGGCGGTGGGCACCGGGGGCTCGATATACAGGGGCCGGACCGGCAAGGTAGAATGCCCGCCCCACTCCACTCTGACTAGGCCCAGTTCCCATGAGCACGGTAAAACCAGCGATCCAGAAATCGGAGAAGCTGAAAGGTGTCTGTTACGACATTCGTGGTCCGGTGCTGCGCGAAGCGAACCGCATGGAAGAAGATGGTCAGCGCATCATCAAGCTGAACATCGGTAACCCGGCGCCATTCGGCTTTGAAGCGCCGGACGAGATCCTGCACGACGTGATCCGCAACCTGCCCGACTCCAGTGGTTACAGCCACTCCAAGGGGCTGTTCCCGGCGCGTAAGGCGATCATGCAGTACTGCCAAGAAAAGGGCATCGCCAACGTCACGGTGGACGACATCATCCTCGGCAACGGCGTGTCCGAGCTGATCGTGATGGCAATGCAGGCGCTGCTCAACGACGACGATGAAGTGCTGCTGCCGGCGCCGGATTACCCGTTGTGGACTGCAGCTGTACGCCTCGCCGGGGGCATGCCGGTGCATTACCTGTGCGATGAGGACAACGATTGGCAGCCGTCGATCGAAGATATCCGCATGCGCATCACCCCGCGCACCCGCGCGCTGGTGATCATCAACCCGAACAACCCCACCGGTGCCAACTACAGCCGCGAACTGCTGCTGGAGATGCTACAGGTAGCGCGCGAGCACGACCTGATCGTGTTTGCCGACGAGATCTACGACAAGATCCTGTACGACGGCGAAGAACACATCGCCATGGCATCGCTGGCCGAGGATGTGCTGTGCGTGTCGTTCGGCGGACTCAGCAAGAACTACCGCGCCGCCGGCTTCCGCTCGGGTTGGATGATCATCTCTGGCGCCAAAAAACGCGCCACGGGTTACATCGAAGGGCTGGAAATGCTGGCCTCGATGCGCCTGTGCGCCAACGTGCCGTCACAGCACGCAATCCAGACCGCGCTGGGTGGCTATCAGAGCATCGACGACTTGGTGAAACCCGGCGGCCGCCTCTACCGCCAGCGTGATCTCGCTTGGAAGCTGCTCAACGAAATTCCCGGCGTGTCCTGCGTAAAACCGAAGTCCGCGCTTTATCTGTTCCCCCGCCTCGACCCGGAAATGTACCCGATCGAGGACGACGAACAGTTCGCGCTGGATCTGCTGCGCAAGGAAAAAGTGCTGATTGTGCAAGGTTCAGCGTTCAACTGGCCGGGCACCGATCACTTCCGCATTGTGCTGCTGCCGTCGGCGGATGACTTGGTAGAAGCGATCAGCCGCATCGGTCGCTACCTCGCCAGCATCCGTCGCTGACCATCGGGAGTCCCCACGTGGCCGACCTGCATATCGACGATTTCTGCCGTGATGCCGCGTTGGTGCTCCTGCATCTTTACAGCAGCTTTCCCCGTCCGCTGAGCCTGTATGTCGAGGACATCTGCGGCCCGCAGTCAGTGGACGAGGTCGGCCTGCACTCCAAGCGCCACATGGCCTGCCTCGCCACCATGTTGTGGCTGGCAGAAGAAGGCTACCTGCGCCACGAAGGCCTGATTTACCAGGAAGGGATCGAGCAATCGGTACTGACCAGCAAGGCTTTCGTGCAGCTCAGCAGTTTGGCTGTCACAGCCGACCGGCGGTGGGTGGACCAACTGCGCGAGACCTGGCGCGGCGGTCACTCCGAGGCACTGTCACTGCTGGTGCACCAGTTCATCGCGCTGCCGGGCGCGGTGCCAGCGCCAGCCTCACGGCCTACACCCCGTCGCGACACGCACTGAACTCTCGCCACGCCCTAGCACCCGCTAGCACAAACTTCGCGCCTGACCGTCGCCAGAGCGCCCCCCTTTCAGGCAGAAGGCCCGGCTGACCCACTGTCGGCTTCGGTCGGCTTATTCACGTTCTGGGGATTGCCAGCATTGGCGCCGTCGGCAGCCGGCTGCTGTTCGTCGTCCGCCGGCGCTGTCGGCGGCGGAAACACCAGCGCCAGCGGATGGGCTCGGATGGCACTGAAGTAGGCTCTCAGCAGTTTCCCCGGCGACGAGATCCGCGTGCCGCGCGCCCGCAGCGCCATACTGAGCGCCAGCGAGAAACTCACCGCCAAGTTCACCAGACCGATTAGCAACGCACAGCCAACGCCCAGCGCAATAGCACCGACGCCAGCCTGCGCACTGCCCATGGCATAGCCCACATCCGCTGACGAGAACGCCACGTGACGGATGTCGATCGGCAGTCCCAGCGCATGGCCAATGGCACCGGTGCTGCCAAGCATGACACCGAAGATGAAGTTGCTCGCCAACGCGCCGTAGTTGTGGCTCAGGTATTGCGCCACCGCTTCACGCCCACTGCGCGGCAGCAGGCGCTTGAGCAGCGGATGGTGCAGCAGTCGCTCTTCCAGATTCAGGTACGCCGCGCGGTTGTCGAAGAAGCCGGCAATCAGCCCGGACAGGAACAGCCACACGCCAGCCACCGCCGCGTAGAACAGCGCCGGGCTCAGCCATGGATGAATACCGCCAAGCATGTACTGCTGCCGCTCCGGCGAGATCAATGCCTCGCCTTGGAAGTGGAAGTACGCCGCCGCCACCAGCATCGCCACCGTCACTGCGACGGTGACGTTGCCGAGGATCGCAACCAGCTGGGTGCGCCCCACCTTCACCAGCAACTCTGCCAGCGGCCGCGGGTCCGCACGGCCGCGCTCGCCCTGCTCTACCCGCTCGGCAATACGCGCTGCGGTCATCGCCGGCTGCTTAGTGGCCACGGTGCCGTGCATCATGTGGATCAGTACAAAGCCTAATCCGTAGTTCAGGCTTACCAGTACTGTCTGCAGGAACGGCTCGAAGCCACGTTCGAGAATCTGGATCTTCAGCAGCGCCATGAACGCGATGATGAAACCGCCGCCAGCACCGGACGCCAGCATGGCGAAGTAAGCGCGGCGGCTGCCGGCGATATAGTGGTCGCCGGTGTGGCTGGCATTCTCGGTCATGCTGCGCGCCAGCAGCCGGCTGTTCTGCTGCCACAGCGCACGTACGCTGTGGCGCGCCGCGGTGTAACCGACGCACTGCTTGAACAGCGCCACCGACTTTTCTTTGAGTGTGTCGCGGTCGGCCGGATGCAGCAGGTCGAGCAGTTGCTCAATGCGGTTCAAGGTCTGCACCAACCGCTCCAGCATGTGGGTCAACGCCACTGTGGTGCCCATGTTGACGGTACGCCGACGCAGGCGCGCTACCTCCACCACGCATTGCTCCAACAGCACGCGGGCGTGGGCATCGTCATGCAGATCATCGATCTGGCCGGAGACCCACAGCGGATACTGGCGCACATAGATTGCCAACTCGCGCTGCAACGCCACCAGCGCGGAGTCACGATCCAGCATCTTGTGGTCAAGTCGCAGAATGGCAGGCTCCAGCTCTTCCGCCGCCACCCAGATGCCCAGCAACTCCAGCGATGCCAGCAGTTCCTCCTGCATCTCATCGCGCATCTGCACCCGGTCGTCATCGGAAAACGAGAACAGCGTGGCCAGCAATTTGAGCCACGCGGCATCAGACACCTGCGGCACCCACTCGGCATCCACCTTGCGAGTGAACACCATGAACATCACGTCTTTGACGTTTTCCGGGTCCGCCGGCGACGGGTTCAATCGCTCATAAACCCGCTCCCCCATTTCTTTAAGGAAGCCACGACGGGAGTAAATGCCGGCGCTGGTGAATAGGTGAAAGAAACGCCCATCACGCAGCCAAGCACCGAGTTTACCGGCCAGCGCGGCGTGCAACTCTGGGCGCCCCTCCAATACTACGGCCAGGCCGGTGATGCGGCTTTCCGCCGCTTCGGCGCTCTCCCAGCGGCGCGGGCGCAACCAATCAACAATATGGCGCAGCGTGGTGACCGCGCTGGTGTCCGGGTCCGCAAGGCGCGGCAGCAGTCTTTCCAATGACACGTCAGGCTTCCTGTAACGGGGGACGACACGGCCGTCCAAACGACCCGGAATGATAACAGAGGCGCCACCGGCACCCGCGCCGCCGGCGCTCCAACAGGTAAAATAACTGTGCCGCAGGTAGTTGAAAACAGGATCAAAAACCCCATTTCCCGGTCATACTATGCGCGCGGACCGGCCTGCCCGCCGCCCGCGAGCCCTGCTTCCCCGAGAATCTGGAGACCCTTCGCCCATGATGCGAATCGCCCTGTTCCTGCTGACCAACATTGCCGTGCTGGCAGTGGCCAGCGTTGTGCTGAGCCTGCTCGGCGTCACCACCACCCTGCAACAGAACGGTGTCGACCTTGATCTGCAGTCATTGCTGATCTTCAGCGCGGTGTTCGGCTTCGCCGGCTCGCTGCTGTCGCTGTTCATGTCCAAGTGGATCGCCAAGACCAGCACCCGCACCCGCGTGATCACGCAACCAGCCAACGCCACCGAACAATGGCTGCTGACCACGGTGCGCGAACTGTCTGACCGCGCCGGCATCGGCATGCCGGAAGTGGGGATCTTCCCCGCCAGCCAGTCGAACGCCTTTGCCACCGGCTGGAACAAGAATGCCGCGCTGGTGGCGGTGTCTGAGGGCCTGCTGGCGCGCATGGACAAACAAGAAGTGCGTGCCGTGCTGGCCCACGAAATCGGCCACGTCGCCAACGGCGACATGGTGACGCTGACGCTGATCCAAGGGGTGGTGAACACCTTCGTCATCTTCTTCTCACGCATCATCGGCCACGTGGTGGATCGAGTAGTGTTCAAGACCGAACGCGGCTACGGCCCCGGCTTCTACATCACCTCGTTCATCGCCCAGATCGCGCTTGGCTTCCTCGCCACCGCCATCGTCATGGCGTTCTCGCGCTGGCGTGAGTACCGCGCCGACGCCGTCGGCGCCCAGCTGGCCGGTCGCGACAACATGATCGGCGCGCTGCAACGCCTGAAAGCGGAAACCGCACTGCCTGACCAGATGCCGGAAAGTATGACGGCGCTGGCCATCAACGAAGGCGTGAAGGAAGGGCTGCGCAATATGTTCCGCTCTCACCCGCCGCTGGATGCCCGCATCGAAGCGCTGCGCAACCTGCGCTGAGCGCATCGCCGCTGCAAAGAAAGGGCCCCACTTGGGGCCCTTTTTGATGCGGTAGTACCCCGCCACCAACTGCTGACACATCTGGCAACAGTGTCGCCGGTCGGAATGCGCGTTACCGCGCGTGGCCGGGCGAAGTTTTCATGGAGGCGTCATATCTGGAAACAATACTGGGCTTGGCGCACAAAGCTGCCAACATTACCGTTGAACGGTGAGGAAATTTTGACCGCTGACCCGGTCCCTCCACCTGAACCCACTACCGAGGCAGAGCAGATGAACACCTCAATCCGTACCCAAAATTCCGCTGGGAACCAGGATTTCCACGGTGCTGCCCTGATTGATGCCCAGGGCCGCGAGATCCCCATCACCGAAGAAATGGTGCAACGCGCCTGTGACCGCCTGGAACAGGCTTGGTCCTACCCGCTTAGCACTGCACACCCAGCAAACTGAGGGCCTGCGCCCAGGCCGGTGCCACCGCACCGGATACGCGCAAACCGCCCAGTTCATAACGCAGCGGATAACGCTTGCGCAGCTGGTCAAACCGCACCGCCGCCACCTCCCGTGACGGCGGTGTTTCATTTGGGCCGGCGCCGCAGGCACTCACTAGTGCTTGGTGATCACGCGCCATCGGATACACCCACTGCAGCAGAGCCAACAATTGCGCTTCGGTTTCCAGCGGCGCCTCCCAATGGCGCGGCGGCGCATCGAGCGGCATCGGCTTGGCCGCGTCGGTCAGGCCACGCCACTGGCGCAGCGCCTGGTAGAGCATGTAGGTACCGCGCACTTTGCCTTCCACACTGTAACCGGCGATGTGCGGGGTGCCGATTTGCACTTGCGCCAACAACTGCGGCGTGACCCACGGCTCGTGTTCCCACACATCGAGGATGCACTGTGGCGGCTGCGGCTGGTCCAGCCGCTCCCGCAGCGCCTGCTCGGCAATCACCGGCCCGCGACTGGTGTTGATCAGCAACTGTCCGGCGCTCAGCAGCGCTAACTGATCGGCAGCGATAAGATGGCGGGTCGGTGCCATGCCGGTTACCGACAACGGCACGTGCAAGGTGATCACCGAGCACGCCAACACCTCCGCCAGCGGCGCCCACTCGGCCCCCTCCTCGCACGCCTCACCGGCTGCTTCGCGCGGCGGATCGCTGGCCAACACCCGTAGTCCGAACGCTGCCGCCCACTGCACCACCTTGCGTCCGACGTTGCCAACGCCCACCACGCCCAGTGACAGCGCCGACAACGGTGTGCGCCGCTGTACCGCGAACGCGACCACCGCCTGCAGCACATACTCGGCCACCGCCACCGCGTTGCAGCCCGGCGCATGGGCAAAGGTGATGCCAGCGGCGGCCAGTGCCGCCTGATCGATATGGTCAGTGCCAATGGTGGCGGAGCCGACAAAGCGCACCGCAGAACCGGCCAGCAGCTCGGCATCAACGCGGGTCACCGAACGCACCAGCAGCACATCGGCATCGGCCAGCAACGTGCGGTCCAAAGGTCGGCCCGGGGTACGCACCACAGTGCCGATACCGTCAAACAGCGACAGCGCCGGCATGTTTTCGTCAGCAATGATGTTCACGTGAGGATCCTGCAAGCCGAAGAGGTCAACTGAGTACCGTCATGATGCTGCGCTGGTAGGCTGGCCGCTGCGCCAGCCGTGCCGCCCAATCTTCCAGCGCCGGCAGTGATGGCCGTTCAATCGGCAATTGCAGCCACGGATAGATCAGGGTGCCGAGCGCGATATCACCGTGTCCAATACGCTCACCGGACAGGTATGGCTGAGCCGCCAGCACCGGCTCAACACGCGCTAATAACGCCGCGGCCTCGGCGGCGGCCGTGGCCAACAGCGCCTCGTCCCGTTGCTCCGGCGCGGTGCGGATCCAGCCGACAAAGGCAATGCGGAACGGCGCCACAAAGGTGGTGCTGGCCCAGTCCAGCCACTTATCGGCTTCTGCGCGGGCGCGGGCCTGCTGCGGCCACCAGCTGTCGCCGCCGTACTCGGCCAGCAAATAACGGACGATGGCGTTGGATTCCCACAGCGTCAGGTCACCGTCCTGCAACGTCGGGATCAAGCCATTGGGATTGAGGGCTCGGTATTGCGGGGTGTCGACACCGCCGAACTGGCCGCCCACATCATGGCGCTGGTAGTGCAGCCCCAGTTCTTCCAGGCACCAGAGCACTTTCTTAACGTTATTTGAATTGGTGCGACCCCAAACAGTCAGCATGGCGGCTCTCCGCAAATGGCAAAGTCGGCAGTGTACGCGCCTTGGCGGCGAGCATCAGCCGTATGCCGGCAGTTGTTGCACCGCGGTCACTGCCGCCGCATCCAGCGGTACGCCGTTGCGGTAATGCTGTTCTAGCAGCTGTAGCCACTGGTCCCAGCGCTGGCCGTGGCGCTGTCGTAGTCGCGCCTCGGCGGCTTGGCCGACGGCCGCAGCAAAGCGTGTCTCATCAACGCCGCCAGCGCCGTTGAGGTTATCCAGTGACACCCGAAAGCGATGACCAGTGGCAGCGCAGGCCAGCAGCTCCAACGCCTGCGGCGCCACCTCTACCTGCTCGAACTGCGCCTGCTGCGTCGGCGTGCGGCCATCCGGCGCGTACCAGTAGCCGTAATCGTCCTGCTCTCGGCGCGCCGGCCCGGCCACACACCAGTGGGCAATCTCGTGCAGTGCGCTGCGGAAGTAATCGCGGGTGTACCAAATGGTGTGCGCCTGCCCTGCTCGCCCGGCCTGATAGAACGGCTCAGCCGCACCGCCGCGCAGTACGGTGGCGTACGCCGGCCCCAGCTGACGATTGAACAGATGTTCCAGATCGGCACTCGAAAAAAGCTGTATCACAGTGTTCCCTAACAAGCTGAACATGGTTCGCAAGGCCGGTAGCGCTGCGGTAGAGTAGCCGCCCCTGCCAGAGACCCACGATGACTGAAACCGTTAACTCCCCGCGCCGCGAAATGCTCAGCCAGCTGAGCTTGGCGCTGCCGATTCTCGGCGGCCAATTGGCGCAGACCGGCAACGGCGTGGTCGACACCATGATGGCCGGCCGCGTCAGCGAGCACGATCTGGCGGCGGTAGCGATGGGCGCCAGTTTCTGGGTGCCCTTCTATTTATTCATGACCGGCGTGCTGATGAGCGCCACCCCGCTGATTTCGCGCCACCTCGGCCGTGGCAGTTGGGAGCGCGTCAATCCGCTCGCCCAGCAGAGTCTGTGGCTGGCGCTACTACTCGGCTGCGTCGGCGCGGTGCTGCTGCGGCAACTTGAGCCGGTGGTGGTCGCCATGGACGTGGAACCCGCGCTGCGACCGCTAGTACAAGGTTACCTAGAAGGGCTCAGTTGGGGCATTCCCGGCGCTGCGCTGTTCCTGTCGATGCGCAGCTATACCGAAGCCATGGCGCACACGCGGCCGGTGCTGATCATCAGTATTCTCGGGTTGCTGATCAACATCCCGATCAACTACATCCTGATCTACGGCAAGTTCGGCATGCCGGCGATGGGCGGCGTCGGTTGCGGCTGGGCCTCCGGCATTACCTTTTGGCTGATGGCGCTGATGATGTTCGGCTATATCCGTCTGCACCGCGCCTACGCTCGCGCACGACTGAGCCTGCGCCAGCCCCAACTGTCGCCGGCGCTGTTGGGCCGGATGCTCAAACTAGGGCTGCCGATCGGGCTGGCGATTTTCTTCGAGTCGAGCATCTTCGCGGTGATCGCGCTGTTGATCGGCCATCTCGGCGCGGTAGTGGTCGCTGGACACCAGGTGGCGCTGAACGTGTCCTCACTGCTGTTCATTGTGCCGCTGAGTCTCGGCATTGCGGTGACGGTGCGTGTGTCCCATGCCCGCGGCCGTGGCGATGGCAGCGGCATCAATCTGGCGGTACGCACCGGTTATCTGCTCGCCATCGGCTCCGGCTGCCTGACCGCCAGCTTGCTGCTGCTGACCCGTGGGTTGATCCCGCCGCTCTATACCGACAACCCCGAAGTGCGCCAGCTGGCCACCGGTCTGTTGCTGTTTGCTGGCTTGTACCAGATCTCCGACGCGCTACAGATCATCGCCGCCGGTGCACTGCGCGGCTTCGAGGACACTGCCCGCCCGATGCTGTACACGCTGTTTTCCTACTGGGGTATCGGCCTGCCCACCGGCATCGTGCTAGCACAGACCGATTGGCTCGGGACACCGATGGGGCCGGCCGGGTTCTGGATCGGGCTCTTAGTAGGACTGACCTGCTCGGCAGTGCTGCTCGGCATCCGTCTGCACCGCCGTCGCCAGCAGGAATTGGTGCTGCTGGCGACCGGCAACGCTTAAAGCCCTAATTGCTTGGCGATCACTTCATTCATGATTTCGTAGGTACCGCCGCCAATGGACAGGATGCGGTTGTCCCGCGCCAAGCGCTCCACCACCGATTCGCGCATGAAACCCATGCCGCCGAACAGCTGCACCGCGTCGTAGGTGACGCGGTCGGAGACGGTGGTGGCCAGATTCTTAGCCATGGAAATCTCTTTGATCACCTGCTCGCCGGCTTGGATGCGCGCCGCCACCCGGTAGGTGAACTCTCGGCTCGCTTCCACCTGGGTTGCCATCTCGGCCAGCTTGTGGCGCGTCACTTGGAAGCCACTGAGCGGGCGGCCAAATGCCTGCCGTTCACGCACGTACGCCAATGACTGCTCCAGTGCCAGTTGGGCGGTCATGTTGGCCATGATGCACAGCATCAAGCGTTCCATTTGAAAGTTGGTCATGATGCAGAAAAAGCCGCCATTTTCCGGGCCGATCAAGTTTGCCACCGGCACCCGGCAGTCCTCGAAGAACAGCTCCGCCGTATCGCTGGCCCACCAACCGGTCTTGCGCAGGTTGCGACCCACGCTAAACCCTGGCGTGTCTTTTTCTACCAGCAGCAAGCTGACGCCGCCGAACCCGGGATCGCCGGTGCGCACCGCCACGGTGTAGTAATCAGCACGCACGCCGGAGGTGATGAACGTCTTGCTGCCGTTAACCACATAATGATCGCCATCACGCACCGCGCGGGTCCGCAGATTGGCCACATCCGAGCCACCGCCCGGCTCGGTAACCGCCAGTGCCGAAATCTTCTCGCCCGCCAGCACTGCCGGCACCACCCGCTCCCGCAGCGCATCACTGCCCCACTTCCACACCGGCGGCAAGCCGATGTCGAGCGAGCCGAGGCTGGCCACCAAGCCGCCAGAGGTGGAACGCATCAGCTCTTCCGACACGGCCACCTTCATGAACACATCGTGCTCGCCCTGACCGCCGTAGGCTTCCGGGTGGCCGACACCGAGGAAACCGGCCGCCGCTGCTTTACGATACAACTCGCGGGGGAAGTGGCCGGCCTCCTCCCACTCATCGATGTACGGCAGGATCTCGCGCGCCACAAAGGTGCGTACGCTGTCCCGCACCATGGCGTGGGTGTCATTGAAATAGCTGAGCCCTTGGGTCACCGAAAATCCTCCGTCTCCAATGGTCAAAAACGCTACCAAGCAAGCGCTCGGTCCGCAACACAGGACGGCGCGCCAAGCAGACCGAAACCATCAGCTTGAGCGGATGGGTCAATGACGGCAGTGTGGGGATGTCCGCTGCTGCGCTCCAAATACGGAAAAGCGGCGAGCGGAAAGAGGCAGTGCAACGTTGATCCAGTTCCGGGTGCGCTTGGCTTGAACCAGTGAGCACCCGTCCCACCTAGTCAACCTGCTTTCGGTCCGACCTCAGCGTGAATGGGGGTCCACTATTTGATCCAGGTAAAAGGAGCCTGCGCTACTAAGCGAGGCCCGATCAGATCGAAGCGGGTGGAATCGGATCGGGTTGGATTGGACTGAATCGGTCGGGCTGGGCCAGCACAGGGCGGGTCGGGTCGGGTCGGGTCGGGTTAGGTCGGTGGGATTGGATCAGGCAGGCGGCTCAGTGCACACCGGTGGCGAAGTCCGTGTCGAGCCCTACCGACGACTCAGCCCCCGTCATGCAAGTGTGGCACGTCCCGGTTGTCCCGCTACCGAAAGCAAGCCAGCACTGCCCTTGAGCGCCGCGGCGAAGTCGGCCCCGACGCCACACAGCCAGACCTCAGAGTGGCCGCCGGCCCCGGAAAGCATGAGCCAGCGTGGCGCCATCGACGTATTCCAGATCACCGCCCATCGGCACACCTTGGGCAATGCGGCTGAGCGACACTGTGGTGCCTTCCACCATGTCGTGGATGTAGTGGGCGGTGGCCTCACCTTCCACCGTGGTGCTGGTGGCGAGGATCAATTCATCGATCTCACCCTCGCCCAGACGCTGTTCCAGCACATCGAGTCCGAGTTGACGCGGGCCGAGGCCGTCCAGCGGCGACAGCTGCCCCATCAGCACGAAGTAATGACCGTGGTATTCGCCGGACTGCTCAATCGCCAACACATCCGCCGGCGACGCCACCACACAGACTTGGCGCGCTTGACGACGCGGGTCAGCACAGACACTGCACAGTGCTTCTTCGGCAAAGTTGCGACAGCGTTGGCACTGCTGCACCCCATCCATGGCATCTGCCATCGCCGCTGCCAGCAGCCGGCCGCCATCGCGATTACGTTCCAGCAGGTGGTAGGCCATGCGCTGAGCCGAGCGCGGCCCCACGCCCGGCAAGCAGGTCAGAGTATCAATCAGGCGCTGTACGCGGGGGCTGTGCTTCATGGCAGCTCAGAACAGCTTGAAGCCCGGCGGCAGCGGCATGCCGTCGGTGAGCGAGGACATGCGGCTTTTCTGCTGCTGTTCCACCCGGCGCACCGCGTCGTTGACCGCGGCGGCGAGCAGATCTTCCAGCATTTCCTTATCTTCACTCATCAGGCTCGGGTCGATGTCCACCCGGCGCACATCGTGCCGCCCGGTCATCACCACTTTCACCAAGCCGGCACCGGCCTCGCCCTGCACTTCCGCATTGGCGATTTCGTCCTGCATTTTCTGCATTTTTTCCTGCATCGCCTGGGCTTGCTGCATCAGGCTGTTCATATCGAAATCCATCGGGCGTCTCCGTGGCGGTCAGTCCAGAGGGTCAATGCTTTCCAGATCCAGGCGGCCGTCAAACTGCTGTACCAGGGTCTGGATGGTGGTATCGGCCAGAATCGCCGTGCGAGCAGCGTCGAGGCGCTCGGCGCGATAACGGCGCGTCAGGTCGTCGGGGGTATCGCCGACCGTCTCGCGGATCTCGATGTCTACCCGCGCCGGCCGTTGCAAATGCCGCGCGAGAGCATCTTCTAATTCTTGCACTCGTTCCCGACTGGCCAGCACCTGGTGTCCGCGTGCGATCAGCAGCTGCCAATGCTCGCCCTGCTGCCCTGCTAGCGCGCAGTTGCAGGCCAAATTGAGGGTCACGCCTTCAAGGTCGAGCTGCACCACCAAGCGCGCCCATTCCGAAGCCGGGTGATCATCCGGCAGATCGCTGGGCAGGCGCGCGCGCCCATCACGGGGCGGTGGCTCCGGCAGTTCGGCAGGCGCCTGCGGCGCATCTGACAGCGGCAGCGGCGTGATGTCGCCGCGCAGCGCGCGCTCCAACGCGGCGCGAGCGGAATCCGGCGCCTCTGCCGCAGCCGGCGCTCCGCCTGGCTCTGGCAGAGGCGCTTGCGGCATCGGCGATGACACCACTGCCGGTGCGGCGTGGCTGGGTTCGGACTGCACCACAGCAGCGACTGGCCCAACCTGAGCGGTAGCCACCGGCGCAGCGGACGCGGCCGGCTCCGGAGTCGGCAGGGCAGCCGGCGCAGGATCATCCACCCACGCAGCCGGCGCGTCTTCCCAAGGCGGCACGTCATCCCAATCGGGAGGCGGCGCCTCCTGGTACCCACTGTTCGGGGCCATCGGAGTGACCGGCGCAGCACTGCGCTCAACCGCTGCGGGCATTCCCGACTCCGTCGTAGCTGCCGGCGTCGAAGACTCTGTAGCCACAGCTACCGGCGCACTCTGCAACGGCGCGGCCGCCCGCTGCTGCGGTAACGAGTCATCCGCCGCAGGAGCCGGCGGAACTTTCTCGGTCGAGGCACCGGCACCGGACGCGCCCAACGGCCCAGCCGTAGACGCGGACGGGTCCTGACCTTGGCTTGGCGAAACCGGCGGCGGCGCGGGCACTGATGCCGAAGGTGCGACTTGCGCCGCATCTGTCTCACCGAACGCCTGGTTTTCCTCAACGACCGTGACCGTCTCCGAGGCCGCGGAGCGCTGCGGAGTGTTGGATAGGTTTAGCGCAGCAGGCGGCGCTGCCTCACCCGCGTCGGCCACCGCCTTCTGGCGTGGCTCAACCACCGCCGTAGCGGTGGGCAGCGGCGCCGGGGACGGCGCAGTGGACAACAATGCTTGCAGGTCCGGAACGCCACCAGCGCCCGACTGCGGCGCCGGCTCAGAAGGCTTTTTTGGCGGTGCGTCGCCACCCTGGCTATAAACGCCGTCGGGGCGGAACACCAGCATCCGCAGCAGCACCATTTCCAGCCCGGCACGGGGATCGGGCACGTCCGGCAAATCGCGGCGACCACGGACCGCCACGTCATAGAACAGTTGCACCTGCTCGGCCTGAAATGCCGCAGCCAAGGCGGCCATGGCCGGATCACGTTCGCGCTCTGGCACCACTTGTGCCACCGCCAGCCGGTGCAAGGCTTGGATCAGCTCATCCAGCAACGCGGTTTCGTCGGGGCTGTGCTCGGCAATCTGATCGAGCGTGTTCAACACACCCGCCGGTTCCGCGGTAGCCAGCGCATGCAGCAGTTGGATCACGTGGTCGCGGTCCACGGTACCCAGCATCTGGCTGACTGCTGACTGGGTCAGGTGTTCGTTGCTAAACGCAATCGCCTGGTCGGTCAGACTGAGCGCATCACGCATCGAGCCGCGCGCTGTGCGACCGAGGGCCTGCAAGCTGTCCGGCTCGAAGCGGATCATCTCTTGCTCCAGCAGCACCGCCAGATGGCTAGCGATGCGGTCGGCCGGCAACGCCTTGAGGCTGAACTGCAGACAGCGCGACAGCACCGTGATCGGCAGCTTCTGCGGATCGGTGGTAGCGAGCAGGAATTTGACGTGCGGCGGCGGCTCCTCAAGCGTCTTGAGCAGCGCGTTGAAGCTGTGGGTGGAGAGCATGTGCACCTCGTCAATGAGGTACACCTTGTAGCGGCCCCGGGTGGGCGCGTACTGAACGTTGTCGAGCAGCTCGCGGGTGTCTTCCACCTTGGTGCGGCTGGCGGCATCCACTTCGATCAGGTCGACAAAGCGGCCTTCGTTGATCTCGCGACACGCCGAACAGGTTCCACACGGATGGGAACTGACGCCCTGCTCACAGTTCAGGCATTTAGCGAGAATACGCGCGATGGTGGTTTTGCCGCAGCCACGGGTGCCGGTAAACAAGTAGGCGTGGTGCAGACGATCCTGGTCCAGAGCATGGGTCAGCGCGCGGGAAACGTGCTCCTGGCCGACCAGCTCGGTAAAGCTGCGGGGCCGGTATTTGCGTGCGAGAACCTGGTAGCTCATGGGTGTGCCGAGTCCAAAAGAAGAGGCCAATGCTACCGCGCCACCTGTGGAATCGCCACTGACGCAGCCGCTGTCGGGCGCGCAAATGGAGGTGGCCCTGCCAGCCACACCCCGGCACACGATGTCACCGCTGCGGCTGCTCCCTTCCGGGCCTGACCGGGTTCACGGCTAATCATTGCGGGGGGACCGACAGGGCCACCATAAACACTCGCCCGGCAGCGTTTGGCCGTCGGGCGAGGCGCGCATTGTGGCGAAAGCCACTGTTCATTGCAACCGCGCACCCGCGCGGTGATGGCTTATTGAGCGATCTCGATCTCACGCGGACGTTGAGCGTCCGGCACTACCCGGCGCAACTGGATTTCCAGCAGGCCATCGTTGAGCGCGGCGCCTTCCACTTGCACATGATCGGCCAGCCGGAAGCTGCGCTCGAAGTTGCGGCGGGCGATGCCGCGATGCAGCCAGACGCGACCGTCTTCCGGCCCGGTCGCAGGCTGTTTGCCGGTCACGGTCAGTTGGTTATCGCGCGCCACGATGGTCAGTGCGTCGCGACCGAAACCGGCCACCGCCATGACAATGCGATACTGGTCATCGGCCTCGCGCACGATGTCATAGGGCGGAAAACCGTTGCCCTGATCGGCGCGCAGGGCGCTGTCGAACAGGTCATTGATGCGATCAAAACCCACGCTGTGACGGAACAGCGGAGCCAAGGCGAAATCTGCGTTCATCATCATTCCTCCATACGCGCGGCCAATGCCCTGACGGCACACCGGGGCGCTATTTCTGACAGGTCGGATGTGACGTGAACCGGCCGGGTGTCACAGCACCCTATATCGGTGCCCAACCCGGAGTTTCAAGCGCAGGAGAAAGGATTTTTTGCGGGGCAGTCGCGGCAGACGCCGCGACCGTCAGTGGATCAGCGGCGGCAGCGGTGCTTCTTCTTCGCCGGCCACCGGCTCCGGGCCCATCAGGCAATCGTTCTGCTGGCAGTCGTCCAGCAGCATGTGACTGGCGTCGATGCTGGCCTGCAGGAAGTACTCGAACTGCTCGTAGCTGACGCCATGGCGGGTCAGCAACAGGTCGCAACCGACCAAGCGCGGCAGCGTCTCATCGTTGATGTCGATGAAGATCTTCAACGTCGGGAAGCTCATGTTGAGCCGGCCCAGATCCGCCTGCACCAGGAACAGCGACGACGGCCGCAATTCCAGCTCGGTGCTCAGCAGCAGGCCTTCTTCTTCAATGAACAGTCGGGCATCGGTAACGCCCTCGCGGGATTGCAGCGCGGTGATGTGGAAACCGTGGCATTGATCGCAGATGTAGTACTCGATACCGGCTTGGCCCAACCAACGTTGGATGCCGTCGGCATCGGGAATTTCGAGAGGTCCCATGCCCATCTCCTAGTGTCAGCGCGCGCATGATGGGGGAATCAGACCCAAAATTAAAGGCCGCTGACGCCGGCTGCCGCGCCTGGGCGGGCCGGTCGCAGCCGCCACCACCGGTACAGTGTGCGCCGGTGGCGGCAGCCGAGGTAGCGCTGTGGCGTCAGCCGGCGGCGCGCCGGGCCGCGGGCGCGGCACGGTCCACCGCGCGATAGTCAGCCAGTTCGAAGCGCGCCAACTGCTGCGCGTACTGGGTGGCAAAACCGGGGTACATGGTGGCGTTGAAGCCGTCCGCAGTCAGGTACCAGCTTTTACAGCCGGAATTCCAGTTCGTGCGGGCGAGCCGCTTCTGGAGCTCCAGGTTGTGTTGGGTTTGCACCGCGGGGATCACATCCAGATAGGCGTGATCGCCGCGCAGCAGCGCCTCGATACCCTGCACCGCGTAATCGATTTGCGCCTCCATATAGACCAGCGCCGAGTTGTGGCCCGGCCCGGAGTTCGGCCCGAAGATGATGTGCAGGTTGGGGTAACCGGACACGTTGACGCTCTTGTACGCCTGCGCCCCGCCCTGCCACTCCTCGGCCAGCTCACGGCCGCCCAGCCCCTGTACCGGGAACGGGGTGCCGGTCTTCTGCACATCGAAGCCGGTGGCAAACACGATGCAGTCGAACTGGTGCTCGATGCCTTCCGCAGTGCGGATGCCACGTTCGTTGATGCAGTCAATCGGCCAGGTGATCAGCTTGCAGTTGGGCTGCTGCAGCGCCGGGTAGTAATCGTTGGAAATCAGCACCCGCTTGCAGCCGATGGTGTAGTGCGGCGTCAGCTGGCGACGCAGCCAACCGTCCTTCACTTGCCGCGCCAGATGAGCGCTGGCCACGCGCTCGGTGACCCGCGTCAGCGGCGAGTTCCAGATCACCGCCAGCGCCACACTTTCGTGGGTCCAGAATAGGGCATCACGCACCAGTTGCTGGCTGCGCGGCGCCTTGGCGAACAGCTTGCGCGCCCAGTCCGGCGAGGCGTAATCCATGCGCGGCAACACCCACGGCGCGGTGCGTTGGAACACTTTCACCTGGCCGGCCTGTTTGACTAGCTCCGGCACGATCTGGATGGCACTGGCGCCGGTGCCGATCACCGCCACTTTCTTACCGCTGAAGTCGTAATCATGATCCCAACGGGCGGAATGCATCACCTTGCCGGCAAAGGATTCGCGACCGTTGATATTCGGCCAGCCGGGATTGGCCAACCCGCCGGCGGCCATCACCACCGCCCGCGCCCGCCAACAATCACCGGCAGCCGTGGTGGCCTCCCAGTAGCCCTGCTCTTCGACGAAGCGCAGGCCGGTGACATCCTGCTGGTAACGCAGTGCCGGACCCAGTTTGAACTGCTCCACCAGACCCTTGATGTAGCCGAAAATTTCGCCCGCACCGGAATAAGTGCGTGACCAATCCGGATTGGGGGCGAACGAAAACGAATACAGGTTGGACGGGATGTCACAGGCGGCGCCGGGGTACTGGTTGTCACGCCAGGTGCCACCCACCCGGTCGCTGCGCTCCAGAATGATGAAGTCTTGGTGCCCGCTCTGCTGCAGTCGGATCGCAGCACCGAGGCCGCCGAAACCGGCGCCGATGATCAGGGTGTCGTGCACCCGTGACGGTTTACGCTTGCTCATGTCAGTCCTCAGGCGGTCGGTTTCCAGGTCAATTCATGCACCCAACTCGGCACTGCGGGCAGCAGCCGCGCCGGAATTAGGCCGGTGATCTTCACCGCCGCATCCACGGGTACGTGGTAGATCTTGTTGCCCCGGTCCACCACCAGCCGCGCGTGGTGCTTGATGATCTGGAACCAAGGGTTGCGGCGGCCGTCAGCGGTACGGCCACCGATGCGCTCGAATTTGTTCATCACTTCGTAGAGCTTCTGTTCGGACAGACCCATCTCGACGATGTTGTCGCGCATCTTGTTGAGCAGCGGCATGTAGGCGGCGATGCCCAGCAACAAACGCGGGTCCACCAGTGGCAGCACCATTTGCATCACTTTGATGAAGGACTTGTTGTAGCCGGTCATTTCCATCACCGAGAAGCCGACACCCAGATGGCGTGACTCGTCGCCGTTGATCTTCTCGAACGCCTCGTGGCACACCGGATCATCGACGGTGTCGAGCAGGAACTTGCACAGGGCGCCGTCGAGCGCGATTTCCAACATCGGGATCACTGCGCCGAGTACATACAGCGGCATCTTGTCGGCGTAGCGGTCGAGCCACTCAATCACCAGCCGCAGGTTGATGTTCGGCTCCGGCAAGGCTTCGCCGTCTTCGAGCATGCCCCAGCGCTTCATCAGCGCCATTTCGGCGTTGGCATGGCGCTGCTCTTCGGCGTGGAAGTAGGTGTAGATCTCGCGCAGGGTGTCATCCGGCGCCTTCTTGGCCATGGCGGCAAAACCGCGCGCACCCACGTGCTCAATCCACATCAGGTCGGCCATAAAGGCTTTTAGCTTCGGCCACTGCTCCGGGGTGATGCGTTCGGCACCGGGAGCATCCCAGTCAATATCAGCCAATGCCCACTGGCTTTCCTTGATTTTCACCAGCATTTTTTCGAGATCGATGGAAGCCATGTCAGCCTGCTCCGGGATCGAGGGTTATCGGGAATTATTGGAAACGGTCAGCAGCGCGCAGTGCCAGCGCGGCGAGGCGCTGGTAGCTGCGCGGCGCCAGGCGCTTGGCGCGCCAGATCATGCGAGCGTCGATTTGCGGCAGCACATACAGACGGCCACGGTCGAGCGCCTTGAGGGTGTCGCGCACCACCCGCTCCGGCGACATGCCGGTGGCGGCCATCAGACGCGCGGACAGCTTCGAAGCGTCCGCCGGCAAGCGGCCGTCCTTGATGATGTTGGTCTTGACGAAGGTCGGGCACAGCGCGGTGACGCCGATGCGGGTCTCCGACAGTTCGGCGGCGAGGGTTTCCGACAACGCCAGCACCGCCGCCTTGGTCATGTTGTAGGGACCCATCAGCGGCGCCGCGGCAAAACTGGCGGTGGAACAAACGTTGATCACCCCGCCCTCACCCAACTCGCGCAGCCGCGGCACGAACACGTGACAGCCGTAGACCATGCCCCACTGGTTGATGTCCACCGTCCAGCGCCAATCCTCAATCGAGAATTCACCGATGCGCTGACCACCAATACCAACCCCGGCGTTGTTCACCAGCAGACTGGTGGGCGCGCCAAACCACTGCTCGGCACGATCGGCCAGTGCCTCCACCTGCTCCAACACTGTCACATCGCAACGCACGGCCAGCGCACGGCCGCCGGCGGCTTCAATGCAGCTGACAGTGTCGGCAGCGGTCTCAAGATTGATGTCCGCACAGACTACTGCGCCGCCGCGGCGCGCCAATTCCAATGCGAACGCACGACCGATGCCGCTGCCGGCGCCGGTCACCACAGCGCGCGCGCCGTGACTGCGGGATTTCTTGGCCATTTCGGGGTTCCTGGGCTACGCCACCCGCAGGCGGCAGACGGACGGGATCGAATCCCACCTCTTTTATTGTCACAGTGACGGATGGTAAGGTAATCCGAGCAATTATTCGGATTCAACTCGGATTCCAGGGAGTCGCCCTCGATGGCACGTCACCCCAAGCAAGAACGCTCTCGACTGACGGTGGACGCCATCGTTCAGGCCGGTTTCATCTGCGTCGCCGAACGCGGTCTGGAACACACCACCACCCGCCACATTGCTGATACTGCCGGGCTCAGCGTCGGTTCGGTGTACGAATATTTCACCAATAAAGAAGCCGTGTTCCAGGCCATGACCGAGCGCTTTTCGCGCGAGGTGGTGGAGATGCTGCAGCCGCTCACCCAGGACATCGCGCGGCGCCCGATTGATCAGGCGGTGCACCAAATCCTGTCGTTGTTCGGAGAATTTCTACAGCGCAACGAGCAGCGTTACCTGAAATGTGCCCGCTATGTGATGCAGATGGACGCCACCGGCTATATGGAGCCGATCGTGCGGGTACTGATGAGCATCGCCGTACAGCATCTGATGCATCACCCGGAAAACACCCGCATCCATCGCTTGCCGGCCATGAGCTACATCTTTATCCACGGCGGCATGTACGCGGTGGTGCGGCATCTTTCGGACCCGAATCCGCCGATCACCTATGAGGAGCTGTCGGAAGGGTTGTCGGCCATGGTCGGCCACTATGTGTCACGCGAACTGGAATTGAGCCGCTGATTCAGCGCCAGCGCAAGCCGGCAACATGAATCCGCTTGGCATTGCCGTTATCATGCGGCCCCCATGGCGAGCCGCCCCCCATTGCCGATCACCGTATTGAAAGGAGCGCAGCAATGGCCAACTGGCAACTGCACCCTGCGTATCAGGCGCTGGTGCCGGAGTTCCACAGCCTCGACCAGGTGTTCGCCCTGGCCGGCACCCCGGTGACCCGCGACCCGATCTCTGACGTAATCCGCATTGAGCGGCACGGCATCGGTTTCTATATCAAGCGTTACTGGAACCGCAACCATCGGCGCGGTTGGCGTGACTATCTGCGCCACCCCCGGGTACAGCGCGAATGGGAAAATCTGGCGCGCTTTGCGGCTTGGCACATTCCCACCGCCAGCGTAGTGGCGAATGGACTGGAGCGGCGGCAGTGGGGCTTTGTGCGCGGCGCCATGATCACCCGTGAGATTGCCAGCACCGAGAGCTTGGCAACTTTGGCTGAACGCGCCGATCCGCGCTTCGACCAGCCCGGTTGGGTGGCCCGCATCAGCCGCCAGGTGGCCGACATCACCCGCACCCTGCACCGCCAGCGGTTTGCCCACAACGATTTGAAATGGCGCAACTTGTTGGTGGACCACAACGACATTGTCTACCTGATCGACTGCCCCACCGGCACCTTCTGGCGCGGTCCATTCTTGCAGCATCGCATCGCCAAAGACCTGGCCTGCCTCGACAAGCTCGGCCGCCGCCATTTGAGTTCTGCGCAGCGGCTGGCGTTCTACCGCCACTACCGTGGCAACGCACCGCTGACCGCACGCCACCGCCGCCAGCTGGCGAAAGTCCGCGATTACTTTACCGGCCGCGATTGAGCACGGTGGCCACACCGCCAAGCCGCTGGCGTCAGTGCAGTTTGCATCCGCAGCCGTGGCTGCGTCATGATCCGCAAAAAATGTGACCAAGGTGTCAGATCGGCGTCGCCACCTGAGGCACCACCACCGGGCATCACGCCCTTGCCGCTGGAGACAGCATGCACCCGTTCAACCAGCTTCCATTGCCGCCGAATCCCTTGGTGGATGCGCAAGGCCAACTCACCTTCGGCCAATTTCGCGGCAGCGTGCCGCAGGTGCTCGGCGACCATCGTGCCGACTACCGCACGCCGCTGGGCGCTCCGGCCTCGGCCTTCGCCCGCCACTTCCATTACAAGCAGTTCCAGTATTTCGGCATCATCGGTGACGACCTGCTGGCCGGCTGCGCGTTTGCCCACACCCGCTATCTCGGCATCGCGTTCTTCTATATTTTTCGGCCTTCCACCGGCGACCTGCAGGAATACACCTTCCGCAGCCCGCTCGGTCGCGCCCTCTCGCTGTCGGACTCGCCACGCCACGGCGAGAGCCGCTTCGAGCAAGGCAAGGTGTCGCTGTGCATGCAGTACCGCGAGCACCCTGATGGCAGCTTGGAGAAAACGTTGGCCGTGCAATTGCCAGGGGTGGCGCTGGACGCACGTATGGTGGAAGCGCCCGCCTATGAGCCGATGTCACTGTGCACCCGCATCGGCATCAACGGCTGGGTCTACGCCAACAAGGTGGCGGGGGTACGCGTCGATGGCACGCTGCGCACCGGCGCCGGCGAAGCATCGCTGGCTGCCCACAATGCGTTCGGCCACCACGACTTCTCCAGCGGCTACATGCGTCGCGAGACTTTCTGGAACTGGGCCTGCATGAGTGGCGAGGCCGGCGGCATGCGGCTGGGGCTGAACTTATCCTGCGGCGTCAACGAAACCAGTTTTACCGAAAACTGCTTGTGGCTGGACGACGAGCTGATCAAAGTGTCCACCACTGTGTTTGATTACGACCGTGACAACCTGCTGAACGACTGGCACATCGAAACCGGCGATGGCGCTGTCTCCCTGCATTTCCAGCCGCTTGGGCGCCATGTAGAGCGCCTCAATCTGGGTCTGTTCGCCAGCAACTTCAACCAGCTGTTTGGCCGCTTCCAAGGCCACGTGCGACGTCCCGACGGCACCCAACTGGCGGTAGAGTTGTACGGTTTTGTCGAGGAGCAATACGCCAAATGGTGACCCCCACACCCCCGTCGCAACCCCGCGAACGCCTACGCCGCGCTTTGATTTGGGTAGTGCAGTACTGGCGCGAACTGTTCAACTTCCGCTTTGACCGCTACATGATCATCCAGGTGCTGCCCGGCGTGTACGGGTTGGCGCTGGCGGCGATTGCCATCGCCCTCACCTACCTCAGCGTGGAGGCGTTCTTCCACTCCACCTGGCGCGGCATGTTCTACTTTTTCTTTGCTGCACCGCTGACGTTCCTGGTGCTGGCATCCACTCTGCGCGCACTGTTGGAGTTCTACATGGTGATGTTCCGCATCGCCGAGCACCTCAGTGAACTGGCCGGCATGCGCGATACTGTGGACCGCTTGTCAGGCATCAGCGACTCGGTAGATGAAATGGCCAATTTGGCGCGCCGCATCCCGTTCTGGCGCGCGCTCACCGGCTTCAACAATGAACGTCGTCGTGGCCGCAAAGAACGCAGCAACGGGGATGATGAGGGGTAACCTACGACGCCGATACCACGCTAACAACGCCGCCACTGCGGCGTTTTTTCTTGGCTGCAGCAAAGCCGCTTAAAGCGACAGTGTTGGTATTGAGTGTTTGTGTTGGCGTTGGCAGGCAGGCTGCGCGTGCGGCAACGAACGCATCCAGCCGATGGCCGGTGATGCGCGGTCACCGATCGCCCTAACAAAACCAGCGCGAACGAGCCAAGGCCGCTGCTGCAAGAAAACCAGCGACCACCTTTGGTCACCAGCGCGGCGTACCGCAACATCAAAACTAAAAGCTGCTCCCCAGCGTCCACTCGACCGCACTACCGACTGGGCTCCAAACCAAAAAAAACGCCGCATCAATGCGGCGTTTTTGTGCTCCTCCGATTCCAGCTCAGCGATTGCGCAGACTGAACTCAATCGGCAACGACAGCCGAATCGGGTTGCCCTCCACTTCCTTTGGCGGCTTCGGCAGCGGCTGCGCACGCTTGATCATCGCCAGCGCCTCAGCATCCAGTACCCGCTGGCCACTGGAGTTGCTGATCGACACGTCTAGCACGTTGCCATCGCGGTCGATGGTGAACAGCACCTGTGGCACCCCTTCCATGCGCATCATTTGCGCCTGGCGTGGATAGCGCTTGAAACGATCCACATGGGCGGTCAGCAGGGCTTCCCAGCGCTGGCGAATATCGGCGCTCTGGGCGGCACTGACGCCCACCGTCGGTGCTTGCATTTGCTCCGCTTCCGCCGGTGCATCCGACGAGTTGGCCGCCACTTGCTCCTGCGGCGCTGGTTCTTCCTTCGGCTCTTCCGGTTCCGGTTCCGGTTGCGGCTCCGGCGGTGGTTCCGGGCGCGGCGGCCGCGGTGGCTTTGGTTTTTCCGGCGGCTTCGGCAACACCACCTCCGGCTTTTCCACCACCGGCGGCTCTTCCACCACTGGTTCGGGCTCCGGCTCAGGCTCCGGCAGTGGCTCTGGTTTCTGCTCTTCCTGTGGCTGCACTTGCGGCGCCGCCAGCATTGCCAGCTCCACTACCATCGGCGCGGCGGCCGGCGGCGGGGTCGGCGTTGGTGCTTTCCAGATTGCGGTCAGCGCCACCGCTCCGTGCAGCACCAGCGCCAGCACCACTGCCAGCCCCCAGCGCCAGCCGTCGCGGCGTGGCCGAACTCCGGCAGGCCCGCCGGCAAGAGGTGTCATGGCGCTTGTTCCCCGACTCGCTCCAGCCCCACCAGCGCCACCTTCAGGTAACCGGCGCGGGCCAGCACGTTCATCACATCCATGATGTCGCCGTAGGACACGCTTTGGTCTGCGCGCAGGAACAGCCGCTGCTCCGGATCCGGCAGCCGTTTCTTAAGGGCATTAGCGAGCTGGTCGCGTTCCACGGTGAGGTCGTCACCGAGGGTCAGCGTCAGGTCATTTTGCAGGGTCAGGTACAGCGGATCTTCCGGTGCCGGCTGCGGTTTGGCCGCCGAGGCCGGCAGGTCCACCGGCACACTAACGGTGGCCAGCGGCGCCGCCACCATGAAGATGATCAGCAATACCAGCATCACGTCGATGAACGGCGTGACGTTGATATCGTGGTTCATCGGCAGCTCATTGCCGTCCCGTTCACTGGGCAGCCGCAGCGACATCAGGCTTCTCCTTTCCCTGGCTGGCGTGCTGCCGGCGAGGTGCGGTCCAGATCACGGCTCACCAAGGCGAGGATACCGGTGGCAACGTCGGCCAAGCTGGCGCGGTAGTAACCGATGGTGCGCGCGAAGTGGTTGTAGATCACCACTGCAGGGATGGCTGCCACCAAACCGATGGCGGTGGCCAGCAGCGCCTCGGCAATCCCCGGAGCCACCACCGCGAGGTTGGTGGTCTGGGTTTTGGCAATGCCGATGAAGCTGTTCATGATGCCCCACACGGTGCCGAACAGGCCCACGAACGGCGCGACCGCACCGATAGTAGCGAGCACACTGGTGCCTTTGTTCATGTCGGACGTCGCCGCCGCCAACACCCGGTCAAGCCGCGCCGCCACCCGTTCTTTGATGCCATCCTCGGTGGCCGGACCACGGGCCGACAGCGCCAGCTCATGCTCCGCCGCCTGCAGCAGGAACACCGCAGCACCTTGATCGTTCTGAGTGGCACGGCGCGCTTCGGCAAAGCTTTCCGACGCCACCACGTGCTCAAGCGTATGTCGTACGCGGCGGCGCCCGACGCGCAGCTGCACCGTTTTGAACACCCACACGGTCCAAGTCAGCACCGAGGCCAGCAGCAGGCCGATCATCACCGTCTTCACCACCGCGTCAGCGGCCAGATACATGCCCCAGGGGCTGAGATCGGTAGGCAGGCTGTGTGGTACGGCTGCCACGTCATCTGCCTCAGCGTCGTGTTCCAGCAGCGCGTCCGGCGCGCTGTCTTCCGCATCCGGCGCAATCTCGTCGGCGTCGGTCTCCGGCAACGCCGTTTCCGCGGCGTCCGCTTGAGCGGCCACCGGCGCATCAACATCTTGCTGCTGGGCCACCGCCACCGGGGCGGTCAGCACCATCATCACCGCCAAGCTCGATGCCAGCAGCCATTGTTGTGTCTTCATCATGCCAACTCTTCTCCAAGCCCCGCAGCCAGGGCGTCGTACTCCAGCGACCGCAGTCGCAACACGGCGACCGAGAATAATGCGCAATAGCACAGATTTCCAGATGTTAATCATTCTCAACATGCTCATGGGCCATGCGCCCTTCTGGCCGTGTCCACAACCAGACCAGCACCACCGCCATCAGGCTCCACAGCCCGCACTGCAGCCACCAGGGCAGCGGCGCCCACCACAGCAGCAATGCACTCAGCGTCATACCGAGCAGCGCCGCCCACTTGGCTTGGCGCGGCACCGCCCGCTGCTGCTGCCAACGCTGCAGCGGCGGACCAAAGCGGGGATGGTTCAGCAACCACTCTGCCAGCGCCGGCCAGCCGTGCCCCGCCGCCCACAACGCCAACAACATGAACACCGTGGTCGGCAGGCCGGGTAGCACGGCCCCAATCAGTCCCAGTGCCACAAACAGCACACTGAGAGCGCGCCAGCAGAGCCGGATCATCAGGCCGTGGCCGGCTCAAACACCTCATCGACGCAGGCCTGCACATAGGCAAACGCTTCGTCGGCACCGGTAACCGCCAGCTGGCGCTGCTCATCAGTCAGCGCCAGCGCATCCAGGTCGGCTTTGAAACGCCGCCACGCCAGACCACGCCCCTCTGCAGCACCGGCCATATGGCGCGCACCGTGCTGTTCTGACAGGCCGAGGTCGGCCTTGGCCATTTTCAGCAGGAACGCAGCACCGAGGTTGGAGCCCTCCACGGTGTACAGCCAACCAAGTGCCCGATACGGGTCGTCGATGGTCAAAGCAGTGGCGGCGCGGCGATCCACTTCGCATTGCTCAGCGGGTATTTGCAGATCAGCACAATCGCGCATTACCGCTACCCAGCGATCGCGCTGATCAAGGTCAGCGATCCAGGCCTGCAGTTGCGGGTTATGGAACAGCGGCGAGGTAACGCACTGCAGCCGCGCCTGCATGCGCAGGAAACAGCGGTAATTTTCAACATTGGCAAACGGTTGCAGTGTCATCAGCCGCTGGTCCAATGCTTCATGGACGGCGCGGGTAGCGCTTTTGAGCAGCTCCGACAATGGCTGATTGGCGGCAGCGGGAGAGACGGTTTCGGCAGAGTTTGTAGCAGGCATAACAGGTCCTCAGAGTACATCCGCACCCAGGTGCAGACATGACAGGGGCATAATAATAACAATTCTCATTTGCACCGCAACCACCGGGCACAAAAAACCCCGCCGGAGCGGGGTCTTTTGAGCTGCAACAGATTCAAGCGGTGATCGCTTGGACCTGTTTCATCAGCGCCATCTGGCTTTCGGTCGGCCGTGCGCTCTGCAGCGCCATGAGCTTGCTCATGTCGCCTTCGATGCGGATTTGGCCGCTCATGAAGCCCTGCATGCCTGCAGATTGGTCGCCTTCGATGAAGATGCGTTTGGCCAGCTCGGCCGGCAGCACCAAGGTGGTGCCCGCGCCATCGCGGTGGCCTTCTTCGATCATGCCACCCACCAGAGCCAGCTCTTTGTCACCGGCAGTGATGTTGATGACTACGTCTGCCAGGGCAGCCGGGGCTTCGATGGGGCCCGCAGCGTCACGCAGTTCCTTGACCTTGGCAAACCACTCTTCGGACAGAAATTCGCTGCTCATCTCTCAATCTCCATGTGTGTTGTGCTGTTGGGCCTGAACCCGGTGTCGCCTTCAAACGAGCGTTCGAATCGAAGCCGTAAAATAAAGAATGGCCTGCACCGGCGCAATGACCCTTCCGCCCGCGCGCGCCCTTTGCTGCCATGCGGCGCAGGCGCTGCGGTCAATACAGGTGGTTGAACATCTTGCGGCGGTACTCGCTGGCCAGCGGATCCCCCTTCGGCAAGCACTCAAACACCTTCAGCAATCCGGCACGGCCGTCACCATCAGCACCGTGGACCTGCAAGAGGCGCAGCAGCGCATCCAGTCCGTCGCGGAACTGACCGGCAGCGGCTGCCTGCAGGCCATAGGCGTACAGCACCTGAGCTTCGACAGCCGGTGCCAGGCCGGCCTCGATCTGCGCCCGCCACTCGGCCAACGGCTGCGGCGGTGCTTCGAGGCCATCCAACAACGCCAAGCGAGCGCGGAACGGTCGCAGCGGCTCAACATCCTCCAGCACGTCCGCCAACACCGTTTCGGCTTCGTCACGGCGGCCACTGCCAAGCAGCAGCTCCACCAACAGTGCACGCAGATTGTGGCGATCCGGCTCCGCCGCCAGCGTCTGCCGTAGCGCCTGCTCCGCCTGTTCAACATGGCCGTGGGCAATGGCCGCACGCACCTGGTCGATGAAATGCTGTTCCTGCTCGGCTGCCAGTTCTGCCGGATCACCAATCACCGGTTTCAACCACTCGCGCAACGCGGCTTCGGTTTGCTGGCCGGTGAGCTCGGCCACCAACTGGCCTTGGAACACCAGTTTCAGCGTCGGCAACGAGCGCACACCAAATTGCGCCGCCAGCATCTGCTCGGTGTCGGCATTGACCTTCGCCAGCACCACTTGGCCATCCAACTCATTGACCAGCTTTTCCAGCACCGGGGCCATTTGTCGGCACGGCTGGCACCAGTCAGCCCAGAAATCAATGATCACCGGCGTCTGCCGGGACAGCGACAGCACCTGGTCGAGCATGCTCTCGGTCAGGTCAAAAATATGGTTCTGCGTCATGGCTGCACGCCCTCGTATCAGACAGAGAGCGCCGATTGTACGGAAATCGGTACCAAGCGTAAGGGCATGGGCCCGGATCACCGGGCCCGCTGCAATTAGAAGCGGTAGGTGGCGCCCAGGGTCAGGGCGTTTTGGCGGGTGTGGTCATTGTCGGCCAGGCGCAGCAGCTCCAGGTTCAGATCAACACGGTTGTCCAGCGCATAGCTGACACCGCCACCGTAGGAGCCGCCGTCGTCACGCTGGTGGCGCCCGGCGGCTTGGCTGTCGGAATAGGCGTAACCGCCCAGCAAATAAGGCGTGAACGGCGAGCTGTTGGGCAGCGTCAGCCGCACATAAAGGCCGTAGTGGAAGTTGATGCGCGTCTTTTCCCCATGGTGGCGCTGCGAGAACAACCCGGCGCCGCCGCGTACTTCCGCAGACAGCAACGAATTCAGCTGCACCCCGCCACGCAGCGACAGCACATCCAAGTCCTGCCCTTTCAAGTTGCCTCGGTCGTAATCCAAATAGCCGTACTGGACGCCCGCATAAGGCTGTGGCTGCCACATGGAATCCGCGGCCGCAGCACTGCTGACGCCCAGCATCAATGCCATCAAACACACCTTGTGCATGTTGCTTTCCCCTTCTCGTTATTGTCGGTATATGAGGTCGCAGCGCCGGACTGGGGCGCTGCCAACAGTGACGCTAGCACTGGCACCAACGCTTCACAATGCCAGCTGATCTGGAATCGGACCGGGTCCCGCTGGCGGACGCTGATGGCGCAAGATCTGCACGTAGTCCGACTCGATGCCGGCGTTTTCCGCCAGCTCCAGCAGCGCAGCTAATAAGGTGTCCGGCAACGCCGGCAGATAGAGAAACTGATTGCGTCGACCCAGCCGCAGCGCTTCACGCAGCGGCCGCAGCGCCAGCCGCCTGATCCCGGCTTGCTGCCAAAAGCACGCTTGAGTTAGGCGTCGCAGGAAGATGGCATAGGCGGAATAATGGCCCAGCCCAGAACTGCGCAGCCGCAGTAGATGAAAATAAGCTGGCAGCAGCCGCCCCACCGCCAACCAGCGCTGCGTCAGCACCAGATGCGACAGCCGCTGGTGGAACCAAGAGCCGCTACTCACCAGCAGCGGATGGGCGCGGCGCATGGCCGCCAACGCCTCGGCCTTAGCGCCGCGCTGGGCGGCATACCAGCTGCGGGCATAGAGGATCAGACCGGCCTCCAGCGTCCGTGATTCGTCTAAGTCGTCGAGCAATCGATCCAGACCGGCAGCGGCACCCGCCAGGTCACGCTGGTTAAGCTGCCCCATCACCTGCTGCAAACGCAGGAAGCTATCCCATGCCGCGCCTTCCACCGAGGTAGCGGACGCCAGCGCCTCTGCTACTCGCAGCCGCAACCGTTGGCCCTCGCCCAGCATGCGCAGTGCAAAGGCCTCCAAGGCGAAGCCCATCATCCGCACCACCGGATCGGTGGTCAGTTCACGCGTAGGCGCCAAGCCGTCGAGCACCTCGACGCAGCGATCCATCGCACCGCGCCAAGCGAAATGGGCCACCAGGTAGGCCCCGGCGGCCATGCGCACCGGGGTGTAGCCGTGGGTGTGGGCGATACGTTCGCAGCGCTGCGCCAGCTCGTCGATGCTGGGATGGGAGGGCGTGCGGATCATGCGCATACCGAACAGCGCCACCTGAATTTCATCGCGCAACAGCGGATCAAGGTTGTTGAACACCTCGGGCGCTTGCAGCCATTCGCGCTCAACAAACTCGATCAGGCTATCAAAGCTGGTGAAGCCGGACTGGGTAATGAATCGGCCATACACCGCACGGCATAGCCGGTAGGCCAGCTCCGGATCACGCGGTGATGGCGGGTTGTACTGGTCGGCACAGAGCGCTTCCACCGCCCGGGCATAACCCAACGGATCGCGGAACAGTTCAGCGTTCTCTCGCCGCAGTGCTGCAGTCATGGTTCATCCTTGAGCAACGGGCAGGGCCTTCATGGCCCCACTGACAAAGCAGAAACTCGCTCGCAGCCTAGCACAGTGACGGCCGCGCTTACTCCTCGCGGCGATACTCGCCGTCGATCACACGGCCACCAGCCGCATCGGGCCGCTCGCCGCGCTGCATCGCCGCCCAAGCCTGCGCCTGCTGCGCCATAGAGGCTTCCGCCTGCGCCAGCACATCACGGTAGCGACGGCGGAACCACCAGATGCGCACCGCCAGCACCAGGCCAAATACCAATAGCAGGCCCAGCAATACGAAGAAAAACACAGCGCCCGCCAGCAACGAGGCCGCCAGCACCACCGCCGTCAAAACGCCGGCCATAACACGGGCCAGCAGCGGGGCTGAGGTCGGGGGGGGAAGCGATTGCGACATCATCAGTCTCTCAAGAAGATGGGTTCGGAGCCTTATGCCAATGCCGTACGGCAGCGTACGTCATAGGGCCCCACACCGGTTTGGGTTACCATCGGCCGCTCAAGTTCCCGAGCCGCCGACGTCCAGCAATAACAATTCGCGAGGGCACCATGGACTTTTCCTTCATCGCGCCACCCCGCCTGCTGTGCGCGCCCGGCGCCAGCGCGCAATTGGCTGATCTCTGCAAAGACCTGGGCGTTCAGCGCCCGCTGATCATCACCGATGCTGGCCTTGCCGCCGCTGGCCATGTGACGCCGGTGGAAGCCGCCCTCGCCGCGCAGGGGCTGGCAGTGCAACGCTTCCAGGATGTCGTCGCCGACCCGCCGGAGGCAGTGATCGAAGCAGCCCTCGCCTGCGCTCAGCAGCACCGCAGCGATGGCATCATCGGGCTCGGCGGCGGCAGCGCCATGGACACCGCCAAATTGGTGGCGTTGCTGGCCGCCTCGCCGCAGCCACTGACGCAGGTATATGGGGTCGGCAACGCACAAGGCAAGCGGCTGCCACTGATCCAAGTGCCCACCACCGCCGGCACCGGTTCCGAAGCCACGCCGATTGCCATCGTCACCACCGGCACCAGCACCAAGAGCGGCGTGGTGGCACCGCAACTGATGCCGGATGTGGCAGTACTGGATGCCCGTTTGACGCTGGGACTGCCGCCGGCAGTGACCGCCGCCACTGGCATTGACGCCATGGTGCACGCGATCGAAGCCACCACCAGCCGACTGCGCCACAACCCACTGTCTGACCTACTCGCCAGCGAAGCGCTGCGACTGCTGTGCGGCCAGCTGGAAACGGCGGTGGCAGACGGCAGCAATGAAAACGCCCGTGGCGCCATGCTGCTCGGCGCCTACTTGGCCGGGCAAGCGTTTGCCAATGCGCCGGTGGCGGCGGTGCACGCACTGGCCTACCCGCTGGGCGGCATCTATCACTTGCCGCACGGGCTTAGCAATGCGCTGGTGCTGCCAGCGGTGTTGGAGTTCAACCTGCCGGCCGCCGAAACCGAGTACAACCGGCTAGCACCCATCATTCTTGGCCGCCCCGGCACCGGCGCCGAATTGCCAGATCATTTCCGCGCGCTCAGCCAGCGAGTCGGGCTGCCCACCCGCCTGCGCGACCTGGACATTCCCGCCACCGCCCTGCCACAGCTGGCCGAGGAGGCCATGCTGCAGCAGCGGTTGCTGGTCAACAATCCACGCGCGGTGGCAGTTGCAGACGCCCTCGCCCTTTACCAAGCAGTCTGGTGACCCCTGATGAGAGAACCCCGCGGCCAACGGGCCAACTACCGTTACTTCGCTCCGATCACCACCCGCTGGCACGACAACGATGCCTACGGCCACATCAACAATGTGGTGTATTACAGCTATTTCGACACCGTCGTGAACCAGTTTCTGATTGCTCAGGGGCTGGATCTGAAAGACGACAGCACCCGCGCGCTGGTGGTCAGCTCCGGCTGCCAATACCACGCTGAAGCGGCTTACCCGGACGCACTGGAAGGTGCCCTGAAAGTGCGCCGGTTGGGCAACAGCTCGGTGGAGTACGGCTGTGCGGTGTTCCGCCAAGGCGACCCGCAACCGGCAGCGGAAGGTTTCCTGGTGCATGTGTTTGTTGACCGCCACCACCGCCCGTGCCCGATTCCCGCCGCCCTGCGCGCCGCGCTGGCCACCTTGGAGAACCCGTGATGAAAGCCTGGACCATTGAAGACCGCGCGCTGGTGCTGCGCGACCACAGCCCGGAAGCCCTAGGCCCGGAATCGGTGCGGGTGCGAGTACGCGCCATCGGCGTCAACCGCGCTGATCTGTTGCAAGTACTCGGCCGCTATCCGGCGCCGGCCGGTTTCAGTCAAGCCATCCCCGGCCTGGAGTTCGTCGGCGAGGTCTTGGAGTGCGGTGAACGTGCCCTAGCTTGGCGTACCGGCGAGCGGGTGATGGGGTTAATCCCCGGCGGTGCCTACGCCGAGCAGGTGGTAGTGCATGAACGTGAACTGCTGCGGGTACCTGACTGCAACGGCAAGCCCCTCAGTGATGCCGAAGCCGCCACCCTGCCGGAAGCCTTTTTGACCGCTTACCGCGCACTGTTCGTCGAAGCCGGTGTGCAACCAGGCGACTGGTGCCTGGTGCGCCCCGCCAGCGCCGGCGTCGGGCTGGCGGCGGTGCAGCTGTGCCATGCACTGGGTGCCCGCCCGATTGGCAGCAGCCGTGATCCGGCGCGGCTCGATAACGCGCGCGCCTTCGGTTTGCAGGCGGCAGTAGAAGAAGGCCCAGAACTGGCGGCAGCGATCACGGCGGCCACCGGCGGCGCCGGCGTGCGCGCGGTGCTGGATATGGTCGGACCGGACTGGTCAGCGTTGTTGCCCGCATTACAACCGGAAGGCTGCATTGCCCTGATCGGGCTGCTCGGCGGCGGCCGCACCGAACTCGATCTAGGCATGCTGTTGATGCGGCGCCAACGGCTGCTGGGTTTGACCATGCGCAGTCAACCATTGGAGCAGCGCATCCGCGTGGCGCAGTGGTTCAACCAACGGTTGGCGCCGCTCTTCACCGCCGGTCGTCTGCAACCGCTGCCGCTGCAAGATTTCGCGTTTGCCGCCGTGGCCGAGGCGCACGCGCACATGCGTGACGACCCGTTCTCCGGCAAGCGGGTATTGCTGCTCGATTAATCCTGCTCAAACAGCGCTGGTGCGGCGCGCAAGGCGTCCACCAGCGGCTGGTCACAGCGCGAGGTTTGCAGCGGCATCACCGCAATGCAGCCCTGTTCCAGCGCCACCACATCCGAATCCGCTGCCGTGACCCCCTGCGGATCACGACGGAAGGTTAACCACTGGTAGGGCAAACCGCGGCCGTCGGTACCGTGCTTCAACCCCGGCCGCGGCACACTGCCGCGCAGCTGGCGGGTGATGCGAATCGGTACGCCCGGCGCAGGCGCAGCGGGAAAATTGATGTTCCAGCAACGCTCGCCGCCCTGCTGCGCCACCAGCGTGCGCACCAGTGCCGCCGCGTGCTGGCGCGCTGGCGACCAATCGATTTGTTCACGCTGTTCATAGGACTGGCTCAACGCCACCGCCGGCACCCCAAGATGGGCCGCCGCCAGCGCCGCACCGACGGTGCCGGAATACATCACCGCATCGGACACGTTGGCACCGCAGTTGACGCCGGACAGCACCAGGTCCGGCGGCGCGCCATCGAAGAACGCCGCCATCGCATACAGCACGCAATCCGCCGGTGTGCCAGACAGCGCGTAGCGCCGCTCACCACGCGGATAGCAGCGCAGCGGCTGGTGCAGGGAAATGGCTTGCGCGACACCGCTCTGGTCGTGTTCTGGTGCCACCACCCAGACCTCAGCGGCCAATTCGGCTGCAATGGCCGCAGCCACCGCCAGTCCCGGCGCGTCGATGCCGTCGTCGTTGGTGACCAGCACACGCTGGAACAGGAAGGATGAACTCATGGCGGGCTCCTTGTGCAAGCTCAGCGCTGCACCATAGCCCCCCGCCGGAACCGGCGCCAGTATCAGACCTCGGCGCAGGCCAGCGCCGGTCGGCGCAGCTCCGGGCTTTCGCGCAGCAGGAACAAGAAGGTATCGACCAACACTTCGGCGTGCTCACTCAGGTCGAAGAAATCCGGCCGGACCACCCACGAAAACAGCAGTCCGACCAATTGCGCATGCAGCTGGGTAACCGCGCAACGTACGCTCAGGTCCTGCGGCAGCTGGCCGAGTGCCATGGCGCGTTGAAATACCCGCGTCAGCGCGGTGGAGAACCGCGCGAAACCATCTTGGCGATGACTCAGCAGCGGCAAGGTCTCGGCGGTGTACTCGCAACGCAGGAAGCAGATCTCAAACACCCGCCGGCGCGATTCGTCGCGCTGCAGTTCGCCGATCTGGCCGAGCAAGATCTCACGCAGCCGACCAAGCGGGTCTTGTTCGTCATCGCTACCCGCAGCAAGGAACAGCTGGTCGTGGCCCATGTGGTGGCGTTCGACCATAGCAATGAATACGTCGTACTTGTTTTTGAAGTGCCAATAGATAGCACCCCGGGTGACCCCCGCTTGCTGGGCAATATCGTTGAGCGCCGTCGCTGACACACCAAGGCGATGGAACACCTGCTCGGCAGCATCCAGTATCTGCTCGCGGGTCTCCTGCGCTTCGGCTTTAGTACGACGGGCCATGGGAATCCTTAACAACCGGTGAGTGAAAAAATACGCTTAACCAAGCTGCCCGGGACTATACATACGTTTGTGAATGTATGTATAGTCCCGGGTCATTCGGAACGTGTCTCAATGCCATTTCGTGCTGTTGTTTGCGCCGCTCTTCCCCGTAGCTCCCGGCACAATTTTACGGCATGGCTGCACCGACCGAGTCAGACTCTTACATTTATTCAGAACCAGACGCGAAGAGGTTTCTATGCGCATTGGTCACATCCGCCCGGGCGTCCTGCTCCTGGCGGGCGCACTGCTTGCCGCTTGCAGTGACAAACCTGCAGCTCCGCCGGCCCAGAGTGCACCTGAAGTGGGCTACATCACCCTCCGCTCTCAGTCCCTCACGCTCGATCAGCAGCTGCCGGGTCGCACTACTGCCTACCAAGTCGCGGAAGTGCGGCCGCAGGTCAGCGGTGTGATCCAAAAGCGCCTGTTCGAGGAAGGGGCGGAGGTCAACGCCGGCGATCCGCTATACCAGATCGATGACCGCCTCTATCGCGCCGAGGTCCGCAACGCCCAGGCCAACTTGGCCCGCGCGCGCGCCACCGCCCAGAGCAGTCAACTGACGATCCAGCGCATCGAAAAGCTGGCCACCGTCAAAGCGGTGTCCGAGCAGGAGCACGACGAAGCACGCGCCCGTCATCAGGAAAGCCAGGCGGCGGTAGCGTCCGCCGAAGCGGCCCTGCAAAGCGCACAGATCAACCTTGATTACGCGCTGATCCGCGCGCCGATCAGTGGCCGCACCGGCCGCTCCTCAGTGACCGCCGGCGCGCTGGTCACCGCCAACCAGGCGCAGACGCTGACCACCATTCGTCAACTTGATCCGATCTATGTGGACCTGACCCAGTCGCACCGCCAGCTGCAACAGCTGCGCGAGGCTTGGAGTTCCGGCCAGCTGGAACAGGTTAGCGATGACGAAGCGCGGGTGGTGCTGGCGCTGGAAGACGGCACCGTTTACCGCCACGCCGGCCGCATGCAGTTCTCCGAGTATGCGGTGGACGAAAGCACCAACTCGGTGACCTTGCGTGCGCTGTTCCCGAACCCGGACGGCGACCTGCTGCCGGGCATGTTCGTGCGCGCACGGCTGCCGGAAGGTACCCGCGACAACACTATTCTGGTGCCGCAGAAAGCCTTGGTGCGCGATCCGCGCGGTAACGGTTTCGTATGGGTGATCCGCGCCGACAACACCTTGGAACGCCGCGCCGTGACCGCACCGCGCGCCGTCGGCAGCGACTGGCTGGTGACCGAAGGATTGAGCGACGGCGAGCGCATCGTGGTGGACGGCATGCAGCGGGCACAACCCGAGATGCCCGTGACACCGACCTCCCAAGATCCCGGCAACAACGCCAACACTGCATCCAGCCCAAAAAGCGGGAAGTAACCCATGGCCAAGTTCTTCATTGATCGCCCCATCTTTGCCTGGGTGATTGCGATCATCATCATGTTGGCCGGCTCGCTGTCGATCATGCAGCTGCCGGTGGAGCAGTACCCCACGGTGGCGCCACCGGAGGTGACGATTCGCTCCACCTACACCGGTGCCTCGGCAAAGACACTGGAAGATTCGGTGACCCAGGTGATCGAGCAGCAAATGAACGGTCTCGACGGACTGCTCTACCTGCGCTCCACCAGTGATTCCACCGGCAGTGCCCAGACCATCCTCACCTTCGCGCCGGGCACCGATCCGGACATCGCTCAGGTGCAGGTGCAGAACAAGCTGCAACGGGCACTGCCGCTGCTGCCGCAACAGGTGCAAAACCTCGGCGTGCAGGTCAGCAAGTCGTCCGACTCGTTCCTGATGGTGGCCGGCTTCATCGCCTCCGGCGGCAGCCTCGACCGGGCCGACATTGCCGACTACGTGGCCTCCAACGTGCTCGACCCGCTCAGCCGGGTGCCGGGTGTCGGCCAGGTGCAGTTGTTCGGTGCGCCCTACTCGATGCGCATCTGGCTTGATGCCGAGCAGATGAATGCGTTCGCGGTCACGCCGCAGGATGTGCTGCAAGCGATCCAGGTACAAAACAACCAAGTGCCCGGCGGCCAGATCGGCGGCGCGCCGGCTGTGGCCGGCCAGCAGATTTCCGCCACCATCATCGCCCAGACCCGGCTCGAATCACCGGAGCAGTTCGGCAACATCCTGCTGCGTGTACAGGCCGACGGCTCGCAAGTGCGCCTGAAAGATGTGGCGCGGGTGGAGCTGGGCTCGGAAAACTACGCCATCGAAAGCCGCTATAACGGTTTGCCGGCGGCGGGCATCGGCATCAACTTGGCGACTGGCGCCAACGCTCTGAACACCGCCAAGGCGGTACGTGAACGCATTGCCGAGTTGGAAGCCTTCTTCCCCAATGGATTGGAGGTGGTGTTCCCCTACGACACCACGCCGTTCGTGCAAATCTCCATCAAGGAAGTGGTGAAGACGCTGTTCGAGGCGATCCTGCTGGTGTTCTTGGTGATGTTCCTGTTCCTGCAGAACTTCCGCGCCACGCTGATTCCAACGCTGGCGGTACCGGTGGTGTTGCTAGGTACTTTCGGGGTGCTAGCGGCATTCGGCTACTCGATCAACACCCTCACCATGTTCGGCATGGTGCTCGCCATCGGGCTCTTGGTGGATGACGCCATCGTGGTGGTGGAAAACGTGGAACGGGTGATGGCCGAAGACGGCCTGTCGCCACGGGAAGCCACGCGCAAATCCATGGGCCAGATCACCGGCGCGCTGGTCGGTATTGCCTTGGTGCTGTCGGCGGTATTTGTCCCGATGGCATTCTTCCCCGGTTCCACCGGCGCCATCTACCGCCAGTTCTCGATCACCATCGTGTCTGCCATGGTGCTGTCGGTGGTGGTGGCCATCGTGCTCACGCCGGCGCTGTGCGCCACCATGCTCAAGCCGCTGAAAGCCAATCATCATGAGAAGCGCGGGTTCTTCGGCTGGTTCAACCGCTCGTTCGATAAGACCACCAACAAGTACCGCGACAGCGTGTCCTACATCGTCACCCATCGACTGCGCTTCCTGCTGGTGTACGCCGGCATCGTGGCGGTGCTGGCATTCGCCTTCAACCGCATGCCCACCGGCTTCCTGCCGGACGAGGATCAAGGCATCGTGCTGGCTCAGGTGCAGTTGCAGCCGGGTGCGTCGATGGAGCAGACGCAGGAAGTGATTGCCAAGATGCAGCGCTACTTCGCTGAAGAAGAGCAGGACGGCGTGGAATCGATGTTCGGCATCACTGGCTTCAGCTTCTCTGGCCGTGGTCAAAACATGGGCTTGGCGTTCATCCGTCTGAAAGACTGGGATAAGCGCGGCGACAATGACAGCGTGCAGCAGATTATCGAGCGCGCCGGTAAGTTCGCCGGCACCATCCGTGAAGCGCAGGTGTTTGTGCTCAACCCGCCGTCGATTCCGGCATTGGGGGTGGCCAGCGGCTTCAACTTCCAGCTGCAAGACCGCGGCGGCCTCGGTCACGATGCACTGCTGGCAGCACGTAACGAGCTGTTCCGCAAAGCGGCCGGCGAACCCAGCCTGATCGCGGTGCGCCCCAACGGCCAGGAAGATGCGTCGCAGTACCAGATCGAAGTGGACCAAGCCAAGGCGCAAGCGCTCGGCCTGTCGCTGTCGGACATCAACAGTACGCTGTCGATCGCTTGGGGCTCCAACTACGTCAACGACTTTGTTGACCGTGGCCGGGTGAAGAAAGTGTACGTCCAGTCCGACGCGCGCTTCCGCATGATGCCGGAGGACCTACGTCACTGGTACGTGCGCAACAATCAGGGTGAGATGGTGCCGTTCTCTGCCTTCGCCACCGGCGAATGGACCTACGGTGCCCAGCAGCTGGAGCGCTATAACGGTGTGTCTTCGATGAACATCCAGGGCAACGCGGCGCCGGGCTTCAGTACCGGTGATGCAATGGCCACCATGGAGCGCATTGCTGACACCCTGCCGCTTGGCATCGGCTACGAGTGGACCGGCCTCTCTTACCAGGAAAAGCAATCCGGCAACCAAGCGCCGGCACTGTACGCGCTGTCGATCTTGGTGGTGCTGCTGTGTCTGGCAGCGCTGTATGAGAGCTGGTCGATCCCGTTCGCAGTGGTACTGGTGATTCCGCTCGGGGTGCTCGGTGCGGTGCTGGGCGCCAGCTATCGGGAACTGGCTAACGACGTGTTCTTCCAGGTGGGGCTGCTGACCACCATCGGGCTGTCGGCGAAAAACGCGATCCTGATTGCGGAATTCTCCAAAGACATGGAAGACGCTGGCCAGTCGCTGCTGCATGCCACGCTGGAAGCGGTGCGCATGCGTCTGCGCCCGATCCTGATGACGTCGGCGGCGTTCATGCTGGGGGTGACCCCGCTGATGCTGTCCACCGGCGCCGGCGCGGCCGCGCGTCAGGCCATCGGCACTGGCGTGTTCTGGGGCATGTTCACCGCAACCGTACTGGCGATCTTCTTCATTCCGCTGTTCTATGTACTGGTGCGTAAGCTGTCCGGGGTGCCACTCGGTTCCCCCTACGCCCGCAAGGACCTGCCGACGGCGTGATGCCGGCTGCGACCTAAAAAGAGCGCTCTCCGGAGCGCTCTTTTTTTGCCTGCCGCAAACCAGCTCAAGCGTCGCGCTGGACGCGGTAACGCAGCTCGACCATGCCAGCGCCTTGCTGCTGCACCGACTGCAGTTGCAGCGTCGGACTCAGAATGCGGCGCGGCAGCAACGGCTTGCCGCTACCCAGCGTGGCGGAGCCGATTTGGATCACCAGCTCATCCAGCAGCCCAGCGTCGTAGAACTGACCGGCCAGGTCACCGCCGCCCACAATCCATAATTGGCGCTCGCCCGCCGCGCTCTGCATAGCAGCGTGCACCGGACGCACGTCGCCCTGCACGAAATGCAGCGTCGCACCAGCAATCGCCGGCAGCGGCCGGTGACTGAACACCCAGGTCGGTGCCTGATACGGCCACGCTGAGCCAGTCTCCGCCAGCACTGCATCGCCGTGGTCCAACAACCATTGATAGGTGGCCGCACCCATCGCCAAGGCGCCCACGCCGGCAATGAAATCAGGAAAACTAGAATGCTGCAGAGTGCCGAGCGGGAACAGCCATTCGAGGCTGTCGTCTTCGGTGGCAAGAAAGCCGTCGAGACTGGAAGCGGTGTAGTAGACGGTGCTCATGATGGCGGCTCAAGCGGCTAGGAAGCGCCAGCTTGGCAGTGGCTCTGGGCGCTGACAAGCACTGCCAGTCACCGCCGTTGCAGCCTGGGTATGGCACTCGGCTTCAGTGACCGCAGTGGTCATCAGGTCGCCGCACCCATGTCTGTTAAGGCCAGCCCGCCCGGTTCACAGCCGCCGCGCACCACCGCGGATCACTCAGGACCGCGCCTGCGCCGCACAGCAACGGGCAGCCGCTCACAAGGAGTTCACAACATCGTGGAGAGCAGCAGGAAGCCGCCCACCGCATCACTGCGGAGGGCGGCGGAAGCGGCGCACCGGACGGCGCGCCGCCGGACCGTCACAGTGCTGACACACCGCCGTCCACGGCAATCGCTTGGCCAGTCATGAAGGTGTTGCCGGGTGACAACAACATCAACATCACGGCGATGATTTCCGAAGGCTGGCCTAACCGCCGCATCGGACAACCGGACTCCAGCAGCGCATGGGCGTCAGCGGTGTCGCCACCGGGTACCAGCACCGCGTTGTCCACCAGCGGAGTATGGGTGTAGTAGGGGCAGATGGCGTTGATGCGTAGCCCGGCGCGGGCATGCTCCACCGCCGCGGTGCGCGTCATGCCGACCACCGCGTGCTTGGCGGCGGCATAGGCACCGATCTTCGGTGCGCCATTCAGACCGGCCATGGAGCTGACGTTAAGAATGGTGCCACGTCCCTGCCCGGTCATCTGCCGCAGCTGATGCTTCATACCAAACAGCACACTGCGCACGTTGACTGCGATCTGCCGGTCGAACATGGCTTCAGTGATGTCTTCGAAAGCGGTAAACGGATGGCCAATGCCAGCATTATTCACCGCCAGCTCAAGACTGCCAAAGCGTTCCACCGCCACCGCGACCAACCGCTCAGCGGTCGCTTCGGTGGACACATCCGCCACTTCCGTGACCACTTCCGCACCGGCGGCGGTGAGATCCGCCGCCAGCGCTTCGAGGCCGGCTTCATCAATATCGCTGGCCACCAACCGTGCACCGCGTAACGCCAGTGCTTCCGACAGCGCACGGCCCAAGCCGCTGGCGGCCCCGGTTACCAAGGCCACTTGGCCAGAAAAATCCAATAATGGGTCGCGTTGCATCCTGCAGTCCTCGTCAGGTCAGATGGTCAAGCCGCCGTCCACCACCACGCATTCGCCAGTGACATAACTGGACGCGTCGGACACCAGGTAAAGCACGGTGCCCGCCATTTCCGCCGGTTCCGCATGGCGCTTGAGCGGAATTTTCGACACCGCTTCGTTGTAGATGTTTTCGTGGGTAAACAGCGCCCCGGCAAACTTGGTCTTGGTGAGACCCGGCAGCAGCGCGTTGACACGAATATTGAACTCCGCGCACTCCTGGGCGAAGGCTTTGGTCATGCTGATCACTGCGGCCTTGGTCACCGAGTACACGCCCTGCAGCATGCCCGGAGTGAGGCCATTCACGGAGGCAGTGTTGACGATGGCACCGCCACCGCTCTCACGCATCAGCTTGGCGCCCTCCACTGACATGTAGAAGTAGCCGCGCATGTTCACGTCCATGGTTTTATCGAACGCTTCCACCGGCGTATCAAGAATGTGGCCAAAGTACGGGTTGGCGGCCGCGTTGTTGACCAAGATATCGAGCCGCCCGTGGCGCTCGCGCAGAGCGGCGAACGCGGCTTCGATCTGTGCCATCTCGCCGATGTGGCAGGCCAGCGCCTCCGCCTTCCCACCCTGGGCGCGAATGTCTGCCGCCACCGCCTCACAATCTTCCAGTTTGCGGCTGGACACGATCACCAGCGCGCCCTGCTCCGCCAGCAGCCGGGCAATGGCTTCACCGATACCACGGCTGGCGCCGGTTACCAGCGCAACTTTGCCGGTCAGATCAAACAGTTGAGTTGCCATGATTCAATTCTCCTTGTCGATCGGCACGGTGCTTAAGCACCGTGGGTAACAATATCCATTGCCGCTTGCGCCAGCGGCTCCACCACCGAGCCGGCCTGCTGCGCTTGAGCGCTGCTGGCGTTGCCGTCCTGCGCGCGCTTGGCCACGCCTTGGGCGATGGCGGCGAGGCGGAAGAAGCTGAACGCCAGATAAAACTCCCAGTGGTCGATGCCACTGAGGCCGCGACGCCGGCAGTACGCCGCCACATATTCTTTTTCTGACGGGATGCCGAGCGCAGCGCGATCGAGACCGCCGAGCCCACGCAGCGAACCGCCAGCACTGCCGGCTGGCATGCGCAACTGCATGCACTGATAAGCCAGATCCGCCAACGGGTGGCCGAGGGTGGACAGCTCCCAGTCCAGCACTGCAATCACCTTCGGCTGGTCAGCGGCCCACATCATGTTGTCGAGGCGGAAGTCACCGTGCACCAGCGATACTTGGCCGTCATCGGCGGGCAGGTTCTGCTCCAGCCACGCCATCAGGTCTTCCATGGCCTCGATGCGGCGCAGCTCGGACGCCCGGTATTGCTTGCTCCAACGACCGAGCTGACGCTCGAAGTAGCTGCCCGGGCGGCCGTAATCAGCCAACCCGACTGCCTCCACATCGACGCTGTGCAGCGCCGCCATCACCCGGTTCATCTCGTCGTACATGGCGCTGCGGCTGGCGTTATCGAAATCTTCCAGCGACGGCGCCCAGTAGATGCGGCCCGGGCAGAACTCCATCACGTAGAACATGGAGCCGATCACCTCGCGGTCTTCGCACAGGTGAATCATGGTCGGCACCGGCACGTCGGTGTTCTTGAGCGCCTGCATCACGCGGAATTCGCGGTCCACCGCATGCGCCGAGGGCAGCAGCTTGCCCGGCGGCTGGCGACGCAGCACGTACTGGCCAGACGCCGCCTCCAGCTTGAAAGTGGGGTTCGACTGACCGCCATCGAACTTGGTGGCGGTCAGCGGGCCACGGAAGCCCGGCACGTGCTCGGCGAGGTAAGCACCGAGCGTTTCGACATCAAGCGTGTTGACTTGCGACATGCTGTGATCCTTGCAGTGATTACTCAGCGTACTGGGCGGCCAGATTGCGGCCCAGCTGCATCATGTGAACTTGGTCCGGACCGTCCGCCAGACGCAGGGTACGGGCATAGGCAAAGAACTTGGCCAGCGGCAGGTCTTGGCTCAAGCCCACCGCGCCGTGCACCTGGATGGCACGGTCGATCACATTCAGTGCCATGTTCGGCGCCACAATCTTGATCATGGCGATCAGCTCTTTAGCGCCTTTATTGCCTAGGCGATCCATGGCATCGGCTGCTTTCAGCGTCAGCAAACGCGCCTGCTCAATTTCGCAGAATGATTTGGCGATGTCTTCCCGCACCGAGCCTTGCTTGCTCATCGGCTGGCCGAACACCACGCGGTCGTTGACCCGCTTGCACATCAGCTCGAACGACTTCTGCGCGGCACCGATCAAGCGCATGCAGTGGTGGATGCGGCCTGGACCGAGGCGACCCTGAGCAATTTCAAAGCCGCGTCCCTCACCGAGGATGATGTTTTCCACCGGCACCCGCACGTTGTCGAAGATCACTTCGGCGTGGCCTTCTGGGGCGTCATCGAAGCCGAGCACGTTCATCGGCCGCTTGATGATCACTCCGGGGGTGTCGGTGGGCACCAGCACCTGCGACTGCTGCAGGTGGCGGTTGGGATTGTCCGGGTCGCTCTTGCCCATCACGATCATGATTTTGCAATCGCGGCAGTTGAGGCCGGAGATGTAGAACTTGCGGCCGTTGATGACGTACTCGTCACCCTCACGGCGGATGGAGGTCTGGATGTTGGTGGCATCCGAGGACGCCACTTCCGGCTCAGTCATAGCAAAGGCTGAACGGATCTCACCGCGCAGCAGCGGCTCCAGCCATTGTTTCTTTTGCTGCTCGTTGCCGTATTTGGCCAGCACTTCCATGTTGCCGGTGTCCGGCGCTGAGCAGTTGAACACTTCAGCCGCCAGCTTGAAGCGGCCCATTTCTTCCGCCAGCGGCGCGTACTCAAGGTTACTGAGACCGGCGCTGTAATCACCGTATTCCTTCGGCAAGAACAGGTTCCAGAGCCCAGCCTCGCGCGCCTTGGCCTGCATTTCACGCATTACCGGCGGCGTCGCCCAGCGGTCAGCGGCGAGTTGCTCGCAATAGGTTTCCCACTGCGGCACCACTTCCTTTTCGATGAACTCGCGGACTTTGAGACGCAGCGTTTCGACTTTTTCGCTGTATTGGAAATTCATGATTCTCTCCTTGCTGAAACCGATGCCCGGCGCTGGCCGGTCAACTATAGGTAATGGCGCGTTGACGCTGCGGCTGTTCCAGGTGCGCCACCTGATTGAACGCCGCCAGCCGCAACACGTCGCGGTTGTAGAACACCTGGGTCACCGAACTGTTGCGGATCTGCAGGTTAAGCTCGATCACATGCCGGTCATCGGTACCGAGCATGTGTTTCATGCACATGGCGATCACACCGCCGCTGGTCACCACCAACAGCCGTCGACGGTCAGCGTGGGCGGCGCGAATATGGTCAAGCACCGCCGCCACGCGCTGGGAAAATTGCTGCCAAGATTCAGGCAGCCGATCCGCCACCAACTGCCCCTGCTGCCAGGCGCTCATGGCCTCTTTCAGCAGCCGGTAATAGACCTTCGGCGACGCTTGTTTATCGGACAGGTCGAATACTGGATTCTGTGCAAGGTAAGCGTTGACCACCGACTGGAAATCAAACTCGTTGAGGCCCGCGTGGATTTCTGGCTGCAGCTGCAGCCCGGCGCCGTCGCACAGGGCTTCGGCGGTTTGCCGGTGCCGCGCCAGTTCGCCCATCAGCAAGCCGTCCACTGACACATCAAGCTCGCGGAGGTGCTCACCCAGCCAACGCGATTGCTGCGCGCCCAGTTCTGACAACTGATCGTAATTCTCTGCACCGAACGACGCCTGGCCGTGCCGGATCAGGTAAATCTCTGCCATGGGAACGCCTTTTATTGGAGTCGTTGGGCGGTAATCAGAGGTTCCGAGCATAGCGCGCCACCCTGAATTGATTAAATGCATTGTGGTCATAGCCACCCATTCATTTAGCGCATAGATGACGACACGCCCTAGTGTCCCACCGCTACTGCATTCCGCGCCCTACAACGCAAAACGCCCGCATCAGGCGGGCGTTCGGGCATGCTCACAGCGACGCTAGCGCGGTGTCGGATCGGCACTGCCGTGGAAGCGGTGCCGGCACTCACTGGGCGACAAGCCAACAAAACGCCGGAACACCTTGCGAAATGCGCCGGCATCCCGGTAGCCCACATCCCAGGCAATCTGCTCCACCGACAGCGCCGTGAATTGCAGCAGTTCACGGGCGCGCCCAACCCGCAGCCGCTGGCAGTATTCGGTGGTGGTCATGCCAGTGGCCTTCTGGAAGCGACGCAGGAAGGTGCGCGGTTCCAGCTGCGCCTGGGCCGCCAGTACCGGCAGCGCGATATCCTGGGCCTGGGTGGCCTGCAACCAGTGCTGCACCTTCAGCACTGCCGCATCGCCATGGGCCAGCGGCGGCGAGAACGCACTGTAGTAGCTCTGTTCACGGCCGGCCGGGTCGATCAGCAGCATACGAGCCGTCTCGATCATCACCGAGGCACCGAGGAATCGGTCCACCAGCCGCAACCCCAGATCGGTCCAGGCCATGGCGCCGCCGGCGGTAACGATATCGCCGTCATCAATGATCAACCGGTCTACGTCCAATAGTGCCGTCGGAAAACGACGCTGAAACAGCTCGGCATAGGCCCAGTGGGTAGTGACAGTGCGCTGGGCCAACAAGCCGGTTTCGCCGAGCAGGAAAGCGCCGGCACACACCGAGCCGAGCATGGCACCTTGGCGATGATGATGGCGCAGCCACTCCGCCCAACGTGCAGCGGCTTCCGCGTCCACCGGATCGTCCAGCGTGGGCGGCACGATCAAGGCCGCCAGCGGTTGCTGGGCGCCGGGCAAGCTGTCGAACACCCGCGTCGGGTTGCTCTCAACGCCCTGATGCTGCCAATGGCCGACCCGCAGCCGAGGCCCTTCGGGCGGCGCAAAGCGGTTTGCCATGGCGAGCAAATCGGTGAGTCCCAGCACCGCAGCCTGCTGCGCGCCGGGATAGAGCACCAAGCCAATGTCGATGCTCAGACTTTGGTTCATATGTCGTTTCCAACCCTGAATATGTCGATCGCGACCCTCGTCGCCCTTGCCCATCTCTCCCACACTCGGGCCACGTTTTCATTGACACCCATCCCGCTATAACAAGGACAAGCATCATGAGCCAACGCGCTGTCGTCGTGGTCGACATTCAGAATGAATACTTCCCGCAAGGCAACTTCCCGCTGGTCGGCATCGAAGCCGCCGCTGCCAACGCCGCCAAAGTGATTGCCGCCGCACGCAGCAACGGCGATCTGGTCATCCACGTCCGCCACGAAATGCCGGGGCCGGACGCCCCGATTTTCGTACCGGGCAGTGACGGTGTACGCATCAATGAGCGGGTCGCCCCGCAGGACGGTGAGACCGTGATCGTGAAGAACTTCGCCAACTCGTTCCGCGAGACCGCACTCAAGCAGCTGCTGGATGATGCTGGTGTCACGGAAGTCGTGGTGGTCGGCGCCATGAGCCACATGTGCATCGACGCCACCGTGCGCGCAGCAGTGGATTTCGGCTACACCACCACTACCCTGCACGACGCCTGCGCCACCCGCGATCTGGAATTCGGCGGCCACACCGTGCCCGCCGCCCAAGTGCACACCGCGCAGATGGCGGCATTGGCTTTTATGTATGGCGAGGTGACCGACACCGCCAGTTTCTTGGCACGCTGAAAAAGCGAGCGCGGCGGACACCGATCAGCCGCGCTCAAACAGGCATAAAAAAAAGCCCGTGCAGTGCACGGGCTTTTCTTGTGTGGCGGTGAGGGAGGGATTCGAACCCTCGATACGCTATAAACGTATACACGCTTTCCAGGCGTGCTCCTTCAACCACTCGGACACCTCACCGGAGAAGAATTCAGGCAACGCGCTAACGGCCTGATTCTGACGGCTTTTTGAGCACCAAACGGGCCACCATCAGAGGGCGCGTAGATTACCCGAGTCCTTTCGGGGACGCAACGCTGACGGCTGCTTTTTCAGTGCGCCGGGTCAACCCGGCGCGCCAAGTAGACGGCATCGAACTCCGACGCCAGCTTGCCGTGCGGATCACACAGGGTCACGGTCAGCATCAGTACCGCCTTGCCCTTGCGCGCGTAGCGTTCGCGGAACAACGTCAACGCATCATCGCTGGCGCGGGCAGTGATCACCGCATCCGCCGCCAGCGGCGCCAAGTAACGCAGAGACGATTCCACCGCCACCACGTTGTTGCCCAGATCGCTGTTCACCGCTTCTGCTTCCAGCGTGGTCAACGACCAGCCGGCCAGCGTCAGCAGCGCCGACTGGCTGCCAGCAAAAAAAGTGCCTTTATCGTTGATGTGCGGTGCCAACGGCGCGGTCATCCGCAACTGGCCAGGGCGGTGCTCGGCCAGCGTGAAGCCGAGCTGACGGGTCAACGGGATACGGTCGCAGATGCGCTCGGTGAGCGCAGTCAGGTCAGTCATGGGGCAGTGCTCGCAGGTAGGGGCCGACCTCTTCCGCCGGCACTTTCTTCACTGAGCCGCTCGGCGTTCCCAAGTACAGGAAGCCGACGATCTCAGCTTGTTCGGAAAAACCGAGTTGCCGTTTGAGATGGGGATTGGTGGCCATGTCACCGGTGCGCCACATGGCGCCGAGCCCCATACCGTGGGCCGCCAGCAGGATGTTCTGGGCCGCTGCGCCAGCGGTGAGCACTTGGTCGATTACCGGAATACGGTCACCGGTGAGCACATCGGCCACCACAATCAGAATCGTCGGCGCGCGCAGCGGATTGCTGCGCAGCTTGGCGCAGGCGGCAGCGGACGTCTCTGGCTGCTGGGCCAGCTGGGCGGCTACAAACCAGTCACCGAGTCGGGCCCGATCCGCGCCGCTGACAACCATAAAGCGGGTCCGGCGCAAAACACCGTGATCTGGCGCGCGCAGCGCCGCCTCCAGCATCTGCGTCAATTGTGCTGCGCTGGGGCCGGGTTCAGCCAACTGGCCCACCGATACCCGCGATCGCAGCGCATCCAACAACTCCATGCGTCACCTCCGTGGCCGGGCGTCCCCCGGCTGCCCGATACAGGCCGGCGATTGTAACACCCCTGCTGTCTGCTGCGCGGTTGACGGCAAGCGTCGGTGGATTAAGCTCTGGGCTGCTTGCCGTACCGAGATGCCATGACCGCCGTCACTCCCCTGTCCGTGTCGCAAACCCAGCTGCGACGCCAGACCATCCAGGTACGCTGGATCGCCTTCCTGGTGGCCGCCGCCACCTTGGCCGCCGGCCTGTATCTGGGCGCCCTCGGCACGGCGCAAATAGTGCTCACCGGCATCTTGCTGATCTACCCGCCGCTGACCCAATGGGCGCTGCAACGCCGCCAACAAGAACCCCACTCGCTGCTCATGCAGCTGGATGCGCTGATGCTCGGGCTGTGCCTGCCAGCACTGCAATTTGCGCCGGTACCGTCGGCCACCGTGCTGATCATGGTGCACGCCAACGCGGTTACCAGCGGCGGCATCCGCCCCTGGCTACTGAACCTGCTGCTGACCGCGCTCGGCAGCGCCCTCGGCGTGCTGGTGTTTGGTCCGTACTGGATGCCGCCGGACGCCACGCCGGCGGCACAGACCGCCATCGCTCTGCTCGGCCTCGGCGCTTATGTGGGCGTCAGCGCCCGTTTCGCCCATCAACAGACCCAAGCCGCCAGAGCTGCCCAGCAGCATTTGGCCCAACAACAACGGCAGGCGGTGGAACTGTCGCGCAAGCTGGCGCGCTATCTGTCACCCCAGATCTGGGGACAGCTGTTTTCCGGCCGCCGCGATGCGCGGCTGGAGACCCGGCGCCGACCGCTGACGGTGTTTTTCTCTGATATCGAAGGTTTCAGCGCGCTCTCGGAAGCACTGCCACTGGATACCCTGACCCGGGTGCTGAACAGCTATCTCACTGAAATGACCCGCATCGCGCTGCGCTATGGCGGTACCGTGGACAAATTCATCGGCGATGCGCTGGTGGTGTTTTTCGGCGATCCCACCAGCCGCGGGCTGCGCGACGATGCCTTCAATTGCGTGGCGATGGCGCTGGAAATGCAGCAGCAGATGCAGTTGCTGCAGCAACGCTGGCGCCGCGAAGGCGTCACCCAGACACTGGCGATCCGCATCGGCATCAACTCCGGCAGCATCACAGTAGGCAATTTCGGCACCCCATCGCGGATGGACTACACCATTCTCGGCACCGACGTGAACCTCGCCAGCCGGCTGGAGGGCGCAGCGCGGCCGGGCACCATTTTGATCTCCGAGCGCACCTTCCATTTGGTGCGCGACCGCGTGATCGCACGCCAGTTGGCGCCGCTGAACGTGAAAGGTTTCAGTGCGCCACAGACGGTCTATGAAGTGCAGCACCTCAGCCAACGCCTGCAAGGCACCGGCTTCACGGCGGTGCAGACCGAGGGTTTCACGCTGCACTTGGATTTGCAGCGGCTGCCGGCAGAGGAGCGGCCACGGGTGCTGCGCGCGCTGGCCCAGGCCGGCAAAGCACTGATGCAGCAGACCCAGGTGCAACTGGATACCGAGTTGGAAGGTTTTTCATTGCATGTGGACAGCAGTCGCCTGCGCGAGCGCGACTGCCGTAAAGTGATTGAGTTGCTGGCCCAGCACGCACGTCGGGTGCAGCAACACCGGCCTCAGTAATCAGCCGCCCCGTCAAGGATGCCGCGATATGGAACAGAGCTCCCGCACCACCCGTTTCCTGCGCCATGTGGAGCGCGTCGGCAACCGCGTGCCGCACCCGGCACTGCTGTTTGTCGGCCTCTGTGCGCTGGTACTGGTGCTGTCAGCGCTGCTGGCAGCGCTCAAGGTCGGCGCCGCCCACCCCTTGAACGGAGAGCCGGTGGCGGTGCGCAGCCTGCTCAGCGGCGAGGGCCTGCGTTACATGCTCGCCGAGGCAGTGCCGCAATTTACCCAATTCGCTCCGGTAGGGCTGGCGTTGGTGGCACTGCTGGGCATTGGTCTCGCCGAGCGCAGCGGCTTACTGGCGCACTTGCTCGGCAGCTTGGTCAAGCGTGCCCCACAGGGACTACTGGTGCCGACCGTGGCGTTTGCGGGGGTGTTGTCGAACCTGGCCATGGACGCCGGTTATGTGGTGTTGATCCCACTGGCCGGTGTGCTGTTCCAGTTGGCGGGCCGCCACCCAGTAGCCGGCATTACCACCGCGTTTGCCGCCGTCTCCGGTGGTTTCAGTGCCAACGTGCTGCTCGGCCCCACCGACGTGATCCTGTCGGGCCTGACCACCGAAGCGCTGCGGCTGCTGCACCCGGAGGCAACGGTCGGGGTCGCGGCCAACTATCTGTTCATGCTGGTGTCGTCGGTGCTGGTGACGGTGCTGGTCACCGTGGTCACCCAGTGCTGGGTGGAGCCGTGGTTGGGTGCGCCGCCGGCAACCAACAACCCGCTTGAGCAGCCGCAACCGTCGACCCCGGCGCTGATCTGGGCAGTGACCGCCATGCTGCTTATGACGCTCGCAGTGCTGGCACTGGCGCTGCCGGCCGGCGCGCCTTTGCGGGGGCCGGACGGCGGTCTGTTGCCGTCGCCGCTGGTGGACCACAGCGTGGTGCTGATCAGCCTGATCGCGGCGGTGGGGGGCGTGGTGTATGGCCGCCGTCAGGGAGCGTTCCGCGACAGCCGGCGCATCATTGAAAGCATGGAGCAAACCTGGGCCAGCCTGGCCGGCTACTTGGTGCTGATGTTTTTCGCGGCGCAATTCGTCGGCTGGTTCAACTGGTCGCACATCGGGCTGGTGACCGCCATCGGCGGCGCGCGCGGGCTGGAAACACTGGCGCTGTCACCGCTGTCGATGGCGCTAGCGGTGGTGGTACTGACGGCGTTGCTGAACTTGCTCATCGGCAGCGCCTCGGCCAAGTGGGCGATCTTGGCACCGGTGCTGGTGCCCATGTTGGCGCTGTTGGGGCTGGACGCTGCCACCACCCAAGCCGCCTACCGCATCGGCGATTCCACCGCCAACGTGATCACGCCGCTGATGCCCTACTTCGTGTTGATCCTCGGCTTCATGCGTCATTACCAACCACAGGCCGGGGTGGGCAGCTTGTTAGCATTGATGCTGCCTTACAGCCTAGTGCTGATGCTGGGCTGGAGCGTGTTGCTGGTGGTGTGGATGCTGGCCGGCTGGCCAATGGGATGGTAACGGTTGGCAGCGGATAGGCTACCTAGGCATCGCATCTGCTCACGCTGAACAGACTTCGGTGTGCTGCTTTCACGCAGCACCGCGCGTGTGCTGACGGCAACCGCCTGCGCAGAGCCAGCCGACGTTCCACTTCTGGCGGACGCCGCCAAGCTGAACGGCAAAGCGGTCAGTCATCCAGACGCCGCCGGTACACCACCGCGGCCGGCCGCCACCCGCGACTCATGTAGAACACCCGCGCCGGGCGGTTCTCCGCCAAGGCAGACAGTTCCATGTAGTCAGCACCGCGCGCCCGGCCCCACTGCTCTGCCGCCGCCATCAAAGCACTGGCCACACCGCCGCGCCGGGCCGATTCCGCCACCAGTACATCCACCACATATACCAGCGGACGCGGCTGCACGCTGGTGTAGTCCGGCGTGTGCTGCAGTTGCAGCATTAGAAAGCCGACCACCTCACCGCCCCGCTCCGCCAACAAGATGTCCGCCGCCGGATCAGTCAGTGTGCGCTGCAGGAATGCCGCATCCGGCTCTGCCGGTCGCAGGTAAAACGGCTGCCAATCCGCCAGCAGCTGGAACAGCTGCCAGTACAGCGGTGTGATCTGCGCCAAGTCAGCCGCCCCGGCGGTGCGTACTTCCACCTTCACCAGCCACTGCTCCAAACCGTGTTTTGAAGCCGCCGACGATCATCCGCCGGCCGCCTTGCTGTCGCGCCTTGTGCTCATGCTGAACGTCGGCGCCACAGGGCCCACGCCACCGTCAGCGAACTGAGGCCGGCCACCAGCATCGCCACGTTGAACCCTTGTGACATGGCAGTGCGATAGGCCGCTTGCAGTGCCGGCTCGGCTGGCAGTTGCTGCGCCAGCACCGCGGCGCGTGCCAACTCCAACGAGCCACCCAGCGTGCTGCTGCTGTGTTCCATGCGCGCCAATGCGTGCAGCCCCATCAAGCTGCCGAGCAACGCAATGCCGAGCGTCATGCCAGTCTGGCGCAGCGCATTCATGGTGGCGGACGCGCTGCCGGCCCGGCCCACCGGCACCCGCCCCATCACCATCACCGCCGTACCCGGCACCGCAATGCCCATGCCGATGCCGAGCACTGCCAGCAGCAGCGCCACCCAGCCGTAACCGGTGTCAGACCCAAGCAGCACCATCAGCGCCAGCGCCGCGCCCATGGCGGCGTAGCCCCAGGCCAGCAACGGCGCCAAGGACCAGCGCGCCAGCAAGCGACCGAACGCCAATGACACCCCGCCCATCAATAGGAACTGCGGCAGCAACTGGGTGCCGGTGGCGGATGGACTCTGGCCCTGCCCCTGCTGCAGGAACAACGACAAAAAGAACAAGCTGGCATAGCCACTGAAGCCGAGCACAAACGACGCTAGGTTTGGCAGCCCCAGCCACGGTTTGGTGATCATGTCCAACGGCAACAGCGGCTTGGCGACGCGCTGCTCCACCAGCACGAAGGCGATGCAGCCAATCACCGCCACTGCCAACGCCAGTTGCACCCGACCGTCGCCGAACCCGGCGTGGCCAAAGCGGATCAAAGCGTAGGTGAGCGCGCCCAGCCACACCACGCTCAGCAGCTGGCCGACCGGGTCCAGCGCGGCTTGGTCTGGATCGCGCATTTCATTGATGCCCCACAGACCCAACACCAACGTCACCAATCCCAGCGGCACTTGCAGCCAGAAGATGCTCGGCCAGCTGCTGTATTGCACCAGCAGGCCACCGCACAAGGGCCCCAGCACCAGCGCCAGCGCGCTGAACGCAGACCAGCCGCCGATCACCCGCGCCCGCGCTGCCGGCTCCGGAAAGGCGGCGGTGAGGATCGGCATCGCACCAGGAATCAACAGCGCCCCCGCCAACCCTTGCAGCGCCCGTCCCCACAGCAGCTGCGGCAACGACCCGGCGACGGCGCACACCGCAGCGCCAAGTGTGAACAGCAATACACTCAGCGCCCACATCCGTTTGTGCCCGTAGCGATCCGCCAGCGGCCCAGCCGACAACATGAACGCTGACAGTGCGATGGCGTAGGCACTGACCACCCACTGCAAGCCAGCCAAGTCGGTTTGCAATGCCGTCTGCAACGTCGGCAGTGCCACATTGACGATGCTGATACTGATGGTGGCGAGGAAGGTGCCGAGGTAAGCGGCGGCGACCAGAGCCGCGCGACGGAGCGATGTGTCGGAAGGTGCCACGGTACGGCCCTGCTTTAATTGCTAAAGATTCACAATATTGATTGACCGACTGACGGTCAATCGGTGCGCATGGAAAATTTGCCGCAAGCCCTTAGAATCAGCCCACCAACCTAACCGGGAGTTGCCCGTGTCCCGCTCCGAACCTGCCCGCCATGGCGCTCGCCACCGGGCGCGCTTGGCCCAGCCACGCACCAAACCGGCCACGGTGCGGCGCGACGAGCTGATGAATGCGGCGGAAGCGCTGTTCCTTGCCCAAGGCGTCGACGCCACGCCGGTAAGCGACATCGTCGAGCGTGCCGACGTGGCCAAAGGCACCTTCTACCATTACTTTCCGTCCAAGACGGCGCTGCTGCAGGCACTCGGCGAGCGCTACGCGGCACGCTTCGTTGCCGGGGTGGATGAGGCGGTAGCGCGATGCGCGGCAGACGATTGGCCGGGTCGGCTGCGTACCTGGGTGGAAGCGACGTTGGCGCAATACTTGGACAGCTATCCGCTGCACGATGTGGTCTATGTGAATCACCACCACCACCGCGTCAGCGCCGAGAAAACCGCCATCGTGACGTCATTGCGAACGGTGTTGGAAGCCGGCCAGGCGGCCGGGGCCTGGCAACTGCAGCACCCGGCGGCGCTGGCGCTGATGCTGTTCGGCGGTATCCACGGCGCGGCCGATCATCTGATCGCCACCAATAGCCGGGAGCCAGGATTCATTGCAGAGATCGTGACCGGCTGCCTGCACGCGGTGGGCGCCGGTCACTGAGGCAGGTCAGTCGGCGCGCATCTGCTGGCGCAGCTTGCCGCCCAGTTCGATCACTTCTTTGCCGGTCAGCCCGTCGAGGGTGCGCTGCATGTAGACGTCCAGATCCGCTTCGGCATTGCCGTCTTCCATCATGCCCTGCAGGCTCTGACTGAGGCCGGCCAGCATGATCAGCGTGAACGCCTCAGCAAAAGCTTCTTGCTCAGACTCATTCAGGCCCGCCTGCACCGCCTGCACTGAACGGTCCAATGCCGCATCGGAGGAGGTATCCAGGGTCGGCTCTGACGCACCGCAGGCCGCCAGCATCAAGGTGGCCAGCAACGCCAGCATGGTTTTTTTCATCGGTCCTCCTGACAGATCAAAGCGCGGTGGCGTTATTGACGCACCACACGGAAACGAGGTGCGGGGTGCGCCTCGCTGGAACGGAACGGGTTGATGTCGAGCCCGCCACGGCGGGTAAAGCGCCCGTACACCGACAGCGACTGCGGCCGGCACTGCTGCTGGATGTCGAGGAACATCTGCTCGATCACCTGCTCGTGGAAACCAATGTGGTTGCGGAACGACACCACGTACGCCAAGAAGCTGGTGGGGTCGATCGGCGCGCCACGGTAGTGCACCTGCACGGTGGCCCAATCCGGCTGCTGGGTCACCGGACAACGGCTACGCAGCAGATGCGAGCACAGCGTGGTGTCCTGCAGCGGACCATCGTTGCAGCGCAGCAGCGATGGATCATGCTGGTACTGCGACAGCGTCGCCGGCAGCTGGTCAACACAGAGCCCGCCGCTGCTCATCGGCAACGTCAGCAGCGCCTCATCCAGCGACCACAGCTCCACCGCGACCGGTCCGCCGGCCGCCGCCGACAGATCCTGCACCAGCAGCTGGCGCACCGCGTCGGCGTCAACGAAAGTGCTGTTGGCGAACGAATTCAGGTACAGCTTGAACGACTTTGATTCGATCAGGTTCGGTGTGTCACAGGGCACTTGGCACTCTGCCATCATCACCTGCGGCCGGCCGTGCTGGTCCAGCCATGACAGCTCGAACGCGGTCCACACATCGACGCCCTTAAACGGCAACGCGGCGGACAGCCCGAGGCTCTCGCGCGCCAGACTGCGCGCAATTGGGTGCAGCAACGCCGGCGTATAGGTGTCGATGTACTCGCTGTGACGCCCCAGCGGGCTGTCGGCAAACAGCTGGGCCATGTGTCCTCCGCAACTAAAGGCGCCGCCGGAAGCGGCGGCGCGCAGCACCTTAGCAGCCGCGGCAAGTCGCGGCCAAGCGCCGATTACTGACGAATGCCCACCCCGCGCTGCAACAGCCACAGGCAGAACAGGAACAGTGCCACGGTGAAGCCGAAGATCGCCAGCAGCGACAGTCCCACATTGACGTCAGTGACGCCGAGGATGCCGTAACGGAAGCTGTTGACCATGTACACCACCGGGTTCAGCAGCGTCACCCCGCGCCAGAATTCCGGCAGCAGCTCGATCGAATAAAACACCCCGCCGAGGTAGGTCAGCGGCGTCAACACGAAGGTGGGAATAATGGAAATATCATCGAAGTTGCGCGCAAATACTGCGTTGATGAAGCCGGCCAGCGAGAACAGCGCCGCAGTCAGCACCACCACCAGCAGCGTCAGCCCGAGGTGCTCGACCCGCAGCTGGGTGAAGAACAGCGACAACCCAGTGACGATCACGCCCACGGCAATGCCACGCACGATGCCGCCGGCCACATAACCGCTGAGAATCACCAGCGGCGATGTGGGCGACACCAGCATTTCCTCGATCGAGTGCTGGAACTTGGTGGAGAAAAACGAGCTCACCACGTTGCCGTAGCTATTCTGGATCACGCTCATCATGATCAGGCCGGGCACGATGAACTGCATGTAATCGAAGCCGCCCATATCGCCCACGCGACTGCCGATTAAGTTGCCAAAAATGACGAAGTAGAGCGACATGGTGATCGCCGGCGGCAGCAGAGTCTGCGGCCAGATGCGCATGAAGCGACGGACTTCCTTGCGCAGGATGGTGGAAAACGCCACCCATTGACGATGGGCATTCATGACAGCGTCTCCCCTTCCAGATTGCGCTCCACCAACCGCAGGAACAGCTCTTCCAGTCGGTTGGATTTATTGCGCAGGCTCATCACTTCAATGCCGGCCGCGCTCAGGTGCGCGAACAACTGATTAAGTGGCAGCGTACGCGCCACATCCGCTTCCAGCGTGCGAGTGTCGAGCAGTGTGAACGCCACGCCGTCCAGCGGCGGCACCGCACTGCACGGCTCTGCCAGATCCAACACCAGCGACTCGGTCTGCAAACGCGACAGCAACGACTTCATGTCGGTGTTCACCACAATGCGGCCGTGATCGATGATGGCGATCCGGCGGCACAGCGCCTCCGCCTCTTCCAGATAGTGGGTGGTGAGAATGATGGTCTTGCCGGCCCGGTTCAGCTCGGTCAGGAACGACCACATCGAGCGACGCAGCTCGATATCCACCCCGGCGGTGGGCTCGTCAAGGATCAGCAACTGCGGATCGTGCACCAGTGCCCGCGCGATCATCAGCCGGCGTTTCATGCCGCCGGACAGCTCACGCGCTTGATTATCGCGCTTGTCCCACAGCCCGAGGCTGCGCAGGTAGCGCTCTGCAGTCTGCTTCGCTTTTGCCGCCGGGATGCCGTAATAGCCGGCTTGCGTGACGACGATGTCGAACACCTTTTCAAACTGGTTGAAATTGAACTCTTGCGGCACGACGCCAATGCTCAGCTTGGCCAAGCCGCGCGCGGTGTCGAGCGAATGTCCGAACACTTCCACCGAACCGGCGGTCTTGTTCACCAGCGAACTGATGATGCCGATGGTGGTGGATTTGCCGGCGCCATTAGGGCCCAGCAAGGCAAAGAAATCGCCCTCAGCCACGTCCAGGTCGATGCCCTTGAGTGCCTCGAAGCCATTGCCATAGGTCTTGGTCAGACCCTTGATAGTCAGTGCGTTCAAGCGTTTCCCCTCGTCTGCGGCCAGCTCAATCGAGCCAGCGCGCCACATCCAGTCGGCCCGGCTCGGCGCGCCAGATCCAATGCAGGGCGCCGTCGTCGAACCACAGCCACAACCCTTCCATCATCCACGGCCAATCGCGTTCATTGAGACCGCGCCAGCCCAACAGGCCACCGAGAAAAGCAGCAATGATGGTGTCATGGGTAACATGGATGGCCATTTCGCCGGCGGGTGGCTCGCGCCGGTGCAGGTAACGCACCAGCTTGGCGACCCCATCTTCCAGCGTCAGCAAGCCGTCCATGCCTTCACTCAGGTACTGATTGATGAAACCGAGAATGCCGAGCTCAAAAAACTGCGGACCCGCCAACCGCAGGTCTTCCACAAAACACCCCGGCTCCACTAGCGAAGACTCATGGGCGATCGGCGGCGACGCGGTGCCGGCCCAGCCTTCATACAGCAGGCTGGCAGTATCCAAGCAGCGTCCTACCGGGCTCGAATGCAGCGCCGCGATCGGGCGCGGCATACGCGTGCCCCAGTCGCGGGCCATATTGATGCCTTCCTCGGTCAACGGCAGGCGGTAGTCAGCAAAGCCGTTGGTCGCCAGCTCGCGCACCGAATGGCGGGTCAACAGATGGATCGGGCGATCCCCAGGTAACAGCGGCAGCGCCTGTTCCAGCGCCGGGTGCAAACGGGCCATGTGGTTTGTCTTCCGCCACCGGCGGACTCATCAATTTGGGCGCCCGCCATCATGCGCAAGCTGCCCGGTGGACGCAACGTCCCCCCCCGGCATGGCCGGGAACTGGCGGCACAACTCCATCCACCGCAGCACCGCTTGGCCGCGGTATTTCTGCCGATGCAGGATGAAGTAAAAATGACGGTGAAAATCGCGCCCTGTCACCGTCAACGGCACTAGGCTGCCACGGCGGAAGGCGTCCACCAGCGTCACCCGCGACAGACAGCCCAGCCCCATGCCGGCTTCCACCGCACGCTTGATCGCCTCGGTGTGCTGCAGCTCCAGCAGGATGTTCAGTCGTGGCAGCAAGCCGTGCATGGCCCGATCGAAGGTCTGGCGGGTGCCGGAACCGCGCTCGCGCACGATCCAGTCGGCCGCCTCCAGCGCCGCATCATCGAGCACCCCAGCGGCTGCCAGCGGATGATCCGGTGCGCAGAACACCGCCAGCTCGTCATCGCACCAAGGCAGCACTTCCAGATCCGGGTGCTGTAACTCGCCCTCCACCAAGCCAATATCGAGCCGGAAGCGCAGCAGCGCGTCGGTGACCTGGGCGGTGTTGGCCACGTCCAACTCCACCCGCGCGCCGGGCTGCTGCTGCAGGTAGCGCGCCATGATCGGCACTGCCATGTAATTGCCAATGGTGAGGGTGGCGCCGACACGCAGCTCGCCGACTTCAGAATGGCGCGCGAAGGTCTGCTCCAGTGCCCGCCCCTGCTCAAGGAAGTTCTGCACCCGTGGCAGCAGCACACGGCCATGCTCATTGAGCCGCAGACGCTTGCCGGTACGGTCGAACAGTGTGATGGAAAACTGCTGCTCCAGCTCTTTCAAAGCACCACTGGCGGCAGACTGAGACATGTTCAATTGCTCCGCAGCGCGGGTGATGTTTTCCGTCAGCGCGGTGGCCAGGAACACTTCCAGTTGACGCAGGCTGTATCGCATCCGGGACCTTCCTGATCCATATCAAGAGAACCGATTAAGCATATCAACATAAAGCATTTCACCGATATACTGCGCCCCCGGTACACTGCTTCGTTTTGATGGGCGGCGTCTGCCTTGCCGTCCCTCCTGTCATGCGGTCACTGCGAGAGTTCATGCCATGTCCAATTTGAACAAGGAAACCGTCACCAGCGTGCGTCACTGGAACGACACCCTGTTCAGTTTCACCACCACCCGCGATCCCGGTTTCCGTTTCAAGAACGGCTTCTTCACCATGATCGGCTTGGAAGTGGAAGGGCGTCCGTTGCTGCGCGCCTACAGTGTGGTCAGCCCCAACTACGACGAAGAACTGGAGTTCTTCAGCATCAAGGTGCCGGACGGCCCGCTCACCTCGCGGCTTCAGCACTTGCAGGTCGGCGATCAGGTCCTGATCGGCCGTAAGCCCACCGGCACCCTGTTTGTCGATAACCTGCTGCCCGGTCGCAATCTCTACCTGCTCAGCACCGGCACCGGCCTGGCGCCGTTCATGAGCATCATCCGCGACCCGGAAATCTACGAACATTTCGACAAAGTCATCCTCACCCACGGTGTGCGTTTCGTGTCCGAGCTGGCTTACCAAGATCTGATCATGGAGCAGCTGCCGGAGCACGAATACTTCGGTGAGATCGTGCGCGAAAAACTGATTTACTACCCCACCGTCACCCGCGAGCCGTACCGCAACGAAGGCCGCCTGACCTCGCTGATGGAAAGCGGCAAGCTGTACAGCGACATCGGCCTGCCAGACATCAACCCGGACACCGACCGCTTCATGCTGTGCGGCAGCCCGGCGATGCTGAAGGACCTGACCGCCCACCTGGACAGCCGCGGCTTCCGCGAAACCCGCGGCGGCGAGTTGGGCCATTACGTGGTCGAACGCGCGTTCGTAGAAAAGTGATACCAGCGCGGCCTGCTGCGGCGGGCCGCTGAACACTTTCCCATCAAGTCGGCCAAAAACTCAGCAAACGATTCTTTTCCGGCGAAATTTCCACTTTCAGCGCTTGACGCCCCGGGGACGATTCGGAATAATGCGCAGCCTCTCAGGGCGACAAACATCACCCACCAGAGAGACCCGCACCCGTAGCTCAGTTGGATAGAGCGCCTGGCTACGAACCAGGAGGTCGGAGGTTCGAATCCTTCCGGGTGCGCCATACAAGAAAAGGGGCTGCTAACGCAGCCCCTTTGTTTATCCGCGATACCGCACTGCCCCACCGCCCCACTGGCTCCGACTCCGACTCCGACTCCGACTCCGACTCCGACTCCGACTCTAAGGCTGTCGCGCCACCGCAGCGGACACCAACTTCATCTGCCTCGGCATTGCTGGCACACTGACGCGCCTTGTAAGTCCTGTCTTACGTCAGAGTCTGCCGATTACTTATGTGGAAATACCTTTTTACCGCCTTACTGATCCTCGCCAGCCATGCTGCGACTGCTGCACCACTGGACTTCAACCAAGCCAAGTTGGAAGCCCGTCGCTACGTCTACTTCGACCGCAACACGGTTGGCGATGAATACTGCGGCTGCAAGTGGGAGTGGGCCGGCCGTAACGGTGGCCGTTTCGATCTAGACCAGTGCGGTTACCAAGTGCGCACCCAGCCCACCCGCGCCGAACGGGTGGAGTGGGAGCACATCGTGCCGGCATCCGAACTGGGCCGACAGCGTCAATGCTGGCAGCAAGGCGGCCGCAGCCAGTGCAGCCGCGAAGACGGCGTGTTTTCGCGCATGGAGGCCGATCTACACAACCTCGCGCCAGTGGTTGGAGAAGTGAATGGCGACCGCGGCAACTTCCAGTTCGGCATGCTGCCGAATGCGCCAGCGCGTCACGGCGCCTGTGATTTCCGCGTCGACTTCCAGCAGCGGTTGGCGCAGCCGGCGGCCAGCGTGCGCGGCATGGTGGCGCGGGTGTACTTCTACATGGCTGACCAATACGGTCTGAGCCTGTCGCGCAACCAGCAGCAACTGTTCATGGCGTGGGACCGTCAGTATCCGGTGGACGACTGGGAGCGTGAGCGGGACCGCCGCATTGCCGAGCGCATGGGACACAGCAACCCGTTTGTTATTGGCAGTCGCAGCTGGCGCCTCGGCGGCGCCGTCGATGCCACCCCGCCGCCCGCGGCCACGACTGCCGCAGTTGACGCCGCCCCTACCGCAGTGGTGCATGGCAACCGCCAGAGCCGCATCTACCACCTCGCCCACTGCCCCAGCTACAACGCCATGGCCGCACGCAACCAGGTCACCTTCGCCGATGCCGCCAGCGCCGAAGCGGCCGGCTACCGCCGTGCCGGCAACTGCCGGCCCTAAAATGCAACAGGCCGCCCGAGGGCGGCCTGTTGCGTTAAACCATGGCGACCATGGAATCAGTCGTCATCGCCCATCTGCGATTGCAGGTAATTTTCGATGCCGATCTTGTCGATCAGACTGAGCTGAGTTTCCAGCCAATCAATGTGCTCTTCCTCGGATTCGAGAATTTCTTGCAGCATGTCGCGAGACACGAAGTCGCGCACTGACTCACAGTGGGCGATGGCTTCACGCAGCACCGGCACCGCCTCGTACTCGAGCGCCAAGTCGCATTCCAGCATTTCGCGGGTGTGCTCACCGATTTTCAGCTTGCCGAGGTCTTGCAGGTTGGGCAGACCTTCGAGGAACAGGATGCGCTGAATCAGCACGTCCGCATGCTTCATCTCATCGATGGATTCTTCGTATTCCTTCTTGCCCAGCTTCTCCAGACCCCAGTCCCGGTACATGCGTGCGTGCAGGAAATACTGGTTGATCGCCACCAGCTCGTTACCCAGAGCTTTATTCAGATATTCAATGACTTTGCTGTCGCCGCGCATGGCCTTTTCTCCTTCGGGTCAATCGGGGAGGCCTATTGTTGGGAAGAAGGATGAAGGGCGCAACCGCACCTTCTCATCGGCAAAGCGTAGCGGAAACCGCAATGGCAATGACTTGCAGTCAGGACGGCAAATTAGACGGTGGGAAAACAGTGCAAAAGCGACACACCGGGCAAGCCGGTGTGTCGGACGAAACAGGATCGAACGCTGGAATTTAGACCGTGGCCCACGCTGGATCGAAGATCCGCACCGGCGACGGCACGTAGTGGCCTACCGCATTAACTGACGCTGCGGATGCGGTACGGGCTTCCCGCATCACGCTGCGCGCCTGACGAGCGCACTTGCCACACTGACTGGCCACCCCGAGTTCCCGACGAAGATCGCGCAAACTGTCGCAGCCCTGTTGAACTGCTTCCCGTATTTGGCCGTCAGTGATGCCCTTGCAGAGACATACGTACATTCCAACGCTTCCACGCTGTTTCGACGATGAGGATGCTATCGGACTTGATAATGATTATCAAGTGTATCCGAGCGAGGCAGCTGAACCGGTTTTCGTCTCATCCTGAGACAGCTTCCAGGTGCAAAAAACGCTGGATGAGACAGGTGATTCACCTCGGTCACATCTAGAGATTTTTCTATAATACTTAAGTTATGTGCCCGCTAACCCCTTATCACAAAACACATTTTTTTCACTTATCGCTCCCGCCGCCGAATTGGCACTGATGTTGGCTTGGATCATGCAGCCACCGTTGCGAGGCATTGCCCAAGGATCCACCCAACAACAACAATCGGACTCAAGGATCGCAACATGTGCCACTTTTCCTTCCCCCGCATCGCGCTCACTACTCTTGCTTCTGGACTGCTCGCCGCCACCCTGCCCGCCCATGCGGTGGACGTGGACGCCGGTGATTACACTGCCCTGCCCGACGGCACCAACCTAGCGATGGTGTATTACCAATACGCCACCCGCGACACCGCCTACAGCAATGGCTCCAGCCAACCGGGTCGCCCCGGCCTGGACAGCCACGTTGGCATCTTGCGTGGTGTGCACTTCATGAACATCGGCGGCTACACCGTCGACCCGCAGTTCCTGCTGCCGTTCGGCCGCATGGAAACCAGCAAGGACATGTCGGCCGTGGACAACGCCGACGGCGTCGGTGACCTGATCCTGGCCGCCACCGTGTGGCTGCTGAACGACAAAGAGCAGGGCCGCTACTTCGGCATCACCCCGTTCCTGTACGCCCCCACTGGCAGCTATGACCACAACGACGCGCTCAACCTCGGTGAGAACCGCTGGAAGTTCGCTTTGCAGGCCGGCTATATCACGCCGATCGTGGACAAGTGGCTGCTCGACGTGACGGCGGATGTCACGCTGTTCGGCGACAACGACAAGTTCGGCGCCAACCGCGACACCATGAAGCAGGAAGCGATGTTCCAGCTGCAAAGCTTCGTGCGTTACCAGATTGATCCGACGCTGGACCTGCGCGTGGGTCTGTCACAAACCTTCGGCGGCGAAACCAAGGTCGCTGGGGTGAAGCAGGATGACGAAGGTGAAGTCACCAAAATGTCGGTCGGCACCGCCTGGTCGTTCGCACCGGGCATGCAGCTGCTGGCCACCTACGGCCAGGACCTGCGGGTGGAAAACGGCCTGAAGGAAAAACACCGCCTGAACCTGCGTTTCCTGAAAGCGTTCTGATGACTCTCGCCGGCGGCGCTGACCTGCCGCCGGCGTGCGCAACACAACAATAACCATTGCGGAGCATCCTCATCATGACTTCAGTTTCCCTGGCCCGAGCCATCAGCACCGCGCTGCTGTGCGGCGCGTTGGCCACCCCGGCATGGGCCGCTCCGGCGGCCATGCCCACCGAAGCCTCGATCACCGCCAACCAGGCCACCGGCAAAGAATGGCCGTCGCACGGCTTCGATCACGCCGGTACGCGCTTCAGCCCGCTCACCCAGATCAGCCGCGACAACGTCGCCAAGCTGGGGCTGGCGTGGAGCTACGATTTGGAATCCACCCGCGGCGTCGAGGCCACCCCGATCGTGGTCAACGGCGTCATGTACGTCACCGCGTCGTGGTCGGTAGTGCATGCGGTGGATGTGAAAACCGGCAAACGGCTGTGGTCGTTCGACCCTAAGGTGCCGCGTGAGCAAGCGTTCATGGCGTGCTGTGACGTGGTCAACCGCGGCGTCGCGGTACACGAGGGCAAGGTCTACGTCGGCACCCTGGACGGACGCTTGGTGGCGATCGACGCCGCCAGCGGCAAGCGCCTGTGGGAGCAGGACACGGTGGAAGACCGCAGCCGCCCCTACACCATCACCGGCGCCCCGCGCGTGTTCCGTGGCAATGTCATCATCGGCAACGGCGGCGCCGAGTTCGGCGTGCGCGGCTACATCACCGCTTACGATGCTGCCACTGGCAAGGAGAAATGGCGCTGGTACACGGTACCGGGCGATCCGTCCAAACCGTTTGAAGACGCATCCATGGAAGCCGCAGCCAAAACCTGGGATCCGGCCGGCAAATGGTGGGAGACCGGCGGTGGCGGCACGGTGTGGAACTCCATGGTGTTCGACCCCGAGCTGAACCTGATGTACATCGGCACCGGCAACGGCTCGCCCTGGAACCACCGCCTGCGTAGCCCGGCCGGGGGCGACAACCTGTACTTGGCGTCGATCGTGGCGCTGCGTCCGGACACCGGCGAGTACGTCTGGCACTACCAGGAAACCCCGGGCGACAACTGGGACTACACCTCGGTGCAGGACCTGATCCTTGCCGACCTGACGCTGGACGGCAAACCGCGCAAGGTGGTGATGCACGCACCGAAGAACGGTTTCTTCTTCGTCATCGATCGAGTCACCGGCGAGTTCATCTCGGCGAAAAACTTTGTCGACGTGAACTGGACCAAAGGCTACGACGCCAATGGCCGGCCGATCGACGTGCCGGAAGCCCGCTCCGGGCAGCCCTATGACGCCATTCCGGGTCCGTTCGGCGCGCACAACTGGCATTCCATGTCGTACAGCCCGCAAACCGGCCTCGCCTACTTCCCGGCGCAAAACATTCCGCTCAACCTGTCCGCCGACACCAGCTGGAAAGGCTACGGCACCAACAAGCCCGGCCAGCCGATGAGCAATATTGGCTGGAACCTGGGTACCGCGCTCAACGTCGAGGCGCCGACCAGCAAACCGTTCGGCCGCCTGTTGGCATGGGACCCGGTGAAGCAACAGGAGCGCTGGCGCTATGAACACGTGGCGCCGTGGAACGGCGGCACCCTCGCCACCGCCGGCAAGCTGGTATTCCAAGGCACCGCTGACGCACGCCTGATGGCGTTCGACGCCGACACCGGCAAGGTGCTGTGGCAATCCCCGATGGGCACAGGCGTGATCGCGGCGCCGGTGACCTATGAGGTGGATGGCGAGCAGTACGTGTCCATCGCCGCAGGTTGGGGCGGGGTCTTCGGTCAGTCCCAACGGGCATCCGAGAACAACACCCCGGGCACCGTCTACACCTTCAAGCTGAACGGCAAGGCGGCGATGCCGGCGTTCACCCAGCACCAGGCCGGCAACCTGCTGTCCGGGGTCAAATACGACCCGGCGCACGTGGAAGAAGGCACCGCGCTGTACGTCAGCAACTGCCTGTTCTGCCACGGTGTGCCCGGCGTCGACAAGGGCGGCAACCTGCCCAACCTTGGCTACGTGGACCGCATGTTCATCGAGAACCTGGATCGCTTCGTGTTCAACGGCCCGTTCACGTCACTGGGGATGCCGGACTTCACCGGCCGCCTGAGCGCCGAGGACGTGGAAAAGATCAAAGCCTTCATCCAAGGCACCGCTGACGCCGTGCGGCCGCCACAACCCTGACCGAACAGCGCCCGGCGGCAACGCCGGGCGGCTTTTTTACCGCAGCAACAGTCTCGCTGTAGCGCCCCTCCCTTCCTTTGCTCGCCGACGCCCGACTCCATTCCAGATGCGCTTGCCTGCGCCACCGCCGCCGTGGGCGTACGCACTAGGCCCAGTCCGCAGCAGCCATATCGCTAGCTGTTTTTCCATTCCCAGTTACCTGCCGCTGCCGCGCGCCATTGCAGCGCCTTGGGCTGCCCCATCATGCCGATCACCGCGCGGGCTGCTGAGACGATAGCTGCGCTGCTTTACAGGTCAGATCGGAAATCGCGGCGTGCGCAGCAGCGCCACGTCAACCGGATTCAGCCTCGGCCCATTGAGCTTGCCCGCTGCGTGATGATCGACACCGGAAAAGCTTCACGGGGCAGCCCCTCGGTCGAGCCGTGCGCAGCCGCTACAGCATCGAGCAAGATGACGATAATGGCTGCCGCATCGAGGCTGTCATCGGACCGGCCATGCATTCCCAGCGGGACACCGATCCAACGCGTTGAGGTCCGCGACCTGCTTCCACGGCAGGGCTTCGACCACGCCCCTCTTGGGCCGCTTTCACTGCCTCGCCAACAGCTCAGCCGAGCCCCCTGCCCGTCCCTTTCGGTACCGCTGGCGAGCCACCAATCACTCAGTGCCACACTTCCGTTCGCAGATGCCAAAGCCTGCGGCCCGCCACAGAGCCGGCGACACTCCCGCCCACAGCACCCACCAACAAAAACGCCCGGTGCAAGGCACCGGGCGTCGGTTGGAACCGGACAGCCGCTCAGCTGGCGCTGGGCTTGGCCCCCGGATGGCCGGAGCGCTCCAGCGCTTTCTGGACTTCCGGCGGCATGTAGTTCTCATCGTGCTTGGCCAGCACTTCGCGGGCCTCGAAGCGGTTTGCCGTCACCAGCGTGCCGTTGGCGACAATGCCCTGACCTTCTTTGAACAGGTCCGGCAGGATGCCCTCGTACACCACCGTCAGCATGGCGCCGCCGTCAGCCACATCGAAGGACACTTTCAGGCTTTCCGGGTCGCGGCGCACGGTACCCGGCACCACCAAACCACCCACGCGGATGCGCTGGCCGACTTCCACTTCGCCATCGGCAATCTGCTGCGGCGAGTAGAACATGTTGATGTTGGAGGACAGCGCGTACAGCAGCAGTCCCACCGCCACCGAGAGCCCGGCCAAGGCACCGATAATGATCAGCAGTCGCTGTCGACGGACAGGGTTCATGGTTTCTCCCGCATGGCTTGTTGACGTTCAAGTTGACGTCGGATGTCACGCCGCACCGCACGGCCGCGCGCCAACGCCCAAATCACATTGGCGGCGATCAGTGCCGCCCCTAGCCCGAAGGCGCTCCACACGTAGGGGCCGTGGCCGTTCATTTGCCACAGCGCCTGTAACGATTCGAAGTACATCAGCGCACCTCCTCGGCCACCCAAGCACTGCGGCGCTCGCGCCACAGCACCTCAGTACGGATGCGGATCAGCACCGTCACCGCGAACAGGAAATAGATGCCGAACATGGACAGCAGCAGTGGCGTTTGCATGCTCGGATGGATGGCACTGCCGGCGGCACCGAACGCCTTCATCGACGCTGGCTGGTGCAAGCTGAACCACCAGTCCACCGAGTAACGCACCACCACCACGTTGATGATACCCACCAACGCCAGCAACGCCGCCGCACGACCCGCTTGGCGCGGATCACTGATGGCGTTATGCAGCACGATGATGCCGAGATACATGAAGAACAGGATCAGCATCGAGGTCAGCCGCGCCTCCCACACCCAGTAGGTGCCCCAGGTCGGCTTGCCCCAGATGGCACCGGTGATCAGCGCCACTGCCGCCATCACTGCGCCAAACGGCGCAATTGCTTTGATCGCCACCTCAGCCATTTTCAGCCGCCACACCAGCGCCACCACGCCGGCCACCGCCATGGCGGAATAGCCCATCAGCGCAGCACTGGCCGCCGGCACATGGATGTAGATGATGCGGTAGCTGTTGCCCTGCTCCCAATGCTCCGGAGCGAACACCAGCCCCCACACCAGACCGGTCAGCGTCAGCCCGGCGGCGATCGCCACCAGCCACGGCAGCCAACGACCGCTCTTCTGGTAGAAATAGCGCGGTGACGCCAACTGGTGATACCAGCGCACCAAGCCGTTCCAATACCATTGCGGCCGCTTGAGAGCGCCGAGGTAGAACGCCATCGCCAGCAGCCAGCCACCGCCAAGCCAGGTCAGGCGAATGGTTTCGCTCACCGACCAAAAGCGGTATCCGAGCGCCACCAGCAGCAGGCCCAGCACCGCACTGATCCAGAAATGGCGCGGCAGTTGTTTCGAGTGTGTCATCGTTATTGTCTCGCCCTGCGACAGTTGCAACCGTCAATCACCGCTGGTGATGCGCAGCCCCAGCGCCACCGCGAACGGGCCAACGCTTACTGCCACCGCCAACATCGCTCCCAGCAACGCCAGGATGCCTTCCACGGCCATGCCGTCCATGGCGTAGCCCACCGCACCGGCACCGAACACCAGCACCGGCACGAACAGCGGCAGCACCAGCAGCGCCAGCAGGAAGCCGCTGCGCCGGGCACTGACCGTCAGCGCCGCACCGATGGCGCCAATCACCGTCAGCGTCGGCGTGCCGAGCAGCAGTGACAGCACCAGCACTTTCAGCGCCTCCACCGGCAGCTGCAGCATGTAGCCTAGCAGCGGCGCCACCAGCACCAATGGCAAACCACCTAGCAACCAATGTGCCAGCAACCGCGCCAGCACCGGCACATACAAATGACCCGGCGCCACCAGCAGTTGTTCCAGCGCGCCGCATTCTTCATCGCGGCGGAACAATCCCTCCAGCGACAGCATCACCGCCAGCAGCGCCGCCACCCAGACCACGCCGGGCGCCAACACGCGCAGCAACTCCGGCGCCGGGGTCAGCGCCAGCGGGAACAGGCTGGTGACCACCGCAAAGAAGAACAACGGATTGATGATCTCGCCCGGCGCGCGCAGCCCGAGCAACAGTTCTCGCCGCAGCAACGGCAACAGGATTCCGCTCATGCCGCCGCTCCAGCACGCAGCACCTGTGGCCGCGCCGCGCCCAGATGCACTTGATGGATGTCACCGGCGAGTCGGTGGTGCGAGGTGTAGATCACCAACCCACCAGCTGCGGCATGGGCGCGCAGTTGCTGTTCCAGCAGCGCCACGCCGTCCAGATCAATGGCGGTGAATGGCTCATCCAACACCCACACTGGCTTGCCCGGCAGCCACAACCGCGCCAGCGCCACGCGCCGTTTCTGGCCCGCCGACAGGCTACCCACCAGCGCATCTTCGAACCCGCGCAAGCCCACCGCCGCCAGCGCTGCCGGCAGCAGCGTCGCATCCTGCTGGTGGATGGCACACAAAGCACGCAGGTTTTCCAAGGCCGTCAGCTCGTCACGCAGACCCGGGCGGTGGCCCAGATACAGCAAACCATCGCGGCCCTGGCGGTGATGGCAGCCGGGCAACTGCCAGCGCACCTCACCCTCATAGAAACCGTGCAACCCCACCAGCACTCGCAGCAGCGTGGTCTTGCCGGCACCGTTGGCACCGGCCACCTGCCAGATCTCGCCGGCAGAAGCGGTCAGCGACAGCTGCGAAAACAGCAGACGGTCATCCCGTTCACAGGACAGAGCGTCCAAGGTCAGCAACGGCGGGGGCAGATCAGCGGCGGTCACGGCGTCTCGCAGGTCAGGGCGTCAGAAAACCGCCGGAGTATAGCACGCTGTGGCGCCACGGCAGCCGCCGGCACGCGACGTGACAGCCACGGAACTGTGCGGCACCATGGCGGTCTTTATCAGGCAGTGACGCGGCCCCCGCCGTGTTCGTCAAGGCGCATCGCCGCGCCAGAACAGGACAACCAATGCTGTTGCGTGGTCTCGGATTACTGATGTGTGTGCTGGTGGCATGGCAGTCGTTGCATGCCATCGCGGACCGTCATGTCAGTCACAGTCACCACAGCGCCGAATGGTCGAGCCCAGTCAGCGTCGATGCCGCCACCGCAGACAGCGACCACAGCGGCCACCACCATTGTTGCCCCACCCATGCCCCGGCGATTCCGGTGGCATTGCTGACTACCGAGGCCAGCCTGCCACTGCTGCCGCGGGCGCACGGCGACGGCGATCCACGCTGGCGCAACGACCGTCTCGATCGACCCCCCACCCACTTCTGATCACACCACTGTCCGGCACGGTTAGCCCGTGCTGTCCTTTGCTTGATCGGAGTGCATTCCATGTTCCATCCCGTTATGCGGCGCTGTGCCGCCGTGGCGGCGTGTCTAGCATTGCTGGGCCCGGCCCCGGCGCTGGCCGCCCCATTCCAACAATGGCTCGACCAGCAGTTGCGCCAACATCCAGCCATGACCGCCGCCGAACGCCTGCGTGATGCCGGCGACGCCGAGGCCGACGATCTGTCCCGGCCGCGCTACAACCCCGACCTCACCAGCCAGTACGAGCGCGAAGGCGACGCCAACAACTACCGCATCGGCCTGTCGCAGACCATTGATGTGTGGGGCAAGCGCCGCGGCGCCGAGCACGTCGCCCAGGCCACCCGCGATAGCGCGGCGCTGGTCTACGCCGAGCGCTGGGCGCAGCGCCGCACCGACGCCCTGCAGGCGTTAGTGGCCTGGCGGGCCGCCGCCCAGCGGGCGGAGTTGGCCGCAGAGCAAGAACAACAACTCGGCACCTTGCTCAGCGACATTGAACGCCGCCGTCAGGTGGGCGACCTCGGCGCCGCCGACAGTGCCCTGGCGACCTTATCCAGCGCCCGGGTGCTGGCCGACACCGCCGCCGTGCAGGCGGAACTGGGCCGCAGCGAAATGGAGCTGCAGGCACTGCTGCCGGCGTTCTCGCCCACGGCACCGGTACCAATTCCCGACGCGCTCTGGTCGCTGCCAGCCGCCGAGCACGCCAGCGCTGCATCGCAGCATCCGCGCCTCTTAGCCGCCCGCGCCCAATGGCAGCAGTTGCAGCAGCTGGCCCAACAGGCGCGGCGCGAGTACCGCGCCGACCCCACCGTCGGACTCAACGCCGGCCGCTCCGGCGACGACAGCGTGATCGGTGTGGAAGTGTCGATCCCACTCAACCTGCGCGACCGCTATAGCGCCCGTCAGCGGCTGGCAGACCAGCAAGCGCTGGCGGCGGAAGCCGACTACCAAAGTCTGGAGCGCGAACTGCAGTTTGCCGCGGCGGCGGCGGCCAGCGCCCGTGATCGCTACCGCGAACGGCTCGATCAATGGCAGCAACGGGTGGCGGCGCCGTTGGCGCGCAGCGCCACCCTGCTGCACCGCCAATGGCAACAAGGCGACCTGTCCACCGCCGACTACCTGCAGGCCTTGCAGCAACGGCGCGAGGGCCTGCAAGCCGGCATCGAGCTGGAAGCCGCCTGGCACACCGCTTACCTGGACTGGCTGCGCGACAGCGGCCAGCTGGACGCCGCCCTGGCGGCACTCACCGAACAAGGACTCTGACCATGAACGCTTCTCTGTTTCTGCTGCCGCTGTTGCTGCTGGCGCTGCCGGCCGCCGCCCACGGACCGGCAGCCGCCGACAACGCTGACACCAACACGGTTGACGATGATCACGAGGGCATCACGCTCAGCGCTACCCAGCAGCAACTGGCAGGCATCCGCCTGCGCACGCTGACTGCCGCACCGGCGGCCTACCAATGGCGCTTGCCCGCGGAGCTGACCGCGAACGCCTACACCCGCTTCCAGATCACCCCGCGCGTGGCCTCGGTGGTGGTGCGCCGTCATGTCTCGCTGGGTGATGAGGTCGACAGTGGCGCCGCGCTGGTGACGCTGTTCAGTGATGAGGTGGCCAGTGCTCAAGGCGCTTACCGAGTGGCCGAGGCCGAGCAGCGCCGCGTGCAACAACTGGGGCGCGCCACCGTCGGCGAGCGCCGCGCGGTGGAAGCACAAGTGGCGTTGGAGGCGGCACGCGGGCGGTTGCAGGCATTTGGTCTGACCGCGGCGCAGTGGTCTGGCCGCGGCACGCTGGGCGAGTACACCCTGACAGCCCCCAGCGCCGGCCGCGTGATCAGCGACGACTTCGTACAAGGTCAGCAAGTGGCGCCCGGCAGCGCACTGCTGGAGCTGGCGGATGAGCAAACGCTGTGGGCGTTGGCACAGTTGCCGCCCGGCGTCGCCCACGACTGGCCCGCGGCGGTGGAGGCGGAGGTAAGCGTCAACGGCATCACGGTGCCAGCGCAGCTGCTGCAAGTGGCACACCTGATCGACCCGGTGACCCGCACCCAAGTGGCGCGTTTCAGTCTGACCAACCCGGACCATCGCCTGCATCCCGGCCAATTCGCGCAGGTCAGCGTGCGCTACACGCTGCCGGAACCGGTCCTGACCGTGCCGGACAGCGCCTTGATGCGTGACGCCGACGGCCAATGGCAGGTGTTCATCGAAGCCGCCGACGAGCCCGGCTCGTTCCGCGCGGTGCCGGTGACGTTGGGGCCACGGCTGGGCGACCGCCAAGTGGTGGAAGGCCCGCTGGACGGCCAGCGGGTGGTCTGGGAAGGCGCGTTCTTTGTCGCCTCGGAAGCCGCTAAGGGCGACTTCGATCCCCACAACCACTGACCGGAGCGCCCCATGTTGCAACGACTGATTGATCTGGCACTGCGCCAGCGGCTGCTGGTGGGCCTCGCCCTGCTGGCACTGGCGTTGGCGGCCACGGTGGTGATTCCGCGCCTGAATCTGGACGCCTTCCCGGATGTCACCAACATCCAGGTATCGGTGGACACCGAAGCGCCCGGCTTGGCCGCCGAGGAGGTGGAACAGCTGATCACCTTCCCGATCGAAGCGATGATGTACGCGCTGCCGAACGTGGCCGAGGTGCGCTCGATTTCCAAGACCGGGCTGTCCGGCGTCACTGTGGTGTTCAAGGACGGCACCGACCTCTACTTCGCCCGCCAGCTGGTGTTCGAACAGCTACAGAGCGCCCGCGAACAAATCCCGGCGGGCATTGGTATCCCGGAACTGGGCCCGAACACCTCTGGCCTCGGCCAGGTGTATCAATATGTACTGCGCGCCACGCCCGGCAGCGGGCACGATCTGGCCAGTTTGCGCAGCCTCAACGATTGGGTGGTGAAACCACTGCTGATGCCGGTAGAGGGCGTCACCGACGTGCTGTCGTTCGGCGGCGAAGTGCGCCAATACCAGGTGCGGCTGCAACCGGACCGACTGCTGTCCTATGACATCACCCAGGCCGAGGTGGCGGCAGCACTGGAGCGCAACAACCTCAACGTCGGCGGCTGGTACCTCAACCGCGGCCAAGAACAGTTGGTGATCCGTGGCGTCGGCGCCTACGCCCCCGGCGAAGCGGGGTTGGAACAACTGCGCCAAACCCCGGTGCGTAGCATCGGCGGCACCGTCATCACCGTCGGCCAACTTGCCGAGGTGGCATTTGGCGCCGAAATTCGCCAAGGCGCGGTGACCATGACCGCCCGCGATGACAGCGGCGCGCCGCAGGCAGAAGGCGAAGTGGTCAGCGGTGTGGTGCTCAAACGCATGGGCGCCAACACCCGCGCCACTATTTTGGGCCTGCAACGGCAACTACCACTGATTCAGCAGACCTTGCCCGACGGCGTGAGCTTGGAGCCGTTCTACGACCAAGCCGATTTGGTCCAACACGCGGTGCGCACCGTCACCGATGCGCTGTTGATCGCGTTCGTTTTGATCACCGTGATCTTGGCACTGTTCCTGATGAACCTGCGCGCCACCCTGCTGGTGCTGCTGTCGATCCCGGTGTCGATCGGCATCGCACTGATGGTGATGGCGCAAGCCGGACTGTCCGCCAACCTGATGTCGCTGGGCGGCATCGCGGTAGCGATCGGCATGCTGGTGGACGGCTCGGTGGTGATGGTGGAAAACATCTTCCGTCACTTGGCCCAGGCCGATACCCGCCGCAGCCTGCTCGACCGGGTGCGGCTGGCATGCCAGGAGGTGGCGCGGCCGGTGCTGTTTGCCACGCTCATCATCCTGGTGGTGTTCCTGCCGCTGTTCGGCTTCGAAGGGGTCGAAGCGCGTATGTTCCAGCCGATGGCGATCAGCATCATCTTGGCGATGCTGGCCGCATTGGTGGTGGCGCTGCTGGTGGTGCCGGCGATGGCGGTGTACCTGTTCCCGCATGGACTGCCGACGCCACGCGCTAATCCGATGGTGGCCTGGCTGGAGCGCCATTACGGCCTAATACTGAGCTGGGCACTGCACCGTCGGCGCGCGGTGGTGGCTGGTGCGCTGGCGTTGGTGGTGCTGGCGGCACTGCTACTGCCACGGCTCGGCACCGAGTTTGTGCCGGAATTGGAAGAGGGCACCCTCAATCTGCGCGTGACGCTGGCGCCCTCCTCCAGCCTCGACACCGCGCTCAGCGTGGCACCGAAGCTGGAAGCACTGTTGATGGCGTTTCCGGAAGTCACCTACACCCTCAGCCGCATCGGCCGGCCGGAGATCGGCGGCGACCCGGAACCGGTCAACAACATCGAAATCTACATCGGCTTGAAGCCGGTATCGGAGTGGACCAGTGCCGACAACCGGCTGGCGCTGCAGGGACAAATGACCGAGGCGCTGGAACAGCATCCGGGCCTGCTACTGACCTTCTCGCAACCGATTGCCACCCGCGTCGACGAGCTGTTGTCCGGCGTGCGCGCGCAGTTGGCGATCAAGCTGTTCGGTCCCGATTTGACGGTGCTGGCCACGCAGGGCCAAGCCATCGAGCAACTGGTGCAGCGCATTCCCGGCACCCGCGATGTGGCACTGGAACAAATCGGCGGCGAAGCGCAATTGGTGGTGCGCCCACAACGCGCAGCGCTGTCGCGGTTGGGGCTCAGTGTGGCGGATGTGATGGGGCTGGTACGCGACGGCCTCGGCGGCCAGCAGGCCGGGCAGATCATCCAAGGCAACGAGCGCTACGACATCAGCGTGCGGCTGGCCGCCGATGCCCGCAGCGACCTGGAGCAGATCGGCAACCTGCGCCTGCGCGCTGCCAGCGGCGCACTGGTGCGGCTCAGCGATGTGGCCACGCTGGCGATTGAGTCCGGCCCGCCGCAAGTGCGCCGCGACGATGTGCAGCGGCGCGTGGTGGTACAGGCCAACGTGGAAGGCCGTGACATGGGCTCGGTGGTGGCCGACATCCGCGCCGGCATCGAGCGTGAACTGTCGTTGCCAGCCGGCTACACGGTGGACATCGGCGGTCAGTTCGAAAACCAGCAGCGCGCCCAGCAGCGCCTGCTGCTGATCGTGCCGGTATCCCTGCTGCTGATCGCATTGCTGCTGTATATCGCGTTCCAATCCCTGCCGCAGGCGCTGCTGATTCTGATCAACGTGCCGCTGGCCACCGTCGGCGGTGTGCTGGCGCTGTGGCTGTCGGGCCAGTATCTGTCGGTGCCGAGCGCGGTGGGCTTCATCACCCTGTTCGGGGTGGCGGTGCTCAACGGCGTGGTGATGGTGGAAAGCATCAACCAGCGCCGCAGCGACGGCCTGACGCTTGACCAGGCGCTGTTTGATGGTGCCCGCTCGCGGCTGCGACCAGTGCTGATGACCGCGCTGACCTCGGCGCTGGGGCTGATTCCAATGCTGCTGGCTAGCGGTATCGGTTCAGAAATTCAGCGCCCACTGGCCACTGTGATTCTTGGCGGTCTGGTCAGTGCCACCCTGCTGACGCTGGTGGTGTTGCCGGTGTTGTACCCACTGTTCAGCAAGCGCTGAGCATACCGTCGCCGGGCCAGCCGGCCGCTGCGCAGTGTGTCGCCGACCGTCACGTCAGCGGCACACTGCGCCGATCGGTTCATGCTCCGGTTCAACCGCGCCCGCCAACCGCTACCAGCACGACGCTACCAGACGTCGTACAATGCGCCGCCCTGTTCCCGCCTTTTCCACACTTTGCCTAGGACTTGCCATGCAGCTTGCTATTGCCGCTGTGATTGCGCTGTTGCCGATCATCAACCCGTTCAGCACCGCTCCCATGTTTCTCGCCATCACCGAAGGCGACACCGATGCCGAGCGCTGGGAGCAGGCGCGCAAAGCAGTGATCTACATGGTCTGCATCCTGATCGCGTTTCTGGTGAGCGGCAGTTTGATTATGAATTTCTTCGGGCTGTCGCTGCCGGGATTGCGCATCGCCGGCGGCATTCTGGTGGCCGGAGTCGGCATGCGCATGTTGTATCCGAAGGATGAAGGCATGCAGACCCAGGCCGAGCACCAAGAATCGCGCCGCAAACGCGATGTGTCGTTCACGCCGCTGGCGATGCCAAGTCTGGCCGGCCCCGGCGCCATTTCAGTGACCATCGGCCTGACGTCGATGGCCAAGGATTGGATCGACTTTGTCTCGATCAGCATCGGCATCCTGATCGTGGCGGTGATTGTGGCGGTGACGCTGCGACTGTCCACCAAGCTGGTGAAGGTACTGGGCGTCAACGGCCTGCACGCCATGACCAAGATCATGGGCTTCCTGATCCTGTGCGTAGGGGTGCAATTCGTGGTCAACGGCGTGGTGGAGGTGGCGTCCAGCCCGGAACTGGTGGGCAGCATCCTCAACGCGGTGGACAGCCTGCGCAGCCAACCCTGAACCCACTGCGCCCGCCGGGACGGTCTCAGCGGGCGCGGTGCTGCCAGGGTTTCAATAACGGCCTCACGCCACAGGCAGCGATGACCTCACGCCGCGGGCAACGCCTGATCGAGCCACTGGTACAACGCGCTGTGCGGCGCCCAGTTGCGCAGTAACCGCGCACGATCGCGGGCGTAAGCACGGCGATACCCCCAGCCGCTGCGATAACGCCGCAAACTGTCGAGATCGATCAACAGCCACTGGCCATCACGCCACAACAGATTGTGTCCTTTCAGATCGCCATGGCCGATGCGCAAGCGGCGCAGATCCGCCACCAGCGCCAGCAACGCCTCACGCTCTGCCTGCGGCGGCAATCCCTGCTCTGCCCAGGGCGCCCAGCGCCGCAGCAAGTCGTCGTCACCGCAATGCTCCAGCAGTAACCACGCCGGCCCACGCAGCACACCGAAGGTGCGTTGTTCCTTCACCATCACCGCCGACGCGGTGGGGATGCCAACAAACGCCAGCAGGTGCGCCGCTACCCAGCTGTGCCAAGCGCGGCTGGCGCGCCAACAGCGCGTCAGCCAGTGGCCGACGCTCTTAATGTTGTAGCGTTTCAGCAGCCAAGTCTGGTCATGCCAGTCCACCGCGGCCACCGCCGCGGTGCCACCCTGCTTGTAGAAGCGGCCATTGGCGAGCACCGCATCCGGGTCTTGTACCAGCGGCCCGAGGTGGTCTTGGTCGAGCTGGCGCCGGCGCACCAACGCCAGACTGTCGCGGGTGCGCAGTGCCGCGAAGCTGGTGCAATCGCGCTGCACTTTCTTCAGGTATTTTTGCAGCCGCCATGCCTGTACGCGGCGAATCAGCCGCTGCAACTGGCGGATTGAGCCCGGCAGCAGGCCGTAATGGCGCGCCAGCTGTGGCAGGTAATCGCTCAGATCCACCGGCAATTGCGCCAAGAACACGCCCAGGTTGCGCCGCGCGCGGCGCCGCGACAGCGGCTTGCCGAGGGTCTCCGAGCGGATGCAATCGCCGTCAATCACCAGCAGGTTGCCGTCATTTACCAGCAGGTTGCCGAGGTGCAAATCGCCGTGCCAGATGCCGTTGCGATGCATCGCCGCGATCACCGCCAGCGCCCGCGCCAACAGCGCTTCTTGGTCGGCGCTCAGCAGCGGCTGCGCCGCCACCGTGGCCCATTCCTGCGACAAGCTGCGAGTGGGCGCAATAAAAGCGGTCAGCAAGCAGGTGCGACGCGGGGTGGTGTCTTGGTACAGCAGCGCTGGGGTAGCGATGCCCTGGTCCAACAACCGCTGGATACCGCGCTGTTCACGGCGGCAATGACGTTCGGCACTGGGGCCGACAAACACTTTCGCCAGCACCTGTTGGTCGCGCCAGCGGGCGCGCGCCACATAGCGCTTGTCCGGCAGCACCCGCAGCCATTCCAGCAACTCCAGTTGGCTGCCGTCGGCCAGTTCCATCACATAAGGCAGCGCCGGCACCCGGCCGGCCAAGCGTGGAGCAGTCTGTACCGCTTGCATCAGCGCTGCGCCTTACGGCGACTGCGGCCGGCAATGCGCTGCAGCCAGGTCAGTTGCGTCACCGGGTCCGGGGTATAGCTTTCCAGCAGCTGTGCCGCCTCACCCTCGCCCCAGGCCGGTGCTGACCGGCGCAGCAGGGGTTCCAGATCACGCAGACGATCGTGATCGCCCCACAGCGCGCGGCGGGCATTCTCCAGATCAATGAAGCAGGCTTCGAGGCCATCGCCCTGGGCACGCAGGAAGATGTGTTTGGGATAGCAGCAGCCGTGCACCAGTCCCTGCTGATGCAGTTGCTGTAGCAGCCTGCCACAGGCCGCCAGTACGCCACTGCGCACCGGTTCCGGCAATTGCGGCCAGCGCTGCTGCCAGTGGGCCAGGTCCTGCCAGTCGCTCAGCGCGTAGGTGAGCAACATCGCTTGGCGGCCACGCTGGGCAAAATAGCCGGCGCGCAGGGCCGGAATCCCACAGCGCTGGAAGCGGTTGATGTTGCGCCATTCGCGCGCAAACGTCGGTTCACCGAACGGTGCGCGCAGACTGCGCGTCAGGTGATCGCGTTGGCGTTTGAGGAAATAAGGCTGACCATCCACGGTCAGCCGCGAGACGCTGCTCCAGCCACCACGGTCAGTATTGGGTTCATCCACCACCGGCAGATCCAGCGCCCACAGGGTGTCAAAATCCAGCCAGCCGCATTGGCGCAAACGACTCGCGGTGGCCTGATCCATGCTCTGCTTCACAGGCGATCTCACTCAATTCGATGGCTGCCCTGCACCGAGGCGCTGACCGACCAACAGTCCAGTCAAAGGCAAAGGCGGCATTCTAGCGGCCCGACCCGGTGCAGGCACGCCTCTTTTTGACGTTTTTTTCACTTACCTCGTCGGCTGGCGTCGCCGCCAAAAAACCGTAAGCTGGCGGCTCTGTCTTTGGAGCCGGCCATGGCCATCGAAATCGAACGCAAATTCCTGCTGCGTGACTTGCAAGTCCTGCAAGGTCTTAGCGGCCAGCGTATCGCCCAGGGCTACCTCAGCCACAGCCCCACTGCCACGGTGCGAGTGCGGTTGCGCGACGGCCACGGCTGGCTAACCGTGAAAGGGCTCACCGCCGGCCTGCAACGGGACGAGTTCGAGTACCCGATACCGGCCGCTGATGCCGAGGCATTGCTGGCGCTGTGCGACGCCGGCGTAATCGACAAAACCCGTTATTTGCTACCGGCCGACGGCGGCCTGTGCTGGGAAATCGACGTGTTTCACGGTGACAACGATGGGCTGGTGGTGGCCGAGATCGAACTCCCCAGCGCCGATCACCCACTGCCCGCCGCCGACTGGCTGGGCGCCGAAGTCAGCCACGACCCGCGCTACTTCAACAGCGCCCTCAGCCGCACCCCCTACCGCCACTGGACGGCACGCTAATGCATTACCCCATCACCGAGCGCTTGGCACTGCGTCCCTGGCAAGACCAAGACGCCGAGGTGTTCCACCGCCTCACCAGCGACGCACAGATCACCACTTGGCTGCTGCCGCTCAGCCGCAGCGAATCAGAAGCCTTATTCGCACGGGTGCGCGAGCGGCTGGCGCACGAGCGTTGGGGAGTACCGGCGCTGGTCAAACGCGACCAGCCGGAGCAGGTGCTCGGCTTTGTTGGCATCCAGCCCGCCGCGCTGGAACCGGTACTACCGGCCGGCACGCTGGAACTGCTGTGGCGACTGCTGCCGGAGCACTGGCATCAGGGCTATGTGACGGAAATGGCCCGCGCACTGGTGGCCGCCAGCTTCAGCGCTGCCGATGCCCCGCACGAACTGGTGGCGTTCACGGTGCCGGCCAACCGGGCGTCCCAAGCGGTGATGCAGCGGCTCGGCATGCAGCGTGACCCGACCGGCGATTTCATCCATCCGCGTGTGCCAGCGGACCAACCGCAGTTGCGGCAACACCTGCTGTACCGGTTGCCGCGCCCGGTCTGAACCGGCGTACCTGATGCCATAGCGCGGTAGATTAACTGTTCTTTTGGACAGTATCATGCCGCCATGAATACCTCCGCTTCCCTTCAGCAACTGCTGCAGCGTCCCGACCTGTGGCGCGGCCGCCATCCGTTGGCGCCGCGCACCACTGCGTTGCCCAGCGGTTACCCCGCGCTGGACCGCGCCTTGCACCAGGGTGGCTGGCCGCGGTCCGGTGTCACCGAGCTGCTCAGTGATGCCGCGGCACCGGCGCTGCTGCCACTGCTGCTGCCAGGGCTGGCAGCGGCCGCCCAGCGCGGCCAAGTGCTGCTGGCACGGCCGCCGGCGGAGCCGCTGGTGGCACGCTGGCAGAGCGAGGGCATTGCCGCTGAGTTGCTGTGGGTGCTCGACAGCGCCGATCCGCGCACGCTGCTGCGTGCAGTAGTAGATGCCGCTGCCTCCGGCGCAGTGGCGGCGCTGCTGTTTTGGCCAACACGCCCCCTGTCCGCGGCGCAATTGCGGCGGCTGCACCAAGCCGCCCACCAAGGCCGCTGCTGGCTGACGCTGTGGCATCCGCTGCGCAGCCGGGCCCACAGCAGCCCAGCGCCGTTGCGGCTGTGTGCTCATATCCAGGGTGACGCGCTGCAACTGGAACTGCTCAAGCAACCCGGCGGCTGGGCCGGCCAACAGCTGACTCTGCCCTGGCCAGCGCCACTGGAGCCCAGCCACATCCCGCTGGCGCAGGCGCCGGTACCGCACTGCATGGCCCAGCGCCCGCGCTTGACTGAGATGCCGGCGCCAGCCCTGCCCAGCGCGCTGCCGGCGACGTGGCCGATGCCGGCCAGCGCCACCGACAGTCCCCTGCCCGGTGCCTTGCCGTGGCCACCAGCGGCCCCCGTCCAAGCACCGGTCTCGGTACCAAACCCGCAGCCCGCACCAAGCCCGCTATTGCAAACAGAGTTGCTGCCCCAGCCACAACCGCAGGACAGCCCGTGAACAACCGTCCGCCGCCGCTGTGGTTGGCGCTGCGATTACCGCACTGGGGGCTAGAGGTACTGCCCGCCCTGGCCGGCCCCCAGGCGTTGGCCGATCCACGCCACATCCTGCTCACTAACGCCGCCGCCAGCGCCGCAGGGATCCGCCCCGGTATGCAGCGCGGGCAAGCGCTGGCGTTGTGCGACGGCCTGCAATTGCGGCAGCGTGATCCAGCCCGTGAGCAACGCCGCTTGCAGCGGCTGGCCCGCCAGCTTCAGTGCTTCACCCCGCAGGTATGCCTACCCGCCGCTCACCCGCTGGATGACGACCGGCTCGACCAACCTTGGCAGCTGTGGCTGGAACTGGGCGGCTGTCTGCGCCTGTTCGGTGGCGCCGAAGCCTTGCTGGTGGAGTTGCTGGCCCAGCTGAGCCAATCCGGTCACCACTGGCAGGCCGGTCTCGGCCACACTCCACGCGCCGCCCACTGTCTGGCGACAGCACCCTGGTCACTGAGCCTGCAAGCACTCGGCCGCAGTACCCTGCTTGATGCCCAAGGGCTGCCGCTGGCCGAGGCGCTGCAACCGGCTCTGGCGGCGCTGCCGCTGGCGCAGTTGCCGCTGCACAGTCGCCTGCGCGAAGCACTGACCGCCCCCGGTTTTCGCACCCTCGGCCAACTGTTGGCGCTGCCCGGCGACAGCCTCGGCCCGCGTTTTGGTGCGCCGCTGCTGGATTGGCTGCAGCGATTGAGCGGCCAGCAGCCGGACCCACAGCAACCGCTGGCAGCGCTGCCGGTGCTGGTAAAGGAGCAGGAGTTGGACCCGCCACTGACCACGCTGTCGGCGCTGCTGCCTTGGTGCCAGCGGCTCCTGCAACAATTGATGCGCGACCTGCGCCGCCATCAGGTGCGCACTCGCAGCCTGCGCTGGCGACTGTGGGACCACCTTGGCGAGGCCCCGGCACTGGTAGTGCGGCGCAGCAGTGCCGACCCGGAACCGGGCGGCTGGTTGCAGCTGACCGAACGGCACCTGGAGCAGCGGATACTGCGGGCGCCGGTGCTGCGCTTGCGGCTGGAAAGCGGCGCCGCCGAAGCCGGCCCGCCGCTGGCTGACAGTTTATTTCCCGATCCTCACGCAGGTGCCGGCCGTAGTGCGCTACTGGACCGCCTCGCCACACTGCCGGGATTGTCGTTGCGGCAGTTCCGTCCACAACCGGACCCGCTGCCGGAACTGCTGCAGCAGGCCGACGCGGCCAGTGCCGAGCACGCCCCCAGCAGCCCTCGCCCGGGCGATCGCGAACTGCCGCTATGGCGCCTGCCAGCCCCGCAACCACTGGCCAGTGACGCCCGCGGCCGACCGCTGTGGCAGCGCCGCCGGTTGCAGCTGTGGACCCGCGAACGGCGGCTGGCCAGCCATTGGTGGCAACACGCCCAGCAGCGCCAGTACTACCTGGCACGCAGCCATGACGGTGCCTGGTGTTGGCTGTTCCGCACTGAGCAAGGCTGGTTTCTACATGGTTTTTTCTGAGTCGACGCAGCGCCGCTCGATCAATCGCTATTGATAACCATTCCTATTAATGAAAGGATGCGGTCTCTGCCCTGCTGGACCCCGCACCATGCCTCCTACTCGTTCACGCTGGCCACTGCTGGCGTTCTACAGCTTGCTGCTCGCTGCCCTGAGCGGCTGCCAAACGCTGCCCAATGCCGCTGACGCACCGCCAGCCGCTGACCGTGCCGCCATTCTCGCCATGGCGGGCGGCTATCAGGTCAGCTTCCAGTTTCAACAGGATATGGTGTTCGTGCCCGGCAGCATGGCCAGCGACGACTATCACTCCGGCGGCCAGGAGTTGGTGCTAGTGCTGCGCGATCAACCGGATCACATCGTGTTGCAGCACCTGCTCGTTTCCGGTCGCGGCCACGTCACCAAGCATTGGCGCCAAGAGTGGATTTGGCAGCCGCAACAGCGTTGGCGCTACCTAGGCGGCTACCGCTGGGCCAACGAGCCGGTGGCGGCGACGGAGGCCGCCGGCCGCTGGCTGCAAACCGTCTGGCAAGTGGACGACAGCCCCCGCTACGCCGGCCTCGGACGTTGGCAACACGCCCACGGTGTCAGCCAGTGGGTATCGGAAAGCACGCTGCGACCGCTGCCCCGGCGCGAGCACAGCGTGCGTCAGGATTACGACGCGCTGATCAGCATCAACCGTCATGTGCTCACCGCCGACGGCTGGGTCCACGGCCAGGACAACCTCAAATGGCAGCAGCAGGCCGACCGGGTCATTGCCCACGAAAGTGGTCTCAACCATTACCGCCGTGATGACCAATTCGACTTCGAACCGGCACAGCGCTACTGGGCACAGACCGCGCGCTATTGGGCTGCCGTGCGCGAGCACTGGGCGCAGCTGCTGGCGCAGCGCCCACAGCTGGTGCTGGCGCCCCACGATCCGGTGGAGTTGGCAGGCTCACACCTGATGGCGCTGTTGATCGACGCCAACGATTTGTCCCACCAACAACTCGACGACGACGCCTTGCGCGCCCGCATCGCGGCGCTGATCGCCCCTTATTTGCGCTGAATACTGGTCTGGCCGGATGCGCGCCCGGCCATAAAAAAACGCCGGAGAGCAGCCCTCTCCGGCGCCTGTATTTCTCAGCGACCCATTCAGCGCTCGCGCTTGGTCTCCGGCCGTTCCCACTCCGGCGCACGCCACAAATGCTGCAAGCGTTGCCACAGGCTGCCGGGACGCGCCATGTCGCGGAACATGGCTTGGTATTCATGCGTCCACATGGTCAGGAAACCGTCGTTGGCCGGCGGCCGGGTGACGCCGTAATGCAGTTCGCCCTTGCCGCGCTCATCCACAAAGCTGCCAAACAGGCGGTCCCAAATGATGAACACGCCCGCATAGTTGCTGTCGATGCACTCGCGGTTGCGGCCGTGGTGCACGCGGTGGTGGCTGGGGGTGTTCATGATCCATTCCACCGGCGCCGGCAGTCGCTTCACCAGCGTGGTGTGGATGAAAAACTGGTACACCAGCGACAGCGCATAGCACACCCCGATCCAGACTGGGTTGAACCCAAGCAGCGCCATCGGCATGAAGAACAGCCCGTAACCGATGAACACGTTGAGCGCGCTCTGGCGCATGGCGGTGGAGAAGTTCATGCGCTCGGAGGAGTGGTGCACCACGTGGGCGGCCCAGAACCAGCGCACCCGGTGGCTGGCGCGGTGCAGCCAGTAATAGGTGAAATCCACCAGCACAAAGGTGGCGAGCGCGGTCCAGACCGTCAGCTTCAATTCGAACAGACGGTAGTGGTACGCGAACGCGTACAGCGGAAATACCAACAGACCGGCAAACAACAGCTCGGTGGTCTGATAGCCGGCGCCGAGCATGAAGTTGCGCACCGCCTCGCGCAGGTTAAAGCGCGCCGGGTCATGTTTGATGCGCCGGTATTCCAGCAGCGTGATGCCGATGAAGACCGGCGTGGCAATGGCGAAAATCAGCTGGCGCAGGTCCAGTGCCATCCATGCCGGCGCCAACGCCAGCAGTTCCAGCACGCCGCTGCTAGCCAGCACGTCCTCGAACATGGTGATCAGTGACATCTCATTCTCCCAATGAAGCCGTACGGCGGGCACGCCCGTACCGCGCCGTGATGCACCGATTGTTGCCCTCGGCCGCGGGAGTTGATTGACTATCGACGCCACCTTTTTGACTATCTACGCCACAGGGCACTCCGACTATGCTTATTCGCGTCACCGGCGCCTGGATCAGCCTGCTGCTGGACTGGCTCGACCAACAACGACTGCCGGCACCGGCCCTGCGGGCAGCAGTGCTGCAACGGGTGGCAGACGATGTGGTGCCAGTAGAGTTCTGGCGTGATTGCCTCGAACAAGCGGTGGCGCTGCGCCCGGCGCAACCGGCCCCGGAGCTGTCGATCGGCGCCTGCATCCAGCCGCGCCATGTGGGCGTGCTCGGTTATTTGGTGCTGGCCACCCACACCCTTGGCGAGGCGATGTGGGCCTACAAGCGCTACGAAAAGCTGTTCTACGGTCTGGACGTGGCGGAAATGGTCAGCGACGGCGAACACGCCGAACTGCACTGGCCCAAACACCTCACCGGCGGCCTCGGCCAACGGGCGGACGGCGCCGCCATTGCCGCCATGCTCAGTTTCCTACGCCGCCAGCTACCGGAGCTGCCGCCGCCGACTTCAGTGCATTTCATCGGTCAGGCGGACGCCGAGGCGCAAGCCGCGTACAGCGGGTTCTTCCGCTGCCCAGTGCATTTTGGCGATGACCATGTACGGGTGCGCTACCCGGTGGCGTTGCTGGCCCAGCCCATGCCGCTGCGCGACCCGGCGCTGAAAGCGATCCTCGACCGCCAAGCGCAAGCGCTGCTGGAAACGCTACCCGACACCGACCCCATGGATGCCGCCCTGCGCAGTGCACTGCCGCGTTTTTTGACCGAGGGTGAGGCGCGTTTGGAGGTGATCGCCGCCGCCCTGCACCGCTCGCCACGCACCTTGCAGCGGCGGTTGGCGGAGCGTGGTCTGACCTGGCAACAGTTCCTCGATCAGGCGCGCGCGCGGCTGGCGCTGGATTACCTGGCCGACCCAGGGCTGTCACTCAGCGACGTGGCGCTGCTGCTGGGGTTTTCCGAACAGAGCGCGTTTAGCCGCGCCTTCAAGCGCTGGTATCAACGCACTCCGGGTGCGTTCCGCCGCGCCCGCCAGTTACGCCCCTGATCGCCACCGGATGCAGGCTGGCAGCGTTTATTTGCCACCCGGCGCCGCTATGCTGGGCACCGATCTGATGCGGAGTTTCAATCCATGACAGCCTCGCCCTACGCCACCGATGACGCCCGCTGGCAAGCGGTGCAGCAGCGTAACGCCGACGCCGACGGCCATTTCGTGTATGCCGTGCTCAGCAGCGGTTGTTACGCCCAGCCGAGCGCCGGCGGCCGCCGACCCCGGCGCGACAACGTGGTGTTTTTTGATACTGCTGCCGAAGCTGAGGCGGCCGGCTACCGGGCCCGTCATCACCCTGATCACAGTGCCGCCATCGCCGCCGCCTGCCGCGCGCTCGACCACGCCGAGCCGCCCAGCGTGGCGCAGTTGGCGCACCGGGCGGGCTTGAGCGAGGCGCAATTTCTGCGCCAGTTTCGCGCCCATACTGGACTCACCCCACGCGCTTATAGCGCGGTCAGCCGCGCCCAACGTTTGCAGCACAGCCTCAGCACGCCCCACGCGCGCACCATTGATGCGCTGGCCGAGGCCGGTTTCAGCGCCAGCGGCCACGTTTACCAGCACGCCGGCGCCTGGCTGGGCATGCCGGTGGGCAGCTACCGACGCGGCGGCCACGGCCAGCAGATCCGCTTTGCGGTGGCCGACTGCCCGCTGGGCGCGCTGCTGGTGGCCGCCACCGAACGCGGGCTGTGCGCGCTCTATCTGGGCGATGACGCGGGCGAGCTGGTGCGGGCCCTGGAAGACCAGTTTCCCGATGCCGCCCTGCACGGCGATGACCAGCAATTTGCCAGCACCTTCGCCACCCTGATCGGCTGGCTGGAGGACCCGCGCCGGGCGTTGGCGCTGCCGCTGGACCTGCAAGGCACCGCGTTCCAGAAACGGGTCTGGCAGGCCTTGCAGCAAATCCCGCTCGGCACCACCGTCAGCTACAGCGAGCTCGCCGCCCAACTCGGCCAGCCCTCCGCCACCCGCGCCGTGGCCCGCGCCTGCGCCACCAACAAGGTGGCGTTGGCGGTGCCCTGCCATCGGGTGGTGCGCCAGGACGGCAGCCTGTCCGGCTACCGCTGGGGCATCGAGCGCAAACGGGAGTTACTGCAACGGGAAGCCGCCGCCACGGACGAGGACTGAGGGCCGGTTAGCAGCAAAGCTCTATTGGACAGGACACCGGCAGCATGCAGCCGCTACCAGTGAGGCGCGCCCGACACTGGCAGCACCTCCTTAGCGCTGCCCGGCCAGCAGCAATACGCTTTAACAGCAGCCTGTCTAGCTTCCGTGGGGCGGTCGAGCAGCAGAGGGAATGATGGCCGCCGCACGGCGGAAAACAGCACTCAACCTGGGCTTGCGGCGGCAGTGCTGCTGGGGGAAGAAGCTCAAGGCGCTGCGTGCGATAGCAACCGCCCCACCGATCACTTGCTCTCGATAACCAGCCAGCAATCAAACAGCTGCCGCTTCGGTGACTGTCGGGCCATGGAGTGCGAGCGGAAATGGGGAGCAGCAGCGCGAAACTGAACACCAGCTCGCGGCAGCAGCGCTGAGGGGAAGAAGCCTAAAGCGAGCCTGTGATAGCAACCGCCCCAGCGATCGACTGGCCTTGGCGATGCCCGGCCAACAGGCGCTCCACTAAACAGCTACCGCTCCAGTCACTGCTGGGCCATCGGATGCAAGCGAAAATGGGGGGCGTCGCACGGCGGAAAACAGCACTCAACCTGGGTTTGTGGCGGCTGTGCTGCTGGGGAAGCACCCTTTATTACCGCACGCTGCACGGCGTCTATAACCTAGGTGCCACCGATAACCTGACATCGGTGGTGCTGGCCTAACGGGTGGTAGAGCAACACCGCAGCCGGTGCCCTGCAGCAGCAGTTTGAGGTGGACATGGCATTGCGCGGCGTGAAGTTATCGCCCCAGAAAAGGGAACAACGTCGTTTTAAGGTGGGGCGGCACTACCGAGCAAGCAGCCAGCACCCACTGAGGGCTGAACCTGATTGAGCTCTGGCTGGCTCGGCCCACTCCGCGAACAGTCGTCCAACTCGGTCTGGCCCTGCGCGGTCCGACGCCACCAGGCGAAGATCGGCGCGGCGGCCCGGTTGGTGCGCCGGCACCCGCCTCTCAAACCGCGCACAGCCCGTTTGCCTCCTTTGAGGCGCGCCTGCCATGTTGGCTCTATCCCCTCAACGGTCCATTACCCGGACCTAGTGCCCCCAGCGAACGCTCCAACCACTCTCAGTCCGCCCGGCGCCGACCGAGAGCCGCTCGGCTCACTCCACTTCTAGTCCCGGCGCCTGCTTCACCGCCGCCCCAGTGGCGGGCGGTGCGGAGGCTGGGTCTTTGGCGCTGTCAGCAGTGGCTTGTCTGGCGGCAGCCGCAGCCTGCTTGGCGGCGCGGCGGGCAGCGGCTTCGATCGCCGGCTCACCGGTGGTGGGACGCGCCGCAGCCATGCCCTCCGGCAATGGCCCCACCGCCACCAGTGCGGCACGGCCACTGGCGGTCAGCTTCACTTCCGCCAACCCGCCCTGCATCAGATCACGTTCCAGCGCCAGCGCTTTGTCCAGCGGCGCAAACCAAGCTTCGATGCCGTACTCCACCGTCATCCAATCGCCGCCCCAGTGATGGCGCACACGGCCGCGAATCACCGGGCCAGCTGCTGGCGCGGTCAGACTCAATGCTACCGGCTGAGCAATGCCGTGCTCATCCACCGCCAGTGACAGGTAAACACGCGCGCCATCACGCAGCGGGTCCTGGTCAGCATTGAGCAGGCTGGGCGACAACTGGGAAATGTCGTATTGCAGGCGTGCGTAGTTGCCACGGAACAAGTCGCGCGGATCACGCGGCTGCATGCGCAGTGTGACGGATTCGCCCACCCACAGCGGGTACTGCGCCAGCAGGTATTCCCCCACCAACACCGACAGCTGGCCGAGCAGCGCCAGCGCCAGCAGCCACACCCGCCAGTTCCACGGCGAGGTTGTTATCACGCGACTCATGGCTGTTGCTCCTGCGGCAGACGGCGCCAGTACCAGGCGGCCCCGGCCAGCACACCGGCGGCCACGACGAACAGCAACGCCGAGGTCAGATAGTCGCCGATCAATTCCACATAGCGGGCCAGCGCCAGCGCCAGCACCAGCAGCACGCCGCCATAGAAAGTCAGCCCTTGGCGCCGCTGCACGCCTTCGCGGATCAGCAGAATGCCGGCAGCCAAAGCCAACAAGTTCATCACCAGCGCCAGCAACTGTTCTCGCTGCTGGCTTGCCACCGTCAGGCCGCCCCACAGCAGCAGCGCCACCAGGGCGCCCCCTCCGAGTACCCGCCAACGCACGTACGCCGGCATGCGCGGACTCAGTGCCAGCGCCACCAGTAGCGACAGCGCGAGCGCCCCCTGCTGGGCAGTGAAACGGCCGTTTTCCCAGTACCAGGCCGCTTGCCAGGCATCAACAAAGCTGAATACCAACGCCACTCCAGCGGCCACCAAAGTCGACAGCGCCAGTATCAGCCGGCTGTCGGCACGGCGGAACGGCAGCCGGTGCTCGGCCGCCATGCCGTACAGCGCCGCCGGCAGCGGCATCAAGCACAGCATCATCAGCACCACATGGTCGCCGCGCGGTGAACTGCTGCCGGTGGCCACCAGCAGCAACGCCGCCAGCCACCATAGCAATCCGCTCCAGGCCGCTAGCAACAGCAGCGGCTGGCGCCGGCACCAGACACATTGATAGAGCGCTGCGGCGGCAAACAAGCCGTAGCAAAGTGGGAAGCTGTAATTCCATTCGCTGCCGGCCCACAACGTCGCCAGCAGCAGCTGCACGCCATGCAACAGGCGACTGCGGCTCAGCAGCGCCACCGGCAGCACGCCCAGCGCCCACCACAACAGGCCGTCGGGGAAATGCTCACCAAGGTGATAAATCTGCGCCACCAGCATGATGCTGGCGCCGTAGCTGATGGCGCCAGCCAGCCACCAGCCCACCGCTTGGTGACGCGCGCCAGCCAGCCAGCGCCACAGGCCGGCGCCGTTGAGCGCTGCCGTGAGCGTCCACAGCGCCAACATGCGCGGCATGCGCGGCCACTGGTCCCAGTTGTGACCGATCACCAAAAACAGCGCCGCGCCAAGGCACAGCACCGCCAGTAGCGCTAAGGCGCGCACGCCGCCCTGTCCGTGATGTGGCAGCGGGTAGCGAGCTGCCAGCGCCTGAGCCTGGTCGGCACTGACCAAACCGTCCTGCACCCAGCCTGGCAACTGCTGCTGCAGATCGCGCCCGAATGTGCGATGCACCGTCATACTGTCTCCTCAGTGCGGTGATGCGGTGGCGGCAGTGTGCACCCGGCGCCGGCCGCTGTCAGCCTACTGCTGCACAAGCGCCAGCCTAGGGCGCACCTGCCAAGGAGCCGGCCGGGCAAAGTCTCTAAGCTGCAGCTTCCTGCTTTCCGCTGCCCGAGGATGCCCCGATGACCGATTCCCGCCACGCCCTCGCCACCCGGCTGCTCGACGCCCAGGTGCAGTTCGTGCTCGACCAGTTGCAGGGCGAACGCTTTGCCGAGCGGGTACGGGAAGAAATCGGCCAGGCACTGGCACTGATGGACCGCACGCCGCTGACCACGCTGGTGACCGCCGAACAGGTGCGCCAAACCGCGCGCCGCTACGCCATCGAGATGCCGATCCCGCCGGCGATTCCCGAACTGATCGGTGAGATCGCCGAACGCGTCTACAACCACCCCGGCCACGACACCCACCGTTTCGGTGATGTGGTGAGCGACCAAGAAGTGGCAGAAATGGTCGATGTGGTGCTGGAAATGGAGGTGCTGCACCAGCGTCTGCTCGGCCAACTGGCCGGCAGCCCGATCACCATCCGGCTGATTTCCGACCTGCTCTACCGTGGCATTCGCGGCTTCGTCGACCAGGGTGCCAGCGTCGCCGGTCACATTCCCGGTGCCAGTTCGGTGCTGAAGCTGGGCAAGTCGGTGGTCAATCGCGCCGCACCGAAGCTGGAAAAGACCGCCGAGGCCAGCATCAAAAAATACATTGCCGTCAACGCCCGGTCGCTGATCGGCCAGACTGAACAGCGGCTGGAACGCGCCATCGCCAGCGGTGACGTGCGCCGCGCAGTGCTCGATTACTGGCAGGAAGTGAAGGAACAGCCGCTGTCGCGCATCAAGCAATACGTGACCCAGGATGAGATCGAAGACGCCATGGTGGCCGGGCTGGAATTCTGGAAAACCTTCCGCGAAGCGCGCTATTTGCAAGCCATGATCGACGCCGGCATCGACTGGTTCTTCCAGAAATACGGCGACGGCAGCCTCGCCAGCCTGATCGAAGACATGGGCGTGGACAGCGCCATGATCGAGCGGGAAATCCTGCACTATGCACCGGCGATCCTCGACCACCTGCGTGAGCAAGGGGTGCTGGAGCAACAGGTACGGCGCCAACTGGAGCCGTTCTGGCAGGCGGAGAGCACGCTGGCCCTGCTCGGCTGAAGCCGCTGCGCACTCTGCTCGATAAGGCCGGTTTTATCACCGGCCTTGTTGCTGATGCCGCCCGCTCACTCTGGCGCCGCGAGCGCACGGCCACCAACGACCTGCGGTACCGTCCAAGCAGCACACCGCCGTCGCCCAGAGTCCGCACTGCCAGCCACTGTCGCTCAGCAACACGCCCTGGTCCCGCGACTGGCTTTTTTGCTGCTGCCGCCCGAACACTCTGACGCCGCGGGCGCAGGGCCATCGCCCCCGGTTACCTTTCTGGTGCCGCCAGCGGCCGGCTTCGCTATCATGCCCGGCTCCGTGCCGACGCCGAGCAGTTTCGTCATGAGTGAACGCAACGAGCGCATCCGCTGGCAATTGGGCTCCGGCCTGCTGCGGTTGCTGCATCTGAATGGTTTGCGCAAGCGTGTCAGCCCGCGCCTGGCGCTGGCCGCCGCCAGCCTGATCAACGCCACCTTCAGCGCCAGTCTGCTGGCGATGCTGGCCTTCGTGACGCAGGAGGTGTTCATCTTCCCCTCGCTCGGGGCCACTGCCTTCTTGCTGTTCTACCTGCCGCTGGCGGAAGCGTCGTCGCCGCGCAACGTACTCAGTGCGCACACCATCGGCGCCTCACTGGGCTTCGCCAGTCTGCTGCTGTTCGGTCTCGGGGATGCCGGCAGCGCGCTGATCGATGGCGTCACGCTGCCACGGGTGGCGGCCATCAGCTTTGCCTTGGGACTGACCTGTTTCTTGATGGTGCTGCTGCGGGTGGCGCATCCGCCGGCGGCCGCCACCGCGCTGATGGTGGCGCTCGGCAGCGTCAGCCAGTGGCACCAGATCCAGACCCTGCTGCTCGGTATTCTGCTGCTGCTCACTCAGGCGTTCATTCTCAACCGCCTGATCGGCATTCCTTATCCGCTGTGGGCGCGGCGAGAGACGGACACTGCCTGAGCAGCGTTACGCAGCGCCGCTGCTGACCACGCTCAGTCGTCCACCAGCGGCTGGGCCCAAGGCGCCTCGCGCAAGCGCCCGGCCAGATAATCCATAAACGTCTGCACCCGCAGCGGCCGACGTCGACCCGGGGGAGTGACCAAGTGCAGCGCAATCGGCGCCACTTCCCAATCGTCCATCACCGTTTGTAGACGGCCCTCGGCCAGTTCGCGCCAAACCAGAAACTCCGGCAGCACCGCCAGCCCCAATCCGGCTTCCAGCGCTGGCTTCAAGGCGTCGGCATTGTTGGCTTGGATCAAGGTGGCCATCTGCGCTGAACACTCGCCGTGCTCAGCATGACGGAAACGCCAGCTGTTGCCGGACGGCGCGTAGCTGTACATCAGCCCCTGGTGGCCCTGCAGCTGCTGTGGGTGCGCCGGCGCACCATGGCGGGCGCAATAACTCGGCGCACCTACCAACAACAGCCGCACCTGCAACAGCCGCCGCGCCAACAGGCTGGAATCCACCAGATTGGCAATGCGCAGCGCCAGATCGTAGCCCTCGCTGACCAGATCCACCTGCTTGTCGTCGAACTGAATATCGAGCTGCACTTCGGGGTGCGCGGCAATGAAGTCCGGCAGCAGCGGCGCCAATTGCGACAGCCCAAATGACATCGGCGCCGACATGCGGATCACGCCGCGCAAGCTGCAACCACGCTCCATCACTTCCGCTTCCACCGCTTCGCCTTCAGCGAGGATGCGTTCCGCGCGCTCCAGCGCCGCCGCGCCGCTTTCGGTCAGCGACATGCTGCGGGAGGTACGGTGCAGCAGCGTGATCTGCATGCGCTGTTCGAGCCGGGTGACCGCCTTGGACACGGTGCCCTGAGACAAGCCAAGCAGCTCCGCAGCGCGGGCGAACGAGCCGGTTTCCGCCACCGTGGCGAAGATCGCCCAGGCCTCCAGGTCCGGTAATTTTTTCATGGTCGCTGCTGCTCCATCGGCAAAATCCACGCCGCTCGCGGCGGCCGGGCCACAGTCTTGCACAGCCGTCCGGCCGCCTCCAACCGCGGCGCGCTAAATGGAATTGATGGCTTTCCATTGCGCCGGTTCTGGCACCTGACGCGCTGCCTTAAACTGTGCCCATCGCTTCACCGACCAGGGAGAGAGCCCATGATTGAACACCGTCCGTTTGCTGATCTTGGCGGCGCCCACCACGGCTGGCTGGACGCCAAACACCATTTTTCCTTTGCCAATTACCATGACCCGGCGCGCATGGGCTGGGGCGCGCTGCGGGTGTGGAACGATGACACCATTGCCGCCGATAGCGGCTTTCCGCCCCACGGCCACGCCGACATGGAGATCATTACCTACGTGCGCCGCGGTGCTATCAGTCACCGCGACAGCCTCGGCAACCAAGGCCGCACCGAAGCCGGCGATGTACAGGTAATGAGTGCCGGCACCGGCATCCGCCACTCGGAGTACAACCAGGAAGCCGACAGCACGCAGATTTTTCAAATCTGGCTGCTGCCGCGTGAGCACGGCACCGCACCGGCCTGGGGCACAAAACCCTTCCCGCGCCAGCAACGGGCCGGGCAATTGGTGACTCTGGCCAGCGGCAGTGGCGCGGAGGGTGCGCTGCCGATTCGCGCCGATGCCGAAGTGCTCGGCGCTACGCTCAGCGCCGGCCAGACGCTGCACTACCGGTTTGCCTCCGCGCAGCGTTACGGCTACTTGGTGCCGGCCCGTGGCCGGGTGATGGTCAATGAACTGACGCTGGACGCGCGCGACGGCGCCGCCATCCACGGCGAAACCGAGTTGGTGATCACCGCACTCGACGAGGCCGAACTGGTGCTGGTGGACAGTGGCGCCTGAATCAGCGGCCAGCGTGCTGCAATCCGAAACACTGCTATTCCATTTCAATGGTTTTGATCGCTTCGTCCTGCACTTATGATGGCGATCACCGTGGCGCGGCCCGCTTCCAGCGGCCGCCGCTGCCGACCCGATACCGCTCCGGCGCCCTGCGCCGAGCGCCTTTTCTGCACTCTCTGCCAAGGAACCCGCAGCATGAGCAACGCTTTCGTTAACGCCCTCCAAGCCCGCCGCAGCCAGTACGCGTTGGGCAATGATCTGCCGCTGTCCCAAGCAGCCGCCACCGCCCTGATCCAAGACGCGGTGCGCCACTCGCCGTCCGCCTTCAACTCGCAAAGCTCACGGGTGGTGGTGCTGTTCGGCGATCAGAGCGTGAAATTCTGGGGCTTCGTTAAAGACGCCCTGCGCCCGATCGTGCCGGCGGACGCCTTTGCCGGCACCGAGGCCAAACTGGACAGCTTCGCCGCCGGTGCCGGCACCGTGCTGTTTTACGAAGACCAGAACGTGGTGAAAAGCCTGCAAGAGCAGTTCGCACTCTACGCCGACAACTTCCCAGTATGGTCCGAGCAGGCCAGCGGCATGGCGCAACTGGCGGTGTGGACCGCGCTGTCAGAGGCCGGCATCGGCGCCAGTCTGCAACACTACAACCCGCTGGCTGACGCCGCCGCCCACGCCGAGTGGCAGCTGCCGGAAAGCTGGGTGCTGCGCGCGCAGATGCCGTTTGGTTCACACCAAGGTGAGTTCGCACCGAAAGCCTTCATCGACGACGCCGAGCGCTTCCGCGTGTTTGCCTGATCACTGTGCTGCGCCCGGTTACCCGGGCGCAGCCGCCCTCCCCCACGCCTTCTACGCCAATCTCTCAACTCCGCGGTTTGCAGCCGCGTGTCGTCAGCGCACCATAGGTGCCCCGCGCACCGACCGGCAACAGGTAACGACCAATGAAATTGATGGTGATTGGCGCTAGCAAAGGACTGGGCCGCGCCTTCGTGGAAGGGTTGTGCGTGCCCGGCGACAGTGTCATCGGCGTGTCACGTCGGCGTCCCGATGACCTGGTACTGCCCCAACAAGTGACACTGGATTGGATCGAAGCCGACCTCAGCCAACCCTTGCCCGCCTTGCAACAACTGACGCAGCAAGCCCCGGCCGCGCTGGATGTGCTGATCTGCAACCTCGGCATCTGGGAAGCCACCGCGTTCTCGGACGACTACGATTTTCTCAGCCAAGACCCGGCGCAACTGGCCGACCTGGTCAACACCAACCTCACCAGCACGCTGCTGCTGTTGCAGCTGTTGGTACCGCGCTTGCTCACCAGCCATAAACCGCGACTGCTGCTGACCGGCTCCACGTCCGGCCTGCCCGGCAGCGGGCGTCCGGAAGTGGCGTTCGGCGCTACCAAGTTCGCGCTGTCGGGCATCGCCGACGCGCTGCGTGAGAACTACCGTGGACAGAATCTCGGCGTCACCTGCCTACAACTGGGCTACCTCAACACCGACCACGACCTGCGCGTGCCGCTGTCACAAGCGGCCGCCCACGGCGACGGCGCGCTGATCCCGCTCCACGACGTGGTGCAGCTGGTGCAAAGCCTGCTGGCGCTGTCGCCGGCCAGTTATGTGCGCGAATTGGTGCTGCCGGCGATCGCCGACCCGCGCTTCTGAACCACTGCGCTGCGCCCTGTTGACACACTGTCCAAAAGGACAGTAATCTGGCCGTCCCGTGAGCACACGGATCCGTGGTACTGCAACACCACCCCCGTGATGGTCTCCCCGGCGCCAAGGACGGCGCCCGCTCACGGGCCCTGTTTCCTGCATGCGGCCGGACCATGTTTGCCGAACTGCACACCACCTCCGCGTTCACTTTCCTGACCGGGGCCAGCCAGCCGGCGGAACTGGTGCGACAGGCCAGTGCTCTGGGCTACCGGGCGCTGGCGATCACCGACGAATGCTCTTTGGCCGGCGTGGTGCGGGCGCACTGCGCCGCTGAAGCGGTGGGCCTGCCGCTGATCATCGGTAGTCAATTCCGCCTCACCGACCTACCCGGCCGGCTGGTGCTGTTGGTCAGCAACCAGAGCGCCTACACCGACCTGTGCCGGCGCATCAGCCGCGCTCGCCAACACCCGCAAAAGGGCCATTATCACGCCGACTTGGCGCTGTTCGACGACGCCGACGATGGCCTGCTGGCGCTGTGGAGCCCCGGCCCCGCCACCGATGAGGTGGCCGATCACCAAGCACTGACGGCACTCGCTGAACGCTTCCCGACCCGGCTCTGGATTGCCTGCGCGCTGCTGCACACCGGCAGCGACCGGCGCCACTACCAGCGTTTGCTAACGCTGGCCGATGCCCATGGGCTGCCCATGGTGGCCAGCAACGATGCCCACATGCACAGCCCAGAGCGCCAGCCACTGCAGGATGTACTCACCGCACTGCGCCACCGCACCAGCGTCGACGCACTGGGTGACCGCCGCTTCGCCAATGCCGAGCGCCACCTGCGGCCGCTGGCGACCCTGGCACAGCTGTATCCGCCGGCGTTGTTGCAAGAAAGCCTGCACATCGCCGCGCGCTGCCAGTTCTCGCTGCGCCAACTGCAGTACCGTTATCCGCGTGAAATCGTGCCAGACGGTCTCACTGCCCAGCAGCACCTCCGTCAGCAGGTGCAGGCCGGCGCCACACAGCGCTATCCAGACGGCGTGCCGACGGCGGTGCAGCAGCAGCTGCAGGCCGAGCTGGCACTGATCGACGAACTGGGCTATCAGGCGTTTTTCCTCACCGTCCATGACCTGGTCCGCTTCGCCCGTGGGCGCGGCATCCTGTGCCAGGGACGCGGCTCAGCAGCCAACTCGGCAGTGTGTTACTGCCTTGGCATCACCGAAGTGGACCCGGCCCGCAGCCAACTGCTGTTCGAACGCTTCCTATCCCGTGAGCGCGATGAGCCGCCGGATATCGACGTCGATTTCGAACACCAACGGCGCGAGGAAGTGATCCAGTACATCTACCGCAAATACGGCCGCGATCGCGCCGCACTGGCCGCCACCGTGATCAGCTACCGGCTGCGCTCGGCGATCCGTGATGTCGGCCGTGCGCTGGGCATCGACCGCCAGCAACTGGAACTGCTCAGCCGCCAACTGGCGTGGTGGGACCAACCCGACACGCTGTCGCAGCGGCTGCGCGAAGCCGGCCTCGGCGATTCGCATCGGGTGCGCCAGTTCCAGCTGCGGGTGCAAGAACTGGTGGGATTCCCGCGCCACCTGTCCCAGCACGTCGGCGGCTTCGTCATCAGCGATGCGCCGCTGTCGACCTTGGTGCCGGTGGAACAAGCCGCGATGCCGGACCGCACCCTGATCCAGTGGGATAAAGACGACCTGGAAGCGATGAAACTGCTGAAAGTGGACGTGCTGGCGCTGGGTATGCTCAGTGCGCTGCGGCGCATGCTGGCGCTGATCAATGAGCAGGATCCGCGCCGCCGGCAACCGTTGACGCTGGCCGACCTGCCGGCGGAAGACCCGCACACCTACGCCATGCTTTGCAACGGCGACAGCGTCGGCGTGTTCCAAGTGGAATCTCGCGCGCAGATGAACATGCTGCCGCGCCTGCGCCCACGCACCTTCTACGATCTGGTGGTGCAAGTGGCGATCGTGCGCCCAGGCCCGATCCAGGGGCAGATGGTGCACCCCTATCTGCAGCGGCGGCAGGCACCGCAACAGGTGCAATACCCCGATCCGGCCGTGGAGCAAATCCTCGCACGCACCTTGGGCGTACCCATTTTCCAAGAACAAGTGATCAAGATGGCGATGGTGTGCGCCGGCTTCACCGCCGGCGATGCCGATGCGTTGCGCCGCGCCATGGCGCGTTGGGGCAAGAGCGGCGAGCTGCTGCAATTTCGTCATCAACTGCTGGAGGGTATGCGCGCACGCGGCTACGACGCCAGCTTTGCCGAGCGCCTGTTCGAGCAAATGAAGGGCTTCGGTGCTTACGGTTTTCCGGAGTCCCATGCCGCCAGCTTCGCGTTGCTGGTGTACCAGTCGGCATGGCTGAAACGCCACCATCCGGCGGCGTTCTACGCTGGGCTGCTGAACAGCCTACCGATGGGGTTCTACTCACCGTCGCAGCTGTTGCAGGACGCCCAACGCCACGGCATTGAGGTGCGGCCGGTGTGCGTCGACCACAGCCACTGGGACTACAGCTTGGAAGATGCCGAGCGTTTGCGTTTCGGCCTGCAACCGGCGTTGCGGGTCGGTCTGCGCCAGGTCCAAGGGCTGGCGCAGGAGGCCGCCGAACGCGTGGTGGCGGCCCGCCAACAAGGTCGTTTTCGTTCCGTGGCAGAACTGTGCCAACGGGCGGCGCTGCCCCCCAAGGCCCGGCGTGCACTGGTGGCCGCCAACGCACTACAGCGCCTGTGCGGCCACCGTCACCAGGCGCACTGGGCGATGCAGGCGGTGCCACCCGTCAGCCCGTTGCTGCCCGCCGACAGTCTGCGCGACAGCCCGGTATACCTGGATGCGCCGTCGGAATTCGATAGTCTGCGCGCCGACTACGCCAGCTTGCATCTGTCGCTGGGCCGGCACCCGCTGGCGCTGCTGCGGCCACTGGCGCCGTTCAGTCACTACCTCACTGCACGCCAACTGCGCCGCCAACGTCACGGCGCGCTGGTGCGGGTGGCCGGGCTGATTACCACCCGCCAGCGCCCCGGCACCGCTTCCGGTGTGTTATTCCTGACGCTGGAAGACGAGACCGGCAACACCAATGTGGTGGTGTGGCGCACGCTGCAAGAGCGCTACCGACGCGCCCTGCTGGGCGGGGTACTGATAGGTATCACCGGCACCTTGGAAAAAAGCCCGGAGGGGGTGGTGCATCTGGTGGCAGGCCGCATTACCGATCACAGCAGCGCGCTGGCCGGGCTGCGGCCGGACTCCCACGATTTTCATTGAATCCGGCATCTGCACAGCGGCGATACAAGCTTGTTCGCGGGCTGTTTTAGCGCGCGCAGCGCTGACCAAGCCAGGGTGACGCTCACCGGCTTGGAGCCGTGATCACTCTGTCGGAAAAAAGCCGCGCGGCGCCTCACGTTACCGCGCACAGCAACAGCAGGCGGCCCGAGCTGATGACGACGCAACCGAGCTCCAGTAACAACCGCACCACAACGCAATCAAGGATAAAACCCGCGACCGGCTGCTGCAGTCAGCGCCGTGCTGCGTGGGCTCGACCCGCGCACTGGCCATTGGCGTGCACACCCCTTACGGCGCTGGCAATTGCCACTGCCGGTAAGCCGCAGCCAGCGCCGCCACCGAACCCAGATAGGCTTTCGGCAATGTCACCTCGGCAAAGAGCTGCCGGTAGCGGCGCCGGTTCGGCGGCGTCGCCACGGTGATAGGCCGGATCATGCTCCACTTGATGCGGTCACGGTTGCCCACCAGACCGCCCGCCCGCGGATGACGGTGCGGGTTCGACGCAGATAGCGCCATAGGCTCACGGCGGTGCTGGCATCCAACACGATCAACCCGGTGGCGCGCGCCAACCGGGCCGGCAACAAAGTGCTGTAGTGGCCCTCCATCACCCAAGCTGGCGTCGCTACCGCCGCTTGGTGCTGGGCGGCAAACTCAGCCAACGGCCGCGGCTGCCAATCACTTCCTGGACGGTGATAAAGCTGGTCGAGATGCACCACCGGCAGCTGCTGGCGGGCAGCAATGCGGGTAGCCAAGGTGGACTTGCCGCTAGCCGATGGTCCAAGGATCACCACCCGCGGGCCCAGTTGCGCCAAGCTTGGCAGCGGTCGGTCTGCCATGGCGTGCAGCGGCCGCACGGTGGCGCTCACCCGCTCACCACGCCATCAACGGAACAACTCGCCGAGGAAGATGTTCACCGAATAGTCGCCGCCTTCGGCGAAGCCCACCGACAGGTAAGCCGGCCCCAGCGGCGTGCGCGCGCCGAGGAACACACTGCCGCCCACGGTGGCGTCGGACCAACGCATTTCATCGCGCGTTTCCCAGACGTTACCGCGTTCCAGCGACGCGCCGAGGTAGAGCGGCACCGGCGACGGCAATGGCGTTTTCTCACCCAGCGGTGTCAGGGCCACTAACCGCGTCAGGGCGCGGTGCTGTCCCCAGCGGCTGCGCGGCGCGATGCCAGACAATTCAAGGAAGCCGCCGATCGGCAGCAGATTGGTAACGCCCAGATCATTACTGTCGGCGGTCTTCAGATCGCCCTCCAGCAACATGGTCAGCGGCCCCATGGTGTGGGCCCAGGTGGCGCCCAGCTCCCAACGGCTGAAACTGGAAGGCGCGCCGATACCAGGATCATGCCACTGCCATTCCGCCGCCCAGCGTGCGCCGCCGGTGGGAAACGCCAGGTTGTCGAGCGAATCCCAGCCCAACCGCGCGCTGTAATAACCGTCGGAGAAGTGCACATTGCCTTGGTCGATACCGCTGCGGAAGTCGAGCCGTCCACGGCGGCGCACGACCCCGGCGCGGAATTCTCCCAGCCGCAGCCACTGGCGCCCGACAAACAGCCCCATGCCGCGCTCACTGCGTTCGTAGCTGGCCAGAGCTTCCGGTTGCAGGTTGCTGTCGAACAGCTCGATGCGGTCGGACTGGTACATCACCAACGGCTCGATGAAGTAATTCATGTGGTGGTCAAGCGGCTGCAGGAAGCGCGCCTCGAAACGCGGCGTGGTGCCAATATCGCCGCGGAAGAACGCGGTGCCGCCGCGATGGTTCAGTCCCGCCATGCGCAGGCTGGCGCCAAGACCGAAGTCGGTGTTGCCGTTAAAGTCATCGCTCAGGCGCAGACCGATGCGCAGGAAGTTACTGCCCGCTTCGCGCCGATGGGCGACGATGCGCAGCCCCGCCTTGCCGTCGCGGCGCACCACTTCGTGGCGGATTTCACGGAAATAATCAAGCGCATAGATTTCCGAAATGTCCTGCTTCAAACGCTCGGTATCCAGCGGCTCGCCGAGCGGCTGGCGAATCAGGTTGCGCACCACCCGTTCGGCTACCGGGCCGTCGTTGACCACTTCAATGAAATCAATGCGCGTCGGCGTAAACGACACCCGCTCCTCGACGCTCGGCAGCGGCGCCGCAGCCGCCCAGCCGGCCGCTTCCAGGGCTGCCACGGTGGCGCTGTAACCGGCCTCCATCGCCACATCGGCGTCGCCAAAGCTGGCATTGGTAATGCTCAATGGCGGGCGGATGAACACATCGTCAGGCTGCATCAGCTTGCGTTCGCGCTCGGCGCTCTGGCGCACCAACATGCCAGTGAGCTGGTCCACCACTTCCAGCACTGAGGTGATCTCATCGAGACTGCGTGCCGGGCTGCCAACATCCACCACGATGAGGCGATCGACGCCCATTTGCTGGATCACGCCGACCGGCATGTTGTTGGCGATACCGCCATCCACCAGCAACTTGCCCTGCCATTCCACCGGCTCCAGCAGTCCTGGAATCGACATGCTGGCGCGCACCGCGGTGCTGAGTCGGCCGCGATCCATCACCACTTCCTCGCCGGTGACCAGATCAGCAGCAATGGCCTTGAACGGGATCGGCAACTGGTCGAAACGGCGCAGCCGATCGACGTGGGCAAACAGTTCATCAAGGATCTGGGTCAGGTGCTGACCCTGAATGACACCCCGCGGGAACACCACCCGGCCCTGGTTGATCAGCAGCCGGTAATCGGCGGCCAGGCCAGCATCGAGTTGGCGGAAGATATAAGGCTGGTCCGTGCGCGGCGAGTTGTCGGTGAAGGCGTAGGCCCAGTCGGTGGTGCGGGCGATGTCTTCCAACTCCGCCACGTTCTTGCCGGACGCATACAGGGCGCCCACGATGGCGCCCATGCTGGTGCCGGTGATGGCGTTGACCTGGATGCCGCGTTCCTCCAGCGCCCGGATCACCCCGATATGGGCAAACCCGCGCGCGCCGCCGCCGCTGAGTACCAGTCCGACGCGCTCATCCTGTGCCGCCGCGCCGCTGCACCACAGCCCCGCCAACAGCAGGCTCACCAGCCCGCTCTGCCACCACCGCATACCACCTCCGCCCGCGCCAAGCGGCCGGGTGTGTCCGGCCGCGACGGAGGATTATAGCCGGACTCAGGCCGCGCGCAGCCGTCCCATGCGCAACCGGCGCCAGCTCACTACACCGACCACCTTCAGCAACGACACCAGACCGGAGGCGTCCTTGGCCGCCGCCTTGCCGCGCGCCAGGCGCGCCAGCTGCAAGGTGTACCAAGACACTTCCATCATCGCCATGTCGTCCACCGGTTTGATGCCGGTACGGATCGGCTTCACCGGACTGGCTTGATCGGAGCCGGACAGCACCAGGTTGGGGAAATCCGGATCCAGCACCAACGGGCGCGCCAGCCCAACCAGATCGGTGGCGCCGCTTGCTAGCGCGGCTTCCATGCCAGCGCGGGTGCGGAAGCCGCCGGTGACCATCAGCGGCACTGACACCCGCTGGCGTACCTTTTCGGCGTATTCGATGAAGTAGGCCTCACGGCTACGCGTGCTCTCTTTCTGATCCTTGCCGGCCATGTTCGGCTGCTCGTAGGTGCCGCCGGAAATTTCGATCAGATCCATGCCCAGCTCAGCCAGCCGCTCCACCACCTGCATCGACTCCTCTTCAGTGAAGCCGCCGCGCTGGAAATCCGCCGAGTTCAGCTTGATGCCAACCGGGAATTCCGGGCCCACCGCCGCGCGAATGGCCAGGTAGATCTCGCACACAAAGCGCATGCGGTTCTCCAGCGAGCCGCCCCACTGATCGTCGCGCTGGTTATGCAACGGCGACAGGAACTGGTTAACCAAGTAACCGTGGGCGCCGTGGATCTGCACACCGGTAAAACCAGCGTCCTTAGCGATCTCTGCGGTGCGGGCAAAGCGCGCGATGATGTCGCGGATTTCGTCGTCGGTCAGTGCCCGCGGCATGGCGAAGAAACGCTTCAGCTGTGGGTTGGAAAAACCAATCGCCGATGGCGCCACGGTTTTCGGTGACAGGATAATCGGGCTTTGCTTGCCCGGGTGGTTGAGCTGCATCCACAGCTCGGTGCCGAAGCGGGTACCCTCGCGAGCCCAGGCGCGCAGCGCTTCCATCTGGGTGCGGTCTTCCACCGCCACGTTCTGCGGTTCACCCAGGTAACGGCGGTCCACCATCACGTTGCCGGTGATGTTCAGGCCGACCCCACCCGCCGCCCAACGTCGATACAGCGCGGTCAGCGCCGGGGTGGCGCGGTTGTTACGGGTACCCAAGGTTTCGCTCATGGCGGACTTGCCGATGCGGTTTTTGATGGTCACACCACACGGCAGGGTCAGGGGTTCATTGATCAGCATGGAGTTCTCCAAGTGTGGACGCCCCGGGATGTGCGCCTTAGAGTCTCGCGGCACTGGGGCAGGAACGCGGTCGATTATGCACTGGCGCGGGCCCGCACCACTGTCCGGTCGGGCCACATCCACCGGCTCCAGCGCCTCGCGCCACGGCTCTGCAAGCCAATGCGAAATTCTGACAATTGCCCATGCCACATTTGGAGACGCCCATGCCCCTGCTGCCCTTGCTGCTGCTGAGCACGCTGCTACTGGGCGCCTGCCAGCCGCAGTCGCTGACCACACGCCCTGAGACCCCAGCGGTGCTGCTGCCGGCGGCAGCGGTGGATCTGGCGGCGCTGCCGGCCCCGGAGCAGCTGGGACGCTGGCGCTTGGACGGCGATGTGGTCAGCAGCGACCAGCGGCTGCTGCACTACCGTCACAGCGATGGCTGGCAAGTGCAGGTGGCGGTGCAGGGCTTCCCCGGCGGCTGGGAGTTGATGACGCCGCAACGAGCAGTGGCCTCCTTCTATGGCCAGCAGCGGGCGTTGATGGCCGCTCGCCTGCCGGCGATCTGGCCGCGGCCACTGCCGTGGCAGCAGGAGCAGATCGAACAGCTGCCGCAGCGGCCGTTCCCGCTGTTCTCCGGTATGGTGGCAGCCGAGCCGGGCCAGCTGTGGCTGTTGGTGAGCGCTCAGAATGGATTGTTCGTGCGCGTCTATAGCAGCGACTTGGACCGCGACGGGCTGGCGCCATTGCTGTGGGCACTGATCGACAGCTTGGCCGGGAGCGCCAGCACCGATGCATGACGATCCCCACGCCCCAATCCGCCCCGCTACCCTGAGTTGGGAACAGGGCACGCCATTGGCACCGGCATTTGACGATCCGTATTTTTCCCGCGACCACGGCGTGGCGGAAACCCGCCATGTGTTTCTCGACGGCAATCAGCTGCCGCAGCGCTTTGCCGCGCTGCGGCGCGAGCGCTTCGTGATCGCGGAAACCGGCTTTGGCACCGGCCTCAACCTGCTCAGCGCCGCAGCACTGTTTTTGGCCACCGCGCCGGCCGAGGCCGAGCTGCATTTCATTTCCACGGAAGCCTTCCCGCTGCGGCCGCAAGACTTGGTCGCCGCCCACCACCACTGGCCGCAATTTGCCGAATTGGCGGCTGCATTACAGGCGGTGTACCCGGCGCTCACCAGTGGTTTCCATGTGTTGACGCTGCACCCGCGCATCCGCGTCACACTGCTGCTCGGCGATGCCTGCCAGCGGCTGTCAGAGCTGGATGCCGAGGTCGACGCTTGGTTTCTCGACGGCTTTGCACCGGCACGCAATCCGGACATGTGGAGCGCGGCCCTGTTCGCCCAGTTGCAACGCCTGAGTGCGCCGGGCGCCAGCTTGGCCACCTTCACCGCCGCCGGCTTCGTGCGCCGGGGCTTGATCGAGGCCGGCTTTGCCACGACTCGGGTGCCCGGCTTCGGCCGCAAGCGCGAAATGCTGGTCGGCCACGCCAGCGGACTCTGGCAGCCGCGCCCACGGCCGCAGGGACGGGTGGCGGTGATCGGTGCCGGGCTGGCCGGCGCCACCAGCGCCCGCGCGCTGGCCGAAGCCGGCTACCAAGTAACGGTGCTGGAAGCGGTGGGCGTGGCATCCCAAGCCTCCGGCAACCACGCTGGCCTGCTCTACACCACCCCCAGCGCCCACCCGACCGCCCAAAACCGCTTTTATCAAAGCAGCTATTTGCACGCCCTGAGCTGGTTGCAGCGCCACGACTTTCCGCGTCAGCCTGGCGACGGTCGCCGCTGCGGTGTCTACCAACTGGCGCCGGATGCCCGCCACGCCCGCAAGCACGCCGAGGCGCTGGCCTCCGGTCGCTGGCCAGATACGCTACTGGGCGCCGCACCGCCGCCATGGCCGGCACACAGCCTGTGGCTGCCGCACGGCGCGGTGATCCATCCACCGGCCTGGTGCCGGCAGCTGTTGGCTCATGCCGCTATCGAGCTGCAGCAGTGCAGCGTCCACGCCATCGATGCCCGCGCCGACGGCCGTTGGGCGCTGCACAGCGACCACGGCTGCCATGAGTTCGATCAAGTGGTGATTGCCACGGCCGCCGCTGCACGCCAGCTGGTCGGGTTGGACTGGCTGCCGCTGCGGGAAATTCGCGGCCAGACCACACTGTGCCGCGCCACCGCCGCCAGCAGCGACTGGACCGACGCGGTTTGCCACAGCAGCTACCTGACTCCCGCGCTGGACGGCCTGCATTGCGTCGGTGCCACCTTCGACCTGCACCGCCACGACGCCCAGCCCACCCCCGACGATGACGCCCGTAACCTGGCCGCGCTGCAGCAGCACCTGCCGGATGCTTGGCAGCAATTAGGCGGCGAGCAGATCGTGGTGGCCGGCCAGCGGGTGGCGTTCCGCTGCCAAAGCAGCGACTTCCTGCCGCTGGTGGGCCCGGTGCCGCATCCCGACACGCTGGCGCCGCAGCCCGGTCTGTTCCTCAACGTCGCCCACGGCAGCCGTGGCCTGTCTGGCACGCCGTTGGCCGCTGATCTGCTGGTGGCGCAAATGAGTGGCGCGCCGCTGCCCAGCGACCGCGCCATCGTTGCCGCGTTGGCCCCGGTGCGGTTCCTGCTGCGCCAGCAGCGGCGCGCTGACGAGGGATGAGCTCTGCTGACCGTCTCCGGTCTACGCGTAGCTTGGGTTTGAGCGGTTACCGTGCGCGCTAGGCACAACAGTGCCGCTGGTGATACGACAGCAGTGATGCTGGGGACTGGCGTGTGTAACGCCGACAGAGGCGTTGCAAGGTCGGCCGAGCCGCCGACGGCTCTACCGCGCCAGCGAGGGAGGCAATGGGGGGACGGTGACGCAGAAACAGAAACAGACGACTAAGCCAGACCACCACCAGCGCCACCACCCTCCAGCGCCAACCGCAGGCCGGACGTCAGTCCAGCAGTCCGCGCTCGATCAGCTCGCGGCGGGAAAATACCGACACGCTTTCCGTGGCGTCATCAAACCAGATCACCGCTTCGCCGCGCTCCAATTGGCGGCGCACCTGCGCCACACGCGTGGTCAGCGGCACTTCCTCGGCGCCGTAATCGGTGCCGTCACGGGTAACGAATTCTTCCAGCAAGTTGCCGAGAGTGTCGGCGGGAATCTGATTCCAGGGGATTTGCATGCGGGCCTCCAGCGCAGCGCTGGAGTATAGGCGGCGGCGGGCACACCGGCGAGCGGTGTGCCCGGGCGCCGTCAGCCGAGGCGATAAGCGTCCTGATCCACCTTGCGGGTGCGCAGCCAGAACTCAAAGGTGAAGCCCGGCCACAGCGCAGTAATCTTGCCGCTGCGGTGCTGGTACCAACTGGTGCAGCCGGTGGCCCACACCGAACCGGCCAGACGTTTCTGCAATTTATCGTTGTAGCGATCCTGCACTTCCGCCTTCACTTCCAACGTTTCAGCGCCGGCTTGGTTACGCAGCGCCAACAGCTTCATCACCATCTCTACCTGCGCCTCGATCATGAACACCATGGAGGTGTGACCGAGGCCGGTGTTGGGGCCGACCAGCATGAACAAGTTGGGGAAACCGCTGACGGTGGTGCCCAAGTAGGCTTGCTCGCCGTCTTGCCAGTGGCTGGCCAGCGTGTCGCCGTGACGGCCATGCACCAACCCGGCAATGGGGTTTTCGGTGGCGTAGAAACCGGTGGCGAAGATGATTACATCCACTTCACGCAGCTGGCCGTCTTCGGTGCGGATGCCGGTTTCGGTGATCTCGGCGATGCCATCCGTTACCAGCTCGGCGTTGTCGCGCTGCAATGCCGGGTACCAGTCGTTGGAGATCAGCACCCGGCGGCAACCGATGGTGTAGTCCGGGGTCACCTGCTTGCGCAGCGCCGGGTCCTTCACTTGGCGGCGGATATGCAGTTCCGCCACTTTCTGGAACACCGTCATCAATTTCGGGTTGATCACCATGCCCATCACCCGCGCCTCGTGGCCCCAATAGATGGCGGCGCGGTGCAATTGGCGCGCCAGTGGTAGGCGTCGGAACAATGCTTTCTCGGTGGCACGGTAAGCGCGATCACCGCGCGGAATGATCCAGTTCGGCGTGCGTTGGAACACCGACAACGTGGCGGCTTTATCAACGATTTGCGGCACCAGCTGGATCGCCGACGCGGCCGAGCCGACCACCGCCACACGCTTGCCGGTCAGATCGATGCTGTGATCCCAGCGCGAGGAATGGAAACGCTCGCCCTTAAATCGGTCAACGCCGGGAATGTCCGGCCAACGCGGTTCGGCCAAGCCACCGCTGCCCATCACCAGCGAGCGGGCGGTGACTTCACCGTTGCTGGTGCGCACCCGCCACAGGTTGTTGGTTTCGTCGAACTCGGCCTGCTCCAGCTCGGCGCCGAAACGGATGTGCGGGTACAAGCCGTAGTCGTTAGCCAGCTGGCGCAGGTACTGGTACAGCTCCGGCTGCGACGGGTACTTGCGCGACCATTCGGTGTTCGGCGCGTAGGACAGCGAGTACAGGTGCGATGGCACATCACAGGCAGCGCCCGGATAGTGGTTGTCGCGCCAGGTGCCACCGACTTCATCAGCGCGCTCCAGCAACACGAAGCGCTGACCGCCCTCCTGCTTGAGTTTGATGGCCATGCCAAGCCCGGCAAAACCGGTACCGAGAATGGCGACGTCGACGTCGGGGGTAAGCGCGTGGGGAGCTGCTTGCATGGTCTTCACTCGATCTGACAACAGAGGTTGTCAATCTATTTTCTGACAACACTTCATGTCAATGCTGCCGGGGTTGCCGCACTGACCACCGGCGGTGGTCATCACGGCCACCCTTTACGTCTGACAATGGCAGCTGTCACAATCGCCGGCATGACGACACCCGCTCCCAAAGCCCGCGCTTATCGCGGCATCAGTATTGAGCAGCGCCGCGCTCAGCGGCGCCAACAGCTGCTGGAAGCCGGCACCCAAGTCATCGGCCAGCAGGGATTTCGCGCCACCACCGTGCGCGCCGTTTGCCAGCAGGCGGGGCTTACCGAACGCTACTTCTACGAATCCTTTGCCAACAGCGAAGCCTTGTTGGGAGCGGTCTACACCCAAGCCATCGAACAGGTCAGCCAAACGCTGGCGGAAGCCCTACTGAGCCAGCCCGGCGCCGATGCAGAACAACGCAGCCGCAATGCGCTACACGCCTATTTCAGTTACCTGGCCGAGCACCCGGAAGCGGCGCGCATCATGATGGTGGAGATCCTCGGTGTCAGCGCCGAAGTGGACGCGCTGTACCAGAAGGTGATGGAAGACTTCACCGCGCTGCTCGATCAGTTATGGGGCGAGCTTTATCCCGCCGCCGGTACCCTGCCGGCGCCGCGCATCCAGTTGTCGGCCGGCATTCTCGGCGCCCTGGTATATATCGCCGCACGTTGGTTGATGAACGGTTACCAAGACCCGCTCGACCAAGTGGTGGACGCCGCCCATACCATAGTGCAGGCGGTCAACCAGCACTTGAGCCACTGATCCCGGTCGCCGCAACGCAAAAAAAACCCCTCCGAAGAGGGGTGAGTCACCAGGAAAGTCTGGGCCAGAGCCCGTAATCAGATCAGAAGTGGTACCAGGCCGAGAACTGCACCCGGTTCAGTTCGTGCTTGGTGCCGCCCACTTCTTCCAAGTCGTAGCGTTGCAGTTCGATGCCGTAGGTCAGCGGACGGATCGGCGAGTACAGCAGGTTCAGTGACGCGGTGCTGTAGCGCGCATTGGCGGTAGCGGCATAGCGGCCGCGTTCGCGGATGGCGCTGTCGGACCAGGCCAGCGAACTGCGCAGTTTTTCGGTCCAGAAGTGGCGGTAGATGGCCGAGTAGCCCCAGGCATCGACCCCGTGAATGCTGGTGCCGCCCTGCTCCACCACCGCATCGGGGAAGCTGCGCAGGCCCATGTAGCGGCCGACGTTGCCGTAGTTCACTTGCAGGCGAATGTCGTCCTTGCCCACGGTTGGGATGCGCGCGGTCAGGCTGTAGGCGTCGGTCCACTGATAGTCGCGGCCGGTGGCATTATCCAGCGCCATGCGGCGCACCGCTGCGGCCGCCGACACATAGCCCCAGTTGCCGTTGAAGCTCAGCCGCGCGATCAAGTCGGGCACGTCTTGGTTGCCGGCGCCGGTGTCTTCCGGGTTTTCCATCGCCAGTTCCAGCTTGCCGCCGTCGAACGGATGGGTGTAGCGCACCATCGCCTGACGCACGAAGTTGACGCTGGCGTGCTGGCCGAAGCCCACCAGTTCACCCACCCCCATCAGGTCAGTGAAGGTCGACCAGGTCTGGCCCACCAACAGCCGGCCGTAACTGCCGTAAGCTTCACGCAGACGCGGGGCGTAGCTGTTCGAGACCAACTCGTTGGCCTTGGTGTCTTCACCGTAAAAGTCCACCGACACGAAGGTGCGGAAGGTGTTCTCGCCCACCGGGGTGCTGGTGGAAAACGCGAACTGGCTCTGCCGCGCCGACAGTGTGGTGCGGTAGCCGAGGTCTTTATCGGTGCTCTTGACGCCGGCAGCGGTGACCACTTCCCAGGCCTTACCGCCTTGATAACCGCGATCCGACACCGACACGTCGCCTTTCATGTAGCCGGAAAAGCGCAGCGTAGTATTGCCGACGACGAAACCGCCGGCCGGGTTGCGGCGCACGTTGTCGGCGCTGTCGGCTTTCATTTCCGCCAGTTCCGCTTCCAATTCCGCCAGGCGCTGTTCGATATCCACCGCGCCGTGGGCCAGCGGCGCAGCCAGCGCCAGGGCAATGCTCAAACTCAGAGTGGTGGCAGGTGTTTTCATTATTCTGGTCCAACCATGTTGTTGTAAGAGACTTGGCCGCCGCCGCAAAGCCGCGGCCGGAGTACGCCTGCGCCGAAACGCAGGCCGAGCGAACCCGCTGCCGGGTGATGCCGGCAGTGGAAAGCTGTTCAAAATCAGGAAAATTCAGTCAGTCAGGCGGTGCAGCGCCGACCATGAAGGAGCCGCGCCCCACCGCGACTTGATGACCGTCGGCATCGTAGACCTCCCCCAGGCCGACCATCACGCGGCGGCCGGGTTTGATGATGCGTGCGCAGGCCCGTAACTGGCCGGGGCCGGCAGCACGCAAGAAACTGACGTTGAGATCCAGCGTGGCCGGGCGCGCGTCATACCCGGCCGCCGCCCGCACCGCAGTGCCGAGCACGGTGTCGATCAGGGTGCAGTAAACCCCGCCGTGCACCACGCCATAGGCCTGCAATAGCTGCGGCCCCACCGGCAGCAGGATCTCCGCTTCACCGTCCTCGATGCCGCCCACTTGCACGCCGAGGAACTGGCGGAACGGATTGCTGAGGTTCCATTGCACTTCATCCGCGGTGGTCCAGACCATGGGACACTCTCCAGTCGGCGCCAATCAGACCGATTGCTGTTGATCGGCAGCGGTTTGCGGCTGATCCCAATATTTCTGCCGCAGCACAAACTTGAGCACCTTGCCGGGGCCGGAATATGGCAGCTCTTTAAGGAATTCCACCGACTTCGGCACCTTGTAGCCGGCCAGACTGTCGCGGCAGTGCTGTTGCAGCAACGCTTCATCGGCCTCACTGCCGGGATGCAGGACCACCACCGCATGCACGGCTTCGCCCCATTTGGTGCAGGGAATGCCGATCACCGCGCATTGCGATACCGCCGGGTGGCGCATCAGCACGTTCTCGATCTCGGCCGAGTACACGTTCTCGCCACCGGACACGATCATGTCCTTGATGCGATCGACCACGTAAATGTAGCCATCGTCATCCATGTAGCCGCCGTCGCCGGTGTGCATCCAGCCGCCGCGCAGGGTTTCCGCGGTTTCTTCCGGCCGGCCCCAGTAGCCGAGCATCACGTTGGGGCCGCGCACGATAATTTCGCCCACTTGGCCGCGCGGCAGCTCTTGGTCATGTTCATCGACGATGCGCACCTGGGTGGCCATGGTGGCCTTGCCGGCGGAGCGGATGCGGCCGGAGGCCCAGGCGGCCGGCAGGTGGTTTTCCCAGTTGTTCATGGAGATCACCGGCGCCGTTTCGGTCATGCCGTAGGCTTGGATGAACTCGGCTTCGGTGAACACTTTCTGCGCCCGTTCCAGCAGCGCCAGCGGCATCGGCGCCGCGCCGTAGGTGATGCGTTTGAGGCAGGAGAAATCCGCGCCCACTGCGTCCGGATGGTCGAGCAGCATCTGCACCATGCTCGGCACCCACATCACGTCGTTGACGTTTTCCTGCTGGATCAAGCGGATCAGTTCGCCGACATCAAACGCCGGCATCATCACCGAGGTGCCACCCAGCATCACCTGCGCCACCAGCTTGCCGAGCGCGGCGGTGTGGAACAGCGGCGGCGCCATCAGCGTGATCACCAGCGGCAGCGGCGCGTTTTCGGCGCGGCCGGCAATCTGCGACGACCACATGTTCATGTGCGACAGCATCACCCCTTTGGGTGTGCCAGTGGTGCCGCCGGAGAACACGATGCAGGCGAGATCGTCGCCACTGCGCAAGCGATCTTCGATGGGTGCCACGCCGTCAATGAACTGCGCGTAGGAGGTAAAGCCTTGGCTGTCGCCCTCGCCCACCACCACGATGTTGCCGTTCAAGCTCGGGCACTCTTGTTTCAGGTACGGCGCCGCCGACAGGAAAGTGCGCTCGACAAACAGCAGCGAGGCGCCCACGTCGTTGATGCCGAAGCTCATTTCCACCGGCGCCCAGCGGGTGTTCACCGGCACCGCCACGGCCCCAGCCCACCAGGCGGCCAGGAAGAACTCCATGCAGAAGTTGGAGTTCAGCGACAACAACGCCACCCGATCACCATCTTCCACGCCAGCGCGCCGCATGGCGGCAGCCAGACGTGCCACCCGCTCGGCCAGCTGGCGGTAACTCCAGCGCTCGTCACCTTCGATGGTGGCGATGCGCTCCGGGCACTGCTGCACCGCACGGTGCAATCCTTGAGTCAGATACATGGTTACGCTCTTCCTTCAGTCGAGACGGATGCCAGCTTCACGGATAACGGTGCCCCATTTGCTGTAATCACTGGCCACCACCTTTGCAAAGTCACTCGCCGGCACCGGGTCGATGACCAGCGACAGGTTTTCCACCCGCTGCATCACCTCTGGATCTTTCAGGGCGCGCAGCATCAAGTCCGACAGCCGTTGTTGCAGCGCCGGGTCCATGCCAGCCGGGCCGAATAGCCCAAACCAGCCTTTGTTATCCATGCGTTCGTAGCCCAGCTCTTTGAAAGTGGGCACGTCTGGCAGCGCCGGCATGCGGTAGGTGCCGGTCATCGCCAGCGCATTCATGCGGCCAGCACGCACGTGGGGTGCGGCACCGACGCCAGACATGATCACCGCCGTCACCTGGCCGCCGAGCAAGTCCGACACCGACGGCGCTTCGCCGCGGTAGGCCACATGGGGAATATCGAGTCCGGTCTGTTTGGCAAAGGCATAGCCGTACAGGTGCCCGGAGGAGCCGGCGCCATAGCTGCCGTAGCTGGCGTGGCTGGGATCATTGCGGATGTATTCCACCAACTCTGCCGGGGTGGTGATGCCGCTTTCCGCGCGCACCACCATCACCAGTGGCGTGGTCACCAACTGCGCGATAGGGGTGAAATCCTTGATCGGGTCAAACGGCTGACGGCTCAGCATCTGCGGGGTTTGCACGATGTTGGTGATGGTCAGCATCAGCATGTGGCCATCGGCGGGAGCACGGGCGACCACTTCAGCGCCAATGTTGCCGCCGGCGCCAGCGCGGTTGTCGACGATCACCGGCTTGCCCAGTTCGCGGTGCATGAATTCAGCCAGCACTCGGGCCAGTGAATCGGTGGCACCCCCGGCGGGGAACGGCACCACTAGGCGCACTGATTTGCGCGGCCAGTTGTCGTCAGCCCAGCTGGCTGGGGCCAAGGCCCCAAGGCCCAATGCCAGCAGCGTTGCTGCCGTGGCGAGGTATCGTTTCATGGCGTTCTCGCTGTTGTTGTTATGTGTTATGGCTTCATCTTCAAAGATGAAGGGGGCGCGCTCAATGGCCTTTTTTTTCATTAATCATTGGCGATTAGCGCGCACTATTTCTGAATATTTCAGCCTTCAACGCTGATGTTTGCTTTCTTGATGATCTCGCGCCACATGCGGTTGTCGTTGCTGATGATGGCGCCAAATTCTTCCGGACCAAGCGGGTCCATGATCATCATGATGTTGTCAATGCGCTGGCGAACGTCCGGCTCCTGCACCACTTTCAGTGCGGCTTCGGCCACCCGATCACGCACCGCGATATCCATGCCTTTGGGGCCGAGAATGCCGATCCAGCCTCGGGTGTCGATGTCGACATAACCCAGCTCCTTGAAGGTCGGCACGTCCGGCAGCACCGGCGAACGGCGCGGGCCAGTCACCGCCACCGGCACCAGTTTGCCGGCCCGGATGTGCGGCATAGTGTTGCCGGAGATGCCGGCAATCACCGCCGTCACTTGGCCCGCCAGTAGGTCCGTGATGGACGGTGATTCACCGCGGTAGGCAATGTGCGCCATGTCGAGGTTGTTCTTCTCGGCCAGCGCGAGGCCATAGAGGTGGGCGGAAGAACCGATGCCGAAGCTGCCGTAGCTGTGTTTGCCTGGCTCACTGCGCACCAGTTCAACCAGTTGCTCGATGTTCTCGATGCCGCTGTCGGCATTGACCACCATCAGGCCGACGCCGGTTACCAGCTGGGCAATGGCGGTGAAGTCCTGCTCGGCGTCAAACGGTGGTTTTTCGAACATATGCGGGATCTGCACCATTGGCGTGAAGCCGAACAGCAGCGTATGGCCGTCGGCGCGGGCGCGCATCACCGCTTCGGCGCCGATGTTGCCGCCGGCGCCGGCGCGGTTCTCAACGATCACCGGACGCCCCAGCTCCCGTGACAGCCCTTCACTGACAATCCGTGCCAAGGCATCGACGGTGCCACCGGCGGCAAACGGCACCACCATGCGGATGGTCTTAGTGGGGTAATCAGCTCCCGCCGTGGAGACCTGAAGCAGCGCTGCGGCCATTACCAGCAGTGCCGAAAAGCTCTTCATGAATCGCGTCATCATTTTCCATCTCGCGGTTGTTTTTATGATGTCTCCGATAGTGGAATCCCGGCACGGTGCTCTCAATGGCCGGACTGGTCACCACCGGTTGGCCAAATCCATGCTGACGACCACTTTTGGCGGTTCCGCCAAACGGGCACGCTGACAGCGTAGAGATCGGTAACACCCGGCGCCACAGTGACACCGCACTACCCGTTTTACAGGCAAAAAAAACCGCCGTTCACACGGCGGCGGAGAGCGGCTGCGGGGGCGGTTTGCCGGCGCCCCCGCAACCTGCACAGCGCATCAGGCGCCCAGGGCGCGCACCATGTTGCGAGCAATGATCATCTGCTGCACCTGGGTGGTGCCTTCGTAGATGCGGAACAAACGTACGTCTCGGTAGAAACGCTCAATGCCGTATTCGGCCATGTAACCGGCGCCGCCGAAGATCTGCACCGCGCGGTCTGCCACGCGGCCGCACATTTCCGAGGCGTACATCTTGGCGCAGGCCGCTTCAGTGGAAATATTCTCGCCGTTGTCACGTCGTTGCGCGGCGTCGAGCACCATGCACTTGGAGGCGTACAGCTCGGCCTTGCTGTCGGCCAACATGCCCTGCACTAGCTGGAAGTCAGCGATGCGCTGGCCGAACTGCTGGCGCTCCACCGCGTACTCCAGTGCATCCTGCAGCATGCGCTCGGCCACGCCGACACAGATGGCGGCGATGTGAATGCGGCCCTTGTCGAGCACCTTCATGGCGGTCTTGAAACCTTGGCCTTCTTTCAGACCAATCAGGTTGGCGGCCGGCACTCGGCAATTTTCGAAAATCACATCGCAGGTATGAGCGCCGCGCTGGCCCATTTTCTTGTCACGTTTGCCGAACGAGATGCCCGGCGTGCCGGCGTCAACGATGAACGAGGAAATACCGCCGGCGCCCTTCACCGCCGGATCGGTGCGTGCCATCAAGGTGAACAGCCCGGCATGGGGCGCATTGGTGATGAAACGCTTGGTGCCATTGACCACATAGTGGTCACCATCGCGGAGGGCGGTGGTACGCAGCGAGGCAGCGTCGGAACCGGATTCCGGCTCGGTAAGCGCGAACGAGGCCATTTTTTCACCGGTAGCCAACTGCGGCAGATAGCGCTGTTTCTGCTCGTCGGTGCCGTCCATCAGGATGCCTTGGGAGCCGATACCCACGGTAGTGCCGATGATGGAACGAAACGCCGGTGAGGTTTTACCCAGCTCGAACATCACCCGGCTTTCTTCTTCCATGGTCAGCCCAAGACCGCCGTATTGTTCCGGAATGGTCAGCCCAAACAGCCCCATGTCGCGCATCGCCTGCACGATGTGCTCAGGGATTTCATCGGTCTCAGCCACCAATTCCTCGTTCGGTACCAGCTGTTCGCGCACGAAACTGGACACGGTATCGAGGAAGGCATTCATCATTTCTTGGTCACGGATCATGTCGTCTCTCCACGGCCCCGCCCGGCGGGGCCGGCAATTACAGGGTGGCAGCGGTGCCAAGAATGGCGGTGGACTGGCTCGACAGCGTGCCGCCGTTGCCGTGTGCCAGCGCCACCTGGGCACCGCTCACTTGACGCTCGCCGCACTGGCCGCGCAGCTGTTCCACCGCTTCGATCAAGGCAAAAATGCCGTACATGCCGGGGTGGCCCCAGGACAGGCCGCCGCCGTTGGTGTTCACCGGCAAGCGCCCGCCGGGCGCAATAGCGCCGCCCTCGACAAAGGCACCGCCCTCGCCTTTGGCGCAGAAACCGAGGTCTTCGAGGAACAGCAAGGTGTTGATGGTGAAGGCGTCGTACAGCTCCACCACATCCACGTCCGCCGGCGTCAGCCCGGCCATGGCGAACGCGCGCGCGCCGGATTCTTGGGCGGCGGTGACGGTGAGGTCGGCCATCGAGGAAATCTGCCGGTTCCAGCAGGCGGTGGCGTTACCGAGCACGTACACCGGCGGCTGGCGCAGATCGCGGGCACGGTCACCGCGTACCAGCACATAGGCACCGCCACCATCGGTGACCAGGCAGCAGTCACGCACCGTCAGCGGGTCGGACACCATGCGCGCATTGAGCACGTCGTCGATCGACAGCGGACCGCGCTCGAATGCAGTCGGGTTGCGCTGCGCCCATTGGCGCGCCGCCACCGCCACTTCCGCCAACTGACGGCGCTCGGTGCCGAACTCATGCATGTGACGATTGGCCGCCAGCGCGTAGGCGCTGGGCGGCAGCATCGGCTCGTAAGGATGTTCGTAGGGCTGCGGATCCAGCAGCTTGCGGCTGGCCACGATGTCGCGCCGGTTAAAGGTGGCGGAGCGCTGAGCGCTGCCGTAGCACACCAGCACCGCGTTGCACTGGCCCGACATCAGCGCCTGCATCGCCGGCAGCAAATGGGCAATGAAGCTGGAGCCGCCGAGCATGGTGCCGTCGATGAAGGTCGGGCGGATGCCAAGGTGCTCCACCACCACCATCGGCCACATCGTGGCGGTGACGCTGGCGGTGCACAGACCGTCGATGTCTTGCATGGTCAGACCGGCATCGGCCACTGCACGCTGGGCGGCGCCCACCAGCAGTTCCATGTCGGTATAGCCCGGCACTACGCCGCAGCCGAAGGTCGCGGCGCCGGCAATCGCCACCTGGCCGCGTAGGGAATTGAGATCAGTCATGGTCAGCTCCGGCTCACAGGGGATCGAACAACAACAGGCCGCGATCTTGCTCGCGCGCCACCCGCGCCTGCACTCGCAGGCCGATGGCGACTGCGTCCGGCGCCACACCTTCCACTCGGCTCATCAGCCGCACGCCTTCGTCCAGATCCACCAACACCACGTTGTAGTCACCGCCCAGCTCCGCCTTGCGGCGCACCACTGTGGTGGCATACACGGTGCCGCTGCCGGCCGGCGTCACGAACGCCAGTTGATCAGCGCCGCAGTGCGGGCACAGCCCACGCGGGTAGAACACATGCTGCTGGCAGCCGCCGCAGCGCTGGATGACGAATTCACCGGCGTCCAGACGCGCTTGCCACGCCTGCTGCACGCCGCTTTGCATTTCGCTCATGACAGGCTCCTTACACCGGGTCCCAGCAGAACACGTCGCCGGACCGATCCAGCGGGTGGTAGGACGCGCGCAGCGCCGGCAGCGCATGCTCCAGCACCCGCTCCGGGGTCCAGCCGTCGCTCTGGTGCACGCTGCGCACCGGCCGCGGCTGGCTCATCAGCACGATTTCGTTGTTGCGCACCGCAAAGATCTGGCCACTGGTGTCGGCCTGGTCGCCCAGCAGCGTCACCGCCAGCGGTGCGACTTTGTCCGGGGTCATTTGCTGGAACCGCGCCAACCGTGCTTTTTCTTCCGGGGTGTCCGCCGGCACCGAGCCGGTCATGCGGCTCCAGGCGAATGGCGCGATGCAGTTGGAACGCACGTTAAAACGCTGCATGTCCAGCGCGATGGATTTCGACAGCGCGGCAATACCCAGCTTGGCCGCCGAATAGTTGGCTTGACCGAAGTTGCCGATCAGGCCGGAGGTGCTGGTCATGTGCACAAAGGCGCCGCTGCCCTGCTCTTTCATGTGCGTGGCGGCCGCGCGGCTGATGTAGTAGGCGCCGTACAGGTGCACCTTGATCACTGCATCCCACTCCGGCTCCGACATTTTGTGGAAGATGCGATCGCGCAGAATGCCGGCGTTGTTCACCACGCCGTCGATGCGGCCAAAGTGGTCCATGGCGGCGCCGACAATACGCTGGGCGCTGGCCGCTTCCGACACGCTGTCGGTGTTGGCCACCGCCTCGCCACCGAAGCCGCGAATTTCGTTGACCACCGCCTGCGCTGGCCCGGCATCCAGCCCTTCGCCGCTGAGCGAAGCGCCGATGTCATTGACCACCACGCGCGCGCCCTGACGCGCCGCCAGCAGCGCAATTTCTCGGCCGATGCCGCCGCCGGCACCGGTCACCACTACTACTTTTCCTTCCAGCATTGCAGTCATGTCATGCGTCCTGTTCAGAAGCTTGGGGCCACACAAACAGCGGCGGCTGTTTGGTGAGGAATCGGTCGATGGCCTGGCGGTGGTAATCGCAGCCAAACACCAGCGCTTGGGCGGCGGCTTCGGCGTCGAGCATGCTGTCCAAGTCACTGTTGATGGCGCGCGCGGTGAGCGTCTTCACCAATCCCACTGCCAGCGCTGAAGCGCCGGTGAAGCTGTGAGCAATCTGCTGCGCACGCGCCAGCAACTGCTCGCTAGCCACCACTTCACTGACGATGCCCAAGGCGTGGGCACGTTCGGCGTCCAGCTCTTGGGTGGACAGCATCAACTCGCGCGCCAAGCGCGGGCCCACCGCACGCGGCAGGCTGTAGAGCGCCGCCAGGTCCGGCACCGCGCCCACTTTCAGGAACGACATCGAAAACCGCGCCCGCGGCGTGGCGAGGATCACATCGGCCACCAACGCGAGGCTGAAACCGGCACCATAGGCGGCGCCGTCGACCGCGGCGATGACCGGCTTTTCCAGCGTCATCAGGTCTTTCAGCCAGTGGTGCAGGCCGCGCATACGAGTGCGCCAGCCGTCGTTGTCCAGTTCGGCACCGAGGATGCCTTCCAGATCGCCACCGGAGCAGAACGCCCCGCCGGCGCCGGTCAGCACCACCGCGCGGATGTCATCATTACGGCGCAGCTCCTGCACCACCTCGGCCATGCGCTCGCGCATCGCCAAGTTGAGCGCGTTGCGGCGCTGCGGCCGGTTGAAGGTCACGCGGGCCACGCCGTCGTGCAGATCAAGCAATACCGGGTCCATCGTTCAGGACTCCTTGGCCAGAGATACAGGGGATTGCACCGCCTCGCGGTAGTCGCGGCTGCCACGCAGAGCGTTGCCGCCATCCACTTTCACCACCGTGCCGGTGACGTAGGACGCCAACGGCGACGACAGCACCAGCGCCATGTGGCCGACGTCTTCCACGGTGCCGAGACGTCGCAGCGGCACCTGATCGACCACCGCCGCCAACGCCTCCGGCTCCGGCGCCAGTCGGCGCATGCCTTCGGTGTCAGCGATCGGGCCAGGCACGATGGAGTTGACGCGGATGCCTTCCGGCCCCCACTCCATCGCCAGCACCTGGGTAAGCATGTCGACACCGGCCTTGGCGGCGCACACATGGGCTTGGAACAGCGTCGGGTTGAACGCTTGAGAGGCGGAAATATTGATCACCGAGGCGCCCGGCTTGCGCAGGAAGCCATAGGCGTTGCGCAGCACATGGAAGGTGCCCATCAGGTCGATTTCGATCACGGTGCGAAAACCGTTTTCTGACATGCCGGTGGCCGGCGCGAGGAAATTTCCCGCCGCGCCGGACACCAGCACGTCGATCGGGCCCCAGTGGCGGTGGGCTTCGGCCAACGCCGCGCGCACGCTGTCCACATCGCGCACATCCGCCGGCAGTGCCAGCACCTCTCCGCCATAGCGGGCCAGTTCAGTGGCCGCCACACCGAGCTTTTCCGCCGAGCGGCTGAGCAGCGCCACGCGCGCGCCACGGGCCGCAAACGCATGGGCAATGCCGAGATTGATGCCGCTACTACCGCCGGCGATGAAGACGTTGCGTTGGCTGAAGTCCAGTTCCATCACCGTCACTCCAGCCGAATGCCGGTGTCTTCGATCACCCGCGTCCAGGTGCCGACGTCGGCGTCATAGATCTTGGCGAACTCGCTGCGGCTGTTGCCCACCGGACGCAGCCCGAGGCCGTGAAGGATGTCTTGCACGTTGTCCTGCGCGACGATGGTCTGCACCGCTTCCGACAGTTCATCAAGAATGGCAGTCGGCACCCCGGCCGGGGCGAACAGCGCGTACCAGCCGTAAGGCTCGTAATCGCGGTAACCAAGTTCAGTCAGCGTCGGCGTTTCCGGCAACAGCGGCGAGCGTTCGGCCCCCGTCACCGCCAGCACTTCAAAGCGGCCAGTGTTGAGGTGCGAGCGCACCGAGCCGGTGTCGACCACGCCCAGCGTCAGTCGCTCACCGAGCACATCGGTGATCAGCGGCGCGGCGCCGCGGTACGGCACATGCACCAAATCCAAGCCGGCTTGCTTACGCAGCATTTCGCCGTGGATGTGCGATGAGGTGCCGGTGCCATAGGAGCCATAACTGTGCTCACCCGGCTCAGCTTTCATGCGCGCCAGAAACTGCTCTAGGCTGCTAATGCCAAAGCGATTCGGCACCACGAGGAAGTCCTGCGAGCGGGCAATCTCGGAAATCGGCTCGAAGTCCTTGCGCACATCGAACGGCAGGTTGGCGTACAGCGCCGGCAGCTGCGCCATCGCCGTAATACCCAGCAACAGCGTCAGTCCGTCCGGCTTGGCGCGCGCTACTGCGTTGCCGCCGGTGATGCCGCTGGCACCGGGGCGGTTGTCGATGATCACCGGCCGCTGCCAGCGCTCCGACAGTTCCTTGCCGAGCGTGCGGGCGATGGTGTCGGCGCCGCCGCCGGCTGGGTACGGCACCACCAGACGCACGGGTTTATCGGGGTAAGCACCCTGGGCGCCAGTGGCCACGCCAAGTACCGCGACGGCCAGCAACGCGCGCCGCAGCGCGCGGCGGATCAGGTTCGATGGGGAGGTTGTTGTTGTCATCATGGTCCTCTCTCTCAGCGGGTAATCAGTCGCCGGACACTCCGGCTTCGGCGACATGGGTGAGTTGCTGTTCATCCTGCACTTCACGCCACTGGATCTTGCCGGTGGCCGAGCGCGGCAGGCTGCTGCGGAATTCGACAAAGCGCGGCGCCTTGTAAACCGCCATCTTGCTGCGCGCCCAAGCGATGATGTCGGCTTCGTCATGGGTGGCGCCGGGTTTCATCACCAGCACCGCTTTCACCGCCTCGCCGCTGCGCCGATCAGGCACGCTGACAATGCAGGCTTCCTGCACCTGCGGGTGGTGGTAAAACAGGCTTTCCACTTCCGCCGGCCATACCTTGTACCCGGACACGCTGATCATTCGCTTGAGCCGGTCGCGCATGAAGAAGTAGCCCTCCTCATCCACCGAGACCAAGTCGCCGGTGCGGAAAAAGCGCTTGCCGTCACGGATGAGGAACGACTCCTCGTTGGCAGTGGGGTTGTTCCAGTAACCGACCATCACTTGCTCGCCGCAGGTGATCAGCTCGCCCACTTCGCCGGGCGGCAGCTCTTCCAGCGTGTCCGGGTCGATCACCCGTGATTCGACGCCGAAGGTGGGCATGCCGAGGCATTGCGGCTTGCCGCGCTGCACCGGATTGGCGTGCAAGAAGGCCGCGGTTTCGGTCAGCCCGTAGGCTTCGTTGAAATCAATCTGGTACTGCTCGCGCAGCATTTTCGAGATCGCTTCCGGCATTGCCGCGCCGCCGCCAGCCAGCAGCGTCAGGCTCGACAGATCCCGTTCGCGCACCACCGGATTGGAGAAGAAGTCCACCAGCATCGCCGGCGTCGCTGACCACATGCTGACGCGGTAGCGCTCGATCAGTGCCGCCGCCAGGCTTTCATCCCAGCGCGGCAGCATGATCACGGTGGCACCGAGGAACACCGGCAGGTTCATGCCGTTCTGCATGCCCAGCAGGTGAAACAGCGGCGCCACACTGAAGAACACCGACTCCGAATGCAGTCCGCGCCACACTGCAGAACCGGCCACTGCGGCCATCACCGAGCGGTGGGTGTGCACGCACCCTTTGGGATGACCGGTGGTGCCAGAGGTGTACGGCAGGATGCTCATCTGCTCCGGGCCAAACCGCTCCGGCACCGCCGGACGCCCCGCAGCCAGCGCGTCGGCAAGGAAGGTCACTGACGGGTCGTTGATCGGCTGGCGTGGCAGCGCCACCCAGCCGGGCACTTCAGCGCTCAGTGGCCGGCCGGCGTAGTCGCTGTAGGTGTGCACCACCAGGTGCGCGAGACGACCGTCGTCTAGCAGCGGCCGTGCGCGCTCGTACATTTCCTGGGCCAGCAGGCCGACACGGGCGCCGCTGTCTTCCACAAAGTAGGCCAGCTCTTGGCTGGTGCTCATGGCATTAACCGGCACCACCACCGCCCCCAACCGCACTATCGCGTAGTAGGCGATGAAGAATTGCGGGCAGTTCTGGCTCAGCAGGATTACCCGCTCACCACGCGTGACACCGCAGTGATATTGCAGGTAACCGGCCAGCAGATCGGCCTCGCGCGCGAGCCGCGCATAGCTCAGGCTGGCGCCGTAGAACACCACCGCCGGCCGCTCCGGGTAACGGGCGGCAGCGGTGGCGAGGTTGTCCCACAAGGTCACGTCCGGCAGCGTCAGTGTTGACGGCATGCCCTTGGGCCAGAAAGGGTGATGGGCAGTGCTCATGGCCACTCCTTGTTGTTATCACAGTCCGCTAGCAGGACTCAGCGCGGTTGCTCCAGCGAGCGCGCCACCAGCTCTTTCATGATCTCGTTGGCGCCCCCATAGATGCGGCCGACACGGGCGTCGGTGTACAGGCGCGCGATCGGGTACTCCATCATGTAGCCGTAACCGCCGTGCAGCTGCAGGCATTCGTCGATCACCTGGCAGTTGGTTTCGGTGACCCACCACTTCGCCATCGAGGCCGTGGGCACATCGAGCGTACCGGCCAATGCGCGCTGGATGCAGTCGTCGACAAAGCGCCGTGCCACCGCTGCTTTGGTATGGCACTCGGCCAGCTTGAAGCGGGTGTTCTGCAGGTCCATCAGACGCTGCCCGAACACCTTGCGCTGGTCGGCGTAGTCGTAGGTGTCGGCCACCGCCCGCTCCATCATCGCCGTGGCGCCGATGGCGATCAGCAGCCGCTCACGCGGCAGCTCTTTCATCAGCTGCACGAAGCCGCGCCCTTCCTCGCCACCGAGCAAGTAGGCCGCTGGGGTGCGCACCTCATCGAAGAACAACTCGGCGGTGTCTTGGCCGCGCTGGCCGATCTTCTCTAGTAGCCGCCCGCGCCGGAACCCGGCGCAGTCGGCGGTCTCCACCATCAGCAGTGACAGCCCCTTGGCACCCGGGATCGCCGGGTTGGTACGGGCCACCACGCACACCAGATCGGCGTGCAATCCGTTGGTGATGAAGGTCTTGGCACCGTTGATCACATAGCTGTCGCCGTCGCGGCGGGCACTGGTGCGGATCGCTTGCAGATCGGATCCGGCGCCCGGCTCACTCATGGCGATGGCGGCGACCATCTCGCCGCTGGCCATGCGCGGCAGCCAGCGCAGCTTCTGCGCTTCGGTACCGTGATTGAGGATGTAGTGGGCCACAATGGCGCTGTGCACGTTGAGGCTGAAGCTGCCCACCTGGGCACGCGCCTGCTCGGCACAGATCACCGCGTCGTAGGCAAAGCTGCCACCGGCGCCGCCGTACTCCACCGGAATGCTGGCGCACAGCAAACCGTGTGCGCCCAGCTCGTTCCAGACACTGCGGTCGCTGTGCCCTTGGCGGATCCAGTCCATTTCACGCGGCGCAAATTCCTGCTCGAAGATCTTGCGCGCACTGTCGCGGAAGATGGTCAGATCCTGGTCCATCCACAGCGGGGTCTCTTGGCTCATGGTCATCGCCCGCTTATGGCCGGCCGCCGCCACAGATCAGTGACTGGCCGCTGATGTAGTTGGATTCCGGGATGCACAGCAGATAGACCGAACCGGCCGCTTCCTGCGGCGTGCCGGCACGGCCCAGCGGAATGGTGGACTCGGCCGCTTTCAGGTTGGCACTGCGTACACCGACGCGGATCGCGCGGCCTTCGATGTCGACCGTGGTTTCTTCTTCGGTGGGCTGGGTCAGGCGGGTGTTGATCAGCGCAAACGCCACCGCGTTGACGTTCACTTTGTAGCGGCCCCACTCTTTCGCAAGCGCCTTGGTCATGCCGACGATGCCGGCCTTGGCAGACGAATAGTTGGCTTGGCCAGCGTTGCCAAGCACGCCGGAGGTGGACGAAATATTCACCACCTTGCGGAACACTTCTTCACCGCGCTCAGCTTCTTCTTTGGCCGCTTTGCGGATGAACTCGGAGGCGGCGCGCAGGATTTTGAACGGCGCGGTCAAGTGCACATCGATAATGGCGTGCCACTGCTCGTCGGTCATTTTCTGGATCACGTTGTCCCAGGTGTAACCGGCGTTGTTGACGATGATGTCGAGCCCGCCAAGCTGCTCCACTGCGGTATTAACAAAGCGCTCGGCAAAACCGTCTTCGGTGACGCTGCCAACGCAGGCCACGGCGCGGCCGCCGGCGGCAATGATGTCGGCCACGGTTTCATTGGCCGGTGCTGCATCGAGGTCGTTGACCACCACCGCCGCGCCTTCGCTGGCCAGTTTCAGGGCGATTTCACGGCCGATGCCGCGGCCGGAGCCGGATACGATGGCGACTTTGCCAGTCAGTTTGCTCATGTTGTGCTACTCCCCAAGTGGGTATCGATTCAGTTCGGCAGGCCGAATTCGGCCTCGCCCTTGAGTTTGATGTCGCCGTGCTGATTGGCGCTGGTGAGCGCCACCCGCACCCGCGTTTCGCCGTCCACCTGTTCCACCGCGGTCACTTCCCCTTGGCAGCTGATGGCATCGCCGATATGGGTGATCGACACAAAACGCACGTCAAAGCGGCGCAGCTGGTGCTGCGGTGCCCAGCCGGTCAGCAACCGACCGAGGTAGGCCATCGACAGCATGCCGTGGGCGAACACATCGTCCTGGCCCGCCGCGCGGGCAAAATCCAGGTCCACGTGAATCGGGTTGTGGTCGCCGGAAGCGCCGCAATACAGCGCCAGATCGAGGCGGCTGATGGGGGTGGTGGTCAGCACCGGCAGCGCGTCGCCGACCCGGGCTTGAGACAAGGAAGCAGTCATGGGATCGGCTCCGGTCAGCTGTTGCGCACGACGGTGACGCAGTTGAGTTCGGCCACCAGCTGGTCGTGCTGGTTGGTCACCCGGGTTTGGCGCACTACAAACTCCAGCGCGCCACCCTTTTTGGCGTAAATGTCGGAAATGCGCGGCGCAAACGTAATGCGATCACCGACACACACTGGCCGGTGGTAGATGAACTGCTGTTCACCGTGCAGCACCTTGCCGATATCAATGTTCAGCAGCTCACGCATGGCGCTCGGCTGCGGGGATTCCATTTCCAAGCAAAACAGGAAGGTCGGCGGAATCGGGATATCGCTGTAGCCGGCGGCACGCGCCGCCTCGCGGTCAACGTAAATCGGGTCAGCGTTGCCGGTGGCTTTGGCGAAAAAGCGCAGCCGACCGGCTTCCACATCCACGCTAAACGACGGCAGCTCCGTGCCGATAAAACGGGTATCGATCATGTCCGGTTCCTCAGGCGCCCACTTTCTCGTACAGCGTCACCACACAGGCGCCGCCGAGGCCGAGATTGTGTTGCAGGCCGTGGCGAGCCCCCTCTACCTGCCGCTTGTCCGCTTGGCCACGCAGTTGCCACACCAGCTCGGTGCACTGCGCCAAACCGGTGGCGCCCAGCGGGTGGCCCTTGGACAGCAGGCCACCGGACGGGTTGGTCACCACCCGACCGCCGTAGGTGTTGTCGCCGTCGAGAATGAATTTCTCGGCGGTGCCGGGCGCGGTCAGGCCAAGGCCTTCGTAGGTGATCAGTTCGTTGGCGGTGAAGCAGTCATGCAGTTCCACCACCGGAATATCCTGCGGGCCGACGCCTGCTGCTTCGTACACCTGTTTGGCGGCAGCGGCGGTCATGTCGTAACCGACCACTTGGCGCATATCACCGGCGTCAAAGGTGCTGTCGGTATCGGTGGTCATGGCCTGGGCGGCAATGCGCACCGCCGGGCTCAGGCCGTGGCGACGGGCAAAGTCGTCTGAACACAGCACCGCAGCAGCGGCGCCGCAGGTGGGCGGGCAGCACTGGAAACGGGTCAGCGGATCGAAAATGGTGGGCGCCGCCATCACTTCTTCCAAGGTGATCGGCGCGCGGAATACCGAGTACGGGTTGTTCGCAGCGTGGGCGCGGGCCTTCACCGAAATACGGCCAAAGGTGTCTTTGGAAATGCCGTATTGCTTGATGTAGTCGCGGCCGGCACCGCCAAACAGCTGGGCAGCGCGCGGCGCTTGCGGATCAAAGCCTTGGATCTCGCTCATGGCGTCTTGGAACCGCGCCATCGGCGACGGACGGTCATCGAACGCGCCTTTCAGCGCGCCCGGCACCATTTGCTCCATGCCCAGCACCAGTGCGCAGTCGATGGCACCGGAGGCCACCGCTTGGCGGGCGAGGAACAGTGCGGTGGAGCCGCTGGCGCAGTTGTTGTTGACGTTGAACACCGGAATACCGGTCAGGCCGACCCCATACACCGCCGCCTGGCCGCAGGTGGAATCACCGTAGACGTAGCCGACAAACGCTTGTTGCACCAGTTTGTAGTCGACGCCAGCATCCGCCAGCGCAGCCTTGGCCGCTTGGGCACCCATGACCGAGTAAGGGTCGCTGGCACCGGGTTTGGTGAAGGGGATCATGCCGACGCCGGCGACAAGCACGGACTGACTCATGGGACGCTCCTGAATAGTTATTGTTGGATTCAGCGCCACCGCTTCCGGCGCTGCGATGGTTACAGCGTCGCTTTATGGCGGCGCTGTCTCAATGGCGCATTCCAACAAACCGATTGGCGAAACCTTTCAGTTATTTTTGTTATTTACAGAATTCATGATCCCTCTCGCCGCCGCGCCCGGCACTGAATCCGGACGCGTCGAAAGCAGGCAATAAGGCAGGATTAATCAGTGGTAGGCGCTGCTCTGAAGGCGGCGACTGCGGTATTCACCCGGCGGCAATCCGGTCCATTTCTTGAACGCACGGTGAAAGGTGCTGGGTTCGGAAAATCCGACCATGCCGGCAATGTCCACCAGCGATAATTCCAGCCGCGACAGGTATTCGATGGCGGCATCACAGCGTAAGCTGTCTTTCAGCGCCTGATAGGTATGACCTTCGTCGGCCAAACGCCTACGCAGCGTCTGCGGCGTCATACCGAACACCTGACCAACATCTTCCAGCGTGGGCATCTCGCCGCTCAGGTGGCGACGCAGCAGACGCCGGACCCTCTCAGTAATGCTGGTGTGGTCGCGGTATTTCACCAACAGGCTGGATGGCGCCTGGTGTAGGAAGGTGCGCACACTCAGGCTGTTCTGCGCCACTGGCAGGTCCAACCAGCGCGCTTCGAAATCAAACCCCAGCTCGCCGGTAGCAAACGACACCGGCGCCTGGAACAGCATTTTCACGTAGGGCTCGCGGTTGCGCTCCATATCGAGGAAATGCAGCTGGGTGAGCGGCAAGCGCCGCGCCACCAGCCACGAGGCAATGCCCATCGAGAAAAACAGAAACAGCCGTTCGGCATAGCAGCCCTGCGCCGGCGCCCCGCCGCTGCGGGTGATACGCACCCGCGCCACGTCATTTTTCACCGACAACCGCGCGGTAAAGTCGTCGATCATCATGTGGTAGAAACTGAAGCCGTAGCGCATTGCCTCGCCGAGGGTGTCGCACTGGATCAGCCGATGGCACATGTGCGAGAACGAACCGACCCGCAACGGGTGGCTGCACAAGCCGAAGAATTCATCACGCAGTGTATTGCGCAGCACCCGCGTCAGGCGCGCGTATTGGGCTTGAGACACCCGCGACAGCGGTGATTCCAGCAGTGTTGGGGAAATATCGGCCCGATTGAGCAAGCTGCCCACGTCATGGCCGAGGCGCTCAGCGCCGGCCAAAATCTCCTTCACCTGGAAAATCAAAATAGTGTGGTTGGTCGTAGCAGGATCCCGCTCTAGCGACATCTGGAAACCCCTCCGTTGTCATTCTTGTGACCGGGGCGCCCACAGGCGCCCCGGCAAGGGGCGGACGGCAGATCAGGCCGCCGCAGCGGCCTGCGCCTGACGGCGCCGGCGCGCGTTGCGCCACATGCCAAAGCCGGCATACAGCAACAGCGCGGCGGTGATCACCAAGAAGGTGGCGCTCACCGGGCGCTGCATGAACACATCAAAAGCGCCACGCGAGAGCAGCATGGAACGGCGGAAATGCTCCTCCAGCAGCGGCCCGAGCACAAAGCCGAGCAGCAGCGGCGCGGTGGGAATGCGCACCGCATTCATGGCCAGTCCCACCAGCCCGAAGAACAGCGCCACATAAACGTCGAACACACTGTTCTGCGCGCTGTAAACGCCGATGCAGATGAACACCAGGATCGCCGGGTAAAGGATGTGGTAAGGAATCGCCAGCATCTTCACCCACAGTCCATTGAGCGGAATGTTGAGCACCAGCAGCAGGATGTTGCCGATCCAGAAGCTCATCACCAGCCCCCAGAACATTTCCGGGTATTCGGTCATGAACAGCGGCCCCGGCACAATGCCGTGGATCAGCATCGCGCCCAGCATCAGCGCCATGATGGCGTCGCCGGGAATGCCGAGGCTGAGGGTGGGAATGAAACCGGCCTGCACCGCCGCGTTATTGGCCGCCTCTGGAGCAGTAATGCCTTCCACTGCCCCGTGACCAAAGCGCTCCGGCGTGCGCGACACTTTCTTTTCCAGTAGGTAGGCCATGAACGCCGACAGCGTCGGCCCGACCCCAGGCAGGATGCCGATGGCACTGCCCACAATGGAGCCGCGCGCCGCCGGCTTGGGGATCAGTTTCCACTCTTCGCGGCTAGGGAACATCGAACGCAGCGTCACCTTACCAATGTTCGGCCGCTCACTGCCCTTGCGCAAAATATTGCTGACAATTTCAGAAATCCCGAACAAGCCCATGGCGATGGCCACCAGGTTGATACCATCACTGAGGTCATTGAGGCCGAAGGTGAAACGGTACTGACCGGTGGTGACATCGGTGCCAACAATGCCGAGCGTGACGCCGATCACCACCGACGCTAGCCCTTTCAGCGGCGAGCCGGTGGACAGCGTCGAGGCGGCGATCAGGCCCATCAGCATCACCGCGAAATACTCGTAGGAGCTGAACCCGAGCGCCGCCTCGGCAATCACCGGGGCAAAGCACATGACGATGATGATGGCGAACGAGCTACCAATAAACGAGGCGATGGCGGTCACGAACAATGCCACACCAGCCTTGCCCTTCTGCGCCATCGGGTAGCCGTCAAGGCAGGTCACGGCACTGGAAATCGAGCCCGGCAGGTTCATCAGAATCGACGCGGTGGAGCCGCCGTATTGGGCGCCGTAGAAAATCCCCGCCAGCATAATCAGCGCGTAGGTGGGGTCGATGTGGAAGGTCATCGGCAGCGCCAGCGAGATGGCGGCCATGGCGCCAATGCCAGGCAGCACGCCGACAAACGTGCCCACGGTGACGCCGATAAAGCAGAACAGCAGCGCTTCCGGGGTGATGGCGGTGGACAGCCCGAGGGCAAAATTAGACAGCAGATCCATGGCTCAGCCCCCGAATGCGTTCAGTGGCAATGCCAGCGCGTGGATGAACAGAGCCACCCCCAACGCGGACATCACGGCGGCAATCACCAAGGTGCTGACCGGCCGCAGCGGCGGTTCCGCCAGACTGCTGAGCAGCACCAGCGCTACCGTGGCCGGTACCAGGCCAGCGCGCTCTACCAGCGCTCCGAAGCTGAGCACCCCGAGGCCGATCATCAACACCGGCCGCAGCGGAATGCGTTGCAATGCGCTCTCGCCGGCGCGGATCGCTTCCCAAATCAGCGCCACGCCGACCAGCGCCAGCAGACCACCGAGGATCACCGGGAAGTAACCGGAGCCCATGCGGCTAAGGGTGCCGACCGGATAACCGCGACCGATGACCACCACTGCCACGCCCAGTGCCACCACCGACAGGGCAGCAATCAAATCAGGCAATTTCTGGCGGCTCACCATGACGCCACCTCCCGGCGCTGCCGTTGGCCTGCGCCTTGCCACGACCCGGTACGGATCGCGGTCCTCCATTGCGGTTTGTTGAGCAAACCCATGGTTGGACTCCCGTTGTTTTTATTCTCATTGGTCAGCTTCGCTGCCAGCACCGATGACCGGCATCGAAGCGCGTCGTCGTCTCCAGCTCTCGCCCGGCAAAAACCGTAGCCCGGCCCGGAACCGCAGATGCCCGGAAAGACTGACCGCTGGGTCCAGATGCCAGCAATGGCCAATTCCGCCACAAATGCATGACAGAACCTGTCAGGCCGTGTCGGCACCGCATCCGACCACAAGCTCCGCCACCGAAGGCGGAAACGCCAAAACAAAGACGCTTTTATCCTTGTTTTCTCCCACCGCGTCCACCACTGGCGCCGGTGCGGCACCGCACTGGCAGACGCAAAGCCAGTGATGGCGCGGCTTTGGCCAGCCATCAGCGGCCCAGACTGCGGCCAACGCCGGCGCCATCGCCACCCCGCCGGCTGATGAGCGCGGCGCAGAACTGCCGCCACCAAACCTTCCGCTGACTGATCGTTCATGGCTATTTGTTGTTAGTTCGCGCCAATCAAATCCAACGCTTTCGCCATTGGTTCACCCCGGGGCGCTGCCTAGACTCGATCGAAAACAACAATCCCGAACCCTGTTGCCGGAGGTGTCTCCATGGCCCCACGTGCGCCCCTCACGGGCATTCGCGTCCTCGATCTCACCCGCTTGTTACCCGGTCCGCTGTGTACTCAGCACCTCGCCGACTTGGGCGCCGACGTCATCAAAATCGAGGACACCGGTGCCGGTGATTACGTCCCCGGCGAACTGCGCGCGCAGGTCAATCGCAACAAGCGCGGGCTGCGGCTGGACCTGAAAAACGACGCTGGCCGCGAACTGTTGCGCCAGTTGGTGGCCGATGCCGATGTGCTGGTGGAAGGCTTCCGCCCCGGCGCCATGGCCCGTCTCGGCCTGGATTACTCGTCACTGGCAGCCATCAATCCGCGGCTGGTGTATTGCTCCATCAGCGGCTACGGCGCGGACAGCGCTCTCGCCCACGCCCCCGGCCATGACCTGAATTACTGCGCGCTGTCCGGCGTCGCCCACCAAGTGGGCGTCGATGCCGACACGCCGGCGCTGTCCAATCTGCCGCTGGCAGACTTGATTGGCGGCACGCTGACCGCCTTGGCCGGCATCCAAGCGGCGCTATTTGACGCCCAACGCACCGGCCAGGGCCGCTTCGTCGACACCTCGATCACTGACGGCGTTCTGGCCCATGCGGTGATGCCGCTGATGGCCCGCGCCCAGCACGGCAGCACCCCGGCACCGGGCAAGGACACGCTGTCTGGCGCACTGCCCTGCTACGGTTTTTATCGCACCAGCGATGGCCGCTTCATGGCGGTGGCCGCGCTGGAGAAAAAATTCTGGCTGCGTTTTTGCGAATTGATGAACGAATCCGGCTGGGCTGCGCACCACCGCAGCAGCGACGCCGAAGCTAACAGCAAGCTGCGCAGCGCCATTGCCGCACGCTTTGCCGCCGCGCCGTTGGCGCACTGGGAAAAGCTGTTCGCCGACCAAGACTGCTGTGTCAGCCCGATGCTGACGCTGGATGAAGCGGTACAAACGCCGCTGTTCCGCCAGCGCGACCAGGTGTTCGAGGCCGAGCACCCGGTCTACGGCCGCCATACCCATGTGGCCAGCCCGCTGCGCATGAGCGGCCATCGTTTTGAGCACCGCCACGCGCCCACACCGGGCGAGCACACCGATGCCATCCTCGGCGAGCTTGGCTGCGATGCGGCGCGTATCGCCGCGCTGCGCGCCAGCGGAGCGGTGTCATGAGCGACGCTGCTCTCGGTCGCCGCGAACACTGCGAAGATCGGCTCGACCCGTTATTGGCCGCTCGCATCGCCGCCACCCTCGACCGGCCGGCGCCCGGCGTCGGCGACGCGCTGCCAGGCCTGTGGCACTGGGCGTTCTTTCAAACCCCTGCGCCCGGCGCGCAGCTGAGCCCAGACGGTCATCCGCTCACCGGCGACTTCCTGCCGGCGGCGCCGGGTCGCCCGCGCATGTGGGCCGGCAGCCGGGTGTGGTTCCACCAACCGCTGCACGTCGGCACGCCGGCCCGGCGCGACAGCGAGATCATCGCCGTCAACGAGAAACAGGGCCGCAGCGGCGCATTGCTGTTTGTGACCCTGCGCCACCGCTATCTGCAGCACGGCGCGCTGGCGATCGAGGAAGAACAGGACATCGTCTACCGCCGCCCGTCGGCACCGGTGGCCGGCACGCCGACGCCGCTGGCCGATGCCGACTGGGCCGCGCACCACCAGCCGCAACCGCCGCTGCTGATGCGCTATGCCGGCGTCACCTTCAATGCCCACCGCATTCATTACGACCTGCCCTACGCCACCGCTGAAGAAGGCTATGCCGGCCTGGTGGTGCAGGGGCCGCTGATGGCGACGCTGATGCTGCAAGCGTTCACTGACGCCCATCCGCAAGCACAGCCGACGTTCCTGCAGTTTCGCGGCCTGCGCCCGCTGATCGCCGGGCGGCCGATGCGCAGCGGCGGGCGACTGTTAGCGCCGGGTGAAGCCGAGATTTTCACTGACAACGACCACGGGCCGATCCAAGTCGGCCGACTGCACTTTTTGGAGAATCCTTGATGAATGCGTACTACGACCAAGAGGCACTGTCGGCCATCCGCGACGGCGTGCGGGACCTGTGCAGCGCTTACGACGACAGCTACTGGCGCCAAGTGGACCAAGAAAAAGCGTTCCCGGTGGCGTTCGTGAAAGCCATGACCGAGGCCGGCTGGCTCGGCGCCATGATCCCCGAGCAGTTCGGCGGCTCCGGCCTCGGGCTGGCGGAAGCCTCGGTGATTTTGGAAGAAGTGAATCGCAGCGGCGGTAACTCCGGCACCATCCACGGCCAGATGTACAACATGTTCACGCTGCTGCGGAACGGGTCCGAAGCACAAAAGCAGTACTACCTGCCGAAGCTGGCCAGCGGTGAACTGCGGCTGCAATCAATGGGCGTCACCGAGCCCACCGCCGGCACCGACACCACCAAGATCAAGACCACCGCCGTGCGCCACGGCGACAAGTACGTGATCAACGGCCAGAAAGTATGGATTTCGCGCATCCAGCATTCCGACCTGATGATCCTGCTGGCACGCACCACGCCGCTGGCCGACGTGGCGCGCAAGACCGACGGCATGTCGATCTTCCTGGTCGACCTGCGCCAAGCAATCGGCAACGGCCTGACGGTGCAGCCGATTGAAAACATGGTGCACCACATCACCAATGAGCTGTTCTTCGACAACTTGGAAATCCCCGCGGACGCGCTGATCGGCGAGGAAGGCAAAGGCTTCCGCTATATCCTCGATGGCCTCAACGCCGAGCGCACGCTGATTGCTGCCGAGTGCATCGGTGACGGCCGTTGGTTCATCGACAAGGCCAGCCGCTACGCCAATGAACGGGTGGTGTTCGGGCGCCCGATCGGCATGAACCAAGGCGTGCAGTTCCCGATCGCCGAAGCGCACATCGAAGTGGAAGCCGCCGACCTGATGCGCTGGCAGGCCTGCCAACTGTACGACCAAGGCAGTTCCGCCGCCGGCGCCGCCGCCAACATGGCCAAGTACTTGGCCGCCAAAGCGTCGTGGGAAGCGGCCAACGCCTGCATGCAAACCCACGGCGGTTTCGGCTTTGCCTGCGAGTACGACGTGGAGCGTAAATTCCGCGAAACGCGGCTGTATCAGGTGGCACCGATCTCCACCAACCTGATCCTGTCCTATGTGTCCGAGCACCTGCTCGGCCTGCCGCGCTCGTTCTGAGGAACTGCCATGAACGCCACCCGTGACCTGGTCCGTTTCCTTGCCACGCTGCCGACGCAGACGCTGCCGGATGAGGTGCTGGACCGCACCGAAGAGCTGTTCCTCGACTGGCTGGCGTCACTGCTGGCCGGCCGCCACGAGCACCCGATCCCACTGTTTGAAGCGCTGGCCGACCAGATGGGCCCGGCCAGCGGCCCCAGCCAACGCATCAACGCCGGTCGTACCAGCTCGCCGTATTTTGCCGCGCTGGTGAATGCGGCCGCCTCCCACGTGGTGGAGCAGGACGATCTGCACAACAGCTCGGTGCTGCACCCGGCCACGGTGGTATTCCCGGCGGCACTGGCGGTGGCGCAGGACATTGACGCCAGCGGTGCCGAGTTCTTGCGCGCCTGCGTGGCCGGCTACGAAGCCGGCATTCGCATCGGCGAATTCATGGGCCGCTCCCACTACCGCACCTTCCACACCACCGCCACCGTCGGCACGCTGGCCGCCGCCGTGGCGGTGGGCAGCCTGCTGCAACTGGATGAAGACGGCTTCACCAACCTGCTCGGCAGCGCCGGCACTCAAGCCGCCGGCCTGTGGGAGTTTCTGCGCGATGCGGCGGATTCAAAGCAACTGCACACCGCCCATGCCGCCGCCACCGGCGTCAACATCGGCTACTTGACCCGTGCTGGCCTCACCGGCGCACGCAATATTCTCGAAGGTCCGCAAGGACTGGCCGCGGGCATGTCCAGCGATGCTGATCCGCGCTGGCTCCATGACCGCCTCGGTGAGCGCTGGGCGCTGCTGGAAACCTCGTTCAAGTTCCACGCCTCCTGCCGCCACACCCACCCGGCCGCCGATGCGCTGCTGGACTTGATGCAACGCGAACGGCTGACCCACGATGACCTGGCGCAAGTGACCACCCACGTACACCAAGGCGCCCTCGATGTGCTGGGCCGGGTGACGGTGCCGCACAGCATTCACCAAGCGAAGTTTTCCATGGGCGCGGTACTGGGCCTGATCGCGGTGTACGGCAACGCCGGGCTGACTGAGTTCCGTGACCATGCGCTCACCGACCCGCGTGTGGCGGCGGTGCGCGAGCGCGTCACCATGGTGCACAGCGACGAAGTGGACAGCGCCTATCCGGCGCGCTGGCTCGGCCGTGTCACCGTGGTCACCACCGACGGCCGCACTCTCAGCGGCGCCATTGATGAGCCCAAGGGCGACCCCGGCAACGGTCTGTCGCGCGCCGAGTTGGAAGATAAGTTCCGCCGATTAGTGGCATTCGCCGGCGAACTGGACACCGCCACCACCGACACCCTGATCGACCGTTGCTGGGCGCTGCGCACGCTGCCCAGCCTACGCGGCCAATTCTGAAGGAGAGCCTCATGAGCCTGCCCCGGCCGTTGGACGGCATCACTGTCATCAGCCTTGAGCACGCCATCGCTGCCCCGTTCTGTACCCGCCAACTGGCGGACCTGGGCGCGCGGGTGATCAAAATCGAACGCCCCGGCGTCGGCGATTTTGCCCGCCGCTATGACGAGCGCGTGCACGGCGAGGCCTCTCACTTTGTGTGGACCAACCGCTCCAAAGAAAGCTTGGCGCTGGACCTCAAGCAGCCGGCCGCGCAGCAAGTGCTGGCGCAGCTGCTGGCGCAGGCCGACGTGCTGGTGCAAAACCTCGCCCCCGGCGCCGCGGCGCGCATGGGGCTGTCGTTCGACGCGCTGCATGAACAGCACCCGAAACTGATCGTGTGCGACATCTCCGGCTACGGTGCCGGCGGCCCCTACGAACAGCGCAAAGCCTACGACCTGCTGGTGCAAAGCGAAGCCGGTTTCCTGTCGGTCACCGGTACCCCGGACGACATGGTCAAAGCCGGTAACTCCATCGCCGACATTGCCGCCGGCATGTACGCCTACACCGGCATTCTGTCGGCACTGCTGCAACGCGGCCGCACCGGCCTCGGCAGCCGCATCGACGTGTCGATGCTGGAAAGCCTGGCCGAATGGATGAGCTACCCGCTCTATTACGCCTATCAAGGCCAAACACCGCCGCCGCGCACCGGCGCCGCCCACGCCACCATCTATCCCTACGGCCCGTTTGCCACCGGCGACGGCCTGACCGTGATGCTGGGCCTGCAAAACGAACGTGAATGGGCCCTGTTCTGCGATCAGGTGCTGGAAGACCCGGCCCTGACCAACGACCCGCGCTTTGCCAGCAACTCCCAGCGCGTCGCCCACCGCGATCAGCTGCGCGCGCTGATTCTCGACTGCTTCAGCCGCCTCAGCGCCGAACAAGTGATCGCCCGCCTCGACGCTGCCACCATTGCCAACGCCCACGTCAACGACATGGCGGCACTGTGGCAGCACCCGCAACTGGCGGCGCGCCAGCGCTGGGTGGAGGTGGACAGCCCCGGCGGCCCGATCCCGGCGCTGCTGCCGCCCGGCACCAGCAACCAGTGGCAGCCGCGCATGGACGCGGTGCCGGCGCTCGGCCAACACAGCCACGCCATCCTCGCCGAGCTCGGTTACGATGACGGCGCCATCGCCGACCTCGGCCGCCAAGGAGTGATCTGACATGACCCGCAGCCGCTCAGTGTTGTTCGTGCCCGCCAGCCGCCCAGAACGCTTTGCCAAAGCGCTCGCCAGCGGCGCTGACCGGGTGGTGGTGGATTTGGAAGATGCGGTGTCGCCGGACGACAAAGCCCGCGCCCGCGCCGCCCTCGCCGCGCATCTGGATGCCCACCCGGCACTGCCACTCGGCGTGCGCATCAACGGCGCCGACAGCCCTTGGCAGGCCGACGACCTGGCGCTGGTACGGCGCTACCCGCAACTGAGTTGGGTGATGGTGCCGAAAGCCGAATCCGCCGCCGAATTGGCGGCGCTGAATTGCGACCGCCCACTGCTGCCGCTGATCGAAACCGCCCGCGGCCTGCTGAACCTGGCCGCCATTGCCAGCGCTCCCGGCGTCCGCCAGCTGGGCTACGGCGGCCTCGATCTCGGCGTTGACCTCGGCCTGACACCCGACACCGACGGCGCCCGTGCCCAACTGGACGGCGTGCGCCTGCAACTGGTGCTGCACAGCCGCGCCGCCGACCTGCCGCCGCCGCTGGAAACCGTGTGTCCGGAATTCAAAGACCCCACCGTGGTGCAAGACTGGGCCCGCCGCGCCCGCGACATAGGCTTCGACGGTATGCTTTGCATCCACCCCGCTCAAGTGAACGCCGCCCATCAAGGCTTCGGCTTTGACCCCGCCGACCAAGACTGGGCCCGCCGCGTACTGGCCGGCGCAGCAGCGCATCAGGGCGCCGCGTTCCAGCTCGATGGCGCCATGGTAGATGCGCCGGTGATACGGCGAGCAGAGCGGATTTTAGCGGCGTCGGGGGCTGACTAAGGAGGCGCCATTCAGCCTAGCCTCACGTGGCAGTGATGTGGCGAAAGACGTTAATCGGATCCGCTGAAGCAGCGTTTTGGAATGCCTATGCGGCAGAGAGCCCTGGATGATCTAGTTCCTTGATGTTTCTGAGCTGCCTGTGCGGCAGCGAACCGGTCCGGGCGTGGACCTGATGCCGCTTGTTCTTTCTGAGCTGCCTGCGCGACAGCGAACGCTCTGCTCCGCGCTGCTCTCAGATTCCCCGCGTTTCTGAGCTGCCTGCGCGGCAGCGAACGTTACAGCCCGAATGTTTCAATCGTCGGGCCGTTTCTGAGCTGCCTGCGCGGCAGCGAACATCGGGTCCAGCGTCACGCTGGCGCGGGTTGTGTTTCTGAGCTGCCTGCGCGGCAGCGAACATCCGGCATTTGTGCCACCCATGGCACTAAGTTTTCTGAGCTGCCTGCGCGGCAGCGAACAACATCTCGAACGGAACTGTCCCGATCCGGTCTTTCTGAGCTGCCTGCGCGGCAGCGAACGGTTCAAAATGTTGGCCGCGCCGACGGCTTATTTTCTGAGCTGCCTGCGCGGCAGCGAACGCAGTGCTACGAACAAGCCTGGACCACCTACTTTTCTGAGCTGCCTGCGCGGCAGCGAACAGGCGCGTATTCGCGCTGTGGGCGCAGCTGCCTTTCTGAGCTGCCTGCGCGGCAGCGAACGGTGGTTTCATCGCGTGCCCCGGCTGCCTCCCTTTCTGAGCTGCCTGCGCGCCAGCGAACGTAGAGCTTGAATGCCTGCTGAGCGGTGTTTATTTCTGAGCTGCCTGCGCGGCAGCGAACAGGCGCGTAGTCGCGCTGTGGGCGGAGCTGCCTTTCTGAGCTGCCTGCGCGGCAGCGAACGGTGGTTTCATCGCCTGCCCCGGCTGCCTCCCTTTCTGAGCTGCCTGCGCGGCAGCGACCGGTGGTTTCATCGCCTGCCCCGGCTCCCACCCTTTCTGAGCTGCCTGCGCGGCAGCGACCGGTGGTTTCATCGCCTGCCCCGGCTCCCACCCTTTCTGAGCTGCCTGCGCGGCAGCGACCGGTGGTTTCATCGCCTGCCCCGGCTCCCACCCTTTCTGAGCTGCCTGCGCGGCAGCGACCGGTGGTTTCATCGCCTGCCCCGGCTGCCTCCCTTTCTGAGCTGCCTGCGCGGCAGCGAACTCACGGCGAAAGCGCCGTCTGAAGGGCTGTAGTTTCTGAGCTGCCTGCGCGGCAGCGAACAAGGCTTACGAAGCGGGCGCCGGCTGGGTGCGTTTCTGAGCTGCCTGCGCGGCAGCGAACGAAAGGGCCGCGCTCGCAGGTGGTGCGGCGCGTTTCTGAGCTGCCTGCGCGGCAGCGAACGAAAGGGCCGCGCTCGCAGGTGGTGCGGCGCGTTTCTGAGCTGCCTGCGCGGCAGCGAACGAGGCTTACGAAGCGGGCGCCGGCTGGGTGCGTTTCTGAGCTGCCTGCGCGGCAGCGAACGAGGATGCCGTCGTAGTTGGAGGCGTCGAACATTTCTGAGCTGCCTGCGCGGCAGCGAACAGCTGTCGTGTACCGGACTTCCCCCGATCGCGTTTCTGAGCTGCCTGCGCGGCAGCGAACCCCTTGATCCAGTGTTGATCGCGGGCGCTATCTTTCTGAGCTGCCTGCGCGGCAGCGAACCTGTTCCATATTCCCCCGCTGCGCATTTCCCTTTTCTGAGCTGCCTGCGCGGCAGCGAACGAAAGGGCAGCGCTCGCCGGTGCTGACGCGCTTTTCTGAGCTGCCTGCGCGGCAGCGAACTTTTCGGGACACTTAGGCTTGGTTGGACATGCTTTTCTGAGCTGCCTGCGCGGCAGCGAACCGGGGGATTGAGTGACGGCTGACGGCAGCGCTTTTCTGAGCTGCCTGCGCGGCAGCGAACTTTTCGGGACACTTTGGCTTGCTTGGACATGCTTTTCTGAGCTGCCTGCGCGGCAGCGAACCGGGGGATTGAGTGACGGCTGACGGCAGCGCTTTTCTGAGCTGCCTGCGCGGCAGCGAACGACGGCTCCGGGGCTGCCCCCGGCCACCGCTTTTTCTGAGCTGCCTGCGCGGCAGCGAACGCCGGGGATTGGGCAGCGTTTGTTGAGTGGATGTTTCTGAGCTGCCTGCGCGGCAGCGAACGAGCTGTCCGACTTGGGTGTCAGTAACCCTAGTTTCTGAGCTGCCTGCGCGGCAGCGAACCTACATCGACGACTGGAACCTGACACGGCACATTTCTGAGCTGCCTGCGCGGCAGCGAACACGTAGTAGTAGTGCTCGTTGGCGATCTTGCGTTTCTGAGCTGCCTGCGCGGCAGCGAACGGTGGTTTCATCGCCTGCCCCGGCTGCCTCCCTTTCTGAGCTGCCTGCGCGGCAGCGAACGTAGAGCTTGAATGCCTGCTGAGCGTTGTTTATTTCTGAGCTGCCTGCGCGGCAGCGAACCGTGGGCTGCTCGCCCACACCCCGGCCAGTATTTTCTGAGCTGCCTGCGCGGCAGCGAACTAGAGCTAAAACTGACTAACAGACTGATTAATCTTTAATTCCTATAGAATTTAGGCCCTACCCCTTTTTAACATCGCTGCGATAACCCATTGATATTAGGGATCTTCACAGGGCGCCCAAAAAAAGGGTCAGAACCACGGCACACTGCCCTCCCCGCCCAACCCATAGCTGTTGAACACTCCGCTGGTGGGCTGGTCTTGCAGGGCGCCATGATGGATAAACAGGCAAAACGACTGGCCGGTGCTTTGGCTACGTAGGTGGACATACGGCAGCGTCGGGCGCCGCTCGATGCTGTACGGAATCGCCTCTGCGGCGGCTTCGGCGGTTTCGCCCTTCCTGCGCATGCGACGACGGCGGAGACGTTCAGCATTAGTCTTGAATTGCTGGCGACGGACGGTGCGATGTTTGCAGCCGTCAGGCACCGCCGCAATATCTGTGGCTTGCACGTGATCGCGCAGGGCTTTAAGCCAATCCATCGCTGCCATCTGGCGCAACCGAGCTTCACTGCCATGCAGCCGCAGCACCTGTCCCAGCGAGCGCGGTTGCAAGCTATGCCTAGGAAAACTGACGCCCACGTCGTCCCAGCGCTGTTGCACCAATAGCTGGTGCAGCCGGCCGTACAAAGCACCCAGCAACTGCGTGCCGCTGGTTTCCGGGTCTGGCATGACCTTGAGATCCAGATAATGGGTTGTCATGCCGTCACCCCGCGTCACCGAACACGCCACCGCGGATCAAGGTGGCCATAACGAAGTGCTGTTGATCGGTGTCCGGCGCCTTGTCCTTGAGCACCCAACCATCCAGCAAATTATAGAAATCCAGTTTGTCCTTGGGTTGACGATAGGCACGCCCTTGGGTGGTCACCGAGCCATAGGGTTCCACTGCAATCGGGCCGTTTTCATCGGCTTCGGGGTACCAAGTATCGATAGTACGCAGCGCATTGCCGATCTTTTGGGAGTGCATCGCCGCCACACCATCAACGTGGTAAAGCGTCTTGCTCTTGTCACCACGACCGCGCTCAAGGATCAGTTCTTGTGATGGGAATACTTCTTGGCCACCACCGAGGCGCACAAAAGCAGTCACTTGCAACAGCAGATGTCGGGTGCCGGCCAGACCTTCGGCAATGACATGGCCCAGCTCCACCACGCTGGCGTCGTCACGGCTGAACTGGCGCAGGCTCAGCGCCAACGCATCGAAGCGCCACTCTTGGGCCTGCTGCCCGGCTTCCATGCGTGCCACGCGCACCTGCACCTGCTCAGCACCGATGCGGTTGCGCCATAGGAAGCGGCCATTGGCCAAGTTGGCGGCGTAACGAATGGCCAGCTCAGCAAAGCCGTGTTCAGCCGTATAGCCGTCGACGACTTGCGACAACTTGGCTTGATACTCCGCGTTGTTGCAGGCCGATGGTGCGCCCGCGCCGGGCAGCACGCGCACTGTGAAGGTCACTTTCAAGGTGTCGGCAGCAGCCGGCAGCGCGGCGGTATCTACCGTTTGCGGGTTTGGGCTTGTGATAGAAGCATCCAGCTTGGCCGTATCCTGGTCCTTGGCTTTGAGGCGGTTGGAAATAGTGCCGCGCACCGATTTCTCGCGCACGGCCACCGGCGCCCACTGGGCGGCAGTGTCTTGCTGTTGCCAGTCGCCGGCATGAAATAATGCATCGGAGGGATCAAGTTTGCGCTCAAAGGCCAGAACGCTAGCGGTTTTCAGCGGTGCTTTACTCATCATGGAATTCCTTTTTCATTTTATTAGGTCAAAGACAATTCAGTCGTAGTCATAAAAGTCATCGTCGGGATCGTCCGCCGCCGCCAGCCCGTAGCCGCTGCGGCAGCGGTACAGCGCTTTCGCATGATCGACCTCTGGCTGCCACAACAACGCTTCCACATCGGTGATCCGGTGCGGGCTCACCCACTCGCCGATGGAGTACACCGACTCGACAAACCGCAGCGGCGTGCGCTCGTCCCGTGCATGGCGCACCTGCCCGGCGCCATGCAGCGCGGACAGGCCGACATAGCCCACTGGAATCGGCACCAGCCAGCCACTGCCTTTGCCGCGCTGTGGATCACGCCAGCGGACGCTGCCTTTCACTGCGGTTGCGTTGGCGTCGTGTGGGTCAGCGCGATAATTGAAGCGCGACAGCTCTAACCAGGCGTCCAGCGCGGTGGCGTCCGGATCGCTGGTCTGCAATTGCGTCAGCCATTCGGCGAGCACGTCATCGCGCCCCACCAGTGCAAAACCGGGCAGCCACTGCCGCCGCCATTGGCGAAACTGGCGCGCGCGCTTATCAGGGTCATCCGCCAACAGCCGTAACCAAGGCCGCACCATGCGCCCAGGACCCACCACCGGCGGCAACACACTGCCGCCCGCCACACGCATGCCAGCAAGGGTGTCGGCAGCGTGCTGAGCCCAGCCATTGAGCACGTCATCACCGACTTGCGTCAGCAGAACCGGTTCAACGTTGGCAACACGCTTTTGTTGCACCAGAAACACCAGCGTCAGCTCCAGGTGGGTGCGTCCTTCCTCGACAATGCCGGCGGTGCCACCGTCGCGGCCCACCGGGTTGCGGGTCAGGCGGAAAGTCTTGACGTAGCCACTGTTCACCTGCTCCTGCTGAGCATGACAAATGACGCCGACTTTCAGCAGCCGCAGCGGTACTGGCTCTGCCGCCAGTTTGCGCTCCAGCGCCCACATCAGGCCGACGAACGCGGTGATGGAGGGAAATCCATGGGTCATCTGACTGGAGATCGCGTTGGCGTTTTGCACGCGCAGGTGTGGCACTACTAACAGCCCTTGGGCGCTGCTGAGAGGAATTTCGTTCATGCGGACACCTCGCCGATGGAACCTTGATCGCCCGCCTGCGGTACTTCCAATTTCTGGCGCAGACAATGCAGCTGATGCGCCCAGCCTGCGTCGCTCTCATCGACCCGTAGCTGTTTCTTCCAATGTCGCAGCTCGGCATCACCAAACACGTGCTTGCCTTCCAACCGTGCATTCAGCCACTGCCCGAAGCGATGGCCGACAGCGTCTGGCCAATCCATCCACAACCACTCCCGAGCGAACTCCGCTTCGTCGGGCAGTTCCGCACGCAGCGGATCCAGCCACAGCTGTTCCTCCCGCACCAACTCTTGGCAGTCTTGCCCCCGGCTCCATCCGGGCGGCAGCGCCTGCAGGAAACCGGCAGCCATGATGTTCAGCTCATCAATCAGCCGCTCGACCAAGGCCTCCACGCGGTCGCGAGTGGTGCTGTTACGCTCCGGATCGCTTTCCAGTAACGTGCGCAACCGTTGCACGGTACGGCGCACTGCCGGACGACCGGCGTAGATCCGCTCGAACACAGAGCGCGTGTGAATCGGCACGCGAAACTCGGACGCCTTCCATGTGGGCGGCAATGAGGACAGCAGGTAGTTGATGCCGCCCCGTTCACTATTGAGCTGGGAGATATTTTGCGGCTTGGTCCCCCCCAGCTTTTGTACCGCTATGTTGGGGTAATGATGGAAAGTGCCGTCGTGGTGGTTGCGGTCCCGATAGGCTTGGCGTGCCTGTTTGTTAGCGTCACCGAAGCGGTGTTCCTGCAATACGGCGTGAACGTTATGGGCCAACGACGTCGCGTATAACGGCGCCAGCAGGTGGTATTGGGCGTCGTCGACCGGATCATCACCGATCAGCCAATAAAGCTGTTTAGCGTGGGTATGACTGCCAGGAGATTCCTCGCGGGCACCGGTCAGACTGACGAACGCATCACGCAGCGTTTTGGCCCGCAGCGGATCATCACTCAACGCCGACAAAGCGTCGGTGCTTTCGATTTCCAACGCCTGCAACAGGCTCTGGCCATCCACTTCCAGCCGCAGCAGCTTGTACACATCTAGCGCAGCGGCGTTGCCTACTACGTCACTCACGAACTGCTCGCCCAGGACATGGCTGCCTACCTCATCCAGCGCCGCCATGACGGAGGGCATGACATAGAGGTTGGTACCGCGCGCATCGGGATGGATGGGCTTCAACGAGTGGGTGACCGCTTGGATTTGCCGGACACGGCGGGCGGCGTCATCCAGCCAAGGATCACGCTGGTGCTGAGTCAAGATATCGGCCCGCTTGGGATCATCATCTTTGAGTTTGTCGAGCTTGGCGTCGCGCCGCTCCTGTATGAAGCGATCGACAGCCGCGCGGAAACTCGGCGCTGTTTCATCCATTGGGTTGTTATTCACGAGAATTCCTTTCCGTAGCATAAGATGCTGTTAGAATTGCCCGAGTCGACACACGGCACTCGGGCAGTCCCTTAGCTCAAGAGGCCTCCGCTTAAGTTGGAGAGGCTTCCGCTTAGATGGCTCTTCTGGGCGCGTAGCGGCCAACCACTGAGATACCCTCCTGCCGTCTTTGACGACTGTTGTGCTCACTGAAGTTACGGACTTGGATCAGGTGGCGGCCTGATCCAAGAGCTGCTTCCTCTCAACCGACTCATCTGAAGAGTGCCTCGAGACCATGTCGATCAGTTTCTGGATCAAAGCTCTGAATCGGAAAGCAAAGTCGGGCTAGGCACGTCATCTGTCTGCTCGACATGGGCATCCATAGTGCCTACATTAATTTATCCATGCAAATTGTTGCGTGGGGCTTCGCCATCTGCTGAAAAAGCAGCTCAGAAAATAGTGCCAACGTTAATTCCCAAACTTTCTCTGCCGCATAGGCAGTCAGCCCTTCTTGCAAAACCCCAACACCGGGTGAAACCACCAGCCCTGCTCCGACCGGGGCAGGCTGACGGTGGCGAAGGACTCGGCGCAGCGACGCAGATCTTCGCCCCGAGCCTCCGCTAGCTCGGCCAGCGCAGCCAGCGGATCAACCTGCCCCCAAGGCGCAATGCCAGGGCCCGCCACCACCTCATCCGGCAGGTGCCAGCAGCTTTCCTCCTCCGGGGTATACAGCGGCGCTCTGCGCCGGCCGCTGCCGGTGAGACGATGCAGCAGCAGGGCATCCTCGTCGTCGTTCGGCAGCATCACCGCGTCACAGCGCGCCGTAGAGTCGTGCCGGAAGCGCTGGGCTTGTGGCAGCACCCCACTGAGCCAAGCCAAAGGCACGTTCCAATGGCTGCTGGCATTGAGCATCCAGGGGGCGGCAGCCTGTGCGCGCTCCCCCTGACCGGGAAGAGTGGGACGCATGGCATGGCGCAGGCGCGCGTGCTCCAAATCCGCCAAGTGACCGGTGGGCATCAACCGGCGCCCCTGGGGCAGACGTAGACGAGGGCTTGCATCCAGCACCCAGCGGCCGTGCTGGTCGAGCTGATCGGCCAACAGTTCTCGCAGGGAATGGGTGCTTAGGTGGAAGTTGGGATAACGCGCGCTGCGTTCGGGCGAGTTAGCCTGGCAGCGCTTAACGTCCTCGAAGCCCGGTCGACAATAGACCGCCTCCTTAACGTCACTTCGTTCGAAAAAGTGGACGTTGTGATCCGCCACCAACACGTTTGTCCGGTCGACCGGACCCGGGCGATGCCGACGCACCCGCCCGGCCAACTGGATCAGCGACCGCATGGACGATGGCTCCACCACTGCCCAGTCGTAGTCATGGTCGCGCCCCACTTCAGTGACCGGGCTGCCGAGTACGACGAACAATTGGTCCGGCTCCGGATGGGCGTCCAATGCCTGACGCACCTGCGCGCGTGAAAACACCGGATCAGGGTCCGCCAGCGACGAGCGCCGGCGGTCCAGTGCAGTGTCCAAGCGATGTTCTATTGCCGAACGCAAGAACAGCGGGAATTGTGAGTGATAAACGCACAAGTGCACGCGTATGCCCTGCGGAACTCCCAAGACGAACAAGGCCTGGGCCACCTTATACAAGGGCCCAATGTTGGCCATGCGGATCAGCCCGAAGCTGACCCGTTTGCCGCTGGCCGGATCAACATTGTGGTTCTGCGGATCCCGATGCAGACGCAGCGCCGCGTCTCGCCATAGCGCCGCCCAGTGTGCCGGGCGCTCGGCTTTCGGCACGGCGCCGAAGTCCACCGGCAACAACTCGGCGATGCGGCGCACTGGCGCCGCCGCCAATCGGCGGATGCGGGCCTCGGCAAAGCTGTCATGGGCCGCTAGAAACACGGCCTCATCACTGCACTCGGCGTGCCGGCAGCTGAACTCATCCACCCACAGGCATGGAATCCGCAACAGCTCATTTGGCCGCTGGGCGCGATGATGCTGCCAATGAGTACGGCCATCGCAGTAGGCCTGAAAGAGTCCCTGCACCAGCGCTGGCGGCAACGTCGCTGATGACAACAGCACGCGCGCGCCAAGCAGACCAGCCCAGTGCACCAAGCGGGTCAGGGCCGGCAAGTCGTCGAGATCGAAATCGTCTGGTTCGTCCAGTACCAGGTCCCCAGTCAGCAACCGCAGCATGGGCGCGATGTGGCGCCCGCCGCGCAAGCTTTCAGTGGCCGGCGTGAGGTGGTCGACGGTACACACCAACACCGGCGCGGCAATCAGGCGACGGCTGCGGGCGTCGCGGGTCAGCCGCTGCAGCAGCGGATGACGGTCGTCGCCTTCGTATAGCACATGGCTGTCCTCATCCAGCAACGCTTGGCGCGACGCCGAGCCACGGGCTTCCTCCTTGGTTTCGTGGTGCTCGAACAGCGCCCGACTGGCGGCACCGCCCACCAGAATCGCCAGCTCATCGTCATCCAGCGTGAGATCGCGTTGGAAGCTGCGGCCGGTTTGCTGGGTCAGCGTGCGCAGGCCGATGGCAAAGGCGCAGCGCAAGCCATGGGTCGGTTCCGCCAAGGCATACATGATGCGGGCGTTGGCGAGGGTCTTGCCGCAGCCGGTGGAGGCCATATTGACGATGAAGGCACCCTGCTCAACCGTGCGTTCACGCACCGACCGGGCCAGGTCAACCGCCTTGTCCTGCCAGCGAAATGCCTCGCGAGTGGTGCGGCGACTCAAGCCACGGTGACGCTGCAGCGCCGGCAAACTGCGTACCAATGAGGGCAGGCCGTGCACGACGCGGTTGGCGGTGGCGTGCACGCCGAGCAGATGTTCATCGAGAGTTTGGTTGTAACGGTACTGACCGTCACAGCGGGCGGTATTGGCCTGCAGTCGAGCCTGCGGCTTCAGGTAGCGTTGGCGCTCGGGAGCCGGCTGCCAGGCAGCACACTCCGCGCTGCGCTCGAAGGTAAGACTGGAGTAATAGTGATCCGACAGCATCAGGCAGAGCCTTGATACGTGCATCACAAACGGATCTTGCAACCAAGTTTCGCCCCGCTGCGTCCACGGCAACAACGCTTTAGCCTGCCGCGCCGCTTGTTTGCGCCAGTCGCGGTCAGTAACCGGCAGCCCGTGCGGGAAACGCCAGTAAGCGCCGAGGTCGACGTCGCCGCGGCACTGCGGCGGCTGGTTCCAGTCCGCGTCGATTTGCGCAAGCAAGCCGCTGAGCTGCTCCGGGTTCAATGAGTCCGGCCGCGCACCGTGTGCCAAGAATGGAGATCGAGAGCTATCGGACTGCTCGGCCTGTGCTGAACGGCGCACCGGCAAAGCTGGCAAGCGGTGATGGGTGAGTACCAACCAAGCCACCGCCTGTGCCAAGGGCGGCAAGCTGTCAAACAACGAGCCAGCCCGCGTGGCGGAGCTGTTCAGCGATGGCAGGCCATCGCATTGCAGACGCTCCGCGCTAAGCCATTCGGACAGCCAAGCGCCGTCGTCAGTTCGCGACGCCGCCGCAACCAACCTCTGCAACCAAGCCGCGTCATCGTCTCCACCCACAAAGGCCTGGAACAAACGCACTGACACCCACTCATGACGATAGTGAGTTGTCCCAGGCATCACCCCACCCATCGCCGCGGTCAGCATCTGCTGGAACGCCTCGGTGGCTTTGCCCACGTCATGCAGCAGCGCCGCCAAGGCGGTCAGTGCCTGCATCAGTGGTAAGTGGTGCCAGGTATTTTCGTCGTCGCGGCGTAATACATCACGGCCGGTGCGATGGGTCGGCACCGCGCCCTCGGCATTGAAACGCCGGGCATCACCAACGATCCACAGCAACTCAGAATGGTCATGTCCGCGAAGCCAGTGACACGCCACGGCGGTGTTCTTGCGAGCAGTCTTGCGCAGTAAGCGCCGCAGCGTCCGCAGCCCCTCCTGGGTAATGGGTGTCTGCCAAGTACGGTCACCGCGTCGCTCGGCGAATTGATCAATGAGACGGCGGGTTTCGGTGAGCGCGCGTTTGTCGCACTGGCTGATCAGCAGAATATTCATTGGGCCGGGCCCATAGAGCCTGACACCTGCAGGGCGATGTCTTTCAAGCTATCGATGATGAAGTCCAACGACTCACTGCGAGTCAGCGCTTCAATGCAGTGACGGCGGAACTGCGCTTCCTCATCACCACGCATGGCAGACAGGAAAGCCTGCGGCAGGATGCTGGCATCTTTGACCAAGTCGGCGGCATCAAACACCAGTCCGCCGCGACGGGTTTTACCGTGCAGCACCGCCAAGCCATGGGGCAGCCCCAGCACCCAAGTGGCGGTGGCGCCCAAGCCATAAGCCAGATAATTGCCATGATCGAGAAAGCGGTTAGCCGGATCCGCTCCCGTACCGCGCTTGGCGCGCGTGAAGTCGCCGTATCCCACAGTGTCCACCGCCAATTTGAACAGTGCTTTAGTCAGGCGTGCTTCTTCTGTGAGCAACGCTGTGGTGTCCGCTGACGATTGAATGCGCGTCGCACTCGCCGTTAGCAGAGCATCCAACCGCTCGACATTTACAGCAAAGCCGGCCGCTACCAAAGAGCGCTTGGACCACTGCTGTCGCACCCGTTCGAGTCGGCGCTGCTGGAGCAGGCGTGCCGCTTCGACCCGACAGGCGTCATCAAACCAAAAGCGCACCCAAGCTTGCAGATACTCGGTGGGCCGGTATTCGCTCTGCGGCGAAAACCACGCCACTTCCACATCCACTTCATTAGCTGAAAACAAAGGCGTGCCACCGCCACCACAAAAGCCCACCAACACACCGGCTTTGGCCAGTTCGCGCATTGCCGCCTGGGTAATCGACGTACCGGTGCCCAATAACACCGAGGTGGTATTGGCAATGGGGATATTCCAGTAAAGCGACTCCTTACCTTGATCGGTGACATATTCGACCCGACCGCCTTTCACCAATACCCGGCAATGCTGCAGGTAATAAAGGTTAGCGCGCTTGGAGTGGAGAATGGTTTTTAAATCCGACGAGGCTAAGACATCCATGTTTTCCCTTCCGTTCCGATCGGCACGGCATTCGTAGCCGAATGCAGCACTGACCCGAGGTTTCCAGCAATCTTCCGTCGCGGCGCCTAGCCTGCCCGCCCTACTGGTCAGCCCGCCGCAGCGAAGTCCGGCTGCCGAAGCCTCTAGCTGAAGAAATAAAAGCCAACTTCCGAATTCCGATGATGCTGCGTGGCATTGTTCACCATCTATACAGCAATGACGGTTGCGCCTCTCGCCATCATCAACATGGTGGGCATGTTTTCAACGGCCGAGGGTCGGCGCGGCCTGTCCAGCAGATGAACACGCCGTGGCTTGGCGCCGTCGATGATCGGCTGCGCATCCCGCGCTACGTCTGCCGAGTTCTAGTCACCGAACCCGAGGCTCCCAATAATCCGCTGAAAACAAAAAGGCCCGAACCCAGCACAGCACCGGATTCAGGCCCTCTAGCAATTCAAACCATCGAGCGGCGGCTAATATTCACCATGTGCCACAACGACGGCAGAGAATCACAACCGCGTCGCCGCCAACACACTGGCCCCTGCCACACCCAGCAAGGTGCCGCAGATACGGTTAAAGCGCTGCTTGTTGCGCGCGCTCGCCAGCAGACGCTGCAGGTTGGCGCCGAGATAGCCATACAGCGCGATCGCCACCAGTTCCAGCATCAGGAACAGGGTGCCGATTTGCATCAGTTGTAGGCTCACGTCACCGCCCGGGGTCACAAACTGCGGCAGAAACGCGGTGAAGATCAGGATCGCCTTGGGATTGCCAGCCGCCACCAAAAACTCCTGGCGCGCCAACGCCCACAGCGGCGCCGGCTCGTTGGTGGCACGGCTGATGACGGAATCCACCGTCGGCGCCCGCCACAGTTGCCAGGCCATCCACAGCAGGTACAGGCCACCGGCAATTTTCACTACCCAGAAGAACGCCGCCGAAGTGGTCAGCAACGCCGCCAGCCCCACCACTGTCAACGCGATCATGATCGCGAACGCGATAATACGCCCGAAGCCCGCCACGCAGGCCGCACGCAAGCCATAGCGCGCCGCGTTGTGCACTGACAACAGGTTATTGGGACCGGGAATCATGTTCAGCGCAAAGCACGCTGGGATGTACAGCAACAGCTGCCACAAAGAGAGGGTCATTACAGCACTCCACCGTGCGGGATCACCGCAACCGGACTCAAAATTGAACAAGTCCGGCGGACGATCAGTCCGCCGGGACAGCGACTTGGGCCCCGTTCCGGCGGGTAGCTGGAGCGGTGCGACAAGTTGCGGGCGGCACTATGCGCTGTGGCAAAACAGGATGCAAGATGCGGCGCCCAGTGGCCGCCAAGCAGGCACAAAAAAAGAGGCCGCAGCCTCTTTTTTGAACATCGGTTTGGTGACCGATGTGAATTTGGAGCGGGAAACGAGGTTCGAACTCGCGACCTCATCCTTGGCAAGGTTGCGCTCTACCCACTGAGCTATTCCCGCTTAATGGCGTCCCCAAGGGGATTCGAACCCCTGTTACCGCCGTGAAAGGGCGGTGTCCTAGGCCTCTAGACGATGGGGACCCTGGACTGCTCCGGCATCACCGGAACGGGCGCAGAGTCTAGCAGCAACCGCTGCGACGTCAAGCGAAAACACTATTCCAACAGCACGACTGCCGCTTTTTTCAACACCCAGGCGGTTTGAGCGGCTGTGCAATTGACGCTGCCCAGCGGCTGGTCTCTGATCGGTGCCCTCGGCAACCAATCTGGAGACACCACGATGGCCCTCACGCTGTATGGCGCTTTGATCTCCCCGTTCGTGCGCAAAGTGCGCCTGGCCCTCACCGAAAAAGGGCTGGCCCACGAGGTCGTGCACATCGACCCATTCAATCCGCCGGCGGATTATCCGCAGTTGAACCCGCTTAAGCGCATTCCAGCGTTGGTGGATGGCGATCTGACGCTGGCCGATTCGGCAGTGATTTGCGACTACCTGGAACAGCGCTACCCGCAGCCGGCGCTGTATCCCGTCGACCCGGCAGAGCGCGCGCGAGCGCTGTGGTACGAAAAGCTGGCCGATTATGAAGTGGCGCCGTGGAGCACCTTCACGGTATTCCGCCAACGGGTGCTGCTGCCGTTGAAGGGCCAGTCGCCCGATGAAGACGCTATCCAGAAGGCCCTCAACGAGCGCCTGCCACCGCTGTTTGATCTATTCGAAGCGCGTTTGGCGCAGCAGTCGTGGCTGGCCGGCAACGCCCTGAGCGTGGCGGACCTGGCCATCACCTGCCAGCTGGTCAATTTCGGGTATGGCCAAGAACAAGTGGATGCGGCGCGGTGGCCAGCACTGGCCGCCCACGGTGAACGGGTACGCGCGCGGGCGTCGTTTGTCACGGTGTTCAGTGAAGAACAAGCGCTGGTGGCCAAGTTGATGGCAGCGCGGGCGCGTTAAAACGGAAGCGGCACCGGCCGGATCGGTGCCGCGTTCGAAACTACCGCATCACTCAGCACTGAGCGGGCTGATTACTCCCCAAGCGCGGCGGCTAATCGCTATTCAGCGGCCCGGCAACGGCTGGCGTTTTCTATGCCCATCCGACGACTACGCCGGGCAGCTCCTCACTCCGGCGCGCGAATTCCGGCCAAAGAGCGGAAGCAATGTTCGCGCGCCAGTCCGATGAAATCCTGCAAATAAGGTGAGTCGGCGTCCTCGCTGCGCACACCGGCATAGAGCGTGCGCCAGACGCCGGCTTCACCCAACGATACTGCTGTCACTAAGCCCGGCTCCAAGTATTCGGTCAGCGCCCAGTTCGGCAGCGCCACCACACCGCGGCCGCTGGCCGCTAGCTGGATCATCATCGGCGTCAGTTCGGCGGTGCGAACGGCGCTCGGGGTGACGCCGGCCGGATCCAGGAAGGCGGTGAACACATCCAACCGATCGCGTTCCACCGGGTAGGTGATCAGGGTGACACCGGCCAAATCCTCCGGCGCCACATTGCGCCGGCGCGCCAGCGGGTGGTCGTTGGCCACCGCCAGCACCAGTTCATAGCGGAATAACGGCGCCCACTGCACGGCTTCGGTGGTGTCTGGATCGGAGGTGATCACCAGATCCAGATCACCGCGCACCAGTGCCGGCAGCGGCGCGAACGAGAATGCCGCCGACAGGTCCAGCGTTACGCCTGGCCATAGGCCACGGAAGCGGTCCAGCGCCGGCATCAGCCACTGGAAGCAGGAGTGGCACTCAATCGCCACATGCATGCGCCCGCTTTCGCCGGCGGCCATACGCCGCAGTTCACGCTCCAGCGCCTGCATCTGCGGCAGCACTTGATCGGCCAGCTCCAGCACTTTCAACCCCGGATTAGTGAAGCGCAGCGGTCGCGTGCGCCGGTGCAACAACTGCAAACCGAGCCGCCCTTCCAGCTCTTTGAGCTGGTGTGACAGCGCCGACTGGGTGACATGCAGATGCTCTGCGGCCTCCACCAGACTGCCGTGCTGACGGATAGCGCTGAGCGTTTCCAGATGGCGACGTTCGAGCATGAATCTTCCTCATCAATCAATCCAACCGCGAGATAGTGCCTTATCGACAATCACTAGCACAACGCGGCATTTTGCCGTTGCGCCCGCAATCATGCCGCCCAAGAACATGAATAACATTCATCAACGCCATCCCTTGCTAAGGACTAAGCAGCCCACCCGCGACATGGGCGCTTCGTATTCGAACGCCCCAGCCTAACAACCAGCGCGCTGGCGTATCGCCAATTCGCCGCACCACTTGGTTTTTGCCATCTCCGGCACTCCGCTACACTGCGCCCCTGCCTTGCCGAACGGAGCCACCCATGGCTGATCCCGTCTCCCCCACCCGCTGGCACTATCTGCTGCCGCTGACCACGGTTCTGATCTGGTCCGGTAACACGCTGGTGACCAAACTCGCCCACGGCCGCATCGACCCGGAAGCGATTCTGTTTTATCGCTGGCTGCTGGCGGCGCTGTTGATGACGCCGCTACTGCTGCCGTTGCTGTGGCGCCAACGCCATCTATTGCGCCCTCACCTGCTGCGACTGCTGGTGCTGGGAGTGCTCGGCATGGTGGTGTACCAAGGGCTGGCCTATTACGCCGCGGCCACCACCAGTGCCACCAACATGGCGATCCTGCTGGCGCTGTCGCCGCTGCTGGCCGGTCTGATCGGCAGCGCTCTCACCGCCGACCGACTGACGTGGGGCGTGGTGATCGGTGGGCTGGTGTCATTTGCCGGGGTGGTGTGGCTGATTTCCGGCGGCGCGCCGCTGACGCTGCTGCACACCCGCCCACAGCCGGGCGACGCACTGATGCTGATTGCCGTCACCGCCAACGCGCTGTACGGAGCGCTGCTACTGCGTTGGCAGTTTCCGTTCAGCCACTGGCTGCAGCTCTATATCCAGATCCTGGCCGCCATGCTGGTGCTGACGCCGTGGTTTGCGGTCACCACCACCGCCCCGGTCACTGCTGCCGGGCTGCCGCTGGTGCTGTATGCCGGGGTGCTGGCCTCGGTGGGCGCGCCGCTGCTGTGGATCAAGAGCATCCAAGCACTCGGCCCCGGCCGCGCCAGTCTGTTCCTCAACCTGACCCCGGTGTTCGTGGCGCTGGCCGCCATGCTGTGGCTGGATGAGCAACTGGCCGGTTACCACCTGGTGGGGGGATTGCTGGCCTTGGCCGGGGTGGCGCTGGGACAGCGCATCCGGCGGCCGCTGCGGCGGTGATCGAACTGCAACAATCAGGCGCTATAACAGGCTCCGGTCAGTTCCGACGGAGCACCCATGGCAACAACCTTGGTTCCCTGGCCGCAGTTGGCATCCACCTTTGATGACGGCCTGATTCTCGGCAACGGCGCCAGCATCGCCGTCTGCCCCGCCTTTCATTACCGCACGCTGCGCCAACATGTGGAGCAGCGTGCACCGCAACTGGCAGCGCTCTACCAAGCCGCCGGCAGCGCCAACGCCGAGCGCGCCTTGGGTTGGCACCGGCGCCGCCATCCACAGGATCCGCTGCCGCGCCATCAGCTACGTCTGCATCTGCTGCAGGCGCTGCAACAGCACCACGTCAGTCACGCCACGCTGGCGCCGCTGCTGCCACGGCTGCGCCGTTTCCTCAGCCGCTTCCGCACCGTCGCCACGCTCAACTATGACGCCATCGCGCGCTGGGCGGCGGCCTGTCCGGCACCCAGTGTACGCCCGATCGGCTGGCAGCCGGACGGCGACAACACTCTGCTGGTGTTTCCCCATGGCCAGTTGAGCGAACACGGCAGCGTGGTGTGCGCCGGCTCCGCCGCGGAAAAACGCCGCGCCATAGCCGGCCACCATTACCTGCGTCAGGTCTATGAGGGCGTGCTGCCCAACATGGCGGAATCGCTGGTGATCTATGGTTGGAGTCTGGGGCCCCAGGACCGCCACATCGTTGCCCAGCTCGGTCGCCAGCGGCGACTGCGACGGGTGGCGGTAGCGGTCTACCGCCACGACCCACTGGTGATGCGCCGCGCCCAGCGGTTGTTCGGCAACGGACGGCGCGAACTGGTGTTTTTCGACGCGGAAAGCCCCGGTTGCTGGGCCCAGGCCGAGGTTGAACACAGCGGCCAGTGCTCGCCACACGGCAATGTCTCCGCCATGTGAGCGGCGCCGTGGATGGCGCCGAGGGTAAACTTCGCGCCGGCCCGCCAGCCGGAATCTGCCCCGGCTTGCACCGCGCTGATCTGCAAGCACGCAGCGACGACCACCAAAGTCTTATTTAAAAGCGGCGCTTTCCGTGGAAGCCTGACTGCCGCAACCCGCTGTTCGGCGCCGTCACTTCGCTTTGGAGATGCGTCCCCTGATGTTGGATCAAGCCCTGCTGCTGGATGACGCCGGCCGTCCTTTTACTCAAAACGGGCCGACCTTCTCGGAGGACTGGGATCAGGTCGCGGCGTTCTGCCGCCAGGTCTACATGCCGTTCCGGGTGCAGCCAGCGGCGCCACGCACAGCGCCGGCGGCCACCATGCGCTTAGCGCAGATCGGCCGCATCACCCTTACTCGCTTTGCCTACGGTGTGCCGGTGCATCTGGACCGCTTCGATCCGGATGCCGGCAACATTTTGGTGCTCAACACCCTGCGCGGCACGCTGCGCCATCAACAAGATGGCGGCCAGCATGTCAGCACCGCCGCCGGCGACAGTTTCGTAGTGGACTGCTCGCGCACCGACTACTGGCTGGACGCCGACGCCAGCCACATGCAACTCAACCTGACCATTCCCCATGATGTGGTGGAAAACATCGCCACTCGCTGGCTGGGCGGCCGCCCCGATCCGCAGCTGTGGACTCAGCGCGTCGCCTTCGGCGGCACCGGTTCCCGTTGGCACACACTGCTGGCGTACGCGGTGCGCTCGATCCAAGCCGATGGCAGCCTGCTACTGGGCACCAACGCCGCCGCACATCTGGAGGAAATGTTGTGTGTGGAACTGCTGCAAGCTTGGAGCGAACGCGCCGGCCTGCCGCTGCGTGCCGCCACGGCGGCGGCGCCCCATTATGTGTGCCGCGCCGAGCAGATCATGGCCGCCGAAGCAGCGCAGCCGCCCACCATCGGCGCCATTGCTGAACGCGTGGGGGTGTCCACCCGCGCGCTATCGGATGGCTTCCGTCGCACCCGTGGTATGACGCCACAGCAGTTCCTGCGCCAGCGCAGGCTGGAAGGCTTCCATCGTGCTCTGCAGCAAGCGCGCCCCGGTGACACCATCACCACCGTGGCTGCGGACTGGGGCTTCGTCAATCTGGGCGCGCTGGCCAAGCGCTACTACGAGCACTTCGGCCAGCTACCGTCCCGCACCTTGGCGCAGCGGCGACACAACTGATACAGCCCGCTTCCGATCCGGAGCAACCACTGCCGTTCTGGAATGGCAGGGAGGTGTGCACTGCGGCACGCTGCCGGCAGACCATTTCCCACATTCCAATAACAGGAGAACGGCATGCAGCTTCCGACTTCGTCCCTTGACGGCATCCTGCAACGAGCGGTATCAGCCACCCCAGCGGTCCCTGGCGTGGTGGCCATGGTCACCGACCGCGATCGGACCCTTTATTCCGGCGCCGCTGGCGTGCAAGGCCCCGGCGCCGCGCCGATGGCCGAGGACACCGTGTTCGCCATGTTCTCTACCACCAAGGCAGTGGCCGGCACCGCGGTGCTGCAGTGCGTAGAAGAAGGACTGCTGGATTTGGACGCGCCGGCGAAGGACTACCTGCCGGCCATTGCTGGCCTGCAAGTACTGGACGGCTTCGATGGGCAGGGTCAGCCGCAACTGCGGGCGCCTAAAACCGACTTGACGGCGCGTCACCTGCTCACCCACACCGGCGGCTTTGCTTACGATTTCTTCAACGAGAAATACCTCACCCTGGCGCTCGAGCATGGCCAGCCCAGTGTCATCAGCTGCACCCGCGCGGCGCTGGAGACACCGCTGCTGTTTGATCCCGGCAGTCAGTGGGAGTACGGCACCAACATCGATTGGGCTGGATTGATCGTGGAGCAGCTGCGCGGCCAGCGCCTTAGCCAAGTGTTGCGCGAGCGGGTGTTCGAGCCGCTGGCGATGCGCGACATTGGCTTCACCCGCAGCCCCTCCATGCGCGAGCGCACCGCGGCGGTGTACGCACGCGAAGCCAACGGCGGCTTGCAAGACATGAACCTGTTTCTGCCGGACCAGCCGGAGGTGGACTGCGGCGGGCACGGGCTGTACGCCAGCATTCCCGAATATATGAAGTTCATCCGCATGTGGCTGAACGACGGCGCCGGGCCCAGTGGCCAGGTGCTGAAACCGGATACCGTGGCCATGGCCACCCGCAACCAGCTACTGCCCCACCAGCGCGTCAAGCTGCTGCCTGGAGTAATACCGGCGCTATCGAACGATGCAGAAATGTACCCCGGTCTGCGCAAAGGTTGGTCATTCACCTTTATGACCTTGGAGGAAGATGCTCCCACCGGACGCCCGAGCGGCAGCGTCGGTTGGGCTGGACTGGCAAACCTCTACTACTGGATCGACCGCCACCACGGCATCGGCGGCTTCTGGGCCAGCCAAGTGTTGCCGTTTGCCGATCCGGCGTCCTATGGCGGTTACTTGGAATTTGAAACCGAGGTCTACCGGGCAGTGCGTGGCGGCTAAAGCGACCCGGGCCAGTCAGCCGTGGCTGGCTGGCCCTCGCGGCCGGTCTCAGACTGCGTTGCGGCGTGTCGAGCGCAAGCACACCGACACCGGCCAGACATTCGGCAACCGTAGCAACGAAAGGCAAAGACAAAGAAACGGAAGCCACCGACACCGGTAGCCTGCCGTGGATCAGGCGTCGACGAACACTTGCTCCAGCCGCTCTACCTGCAGCATGCGGTGGGTCCACAGCTCCAGTTGCGACGGCTCGGCGCCGCGCACGCGCGCCTCCAGCGGCGCTGGCAACGTACCGAAACGGGCGGTGAGCAAACGCAGCAACAGTCGTTGCTCGCTGTCGGCGCTGTGGCGCCGGGCACTGCGGGACCGCCGCGGTTGCGACGCCGGCTCCGGGTAATGACGCATGCTGTGACTGTGTTCCCTGCTGTGGCGTGGCCACTTGTTGTTGTTCATCCCACCGTCCCCTCACGGGCCCATTCGCAACGCACCGTCAGCGGCGCGTCTCCGGGTCTGTGGCACTCATCCAGCGCTTGCCAAGCGAAACTGTGGCGGCCGGCGGTCTCGGTATCTAGGTGGACCACCGCGGTGGCCCAGTACATCTGCTGCAACAGCGCCTCGAACTGGCGAATCCAGTGGCTCCATTCGTATTCGACGCCGGTGTCGGCGAGGCCGAAATGGATCAGCTGGCTGCGCGTTTCGCCGTGTTCGTCATCCCCCGACACGGCAAACAGCTCGCGGCTGAGCAGCGCGCCACTGTCTGCCAGGGGCAGTTGGCGCAACGCGCGCCGATTGTGCATGCAACGGCGCTGCTGCGCCAGCCTGTCCGGGCTGGCGGGCAAACGGATGCAACCGTATACCACCGCTTCGCTGTCCATGCGGCTAGCGTCGGCCACAGGCCCGCAGTTGCTGGTCATAGATGGCGGCCATGCGCGCCACCCGGTTGGCGGCACCGAGCATCGAACGATTGTGGCGGTAGGTGCCACGGGCATAGCCGCCGTGACCGGCGTAGTAGGCGAGGTAGAGGTTGTAAGCGTCGGTTTTGGCAATGCCGTTGCGGCGGTGCGATTGGTCGTGATACCAGCCGACAAAGTGGATCGCGTCCTTGAAGCGGGTACGGCTGCCGGAGCGGCCGCTTTCCTCTTCGTACCAGCCCCAAGTGCTGGTCAGCGCCTGCGCGTAACCGTAAGCGGTGGAAGGCCGTCGCCAGGGAATGAAGCCCAGCAATTTGCGGCGCGGCGGCCGCGCGCGCGGCACGAAACGCGATTCCTGGTAGATGGTGGCCATCATCACCGGTACTGGCACGCCGAACTCGGTTTCCACCCGCTTGGCCTGCTTCTGCCAGTTGTTGAACAGGCTGCTGCGCTGCTCAAAGATCAAGCAGGCGTTGTCGACGTTGTCTGGTGGCCGGTAGGCGCAGCCGGTCAAGGTCAGGATCGCGAGCAGCAGCGTCAGCAGTTTCATGGTTTGGCAGTTAACCCGTGTTCGTTCAGCAGCGCAACCAAGGCGTCTTCATCCAGTACGGTGATGCCAAGCTCCTCAGCCTTGGCCAATTTGCTGCCCGCCGCCTCGCCCGCCACCACTGCGTGAGTTTTCTTCGACACACTGCCGCTGACTTTAGCTCCCAACTGCTGCAACAGTCCTTTTGCGGCATCGCGGGTGAGCTGGCTGAGCGTGCCGGTGAGCACCCAGGTCTGGCCAGCCAACGGCAGTTGGTCCGCCGCCGGGCGTTCAGCTGGATCGTGCTCATCAAACCGTACCCCGGCCGCCAACAGCGCTTCGATCACCGCCCGGTTATGCGGCTCGGCGAAGAAGTGCTGCACGTTGCTGGCCACCACTGGGCCGACGTCGGGCACTTCTTGCAACGCCTGCTCGTCCGCTGCCATCAGCAGCGCCAGCCGGCCAAAATGCTGGGCTAGCCCTTGGGCCGTCGCTTCGCCCACCTCGCGGATACCGAGCGCATAGAGGAACCGCGCCAAGCTGGTGTCTTTGCTGCGCTCCAACGCCTGCATCAGGTTCTCGGCGGACTTGTCGCCCATGCGCTCCAGCGACGCCACCTGCTCTACCCGTAATGCGAATAAGTCCGCCGGCGACTGCACCCAGCCTTTGTCCACCAGCGCATCCACCAGCTTTTCGCCGAGGCCGTCCACATCCAGCGCCCGGCGGGAAGCAAAGTGACGCAGGGCCTCCTTGCGCTGGGCCGGGCACACCAGCCCGCCGCTGCAACGGGCCACCACTTCGCCGTCTGGCACGAACACATCGCTGCCACAGGCCGGGCACGCGGTGGGTAGCACGATGGTGGCGGCATCCGCTGGACGCCGCTCGGGCAACACCCGCACCACTTTCGGAATCACATCGCCGGCGCGGTAAAGCACCACGCTGTCACCGATATGCAGATCCAGCCGCTGTACTTCATCCATGTTGTGCAACGTGGCGTTGCTGACCGTGACGCCGCCCACCTGCACCGGCGTCAGCCGCGCCACCGGCGTGATGGCGCCGGTACGGCCGACCTGGAAGTCGACCCCTTCCAGCACGGTGATTTCTTCCTGGGCGGGGAATTTGTGTGCCACCGCCCAGCGCGGGGCGCGCGACACAAAGCCCAGGTCTTGCTGCCAGTCGAGCCGGTCGACTTTGTACACCACGCCATCGATGTCATAGCCGAGGCCGTCACGGCCGGCCAGCAACTCACGGTAGAAGCGTTCCAGCGCCGCCAGCCCAGCACACACCCGCACGTGACTGTTGACGCGAAAGCCCCAGTCGCGCAGCAGCGCCAGCAAGTCGCTGTGGCGCGCCGGCCACGGCTGCCCGTCCAACTGCGCCACCGCATAGGCATGCAGTTCCAGCGGCCGCTGAGCGGTGATCGCCGGGTCCAGCTGGCGCAGGCTGCCGGCAGCGGCGTTGCGAGGATTGGCGAATGGCTTGGCGCCGTCGGCCAATTGACGCTGGTTGAGCGCTTCGAAACCGGCGTGGGTGATGATCACTTCGCCACGCACCTCCAGCCGCGCCGGAGCCTGGCCACGCAGCACCAACGGCACCGAGCGCATGGTGCGCACATTGAGGGTGATGTCTTCGCCGGTGGTGCCATCGCCGCGCGTGGCAGCGCGCACCAGCCGGCCGTCTTCGTACAGCAAGCTCACCGCTAAACCATCGAGCTTGGGCTCGCCGACGTAATCCACCTCGGTGCTGATGTCGAGCCGCTCGCGGATACGGCGGTCAAAGTCGGCCAACTCGTCGTCATCGAACACATTGCCGAGCGACAGCATCGGCACGTCGTGCTGGACGGTGGCAAAGCCTTCCAGTGGCCGGTCGCCGACGCGCTGGGTGGGAGAATCCGGCGTCACCAGTTCGGGGTGCTGCTGCTCCAGCGCTTGCAACGCGCGGAAGGCGCGGTCGTATTCGGCATCCGGCACGCCCGGATCATCGAGCACGTAGTAGCGGTAGCTCCAATCTTGTAGCTGCGCACGCAGGGCAGCGGCGCGCTCGGCATCGCCGGCCGGCGCGGCAAACAGATCGTCCTGGCTCATAAACGACAGCTCTTGAATGCACATGGCGCCCCGCAGGGCGCCATGTCAGGTCACTGTTCCTGCAACAAGTGCCAGCGGCGCTCGAATTCGCGCACGCGCTCGCGCAGGTGTTCCATGGTTTGCGGGGTGAGCACATTACGGTGCTCGTCTTTGAGTTCGCCGCCGAGGGCTTCGGCCAGCATGCGCACGGTATCAAGCATGCGCTCCAGCGCCGCCACTGGCCGCGACGGGCCGGGCAGGCCCATGAAGAAAGTCATGCCGGCGTACAGCTGTTCTTCCATGGCGTCGATATCGAAGGTGCCGGGCACCACCGCATTGGCCATGGAAAACTGCAGCACGTCGCGCCCCTGCTCATTGCGATGGCAGTGGAAGATGTCCATTTCGCCATAGCGCAGACCGCTTTCCAGCAGCAGCGCCAGCAAAGTAGCGCCGGCAAAGCGCTCACCCGCGGGGGCAACCAAATGCACCACCACCACTTCCATTGGCTCGGCCGCCGGTGCGGGCGTGCGCGCCGCACGGCTCGGCTCAGCACGCGCCGCCGGAGCCGGTTGCGGCAGATCTTGGCGTGGCGCCGCCGGACGCGGCGGCACCTTATCGGCCAGCGGGTCCGGACGCGCGGCGGGCGCGGCGCGCACTGGCTCCGGTTCTTCCGGCTCTAGCTGCGCGTACAACTCGTCGTCCGGCTCGTCATCGAACAGCGCCTGCTGGCTGTCGGGGCCGGGCGCGGCCACATGGCGCTGCACCCGTCGGGCGCCGCCGGAGGGCAGCTCCGGATTGTGTTCATCGTTACTGTGGTCGTCGTCATCATCCTGCACCTTGCGCCGTGACGGCCGAATGCTCATGCGCAGGCGGGTGGCCCGCTCGCGCAGCATGCGCCGAAAGCCGTCAGCGGCAATCAGCAGGATCAGGATGACTAAAATGCCAACCAGGGTTTCAAGATTCAGGCCCATGAGCTTGCCTCTGTCCTTGTTTGTAGACCCCCGTCTTCCCACTTATTGCGCATCACAGTGCAGCCATCTCTGCGGCTTCGTCCACGTCCACCGACACCAAGCGCGACACCCCCGGTTCGTGCATGGTGACCCCCATCAACGCCTGCGCCATTTCCATGGCGATCTTGTTGTGAGTGATATAGATGAACTGGACCACACTGGACATTTCATTCACCAAATTACAGAAGCGGCCGACGTTGGCATCATCCAGCGGCGCGTCCACTTCGTCGAGCATACAAAAAGGCGCCGGATTGAGGCGGAAAATAGAGAACACCAATGACAAGGCTGTGAGCGCCTTCTCACCGCCGGACAGCAAATGGATGGTGCTGTTTCGTTTGCCCGGCGGCCGCGCCATGATCGCCACCCCGGTATCGAGCAGGTCTTCGCCGGTCAATTCCAGGTAGGCATGGCCGCCGCCGAATACTTTCGGGAACAGCTCCTGCAGCCCTTTATTGATGCGGTCGAAGTACTCCTTGAAGCGGGTGCGGGTTTCGCGGTCAATCTTGCGGATGGCGTTTTCCAGCGTCCGCAGCGCGTCTTCCAGATCAGCATTCTGGCTGTCCAGGTATTCCTTGCGCTCGGCCTGGGTTTTGTATTCATCGATCGCCGCCAAGTTGATCTGGCCCAGGCGGCTGATGCGCCCCGCAATGGCTTCCAGTTCCTGGTTCCAGTCGCTCTCGTTGGCGTCTTCGGACAGGTTCTGCAGGACCGTGGGCAGATCGAATTGTTGTTCGGCCAACTGTTCTTGCACCGTGGTACGGCGCACTTGCAGCTCCTGCCACTGCATGCGCTTGCTGTCGAGCATGGTGCGCACTTCCTGCGCCTGATGCTCGAACTGCAAACGCTGGGCATCGAGGCCACGCACGTCGTGATCCACCCCTTCCAGATCACGGCGCGCCTGCTGCAGGCGCTGCTCCGCGTCGAGCCGCATTTCCAGTTTTTCTTCCAGCTGTCCGCGCAACTCCAGCACCGGGTCGTCGCCTTCGTCGAGCTGGTTTTCCAGCAGCGTCTTGCGTTCCGCCAGCGCCGCCACCTGGGCTTCCAAACGCACCAGACCTTGGCGCAATGACTCCGCCTGAGTGCGTGCGGCCTGGGCCGACATCGCCAACTGGTGGGCTTGGTCGCGTTGCTGGCGCGCACTCTGGCGCGCGCTTTCCAGCTGGCCACGGGTGTGATCGCGGCGGGCCAGCAGCGCTTCGCGCTGGCTGCTGTCCTGCTCCATGGCATCCAACGCTTCGCTCAGCGTGGCGCGGGCGTCTTTGATGTGCTCTTGCTCTTCCGCGCGCTGAGCGCGGCTGTCTTCCAGTTCTTGGGACAACCGCTCACGGCGCATGGTGATCTGTTCCAAACGCACCTGGCGAGCACTGATCTGGGCGCTGAGCTCGCCCATCTCGCGGTTAATGCGGCTTACTTGGCGCAGGCATTCCTCGCGCTCGTGCTCCAGCTCCTGCACCTGCTCGCGGCCTTGCTCCAGCGCCAAGCGGTGTTCGGCCACTTGCTCTTCCAGCAGCGGCAAAGCCTCGTCCAATTCGTCCAGTTCGCGGCGGCGAGCGAGGATGCCGGCACCTTGGTCATCACCGCCGGCCACGCGCAGCCAATCCGGCCCGAGCCAGATGCCGTCGCGGGTCACCACCGATTGACTGACGCCAAGGCTGGCGCGACGCGCCAATGCTTGGGCAAAAGTCTCCACCGCAAACACTTGGCCGAGCCAAGCGGGCGCCGGGCCGCTGACCAGCGCGGCCAGCGTGGTGTCACCCGCGGGCACCGTCAGCGGACCGGGGGTCACCAGGCACAAGCGGCCATGGGACAGATCGCCAAGCCAGCCCTCCACCTGCTCAAAGCCGTCTAGGCAAATGCCTTGCAAGGCATCACCAAGCACCATTTCCACGGCGTTTTCCCAGCCCGGCTCCACCGTCAGGCCGTCGGACAGGCGCGGCTTGCGTGCCAGTTGGTGACGCTCCAGCCACAGCGCCAGTTGGCCGTCATCGCCCTGGGCGGCTTTCTGCAGCGCTTCCAGGGTGGCGTGGCGGCTCTGCTTGAGTTGCAGCTGGTCACGGTCTTCTTCCAGCTTGCGACCGCGCTCGCCATTGTCGCGGCGGATTTGCAGGATCTGCTCCTGCACCGTTTCGGCGCGCATGTCCGCTTCTTCGGACTGCTCACGCAGCTGTGCGTGCTGCTCTTCCAGCTGGCGTGTTTCTGCGGCCAGCGGGCCGGCGTCGAGGGTGTCCTGCTCGCGCGCCAAGCGCTCAATGCGGTCAGACAGCCGTTCGATGGAGGTTTCCAGATGCTGGATGCGCGACTGTTCCACTTCCGCGCGGCGCCGGGATTCCGAGGAACTGAGGTTGAAGTGGTCCCACTCCTGCTGCCACAGCTGCATGGTCTCTTCTGCCATCGCTAGCTGCTCGGCGGTCTCGGCATCCTGCTCGCGCGCCATTTCCAGCGCCGGCTCCAACTCATCCAGCTGGGCGTCCAGTTCCGCCACCCGCTCGGCGTCGGTGTCGCGGTGGTTCACCGATTCCTGCCAGCTACGCCGTATTTGTTCGAGTTCGTCGTTGAGCTGGTGCTTGCGTTCACGCTGGTGCTGAATGCTTTGTTCCAGCCGCGCCACTTCGGCGCCCAACGCGTAGTACTCCTGCTGCACGCTGTTGTAGCGGTCTTGCAGTTCGGTGTGGCCATCGCGCAGCCGTTCCAGCTCGGCATCCACCCGGCGCTGCTCGGCCACGCGCGCTTCCACCTGCACCTCCAACTCGCGCATGATCTGCTCGATCTGCTCGACTTGGGCGTTCAGGGTGCGCCAGCGTAGGGCCCGCACTTGGGCGGACAGCAGCCGCTCTTCCTCTTTGTATTGCTTGTATTTTTCTGCCGCCGCCGCCTGCCGTGACAACCGCTCCAGTTGCCGCTCCAGCTCTTCACGGATGTCGGTCAGCCGCTCCAGGTTCTCGCGCGTACGGCGCATGCGGCCTTCGGTTTCCTTGCGCCGTTCCTTGTAGCGGGAAATGCCGGCCGCTTCTTCGATGTACACGCGCAGGTCTTCCGGGCGCGCCTCGATCAGTCGCGAGATCATGCCCTGCTCGATGATGGCGTAACTGCGCGGCCCAAGACCGGTGCCGAGGAACACATCGGTGATGTCTTTGCGGCGGCACTTAGTGCCGTTGAGGAAGTAGTTCGATTGGCCGTCACGGGTAACTAGGCGGCGAATGGAGATTTCGGCAAACCGCGCGTATTCGCCGCCAATCTTGCCGTCGCTATTGTCGAAGACCAGTTCGATGCTGGCTTGGGATATCGGCTTGCGCGCATTGGAGCCGTTGAAGATGACGTCGGCCATGGATTCGCCGCGCAGATTCTTCGCCGACGATTCGCCCATCACCCAACGTACCGCATCGATGATGTTGGATTTGCCACAGCCGTTCGGCCCCACCACCGCCGTGAGGTTCTCCGGGAACAGCGCGGTGGTCGGGTCCACAAAGGATTTGAAACCCGCCAGCTTGATACTTTTCAGACGCATGACTGGACCTGATCAAGGCACGCCCGTGGGGGGTGCGGAGTTTCATGACGCTGCGGACAGAATCACGGGCACCCGGTCCGGTGCCTGCGTCGCCGTGGCAAGCCCGGCCTCCCTTGGCGTTGAGCGGCACGGAAAAACCGTGAGTGTATATAAATTTGCGCGCCCGCACTAACCTCGACCGCTCAAATAACCGCCGCCTGACACCCTGCCCGTTGGCCGCTGCGTCGGCTATCCTGTGCGGGGCCGGCCACGCCGGACCGCTGTTCATTTGCTGCCAAGGACCCGCCGTGATCGCACCCTTTGCCGAAGCCCTCGACACCCTGCGCCGCAGTGCCGCGCTGGCGCGCAGTCGCACGCTGCGCAGCTGGGTGGTCGTACCCGTACTGGTCAACATCCTGCTGTTCGGTACTGCCTATTACTTTGCTGCCACCTGGATCAGCGGCCTGATTGCTGGCTATGCCTCCGGCTGGGCCATCGAAGGCACCTTCGCGTTCCTCAACCCGGGACTATCGCTGCTGTCGGGACTGCTGCAGGTGGTGGTGTGGCTGTCGCTGCTGGTGTTGATGGCGACGGTGTTCACCGCGGTGGCGCAATTGCTGGCCAGCCCGTTCATGGGCTTCCTCGCCGCCAAGGTGGACCTGATGCACGCCGGTCCGCTGGGCTTCCCGCCGCAGCCGGAAGAGAGCATCGCCGGCATGACTTGGCGCACCATCAAGCGCGAGCTGCGCAAATTCTGGTACTGGCTGTGGCGCGCCGTGCTGCTGCTGATACTGGTGGTGATCCTGTCGTTCATCCCCGGCCTCAACCTGCTCGGCACCGCGCTCTGGTTCGGCTGGAGCGCATGGATGATGGCAATTCAATACATCGACTACGGCGCCGACACCCGCCTGGTGCCCTTTGCCGAGGTCTTGGCGCGGCTGCGCCAGCGGCGACTGGCGGTGCTGTCGCTGGGCGGCATCATCCTCGGGCTGTCATTGGTGCCCCTGGTGAACTTGGTGATCATGCCGGTGGCGGTGATCGCCGGCACCCTGTTCTGGCTGGAGCGAATGGCGCCACGGCCGGCCATGGCCAGCCAGGGTGCGGTGGTGGTGACGCCGGCCGGCCGCCATACCGACAGCAGTGTGCAGCGTTGACTCAGCGCTGCTTGCGGCGGCCCCAAGCGGCTTCGATCTGGCGCGCGCGCTGGATCGATTCCTGCACCAGCGATGACTGGTGCTCGGCAAATTCGCGGATGATCTCCAGCGCCGAACGCACATCGCGACGGAAGATGGTTTCGATGGTGGCCTTAAAGAAGCCCAGGCACTCTTTCATTTCGTCCGGATCAATGTGGATCGCCATGTAGTAGGCGCGGCGGATGGCGGGGTCCAGATTGGCAAGAATGTCTTCGACAAAATCATTGCGGGCATAGGGATAAAGCGTTTCGAAGAATGCGAAGCTGCTGTCAAAAAATGCCTGGGTATCGCGGCTGGCGGCCTGCTCGCTGAGCTGGTGAATCAGCTCAATGAACACATCTAGGTCTTCTTCTTTCATCACCTTGATGGCCTTGCGCACCACCAGCCCGAGCAGCACCTGGGCAATCTCGTAAAGGCTGCGCACTTGGCTTTCTGACAAGTCTTTCACCACCGCACCACGGCGCGGCAGGATGTCGATCAGGTGGCGGCGCTGCAAGATCAGCAGTGCCTCGCGCACCGAGCCACGGCTCACTTCCAGCTCGCTGGTGATGCGCAGCTCCTGAATGCGGTCGCCGGGCAGCATTTCTCCGCGGATGATCTGTTGGCCCAAATGCTGGGCGATCTGTTCCGACAGACTGTCGTTGGCTTTGAATTGCATGGCGGCACCCCACGCTGGAAAGTCGCTGGATCGGTGTCGGACAACCGTCACCGCATTGTCGGACTATACAACAAAGATCGTAAAACACCCCCTGCCCCGGCCGGCCATGCGTGACGCACCGGTCACTTGCCACTGTCCACAGTTACCCACAGATTCTGTGGATAACTTTGTGAACAAGGCGGGGAGAAGCGGCCACAGGCCGCATCAATCGGGCACTTGCTACAAAACGATGAAAATTCACGCAACACTATTTTTTATTGATATCAATCACTTAGCGCTGATCATTCGCTGACCGACGGCAGCTCTGTGCTGTCCGCTGCGGTGCACAAGGCCCAACAGACCCTGTGCAAAACTTCAAGTACTTGCACGCCGTGACCTGCCCGATTAGGGGCTTTGCCAGGCTTCAGCGACGCATGCTGAAGGTGGTGCTGAGCACCAACGTCGGTTCCATGTCCTTGTCGTAAGCGCTTTTTTCTTCCAGCACCGCAATACCCGCGCTGACGGTGAAGCGCACCGACGGCGTCAGCCACTGGCGGCCCAGCTCAGCGCCGAGGCCAAGCCGCTCGTACGAGCGCTCGCCCAGATCACCGAACATGGCGCCGACAAAAAACCCCGGCATTTGCATGGTGGTGCGCTCCAGCGGGCGCCGGGCGCCGACCACCCAGCGCAGTTCGTCCGTGTCCAACCCGCCCTTGCGCAGGTGCGCGCCGGGCAGCACGTAAAGGCTGTAGCGCTCGTTGGCCCACTCCAGGTTCGGCCCCACCACGCCGTTGGTGTAACCCAGCCCTACCAGCAATTCCGCCGACGCCAGCGCCGGGCACAGCAGCGCTGCACACAGCAGTCCGCGCTTGATCATGGTTCACCTCTAATCATTGTTTTAGTGGCGGCACCGGCGACGCCGGACCGCGGCGGCAGCTCATCACTGCCGTATAGGGCGCTAGGCACCCCCCCGGATCAATCAACCCAATAAAAAAAGCGCCCAGATGGGCGCTTTGGCATTCTGCAAACTGCTTGGGAGGATAACAAGCGCGCGGCTGCTCACAGTTCCGCAGCAGCGCCGCTCTCCCCGGTCAGCACGGTCAGTCGTCCATGGCCTGAATCGCGGTCAACGCGATGGTGTAGACGATGTCCTCCACCAACGCGCCGCGCGACAAATCGTTCACCGGCTTGCGCAGCCCTTGCAGCATCGGCCCAACGCTGAGGCTGTGGGTGCTGCGCTGGACCGCCTTGTAGGTGGTATTGCCGGTGTTCAGGTCAGGGAAGATGAACACATTGGCGCGGCCTGCCACCGGGCTGTTGGGCGCTTTCTGGCGGCCCACGCTTTCGATGGCTGCCGCGTCGTACTGCAGCGGCCCATCCACCAGCAAGGTGGGATCGTTCTCGCGCGCCAGCCGGGTCGCCTCGCGCACCTTCTCGACGTCGCTGCCGGTGCCGGAATCGCCGGTGGAGTAGCTCAACATCGCCACCCGCGGATCAATGCCGAACGCCCGCGCCGAAGCGGCACTTTGCAGCGCAATCTCGGCCAGTTCCGGCGCGGTCGGGTCCGGGTTTACCGCGCAGTCGCCGTACACCAGCACCTGTTCCGGCAGCAGCATGAAGAACACCGACGACACCAGGTTGTAACCCGGCGCGGTTTTGATCAGCTGCAATGCCGGGCGAATGGTGGCGGCGGTGGTGTTGATGGCGCCGGCCACCAGCCCGTCCACATTGCCGGTGGCCAGCATCATGGTGCCGAGCACCACCGTGTCCTCCAGTTGCGAAGCCGCTACCGGCGCGGTCAGGCCACGGTTTTTGCGCAGCTCCACCATCGGTTCCACGTAGTGGCCACGGATGCTGTCTGGGTCGATCACTTCCAGTTCTGCCGGCAACGTGATGCCGTGGGATTTGGCCACCGCCTCCACCGCATCCGGCTTGGCCAGCAGCACACAGCGGGCGATGCCGCGCTGGTGGCAGATCACCGCCGCCTGCACGGTGCGCGGCTCGGCGCCTTCCGGCAGCACGATGCGTTTGTTGGCACGCTGCGCCATTTGCACCATTTGGTAGCGGAACGCCGCCGGCGACAGCGTCGGTTCCTGCGGCAGGCCGCACTGCTGTAGCAGCCAATCTTGGTCGAGATGTTCGGCGACAAAATCGGTGACTTTCTCCGCCCGCTCGCGATCGTCCGCCGGAATCTCGTTGTTCATGCGGTTGAGCGAGGTGGCGGTGTCGTAGGAGCCAGTGGCCACCGTCATCACCGGCAGGCCGGTATCGAGCGCGCTCTGACACAGCGCCATAATGCGTGGGTCCGGCTCGAAGCCGGTGCACAGCAGCAGCCCAGCCAGCGGCACGCCATTATTGGCCGCCAAACAGGCGGCGATGATGATGTCATCGCGGTCGCCAGGGGTGACCACCAGCACATGGGGCTGGAACAGCTCCACGGTGTTGGCCAGCGCGCGCGCGCAAAGCACGATCTTGCCCATGCGCCGGTTTTGATAGTCGCCGGCGTGCAGCACCTTGGCACCGAGCTGTTCGGCCACGTCGCAGGTACGCGGTGCGGTGAGTTCGTCGTTCCACGGCACCGCGCCGATCACGTGCAAGCTGCTGGCCACCGAACGCGGCAAGCGCTCACGCAGGCGCACCACGAACTCGGCATCGGTGACTTTGTTGAGGATGATGCCGCGCACCCGGCTACCGAACGTCTGCGCTTGGATATCAAGCCGCCCGGCCAGCTCATCCACCGAGTCGTTGTCCGGCGCCGACACCAGGATCACGCTGGCGCCGAGGCTCTTGGCGATATCGGTGTTGAGGCCAGCGGCGTAACCGACCTTGCGGGTCGGCACCAGCCCTTCCACCACCACCACGTCTTTGCCGTCGGCGGCTTCGTGGAAGCGCCGCACGCACTCTTCTAGCAGCGCATCGCCCTGGCCGTTGCCGAGCAGGCGTTCCGCTTCCTCACGCGGCAGCGGCAGCGGCGGTCGCATACCAAAGGTGCGCGCCACCAGTTCGGTGGAGCGCTCCGGGCCGTCATCGCCGGGATGATGCTGAGCCACCGGCTTAACGAAGCCGACCTTGAGGCCACTGCGCTCCAGCGCCCGCATCAACCCCAAGCTGGCCGAAGTAAGACCGACACCGAATCCGGTGGGGGCAACGAAATAGATGTGCATGGACACTCCTGTCAGCCTGCGTCAGTGGCCGGCGCCAACGCCTCGGCCAAGAAATCGCGCACCAGCGCGATCACGGTATCGGGGTATTCCCGGTGCGGCACATGGCCGCAATCAGCCAGCAGATGCTGGCGACTGTGGCCCGACACGCCGCCGGCATAACGCGCCGGATGGGCGGGCGAGCCAAATTCATCGTGGCTGCCGTGCAGCGCCAACAGTGGGCAGCGCACCTGCGCCAGCACCGGCTCGATGGTCCAATCGGCCATCGACTCCGCCAACCAGCTGTCGATCCAGGCCGCCAGCACCCAAGCGGCCCGATCGCCGTGGTAACGCGCCAGCCGCTCCAGCTGCCCGGGCTGGGCAAATTGTTCGGCCGCTGCGCGGATGCCGGCCAGCGTCAGATCTTCCACGAACGCCTGTGACGATTCGGTGATCAGCGCCAGACATTGGGCCGGGGCGGCGGCCGCGCAGTGGCTCGCCATAGCACCGCCGACGCTGTGGCCGAAGGCAATGAAGTCGGCAAAGCCATGGGCCCGTTGCAGCGCCGCCAGCGAATAGCGCGCTTCTTCGGCAATGAAATCAGCACCAATCTGCGCCGCCGGATAGGGATCCGACGCACCGAAGCCGAGCCGGTCATAGGCAATCACCTCGCGGCCGAGTGCGGCCGCCAGCTGGGCGGGAAAATCACGCCACAGCGCCACCGCGCCGAGCGAGTCATGGAACAGCAGCACCGGGGCGGCGCCTGGCACGGCATCGGCCGGGCGCCAGCGGCGGCTGAACAGCTCACCGCGTGCGGTGGGCACGCGGACATCATCACTGTGCATGCTTGTCTCCAGTGGAATCATTCACGCCGCCATGGCTTGCACGCAGGCGCGGGTCTCCATGGCGATCTGCAATTCTTCATTGGTCGGCACCACCAGGATGGCGGCGCTGCCGTCGGCTTGGATCGGACCGGAGGTTCCGCCCACGCAGCGGCGATTACGCTCGGCATCCAGGCGCAGGTTGAACAGCTGCAAGTGAGCCACGGTGCGCTCACGTACCAGCACCGAGTTTTCGCCGATGCCGCCGGTAAACACCAAGCCATCTAGGCGCGGCAGCGCACACGCCAGTGCTGCCAGCGACTTCGCCAACCGGTAGCAGAACACCTCGATGGCGAGGGTGGCGCCGGCATGGCCGTCGGCGCGGGCTTGCTCCAGCGTACGCATGTCGTTGGACAACCCAGACAGCCCCAACAAGCCGCTCTCGCGGTTGAGCAAGCTGTCGATGCGTTCAAGGTCCCAGCCCAGTTCACGGGCGAGGAAGCCGTGCAGGTTGGGGTCCACATCACCGCTGCGAGTGCCCATGACCAAGCCTTCCAGCGGCGTGAAGCCCATGCTGGTGTCGACGCTGCGGCCGTTCAGCACGGCACAGGTGGAGCAGCCGTTGCCGAGGTGCGCCGACAGCCAAGCGCTGGCGTCTACCGGCACCCCCTGCATGGCGGCGGCGCGGGCGGTGACATAGTTGTGACTGGTGCCGTGGAAGCCATAGCGGCGCACGCCTTGCTCGGTGTAGAGCGCTTCCGGCAACGCATAACGGTAGGCATGCGGCGGCAGTGTCTGGTGGAACGCGGTATCGAACACCGCCACCTGCGGCAGCGCCGGGAACAGCGCGGCGGCGGCATCGATGCCGAGCAGGTTGGCCGGATTGTGCAGCGGCGCCAAGGCCGCGGCGGCACTGATGGCACGGTGAGCCGCCGCATCCACCACACAGGCTTCGGTGAACGCTTCACCGCCGTGTACTACCCGGTGACCGATCGCCACTAGTCGGTCACCGGCGAACTCCTGCACGTGCGGCAGCAGCGCCGCCAGCGCCGCCTTGTGGTCGCCGTCCGGCAGCGCCACGTCGCGACGCTGGTCGCCGATCACCCAGTGGATCACTGCTTGCGGGCTGTTGAGGCGCTCCGCCATGCCGTGCAGTGGGAATTCACCGTCGGCGGTATCCACCAACGCAAACTTGATCGAGGAGCTGCCGCAATTGATCACCAGAACCAGACTGGCCGCCATCCTGCCTCCTTAGGGTCGGTCACCGGACTGTACAAAAGCGCACATCATCGCGGGTTCTGCGCACCACGACTACCCTTGCCAGCCGCGATACTGACCGCCGACAAACAAAACGCCCCGCGCGGCGAACCGGGCGGGGCGTCAACTTTAGGCAGCTGCCGGGCTCAGTAATCGAACGTCATGCCCAGCCGGTGACCCACTTCTTCGTAGGCTTCCACCACGCCGCCGAGACCCTGGCGGAAGCGGTCTTTGTCCAGCTTCTCGCGGGTGTCCTTGTCCCACAGGCGGCAGCCGTCCGGGCTGAACTCATCGCCCAGCACCACTTCGCCGTTGAACAGGCCGAACTCGAGCTTGTAGTCCACCAGCAGCATGTTGCCAGTCAGGAACAGCTCTTTGAGCACGGTGTTCACTTTCAGCGACAGCTCTTTCATGGTCGCCAGCTGTGCTTCGGTGGCCCAGCCAAAGCTGACCGCCAGGCTTTCGTTGATCATCGGGTCGTGCAGCGGGTCGTTCTTGAGGAACAACTCAAAGGTCGGCGGGTTCAGGTCGAGGCCCTCTTCCACACCGATGCGGCGGCACAGGGAACCGGCGCTGATGTTGCGCACCACACACTCCACCGGAATCATTTCCAGTCGCTTGACCAGCGATTCCTGCGGCGACAGCAGTTTCTCGAAGTGGGTCGGGATGCCGGCCGCCGCCAGCTTTTCCATGATCGCGGCGTTGAACTGGTTGTTCACCGCGCCTTTACGATCCAGCTGCTCGAGCTTCTCGCCATCGAAAGCGGACGTGTCGTTGCGGAACCACAGCACCAGCCGGTCGGCGTCGTCGGTGGTGTAGACGGACTTGGCTTTGCCCGCGTACAGCTCTTTGCGTTTTTCCATTGTGGCTACCTACTTGTGTGGGTGTCGGTTTCGTCGGCGCATGCGCCGGGGTCTCACTGGACTTCGAGCCAGTCGAAGCCGCCTTCCTGGCAGGCCACGCGCACGCGACGCGGGTCGTCCAGCCCGGCCTCCGCCACTGCCGCAAGCGCGTGGTCCGGGGTGTTGTTCTGTTCACTCAGGTGCGACAGCACCAGATGCTGCAGGCGCGGCTGGGTCAGTTGCCGCACCATGTTGCCCGCCTGCAGGTTGTTCAAGTGGCCGCGGTCGCCCCCCACCCGGCGCTTCAACGACAGCGGATAAGGCCCTGCCGCCAGCATGCCGAGATCGTGGTTGCACTCCAGCAGCAGCGCATCGCAATCGCGATACGCCTCCACCACATGGGCGGTGAGGCTGCCGAGATCGGTGAGCACACCGGCACGGCGCCGGCCCTGCTCGAACACGAACTGCACCGGCTCCCACGCATCGTGGGGCACCGGTACCGGTAGCACATCGAGATCACCCAATTGCAGGCGCCGACCGGGGCGCAGTTCCGCCAGTTCGACCCCCTCCACGCGATGGCGACTGCCAGCGTGGGAAATTGCGCGCAAGGTACCGAAGCTCAGGTGCACCGGCAAGCGGAAACGACGGGCCAGCGGCAGCACACCACGGATGTGGTCGCCGTGCTCGTGGGTGACAAGGATGGCGGTGAGGTCGGCCGGGCTGAGCCCGAGCCGGGCCATGCGGGCGCAGGTTTCCTTGATGGTGAACCCGCAGTCCACCAGTACCAAGGTCGTGCCGGAGGCAATCAGCGTGGCATTGCCTTTGCTGCCACTGCCGAGGGATGCAAGTTTCACAGTGCGCTGTGCAGTCGCTCCAGGATGATGCGGCCGGCGTCCTGTTCCACCAGACTGGTGCCAGTCTGGTTCAGCACCGCGACCTGGGTGCCGTTAACGGTCTGGCTGAGTTTGAGCTGCACCTGCTTCACCGCCACACCGAGATCGGACGGGACGCGCACGAAGAATACGCCTTGTTCACGATCACGGTCGTCCACCTTCAGCGGCGTTTTCGCCAGCGCATCACCGACATACTGCCACGCCCACACGAACGGGCTGTTGAGCATGATAATCGGATAGCCGTTGCCATCGCGGCCGAGCAGCGCGCGCGGCTGGGCCGGCGGCGGCACCGTGCTGTCATCAGTGCCCGGTTCCGCCATGGCCACCACCCGCGGCGGCTGCGGCGCGTCAAAACGGCCACGGTGGGAGTCTTTCACCTGCAGCCGCTGGTCGGCGTGCTCGATCGGGTAAAGATCGTCGAAGCCGCTGAACCAGGTACCCGCCGGCACCTCCATGCGTGGCGCGGTTTCCGCTTCCTGGTAGACCAGGGTGCGGTCCGGCAGCCAGCTGCAGCCGGCCACAGCCAGCAATGCGGTACCGAGGGGAACAAGGCGGATCATTATGCCTCCAGCAGGCCGGCGGCAGTCAGCACCGGTCGCAGTTGTGCTTGACCGTCCGTGGACAGCGGGGTCAGCGGCAGGCGGATGCCGGCGTCGATCAGCCCCATCTCCTGCAGCGCCCACTTCACCGGGATCGGGTTAGATTCGACAAACAGCTTCTGGTGCAGATCGCGCATGCCGGCATCCAGCGTGTGAGCGCGATCACCGTCACCGGCCAGTGCGGCCGCGCAGGCTTCCGCCATGCACTTGGGCACCACGTTGGCGGTCACAGAAATATTGCCGCTGGCGCCCAGCAGGATCGCTTCAATGGCGGTGGGGTCATCACCGGAGTACACCCGGAAGCCGTCCTTGGTGCGCGACAGGATGTCTTGCACCCGCTCCAGCTTGCCGGTGGCTTCCTTGATGCCAACGATGTTCGGCACCTGGCTCAGGCGCACCACGGTGTCCGGCAGCATGTCGCAGGCGGTGCGGCCGGGCACGTTATAGAGGATCTGCGGAATCTCCACTTCCTCGGCAATGGCGCGGAAGTGTTGGTACAAGCCTTCTTGGGTCGGCTTGTTGTAGTAGGGGGTGACCAGCAGGCAGGCATCGGCGCCGGCTTTCTGTGCGTCACGGGTCAGGCGGATCGCTTCTTCGGTGGAGTTGGCGCCGGTGCCGGCGATCACCGGCAGACGGCCGGCGGCGGCGGAGATCACTTCACGGATCACCAGATCGTGTTCTTCGAAGCCTAGGGTGGCAGATTCGCCGGTGGTGCCCACCGCCACGATGGCATCAGTACCCTGTTCGACGTGCCAATCCACCAGCTTGCGCAACCGCTCCCAATCCACTGAGCCATCTGCATGCATAGGGGTGACCAGTGCCACGATACTGCCGCGAATATCCACGTTTTACTCCGGGAAAACTCATTCTGTGCCGTACCCGCAGCCGATGGCCGGGGCGCCAAAATCAAGGGAGCTATGGTACTTGCCACCCAAGGTGCCGACAAGGCGCCCACCGGGCCGGCAACGACCCTGACATGGAGTGCCACTGACGCCGGGGGTTCCCCGGCATGGCAAAAAATTGCCGCCTTTTGCGCCATCGTCGCTTTGCCGCCAAGCTATGTGCCCCCATCCACCGTCAAGGAGCCTTCGCGATGACTTCGTCCCTGTCTCTGGATCAGCCGGTACCCGCGTTCACCGCCACCGCCACCAGTGGCGTCACCGTCGACAGCGAGGCGCTGCGCGGACGCCGCTACGTGCTCTACTTCTATCCCAAGGACCATACCCCGGGCTGCACCACCGAGGGCGGCGACTTCCGCGATCTGCATCAGCAGTTCCACGCCGCCAATTGCGAGGTGTTCGGGGTCTCGCGCGACAGCCTACGCACCCACGAGAACTTCAAAGCCAAGCAAGGCTTCCCGTTCGAGCTGATCAGCGACCCGGATGAAACCCTGTGCCGCCTGTTCGACGTGATGCAGCTGAAGAAGCTTTACGGCCGCGAATACATGGGCATCGACCGCAGCACGTTCCTCATCGATGAGCAGGGTGTGTTGCGCCAACAGTGGCGCAAGGTGAAAGTACCGGGCCACGCCGCCGCGGTGCTGGAAGCGCTGCAGGCGCTCTAAGCTTCGCCGGCTGCCAGCACCAGAAAGTGCCAGGCCGCTCCGTCGTGCCAATCGCGAACCAGTTGGTGCGGGGACTGTCTGAGGTAGGCCGGCACATCGCGCTGCGCCCCAGCATCATCAGCCGACAACCACAGTTCGGTACCGGCCGGGGCATGGCGCAATGCTTGGCGCAGTTTCAACAAGGGCAGCGGGCAACGCAGGCCACAGGCGTCAACACGCTGGGCGTCCCGCAGTCGCAGTTCAGGCAATCCGGAGCCTGCATGGTTCAACGTCACAGTCCTCGTTCTAAACCGGCCCGCCGCGCGTTGCGCCTAGGGGCCTTGGTGATGGCGTTAGTCACCGCGCTGCCCACCGCAGTGGCAGCGCCGGCGCCGAGCCTGCCGGATCTGGGCGACCCCACCAGTGTCTATCTGACCCCGGAGCAGGAATTCCGCCTCGGCCGTGCCTGGCTGCGCGAACTGCGCGGCCAGGTGGGTATTCTGGATGACCCGCTGGTGCAGGACTATGTCGAGCACTTGGTCTACCGGCTGGCGTCGCACAGCGATCTGGCCGAACCGGACCTGGCGATCATCGTGGTGAACAGCCGCGATATCAACGCCTTCGCGGTACCCGGCGGCGTGATCGGCCTCAACGCTGGGTTGTTCCTCAATGCCGAGAGCGAAGACGAGGTGGCCTCGGTGGTGGCGCACGAAATCGCCCACGTCAGCCAGCGCCATTTCACCCGCCGTTACGCTGACAGCAAGCGCCTCAACGCTGCCATGTTCGCTGCCATGCTGGCCAGTTTGGCGGTGGCGATTGCCGGCAACGCCGAGGCCGGCATGGCCGGCATCGCCTCCACGCAAGCGGCGGCGATCCAGAACCAGCTGGCCTACTCGCGCCATCACGAACGGGAAGCCGATCGCGTCGGCATGCAGACACTGGTGAACGCCGGCTACGATCCGCGCGCCATGTCGCGCTTCTTCGAGCGGTTGCTGCGTAATGTGCAATACCAAGGGCGGCCGCCGGAATTCATTCTCACCCACCCACTCACTGAAGACCGGGTGGCGGATGCACGCAGCCGCGCCAATGCCATGCGCTCCCCGCCGCTGCGCATGACGCCGGATTTCCAACTGGCCCAGTCGCGCATCCGCGCCCGCTTCTTCAGCAATCCGCAGCAGGGGCTGAGCTATTTCCAGGGGCTCTATAAAGGCGGCACCAGCCTCGAACAGCAGGCCGCCGGCTTCGGCTTAGCGGTGGCGGCAACGCGCGTACGGCAGTTCGAATTGGCGGAACGCACCCTCAATGCGCTGGTGCAGGCGGACCCCAACCAGCTCTGGTACCGCATTGCGCTGGCGGAAGTGGCCAACGAACGCGGCCAGCCGGCGCAAGCCGTAACCATTCTTGAGGACGTGCTACGCACCACGCCCGACCACTATGCCGCCAGCGTGCTGCTGGCGCGCAGCCTGATCTCGGCGCAGCGGTATCCCGATGCCCGCCAAGTGCTGGAGCGTCAGCTGCGCCGGCGCAGCGACCCGGCGCTGTGGCAACTGCTTGCCGATGCCGCCGGCAAAGACAACGACCTCGCCCGTGCCCACTTTGCCCGCGCCGAGCTGTATTTTGCGGTGGGCCAGTCCGACCGCGCGCTGGAACAGATGCGCTATGCACTGGCGCAGAGTAACGAACGCTTCGACCTCAACGCCCAAATCCGGGCCCGACTGCGGCAAATGGAAGCCCTCGCCAGCGAACGATTCTGATGCGGCGCTGGAGACTCGGCCCGCGGACAGCTACCATGCGCGCCACCTGTCACCGGGCGAGCCCTGTCTCGCCCCACTTCCGTGCCGCCGCGCACGGCTCTGTCCTGCAGTGGAGCTTCCATGTCCTTTGCCGATCTCGGCCTGAACGACGCCATCCTGCGCGCAGTGCGCGAGCAGGGTTACGACACCCCGACACCGATCCAGCAACAAGCGATTCCCGCGGTATTGCGCGGCGGTGACCTGCTCGCCGGCGCCCAGACCGGTACCGGCAAGACCGCCGGTTTCACCCTGCCGCTGCTGCAGCGCCTGACCGATACGCCGCCGCGCAAGCGCGGCCGCATCCGCGCGCTGGTGCTGGCGCCGACCCGCGAGCTGGCGGCCCAGGTGGAAGAATCGGTGCGTTCCTACAGCACCCACCTGCCGCTCACCTCGATGGTGATGTTCGGCGGCGTCGGCATGCAGCCGCAGGTGAACCGCCTGCGCAAGCCGTTGGATATCTTGGTGGCCTGCCCCGGCCGACTGCTGGACCACGCCCAGCAAGGCAACCTGGACCTGTCCGGCATCGAGATACTGGTACTGGATGAAGCCGACCGCATGCTCGACATGGGCTTCATTCACGACATCCGCAAGGTGCTGGCACTGCTGCCGAAGGAGCGCCAGAACTTGCTGTTTTCGGCCACCTTCTCCGACGACATCAAAGCGCTGGCCGAGCGGTTGCTGAACCGCCCGGCAATCATCGAAGTAGCACGCCGCAATGCCACCGCCGATACCGTCGACCAGCTGGTATACCGGGTCGACCGTGAACGCAAACGCGAACTGCTGGCGGAACTGATCAAACGCCACAACTGGTATCAGGTGCTGGTGTTCACGCGCACCAAGCACGGCGCCAACCGACTCGCCGAGCAGCTATCCAAAGACGACATTCCGGCGATGGCGATCCACGGCAACAAAAGCCAGTCGGCACGCACTCGCGCGCTGGCGGAATTCAAGTCCGGCGACCTGCAGGTGCTGGTGGCCACTGATATCGCCGCGCGCGGCATCGACATCAGCGAACTGCCCTATGTGGTGAACTACGAACTGCCCAACGTGGCGGAAGACTATGTACACCGCATCGGCCGCACCGGCCGCGCCGGCTCCGACGGCAAAGCGGTGTCCCTGGTGTGCGTGGATGAGCACAAGCTGCTGGCGGGGATCGAAAAACTGATTCGCCGGCCGCTGGAAAAAGCCATCCTGCCCGGCTTCGAACCAGACCCCAACGCCGTGCCAGAGCCGATCCCCAATGGTCGCCAGAACCGTGGCGGTGGCGGCGGTGGTCGCGGGCAGCAAGCGGGCAATCGGAGCAGCAGCGGCGGTCGTGGTCAGGGCGCCGGCGCTAATGCCGGAGGCCGCAGTCAGAGTGCATCCGGCAACCGCAGTGGCGGCCAGCCTAGTGGCAACAGCAACGGCGGCCAACGCCCGCGCCAAGACAACGGCAACAGCGCCGCGCGCCCGCCACGGGCGGCGTCAGCCCCGGCCGGCAACGGCAACACCGGTGCTGGCACGGACGACGCCAAGCGCCGTCGCCGCCGCCGTCGGCGACCCACTTCCGGCGCCGTGATCTAAGCCGCGGCCGACCTGCTTGACCGAGAGCGCTGTGAGTCGATCCAGCGCTCTTTTCATTGGTGCCGACCACAACCTGCGAACAACGACTTGACGGCAGTTATGTAGCTCACTACATTTCAGCCTTCGTCCAGTCAGATGCCGCCGCCATGTTCGAACTCAAAGACCTTCCTAGCTACGACACCTTGGTCACGCTTGGCGCCGAATACGGCAACCCGGATGTGGACGGCTTGCAGAGCTGGCTGATCTGGGCCGCCGCCACCAGCGATATGCTGGGCGCCTTCGAAGCCAACCTGGCCGACCACTGCGGCCTCAGCCAGACCCAGTTCTTCGTGCTGATCCTGCTACGACGCAATCCGCAGGGGCTGAGCGTGGGCGCCTTGGCGGAAGGGGTAGCCGTCACCTCGCAAACCATGACTCGCACTCTCGACCGCATGGAAAAGAACGGCTGGTGCCGCCGCAATCCGCACCCGGAAGACCGCCGTGCGTGGTTGATCACCTTGACGCCCGCAGGGCAGGACACACTGGGCCAAGCACTGCCGGTGCACTACCGCTGGGTCGCCGCGCTGATGAGCCACTTCGATGCCGAAGAACGGCGCATGCTGGATCGGCTGATGCTGAAACTGAACCAAGCCGGCGTCCTGCCGCCGCGCCGCAGCGCCCCCTGAGGCGCTTTTTTTGCCCAAATGTGTAGTTAACTTCATATCAGCAAGGAACATTGATCATGAATACTCTGCCATCTTCGGCACCATCACTGACGCTGCGCGTACTGCTGGTGTGCTGCGCCTTGGCTGTGGTGTCACTGCTGTACCTGCCATTGCCGCTACTGACGCAACTTTCAGCGCAACACGGCATCGGTGCCACCGGCCTGCTGAGCAGCTTTGGCGTCGCCTACGCCTGCGGCTTTTTGGTGTTCGGCCCGCTGTCCGATCGGCTTGGCCGTCGCACTGTGCTACTCGGCGGTCTGCTGGCGCTGGCGATCATCACCGCACTGCTCGCCAGCGTGACCACGCCGGCGCTGCTGGTGGCGGGACGGATACTGCAAGGCTTCGCCGCGGCGTCATTCCCGCCGGTGGCGATCGCCTTCATAGCCGAACACGGCTCAACCCGGCAACGCGCCTGGGGCGTGGCTTGGATGAGTACCGCCTTCCTGTCCGCCGGCCTGCTGGGACAGATCTATGGCGTCGCCATCGCCAGCCGTATCGGCTTCGGCAATGCCTTGTTGCCGCTGTGTGCGGTGTATCTGGTCGCTGCCGCCGCGTTGTGGCGGCAACCGCCTGTGCCCCGCTCCGCCACTGCACTGCACGGCTTTCTGGGCGGCTACCGCACGCTTGGCACGCTGCTGGCCGACCGCGTGTTACGGCGCGCTTATGTCCCGGCGCTGTTCCTACTGATGAGCTTCGTCGCCTACTACATCAGCGTCGATCGGGAGTTGGGAGCGAGCTTGGCCGCCGCCGGCATCTCGCCATTGGCGCTGCGGGCGCTGGCGGCGCCGGCATTCCTGGCACCGCTGGCGGTAGCCCTGCTGATCACGCGCTGGGGCACGCGGCCAATACTCTGTGGCGGGCTGACACTGACCGCTCTCGGTTTGGCAGTCAGTGCTGGCGGCAGTAGCGACGCCTTGGATCTGCTGCTGGGCGGCAGTGTGCTGTTGGTGGCCGGCATCGGCGTCAGCGTGCCGGCATTGATCGCACAAGTGGCCAGTGCCAGCGATGACGGCCGTCGCGGTATGGCAGTGGCGCTGTACACCTTCGTGCTGTTCATCGGCGCGAGCCTTGGCCCCGCCGTGGCCACCTGGGGCGCGGCCCTGCCGCTGAGCGCGTTGCTGAGTCTGATGGCGCTGGTGTTGGGTAGCTGCGCGGTTTACGCCGGCACGGCACCCGCCACCGCGCGCAACTGAATGATCACGCACTGCGCCGCTGGCACAGCAACACCAGCACGCCCAGCAGCAGTCCCCAGAACGCGGAGCCGATGCCCCACAGACTGATGCCGGATGCGGTCATGAGGAAGGTCAGCAATGCGGCATCACGATGGCTGCTGTCCTGCAGCGCCATCACTAGGCCGTTGGCCAAGGTACCTGCCAACGCCAACCCGGCCATGGCCGCCACCAACGCCGGCGGGAAAGCACCGAGCAGGCCGGACACGGTGGCACCAAAAATGCCCATCAGCAGATAGAACACCCCAGCCGACAGTGCGGCAGTGTAGCGACGGCGCGGATCGGCATCGGCATCGGCACTCATACACACCGCCGCGCTGATCGCAGCGAGGTTCAGCGCGTAAGCGCCGAACGGTGCCAGCAGCAAGTTGGTGGTACCCGTGGTGGTCAGCAGCGGCGACACCGGTGGCTGGTAGCCGTTGGCTTTCAGCACCGCCACTCCGGGCAGGTTCTGCGACGCCATGGTGACCACGAACAACGGCAGGCCAACGCCGACCAAGGTCGCCCAAGACCACGCCGGCGCCACCCACTCTGGCTTGCCCAGCGCCACGCTGACACCGCCAAAATGCAGCTGCTGTTGCAACGCCGCCACCACCAGCCCCACCAGCAAAGTGAGCGGAATCGCGCTACGGGGCAGCCGACTTTTGCACAGCACGAAGGTGATCAGCATGGCGCTGACCAGCAGCAGTTCTTGTTCAAGGCTGGTGAATAGATCCAAACCAAAACGCAGTAACACACCGGCCAGCAGCGCCGACGCCAGCGACAACGGAATACGGTGCATCACCCGCTGGAACAGACCGGTGACACCGCACAATGTCATCAGCAGTGCCGAAAACAGGAACGCACCCACCGCCTCGTTAAGGCTGACACCGGGCAGGCTGGTGGCCAGCAGCGCCGCCCCCGGTGTCGACCAGGCCGTGACGATCGGCATGCGGAAACGCCAACTGAGCAGCAAGGTACTGACGCCCATACCGATGCCCAACGCCCACATCCAGGAACTGACCTGCGACGGCGTCGCGCCGGCGGCGGCCGCCGCCTGAAACACAATGACGGCAGCAGAGGCGTAACCAGTGAACACCGAGACCAAACCGGCCACTACCGATGAAACAGAAAAGTCGCGCCAAGGAAACGCGGACCGCGAGGCAGACATGACAGCTCTCCAAACAAGCGCCACCACCCACAGAAGGCAGCGCGGGAAAGCGGTCTTTTTACCGCATCGGCCGCGTCGGCGCAGGAGCAAAAATAAAAAAAGCCCGCAATTGCGGGCTTTTTTCTGGCAATCAGATCAGCGCTTGAGCGCGCGACCGAACTCCAACATGCGGTTTAACGGCACCATCGCTTGCTCAGCAATGCGTGGGTCGACCTGGATTTCTTGGCCGGCACCTTGATCGTCTTCCAACACTTGGCACAGGTTGTCGAGGGCGTTCATGGCCATCCACGGGCAGGCGGCACAGCTGCGGCATTCGGCACTGTTGCCAGCAGTGGGGGCTTCTACCAGCGTCTTGTGCGGCACCAGTTGCTGCATCTTGTAGAAGATGCCGCGATCGGTGGCCACGATCAGACGCTGGTGCGGCAGCTCGGCAGCGGCCTTGATCAGCTGCGAAGTGGAACCCACTACGTCGGCCAATTCCACCACTGATGCCGGCGATTCCGGATGCACCAGCACCGCCGCATCCGGCCAGGCCTGCTTCAGGTCCAGCACGCCCCTGGCCTTGAATTCTTCGTGGACAATACAGGCGCTGTCCCAACACAGCACATCGGCGCCGGTTTTTCGGGCCACGTAATCACCCAAATGGCGATCCGGCGCCCAGAGGATTTTTTCGCCCTGGCGATCCAGGTGCTCGATCAGTTCCACCGCGATGGAACTGGTCACCACCCAATCAGCGCGAGCCTTCACTGCCGCCGAGGTGTTGGCGTACACCACCACAGTGCGGTCCGGATGCTGGTCGCAGAACGCGCTGAATTCATCCACCGGACAGCCAAGGTCCAACGAACAGGTGGCCTCCAGCGTCGGCATCAGCACGCGTTTTTCTGGGCTGAGAATCTTGGCGGTTTCGCCCATGAAGCGCACCCCGGCCACCACCAGGGTGGACGCAGGATGTTCCTTGCCAAAGCGCGCCATTTCCAGCGAATCGGATACACAGCCGCCGGTTTCTTCTGCCAGCGATTGGATTTCCGGATCGGTGTAGTAATGCGCCACCAGCACGGCGTCACGCTCAGTGAGCAATTGCTTGATCCGCGCGCGGTATTGCTCGCGGGCGGCGTCATCGAGTTCGGGAGTGGGCTGAATGCGGTCCAGGTGTTGGCGCACCAGCGTAATTGCCTCGGCAGTCATCAGCTTCCAAGAGAAGTTTTGCTTCTCTTTCAACAGGTTACGCTTATGGCACAGGGCCGTTCGGGGGGCCATCATAGCACAATTGCACAACAACACAGCCTCGGCGCTGCGGCCTGCAGCACGCCCGTCCTTCAGGGCTCACGGCGACGCCATTGTGGCAACCCAATCAGCACCACAGCGGCAATGATCACCGCCATCGCCAGCGCTTCTGCTATACCCACCTGCTCATCGGCAAACATCACTCCCAGCGCCACAGCTACCGCCGGATTCACAAACGCGTAGCTGGTGGCCGCCGCCGGCCGCACCGTGGCCAGCAGGTACACGTAAGCACTGAACGCAATGATGGAACCGAACACCACTAAATAGCCCAGCGCCAGCCAGCCGCGCAGATCCGGCCACTGCTGCATCGACTCGCCGCCAAGCCAGCTGCCGCACAGCAAGACCGTGCCACCGACTAGCATCTGCGCCGCGCTGGCCATGGCTCCGGCGGGCAAATCCAAGCGCCGGCTCCACACCGAGCCAAACGCCCAGGCCGCGGCAGCGAACACAATCAAGCCAGCACCTGCTGGACTGGCCTGCAGGTTGGCACCGCTGTTAAGCAGCACGATGCCGACCACGCCCAGCAGCACCCCACCCCACTCCAATGCGCTATTGCGATCACCGAACAAACGCGCGAATAGCAACGCGAACAGTGGCACCGTCGCCACCACCAGCGCCGCGACACCGGAACCCACGCCCCAGTGTTCCGCCACCGTCACACCGCCGTTGCCGCAGGCGAGCAGCAGCACACCCAAAACGCCGGCGCCGGCCCATTGACGTCGAGTCGGCCAGCGCAAGCCGCGCCAACGCGCCCACGCCGCCAGCAGCATCCCGGCAATCAGAAAACGCACACCGGCCAGCAGCATCGGCGGCCAAGTTTCCACGCCGATACGGATTACCAGATAGGTGGAGCCCCAGATGAAATAGAGTGCAAAGAACGCACCGATTAATAGCCAAGGCAAGGAACGGGGTGCAGCAGGGGTCATGGTCGCGCTCGCAGTGTCAGCCAGCCTCCGACGGCTGCCGACCGGCAACCGCCGCCATACGGTGCGCTGTCATCGCAGCACTCCGCAAGCAGTCCGAAAAAATAAAAAACGCAACGAAAAAAAACAGCCCATCGCAGGGATGGGCTGTGTTGATGCAGGGCCACTTGGTGGCAGCGCGGCGTTGATGGAGAAAGGCGGTATCAACGCTGCTTTGTATGGTGGGTCGTGATGGATTCGAACCATCGACCAATTGGTTAAAAGCCAACTGCTCTACCGCTGAGCTAACGACCCGTCGGATGAGGCGCACATGATACTGCTTTTTTATTTCATGACAAGCACTTTGGCGAACTTTTTCTATCGCCGCGCCGAACCGCTCAGACGTAGCGGGTCGGATCGGCCAAGCCAGCGGCCTCGAAACCGGCACGGCGCAGGCGGCAACTGTCACAACGGCCACAGGCACGGCCGTCTTCATCGGCCTGATAGCAAGAGATGGTGGCACCGTAGTCGACCCCCAATTGGGTACCGGCAGTGACGATCTCCGCTTTGCTCATCGACAGCAGCGGCGCCTCGATGCGCGGGCCATGCCCTTCGACGCCGGCCACGGTGGCCACATCAGCCAGTGTCTGGAACGCGGTCAGGAACGCCGGGCGGCAATCCGGGTAGCCGGAATAATCCACCGCATTGATGCCGATATAGATCGCTTGCGCCGCCAGCACTTCCGCCAATCCCAGCCCCAGCGACAAGAACACAGTATTGCGCGCCGGCACATAGGTGGTTGGCACCCCTTCGCCTTCCTGCTCCGGTACCGCCATGGAGGTATCGGTCAGCGACGAGCCGCCGATGGTGTCGAGGCTGATACCCACTACCCGGTGGGAACTGGCGCCAAGGCTGACAGAAACACGGGCAGCGGCTTCCAGCTCGGTGCGGTGGCGCTGGCCATAATCGAATGCCAGCGTGTGACACTCATAGCCAGCAGCCTGCGCCATGGCCAGACAAGTGGCCGAGTCCAATCCGCCGGACAGCAATACCACGGCTCGTTTCATTGCGGTTCTCCCAATCTGGTTCAGCGGCCGCGGGCGTCGTCCCACAGCACCTTATGCAGTTGCAACTGGAAGCGCACCGGCAACCGGTCAGCGAGGATCCATTCCGCCAATTGCGCCGGCGGCAGCTGGTCCCACACCGGGGAGAACAACACATCCGCCACCCGCTCCACCAGCCGGTGCTGGTCCAGTTGCAGGCGCGCCCAGTCGTAATCACGGCGGCTGGCGAGCACGCATTTGATCTGGTCAGTGGGCTTCAGCAGCGCCAAGTTTTCCAAGCGGTTATTGTGCACTTCACCGGAATCCGGCGCCTTCAGGTCCATCACCACCGTAACCCGCGGGTCCACTTCGCCAATGTCCAGTGAACCCCCGGTCTCGATGCTGACCTCGTAGCCCAGATCACACAGCTGACGCATCAACGGGTGCACATTGGGCTGTGCCAACGGCTCGCCGCCGGTGATGCAGACGTGCCGAGCGCCGTAGCTCGCCACCGTGGCAAGAATGCTGTCCAGTGACTGCTTCTCACCGCCCTGGAATGAATAAGGGGTATCGCACCAACTGCAACGCTGGGGGCAACCAGTCAGGCGCACGAACACGGTCGGGCGGCCGACGCTGCGTGCTTCGCCTTGAAGAGAGTAGAAGATCTCGGTGATACGAAGATCCATGCTGGACAGACCTGCCGCCGACCATGAAGGGGGCGGCATTCTATCACAGCATGGAGAGCGGGATTACTTCAGTTGTTCCAGCATGGTCTTCGCCAAACGCGCTTCCGACGAGCCCTCGTATTCATTGAGGATGCGGTTGAGCGTCACCCGAGCACGGGTCTTATCGCCCTGCTCGGCTTGCAACGTGGCCAGCTTGTAGAGCGCCGCCGGCACTTGGCTGTGGGTGGGGAAATCATCCACCACTTTCTGGAACTGGGCCTGGGCCTTGGCCGCATCCGGCTTGTCCTGGCTGCGGTAGATCTCGCCCAACCAAAAATGGGCGAAGGGTCGGAACTGCCCTTTCGGGTAATCCTTCAGGTAGCTTTCGAAAGCACTGCCTGCGGCGGCGAAATCCCGCGCCAACAGTTTCTCTCGGGCGGCCACATAGGCTTCCCGATCGCTTTCCATCGACGGCGTTGCAGCATCACCTTGAGCGGCAGCCGGTGCAACAGTGGTACTGGCGGCTTCTGCCAAGGCATTGATGCGGGTATCCAGATCCAGATAACGCTCGCGTTCGGCGGTGCGGCCGGCGTCTAACTCATGGCGCAGCTTTTCCACCTCACCCTGCAACCGCTGGATGTCTTCCTCGAAACGCTGCATTTGCTGCATCAGCATCACGACGCCATCCGCATCGGCGGCGGCGGTGGAAGACGGGGATGCGGCGGCCGTCTGGCTGCCATTACGGGGGGGATAGACTCGGTCCTCTACCGAGACCGGCGCGGTGGCGGTCTGTGCCAACACAGACCCCATCGTGCCACTCAGCAGAAGGCCTGCAACTAGGCGTTTCACGCTGAGAGACCTCCTATATCGTCATGACGTGGAAACCCGGCGTGCAATACGCACGCCGGGTGCCGGTCATATTACGGACGGCCGGAGGTGTAGTTCAGTTCCACACGGCGGTTTTTCGCCATGGAGAGGTCATCACTGCCTCGGGCGGCCGGCTTTTCCTTGCCGTATGCCACGGTGGTGATCTGGGCAGAAGCAACGCCCTGCACGCGCAGGAACTGCTCTACTGCCTTAGAGCGACGCTCGGACAGCGCCACGTTGTACTCGCGGGTGCCGCGCTCGTCAGTGTGACCTTCCAGACGCACCTGGGCAGAGCGGTTGCCCTTCAAGTAGTTGGCGTGGGCACGCAGGGTGTCGAACGCCGCCGCCGGCACGTCAGAACGGTCGAAGGCGAAGTAGATGATGCGGGAATCCGTGGTACCGGTGTAATGGGACGGATGGTTGTGGAAGTTGTCAGCAGTCAGCGGAATGTTGCTGTAGTCCGGACGGGTCGGCGTGGTCGGACGCACAGACTCAACCTGGGTCGGCTGTTCAACGTACGCATTGGTGTCGGTGTAGGACTGGTCCTCATCCGTCGGCTTGCTGGAACACCCTGCCATGACGGCGGCTGCCAGAGCAGCTACAACCAGTTTTTTTGAAATCTGAGGGCGCATTGCACGAACTCCTGTAAATTCCCGATTGATTGTCTGTGGTTTCAAAGAAACGGCGACCAAGCCGGTTCCCTGACTTCGCCTTCCCGTGAAGGCAACCGCACCTTGACGCGACCGTCGATGGATACGGCTTCCAGCACACCCTTGCCGTCGCTTTGGGTGCCATAAATTATCATAGTTCCATTGGGCGCAACACTGGGCGACTCATCCATATTCGAGCCGGTCACCACATTGAATGTGCCGCGTTTCAAATCCTGGACCCCGATGCGGAATTGGCCTCCGTTGCGGTGTACGAACACCAGATGGCGACCATCCGGAGTGATATCCGCGCGGGCGTTGTAACTGCCCTCGAAGGTCAATCGGCGCGCCGTCCCATCCCGCAGGTTGAGTCGGTAGATTTGCGGACCGCCGCCTCGGTTGGAGGTGAAGATCAGCGACTGGCCGTCCGGCAACCAGCGCGGCTCGGTATCAATGGCATTGGACCGGGTCTGCCGCGTCAGCGCACCGCTATGAAGATCAAGAGTATAAATTTGCGGCGTGCCATCCCGCGATAGCGTCATGGCCAGACGGGTGCCATCGGGGGACCAAGCGGGCGCACCATTGATGCCCTGCCCTTGCGACACCACGCGCCGCTCCGAGGTTGCGAGCTGGTGCACATAAATCTTGGGCAGTCCGTCACCCTCGAACGACACATACGCCACGCGGCTGCCATCCGGTGACCACGACGGGCTCATGATCGGTTCGCGACTGCGCAGGATGGTATTCACCCGATGACCGTCGGCGTCGGCGTACTGCAGCTGGAACGGGAAACGGTCGCGCTCGTTCATGGTGACGTAGAGCAGCTTGGTAGAGAACGCGCCCTGAATGCCGGTCAGCTGCTCGAACACCTTGTCGGCAATCGAGTGCGCCACATCACGCAACTGGTCCGGGGTGGCGGTGTAATGGGCCGCCAGCACCTGCGCCTCGCGGCTGACATCGTGCAGCTCGTACTCGATGCGGTAATTTTTATCCGGCTGCGGCAGTACCCGGCCGAGCAAGACGTAGTCGCTCTTCATGACGCGGAAGTCGCGCCAGATGATGTCCTGCCCCCGGCCCGGGCGACTGAGCAGGTCACGCGGCTCGATCGGCGCAAACTGGCCGCTGCGGTGTAGATCGGCGGCGACGATACCGGCGACGTCTTCCGCCGGCGGCGCCCCGTCCACCGCGAACGGCACGATCGCAAGCGGCATGGCGTCGTCCCTCCCTTGAGTGATTTCGATCACCAGATTGGCCTGGGCCAGCGATGTCAGCACGGTGAGCCAGGCGGCCAAAAACCACTTTTTCACAGTCGCATATCCTCTGGTTTAAACAAGAAGTTGAAGCGGCGGAACGGCGCAAAGGCCGTGCCGTCAGGAACCGGCAACCGGCCGGCACTTTTCACTGCGTTGACCGCAGACTGATCCAGATTGCGATCACCACTGGATTGACTCACCGCCACATCCAGCACATCGCCACCCGGCGCCAAGTGCACCGTCAACACCACCTGCATGCCGTTGCGGGCACTGGGCGGTCGGATCCAGCGCCGCTCAATTACTTGGCGGATCGCCGCCTTGTATTCTTCCGACTCCGGATCGACCGCGTGCTCGGCACCGGCCTGGGCCTCGCGCGCGGCGCGCTCCTGCTCGGCTTTGTCGCGCGCCGCCTGTTCTGCACGCTGGGCGTCGCGCATCTGCCGTTCTTCCTCCGCCAGCAGCGCGGCCATGTCAGGTTGGTCAAAGCTCGGCGCAGGTTTGGGCGGCTCCGGAGCGGGCTTCGGCGGCTCAGGCTTCGGCGGTTGCGGACGCGGCGTGGGTGCCGGCGTGGGTGTCGGTGCCGGCTTGGGCGGCTCCGGCCGCGGCGTCGGCGCTGGCTTCGGCGGTTCCGGCCGCGGTGGCGGCGGAGTCGGCTTCGGCGGTTCCGGCGCAGGCTTGGGCGGCTCCGGCTTGGGCGGCTCCGGCTTCGGCGGCTGTGGCGTCGGACGCGGCGCCGGTTGCGGGCGCGCCGGCTGTGCACGCTCCACCACCACCGCCTGGATATGGGCGGGCGGCGGCGGGGTGCGACTCAATTCCGGCGCACGGCTCCAGTTCACCGCCACCAGCACCACCACTGCACCATGCAGCAGCAGCGACAGCAGCACGCTGGGCAGCCATGGACGCCGAGCGCTCATCGCGTACGCACCTCCGGCGGCTCAGTCACCAGACCCAGCCGCTCGATGCCAGCGCCCTGTAGCGCTGCCATCAGCGTCACCACGCGCCCGTAGGGCACTTGGTCATCGCCTTCGATCAAAAATTGCGTGGTCGGTGCCAACCGCTGGATGCGCTGCACCTGCTCGGTGACCGCATCCAGCGCCGCCGCCTGCTCTTGGCGATCACCGACATTGATGAAGTAGCTGCCGTCTTTCTTCACCGTGATCAGCACCGACTCGTCCTCGGTTTTGATCGGCTGGCTCGAGGTCTTCGGCAGTTCTACCTGCAGGCCCTGAGTCATCATCGGCGCGGTGATCATGAACACCACCAGCAACACCAGCATGACGTCGATGTAGGGCACCACATTGATGTCCGCCACCAGCTTGCGCGGTGGCCGCACCTTGATCATTGCGCGCCTCCCCGCCCGTGAGCTTGGCGGTGCAGCACCGAAGAGAACTCCTCGGCAAACACTTCGCAGTCACCCACCAGCGCTTCGGCAGCAGCCGCAAAACGGTTGTACGCCACCACCGCTGGAATCGCAGCAAACAGGCCCATCGCGGTGGCCACCAGCGCTTCGGCGATGCCTGGCGCCACCACCGCCAGCGTGGCTTGGCTGACGTGGGCCAACGCGCGGAACGAATTCATGATGCCCCAGACGGTGCCGAACAGGCCGATGTAAGGGCTGGTGGAGCCGACCGTGGCCAAGAACGGCAGCGTCTTGTAAAGCCGTGATTGCTCCCGTTGCAACGCTACGCGCATGGCGCGCTGGGCCCCTTCCATCACCGCATCGGCATCGCGTGAACTCTTCGACAGCCGCACATATTCCTGGAAGCCGGCCATGAAGATCGCTTCCTGGCCAGATTGGCCGGCGGCGTTCTTGCGCAGGTCCTGGTACAGACTGGCCAGGTCATGGCCGGACCAGAATCGCTCTTCGAAGCGCGCGCCATCGCGGCGGGCACGGCCGATCACGCGCATGCGGTTAAAGATCATCGACCACGACATCACCGACAGCAGCACCAGCACCAGCATCACCAGCTGGACCACCAGACCGGCGCCGCTGACCAGACTCCAGATGGACATCACGTCCGTGTCACCTTGCATGGTGCGCCTCTCCTTCCAATCGCTGTTGAAGATCAGTATTCAATGCCTGCCGCAGCGCCGGCGGCAGCGCACAGGGCTGTAGGGTGGAAGCCTGTACACAGGCAACCTTGACCGTGGCCTCGCACAACAGTTCAGTGCCGCGCTGTACAGTTTGGGTAAAATGCAGCGCCGCACCACTGATGCGGTGGATGGCGGCGGTCACGTCCAACGCGTCATCGATACGCGCTGGGCGCCGGTAACGAATGTCGCAGGAATGCACCACGAACTGGATGTCCTGCTCGGCCAGCAGGTAGTGCTGACTGCCGAGGCCACGCATGTATTCGGTGCGCGCCCGCTCCATAAACTTCAGGTAATTGACGTAATAGACGATGCCGCCGGCATCGGTATCTTCGATGTATACCCGTACCGGCAGGCGGAAAGGAGCAGGACTTTGGTTCGGTTCCGTCATCGTGGCCCTTGCTGGCATAACAAGCTGGAGTGCGCCGTTGTACCGCATCTGCGGCCGGCTGTCCGGGTCGAGGTCTCATCCCGACCGGCACGCATCATAGCTTGCGCCACAACTCCGGTGTGCAGCCGCAACAAAAAATAAAAAGCGGGCGTTGCCGAAGGTCAGTCGAACATGTCAGGTGGGGTCGCCGAGCGCGGCGGACGCAGGCCGAAGTGGGTCCACGCATGCTGGGTCACTTGGCGGCCGCGGGGAGTGCGGTGGATGAATCCCTGCTGAATCAGGTACGGCTCCACCACTTCTTCCAGTGTGCCGGCGTCTTCGTTGAGCGCGGCGGCGAGGCTGTCCAGCCCCACTGGCCCGCCGTCGAACTTCTCCATCATTGTAGTCAGCAGCCGCCGGTCGGTGCCGTCGAGGCCGCGCGCATCCACTTCCAGCATGTCCAGCGCCGCCCGAGCGATATCGCCGGTGATGCGGCCGTCGCCGCGCACCTCAGCGTAATCGCGCACCCGGCGCAGCAGCCGGTTGGCAATGCGCGGCGTACCGCGCGCCCGGCGCGCCACTTCTTCGGCGCCATCGTCGTCCGCGTGCAGCGCCAAAATGTCGCAGGAGCGGCGCACGATACCGGCCAGGTCTGCCACATTGTAAAATTCCAAGCGCTGCACGATGCCGAAACGGTCCCGCAGCGGTGCGGTCAGCAATCCGGCACGGGTGGTCGCCCCCACCAACGTGAATGGCGGCAGGTCGATCTTGATCGAGCGCGCCGCCGGCCCCTCACCGATCATGATGTCGAGTTGGTAGTCCTCCATCGCCGGATAGAGGATTTCCTCCACCAGCGGTGACAGCCGATGGATCTCATCGACGAACAGCACGTCGCCCTCTTCCAGGTTGGTGAGGATGGCGGCCAGGTCACCGGCTTTTTCCAGCACCGGCCCGGACGTGCTCTTCAACTCAGAACCCATCTCGCGCGCGATGATGTGCGCCAAGGTGGTTTTGCCCAGCCCCGGTGGGCCGAAGATCAGCGTGTGGTCGAGCGCCTCGTGCCGCTGGCGGGCGGCGTCGATGAAAATTTCCATGCGCTGCGCCACCTTCGGCTGGCCGTGGTAATCGGCCAAGCTGGCGGGGCGAATGGCGCGGTCGAAGTGCTCTTCAACGCGCCCCGCCGTGGCGGGGGAAATCAGGCGCTCTGAATCCATACTTAACGGGCCAGTTGTTTGAGGGTACGGCGAATCAGTTCGGCGCTATCGAGCGCGGCGATGTCATCATCGCTGAGGTCAGCAGTGGCTTTGCGCAGCGCCGCATCAGCATCTTTAGCGCGGTAGCCCAGTGCTTCCAGCGCCGCCGCCGCATCACTGCGCGCCGCATCCGCCGGCGCCAGCACCGGCGCCACGCGGCCCGGCAGCGCCCGCGGCGTACCTTCCAAGCGGCCCAACCGGTCGCCCATTTCGATCACCAAACGCTCAGCGGTTTTCTTGCCGATGCCCGGCACCCGCATCAGCGCGGCCGTATCCTGACTGTCGATGCACTGCACCAAACGCTCGGCCTCGATGCCGGACAACATGCCAAGCGCGGTCTTGGGGCCAACCCCGGACACTTTGATCAACTCGCGGAACAGCTCGCGCTCGAAGCGATCGACGAAGCCGTACAGCAACTGGGCATCCTCGCGCACCACCAGATGCGTATACAGGACCCACTCACTGCCCACCGCTGGCGCGTCGTAGAACGCGGTCATCGGTGCTTCCACTTCGTAACCGACCCCCCCTGCCTCCAGCAGCAGCCAGGGCGCACGCACTTCCAGCAGCGTGCCGCGCAAACGTCCAATCATCGTACTCGTCCATATCGGGTGCCGAGGGTGCGGGTGCCGGCCGCGCGCGCCATGCGCGCCAAGCTGACCCGCATGTGGGCATGACAGATGGCGATCGCCAACGCATCGGCGGCGTCTTCTTGGGGTTTCTTGGCCAGCTGCAACAGCCGGCAGACCATGTCGGCCACCTGCGCTTTCTCGGCCGCGCCGGTGCCCACCAGCGCCTGCTTCACCTGCCGCGCAGAATACTCGAACACCGGCAGTTGGTGCTGCACCACGGCGGCGATGGCGGCGCCGCGCGCCTGTCCCAACTTCAGCGCCGAATCGGCGTTGCGCGCCATGAACACCTTTTCCACGCTCACTTCCACCGGCAGGTGTTCACCCACCACTGCGTTCAACTCGGCAAAGATCTGTCCGAGCCGGGGGGCGATGTCCTCGCCCTTGGTGGCGATGGTGCCGCAGGCAATAAAATGGCAGCGGTTGCCGACCTGTTCGATCAAGCCGTAACCGGTGAAGCGGGAGCCGGGGTCGATGCCGAGGATACGTGTCATGGGCGCATTGATACTCAACTTATGGACAGTATGCAAGAAAAAGCCAGCGCCCCCGCCAGCAACGAAAAGGCCAGCGCAAGCGCTGGCCCTGTCACGACCGCCAACCGCTGGATCAGCCTTCGAAGTCGTCCGGGAACACCACGTTGGAGTACACCTCTTGGACATCATCCAAGTCTTCTAGGTGGTCGATCAGCTTCATTACTTTCTCAGCGGTGTCGCCGTCCACTTCGGCCTCGGTGCTCGGGCTCATGGTGACTTCGGCATTGGCCGGCTCGAAGCCCGCTGCCTTGAGCGCATCCACCACTTCACCGAACGCGCGGTCCGGGGTGGTGACCACAGTGATGGAGCCGTCGTCATCCACTTCCACGTCGTCGGCACCGGCTTCCAGCGCCACTTCCATGATGGCGTCTTCATCCAGCCCCGGCTCGAACAGAATCTCGCCGCGCTTGGTGAACAGATAAGCCACCGAGCCGCTGGTGCCGAGGTTGCCACCATGTTTGCTGAATGCGTGGCGCACTTCAGACACGGTGCGGTTGACGTTATCGGTCATGGTTTCCACCAGTACCGCCACGCCGCCAGCGCCATAGCCCTCATAGGTGATCTCAGACATGTTGCTGGTGTCGTCGTCGCCGACCCCACGCTTGATGGCCCGATCGATGGTGTCGCGGGTCATGTTGGCACTCAATGCCTTGTCCACCACCGCCCGCAGTCGCGGGTTGTCCGCCGCTTCACCGCCGCCAATTCGGGCCGCCACAGTGATTTCACGGATGATCTTGGTGAACACTTTGCCGCGCTTGGCATCCTGTGCCGCTTTGCGGTGCTTGATGTTTGCCCACTTACTATGTCCGGCCATGGTGACCTCTTTCCTATCTGTCCACGCAGTTCGTTGTCAGGGTAATACGACAGGGCCCGCAGTGCGGGCCCTGTTTGAATGCGGTCAATCGCCCTTACGCAGGGCGATGCCCAGTTCGCGCAGCTGACGGTTGCCGACTTCCGCCGGCGCCTGTGTCAGCGGGCACGCCGCAGTCTGGGTTTTCGGGAACGCGATCACGTCACGGATCGAGTCGCAGCCGGTCATCAGCATCACCATGCGGTCGAGGCCGAAAGCCAAACCGCCATGGGGCGGTGCACCGAAGCGCAGCGCATCGAGCAGGAAGCCAAACTTCTCTTCCGCTTCCTCGTCGCTGATGCCGAGCACTTTGAACACCGCACGCTGCATCGACGGCTCGTGGATACGAATGGAACCGCCGCCCAGCTCGGTGCCGTTGAGCACCATATCGTAGGCACGTGACAATGCCGCGCCGGGGTTGGCCGCCAGCTCTTCCGGGCTGCAGGACGGACGCGTGAACGGGTGGTGGCAAGCGGCCCAATGGCCTTCGTCATCCTGTTCGAACATCGGGAAATCCACCACCCACAGCGGTGCCCAGTCGCCCTGCACCATACCGCGATCGTGGCCAACGCGGATGCGCAGTGCACCCAGCGCTTCGTTCACCACCCGCGCTTTGTCAGCGCCGAAGAAGATCAGGTCGCCAGTTTCGGCGCCGGTGCGCGCCAAGATGCCTTCGATGGCGTCATCGGTGAGGAACTTGAGGATCGGTGATTGCAGGCCGTCTTGGCCGGCAGCCAGATCGTTGACCTTGATGTAGGCCAGACCCTTGGCGCCGTAGATGCCGACAAACTTGGTGTAGTCGTCGATCTCTTTACGTGACAGCTCGCAGCCGCCCGGCACCCGCAGCGCCGCCACGCGGCCATTGGGATCATTGGCCGGGCCGGAAAATACTTTGAACTCGACCTTGGCCAGCAGATCGGCGATGTCGATCAACTCCATGTCGATACGCAGGTCCGGCTTGTCGGAACCGAAGCGGCGCATGGCTTCCGAATACGGCATACGCGGGAACACCGGCAGCTCAACACCCAGCAGCTCGGTGAACACCTGGCGCACCACGGTTTCGGTGATGCCCATGATGTCTTCTTCGTTGACGAACGAAGCTTCCAAGTCGATCTGGGTGAATTCCGGCTGGCGGTCAGCGCGCAGATCTTCGTCCCGGAAGCATTTGGCAATTTGGTAGTAGCGATCAAAGCCAGCCACCATCAGCAGCTGCTTAAACAGCTGCGGCGACTGCGGCAGCGCAAAGAAATTGCCCGGATGGGTGCGGCTCGGCACCAGATAGTCGCGCGCGCCTTCCGGCGTCGCTTTGGTCAAGATCGGGGTTTCCACGTCCATAAAGCCGTGCTGCTCCAGCGCGCGGCGTACGGCAGCGGTAAGGCGCGAACGGAAGCGGAAGTTCTCGAACACCTCCGGGCGACGCAGGTCCATGTAGCGGTAGCGCAGGCGCACCTCCTCGCCGGCGGCGGAGTATTCGTCCAGCTCGAACGGCGGCGTGTCGGCGGTGTTGAGCACGGTCAGGCCGGAGCACAGCACTTCGATGTCACCGGTGGCCATACGCGGGTTGCGCACCGCTTCGTCACGCAGGCGCACACGCCCTTCCACTTGCACCACGTACTCGCTACGCACCTTGTCGGCACGGGCAAAGGCGTCGGCGGTATCTGGGTCCACCACCACCTGTACCAGGCCGGCGCGGTCGCGCAAATCAAGGAAGATCACACCACCGTGGTCACGGCGTCGATGCACCCACCCGCACAGAGTTACAGATTGGCCGTCGTGGGCGGCAGACAGATCACCACAGTAATGGCTTCGCATAGCGTCCGGTTTCCTTCGCTGAATGGGACCCGGCAACCAGGCAGGAGCTGGTCGCGGAAAGGCGGCTAGTATAGCGATTCACCCTTTCGCCAGCCATGCTCAACGCAGCCGAATCCACGGCGCCATTGCTGGAACCGGTCACAGCCCGCAAAAAAGCCAGCAAAGTACTATAAAAATCGGGGTAAACGGCTTGCTGCCCCGCTTTTCATCGCATATAACAGGCCCAGAACATGGGCACCCGCCCAGTGGCAGCAGCTGCTGCGGTCGTGATGCAGGGACAGCATCCTCTGCCGCCCAGTGTTCACATGGAACCGTTCCTGACACCGCAGAACCATCAGACGAGGGGTACTCGATCCTATGGCCGCAAAGAAAAAAGCTGCTGCTGCTAAACCTGCTGCACCCAAGACCACCGCGAAAGCCAAAGCACCAGCGAAAGCTGCTGCCAAAGCCGCCCCGGCGAAAAAACCCGCTGCCAAAGCCGCTGCTCCGCGCAAGGCCAAGGCCATCACCGAGCCGATGAACAAGACCCAGATCATGTCCACCATCGCTGAATCCACCGGCCTGAGCCGCAAACAGGTGAGCGATGTCCTGGATGAACTGGCGCTGATCATGGAAGGTCATATCGGCAAGAAAGGCGCAGGCCACTTCACGCTGCCGGGCCTGATGAAGGTCACCACCGTGAAGAAGCCGGCCACCAAGGCGCGCAAGGGTATCAACCCGTTCACCGGCGAAGAGACCACCTTCAAGGCCAAGCCGGCGAGCATCGCCGTCAAAGTTCGCCCGCTGAAGAAACTGAAGGACATGGCATCTGCCTGATCCGATCTGCCACCGGGCAGGTCCCGGTGGCAACCCTCCCTTCCTCCCACCGTTACCTGCTACAGTCCTCCGGCTCCGCCACCCTGTGCTGCTGAATTGATCCCCGTCTGACAACACTGCGCCGCCGATGGGGGTGTCGCGACGCCGCGCTTTCCTGCCGTGCTTTTGGGCCACCCCTTCTCTGCTCTCGCCGCCCTTCGCGCCTGCGTCGCTACCCCGTGTTCGCGTGTGCCCCTGTGCCCTGTTGTTTCTGTGTTTCTGTGCTTCTGTGCTTCTGTGGTTCTGAGCCCCTGCCTCCCTGTGCTTCTACAATTCTGCGGTTCTGAGCCTCTGCCTCGCTAAGCCCCCACAGATGTGCCACATGGCTGCTGGCATCCACTCCGACACCACCACTCAAGCGCGCTTGCACGACCAACTCTTCACCAGGAATCCGACAGCGCGGCCCGCAGCGCCCATCTGTGATGGCGGGCCGGGTCCTTACTTCTGCTGCTCTACGAGGAATCACCATGTCACGCATCCTATTTACCGGCGCCCCGGGCGCCGGCAAGACCACCCTGTTGAACGCGCTTGCGGCGCAGGGCTTTACCGTTGCACCAGAACTGGCGCGGGCGCTACTGGTGGATTCGCCGCTGCCGCTGGCCGGCGCGCGCCGCTGCCGGCAACTGGCCCGCGCGGAGCTGGCGCGTCACCGGCCGCCACCGGCCGGCTTAGTGCTGCATGACCGGGGCTTGCTGGACGCCTGGGTGGTGCAGCAGGCTGGCGGCCAGCGCCCGGCGCCGGCCCTGCCTCGCGCGCTGCAGCAACAGCGCTACCGGCTGGTGCTGTTTTTCCCGCACTGGCCGGCGATCTACCGTCGTGATGCCCAGCGACGCCAGTGGCCGCCGGCAGCACGCGCGTCGGCCACTGCGCTGTGGCAGGCCTGCCAGCACTGGGGCTACCGACCGCTGAGCGTGCCGTGCCTGCCACCGGCGGCACGGCTGCGCTGCGTGCTGGCGCAATTGCCTGGAGTTGAGTCCGGCCCCGGCCAATGCCCATAATCGCTGCCCCGCAGTCTAAGGAGGTCCTGTCATGTCCGAACGTAAGGACAAAAAGAAGGTGATCGGCGAGCCGATGACCGATGAGCAGATCAAGGTGTTTCTCGACAACGACCCGGAAGCCGGTGTCGATGCTGACTTCCACAGCTTGATGCGCGCCTACCGCAGCCTGCGCGAAGAGGACTTCGAACGCTTCCTCGGTTTCTTCACCGCCGCCGGCCGCCGCGTCGACGCCCGTGACCCGGCCGGTCACACACTGGCCGACCTGATCGCCGACCACGTCCGTGGCGCCGACTACTTGGACAGCCTGCGCCGCCACGGCGGTTAACCGCGGTTGCTCCCCTGCCCGCAGGCGCCGGCCCGACGGCCGGTGCCTGTGCTGCACAGCTGTGGCATTTTGTTGGGTGCTTGCCAATCACCACATAACAACAATGAGACACACCGATGCAGATCTTCTCGCACATGCGCCGCTTGGGGGCGGCATTGGGGCTGTGCTGGGCCATGCTGGCCATTCCGGGGCACGCCTACAGCAACGACGAACTCTACGACGATCTTGATGACGCACCGCTGGAAGCCCTGCAGCACGAGGATATTCCGGTGGACCAGCGTATCTTCCACAGCCGCTGGCACCGCGCGCCGTTCGCACCACAGCAATTCGATTACACACCACAGCAAATGGCCCGCCACTGGGACGAGCTGATGGTCGGCATCCGCGCCCCTTTTCCAACACCAGAACTGCTGCAAACGCTGATTGAGCGCTACCCGGAGTTGGTGTCCGACACCCCCGCCTTCACCGGCGATTACCAGGCCTTCAGCAATGCGCTGATTCATGTCTGGCGGCTGTTCCTGCGCGGCGATTTCCAGCAGGCCCGTGAACAAGGGCTACAGCTCGGACTGTTCGGCTTCTATCCAGCGATGTTTGCCCAGACCCTGTACGCCATCTATCTGTCCGACCGGCAGAGCGAGAAGTACATGATGCTGCAGGACGTGGCCAACCGCGCCCGCGACCATCTACCACTGCTGGAACGCGCCCAAGACGATCCCGACGCAGCCGAATTTGTCGCTTTCGCTCGGCTCGGCTATGCCTATGCCATCGCCCGCATTGCCGAAGAATCACCGGTGCCGGTGATCGTATTCCGCCGCTACATCGGCAAGATCAAAGACGGTGCCGATGATGTGTTGGCGGCGGTGCCAGAGCACCCGCTGGGCCATACTTTCCTGGCTGCCGTTGATGCCGGCATTATGCGCCGCGTAGGTCGTGCTGCCGGACGGCTCACCTACGGCGCCCGCACCGCGGTGGTGGAACAGTCCTTCCAGCGCGCCTTTGCACTGGCGCCGCAGATTCCGATCCTAAACTACGAATACGCCAACGCGGTGGTGTACCTCGGCCGTCGCCAAGACCTGCCCAAAGCCCATGAGTACTTCAACCGCGCCACTGCGGTGACGCCGCGCTGGTCGATGGATGCCCTCGACGTGCTCTACGCGCGCCAGCGGCAGCAGGAAATCCAACTGATGGAAGACGCCTACCCGAGCTTCCGTTCGTTCGAACGCCAGCGCCGGCGCTTCACCCGGGTGACCGACCACAACCTCACCAACGTGCTGACCCCGGTGCTGACGCTGGAACAGTTGCAGCACCCAGAACGCTACCGTCTTGACTGACTGACCGGCCCACGGCCGAGGTGACCCATGCGAGCTTGGTACGAATCACGGATCTTTCCGCACGTGCTCAACACCGCCACCCGGCCGTTGTACCCGGCGCGCCGGGCGCTGCTGGAACATGCCCGCGGTAGGGTGCTGGAATTGGGCGTCGGCACCGGCGCCAACTTCGAGCACTACCCAGCAGCCGCCAGCGAGATCGTTGGCATCGAACCGGTGGCCAGCATGCTGGCTTTGGCGGCGCAACGCGCCGGCAGCCGTGATGATGCGCGACGTTTCCGACTGGTGGGCGCACCGGCGGAACAGCTGCCGTTCGCCGACCACAGCTTCGACACCGTGATCGGCTGCTTGGTGTTCTGCACCGTGGCCGATCCGGTGACCGCCGCCAACGAGGCGTTCCGGGTGCTCAAGCCTGGCGGCCAACTGTTGCTGATGGAGCACGTGGCCAGCGAACAGCCCGGCCGGCTGCGACTGCAGCGCTGGCTTAACCCGCTGTGGCGGCCACTGGCCTGTGGCTGCGAGATCCATCGCGATACCGGCCAGGTGCTGGCACAAGCCGGATTCGACTTGGATGCGGTAAAACGGTGGCATCATCCGCGTCTGGCACCCCCGATGCGCGAACTGCTGTACGGCAGCGCGATGCGCCCGGGCGGCTGAACTGCCGGCGGCAGTTTGCCGCAGGCGGCCACTGCCGTGACGGCGTACACTGGCAGCCCCGGTTCACAGTGTCTCTCCGCCCATGACCTCCAGTTGGCATCAACCTCGCACTTGGCGCCGCCGCCTGCTGCTGCTGCGCGCCGGCCTGATCACCGTGCTGGCGCTGGTGTTTTGGGTCGCCGACCTGCGCGGCGTGCTGCCGCTGCCAACCCTGGAAGCCGCCGCCTGGCTGGTGGTGCTGTGGCTGCCGTCGATCGGCTGTGTGCTGACCTGGCAGGCTAATCGTCGCTGGCAGGAGCGGCTGCTGGCGGTGGAGGCCAGCGCCGACATGGTGCTGTTCCTCGGTCTGTTGCACCAACTCGGCGGCGCCGCCAACCCGCTCGCCTATTACCTGCTGGTGCCGGTGACGTTAGCCGCGCTGTCGCTGCCGCTGCGCATTGCGGCACCGCTCAGCGCGCTGGCGATTGCCGGTTACGGCTTCACCCTTCACTGGTACGGCGAGCCGCTCGACAGCGCGCCCCTGCACGCACTGACCCAAGACATCCATCCCCACCACGGACTCGGCATGTGGTTGGCGTTCGGCGCTGTGGCGTTGGTGTTGACCGGCATGGGCCAACTGCTGCGCCGCACTCTGCGCCAAGAGGCGCGCAGCCACAGCCGCGCACTGGACTTGGCGTTGCAGCGCGAGCGCATGTACCAAGTGGCCGCATCGCTGGCCGACCACGCCCATGAACTGAACACGCCGCTGTCGACGCTGCTGCTATTAAGCGAGTCGCTGGCCGACAATCCGGCGCTGCCGGATGACGCCCGCAGTGAGGCCATGCAGATCGGTGAGCTAGCACGCCGTGTCAGCCAGCGACTGCGGCCACCGGCAACGCCGGCAGCAGGCGACAGTGCGCCGCAATCGTTGTCGAAGCTGTGCCAAGGGTTGGCCCACAACCTGCGCCATCTGGCCCCCACCCTGCGGGTGCATTTCTCTGGCCCCGAGGACCCGTTGCTGCCGCACCCGGTGGCGCTGCAGCGGGTACTGACCAACCTTGGCTACAATGCCTGCGATGCCGGCGCCCGCACCCTCGATGTGGCCTGCAGCACGGCCGGTGAACACTGGCTGCTGCAGCTCAGCGATGACGGCCCACGCAGTGCAGTGGCGCCGGAGCGTGCCGGCCTCGGTATTGGCCTGACGTTGGTGGAAACCACGCTGTCTGCGCTCGGCGGCCGGCTGGAACTGGAGTTTGCCCGCCAGTGGACTCAGGCGCGCATTCTGCTGCCGAAAGGAGAGCATCCATGAGCCCCCGCATCTTGGTGGTGGAAGACGACGAAGCGCTGCGTACGCAACTGATACGTGGCCTGGAGCGGCGCGGCTGGGCATGCATTGCCGCCGATGACGCGCCGCTGTGCCGCACCCGGTTGCTGGCGGCACAGCCGTTTGACGCGGCCCTGCTCGACCTCAACCTCGGCACCGACAACGGGCTCGACCTGATCGCGCCGATCCTGCGCCACTCGCCGGCCTGCCGGGTGCTGGTGCTGACCGGCTACGGCAGTATCCCCTCGGCGGTGGCGGCCACCCGCCGCGGCGCTCACAACTACCTGACCAAACCCGCCAGCCTGGCTGACATCCTTGCTGCACTGGATGCCGATCCGGTGGCCGACACCCCGCTGCTGCCGGATGTACCGCCGTCGTTGGAGCGGCTGGAATGGGAGCACATCCAGCGCGTGCTGGAAGAGCACGACGGCAATATTTCTGCGGCCGCACGGGTGCTCGGCATTCATCGCCGCACGCTGCAACGGCGGCTGAAAAAGCGCCCCAGCGCCAGCGACTATGCCCGCGATTGGCAGAGCCCGGAAAAATAAGACTTTGGCGCGCACCGCCAACAACTTTTTTGCGTTGCGCCGCAGCCGAAGCTGCTACCATGGCCCACCCTATATCCCCTTCAACTTGCGCCCCACTGACGGCGTTGGACCAGGGTGGCCATGTCTGCTGTGACGCATCGTTCCGTGACCCGGCGCCGCTTAGCGCGGGCCCTGTTGCCGCTGGCATTGCTGGCCGGTCCGGCGCTGGCCGCACCGTCCCCCAGCCTGCGATTGGAAGGCGCCAGCGGCGAGCTGCGCGACAACCTGCGCGCACACCTGCAAGTGGACCAAGAAAGTTGCGAACTGCCCCGTTGGCGCGAACGTGGTGTCATCCGCCATGCCACCGAACAGGCCTCTGAAGCGCACCGCGCGCTCGGCTATTACCAAGCACGCAGTGACATCTCGTTGGAGCGCACCGAGGACTGCTGGCAGCTGGTGGTGCACACCACGCCCGGCCCGCAAGCAGTGTTCATCGAGGTCACCGTGAAAGTGGAAGGCGAGGCCTCTGCATTGCCGGCGTTCCACCGGCTGATGGAGCGCCCCGGTATTGCCATCGGCGACCCGCTGCGTCACGACCGCTACGAGCAATTGAAGAACGAGCTGGTGCGCATGGCCGCCGACTTCGGTTTCTTCGAGAGCAGCTTGGTGACCCATCGGCTGCAGGTGGACCCACACACCAACAGCGGCCGCATCCTGCTGCATTTGCGCAGCGGACCGCGCTATCACTTCGGCGAGATCGACCTGCAACAGGACGTGCTCTATCCGCGCTTGGCGCAACGCTTCGTGCCGTTTGCCGCTGGCGATCCCTACGATGCGCGCGAACTGATCCGCTTGCAGCAGCAACTCAACAGCAGCGGCTACTACAGCAGCGCGCGGGTAATGAGCGACCCCGAGCCGGATCAGCTGGACGTGCCAGTGACGGTGACCACTGAGCCGCGCCCAAAACACGGCTACATGGCCGGTATCGGCTTTTCCACCGACACCGGGCCGCGGTTGCGACTGGGCTATGAAAACCGCCGCCTGAACCGTGCTGGCCACCGTTACAGCATCGAAAGCGAAGCATCACCGGTGCGGCGCGGCCTCGGCATGAACTATGAAATCCCGATCCGGCCGGCAAAGGAAAAAGTCACCATCTCCGCCAGCTATCTGGATGAGGAAACCGACTCCAGCACCAGCGAGCGCTACCGGCTCGGTACCGCCCATCAGGTCGAGCTGAACTCCGGCTGGATCGCCACCACCTCGCTGGAATACGAGCGCGAGCATTTTGAAGTGGCCGGCGACCGTGACCGCACCGAGCTGGTGATGCCCGGTTTCGAACTGTCGCGCACCCGCGCCGACCACCCGGTGTACCCGCGCCACGGCTGGCACCTGTCCGGCAAGGTACGGGTGGCCAGTGAGGACATGCTGTCATCGGTGACGCTGCAACAGTTCATCGGACGCGGCAAATACATCATGCCGCTGTTCGGCGGCCGCCTGCTGGCGCGCACCGAAGTGGGCCTGACCCACGCCGACGAAGTGGTGCGACTGCCCAGTTCAGTGCGCTTCTTTGCCGGGGGTGACAATAGCGTGCGCGGTTACAGCTACCAAAGCCTCGGCCCGCGCAACAATCGCGGCGATGTGATCGGTGGCCGCCACTTGCTCACCGGCACTGTGGAATACGACCACCTGTTTCTGCCGCAATGGGCCTGGGCCGTGTTTGTGGATGGCGGTAACGCGTTCGACAAGCTCGATGACTTTGACACCGTGTACGGCTACGGCCTTGGCATCCGCTGGCGTTCGCCGATCGGCCCGATCCGGCTGGATGTGGCGCGCCCCTCCGACGGCCGCGACAACTTCCGTATCCACGTGAGCATGGGGACCGACCTGTGATGCGCATCATCTGGCGGGTGCTGCGGTGGCTGCTGGTCACCGTGCTGGTGTTGGTGCTGGTGCTGCCGCTGGTATTGCTCGGCCTGGCCGGCACCGAAGGCGGCAGCCGCTGGCTGATCCAGCAGGGCCTGCGGGCAGTGCCGGGTGACGCAGCATTAGTCGACTCACAGGGCAGTATCCTGCGCGGCCTGCACCTTACCGGCCTGCATCTGGCCTTGGACGCTGCCACTATCGACATCGACGATCTGCGTCTGCAAGTGGCATTCAGGGCGCTGACCCAACGCCGAGTACTGGTGCGTGAGTTGGCCGCCGACGGCGTGCGGGTGCAGGTTCACCCGCAACCGGACAGCGAACCGCCACCGCCCGCCGAACCGTTCGATTTCAACGCGCTGCCGGACATTGAATTGCCGGTGGACATCGCCCTGCCGGCGGTCAGTGTCACCGCACTGACGGTCACCCTGCCGGACAGCGAGCCGCTGCGGTTTGATGCCATTCGGCTGGCCGCCAATACCGACCGCGACCGCCTGCACCTGCAGCAACTGCAGGTGGTGCACGCACTCGGCCAGGCCACGCTCAGCGGCAACATCGGCACCCATCACCCCTACCCATTGGATGCCTGGTTGGATGTGGACGGCACGCTGCCGGCGGTGGCGCAACAATGGCTCGGCAGCGATGCGCCGCTGCAAGCCGATCTGCGTCTGCTCGGCTCGCTGCGCACGCTGGAACTGCGCCAGCGGCTGCGCTCGCCAGCGACACTGACGCTGGAGGGCCAGCTCAGCCCGTTCGAGCCGTCCCCGGCCGCTGAGTTGAGTGCCCAGTGGCAGCCGCTCACGCTGCACCCGCCACCGGCGGAAGACGGCAGCGCCAGCGCGCCAATCCAGCTCGGCGCCGGCCAGCTGACTCTGTCTGGCACGCTGGACGCCTACCAGCTGTCATTGCGCACCCAGGCGGACACCGCCGAGCTGCCGACGCTGCGGGTCCAAGCCGACGCCGAAGGCTCGCTATCCGGGCTGGCGCCGCTGCATCTGGCGTTGAACACCGAGCTGGGCAATGCCGAGCTGCATGGCAGCGTCAACTGGGAGGCGCCGCTGCAATGGGATTTGACGCTGCTGAGCAAGGGTTTTGATCCCGGTGTGTTAGTGCCGCAACTGCCTGGCCGCCTCAATCTGAATGTACATAGCAGCGGGCAGTTCGACGACCAGGGGCTGCGCACCACGCTGCGGCTGACCGAGCTCAGCGGCCAACTGCGCCGCCAGCCGCTGTCCGGCGGCGGCCAACTGGCGCTGACGCTGGCGCCCGGTGCACTGCCCGCTGCAGAGGGCCGTCTAACGCTGCGCGCCGGCGCCAACCGTGCGGTGCTGTCCGGCCAAGCCGGCAGCCAGAACGATCTGCGGCTACAGCTGGACGGCGCGGCACTCAGCGCGCTGTGGCCCGGTCTCGGCGGTCGCCTGCACGCCGACCTGGCGTTGCGTGGCACGCTGGAGCGCCCACGCCTGACCGCGCAGGTGAACGGCCAGCAGCTGGTACTGGATGCATTGCGGCTGGAACAGATCACCTTGGACAGCAACCTGTCACTGCACGGCGACGTGCGCCTGACGCTGACCACCAGCGGCCTGCAAGAGGGCGACACACTGCTGCTCGACCAAGGCCGCGTCACCCTCGACGGCAGCGTGCGCCAACACCGCTTGGCTTGGCAGTTGGCGCGCGAGCAAGAGCGCACCCAAGGCGAGCTGGACGGCAGTTTGCGCTTCACCGGCAACCTGCCTGATGCCGACAGCCGCTGGCAGGGCCAACTCACGCGCTGGGATATCGACAGCGCCTTGGCCGGCCGCTGGCAACTGCGCGAACCGGTGGCGCTGCACGCGTCAGCCAAGACGGCCGGATTGGCGCCGCTGTGCCTCGGCAACGACGACGGCGCGCTGTGCGCCAACGCCGACTGGAACGCCGACGGCCGCACCCAGGCCAAGCTGCAGATCGATGACTTCCCACTGTCCTGGGCGCGCCGAGTGATTCCTGAAAGCACCCTGCGGCTGGACGGGGCACTGTCGTTGCTGGCCAGCTTCGAGCAGCAGCGTGACCAACGCCAAGGCAACGTGGCGCTGACTGTCACACCGGGTGCACTGTGGCTCGACAGTGGCACCGACGCCGACCACCGATTGTCGTGGGAGCAGATCAGCGTGACGGCCACGCTCGACGGAGACCGGGTTGACGCGCACGCCGACGTAGGACTGCCCGGCGGCGACGGGCTGCAAGCGCGGGTCGCTACCGGACTCAGTGAGCAGGCGCCGCTGGACGGCGAGCTGTCGCTGCGGCTCACCAACTTCAGCGCGGTGGAAATTTTTGTGCCACAGGTGCGGCAAGTGGCCGGCCAGCTTGGCGGCCGGCTACGCCTGGGCGGCACCCTCGGTGCGCCGCGTTTTGAAGGCGAGCTGGGGCTGCGCGACGGCACTGCTGAAGTTCCAGACTTGGGCATTACTCTGACCGCGCTGACATTCGCCGCCCGCGCCGACCAAGACGGCGCGCTGCGCCTGCGTGGCTCGGTGAAATCCGGTGACGGCGAACTGGTGCTGGGCGGCTATGTGGATGCCAAGGGCGCGATGCCATGGCCGGTGTACCTGACCGTGTCCGGCAACCGTTTCCTGGCGGTGCAGCGGCCGGAAGCCGAAGTGCTGATCGCGCCGGAGCTGGAAATCCGCCTCGAAGGCCTTGATCTGCAGGTGCGCGGTCGACTCACAGTACCGCGCGCGGCGATGACGCTGCGCTCGCTGCCGCAAAGTGCGGTCTCGGTGAGCCGCGACGAAGACATCCTTTACCAAGAGCAGGATGACAGCGGCGTGCTGCGCACGGACATCCAGGTGACGGTGGTGCTGGGCGACGAAATTACCTTCGACGGCTTCGGCCTCAGCGCGCGCTTTGGCGGCGAGCTGAAGATCGTACAGCAACCGGAGCGCACTCCCCGGCTGACCGGCGAAATCCGTATCGTAGAAGGCCGCTTCAAAGCCTACGGCCAAAACCTGAAGGTGGAGCACGGGGTGCTGATCTTCCAGGGGCCGCCGGACAACCCCGGTCTCGACATCCGCGCGGTGCGCACGGTGACGCTGTACAACGTGCGCGCCGGCATCCAGCTTGGCGGCACCCTGCAGGACCCGCGTTCAAAGGTGTTCTCGGAGCCGGACATGGAAGAAACCGAGGCCATGGCTTACCTGCTTACCGGGCGGCCGCTGAACCATGCGTCCGACAACGACACCGCCGCCATCATGCAAGCGATTGCGCTGTGGGGTATCGAGCGCGGCGAGTTCATCACGGACCGGCTCGGCAATACACTGGGACTGGAAATCGGCGTCGACACCGAAGGGGAATTCGAGGACACCGCGCTGATGCTCGGCAAGCAGTTGTCTGCCCGACTTTATCTGCGCTACAGCGTCGGCTTGTTCGAGGCGCTGTCGACGGTGATGCTGCGTTATACCCTCACCCGCAGCCTGAGTCTGGAAACCCGCTCCAACGCCCGCGAACAGTCCATCGACCTGATCTACCGGCACGAGCGCTGAACGGTTGCGGGGCCGCCAACGGCCCCGCACACTCGCCGACGCAACTCATTGCCAAGGAGATGACATGGCTGCCACTGAATCACGGGTAGCAGTGCTGGTGGACTGCGACAATGTGTCGCCGGAGATCCTCGATTTTGCACTGCGCATGGGCGCCCAGTTCGGCCGTGTGGTACTGCGCCGCGGCTACGGCAACCACAGCACGCTGGCCAACAAATGGCAGGACGCGTTGGTCGAACAGGCGTTCACCCCCCACCTGCAATACCAGTACGCTTCGGGCAAAAACACCGCCGACATTGCGCTGGCGCTGGACGCGCTGGAAGCCTATTTCGACGACCGCGCCGACACTTTCTGCCTGGTCACCAGCGATTCCGACTTCGCCGGCCTCTGCCGCAAGTTGCGTGAGCGCGGTACACGCGTGTGCATTATCGGCGAGGCCAAAACTCCGGCGGCGCTACGCAACGCCTCTGACCATTTCTTTGAATGGCAGCCAGCGCCGAAAGAAAAGAACGAGCCCGCTCAGGACACTGCCAATGCTCAAAGCAGCGCCAACAAGCGCCGGCCACTGCTGGTAGTGGAAGCGGTGAAGTTGCTGGCCGCCGACAGTTCCGACGGTTTGGTGGGATTGGGCGAGTTGGGTCAGTACCTGCGCCGTACCGATCCCGGATTTTCTCCCCAGCAGTATGGCCATTCTGGCCTGCTCAATATGCTGCGCACCTACGACTTGCTGCATGTGGCGCAGGAACAAGGCGGCTGGTACGTCAGCATGGCGGTGGGCGGCTAGCGTCGGCCGCTACAAACTGCGGCGGCCGTCAACCGGCCGCCGCCTGTGATTCAGCTGGACATCGGCAGCGCATAGTTGCCCGTGGCTTGTGCCACCGGCTGGCTGTCGCCATCGCTGTAAATCATCACCTGCAGCACCACCGAACGCCGGCCCATGCGCAGGATGTCGCATTCGGCAATCAGATCGCGCGGCTGCGGACGGGCGAGAAAGTTGATGTTCAAGCTCTGGGTCACCGCCATTTCAATGCGGCCCAGATTGCCGAGGATAGCGGCGTACATGGCGGCATCCGCCAACGCCATCATGGTCGGCCCGGACAGCGTGCCGCCGGGGCGAGTTTGGCGCGCTTCGAAGCGTTGGCGCAGGCGCGCCCCGCCCGGGGTAATCTGTTCCACCACCAATCCGGACTCCGCTGCCGCCGGCAGCCCCTGATGGATGATCTGCTGGACAGCGTCCGCACTCAGCAGCTCTGCACTACTCACTATGATTCTCCTTGTTATCGATATCCGCACCGGACTCAACAAAGTCCCGGTCACTCTTATACAATGCCCGCTTTCCCCACCTGTTCAGGGCTGTGTGACATGCGAGCTTCCCAATATCTGCTGGCCACTGTAAAGCAAACTCCGGCAGATGCCGTGGTGATCAGTCACCAACTCATGCTGCGTGCCGGCATGATCCGTCGGCTCTCCTCTGGCCTCTATTCCTGGCTGCCCACCGGCCTGCGTGTACTGCGCAAGGTGGAAGCCATTGTGCGCGAGGAGATGGACCGTTCCGGCGCCCAGGAAGTGATGATGCCCGTGGTGCAACCGCTAGAGCTATGGCAAGAATCTGGCCGTGATGTGGATTACGGTCCGGAACTGCTGCGCTTCGTCGACCGCCACCAGAACGGTTTCTGCCTCGGCCCTACCCACGAGGAAGTGATCACCGACCTGGTGCGCAACGAGGTGCACAGCTACAAGCAGCTGCCGGCCAACTTCTACCAAATCCAGACCAAGTTCCGTGACGAGGTGCGCCCGCGCTTTGGCGTCATGCGTTCACGGGAATTCATCATGAAGGATGCTTATTCCTTCCACGCCGACATGGCGTCGCTGGAAGCCACCTACGCGGTGATGTACCGCACCTATTGCGCCATTTTCGACCGCATCGGTGTCTACTACCGCCCGGTGGAAGCGGACACCGGCTCCATCGGCGGTTCCGCTTCCCACGAATTCCATGTGCTGGCCGAGTCCGGTGAAGACGCCATTGCGTTCTCCGACGGCTCCGACTTCGCGGCCAACGTGGAACTGGCGGAAGCCATTGCTGAGGGCGAGCGCGGCGCCGCCACCGAGGCCATGGCGGAACTGGCGACACCGAAAGCACGCACCATCGACGATTTGGTAGCCCAGCACGGCCTGCGCCCGGAGCAGATCGTCAAGACGCTGCTGGTGGCCGCCCGTGAGGGCAGCGAATCGCCGCTGGTCGCCCTGCTGGTGCGCGGCGATCACAGCCTCAACGACATCAAGGCGGAAAAGCTGCCGCAGGTAGCGGTGCCGCTGCGCTTTGCCACTGACGACGAAATCCGCGCCGTGGCTGACGCCAGTGCCGGCTCACTGGGCCCGGTGGGCCTGTCGGTGCCGGTGATCGCCGACCGCAGCGTAGCGCTGATGAGCAACTTTGTTGCCGGCGCCAACCGCGACGGCGTGCATCTGACCGGCCTCAACTGGGGCCGCGACTTGCCGGAGCCAGAGGTGGCCGACCTGCGCAAGGCGGTGGAAGGTGATCCGAGCCCTGATGGCCAAGGCCGGTTGACCATCAAGCGCGGCATCGAGGTCGGGCATATCTTCCAGCTCGGCACCAAGTACTCCCAGGCGCTCAATGCCACCGTGCTCGATGAACAGGGCAAAAGTCTGGTGATGCCGATGGGCTGCTACGGCATCGGCGTCACCCGCGTGGTGGCGGCGGCCATCGAGCAGAACCACGACGAGCGCGGCATCATTTGGCCAGACGCCATTGCGCCGTTCCACATCGCACTGGTGCCGCTCAACCCGAAAAAGAGCCCGCGCGAAAAAGAGCACTGCGATGCGCTCTACCAGCAACTCACCGACGCCGGTTTCGACGTGCTGTACGACGACCGCGAACGCGAGCGCCTCGGCGTCAAACTGGCGGATGCCGAACTGATCGGCATTCCGCACCGCATCGTGGTCACCGAGCGCGGCTTGGATGACGGTGTGGTGGAGTACCGTGCTCGCCGCGACAGCGACAACACCCTGGTGCCGGTGGCAGAATTGATGGCCTTCCTTGGCAACGCCGTGAAGCGCTGATCCACTGCCCTGCACTATCAAAAGCCCCGCCTTCGGCGGGGCTTTTTTGTGGCCGCCGGCCCCCCAGCGGTAACACTTTTTTGCCGCCGCACATGCTTCCGGCTGATGCCAAGGCCGCCGGCCATGCTTTTTCATCACCCCGCCCCGGTCGGCTGACCGCCGCCGCCACGCCCGTCGACCGCCGCCGCTACCCACGGCCCGCCGCTGCTTTCCTACCATGCACACCAGTACAACAACAAAAGGATCCGACCATGCCCGCCATGCTCCGCAGCGGCTTCCTGGCCTTTGCCTTGCTGCTGTTTCCGGTGTCTGACAGCCACGCCTTTTCGCCCGGCGACAGCCACGGCCTTGCTGTTAAAGGTATCAACGCCGTCGACCAACGTACCTTCGACATCACCCTCAAAAGCCGTCATCTGGTGCAGAACGCTACCGTGCGCATAGTGCTGCCTAAGGGCTACGACAATGACTCGGAACGCCGCTACCCGGTGCTCTATCTGTTGCACGGCGGCGGCGGCACCCATGTCGACTGGACCCATTTGGGCGCTAACGACAGTGTTGGCGACGCGCCGGTGATCCTGGTGCAACCGTCCGGAGGCAAGGGCAGCTGGTACATGGACGCCAGCGTGGCCGGACTGGATGGTCGACCGCAGTGGGAGACGTACATCATCACCGAGCTGCTGCCGTGGGTGGACGCCCAGCTGCGCACCATCGGCCACCGCTATGGGCGCGCCATTGCCGGGCTGTCGATGGGCGGCTACGGCACCATGAGCTACGCTGCTCGCCACCCGGATTTGTTTGCCGCTGCCTCGGCTTACTCCGGCGCGGTGGATACGCGCGGCGAACTGGTGGCCAACTGGATCGGCGTGTCTCCCATCATTGATGTGCGCATGCCTTACAGCATTTTCGGCCCTTGGCCACTGGATCAGAAACGCCGGCTGGCCCATAACCCTTATTCACTGGCGCACCAGTTGCGCGGCATTCGCATGGCGCTGTATTTCGGCAACGGCCGCGCCGGCCCGTTGGATGACAAGGGCGGCTTCAACCCTCCTGGCGAGTTCATGGATTGGATCCAGGAAGCCGAGGTGCACAAGATGAATGTGGCGCTGCACGAGCGGCTGGAGCAGCTCGGCATCGCCCACGACTACCTGCCCTACGGCGACGGCCAGCACACCGGCGGTTACTGGCAGCGCAGCTTTGCGGAAGACTTCCCCGCCATTCTGGCGGTGCTGGAGCAGCCCTGGCCGGCACAGAACCTGCTCGATCACGGCGATTTCGAGCGCGGCGATGTGTCGCCCTGGCGTTGCGAAGGCCGCTGCTGGATAGTGCCGCTGCGCGGCACCCCACACAGCGGTCGCGGCCATGCCCGCCTCGGCGAGCAGGCCGGCTGGAGCCGGCTTACCCAGTCGGTCACACTGGCGCCCAACACCCGCTACCACCTCACCGGCTGGGTGCGCACCCACGGTCGCCAGCGGCAGGGGCTGTTCGGCGTACGCGATGGCGGCGGCACCGTTCTGGGCCAAGCGCGATTCGCCCAGTTGCCGGATTACACCCAATTAACGGTGACCTTCCGCACCGGCAGCCGCGGCGATGTACAAGTGTTTACCGGCCTCGATGCCGATGACGCACGGGTATCAATGGATCTGGATGACGTGGCACTGCACGTGGGTTGGCCGGAGGATTATCCGGCGCCGCCGGCAGAGATCGAACCGCAACCGGAGCAGCCCACGGAACCGCAGCCGGAGCAGCCAGATGACACTGTGCCAACCACCGCAGCCCGCAGCGGCAGCAGCAACGGTGCCGGCAGCCTGTGGCTGGGTCTGCTAATGGGATTGGCATTGCTGCGCCATCGGCGCGGTTGATCGAAGGAGCCCGTTCTGGCGGAACCGGCAGCGCAGCCAGAACACCGCTCTGCCTGTTTCAGCCGCGGCCGGATAGCGCGGCAGTAGAGTCGTAGGGTGGCGCCGACCTCACGCCAACCGCCCTACCCGGCAGCAGCACGACGTAGCACCTGCAGCGCCAGCAAGATTGGCGATCGGCCGTTACCCGCGGGTATGCACCATCAGAGCCGTCAACTGCTGGTCGCCCAGCGGCGTCAGTTGCCACAACGTGCCCGGATCAGCACTGGCTCCCGGGCTCTTGCGCACCCAGCCGAGCGCACGCAAATGCAGCAGCACCATGTAGAGGCTGTCGCGGCCAAGGGTCAGGTTGCGCACCGCATGGGCGCTGGGGTGGGCCTGCTGAACATCGGTCAATGCGCCCTCCTGCAAGCGTTCTTCCAGCACCTCCTGCACCGGCGCGGCGCGCGTGTCGTTAAGCAGCACCGGGCCGACAGTGGTAAGAATCTGGTCCCAACTCAGGCGACTGTGGTGGCGCAGGCGCTTGCAGTCACCGCTGGCATAGACATCGCAGTGGTAGTGCAACACCACCTGTTCTTGGCCACGGGCGAGTCCGTCAGCGCTGGGGCGCATGCCTTGCAGCAACGCTTCCTTTTCTCGTTCCAACGCGTCGATCTGGGCGCGTAGAGCACGGCGCTCGTCGTCTTCCACACTGGCACTGGCGCGATCACCGCGCACCCAACCGGCGCTAGGGTACTGGGCAATCAGCTTGGCCATGCCGAAGCGCGCCGCGTCGAGCAAGTCACGGGCGTTATGCCACTGCCCCACCAAACATTGGCGCGCCAGCGCACTGCGAAAATCCTGCAGCCGGGCTTCGCCTTCGCGGGTCGCCTCACGGCGCGCCGGCGGCAACTGATCGACGTCTTCCAGCAGCAGCGCGAGGATCGGCTTGCCCTTGGTCAGCGCATAGACAAATTCACGATGGGTATAGGACAGACCGATCGGTGACAGCGTGCCGTAGCGGCCACCCACCAATACCAAGTAGTAGTCACTTTCACTGATCAGGCGCTGGATGGTGCGCCACTGGCTGTCGGAATCGCCCGGCGACAGCTCCATGCCTACCGGGATCAGTCCACGGCTGAGCAGCACGCTCAGCAACGCCTGCCGCTCGGACTGCAGATCGTCGTAGGTGGCACTGATGAATACCTGGTATTTGCGTTCGCTGGTCAAACGGAACCGGTCCTCGGTGACGGGGGCGATGGATCAAGGTTTGGTATTTAAGCCGCTTGGGACGCGGCTCTCAAGCGTCGTCGGGCAGGCCGAGACTGCGCCAAGCCGCTTGCGCAAGCCAGCGGCGTTGTGTGTGCGGCGATTCCTTCACCCGCCCTGACAACCAAGCACGGCTGTAGTTTTCTGCTGCGCCGACAATCAATGACGGCAACAAGGCACGCGGCGTGTCGCCAAGCGCGTCGCTGTGTTCACGCAACCACGCCAGCGCTGCGCCGTAACGACTGCGGTTGCGCTGCGCGAGCACCTCTGCCTGCGGCCCCTGCGACACCACGAAGCGGGCTTGAAACATGAAGCGGGCCAACGCCGGATGGTCGCTGATCCAATCCACATAGCTGAACACCATCGCTTCGATGCCGGCGCGGGCCCCGTGGGCGGCCGCCAGATACTGCTGTTGCAGGGCGTGCTGATCATCCAGACCGCAGAAGAACAGCGCCGCCAACAGCCCTTCGCGGTTGCCGAAGTGGTGATAGAGATTGCCAACACTGGCGCCGCAGTCGGCGCGGATCAGTTCGATGGTGGCGCCGTCAATGCCAAGCCGGTTCACGGTGCCCAGTGCACTGGCGAGAATGCGCCGCTTCAGTGCCGCCCGGGCACCGGGCCACTGGCGTTCAAGCACGGCCAAACTGGCATCAGGGAAAGGATCAGATTGAGCCATAACAGAATAATATTCCAAAATGAGCTTTACAGAATGTTATTCCAACCCGACCATCCTCGCACTACAGAACATTATTCTGCTAACGAGGAGTAACGCCATGAACCCCGACCAGATTCTTGCCCTGTTCGAGCAGCAAGGGCCGGACGCCTTCAGCGCCATGCTTTGCCAACTGGCACCCTACTTCGCCACCATCAATCCAGTGATGACGGCACTGGCACCGAACCGCGCCGAAGCACGGCTGCCGTTCCGCCGTGAAGTCACCAACCACATCGGCACTGTGCATGCGATCGCCATGTGCAACTTGGCCGAGCTGGTGGCGGGCACCATGACTAATATCAGCGTGCCGGCCGGCGCGCGCTGGATCCCGCGCGGCATGACGGTGGAGTACGTGGCCAAAGCGCGTGGCGACCTGATCGGCGTGGCATCCGGCGACGGTATTGACTGGAGCGTGGACGGCGACCCGGTGGTGCCGGTGACGGTGCACGACGCCGAAGGCACACTGGTGTTCACCGCTGCCATTACCATGAACGTCAAACACGGCTGAGGAACCCGCCATGGACACACCGCTGTCAGCGACGCAACTGCTCGATTACGCCCGCGCCATTTTGGCACAGCAACCATTTAGCCAATGGCTGGGTGCCGAGCTGGTCAGCGCCGATCGCGAGCACGCCTGCCTGGCACTGCCGGTGACGCCCTCGATGTTGCAACAACACGGTTTTGTGCATGGCGGCGTGCTCAGCTACCTGGCCGACAACAGCCTGACCTTTGCCGGCGGGCTGACGCTGGGCGGCAATGCGCTCACATCCGAATTCAAGATCAACTATCTGCGGCCCGCTCAAGGGCAACAGTTGCGGGCTGAGGCGCGGGTGGTTGGCGCCGGCCGTCGCCAGGCCGTTACCCGCTGTGAAATCTGGTGCGAACAAGATGGCCAATCGAAACTCTGCGCGGTAGCGCAAGGCACCATCGTTAGCGCTGGCTGACGTCGCACACCGGTAACAAAACGCCCCGGCAAACTGCCGGGGCGTTTTGGTTTTAGCGATCGATGCAGACCGGTTCAGCGTTGATAGCCGCGCGCCATGATCGCCTTCACATCGATGCCACGCGGCAAGGTGCCGTATTGACGGTCACCGCCCTCGCCGAGCCGTGACGCAATAAAGGCTTCTGCCACCGCTTGTGGGGCATGATCCACCAGCAGCGCCGCCTGCATGGTCAGCGACAACTGGTCAACCAAGTGGCGCGCGCGGTATTCCGCGTCGGCGGTATCGCGGAAAGCGTCTTGCAGCCGTGCCACGGCACGGTCCAAGCGCGCATCCTTGCCACTGCGGGCGGCCAATTCCTGCAGCCAGTTGTCGAGCACCGCCGGCGTTTTCGCCAGCGCGCGCAGCACATCCAGCGCCTGCACGTTGCCAGAGCCTTCCCAGATGGCGTTGATCGGCGCATCGCGATACAGACGCGGCATGATGCAGTTTTCCATCACCCCGCTGCCGCCGATCACCTCCATCGCCTCGTAGGCGTGGTGCGGCGTGCGCTTGCAGATCCAGTACTTGCCCACCGCCGTGCCCAAGCGCGCAAATAATTGCTGCGCCGGATCGTCCTGCTGGTCAAGCGCCTGTGCCACCCGGAAGCTGATCGCCAGCGAGCCTTCCAGCTCCAACTGCAAGTCGGCCAGCACGTTCTGCATCAGCGGTTGGTCCGCCAGCGTGCGCCCAAACGCCGCGCGCTGGGAGGCATGGTGCAGGGCCTGCAGCACCGCCTGCCGCTGGGCGGCGGCGGAGCCCACCATGCAATCGAAGCGGGTCATCGACACCATCTCGATGATGGCCGGCACGCCGCGCCCCTCCTCGCCCACCAAGTAGCCCAACGCACCGCGCAGCTCGACTTCGGACGAGGCGTTGGAAACGTTGCCCATTTTGTCTTTCAGACGCTGCACCTGCAGCGGATTCTTGCTGCCATCCGGCCGCCAGCGCGGCACTAAGAAACAGCTCAGACCACCCTCGGCCTGCGCCAGCATCAGAAACGCATCACACATTGGCGCCGACAGAAACCACTTGTGGCCCACCAGTTCGTAGGCTTCACCGGGACCACCGCTGCCGATCGGCCAAGCGCGGGTGGTATTGGCGCGCACATCGGAGCCGCCCTGCTTTTCGGTCATGCCCATGCCAATGGTGAGCGCACTTTTCTCGCGGTCCGGAACGTTGCGCGGATCGTAGTCGCGGGCCAACACCTTCGGCAGCCACGCTTCAGCGATGGCCGGCGTGCGTTGTAAGGTCGGCACCGCCGCGAACGTCATCGTCACTGGACAGCAGTGACCGGACTCCACCTGGCTGTGCAGATAGTACTGGGCCGCACGCATCACGTGGGCGCCAGCGCCGGGATTGGTCCACGGCGTGCTGTGCAGGCCTTCGCTGAGCGCCATCTTCATCAGCTGGTGATAGGCCGGCTGATAATGCACTTGGTCGCTGCGGTGGCCGAAACGATCGTGGGTATCAAAACGCGGCGGAAACGCGTTGGCCTGAAAGCCCAACTCGATGATGTCCGGCTGGCCACACAGGGCGCCGTAACGCACCAGGTCGGCGCTATCACGGCCGCCGCCGTAACGCGCCACCATCTCCTGCACGGCGACATCCGACTGATACAGGTTGTGCCCTTCCAGCGCACTAGGCTGGTTAAAGACTTCGTGGGTGGCGGACAACGGGTCGGGCCGCAACCCGGGACGGGACGTGGTCATGATGCACTCTCCTCGGTGAACGCCGACGGTGCTCCCACCGCCCGCAGACAAAATGCAATCAGTGGCGCAGTGACCGCCTTCGATGGCGGCCCGGCCAGGGGGCCCACCAGCGCTTCCGCTAGGGCGCCCACCAGCGCCGCCGCAGACACCGCCGGCACCTGCCACGGCAACTCGCCCCGCGCCATACCGGCTTCGATCACGCGGCGAAACAACGCGGCGTAAGCTTCGCGGTAGCGCAGGCGCTCTTCATCCACCGCTGGGTCCACGGGTTCGGCGATCAGCGCCCAAGCCTGGCGCGGCGCTTTCAACGCGCGCTGGATGAATTGTTCAGCCGCGGCCTGCACTTGCGCGGCAGCGTACTGGTGCTGCTCCAGTGCTGCCTGCACCGCCGCCACTTCACGCTCAGTGGCGCGCCGGAACACCTCTGCTGCCAATTCCTGCTTCGACGGAAAATGCCGGTACAGCGCCCCCACACTGACGCCAGCACGATCGGCCAGCCCTTGCATGGTGAGGCCGGCAAAACCGCCTTCACGCAGCAGCCATTCCGACTCCTGCAGCAGTTGCTCACGGCGCGCCAGACGGCGAGCGCTGAGCGCCGGAGTGTCGCGATAGGCCATGGCGGCTTCCCTCACTGATGGTTTGGTTGCCAAGAAGTGAATCATGATTCACTTCTTGGCAGCAAGCGACACTGATGCTTGGCAAATCTGGTTAGATCGGCGTAGGCTGCGCGCCACTTTCCCGTTTTACACACGGATCTTCCGATGTCGTTCGAACTATGGCTAACGTGGTTTGCCGCCTGCTGGGTGATCAGTCTGACGCCCGGCGCCGGCGTGGTGGCCACGCTGTCCAGCGCCACCCGCGGCTATCTGCCGGCCCTGCAATTGATCCTCGGCCTGCAACTGGGTGCTTTCCTGCATGTGGTGGTAGCCGCCGCCGGCCTCGGTGCGCTGTTGGCCGCTTCGCCCTGGGCGTTTGAACTGCTGCGCTGGCTCGGCGCCGGTTACCTGCTGTGGCTGGCGGTGCAGCAATGGCGTGCACCGGCGGTACCGCTTGATGCCAATGCCGAGCCGACACTGCATGGCGGTCGCACGCGCTTTCTGCGCGGGTTCTTGGTCAACGCCAGCAACCCCAAAGCGGTGCTGTTCGTGATGGCGGTATTCCCACAATTCCTGCGCCCCGACCTGCCGCTACTGCCGCAATACACGGTGCTGACCATCACCATGTCGCTGGTGGATGTGATGGGGATGTCGCTCTACGCACTGGTCGCCACACGCATGTCCGGCCTACTGCGTTCACGCACCGGGTTGCGCCGGTTGAACCGCGGTTTCGCGACCCTGTTCGCCGGTGCCGCCGGCCTCATGCTGGCCATGGGACGTGCTACCGGCTGACAGCAGCCCCCCCGGACACCGGCGCCCGAAGTGGCGCCGAACCGGCTATACTGCGCGCCATGACTCAGACCCCTCTCGCCGTACTCGAACGGGTATTCGGCTATCACAGTTTCCGCGGCCAGCAAGAAGCCATTATCCAGACTCTGGTCAGTGGCCAGGATGCGTTAGTGCTGATGCCCACCGGCGGCGGCAAATCGCTGTGCTATCAACTGCCGGCTCTGGTACGCGATGGCACCGCGGTGGTGATCTCGCCCTTGATTGCGTTGATGCAAGACCAGGTGGATGCACTGCAAGCGCTGGGCGTGAAGGCCGGTTACCTGAACTCGGCCCAGGATCGCGCCGCGCAGCAGGCTACCGAAGACGCGCTACTGGATGGCTCGCTGAAGCTGTTGTACGTGGCGCCGGAACGGCTCAACCAACCGCGCATGATGCAGTTGCTGACGCGGGTAAAGCTGGCGCTGTTTGCCATCGACGAAGCTCACTGTGTGTCGCAGTGGGGCCATGATTTCCGCGCTGATTATTTGCAGTTGGGGGTGCTCGCCGAGGTGTTCCCGCAGGTGCCGCGCATTGCGCTCACCGCCACCGCCGACCTGCGCACTCGCGAGGAAATCGCCGAGCGCCTGCAGCTGACCCATGCGGCGCGTTTTATTAGCAGCTTCGACCGCCCCAACATCCAGTACCGCATCGGCCTGAAACAGCAAGCACGCCAGCAGATGCTGCGTTTCCTGCAGCAGGAGCATCCCGGCGACGCTGGCGTCATTTATTGCTTGTCACGCGCCAAGGTCGACGACACCGCTGCGTGGTTGCAGCAGCAAGGCATTAAGGCGCTGCCCTATCACGCTGGCCTGCCCCAGGACATGCGCCGCGATCATCAGCAGCGCTTCCTGCGCGAGGACGGCATCGTGATGGTGGCCACCATCGCGTTCGGCATGGGCATCGACAAGCCCGATGTGCGCTTCGTGATGCACCTCGACCTGCCGAAAAGCATTGAAGGTTATTACCAAGAAACTGGCCGTGCCGGCCGCGATGGCGAGCCGGCGACCGCGCTGATGCTGTATGGCGTGGAAGACATCGTGAAACTGCGGCAGATGCTGGAGCAATCGCCCGCCGATGACACCCACAAACGCCGCGAACGACACCGGCTCGACGCCATGCTGGGTCTGTGTGAAATCACCAGCTGCCGCCGCCATGCGCTGCTGCGCTACTTCGGCGAGGACAGCCCGGAGCAGTGCGGTGCCTGCGATACCTGCCTGACGCCACCCACTACTTGGGATGCTACCGAGTCGGTGCGCAAAGCGTTGTCCTGCGTGTACCGCACTGGCCAGCGCTTCGGCGTCAACCACTTGGTCGATGTGCTACGCGGCGGCAACACCGAGAAAATCCGTCAGTTCGGCCACCAGAACCTGTCCACCTACGGCATCGGCAGTGATCTCACTGCCAACACCTGGCGCAGCGTATTCCGCCAACTGGTGGCACGCGGGCTGCTGAGCGTGGATGTGGATGGTTTCGGCGCCTTGCACCTGACCGAAGACTGCCGGCCGCTGTTGCGCGGCGAAACCACCATTGCCCTGCGCGAAGATGCCAGCGAACCAGCGCCGCGCCGCCGCGCCACGCCGGTGGCGGCCGAACTCGACCCCGCCGACCGCCCCTTGTGGGAAGCATTGCGGCGGCTGCGCCGGCGACTGGCCGATGACCTCGGCGTGCCGCCTTATGTGGTGTTCAACGATCGCACCCTGCAAGACATGGTGGCGCTGCGCCCCGGCACCCCGCAGCAAATGCTGCAGGTCACCGGGGTTGGCGAGACCAAACTGGAACGCTTCGGCGATGACTTCCTCGAAGTGATCCGCGACCACGAATACTGAATCAGGCCGCTACGGTGAATCGCTGGCGCCGAGCTTGCGGCTGCTCTAGCTCGTCCACCAGCGCCACGGCCAGATCAGCCACGCTGATGCCCGCCGGCTGCTCACCGTCCATCAGCAGCTGATCGCGGCCACGCCGGTAGTGGCCGCGACGTTCACCCGCGGCCAGCAATGCCGGCGGCGACAGCAAGGTCCAGTCCAGTGACGCCGGCGCCTGCTGTAACAGATTGAGTACATCGCGAGCCCCTTCGGCCATGGCTTTCCACTCCGTCGGAAACGCCGGGGTGTCCACCAGCTGCAGCCCCGGCGCCACGAACAGGCTGCCGGCGCCACCCACGACCAACAAGCGCTTGCCGGCTTGGTGCGCAGCATCAATGATCGCCTCGCTGCCACTGACAAACGCCTCACGCTGGTGAGCGCCGGCGGGCGCATTGAACGCACTGACCAGCACCTCCTGCTGCGCCAGCAGTGCAGCCAGCGCGCCCGTGTCGCGGGCATCCCCGACCACCCAGTCGGAGTCAGCGCCTAACGCTCGGCCTTTGTCTTCGCTGCGCACCAAAGCGGTCACGCGATGGCCACGCTGCCGCGCTTCTTGCCATACCGCACTGCCAACAAATCCATGGGCGCCAATCAGCAAAATGTTCATGCTCCGATTCCTCCGGTGATTGCCGCCGGGGCGTTCCCGCCAGCACGGACGTCAGTTTAGGCGCGCCGATCTGTTCACATTAGTAGGTCATTACTGGTTTCATGGTGAAGCTGAACTTAACAATGGAGTTGTCATGTCACAGCTCAACCGCATTGCCCTGTTTGTCGACGTCGTGGACAGCGGCGCGTTACGCCGCGCCGCCGAACGGCGTGGCCTGAGTGCGTCTGCCGTCAGCCAGCAGCTGCGGACGCTGGAACAGCAACTGGGCGTCACGCTGCTGCACCGCTCTACCCGCCGGCTAACGCTGTCCGCTGCCGGCGAACGCTTTTACCAACATGCACGACGTATGGTGCAGGCGGCGCAGGATGCTGAGCAGGCGATGCAAGCATTCCGTGGCGAACTGAGTGGGCCGCTACGCATCACAGCGCCGGTGGGGTTGGCGGGTATGCCGCTGGCGCAAGCACTGGCGCCGCTGCTCGACGCCCATCCTGGTTTGCAACTGCAATTGCTGGCTACTGACACACCACTGGACTTGGTGGCCGAGCGCGTTGATGTGGCACTGCGTATCGGCGCACTGGCGCCATCGCGTCTGATTGCCCATCCGCTGCCGTCACTGCGGTTTGCGCTGGCCGCGGCGCCGGCCTATCTGGCCCGTTATGGCACACCCGCCGAGCCGGAAGCACTGGCCACCCACCACTGGGTACGCGTCAGTGCCGCCGACGGCCAACCGCCTCCGCTGCTGCTGGAGCACCGCAGCGGGCGCCAATACCGCGCCCCCGGCCTCGCCCGCGTGGTGAGCACCAACCTTAGTGTGGCGTTGGATTATGTGTTCGCCGGTGTCGGCATCGGCCTGCTGCCGCTGCACCTGCTTCGCACGCCGTTGCGCAACGGTACCTTGCAGCCGGTGCTGCCGGACTGGGCGCCGCCGGCACAGCCACTGCATGCCCTGACTCTCGAGCGCCAGTTGCCGCTCCGCACGCGGGCGGCATTGGATGCGTTGCAGCACGGACTCACGCTGGATGGCTGAGCGCTGACGGCTGGCTACCTCAATGCGCGTGACTGTTATGCAAAGGGTCAGCGTCTACGGCCGCGCGCGGCCATCAGCGGAACCGCCCGCACTGACTTGGTGAGTCAGTGCGGGCGGCAAGATTCGGGGAAAATTGCTGGCCATCCGTCCCAACTGCCGTAACCGCACAGCCGGAATCAGGGCATCAGGGAACGTCTAATTCCATCGGACAGCTGTCGGCGATCAAGTTCTGCGACAGCACATAGCGGTCCTCGTCGGTGCGGGTTTCGATATCCGCCACGCGCAGGTAATGCAGGCGCCAGTAATTGGCATTTTCCTGGAAGCGGAACTCCACCGGCAGGTCGCCGCGCGGCAAGCGTGCATCGCGGGCCACCACCGTCAAGTTGCGGCCGGAGTACTCCACGTCCCAGCCTTTGTTCGGGTAGGCCAGTTCCACGCACGCCAACAACCGCTTCAGCATCAGCCCCTGCGGTTGGTTGAGTTTGTATGCCACCGGCTTGTCGGCAACGTTGCGCAACCGGCGTTGGATGCTGGCCTGCTCGATCTGCACCATCAACTGGGCGCGCTGCCGAGCGGCTTCCTGCGCGGCGCGCTGCTGGGCCTGGATCAGCTGTTCCATGCGCGCGGCTTCCTGCCGGCGGCGCAGCTGCTCGGCGCGGCGACGCTCCAGTTCGGCTTGGATACGCTCCCACTCGCTGGCCATCAGCGCGTCGATGGCTTGCTGCTCTTCCAGCTGCACACTCAGCGCTTGGTCACGGGCGCGCCGCTCGCGGGCGGCGGCCACTTGGTCGGCGCATTCGGTCACCAGCGGATCCAGTGTGCGCAGCGTCAGCGGCACCTGCTCACGGTGCAATTGGTGCAGCTCGCTGCACGCGCCCTCGCCGATGCCTAATTCTTCGATCTGCTGATAATCCAGACCCTGGATATGGGTGGGCACCGCCACCAACGGCGGCGTGCTGGGACGCAACGCGGTGCAGCCACTAGCAAGGACAGCCAACGACAACAGGAGCATAAAACGAGACAGGAGAACGGGAGCAGAAGGCATCACGGACTTCCAGGACAGGCGGATAAATCGGGCGCGCACATGGTGAAGGATGGTTCTGATAATGACAACCGCTCGCATCCCACTCCGGCTCAGTGCTGCTGGAGGATCAGCGTGCGGTACTCAAACAGCGGCTGGAAACCGAGTCGTTGGTAGAGCCCAAGGCCAGCACCTGAAGCTTCCAAGACCGCCCAGCGGGCCCCTTGCTCACGTGCCTGCTGCAACACCTCACTGACCAACATCCCGGCCAGGCCGCGTCGCTGGTGACGCGGGTCGGTGCCGATGTCGTCCAATCGCACCGTATCAGCGAGCTGCGTCAGCGTCAGACTGGTGCGCACCTCGCCCTGCTCACGCAGCAGCCAGTGCTGCAACGGCACACCGGCGTCCAGTGCACAGCCATGAGCATCGCGGTAAAGACTCAGGAAGCGACCGCCATCATCCGGCTGCTGCGGATCGGCAAAGGCGCTGCCCAGCGGCACTGCCCAATCGTGCAGCGGCGCGGCGGGACCCTGCACGCTGGCACCGGCCACAGGCGCGGCAATACGAAGCTGTCGCAGGTCGCAATACATGGCGGTGGTGGCATCACCGGCGGTCACCGGCAGCTGCGCCAAGCGCTCACGCAACCGTTGGTGGGCGTCCTGATGCAGGACCAAGGTGATATCAACAGGATAGGCGGCGAACGCTGCCAACACCTGATCGAATTCGGCGGGTACCGCCTCAGCGGTGGCATAAAGTTGGTTGAACCCGGTGGCGTCTGGTACGGCGCTGAGGAATCCCTGCACCGCACCTGACGCGCTGTGCCAATGGGCACGGCTAAGGCCGGCCCAGAAGCACTGTTCCAGGGCATGGTACGCCGCCTCAACGGCGCCCTTTCCCTGCGCGGACATCAGTCCTCGGTGACCGGAATCTTGCCGATTTTGGCTTGCCAGATCTTCGGCCCGGTGCGGTGCACCGATACGCCGTCGCTGTCCACCGCCACCGTCACCGGCATGTCTTCCACGTCGAACTCGTAGATCGCTTCCATGCCCAGGTCTTCGAATGCCACGACCTTGGCGCTGCGGATCGCTTTCGACACCAGGTAGGCGGCGCCGCCCACCGCCATCAAGTACACCGCCTTGTTGTCGCGGATGGCGTCGATGGCGGTCTGGCCACGCTCAGCTTTGCCGACCATGCCGATCAGGCCGGTTTGCTCCAGCATGGTGCGAGTGAACTTGTCCATGCGGGTGGCAGTGGTGGGGCCAGCCGGGCCGACCACTTCGTCGCCCACCGGGTCCACCGGACCGACGTAGTAGATAAAGCGGTTGGTGAAGTCCACCGGCAGTTTTTCGCCTTTAGCGATCATGTCGGTCATGCGCTTGTGGGCCGCATCGCGACCGGTCAGCAGCTTGCCGGACAGCAGCAGCGTGTCGCCGGATTTCCAGCTCTGCACTTCTTCCGGGGTGATGGCATCCAGGTTCACACGACGCGACTGACCGCCGTCGCCCCAAGCGATATCCGGCCACTGGTCCAAGCTCGGCGCTTTCAGATCCGCCGGACCGCTGCCATCGAGCACAAAGTGCGCGTGGCGGGTGGCGGCACAGTTCGGGATCAGCGCCACCGGCTTGTTGGCCGCGTGAGTCGGGTAATCGTAGACCTTCACATCCAGCACCGTGGTCAAACCACCAAGACCTTGGGCGCCGATGCCGAGTGCGTTGATCTTTTCGAACAGTTCCAGACGCAGCTCTTCGGCACGGTTTTGCGCACCGCGTGCCTGCAGTTCGTGGATGTCGATGGACTCCATCAGCGATTCTTTTGCCAGCAGCATCGCTTTTTCAGCGGTGCCACCAATGCCGATGCCGAGCATGCCCGGCGGGCACCAGCCAGCGCCCATCTGCGGCACCATCTGCAGCACCCAATCAACGATGGAATCGGACGGGTTAAGCATGGCGAACTTAGATTTGGCTTCCGAACCGCCGCCCTTGGCCGCCACTTGGATGTCCACGGTGTCGCCGGGCACGATGTCGTAGTGGATCACCGCCGGGGTGTTGTCTTTGGTGTTGGCACGCTTGCCGTCGGGGTCGGCCAGCACCGAAGCGCGCAGCACGTTGTCCGGGTGGTTGTAGGCGCGGCGCACCCCTTCGTTAATCATGTCAGTGAGGCTCATGTCGCCATCGAACTGCACATTCATGCCAACCTTGCAGAACACCGTGACGATACCGGTGTCTTGGCAAATCGGCCGGTGACCCATGGCCGACATGCGCGAGTTCACCAGAATCTGTGCCATGGCATCTTTCGCCGCCGGGTTTTCTTCGCGCTCATAAGCTTCGTGCACGGCACGGATGAAGTCCGCCGGGTGGTAGTAGGAAATGTACTGCAGGGCATCCGCGACGCTCTGGATGAGGTCGTCCTGGCGAATCACCGTCATCGGTCACTCCAGAAGTTGGGGAATTTCGGGGCGCGCAGTATAGCGCTGTTGGCCGCTGCCGGCACCTGAACCGATGCCGGCGGCAGGCAGCGCCGACCGGCTCAGAGGCCGCCGCTGCCGTGCCGGCGCAGATGGCCGATCACCACCGGCAGGCAGCGCTCGGGCCGTTCCAGATGCAGGAAGTGGCCGGCGCCAGCCACCGTTTCCAGCTCGACACCGGCGGGAAAATCACGCCCCTGCACCGCGTGCGGCAACAGTTCCGGCAGCATGCAGCCGTCTTTGCGACCGACCAGCAGCAACGTCGGCACCGCCAGCGGCCGCGCCAACCAGCGTCGTGCTTGGCGATGGCTGGCCAGCCAGACGCGCGGTAAATGGCGGTACCAGCTCAATGCCGCCGACAGCACGCCCGGTGCCGCCAACGCGTGCTGGGCACGCTCCAGTGCTGCGCCCGGCTCCCAATCCGGCGACCAGCGCCGCCACAACCACGGCACCGCCGCCTGCTGATCACGGGCCAGCAGCCATTCCGGCAGTTGCGGCAATTGGAATAGGCCCATGTAAGCACTGGCGCGCAATTGGCGCGGCACCTTCAGAGCGGCTTGGGGCAGCCGCCGCAGCGGCGGAATCGCCAAACTGGTGAGGCTCTGCACCGCCTCGGGTGCCGCGGCCGCCGCCAATTGCGCCACCACCGCGCCCCAGTCATGACCGACTAGGTGGGCGCGTCCGCCCAGCTGGGCCACCAGTGCCAGCAGATCGTCGACCGCTGCGGCCAGTGAATAATCGCCGTCGGCGTCCAGACAGTCGGGGGCATAGCCACGCAACGCCGGCGCCACCGCGCAAAAGCCGGCATCGGCCAGCGCCGTCACCCAGCCCTCCCAATTCAGATGGCAATCCGGGAAGCCGTGCAGCAAGACCACCGGTTCGCCGTCGCCCCGCATTAGCGCCGGAAATTGCAGGCCACGGTGCTCGAACACAATGTGTTTGGCGCCTTCCGGCGGCGCTGGCGCACGCAAGGTCGCGGTCATGCCGGCACCTCAACGTCAGCGGCCACCTCCGGCTCGGTCAGGAACAGCGTTTCCAGATCCACCCCGAGCGTGTGCTCAAGCCCGAGGTTGGCGCTTTCGCAGCGCGCCAACAAATCGTGTTCCCATGGCCGGCGGGCGTCGGTTTCGCAACGCAACTGCTCACGCAGCGGCCACGGCAACTGGCGGATTAGGTCCATCAGTTGCAGTGTGCGCAGATCGCGAGTGAGCACGTAGGCACCCTCTTCGGTGCGGCGCATCAGACCCATGTCCATCAGCAAGTTACGGTATTCGTCCCAGCGCGATGCCCCGGCCCCACGCAGGATACGACGCATCAGTGCTGGCCGGGTGACATCGCCCTGACGTTGCTTGCGCCACAGTACTTCCAGCACCCGCAGCAGCGCCTGCAGGTGCGGTGTGTCCTGGCGGTAATCGCGGAACACCACCAGCGTGCGGCACAGCTCGGCGCCGGCCAGCACCACCACCCAAGACACATACAGCCACAACAGGAACAGCGGCACCGCCGCAAAGGCGCCGTAAATGACTTCGTAGTTGGGGGCATGGCGGATGAACAGCGTGAAGCCGCTTTTCGCCAGCTCGAACGCCAGCGCCGCCACAAACCCGGCGAGAATGCCCTGCTTGGCCGGCACATGGCAGTTCGGTACCACCACGAACAGCAACGACAACAGCGCAGTGGTGGACAGCACCGGCAGGATCGACAACCACAGCCGCATCCCGCCCATATAAGCCACGGTGTCATGCACCAGCGACACCGACGTCAGGTAGGAGGTGATACCAATGCCAGCGCCCAGCAACAGCGGTCCCAGGGTCAGCACCGACCAGTACATCAGCAAGCTCGTAAGGCCCTTGCGCGGGGTGCCGACGTTCCAGATGCGGTTCATGGTTTGTTCGATGTTGCGCAGCAGCAGCAGCGAGGTCACCAGCAGCAGCAGACCGCCCACCAGCGTCAAGTTGTTAGCTTGGCGCGAGAATTCGCCGAGGTAGTCCTGCACCTGGGCGCTGGCGGACGGCACGAAGTTGTCCAGCATTAGCCCCTGCAACGAACCGGCGCGTTCTTTCAACGCGGGGATCATCGCCAACACCGAATAGGTCACGGTGAGCACCGGCACAATGGCAAACAGGGTGGTGTAGGTCAGCGCAGCGGCACTTTGCCGGCAGCCGTCACGGTCAAACAGCCGCCACCACAACATCACAAAATCTCGCACTAAGGCGCTGCAATCACGAGCATGCTGGCGCAGCACCTGCCAGGATGTGCTATCAATCGGATTCATGGTTCCCACCCATCTGCAAAAGCTGCGGGCGGCTGCCGCAAGGCGCCGCCCAGTCTGTTTTTACGCCGGCCGCATGAGCGTCTAGAATGCCTGCGTCCTCTGGCTGTCGAAGGCATTGTCATGGCCCGTTACAGGCTCTACCACAACCCGCGTTGTTCAAAATCCCGCGCGGCACTGGCGCTGCTGGAGCAGCGTGGCATCACCCCGGAGGTGGTACTTTATCTGGAAACCCCGCCCGATGTTGAGACGCTGCGATCATTGGTGACGGCGTTGGGTCTGTCGCACCCGGCGCAATTGCTGCGCACCAAGGAAGACGACTACCAAGCTGCCGGTCTCAGCGCCGACAGCGACGCTGAGCAGGTGCTGGCCGCCATGGCCGCCTACCCGCGCTTGATCGAACGGCCACTGCTGGTACAGGGCGCCCGCGCCGTGATCGGCCGGCCGACGGAAAACCTGCTCGACCTGTTGGAGTGATTCCATGAGCAGCCCTTATGTGCTGGTGCTCTATTACAGCCGCAGCGGCAATGTGGCCGCGCTGGCGCAGCAGTTAGCGCACGGCATTGAACGCGCCGGCGTCAGTGCGCGGCTACGTACCGTGCCGCCGGTGGCGCCACAAACAGAACAGACGCTGCCGCCAGTGCCGGATCAGGGTGCGCCCTACTGCACCCTCGCTGACCTGCGTGATGCCGCCGGGCTGGCGCTGGGCTCGCCGTCACGCTTTGGCAGCATCGCTGCACCGCTGAAATATTTTTTGGAGCAGACCAGCGGTGAGTGGCTGGGCGGCAGCCTGATCGGCAAACCGGCGGCGCTGTTCACCTCCAGCAGCAGCGCCCACGGCGGCCAAGAAGCCACCTTGCTGTCGATGATGGTGCCGCTGCTGCACCACGGCATGCTGATCACCGGCGTGCCCTACAGTGAAGCCGGCCTGATGAACACCCGCGCCGGCGGCACGCCCTACGGCGCCAGTCACCTGGCCGGGCTCGACAACGACCGGCCGCTGGATGAACACGAAACCGCTGTTGCCCGCACCCTGGGCGAACGTCTGGCGCGTACTGCGCTGGCACTGCACTCCCACCGCTGAGGCCGATCCATGCTCAAACCGCTCAATCTGTTCTGGTACCTGGCACTGATGGTGTCCGGCATCGGCGGCCTACTGTGGTCGGCACCGCCGGACACACCGTGGCTGGTGCAGGCGCTGATGACGCTAGTGTTGTACGGCCCGCTGCTGCTGTTCGCGGTCGGCGTGTGCCGCCATGACGCACGGCTACTGACCTGGCTGTGCTTTGTGCTGCTGTTCTACTTCTGCGGCTTCACGGTGCAACTGCTCGACCCGCCACCGCGCTCTTGGATCGCGGCGGTGCGCGTGCTGTGCACGGTGGCTTTGTTTACCACCTCGGTCGTACTGATCCGCCGCCAGCGCGGAGTACCGGCTCGTGCAGATCGATGATCGACTGGCGCTGACCACGCCGGAAGGCGCCACCCTGACGCTGCTGCCGGCGGGGCCGTTGCCACGCATGGTGGCCTATGGCGTCGATCTGGTGATCCGCCTGATGGTGTTTCTGTGCCTGCTCTATGTGCTGTCGGAGCTGGCCGAACTGGGCCAAGGCCTGCTGCTGATTCTGGTGTTCGGGCTGGAATGGTTCTACCCAGTGCTGTTTGAGGTGCTGTGGCGCGGCCAAACGCCCGGCAAGCGGTTGCTGGGGCTGGCGGTGGTGCAGGACAACGGTGCCCCGGTGACCTACAGCAGCAGTCTAGTGCGCAACTTGCTGCGCACCGCTGACATGTTCCCTGGGCTTTATTTGGCCGGTTTCCTGTGCATGATCAGCGACCGCCGCTTTCGCCGCATCGGTGACCTCGCCGCCGGCACCTTAGTGATTCACCAGCCGGCCGTGACCGCCACCGCGCCCGGCGCCAGCGGTGCCGCCGAACTGCCGCCGGACTGGGAACTGGATGCCACCGACCGTCTCACCCTGACCGCCTATCTCGACCGGCTGCCGCTGCTGTCCAGCGCCCGCCAAGCGGAATTGGCGGCGCCGCTGTTCCCTGAGCTGTCACCGTTGGAGGCCGCCGACCGACTGGCGGCACAGGCCCGTTTCGTGCGGGGCCAACCATGAAGCAGCACGACTTTGAAACCCACTACGGACCGTTCTGGAGCGAATTCAGCGCCCTGCTCGACCAGCTGGACGCACTGCGCCAACGGCAGCCATTGCCGCCGCTGGAACAGTTCGCCGCCGACTACCGGCGCCTGTGCCACCAGTTGGCGCTGGCGCGTCAGCGCGGTTATAGCCCTCGGCTAGTGGAACAACTCAACCAACTGGTGCTGCGTGGCCACCGCCAATTACACCGCGATCGCGCGCCACTGCTGCCGCGCATCGGCGTATTTCTGGCGGAGGAATTTCCACGCGCGGTGCGACGCCAATGGCGGTGGCAGCTGGCCGCCGCTCTGGCATTCCTGATTCCGTTGGTAGCGGCGTGGCTGGCGGTGTGGCTGTCGCCGTCCATGGCGCAGATGATGCTCGGCAGTCAGGCCGACGCCATCGAAATGATGTACGCCGACCGCGAACAGCTGCGCAGTGCCGGCGACGACGTGATGATGTTCGGCTACTACATCTTCAACAACATCTCGATCGCGTTCCGCACCTTCGCCGGCGGCGTGTTCTTCGGCATCGGCGCGCTGATTGTGATGGTGTTCAACGGCGGTTTCTTCGGTGCCGTGTCCGGCCATATCGTCAACGCCAACCTGACCGAATCGTTTTTCACCTTCGTGATTGCCCACGGTGCACCGGAGTTGACCGCTATCGTGCTCGCCGGCGGTGCCGGCTTGCGGCTCGGTCTGTCGCTGCTGGCGCCGGGGCCGCTGTCGCGGGCCGACGCCTTCCGCCGCGCTGCCGACGACAGCCTTCCGATCATTTGGGGTGCCTTTGCATTGCTGCTGTTGGCGGCATTCATGGAAGCGTTCTGGTCTCCGCGCCAGTTCGATCCGGCAATCAAATACGGCGTCGGCGCGCTCAGCTGGCTGTCGTTGTATGCCTATCTGCTGCTGGCCGGCCGGGAGCGTACCCGTGAGTGATCGCCAACCGCTGGCGCGCATCGCGCCACGCAGCACCTGGCAAGCCATTGATCTGGGCACCCGCCTGTACCGCCACTGGTGGTTGCCGTTACTGCTGATCCAAGCTGCGTTACTGACACCGCTATTGATCGCGGCGCTGCTGTGGCCGCAATACGGGCTCTGGTTTGTGCTGCTGATGTGGTGGCTGAAGCCGCTGTGGGATCGGCCGCTGCTGGAGTGCATCGCGCGCGGCATGTTCGGTGACCGGCTCGGCGCCAAAGCGCTGTTACAGCAATTTGGCCGCTACGGCCGGCCGTCACTGCTGAAGCAGCTGACGATTTGGCGCCTCAGCCCGCAGCGCAGCGTGATGCTGCCGGTCCTGCAGCTGGAACAGCACAATCCACGCACCCTCAGTGAGCGCATGCGCATGCTGCGCTCCCCGCCCGGCGGCGGCGAAGGCACGCTGATCACGCTGGTGATGATGGCCACCGAAGTGCTGACGTTCTATTCACTGGGGCTGGCCGCAACCACGCTGATTCCTGGTCTGCCGTGGCAGGCCGCACTCGGCGTCGACGGCAGCACCCCGGCCACTTTGGTGACCGCAGCGCTGGCCATCGCCCTGTGCGAGCCGCTGTATGTGTGCGCCGGCTTCGCGCTGTACCTGAATAAACGTACCTGGCTGGAAGGCTGGGATCTGCAACCGGGACTGGAGCGCATCCGCCAGCGCCGGCAACGGGCGCACACCCCGCTGGCGCTGCTGCTGGCGGCGTTGATCGGCCTCACCGGCGCCATCGCCCTGCTGCCACAACCGGCCGTCGCCGAAGAGTGGAAGCGCAGCGCTCAGGACGTGGCCGCCAGCGAAGCGCTGAATCCGGTGCGGCAAGACAGCTCACTGCGACTACGCGAGTGGGGCAGCGAGGATACTGCCCCCACCGTAGAACAACGGGAACCGCTGATCCTGCTGCCGGATTGGTCTGCCAGTGACCTTTACAGCAGCGTCACTCGCGGCTTGCGCATCCTGCTGTGGGTGCTGGCCGCGGCATTGATCGGCGTGCTGTTGTGGTACGGCCGCCGCTGGTGGCCCGGCAGCCTGCGCCGCCGCCCGCGCTCACAACGCAGCGCGCCGCAGGTACGCGGTCGCCATGCCGCCGCCGCTGTGCTCAGTCCCACCGAGCAAGCGCTGGACGACGCCCTTGCGCGCGGCGACAGCCGCACCGCTGTGAGCCTGATGTACCGCTTGGCCTTGACCCGGCTGGTGCAGGAAACCGGGCTACCAGTGGCTACCAGCGCCACCGAGAATGAAGTGCTACGCCAACTGCCGCCGACCTTGCGGCAGGTGCCCAGCGCATGCTTCCTCGCTGCCCTGATGCCGCTCTGGCTGCAGCTGGCTTGGGCCCACCGGCCGCTGGACCTGGAGCAGGTGCGCGCACTGGCTCAACAGTGGCGGCAATTGGAACCGGTGATGCGAGGTGCTGCATGAGCCGCCGCTATCTGGCGTTATTGCTGGTGTTGCTGGCGGCCCTGGGCGCCGGCCTCGCCACGCTGCTGCTGGAGCGCCATCACACGCTGGAGCTGCCACTGGTGCCGTGGGAGATTCAGCGCCAATCGTTTTATGCCGTGGGCCAAACGCTGGAACAACAGCACCGCCAGCTGCGCACCATCGCCGGCGCGTCGCAGCTGTTCCCACTGCCGCCGCCGGGCCAGGCGGTGCTGGTGTTCGACGGCCTGCGCGGCGGGCTGGCTGCAGAACGCATCGAGGCGCTGTACCAATGGGTGGCGGACGGCGGCACGCTGATCGTGCAGGCCAGTGATGGGTTGCTGTACACGCCGGCCGATCGCGATACCCACCCCATCGACCGCGATCCGTTGCTGGCCCCGCTCAATCTGCAAAGCCAGTATCTGGACCATCAAGAGCCGACCTTGGTGAGTTGGGCAGACAGCGCACGGCTCGCGACCTACGGCTATTCCGAAGTGATGAGCACCTGCTACCCGGATCTGCGTGGCGGCAAGGCGGCGCGCGCCGCCAGCAGCGCCGAGTGCCTGAAGGCGGCCTGCGAACCGGCAGGCTCCGTCACTGAGCAATGGTTCCGCTGGCCCGGCCAACCGCCGCGCGCGATTGCCTTCCAACAGCGGCTGGCACTCAGCGCCCCGCAGCTGCAACGGGCGGAAGCGGAAGACGAGGAAGAGCCGCTGGCCGCGCGCCACAAACAGCCGGGCCAGAACAGCCGGAGCCTCAACAAAGGCATCACCCGCCTCAACCCGCCAGTAACCAAGCAAGCCCCCGCAACGGCGACCAGCACCACCGGCACCGGCGCCTCCAAACACCTGCTCGACCCGCCAGTGGCCAAAGACGCCAACGCCACACGCGATGCCGGCGAGCGCAAGAGCCGGCCGCACGTCACCCGCTCCAGCGAGGATCGTGAAGCGGCGCTGCGGGAGATGTACTTGCGGCTGCAGCAATGGCCGATGACGATCCAGCGGCTGATCGGCAGCGATCAACGCGCCCACCTGCTCGACGTAAAAATCGGTGACGGCCACCTGGTCGTGATGTCGGACCTGCAATTCTGGGGCAACGATGCCTTGCAGTACCTCGACCACGCGTGGCTACTCGGCGAGCTGATGGGTGATGCTCAGTCGCTGTGGCTGATCGAGGGCTTTGAAGAACAAACCTTCTTCGGCTGGCTGTGGCAGCGAGCCAGTGCGCTGTGGCTGTTGCTGGCGGTGCTGATTGGCGCCTGCGTCTGGCATGTGCTGCCGCGCCGGCAACCGCGTCTACAGCGCCTCAGCGACCAGCCCAGTGACCTGCGCGCCCACTTCAGTGCCGGCAGTCGCTTGCTGTGGCGCGCCGGTCAGCAGCAGGCGCTGCTGGCGCCACTGCGCAAACGGGTACAACAGCTGCGCCAGCGCCATCCGGCGCTGGCCGAGGATGACGCGGCCTTGGCCGCACACGCCGGCCTGACACCGGCGCGATTGGATGACGCATTACACCAGCAACCGCTGGTGCCGATGCAATTGATTGCACTCATCAACGACCTGCAACAGATCAGGAGAAGCTTGTGACTTTGTCCCTGCAACAGGCCAGCACGCTGGCCGGCACCTTGGAAGATCAACTCAACCAGGTGCTGGTGGGCCAGGCCGCCGTGGTGCGCGAAATCCTGGTGGCACTGCTGGCCGGCGGCCATGTGCTGATTGAAGGGGTGCCCGGGCTCGGCAAGACACTGCTGGTGCGCACGCTGGCGGACAGTATCTCGCTGGCCAACCAGCGCGTGCAGTTCACCCCTGACCTGATGCCGGCGGACATTACTGGCCACGCGCTGTACGACCTGCAAAGCAATAGCTTCCGAGTGCGCAAAGGACCGGCCTTTACACAGTTGCTGCTGGCGGACGAAATCAACCGCGCCCCGGCCAAAACCCAAGCCGCGCTGCTGGAAGTGATGCAGGAAAAACAGATCACCATCGAAGGCCAAAGCTACCCGCTGCCGCAGCCGTTCATGGTGCTGGCAACCCAAAACCCGGTAGACCAAGAAGGCACCTACCCGCTGCCAGAGGCAGAACTGGACCGGTTCCTGTTCAAAGTGCTGATCGACTACCCGGACAGCGACCACGAGCAGCGACTGGTACGCATGATGCTGGATGGCACCATCAGCGACAGCCTCAAGGTGGCGTTGGGCCCGGTGTGCGACAGCGAGCAACTGGCGGCTCTGCAACAGCACGTGCGCCAGCAACGGGTGGACGATGGACTGCTTGATTACGCGGTGCGTCTGGTGCGCCAGACCCGTGACTTCCCCGGCCTGGTACGCGGTGCCAGCCCGCGTGCCAGCATCGCGCTGACCCGTGCCGCCAGTGCGCTGGCACTGCTGGAAGGCCGCGACTTTGTGGTGCCGGATGACATCAAGACAGTGGCGCGGCCGGTGTTGCGTCACCGCATCAGCCTCAGTGCCGATGCCGAAATCGAAGGCGTCAGCGTGGAGCAGCTGCTGACCCGCCTGCTGGATGCCGTGGCAGCACCGCGCCAATGATGATTCCGCAGCGCCGCCTGCTGAGCTGGATTGCAGTGCTGTGCGCGCTGGCGCTGCTGTGGGCGCTCAGTAATCTGCTGCCGCGGGCGGTGGGCGACCTATTGGCGCTGCTGACCGGCAGCGGCGTGGTGTTGCTGGCACTGGCCGCAGCAATAGACGCGCTGCGACTGTGGCGGTTGCCCGCTCCCAGCGGCAGCCGCCAGTTACCGCCGGCGTTCACAGCTGGCGTCGCCGCCCCGGTCACGTTGCAGTTGGCCAGTGCTGGCCTGAGCCGTCGCACTCAAGTGGTGGACCATCCGCCCAGCGATGATCCGCACACCGGCTTGCCGCAGTGGGTTACGCCGGCGGATGCCGCCATCACCGAACTGACCTACCACTACCGCCCGCAGCGCCGCGGCGAAGCCTGTTTCGGGGCATTGGAACTGTGGCTGACCAGCCCCTGGGGGCTGTGGCTGCGCCGGCACCGGGTGGCGGCGCCGGCGCAGGTGGCGGTGTATCCGGATGTGCGCTGGCTGAGCCAGGAAGCGTTGTTCCAAGCCAGCCTGCAACGGCAACTGAGCGGCAGCCACCGCCGCCAGCACCAAGGCGACGGCCAGGAATTCCACCAACTGCGCGATTACCAAGCCGGCGACGCGCTGCGCCAGATCGACTGGAGCGCCACCGCCCGCCGCCACGCACTGGTGAGCCGCGAATTTCGTGAGGACACCAACCGCCATCTGGTGCTGCTGGTGGACGGCAGCCAGCGGCTGGCGGCCGGCGTCGGCGAACGCACCGCGTTCGACCACGCCCTCGATGCCGCGCTGCTGCTGGCGACCCAGGCCCTTAACCAAGGTGACCGACCGGGGCTGCTGCTGGTGAACGGCAGCGAGCCGCTGTGGGTGCCGCCGCTGCACAGCCGCGCCCAACTGCACCAATTGCTGGGCCAACTGTACCGGGTGCAACCGAGTCGCTTCAGTGCCGATTACAGCGAAGCGGCCAGCACCCTGCTGCGCCGCTGGCGTCGCCAAGCGGTGGTGATCCTGATTACCCGCCTGCAACCGGATGACCTCGACGATCTGCTGCACGCCACCCGATTGCTGCGCGGCCGCACCCGCCTGCTGATCGGCGATGTGGTGCTGCCGGACGAAGCGGTAATCCAAGATGCGGACGTCGAGACTGCCGACCAGGCGCTGGCGCTGGCCGGCCTGGCGCGCTACCAGCAGGAGCGCGAACAACTCTATGCACGCCTGCGCCATGCCGGTGTGTTCGTGGTGTCGGCGCCGCCGGCGTCCCTCACCCGCCGACTCAATCATCTGTACCTATCGCTGCGTCGCAGCGGGCGGCTGTAACCGCCCGTCGGCGCAGTTTTCACGCCTTTATCACGCTAATTTCACGCACTTTTCCCATTACCCCGGGCACCAACCCTACGCCCGATGAAATCGCTATTGAGAATAGTTATCGACTGCCTTATTGTTCGCAACGATTAAAACGGGCCGGATTTTTCATCATTTTCGTTCTCAAGGAGCTCATCGGATGACCCGCCTCCGCATTACGCCTTCACTGCTTGCTGTGTCTGTTGCGGCTGCCTCTGGCGCCGCCTTTGCCCAATCTGCCGTTACCGAATTGCAGCGCGTCCAGGTGGTGTCCACCGCCAGCGGCTACGAGCAGAAGATCACCGACGCGCCGGCCAGCATCACCGTGGTCAGCCGTGAAGACCTAGAGCAGAAGCGCTACGCCAACCTGGCTGAAGCGCTGGAGGATGTGGAAGGCATCGATGTGCGTGGCAACACCGGCAAGACCGGCGGACTGAACATTTCCATCCGCGGCATGCCGGCCGAATACACCCTGATCCTGATCGACGGCCGCCGTCAGAACACTTCCGGCAACATTGGCCCGAACGGTTTTGGCGAGTACAACACCAGCTTTATGCCGCCGATGTCCGCCATTGAGCGCATCGAAGTGGTACGCGGGCCGATGTCGACCTTGTACGGTTCCGACGCCATGGGCGGTGTGGTCAACATCATCACCCGCAAGGTCGGCCGTGAATGGGGCGGTAATTTCACCCAAGACTACACGCTGCAGGAAGAACGCGAGTTCGGTGACACCTACAGCACCAGTCTGTATGCCAGCGGCCCGCTGGTGGACGACACCCTCGGTCTGACCGTGCGCGGCGGCCTCACCCACCGTGATGAGTCTGACCTGAAGGCCACCGGCGTCGGCAGCGCCGCCGGTGCCACGCTCAACACCCGCGGCCAAAACGTAGTGGAAGCGCGCCAGTACAATGTCGGCGCCCGCTTCGACCTGACCGCCCTCGACAACAATGACCTGTGGCTGGATTTCGATCTGGCCAAGCAAAAGTACGACAACGGCAGTCCCGACGACCGCAAGCTGTCGAACAACGACACGCCCACCAACTGGCGCGGTTACGACGACACGCTGCGTTTCAATCGTCACCAGATCGCGCTCGGTCACGACGGCAATTACGGCCTGGTCCAGACCCAGTCCAGCCTGATGTACAACTACACCGAGACCCTCGGCCGCACCATTCCCGGCAACCCCAGCAATCCGGGCAACACCGGCATCCCCGGCAAGAATGTGATGGATGACCGCGAGCTAGAAAACACCAACTGGGTGTTCGACACCAAAGCCATGATGGGCCTCGGCGACAGCCACTTCCTCACCGTCGGCGGTCAATGGTGGAAAGCCGAGATGCTCGATGCCATGGCGGGCGGCGACGAGTTCAAACAAACCACTTGGTCGCTGTTTGCCGAAGATGAATGGCGCATCGTCGACAGCTTCGCGCTGACCTTAGGCGCCCGTCACGATCAGCACGATGCGTTCGGCGGCCATTTCAGCCCGCGCGCCTACGGTGTTTGGAGCGCCACGCCAGAAGTGACTTTGAAAGGCGGTGTCAGCGGCGGCTATAAAACCCCGCAAGTGAATGAGCTGCACAACGGCATCAACGGCGTGTCCGGCCAAGGCACCGTGGCCACCGTCGGCAACCCGGACTTGAAGCCGGAGACCAGCCTCAGCCAGGAGCTCGGCCTGTATTACGATGCTGAAGACGGCTTCGCCTTCAACGTCACCGTGTTCCACAACGAATTCAAAGACAAAATCACCGGTGTTGCCGGTCGCTACAACTGCAACTACGACGGCAGCGGCACGCAGCCGATCCCCAACCCGCTGCCTGGCGATTGCTACAACTTGGTCGGTTACGACGGCCAGTACGAAGTCAGCTGGCAGGAAAACGTGGACAAGGCACGCACCCAGGGGGTTGAGCTGGGCAGCACTTTCCCGCTGGCCGACACCGTGTCACTGGGCCTGAACTACACCTACACCGACAGTGAAATCCGCAAGAACGGCCAGAACGCCGGCCAGCTGTCCGACACCCCGCGCCACATGGCGCACGCGCGCCTGAACTGGCAAGCCACGCCGCGTGTCAGCCTGTGGACCCGTGTCGACTACCGTGGTGAAAGCCGGCGCTTCGACGGCCGCACCAGCGATCTGAACGCCGCCAACCAAGCGCTGTACAACGCCGTGGGTGACATCAAAGGCTATGAGTTGGTGAGTGTGGGCGGCAGCTTCCGGGTCAACCCGGCACTGACCCTCAACGCCGGCATCTACAACGCGCTGAACAAAGACTTCCGCAAGTTCACCGCCTATGACTACAACGGCCAAACCTACTACGCCAGCCAGTACAGCCACTTCAACCGCTCCACCAAGGGCGGCGTGTTGGAAGGCCGTCGGCTGTGGGTGTCCGCCAACTTCACCTTCTGATCCAGCCCCTCCCTCCGCGCCAGCGCGCGGAGGGAGGTGGTCGTTGCTGCCGTTACGGCGCCACCGGATAGCGGCTGGCAATGGCAATGCGGTTCCAACTGTTGATCACCACCGCCAACCATTCGATCGCCGCCATCTGTGCCGGCGACAACACGGCGGCCGCCTGCGCGTAGACCGCGTCCTCCACCTGCCCGACGGACACCAAAGTGATCGCCTCCATCAGCGCTAATCCAGCGCGCTCAGTGGCGTCGAAATAAGCGGTCTCCCGCCACCCCGGCAACACTGCAATGCGGTCCGCCGACTCACCGCTGGTGAGCGCATCGCGGGCATGCAAACGCATACAGAACGCGCACTGATTGAGCTGCGAGGCACGCAACCTGAGCAGGTGAGCGAAGCCGAGGGCGATACCGGCATCGGCCAACGCGGCAGACACCAGGCGCTCCAGTTCCATCACCCCCTGATATAACGCTGGTGCAGCCTTGCCCAAATTCACTCTTTCCATCGCTTCTCAACTCCAAAACGGTTTGCAGACTGACGGGACGCGCGCCGCCAAGCATTGAAGCTTACCAGTGGCGACGCGCAGATGGCGGCCCATAGTAGCCGTCCGCCTGGCGTTTAACGTCCAGCAATCAGCGGGCCTCAGCGCCAGATACCGACCTAAAGGGCACGAGAGACCAGCCGGCACACTTGGCGCCGCAATGCCTCAGCACGCTGAGTTCAGCGAACACAGTGCAACGCAATCGACGGTACGCACCCCGCCGACGGGCCAGCCGCCCGTCCCGAGCGCGGCCCAGGTGCCCAGCCGGACACCTGCCCCATCTCGGCACCGCCAGGTTCGCCAAAAAGGTCATGAACAGTGGTTCCTTTCTAGGTCGCGATTGATACAATGCAACCCATTCTCATTTACTAACCAGTCCCGTTTGCAACCTAGATCCAGGACCCCAGCCTACCCGTGTCGACACCCACCTCTTCCCTCGCCAGCGCTCGCAGTTTTTGGCTGCGCCACTTGCATCGCTGGCACTGGATCAGCTCAGCGCTGTGCCTGATCGGCATGGTGTTGTTCGCGGTGACCGGCATCACGCTGAACCACGCTGGCCAAATTGAGGCCCAACCGCAGGTGACGCTGCGCACCGCGCTGCTGCCCGAGCCGCTGCGCGCGCAATGGGCCGACGCGGAGCCCGACGCCGCCGCGCGCGCCGGATTGCAGCAGTGGTTGCGTGACCAATGGCAGCTGCGCAGCACGCTCGATGGGTTGGAATGGGACAACGACGAGCTTTATCTGCCGCTGCCACGCCCAGGCGGTGACGGTTGGCTGAGCGCCGACCTGACCAGCGGCGAGGTCGAGTACGAAGTCACCGACCGCGGTTGGATCAGTTGGCTCAACGATCTGCACAAAGGCCGTAACACCGGTCTCGCTTGGTCTTGGTTCCTGGATTTGTTTGCCGTGGCCTGCCTGGTGTTTTCGCTCACCGGCCTGCTGCTGCTCTACCTGCACGGGCGTCAGCGCCCCGGCACTTGGCCCGTGGTGGGCTTGGGGCTGGTGATTCCGCTGGTGTTGATCGTGCTGTTTATGCACGCCTGAGGAGACCTTGATGCGCCTTGTTGCCCCTTTCGTCTGCGCTGCGGCACTGCTGCCAGCAGTGGCGGCCGCCGCCACGCTGACAGTGGACGTGGAAGTGCCGACCCTGAACGTGGCCGAGTATCACCGCCCCTACGTGGCGCTGTGGCTGGAGCCAGCCGCCGGCGAGCCGGTCAACCTGGCGGTGTGGTATGACCTCAAGCTGAAGGACAACGAAGGCGAAAAGTGGCTCAAGGACATGCGCCTGTGGTGGCGCAAAACCGGCCGCACCCTAACGATGCCGGTGGACGGCGTGTCCGGCGCCACCCGCGTGCCGGGGCGTCACACCGTCACCTTCGCCGGCGACCAAGCACCGCTGGCCGGATTGCCGGCCGGCGACTACACCCTGCATGTGGAAGCCGCGCGCGAAGTCGGCGGCCGTGAAGTGGTGTCGATACCCTTCACCTGGCCGGCGCCGAATAGCCCCGCCGAAGCCCGTGGCAACAGCGAACTCGGCCGCATCCGCGTCGCCGTTGAATGATCGCAAACAAGGAGAAAGTGATGATGATGTCTGCACGCCGCTGGCCCGCGCTGGCCACCGCCGCCGTTCTGGCGCTGTCCCTGTCCAGTGCCGCCCAGGCCCACCGCCAATGGCTGGTGCCGTCGGCCACCGCGCTGTCCGCCGACGATGTCTATGTCACCGTGGATGCTGCGATTTCCAACGAATTGTTCCATCCGGACCACTTCGCCATGCCGCTTGACGGTCTGCAGGCAATCGGCCCGGACGGCAAGCCGGTGGCACTGGAAAACGCCATGGCCGGTCGCTATCGCACCACCTTTGACGTACCGCTGGCTCAGCGTGGTACCTACAAGATCCACGCCAACGGCGGCGGCGTGATGGCGATGTGGAAAGAAAATGGCGAGAACAAGCGCTGGCGCGGCAGCGCCGACCAACTCGCCACCGCGGTGCCGAAAGGCGCCAAGGACCTGCGCGTGATCGAAATGGTCCGCCACTTGGAAACCTACGTCACCAACGGTGCCCCCACCACCGAGGTGTTTACGCTGGAAAACAAAGGCCTGGAGCTGCGCCCGGTCACCCACCCCAATGACCTGGTCGACAACGAAGCCGCCACCTTCCAGTTGCTGCTGGACGGCAAGCCGGCCGCCGACCTGGACGTAGAAGTGGTGCCCGGCAACCGCCGCTACCGCAACAGCCCGGACGAAATGACGGTGAAAACCGGCGCCGACGGCCGCTTCAGCGTGACCTTCCCAGCACCGGGCATGTACTGGCTCAACGCCAGCGTCAGCGACGGCAATACGTCCCTGCCGGGCGCCAGCCGCCGTGCCAGCTACACCGCCACCATGGAAGTGCTGCCGCAGTAACGCCTGCCGGCCCCGGGTAGCCGGGGCCGCAGCACCAGCATGATGCGCTCTGCCCCCCTGCTGCGCCGGCTGCTGACCGGCACTGTCCTCGGCGTCCTGTTGCTGCTGTGGGGCAGTGCCGGGTTGTTAGCCGCGCTCAATCCCCCCTCTAGCACCGACCGCCCACTGCGGCCGGAGCAACTGGCTGCGCAGCTGTCTGCACTGCCGTTGCCGGCGCCGGTGACGGTGGAGGCGGTATCGGTGCAAGCCGGCGCGCTGGCACAGGCTTGGCTGCAGGACGGCCACGGCACCCGGCACCATCTCTATCTCGACCCGGTGCAAGGCACCCCGGTGACCCTGCGCGCCGGCTGGCTGGCGCCGCTCGCCGGTCACGCACAACGCTGGGCGGCGCCGCTGCGCGCACCGCTGCCGGCGCTCGCGCTGCTGGCCGTTGGCTACCTGCTGGTGTGCCGCCCACTGTGGCGCCGCCGCCCACCACTGGTGGCCGCCTCCGGCAGCGCGCTGGTGTGCTACGGCAGCCAGTCCGGTACTGCTGAAGCACTGGCCCAGCACAGCGCCGCATTACTCGGCGACCTGCCTTGCCTGCCGCTTAATGCCGTCACCGCCGACCAACTGCGGCGGTTGCAGCAGCTGTGGGTGGTGACCAGCACCTATGGTGAAGGCGATGCGCCGGACAACGCGGCGCTGTTTGCCAAGACGCTGGCCGCCGCCGGCCCTCTGCCCCGTTTGCACTACCAAGTGTTGGGGCTCGGCGATCACCGTTACCAGCAATTCTGCGGCTATGCCGCCCAACTCGATCAGGCGCTGGCGCAGGCCGGCGCCACGCCGCAGACCGCACTGCTGTGCATGGCCGAGCGCGAACCGCAGGTGTGGCAGCGCTGGCTGAGCACGCTGGGCAGCGACAGCGACAGCGATGGCGCGCCGCTGCCACTGGCTACTTGGCAGCCAGCTCGCTTGAGCGGGCGCACGCTGCTCAATCCCGGTAGCGCCGGCGGCGGCCTCTACCACATCACACTCACTCCGCACTCACCACTGAGCTGGCAAGCCGGTGACGTGGTGGAGATCGCCTGCGGTGATGACGCCGATAGTGTGCGCGCCTACTCCATCGCCTCGCTGCCGTCAGACGGCGCCATTAGCCTGCTGGTGCGCCAACTGGCGGTGGCGCCGGGCCAATGGGGGCTCGGCTCCGGCCTGCTCACCGAACACTGGCCGTTGAACCAGGAGGTGCGGGTGCGGGTGCGCACCAACAGTGGCTTCCACAGCCAGCCGGGCCCGGCGATCCTGATCGGCAGCGGCACCGGTCTAGCCGGCTTGCTCGGCCATCTGCGCCAACGTGGCCGCGCTCACCCGGCCGACACCTGGTTGCTGTGGGGTGAGCGCAACGCGGCTGTGGACGACATCTGTGCTATTGAACTGGCGGAGTGGGCCGGGCGTGGGGTGCAGATCGACAAGGTATTTTCCCGCGATGGCCACCCCCTCCGTTACGTGCAGGAGCTGCTGCCGGGCTACGCCGACCAGCTCGATCACTGGTTGCAACGCGGCGCCACCCTCTATGTGTGCGGCAGTCTCGATGGCATGGGTGCCGGCGTCGACCAAACGCTACGCAGCCTGTTCGGCGCCGAACGCATCGACCAGCTCCTGGCCGCCGGTCGCTACCGGCGCGATCTGTACTGAATCCGCACCACAAAAAAAACGCCGCAAAGCGGCGTTAGAAAGACTTCAAGTGTGTACAGCATCAGCGTCAAAGCGGTGGCCGGTGATAGTGGCCGGTCGGTGTCGGACCTGTCGCTAGATCAGAGTCAGCGCTGGCACCCGAGTTCCCGGACCATAAGGAAAAGCTGCTTTTCAAAAAGTGACTGGATTCACGGGCCATTTACCGCCCACCACTGGAGCCGCTCCGGCAGCTTGGGTACTCTTGGGTGCCACCGTTCCAGCGGCACTTGCCTGCCCCGCCCTCATTGATAACTGACGGCTTTCCTGCAACCCGCTGCCCTTTGCTGACCGAAAGGACTCCCCTGTGATCCAAGCCCTTTACGCTGTATACCGCCGGGTGGTGCTCAACCATCCTTGGCTGTGGATGCTACTGATCGTCGCCATGAGCGTGTTCTCGCTCTACCACGCCCGTGATTTCCGGCTCGACGCTTCCGCCGATTCGCTGATCCTCGAAAACGACGAAGCCTTGGCGTTCTACCGCGAAGTGGCCCAGCGCTACGGCGGCAGCGAGTTCCTGATCGTCACCTACGAGCCCAGCGAGCGCGCGCTGTTCAGCCGCCCGGTGCTGGACGACCTGGCCACGTTGCAGCAGGAACTGGCGGTGCTGCCGCGGGTGGAGTCGGTGTACAGCATGCTCGACGTGCCGCTGCTCTACAGCCCTAAGGAGCCGCTTGGCGAACTGGCCAAGGGCTACCGCACGCTGCGTGACGCCGAAGCGCCGCTGGAACTGGCCGCACAGGAATTGTCCGGTCGCAACCCGCTGTACCGTGACCTGCTGGTGAACCGCGACGGCAGCATGACCGCGCTGCTGATCACGTTCGAGCGCGACGACCGCTTCTATACCTTGCTGCAACGTCGCGATGATCTACGTGAACGGGTCGAGAAGGGTCAGGCCAGCAGCGCTGAAAAACGCGAACTGCGTGATGCCGAGCGCGCCTACAGCGATTACTCCGCCGGCCAGCAGGAGCGCAACGCGGCCGAAATCGCCCATATCCGCAGCATCATGGATGGCCACCGCGACCGCGCCAGCTTGTTCCTTGGCGGCGCCGCCATGATCGCCTCCGATGCGGTGTCTTACGTGCGCAATGATTTGGAGTTCTTCAGCCTCGGTGTTGGCGCCTTTCTGATTTTGGCACTGCTGCTGATCTTCCGCCGTGCACGCTGGATCGTGCTGCCGCTGTCCTGCTGCGCGCTGACGGTGTTGTGGACGCTGGGCTGGCTCGGTCTTGCCGATTGGAAAGTCACGGTGATCAGCTCCAACTTCGTGTCGCTGCTGCTGATCATCACCATGTCGATGGCGATTCACCTCACCGTGCGCTACCGCGAATTGCAGTTGGAACACCCGGCTGCCACCCAGCGCGAGCTGGTGCAAGCCACCCTCGGTTTCATGGCGCGGCCGATCATCTACACCGCGCTGACCACCATAGTGGCGTTCATCTCGTTGGTGGTCAGCGGCATCCGCCCGGTGATCGACTTCGGCTGGATGATGACGTTCGGGCTGTGCTTCGCGCTGTTCCTATGCCTGGTGTTCTACCCGTCGCTGCTGGCGTTGCTGCCCAAGGATCAGCCGCGCGAAATGCGTGATGTGACCCGCCGTGCCACGCTGGCGGTGGCCGACTTCAACGCCCGCCACCACTTGGCGGTGGTGCTGGTTGCAGTGCTGCTGGGCGTTGGCGCGGTGTGGGGCACCACCAAACTGACGGTGGAAAACCGCTTCATTGATTACTTCAAAGAACACACCGAGATCTACCAAGGCATGGTCGCTATTGACCGTCACTTGGGCGGTACCACGCCGCTGGACATCGTCATCGATGCACCGCGCAGCCACACCGACCGCACCCCGCCGCTGGCCGAGGACGACCCGTTTGCCGACCCGTTCTCCAGCGCCGGCAACAACGCGTTTGCCCAGCACGACGATGAATTCGGCGATGACCCGTTCGGCGATCCATTTGCCGACCCGTTTGACGACGCCGACGAAGACAACAGCGCCGATGCGCTGGAAAACGCCTACTGGTACACGCCGCAACGGCTCGACCAGCTGCTGGCGATCCAGCACTACCTGGAGTCGCTGCCGGAAACCGGCAAGGTGCTGTCGCTGGCCTCGGTGTATGAAGTGGCCACCGATCTCAACAATGCACCGCTGAGTTATTTCGACCTGATGATGCTGGCGCGTTTTGTACCGGAGACGCTGCGCACGCAGCTGGTGAAGCCGTATCTGTCGGAGGACGGCAATCAGGTGCGCATCAGCATCCGGGTGGTGGATTCCGACCGCAACCTGAACCGCAACGACCTACTGGCGAAGATTCACCACGACCTCACCCACGACTTCGATTTGGAACCGGAGCAAGTCACCCTGACCGGCGCCATGGTGCTCTACAACAACATGCTGCAAAGCCTGTTCCAGTCGCAGATCGCCACCCTCGGTTTCGTATTCCTGTCGATCATGGCGATGTTCCTAGTGCTGTTCCGCTCGCTGGCGCTGTCGGTGATTGCGATGCTGCCGAACCTGCTCAGCGCCGCCTTTATCCTCGGGCTGATGGGCTGGATCGGGCTGCCGCTGGACATCATGACGATCACCATTGCGGCGATCACCATCGGTATTGCAGTGGATGCCTCGATCCACTACATCCACCGCTTCCGGGTGGAGTTCCCGCGTGATCACGACTACGTGGCCACCATGAAGCGCTGCCATGGCTCAATCGGCACCGCGGTGTACTACACCTCGATGATCATCGTGGCCGGCTTCCTGATTCTGGTGGCATCCAACTTCAAGCCAACGGTGTACTTCGGCGCTCTCACCAGCCTTGCCATGGTGGTGGCGCTGACCGCCAACCTGACGGTGATGCCGTCAATGCTGGTGTGGCTGAAGCCGCGCATTCCGCCCCTGAAATGATCGGCGGACGGGCCAGCGCTGCCGCACACCGGCGCCGCTGAACCCGGGCCGCCCTTGAAGCAGACACAAAAAAGGCGCCCTGGAGCGCCTTTTTTGCATTCCGAACCACTGCCTCAGTGGGTCAATTCCACATGGAATACCGCCGTGGTGCCGCTGACTTCATTGCCCACAATCACCCATGGCTTGCCGTCTGGGGTTTGCTCGGCGGGCACGAACACCAGCCCTTCCGGCCCCAAATCACCCGCCGCTTCCAGCGCTACGGCGGGGTCTTGGTCCCAATCGTCCCGGCTGTTCAGGTAGTCCTTGAACACCGGCGCGTTCGGATCGGTGATGTCATACAGCATGACACCGCCCATGCGTTCCAGGCCGATGAACGCGTACTGACGGCCTTCGATGGTGCCCACGGCAACACCTTCCGGCTCCGGCCCCTTGCCGGTGCTACGCGCCCGTGCTTTGCCCGGCGCGTTGTGGCCGCTGTTGAAGTACGACGCACAGTCGATGTTGCGCGCGCTGCCCAACTTGCACTGGTCGCTGAGCAGGAACTGCTCGAACTGGTCGCCACTGTCCCACACCAACGCGCCGTCGGCACTCCAGATCGAAAACGAACGCGCACCGTAGGCGTAAAGTTGGTCGTACATCAGCCGGTCGCCATGGGCGTCCTGCTCGCCCTGGGCGTTGAACATCACCGGCGCGCCAGCCTCATCGGTGCGGTAGCCCTGCACCCAGGAAATCTTCAGCCGGCCCAGCTGGTCGTCCTCGCGGCACAACCCGGCATCACCGGCAGTGGCGCCGCAGTAGCTGAACACTTCTGGATTGAGCAGCGCACCGTTGGCCAGCGCCATCAATTGCGGCGGCATGTCATCGCCGCAGCGGCGGGCAAAGCCCTTGCTGTGCACTAGGTGTTTGACGCGCAGCTCTTCGACAAAGCCTTGGTCGGCATCGCCACAGGCACCGGCCTTGAAATAATCCGGGTTGTCTTCGCCCCAGGCACGGGCGTCGCCTTCGTTGGCGGACAGGATGTAGGTGCTGCCAGCCACCTGATAGGCAGCAATCGCATCCGGCTGGTACATGCCCAGCACGCCCTGCCAGGTCCGCACCTCCGGCGCCAACGGCTCATCGCTAACATCGAGGCCATTGCCGTCGGCGCCATGGTCCTTGAAGCCGAGCGGCACAATGTCGGTGATGGTGGCGGTAGCAATATCGATCTTCGCCAGCGCGTTGTTTTCCTGCAGCGCCACCCAAGCAGTGCGGCTGTCAGCGGCCACCGCGATGTATTCCGGCTCCAGATCCTGCGCCACGCTGGCATGGGGGCCGTACAGCCGCACGCCTTTGGCACGCAGTTGCGCGGCTTGGTCATTGAAGGCGTGGAAGTCGGCGGTGCGGACCTGCGGATTGAGCGGATCGCTCACCGCCACCACCGACACCGAGCCTTCCGGATCGATCTGGTAGTCATCACTCGGCTCGCCTTCGTTGGCCACCAGCACATAACCACCGTCCGGCGTGAAGGTGACCATGTCCGGCAGCGCACCCACCGGCACCGTGCTGATCGGCTGCTCCAGGTTATCCAGCCGGTACAGCGCCAAGGTGCCAGGGTCGGTTTTCAGCACCGGCTCGATCGCGACCGCCAGCAAGTTGCCGTGGATGGCGATGCTGTTGACCGTGGCACCGGGCACCACCGCCGTCACATCCAGCACCGTCTGCCGGTTCAGCTGCGCCGGGTTACTGGCGTCCAGTACGTCCACCTGCCCGCTCTGGGCGTTGACCATGAAGATGCGCTGGCCAGTGGTGTCGAACGCCGGGATCTCGGCCGCGCTCTGCTCGAAGGTACCGGTGCTGTAGCGTCCTGCCAGCGACAACGTCACGGCCTTGGGCGCAGGCGGCGGCGTCACGCCGTGGTCGGAATCACTGCTGCTGCCACAGCCGGCCAGGGTGACGGTCAGCAGGGCCGAGCCCAGCCAAGGAATGATGCGTTGCATGAAGCCTCCGGAATCCATCTAAGGGTTGGGGACTTGTAGCAATGTCACATGACACCAGGGTGGCTCAGGCGTGACGACGCCATGACAAAGCAGACACAAACCGACAACAGTACCAAGGTGCCAATTGCGGTACACCTGACCCGGATGGTGCCAGGTACGGCCCATCAGGCAGATCACAACAACAACAATGGACGGCACTGACGCCGTCCCGCTGCGTTTCCAGGAGCACTGATGAAGAGTCCCTTGCGTCTGGCCGGGCTGTCGCTGGCGGCCGCCCTGTTGGTGACCGGCTGTGGCGGTGATGAGGGCCGCGCGCGGCCTGCCACCGGCCCCGACACCACGCCGCCCACCACCACCCCGGAGCCGTCCACGCCCGGCCGCACCTTTACCATCCAGCCCGGCGCCAATGCCACCGCTGACATGGTTAACGCCATGGTGCAGCTGCGCCCAGGCGACACGCTGGCGTTCGCCTGCGGTTTCTTCGACTTGACCCAGAGCCTGCTGGTGCAAGCCACCGAGGATGTGTTGATCAAGGGCTGCGGCCGTGATCGCACGGTGTTGTCGTTCCGTGACAGTGTGACGCCGACCGGGCTGGAGGCGCTCAACGTGCGCGGCATCACGGTGGAGGACATGACCATCGCCGATCCGCCCGGCGATGCGTTTAAGCTCAAGGGGGTGAAATGGGGCACGCTGCGCAACGTGCGCGCGATCTGGTCCGGCGGCGCCGAGCCGATCACGGCGGCCAACTATGCCAAGCGCATCATCGTCGGCTGCACTGTGCCGCCAAAGAATCCCGGCGACCCGACCCCTGACTACGTGCCATCACAGGATGCCGGCCGCTACGGCATCTACCCGGTGGAATCAGAAAACATTTTGGTGGAGAACTCCGAGTCGATCGGCGCCTCCGACGCCGGCATCTATGTCGGCCAGACCAACACCGCCATCATTCGCAACAGCCGCGCGCTGTATAACGTGATGGGGTTTGAAATCGAGAACGTGCGCAACGGCGAGTACGACAGCAACATTGCCGAGTGCAACACCGGCGGTTTCCTGATCTACGATCTGGAGAACATCACCCAGTACGGCGACACCTCAGTGATGGTCGGCAACACCGCCCGCAACAACAATACCTATAACTTTGCCCATGGCGGTATCGTCGCCGAGGTGCCGCGCGGGGTCGGTTTCATCACTCTCGGTTACGACAACATCGAGGTGTACGACAACACCTTCGAGGACCACAGCACCGCCGCAATCCTGCATGTCAGCTACGACCTGCTGAACGGCGCCGGCCAAACCGCGGACCGCAAGCTTGACCCTTACACTGAGGGACTGCACGTGCACCACAACCGGGTGCGCAACTCCGGCTACGACCTGCCCAAAGTGGATCTCGGCAAGCTGATGGCCGGTGACATCAACAGCCTGTTGCCGACCCTGATCGGGCTCAAGAACGTGCCGTCGATCAACGATCCGATCGTGCTGCTGAAGACACTGAAAAACCTCACCAACCTCGGCCGCGGCGCCCACGTCATCTGGGATGGCTTGCTCGACGAGCGTGATGCCAGCTGCCCCTACCCGCTCGACGCTGAGGGCCATCCGGTGCCCGCCGATGCCGCCGGCAAACCGCTGCACACCAATGCCCATCCGAACCCGGCCTGCCACTACAACGCCTACAAGTTCGATGACCGTGGCCAGCGCAAACGGCCGGAATACTGGTCCTGCTACCACGACAACGAGTTCGACGCCGGCAGCGCCACCTACCTGAACTTCCATGGCACCGCCGGGTTGGAACTGGTTCTGGCGGTGATGGAGCAAGACCTCAGCCTGCTAACCCCGTCCGGGCTGCTGAAGCTGGTCAACGGCGTGTTCAACTTCCCGTCCAGCACCGACATCAGTGTGCACGACTGCCAAGCCCGCTTTGGTCGCGTGCCGGCGGCGCTGCCCCGAGTGGTGATTCCGCCGTTCGAGCGCAGCGCGGAAATCGATCCCGCGATCCCGGAACACCAAGTCAAAGCGCTGTGCGAAGCGACGCCCGGCGACGGCCAGATCAACCGTCCGGCGTTGGCGGTGAACTGCCCACTGCTGGCCCACTACAACTTGTTCGAGGACGCCAGCGACCCGCGCAGCCTGCCCCATGAAGGCGGCGTGCCGTTCGTGCTCAACACCAAGCTGTTCTCCGATTACGCCACCAAGTACCGGGTCGCGTTCCTGCCGCCGGACACCCAAGCGGTGTATGTGGACGGCCGCGACGGCAGCAACCCCAACGGCACGCTGCATTTCCCGGTGGGCACAGTGCTGGCCAAGACATTCGCCTTCACCGACGACGAAGCCGGCACCGAAACGCCGGTGGAAACGCGGCTGCTGATCAAGCGGGTCGGCCAGAGCGGCAAGGCGTATTGGGAAGGACTGCCCTACCTGTGGGAGACCGGTGCCGACGGCGTGCCGGTGGCACGACTGGCGCTGGGCGGTGCCACCGTCAGCGGCCGCTGGCATTACCGCGATGCTGACAACGGCGCGCTGCACAGCGGCCGCACCGATCACTATTCGGTGCCCAACGCCAACCAGTGCATCACCTGCCACGGCAACGATGACAACGAATCCGGCAGCGCCCCGATCGGGCCCAAACCGCGCAACCTGAACCGCCTCTATCAGCCAGAAACAGCGTTCATGCAGGGCACCGGTCAGGCCAGCTTTGCCGCCGAGAACCAATTGCAGATGTGGCACCAGCGCGGCTTGCTCAGCGGCGTGCCAGCGCTGGAACTGGATGGCCAGGGCAATGCCACCAACGTCGAGCGCCTGCCGCGTTGGAATCTGCCCGGCGACGGGGGTCCGGCGGCTCACTCGAAGGCTGACATCGAGCAGCGGCTGCGCGCCTACATGGAGGTCAACTGCCAGCATTGCCACAACGACCGTGGCGCAGCGTCCAACACCGGGTACTACCTAGACAGCTTCCGTCCGGTGAACGCCAGCGTCGGCATTTGCAAGCAACCCACCGCCACCGGTGGCGGCTCCTGCGGTCGTACCTACGTGGTGGTTCCGGGCCAGGCCGACGCCTCGATCGTGACGTGCCGCATGGAGGCGGTGCATGACCCGGAACGGATGATGCCGCCGATCGCCCGCAGTGTGGCCCACGATGAAGCCACGGCGCTGCTGCGCGACTGGATTAACCAAGTGGTGGACCAGAGCTACGACAACGGCCGCTCCTGCCGCTGACGCAAAAAAAACGGGCTCAATTGCTTGAGCCCGTTGACGCCCCCCGGCGTAGAAAAGTCTGAGCAGTCACGCTGCCACAGGCCCAGCCGGGGAGCAATTGTTGAAGCTGGCACTAGCACCCGCAGCGGTCGGCGCGCCGGCCACTGCGGGCTGGGTTTAGAAGCGGATACCGGCCCCTGCTGTCACCCCATGCAGCGTCACATCCTTGGCCAGCAGCCAACTCATGTACTCCGCATTCAGCATCAGTTTGGTGCCCAACGCCATCTGAATGCCGACACCGCCGGACAGTGAACTGTCGGTTTCTTCGACCTTTATTTGCATGCCCCAGCTGTCCACCGTGGCGCGGCGCTTGACCCGCGACACGCCCAACGACGCATACAGCGACAGCGACTCGTTGAGCGGCACCACCGGGCGCAGATAGAGCCCCATCATGCTTGGTGCCGAGAACTCCACTGCTGTGCCGTAGACATTGATCTCCTTGTCGCCGGTCTTGCCGACCCGCAGTTCCAGGCCCAGCCGTTCCTGCATCATCCAACCAGCGGTGAGGTACTGGCTCGACAGCGACACCGTTTTGTCCAGATCGTCCTCGGTATAGCGTGCGCTACCGACGTTGTAAGCCAGGTAGCCGTCGGCCCAACTGGCCGCCGGTGCCGCAGCCCCCGCCGCCACCGCCAGCACCAGCGCCAAGGTGCCGCGTCCCCGTTTCGCCCCAGCCAGCCGGGTGCGATTGATCTTGTTATCCACTGCCACTCCTTGATCGGGACGCTTTGGTCCATGGTCCTCGCCGGCACTGGGCGTCCCTTACCGGCGGGTGTCGGCGCCGCCCCTGCGGCGCCGGGTCACGCTTGGGCTGCGGCGATGTCTTTGATGGCGCCTGGAATCACCACCGACAGCAAGATGCCGAGATTGATCTTGTCGTTTAGCAGGTAGCCCTGCAGCAGATCGCCGTGGTTGACGATCGCCACCAGATGGCCGTCCTTCATGTGCATCAGGAAGTAGCGATCAAGCGCTGGAAACCCAGATTGCTCCAGCGTATTTTCCAAAAATTCCATTACTTGGGTGAACAGCGCCACCGCTACCGGCTGACTGTTGTGGCCAGCCAGCGACAGGCCGGTGGCACGCTCCCAGATGTCCATCGCCAGCATGCCTTCGCGCAGCGTGTTCTTGCTGTCGGTGACCACTTTGTTGAGCAATTCCAGATTCACACTTGTCATTTTTTTGCGCTCCTCAAACCGTGAAACTTTCCATGAATTTTGCTTCGATGGCGGCGGCCCCTTTGCTCACCGCCATGATCACCACCCCCAGTTGCGCCTCGCGACTGCGCGCCATCAGAAACAGCGAGCGCTGCTTGATGCGCAGCCGCTGAATAATCACCGTGCCGTGGCCAGATTCCAGCAACAGCCGCTCGGCGCTACCGCTGTGGCCAAAGGCGTCAAAACTGTTGTCGCTCAGCACCATCAACGAACTGGCTACGGCCGCCAGCGCATTGACCTGCTCCGCCGACACTCCGCTGGTGGCCAGGCTGAGACCGTCCTCGGTGCACAGCACCAACGCCTCCACTTGGCGGCACAGTTGGGTCACCTGCGCTAACTGCGGGGCAAACAACGCCTGCAAGCGCTCAGCACTCATCATCATGTGTCTCCTTGTTCCACGGCATCGGGTGGGAGGGCATCGCCTTCTGCCAACGCCAGCACCGTGCCCAAGCTCCAGCGCATGTGGTCGGCGCGGCGTGGATCGACCGCGAACACCGGCAAGCCCGGCATGAGCGCATCGGCCAGCGCTTGGTAACGATCAAGGGTGGCCTGGTCCTGCACATCAATGCGGGTGACGCCGAGCACCACATGGGGTGGGCGCGGTTGGCTGCGCAGCCGCTGCAGCCAGTCACGCACGTGCTCCGGCTCGTCCGGGTTATGGGGATTGATCAGCAATACTGCGCCGAGCACGCTCGGCAGCAGCGACTGCCACATGTGGGCAAACCGCTGCTGGCCCGGCACCCCGAGCAAGGCGTAACGCTCGCGCGCCTCGACTTGGATTTCACCGTAATCGAACGCCACCGTGGTGGTGCTCTTAGCAGCGGTGGCGGCTTCGCGGGTGCCATCGAAAAATGAGGAAATCGCTGCTTCGGAACCGACCACCGGAATGTCACTGAGGGTCTGGATGGCGGTGGTTTTTCCAACGCCGAACGAACCAATGAACAGGATGCGGTGCAGTTGCAGCGCCGCCAGCGAATCAAACGGGATACGAGTCATGCGCGGCCACTCCATTTACGCCACAGTCGCTGCCAACGGCCGCTGGCGGTCGCCGGCGGCAACGCTTCATCGGGTTCAGCCAATGCGGTGCGCAGATAGCCGTGGGTGCGGGCATCCGCCAGCAGTGCTTGCAGGGTGGTTTCCGGGATGGCGGCCAACAATTGCACATAGGGCACCGGTCGGCGGGTCAGCACCCGGCACCAATAGATCAGCGCCGGCGTCACCTCGAAGCGGGTCACGCAGGGCCAGCGGGTCAATTGGACGGTGCCGATCTCGCTGCCCGACGCCGGCTCACCACCGGTTTCGCCGAGATGATGGGTCAGCACTTTCATCAGCAGTGCGCTTTTCAGCGGTTTGGCGAGGAACGTCCATTGTGGCGACGGCAGCTTGGCAAAATGGCTGACCATGGCCAGCACCACCCGCTCGCCGGCGGCCGCCACCGCCCCTTCCGGCAACGGCAAATCGCCGTCCACCACCCACCATTGGGCCTGCTCGGCGGGCACCCATACCCATTCTTCCGGACGCAACGCGAGCAGCGATTTGAACAGTCGCAGGCCGTCATCCGGGACGTTAATACTGGCAATCCTGATTTGTCGCACCCTGTACTTCTCACGCCGGTGTGCCGCACGGCGCCTTAGGCAGATAAGCCGGCGCCGTTTTACTGATTTTGCGTTCTAGCACCGGCATCAGGGCGGCGGCCAGCAACGGCCGCACAAAAAGCAGAAAGGCCGGATAACCGGCCTCTCTGTGGGGATGGAAGGTTGTCGATCAGAAGCGCCAGCCGGCACCTACTGACAACGCATCCAGGTCAAAATCGGAGCCGTCCAGCAGGCGGGCGTACTCGATGTTGACGAACATTTCCGGGGTCAGCGAGAAGTCTGCGCCGAGGCCGTAAGCCACCTTGGTTTCGGACTCAGAGTCGGACACACCGAAACCAGACGCCTTGACTTTGGCGCGGGTCACACCGCCCAGCACGTACACACCGAAGCGCTCGTTCAGCGGCAGAATACCGCGCACGTAGGCACCCATGGTGTTTTCCAGCTCAACCTTGACGCCGTTGACCTTGTCATCGTTGACGCCGAAACCCAGACGCACTTCGGCGGCCAGGAAGTCATTCATTTGCGCGCCGGCACGCACGGTCAAAGCAATCGGCTTGGGATTGCTGCCGGAGCCGCCGCCGTCGATTTCCACTTCGCTTACGTTAAGGCCCACGTACCCTTCCTGGTTGGCCATGGCGACCGGCGCCGCGACCAAACCTGCGCTGATCAGCAGAGCAGTTGCGATTTTTTTCATGATGTTCTCCGTGCTGTTGGTCCAAGCGGCGCGTCCGAGGTTGCGGCCACCGCGCTTGGCGATGATGCCACAGAGTCCGCGGCAGGTGGTGGGATTATCGGCACGTTGTGGGGTACGCCACGCTCCGCGCCAGCGGCGGCGGAACGTGACGCGGCGGGCTTATTGGGCTTGGCACTGGATCGGCACCATACGGCCGAGCTCCAGCGACATGGCGTCACCTTTGCCGCGGATACCCACCGGGCCGTTGGTGTACCAGTAGCCCGACGCGGTGACCTGGGCCGGCAGCTCTACTTCGGTGCCGCTGCGCACCAGTACCGCCTTGTCCGGCTGGGTATGGAAGCGCACCAGCACCGGCTCGCCACGCTCGCAAACGAAGGTCACTTCACGCACGCCTTTATCGGCGCCCTGGTCGCCACCGAAGCTGGCACAACCGCCCAGCAGCGCCGCCAGCAGGGCGGCAGGAATCAGCGCTTTCATATCGGTTCTCCTCATGAGTGCATTGCAGAGTGCAGCACCGCGGCAGTGCCGGGTGCCGCGCTCTACCTTATACCGGTCAATGGGGTCGCGACTGCCACCGGGTCGTTACGGTGGCACATTTTCACAAACCGCTGCGCGACTCAGATTTCCCGGGTTTCGCGGAACTTGATGTCGGGATGACGCTCTTGGGCCAGTTGCAGGTTGACCCGCGTCGGCGCCAGGTAAGTGAGATGACCGGCACCGTCCATGGCCAGGTTGTCATGGGCCTTCTCGCGGAATTTCTCCAGTTCGCGCTCACTGGCCGCTTCCACCCAGCGGGCGGTGGCCACGTTGATGACGTCGTAGGCGCACTCGACCTGGTATTCGTGCTTAAGGCGATGGGCCACCACGTCGAACTGCAGCGTGCCCACTGCGCCGAGAATCACATCGTTGTTGCGCAGCGGGAAGAACACCTGCACCGCGCCTTCCTCCGCCAGCTGCGTCAGCCCTTTCTGCAATTGCTTGCTCTTGAGCGGGTCACGCAGCACCACGCGCCGGAACAGTTCCGGGGCAAAGTGCGGGATGCCGGTGAATTGCAGCATTTCGCCTTCGGTGAAGGTGTCGCCGATCTGGATGGTGCCGTGGTTGTGCAGACCGATGATGTCACCGGCAAAGGCTTCCTCGATGTTCTCGCGCTCGCCGGCCAGGAACGTCAGCGCATCGGCCAGGCGAATGTCCTTACCGGTGCGGCATTGCTTGAGCTTGATGCCCTTTTCGTAGCGGCCGGAACAGATGCGTAGGAATGCCACCCGGTCGCGGTGCTTGGGATCCATGTTGGCCTGGATTTTGAACACAAAGCCGGTGAATTTCGGCTCGGTGGCGGTGACGCTGCGCTCCACTGCTGCCCGCGGCTGCGGCTCCGGCGCCCACTGCACCAAACCGTCGAGCATGTGATCGACGCCGAAGTTGCCCAGCGCGGTGCCGAAGAACACCGGCGTCAGGCGGCCGGCAAGGAACTCATCAAGGTCGAACTCGTGGCTAGCGCCCTGCACCAGCTCCAGCATGTCGCGCAGCTCGGCGGCGTAAGCGCCCACCGCGGCGTCCAGCTCTGGGTTATCGAGGCCCTTGATCTCACGCACGTCCTGGATGGTGTGGCCAAGGCCGCTTTTGTACAGCACCGTGGTGTCGGTGAGCAGGTTGTAGACGCCCTTGAAGTTCTTGCCCATGCCGATCGGCCAGGTCACCGGCGCGCACTTGATCTGCAGCACGCTCTCCACTTCGTCCATCACCTCAATCGGGTCACGCACTTCGCGGTCGAGCTTATTCATGAAGGTCAGGATCGGGGTGTCGCGCAAACGGCACACTTCCATCAGCTTGATGGTGCGCTCTTCCACGCCCTTGGCGGTGTCGATCACCATTAGCGCCGCATCCACCGCGGTCAGTACCCGGTAGGTATCTTCCGAGAAATCGGCGTGGCCGGGGGTGTCGAGCAGGTTCACCACCTTGTCGGCATAGGGGAACTGCATCACCGAGGAGGTCACCGAGATACCGCGCTCTTTTTCCATCTCCATCCAGTCGGAGGTGGCGTGGCGGCCGGACTTCTTGCCCTTCACGGTGCCCGCTTCCTGGATCTGATGTCCGTACAGCAGCAGCTTCTCGGTAATGGTGGTCTTACCGGCGTCCGGGTGGGAAATGATGGCAAAAGTACGCCGGCGGCGAATTTCGTCGAGCACGTTCATGGGTTGGGCCTCAGCTGATCCGGCGCGCAGTATACCGGCGCCGGACGCCGGCCCCAAACGGCGTATCAGCCCATGCGGATTAAAACAATCGACAGCAGCAACAGGCCCAGCCCGCACATGCTGACCCAATGCAGGCTGTGACCGAACCACCACCAGGTCAGAATCGCGGTGCCAACAATGGTCAAGGCACCCCAGATGGCGTAAGCCGCGAACAGGTCCATGCCGTTGACCGCGAACGCCAGCAGCGCAAAGGCGCCCATGATCAGTGCCACCGCCAGCAGCCCCCAGCCCTTGTGGCGAAAGCCGTGGGATTTCTCCAGCGCCAGGTTGGCAAAGATATCGAGCACCGCCGAGCACAGCACATAACCCAAATAGAGGTTCATCCGTTGCGCTCCTGCTGACGCAGTTTGAGGTGGTGGCCGTAGTGAGTAATGCCGATGCCGGCCAGCGCCACCACCAGCCCCAGCGCCTGCACCGGCGAAATGGTCTCGCGCAGCCACAGCCATGACACCAGGGCGATCAGGATCATGCCCAGCGCTTCCCAGAACGCGGTGGCAATCGCCACCGGGATCTTCAGCGCGGTACGACTGAGGAACACATAGGACAGCCCCACCAGTGAAATCGCCGCCAGCACGCCCTCAGTCTGGTGGCCGGCGTTCACCAACGCTTTCATCCAACTGGTGCCGAGCACTTCGCCGAGCACCGCCAACAACAAAAACACCCAATGCATGATGCACTCCCGGTTCAACAGGGGTGCATCCTAGCCGTGGCCCCGATAGGCTTGAAAACCGCTGAGCGTCAAAAAAATTGACGCTGAATCATCCCAGACCTCACACCTAGGAGCACCAGCGCCTTGCGTACCGACCACCTCACCTACTTTGTCGCGGTGGCCCAGCACGGCTCCATCGCCGCCGCGGCTGCTGCACTGGGGCGTAGCCGCAGCACCCTGAGCATGGCGCTGTCGGCGCTGGAGGACGATCTCGGCACCCCGCTATTCGTGCGCGACGGCAACAGTCTGACGTTGGGCCCGGCCGGCAGCGCCATCCTCGATGACTGCCACCGGGTGTTGGCGCTGCTGGCCGGCATCCGCCAGCGCTCACAGGCCGCCACCACGGACGGCCCGCAGACCCTGTGCTTAGGGCGTGATGATGTGCTGCCGGAGGCATTCTGGCGCGGCATCATCCGCGATCTGCAGGCGCATTTCCCGACACTGGAACTGTCGATGCGTTATACCAGCACCGAGGATCTGGTGGACTTGGTCGCCGGCGGCGCCGTGGATTTGGCCTATGTGGTGGCCCACGGCCGCACGCGCCCGCCGCTGGGGTTGCAGGCACGGGTGGTGGCCCGCATCGGCATGACCATGGTGGCACACCGCGAGGCACCGCTGGCGCAGCTCACCTATGTGGCGGACGACGACCTGGCCGGATTGCCGCAGGTGACCTACCTGGATTTTCAGCAGCAACAACCGTTCAGCTTGGCCGGACTCGGCCAGCGGCGTATTGCCTTGAGCAGTTTTGAGCTGGTGCGCGATGCCATCCTCGACGGCTTTGGTTGGGGGCTGATTCCAGAACCGCTGCGCACCCCGGCGCTGGCCGCTGACCTGCCGGTACTGGCCCACGATCTGGCGCGCGGCTGGTTCCCCTACTTTGCTTACAGTCGCGTGCCGCTCGGGCGTGGCGGTACCGGGCTGGTGGCGCAAGCCCATCAACTGGTGGATCAGGCACTGCGGCGCGAAGGCATTGCGGTGTAAGTGACAGGCAAAAAAACGCGGCCCGAAGGCCGCGCTGCAAGGACTCTTTACATCAGAACCGCAGGTCCACCTTCACCCAATACTGGCGACCCGGTTCGTTGATGCGGGTATCGGCGGGGTAACCAAAGCCGGCACTGCCGGCTTTGTTCAGGTGCTCGCTGTAGGCTTTATCGAGCACGTTGTCGACCCCGGCGCTCAGCGTCAATGATTCGTCGAAGCGGTAGGCACCATTGACCGCGAGGGTGCCGAATCCCGCACTACGACCGAAGTCCTGCCCCACCACGTTGCCCTGCATCGGCGCCACCCGGTGTTGCGCCGCCACCGCCCGCCACAGCAGCCCGGCCGACCACTGCTCACGCTCGTACTGCAGGCCAAGACGGCCGTCCAGCGGCGGCATCTGCGGCAGCGCGCCGCCGCCATGACGCTGTCGGCCACGGGCGTAGGCCAGCGCCACATCCACCGACCAATGCGGGTGCCATTGCCACGCCAAGCCGGTTTCGGCACCGGCCACGTCCGCATCCACCGCGCTCACTTGCACGTGGCGCATGCCGCCCATCTGGTGGCTGGTGAACAGCACGAAATCTTCGATATAACCGGCATAGGCCGCTACCCAGCTGCGCCAATCACCCTGCTGCCACTGCACCCCGACATCCAGCTGGGTGGTTTTTTCCGGACCCAGACCGCTGAAGGCGTTAACACTGCCGGCGGGGCCCGCGTCAGGGCTGAACAGCTCCCAGTAATCCGGCATCCGCTGGGCATGGCCAAGACCGGCATAGACCAAGCGACCGGCGTCCAACTCCAGCTCATAGCGCAGGAACGCACTCGGCAGCTCGCGCTGACGGTGCTGATCGGCGGTGGGGTTGGGGTGGTTCATGCCGCCGCCGTGACCGCCACCAATGCTGTCGCGGTAATCCTTCACCCGCACCCAATCCAGCCGGGCGCCGCTGACCAGCGCATGGCGTTCGGCCAGCGGCCAACGGTGTTCGGCGAACACACCGGCTTGGGTGAAGCCGGCATCTTGCTGCCAACCGTGGCCGGTACGTTCTTCATGATTGCTTTGCTGAGCATCGACGCCGGCGGTCAGCTGCTGCTCGCCCCACCGCCATTGGCTCTGCAAGCGACCGCCCCAGGTCTGGCGTTCGAGCGGCATTTCCATCGCCATGCCACTGGGCTGACGCAGCGAGAAGTTGTCCATCACGTGATAGGCGCTGTGGTAGTAAAGCCGGGCATCCAGGGTTTCCAGCGCGCCGCCGTAAAACGCACGCTGCACGCGCAGTGTGGCGCTGCGGCGTTCGAACTTGCTGCCGTCCATACCACGCCCGGCATAGCGCGCTTCGCCGTCACCGGCGCCGACGCCGAGTTCAATCAGGGTGTCGGCATCGGGAGTCAGGCCGAACAACAGGTCGCCGTTCCATTTCATCCAGCGCGACGGTACTCGGTCGCCGTTGCCGTCGCGGTAATCATCAGCGCGATCGTACTGGCCAATGGCGCGCAGATAGCCGCTTTCACTGCCGGTGGCCACATCCACCATGGCGCCGCCGCGCCCGTGGCTACCGCCTTGCAGGATCAAGCGCCCACGTTGCCCCGGTGCTTGAAAACGCTCAGTGCGGCGTTCGAACAGCACGGTGCCGGCGGACCCTGTGGGGCCCCACACTACGGTCTGCGGCCCTTTCACCACCTCGAAGTGGTCATAGGTTTCCGGCGACAGATAGGAACTGGGCGAGTCCATGCGGCCCGGGCAGGCGCCGATGATCTGACCGCCATCCACCAGCAGGTTCAGGCGCGATCCCATCATGCCGCGCAGTACCGGATCACCGTTGGTGCCGCCGCTGCGGATCGCTGCAAAACCCGGCACGCCTTTGAGGAAGTCACCGGCGTCACTGGCCGGCAGCGGCTGCCGGGCCTGGCGCGGGTCCGCCTCGGTGCTGACCGAGTGGGCAGCATGGTCCGCCGTCACCACTACCGGCGACAGCGTCACGCTGCTGTCAGCCCAGCCGCTGTGCGGCACGCAGAGCAGCATCAGGGTGCCGAGCACACCGCTGCGGGAGCAGTTGAAAGTCATTTTTGTCACGCTTGATCGCCTTGTAAGGTTGTGCCGATGCCTGCGCAGTCTAACCAAGCCGTCGCGCACTTCTGCGTGGCGTTTTGTCGCAGCGCGGGCGTACCAAGCGGTAAAAAATCGGCCAAAAAGTGGACGCCCCGGAGCAGCACCGTTATCCTTACGGCGTTTTTCCATACAAAAAATCAATCTGTTAGCACTGCGCACTCCGCGTTGTGTGTTGGCATTTGAGTTGGGAATCACGACGTTGGAAACGTCGGAATCCACCATATTCAGAGTGTCCAATTACGGTCGACTGCCGGAGAATTTGATCATGTTTGTGTCCTATCCCTGTTCTGTGACGACCCTGGTGTCGCGCGCGTTCCAACCCCTGACCTTCGCGCCTTTCCCGAACCAGAATCCCACCTGACGTCGCTCCCTGACGACCTCTTGAGCGTCCGTGCCGTTGCTGCATTGCAGCACCTTGGCCGCGCCGCGCAATGATCATGCCCTGATGTGGACGGTGAACATTTTCACCGCCGTGCTGTGTTTTTTTCTAAGTGTTCGTTGCGCGCCGTGAGATGCCTGGCCGGGCAGTGTGTGGCTAGACGAAAAGTGTGCGATGAACGATTCCAGTCTCTATCAATTTTCCACCCCCATGGTGCTGGCGCTCATGTTGGCGTTCTACGGCGGCACCTATCTGATGACCTTGCTAATCCGCAAGAAAGAAGAAAATACCGATGCCTACATGGTGTCCAACCAACGGCTCGGTATCGGCATGGCCTCGGCCAGCATGACAGCCACCTGGATCTGGGCGGCGTCGTTCTATGCGGCAGCCACCTCCGGCTATAAATATGGTGTTTCCGGGCCGTTGCATTACGGCCTCTGGGGCGCGCTGATGATCCTGTTCATCTACCCGTTTGGGCAGCGTTTTCGCAAATTGGCACCGCAAGCGCACACGCTCGGTGAGTTGGTGCATGCACGCCATGGCAGCTCCAGCCAGTTGATCCTGGCGTTCTCCAATCTGCTCGGCAGCACCGTCAGCCTGATGGTGAACTTCACCGCTGCCGGCGCGTTGGTGGCGGTGCTGTCGCCGCTGTCGTTCCAGACCGGCGTGGTGATCGCTGGCATCGGTGTGCTCAGCTACACGCTCTATTCAGGCTTCCGCGCCGCAGTGTTTACCGACTTTGCCCAGCTGGTGGCGCTGATGGCGATCGCGGTGATCATCATCCCCGCTGTGCTGTTCGCCATGGGCGGCCCAGAGGCGTTTGTGGCCGGGCTCGGCACGCTGACTGACGAGCAGCGCGACCTGTTTTCACGCACCGCGATTTTGGAACAAGGGGCGCCCTATTTCTTTGCGGTGCTGGCCTACGCGATCGGCAATCAGACCATTTCCCAGCGCCTGTTCGCGGTGGATGAAGCGCACATCAAACCGACGTTTCTCACCGCCACACTGGGCTACGCCGCGATCGTGATCGGGCTTGGCATGATCGGCCTGATGGCAGCAGCGGCAGGTCTGGAGCCGCTCGACGGCGACACCAACAACCTGATTCCGCAGATGATTTCCACCTATCTGTCGCCGGTGATGATCGGGCTGTTCTTCGTGCTAGTGATCGGCTCGTTGTCGTCCACTGCGGACTCCGACCTGTGTGCTCTGTCGGCGATCATGATGGCGGACGTGTACGGCAAAAACATTGCCAAGGACAACGCCGACCCACGCCGCATGCTGCTGATTGGCCGGGTGACGATGATCGTTGCCACCATGGTCGGCATCGTGCTGGCTAGCTTCGCGCTCGACATCCTCACCATGCTGGTGTTTGTCGGAGCGCTGTGGGGCGCCATCGTGTTCCCGGTAATCGCCAGCATGTACTGGGGCCGGGTCACCAACCGCGCCTTCACCTGGTCGGTGCTGATCGCGCTGGTGCTGTTCTGCCTGGTGCGGTTCGAACTGCTGCCGATGGATGGCGCCGTGGCGTTGGTGTTCGAATCAGTGGCCTCGCTGGGCGCAGCGGTGGTGATTGGACTGATGGCGTTTGCCTTTACCGGCCTGCGCCCAGCGCTGGTGGTTGCCGCACTGGTGTTGGCGGTGGCCTTGCATCTGAACCTGCATTTCCTGCGCGACTACACCACCCTGCTGGCATCACTGACCGCGTTCGGCGTCAGCACCCTTGCCTGCGTCGGCCTGTCGCTGACCAGCCGTGAGCGGTTCGACTTCCGCACCATTCGCGAGCAGGTGCAGAGCTACGACGACGATGACGAAAACGCACCGGACACTGACGCCACTACGGCGCCAGCCCGGTCCTAAACAAGGAGCAAACTGATGACGGAATTCATCTACGGCGCCTACATCCTGGCTTGGCCCGCCCTGACCCTAGGCGTGTTGATCTACATCTGCCGCGCGGTGTGGCGTGACGTGGCCGAGGCCCGACGCGAACAGCGCGACTTGGTGTAACCGCACCACGCCCACAAAAAGGCCCTGCTGCGTCACCGCAGCAGGGCTTTTTTCATGGCCCCGATTGCTTCAGAGGCTGGCTGCCAGCTCCGCCCCTTGGCGGATCGCGCGCTTAGCATCCAGCTCAGCCGCCAGCTCAGCGCCACCAATGAGGTGGAACTTCGGCCCGCTAGCGCCCTTGGCTGTTTCTCGGTACAGCTCGCGCACGGACTCCTGGCCGGCACAGATCACCACGTTGTCGACTTCCAGCAGGTGTTGCTCCTCACCGACGCGGATGTAGAGCCCCTCATCGGCAATGCGCTCGTACTGGGCACCGGCGATCATTTCCACCGCCTTCATCTTCAGCACCGCGCGGTGCACCCAACCGGAGGTCTTGCCCAAGTCTTTGCCAAGCGCGGTGGTCTTGCGTTGCAGCAGATAGATCTTGCGTGCCGACGGCTGCGGCTGCGCACGCTCCAGTCCACCCGGTGCGTCGCTGTTGAAATCGACGCCCCACTCTTGGCACCAGTCAGCCACCGACTGGGGCTGCTCAGCGCCATGGTCATGGGCGAGGAACTCACCGATATCAAAACCGATGCCGCCGGCACCAATGATCGCCACCCGCGGGCCCACCGTCACCTCACCATTGAGCACCTGCATGTAGGAACACACCATCGGGTGGTCAATGCCCTCGATGGCCGGATTGCGCGGCACCACGCCGCTGGCCACCACCACGTGATCGAAGTCTTTTTCCAACTCAGCGGCGGTGACGCGATGGTTCAGCTTCAGCTTCACGCCGGTGGTTTCGATGCGGCGGGTGAAGTAGCGCACCGTCTCCCAGAACTCTTCTTTGCCGGGAATGCGGGCCGCCAAATTGAACTGGCCGCCAATGCGGTCACGCGCCTCGAACAGCGTCACGTCGTGGCCGCGCTCGGCCGCCACCGTGGCCGCCGACAGCCCCGCCGGGCCGGCACCAACCACCGCCACCCGTTTCGGCGCACGGGTGCGCAGATACACCAACTCGGTTTCGAAACACGCCTGCGGGTTCACCAAGCAGGACGCCCGCTTGAGCTGGAAGGTGTGGTCCAAGCAGGCCTGGTTGCAGGCGATACAAGTGTTGATCTCGTCGGCGCGGCCAGCAGCGGCTTTGTTGACGAAGTGTGGGTCGGCCAGTAGCGGCCGCGCCATCGACACCATATCGGCGTCGCCGCGCGCCAGCAGCTCCTCGGCCACTTCCGGCGTGTTGATGCGGTTGGAGGCGATCACCGGAATGCTGACCACCTCCTTCACCTTGCGCGTAGCTTCTGCGAATGCGGCACGCGGCACCGAGGTAACGATGGTCGGCACCCGCGCCTCATGCCAGCCAATGCCGCTGTTGAGCAGGTCCGCGCCGGCGTTTTCAATCGCCTTGGCCAGTGACAGCACTTCCTCGTGGGTGCTGCCGCTCGGCACCAAGTCGATCACCGACAGCCGGAACACGATCAAGAAGTCTTTGCCGCAGGCCTTGCGCACCGCTTCGACGATTTCCACCGGGAACCGCTGACGGTTCTCGGCACTGCCGCCATAGCAGTCGGTGCGCTGGTTGGTGCGCGGCGCGGTGAATTGGTTGATCAGGTAACCTTCACTGCCCATGATCTCGACGCCGTCATAGCCAGCACGCTTGGCCAGCCGCGCTGCCTTGGCAAAGTCTTTCACCGTTTGACGCACTTCGGCGGTGCTCATGGCACGCGGCTTGAACGGGTTGATTGGCGCTTTGATCGCCGACGCCGAGCGCGACAGCGGATGGTAGCTGTAGCGACCGGCGTGCAGCAGTTGCAGGCAGATCTTGCCGCCGGCTTCGTGCACTGCGCGGGTCACCGGCCGGTGCGACAGCGCATCGGCGATGTTGAGCATGCTGCCGGCGAACGGATAGAACCAGCCCTTGCGGTTCGGGTTAAAGCCACCGGTGATGATCAGGCCAATGCCGCCGCGTGCGCGCTCGGCAAAGTAGGCGGCCAGTTTTTTACGGTGCCACAACCGGTCTTCGAGGCCAGTGTGCATGGACCCCATCACAGTACGGTTGCGCAGTGTGACCGACCCCAGTTGCAACGGTGACAGCAGATGCGGATAAGCAGGTTTCTCGGCGGCGCCCATGGGCAAGCTCCTTGGCAGCATCGATGGTGGGCGGCGGGTCAGCGCCGCTATCTGGACGGCGTCAAGATAGGAGGCTATCTTGACGCCGTCAAGACAGGAGTGACCAGCCCATGAGCGCCTCAGCAACCCCCTACCACCACGGCGACCTGCGCAGCGCGCTGCTCACCGAAGCCAGCGCCATCGTGCGCGAACAAGGCGTCGATGGGCTGAGCCTGCGCAAACTGGCCGAGCGCACTGGCGTCTCACGCACCGCGCCCTACCATCACTTCCGGGACAAGCACGCGTTGCTGTGCGCGCTGGCCGAGCAAGGTTTCCACCAATTGCAGGATCTGATGGCCGCTCACACCCACCGCGAGCAGACGCTGACCCAGCGGCTCAACGATTTTGTACACGCTTATCTGCACTTCGCACTTGAATACCCGGAACGCTATGAACTGATGTTCGGCCGCACTATCTGGACCAGTGGCGAACCGACCGCGACGCTGAAACACACCGCTTACCAAGCGTTTCGCAGCTATTTAGAGCAGGTGCAGAAACTGCGCGCAGACGGTAATGACCGCACCGCCCTGCGGGTAGCACAGACCACATGGGCCACCTTACACGGCCTGTGCCGGCTGATGCTGGATGGCATTTACGTCAATGTGGGCGACATGGAAGAAGTGGCAGAGCAGACCGTGCAGAGCATGCTCAGCCTGCTACAGCACCCCGCCTAAACCATTTCCGGCGGCGGCATTCTGGGCGCCGCCGGCAGTCTTAATGGCTGTGTTAAAATCATTTTTTCGCGCTGCATTCTGATTATTTTCCGTTTTAGTTCATCCGCTGTCCGCAAGCGCCACTGTTTTCCATTCAAATTTCAAAACAACACAGAACCGCTACAGAAAATCCCGCCCTGCTTCATATAAAGATGGCACGAGCGCCATTCATGCACGAACGCCCCAATATCCGAACCGCTGCATTACTGAGGCATTGCGGCCCCCGGAATGCGCCGCTCATTTTTAATCAGGACGTGTTGATTACCGCTGTTTGATTTGTTGCACCGCACCCGACCTGCATACCAAAACAAGAATTGGAGCCCAGGCTCCGCTGAGGTCAGCCCCATGAAAAAAACACTTTGTGCGCTCATCGCGCTGTTAATGCTTACGCTAGTAACGGCCTGTGGCGACAGTTCCTCGTCACGCAAACCGTCACCGCCGGACGACGGCAATCCGGATACCGAACACCCCATTGAAGAACCCGAGCCGCCGGAGCCGCCGCTGGTCAAAGCCGACGGTAGCATCGAAGTACTGTCCAACCGTGCCGATCTGATTAGTGGCGGCGACGCCCTGATCCGCGTGCAGACGGCCGACGCCGACGCCTTGCAAGGCGCGACCCTGCGCATCAACGGCAAGGACGCCGGCGCCATGCTGGCAGCGCAGGAGGACGGTGCGCTGGTCGGTCTCGTCAGCGGCCTGACACTGGGCGAAAACACCCTGCACGTGCGCCTGCGCGACAACAGTTATCTGGAGCGCACGCTGATCAACCACCCGCGCGGTGGGCCGGTATTTTCCGGCCCGCAGGTGCAACCGTGGCATTGCCCCAACAGCGATCGCAGCCAGGATCAGTACTGCAACCAAGCGCCGGAATACAGCTTCAAGTATCTGCCGGCGAGCGTAATGGATTCATTCATCAGCAAGGCCGGCGAGTACAGCAGCCCGCAGGATTACTTCAGCGCTCCGGTAGACATGCTGGCGATGATGCTGACCGGCCAGGAGCTGCTCGACTACGACCCTGAGCAGCCGCCCAAACGCAGCAGCATTGCCAAAGTGACCAGCGAAACCGGCGTCACCATGCCGTTCATCGTGCGGGTGGAAAAAGGCGTCATCAACCGCGACCGTTACCAGATCATGGCGCTGTTCGATCCCGAGCAACCGTGGACCGCGCTGGCGCCGCAGCCGCAGTGGAACCACAAGCTATTGGTGCACCACGGCAGCAACGTCGGCGTTGAATATGGCATGGCCAATCCGCCCAACTCCGATGTCGGCAACAGCATTATCGTGGCGCTGGCGCGCGGCTTCGTGACGCTGTCCAACGCCCAAGCCAACCTCGGCCACAACGCCAACCTGGTCACCGGCGCCGAGTCGCTGATGATGGCCAAGGAACACATCATCGAGCAGTACGGCCTGCTGCGCTTCACCATCGGCACCGGCTGCTCCGGTGGCGCCATCATGCAGCTGCATGTGGCCAACGCCTATCCAGGCATCTACCAAGGCGTGATCGTGCAGTGCGCCTATCCCGATGTGTGGACCACGGCGGTGCAATTTGCTGATTACCACCTGCTCAACAAGCAATTCAGCTGGTCACTTCCTTCCGCGCCGGAAGACGTGTTGCTGATGCTGAAAAGCCTGCTGCTGGACCCCGGTCCGGTGCCGATGATTTCGTTCTACGGCCACCTGCCGATCAACCCGATCGTGTCCGATGAAGCCTTCTTCCCCGGCGCCTTCCCGACGCAGGACAACTGCCGTGGCATCCAAGATCCGAGCATTCTCTATGACGCCGAAACCAACCCCGGCGGACTGCGCTGCGGGCTGGTGGACTGGATGCATAACCAATTCGGCGTGCGCGGCAGCGAGGTGTGGAGCCCGGCCGAAGAAGCCATCAGCCGCGGCTTCACCGCCACGCCGTTCGACAACGTCGGCGTGCAGTACGGCCTCAAGGCCCTGCAACTGGGGCTGATCACCGGTCAGCAGTTTCTCGATGTGAACCGCAAGATGGGCGGCCTCGATATCGACTTCCAACGCCAGGACCAGCGCAGCGTGGCCGACCACGACGCGCTGCGCTTTGCTTACCGCAGCGGTGCCATCAACACCTTCCAGAACATGAACAGCACCGCCATCATCGACCTGCGCGGGCTGGATCCCGGCTTCGCCCATGATGCCTTCCACTCCTGGCAGTTCCGCGCGCGCTTGGAGCAAAACCAGGACGACACCCAGAACCATGTGATCTGGTTCGGCCCAGTGCCGCTGGCCGGCGACACGCTCTACACCACCCAGGCACTGCTAGTAATGAACGAGTGGCTGAACAACGTCGAAGCCAGCGATGACGCGCTGACGCTGGGTGAGAAACTGCGCGCCTACAAACCGGTGCAGGCACGCGATCGCTGCCTGTCGGTGTCCTCGCTGTTCGACGCCGAGCACCTGCCGCCGCTGCTAAGCGCCACCTTCACACCCAACCCGCCGCCACTGCTGGACCTGTCTAAGATCCCAGCGGCCCCGGCGCAGCTCGGCAAGCTGGTGGATGCGGTCACCAACCAAGTGTGCGGCCTCAGCCTCGAACAGCTCACCAATGTGTCACACCTGCTCGACCTGCCGGACGGCGGCGCGCTCAGCAACGTGCTTGGCGAGCTGACGCGACCGATCGATCAGCTGCTGAAACCGATCACCGATCTGCAAAGCACGCTGGTCACCACCCGCTTCGGCACGCCGCGCATCATGGCCGGTGACGACCTCACCACGCTGGCCAACAAATGCCAGCTGAAACCGGTGGATCCAGCGGACTACGCCACCGCGCCGTTCCTGTCGCTGACCGATCCCGCCGGGCTGGCCAAGCAATTGGCCAACACCATGGTGGAAGGCGCTACCAAACCGCAGTCGATCCCGGGTCTGATCAAGGGTCTGCTGCCGTCCGCCATCACCAACCCGTTGTCGGTGGTGGATAACCTGGTCGGGCTGTTCGAGAAAGGCATTAAGGATCCCACCTCGCTGCCGACTGAGGTGCTCAACACGCTGGCGATGACGCTGACCCCAGATCCGCGCGACTTTGCCCGCAAGGTGGAAGCCATCTTCCCTGACGGTGTCTGCGACTACAGTCTGCCGCCGGTGGGTGCCGAGCCGACGGTGCCGTGGTTGCAATACGGCGATGCCGAGCAGGTGGTCTACGGCGGCGAACCCCTGGCGGACGAAAGCGCGCCGGCGTCACGCCAAGGCTGGGCCTCGCCCAACTTTGGTCTGGCGTTGCCGACCGCCCACTGAACCGATAACCACCCACAAAAAAAGCCCCGCATCACTGCGGGGCTTTTTCATTGGAGCCAATCACCGGCCCCCGATCTCAACAGCAGCACGGGGCCGCTGCTGACATCACTTTTCCAACACTGCCACGACGCCTTGCCCGCCGGCAGCACAGATCGAGATCAGCGCCCGGCCACTGCCTTTTTCGTTCAGCAGCTTGGCCGCGTTGGCGAGGATGCGACCACCAGTGGCGGCGAACGGGTGACCGGCCGCCAGCGAGCTGCCTTTCACGTTCAGCTTCTCGCGGTCAATGCTGCCCAGCGGCGCATCACGGCCCAGCTTCTCCTTGCAGAACGCCGGGTCTTCCCAGGCTTTCAAGGTGGCCAGCACCTGCGAGGCAAAGGCTTCGTGGATTTCGTAAAAGTCGAAGTCCTGCAGCGTGATGCCGAGCTTGTCGAGCATGCTCGGCACTGCGTAGGCCGGCGCCATCAGCAGGCCTTCCTTCTTGCCGACGAAGTCCACGGCGGCCACTTCACCCAACGTCAGGTAAGCCAGCACCGGCAGATTGCGCTCCGCGGCCCATTCCTCGGACGCCAGCAACACCGCAGACGCACCGTCGGTCAGCGGGGTGGAGTTGGCGGCGGTCATGGTGCCGCCTTCGCCGCCGAATACCGGCTTCAGGGTGGCCAGTTTTTCCAGTGTGGAGTCGGCGCGCAGGTTGTTGTCGCGGTTGAGGCCGTGGAACGGGCTGATCAGGTCGTCCTGCCAGCCTTCGTCGTAGGCCTTGCCCAGATTTTTGTGGGAGCGCCAGGCCAGCTCATCCTGTGCTTCGCGGGTGATGCCCCACTCCTTGGCGGTGAGGGCAGCGTGGTCACCCATCGCCAGACCGGTGCGCGGCTCAGCGTTCTTCGGCACGTCCGGCATGAACCACTTCGGGTTCAGCAGTTTCAGCGCCAGCTTGGCTTTCTCGCCATTGGTCTTGGCTTTGTTGATTTCCATGAACACTTTGCGCTTTTCATCGTTCACGCCCAGCGGTGCGTCGGAGGTGGTGTCAACACCGCCGGCGATGCCGGATTCGATCTGACCCAGCGCAATCTTGTTGGCCACCAGAATCGCCGCTTCCAGGCCGGTGCCGCAGGCTTGCTGCAGGTCGTAGGCCGGGGTTTCCGGTGCCAGACCGGAACTGAGCACGCATTCGCGCACCAAGTTGAAATCACGGGAGTGCTTCATGACCGCGCCGGCCGCCACTTCACCGAGCTGCTCGCCCTTGAGGTTAAAGCGCTGCACCAAGCCACTGATGGCAGCGGTGAGCATGTCTTGGTTTGATACGCCAAAATAGGCGGTGTTGCTGCGTGCAAACGGAATCCGGTTGCCGCCGATGATTGCCACGCGCCGAACGCTCTGACCTGCCAGCATCGTCATATCCTCCAGTGATTGAGCTGCGTCTTGCGTCCCGGGATGTGACGGCAAGAAGTTCAGTCGGCAGTCTATGCATCTGCTTTGCACCCTCATTGGCTGCGCCGCCGAATACGCTCCCGACACCGGTCAATATCGGCACCCGGCGCCGGTGCTTCAATAGCGCCAGCCGCAGGGATCGGCCCCGGGTGCGCGCTCGGACGCTGCCTTTTTCCTTCTCTGCCTTCCCCGCACCACATTCATATCAGGGTGATTCAAGATGAGCGACGTGTACCAAGCCATTGCCAACTCCGCCATGGGCAAAAAACTGTTCAGCGCCATGAACCTGCCGATTCCGGTGCTGTTGGAGCGCTATCAGCCGGGTACCACCTCCTTCATCAAGGGCGGCGTGGTGGTCGGCGCGGCGCCGGGCGGTCTGGCACTGCCGGCGCTGTTCGCCACCCTCAAAGGCGCCCCGGAAGCCAAACTCAATGTGCTCGCCGGCGCCGCCGCCGAAGCCGAGCTCAATGACGCCGCCCAAGCCGCCGGTGAGTCGCTGGTGTCCTACAGTCCGTCACGGGAAGACGGCCAGCGCTTCAAGGGCCTGGTGTTTGATGCCACCGGCATCCGCAACACCACCGAGCTGCGTGCGCTGTGGGACTTCTTCAACCCGGTGATCCGCAAACTGGAAAAATCCGGTCGTGTGGTCGTGATCGGCCTGACCCCGGAGCGCTGCGACCTGGAACAGCGCATCGCCCAGCGCGGTCTGGAAGGTCTGGTGAAAAGCCTCGGCAAAGAGATCAAAGGCGGCGCCACTGCCAACCTGGTCTACATGAGCCAAGACGGCGCCGAGCAGCTGGTGGCCCCGCTGCAATTTTTCCTGTCACCGAAATCCGCCTATGTGTCCGGCCAATTGGTACGGGTACAGGGCGCCGAAGCGGTGCGGGTCGACTGGCAGAAACCGCTGGCCGGCAAGACCGTGCTGGTCACCGGCGCCGCGCGCGGCATCGGTGCCGCCATCGCCCAGGTGATGGCCCGTGACGGCGCCAAAGTGGTAGTGCTCGACATCCCGCCGATGGCGGATGACCTCAAGCAAGTGGCCGCACAGATCGGCGGTGTGGCGCTGGAAGCGGACATCACCGCTGCCGATGCCCCGCAGTTGATCAGCGACAAAGCGCGCGAGCTGGGCGGTCTGGACGTGATTGTCCACAACGCCGGCGTCACCCGCGACAAGACCATGGCCGGCATGACCGACAAGCTGTGGGACATGGTGATCGATATCAACATCGCCTCCGAGGAACGCATCAACGCCCAACTGCTGGCGGACGGCACCCTCAACCAAGGCGGCCGCATTGTCTGCGTGAGTTCCATTTCCGGCATCGCCGGCAACATGGGCCAAACCAACTATGCCACCTCCAAGGCGGCAGTGATTGGAATGGTGCAGGGCATGACCGAGTCCCTCGGCGAGCGCGCTATCACCATCAACGCGGTGGCACCGGGCTTCATCGAAACCCAAATGACCGCTGCCATTCCGTTCACCATCCGTGAAGCCGGTCGACGCATGAACTCCATGAACCAGGGCGGCCAACCGGTGGACGTGGCAGAGGCCATCGCCTTCTTCGCCAGCCCCGCCAGCCAAGGCGTCACCGGTAACGTGGTGCGCGTGTGCGGCCAGAGCCTGCTCGGCGCCTAATCCACCCGCAGCAGCAAAACGCCCCCACCGGGGGCGTTTTTGTTGGTACGGCGCTGGCTTTTAGCCGCTGATCAAGGGATAATCGCCGCCCCTTTTATCGACCCTGAACGGTGCCTCCGGTCGCAGGAGCCCGTTTCAGTCACTTTGGAGAACATCATGAGCAAAGCATTTGTGCTCGCGGCCAAACCGCGTCAGGACGTAGGGAAAGGTGCGAGCCGCCGCCTGCGTCGTGAGCAGTCCTTGGTACCGGCTATCGTTTACGGCGGCGAAGCGCAGCCGGAACAGGTCACCGTTGAGCTGCGTCTGCTGGTCAAGGCCTTGGAGAGCGACAGCTTCTTCAGCCAGGTCTTCACCCTCGACGTCGACGGCAAGCGTCAGGCCGTGCTGCTGCGCGACCTGCAGCGCCACCCGGCCAAAGGCTTCCCGACCCACGCTGACTTCCAGCGCGTCAACGCCAACGAAAAAGTCACCGTGCTGGTACAGATCCTGTTCGAGAACGAAGACAAGTGCGTCGGCGTGAAGCAGCAAGGCGGCCAGATCGCGCGTAACCTGTCCGAAGTTGAAATCAGCGCCCTGCCGGGCGACCTGCCGGAATCTCTGGTGGTCGACCTGACGGACGTTGAAGTCGGCCAGATCGTGCACCTGTCCAACCTGGTGCTGCCGGAAGGCGTGGAAATCCCGGCTCTGGCGCAAGGTCCGGACCACGATCAGCCGATCGTGTCCGTGAACGCTGCCCGTGGCGGCGCCAGCGCTGACGAAGACGGCGAAGAAGAAGCCGGCGAAGCCTGAGCTGGCGCGGCACTGTGGCGGACGTGATCAAGCTGGTAGTGGGCCTCGGCAATCCCGGGGCCCAATACACCGACACCCGCCACAATGCCGGCGTCTGGTTTATCGACGCCCTGGCCCGACGCCGGGGCGTTTCGCTTTCCGAGGACCGCAAATACTTCGGCCTCACCGGGCAATTCCAATTGGCAGGGGACACCGTACGCCTGCTGGTACCGACCACCTTTATGAATCGCAGTGGGCAGGCCACCGCCGCACTGGCGAACTTCTTCCGCATCACCCCGCAGCAGATCCTCGTCGCCCATGACGAATTGGACCTGCCGCCTGGTCAGATCCGTCTCAAGACCGGCGGCGGCCACGGCGGCCACAACGGACTGCGCGACATCATCTCCCGCCATGGCAACCAGAATGGTTTCCACCGCCTGCGCATCGGCATTGGCCATCCCGGCAGCAGTGACCTGGTCACGCCGCACGTGCTCGGCCGCCCGCCGCTGGACGATCGCATTGCCATCGACCGCGCCATTGATGAAGCTGTGGACCTGGCCGAGCGCTACCTGACCGGCGATCTGTCCGGCGCCATGAACCGGCTCAATGGATTTAAAGCCGGCGGCTGAAATGCAGGTGCTTGCGCACTTTCCGATGCACGCCCAGCAGTTAATTCATGCCCCTTACTGAACCGGCTGGCCGTTACTTGGCAGCGCGCTATCGCCGCCCCGGCACGGGTTACGCGCTCGGATCTGAAACCGGTGGTGGTGGCGGACTCGACGGCATCGCTCCTGCTCCAAGCTGAAACCGGCCCTGATCGCGCCCATAAAAAAACGCCCCAAGGGGGCGTTTTTCTCGCATCAGTAGGCTTATTCGGCCACTGCGCCGTCGATCAGGGTGGCCAGCTCGCCGCTGCGGTACATGTCCAGCAGGATGTCGGAACCACCCACCAGCTCGCCCTTCACCCACAGCTGCGGGAAGGTCGGCCAGTTGCCGTATTCCGGCAGCTTTTGGCGAATCTCCGGTGCCTCGAGAATGTTCACGTAGGCAAACGGTTTGTTAATGGCGGTCATCACCTCGATCGCGCGGGCGGAAAAGCCACACTGCGGAAATTGCGGCGTGCCCTTCATGTACAGGATCACCGGATTGCCTTCGATCTGCTCGCGGATCACATCCAGGATGTCTTGCATCGCTCTCTACCTTTGGGTCAGGGGTGGCACAGGGGGCGATAGTCTAGCAACTGGCCGCTCAAGTCTCCATCGATGCCGGGGCGCCATGGCCACCGCCGCCGGCGCTTTCCAGCCGTAGCCGGTCACCGGCGCAGACCGCCAAGCAGACCTTGGCCGGCAGCGGCTTGCCGTTCAGCCAATTACGACCTGGCAGCCCGGGCTCACCGCCCGCCAATCCCCACGGCGCACTGACGCGACGCTCGGTCAGCAACGTCACCGTGGCCGGTGCCAAGAACAGCAGCTCGCGCACCAACCCATCACCACCACGATGACGGCCGGCGCCACCACTGCCGGCGCGCAAACCGTAATGCAATACCCGCAGCGGATAATGGCTTTCCAGGGATTCAATCGGCGTATTGAGGGTATTGGTCATATGAGTTTGGCGCCCGGACAGGCCGGCACCGGCTGGCCCAGCGCCCATGCCGCCGCCCATGGTCTCGTAGTAATCCCAGCCCGGCCGGCCCGCCTCACCAGCGCGGCCCAGTGCCAAGTTATTCATACTGCCGTGACTGGCTGCCGGAATCCGCTCTGGCAACGCCTGCGCCAACGCCCCGAGCACCACATCAACAATGCGGGTACTGGTTTCCACGTTGCCAGCCGCGGTGGCCGCCGGGCGCTGGGCATTGACCAAGCTGCCCACCGGCGCAGTCAGAGTGATTGGCGCAAACAAGCCGGCACAGGCCGGTGCCTGCGCCGGCATCAGACAGCGGAAGCAATAGAACACCGCCGCGGCCGCCACCGACAGCGGGCAATTGAGGTTGCCGGGCACCTGGTCTGCGGTGCCGGTGAAGTCAGCGTTCACGCATTCGCCGCGCACGCGCAGGGTCACCTGCACATTAATTGATTCAGTGCCCTGGCCGTCGTCATCGAGCTGATCAACAAAGTGGTAGTCGCCGTCCGGCAGTGCCGCCAATGTCTGCCGCGCCAGCCGCTCAGCATAGGCATTCAGAGCGACCAGTCCGGCACGGAACTGCGCCACCCCGGTGTCCGCAATCCAAGCTGCCAACCAGCGCGCACCGGCATCGCAGGCACTGGCCTGGGCGACGAAATCACCCAACTGTGGCGCCTGCTCCGGTGCCGCCAGCGGTTGCGGCAACAGCTGATTGAGCAGCGCGCGCGCCCAGCGGCCATCGCGGCGCAACCATTGCGGCGCAATCACCACCCCCTCTTCCTCAAGGGTGCGGGAAATCGGCATCGAGCCGGGCGCAGTGGCGCCGATGTGGGCGTGGTGAGCGCGGGTCACCGCGAACGCCAGCAGCGTGCCGCCGTCATCAAACACCGGCGCCACCACCGTCACGTCCGGCAGGTGGGTGCCGCCGAGGAACGGATCATTGACCACCAGTAAGTCACCGGGCTGCCACGCCTGGCCGGCCACCACATCGGCCATAGCGAATGCCATGCTGCCAAGGTGCACTGGGATGTGCGCAGCCTGCGCACAAAGGCCACCGGCGGCATCGAACACGGCACAGGAAAAGTCGAGCCGATCTTTGATGTTGGGCGAGAACGCCGCGCGCTGCAGTAGCGCCCCCATCTCGGCACAGATGCCCGCTAGACGATGACTGAACACACTCAGTTGGACCGCATCCACCCCTGCTCTCCCGGTTCCCGGCCAGCGCCGGCAAACCGCCATGCTACGACATCAGACCCGCAATTGCGCCCGCATCGGCGGGCCGTTATCATCGAACGTCCGCGGCAGCCCAGGCTGCCGTTTTTGTTTGCGCAGACCGCCGCCCGGCGGACCTCTCCACTTGAATTTCCGGCTGATGGAACGCAGATGAACGAGACGTACCTGATTCCCACCTACGCGCGCCAACCGGTCACCTTCGACCGCGGTGAAGGCGTTTGGCTGTATGACACCGACCACAACGCCTATCTGGATGCGATCTCTGGCATCGGCGTGTGTAACCTGGGGCATTGTCACCCGGCGGTGACAGCGACGCTGGCTCGACAGGCGGAAACCCTGGTGCATACCTCCAACCTGTACCGCATCGACACGCAGGAAAAGCTGTCCCAGCGCCTGTGTGCGCTGACCGGTATGGACAAGGTGTTCTTCTGCAACTCCGGTGCCGAAGCCAACGAAGCAGCGCTGAAGCTGGCGCGCCTGTACGGCCACAGCAAGCAAGTCGCCTGCCCCACCGTGGTGGTGCTCGACAACGCCTTCCACGGCCGCACGCTGTTCACGCTCAGCGCCACCGCCAACCCGAAAGCCCGCGAAGGCTTTGATCCGATGGTCAGCGGCTTCATCCGTGTGCCGTGGAACGACCTCGACGCTATCCGCGCCCTCGGCGACAACCCGGACATCGTCGCGGTACTGGTGGAGCCCATCCAAGGCGAAGGCGGCGTGCATGTGCCAGCAGCGGATTACCTGCCCGGTTTGCGCCAGCTGTGCGACCAGTTCGGCTGGCTGCTGATGCTCGATGAAGTGCAGACCGGCAACGGCCGCACCGGCGATTACTTCTTCTATCTGGGCGCCGATGTACGTCCGGACGTGCTCACCACCGCCAAAGGGCTCGGCAACGGTTTCCCGATCGGCGCCTGCCTGGTTTCCGGCACCGCCACCGACCTGATGGGTCCCGGCAGCCACGGCACCACCTACGGCGGCAACCCGCTCGGCTGCGCGGTGGCACTCACGGTGCTGGATGAGATGACCAAGGTACTGCCGGCGGTGAACGACCGCGGCGCGCGGCTGGTGGCTGGCCTCGGCGCGGCACTGGCGGATCTCGGCGAGCGGGTGGTGAACCTGCGTGCTAAAGGCCTGATGGTCGGCATCGAACTGGATCGCGATTGCGGCGCCATCGTGCAACTGGCACGTGAGCGCGGCTTGCTGGTCAACGTTACCGCCGGCCGGGTGGTGCGCCTGCTGCCGCCGCTGGTGATCAGCGAGCAAGAAGTGGACACCTTGGTGGCGCGTCTGTCCGCTGCCATCCATGCCTTTTACCAGCAGGAGGCCGCATGAGTGTGCGCCACTTCCTGACGCTGCTGGATCTAACGCCGGATGAACTCGGCTACCTGATCCAGCGCGCCATCGAACTGAAAACCATGCTCCGCAACGGCCAGCGCCACGAACCACTGCGCGGCAAAACGCTGGGCATGATTTTCGAAAAAGCCTCCACCCGCACCCGGGTGTCATTTGAAGTGGGCATGACCCAGTTCGGCGGCAGCAGCATCTTCCTGTCGCCACGTGACACCCAGCTCGGCCGCGGCGAGCCGATCGAAGATTCCGCCCGCGTGATGTCGCGCATGGTCGATGCGGTGATGATCCGCACCTTTGCTCACAGCGCCGTGGAAACCTTTGCCCAGCATTCCAAAGTGCCGGTGATCAACGCCCTCACCGACGACTACCACCCGTGCCAACTGCTGGCCGACATGCAGACCTTTGTCGAGCATCGCGGCAGTATCCAAGGCAAGCGCGTGGTGTGGGTCGGCGACGGCAACAACATGTGCAACTCCTACATCAACGCCGCCCGCCAGTTTGATTTCCAGCTGGTGGTGGCGTGCCCGGAAGGCTTCGATCCGCGTGCCGACCTGCTGGCCGCCAACAGCGACCGCGTCGAGCTGGTGCGTGACACCGCAGCCGCCGTGCGCGGCGCCCACTTGGTGGTGACTGACGTGTGGGCCTCCATGGGCCAAGAAGAAGAGCAGGCACGCCGCGCCGAAGCGTTCGCCGATTACCAGGTCAGTCCGTCACTGATGGATCTGGCCGATCCACAGGCGTTGTTCATGCACTGCCTGCCCGCCCACCGGGGCGAGGAAATCAGCCACGACATGCTCGACGATCCACGTGCGGTAGTCTGGGACGAGGCGGAAAATCGCTTGCACGCCCAGAAAGCGCTACTGGAATTCCTGCTGCGCTGATGCCCATGGCCGGCGTTCCACGCCGGCCCTCCACCGCTCTGCTGGTGCCTGTTGGAGTCTCCGTTGTCTCGCCCCGTTGCCCTCTCCGTGCTCGATCTTGCCTGCCGCTACCAGCAACAACCGGTGGTACAGGGCGTGTCATTCGAGTTACCGGAAGGCGACATCGCCTGCCTGTTGGGCCCTTCCGGCTGTGGCAAGACCACCACCCTGCGCGCCATTGCCGGCCTCGAACCGCTCACCGGCGGCCGCATCCAATTGCACGGCCGAACAGTGTCCAACGCCGAGGCCCAGCGACCACCGGAACAACGTGGCCTCGGCATGGTGTTCCAAGAACACGCGCTATTTCCCCATTTGAGTGTCGGCGACAACGTCGCGTTCGGCCTGCGCCAACTGGGCAGCAGTGCGCGCCGCGCGCGGGTGGAAGAATGTTTGGCGCTGGTACAGCTGCCGGGCCTGGCACGGCGTTATCCGCATGAGCTGTCCGGCGGCCAGCAACAGCGCGTAGCCCTCGCGCGTGCGCTAGCACCGCGGCCGGCATTGCTGCTGCTGGATGAACCCTTTGCTAGCCTCGACCTGGACCTGCGTCGCCAGCTCAACCAGGAACTGCGCCGTATCCTGCGTCAGCAGGGCATGACCGCGCTGATGGTCACCCACGACCAAGACGAAGCCTTCACTATGGCCGATCACTTGGGCGTGATGCGCGGCGGCAAACTGGAGCAATGGGGCAGCCCGGAACAGGTGTATGCCTGTCCCGCCAGCCGCTTCGTCGCCCAGTTCTCTGGCAGCACCAACTGGTTACCGGCACGCGTCGAAGCCGGCGCTTTACAGACCGCACTCGGCCCCCTGCCGCTGCCGGCTGCCGCCCTGCCGGCCGGCGCGCTGGAGTTGTTGGTGCGCCCAGAAGCGGTGCTGCTCGGCCCGCTCGACGGCGGCCAGCCGGCGCGAGTGCTGAGCCGGGAGTTCCTCGGCGGCCACTGCCGCTACCGACTACAGCTAGCTTGCGGCACCGAGCTGTGGGCTCGTGGCAGCAGCGGCCATCGGCCGGGCGATCAGTTGGGTGTGTCGTTGATGGCGGCGCCAGCGGTGTGTTTCGCGGCGGACTGAAGGCCGCCGATCATGATCAGCTGGCGGATGCCAACTGGTGCTCTGTGACGATGCAATCACGGCCTTGCGCTTTCGCCTGATACAGGCAGGCATCGGCCCGCGCCAGCGTAGTGGACAGAGCCTCATCCGGTCGATAGCCGGCCACGCCCACCGACAGCGTCGGTCCAAAGCCCGGCGTCAAATCATCGAACAGGCTGTGACGGAACTGCTGCTGCAGCCGTTCTGCCAAGCGCGCCGCGCCAGCCAGATCTGCTTGGGTCACCACGAGTACGAACTCTTCGCCACCGAGCCGACCAATGTAGTCCGCTTCGCGCAAGCATTGCCGCGCCAACTGGCCGAAGCGGCGCAGCACCGCATCACCGACACCATGCCCATAGCGATCATTGATCCGCTTGAAGTGATCCAAATCGACAAAGCAGAGCGCAAAGCGGTAACTGCCGGCTTCCGCCAGCGCTTGCTGCTGGCTGAGCACATCCATGATATGGCGGCGGTTGTAGAGACCGGTCAGCTCATCGCGGATCGCCATGTCGCGCACCTGTAGCAGGGCATCGCCAAGATCACGGTTCTTCTGCGTCAGCGAACGGCGCAGGTCGCTGACGCCGAGGCCCGTCACCACGAAGCTGACAGCCGTGGCGGCAAACAGCAGCCACTGCAGGATTTCCAGCGTTAGGTCGAGGGTGTAGCCCTGGCGCAGCCACAGCGCGAACACCACCAGCAGATAGCCGCCCACCGCCACGGACGCCAGCGTGGTCAGCCCGCCGAGATGATGACGGAACGAGGCCAGCATCATCACCGCGAAGAACGGCAGCATCAGGCTGAGTCGGAACCCACTCATGGCATAGGCGCTGCACAGTAACGCCAGCAGGATCCACAGGTACCAGGCAAACGCCACCCAGCGCACCGGCCGCTGTAGCCGGCGGTAGACCATGAATAGCGCCAGCAGTAGCGCTTGGCCGCCCCAGAACACAACGACGCCCTGCAGCAGATGGCGGCCGGACAACTGCAAATAACCGGCCTGGAAGAACAGCAGGCAAAACAGGGTATGCAAGGCGCCGATCGCCAGCGCGGTGATCGCCAGCCGCATGGCCAGCACGCCGCGGTCGCTGGCACGCTGCGCCTGCAGCAAGCTGGGGTCCATCAGGCGGTCGCCGATCACAGCGCCTCCTCCAGCGCCGGAGCGGCACGTTCCACCCGGTTGCGGCCGGCTTGCTTGGCCCGGTAGAGCGCGGCATCGGCGCGCTGCAACAAACCATCCAGGCTGTCGCCGGGTTGGAAGCAGGCCATACCGAGCGACACCGTCACCGGCACGCCATCGGCTGCCACTTGCTGCGCCAAACCACTGCGCAGCCGCTCCAACCGCGCCCACACTTCGTGTTCCGGGTGCTCGACGAACACCAGCAGGAATTCCTCACCGCCGAAGCGAGCCATGAAATCACGTTCATCCAGCAGCGCACTGCCGAGCGCCGCGAATTCGCGCAGCACCCGGTCACCTTCTTGGTGGCCACTGCGGTCGTTGATGTGTTTGAAATGATCGAGATCGGCATAGGCTACCGTTAGCGACAGGCCACCGCGGTCCGCCAACTCCCGCAGCTTGGCCAACCGCTCGGTGGCATAACGGCGATTGAACAGGCCGGTGAGTTCATCCTGCACCGCCAGCGCGCGAGTCCAGCGCACCACGTCGGCCAATTCTTGGTTGCGGTCCGCCAGCCGTTGGCTGAGCAGGCCAATTTCGCCGGCCATGAACACGATGGCGGCGGTCATTAGTGCAAAGCCGAACCACTGAATCAGTTCCACCGCCAGTTCTACCCGCTCCGGGTGCCACTGCCAGGCCAGTAAGATGCCAGCCAGATAGCCGGCCACGCAGGCCACACTGAGGCGCGCATACTGGCGCCGGGTGCTACGGAACAGACCAAGCTGAAGGATGGCGAAGAACAACATCATCACTGGTAGCCGCACTTGGTCGATCTGATACACCGACACCACCAGCACCAAGGTGGACCACCACAGCAACGGTTGAGTGAGGTAAGGATCGCGGCAGCGGCGGTTAACCCCGCTCAGCACCAGTGCCAGAAACAGCCCATGGCCGATCCAAGCGAGCGTGAAGAACGGTTCGAACGCGTCGTAGTCACGGAAAAAGCTCAGCTGCAACGCCACCCAGCAGGCCAGCGTATGCACGCCGCCGCCAACCAGCGTGGCAAATGCCACATAGCGCACCACCCGGCCCTGCCGGATACCGCCAGATTGCGACAAATGCTGTTCCAGCGCCCCCACGACCCGATTCTCCACACCTTGCCCTGACTACCGATTCCACGCCGGCCAGCTTACTGAGCGAATAGGTACAAATCATTAGCCATTAATGATTTATTTCACTATTTCACATTGGTTTTGCAGGCACTATTTATCATTAATGGCGCGAACTCTATCACGCTCGGAAGCCGGGCACGCAGACGCTTCAGCCGCCGAACCTGGCGACTCGTCAGTCTTCCACTACCGGGCAAAGGAAATTGGGATCGCAGCAATGGTTCAGCGGCGGCACACCATCGCCACCGCCTCGCGCCAGCCGGCGTGACGAGCACGGCGGTCGTCTTCGTCCAGGCACGGCTCGAATGCAGACTGGCGCTGCCATTGCTGGGCGATGGCCTCCAGCGACTCGAACACGCCTGCCTGCAGGCCGGCCAGATAGGCGGCGCCAAGCGCTGTGGTTTCGGTAATCTGTGGGCGGTCCACCCGCACGCCGAGGATGTTGGCAAGGCTTTGCGCCAGCCAGTTGTTGACCACCATGCCGCCATCCACCCGCAGCGCGGTGGGACGGGTGCTGCCATCGGCCACCATCGCTTCCAGCAGATCCAGGCTCTGATAACACACCGCTTCCAGCCCGGCGGTGACCACTTCGGCAATGCCGGTGTCGCGGGTCAGGCCCAGCAGCGCACCGCGGGCGTGGGGATCCCACCAGGGCGCACCGAGGCCGGTAAACGCTGGCACCATGTACACCCCTTTGGCACTGCCGACGCTGCGCGCTAAGGCTTCGGTTTCGCTGGCATCGGAAATCAGCCGCAGACCATCACGCAGCCACTGGATGGCGGCACCGGCCACGAAGATCGACCCCTCCAGCGCATAGGTCACCTCACCATTGAGGCGGTAGCCGACCGTAGTCAGCAACCGATGGCGCGATGGGATCGCCTCACGGCCGGTGTTCACCACCATAAAGCAGCCGGTACCATAGGTGCTTTTCACCATCCCCGGCGAGAAACAGGCTTGGCCGATCAGCGCCGCCTGCTGATCGCCGGCGATGCCGGTCACCGGCACTGCTGCGCCGAGCAGCGTTGGCAGCGTGCGGCCGTAATCCGCAGCACAGTCGCGCACGTCCGGCAGCAAGGCCGCCGGGATATCGAACAGCGCCAGCAACTCCGGATCCCAACGCTGTTCGTGGATGTTGAACAGCAGCGTGCGCGAAGCGTTGGTGGCGTCAGTGGCATGCACCGCTCCGCCAGTGAGATTCCACAGCAGCCAGCTGTCGATGGTGCCGAACGCCAGTTCGCCGCGCTCAGCGCGGGCGCGGGCACCGGGAATGTCGTCCAGCAACCAGGCCAGTTTGCTGGCCGAGAAATAGGGATCGAGCAGCAGCCCGGTACGGGCCTGCACCATGGCTTCGTGACCGCCCTGCTTCAGCTGCGCGCAGCGGTCAGCGGTGCGGCGGTCCTGCCAAACGATGGCGCGTGCCAACGGCTGACCGCTGGCGCGCTCCCACAGCACCGTGGTTTCGCGCTGATTGGTGATGCCGATGCCGGCCAATGCGGTCGCCGCCACGCCACTGCGCTCCAGCACCTGCTGGCACAACGCCAGGCAGTCTTGCCAAATCTGCACCGCATCGTGCTCGACCCAGCCGTCGGCGGGAAAGTACTGGGGAAATTCCTTCTGCGCTTGGCTGACCACAGTGCCGTCGGTGCGGAACAGCAGGACACGGGAGCTGGTGGTGCCCTGGTCAATCGCCAGCAGGTAGCCGGACATGGGAATCTCCTTCGAATGGTCGGGTGCTGCGACGCCAATCGGCGGCAGCGTCAGTGCAGGCCGGGTGCGCATGGTAACGCAAAGCATCGCCCTGCAAAGAGCTGTACGGACGTTCTGTTTGCGACCTTGCGGTCAGCGCCCGCCCGCAGCACCCAGCGCATGGTGGCCGCGACGCTGCTCACGGGGCCACAGCACCCGGAATAGTGCGCCACCCTGCGGGCTGTCATCGATCTCAATGCGGCCGCTATGCCATTCGACAATGCGCTGCACAATCGACAGCCCAAGGCCGTAACCGCCACTGGCACGGTGGCGGCTCTTGTCGAGCCGCGCGAACGGCTTGAACACCCGCTCGCGCTCGGCGGCAGGAATACCGGGGCCGTCATCCGCCACTTCCATGATCGCCCAGCCGTCCGCCACCTCGAACCGCAGCACGATCTCACTGCGCGCATAGCGCAGAGCGTTGGTGACCAGATTTTGCAGGATGCGGTGTAGGTAGCGTTCTTCGCCCTCGGCGTGGGACGCCTCTCCGAGCCGCTCCCAATCGCTGGCATCCACCAGTACCAGCGCGCCACTGATCGGCGCAATTTCGCGGCAGATTTGGCCGAACAGCGCGCGCAGGTCCACGGCTTTGAAGTCCAGCGTCGGCGAGCCCTCTTCCAGGCGGGCAAAAGTCAGGATTTCGTCGATCAGCTGGTCGAGTTGCTCGATGTCCTGGTCCAGCTCATCGAGCTTCACCCGGCGCTCATCGGCATCGTCGCAATCGGCCAGCATTTCCAGCCCGAAACGTAAACGCGCCACCGGGGTACGCAGCTCGTGGGACACCGCGCGGGTCATTTCCCGCTGTGCGTCAATCAAGCGGCGAATGTGTTCTTTCATGCCGTTGAAAGTGCTGCCCAGCTGGCCAATAGCATCCGGCCCCACCCGTGCCTGCACCTCCATATTGCCGCCGCCCAGCTGGCGTACCACATGATCGAGTTCGCGCAGCCGGTTCTGCAGCGGCCGCACCAAGGCATAGGTGGCGCCGCCCATGGCAAACAACCCGAGCAGGCCGACGATCACCAACATCGGCACCGGGGTCCAGTCGAACAAGGCCAACGGCCCAAGCACCAACACATCAGTCGGTCCCAGCGGCGCGTAAACCATGACGCCAGAATGGCGTCCGGAGCGGTTCTCGCGTAGCGCGATCACTACCTCCTGCCGCTCCAGCCGCTCCAGCTGTTCCAGATCCAACTGCACCCGCTCGCGCGGCACCCGCGACAGGCCATAACCGAAGTGGGGCTGCAGGCTGGCGATCACATCGTCCCAACGCTCCGCGGGCACACGCGCCAACTCCTCCAGCACCAGCAAGGCGGTGGCGCGGGCATGCTGCTCGGACACCCGCGTCATATGTGCCGACACGTAACGCGACTCGCCGGGCAGTTGATAAAGAATGTCGGCGCCCGCGTCCGGCGCGCGCTCATCAATGCGCATCACCACCAAGCCCTGCTCCAAGTGCAGGCGCTCGCGGTAGCTCAGCGACAATTCTGATTCAGACAGGATTTTCAGTTCGACGCCGAACAGGCGGCTCAGCAACGCACGCCGCGCTTCCAGTTCTTCTTCGCTGTTTTGACGCTGGAATCCCTGCGCCAGTAGATGGAAGGTGCCATGGGCCATGGCTTCGCGGTAAATCTCGGAGCGGTACTGATTGACCAGCTGCACCATGGCGTAGGCGATCAGGCTGACCACCAAGACGGCCAGCATCATGCCGGCATAGATGCGCAGAAAGATGCTGTTCACAGGGCGGGTCCACAGCAGGCCACTCCGGCATGGCGCCGGAGTGTGGTGAGGGTGCGGTGCGGGCTCAGACCGGCCCGACCTCCTTGACGAACAGGTAACCCTTGGAGCGCACCGTCTTGATGCGGCGCGGGTTGTCCGGGTCATCACCAACCTTGGGACGAATACGGGAAATGCGCACGTCGATGGAACGATCCTGACCGTCGTACTGAATGCCGCGCAATTTCTCGAAGATGGTCTCGCGCGACAGCACAGTGCCGGCGTTGGATGCCAGCAGCCACAGCAGATCGTACTCGGCGCTGGTGAGGTCCACCGAACGGCCTTCCAGCACCACTTCCCGGGCGGAGTTGTCGATCACCAGGTTGCCAAACTCCAACCGCATCTGCGGCTGATCACGCTCCTGCTCAGTTTCCACCCGACGCAGCAGCGCGCGGATACGCGCCAGCAGCACCCGCGGCTTGACCGGCTTGGCGACGTAGTCATCGGCGCCCATCTCCAAACCCAGCACCTGGTCCATGTCATCAGTGCGGGCGGTGAGCATCAGAATCGGGTTACGAAATTGCGGCCGCACTTCACGACAGACACTGAGTCCGTCCGCGCCCGGCAGCATTAAATCCAGCACCACCAGATCCGGTTGCTCGGCGCGGATACGGCGGATGGCCTCCTCGCCATCGTTCACCACACCCACATTCATGCCGTTGCTTTCCAGATATTCGCGGGTCAGCGTCGCCAACCGCTCATCATCTTCCACGATCAGGATCCGTGGGGGATTATCCTGCACAAGACTCATTCCGTGCCGTTCCTTCTCAGTCTTATGTTCCGCCAGCGCACGCTCCCCGTGAGCGAGGCCCGCTTGCTTTAACAAGTGGGCTGCGGCCGGTGCGGAATTTACACGATTTATACGCATCCTATACAGCAGCGGCAACTGCCGCCCCGGAATCAGCACTCGCTCACCCCCGAGACAGCCGCATCAGCAGCTGCCGCCGGCGGAGACAGTAACACAACATATAGTGTTTACCTGTCCAGCCACGTCACACTGTGGCTTAGCCACCGGCAACCCACACATTGCCCACAGGGTTATCCACAGCTTTGTAAAACCGGCCCTGCGGCGATTGACTTTTCCCAACCCACCAAACACCACAGCTCGTGTCTGACGGACATCAAAAACACAACATATAGTGGCAAAGAAATACATCGTCAGGAGTGGAAACCCGCTCCGCGCGGTAGTAGTCTTGGCCCACCGCCTCGTCGGACAGGGTTTCGCCGGCGTGCATTGAGGCGACCGGAGCGTCGGCAAGCAGTCCGGCGCGACACTATATATTGTGGTATGGTGCCGCCCCCCGCGCGGTAGGCCACCATGCAGTCCCAGCAGCATCGCTGGTTTTCCGGCCCGCGCAGACAACGAAATCATCGCCAGACGGCCCTGTCGCGCGACCCACGCCGGTCCCGACACGCGGTCCGCCGCGCCTACATATATTAAGGAGAGTGACCGATCATGCAGACGGATCCCCAGACCCAGGCCTCCACTTCCCCGACCCCCATGGATCCGGCTCAGGACGGCACCCTCAGCACCACCGCACCGGGCCAGATCCGCGTGATCAAGCGCAACGGTAAAGTGGTCGCCTACACCGACGACAAGATTACCGTGGCCATCACCAAGGCGTTCCTAGCGGTAGAAGGCGGCACCGCTGCCGCGTCCTCGCGCATCCACGAAGTGGTCGCCGAGCTGACCAGCCAGGTCACCGACACCTTCAAGCGGCGCCTACCGTCCGGCGGCACCATCCATATTGAAGAAATTCAGGACCAGGTAGAGCTGTCGCTGATGCGCCACGGCGAGCACAAGGTTGCCCGCAGTTACGTGCTGTACCGCGAAGAGCAGGCGCGCAAGCGCGCGCAAGACAATCCGGCCGCCGACAACCAAAGCGGTATCACCGTGACCATGGAAGACGGCTCGCGCCAAGCGCTCGACATGGGCCGCTTGGAAGCGCTGATCCGCGCTGCCTGTGCCGACCTCGACGACGTGCAGCCGGAGCGCATCATCAATGAGACGGTGAAGAACCTGTACGACGGCGTCACCATCGGCGACGTCAACACCTCTATGGTGATGACCGCCCGCACCCTGATTGAACAAGAACCGAACTACACCTACGTTACCGCCCGCCTGCTGATGGACAGCCTGCGCGCCGAAGCGCTGCAGTTCCTTGGTGTGGCGGACCGCGCCGACCAAGCGGAGATGGCATCGCTCTACAGCGACACCCTGAAAGCCTACGTTGCGCGCGGCATTGAGCTGGAGCTGCTGGACCCGAAACTGGCCGAGTTCGACCTCGACCGTCTCGGCCAAGCGCTCAAGGGCGACCGCGATGGCCTGTTCACCTACCTCGGCCTGCAGACCCTGTACGACCGTTACTTCCTGCACAGCAACGAGGTGCGCTTCGAACTGCCGCAGTGCTTCTTCATGCGCGTGGCCATGGGTCTGTCCATCAATGAGGACGACCGCGAAGCACGCGCGATCGAGTTCTACGAACTGATCTCCAGCTTCGACTACATGTGCTCCACGCCGACGCTGTTCAACGCCGGCACCCTGCGTCCGCAGCTGTCCAGCTGCTACCTGACCACGGTGCCCGACGACCTGTCCGGCATTTACCATGCCATCCACGACAACGCCATGCTGTCCAAATTTGCCGGCGGCCTCGGTAACGACTGGACCCCGGTGCGCGCGCTGGGCTCCTACATCAAGGGCACCAACGGCAAGAGCCAGGGCGTGGTGCCGTTCCTGAAAGTGGTCAACGACACGGCGGTGGCGGTGAACCAAGGCGGCAAACGCAAGGGCGCAGTCTGTGCCTACTTGGAAACCTGGCACCTGGACATCGAAGAGTTCGTTGAGCTGCGCAAGAACACCGGTGATGACCGTCGCCGCACCCACGACATGAACACCGCCAACTGGATCCCGGACCTGTTCATGAAGCGGGTGTTGGAAGAACAGGAGTGGACGCTGTTCTCCCCCAACGATGTGCCGGAACTGCACGACCTGTACGGCACCGCGTTCGAGCAGAAGTACCTGGAATACGAAGCCAAGACCCGCAGCGGCGAACTGAAGCTGTTCAAGCGCATGCCGGCGCTGACGCTGTGGCGCAAGATGCTGTCGATGCTGTTTGAAACCGGCCACCCGTGGGTGACCTTCAAAGACCCGTGCAACCTGCGCAGCCCGCAGCAGCACGCCGGTGTGGTGCACTCTTCCAACCTGTGCACCGAGATCACCCTGAACACCAACGCCGAAGAAATCGCGGTGTGCAACCTCGGCTCAATCAACTTGCCGCAGCACATCGGTGACAACGGCCTCGATCTGGTGAAGCTGGAAAACACCGTACGCACTGCAGTGCGCATGCTCGACAACGTGATCGACATCAACTACTACAGCGTGCCGCAAGCCGAACGCTCCAACTTCCGCCACCGCCCGGTGGGCATGGGCGTGATGGGCTTCCAGGACGCACTGTACAAACAGCAGATCGCCTACGCCTCCGCGGCGGCGGTGGATTTCGCTGACCAGTCCATGGAAGCGATCAGCTACTACGCTATCCAAGCCTCCAGCAACCTGGCGGTAGAACGCGGCAGCTACTCCAGCTTCGACGGCTCGCTGTGGAGCCGCGGCATCCTGCCGATCGACTCCATTGCCCTGCTCGGCGAGCAGCGCGGCGAGGAATACCTGAAGATGGACCGCAGCCAGCGCTTGGATTGGGACAGCCTGCGCGAGCAGGTGAAAACCCAGGGCATGCGCAACTCCAACGTGATGGCCATTGCCCCGACCGCCACCATCGCCAACATCACTGGCGTGTCGCAGTCGATCGAACCGACTTACCAGAACCTGTACGTGAAATCGAACCTGTCCGGCGAATTCACTGTGGTGAACCCGTACCTGGTGAACGACCTCAAAGCCCGCGGCCTGTGGGACAACGTGATGGTCAACGATCTCAAGTACTACGACGGTTCAGTGCAGCCGATCGACCGGGTGCCGGCGGATCTCAAAGAGATGTACCGCACCGCCTTCGAAGTGGAGCCGCGCTGGCTGGTGGAAGCCGCCAGCCGCCGCCAGAAGTGGATCGACCAGGCGCAGTCGCTGAACCTGTATATCGCTGAAGCCAACGGCCGCAAACTGGACATCACCTACAAGATGGCATGGCTGATGGGCCTGAAAACCACCTACTACCTGCGTGCCCTGAGCGCCACCACGGCGGAGAAATCCACCATCAACGACGGCCGCCTGAACGCAGTGGCTGCGGTGGCCGACAGCGGCGCCAGTTTCGATCAAGCGGCAGACGTACCGCTGGCCTGCTCCATCGACGATCCCGATTGCGAAGCCTGCCAGTAATGTTGCCACCCCGCGGGCCGCTATCAGCGGCACCGCGGCACAGCCGCCCGGCTGCAACCTTGCGCCGGGCCCGACTGACTGCTAAGGAGTATCCCTCATGCTGAGCTGGGACGATTTCAATGCCGAAGAGAAGCCTGTCACGCGCCAGCCGGTTCCGCCCGCGGCACCGCAATCATCAGCTGCTACACCGGCGCCGCAGCCGGCTGCTGCAGCACCGGCTGCGCGAGCAGAAGATGCTGCTGGAGAACCGCGAGATCTGCGAGGAAGCAGCGACGACCCCAACGACCCCCTGTCCCGAGCCCGATCAGCCCTGAAAGACATGGATGTGTCGGAAGGCCTGTCCGAGCTGGAAGGTGCTGCCGGCCGCGTGCAGGTGGACGACAAGGCGATGATCAACTGCCGCGCCGACCTCAACCAGCTGGTGCCGTTCAAATACGACTGGGCCTGGCAGAAATACCTGGATGGCTGCTCCAACCACTGGATGCCCCAGGAAATCAACATGTCCGCCGACGTCGCCCTGTGGAAGAGCGCCGATGGCCTCACCGACGACGAGCGCCGCATCGTCAAGCGCTCACTGGGCTTCTTCTCCACCGCTGATTCGCTGGTGGCGAACAACCTGGTGCTGGCCACCTATCGTCTGATCACCAACCCGGAATGCCGCCAGTACATCCTGCGCCAGGCGTTCGAGGAAGCGATCCATACCCACGCCTACCAGTACTGCATCGAGTCACTGGGCATGGATGAAGGCGAGATCTTCAACATGTACCGCGAACTGCCGTCGGTGGCGCGCAAAGCGGCGTGGGGCATCAAGTACACCCGCGAGCTGTCCGACCCGACCTTCAATACCGGCACCGTGGAAACCGACAAAGCACTGCTGCGTAACCTGATCGCGTTCTACAGCGTGCTGGAAGGCATCTTCTTCTACTGCGGCTTCAGCCAGATCCTGTCCATGGGCCGCCGCAACAAGATGACCGGCGTCGCCGAGCAGTTCCAGTACATCCTGCGTGACGAGTCCATGCACGTGAACTTCGGCGTCGACGTGATCAACCAGATCAAACTCGAAAACCCGCATCTGTGGGACGCCGAAATGCGTGAGACCACCACCCAGATGATCCTCGAAGGCACCCAGCTGGAAATCGAATACGCCCGCGACTCAATGCCGCGCGGTGTGCTGGGCATGAACGCCAACATGATGGAAGAGTATCTGAAGTTCATCGCCAACCGCCGCTTCGCCCAACTGGGCCTGCCGGAGCAGTTCAAAGGTGTCACCAACCCGTTCCCGTGGATGAGTGAAATCATGGACCTGCGTAAAGAGAAGAACTTCTTTGAAACCCGCGTCATCGAGTACCAGACCGGCGGCTCGCTGAGCTGGTAAGGTTCTGTTGACCGTAAAACAAGGCGCCGCGAGGCGCCTTGTTGCTGTTGGCGCCTTCCCGACGGCGCTACCATCACTGCCACTGTCCGCGTGCGGACCCCGCCACCGCGCACGCGGCCCTCTCTGCCTCACAGGAGCGGCCATGTTGAACGACGCTTACCCCTACTACCTCGGCAGCGAACCGCTGTTTGCTAATCAGGATCTTGCGGTCCACGACAAGTTCAGCGGCGAGCTGGCCACCCGGGTAGCGCTCGCCGATGCCAACGCCATCGACCTCGCCATCCGCGCCGCCCAGAAAGCGCAGCCGGCCATGGCCGCGCTGGCTGCCTACGAGCGGCGTGACATCTTGCTCGACTGCGTGCAGCGGTTCGAGCAACGTGCCGAGGAACTGGCCCAGGCGCTGTGCATCGAGGCCGGCAAGCCGATCAAAGACGCGCGCGGTGAAGTGACGCGGCTGATCGACACCTTCCGCGTCGCCGCCGAGGAAGCGGTGCGCATCGACGGCGAGGCGCTGACGCTGGATATCGGGCCGCGCGCACGCGGCTACCGCGGCTATACCCGGCGCGTACCGGTGGGAGTGTGCTCGTTCATCTCACCGTTCAACTTCCCGCTCAACCTAGCCGCCCACAAGGTGGCGCCGGCCATTGCTGCGGGTTGCCCGTTCATTCTCAAGCCCGCTAGCCTGACGCCGGTGGGCGCACTGCTGATCGGTGAAGTGCTGGCCGCCACCGCGCTGCCCAAAGGCGCCTTCTCGATCCTGCCCTGTCACCGCGACGGCGCTGACTTGTTCACCACCGATGAGCGCCTCAAGCTGCTGTCGTTCACCGGCTCCCCCGACGTGGGCTGGGCGCTGAAGGCGCGCGCCGGCAAGAAAAAAGTGGTGCTGGAACTGGGCGGCAATGCCGCCTGTGTGGTGGACGCCGATGCCGACCTCGACGACGCCCTAGAGCGCATTCTGTTCGGTGCTTTTTACCAATCAGGGCAGAGCTGCATCGGTGTGCAGCGCATCTATGTGCACCACACCCTGTACGCCACGTTCCGCGATCGGCTGGTGGAAAAAACCCGTGCCTTGCGCAGCGGTGATCCGCGCGACGAAGACACCTTCATCGGCCCGATGATCACCGAAGACGAGGCCAAGCGACTGGAGTCTTGGATCCGCGCGGCAGAAGCCGAAGGCGCTACGCTACTGTGCGGCGGCACCCGCGATGGCGCCATGCTGGCGCCGACTTTGCTGGAAAACGTGCCTGCCGGCTGTGCCGTGCGCGACGAAGAAGCCTTCGGCCCGGTGGCAGTGCTGGCACCGTTCGAGGATTTCGAGGCGATGCTGGATGAGGTGAACGACAGCCGCTACGGCTTACAAGCCGGCATCTTCACCCGCGACCTCTACCGCGCCCAGCTGGCCTGGGAGCGCCTAGAAGTGGGCGGCGTGGTCATCGGCGATGTGCCGTCTTGGCGGGTGGACAACATGCCCTATGGCGGCGTGAAGGACTCCGGCCTCGGTCGCGAAGGCGTGCGCTGGGCGATCCAAGACATGACCGAAGAACGACTGCTAGTGATCCGCACCCCCGGCGTTTGACACAAAAAAGCCCGCCAAATGGCGGGCTCTTTTTAACGCGCGACTCAGTAATCCGCCGTGCTGTCGAGGAAGGCCGCTCGCGCCTCGCGAAACTCTGCGCGCAGTCGCTCTACCAAAACCTCGGTGGTGGGCACATCGACAATGCTACCCACCCCTTGGCCAGCGCCGAGAATGTCCTTCCACACCTTCACTTCGGTGTTGCCGCCGGAGCCGAAGTTCATCTTCGACGGGTCGGATTCCGGCAGGTTGGCCGGATCCATACCCGCTTCGACGATGGACGCACGCAGGTAGTTGCCGTGCACACCGGTGAACAGGTTGGAATAAACGATGTCTTCCGCCGCCGCGTCCACCAGCATGTTGCGGTAGCGATCGTCGGCGTTGGCCTCTTGAGTAGCGATGAAACGAGTGCCCATGTAGGCAAAGTCGGCGCCCATCGCCAGCGCGCCGGCCACCGCATGGCCATTGGCCAACGACCCGGACAGGATCACGGTGCCGTCGAACCATTCCTTCACTTCGCGCAGCAGCGCAAACGGGCTCTGGGTACCAGCATGGCCGCCAGCGCCGCTGGCCACCAAAATCAAGCCGTCGACGCCGAGGCTAGCAGCTTTGCGCGCATGGCGTTGGTTGATCACATCGTGGAACACCAAACCGCCGTAGGAGTGCGCCGCATCGACCACTTCCTTGGACACCTGCAGGCTGGTGATGATGATCGGCACCTGCTCTTCCACACACACCTGCATGTCTTCCATCAGGCGATTGTTGGAGCCGTGGCAGATCTGGTTGACCGCAAACGGGGCCACCGGCTTGTCCGGGTTGGCAGCGGCGTATTCAGCCAGCTCGGTTTTGATGCGCCGGATCCACTCACGCAGCTGTGATTGCGGGCGGGCGTTGAGCGCGGGAAACGAACCGACAATGCCGGCCTTGCACTGGGCAATCACCAGTTCCGGCCCGGACACGATGAACATCGGCGAGCCGATCACCGGCAGTGACAGCCGGTCCTTGAACAATCCCGGTACAGCCATGGGTCACTCCTCAATTGTCATTCTTCCCGGCCATAAGCGGCCGGTACGCAGCGATGTTAAGCCGCACGAATCTAGCAGATCAGTTGCAAAATGCCTCCGTTTTTCCTGGTGGCAGAGTCACTTTTTGTCAATCCGGGTGCGCGCTTCCACCTCTTTACAATCAGCCTTAAGCGTGGCAGGTACTATGGGGTCCCCGTCTGACCACGTAGGGAGATTGTGATGACTTCAAACCGAGGCCCGCACCATCAGGCCGCCAGCGCCCTGCTCCACACCCCCCATGGCGACTACCGTTACGTCCGCCTGGCCAGTCTGGCCGATCACGGCTGGGGTGATTTGGATGCGCTGCCGTTTTCACTCAAGGTACTGCTGGAAAACCTGCTGCGCTGGGAAGACGGCGTCAGCGTCACCGCCGCTGATTTGGAAGCGCTGGTGCGCTGGCCGGAAACCCGCACTAGCCAACGGGAAATCGCTTTCCGCCCGGCGCGGGTGCTGATGCAAGACTTCACCGGTGTACCGGCCATTGTTGATTTGGCTGCCATGCGCGAGGCGATCGCTGCCGCCGGTGGCGATCCGCAGCGCATTAACCCGCTGACGCCGGTGGATCTGGTGATTGACCACTCAGTGATGGTCGACCACTTCGGCACACCGTTAGCATTCAACGACAACGTGGAAATGGAGTTCGAGCGCAACCGCGAGCGCTACCAATTTCTGCGCTGGGGACAGCACGCGTTCAATAATTTCCGGGTGGTACCACCGGGCACCGGCATCTGCCACCAGGTCAACCTGGAGTACCTTGCGCGCGGCGTCTGGACCAATGACGACGGCGAAGGCGCGCCCTGGGCTTACCCCGACACCTTGGTCGGCACCGACTCCCACACCACCATGATCAACGGCCTCGGCGTGCTCGGCTGGGGCGTCGGTGGTATCGAAGCGGAAGCGGCCATGCTTGGCCAGCCAGTATCGATGCTGATCCCAGAAGTGATCGGCGTGCACCTGACCGGCAAACTGCGCGAAGGACTGACCGCCACCGACTTGGTGCTGACGCTCACCGAGCTGCTGCGCAAACGCGGCGTGGTGGGTAAGTTCGTGGAATTCTTCGGCGACGGTCTTGATGACTTGTCACTGGCCGACCGCGCCACCATGGCCAACATGGCACCTGAATACGGCGCCACCTGCGGCTTCTTCCCGATCGACCACCGTACCCTCGAGTACCTGCGCCTGAGCGGCCGTGACGACGCCACAGTCAGCCTGGTGGAGCACTACTGCCGCGAGCAGGGACTGTGGCGTGAAAGCGGCATGACCACGCCCACCTTTACCGATGTCCTGACGCTGGATCTTGACCAAGTCGAACCAAGCCTGGCCGGGCCCAAACGGCCCCAGGACCGGGTGCCACTGCACCAAGTACCGGCGGCATTCCGCGCGCTATCGGCAGCGCCGGATGCGCCGCAACAAGAAGCACGCCAGGACAATGAAAGCGGCCTGCCCGCCAGCCGGGAACGGGACGGCGTCGACCATGACGCCCCGGAACGCGAAGAAGCCGCCGAGCACCGGTTGCAGGATGGTGATGTGGTGATCGCCGCCATCACTTCCTGCACCAACACTTCCAACCCCAGCGTGATGCTGGCCGCCGGGCTAGTGGCACGTAATGCGGTGGCGCGCGGGCTGCAGCGCAAGCCCTGGGTGAAAACCTCACTGGCACCGGGCTCCAAGGTGGTATCCGATTACCTGGCGGCCGCCGGCTTACAGCAGCCGCTGGATGAGCTCGGCTTTAACCTGGTCGGTTACGGCTGCACCACCTGCATTGGCAACTCCGGACCACTACCGGATGTGATCGAGGCCGCCATTGCCGCCGACAACCTGCTGGTGTCCTCGGTGCTGTCCGGTAACCGTAACTTCGAAGGCCGGGTGCACCAGAGCGTGAAAGCCAACTGGCTGGCGTCACCACCGCTGGTGGTGGCCTACGCCTTGGCCGGCACCGTGAAGATCGACTTTGAGCGCCAGCCGCTCGGCTACGATGGCGACGGCCAGCCGGTGTTCCTGCGCGATCTGTGGCCCAGCAGCGCGGATATCCAGCAGGCTCTGGCAGTGGTCAGCGGCAGCATGTTTGCGCGCCAGTACGCCTCGGTGTTTGACGGTGATGAACAATGGCAAGCGCTGCCCAGCGGCGATGACGACACCTATCGCTGGCAGCCGGAATCCACCTACATTCGCCGGCCCTCGTTCTTTGACGGCCTCGGTGTGGCAGTGCCGGACATCACTCCGGTGATCGGCGCCCGGGTGCTGGCATTGCTCGGCGACTCGATCACTACCGACCACATCTCACCGGCCGGCACCATTAAGGCTGACAGCCCCGCCGGCCATTACCTGCAGGGCCATGGCGTGGAACCGCTGGCGTTCAACTCCTACGGTTCTCGGCGCGGCAACCATGAAGTGATGATGCGCGGCACCTTCGCCAACGTACGGCTGCGCAACGAAATGGTACCCGGCGTTGAGGGCGGTATGACGCGCCACATTCCGGGCGACGAAATCTTACCGATCTATGGCGCCGCCATGCGCTACCAGCAGGAGCAGCGCCCCAGCGTGGTGATTGCCGGCAAGGAATACGGCACCGGCTCCAGCCGCGACTGGGCCGCCAAGGGCACCTTCCTACTCGGGGTGCGGGCCGTGATTGCGGAAAGTTTCGAGCGCATCCACCGCAGCAACCTGATCGGCATGGGCGTGCTGCCACTGGAGTTCACCGGCGGTGATACCCGCCACAGCCTGGGTCTCACCGGGACCGAACTGGTGGATCTGCCGGAGCTGAACAACCAACTGCAACCGGGCCAGACCGTCACTGCGGTATTTCGCCAAGGGGCGATCGAGAAAACCGTGCAGCTGCGCTGCCGTATCGATACCGCCACCGAAGCCGAGTACTACCGCCACGGCGGCATCCTGCACTATGTGCTGCGGCAGATGATGGCATCCTGACCACTCCCGGTCCGGTTGGCGCCGGGCCGGGCTTTGCTATCATGGCGGCTTCCTGTTGCGGAGGCCGCCATGCGTTGTTCCCCCCTATTCCTGCTTGTCGGGCTGGCGCTGTCTGCCGCCGCCCACGCCGATACCCCTACCCCCGAAGACGCGGCCCGCAGCGAGCAGGCACGCCTGAGCGCCGAGCTGGACCGCGCGCAGCAGCAACTCAGCGCCCAGCAACAGCGGCTAGCGGAGCAGGAACGTCAATTGGACGCCTTGAACGCAGCGCTGGAGCAGGCCCAGCGCCGCGCCGCGGTCAGCGCACCCAGTACAGACTGAGCGCCGGCACGTAGGTGATCACCAGCAGTGCCAAGATCAGCACGAACATGAACGGGATGGTGGAGCGGTACAGCTCGGTGATCGGCTGTTTAAAGCGGTAGCTGGCAACGAACAGGTTCATGCCCACCGGCGGAGTGAAGTAACCGATCTGCATGTTGGCCACGAAAATGATGCCCAGATGCACCGGATCAATACCGTAGCCCACCGCCACCGGCAGCAGCAGCGGCACCATGATCACCAGCGCAGCAAAGATATCCAGCACCGCTCCCAGCACCAACAGCACGATGTTCAGCAGGATCAGGAACGTCAGCGGGCTGCTGACATGCTCCTGCATGAAGTCGAACAGCGCGCTCGGCACGTTGGCGTACACCAACGCCCCAGTGAACGACATCGCCACCGCCAGAATCAGCAGGATGCCGCCGACCATGACCATCGATTCACGCATGATCGACGGCAAGCGGCGCAGCGGGATCTCGCGGTACACCAGCACTTCCACGATCAGCACATAAAGCGCGGTCACCGCCGCCGCCTCGCTGATCACCAGCAGACCGCTGAATACCCCGCCCAACACCACCAGCGGCAACGGCAGTTCCCAACGCGCCTGCCACAGTGCCGCCCCCAGCTCCCGCCAGCTGAACGCCTGGCGCGGGATGGTCTCGCCACGCAGCGCCCACAGGCAATAGCCGTACAGCAGCACGATCATCAGCAGCGCCGGCATTACGCCGGCAATGTACAGGTCAACGATTTCCACCGACGGCATGTCCAGCTGCTGCGACATCTGCTGGGCAATGATGCCGTAAATCAGCAACGGCACTGACGGTGCCAACAGCAACCCGAGACTGCCAGAGGTAGTAATCAGACCGGTGCCGAACCGCCCTGGGTAACCGGCTTTCAGCAGCGCCGGCAGCAACAACCCGCCGAGCGCCACGATGGTGACCCCGCTGCCGCCGGTGAGTGCGGTGAACAGCGCACAAGCGCTCAACGCCACCAGTGCCAGCCCACCCGGCATCCAGCCGAACGCGGCCTGCGACACCCGCAACATGCGGTCAGCAGTACGTGATTCCGACAGCAGGAATCCGGCAAAGGTGAACAGCGGCAATGCCATTAGCACTACCGAATCGGACAGCTGGTATACGTCGATGTGCAGCACCGACAGGTCCACGTCCATGCCGTAATAGGCCAGCCCGGCGGCGCCGAGTAGCACCGCAAACAAGGGCGCCCCCAGCAGTGCCATCACGACCAGGATCAAGGCGGCAACGAGAATCACGGCGCCTCCCGCTGCGGCCGTCGGCCGATCAGATTAAGACCCAGCAGCAGCGCATAGCGCAGCGCCATCACCGCAAACCCAAACGGCAAGATGGTCTGCAGCCACCAGCTCGGCACCCCGGCCAAACGGCTGCTGGAGAAGCTGGCCTCATCGATCACCGCTTGCAGGCTGAACCACGCCATGCCGGCGCATACCAGGCAGGTGAACAGGTCGATCAGCGTCGACAGCCCACGCTGCCAAGCGGCCGGCAGGTACTGTGAGGCCAGATCAATACGGATGTGCTCATCGTTGCGGGTCGCGATCATGGCGCCGAGCAAACCGATCCACAGCACCGCGTTCTGCAGCAGCGGATCGACCCACACCAGACTGGTGCCGAAGCCGTTACGCAGCACGATCTGCGTCACCGCCAGCACCATCATGCCCAGCAGCACCAGCACGATCAGCAGGTCTTCCAGCCGCTGGGTGAGCTTCAGCAATGGCCGCATTATTGTCCGGCGCGGTAGCGGTCGAGGATGTCACGGGCGCGCTGGACCATGGCCGGGCTGATCTCACCGCCCTGTTCCAGCAGCTGCACCGCCTGCTCGGAGCGCTGGCGCCACTCCGCCAGTTGCGCCGCCGACGGCGTCACCGACTGCAAGCCCTGTGCCTTGACCGCGTCGAACGCCTGCTGATTGCCCGCCCGTTCGCTGCGATTGAGTTCGGCAAAGCGCTCGGTCAGCACCCGCTGCAGCACGTCTTGGTCCGCGGCCGAGATCTTATCCAGATGGCGCTGGTCGAACGCCAGCACGCCGTAGGTGTACAGCAGCGGCATGTCGGTGAGGTGTTTGACGCGGCTGTACCACTGCAGCGTCAGCGCCGCCACCGGCGGCGCCGCAAATGCATCGATGACACCGGTCTGCAGCGAGGTCAGTACCGCGCCGATGTTGAGCACCACCGGAGCCACATCAAATACTTTCACCGCCATCGCCGAGCTGCTGTCATTGGCGGGCAGCCAGACTTTCTGTTTTTGCAGATCCGCCACGCTGGCCACCGGCTGTGCCGACATCAGGTAGGCGAAGCCGCCGTCCACCGGGCCAAACGTGCGCCAACCGCCGTCGGCGAAACCTTGACGCAACACCGGGTCCAGTTCCGCACGTACCGCGTCCACTTCGTCGTAGGAGCGGAACAGCAGCGGCAGGTTGAGCACCTGGCTGTCTTTGTAGACGCCGGCCAGCGCACCGCCTTGCACCAACATGCCGTGCAACTGGCCGATGCGGATGCGGCGCTGCACTGCCTTGTCATCGCCCATCACGCCACCCGGGTACACCCGCAGCGTTACTCGGCCCTCAGTGGCCTGGCTGATTTCCTCGCTGGCGGCGCGCAGCGTATTCACCGCCGCCGTGCCGTCCGGATACAGGGTGGAGATTTTCAGCTCCAGCGCCTGGGCCAGGGGCGCCAGCCCCAGGCTCAGCACCATCACCAGCGTGCGCACTCGCATTCGAACTCTCCCTCGTGCTGCCCAGTGGCAGCTTAGAAATAAGCGTCTGCTTCATCTAGCAAAACGCGGGCCTGGCGCTGGGCCAGGGTATTCTGGAGCGTCAGACCGTGGGCAGCGGCCGGCGCCGCCAGCACCTCAGCCAGCAACCGGTCATGCAGCGCGCGATCAAATTCCATGCGCGCATAGCGCTCAGCGTAGAGCGTCTTGGCCATCAAGTTGCGGCCGTCAGACAGAGCAATGGCGGCTTCAAAATGCTGCCGAGCCGATTCCGGCTGACCACCCAACGCCGCCGGCAGCAAGCTGTCCAGCACCGCGAGGTAAAGGTGCGCCTGGCCCTGCTCGTAGCCGGGCTCCAGCGCGATCACCCGCTCCAGCAGCAGTCGCACACGTGCCAAATCGGCCACCGCATTCCAATCACTGCGGTGGGCTTGGATATACCCCGCCCAAGTGACGCCCAGGTTATACAGTCCGGCCAGATCACCTTTTTTGACTTTCTGTAGCCGCTGTTCCAGCTCCGGTACGTCCAGCCCGCGCAGCGCGCACAGCTGTTTCTCACCGGCACAAGCGCCGCGTTCGGCATAACCGAGCGCTTTGCTGGTGAGGCGCATGGCACGTTCGGGATCGTCGACGAATTGGCCGGCATAGGCACTGTAGAGAGCGGCGCCGCTGCGCAGCAAGTCGGCACTGTCGGGCCAGTTGACGATCAGGCCGTCCACCATCAGCAGATAGGTGGGGAGGCCGTCGGCCACCAACTCGACGTCATCGTTGTTGAGCACGCCGTAAGGCAGGCTCTCGCCCACCCGGGTCACACCGCAGGCGCTGAACAGCAACACCGCTGCCAACGCCCAGGCCATTTTCCATTGCACCATCAGGACACTCCAGTGAGGCGTCGCAAAGGCCACAAGTTTGTGTGCGGCACTTTATAACAGGGCCCGGAAAGCGACTCAAACGCCGACCGGGCCAACCTCACGCGGCGCGCCGGCGGCGCTGCAGTCCGGTGATGGCCCCCAGCACGCAGCCACTGAGCAGTCCGGCCAGGTGTGCTTCGTTGGCCACCACGTCGGCAAAACCGACATAACAGATCACCAACCATGCCAGCATGAACAGCACGATCTCGCGACGCAGGCCGTAACCGGCACCGGGATTGACGCGGCCATAGATCCACAGATAGCCGAGCAGGCCGTACACCACCCCCGACAAACCACCGAACATCGGGCCGCTGGCGAGGAACTGCGCTAGGTTCGATACCGCCGCTGTCACCAGCGTTACCCACAACAGTTGCACACTGGACTGGAAGCGCTCGATGGTGCGCCCCAGATCGCTCCACCACAGCAAGTTGAACAACAGGTGCAGCAGCGAGAAATGCATCAACATCGGTGAGAACAGACGCCACGGCTGCGCCTGCAAGCCCTCCAGTGACGGTGCAAATAGCAGCGTTCGGTAAACACTGAAGCCCGCCACTTCGAGGCCGTAGATCACCGCACAGGCCACCAGCACGGCACGCGTCAGCGGCCCCATCGACGCCCACCAGGCACTGCCGAGCAGCGGCGGCATGTTGGCGCTGCGCGGCTGGCGCGGCATCACTTCACCGCTTTGCCAGGCTTGATCCTGTAACCGCGCATCGGACGGATTACGCACCAACTCCGACAGCAGCTGTCGCGCGGCGTCGTAATGGGCGGCATCTTCCAGCAGCAGCACAAACTGCTGTTCGCGGGCCCGCACCTGGGTGCCATAGCCGGCCCGGCCCAGGGCGCGGGAGAACACCTCTGCCACGGCGGCATCAGGGAAGCTGGCCAATTCAATCATCAGTGGACTCCGGGTCGGTCAGTCGGGACAGCGCGGCACTGCGGGCCGCCGGTGACAGGGTGGCAAGTTGGTCGACGCCGGTCCAGAAGCAAGACCAGCGACCGCCACATTGCAGCAGCAACCGGTCAAACGCCGGCACCCATTGAGTGTAGTCCTGCAGCGAGGCCAATTGGGCATTGTTAAGGGGGCCGGCAAACCAGCGCTGCCAAGCGGCCAGCGCTGGCTGCTGCGGTAGCGCTTCCGCATAGCGCTGGCGCAGTTGTTGCTGAACCGCCCGCTTACCGGCCTCTAACGCTTCTGCATCGGGCTGACTCTGGTACAGCGTCTGCAACGTTTGGCGCGCGTGTGCCACCCACTCCAGCACCTGCGTCCGCGCCGCCTCCGCGCCGGGCAGTGGCGCTACGCCAACACCCTGTCGCGCACTGAAACGGCGCGCGCCTTCGCGGCCCACTGCCGTGGCGAGGGACTCATTGAAAGCGGTGTCGCCGGGCACATACAGGCGCCGGTGAGTGAGTTCATGGAACAGCAGTTGCGCGCGATCCCAGCTGTTACCAGCCAGCATCGGCGTGGTCACCGGGTCGTCGAACCAACCCAAGGTGGAATAGGCGATGGCGCCGCCGCCGTACACTTCCAGTCCTTGCGCCTGCCAACGGGCGGCACTGCGTTCGGCACGGGCAGGATCGAAGAACCCGCGATAGCTGGCACAACCAATGAGCGGGTAGCACCACTGTACCGGTGCCAATTGATCGGCCGGTGCCGCCACCAGATTCCACACTACCCATGGGCGCTGCAGCGGCACGTAATGACGATAGGCATCACCCACCGGCAGCCCCATCTCGATGGCGGCGAACTGACGAAGGGCGGCGACCTCTGCCAGTGCCGCCGCCACCTCCGGCGGCTGCTCTAGGCGCGCCTGTTCCAGCGGCACCCGAGCGCGCATCAGCGCCAAGTGGCCGCCAGCCAAGTGCGGGTAATAGCCCAGCGACTGGCAGCCGACCAACCACAGCGGCAGCACCAGCAGCAACGCGCGCATCAGGCGCGGGAGATGAAACGCCGCTCGGCAGTATTCACTTTTACCCGCTCGCCGGTCTCGATGTACTCCGGCACCTGAATCACCAGACCGGTGGACAGCGTGGCCGGCTTGGTGCGGGCACTGGCCGACGCGGCTTTCATCGCCGGCACGGTGTCGGTGATCAGCAACTCCACCGACGCCGGCAACTCCAGCCCCACCACCTGCTCCTCGACACACAGTACCTGCAGGCCTTGGCTGTCTTCGGTGATGAAGTCCAGTTCGTCTTCGATGTCATCGCGTTTGAGTGGGTACTGGGTGTAATCGGCGGCATCCATGAACACATATTCGTCGCCGTCCACATAGGACAGCTGCACGGTGCGGCGGCTGAGCGCCACGGTGTCGACGTCGTCATCGCCCTTATAGCGTTCTTCGAGTTTGTGGCCGCCGCCGACGGCAGTGGCGCGCACCCGGTAGAGCGTGGCAGCACCGCGTGCAGACGGCGTCTGCACGTCGATCTGGCGGATCACATAGAGGGCGCCGTTGGCGCGCAGGACGTCGGAGCGTTTCAGATCACTGGCTTTGGTCATGGGAGCTTCCGGAGGCAGGATTCAGGACCGCCACCGCATTCGGCAGCGGAGCCGGAATGCTAACCGGCCCGCCCCCCTTTCGTCAGCCCTGCCAGCACAGCGGCGTGGGCGTGTTCGGCCAAGCGCTCGCCCGGCGCCAACGGCGCCAAGAACTGCACCTGCACCCGCAGCTGGTCACGCAGCAACAGCCGCCATAGATGGTGGTGAAAGCTGTCGGTGCCGATGAACGCCGCGGCGGTGTCGAGTTCGCCGTCTTCGTTGAGATAGCGCAGCGCCACCGGTTGCACCGGTGCCGGCGCCAACACTGCCGCTTCAAACAGCGGCCGGTGGAACCGACGCAGCTGACGGCCATCAGTGGTGGTGCCCTCCGGGAACAGCAACACGCTGCGGCCTTTTTGCAGCGCGACGGCAATATCCACTGCTTTGCGCCCGGACTCACCGCTGCCGCGTTTGATGAACAAGGTGCCACCGGCTTGCGCCAGCCAGCCGATCAGCGGCCAGTCGCGCACTTCTGCCTTGGACAGGAAATAGGCGGGCATCAGGCTCGCCAGCACCGGGATGTCCACCCAGGACACGTGGTTGCACACCACCAGCGCTGCGCCTTGCGGCGGCGTACCAGAGACCTCCACGCGCACCGATAACAGCGTCACCAGTTGCGTCAGCCAGCGCTGCACCCGGCGACGAACCGCCGGCCGGTGCGGGTGCCAGAAGGCGCCGCAGCAGAGCGCCACCCACAGCCCCCAGAAGATATGCGTCAACACCCGCAGCACCCGCCACAGGCGCCGCAGTTGCGGCCAAGCACCGCGCACCGGTGCCGCGACCGGTGTGGCAGCCGGAGTCATATTGCCCTCGACAGCCGCTCACCGCGACCGCTACGCGGTTGGGTGAAGTGTTGCAGGTACCGCGCCGGTAGCCGCTCCAGCGGCATCAGCACGAGGAAGTCGAGGCAGTTGAACTCGGCATCCCAGCACGGCTCGCCGCAGATGTCCGCGCCCAGCCGCAAGTAGGCTTTCAGCAGCGGTGGCATGCGCGTGGAGCCGCCGGCACGCAGCATGCCGGCCGGTACCGGCACCCGCGGCATCACCCGCAGGCTGTCCTCAGACAAATGTTTGTCGCGCACGGTGTCGCAGATGGCTTGGCAGTCGTAGTCATCGCCGAGCGCCAGACTGGCGCAGCCGATCAGGTAGTCGATGCCTTCTTCCAGGGCAAACTGCACGATCTTCGCCCACAGCAGCGAGATCGCTGCGCCGCTGCGGTAGTCCTTATGAATGCAGGTGCGCCCCACTTCCGCCACCCGGCCCGGCAGGCGCGCCAGGTTGCCGAGATCAAATTCGCCGGCCGAGTAAAAGCCGCCGGTCTTAGCGATGCGTTCTTGGGTGAGGATGCGGGTATAGCCCACCAGCTCGCCGGTGTCGTTGTCGCGTACCAGCAAGTGCAGGCAATGCTTATCGAAGCGGTCACGGTCGAGACCAAAGGGTGCTTTGATCTGGGCGCCGTATTCGTCGCTGAAAATGCGGAATCGCAGTCGTTGGGCGCGCAGGATATCGCGGCGCGACTGGGTGAAGTAAACGGTGAAACGGTCGCCGTCTTCGGCCGCCGGGCCTTGCAGGCGGAACGGGCTGACCGGACTCAGGAACGGGCGGCTCAGCACCTGTTTGAGCTGGGGCGTGAAGCCTTTGAGCTTGGTGGCCGTCTGCGCGATCATCACTGCACTCCCTATTGAGGTCGAGGGCAGTGTCGCAATCGAGACTGTCATTCCAGTGACAGCTTTGTGACTGTTTGGAGACAGCCATGGCGCAAGTACGCTATCCCCTGCCCACCAAACTCAGCGCCGGCGCCGTGTGTTACTGGTGCCCCGAGTGCCCCGCCGTGACCGCCAGCCCCACCTGCAACCATCCGCAGCAGCAGCGCTACCAAGCCCCACGCCAGCAAATCGTCATCTTTTGCGGCTGCGGCCGCACTACCACGCCACCCTATTGTGACGGCCGCAGCCATCAGCAGTTGGCGTGAACGGTGGGGATGGCAATCAGAGCCAGCGGCGTGTGTGGATTGGCACTCTCGTCAAAACGGTATTGGCAAAACTGGAAGTGACAATTGCGGCGACGTAGGTAACAGCAGCAGAGCTTTGATGGTGGGCGGTGGAGCGAGAGTCAGAAAAGAAGGTGTGGGCCCTGCGCGATTCCCAAATGAGCTGTGGGCTGTGGGCTGTGAGCTGTGAACCAAACCGCGGGTCTTAACCTGAGCCCTGAGCCCTGAACCCTGAACCCTGAGCACGAAATCTTGCGTAGTCGGTCCAGAGCTGTGAGTTGCACGACCTGAAACCTGCCCCCAACTCTTGAGCGTCAACAGTGAGCGTTGAAGCACGATAAGTGGACGGTAAGAAACGGCCATATGCCTGTGAGGACAATGCTGCGTCATGCACTGCCCCCCCATCGCACCGCTTTACCTGATACCGAGCAGCGGGTTAGGCGCCCCACCACGGCACCCCACTCCCACTTTTTCCTTTCACAGCACCTCGGCGGTCTTGCCTAGCTCTCAAGCGCACCCAACTCAGCGCCTAGCGGCGGCCGCAACGCCATAAAAAAGCCGGCTCATAGCGCCGGCTTTTTCCCTCCACCACAGCGGTATCTCAACCGGTGTTACGCATCCCTGCCGCGATGCCGGTGATGGTCACCATCAGCGCGCTTTCCAACTCGCCTGGCGCTTCCGGTTGCTCGCGCAGCCGCCCCATCAGTTCCGCTTGCAGCAGGTGCAGCGGATCGGTGTAGGGGTTGCGCACCTGGATCGACCATTGCATCACCGCGTTATTGGCGAGCAGATCGTCGCGCCCGGTGACCTGTTGCAACGCGGCGATGGTCTGCGCCAGCCGGCCACGCAGGGCGGTGCCCAGCTCGATCAGCGCCGGATCACGGGTAAGCCGCTGCTCGTAATACTGCGCCACTACTGGATCGGCCTTCGCCAGCACCATCTCCAGCATGTCCAACAGCGCTTGGAAGAATGGCCACTGCTCGCGCATGTCCTGCAATACCGGGCTGCGCTCGGCGTCGGCCAGGCTTTCGCTGAGCGCCACGCCGGTGCCGAGCCATGCCGGCAGCATCAACCGCATCTGTGTCCAGGCAAACACCCAAGGAATCGCGCGCAAAGTACTGATACCACCGCCGCTGGCACGCCGCGCCGGACGGCTGCCCAACGCCAGACGGGTGAGCTCCTGCTCTGGAGTCACGGTGCGCAAATAAGTGACCAGCTCTGGGGTATCACGCACCACCTCGCGGTAGGCGGTCAGCGCGGTGCCGGTCAGGCGGCGCATTTCCTCACGCCACGCTGGCTGCGGCGCCGGTGGCGGCAGCAGCGTGGCTTCCAAGGTTGCCACTACGTACTGCTCCAGGTTCTGGATCGCCACCTGTGGTAGCCCGTACTTGAAGCGAATCACCTCGCCCTGCTCGGTGACACGGATGCGGCCATTGATCGAACCCGGCGGCTGCGACAACAGCGCCATCCGTGTGGGCGAACCGCCACGACTGGCGGAACCGCCGCGGCCGTGGAACAGCGTCAGCGGTACCCCATGTTCCGCAAACAGCGCCGCCAGTTGCTCTTGCGCCCGGTACTGGGCCCAAGCCGCGGCCAAGAAGCCGGCGTCTTTGGCGGAGTCGGAATAGCCGATCATCACTTCCTGGCCGGCGGCCACCTGGCGCCGGTACCAGGGAATTTCAAGCAGCGCGCGCATGGTGGACGGGCCCTGCTCCAAGTCATCGAGGGTTTCGAACAGCGGTACCACGCGCATGAATTGCGCCACCCCGGCTTCCCGTTGCAGCAGCATCACCGCCAACACATCCGACGGCGCGGTGGCCATGGAGATCACATAGGCGCCCAAGGTTTGCGGCGCTTCGCTGGCGATGACCGCGCAGGTATCCAGCACTTCCGCCACTTCCGGGGTACACAGCGGACTGGCGCGGAAGCGCTGATCCACCAGCGGCCGGTGGCCGGACAATTCGCTGACCAGGAAACGCTGGCGCTCCGCTTCGTTCCATTCGGCGTAGCTGCCCAATTCGAGGTAACGGGTGATGGCGTCCAGCGCCGCCGCATGGCGACCGGATTCTTGACGCACATCCAAGCGCAGCAGCGAAATGCCGAAGCACGCCAGCCGCCGCAACGTATCGCGCAGGGCGCCGTCCGCCAGCCGGCTCATGCCGCATTCACGCAACGAGCGTTCCACCAGTAACAGCGGCTGCCGTAGATCGTCGGCGCACTGGATGATGTCACCGGGCGGCGGCTCGCGCCCTTCCAGCAGTGCCTCAATATGGCGGCGGGTGAGCCGCAAGCGATCGCGCACCTCGCGCAGCACCACTCGGTACGGCTCGTGGCTGGGGCCGGTGACTGCCAGCAGCTCATCACTGGCTTTGTGCATGGCGAAGTCCGCCAGCAATTCTTCGATGTCGCGCTGGTACAGATCCGCCGCCATCCAACGCGCCAGGCGCAACACTTCGCGGGTCACCGCGGCGGTGACGTTGGGGTTGCCGTCACGGTCACCGCCCATCCACGAGGCAAAGCGGATCGGCATCGCGGTAATATCCAGCGCACCGCCCAGCAGGCGCTCGGCCACCGCATCCACTTCCCGCAAGAACGCCGGCACCGCTTGCCACAGCGACTGCTCCAGCGTCACGAAGCCCCATTTGGCTTCGTCCACCGGCGTCGGCCGCTGGCGGCGAATCTCATCGGTGCACCAGGCCGACAGGATGCGGTTCTCCAGCGCTTGGCGCCGCTGACGCCGCTCTTCATCACTGAGGTCGGTGCGATCCAGCGCCGCCAGCTGCTTGGCCATGCGGTCGTATTTGCGAATCAGTGTTCGCCGCGACACTTCAGTGGGATGGGCAGTGAGCACCAGCTCGATCGACAGCTGCTGCAGGGTGTCACGCACCGTGGCCACATCGAGGCCGCTATCCAGCAAGCGCTGCACCAGCTCGCCCAGCGGCCGCGCGCCACCGGCGTCCGCTTCATAGTCCTGGTGCTGGCGCCGCAGCCGCACCCGGTGCTGCTGCTCGGCCAAGTTGGCGAGGTTAAGGAACTGACTGAAGGCACGCGCCACCACACCCAGCTGGCGATCATCCAGCGCCGCCAACAGCGGCTTCAGACGGCCAATGTCGACGTTACCCGCAGCGCGCGCTTTCACCGCCGCCTGACGGATACGCTCGACCCGCTCAAATACCGCTTCGCCTTCTTGGTCCTTCAGCGTTCGGCCGAGCATGTCACCCAGCAGACGCACATTGTCCCGCAGCGGGGCATGGAGATTTTCGGTCACAGACTGCTCCTGATGTGAACCTGGCGGGCGACCAGCTCTGCCCGCGCGAACCGAAACACCTTAGCAAAGCACCGTCACCGGCACATTACGCGCGACGGGTCTTTTATCTGTACAAATGTTACCGCACCATAGGCGGTCGACTGATAAGTGGGATGGCCATGCTGAAACCCGTCACCCTGACCTCCGAGCGCGGTCTGAGCGTGTTGCTGTTTGCAGCGCGATTGATTTTCGCGGTGCTGGCAAGTTTTTACTTCCATGCGGAATCGTCAAACGAGTTCAACCTGCACACCTTTGTGTTCGTCACCGCGCTGGTGGTGTACCTGCTGCTGCAATTGACGTTGCTGCTGCGGCCGCTGCCTGGCGGCTTGGTGCTGTCGTTGGGGCTCGACCTGATCACCGCCTGCGCGCTGCTGTGGTTTGATCCCACTGAACCGCCGCCAGTGATCGCGGTGATGTTTGCCCTGCCGATGCTAGCCAGTGTGCTGCTACCGCCGCTGCGGGCGATCCTGATCCTCGGCATTACCGTGATACTGGTGGGCACGATCTTGGTGCTGCGCGGCGAACCGGGTGGCTCGCTGACGCCGGCGACGCTGTTCCTGTCATTCACCATGCTCGCCTGTGCCGCGTCCCACAGTCTGCTGCTGCTGCGCAATCACGTCATCAGCCAACACAACGAGGCGGCGCTGTGGCAAGACCCGGACACCGGTCTGCTGAGCCGGCCAGCGCTGTCCCACACCGGCGGCTGGCTACTGCCGCTGCATGAGCGCCTGTCGAGCCCGCTGACGGCAGTGCTGCTGCGCCCACAAACCAGTGCTGACCTGGCGCTGCTGGCACAGAGCGTGTCCGGCCGCTTGCGTCGCAGCGACATCGGTGCCCGCGCTGATGCCGACAGCCTGGTGATCTTGCTGCCGGACACGCCGCGCGCCCAAGCCGAAATCGTGCTTGCCGCGCTGCGCGACATCGCTCCTGCGTTCACGGCAGTGATGGCGGACGTACCCCGGGAAACCAGTCTTGATTTGGTGATCGACCACCTGCTGGTGACGCTGTCGCGTTCACCCAGCGGGCAGGACATCCCGCTGCTGCACGCGCCGGCGCTGCGCGTGTGAGGCACTGCCGGGCCGCTCGGCCCGGCTCAATCGCGCTGCCACAGCCGCGCCAACCACAGCAGCAGTTGATCGCTGTCGGTGAGCGGCGCGCGAAAGCCTAGATGCCCGTCCGGGCGCATCAACCACAACTGTCCCTGCTCACCGTACTGGCGCAACCAGTGACCGTGCGTGTCTTGCCAGCACTGCACATCGGACGTGGTGAGATCATTGAGCGCTGCCGGCCAGCGGCCGCTTACCACGCAATGCAGTCGCAACTGGGCGCTGGCGCTTTCCACCAACCGGCTCACCAGTGCGTAAAGCGTGAGGAAATCAGGATGGTCCGGTTGCTGCGGCAACTGAATCACCAAATGCCAACGCGGATCCAATAACCAGCGATGCAGCGCGTCCTCGCCGCTATGGCGAGCGCGTACCAGCAGCGCATCCGGCATCCGGTCGCCCGGTTTCGGGCCGGGCCGCTGGTTGCCGCGGCCGCTGACTTGCGGCGACTGGCGGTAATGCACATCCAGCTGGCTGGCGCGGCGCAACAGCCGCCGTGCCAACGCTGGCTGCCGCGACAACCAGCGCAGCGTCAGCTCGCGCCCCTGCCGTACCCAGGCTGCACGGGAAAACGAGCCGCGTGACAGCAGGTCCACCTGCTGCAGCATCTGCGCCGCCACCGGCCGCCGCTCCTGTTCGTAACTGTCCAGCAAACGGCCGCCGCCCCAACCTTGCAGGTAGTGACCAAGCTTCCAGGCCAAGTTGAACGCATCGGCAATGCCAGTGTTCATGCCCTGAGCACCGAGCGGACTTTGGATGTGGCAGGCATCACCGGCGAGGAACACCCGGTTAAGGCGGTAACGCCCGGCCAAGCGGCGGTGAATCGAAAAGCGGCTGACCCAATGCACTGCGTCGATTCGCGCCGCCGGCATATAGCGCTCTAGGCGCTGCTGGATCGGCATCGCGTCGGTCACTGGCGACAGGTCTTCGTCATCGGCGAGATTAATGATCAGCCGCCAGCGATCCGGCATCGGGATGGCAATCAACGCGCCCTCGGCGCGTAGAAACCCATGGGTGCAGCTCGGCGACAGCGGCCAATCCAGCGCCACATCGGCCAGCAGAAAATGGTCGGCATAGCGCACGCCGTCAAAACTGATGCCAGCCTGCTGGCGCACTTGCGAGCCGGCGCCGTCACAGCCCACCAGCACACTGGCCAGGCAGCGGCGCTCGCCATTCTCGTCGCGCAGTAACGCCACCACATGGTCCGCCTGTTGCTGGAAGCCCGTCAGTTCGACACCGCGTTCCAACACCCCGCCGAGGGCCAGAAACCGCTCGGCGAGCAGTTCTTCCACGGTCGCCTGCGGGCAACTGAGCACCTGCGGATAGGGCGCATCCAGCGCATCTAGATCAAGCCGGAACAGATGGCCGCGCTCGCCGTACACATTCACCGCCTGCAGACCCAGGCTGCGCTCACGCACCGCATCGAGTACCCCCAGCGCCGCTAGCAACTCTTGGGTGCGTGCATGCAAGCCCAGCGCCCGCGACCACGGCAGCGGAGCCGGCAGACGCTCAATGATGCGGCAGGCCACGCCCTGCTGGCGCAGACGAATCCCTAGCGTGAGACCAGTGGGGCCTGCACCCACGATCAGCACCTCTGGCACCGGCGCCAAACCCGGCGCCGTGTGCTCATCCTGTTCTGCCTGCCATGGCCAGCGCATGGTGCCTCCTGCTACTGCGCCCAACGGCGCGGGAGCAGGTATCATACGCCAACCCCCACCATCCTCTGGCATCAGTGTCATGGACGCCCCACTGCGCAAGATCATTCACGTCGACTGCGACTGTTTTTACGCCGCTGTGGAGATGCGTGACGACCCGCGCCTGCGTGGCCGGCCGCTGGCGGTGGGTGGCGATCCCCAACGTCGTGGCGTGATCGCCACCTGCAATTACGAAGCGCGCGAGTTCGGCGTGCGCAGCGCCATGGCCTCGGCCCACGCCCTGCGGCTGTGCCCAGAACTGGTGATCCTGCCACCGCAGTTCGACAAATACCGGCGTGTTTCCAGTGCTATTCAAGCGCTGTTCCGCCGCTATACCGCGCTGATCGAACCGCTGTCGCTGGACGAAGCGTTCCTCGATGTCACCGACAGCGAGCAACTGCAGAACAGCGCCACGCGCATTGCCGAAGCCATCCGCCAAAGCGTGCGCCAAGACATCGGCATCACGGTGTCAGCCGGCGTGGCGCCGAACAAATTCCTCGCCAAGATTGCCAGCGACTGGAACAAACCCGATGGCCTAACGGTGATCCGCCCAGACCAGGTGGACGCCTTTGTTGCCGCCCTGCCGGTGAAGAAGCTGCACGGGGTGGGCCGCGTCACCGCCGCAAAATTGGCGGCGCTGGGCATCGACACCTGTGCCGATCTGCGCGGCTACAGCCGGCTGGCGCTGGCGCAGCATTTCGGCAGTTTCGGTGAGCGGCTCTACCATCTGGCCCGCGGCGAAGACGACCGCCCAGTGCAGGCCAACCGGCGCCGCAAATCCGTCAGCGTGGAAGAAACTTACACCCAGGATCTACCCGACCTGCCCGCGTGGCAGGCACAACTGCCGGAGTTGCTGGAACGGCTGCGCACGCGCATGGCGCGGCTGGATGCCGACTACCTGGTGCAGGGGCTGACCGCCAAGGTGCGTTACAGCGACTTCTCGATCGCCACCTGCGACAGCGGTGGTGACAGCCTGGAGCCGACGCAGTTTGCGGCCCTGCTTGACCTGCTGTGGGAACGGCGCGCCGGCCCGGCACGGTTAATCGGTATCGGGGTGCGGCTGCGCGATCTGGCGGCACGCCAGCAGCCAGACCTGTTCGAGGAAGAACGCCTAGCGGCGCTGCGCCAGCAGCGTCAGACGTTGTGAACGGCAGGCACAAAAAAAGCCGGCACAAGGCCGGCTTTTTTCATTGATGTGCCCGGATCAGGCGTGCAGGCAAGCGCTCTCGGCGCTACCGGCGGCGGCCATCCACTCTTCGAAGTGTTCCGGCAGTAGCGACTCCATGATCTCAGTGCCACGCACCCGCACCGGCTCAATCTGGCCACGCAGGTAGTCTTTCAGCACGTTGGCACACTCAACGCAGTGGCTGAATTGCACCTGGCCCGGCTCCTGCTGGGCAGCCTGAACCGCACGATCCAGTTCGTTGAGGTATTTGAGCAGCATGGCGGTGACTCCTACCGTTGGTGTGTCCGATCTGAGAGTGACCCTAACAGTCTCAGATGACATCCATAAGTGGCGCGCCGCGAAAGTTTGTGTCGAGATATTACTGCGTCGGAAACATACGTACCTTGGTACGTCGACGCCACCAAAACGGCCACTGCCATGCAGTGACCGTACGGTGCCAGAGGCGGATTCAGGCGCTGTAGTGCCAGTATCCCGGCTGGGACGACGACACCTCACCCGCCTGCTGTAAATGCCGCAGGATGGCATATAGCTGCCCGGCTTTGAGCAGGAAGTTGCCCTCATTGCCGCGCGCGCCCAGCAGCTGTTCGAGCAGCTGCTCAATCCGCCAATCCCGCTGCTGTATGAACAGCTCACGAGTGCGCCCAAGCCGACCGCGATGGAACGTCAGCAACTGCTCGCAGCGCTCGGCGTAGTTGTCGAAGGGATCACCATGAGCCGGGTAAGCCCAAGCCACAGGCAATGCCGCCAGTCGCGCCACACTGCGCAGGTAATCGCCCAATGCGTCGTGCTCCATGCTGTACCAGATGCTGACATTGGGACGGATCCCGGGCAGCACTTGGTCGCCGGTGATCAAGCGCTGCTGTTGCGGTTGGTGCAGCAACAGGTTGCAGATGGTATGGCCTTCGCCGCCCTCCAGACTCCAGCGCGTGCCATTAATGGTCAGGCTGTCGCCGGGGGCCAGCGTGACCACCTCGCCGGTCATCAGCGGATTGCCGTCACGGAACTTGGCCAACATATGCACCGCCAATTGCTGCTGTGGCGGCTCGGCACCCCAGCCGGCAAAGAAGGCTTTGATCTGCTCCGGCTGCTCGGTGGCGCGTGCCCAGATCCGCTGCATCCAATCCCATTCCGCGGCCGCCAGCAGCACCGGCGCACCGGTCTGCGCCGACAGCCAAGCAGCACTGCCGCTGTGATCAGGATGGGTGTGGGTAAGGAAAATACGGCTGATGCCGCCGCCCAGTTCCGGCGAGGCGAGAAACTGCTGCCATACCGCGCGGGTCGGCTCATCGTGGCGACCGCAGTCGACCACGAACCAGCCATCGCCATCGCGCAGCAAGTAACTGTTAACGTGTTGCGGCGGGAATGACACTGGCAGCCGCAGGCGGCCGAGGTCCGGAGCAAGCATTTCAAACATGGCGCTGTTCACGGCACCGGTAGCCGGTGCCGTGCCTGGTCAGTGTGCGGCCCTCAACGGGGCTGCATGCGGATGCCACCATCTAGGCGGATGGTCTCGCCGTTCAGGAAGCTGTTTTCAACGATGTGGCACACCAGCGCCGCGTATTCCGGCGGATGGCCGAGGCGTTTGGGAAACTGGGTCATTTCGATCAGCGGCATTTTCACCTTGTCCGGCGCCGCGTTCATCAGCGGGGTATTAAAAATGCCCGGCGCGATGGTGTTGCAGCGGATCCCCATCGCGGCCAAGTCACGGGCGATCGGCAACGTCATGCCGACCACGCCGCCTTTGGTGGCGGCATAAGCCACTTGGCCGACCTGGCCGTCGAACGCCGCCACCGACGCGGTGTTGATGATCACGCCGCGCTCGTTGTCCTGGTTCGGCTCGTTGTCGGCCATCGCCGCCGCCGCCAGACGCAGCACATTGAAGGTGCCGATCAGATTGATCTTCACCACCGTTTCAAACACGCCCAAGTCGTGGGGCACATTGTCACGGCCGACGGTGCGCATGGCGGAGCCGACGCCGGCACAGTTAACGCAGATATGGATGGCGCCGAAGCGCTCACGGGTGGCCGCAATTGCCGCCGCCACTGACTCGGCACTAGTCACATCACAGCTGACGAACGCGCCCTGGTCGCCCAGTTCTGCGGCGGCTTGGCCACCGCGCTCTGCATCACGGTCTAGAATCATCACCCGCGCACCACGCGCCACCAGCGCGTCGGCGGTGGCACGCCCGAGACCCGATGCGCCGCCGGTGATGACGGTCACTTTATTGTTCAAATCCATGTTGGCTCCTGGAGGCTTGGCTAACACGCAGAGGCGCTCAAGCGCCGCTGACTGACAAGTCGTGCACTGGAGTATAGCCAGCCCCCGGGAGCACGCCATTACCGAACCGCTCAATTTCGATTGGCCGCCGGGCGGCTTGGTCAAGGCGACATCGCCGCCTGACACCATGACTCCAGCACCGCTATACTCTGGCGCTGTGATGCCGGTCACGGTGACCGGATGCTTCCATCATCCAACGCCCGCTGGGGGAGACACCTGGATGTTCGAGTTGATCAGCGCGGCCATGCGCAGAAAAAAAACGCCCACCCATGGCCTGTTCGATACCGTCAGCATGGACTTCCGAGTCGGCATGTTTGATCTGGATATCAACCTGCATCTGAACAACGCCAAGTACCTTAAGTTTATGGACCGTTGCCGGCTTGAACATGCGGTGTCCACCGGCCTGCTCAACGAGATGATCAAGGCCCGCTGCAATGCCGTGGTGGCCAACACCGAGGTCGCCTACGTGCGCGAGCTGCGTCCTTACCAGCAGTTCACGGTGCGCACCCGCATCATGGGCTGGGACGACAAGTACGTGTATTACGATCAGCGCTTCGAGTCACAAGGCAAACTGCACACCCACGCCATGCTGCGCTTGGTGAACATGTACGGCGGCAAGGCCATCAGCCCGCAGGCGGTGCAGGAAATGACCGGGCTGAACCAAAGCTCGCCGGCGTTGCCGGAGTATGTGGAACAGTGGAAGCGCCTGCTGCAAACCAAACGCCGTTATGCGGAAAGTGACCAGGAGCTGCCCGCTGATTTCTGATTGACGCTTGCGGGCCGCACCGGCGGCCCGCGCTAGGATTCCCACCGGCAACAGGATGTCGCCATGCGTACCGTCGTACTGCTCTCTGTTCTTTCTTGCTCAGCCCTGCTCGGCGCCTGCACCCACGATCCCACCGACCCATTGCCCGTTTCCAGTCAGCGCGTCGCCGCAGTGGAGCACCTGTTCCCATCACTGCAACAACTGCATCGCGATGTGCGCACCGGCGAAACGGTGCTGCAAATCCATCCCTCGGACATGCAGGCGCCGGACTTGCAGGGCCGCATGGATGCCGCTGCACAAATTCTCGGCAGCCCGGTGCGTTTGCAGGTACTCAACGGCCCAACCCGCTAGAGAGTCAGGGGGGGCTTTGGTACCCTTGCGGCCATGGCCGACCATCCCCCCTCCTCTTCCGTGACCCGTGTACGCACGCCTTGCATTGGCGTGTGTTCGACCGTATTCGGCGACAGTGTCTGCCGTGGCTGCAAACGCTTTGCCCATGAAGTGGTGAACTGGAACGCCTATAGCGACGACGAAAAGGACATTGTCTGGCGCCGCCTGAACAGCCTGCTAAAACTGGTTGTCAGCAATTACTTCAAAGTGCTCGACTCAAGCCTGCTGCGCCAAGGCATGGACTACCAAAACTTGCGGTTCCAATCAGAGCTGTCGCCAGAAGGCTGGGTGCCGGACTTGCTAAAAGCCGCTGGGCGCCAAGCCATCCGCTATCAGGACTTCGGCTTGCAGCCGCTGTTCGATCCGGCCTCGCACAGCCCGCGCGAACTGTATGACCGTATCAGCCATGAACTGTACGAGTTGTCGCGCGCCCACCTTGACCGTGCCCGCCAAGCCCAGCGGATTCCGCTGCTGGTGGAAGCGGTGGCACGCGAATTGGACACGCCCTCCTAGAATTGTCAGACAGCTTTCGCCCCTTTGCGCCCAAAGGCTGACTTCAATTTTTATCCATTAATTATCAAATACTTAGGTTAATTACTGACTAAAACTCACCGGTCAGCGGTGCAAAATGTCAATCCCCTGTGCTTGCGAATGCGATCTGGCGCTGGATTTCAGCCGCCGCAACGATACCATCGAGCAATGTCACAATAATTAGAGGAACACCCCATGAGCGTGAGCATCCTGCCAACCCGTCGCGATCTGAAATTCGGCCTGCCCGCCGAGAAGGCCGTTGATTGGCACTACGCCGGCATGCACGTTTCCCAGTTTTACAACACGCTGAGCCTGTTCTTCCCGGTGGGCGAGCGCTTCTTCATCGACTCGGTACGCAACTACCGCGACCAAATTACCGATCCCGAATTGAAGCAGGCCGTCACCGCGTTTATCGGCCAAGAAGCCATGCACAGCCGTGAGCACGCCGAACTGAACGACCTGCTGCATGCCGCTGGCGTACCAGTGGAGGCCCAAGAAGCATTCGTGCTGGCCTTGCTCAAAGGTGTGCAGAAGTACACGCCGCAGTCTGTTCAACTGGCTGCAACCGTAGCGCTAGAGCACCTCACCGCCATCCTTGCAGATGCCCTGCTCCGCAACCCAGCCTTGCTGGGCGAGGACTCCGATGAGAAGTTCGTGGGCCTGTGGAACTGGCACGCGCTGGAAGAGACCGAACACAAAGCAGTGGCCTTCGATGTGTACACCACGGTGATGGGCAAGACCCTGACCGCCTATGGCCTGCGCACCAGCATGCTGGTGCTATCCACCTCGGTGTTCTTGGCGCTGCAATACGCGTTCTACTTCGAAAACGTACGCCGCAAAGGCGGTTTGCTGAATGTGAAGGGCTGGGTCACGTCGCTGCGTTACCAATGGGGCCGCAAAGGGGGCTTCAGCCAATCCGTTCTCAACTGGCTGGACTGGTTCAAGCCAGGCTTCCATCCCTGGGACCATGACAACCGCGCGCTGCTGGAAAACGTCGATGCCCTGCTGGCACCGATCCTGGAAGACAACGCCAAGCGCAAAAAAACCAAGGCGGCCTGATTTTTTTCTGCTGTACGACTCTCCGTTCAAAGGTCACCGCAAGGTGACCTTTTTTTTCACGCGCCACTCACCCAAATTGGCCCGCCCATTCATCGTCGGACCGGGCTGTGCACGGTATGGTGAGCGGTGTTCTGCATTTTTTCCTGCGAGGATTTTTACGTGACCAGTGTGACGGCCCATCTCTTTCGACAAGTCAGCCGCCGGCTGATCAAACGCAACGGTCTCAACAGCGATCAGCTGGTGCGTCATCTGCGCAAGCAATTCAATCATCCCCCGGGCCTGACGCTGCTACCGCGCGGCATCCGCCATCACCGCATCGACACCGACGGTTTCCGTGGCGATGTGATTGCCGTGGCCAATCCACAGCGCGCGATCCTGTATTTCCACGGCGGCGCCTACATGGCCGGCACCCCGCGCACCTACCACAACATGGCCGGGCGGCTGGCCAAAGCGCTTAACGCAGCGGTGTACCTGCCGGTCTATCCGTTTGCCCCCGAGCATCCGTTCCCGGCCGCCGTGAACAGTTGCTTGCAGGCCTACCGCTGGCTGCTCGACGAGGGCTACGATCCAGCCAAAATTGCTATCGGTGGCGACTCCGCCGGCGGCGGTTTGACGCTGTCGACGCTGCTGAACATCAAGCAAGAAGGCCTCGCTAAACCGGCCTGCGCATTTACCTTCTCCCCCGCCACCGACAGCCGCGAACAGCCGTCCGTGGCTGCCAATGACGAACGTGATGCCATGCTGTCCGCCGACATGATCCGCACCGCGTCCGAGGTCTACCTGCCGAACCCGGCTGACCGCGAGCTGCCGCTGGCCTCCCCCTGCCTTGGCGATTACAGCGGCCTCGGCCCGCTGATGATCACCGTCGACCGCACCGAATGCCTGTACGACCACGCCACCGCACTGCGCGCCAAAGCCCAAGCGGATGGGGTGCTGGTGGAATGGTTGGAGCGCGACGGCTTGCTGCACGTGTGGCCGACATTGGTTCCCTGGCTGCCAGAAGCGCGGCGCGATCTGAAGCGGGTGGCAGCGTTTCTGAAGCGCTGGCTGTAAACCGAGCGCTACAACCCACCCACCTTGACCAATGGCCGGCGTCGAGCCGGCCAAATGCTCCGCGGCTCTAGGTGAGCAGCGCAAGCAATCGAGCCAACGGAAAGAAGAAAGCCATAAAAAAACCCGGACAACGCCGGGTTCAATTCGATACTTCCGCGACACTTCTTGAGCAATCGAAAGCCAAGTGTACGCCGAAGCTGTTTTTTGATGGTGCGCCAGGAGGGACTTGAACCCCCACACCTTGCGGCACTGGAACCTAAATCCAGCGTGTCTACCAATTCCACCACTAGCGCATCAGGGCGGCGATTGTAGCAGCGTCGCCGCCATCCTCCAATGCTTACTCAACGCCCCTGCAAAGCATCCAGACGGTTATTTACCTGCACCCGGTAGCTGTCGAACGCATTGACGGCGTCTTCCAGCTCATTGAGACGGCTGCCGACGCCACCGCGCTGGCTCTGGGTGGCCGCTACCGCCTGCAGTGCGGGCAGAATTTTGCGCAGGTCATCGAGGGTGCGCTGCTGGGTTCCCAGCCGCTGTTCCAGCTGGCCGAGGGTCTCATTGGCGAGATCGAGCTGGGTCTGTAATTGGTTGCGGGCCACCGTGGTCTGCTGCAGCGCGCTCTGCGCGGCCGCGGCTTGCTTCTGCGCCTCATCAGCGATCTTGCGCGCGTCGGTGGCAGCGGTGCGGGCTTCGCTGGCCGCCGTGCGGGCACTGGCCAGTTCTGTGCGCAGCGCGGTCAGTGCCGTGGCCTGCTCCTTGTTGTTCTGCTCCAGTGCGGCGATGGCTTTCTGGCTGGCTTCGATGTCGGCGCGGTTACGCTTATTGGCGAGATCCCACAGCTTGCGGATTTCGTCGCCGTGGGTGGCCAGCAGTTGCTGCATCTGTTCGGCGGACTGCACACGACTCTGGTCAGCGGCGGACAACTGCGTGGCAAGGTCGCCCAGGCGGTCGCTGGATTCGTTCTGCTGGGCATGCAGCTGGCTGCGCACGTGACTGAGCTCTTGGTACACCACATAGCCGCCCGCTACCAGCACCAGTGCCAGCAGCAACACCAACAACCACGGCCAGGGATTGCTACGACGCGCCGCTGTTGCGGTCGTTGCCGTGGCGGCGGGCTTACTGCGCTCCGGTTTCGGCGCAGTGGACGCGGCAGGCGGCGGCGCTGGACGCGCAGCGCCACGCGGTGCGTCCAACTCTAGATCCTGCAAATCGCCCATCGGCACGTCGCGTTTGTCCGTCATCCCCTGTTCTCCTGTTAATGCTGTTGCCGCGGTGTCAGCGGGCTTGGCGCTGTGCGTCAAACAAGCCCTGCTGCGGCGCATGATAAATCACCTCACCGGGTACGCGCTTGCCGCCCTGCGGGTTGGCCAAAAACGGCAGGAACAGCACCACCGGCCGGCCATCGCGATGATCCACCAATGCCCACAGCCCTGGCAGTGTTTCGCCTTGTTCGGTTTTTACTTCGCTCATGCGCACCAGCCCGGCAGCCATCAGCGTTGGGTCGGTGGCGGCCTGCTGCTGCAATCGCTGCTGCAACGCCAAGGCCCACTGGTCGGAGGGCGGCGCTTGGTCGGCCTCGCCACGGTAGCCAAGCAGTTCAACCTCGTCCTCGCCGGCATGCCATTGCAGCGCGAACGGGTAAACACTGCCGGATTCTCCCACCGCTTGCAGTGCGGTGGTCATCAAACTTTCGGCCAGCCGGTTGATCACCGCGTCCGGGCTCGACGCCGGCTGCGCGTGCAGGGTGCCGGCAGCCAGCAGGCCAGACAGCAGCACTAAAGTAAGGCGGATGAGGTTCATGCGGTGCTCCGATGCAGTTCTGGCAGGCTTCGACGCCGCCGCCGCGGCAGGGTTCCGGTGATGGCTGGGCAGAAAAGAACAAAGCCGCCCGAAGGCGGCTTTGTCGTCGGCCGAAGCCGGGACCCTCAGCCGAAGTTCTTGGCTGCGAAGTCCCAGTTGGCCAGCGCCCAGAATGCCTCAAGGAATTTCGGGCGCGCGTTGCGGTAGTCGATGTAGTAGGCGTGTTCCCACACATCCACGGTCAGCAGCGCGGTTTTGCCGTCGGTCAACGGGGTGCCGGCGTTGCTGGTGTTAACGATTTCCAGACCGTTGGCGCCTTTCACCAACCAGGTCCAGCCGGAACCGAAGTTGCCGATCGCGGACTTGGTGAACTCTTCTTTGAACGCGTCAAAGGAGCCCCACTTAGCGTTGATGGCGTCGGCCAGTGCACCGGTCGGCGCACCGCTGCCGTTCGGGGTCAGGCTGTTCCAGAAGAAGGTGTGGTTCCAAACCTGTGCAGCGTTGTTGAACACGCCGCCCGGGCCAGCGCTCTTGATGATGTCTTCGAGCGATTTGCCTTCAAATTCAGTACCCGGCACCAGGTTGTTCAGGTTGGTGACGTAGGTCTGGTGGTGTTTGCCGTAGTGGAATTCCAGGGTTTCCTGGGACATGTGCGGCGCCAGTGCATCCTTGGCGTAAGGCAGAGCAGGAAGTTCAAAAGCCATGATCTGTATCCCCTGACGTGGTTCAGCTTTCTGGACCGCCGATCGCGACTGCTCGGGGTGATGCGATCAATCGCCCGGCGGCATGGGTTCTCAAGCCGTCATCCGCGGCGGCGCAAAAACCAGGCGCCGGCAGACGGGCCAGCGGTGCGCCGTCGGGCGTGGCGGCCGCTGACAGGCTGCGATGATAACAACCCGACTGCGTATCGGCCAGTTGCCGGCGATGCATCCTGACTATCGGTTGGGCAGCGCTCGCCTATGAAAAATGCCTTCACCTATAAAGACTTACATTGAATGTGCGTACCCGCGCCGGGGCGTAAAAATTCCGCCTTGGGAGGCCGCATCCGGCTGCCGTACAATGGCCGCGCTTTGGTCGTCGGTGGGCCCCTGTCCGCCGCGTCGTTTTCACCAGGAGAATAATCAATGAGCAATGATGCAGTCGTCATTGTCGACGGTGCTCGTACCCCCATGGGCGGTTTCCAAGGTGCACTGGGACCGGTCAGCGCGCCAGAACTGGGCGCCCTTTGTATCCGTGAAGCCGTCCGTCGTGCCGGCCTCAACGCCGATGACATCCAAGAAGTCGTGATGGGCTGCGTGCTGCCCGCCGGTCTTAAGCAAGGTCCGGCGCGCCAAGCCATGCGCCAAGCTGGCCTGCCGGACGGCGTCGGTGCCACCACCATCAACAAGCTGTGCGGCTCCGGCATGAAAGCCACCATGTTCGGCTATGACAGCATCGTCGCCGGCACCAACGACATCGTTGTCACTGGTGGCATGGAGTCGATGACCAACGCCCCTTACGTGCTCGACAAGGCCCGCGCCGGCCTGCGCATGGGCCACGGTCAGGTCTACGACCACATGTTCCTCGACGGCCTCGAAGACGCCGAAACCGGCCGTCTGATGGGTGCCTTTGCCCAAGATCTGGCGGACGAGCGCGGCATCACCCGTGAGGCAATGGACAACTACGCCATCGAATCACTGAAGCGCGCGCAGAAAGCAATCGCAGAAGGCTGGTTCAAGGATGAGATCGTGCCGGTCACCGTGGCGACCCGCAAAGGCGAGGTCGTGGTCGACACCGACGAGCAACCGGGCAACGCCAACCTGGACAAAATCCCCACCCTGCGTCCGGCGTTCAAGAAAGACGGCACCGTCACCGCCGCCAACGCCAGCTCCATTTCCGATGGCGCCTCAGCGCTGGTACTGGCGCGGGAATCCGTAGCGGCCGAGCGCGGTCTGCAGCCGCTGGCACGCATCGTGGCCCACGCCACCCACTCGCTGCACCCGTCCCAGTTCACCGTAGCGCCGGTGGGCTGCGTGGAAAAAGTGCTGGCCAAAGCCGGCTGGAGCGTGGACGACGTGGATCTATTCGAGATCAACGAAGCGTTCGCCATCGTGGCAATGATGCCGATGACCGATCTCGGCATTGCCCACGACAAGCTCAACATCCACGGCGGTGCCTGTGCGCTGGGCCACCCGGTAGGTTCCACCGGCTCACGCATCATCCTGACCTTGATTCACGCGCTGCGCCGTACCGGCGGTAAACGCGGCGTGGCCAGCCTCTGCATCGGCGGCGGCGAAGCCACGGCGGTGGCGATCGAGCTGCTGTAAGGCAGACCATGGCGGCCTGCCCGGCAGGTCGCCATGGGGCTGTGGGACAGGGCCTGAGTCATTGACGGCCCTGCACCACACCGCTGTGCTCAACGCCCATAGAGCGCCAACAGCCCCGCCTGATCCCTGCAAAAGCCCACACCGGCTTGCTCGGCCTCACCGCCACAATGGCAACACCTGCCGCCATCGAACCTGCCCATTCCAGCCGCCACCCTGAACAGACAACGTCTGCTGTCTGGCCCGGCCTGCGTCGCCATTTTCCCGCCATCCGGTGGGCATTTGCGGTGATCTGCCGCGACTGCCATCAGCCGATCATGAAAAGACCCGCCGCCACCGCATTGTCACCACCGCCTGCAGCGCTCGCCATCATTGGTTACAACTTCGCGCCCAATGGGCACTTTCGCCCCGGATGGTTTTCGCTAAAATCCGTGACCCATCAGTCTGACCAAATGGTCACCATCTGTTCACGGAGTTGTCCTTGGCCGCCCTTCCCGTCATCACCGCCCTCGGCGGCATCAGCCCCGCCGGTCGCAGCGCCTGTCACCACGGTTATCACCGGCTGGTGTTCGATGCGCTGTCTGCCGACGAGCAGGCGCGCACGCTGGCGGCGCTGGCAGCACTGGACACCCGCGGCCGGTTCGGTGGCGATGCCGAAGCACTGCTGGAGCACACCTTGGTACGGCGCCTCGATCCCACCTGGGTCGATGCCGACAACGTGCCCATCTCAGTGCAAGGCACCAGCAATGCGCCGCTGAAACTGGAAGTGCGCAACATGGATCTGCCGCAGCCGCTGCCGGCGCACTGGCAGGTGACGCCGCTGGACGGCCGCCGCAGCGAAGTGCTGATCCCGGCCGGCAGCGCACTGCTGCTGCCAAGCAGCCAGCGCAGTAAGGTGCAATCCGCCGGCCAACTGCCGGGGGGGTTTGATCCGGCCCAGCTGTATGCCTCGCGCAACCATCCGCGCGGCCTGCAAATGGCGGTCTATAGCGCTTCCGAAGCACTTGGCATGCTCGGCATCGACTGGTCGCTGATTCAGCGCCGGCTGCCGCCGGAGCAGGTGGCGGTCTACGCTTCCAGCGCCATGGCGCAACTGGACGACTGCGGCCTTGGCGGCCTGTTCCGCAATCCCGCCAGCGGCAAACGCATTACCTCCAAGCAAGTCCCGCTGGGTCTCGGCGAGATGCCGGCCGACTTCATCAACGCTTACGTGCTCGGCGCATTGGGCAGCACCGGGGGCATGCTCGGCGCCTGTGCCACCTTCCATTACAACCTGCTGCTCGGCGTACAAGACATCCGCGCTGGCCGACGCCGGCTGGTGCTAGTAGGCACCAGCGAGGCGCCGCTGGTGCCAGAAGTGATCGAGGGCTACCGCGCCATGGGCGCGTTGGGCGAAGACGAGGCGCTGCTGAAGCTGGACCCGCACCGCGACCAACCCGACCACCGCCGTGCCTGCCGCCCGTTCGGTTACAACATCGGCTTCACCATCGCCGAATCGGCGCAGTTTGTGGTGCTGATGGACGATGCGCTGGCGCTGGAGCTGGGCGCCGACATTCTGGGCGCGGTGCCGGATGTGTTTATCCATGCCGACGGTCCGAAGAAATCCATTTCCGCCCCCGGCGTCGGTAACTATCTGACGTTGGCGCGCGCCGCCGCCCTCACCCGCCAACTGATCGGCAGCGACGGGCTACGCCACCACAGTTTCGTGCACGCCCACGGCACCGGCACACCGCAAAACCGGGTCACTGAATCCGATGTGCTGCACCGCGTCGCGGAAGCGTTCGATATCCGTGATTGGCCGGTGGCGGCGATCAAATGCTATGTCGGCCACAGCCTTGGCACCGCCGGCGGCGACCAGCTCGCGGCCACGCTCGGCACCTTTGCCCACGGCCTGCTGCCGGGCATTTTCACGCTGGACCAGGTAGCTGATGACGTACACGGCGCGCGCCTTGGCCTGCACCAGCAGCATCAAACTCTGGAACGCCCGCAGGCCGCATTGCTGAACTCCAAAGGTTTCGGCGGCAACAACGCCACCGCGGTGGTGCTGTCACCGCAAGCCACCAGCGATCTGTTGGCGCGCCGCCACGGCCACAGCGCGCTGGCCGATTGGCAACAGCGGGTGCAGGCCACTCGCCAGCAGGTGGCGGATTGGGATGCGGCCGCCGTCGCGGGCAGCACTGCGCCGCGCTATCACTTTGGCGAGGGCGTTCTAGACGGCCCGGACCTGACCATCACCGACCACAGCGTCGCCGTGCCCGGCTGGGACCAGCCGCTGGCGCTCGCCGACGACCCCGAATTCGCCGCTTACGTCGGCTAACCAGTTGCAACGGAACCCTGCGGAGCGAAACATTGCTCCGTGGGTTTTTTTTATTTTCGCGAACGCTACCCAAGACACCAATGCGCCCACCGGCATCGCCGCCGGGGCCGTGTCATTTCTAATAATGTGAATATTTTTCAGCCGCGGGATGCGGCTGGCAAAGTAGCGCTGGAGCGTGGTGTGGCCTTCAGCGTCATCGGCGCTGTTTCACGCAGCACCGGGGCTTCCTCCCCCAATATACGGCTCTGTTCCAACTCCATTCCCAGCAGCAGCAAACCCGCCAACAGCGCGATGCCGAGCGGCACCCAGCGCCAGCGCCTGAGCCGTAACGTCACCATCAGCTTCCCCCTGATCGTGTTGCGACCGGCACCTTGCCGTCATAGCTATTGAAGCGGCTGGCGGCGAGGAAGGCTGTGGCACCTTGGTAACAATGTACGGCTGCGGTGTTACCCCTGACGCCACTGCGTCACTGACCACACCAGCGCCGGCGCCAAGCACACCCACACCGACGCCAGCAATACCGTCCACAGTGGCGTGGCGCTGGCCTGCATCAGCGGCGCCGACGGCAACAGCAGTGCCCACAGCGGCAGCACCACCAACGCGGTCAGCGCCGGCGCCCACAGATAACGACCGGCGGCAGTGCGGGTTCGGCCCTGCAGCAGCGCCAGTAAGCACCAACTGAGGACGGCACTGCCGAGAATGATGGCGGCCATAGCAAGGACTCCTGTGTGTGAAGCTGTTAAAAGTTGCGGCACGCGGTCCCGCTGCCGGTCAGCTTTGTTAGAGTTGCGCGATTGTGTCAGGAGACGATTATGGCTGCACCTCGTCGTGGGTCCCGGAGCCGCCGCTGGCTGGTGCTGCTGGCGCTGATCTACCTGCTCGGCGCCCTGAGCAGCGTGGCGTGGCGTGGCGCTGGCCAGAACTACGCCGGTGTCGCGCGCCCGGCCACGGAACTGCAACTGCTCACCGACCTCACCGGCCCCGATGCCGACGGCGAGCGTCAGGTGCAACAGCACATTTTTGACGCCGTGTTCGCGCTGATCGACCAGGCCGAATCACTGCTGGTGCTGGACCTGTTCCTGTTCAACGATTTCCAGGGCGCGGTGCCGGAGCGCCAGCGCGCGCTGGCGGAGGAACTCACCGCCCGCCTGATCGCGCGCAAGCTCATGACGCCATCTCTGCAGGTGCTGCTGATCACCGACCCGTTCAATACCCTGTACGGCAATCAACGCTCACCGTTCCTGGAGCGGCTGCGCGCGGCTGGGGTGCAGGTGGTGATCACGGACCTCACCAAGCTGGCGGATTCGAATCCGTCTTGGTCATGGCTGTGGCGGGTGTGCTGCCAATGGCTCGGCAACGATGAGGGCGGCTGGCTGCCGAACCCGGTAGCGCCCGGCAAGGTGACGCTGCGCACTTATCTGGCGCTGCTTAATTTCAAAGCCAACCACCGCAAAACGGTGGTGGCCGACCGCGACGGCGATTGGCAAGCGATTGTGATGTCCGCCAACCCGCACAACGGCAGCAGTGCCCACAGCAATATTGGTCTGCAATTCCGCGGCCCGGCGGCGCTGGATGTGCTTCATGCGGAGCTGGCGGTGGCGCGCTTCTCGGCGCCGGAGCTGACGCTGCCGACGGCACCGGACCCGGTACCGGCAGTGGCCGCCGGCGCCGGTGCCACCGTGCAGGTGGTCACCGAACGCGCCATCGAGGACGCCGTGCTGCGGCTGCTACGCGAAAGCGGCGCCGGCGATGCGGTGCAGTTGGATATGTTCTACCTGTCTTCACGAGCGGTGGTGCAGGGGCTGCTGGCGGCCCATCAGCGCGGCGCCGCGCTGCAGGTGCTGCTCGATCCCAACAAGGATGCGTTTGGACGCGAGAAAAATGGCATTCCCAACCGGCCGGTGGCGGCTGAGCTACACGCCGCCGGCATCCCGGTGCGCTGGTGCAACACGCTTGGCGAACAGTGCCACAGCAAGCTGGTGATGGCACAGCGCGCTGACGGCCGCGGCGAGGCACTGATTGGTTCTGCCAACCTCACCCGCCGCAATTTGGCCGGGCTCAATCTGGAAGCTGATGTGGTGCTGCGTACCCCCGCCGGCGACGCCACCTTCGCGGCCCTGCAACAGCTGTTTGCCGAGCGTTGGGGCAATACCGGCGCCATCCAGTACAGCGTTGATTACCCGGTGTACGCCGATGAGCGCTGGTGGCCGCGAGTGCTGTACCGAGTGATGGAAGGCAGCGGTTGGGCCAGCTTCTGAGAACGCAGCCGACAACGGCTGGAACACCGTGGCCGCCGCACCGGCCGGTTGGCATCACGCAGGCCGCCGGCTAGACACAGCAGCTACAGGTTCGACGACCACCTCGCTGATAGCACCCGTGGTCGGTGCAGCCGCCGCACCGCGCGATTCGACATCGACCGTCCTCGGCCTCAGCCAAGGCCCTGAACATCAGTTTTCAGCGCAGCAAACTCAGCGCAAACGCCACCGCCAGCCACGCCAGCACCAGCCCCATCAGCCGGTCCACCCAATAGCCATGGCGCGCCAGCGCTTGTTGGGCGGCACCGGACAGCAGCCACGCCACCAAGGTGAACCAGAGCGCGTTAACCATGCACATCCACACCCCGTAGCCAACCTTGGCCCACAACGGCGTGGTGAGACTGACCAAGTTGGTGAACAGCGCGGTGAAGAACAGCACCGCCTTCGGATTAAGCAGATTGGTGAGAAACCCCATGCGCCATGCCGCGGCGGCAGACAGCGCCGCCGCCGTCACCGGGGCCGCGCCGGGGCCGGCGGGCTGCGCGCGCAGCAGTTGCCACGCTAGCCACAATAGATAACCGATGCCCAGCACTTGCACTGCCAGCAGCAACGTCGGATGGCGTTGTAGCAACGTCAGCCCGGCGATGGCATAGCTGGCATGCACCGCCATCGCCGCGCCGATACCGAGCGCGGTAAACACCCCGGCGCGGCGGCCGCCGCGCACGCTGTTGCGCACCGTCACCGCCAGATCCGGTCCCGGTGCGATCACCGCCAGCAGATGCACCAGCGCCAGTTTTAGGAATTCCGCCGCCAGTGCTGTCATCCGAGCCTCAACGTGGTTGTGGGCTGCCCATCAACGCTTGCAGCTGATCGCCGCGTGGGAAGCCGGACACCATGCGGGTAGCGCCGTTGTCCAGGTAGAACGACGCCGGCGTGCCGGTGACGCCCAGGTTACGCATCAGGTCGTTGTTGGCCATGATGCGCGCGCGAGTGGCCGTGTCCACCGCGTTGGCCGGGGTGATGCCGCCGTCATTGAAGCTTTGGTTGTGGCGGCCCATGGCGGCGCCAGGGTTGCGGTCAGCCATGATCGCCGCCGCCTTGTTGAGGCTATCGGGACGCAGGATCGCCACCACCACGTGCCGCAGTTGGACCTTGCCGGCTTTCACCCATGGCTGCGCTGCTTCCCAGAAGCGGTGGCAGAACGGGCAGTTGGGGTCGGTGAAGGTGTAGACAATGCGCTCAGCCTTGTCGGAGCCTTCCGCCACCCAGTTGCTGTTTTCCAGCGACGCCCAAGCGTCTTGCAGCCGCTCGGCTTCGACACCGGCAATCACCGATTCGCTGGCGTTGTTGCCGTTGCTATCGAGCATGGCCCCAACAATGGCGTACTGGCCTTTCTCATCCAGATAGGCGGTGAAGAACTGGCCCTGGGCGCTGAACAGGTAACCCTTCATCGGGGTGCCCGTCTCGAACGTGCGCACCAGCTCGGCGCCGTGGCCTTCCAGTGCTTTCAGCGGTGCCGGCAGCTCTGCCGCCAAGGCCGCCGCTGGGGTCAGAACGGCCAACGCCGCCAGTGTCTTGAAGTTCATCGAGTTACTCCCTCAAAGTGCGGATCCAGCCGCCGCAGACGATCCTGCAGCGACGCGGCAGACAGTTCGCCCAGGTGAGCGGTGACCACAACGCCTTCGGCATTGACGAACACCGTAGTCGGCAGCGCCTGCGAGCCGAGCTCCTGGGATAGGCGCCCGTAGGCGTCTTGGTACACATCGGTCAGCCCGGGCGCGGCCTCGGCCAGAAAAGACTGCGCTTGGGCCAGCGGTTCGGACTGATTCACAAATACAAAACGGTACTGCGGCAGCGCCTGTTGCGCGGCTTCCAGCACCGGCATTTCACGGCGGCACGGCGGGCACCAGCTGGCCCAAAAGTTAATCACCATCGGCCGCCCGTCGAGCAGTTCGGTGGAGCCAAAGCTCTCGCCATCAAAACTGTGCAGCGTCACCGTCGGCAGCGTCACCTGCTCCGGCGTCAGCGCCACCCGCACCACGCTGGAGAACATCATCACCACGCCCAGCACCACCGCGTAACGTACCCACAGCGCGCGGGCAGCACCGGCACGGGCGGTGATCCACACCAGTGCCAATGCCGCACCGGCGGCGCCACCGCGCCAGTCCCAGCCGCCATCACGGATGTCGATGATGCTCCACGGTTCCGCCGCATAAGTGGCGGCGAACCGTAGCACGAACACCAACCGCGCTCCCACTGCTGCCACCCAAAGTACCGTGAACAGGCGATCAATCAGGCTGCGCTGCCCATCCACCAATGGCGCCTTGCGTTGCCACCACCAGCCCAGCAGCAGACCTACCAGCAGTGTCAGCAACACCGGAATCTGCTGAGCGCTGATCACCAGCGGGCCCAGACTCCAACTGTTCATGCCGTTCTCCCATCGCGTTTGCACGCCGGTCCTGCGCCGGCGTGCGCGCCAGTGTGTCGCACCGAGGTGAAGTGAGCATTAAGAGAAGTGGCCGATTGCCGCCGCGTCGCCATTTTTATCGGCGCGGCGATGGCCAGTGGCCGCCACCGTGGCTGTGCCGCTGGCGCCGGCGCACTACACTGGCCGCTGGGCACGCTGATGGAGAGCACTGTGAACCTGCTGCTGATCGAGGACGACCCGCTGGTGGCGGAAGGCATCCTGGCTGGACTGGAGCTGGGCGGTGCGCGCATCTGCTGGGCCGCCGATCTGCGCCGCGCCACGCCGCTGTGCGTGGAACAGGCCTGGGACACTATCATCCTCGACCTGTCGCTGCCGGACGGCGATGGCCTCGAATGGCTGCGCCAGCAACGCCAGCGCGGTGTGCGCACCCCAGTATTGATACTCACCGCCCGGGACGCCATTCCGCAGCGGGTGGCGGGTCTTAACGCCGGCGCCGACGACTACCTCACCAAACCGTTTGATCTGGACGAACTGATTGCCCGCGTGCGCGCGCTGCACCGCCGCGCCCAGCCGCACTTGGCCCATGTCATTGAGCACGGTCCGCTGCGGGTGCAACTGGAGCAGCGCCGAGTGCTGTGGCACGACCAGCCGGTAACGCTATCGCGGCGCGAATGGGTGCTGCTGGAAGCGCTGCTGCGTGCCCGCGGCGCGCTGTTGTCCGCCGCGCAATTGCATGAGCGGCTCTACGATCTCGATACCCAGGTGGAGAGCAACGCGCTCAATGTTCACCTCTACAATTTGCGCCGCAAACTCGACAGCCGGTTGGTGATCACCGAGCGCAATCTTGGTTACCGGCTGGCCAGCCTGGCGGAACTGGAGGACAACGCGCCGTGAGCCTGCGCCTGAAACTGATGCTGACGCTGGGCCTGTCGCTGACGCTGCTGTGGGTGGCCACCGCGGTGTGGGTGTTCGAGGGCATCAGCCGCCGCATTGATGACACCCTCGACCAGCGGCTGGTGGCATCGGCGCACATGATCAGTAACCTGATCGGCCAACTGCCAGTGACCGACCTCGGCGAATTGGAGGCCGTGCAGAGCGTGGTGGCCGGGGTGCAAGGGGTCGCGTGTCAGGTGCGCAGCCGCACCGGCAGCCTGCTGCTGCAGACCCACCCGCTGCTGCCCGCCGACGCCCGCAGTCCTGCACCAGGCTGGAGCCGGCTGGAGCTGGACGGCACCGTGTGGCGACTCTACACCCTCGACCGCCACGGCATTTTAGTGTCCACCGCTGACCGTCTCGATGAGCGGCAAGCGCTGCGCAACAGCTTCCTCACCGGTACCGCGCTGTCGTTCACAGTGGCGCTGCTTGGTTCGCTGGCGCTGTTGTGGCTGATCCTTACCCGCACCTTCCGGCCGCTGTCGCGCCTGACCGGCACCCTCGCCGGCCTCAGCCCCACCGACTTGGCACCGCTGCCCGACCGCGATCTGCCGCTGGAAATCGTGCCGCTGGTGCGCACTATTAATGGCCTGTTCGCTCGCTTCGGCGACACCCTGGAGCGCGAAACCCGCTTCACCAGCAACGCGGCCCACGAGCTGCGTACCCCGCTCACCGCCGCCAAAACTCAGCTGCAACTGGTGCAGCGGGCAGCGCCGGAACGCCGCGCCCACCACCTCAGCCGTGCCGAGCATGCGCTGGAGCGGCTGGAACGCATCATCAACCAGCTGCTGACACTGGCCCGCATCGACAGCGACCAAGTCGATACCCGCCCCGGCCCCGCCAGCGTTGGCAGTGTGTTGGAGGAGCTGGCGGCCCACTATCCGATTGCGCCAGTGTTATCGGTGAGCAGCGCCGACCGCGCGCGGTTGACGCCGATCGACAGCGACCTGTGGCAGGTGGCGGTGCGCAATCTGGTCGACAACGCGCTCTGCCACGGCGACGGTTTGTTGCGCATGCAGGTACAACACCAGCACGGGCAATTGCAGGTACAGCTGTGCAACCGCCTCGCCGATGGCGCGCAGCTGCCGGCCGCCGCCGGCGAGCGGTTCCGGCGCGGGCCCACTAGCCAGGGCGCCGGCCTCGGGTTGTCCATTGTCGAGGCGCTGTGCCGACGGTACGCTGGCCAGCTCACGCTGGACCCCGGCACCGATACCCTGACTGTGGTCCTGACGTTCCCGGCGGCTGCTGCCGTCCCTGTCTGAGGAGCCTGCGCCCATGGCACAACATTTCGATACCGGCCCCGGCCTGTGTGATGCCCCCGATGCGGTGACCACCGATTACCGCCTGACGCAAACCATGCTGCGCATCAAGGACCCGGCGCTGAGCCTGGATTTCTACACCCGCGTGCTCGGTATGCGGCTGGTCCGGCGGCTGGATTTCCCGGAAATGAAGTTCTCGCTGTACTTCATCGGTTTTATTCCCGCCAGCGAAGACCACGCGGTGCCCAGCGATGACTTGGCGCGCACCACCTACACCTTTAATCGCGACAACCTGCTGGAGCTGACCCACAACTGGGGCACCGAGGACGACGCTGATTTCAGCTACCACGACGGCAACCAAGACCCGCGCGGTTTTGGCCACATCGGCATCACGGTGCCGGATGTGTACGCCGCCAGTGAACGCTTCGAACAACTCGGAGTGCCGTTCGTGAAGCGTCCCGATGACGGCAAAATGAAGGGCTTGGCGTTCATCAAAGACCCGGACGGCTACTGGATTGAAGTGATCCAAGCCGACATGGTGGAACGCCAAGCGCGTACCGGAGACGCCGCCTGAGTCAGCCCGCCCCAACCACCGCAGCGCCCAGCTACCGCACCCTGCTGAGCTGGGCGCTGCCGGTGATGCTGGCCAACATCGCGGTGCCACTGCTGGGCATCGCTGACACCGCCATCATCGGCCACCGCGGCGACAGCGCCGCGCTCGGCGCCATCGCCCTCGGCGGGCTGATGTTGAGCTTTCTGTATTGGGCGTTCGGCTTCCTGCGCATGGGCACCACCGCACAGGTGGCGGCCGCCAGCGGCGCCGCCGCCGATGCGCGCCTGCGTGGCGAAGTACAGCGCGCGCTGCAATTGGGCGCCGGCATCGGCTTGGTGCTGTTGCTACTGCACTCACCGTTGCTGGCCCTCGGCCTGTCACTGCTGGATGCCAGTGATGCGGTGTTGGCCGGGGTTGATGACTACATCTCGATCCGCATCTGGGCCGCGCCGGCCACGCTGATGACCTATGCCGTGCTCGGCACCCTGATCGGGCTCGGCCGCACCCGCCACCTGCTGTGGCTGCAACTGCTGCTCAACGGTCTCAATCTGGCGCTCGATATCCTGTTCGCGGTGGTGCTCGACTACGGCCTGCGCGGCATCGCCATGGGCACCGTGATCGCCGAGTGGTGCGCGCTGGCCGCCGGTTTGTACTGGTTGCGCGGCCTGCTGCCGAAGGTGGCCGCCGCCAAGGCTGCACGTGGTGACTGGCGCCAACTGCTCAACGTCCACGCCAACTTATTCTGGCGCACGCTGTTCCTGCTGCTGGGCATGATGTGGTTTGCCAATGCCGGCGCCCGCCTCGGCGACCTCGAATTAGCGGCCAATCACCTGCTGCTGCAGTTCATCAGCTTCTCGGCGTTCTTCCTCGATGGCTATGCCTATGTGGTGGAGGCGCAGGTGGGTCAGGCGCGCGGCGCCGGCCAGCGCCACCGGTTGGTGATGGTGATCCGCCGTACCACGGTGCTGGCGGTGACCACCGCCGTGGCGCTGGCAACGCTGCTGTGGAGTGCCGGGCCGTGGCTGATTGCACTGCTCACTTCGCTGCCGGATGTGCAATCGCGGGCGGCAGAATTTCTGCCGTGGGCGGCGCTGTATGTGCTGCTGTCTTGCGCCGCATTCCAGCTCGATGGCCTGTGCATCGGTCTTAATGCCAGCGCGCCCATGCGCAACGCCACCGGCATCGCGCTGGTGCTGTTCCTGCTGGCCGATGCGTGGCTGACGCCGCGTTATGGCAACCTCGGGCTGTGGTGGGCATTCATCCTATTCGTGCTGGCGCGTGCGTTGGCGCTGTGGCCGTGGCGCAGCGCTCTGGCTGCCAAGTTGCCGTCCAGAACGTAAAATCCCCGCGCGCGCCGGCTGCCGGCGTGGCATTGCCCTGAGCTTCCCGGCAGCATGACGCCAGTTTCATCGCCGTTCTAGCACAGGAGTGCCTCAATGATTGTTTCCCCGTTCCGCGCTGCGACGCTGGGCCTGCTGGCGTTGCTGACGCTGGCGGCCTGCAGCGATTACAAGGAGCTGGCCAGCCATCAAAGCCCGCTGCCACCGCCGGTGGCGCGACCGGTCAGCTACGCCGCCGACGTGCAACCGATCATCGAGCACAAGTGCTTGGCCTGCCACGGCTGTTACGACGCGCCCTGCCAGCTGAAGCTGGAAACCGCCGAAGGTCTGCTGCGCGGTGCCAGTCCGGAACCGGTCTACAATGGCTCGCGCCGTCAGAATATGTCACCGACCCGACTCGGCATCGATGCCCACGGCGAAGCCGCTTGGCGCGAAAAAGGCTTCCACTCGGTGCTGGAACCCACCGCTGAGCACGAAGCGCTGCTGTATCGCATGATCGCGCTCGGCAAACAGCACCCGCTGCCGGCCAACGCGCGGCTGCCATCACGCATCGACATCAGCCCCAACCGCACGCACCAGTGCGTCACCAGTGACCAATTCCACAAGTACGAGCGCAAGCACGCACTGGAAGGCATGCCGTTTGCGGTCACCGGCCTTAGCGATGCCGAGTTCTCGATTCTGCGCGCTTGGTTCGACCAAGGCGCCACCGTCAGCCCGCGGGCAGTTACCGCTACTGCCGCCGAGCAAGCGCTGGCCGAGCGGTGGGAAGCCTGGCTGAACCAGCGCAGTGACCGCCAACAACTGGTGGCGCGCTGGATCTACGAGCACTTGTTCTTGGCGCATCTGTATCTGGAAGAGCGCGGCGCGGACACCCATTACTACGAGTTGATTCGCTCCTACACCCCGCCCGGCGAGCCGATCGAGCCGGTGGCCACGGTGCGCCCCAATGACGACCCGGAAGCGCCGGTGTTCTACCGCCTGCAACTGCTGCAGGAGCCGATCGTGCACAAGCGCCATATCACCTTCCGCTTTGATGGCGACAAGCTGGCCCGGTCACAGCAGCTGTTCTTCGGCGAAGCGTGGCAGCTTGAGGCGCTGCCGGGCTACGACGCCGAGCTGCGCGCCAACCCGTTCGAGACCTTCGCCGCGATTCCGGCGCGGGCGCGTTACCAGTTCATGCTCGATGAGGCGGAGTACTTCACCCGCACTTTCATCCGCGGCCCGGTGTGCCGTGGTCAGATCGCCACCGATGTGATCCGCGACCATTTCTGGACGCTGTTCCAACACCCGGACCACGACGCGTACATCACCGACGCGGATTACCGGGCGCTGGCCACACCGCTACTGGGGATGCCGGGCCAGAACGACCGCTTGCTGTCGATGAGCAGCGAATGGAAACACTACCTCGGCCTGCGTAACCAGTACGTGGTGCAACGCCAAGACCACTACCGCGACACCGTCACCGATGGCGCCGCCCTGGACCATGTGTGGGATGGCGACGGCGACAACCACAACGCGCTGCTGACCATTGCTCGCCACCACGACAGCGCGTCGGTGCGACGCGGCTTGATCGGTCCCGAGCCACGCACCATCTGGTGGATGGATTACCCGCTGTTCGAGCGCACTTACTACGAGTTGGTGGTGAACTTCGATGTGTTCGGCAACCTCGCGCACCAAGCGCAGACGCGGCTGTACTTCGACCTGATCCGCCACGAAGCGGAAGAAAACTATTTGCGGCTGATGCCGCCGGGCGACCGGCTGCCGCTGCAGCACAGCTGGTATCAAGGACTGGGCAAACTGAAGCTGCGCATTACTTACGCACCGCTGGATGCCGAGGCCGCCAGCGCCGAGCCGTTCCGCAGCGACGACCCGATGACCGAAATGACGTTGCGACTGCTGGACCGGTTCCGCGACATCAACGCCATGCCGGATGACTACCTTAACCGCTGCCAAGGCGCCGGCTGCGGCCGCCCGGATCAGCCGGACTGGATCCGTGCCAGCGACCGGCTGCTGTCGGACATTGCCGCCAAGCACCCGGACAAAGTGCCGGGCATTCTGCACCTGCCGGAAGTGACCTTCTTGCGCGTGCATCGGCCAGACGGCGACCGCACCGTCTACACCCTGGTGCGCAACCGTGCCCACTCCAACGTCGCCTTTATGATGGGCGAGTCGCTGCGCTACCTGCCGGAGGAAGACAGCGTCACCGTCTATCCCGGTATCTTCGGCAGCTACCCGAACTTCATGTTTGATGTGGCCGCCGATGAGCTGAGCGAGTTCGTCGACCGGTTGCGCCAAGCCAAAGACGCCGATCCGTTCGAGCAGATTGCCAACCGCTGGGGCGTGCGCCGCACCCACCCAGCGTTTTGGGAGGTGCTGCACGACTTCACCGCCTGGCAGAGCGAGCACGAGCCGCTGCAGGCGGGGATCTTCGATATCAACCGGTTCGAAAACCTGTAATTCATCACTGTTGACGCCCGCCGCACGGCGGGCCGAAGCCGCACTGTCCTGATCGATGGTGCGGCTTTTTTTATGGATCGAATAAAGACGGGATGTCGGACTTTATGAAAACAAAAAAAATCGTGATGACTGAATATCACAGGCGCTTTAAGCCACCACCTACACGTTGATCGGGCAGTCTATAACGGCCGTGTAAATCAAGCCCTCGCGCTGCACCCGCCGCCGTTCAGCGACCACTTCTGCGGTACTCACTGGGCGATTGCCCGAACCAACGCCGGAACGCGCGGGTGAAGCTGGCGGTATCGGCATAGCCCAACTGCAACGCCAACTCGTCCAGCTTCATGGTGGTGTTCTGCAGCAGTTGCACCGCCAATTGTTCGCGCTCCACGTCCACCAATTGGCGAAAACTGGTGCCTTCCTCCGCCAGCCGCCGACGCAGGCTGCGTGGTGCCATGGCCAACTGCGCCGCCACCGCCTCCAGCGATGCCGCCATGCCGTCTTCGCCCAGCAGCAATTGCCGCACCTGACCACTGATACCGGCCACCTGGCGACGCTCCAACTGGGTGCGGCACTGCGCTTCCAGCAGGCTGACCAGATGCACGTCGTACATCGGCAGCGGCAACTCCACATCCGGCCGACGCAAGACGATGGCGTTGCGCGGACACTCCCAACGCGGCGCGATGCCGCATAGTTCTTCAATCCGCGCGGCATAGGGCGGCGCCTTGCCCTGGAACTCGAAACGCAGCACATGCAGGCCCGACAGGGTCAGCTCGTCGAACAGGTTGATGGCGGTGGCGGTGTCGCGCTCCAGCAAGAACTGGCGCAGATGTTCGGGAATGTGCGACGGGTCGGCACTGATGCCGTACTCCTGTTCGTCACAGAAGATGCTCAGACGGCAGTAAGCAGTACTCAGCGGCAGGTAGCGCAGCGCGCGCTCCAGTGCTTCGCGCAGGTTGCGGCTGGTGCGCAGCGCAAAGCCCCAGATACCAAACGTGGCCACGTTGTAGCGCAGCCCCAATTCAAAACCCAGCGCCGGCACTGCTGGCAGCGCCCGCATCAGGTTTTCGATCAAACGCATTTCCTGCTCACGGGCAATCAGCAATTCAGCGTCGCGCAATTGATCGGCATCGAGGCCGGTGCCCGCGAGGCAGGTTTCGAGGCTGACGCCGTGGCGTGCGGCAAAGTTGACCATCACCTGGCTGATCGCCACCGGGTGCTGGAAACGGCTGTCTTGGGCTGTGTTCATACCGGAAAGTTCGGCCATCAAAAGTAACGGGCGGCGTGGCCAGAAATGCTTGGCGCCAGGCCCCAAGTGCCCTGTCTGGTGTGCAGAGCTGGCCGCTAATGTTGCACAACGACAAGGTTGCGGGAAGCAGGAACACAGCATGCAGCAGGATTTGAACGCACTGAACAAACAAGCAATCGCCATTGCGCGTGAGTACACCAACGACATAGCGTGGCCGACGCTGCTGCTGGCTGGCGTGGCCCTGCTGCTGGTGGTCGGTACGCTGGCGCTGTATGTACTCGGCGTGTTGCCGTTGCTGCCGGCGCTGCTGCTGTATGCCATCGCCACTTACATGTCGTACACGCCGCTGCACGAGGCGGCCCACGCCAACCTTCACGGCCGCCACGAACGGCTCCAGTGGCTCAACCATCTGTGCGGTTACCTGATGGCGCCGCTGATCCTGGTGCCCTACTCCACCCACCGGGTGGAGCACTTCACCCACCACCGCTACACCAACCAGCCCGATAAAGACCCGGATTATGTGGTGAGCGGCATGCGCGGTGGACTGCTGGCGTTTTTGGTGTGCGGGCTGCGCTTCCTGTGGACGCAGAACACTTTCTTGTTCCGCGATCACTGGGCCAAGGCGCCGTGGCGCGAGCGCGCCATCTACATCGCGGAGGTGACGCTGGCGCTGGGTTGGCGCATCGCGCTAGTCGCACTGGCCAGCCGCGAGCTGACCTGGGTGCTGGTGGTGTTTGGCTATCTCGCCGGTGCGTTCTTCACCGCCTACTGGTTTGCCTACCGACCGCATCTGCCCTACACCGACGCCGGCCGCTACCGCAACACCAACAGTCTGCTGATGCCGCGCTGGATGAAGCCGCTGGAGTGGTTCTGGTTTGGCCAGAACCTGCATTCGGTGCACCACCTGTTCCCGCGCGTGCCGTTTTACCGCTATCACGCGCTGCACCGGCGCATCGAACCGGCCATGCGCGCCCATGGCACGCCCATGATCGGCATTTTCCACCGCCGGCCGCTGCCGCCAACAACGCCAGAACGCTGACTCGCCAGCCCGCAGTCACCATCAAAAAGCCGGAGCGAACTCCGGCTTTTTTTCACTCGCTGCGGTTGGCCTGCCGCGGTGGCAGTGGCGCCACATAGCCCACCACCAGCACCAGCACGCCGACGCCGATGAACGACACAATGCGCGCCAAGCTGCCTTGCTGGCCCAATTCCACCAGGAACAGTTTCAGCACCACCACCGCGATCACTGCCGCACCGACCATCCACAGACTGCGTTGACCACGGCGGTGGCCGCCCCACATCAGCGCCAGCGCCATCAGCATCCACACCAGTGACCAACCAGCTTGCACGAACATCGAGTGCAGCATTGCTGAGCTGTGCCAGGGCACCTGCAGCCAGTGGTATGCGGTACGCATCACCAGCGTGGTGGCCCACACCGCCCACAGCAGGCCGGCCAGCACCCGGCTGCCGTGCTGTTGCCAGCCCGGTGCGGCACGCCACAGCGTCGGCCACAGCGCCACTAATGCCAGTGCCAGCAACTCCAGGGGGTTGAGCAGCGGCAGGTAGCGCAGGCCAAAGCCGGCACCACTACCGGTCAGCAACAGCACCGCACTGAGCCACGTTCCCAGCGCCAGCAGCGGCAACGCCAACTGCTGATAGGCAGCCGGTTGCAGCCGCAGCGGCCAACGTCGTGGCGCCGCCGAGCGTGACAGCGCCCACAGCGCCGCCAGTCCCATCGCCAGCGCCGCCCAACGCCCCCACGCCGACCACGGCCAGCCCCCGCTGACCCCCTCACCCACCGCCAACGCCGCCAACACCACGGTCAACACAGCGCCGGCGGCGTGGGCCAAGCGCCCGGCTGCCGCCAGTGTGGCCAGACCCACCGCATGAGCCGCCAGCAGTGCCAACCAGGCCAACGGCACCCAGCCCGCTAACACCGGCGCGGTACGCGGCCAACCCAGTAGCAACGCCAACAGCGCCAGCGGCGCCACCGCCAGCAGGCCACGTGCCGCCGCCGGCCACGCCAGCAGCGCACCGTAGCCACGCAGCAGCAACCCGGTGGCAGCGATCAGCGCCAGCAACGCCGCCCACAGTGCCCGTCCTTGCCAAGCGGCGGTCAGCCACTCCAGCCACACCACCCCCCACACCAGCAGCGTTGCCGCTAGCGCCGTGCCAGCGGCCCAGCGCCAACGGCCACCGAGTCGATACAGCGCCGCCGCGCCGGTGGCCAGCAAGCCACTGACCAACAGGCCCTGCCACAGCGGCGGCTGGAGACCGTGATCCAGCACCCGTGCCAGCAAACCCAGTAACCACCCAAACGCCGACAGCGCCAACAGCGCCGAGCCCACCGCCGCCAACAACGGCCAGCGCTGCTGCCACGCCAGCAGCAACACCGCCACCGCCAGCCCCGCCCAGGCCAGCACCCAATACAGTGCCTGCGCGCTGTGCAGCAGCGGGGACAACAGCAGCAGCGCGGCCAGCACCACGCCCCACAGCGGCTGCAAACGACCGTCTGCAGCCGGCTGGCGACGCATCAAGGCGGCGCTGGTCGCGAACGCCGCCACCAGCAGCCACAGGCCCAGGGACGAGCCGGCCAGCGCGGTGTCGACGCCGTGACGCAGGCTGGCCAAGAACGCCAGCAGCGCGCCGCCCTGGATCACCACACCCAGCCAGCGCGGTGCCCGCCGCTGCTGACGGCTGCCAAGCCAGTACAGCCCGGCCCCTTCCACCGCCCAGACGGCCGCGCTCCAGCCGGCATTGAGCGCCAGCGGAATGGCCAGACTGGCAAACACTAGCGCCAACATCGCGCAGGTGTCGGTCAGCAACGCCGCCGGCGCACCCCAGCGCCGCCGCGTGCCCCACGCCAGCACGCCGTAGAACAGTCCCCACCCCAACGCGCTGATCGCCATCGCATAAGGCAGGTGCCCCACCACTGCCGCTTGCAGCCCCAAGCCCAGCAATGGCGGCGCCAACAACTGGCCGCCTTGCAGCGTGCGCGCCAGCGAACGACCGGCATTCAGGCTCTGGCGACTGAGCAGCACGCCCATCAGCCCATGCAGTGCCACCAGCGCCAACAAGAACGGCTCCACCTGCCACAACAGCGCCGGCTGGTAATCACGCACGCCCCAAGCGGCGGCCAACGCAAAGGTGCCAATCAACGCCACGCGGTTAAGTTGGCGCCACTGGCGCACCGCGCTGATGGCTGTCAACGCGAGATTTAGTACCAACAGATAACTGAACAGCGCCAGCGCTTGGCTGCTACCGGTGGACACCAATACCGGCGCTGCCAAGGCGCCCGCCAATGCCACCACCGCTAACGCTTCCGAGTTCTCCCGCAGTGCACGCCAGACCAGCAGCGCACTGAGCACCACCATCAGCGTCAGCCCGACACCGGTGGGCAATAGCGGATGCAGCTTCACGGTCGCCAGCGTCGTCAGATAGAGCACCGCGATCCCGGCACCCTGCAGAATCTGCGCATAGCCCGGGCGCCGCCGGCGCAGCAGCACACCGACCCCGGCCAACACGCCGCCCACTGCCGCCACGCCGAGGTAGCGCAGCCAGATTGGCACTACCCATCCCTCGGTGGCATGGCGCAGCAGAAACGCCAGACCGATGAACAACAGCAACACGCCCAGCTTCGCCAGCGCGTTGCCGCCGGCCAGCCGGTTGCGCAGGCGCGCGGCGAAGCCAGTGAGCGCATCACCATGATCCGGGCCCGACGGCGGGCTGCTGTTGCCGCCCCCGGCTGCGGATGGCGCTGCGGTGCGCGACGGGGCGACCGCCTCGAGCGCCACGGTGCCCACTGCCGCGTGCGGGGGGATGCCGGCTTGGCTTGGCGCCGCTGGCGCCATAGGTACCGCCGGTGCAGCGCCCCGCTCGCGCTCTGCTGTCGGTACTGCTGCAGCGACACCAAGCGAGGAGCTTGTGACCGGAGTCGATGGGGATGCCGCCGTTTCAGATGGGCGCACAGCGGAGGCCACGCTCGGGGACGAGGTGGCGGCCGGCGCCGAAGCGGCCGCCGCGTCCGGCGACGCCGAAGGAACGACCGTTGCCACGGCGTCTGGCATCGTCTCCAGCGCACTCCCCGGCCCTGCCACCACCGGATCCGCCGGCGACCCCGGCGGCAGGGACGGGTCGGCTGCCTGTTTCTGCAAGTCGGCCTGAGACGCTTCACCGGGGAAGGCCGCCGGTGACGGCGTCCGATCGGAACGCTGCGGCGCTGCCTGCTCGCCGCCTCCCACTGTGGCGGCAAGGGAGTCCGCCGCCGCAGTGGCATCGGAGCCCGCTGGCAAGGTCACTGCTGCGGTGGAAGTCTGCGCGCCATCGGCACGGCGCGCCGCGGCGCTGGCGGCTGCCTCCGCCGGCGCAAGCGCCCGCGCCGGGTCTTGAGCGCCCGGCGGCACAGACGCCGCGAGTTGCTGGACACGTGCTGCATCGCGCCGGGCGGCAGCACTGCTGCCAATAACCAACGGTGCTTCCGCACTCGTGCCGCTGACCGGTTGTGCCTGCGCACCCGCCAAGTCGGCAGCGCGTGACGGGCGGTCGTCTTCGGCCGTCGTCGCCGCGGCACTGGTCCACGCGGCGTCACCCGCCACCGAAACCGGCGCATCGTTTGCCACAATCTCCGCAGCAGAACGCTCGCCGATCTCGGCTGACACTGGTACCGCGGTAGCCGGCGCCGTGGCGGGGTGATCACCCCGCTGCTGCAGCTGCTGCGCCAACTGCTCCAACCGCAGCTGTTGCGCATCCAACTGTTGCTGCAAATGCGCTAACCGCTGCTGCGCCTGCAGCAGGGTGACGGCACCGAGCCCGGCCACCAACAGCGCCGGCAACAATGCCAGTCCCATTCCCACCAGCACGGCAACGGCCAACAACGCCGTCACCACCACCGCCACCGTCCCTGACCTGTTTGCCATGCATTGCCCTCGCGTTGGGAGATCGGTCGGTTACAGCACCTTGCGCAACCGCCACTGCCACCACAGCCGGCGCCAACCGCCAGGCACCGTGGCCAGTATCTGCTTGCGGCAGTCGGCGAAGAAGCGGTTTGGCGCTGCGCCATCCCACTCGCTGTTGTTCAACTGTTTTAGCGCCGCCAGATAATGGCCGCCATTACGGTGCAGCGGCTGCTCATAGATTGGCGCCAACACCCGCGCGTGGGCGAGGATGTGTTGTTCCAGTTCGGAACAATGGAACTCCGGCAACTCGACCAGCGCGTGCAGCGCCCCCGGCGTGCCGTGGGCCAGCCAATGATCCAACGCCAGCCACAGTTCCATGCGCGGGGTCGGTTCCTGCTCGCGCGCGGCCAGCACGTCGGCGGCCTGAGCGATCAACGCCACGCCCTCGTCCCAGCGACTTTGCTGCACCCGCACCGAGAAGTTAGCGAAGTAGAAGAATTGCTCGCTGAGGTCGGTGCGCCCGGCCACCGCCGCCACCAGTTTGGCAGCGCGCTCGTCATCGTGGGCATACACCAGTTGTTCCATGGCCACACCCGGCAGGCGTTCGTCGGCCACCACCCGCTGCCATTGGTGATCCAGCACCGTCAGCCGGTAGTCGCTCTCGAACAGGTCGCTGACCAAGATTCGCCACAGGGCTCGGTGGCCGGCTTCTGGACTGCGTGCCCACAGCTCATCCAGCTCGCTGTCGACCCGCTGCTGGCGATCGTCGGATTCCTCGCTGCGGTAGGCCCACGCCCCGCCAAACGTTGCCGGCAGCGGTTCGTCGCTGCGCAACCAGGCGCGCAGCTCGGCATCCAGCACCTCGGCGGCGTCGGCGGCGCGGTACCACTGCTCCGGCGCAAACAACAGCCATTCGTTTTCCTGCCAGTCACAGATCAAGCTGCGGTACAGCGGCCACGCTTGCTCAATACGGCCCATGGCCAGCGCCAAACGCAGCTGGCGGGCACGCAGGAACAGGTTGTGTTCATCCACCAACAGCCGTTCCATCAGCGCATCGGCGCGTTCCGGTGCGCCGCTGTCTAGGTAATGGTCGAGCAGCGTCATTTGCAGATAGGCGTTGGAATAATCGAACGCCATCGCCCGCTCGAGATAGGCCGACACCTCATCATTGATGGCTTCGCGGGCCTCGCCTTCGGTCACTTCCAGCATCAACTCGGAGGCGTCGGTGAGCACGTTGGCCGAGTCATTCTGGATCGCCACCCAGCGGCGGCAGGCATCCAGACAGGCTTCGCTGTCGCCGGCGTCGCGGTACCAGTGGGCCAGATGGCGCCACGCGGTGGCGTAGGACGGATCGCGCTGTACCACCTCGTCACGCAGCAGTGCGGTGGCCTGTTCCACCTCACCCAGTTGGTGGCGCAGCCAGGCTTCAAAAGTGCGTACTTCAATCGGCACCGCGCCCTGCCAATACTCCTCGCCCATCAGTGGCCAGGCTTCGTCGAGCCGCTCCATCTCCCACAGCAAGTGGCAGCGGTCGATCACGTAATGCGGCGAATGCGGTACCAGCGCCAGCGCGCGGTCGATGTAGCGCTCGCGCTCCTGCTTGTCCTCGCACAGGTCGCTGGCGCGGGACCAGAGCCCAGCATTGGTTTCATCGCGGGTGGCCAGCTGTACCGCCAACTCGCGCACCTGCTCGTAGCAGTCCAGCGCGCGGGCCCAGTGTTGCAGCCGGTTCCACGCCCAGCCGTAGTCCGGGTCACCGGACAACGCTGCGCGCAGCGCTTGGTAGGCGTCCTCGCGCTCGCCACGCCTCCACAGCAGGTCCGCTTTGTAAGCCAGCAGCACGGCTGAATCCGGGTAACGGGCCAAACCGCGATCCACGCGCTGCTCGGCTTCCTCCACCTCACCCAGCTGTTCGAGGATATCGACCATGGTGGTGATGCCCTGTACCCACTGCGGCGATTGTCGGGTGCATTCGTTGAGCGCCTCGCGGGCGCCATCGAGGTCGCCGTTTTGCATGCGCTGGCGACCCAGCTCCAGCCACAGCCGCGGCAACAGCGGGAAGCGTTCGCAGGCTTGGCGGAACAGTCCTTCCGCCTGCTCGCCTTCACCGATGGCGTTGTGGAACTGCCCCACCGCCAGCCAGCATTGCCACAGGTCCGGGCGCTCCGCGAGCATTTCGGCCACCCATTCACGCACCTGCTCGTCATCGAGATAGCGGCGCGCCAGCGGCACGAACGCTTGGATGCCATCACCAAACGTCACCTGCTCCACCAGCTGGCTGTGGATGTAGGTCAGCGCGGCACGCTTGTCTTCCACATCGGTGTAGCACTCCAGCAGCGCTTGGAATGCCTGCGCGTGGTCCGGGCGGAGGCGGATCAACTCTCGGAAATGCTCGGCAGCAGCGGCTGGCTCACCGCGCCGGCGGGCAATGCGGCCACGCATCATCAGCGCGCCGGCGTGGTCCGGCGTTTCCGCCAGCATTTCCAGCGCCAGCGCATCAGCGGTGTCGGTGTCGCCCAGCATCAATGCGGTGCCGGACAGCGATTGGGTGATGCGGCTGTCGAACGGCGCGGCGGCGCGGAATGCCTCCAACAACGGCAGGCACTGGCTCGGCGGCAGGTCGGTGTAGAAGTCCAGCAGCAAACCGCGCAGGCCGCTGTCGTAGGGCGCCTGCTGCCAGCGCGCTTCGATCAGCGCGATGGCGGCTTCCAAGTCTTGCTGGTGGCGGATGCCTTCGGCCAAGTAGTGCAGCGCGCCCAAATGCAGCGGCGCCACGTCCGACAATTGCTGGGCCCAGTGCAGCGCCGCCTCCGGATCGCCCTCCAACTTGGCGAGCTGGAAGCGGTATTCCGGCACCAGACTGGCCGGCACGCCGGCCGGCAACTGGTCCAGCAGCGCCCGGGCGTCGTCCAGCGCCCCCCGGGTCAGCAGGTTGTCGAGCACTTCGCGCAGCAGACCGACATCATCCGGATGGCGGGTCAGCGCCTGCTCGTAGATGGTGTTGGCCTCCGGGGTGCGTTCCAGCAGGTCGAGCATCTGCGCCAGCGTGATGCTGGGGCCGGCCGCCTGCCGGCCCAACGTATCGTGGCGCCGACGCAGCCAGGCCAAGGCGCGTTCGGTGTCGCGCATGTAGCGCGCCGCCTTGAAATAGCTCTGGGCAAAGTGCTCGCTTTTGTCTTCCAGCGTGGTGCACAGCCAATACAGCTCATAGGCGGCGGCGTGCTCGCCCTGGTCCCACAGCAGGCCGGCCAGCGCGTAGAGCGCACTGGCGCGGGTTGGGTCCTTGCGCAGTACTTCTTCCAGCCAAGCCCGGGTCTGGGTTTCGTGCCGATGGTCGAAACGCAGCGCATCAACACCGGTCTGCAATAGCACCGGGTGGCGGTGACCGCCGTCAATCTGCGTACGCAGGAAGGTGCGCTGCTCTTCTTCGCGGCCCAGTTCTTCCAGCAGGTGCGCCTGCGACACCATCAAGTTGAGATCGTCCGGGTAGCGCGCGCGCAGTGCTTCCACCGCCGCCAGTGCACTGCCGTAATCGTCGTCGTAATTGGCCAAGCTGCGCTGGCCCCACAGCGCCAGCCGATGGTCCGGGCCGGCGGCGCACAGCGCCTGCAAGTGGTGTTGGGCGGCGTCGCGATCATGAGCGCTGAGCGCCATCTGCAACGCGTAGTAGTGGTCGTAGAGCTGCTCGGCGGGCAGTTCCAGGTCGGCCAGGTCGGCGGCGCGCTCCGGCGGCAACATCACCATGCAGCGCGGGCCGGTGGCGGCGTAACGTTCATGGGTGCCCTGAATCAGCATTTCACTGATCAGCGGTGAGAACGGATCGCGAATGAAGTACACGCCCTTGCGCAGGTCGTAACCGACAATGGCCTGCAAGTGGGCATTGCCCGGATCAACGGTGCCGAGCGCCACCGGGATATCGCGGTCGATCAACTGACACAGCACTTCCGGGGTCAGCTCGAACTCGCGCACCGTCCAGCCCAGCTCGCTGATCCAGCGCCGCTCGGTGGTGGCCGGGGTGCCGTCGTAGCAAATCGCCTCGGCAATTTCCAAGTGCTCAAACGGGTGGCCGAAATAGCGGGCCAGCGCGGCGAAGGTGGCCGGCGCACAGGTCATGTGGTGCTGGCGCACAAAGCCCACTGCCAGTTGCTTGGCCGGCGCGTCTGCCGGGGCCGCTAGCAGATTCTCGCGCACCGTCTTGAGGAAGTGGTTCTTTTGCCCGGCCAGCCGGGTGATGGCTTCGTCCACCTCGCCGCGCTCGTAGCAGATTTCGTAATCGCGGTAGCTGACCATCGAATCCACCGAGCCGCTCGGCAGCTCCGGGATCAACGCCCGCGCCTGCTCCAGCGCTGCCAAGGCTTCATCGCGCTCGCCGTCTTCCAGCAACAGGTCGTAATGGCGCAGCCACAGGTCCACCGACTGGAACCGCTGTAGACCTTGTGCCATCACCGCTTTGGCGTCATCCCGGCGGTCCATCAGGATCAACAGCTCGAAATAGCTGCGCAGCTGCGACAGCTCCGGCTGCGCCACCGCCGCCAGCAGCTCCAGCGCTTCCTGGTAGCGATCTTGACGCTCCAGCAGCGACGCCTGTTGGGTGCACAGCCACGGACTTTCCGGCCAGATCGTTTTGGCTTGGTCGAGATAATCCTGAGCGCGCTCCCAGTCGCGGTAGCTGGCAAAGATGCTGGAATACAGCGCCAGCCAGCTGCTCGCCAGATCCCGGTCGGCGCCGTCCAGTTGCTCACCGATGGCGCGCAGGTGGCCAAGGGTGGCCCAGGGCCCGTCGTTATTGAGGCGGTAGGCGGCGTAGTAATAGCGCTGTTCGTAATGCTGCGGCCGCAGCCGCTGGGCGCGCAGGATCAAATACTCAGCGGTGCGCGAACGACCGAGGTGATTGAGCGCGCGGGCGCCCAACACCATGACGGAGGGGTCTTGCCAGCGGGCCGGCTCGCCGGCGTGGGCCACCAGGGCATCCCAAACAGCGCGGAAGCGCCCCTGACGATACTGCTCGCGGGCGGCTTGAAGCACGGCCGCCGTTTCATTCGCCTTCTGCACGTTGGTTCTCTTCTGTGATCGCGGAAAGCGCGCAGTGTACTGCGACACCCTGCCAGCACGTAGCCGTAGCCATCCGGGCTGTGACCCATTGCGCATTGCGCAACACGGCAATGCGAAATCACGTTTCATCACTTTCCTGTCGCCACTGTGCCCCATGACCGCCACGGCGCTGTCATCTGCGCTGACTAACGTATCGCCGCCCGTTTACATTTATTTACCGGAGACGATAACGGTGACACGATCCCCACGATCGCGGCCCGCTGCAGCGCCTTTGGCGCTGACGCTGCTGGCTGCTTCGCTCATGGCCGGGTGTCAGGACGACACCAAGACGGTTGTTCGTGACAAGGTTGTCGATGTTCCCCATGTGGATGACCAATCCACCGCCGAGCAATTTGCCGCGCATCTGATTGCGCCGCCCGACAATGTGGACGACCTGTTCGCGACGGTGCCCGCCCCCGCTGTATCCGGCACCACCGCCCGCGAACCGGACCCGTCGCTGATCACTGATTTCGGCCACTACCCGGTCAACAGTGACCTGCTGCTGACCCGTGGCCGCCTCAATCACACCCATGGCGAAGCCATCATCAGCGCCGAATTCAATCTCGGCGGCAGCCTGTCGCTGGTGCCGATCAACCGTTCGCGCGGCCAGTTGTCGTTCGAGCGCACCACTGATTCGGCCAACCACGCCATCGACCAGGGCGACAACATCATCCTGGCGGTCAATGCCGACCCCTACAGCATGTTGGAAGCTTGGAACATCGGGCTGATCAAGACCGATGGCATGACCTACACCGGCTTCGGCGACCGCACCGAAGAAGCGGTGGTGGTGTACCAAGATGGCCGCGCAGCAATCCTCGACCAAGTGCCGCCGTTCACGCTCAATGTCTACGTCGACGGCGCTGCCCATGGCGAGCTGGGCCTGGTACATCGCTACCACCCCGGCAACCAAACCAACACCAGCTTCCGCCGCGGCAACGGCGAGCACGGTCTCTACCCCGGCGATGGCTACCGCGGCACCCTCGATCTGAGCGGCAAGCAGGCGGTGCTGATCCGTGCTGAGGTCAACGGCGTGTCGGTGGTGCAGGAGCCCGGTGGCAGCGTGATGGCCCAGCTGCCGCCGCTGTCCGGCAAGGTGGTGCGCCGCCTTGATGGCGTGCGCGGCTTCGTGATTCCGAACGGCCACGCGGTACTGGAAGACGACGGCGACCTGAATAACGGCGCCCAGATCGACATCCGTTACGAAACCACTGATCCGAGCTGGGATGAGGTGCAATACGCGCTCGGCGCCGGCTTCGGTCGTGGCCTGATGGTGCGCAACGGTGAGATCGCCGAAGACAGCGATGAGGGCAGCGGCGGCGTCAACAGCCGCACTGCGTTTGGCATTCGCGCCGACGGCAGCTACTTCTTCCTCGTGGTGGACAAGCCGGCCGGCTCCCTGACCGACGGCATCACCACCCGCAAGATGGCGCAGTTGATGGTGGCCTACGGTGCTCAAACTGCGGTCAACTTCGACGGCGGCGGCTCCACCACCCTGGTCGGGCGCCTGCCCGGCGAGCGTTACACCCACCTGCTGAACACGCCGTCCGACGGCAGCGAGCGGGTCACCGCCACCAAGTGGGGCTTGGCGCTGAACGCGGACGCGGCCCAGTACGGTCAGGATGTGGCGGTATACCCGCGCGAGATCACGCTGCTGGCCGACTCGGTGTATCGCCGCTTCCGGGGCGTCGGTTATGACAGCCAGTCTTGGCAAGGCGCTGGCCCGGTGCCGGAATACGGCATCAGCGACGCACGCTTGGGCGGCATCGATCCCCGTACCGGCGCCTTCAAGGCCGGCAAGGACAACGCCGAAGGTTATGTGGTGGTGCAAGTGGGCGAGCAGAAAGGCGCTGCCCGCGTCACCGTTACCCGCAGCGTCGACAGCGTCAGCTTCGCCGCTACCAGCGTCACCGTCGATGGCGGCGCCAGCCTGACGCTGCAGCCGACTCTGACCTACCAAGGCAAGCCCGTGCACTACTCACTGGATGCGCTGGCGTTCAGCGTCGACCAGCCAGAACTGTGCCGCATTGATGCCGCCACCGGTGTGCTCACCGCTGCCAACACCCAAGGCCAGCAGTGCCAAGTCACCGCCCGCGTCGGCGACGCCGCCGCCCAGCTCACCGTCAATATCGGGGTGGCGCCAGTGGTGGTGGCTGATTTCGAAGGCGATGTGTCTGCCTTTAAGGCCGCCGGCGCGCGTCACTCCTCAGTGACGCTGGAGCAGGTCACTGACCCGGTGTTCAAGGGCCAGTACTCGATGAAGCTGAGCTGGACCGCCGACCCGAAACAACCGGGCACCTTCGGCGCCTACCTCACCGATCCGAGCAAAACCACGGCGCTGTCCGGCTACCCGAAATACCTGGGCGTCAACGTCTACATCCCAGAAGAACTGGCCGGCAAGGTGTGGTGGGTACGCGGCACGCTGGTGGATGCTGACGGCAAGAACATCACCATCAACTACAACAATGATGGCGACCCGCTCCCGGAACGCGGCTGGAACTTCATGAAAGCCGAGATCCCGGCCGGCTTCACCCCGCCGCTGCGCTTCAACCAGCCGTTCCGTTTCCTGGTGCTGAAAACCGCCGAGCGCATTGACTCCCACGTGCTGCTGGACGACTTCATGGAGGTCTACAGCGACAACACCGACCTCGCCGGCCCCGGTGTCACCACCGAACCGGCGGCGCTTGCCACGGTGGACACCGCCGCGCCGACGCTGACCCTGCAGGCCCACGATGACAGCGGTCTGGATGTGTCCAGCCTGACACTGCTGATCGACGGCGACGATGTCAGCGGTGCGGTGAGCTACAACGGCAGCGACCGCTTCAGCTACAGCACCAACCCGCTCAGCGACGGCTGGCACCGGGTCGATTACCGCATCGCTGACCGCAACGGCAACATGACCGCTGGCGATTACCTGTTCCAGGTCGATACCGGTGGTGCGCAGATCCGCTTCGACAGTGAAGGGGTGCAGTTCTTCCCCGGCGCCACCGCATCCATCCCGGTGACGGTGCAGGGCGGCAACGCGTTCCAAGACTTCACCCTGCGGCTAGAATACGACCGCACCAAGGCCGATCTGGAGTGGCTCGACGGCAGCCTGCCGGCGCAGCAGGTATCGCACCAAGATGGCGTGTGGGAAGCCCGCTTCAGCGGCTTTAATGACGCCGTGACCACGCTCGGCACGCTGCAACTGGCGGTGAAGGACTACCTGCAGAACACCGCGGTCTCGGTGGTGATCAGCGGCAGCCTCAACGGCAAACCCTTCTATCACCCGGTGCTGCGCAAAGAGGTGGGCAGCCGCTACCGCCTGCTCACCGAGTGGGGCGTGCGCGGTCAGGCCACCCGCCTACTGGTCACCGATGCTGCCGGTCAGCCCGCCGCTGGCGTGGAAGTGGAAACCTTCAAGTACAACGCCGCCAACGACGTCATCAGCGATGTGGTGCCGCTCGGCCGCACCGACGCCGATGGCCAGTTGATGGTGACGCTGGACCCGGGCCCGCAGTCCGCACCGCAACTGTTCCGTGCCTTTGACGACGACGGCGCCTCGCTGATGAGCGAAGTGAACGCGCTGGTGGAACGCCTCGACGCCACGCCGCGCTACCCGCAACTGACGCCGGGCCACGACGGCAGCAGCGTCAATGTGACCTGGTACACCGACAGCCACACGCTGGATTCCACCGTGCGTTACGGCCAAGGCGGCTTGTCCGACTCGGCAGTGGGCGAATCGGAAATCGTGCCGTTCTTCTACGGCGCCGAAGCCGGCGTGGTGCGGGTCCACCACGCGCTGCTGACCGGCTTGGCGGCCGGCACCGAGTACCAGTACCAGGTGCCGGGCGGCGCGCTGCACCGCTTCACCACCGATGACGAAGACGATGCCATCAACCTGCACCTGTTCGGCGACACCCAGACGTCCGCCAACACCAACGTGCAGAGCGGCAGCGGCCTGGTCACCGAGCTGCTCGGCAAGATGCAGGGCCAACTGCCAAGCAAGGACTTGATCCTGCATGTCGGCGACATCAGCGATGACCTGTCGCTGCACCACCTGATGCGGCTGTTCTTCGAGGCCCTCGAAGGCGACAGCGGCATGGCGTCACGGCTGTGGGTGCCAACCCAGGGCAACCACGAGGTGATCAACGAAGGTGCCTACAAGTTCGCCAGCATGTTCCGAATGCCGCAGGTGGACAACGGCTTGCCGGCCCCTTACGACCGCGCAGTGTACAGCTTCGATTACGGCCCCATGCACATGGCGGTGCTGAGCAGTGAAGTCCCTAGCGACGCCGACTGGCAGACGATGATGGATTGGCTGCGGCGCGACATGGCCGCCAGCGACAAGACCTGGAAAGTGGTGATGATCCACCGCCCGCCGTACCACGGTAATCCGGCGTCCGGCAACGGTCGCGTACAGCAGTGGCTGCCACCGGTGGTGGATGAGCTGGGCATTGATCTGGTGCTGTCCGGCCACGATCACATGTACTCGCGCAGCCTGCCGCTGCAGGGCGGCCAGCCGCACCCGCAGGGCGCCACTTACCTGATCGCTGGCTCTGATTCCGCCAAGTTCTACGACAGCAACGGCACCGGCATCGCGCGCGTCGCCGCAGTGCTGTTCGACGACAACGTACCGACCTACACCACGCTGGAAATCAAGGGCGCGCAGCTGCGCGTGCTGACCCGCACCGTGGACGGTCGGCTGGTGGATGACGCGCTGCTGACGCCGCGCGCCCAGCGCTGAGGAGAATCACATGAGCCACAAACTGACTGCCGCCGCCCTGCTCGCCACCGCGCTGCTGGCCGGCTGCGATGATGAGAAAACCCGCTACGTCGACCAGATCGTGGAAAACCCGGTGGAGGTGCCCGAACTGGCGATCACCGGCGCGGTGCAGGGCTTCTGGCTGATGGACGCCGAGCAACACTGCGCCAGCTGTGTGCATGACCGCTCTGCCTACGGCAACCCGCTGCTGGCCACCGACGCCCAACTCACCGAGCTGCCGGCATTGCCGGCGGCCGGCGAGGCCGGCCAGTTAGGCAGCACGCTGACGCTGGACGGCAACACCCGCCTGATCACCGGCGAAGATGCCGTGTTCAGCCACACCGTACTCGGCGAAACCTTCACCCTGCACCTGCGCAGCCGCTCCAGTGCTGACACGCTGGAAACCGCGCTGACGCTGGGCAGCCCGACGCTCGGCAACGCCTTCAGCGTGCAACAGCGCGACGACGTCCTAGTGCTGCATTTTGCCGCCCAAGGCCGTCGAGTGTTGGTGCCACTGGACGGCGACGGCTGGCAGGACCTGCATCTGGTGGCGACGCCGGAGCGGGTGTCGGTGTCGCTCAACTGCGAGCCGGTGGAGCAGTTCGTGCCGCTCAGCGGCGCGCCGCTGATCAGCCGTAGCGCTACTCGCCTGATGGTGGGTGGCGCCTGGCAGGCCAACGATGCGCCGGGCTTCAGCGGCAGCCTCGATTGGCTGCGCATCAGCCAAGCCGAGGAAGCGGCGCCGTTCTGCACTGAATAAGCGCGTTGCGGTACCGAGAACGCCCCGCCCTGCGGGGCGTTTTCATATGCGCTATTGCAATCGGCATCCTACCTCGGCAGAGGGCCGCAATCGGCAGGCGCCAGTCCCGCCGCTGCCACCAGTGGGGACGGCATCCAGACCTCGATTTCTGTGCTGCCTCTCTGCTCTGCTATTCATGGCTTTTGCCGGCGCCCGCGCGCTGCATGACGTGCCTGGTATGGCGCACCAGAAAACCGCTATTGATCCCACCTGCTGGCGTTGCTGCACGCCACTGGGCGCCAACTCATGGTGGGTTCCGTGTTGGACGGCTGCCGGCCAAGGCGTCTGGCAGCCCCATTGGACAAGCGTCTGGCAGCCCGTTTAGACAACTAGGCACGGGCCACAGATCAAGGAGATTCCAGTGACTGCACCTTGGCCGCAGACGAAAATGTGTTGTTGCTGCGGTATCACGATCAGCTGGTCAGCGCCAATTGACCGCCACAACCATCAGGCAAGACCCACAAAGTAGTCTCACGCGATGCTGCCCTAGTGCAGCGAACTGCTGATGCCCGATTTCGCGCACGCGGAATTGGATGCCGACGCCCCATTGCGGGTGCAGCACTGGGTGACCGAACCGAGGCTCCACTGCGCAGCACCTTGCGGCCCGCGGCGTTGCAGCGCGCAGACCACGGTGTCGATGCAGCAGGTGCCCCAGCGGCAGTCACCGACAGCTGTGCTGGCGCACCACGCGACACTAGGCAGCACCCCGCATCCATTGAGGCCATGACCGTATACGTTCTTCAGCACCGATGGTGCTTCGATTACCCGCCGCGACTTCCGGCCGCAAACATCGGAAAGATCGGAAAGATCGGAAAGATCGGAAAGATCGGAAAGATCGGAAAGATCGGAAAGATCGGAAAGATCGGAAAGATCGGAAAGATCGGAAAGATCGGAAAGATCGGAAAGATCGGAAAGATCGGAAAGATCGGAAAGATCGGAAAGATCGGAAAGATCGGAAAGATCGGAAAGATCGTCAGCAGTGTATGTCGGTTTGGGCGGCTGGCCAGCACTTTAGCCAATGGGCTCCTAGCGCACCGCTGGGCACCCGCCGCATGACACCCAAAACAAGACCCCGGCCTAGGCCGGGGTCCATCTTGTTACGCCGAAACGTTGCGCTGATAGTCCGCCAGCGCCTGCTCCAGCACCGCCAGATCGGTTTGGCACAATACCGGCCGCAGCGCTTCAAACTGCGCCGCCGGCCAGCGGTACATACCGAGCGCCAGCAACCGTTCGATCACCTGGTCCGGGAAGCGCTGCCCGATACGCCGCGCCGGACTGCCACCGACAATGGTGTACGGCGCCACGTCTTGAGTCACCACGCTCTGCGCCGCCACCACCGCGCCTTCGCCGATCGTGACCCCGGGCATCAGCATGGCACGCATGCCGATCCAGGCGCCGTCCTCGATATGGGTATCGCCGCGCCCTTGGTAAGCCGCTTCGATGTGTTCCATAAATGGGTACAAGCTGAACCAGTCCATGCGATGGGTGTGGTTGCCGCCCATCAAAATGACCGCTTCGGCGCCGATGCAAACGTAGTCGCCGATATGCAGTCGATCCACCTGCCACGGTGGTTCCCAGTCAAGGCTGCCAGCGTCGCCGTGTAGATAACGCACTACCGAACGCTCGAAGCCGGCGTCCCAGCAATCGCTGTAATAACTGTGTTGTCCGCGGATGAAAATATTGCGGTTGGTAACGGTTTGATGAAGGTATTCCACCTTCGACCAATGCTTTTCCATGATCAGGGACTCACTGGTTGTGATGTCGTTGAGTCACCTGGAATGCTGCTGCGCCCAGGTGATGTGCCACATTCCAAAGCACATCAGGGGCGGGCCACACGGGCCTGTTTCAATCGTGGGCTGTTCATCTCAGTTCCTCGGCGCAGCGGGATACCGCACCGCGTCCGCTCAACGGTTGCCAAATAGGCCGTGGCTGTCCAGCAGTGCATACAGGATGTGCGGCTGTGCCGCCAGCGCCCGCCGCAGCGCCGCCGGCAGCGCTTTGCGTGTCTTGCGGCACAGCCCTTGCTGCGGGGCGAATTCGAATACCAAGCCACGCACGGTGCGCACTTCACCGGCGGGCGCTTCGATCTGCAGCCGGATGCCGAGTTGCTGCTCCAAGCGCCCCAGCATGTAGTACAGGTCATCCAGATCGCGCAGCTGCTCCAGCCGTTGCACCAGGATTTTTTCTTCCCGTTCCGTGAGCCGCAGCACACGCTGATCCGCCCCCGGCGCATTGCGCAGGGCCTGTTGCTGGCAATCGCACAGGCCTGGCGGACAGGGCTGGCGCAGGGGCGGTGTGTCGGTCATGGGCGCCATAGTACGCGAGCCGCTGCCACGGGGAAGTCCCTCAGGCCGCCGCCGGCGGTGCCCGGAATACCAACACCAGACCGCCGAGGATCGCGCCCATGCCCACCAGTGCCAGCGCCGGCAAGGTATTGCCGAACACCAGGTAGTCCAGCAGCACGGTGACGACCGGCACCAGATAGAACAAGGCGGTGACATTGACCAGATTGCCGCTGCGGATCATGCGGTACAGCAGCAGTTGGGCCACCACCGAGATCACCACCACCAGCCACAGCAGCGGCGCAGCGAACAGCGGCTGCCAATCCACCGTCAGCGGCATTGCCGGAATGAACAACACGCACAGCAACAGGGTGACCAAGTACTGTAGCGGCAACACCTGTATCGGCGGCTGCTGGATATTCTTCTGCATCAGCGAGCCAGCAGTGATACCCACCAGCGCCAGCAGCGCATACACCAGCCCCATCACCGATAACCCGGTCAGCAGCAGGCTCTCGAGCACCACCAACGCCAGCCCGCCGAGGGAGATACACAGCCCCAGCAGACGCCGCGCCGGGAATTGCCGTTCGGTCAGCAGCAGCGTCAGGATTGGCTGCACTCCGAGCAGCGTCGCCAGCAGCCCCGGCGTGATGCCGTTGTCCAGCGCCAGCGCGTAGCAGAGCGCGTAGCCACCGATCATCACCAGCCCGGCCCACGCCACTTGCCAGCGGGTGCCGGCCGCCGGCCACCACTGCCGGCGCGGCAGGCCGATCAGCACCAGCAACACCAGCGCCAGCGAAAATCGCAGCATCAGCAGCGCCAATGGCGAGGCGTAATCCAGGCCCCAGCGAATGAATAACGCCGCACTGCCCCACAGCAGTACAAAACTCGACATGGTGGTCGACGCCACCCAAGCAGGAGGAACAGCAGACATGCGGGAACAACCTTGTGGCAGTAACAGCATCGCGGGCAGCCGGACCGGCCACGGACAAGCGATGGGCGGGCAGCTTAACAGCCACCCCCACACCGACGCGAGGGCGACGTGCGCAGCAATGAGTCAGCCGCACTGCGGCAGGTGCCACGCAGGGGGCGCAAGCGCCCCGCCAACGCCGCAGCAAGCTAAGCGGACAAGCAGCTAGGCAGCTAGGCAAGCAGAAGGATGCGCGAAGGAGACGATGATGGAGGAATTGATCTAGCTACAGCGGGGGCAAACATAAGATGTCAGCGGTCACGGCGACCGCCTCGGGTGCGGCGCACCCGTAGCGACAGTGGATCATTGCAGCATCCGGCCCGGCTGCGCCGCCTTAAAAACGGACGGCGCAGTCGGTCCTGGCACCGGGGTGAACCCCGGCGCCGGTGTGACTCAGGATGCAGCGCGGCGACGCGGCGGGTTATCCCGGTTCGCGGTGCGTTGTTGCTTCATCGGACGCGACTTCGGCGCTGCGGCATGGTTACCCGCGCCACCTTGGCCGTTATCCACCGAGATGTTCAGCTGCTGACCAGCTACCCACACCTGGCGCAGATGGCGCAGGGAGGATTCGGTCATACCTTCCGGCAGATCAACGGTGCTGAAGTGCGGGAAGATGTCGATGCGACCGATGCGGTTGCTGTTCAGGTTCGCTTCGTTGGCGATGGCGCCGACGATGTTGGCCGGTTTAGCACCGTGGTTGCGACCGACTTCGATGCGGTAGCGGGTCATGCCAGCGTCGGGCGCGGTGGGCGCCTTGCGCGGACGGGCCGCACGCTCGCCCCGGTCGTCGTCGCGACGGCGGCTGTTACGCTCGCCATCGCGGCCACGGCTGTCGCGGTCTTCTCGCGCCCGAGCCGGCACGAACGGACGGTCTTCCACTTCCAACGATTGGTCGCCTTGCAGCAGTTTCGCCAGCGCAGCGGCCACCGCAGCCGGATCGGCCTCGTGCTCGGCGATGAACTCGTTCACCAGCGTGGCAAAGCTGTCGAGACCACCCTGTGCCAGCGTGTCACCAATGCGCGCCTTGAAGCGCGCCTTGCGCACCGCGTTGATTTGCGCGGCGGTGGGCAGCGGCATTTCTTCCACTTTCTGGCGCGTCAGGCGTTCGATGTTGAACAGCATGCGTTTCTCGCGCGGCGTCACGAACAGGATCGCATCGCCCTCGCGGCCGGCGCGGCCAGTACGGCCAATCCGGTGCACATAGGTTTCGCCATCGAACGGAATGTCGTAGTTGAGCACCATGGTGATGCGCGGCACGTCCAGACCCCGCGCTACCACGTCGGTGGCCACCAGGATGTCGACGCGACCGGCTTTCAGCTGCTCCACCACCTGCTCGCGGTGCGGCTGCGCCATGTCGCCGTTGAGGGCGGTGGCTCGGAAGCCGGCCTGCTGCAGGAAGTCCGCCAGTTCGACGGTGCTTTCCTTGGTGCGCGCAAACAGGATCACGCCATCGAAGGTTTCGGTTTCCAGTACCCGCACCAGCGCGTCCAGCTTGTCGCGGTGATTAACGAACAGGTAGCGCTGACGGATCGCCGCCACGGTCGCGGTCTTAGCCGCCACAGTGACTTCTTCCGGCTCGCTCAGGAAACGCTGGGCCAAGCGGCGGATCGGCGGCGGCATGGTGGCCGACAGCAGCGCCACTTGGCAGCCTTCGCGGGCCTGCTCCAGTACCCACTCAACGTCGTCGATGAAGCCCATGCGCAACATTTCATCGGCTTCGTCGAGCACGATGCACTGCAGCGCCGCCAGGCTGAGGGTGCCACGCTTGAGGTGGTCAACGATGCGGCCGGGGGTGCCGACCACAACTTGCACGCCGTCTTTCAGCGCGCGGGTCTGCGGGCGGTAGTCCATACCGCCGCACAGCGCGATCACTTTCAGCTGCGGCGTGAAGCGGGAGTAGGTTTCGAATGATTCAGTTACTTGCAGCGCCAGCTCGCGGGTGGGCGCCATCACCAGCACCTGCACGTTGTGTGCCGGTGCATCAGCGAACCGGGAGATCAACGGCAGCGCAAACGCTGCGGTCTTGCCGGTTCCAGTCTGCGCCTGGCCGATTACGTCACGGCTGGCGAGAATGTGCGGGATGATCTGCTGCTGGATCGCGGACGGAGTCTGGTAGCCCAGCTCAGCAACCGCGCGCAGCACATCAGCGGACAGCCCCAGGCCATCGAAGCCAGGCTGCTCGATCGAATTGGTATCGGACATGTTTCACCTTGCAATGCCACGGCAGCCGCCGTGACGGAATCACTGGACCGGATCACCAGCGCGGGCTGGCGTTTCACTCACCGGTAACGAGGCTTCCCGCAGAGAAGCCCGAGCCGTATCCATCAAGAGATAGGGGAAGTGGGCTGAAGACGGGACGCGGGGACTGATTCCCCGGGCAGCATGTGAATTCGGACCACGGCTGCGGTCCCGCTGCATCAAAGCGCGGCGGAGTATAGCGAAAACTGCCGCCACACGCCACCAGCGCTGCAATGTGGCAGAATGCCCGCCGCTGCCGAACATTGCCCGCGGGGAACCGACGCATGACAACAATCTGGGTGGACGCCGACGCCTGTCCCGGCGTGGTCCGCGAGATCCTTTACCGCGCCTCGCGGCGGCGCCAGTTGCCGCTGGTGCTGGTCGCCAACCAGCCGCTGCGGGTGCCGCCGGACAAACTGATCCGCGCCATCCAGGTGCCGGGCGGCTTCGACGAAGCCGACCACTATATCGCTGAACAGTGCCAACCGGGCGATTTGGTGATTACTGCCGACATTCCGCTGGCGGCGCGGGTGATCGAGGCCCGCGGCATCGCGCTGAATCCGCGCGGCGAGCTGTACACCGTCGACAGCATCGGCCAACGCCTGACGATGCGCAATTTCATGGAAGAGATGCGCGGTGCCGGACTCCACCACGGCGGCCCGCCGCCGCTCGGCGAGCGCGACAAACAGCAGTTCGCCAATGCGCTCGACCGCTGGCTGGCACAGGTGCCTCAGCACAACGGTTGATTCCACGCCTGAGACTTTCTAGGCTGCTCCAACACCAACAACAGTGCGGCAACGTACGGCGTCCTGGGGGACATTCCATGCATCACGGCCAACGGTCTACGACCGGGACCGACAGCGCACCGCCCTGCTCGCGCGGCACGCTGCTGCGGGCGCTGCGCAATACCCTGCTGCTGACGCTGGCCATCATTGCCGTGTCGCTGCTGGGCACCGGCATCGCAGTGCTGGCCACCGGCGAACGCAACTGGCTGTTTGCGCTCACCATGGCAACGCTGATGCCGCTGCTGCTGACTCCCTGCATCGCCTTCCCGCTACTGCGCCGCAACGCCGCGCTGATGGACGAACGCCAGCAACTGCTGTTGCAGGCACGCCACGACCACCTCACTGGCTTGTTCAACCGCCCCTACATGCTGCGCATGCTGGAGCGTGAGTTGGCGCTCAGTGCGCGTCACCGTTATCCGGTTTCAGTGGTGCTGCTGGAGCTGCGCAACAGCCGCGAATTGGCCGACCAACTCGGTCGCCTGGCGGCCGACGCGGCACTGCAATTGATTGCTCGCGAAGTACGCGGACTGATTCGCGAAAGTGATTTGTTCGGCCGTTTTGAAGCCACCCAATTTTTGTTGGTGTTACCGCACACTGCCCAGCGCGATGCCGAACGCATTAGCGCCACCCTTGGCGAGCATCTAGCCCGCCAACAAGTGACGCAGGATGGCCGTAGTCTGCTGCTGTGTCTGTGCGCCGGTGTCGGCGCTACTGGCAATCAGCCGCGTACTGCCCAACAATTGCTCAACGATGCCGACTACGGCCTCTACAACGCACGTAAAGTCACCGCCGCAAACTGAAACAGCATTGGGAAACTTGTGATTTTTCTCACAAAATTTCCACGACCCGTGTTATTTCAAACCGTTCATGCCGCCAATTGTTAATTTTCATTGACTCGTCGCCGGTGCAATTGCCGGAGCAGGTCGGGCTGGCAAGAATGGCGCGGATTTTTCCAGTCATTCATCGGGACGATGTATCTATGAAAAAGAATGCCGTACTGCCGCTGGCACTCGCCGGTATCGCCAGCCTGACGCTGGCCAGCACCGCGTCTGCCCATGACATTCCTGACCGCTACGGCTATCTGGGTGGCCACGTCAGCCAATACTGGTTCGAAAAGAACGAAATGGGCCCGAACGGTTACGACGAAGTGACCCTGCCGGGTCTGCAGGCCGGCCTGCGCTTCCACCCCAACTGGTCATTCCAAGCTTGGTGGGAACGCAACCAAGCCCACACCCGCCAAACCGGTGACAAGAGCTACATCAGCAACCTGCTGGGCTCCGTGCGCTACCACTTCAACGACACCTCAGTACTGGGCTTTGAACCGTACGCCGGTATCGCTGCTGGTCAGCTGCGCTTCGACCACGGCCGTAGCGCCAAAGACGACACCGAAACCGTTGCCGGTTTCGAGTTCGGTGCCCAAGCCCGCATCGCTCGCCACTTCATCCTCGACGTGGGCGCACGCCCGGTGTGGACCGAGTGGAACGACCGCATCGAAGGCGAAATCTACGCCGGCCTGAACATCGTATTCGGCGCCACCAGCAAGCCGGTTGCCCCGGTTGAGCCGGCGGTGCTGGACGACGATAACGACGGCGTGCCGAACGAACTGGACCAGTGCCCGAACACCCCGGCTGGCGTGGCGGTGGACGAGAAAGGCTGCCCGCTGGACTCCGACGGTGACGGCGTGCCGGACTACCTGGACCGCTGCCCGGATACCCCGGCCGGCGCCCTGGTTGACGAGCATGGCTGCCAGCAGTACCTGGAACAGGACATCCGCGAAACCCTGTACGTGGAATTCGAGCTGGACAAGGCTGAAATCCGCCAGGAGTTCATCGGTGAGCTGAACACGCTGGCCGACTGGATGAAGAAGTACCCGAACGCCCAGGTCACCCTGGAAGGCCACACTGACTCCACCGGCCGTGTTGCGTACAACCAGACCCTGTCTGAGCGTCGCGCTGAGTCCGTGAAGAACACCCTGGTAAGCAGCTTCAACGTGGACCCGAGCCGCATCACCACCAGCGGCCGTGGCCCGAGCCAGCCGATCGCGGACAACAAAACCGCGGAAGGCCGTGCGCAGAACCGTCGCGTAGAAGTGGTGATCAAAGCCACCAAGCGTGAAGCACTGTTCGAGAACAACTGATTCCCGAACCTCACCGCAAGGTGACATTGAACGCCGTGGTCGCAGGACCACGGCGTTTTTTGTGCCTGCATTAATGCGGTCACGACAACGTCATCTGGCTGTGTCACCGTCGTCGGCGTGCACGATTTCAGCCAAAGACGCCTGAGATGTCCGCAAAAGAGATGGCCGAAGTCTCAACCAAACGTAGGAAATAACTGATTAATTCTGTAAGCCTAGACTTACAAGGCGCCCAATTGCTTTTGCTTTCATGTTCTTACAATCGGAAACACGCTCCAGCCGCCATGCCGTCCCAGAACGTGCGCCTTGCCACAAAAAGCCCCCTTTCCCTGTAACTGCCTTGTAGCCGACCACCGTTTTTTCGGCGCCGCCGCCACTGCTGCGCTACAAATCACTACACAGCGATCGCCACTGCCATTCACCCAGGCCCGGACTTAGACCAGCAAGTCATTGAATAAAAACAACTTTATTAACAAAACTGGCGTACCACAAAGTCTTAAACCAGCCCGCTGAAGCAAACCCTCGCCCTGCTGACCCCGTCTGCTCGGGACAATAGCGCCCATTAGTCACCGGTGCGCCGGTGCTGGGATTTTTCACGGGATGCTTTCGAGGGACATCAGATGAACAAGACACCTTACTTCCATGCCCGCCGCCTGCTGGCAGTGGCCGCACTGGGGCTGGCTATGGGCGCCCAGGCGGAATCCGAGTGGCCGGAATCATTCGGCTACGTGGGGATTCAGGGCTCCTACTACGACATCGAGAAGGGCCGCGACCACATCGGCGACATCCACAACTACTGGGAGCCGGCCGCACAGGTCGGTTACCGCTTCAACCCGCGCTTCTCTATGCAGCTGCAATACGGTCAAGCCACCACCGAAGCACGTCAGGTGGATTTGGACGTAGACACCAAGCTGGCCACCCTCACCGGCCGCGTGCACGCGCCAGAGTGGAGTTTTACCGGCTTCCAGCCGTACGCCGGCCTGGGCTACGGCTACCACGAAATGAAGCCGGACCACATGAAGAAGAAAGAAGAGCACATGGTGGTCGGCGAGCTAGGCCTGCAGCGCCTGCTCGGCAGCCACTTCATGCTTGACGCCGGTGTACGCGGTCTGGTGGAAACCGATGACGGCTTCATCGACGCCCAACCCTACCTCGGCATCGACTGGCTGTTCGGCAAGCAATACCGCCGCCAAGTGGTGAAAGAAGAGCCGGCGCCGGTGGTTGACACCCCGGTCTGGGTCGACAGCGACGGTGACGGCGTGCCGGATCACCTCGACCAGTGCCCCAATACCCCGGCCGGTGCGCTGGTGGATGAAGTGGGTTGCCCGCAGATCCTGAAAGAGTCGGTCAACATCACTCTGTACGTGGAATTCGACCACGACAGCACCACGGTAAAAACCGACTTCTACCCGGAAATCGAACGCGTCGCCAAGGTGCTGACCGAGTACCCCGGCTCTGAAGTGCTGCTCGAAGGCCACACTGACTCCACCGGCAGCGCGCGCTACAACCAGACCCTGTCCCACAGCCGTGCCGATGCGGTGATGCGGGTGCTGGTCAGCCACTTCGGCATTGGTCCAGAGCGCGTGCGCACCAGCGGCATGGGCAAATCCCAGCCAATCGCAGACAACAGCACCGCCGAAGGTCGCTCGCGCAACCGCCGCGTTGAAGCAGCGATCCAGGCCAGCCGTGAAGAAATCCGTCGTCGTTAACCACCATGTTGCATCCCGCCGCGCATCCACGCGGCGGGCAGGAGAGACATCATGAACAAAACAGCACCCATGCTTTTGCGCGCGTCCAGCCTGCTGTTGGCGTCCACCCTGCTGGTGGCCTGCGGCAACGGCGGCGGTTCCGGCACCAAACGGGTCGACATCCCCAGCCCCAACAACCCCACCGAAGCGTTCTGCCGTGATGCGTCACAGCTGTTCACGGTGGAAGCCGACGGCATCGCCCCGGCCGACGGCGCCACCAACGTGCCGGTCAACACCTCGGTCAACGTGCGCTTCTCCCACGCGGTGGATGAAGACAGTGTGACCGCCAGCAACCTCTACATCAGCCAAGGCGGTAACGCGCTGCCGGCCATCGTCGATGTACGCGGCACCAACGTCACGCTGACACCAAACAGCGCGTTCAAGCCGTCCACCCTTTACAGCGTGCATATCGGCAGCGACATCGCCACCGAAGTGTGCAAGAACGCCAGCACCCAAAAGTACCTAGACAGCGGCTCGGTGCAGGACACCACCTTCACCACCTCCGCCAGCGGCACCGGTGACACCACCCGTCCGCAACTGGTGAATATGGTGCCGGCCCACGGCAGCACCTTGATCAAGCAGGACGCCAAAATCGCGCTGGAATTCGATGAGCCGGTACTGCCGAGCAGCATCAATAGCAGTTCGGTGGCGGTGCGTCTGAAAGGGGCCAGCGTGGCACTGGACGGCCAGTATGTGGTGAACGAGAACATGGTTTCCTTTACCCCGGCCCAACCGTTTGCGATCCAACACCACTATGAAATCGTGTTGCAGCCGCTGCAGATCAAAGATCTGGCCGGAAACCGCTTGATGGATCTGGACCCGGCCGTCCATACCAACCCGTCCGAGTTCCATACCGGCGGTGTGGTGATGACCCTCAACGATGGCCTGATCAGCAAAATTCCGGGCGTCAGTGACCTGCTCAACGGCCCGATAGCCGACATCCTTAACCAAATCCTGACCCTCGGCGGCACGGATTTGGACGGCGTCGACAACCTGGTGATCATCAAGCTGCCGCTGCCCACCGACTTCACCGATCCGGGCAACCTGCTGGCCGGCAACAACGTGCTGATCGCTGCCTGCGACCCCACGGTAATGGGTCCCGAAGGCTGTGCGTTGAGTCTGGATCTGGGCCTCAATCCAGGCGCCCTGCAACAACTGGCCAACGTGCTGTCGATGGGCAATGACCCGCAAGAAGCGCTGAAGCTGCTGGCCGATGCGCTGCTGATGGGGGATGACGGTCTGTTGAAGCTGGACCTGAACCTGCTGGAGCCGGGCTGGGCAGGCATCCTGCCGGGGCCATTGGAAGACGCCGTCAATACCATCCTCGGCGAGCTGGACAAGGCGTTGGAGCCGATCCCACTGCTGGGTGACCTGAACCTGAGCACCGAAGAATTGGTGCAACTGAAACTGTTGCAGGGCAGCTTGCTCGATCTCAGCGTCGGCGGCTTGGTGAACATCAACCTGCTCGACCTGGTCAACGGCAATCTGCTGAATCTGGACGGTCCGCTGGCCGATGCGCTCGACCCGCTGGTGAACCTGCTCGACAAACTGCTGTGCCCGATCCGCATCCTGTGCAAATGATCGCATCGCGTTGCTGATCCAGAGCCCCGCCGTTCCGGCGGGGCTTTTTTTTGCCTGCACGCCGGTCTGCATTGGCTGAAAACACGCCCTCCCCACGCGCCAGCGCCCATTGCCGTCCGGCCTGCACCGACAGGCCAACCAGTCATTGTGACGCGCCGGTCGGTGCTCATAATCGAAGACCGTTTTGCTTCTTCACCGATCATGACAAGGAGGCCGCAATGGCCAAAGATGCTGTGGGTCATGCCCTGACCCTGCTCAACCGCTTGGCCAGTTCCGATGTGCTGGACCGGCTTGGACTGCGCAAATTTGCCGAGCGCCTGGCCTACAACCTGACCCGCACCGGCTTCCAGGTACTGACCACCAGCGCGCGCACCTTCAAGCGCAGCGGCAGCGGGGATCGCCAGCGCCTCAATGCACCGGGGCTCACCACTGATCTGTTCGACCTGAACATCACCGACGAACAGCAGATGATCCGCGACTCGGTGAAAGCCTTCGCTGAGGACGCGCTGCGCCCGGCCGCCGAAGCCGCTGACCACGCCCAGGCCACCGACCCGGCCACACTGGCCGCCGCGCAAGAGCTGGGCCTGAACTTCTTCGCAGTGCCGGAAGCATTCGGCGGTGCTGCCAGCGAGCGCTCGCCGGTCACCACCATGCTGGTGGCGGAAGACTTGGCTTGGGGCGACATGGGCCAAGCGATTGCGATCCTGGCGCCGATGGGCGTGGCCAACGCGCTGACTCAGTGGGGCAACGCCGACCAACAATCGCGCTACCTGCCGGCATTTGCCTCCGAGCAGCCACCGCTGGCCACGCTGGCGATCACCGAGCCGCGGCCGCTGTTTGACCCCATGCAGCTGGAAACCACAGCAGTGCGGGACGGCAACGAGTGGGTGCTGAACGGGGTGAAATCCTTGGTACCGCTGGCTGCCGAAGCGGAGCTGTTCTTGGTCGCCGCGGCCACCGACGACGGCCCGGCAGTGTTCATTATTGAAGGCGGCACCGCTGGCCTGACCGCCGGCGAAGACCCGGCCATGGGCATCCGCGCCAGCGGCCAGCGGCCGTTGCAGCTGAACGATGTGCGCGTCAGTGATGCCCAGCGTCTCGGCGATGACGACTTCGATTACCGCGCGCTGGTGGATCTCGGCACCTTGGCCTGGTGTGCACTGGCGATCGGCACAGCCCAAGCAGTGCTCGATTACGTGATTCCCTACGTCAACGAGCGCGAGGCGTTCGGCGAGCCGATCAGCCATCGCCAAGCGGTGGCGTTCACGGTGGCCAACATGGCCATCGAGCTGGATGCCATGCGCATGCTGACCTGGCGCGCCGTCTGCCGCGCCGAGCAGGGCAAACCGTTCCAGCGCGAAGCGCATCTGGCGCGCACGCTGGTCAAAGACAAGGCGATGCAGATCGGCACCGACGGAGTGCAACTGCTGGGCGGTCACGGCTTCACCAAGGAATACCCGGTGGAGCGCTGGTACCGCGACCTGAGAGCCGTGGGCGTCGCCTTCGGCGGCCTGCACCTGTAATCCGGAATAAGGACGCCCATCATGAACATCGAGATTCCGAAAAAAATCAAACCGATCATCAACAATGCCCACCAAGTGGCGTTGAGTGTGTTCCGGCCAATTTCACGCAAGTACGACCGCGCCGAGCACCAGGCGCCAAAAGAGTTGGACATGCTGGCGTCGGTACTGGACGGCTTCAACGAAGGTGACCCGGAGTCCTCCGCCGGCGCCACCAAAACCGGCAAAGGCCACATCCGCGACGACGGCGGCGTCAAGAACGGTTCCAACATGAGCACCTGCCTCGGCGCCATGGAACTGTGCTACGGCGATACCGGTTTTCTGCTGGCGATGCCACGCCAAGGCCTCGGCAACGCTGCCATCGCGGCAGTGGCCAACGACGAGCAGCTGAAACGCTTTGAAGGCAAGTGGGCGGCGATGGCGATCACCGAGCCGGGCACCGGTTCCGACTCCGCCGCGATCCGTACCACCGCGCGCAAAGACGGCGACCACTATGTGCTCAACGGCGAGAAGATCTTCGTCACCTCCGGCGAGCGCGCTGACTGTGTGGTGGTGTGGGCCAGCCTCGACCTGAGTGTGGGCCGCGCTGCCATCAAGTCGTTTGTGGTCGAGTGGGGCACCCCGGGCATGGAGCTGGTGCGACTGGAGAAAAAGCTCGGCATCCGTGCCTCCGATACCGCCGCCATCAACTTCACCGACTGCCGCGTACCGGCCGAAAACCTGCTCGGCAACCCGGACATCGACGTCAAGAAAGGCTTTGGCGGGGTGATGGAGACGTTCGACAACACCCGTCCGCTGGTGGCGTCGATGGCGCTCGGCTGCGCGCGCGCCTCCTTGGAGCGCATTCGCGAGCTGCTCGCCGACCACGTCAACCTCGACTACGGTCAGCCGGTGGACAACGCCAGCGCGGTGGAAGCCGAGCTGTATCGCATGGAAGCCGAATGGGAAGCCGCTTACTGGCTCACCATCCGCGCCGCCTGGATGGCAGACAACAAGCGCTCCAACTCGCTGGAAGCGTCGATTTCCAAGGCCAAAGCCGGTCGAGTCGGCAATGCCATCACGCTGCGCTGTGTGGAACTGGCCGGCAGCCTCGGCTACACCGAGGACGACTTGCTGGAGAAATGGGCGCGCGATTCGAAGATTCTCGACATCTTCGAAGGCACCCAACAAATCCAGCAGTTGATCATCGCCCGCCGCCTGTTGGGGCTGTCCTCGTCAGAATTGAAGTAACCTTGCATCATCAACCCCTGCCATCGCGGCAGGGGTTTTTACAGCAGCCCTGCAAAGAATCCGTCATAATCCTGCGTGGCCTTCACCGGCCTACCTTTGAGTCTTTGCACGAGTATTCAGGATGAATCCAGCCCTTCGTTTCCGCAGCCTGCGTGGGGCGCTGCTGGGCGCATTGCTGCCATTGGCCGCCTGCGATCCGGTCACCCCACCCACAGATCTGGTACCGATGCGCGTCGAGCCCGACGCCGCACCGCACACCCCGTTGCCGCCCCGTACCGTCCATTATATTTGCCAAGACGGCACTGAATTGGCGGTGGAATACAGCAGCGAAGGCGCGCGCCTGCATTTGAATGGCGAGCATCATTTGCTGTTGCCAGAAATCGCCGCGTCCGGCGCGCTGTTTGTCGACAGCAGCCTGGAATGGCACACCAAAGGCGAGGTCGGCCTGCTCACCGGCGCCGATGATTCATTGGAGTGCCACGCCCAGTGATAGCGCCCGGCGACCCTTGTCCGGGGCCGCCGGCACACCGCACAATCGGCATTCCCGAAACTGCTGCGGATACCGCCATGTCCACTCCCTGCACCCTGATGCGTCTGCGCGACCGCCTCAATCTGCCTTGGCTCGCGCTGCTCAGCGGCGTGGTGTTCCTGCTGTCACAAACGCTGATCTTGCTGACGCTGGCGCCACTGGATGACCCCAGCGCCTTGCTGCGTATGCAGCTGACCTACACCAGTGCCGAGCAATATCTGGCGCAGTTCGCAGCCTGGGAACACGACGGTCTGCTCTACGCCTACCGCGACCACTTGCTACCGGATACCCTGCATCCGCTGTGGTATGGCCTGTTCGCCAGCACTCTGCTGGCCATCGTGCTGAGCCGCGCCGGCGCCAGCCAACGCTGGAATCTGCTGTTGCCGTTGCCGGCATTGTCGGCGTTGCTGGATGTGCTGGAAAACACCGTACAGCAACTGTTTCTCGCCAACTCCGCATCGATTACCGATGCACTGGCCACCTTTAGCTGGCTGTGTTCCAGTGGCAAATGGTTGCTGGTGATGGTGTACCTGCTGGCGATTATCGGCTGGGCGCTGGTCGGTCGGCGGCGTTAAAGGCAGGCCGCCAGCGGGGCGCACAGTGCAGGGAGTGAGCCGCTAAGCGACCGCCTGTTCCAATGCCCGGTAAAGCATGTCCTGCCGCTCCACCGACGCTGCAATCCCGTTTTAATTTCGACATCAGCGCTTCCCCCCGTCACTGCGAGCGCTTATTTTTTCTTTAAAAAATCGAACCTAAAAAATAAAACTCAGAGCATAAAAATAGCAGCAGAAGCAGAAGCAGAAGCAGAAGCAGAAGCAGAAGCAGAAGCAGAAAGCAACGATATGCCTGCATGCAGCTTTGGATCAGCTTCGGCCTCAGCCTTATTTGAAATGACCACCACACTAGCATGCCGCCCAAAGACAGCCGGCCCGGTCACGCTACCGGCCGTCTCCAGACAGCGTCAGTCACTCCGGTTCAGCGGCGCAACCGTTGCAGCAACAGCAAGCCGGCTCGGCTGATGCGGTAACGCCCCGGCTCACGGGAGCTGATCAAGCGTTTCGCTCGCAGCGACAGAAACAGCGCTGGTGTGATATCCGGTACAAACCAACCATCGCGGGTCAGCACCTCCACCGCTACCAACGTTTTGCGCTGATCGCGCTCCACCAGCAGGACACCGCCCTGCGCCAATACTTTGAGAATGCGCTGTTCAAGGCGGGACGCGTTCACAGCGCCTCCCGCCGCGCCACGCGTGCGCGGACCACGGCCCCAACGGCCGCAGGGGAATCGTTCAACATGGGAATGTCTCGGACACAAACATGCACAGACCGCCACCATCAAGCGGGGCGGAACCAGACCAGGGCGGGATGGGTTATCTGCGCATGAAGCTCCGATCAAAAGGAAGGCGGTGTTTTTACCACGCTCAGCGCGGCGTTGCCAAGGCGGCGTAATCCTGCTCCAGGATGGCCATCATCTGGGCGTTAACGAAACGGCCCTTCTCGAAAAAGTAATCGCGCAGGATGCCTTCGTTGCGCAAGCCGCAACGCTCTAGCAAGCGCTCTGAGGCATGGTTGGCGGGATCGATGAAGGCTTCCATACGATGCAGCGCCAACGGCCCAAAACCGTAAGCCAGCAGCGCCTGCACCGCTTCCGTCATCAGCCCCTGGCCCCAGCAGTCCGGATGCAGCTCATAACCGATCTCGGCGCGGCGGTGGCTGGGACAGTATTGGTGCAGGCCGCAGGTGCCGATCAGGCGGTCATCACCGGAGCGGGTCAGCGCCCAGCGCAGCCCTTCACCGGCCTCGGTGCGGCGCAGCCAAACGCGCACCAACTGCTCGGCTTCCGCCAATTCGGTGAAGGTATCCAGATCGTAGTATTCGCTCACTTCATCGCGGGAGAAGATATCCAGCAGCGCAGGGGCGTCCTCCGCGCGCAGCGCACGCAGGTGCAAACGCGGAGTCTGCAACGGAGTGAACATCAGCATCAGGGCAACTCCAAAGTGCGGTCAGCGGGACGGCAACGGCAGCGGCGCCAGCATCACCCAACCGGCCTCGCGGCCATGGGGGCCAGGATAGTAATCGCGGCGTTCGCCCACTTTGGCAAAGCCGACGCTCAAATACAGCGCCTGGGCAGCGTGGTTGGAAGCACGCACTTCAAGGAACAGCTGCTGGCAGCGCGGCGCGCTGGCCGCCGCCATGAACTCCAATAGCGCCCGGCCCCAGCCCCGGCCTTGGTGAGCACCGGCCACGGCGATGTTGAGCAGGTGGGCTTCGTCTAGCACTTCTGACACCACCGCAAACCCGACGACGGTGCCGTGCAGCTCAAGCACCCGGCAGTGGTGGCCATAGCGGAGCGAGTCAGCAAACAGCGCCGGCGTCCAAGGACTGAACTGCAGCGCCGCATCCAACGCCGCCACGGCGGTCACATCATCAGCCGTCATCAACCGGCATTGCACATCACTGCGCAGCCAAGGTACGACATTGTCAGCCACGGCGGTAATACCCCGCCGCCAGCAACGCCTGCCAAGTGCGGCGTTTATGCTCCGCCGGGGTGTGTAGCATTTCGTCCAGCGCACTGACCACCAGCAGCGACAGGCCATCATGCTGATGCAACTGATAGCGCGGCCGTTGCAGCGCAGTAGCCACCGCCTCCGACGCACACAGCAGCACCTGCCCAGCCTGGGCACGGCACAGACCACGCAGGAACGCATCCAGCGCCTGCCCGGTTTCCTCACGCGAAACACGCATCCGCTCCGGCGGGAATTGGAACCGGCGCCGCGCTTGGCTACGACCGCCCCAGAGCGCCGCCAGCCCCTGCGCCAAACCTTGGGCGTCACGGCCCAGCGCCGGTGCGTGGGGATCGTCTTGCTCGACAACCAACCACAGCGAACCCAGCCACAGCGCTTCCAGGGTAAGAGTAAGCCCGGCCTCGCCGGCCGCCTCCGGCAATGCGGGCTCGGCAGCGTCCGACGGCGCGACCGGAGCCAAGCTCGGCACCGCATCCAGTGCTGCCGACAGCGGCCCGCTACCGGCTGGTGCTTCAACGGTGGCAGCCGGCGCGGCGTTCGACGCGGACACCGCGGTCGGCACTGGCACCGGGTCCGGCACGGCATCAGCCGGCGCCGGCGTCAGCGGCTGCGGCCACGCCCACACCGGGGACGGCGCGGCCGCCGGCACACTGCGGCGCGCCACCCAAGGGGTCAGCCCCAGTGCCTGCAGGTAGGCCTGTCGATGAGGTTCGGGTAAAGCGGACATGAGCGCGGTCGCGGTGATGGAAAGGGCGTCAGTGTAGCAGATCAGCGGCGGCTGCGACGGCGCCACAGCAGACTGACGAGGCCGCCCGCCAGACCCAGCAGCGCGCCGTACAGGTGAGCATTCACATACACGCTGCCCGGCACCCAGGCGGATAGATAGCCGCTGTCATAGCCCGGCAGCTGCTCCCACAGCAGGCGCCCACCGAGCGCCAGCAACAGCACGCCATGCAAGCGCGGATGGCCCGGCAGCCCCACCACCAGCGCCCACACCAGCCAGCTATGCAGCATGCCGGACAGGCCCACATAGGGCCCTTCCAGACCATCACCGATCCACAGCGCGGCACTCAGTAGTGGCGGCGCCAGCAGCCACCACAGCAGCAGCGTGTGACGTCGGTACAGATCAGAGAACACCAAACAGCAGAGTACGAAGCCGCTGACATTGAGCAGTGCATGGGCCAGGTTGGCATGCACCCAATGGGCGCTCCACAACCGCCACCACTGCCCCTGTTCCAACGCGCTGCGCTGGTACTCCAACCAGGGGTCCACCACGCCGGCGGCCGCACCAAACAGCACCAGGATCAGTGCACAGGGCAACCAGCTACGCCAGGTCAGCGGGCGGGACGGGGATGACAACAACGGGGACGGCAACATAAACGGCATTGGAGCACAGCGTTGGTGCCGCGCCAATGGGCGGTCCTCGCGGGCGCTTGGCCGCGCAGGGCAATGCTCTTGCGCCGACGCCATTTGCTTAAGGCAAAAAAAACGCCTCCTGCTATGCAGAAGGCGTTTTTAGGGTCAGCCCGGACCGCGCCGGGCCGGGGTGGGAACGGCTTACATCATGCCGCCCATGCCACCCATACCGCCCATGCCGCCGCCCATGCCGGCGTCTGCCGCACCGGCCGGAGCCGGCTTGTCAGCCACCATGGCTTCGGTGGTGATCATCAGGCCCGCGATGGACGCCGCAGCTTGCAGCGCAGAACGGGTCACTTTGGCCGGGTCGAGGATACCCATTTCCAGCATGTCGCCGTATTCACCGGTGGCCGCGTTGAAGCCGAAGTTGCCGTCGCCATTGCGCACGGTCTGTACCACGACGGACGCTTCTGCGCCGGCGTTGGCAGAGATCTGACGCAGCGGTGCTTCCAGCGCACGTACTGCCAGGGCAATACCCACGTTCTGGTCTTCGTTGTCGCCTTTCAGCTCGCCGAGCTTGGACAGGGCACGTACCAGTGCCACGCCGCCGCCAGCTACCACGCCTTCTTCCACTGCCGCACGGGTGGCGTGCAGCGCGTCGTCAACGCGGGCTTTCTTCTCTTTCATTTCCACTTCGGTGGCAGCGCCAACTTTGATGACTGCAACACCGCCGGCCAGCTTGGCCACGCGCTCTTGCAGCTTCTCGCGGTCGTAATCGGAAGAGGACTTCTCGATTTCAGCGCGGATCTGCTCCACACGGCCGTTGATGTCGGCTTCGTTGCCAGCACCGCCCACGATGGTGGTGTTCTCTTTGTCGATGTTGACCTTCTTAGCGGTACCCAGGTCTTCCAGCGACGCGCTTTCCAGGCTCAGGCCCACTTCTTCGGAGATCACGGTGCCGCCGGTCAGGATCGCGATGTCCTGCAGCATGGCTTTGCGGCGGTCGCCGAAGCCCGGTGCTTTTACCGCTGCGCACTTGATGATGCCGCGCATGGTGTTCACGACCAGGGTAGCCAGCGCTTCGCCTTCCACGTCTTCAGCGATGATCAGCAGCGGCTTGCCAGACTTGGCTACTGCTTCCAGCACCGGCAGCAGTTCGCGGATGTTGGAGATCTTCTTGTCCACCAGCAGGATGTACGGGTCGTCCAGTTCGACGGCCATTTTTTCCTGGTTGTTGATGAAGTACGGGGACAGGTAGCCGCGGTCGAACTGCATGCCTTCAACCACGTCCAGTTCGTTTTCGAGGCTGGTGCCTTCTTCAACGGTGATCACGCCTTCTTTGCCCACGCGCTCCATCGCTTCTGCGATGATTTGGCCCACGGACACGTCAGAGTTGGCGGAGATGGTGCCCACCTGCTCGATGTTCTTGGTGGTTTCGCACGGGGTGGACAGGCTCTTCAGCTCGGCGACAACCGCAGCAACTGCTTTGTCGATACCGCGCTTCAGGTCCATCGGGTTCATGCCAGCGGCAACCGACTTCAGACCTTCGTTAACGAATGCTTGGGCCAGTACGGTGGCGGTGGTGGTGCCATCACCGGCTTCGTCGTTAGCCTTGGAGGCCACTTCTTTCACCATCTGCGCGCCCATGTTCTCGAACTTGTCTTCCAGTTCGATTTCCTTAGCCACGGACACGCCGTCTTTGGTGATCAGCGGGGCGCCGAAGGATTTGTCGAGCACCACGTTGCGGCCTTTCGGGCCCAGGGTCACTTTGACTGCGTCAGCCAGGATGTTGACGCCGCGCAGCATGCGCTGGCGGGCTTCGTCGCGGAACAGAACTTCTTTAGCCATGTTGAATCTTCCTCAATTGCTCAATTCGGTTGCGGGAGTCACGGCGGGGGCAGTAATCAGCCCTCGATCACCGCCAGCACTTCGGATTCGCTCATTACCAGCAGCTCTTCGCCGTCGATTTTGACGGTGTTGCCGGCGTATTGGCCGAAGATCACTTGGTCACCGGCTTTCACGTCCATCGGGCGCACATCACCGGAATCGGTGATCTTGCCTTTCCCGACAGCGATCACTTCGCCACGGGCCGGCTTCTCCGCCGCGGACCCGGGCAGCACGATGCCACCAGCGCTCTTGGTTTCTTCTTCGGCGCGGCGAACCACGATGCGATCATGCAAAGGACGGATTTTCATTGCCTCTGTTCTCCTGTTGAGGTCGAACTGTTCGGGTGTTTAATTCGTGTTCGGCGGCGGTTGGCCACCGGCCCGGAGGCGATTTAGCACTCTCGGGCAGCGAGTGCCAATCATAATTGGAGTTCGGGTGTCGTCAATAGGCATCCACCCACACCCTGTTGGCCTCGGCCGCTGTTAGTGGGGTCGCCGCCAGCCCTTTCAAGGGTTGCCGCCACGATCGTTGCACCACCGCCCCCCGCCCCCTAACCTTGCCCGCTTGAGATGACTGTTTTGCGAGCCCGCCAAGGAGAGCCGCGTCATGGATCTGCGTGGAAAAACCATTGTTGTCACCGGGGCCGGCCGCGGGCTCGGCCGTGCCATTGCCACCCGCCTTGCCAGTCAGGGCGCCGCCCTCGCCTGTGTCGATCTCAATGACGACGACCTCGCTACCAGCATTGCCGCCTGTGCCGCCGCCGGCGGCAGTGCCCGCGCCTACCGCGCCAACATTGCCGATGAAGCCGCGGTGGTGGCGCTGTTTGAACAGGTGGTCAGTGATTTCGGCAGCCTGCACGGGGTGGTCAACAATGCCGGCATCACCCGCGACGGCCTGCTGGTGAAAGCCCGCGACGGTGAGATCAGCACCATGAGCTTGGCGCAGTGGCAGGCGGTGATCGACGTCAACCTCACCGGCGTGTTCCTGTGCGGCCGTGAAGCCGCGCGCCACATGGTGGCGCAGCAGGTGGACGAAGGCGTGATCGTGAATATCTCTTCCATTGCGCGCCACGGCAGCTTCGGCCAGAGCAACTATGCGGCGGCCAAATCCGGCGTGGTGGCGCTGGCTGAGGTGTGGGCCAAAGAGCTGGCGCGCTACAACATCCGCACCGGCGCGGTGGCCCCCGGCACCATCAATACCGACATGATCGCGGCCATGAAGCCCGACGCCCGCGACCGGCTGGTGGCTGGCGTGCCGCTCAAGCGGCTCGGAGAGCCGGACCATATTGCCCGCAGCGTGCAATTCATCTTCGAGAATGATTACTTCACCGGCCGCTGCATCGACACCGACGGCGGCCTGCGCTGAATGATCGACGCCGCAGCCACGGCGCCGCAGCCGTCGTTCGCCGAGCGGGTGTGGCACATAGTGGCAGCGATCCCGGCTGGCCAGGTGGCCAGCTATGGCGACATTGCCGCGCAGGCCGGCCAGCCGCGTCATGCGCGCCACGTCGGCCGTATCCTGCGCCAACTGCCGCCCGGCTCGCAGTTACCTTGGCACCGCGTGCTGTGCGCCAACGGTGCCACCCCGGCCGGCGCCGCTCAGCGTGAGCGCTTGCGCGCCGAGGGTGTCACCTTCCAGGGCGAACGGGTACGCATGAGCGTGCACCGCTGGCAGCCCTGAGCCCCCATTCCCGGAGTCTGTGAATGTCTGCGCCGTTAGCCAGTGCCCGCATCTACCTGCAGCCGCGCATGCTGGCGCTACTGGTGCTCGGTTTTGCCAGCGGTCTGCCGGCACCGTTGGTGTTTTCCAACCTGTCGATGTGGCTGAAAACCGAAGGCATCAGCCGCACCGACATCGGTTTGTTCGCGCTCGCCTCCACGCCTTATGCCATCAGTTTTCTGTGGGCGCCGTTGGTGGATCAGCTGCGGCTGCCGCTGCTGGGGCGCTGGCTGGGCCAACGCCGCAGCTGGATGCTGCTGACCCAATTGCTGATGGTGGCAACGCTGCTGTTCATGGCGCGCTTCTCGCCCGCCGGTCACATCCAAGCCTTGGCGCTGGCGGCGGTGATGGTGAGCTTCGTCAGCGCCACCTATGACATCGTGCTGGATGCGTTTCGCATTGAATCGCTGAAGCCCAATCAGTACGGCGCCGGTTCGGCGATTGCGATCTGGGGTTGGCACCTGGGCGGCACCATGGTCGGCGGCGCCGGCGGTCTGTACTTGGCGCATTACTACGGCTGGAACCTGTCCTATCAGGTGCTGGCGCTGTCGCTGCTGCTGGGCATCGTGGCGGTCTTGCTGAGCCCGGAGCCGGAACGCACCGCACCGCCGCCAGCGCCGCCCAGTGCCTCACGCTGGCAGACGGTCACTGGTTGGCTGCGCCATACGCTGGTGGAGCCGTTCCGCGACTTCACTCAGCGCGACGGTTGGCTGCTGATCCTGTCGTTCGTGTTCTTGTTTAAGTTCGGCGACGCCATGCTTGGGCGCATGTCTAACGTGTTCTATCTGGAGCTGGGCTTCGAGCTGGTGGACATCGCCAACATCTCCAAGATTTACGGTTTCCTCGCCAACCTGATCGGGGTGTTCCTCGGCGGTTTAGTGGCGCAGCGGCTCGGCTACCTAAAAGCGCTGATGCTGTGCGGCCTGCTGGCGGCGCTGACCAACCTCACCTACTCGGCACTGGCGGTGATCGGGCCGCAGAACTGGGCGCTGGCGGTGGCGGTGATCTCCGACAACCTGACCATGGGGCTGGTGACGGTGGCATTCGTAGCCTACCTGTCGAGTCTGTGCAACGTGGCGTACACCGCCACCCAATACTCGCTGCTGTCCTCGCTTGGCAACCTGTCGCGTATCTGGCTGGCGTCGTCCAGCGGCTACGTGGTCGATCAGCTGGGCGGCAACTGGTCGCTGTTCTTTATGCTCACCGCGGCACTGGCGCTGGTGGGGCTGCCGCTCCTGTGGCTGATCATGCGGCGCTTCCCCGATCACGCCGCGCAGCGGAGTCCCTGAGGTGCCGCGCTGTTATGTGCTCGGTGCCGGTAACCTCGGCACGCTGGCGGCGGATTATTTCGCTGATGCCGGCTGGGATTGCATCGCCGCTGGCCGCGCCGCACTGACGCGCCGGCTGAGCAACGGCGTGATGCAGTGGCAGCGCACTTTGGCCGCCGATGACGGCGCGCCGATCCAACTGCTGGTGCTGGCCACCAAGGTACAAGACAGTGCTGCCGCGTTGGCGCCCCTGCGCGCCCGCCTCGATCACGACAGCGTGCTGTTGCGATTGCAGAACGGCTTGCTCGACCCCACCACGCTGGGGCTGCCGCCGCTGCGGCACATCGAGGCAATCAGCTTCAGCGGCGCCTGGCGCGACACCGGTGCCGACGGCGTCATGCACGTGCACCGGGTGGCGGAAAACGATACCTACTTGGGCGACGGCTCCGCACTGCCACCGCCGTGGTTCGCCGGGCTGCAGCAGTTCTGGCCCAAGCTGCAATGGCGCACCGACATCCACTGGCAACAATGGCGCAAGCTGGCAGTGAATGCGGTGCTCAATCCGCTCACGGCGCTCTACGACTGCCGCAACGGCGAACTGTTGGCCGAGCCCGGTCGGCGCGCGGCGATGGCGGCGCTGGCAGCAGAAGTGGACGCGCTGGCACGGCGGTTGTTCGAACACTGGCCGAATGACACCCTCGCCCGCAGTGAGCAGGTGGCGGTGGCCACCGCCGGCAACCTGTCATCCATGTGCGCGGATCGCCGTGCCGGACGCGCCACCGAAATCGATTTCATCAACGGTGCGCTGCTGCGCGCCGCCGCGCAGCACCACCTGTCACTGCCGCATCACACCGAGGTGGTGGCGCGCCTGCAGTGGCCGCTGGCCTCGGTTGACCCGCTGCCGGGCACCTTTTAATGTCGCGCAAGCCGCGCACCCCACGCGCTTGCTCCCCTGTTGCAGGATTGCCGCCATGTCATTGTCCCCGCTGCGCCCGTTGGCGCTGACCGCCCTGTTGCTGACCGCCACCGCCGCCACCGCTGAAATGCCCGGCGTGCGCACCGACCCGGCCGGGGGCGCGCTGCCAGCCGGTGCGGTGGTGCTTACCGACACCGATCTACGCCGCCTGAACGTCCACAGCCTGCTCGATGCGCTCGACAGTGTCGGCGGGGTGATGGCCCAGCGCCGGCTCAGCGGCCGCGACGGTCAGGCCTCGCTGGACCTGCTCGGGTTCGGCGCCAGCGCCAGCGGCAACGTACTGGTGCTGCTCAATGGCCGGCCGCTGCACAACCTGTCCGGCGACCTCACCCGCTTGCAGGCGATCCCGCTTGCCACCGTCGCCCGCATTGAAGTGCTGCCGGCCACTGGCGCGGTGCTGTACGGCCAAGGCGCCAGTGCTGGCTTGATCAACATTGTGACCCGCCAAGACCGCGAGTCCGGCGCCACGCTGCAACTACAAGGTGGCAGCGACCACACTCTCGGCACCGAGCTGAGCGGCAGCGCCGCGTCCGACGCCGGCCAGGCGCTGCTCGGCGTGCGTCGGCTGCACAGCGACGGCGACCGCGACAACAGCCGACTGGACCAAGGCAGTGCCTTCATCGACCTGCGCCGCGAACTGGACGACAGCACCCTGTACCTGACCGCGCTGGCGGGCCGCGAGGAAGTCGGTTTGCCCGGCGCGCTCAGCGGCAACCTCTATCGCGACCACCCGCGCCGTGCCAGCACCCCGTTCGACACCGCCGAGCAGGATCACTACCTGGTCAATCCGGGGCTGGTGGTGCGCGGCGCCTGGGCCGACCTTTATGTGGAAGGCAGCTGGCAACGTACCGACCGGCACCACGACCGTTATTCGCTGGCAGCGCTGGAACAGGACCAACTGGAAACCTGGGGCTTCACCCCACGCGTCAGTGGTCAACTGGCCACTGGCGCGCTGTCGCACCGCTGGACGCTGGGCATGGATCTGTACAAAACCAGTTGGCGCCAGCAGGTCAGCGGCCAGCAGGACGCCGATCTCGACCAGCGCCAGGAAGCCTGGTATTTGCACAACATCACCACGCTGCGCCCGGATCTGTTCCTGACACTGGGTGCACGCTCGGAAAAAACCACCCAGCGCATCGACCTGCCCGGCGGCGGCGCGGGCGAGCTGGATGCCCGCTACGAACTCTATGAAGGCGGCCTGACCTGGCAGCCGGCGCCGGTGCTGGCGCTGTTTATCAACGGCAGCCGCACCGCGCGGGTACCGTTGGCGGATGAATGGCGCCAGGCTAGCCCCAACTTGCGCCCACAGACCGGCACGCTGTACAGCGCCGGCGGCCGCTGGGAGCAGGGCATCCAGCGCTCGGTGTTCACCTATTTCCGCGGCCGTTATCAGCACGAACTGTGGTATGACCCGCAGGGCACGTTGGTGAACCTTGATGACCGTACCCGCCGCGACGGCTACATGCTCAATAGCCACTGGGCGTTGAACGACCAACTCACCATGACTTTCAACTACACCCTGCAACGCTCGCGCTTCATGCACGGCGTTTACGGCCGCAACGATGTGCCCGGGGTGCCGCACCGCTCCCATTACTTGGCGTTCGACTGGCAGGCACGGCCGTGGCTGGCGTTCACCGTGACCCAGCGTTACGTGGCGCAGCGCTACACCTTTAATGATCCGGCCAACCAGTATTTCCCCAAACAGCGCAGCTACTACTGGACCGACCTCGCCGCCACCGTGCAGTGGCAGCGCTACCGGGTGCGGGCGTCGGTGCACAATCTGCAAGATAAGCCGGCCACCGATTTGGCCTGGACCGATGGCGTGCAGAGCGATGCCTACCCGCTGCCGGGCCGCTACTTCCTACTCAGCGCCGAGGTATCGCTGTGAGTGGCGACCGCATCAGCCGCGTCATCACCCGCACCGGCGATGGCGGCGACAGTGGTCTGGCGGACGGTTCCCGGCAGCCGAAGTCGGCGCCGGTGTTCGACGCGCTCGGTGATCTCGACGAACTCAACGCCGGGCTCGGCGTGCTGCGCAGCCATGCGCTGGGTGCCGACACCGATGCCGGCCTCGACCGCATTCAGCAGCGCCTGTTTGATCTCGGCGCTGAATTGGCGGTGCCGGGTCTGCTGCGGCTGGACGCTGCGGATGTGCTCCACATTGAGCAGTGGTGTCAGGCCATCAACAAACAATTACCTTCTTTGCAGGAATTCATCCTGCCCGGGGGCACACCTTCGGCAGCTTGGTGCCATATGATGAGAACCGTGGCCCGGCGTGCCGAGCGGCATCTGGTGGCACTGCATCGCATCAGTGCCCAGAACCCGCACAGCCTGGCCTACGTGAACCGGCTCTCGGACTTGCTGTTCGTGTTAGCGCGACAGCTCAATCGCCAAGCCGGTCATCCCGAGACCTTGTGGCGGAACTCTTGATGCGACGTCTTTTCGGTTTTCTCAAACAACGATTCCTGCGTTTTCGCCGGGAAGCCGTGGTGTTGTGGTTTGCGTTCCGCCATCCGGCGACACCGCGCTATCTGAAAGTAGCCAGCCTGCTGACCGCGCTGTACCTGCTCAGCCCCATCGACTTGATTCCGTTTGCGATTCCAGTGCTCGGGGTGGTGGACGACATCATCATCGTGCCGATGGCGCTGAGTTGGATCGTCAAACGACTGCCGCCGCAGGTGCGCGTCACTGCTGAAGAGCGCACGACCCGCTTCGTGGCGCGCTATGTGAAGCGTCCGCTGCTGCTCACCGTCGGTGTGCTGGTGGCACTGGTGACGTTCTGGGCGTTGGCACTGTGGGGCATCTACTACTTCTTCTTCGCCTGATCTGCTTTGTGGAAAAACCGTGCAAGGGCTGAGTGGCCGTTGCCGGTGTCAGCTATGATGCCGCGGTGATTCCACGGAGCTTCGGCATGCACCGCATCCAGACTCGGCTGTTCCTGGTCCTCGCCAGCACTGGCTTCCTACTGGTGCTGGCGGCGGCCTTGGCCTACCAACTCAGCTTCCATCAAGCGATGGTCGACTACCTGACCGAGCGCGAGCGGCTGCGCTTGGAGGAGTACGCCGAACGCCTCGCCGAACGCTATCCGGACCATTGGTCCTTCGCGCTCGATCGGCGCGGCCACCCGCGCCATGCCCCGCGCCTGCCACGCCACATGGCGCTGGAGGACGACGGCGGCCAGGTGCGCATCGGCACCCCGCGGGGCCACGGCCCGCTGCACCGTATTCCGATCCAGCGCGATGGCCAACGCATCGGCATGCTGGTGTCGCCGCTGCGCCCGGACCTGCCGCCGGATGCAGTAGACCAGACCTTCGAAACACGCCAGTTGCGCACGCTGATGTTGACCACCGCCATTGCGCTGCTGGTGGCGTTGCTCGGCTCTTGGCGGTTGGCGCGCTATCTGGTGCGGCCGATCACTGCCATGACCGACGCCGCCCGGCGCATGGCCAACGGCGACTACCAGCAGCGGCTACCCATGGCACGCCGCGATGAGCTGGGCGTGCTCGGCGCCGATATCAACCACCTGGCGCAATCGCTGGAACTGGCCGCCCGCGCCCGCGACCGCTGGCTGGCCGATGTGTCCCACGAGCTGCGCACCCCGCTGGCCATCTTGCAAGGTGAACTGGAAGCACTGATCGACGGCATCCGCCCGCTGGAGCCGGCGCGACTGGAATCACTGCACCAGGAAATTCTGCACCTGCGGCGGCTGATCGACGACCTGCATGATCTGGCGTTGGCCGACGCCGGCACGCTGCGCTATCGCATGGACAGCCTCGACCTGCGCGCGCTGGTGCAAGAACAATGGTCGCTGTTCCTGCCCGGTTACCAAGAGCGACAGATCGTCACCGACTGGCGCGACGGCGGCCCGCTGCCGGTGCGCGGCGATGCCACCCGGCTGCGCCAACTGCTGGCCAACCTGCTCAGCAACAGCGTCAAGTACACCGATCCGGACGGCCGCGCCGAACTGGTGACCCGCGTCAGCGGTGAACAGCTGGTGATCACATTGGATGACTCGGCCCCCGGCGTTGAAGATGACGCCCTAGCGCGCCTGTTCGACCACCTATACCGGGCCGAAAGCGCCTCCCGTAACCGCGAGCTGGGCGGCTCCGGTCTCGGCCTGGCGCTGGCCCGCCGCATTGCCGAGGCCCACGGCGGCCGGCTGGAGGCCAGCGCCAGTGCGCTGGGCGGCCTGCGGCTGACGCTAACACTGCCCCGGCTGGCTGCCTGAGGACGCCATGACTGCACGCATTTTGATTATCGAAGACGAAGCCAAACTCGCCAGCCTGTTGGCCGACTACCTGCACCATGCCGGCTACCGCACGCTGGTGGCCCACAGCGGCGAGCAGGGGCTGGCCTGCGTCGAAACCGAAGCCGACATCGACGTGGTGCTGCTGGACCTGATGCTGCCCGGTATCGACGGTCTGGAGGTGTGCAAGCGCATCCGCCAGCAATCGATGCTGCCGGTGATCATGCTCACCGCGCGGGTGGATGAAGTGGATCGTCTACTGGGGCTGGAGCTGGGCGCCGATGACTACATCTGCAAACCGTTCAGCCCGCGCGAGGTGGTGGCGCGGGTGAAGGCGTTGCTGCGCCGCGTCAGTGCCAACCAACTGCCGCCGGCCGCCACCAGCGACCGCACCTTGGCGCTGGATGAAAACCGCTTGGAAGCGCGCTTCCAGGGCGACAGTGTGGCGCTGACGGTGGTCGAGTTTGCGCTGCTGCGAGTGCTGGCCGAGCATCCTGGCCACATCCGTTCGCGCCAGCAGCTGATGGACCGCATCTATTCCGACAACCGTGTGGTCAGTGATCGCACCGTGGACAGCCATATCAAAAAACTACGCAAACGGCTGGCCGATTCCTTCCCAGGCACCGCGTTTATCCACTCCATCTATGGCGCTGGCTACCGGTTCGAGATCACCGACGCCGACGACGCATGCTGATCCTTTCCACGGTCACTGCACATTTGCTGCACAGTGGTCGCGCACCATGGACTTCTTCACATCGACCCTGAGTCCAAGGAGCCTTGCCATGAAAAAGATCACTCTGCTCGGCCTGAGCCTGATCACCGCCGTCGGCGTTGCCGCCACTACCGTGCACGCTGCGCCGCAGGACGGTGCCCGTGACGGCCACGGCCGCCACCACAGCAGCCGGATGGGCCACCAGCAACGCGGCGACCTGACCGCCCGCCAGCTGCAACATCTGGACCGCGCGGTGGAACTGAGCGATGACCAGAAAGCTGTCCTCAGCGAACTGTTTGAGCGCCAAAAACAGGAAATGGCTACCCTGCGCAACCAGCACCGCACCGAAATGCTGGGCCAGTTGCGCGGCGACCAGCAGGCGAAACTGGAAGCGCACCGTGCTGAGCAAGAACAGCGTCAACAGCAGCGTCGTGATGGGGCTGCGGAACGCCGCGCTGAACGTCAAGCCAACCGCTGAACCGGTTTTCATCAGCCATAAAAAAGGAGCCTATTGGCTCCTTTTTTATGGCGCCTTGGGGCTATGAAAAACAAATTTCACCGCCCCGCTTGCACGCCCCTACTACAGCAGTACGCGCCGCAAATCCGCCAGCAGCGCCGACAGATAGCTGGTGAAGCGCGCCGCGTCAGCACCGTCAATCACCCGGTGGTCGTAGGACAACGACAGCGGCAACATGTCGCGCGGGACAAAGCCACTGCCATCCCACACCGCTGTGGTCTGAGTGCGGCTGACGCCAAGGATGGCCACTTCCGGCCAGTTCACGATCGGGGTAAAGGCAGTGCCGCCAATACCGCCCAGCGATGAGATGCTAAAACAGCCGCCCTGCATATCGCCCGGCGTCAGCTTGCGGTCACGGGCCTTGCCAGCCAACTCCGACACTTCGCGGGCAATCTCGACAATGCCTTTGCGGTCCGCATCGCGAATCACCGGCACCACCAACCCGTTAGGCGTGTCCACCGCCACACCGATGTGCACGTACTGCTTCAGGATCAGCGTTTCACCGTCGTTGGACAGCGAACTGTTGAAACGTGGAAACGCACGCAACGCCTTAGCGCACGCCGCCACCAGAAATGCCAGCATCGTCAGCTTGTCGCCGCTGGCCTTGAGGCGCTGATTTTCGCTCTGGCGGAAGGCTTCCAAGTCGGTGATGTCGGCTTCGTCGAACTGGGTGACATGGGGAATCGTCAGCCAAGCACGGTGCAGATTGCAGGCCGCCGCTTTGCGCAGTTTGCTGAGCGGCTCGGCCTCGACAGTGCCGAATTTGGCAAAGTCGATCTCCGGCAGCGCCGGCAAACCGCTGCCGCCGGTGGCCGCCGGTGCGGTCAACGCTTGTTTGACGAAGGCGTGCAGATCCTCTTTGAGGATGCGCCCGCGCGGACCGGTGGCGGTGACCCCCACCAGGCTCACTCCCAGCTCACGCGCCAAACGCCGTACCGCTGGGCCAGCATGCACTGGCGCGTCGGTGTCGGTGTCCGCTGTCGGCTGGGCACTGGCCGCCGCCGGTGGCTTGGCTGTGGTTGGTTTGTGGTCCGCCACCGGCGCGTCGCGGGTGGCAACGGGCGCCGCGGGAGCCGCTGGCTCGCTTGCCGCGGCCGGTGCTGCGCCGCCAGTCACCTCCAGTTCGAAGAAGGCATCGCCAGAATTGACCTTGTCGCCGACTTTCACCGTCACCGCCACCACAGTGCCGGCTTCCGGCGCCGGCAGTTCCAGTGACGCCTTGTCGGACTCGATCACCGCCACAATTTGGTCGGCGGTGACACGGTCACCGGCGGCAATCGACAGCTCGATGATTTCCGCATCGCTGATGTCGCCCAGGTCAGGCACCGGCACCGTGATCTTGCGACTGCCGCCAGCGCTTGAACCAGACGAGTCGTTGCCGTTTGCGTCTGCTCTCCGATCTGTTGGCGCCGGCTTGGCAGCAGCCGCGCTGTCGGCGGAGGCAGCCGTTTGCGGCGGCTCGGTGGCGGCTTGATCGTCGCTGCTGTCGGCGGCCTCGCCGTCAGCAAAAGCGACCATGGGATCGCCTTCTTTGATCCGGTCGCCGACCTTCACCAACACCTCAGCAACAGTGCCAGCGCGCGGCGCCGGCACTTCTACCGTAGCTTTGTCGGATTCCAATACGATCAGCGTGTCTTCGGCGGCGACCTGATCGCCCACTTTCACGCTGATTTCAATAACGTCCACCGGATCGCTGCTGCCGATATCGGGGACCGTGATGATGTGCTTGCTCACGTGATTCTCCTCGTCGCAGCGGCTCAGGCGCGGGCCGGATTGGCTTTGTCCGTATCAATGCCCAGTTCAGTGATGGCCTTGGCCACCACCTCCGGCTTGATGCTGCCTTGGTCGGCCAGCGCTTTCAGTGCCGCCAGTGCCACGAACGCCCGGTCCACCTCGAAGTGATGGCGCAGCTTGCGGCGCGAATCACTGCGGCCGAAGCCATCGGTGCCGAGTACAGTGAACGGCGCGGGCACGAAGGGACGGATCTGGTCAGCGAAAATCTTCATGTAATCGCTGGCCGCCACCACCGGCCCCTCTCGCCCGGCAAGGCACTGCTCCACCCAGCTTTGCTTCGGCGTTTCCAGCGGATGCAACAAATTCCAGCGGCTGACTTCAAGACCGTCACGACGCAATTCGTTGAAGCTGGTGGCGCTCCAGATGTCGGCCTCGACACCGTACTGCTCGCGCAGAATAGTTGCCGCTGCTTCGACTTCGCGCAGGATAGTGCCACACCCCATCAGCTGGACCCGCGGCGCTTTTTTCTCGCCGCCCTTGGCGCCTTCGCGCAGCAGATACAAGCCTTTGCGAATGCCTTCCTCGGCACCGTCCGGCATCGCGCCGTGAGCGTAGTTTTCGTTCATCAGGGTGATGTAGTAGTAGACGCTTTCCTTATCGCCATACATGCGGCGCAGGCCGTCCTGCAGGATCACCGCCAACTCGTAAGCATAGGTGGGGTCGTAGGTAACGCAGTTGGGCACGGTGGAGGCCAGCACATGGCTGTGGCCGTCCTGGTGCTGTAGGCCTTCGCCGTTCAGCGTGGTGCGGCCGGCGGTGCCACCGAGCAGGAAGCCCCGTGCACGCAGGTCACCGGCGGCCCAAGCCAGGTCGCCAACGCGCTGGAAACCAAACATCGAGTAGAAGATGTAGAACGGAATCAGCGGGAAATCGTGGTTGCTGTAGCTGGTCGCAGCGGCCATCCAACCGGACATAGCACCGGCTTCGTTGATGCCTTCTTCGAGAATTCGGCCTTGGCGATCTTCTCGGTACCACATCATCTGGCCGGCATCCTCCGGCTGATATTGCTGACCCTTGGACGAGTAAATCGCCAATTGGCGGAACATGCCTTCCATGCCGAAGGTACGTGCTTCATCGGGCACAATCGGTACCACGCGCTCGCCGATTTCCGGGTCCTTCACCAGCGCCGACAGCATGCGCACGAACGCCATGGTGGTGGAAATTTCGCGCTCACCGGTGCCTTCGAGGAAGCTCTTGAACGTCTCCAGCGGCGGGATGGTCAGCGTCTGCGCTTCGCTGCGGCGCGCCGGCAGACTGCCACCCAGCGCTTCGCGGCGTTCACGCAGGTAACGCATTTCAGCGCTGTCAGCCGGCGGCCGATAATACGGCACCTGCTCCAGTTCGGCGTCGGTAAACGGCATATTGAAGCGATCGCGGAACGACTTGAGGCTCTCCAGATCAAGCTTCTTCATCTGGTGCGCTTTGTTCACCGCTTCGCCGGCGCCAGTGGCATAGCCCTTAATGGTTTTGGCCAAAATCACAGTGGGTTGGCCGGTGTGGTTCACCGCCGCATGGTAAGCGGCGTACACCTTGAACGGGTCGTGGCCACCCCGGTTGAGCGCGTAGATTTCGTCGTCGCTCAGGTGCTCGACCATTTCTTTCAGTTCTGGATACTTGCCGAAGAAATGCTCGCGGGTGTAACCGCCGCCTTCTTTTTTGTAGTTCTGGTATTCGCCGTCGACGCATTCTTCCATGCGCCGGCGCAGCGCACCGCTGTGATCGTTCTCCAGCAGCGGATCCCACAGCCGCCCCCATACCACTTTGATCACGTTCCAGCCGGCGCCACGGAACAAACCTTCCAGTTCTTGGATGATCTTGCCGTTGCCGCGCACCGGGCCGTCGAGCCGCTGCAAGTTGCAGTTGACCACGAAAATCAGGTTATCGAGGTGTTCGCGGCCAGCTAACGACAGCGCACCGAGCGATTCCGGCTCATCCATCTCGCCGTCACCAAGGAACGCCCACACCTTGCGGTTCTGCGCTGGGATCAGCTCGCGGTTTTCCAGGTACTTCATGATGTGCGCTTGATAAATCGCCTGGATGCCGCCCAAGCCCATGGACACAGTGGGGAACTGCCAGAAGTCCGGCATCAGCCACGGGTGCGGGTAGGACGACAGGCCGTTGCCATCCACTTCACGGCGGAAGTTATCCAACTGCTCTTCGGTCAAGCGGCCTTCAAGGTAGGCGTGGGCATACACGCCCGGCGCCGAGTGGCCCTGGAAGTACACCAGATCGCCGCCGTGCTCAGCACTGGGAGCACGGAAGAAATGGTTGAAACCGACGTCATAAAGCATCGCCGAGGACGCAAAACTGGCAATGTGACCGCCGAGATCATCGTCGTTCTGGTTAGCGCGCATCACCGTGGCCAGCGCGTTCCAGCGCACCAGCGAGCGAATGCGGCGCTCCATGAAAATGTCGCCGGGGAATTGCGGCTCGTCTTCCGGCGGGATGGTGTTCAGGTAGGGGGTGTTGAGGTGAGCGCGGTATAAGCCCTGGTCTTGGGCAATGTCGGTCAGGCGGTTGATCAACCAGGAGGCGCGTTCTTCGCCCTCCTCGCGGACCACGGATTCGAGGGCATCGAGCCACTCTTTGGTTTCCACCGGATCGGTATCGTCGAAATAAGCGTCGAGAATATTGTTCTTGAAGGCACCACGGTATTTCATGGCTTCGAAGTCCTTGGATTCTGGCCGGGTTCGCCGGCTCTCGTACGCCGCCACGAGGGTGTCTCGCAAGGCGGGCCATCATGAAAACAGGCGCCGGTTACGCGCCTGCCCCATGCATCCTGAGACAATGTGACCCGACGGTCAATTCCGCCCGACGGGTAAAATCACCGCTAATTGTGCGCGGTGATTTTTTCAAAACCTTGTTCCGATCACCGGCCAAATCAGCCCGCCAACACCATCCACAAACCGCCGAGGATCAGCCAGATTGCCAAGGTGCGTTGCATCAACGCCTGCAAGCCGGCCAACTGATTTTCCAATCCCGCCGCCGGTCCCGTGGACGGCAGCGCCGCTTCGAACACGTCGCCGAGCAGGCGTTCGCTGTCATCCAGTTTCCACCAGCGACCGCGGGCCACATCCATCACCCGGGCAAAGTCGCTGACCAGGGCGGCGGCCAACACCAGCAATCGCGACGGCAGCCAGCGCAGTGCAATGTCCAACGGCCCGGCGGCATTTTCTTGGTGCGCCGGCGACAGCCGCAGGTAACAGGCGTTAAGCACATAGAGCGCAGCGGCCCAGTACCCCAGCGTCACCAACCAGAACAACGTGGCCATGGTGGTCAGCGTGCCTTGCAACCAGATATCACGCACCAACCGGCGGCCATAGCTGCTTTCATCCTCTTGCTCCTGCGGCACCACCGCGAACACCGCTTCCGCCTGTTCGCGCAGCCGCTGCGGATCACTCATGCGCGCCCGCGCCAGCAGGTCTTCCACATGGCGGTGTTCGCTGTCGACACCGATCAGCCACAGCAGCAGCAACAGGCCGGCCAGCAGCGCCGGCAGCCCCCACAGAATGCTTTGCAGCAGGTGCATGACCAGCGCCACTGCCAGCACCGGCATCACCACCGCGCCGAGCCAACGCAGAGTGCCATGCTGGGTGATGCCACCGATGCGCTCGTTCCAGTTGCGCATCCAGCGTTGTTGCCGTTGCGGCTCACGCAGCAGCGGCGGCCAATCCAGATCAAGGCGGCGCAGCGCCAGCGCCACCAGCAGTACGATGAATCTCACGGGTTTTCCTCCTTGGCAGCCAGCAGACCATGGAACCGGGGCCAGTCGAACGCCGCGCCAGGATCGGTCTTGCGTCCCGGTGCGATGTCACTGTGCCCGACAATGGCCTGCTCGCTCAACGTCGGGTATTGCAGCAGCAGGGCGCGCACCAGCGCGACCACACTGCGGTACTGGGCATTGGTGTAGGGCGTGTGGTCAGTGCCTTCCAATTCAATGCCGATGGAAAAATCATTGCAGCCGCTGCGGCCCTGCCAGCTCGATTGCCCGGCATGCCAAGCACGGCGGTCACAGGCCACATATTGTCGGATGTCGCCGTGACGGCGTATGTAAAAGTGTGCCGACACTTCCAGCCCCCGCAGCCCAGCAAAATAGGGATCGGCACTGTGGTCGAGCTGGTTGAGAAACAGGCGTTCCACGTCCTCACCGCCGAATTGCCCCGGCGGCAGACTGATGTTGTGGATCACGATCAGGGACAGATCGGCCGGGTCCGGCCGTTCATTGGCGTTCGGCGACCGCCGTTGCAACGCTTGGTCAAGCCAGTGCGCAGTGAAAGTCAGGGTCATGCGGGTGCTGTGGTGGACGGCGGACCTTGGTGCTCAGCGTTGCGGGCGCTGTTTGCGCCGCAGATCTCCGATCACCGCCTCCAGGGCGCGATCAAACAGACCCTGGTCGTCGACGAGTGTAACGGTCCCGTTGGCCAGCGCAACGGCTAGGCTGGCGGCGCTTTCTTCCCGCACTTTGATGCCGCGACCGTTGACCAGCACGATCTTGTCACCGCCACGCAGGTTAGCCACCACCTTGCAGCGCTGCGGTTCGCCGCCGGCTTCGGCGGCAAAGTGCAGCCAGCGGCCGGGTTTGAGTTGGCGTGCTTGGCGCAGTTCGGCATCCGGCAGTGACGCCGGTTCCGGTAGCGGGGCCGGCGGCACCGCCGCCGCAGGGGCAGCCGGCAGCGCCTCGGTCAGCAGTGGCGGCTGCGGGCGCACCCATTCGCTGTCAGCCAAAGCTTCTGGCACCCGGCCGGCGCGCAACTCACCGCGCAATTGAGCGCCATGCAAGGCCTGCAAGCGGGTCAGATGCGCACGCGCCGCCACCGGGTCGTGGCCCTGTTCGGCCAGCCCATCCGCCATGCCACGCAAGATCGCCGGGCTCAGTCCTTGCAGGCGGGTGCGGGCGGTGGGATCGGTCATCGGTGTGAGGCTCCACACCAGCGCATCGAGCAGTTTCAGTTGTTGGCGCCAGCGCGGGCTGTCCTCCCCCTCACGCAGCCACGTCCATGGCAACATCGCGCTGGCCAATGAGCTGATCCAAGCCGCGACCCCCTCCGGCAACGGTCGCCCAGACAACCGCGCCGCCAGCGCGGCTTCAGCAGCCTGCTGCGCCGCTTCGGCACGGGCGCGGCCTTCTTCCAGTTCGCGCAGCCGCGCTTCCAGCCGCGCGTTGCGCGCCAGCAGCGTCTCCAGTGTGGCCGCCACCTGCGCACGCAACTGCGCCAACAGAGGCCGATCGATCACCGGCGCGTCCAGCAACTGCTGCACCGTGCTTTCCACTAGCTGGAAAAATGGGTCTTGCTGGCCCTGCCCCGGCGTCCATTCACCGCCGGCCCGGGCTAACAGATTGAGCAGTTGGCGAGCGTCGTGGTCGTCATCGCTGAGCAACTCGGCATCTGCCAGCGCCACTTTCAACAGCGGGATTTGCAAGCGCCCTAGCAACGCCTTGATGTCTGCTGCCAGCGCTACGTCTTCGAGGATGAAGTCGAACAGCATCGCCACCAGGTTGAGCACCGCTTCGTCCGCCTGCTGTAAGGCGGGCTGCTCGGCGGCGCCCGGCTCTGTCATCAGCTGCGACAGCTGGCCGCGCAGGTCCACCCGCTCACCGGGCGCAACGGCCGGCAACCGATCGAGCCAGTCCATCAGTTCGCCGGAGCTGACCTCCCGCTGCGGCAGCGCCGCCGCGTCAGCACTGCCATGCAGTGGGCGTTCACGCAGGCTCGACACCAGCTCCTGCAGCAACTCATGCAGGCTTTCGGAGCCAGCCGGCTCAGCCCCACCCGCGGCGTGGCGGGGCGGAACGTCGGCGTGGCGGGATGGCGCTTCAGCACGCCCGGCAGCAGGGACGGGCGTCAGCCCTGGCATAACGCCAGCGTCAGCCAACGCCTTGTTAGCCGCCGCCAGCAGCTCCGGCAGCCGTGCCAAGACTTGCAGTTCAAACAGTTTCAACAGCCGCAGCGCGCTGGGCAGATCCAGCGCCAGCTCAGTCAAGGCGGCGGCGAATGCGGCCACCACCTGCCGCGGGTCCAACGGCAGCCTTTGCAGCGGCACTGCAGTCTTGGCCGGCAGCAAGCTGCCGATACGCTGGGACAGTGCCGCTAAATCCGCCTCCGCCTGCCCGCGTAGGCGCCGAGCCATGGTGTCCATGGCCACGTTGCGTTCCAGCTCGTCGTCTTCCACCAGACTGAGGGTGTCGAGATCCAGCGGCGCTGGAGCGCTGGCAATTGGGGTGCCCAGTTGGGCGAAGGCATGCTCGAGTTCTTGACGGAAGCGGCGTTCAACACCGGCGCGGGCCAGCCGCAGCGCACGCATGTTGTCGAAAAAACCACGTCGCTCGCTGTCAGGACCGGATTCGCTGAGTTCAAATAGACGGTCATCGGCATGGTCGAGCATTGCCACCAAACGATGGCCCAGTACCTCGCTGGCCTGTACGCGCAGCGCCTCCAATACCGGCGGCAATGGCTGGGGCGGCGCGTTCTCTGCGCGCTCGGTCACCAGCTTGACCACTTTGTTGGCTGCCATGACTCCCCCTGCTGCCCCCGCAGCACCGATCAATTTCACTCAACGCAACGACCCTACCATGGGCCGGCCTCTGGTTTTTTTGACCCAGTTGGCAACTCAGACTTTTGTATCAGACTGTAAAATGCATGCAAGCATCCGGGGCTGAATCCTGCCGCTGGTCGTGCCATGCTCATCCGCTTTTGGCGCCCTGAGGCGCTGCCGCAGCCAAGGACCCGCGGATGGATGCACTGGCCACGCAACTGGAACTGTTTTCCAAACACCAACTCGGCCCGCCGTTGATCTTTCTGATCGGCGGTACCGGCCTGTACCTGATGCTGCGCCTGCGCGGGCTGCCACTACGGCGGCTAGGCTTTGCGCTGATGCAACTGGTGCGCGGCAGCGACGGCCACGGCACCATCGGTGCCCGCGCCGCACTGGCAGCAGCGCTGGCGGCCACGGTGGGCACCGGCAACATCGCCGGGGTGGCCACTGCAATCTATTCCGGCGGCCCCGGCGCCCTGGTCTGGATGTGGCTGATCGGGCTGGTGGGTATGGCCACCAAGTTTGCCGAGGCGGTGCTGGCCGTGCAGTTCCGCCAACGCGACAGCCGCGGGGAATATGTGGGCGGCCCGATGTACTACATCCGTAATGGTTTGGGTCCGCGGTTTGCGCCGCTGGCGTTGATCTTTGCGGTACTGGGCACGGCCGCCGGGTTCGGCATCGGCAACACGGTGCAGGCCAACTCGGTGGCCGACAGTCTGCACAGCGCGTTCGGCATACCGCCGCTGGCGACCGGTCTGACGCTGATGGTGCTGGTGGGGCTGGTGCTGCTGGGCGGCATTCGCCGCTTGGCGCGGGTAGCGTCATGGCTGGTGCCCGTGATGGCGCTGGGCTACCTGCTGGCCGGCTTGGTGGTACTGGCACTGCATGCCGAGCAACTGCCGGCCGCGCTGGCGCTGATCTTTCAGTCTGCGTTCACCGGCACCGCAGCGGCCGGCGGTTTTGCCGGCGCCACCGTGTGGGCGGCGATCAGCTTCGGGGTGGCACGCGGGATCTTCTCCAACGAGGCCGGCATGGGCAGCTCGCCAATTGCCCACGCCTCCGCCACCACTGATCACCCGGTACGTCAGGGCACCATTGCCATGCTCGGCGTGTTCATCGATACCTTGGTGATCTGCACCATCACCGGCCTCACCATAGTGGTCACCGGCGCGTGGCAGAGCGGTGTCACCGGGGCGCCGCTGTCGGCATTGGCGTTTTCGTCGGCGTTCGGCGCTGCCGGCGCCACCTTCGTGTCGGTAGCGCTGTCTGTGTTTGCCTTCACCACCTTGCTGGGTTGGAGCCTGTACAGCGAACGCTGCGCACAGTACCTGTTTGGCGTGCGTGCCGTGGTACCCTTTCGCGTCGTCTGGGTGCTGGTGATTCCTGCCGGCGCCGTCATGAGTCTGCAACTGGTGTGGAATGCGGCTGACGTGCTCAATGGCCTGATGGCCATTCCCAACCTCATTGCGCTGCTGTTGCTCAGTCCGATCGTGATCAAACTCGCCCGGGAGTTCTTTGCCAAATGACTGCTTCTACTGCCCCCACCCTGCCGGAATGGGCCCGTGCGGCGCTGCCGCTGCAAGTGACCCACGCCCTGGAAGAAGACATCGGCAGCGGCGACATCACCGCCGAATTGATTCCGGCCGATGCCGAAGCACAGGCACGGGTGATCACCCGCGAACCCATGGTGCTGGCCGGCCAAGCCTGGGTAGATGAAGTGTTCGCCCAACTGGGTGGCGGCGTGGTACTGGATTGGGCGGCACAGGATGGCGATGCGGTGGACGCCGGCGCCACCCTATTCACGCTGCGCGGGCGCACCCGCACCATCCTCACCGGCGAGCGCAGCGCGCTCAACTTCCTGCAAACGCTGTCTGCTGTGGCCACCACTGCGCGCCATTACGCCGATCGTGTGGCGCACACCAAGGTGACCCTGCTGGATACCCGCAAGACGCTGCCGGGCCTGCGCACCGCGCAAAAATACGCGGTCACCTGCGGCGGCTGCGCCAACCACCGCATCGGCCTTTACGATGCGTTTCTGCTCAAGGAAAACCACATTGCCGCTCACGGCTCCATCACCGCTGCCGTGGCTCAGGCGCGGGCGTTATACCCGCAGCGTTGGGTGGAAGTGGAAGTGGAAAACTTCGCTGAACTGGATGAAGCCCTGGCGGCCGGTTGCGACGTCATCATGCTCGACAACTTCGACCACGATGCGCTGCGCCAAGCGGTGGCCAAAGTGAACGGCAAGGTGAAGTTGGAAGCCTCCGGCGGCATCGAGGACGACACCCTGGTGGCGGTGGCGGAAACCGGTGTGGATTACATTTCCATCGGCGCTCTGACCAAACACGTGCGCGCCATCGACCTGTCACTGCGTCTGCTGTGACCGCACGGGGGCCGGCGCCCTGCCCGCCCCCGTACTTGCATCTCAACGGCGTGCCGCACGCCCATGCAGCACGGCATGGGCCAGCAGCCCCAGCACCAAGCCCCAGAACGCCCCGCCAATGCCGAACAAGGTGATGTTCGCGGCCGCCGCCAGGAAGGTGATCAGCGACGCCTCACGGGTGCCTGCATCCGCCATGGCCGCCGCCAAACTGCTGCCCAGCGTACCGAGCAGTGCCAGCCCCGCGAGCGTAGCAATGAAGGTCGGCGGTAATGCCATGAACAACGCCGCCAGCGTGACCCCAAAAATACCCACCACGATGTAGAACACCCCGGCCGCCACGCCGGCGATCCAGCGCCGCGACGGATCTTGGTGCGCGTCCGGCCCGGTGCACAGCGCTGCGGTAATCGCCGCTAGGTTGAAGCCGTGGGCACCGAACGGCGCCATCAGCAATGAGCCCAAGCCGGTGACCGACACAATCGGATCAGCACGGGTGGGGTAGCCGTCATTACGCAGCACCAGCATGCCGGGCATGTATTGCCCGGTCAGCGTCAGCACGAACAGCGGCACGGCCAGCCCCAGTAATGCCTCAGCGGACCACGCCGGCATCGTCAACATCGGCTGGGCAAACGCCAGTGACAGCCCACTTACATCCACCCGCGCCTGCATCACCAACACGGCGGTGCCGAGCACCAGCAGCCCCACCACCGCGTAACGGGCGCTGAACCGCTTCAGCACCAAATAGGCCAAGAACAGACCGCCAGCCAGCAGCGGGTCCAGCGTGATGCTGGCAAAGGCACCCAGCCCGAACTGCAGCAGAATACCGGCCAACAGCCCGGCCGCCACGCCCGGCGGAATCATACGGATCAACTGCTCAAACCGGCCCGACAGCCCCAATAGCAGGAACGCGGCGGCGACCACCACATAGGCACCGATTGCTTCGGCATAGGGAAATGCCGCCATCGCCGTCACTAGGAACGCTGCCGCCGGTGTCGACCAAGCGGTAATCACCGGCGCGCGGGTGAACCAGCTCAGCAGCAAGCCGGTCACGCCGACCCCGATCGACACCGACCACACCCAAGACGCGGTTTGTTCGGCGCTCAGACCGGCGGCGGCAGCCGCCTGGAACACCAGAATGAAGGTGCCGCCGTAATTGACGATCACTGACAGCAGTCCGGCGGTGATCGGCGGAACCAGATCGCGCCCCAAGGCGGGACGCCGTACGGCAGAGTGCGACATGACATTCTCACTGCAAAGCAAAGGGCCGAATTGGCCGTGGGAAAGTCGCTGTTATACCGCTAAAGTGGACCGCTCTATCCCGCCACATTCACCCAATGAGGCAGACCATTTGTTCCGCCATGCCCAACTCGAATCGGTGAAAGCCTGGCTGCTGCGCCCGGACCAGGCCACGCTGCCCCGCCACGCTCGCATCCAGCGCGCCCTGCGCGCGCTGATCCTCGACGGTGCCCTGCCGGTGGGCACGCCGTTGCCGGCCACCCGCGCCCTGGCGCAGTCGCTGGGGGTGTCGCGGGACACGGTCGAAAACGCTTACCGCCAGCTGCATGCCGAAGGCTTTATTGAGCGGCGTGTCGGCAGTGGCAGCCGGGTATCGCAGCGGGCACGGCGCCGGCCACCGCCGCCCACCGTGTTCGCTGCCCCGCGCTTGAGCCAGCGTGGCGAGGCGCTGTTTCGCGCCGGCGGCGTGCGCGACTTCGCCAGCCCGCGCCCGTTCGCACCCGGCGTGCCGGAAACCCGGCTGGTGCCGCTGCGGATCTGGGAGCGCCTGCAGCGCCAAGTGCTGCGCGATTACGGCAGCCGGGCGCTGGCGCACAGCCCGCCGCAGGGGCTGGAACCGCTGCGGCAGGCCATCGCTGATTACGTCAATCTGGAGCGCGGCGCCCGCGCCACCGCGGAGCAGGTAGTGGTGCTGACCAGTTCACAGCAGGCCATGGCGCTGTGCGCGCAGGTGCTGTTCGATCCCGGCGACGGCCTGTTCATCGAAGACCCGATGTACCACGGTGCGCGCCGCGCCTTTAATGCCGCTGGGCTGGCGCTGAAGCCGATCCCGGTGGATGCCGACGGCATGCAGGTCGAACTGCTACTGCGCACTCCCGAAGCAGCGCGAGCGGTGTTTCTGACGCCCTCGCACCAGTTTCCCACCGGCGCCACGCTGTCACTGGAGCGGCGTTTGGCGGTGGTGGATTGGGCGCGCCGCCATCAGGGCTGGATCATCGAGGATGACTACGACAGCGAATTCCATTACGCCGGCCAGCCCACCGCCTGCGTGCAAGGGCTGGATGACGGCCAGCGCACGCTCTACATCGGCACCTTCACCAAATCGCTGTTTCCCGGTTTGCGGCTCGGCTATCTGCTGCTGCCGCCGGATTTGGTGGCGCCGATGACAGTGGCGCGCACCCTGCAGGACGGTCACAGCGCACCGCTGGCGCAATTAACGCTGGCGCGCTTCATCGAAGGCGGCCACTTCGGCACCCACGTCCGCGCCATGCGCGCCATCTACGCCGAGCGGCTGGCGCTGTTGGTGAGCCTGCTGCACCAGCACCTCGGCAACTTGCTGCAGCCGCAGGTACCGGCCGGCGGCTTGCAGCTGCCGTGCCTGTTGGCGCCGGAGCTGGATGAAGCGGAGGCGGTCAGCGCTGCGCGCCGCGCCGGCATTGATGTGCTGGGGCTGTCGACGCTGTCCGCCGGCGGCCACGGCCGCGCCGGCCTGCTGCTTGGGTTTGCCGCTTACACCGCCGCTGAAATGGACGCCGGCGTGAAGAAATTGGCGCGTGCCTTGCGCCGCGTGCGTCGCTGAAACACCGATCCGAGACCCGACCGGGGCCGCTGCTGACTGCCGCCCCCCTTTGCTGACGGAGTTGTCATGATCACTGTTTCACCCCGTGGGCTGCTGGCCCAGATCTCGCTGGTGCATCTGGTCAGCCACCTGCACATCATGGCGCTGCCGGCACTGCTGCCGGTGCTGCGTGACGCCTTGGGCGTCGGCTTCGTCGAATTGGGCGTGGCGATTGCGGTGTTCAACGTGGTGTCGGCGCTGGTGCAAGCACCACTCGGTTTTTTGGTCGACCGCTGGGGCGCGCGACGCATGTTGCGCGCAGCGTTGCTGCTCGGTGCCGCCAGCTTCGGCGCGCTGGCCATTTTCCCTGATTACCATCTGCTGCTGGTGGCCATGGTTACCGCTGGCATCGCCAACGGCGTCTACCACCCGGCGGACTACTCGCTGCTGTCGCGTGGCATTCCGGCGCGCAATATGGGCCGGGCGTTTTCAATCCACACCTTCGCCGGTTTCCTCGGCGCCGCCTTGGCGCCGCCGCTGCTGCTGGGCAGCGCCCTGTGGCTGACGCCGCGCTGGGCGTTCGCGATTGCGGCCTTGGCGGGAGTGATCGGCTGCCTGGTGCTGATGATCGGCCAGCACCCTCCGCACTGGTCTGCGCCGGCGGCGCCGCGTGCGGCGCGCAGTGGCACCCTTGCCGGCACTCAAGTCGGCACCCTAGTGGTGCTGACGCTGCTGTTCATGCTGCTAAGCCTCAGCACCGGCGCGCTGGACAAGTTCTCGGTGCCGGCGCTGGAGCAGGGTTTCCAGGTGCCGCTGTCCACCGGCAACCTGGCGCTGACGGCGTTCCTGTTTGCCAGCGCTCTTGGCGTTCTGCTCGGCGGTGTGTTGGCCGACCGCACCCGCCACCACGGTCGACTGGCAGCAATCGCGTTTGCTCTGGCGGCGCTGACGGTGGCACTGGTGGCAACGGTGTCACTGCCAGGCTGGGCGCTGATCACCGCGTGGGCCGCCACTGGCCTGCTCAGCGGCGTGGTGGCGCCCTCGCGCGATATGTTGGTACGTGCGGCGTCCGCGCCGGGTGCGGAAGGACGTACCTTCGGCATCGTCTCCACCGGCTTTAACTTGGGCGGCGTGGTGGGGCCATTGCTGTTCGGTTGGTTACTGGATCACGGCCGCGCGCCCATGGTGCTGTGGGCGTCGGTGGGCTTTATGGTGCTGACCACGTTGGTGGTGCTGGCGCAGGAGCGGCGACCGGGTAGTGCCGCAGCCGCCCCAACCAGCTGACGCAGCCACCCACCTCACCGGTCTACGGCGCTCTTCACAACGTCGCTGTCGGCCTACGAGGTTCAGATCCAGGGAGTGACGTTGGGTGCCTTAATCGGCCAGCGCCACCACGTCAGCCACCGGCTGCTCGAGCCCGTATTTGCCCTTGGCGTCACAGGTCAGACGGCCCATGGCGACCTTGGGATCGTGGGTGAACACCAGCCGGCCGTTGCGCGCCAGCAAGTCGCTGAGCAGCGCATTCTTCTCGTCGATCAGCCCTTCCGGGAAGCGGTCGTAGCCCATGGTGATTGGCAGGTGTACCCAGGGGGCACCGGGCACCAGGTCGCCGGCAAACACCACCGGGCCACTGGGCATCTGCACTTCCGGCAGCAGCTGGCCAGGGGTGTGGCCATCGCTGACATGGAAGCGCCAATCGGGGCCGAGCGTAGTGGAGGTCTCGCCGTCATCGAGCAGCTCCAGACGCCCGCTCTGCTCCAGCAAGGCGTTCATCTCGGGAATGTAGGAGGCGCGGTCGCGGGCGTGCGGCGCCGTGGCCCGCTGCCACTGGCGGCGGCCGGTGATGTACACCGCGTTGGGGAACAGCAGCCGAGCCGGCTCGCCCTCTTGCCAGGGCGCCAGCAGGCCACCGGCGTGATCAAAATGCAGGTGGGTGAGCACCACGATATGGATGTCTTCGTGGCTCAGACCGTGGGCCGCCAGGCTGTCGAGCAGCACATGCTCGCTTTCCTGCACCCCATAGCGCTGTTTCATATCGGGGCTGAAAAATGCCCCGATACCGGTTTCCACCAAGATATTGCGGCCCGGCTCTTGCACCAGCAGTGCGCGGCAGCCGAGATCAATGCGATGCAGCTCGTCGGCGGGCATCCAGCGTTCCCACAGCGCCCGTGGGGCGTTGCCGAACATGGCGCCGCCATCGAGCTTCTGGCTGTTGCCGGTGAGGGTGGTCAAGGTGCGCATGGCGTTCTCCGTCTTGTTGTTGTGTGGCGCCAGCCTGGCGTGGCGCGTCAGTCGCGCGCCACTGCCAGTGCTACGCCCTGTCCGCCACCGATGCACAGCGTGGCGAGCCCCTTCTTGGCATCACGGCGCTGCATTTCGTGCAGCAGGGTCACCAGCACCCGGCAGCCGGAGGCGCCGATCGGATGGCCCAGCGCAATGGCGCCGCCGTTGACGTTGACCTTGTCGTCATCCCAGCCCAGCTCTTGGCCCACCGCCAGCGCCTGCGAGGCAAAGGCTTCGTTGGCTTCGATCAGGTCCACCTGCTCCAGCGTCCAGCCGGCACGGCTGAGTGCGGTGCGGCAGGCGCCGACCGGGCCGATGCCCATCACTGCCGGGTCGACACCGGCACTGCCGCCGCCGGCAATGCGCGCCAGCACCGGCAATTGCAGGGCGGCGGCCCGCTCGGCGCTCATCAGCATCACCGCTGCCGCGCCGTCATTCAGCGAGGACGCGTTGCCGGCGGTCACGGTGCCGTCTTTTTTGAACGCTGGGCGCAACCGGGCCAACGATTCAGCATCGGTACTCGGGCGCGGCTGTTCGTCTTGATCCACCACCAACGGCTCGCCCTTGCGCTGCGGCACGCTCACCGGCGTGATCTCGTCAGCAAACCGGCCGGCCGCCTGGGCGGCAGCCGTGCGCTGCTGCGAACGGGCGGCGAACGCATCTTGGTCGGCGCGGCTGAGTTGGTAGCGCTCAGCCAGGTTCTCGGCGGTGATGCCCATGTGGTAGTCGTTGAACGCATCCCAGAGGCCGTCAACGATCATGGTGTCGATCACCTGTCCGTGCCCCATGCGCAGCCCTTCGCGCACTTTCGGCAGCACGTAAGCAGCGGCGCTCATGTTTTCTTGGCCGCCGGCAATGATGATGTCAGCGTCGCCACAGGCGATCGCCTGGGCACCAAGTTGCACCGCCTTGAGGCCCGAGCCGCACACCTTGTTCAGCGTCAGCGCCGGTACCGACACCGGCAGGCCGGCGGCGATCACCGCTTGCCGCGCCGGATTCTGGCCGCAACCGGCGGTAAGCACCTGGCCGAGGATCACCTCGTCAACCTGGTCACCGGCCACGCCGGTGTCCGCCAGCAGCCGGCGGATCACCACCGCGCCCAGCTCGCTGGCGGGGACGTCTTTGAGTGCCCCCTGGAAACTGCCGATGGCGGTTCGGGTGGCAGCAACGATGACGACCTCACGCATGATGTTCTCCTGTCTGGCGCCGGCGGCGCGTTAAAACATGTCCGGGGGCACACCATACAACGGTGCGCGGCCACTGCGAATAGCGGCGTCCAGCGACAGCGTGCGTGGCAGCAGCCGGGCCAGGTAGAACGCGGCGGTAGCACACTTTGCCTGGCAGAACGGGTTCTGCGGCTGCTGTTCAGCGACGCTGGCCATACGCAGCCACAACGCGCCATAGAGCACATGGGCGAACAGGTGTAAGTAGTCCACCGCTACGCCGTTGATCAACTCAGCATCGTCACGCTGAGTCAGCAACCAGGCGGTGACGTGTTCTAGCCGTGTCAGCGCCTCGCGCACCGCGGCCTGCTGCGGCTGGCCACCGCCTTCAATCCAGCCGGCCATGCGGTCGCACCACTGCGCCATCACCGCACCGCCGTCCGCCAGCACTTTACGGCCGAGCAAATCCAGCGCCTGGATGCCGTTAGTGCCCTCGTAAATCTGCGCAATGCGCACGTCTCGTACCCACTGCTCTTGGCCGGCCTCACGGATGTAGCCGTGGCCGCCCAGCACCTGTTGACCGTGGACGCAGCTTTCCAAGCCCGTGTCGGTAAAGAATGCCTTCGCCACCGGCGTCAGCAGCGCCACGAACGCCGCTGCTTGGTCGCGCTCCTCGGCGTGTTCCGAGTAACGGGACAGATCCAGTTGCTGCCCCACCAGACACGCCAGCGCGCGGCCGCCTTCGGTATAGGCGCGCATGGTCAGCAGCATGCGCCGTACATCGCCATGCACCAGCAGCGGGTCCGGGCCGGCGCTGCCCGGCGCGCGGCCTTGACGACGTTCGCGGGCATAAGCCACCGCCTGCTGGTAGGAGCGCTCGGCGCAGCCGAGGCCCTGAATGCCGATCGACAAGCGTTCGTAATTCATCATGGTGAACATGGCCGCCAAGCCGCGATGGGGCTCGCCCACCAAGTAGCCGCGCGCGCCTTCAAAGTGCATCACGCAGGTGGCCGACGCCTTGATGCCCATCTTGTGTTCGATGGCACCGCACACCACACCATTGGCCTCACCCACCGCGCCTTGCTCATCCACCCACCGTTTGGGCACCAGGAACAGCGAAATGCCACGCGGGCCCGGCGGTGCATCCGGCAGTCGCGCTAGCACTAGGTGGATGATGTTTTCGGTCAGGTCCTGCTCGCCGCCGGTGATGAAAATCTTGGTGCCATGCAGCCGCCACAGCCCGTCTTCGTCCGCTTCAGCGCGGGTGCGGATCAGGCCCAAATCGGAACCGGCATGAGGTTCGGTGAGCCCCATGGCACCAGCCCAACGGCCGGCATACATCGGTGGCAGGAAGCGCTGCTTGAGCGTTTCGCTGGCATGGGCTTCGATCGCCAGGCAGGCACCAGTGGTGAGTGCGGAATAGAGCGCGAAGCTGCTGTCAGCGGCGTACAGCATTTCATCGCACGCCACCCCTAGCGCCTTCGGCATGCCCATGCCACCAAACGCCGGGGCGCCGCCGAGGCCGACCCAGCCGCCCTCGGCGTAGGTGTTCCAAGCGGCACGAAAACCGTCCGGTGTCGTCACCTGCCCATTGGCGAATTGCGCGCCTTGCTCGTCACCGGCACGACTCAGCGGCGCCACCAGACTGCCACTGAGGCGCGCTGCTTCGTCGAGGATGGCGTCAGCGGTATCCCGGTCAACTTGCTCGGCCAGCGCCGGCAAGCGTGCCCATTGGGCCGGGGCATCGAACACGTCATAGAGCACAAAGCGCAGGTCGCGCAGCGGTGCGGCATAGTCGGACATGGTGGTGTCTTCCAATCGGCTACAGCGGGGAGAACGACGGGACGGTCGGCCCGCCGTGGCAATAAAAGAGGTCCGCCAAGGGCTGAAACAACCCGGCGCGGATGGCGCCGGGCGGACCTTAAAAACAAGCTTTACAGCGCCCGCGCTACATCGCGCAGCACGTATTTCTGGATCTTGCCGGTAGAGGTCTTCGGCAGCTCTTGGAACACCACCGTTTTCGGTACTTTGAAACCGGCCAGGTGTTCGCGGCAGAACGCCATGATGTCGGCATCGCTGACATCCTGCTGCTCTGCTTTCAAGGTGATGAAAGCACAGGGGGTTTCGCCCCAGCGTTCATCCGGCCGTGCCACCACCGCCGCTTCCAACACCGCCGGGTGGCGATAGAGCACACCTTCCACCTCGATGGTGGAAATGTTCTCGCCGCCGGAAATGATGATGTCCTTGAGCCGGTCGCGAATTTCCACATAGCCGTCCGGGTGGCACACGCCCAAATCGCCGGTGTGGAACCAACCGCCCTCAAAGGCTTCCTCGGTGGCACTGGGGTTTTTCAGATAGCCCTTCATCACGGTGTTGCCGCGCATGAAGATCTCGCCGATGGTCTCGCCATCCCACGGTACCGGCTCCAGTGTTTTCGGATCGCCCACCATCACCCCTTCCAGGGTCGGATAACGCACCCCTTGGCGGGATTTGATGCGTGCCCGTTCCGTCAACGGCAGCGCATCCCAGGCGTCGTGCCAGGCACACACCGTCACCGGACCGTAGACTTCGGTGAGGCCGTAAACGTGAGTGACGCGGATCCCCATTTCTTCCACCGCGCCAATTACCTGCGCCGGCGGCGCCGCGCCCGCCACACAGGCATTCACCGGATGGTCGATGGCGGCCTTGGCCGAGTCCGGCATGTTCACCAGCGCATTGAGCACGATCGGTGCGCCGCACATGTGAGTCACTTGCTCGTCGCGGATCAAGGTAAGGATTTTCTGTGGATCGACGCGACGCAGGCACACATGCACGCCGGCCAGCGCGGTGACGGTCCAGGGGTAGCACCAACCGTTGCAGTGGAACATCGGCAGCGTCCACAGATACACCGGGTGGTTGCCCATCGCCCAGGTCATCTGATTGCCGAGCGCATTCAGGTAGGCGCCGCGATGGTGGTACACCACGCCCTTGGGGTTGCCGGTGGTGCCGGAGGTGTAGTTGAGCGAAATCGCCTGCCACTCGTCGTCCGGCCACTGCCATGAAAACGCGGGATCGCCCTCCGCCAAGAACGCCTCGTAGTCGAGCTCGCTGACCGCTTGGCCTTCACCGTATTCGGGATCGTCCACATCGATCACCAGCGGCGGGTGGGTCAGCATACCCAGCGCCTGACGGATGGTGTCGTGGAATTCGCGGTCAGTGATCAGCACTTTGGCTTCACCGTGCTCCAGCATGAAGGCGATGGCTTCCGCATCGAGGCGCACGTTGAGGGTATTGAGCACCGCGCCGATCATCGGCACGCCGAAGTGAGCCTCCAGCATCGCCGGGATGTTCGGCAGCATCACCGCCACGGTGTCGCCGCGACCGATGCCGCGGCCGGCCAGCGCCGACGCCAAGCGGCGGCAACGGGCATAGGTTTCGGCCCAGGTGTAGCGCAACGCGCCGTGCACCACCGACGGATAGCCCGGGTAGACCGCAGCGGTACGTTCGATGAAGCTGAGCGGGGTCAAGGCGATATGGTTGACCGGCGTCGGCGCCAGGTCCTGTTCGAAGATCGACATGCGCGATGTCCTGTGTCGTTATTCTGCGATTGTTCTTGTGGCCGACCGGCGGGTCAGCGGCGGCACGGCAAGCCGCAATAAAAACCGATCAACTAGAGAAATACAACTTAACCAATATAGTAAATTCACTATATTTTTCGTTGTGCCGCGCGTAAGATTCGGCCAATCAAGAAAAAATTGCCGCGGCCCCGATGCTGCGGCCGATGGGAGATTGCATGTCTGCCGCAGCCCTGGCCCTTAACAGTTGGCGCCATCTGGAACGTGCCGGCGCCCCGCTGGCGCAGCGAGCCGAAGCGCTGTGCCGTGCCGCTGCAGCCGCCCCCGGCATTGTCGACGCCCATTATCTGGGTTGGCATGTTGGCAGCCGCACTTTCCGCCAGCTGGCCGGCACCAGTTCACTGCCGCCGGGCCTGAGCGGTGGCCCCCCCGCGTCCGACGTACCGATTCTCGCCCAACTGCAGGCCCACCCAAGCCTGCCGCTCACTGCCCTGCGCGACGAAAGCGGCTGGCTTAGTGGGCGCCTGCGCCGTGCCGGCTACCGTCACGGCCGCGCACTGCAACTGGTACTGGAACCCGGCGAGCACGGTCTGCTGCTGCTGCACACCGGCGACCAAGCGCTGGACACGGATTGGCTGGAAGCCAGCCTGCGCGCCTTGCAACAAGAGCATCCCGGCGCGCCGCCGCCACTGCAATTGCTGCCGGATGATCCGCAGCCGATCTTGCTGCTGGCCGCTGATGGCACCCTGCGTGCCGCCAACCCGGCGTTCTTTGACCTGCCCGGCGCCAGCCGTGACGGCGCGCTCGGCTACTTGCCGGTCAATCACCGCTCGCTGGTGCGCGCCTGCCTGCAGCAGCGACGCGCCATCGGCAACGTAGAAGCCGATGCCGGTGGCCGACTGTTCCTCTGGACCTTCGTGCCCGCACCGCAGCATCAAACGGTGCTGGCGCGCGGCCTGGATGCCACCGACGCCCTGCAACGCGATCGCGATGCGGTGCGCGCGCGGCGGCTGTATCGGCTGATCACCGAAAACACCACCGACCTGATTTCGCGCCACACCCCCGATGGCTGTTTCCTCGATGCATCCCCGGCGTCTTGGACGCTGCTCGGCTACTGGCCAGAACAGCTGCGCGGCCAGTACCTGCACGACTTGCTCGATCCGGACGAACGCGATGGCTTCCTCGCCCGCAGCCGCGAAGCGCTGGAGCAGGACGGCTACCAGACGCTCACCTACCGTATCCGCCACCGCGATGGCCACTATCTGTGGTTCGAAACCGCCAGCCGAGCAATTCGCGAAACCTACACCGGCGACGTGGTGGAAATTGTCAGCGTCTCGCGGGACATCACCGCGCGGGTGCAGGCCGAGTTCAACAAACGCCGGTTGGAAGATGAGCTGGCCCACGCGGCGCGGCTGGTGACCCTCGGTGAATTGGCATCCGGCATCGCCCATGAGATTAACCAGCCGCTGGCCGCGGTGACCAACTACGCCGCGGCCAGCCAACGCTATCTGGAGCAACTGCCGCAACAGCCACAGACCGAGCGGGTGGCACAGGGTTTGGCGCATATTCGCGAGTACGCCCAGCATGCCTCGCAGGTGATCCAACGGCTGCGCGCCTTCCTGCGTAAGGGCGCGCGGCGCATGCAGGCGCTGTCGGTGGCTGCAGTGGCCGAAGAAGCGGTGCATCTGTGCGCCTGGGAAGCCAGCCACCATGATGTGACCATCGAAATCGACGCCGCCGAACCGCTGCCGCTGGTGTACGCCGACCGCGTCTTGCTGGAGCAGGTGCTGTTGAACCTACTGCGCAACGCCATCGAAGCTAACCGCGAAGCGCACCCGACGTCGCGCTCACGGGTGGAACTGGCGGCCTGGCTGGATGACAGCGGCGACATGCTGATCGAAGTGCGTGACCAGGGCCCCGGCTTGACCGGTGACGACCGCAACCGCATCTTCACCCCCTTCTATACCCGCAAGGCGGAGGGCCTCGGCCTGGGTCTGTCGATGAGCCGTACCATCATCGAGGGCTTCGGCGGCGCGCTGGATTTGGCTGACCGCCCCGGCCCCGGCCTGACGTTCCGCTGCCGCTTGCCGGTGCGGCGCCCCCACCAGTACACGGAGACAACATGAACAGCAGCGACGAGCAATGGGTGTACGTGGTTGATGACGACCCCGGCATGATCGACTCCACCCTCTGGCTGCTGGAATCCGTGGGCCTGCGTGGCCTGCCGTACACCAGCGGTCAGGCGTTTTTAGAAGACTGCCAAGATGATGCGCCGGCCTGCATTCTGCTGGACGTGCGCATGCCCGGGCTTGGCGGCCTCGGGGTGCAGGAAGCGCTGGCTGACCGCGGCATCCGCCTGCCGGTGATTTTTGTCAGCGGCCACGCCGATGTGCCGATCGTGTTGCGCGCATTCCGCGCTGGCGCGTTCGACTTCCTCGAAAAGCCCTACAACGAGCAACTATTGCTCGATAGCGTGCAAAAAGCGTTACAGCAACGGCGCGCCCAGCATCAACGCATCCGCGCCGAGCAGGCGCTGGACGCCAAGCTCGCCACCCTTACCGCGCGCGAGCGGGACGTGTTCCTGCCGCTGGCCCAGGGCTACGGCAACCGGGAAGTGGCGGAGCAGTTAGGCATCAGCGTAAAGACCGTGGATTTGTACCGCTCGCGGGTGATGAAGCGCCTGCAAGCCACCTCGCTGCCGGACCTGGTCGGCATGGCGGTCGCCGCCGGGCTGCTGGACCCGCTGAACCTGCGGCCACTGCCGCCGAATGGATAACGAGCGCACTCGATGATTATTGTTTACGGCATCCGCGAACGGCTGGACCCGATCAAGGCCCAACTCTCCGATACCCTGCACCAATGTTTGCAGGAGGTACTGGGCCTGCCGGAGGACAAGCGCGCCCACCGCTTCGTGCCCCTGGCGCGGGAGGATTTCTATTTTCCCGGCGGCCGTTCCGACGCTTATACCGTGATTGAAATCAACCTGATGGCTGGCCGCACCGAAGCCACCCAGAAAGCGCTGATCAAAACCATTTTTCAGCGTCTGGAACAGCAGCTCGGTTTGGCGCCGGTGGATGTGGAAATCACCATTCAAGAGCAGCGCCCCTACCAATGGGGATTCCGTGGTATGACCGGCGACGAAGCCCGCGATCTGAATTACCGCCTCGACGTCTAAGCCCGGCCCTACGCTCTTTTCCTGAGAGAGTTGCCGGTGCTCGCCGGCGTACTATCGCCCCATCACAACGTGCCGCAATGGCCAAGGGGCGTGACATGGGGAAAGGACTTTCAGCGATGGTGCTGGCACTGCTATTGGCGGGCTGCAGCACCCTGCCTACCACGGTGGAAAGCGTCACCTGGGATGTACTCAACAATTACCACCAACCGGTGCTGCTGGAGTTCTACTCCCAAGATCGCAATGCGGCCTGGCCCGGCGGCGGCAGCGCCTATGTGCTCGAACCGGGGGAACAGCGGCAGTACTCGTTATCCTGCCGCAGCACCGAACAAATCTGCTACGGCGCCTGGCTGCGTAACGAACCCGACTGGTACTGGGGCACCGGACTGGATGACGCCCATGACTGCAGCCAGTGTTGTATGACCTGCGCCGAGGGCAAACAGCTCAACATCACCCTCAGCCATTGAGACAGCGTCCAGACCAGGCTTGGATTGGCGACTGATTGAGACAGCGCTGCGGCGGTGTTCGTGAGCGGACGATGTGATCGCGATTTGCACGCACCACTGTCAGCCAGCGGACGGCCGGATTAGCGTTAGCAGACACCGCCCGCTTCGCGCCCGCCACCGACGGCTATCAGTGGCCAGATACCGGCCGATACTGTGTCCATAGCGCCCGCAGTCGCGGCGCCAATGCCTGCGCCCATAGCGCATAACCGGCCGCGCCAGGATGGAAGCCATCGGCAGCCAGCATGGCGCGCTCAGCGGGCAGTTGTGGCTGAAACAGCTCCACACCTTGGCGCTGCCGGCACCAGTGCGCCGTCAGGCGGTTGAGCTGGCCGGCACGGCGACCGAGATACCACGCTAACGGCTGCGGCAGCGCGCTGAACAACTGCATCGGCGGCACTGCGGTGATCACCACATGATCGACACCGTGGCGCTCGACGAGCACCTGCTGCAACGCGCACAGGCCCGCTTGCCAAGCGCCATTGTCGGTGCGCGCTGTCACGTCGTTGACGCCGATCGACACCACCGCCAGCGGATAATCCAGTGGCGGCAAACGTTGCAACCGTTCCACCAATTGCCCCAGCGTGAGGCCGGTTTCGGCTTCCAACTGCCAACGCGGCACACCGTCGCCCCAGGCCGCCGCCAGCGCACCGGACAACGCCTGCTGCTGCAGATCGACGCCGACCCCGGCGGCGGCAGAATCACCGACAATCAACCAGCCGGCGGCGCCGCTGCCGCCCTGCCGTGGGCCATCGGCTTCCGGCAAGCGCGGCGTGTCGCGCCGCACCCGTTTGCCCTGCACCAGTAGCACCGGCGCCAGCGCTGCCAACAGCATCACTTCTTTAATTGCCCCCATCGGGCGCTTCTCCTCAGCTGCCGATGAAGCTGAGCAACACCCCCGCGGCCACCGCCGAACCGATCACGCCGGCCACGTTCGGCCCCATGGCGTGCATCAGCAAGAAGTTATGCGGGTTCGACTCCAGCCCCACCTTGTTGGCCACCCGCGCCGCCATCGGCACCGCCGACACCCCGGCGGCGCCAATGATGGGATTGACCGGATGACGACTGACGCGGTTCATCAGCTTGCCCATGATCACACCAGCGGCGGTGCCGATCACGAACGCCGCCAGTCCCAGCGCGAGGATACCGAGGGTTTCCACCACCAGGAACTGACCGGCACTGAGCTTCGAGCCGACCGCCAATCCCAACAGGATAGTGACCACGTTGATCAGCGCATTGGCGGTGGTGTCCACCAGCCGCTGCACCACGCCGGATTCACGCATCAGGTTGCCAAGGCAGAACATGCCCAGCAGCGGCGCTGCGTCGGGCAGCAACAACGCCACCAGCACCAACAGCACAATCGGGAACAGGATTTTTTCAGTGCGGCTGACGTCGCGCAGCACCGCCATTTTCACTTGGCGCTCCTGCTCGGTAGTCAGCAACCGGATCACCGGCGGCTGGATAATTGGCACCAGTGCCATGTAGGAATAGGCAGCCACAGCAATGGCCCCAAGCAGATCCGGCGCCAGTTTGGTGGTGACATAGATCGAGGTGGGACCGTCGGCGCCGCCGATGATGCCAATCGAGGCCGCATCCGCCAGCGAAAAATTGAAGCCGACATAGTTGAGCGCCAGCGCCCCCAGCAGCGCCGCAAAAATGCCAAATTGCGCCGCCGCGCCCAGCAGCAAAGTACGTGGATTGGCCAATAGCGGCCCGAAGTCAGTCAGCGCGCCAACGCCCATAAAGATCAACAGTGGGAACACGCCGGTGGTCAAACCGACGCTGTAGATCAGATAGAGGATGCCGTCACCGTAATTGGCTTGGGTGGCGAGGTAATGAAGCTGCGCCTGCAGCGCCGGCGCCGCATTCTGCGCCGCTTGGCGCACCAGTTCCGGGGCGCTGTCGGCGGCCAAACCCACCGCCGCGGCCATCGACGCCACCAGTTCCGGACTGCCCATCAGCAGCGCTTGACTGACGGCGGATTCCGCCATGCCGGCGGCGGGGATGTTCGCCAGCAAGCCGCCGAAGCCAATCGGCAGCAACAGCAGCGGCTCGAACTGTTTGCGGATCGCCAACCACAGCAGCAGCAAGCACACCAGCATCATCACCAACTGACCGGCACTGAGGTGGTAAAGCCCGGTGCTGTGCCACAGTCGCAGCAGGTTATCCATGGGCGCACTCCAACCGCAGCAGCGTCTGATTCAACACCACCGCATCGCCTTCACGGGCACACAGTTCCGCCACCACGCCGTCTTGCGGAGCGCAGACGTCGGTTTCCATTTTCATCGCTTCCAGCACCAAAATTGGCGCGCCGGCCTGCACCCGTTGACCCGGCTGGACCAACCATTTGAACAGGTTGCCCGCCAGCGGCGCCGGCACCGGCATTGCCTGCGCGGAAGGCGCCGCAACGGAGGTCTCGGCGGCGGCCTCGGCCTGCGGCGGCCACGGCACCAAACCGGTGACATCACCGCCATCACTGACCTGCACGGTATAACTCCGGCCATTCACCGAGACGGTGTAAACACCGCTTTCCTCAGCACGCCGACCCGTCGGCGCTGGCTCGAACGCCGACGGATCACCGCGATGCGCCAGGAAACGCAGACCGATTTGCGGGAACAATGCGTAAGTGAGCACGTCGTCGCGGCGTTGATCGCCATCTGCCAAGGCGATGCCCTGTTCTGCGGCCGCCGTTTCCAGCGCCGACGTCAGCGCCGGCATTTCTGCGGCCAGCAGATCCGCCGGGCGGCAGGTCACCGGCGCATCGCCATCCAGCGCACGCTGCTGCAACGACGTATCGAACGGCGCCGGCGCGGCGCCGTATTCACCGCGCAACAACGCCCGTGTTTCTTTGCTGAGTACCTTGTAGCGCTCGCCGGAGAGCACATTGAGCACCGCCTGGGTGCCGACGATTTGCGAGGTCGGCGTCACCAACGGGATATAACCCAGGTCCTGGCGCACTGCCGGAATTTCTTCCAGCACCTCATCGAAGCGTTCCAGCGCGCCCTGCTCCTTGAGCTGGCTTTCCATGTTGGTCAGCATGCCGCCAGGCACTTGGGCCGTGAGAATGCGCGCGTCCACACCGCGTAGGCTGCCCTCAAAGGCCGCGTATTTGCGCCGCACTTCGCGGAAGTAGCGCGCCACCCGCTCCAGCTTGTGTAGGTCGAGGCCGGTATCACGATCACTGCCCTGCAGCATCGCCACCACCGACTCGGTGGGACTGTGGCCATAGGTCATCGACATCGAGGAAATCGCGGTATCGACGTTGTCGATGCCGGCCTCCGCCGCCTTGAGGATGGTGGCGGTGGACAGGCCGGTGGTGGCGTGGCCATGCAAGTGCAGCGGAATGCGGATGCGCGCTTTGATATCGCGCACGAGTTGGTAGGCCGCATGGGGCGCCAGCAACCCGGCCATATCCTTGATCACCACCGAGTCGGCGCCCATGGCTTCCAACCGCTGCGCCTGCGCCACCCACATATCGGCGCTGTGCACCGGACTGACGGTATAGGCGATGGTGCCCTGCGCGTGCTTGCCCTGGCGCAGCACTGCCTGGATGGCGCGCTCGATATTGCGCAGGTCGTTCATGGCATCGAACACCCGAAACACATCGACACCGTTAACGGCGGCGCGCTCCACAAAGGTGTCCACCACATCGTCCGCGTAATGGCGGTAACCAAGCAGGTTCTGACCGCGTAGCAACATCTGCTGCGGCGTGTTCGGCATTGCCTGTTTCAGCGCGCGAATGCGTGCCCAGGGGTCCTCTCCGAGATAGCGAATGCAGGCGTCGAAGGTGGCGCCTCCCCAGGTTTCCAGCGACCAGAAGCCGATATCGTCCAGTGCCGCCGCAATCGGCAGCATGTCGTCCAGCCGCAGCCGAGTGGCAAACAGCGATTGGTGGGCGTCGCGCAGCACCACGTCAGTGATGCCCAAGGGCGTGGGAGAAGTCATGGGAAATTCCAGCGGATTAACGTCGGGATTGGCGGTGGGCGTGCACCGCCTGCTCGATGGCTTGGATCACGGCTGCATCTGGCAGCGACACCGGCGCTGCTGGACTGGGCGACACCGCAGCCTCCGGCACCGAAATGTCGACAAAGCGGCCCACCAGCGCTGACATCAGTGATACCAGCGCCACCAGCATCATCAGGAATACAAACACCACCCCCATGCCGATGAGCATCAACTCGACGCCCTGGCTCAATAGCGTGTTCATGACACACTCCTCGATCCGGCGCGCCGGTCGCGCGCCTTGCTGTGGGGCGCCGCAGCGCCGACTCCGGCTACCTTATGGGCAAGCAGGACTGATTAGTCAGGAGGCGAAATGTAATTGGATTGTCGACAATCGGCAAGAATTTCAGTCTACTCGTGGGCGAAGTGGTTGATAGCGCAGCTATCCTCCGAGCTGTACAGCGCCAGATCTAACGACACAGTCAGAAATGCTTGAGGGCCAGCGCCTTTGAAATTCCTAGCAACGCCTCGTGACAGCCATTCGACAACCGAGGTGCTGACCAAACTTAAGCAGCGAACGTCAATGGCGCCTCAAGGAAAAAGCTCCTGTGCAATAAAGATTTCTAAGGGCGGACATATTGCGGCTGCGGCAAGCCAACCCAAGGGGCGGAGAAGAGGCAAAAAGGTGCTACTTGTAGCGAAACAAAAGGAATCCGGAGAAGCAGAGCAAGCCGCCGTCTACTTTGTGGGGTTGAAAAAGCGACTAGCATTATTCGCGACGGCATGCGCTCCATTGCAAGCACGTGCAAACACACAATGCGATCAGGGCATCTTTATCTACACCATTCCATTTCGAAAGCTGTCAAAAAAAGGTAGGATTGAGCGCTGTGAGACATACTGCGCAATATCTCTGGAAAATTTTCCGGCGCAGAACCTCCTCTTAATCGCGAGCGCTCGCAGAAGCACTTCGTCTGCGAGAACTATAAAACCTCTGCTCAAGCCAGTGCTGACTTGCGATAGCACACAGCAGCCCTACTGACCCTCCTATCAGAGCCACAAACCACCAGCTCAAACCTAATCCTCTCAGCGCTTCCATGACGGGATAGTGCCAGAGGTAAAGTCCGTAACTCATCCCAGCCAGCCAAGTCCAAGCGGCTCCGGACAACCAACGTGGCTGACTCAGTATTATCAGGGCAGCCCCAAGCTCTGCCAGCGTAAAACCGTACTGTGCGGCCGGCAGCCATTGAGTGCTGAAGAACGTCATTGCAAATGCCAATAAAAGCACTCCAAGCCATCCGATCACTTCGGGTATTCTTCGCTCCCAGAGCGCCAAAAAAGCCCCCAACAGAAGCCCGCTACAGTGGGCATCAGTTCGAACGTAGAAACCCCAAATATCGTCTGAGTAGTCAGCGAGCCAAGCACGCCAAAGGGTTGCTGATATGTAGAGAAGCAAAACAGCCAACTGTTGCATGGCGAGTGGCAATGTACGCAAGCCCATGAACAGCAGCGGCCAGACCAGATAGAACTGCATCTCTACCGCTAGGCTCCACATATGCCCCAGCGTGGCCACCTTATCGCCCCACACCGTGGCATAGTTGACGCCATATATTGCGGACCAGAGCGCATCCCGCAGATGATGCCGCCATGGCGAGTAGGTGAATAAAAACCCAGACACCAGCACATAGACTAGCAACATCATCCATAAGGCCGGCAGCAACCTACGAATACGACGTACCATGAAGGCGCGATAGTCAATACGCCCGGTGCGCACAGACTCTCCCAGCAACAGCCGAGTAATCAAAAAGCCGGACAGTACGAAAAAAATGTCCACGGCCAGATACCCACCGGAGAAGTAGGGCATCTTAGCGTGATAAAGCACGATCAATAGTGCAGACAGCGCGCGCAAACCATCCAAGCTGGGCATATGATCCGTCACGCGAGTTGTTACCGGAGCGAGGGGGAAGTGATTACTGCTCATAAAGCTCTGCTAGGCGAGCATAAATATCATCCAGCATGATATCCGCACCACTTCCTCGTGCCGGTGCACCATTCCCTAACCAGATCAGAAGACCTCCCCGGTCATCCAACAGCGCCAACGCAGACGTGCCAAAAACATACCCTTGTTGTACCCAGACGCTCAGTGCGCTGTCTGGCTTCTGATAGAAGAACATGGCATTCCCATAGCAGCTCATCTTCGCCGCAGGGTCGCAGCTCCCTGAAGGAAATTCCCGTGCGAGAGCCAGCCGCTTCTTAGAACTCAGATCAGCAAGGAGACGTGCCAGCCCCAGCGCAGAACCTGACAAGCCGGCCGAAGACGACAATGCGGAGAAATCCAGATAGCGGTAGTAGTCATCTGTATAGAAGCCGGCATGGCGGAAGTCGTACTGCACCTCATCATGCAGATAAGGACCATCTACGAACTGAATACCGTAAGCAGCCAAGTCAAAATGATCTTGCATTACCGCACGGTAAGATTTGCCGGACAACGACTCCAATACCACCCCGAGCAAGCAATAGGTCAGATTCGAATAGCCATATCCGCTGCCAGGATCGAAGTCCAGCATCACTGCTTTCAAGCGGTCCAAGTTTCCGGGGCACCAAGGCGTCACGGCATGCAGAGTCATTGGATCAGGAGAATGCAGTCGATCAAAACCTGCACTGTGGGTAAGCAGCCGCTCCACAGTAACCTGTGACCAGCGGCGGTCTTTCGCGCCATTAACCGCGGTGATGAAATGAGAAAGTGGGGTTTCTAGCGGCAGTGACGCTTGCTCCATGGCATCAAGCACTGCTTGAGCGGTAAGCATTTTAGTTAGGCTGGCATAGCGGTAGCGGGCACCCAAGTCCGGGTCCTTCCCGTACGGCGCGCTAGCACAGCGACTCCAGTCACCGTCTGGTGACATGTAAACCACCTGTGACGCCAAAGAACCCGCATCTCGCGCTGCCGTGCGAAGCAACGGACGCAGGAAACTTTGTTGCGCCCCCTCGCACACATCATTACCGCGTGAGAGCAGCACCTCGAAGATATACGTTTGACGGCCGAGCCAGGTAGCGTCTGAAGCAGAGTGATGCACTCCCCATGCCCCGGCACACACTGCAGTCAGCAGGCAAAAGTAAAAAACGATTCGCTTTAACATTTATGGCGAGCCCACACCTTTAACAAGCAACACCGTCTAACTGGGTGAGCATGGCAAAAAAAAGCCTCTCACCAACCAGCATGAGAGGCTTTCTTTCATTGCTTATCTTTGAAGTGCCTATTTCAGGCCTACAAGAGCAATCTTACGGAGTGGTGTTACCACCACCAGCAGCAGGGCAGCCAGCAGGTGCAAACTTGGGATCGACGTCAGTTTCACAAGTCCACACACCATCCTCATCACGGTCCCAAGTCAAAGTCTTACCCGTGATCGCAGCAGCGGCACTGCCACCAAATTTCGCTTCAACGCTAGCTTCGTTGTCAGCCAAAGAAATCTCAACTGTAAGGTTCGTTTGCGGCGTAGCGGTACCGCCCGAGCCGATCAAGTTGCTATTAGTCCAACCAAGCTCGCAGGCAGGGTTAGTACCAAAATCCTTACCTTCCATCATGCAAGTTTCAATGACAGTACGCAGCGAACCTGTCTCAGCCATCACACGGCTCACCTGAGACTTAGCAATGTAGTTCTGGTATTGCGGAATAGCGATAGCCGCCAGAATCCCGATGATCGCCACAACGATCATCAGTTCGATCAAGGTGAAACCCTGCTGAACCTTTTTCATGGTACGTCTCCAGTCGTGCTGACTCTTGTTGGTTGAAGCGATCCGCCCCGGATATCCCCCCGGCAGCGATGACCTGTACCCGGTAAAGCAAAGAGCGGGCCAACTTTTGAAAGCAGCCGTTCTGGTCCAGCATCCGCGTGGCTTTTGGGCTTTCACGCCAATCGGCACGACGCACTCTCTTGCTCCGCAGCTCGGCAAAAAATGACGCTTTTTGTCAGCCTCAAACCACCCCGCTGCCGCACCGTGTCACCTCACCCAAACACCGCAGACACTGCGAACCAAGTCGCTGGTCGGGGGTTTCAAATCTGTGTAGAGTCCGGAGCAATCGGAGGGGAGGATTCGCCAAAGAGCCAACAAGAATGCTCGGCGAATTCATGTCATCACACAAAAAAAGTCGACCAACATGTCAACGCAGTTGAGCGGGCTGGCGCGCCGTTTGGTGGCGGACGCGCTGCTGTCCGAAGAACAGGCTCTGCATTCGCTGGTCCAGTCACGGCAGGAAAAACTGCCACTGGTGTCCTATTTAGTGCGCGAGAAAAAAGCGCGCGCGGCCGATCTGGCGCTGCGTGTGGCGGAAGAGTTTGGCGATCCCGTGCTGGATCTGGCCGCATTGAGCCCGGCACACCTACCCAAAGGGCTGGTGGACCCGAAGCTGGTGGAGAAGCACCGCATGGTGCCTATTTTCCGCCGAGGCAGCCGTCTGTTTGTCGCCACCTCGGACCCCACTAATCTGCAGGCACTGGAAGATTTCCGTTTTGCTTCCGGCCTCAATATCGAAACGGTGATTGTTGAGGACGACAAGCTGCAGGCGCTGATTGAGCGCTTGACCAGCGAAGCAGAAGGCGGCGCCTTCAAGGATCTCGACGACAGCCTCGACAACATCGGCGTAGCCAGTGATGGCGCCGCGGCTGACGACGGTGGCGATACCGCTGCCGACGACGCGCCGGTGGTGCGTTTCGTGAACAAACTGCTGCTCGACGCGATTAAATCCGGCTCCTCGGATTTGCATTTCGAGCCTTATGAAAAAGTCTACCGTGTGCGTTTTCGCCAAGATGGCATCCTGCGCGAAATTGCCAATCCGCCGATCAATATTGCCGGCAAAATCGCTGCGCGCTTGAAGGTGATGGCGCAGCTAGACATCTCTGAGCGACGCGTACCCCAGGATGGGCGCATCAAATTGAAGGTGTCGAAAACCCGCGCCATCGACTTTCGTGTCAACACCTGCCCGACACTGTTTGGCGAAAAAATCGTGTTGCGGATTCTTGATCCAGACAGCGCCAAACTTGGCATCGACGCGCTCGGCTATGAAGCCGAACAAAAACAGCTGTACTTGGACGCGCTGGAGAAGCCGCAGGGCATGATCCTGGTGACCGGCCCCACTGGGTCCGGCAAAACCGTGTCGCTCTATACCGGGGTGAACATCCTCAATACACCCGAGCGCAACATCTCTACTGCGGAAGACCCGGTGGAGATCAACCTGGAAGGCATCAACCAGGTCAACGTCAACACCAAAACCGGCATGGATTTCTCGGCAGCATTGAAGGCCTTCCTGCGCCAAGACCCGGACGTGATTCTGGTCGGTGAGATTCGTGACCTGGAAACCGCCAGCATCGCGGTGAAAGCGGCCCAGACCGGTCACTTGGTGCTGTCTACCCTGCACACCAACAGCGCGCCGGAAACCCTTACTCGGCTGCGCAACATGGGGGTGCCGTCGTTCAACATCGCCACCTCAGTGATTCTGATCATTGCCCAGCGGCTGGCGCGGCGCCTGTGTGAACACTGCAAACAGCCGACTGCCGTACCGGAATCATCGCTGCGGCAGATGGGCTTTTCTGACGCCGACATCGCTACCGGCTTTACCGTGTTTGCGCCCACCGGCTGTGACAAGTGCAACAACGGCTACAAGGGCCGGGTTGGGATTTACGAGGTGGTGAAAATCACCGACGCCATTGCCCGCATCATCATGGATGAGGGCAACTCCATCGAGATCGCCGATCAATGCCGCAAGGAAGGCTTCAACGATCTCAGCCGCTCGGGACTGGTCAAAGTGATGCAGGGCGTCACCAGTCTTGAGGAAGTGAACCGCGTGACTTCGGGATGACATCATGGCCAACGCAGCAGCAGTGAAGCAGGACAAGAAAGCGACCTTCACCTATGAAGGCAAGGATCGGCGCGGCGCGCGGGTGAAGGGCGAGCTGCTCAGCACCAGTGCGGCCATGGCACGGGCGGAGTTGCGCAAGCAAGGCATTGACCCCACGCGCCTGCGCAAGAAGTCAGAGTTCAAGATTTTTGGCGGCAGCAAGAAGATCAAGCCGGCGGACATCGCCATCTTCACCCGCCAAATGGCGACCATGATGAAAGCCGGGGTGCCGCTGGTTCAGTCGTTCGAAATCGTTGCCGACGGGCTCGATAACCCCACTATGAAAAACGTGGTGCTCAAAATCAAAGCCGACATTGAAGGCGGCAACAACTTTGCCGGCGCCCTGCGTGAGCACCCGAAATACTTTGACGACCTGTATTGCAGCTTGGTGGAGGCTGGCGAGGCGTCCGGCGCCTTGGAAACCATGCTCGACCGGGTAGCGATCTATAAAGAAAAAAGCGAGGCGCTGAAGTCAAAAATCAAAAAAGCCATGAAGTACCCCGTCACGGTGCTGGTGGTCGCGGCCTTGGTGACAGCTATCCTGCTGGTGAAAGTGGTGCCGACCTTCCAAGAATTGTTTGAGGGCTTTGGCGCGGAACTGCCGGCCATGACCCAATTCGTCATCGAGCTGTCTGATTCCCTGCAATCCAGTGGGCTATATATATTGGCCGGCCTGATTGCCTTCATTTTTGGCTTCCGCACCCTGAGACAACGCTCGAAAGTATTTTCTGACAATGTTGACCGCCTCTATCTGAAACTCCCGATTGTTGGCGACATCATTTTTAAAGCTACTGTCGCCCGCTACGCACGAACGTTGTCCACCACATTTGCCGCCGGCGTGCCACTGATCGACGCGCTGGATGCCTGTGCCGGCGCCACCGGTAACGCGGTCTACCGCGATGCGGTGCTGAACATCAAGGACGAAGTGTCCACCGGCCAACAACTACAATTTGCCATGCGCTCCAGCGGCATCTTCCCGAGCATGGCGCTGCAGATGACCGCCATCGGCGAGGAGTCCGGCGCGTTGGACGCGATGCTGGAAAAAGTTGCCCAGCATTATGAGGACGAAGTGGACAACGCCGTGGACGGCCTCACCAGCATGATGGAGCCGCTGATCATGAGCTTCCTAGGAATTGTTATTGGCGGCCTGATCGTGGCCATGTACCTTCCCATTTTCCAAATGGGCAACGTGGTGTAACCGACCGATGACTCCGCTGCTGAACGCGCTGCAGGCTTCTCCCGCCTTGCTCATCATTTTCTGTTTGCTGGCTGGCCTGCTGGTGGGCAGCTTCATCAATGTGGTGGTTTACCGGCTGCCAAAGATGATGCAGCGCAGCTGGGAAAGTGAAGCCCGCGCGGTGCTGGAACTGCCGGAAGCAGAACCAGCGGCGCCGTTCAATCTGGTCTTCCCGCGTTCGCGCTGCCCGCATTGTGACGGTGCAGTACACAGTTTTGACAACATTCCCGTGCTTAGCTGGCTATTGCTGCGCGGCCGCTGTCGCCACTGCAAAGCAGCAATTTCCTGCCGCTATCCGCTGGTGGAGTTGAGCGCCGGGATTCTCGCGGCGCTGGCCGCTTGGCAGATCGGCTACGGCCCTTGGCTGCTGCCGGTGATCGCAGCGCTCTGGACGCTGCTGACGCTGGCGCTGATCGATTTCGATACCACGCTGTTGCCAGACAGCATCAACTATCCGCTGCTGTGGGGCGGCCTGCTGCTGGCATGGGCCGGCATTTCTCCGGTGCTGCTACCGGATGCGGTCCTCGGCGCCGCCATCGGCTACTTGTCGCTGTGGAGTTTGTACTGGGTGTTCAAACTGCTCACCGGCAAGGAAGGCATGGGCCACGGCGATTTTAAGCTGCTGGCCGCGCTTGGCGCTTGGCTCGGCTGGCAGATGCTGCCGCTGGTGATTTTGCTGTCGTCGTTAGTGGGCGTGGTGGTCGGCGGCCTGCTGATGACCACCGGCGCGGTGAAGCGTGGTCAGGGCATTCCGTTCGGCCCTTACCTGGCCGGCGCCGGTCTCATCGCGCTGCTGTGGGGCCCCACCCTAGTGCAGCAGTATCTGCGTATAATGCTGCCCTGAGCGCACGGCGATCGACGCCGTGGTGACAGCGGGAGCTTCCATGTTTGTAGTTGGATTAACCGGCGGTATCGGTAGCGGTAAGACCGCCGCCTCGGATTATCTGGCCGGGCTTGGCATTACCGTGGTGGATGCCGACCTGGTGTCACGCCAAGTGGTAGAGCCGGGCCAACCGGCGTTGGCCGCCATCGCCGCCCACTTCGGCGCCGGCGTGCTGGATGCCGAAGGCCGACTGGACCGCCGCGCCCTGCGCGAGATTGTGTTTGCCGACCCCGCCCAGCGCAACGTGTTGGAACAGATCACCCATCCCGCCATCGGCGCCGAGATTCTGCGCCAGCTACAAGCCTCGCGCTCGCCTTACACGCTGCTGGTTTCGCCACTGCTGCTGGAGTCGAGTCAGCATCAGCTGACCCACCGCATCCTGTTGATCGACGCGCCAGAGCAGCTGCAGCAGCAGCGCACCGAGCTACGCGATCAAGTGCCGGCCAGTCAGGTGCAAGCGATCATCGCCGCCCAGATGGCACGCGGTGAGCGCCAGTCCCGCGCCCATGACGTGGTGATTAACGACGGTCCCTTGGACGCCCTGCACCGCCAGCTTGACGAGCTGCACCAACAATACCTGCGCCTTGCCGGCGCCCAGTGACGAGAGAATCCCATGTCTGATGCCACTGTCGTGGAATGCCCGCACTGCCACACCCAAGTGCCGTGGGGCCCGCAAAGCCCGTTCCGGCCGTTCTGTTCGGAGCGCTGCAAATTGATTGATCTGGGTGATTGGGCGGCAGAGCGCCATGCGATTCCGGCCGAAACGCCGGATGATTTTGACGACAATTTCTGAACCGACAGCGCCCCGGCGCATGCAAAGGTTTGCGTTGCACCCTATTCAGCGCTGTTGGCTCGACAGCAGGCAGAAGCGCCCCCTTTGCGCGGTGTGGCTGCGCTAGGAATATGCCGCACGACTGCGCGAGGGATGCACTCATTTGGCTCACCAAATGGTGGTGCTCGCAACACTGGATGAAAGACGCTTTGCCTGCTGACTCGCAGCCTTACCGACCTTGCCGTCACACGTGCCCAGACTCCAAGGAGGGGCACCCAGCAACGGTAACTCGAGTGACGCTATTTGGGGATTGAGCTAACCCAGCCCCACCCCAGCGGTACCGCCCCTGTTTTCCCATTCCTAATGCGGGCTCGGCCTTATTCCTGCTCCCGAATCACGACCGGTCTCGGTCTCGGTCTCGGTCTCGGTCTCGGTCTCGGTCTATCAGGATGAGCGCCGGGCGTGCCGTCCTACAAGCCCCGGCAGCCAGCTGTCATTGCCAAAAGCCGCGGATTCCAGCGACGCCGCGCGCGCCAGCCTGACGAGCTTGCGGCAAATCCTCCGGCGTCACGCCTCCCAATGCATAAATGCTCAGCGGGCGTCCCTGCGCCAACGCCTGGAACTGCTCCCACCCCATGCCCGGCTGTTGCGGATGGGTGGGCGTCGCGCGCAGCGGCGACAACAGCGCCAAGTCGGCCCCCAGCACCTGCGCGTGATCCAGCTGCGCGGCATCGTGACAGGCGACGCTCAGCCACGGCACCGGCGGGCGCTGGTCCAGCCGTGCGGCGGCCGCAGCGCGCAGGTGCAGGCCATCGGCGCCCACCGCGGCCATCAGTGCCGCGTCATCCGCCACCAACACCCGGACACCGGCGGCGTGGCAACGCGACACCCAAGGCGACAACGCCGCCGCGTCATGGAGACCGCGCAGATACACCCAGCTGCCAGGATGGGCGGCCAGCGTGGCATCCAGTTGGGCGACGCTGGGCAGCGGCGATGGCAGGACCAGCAGCCGATCCGGCAGCATAAGCGCCCGCACCACCGGTCGGTTGGCAGCCGGGAACGACAGCTGCGCCAGTTCATCGAGTTGATAAGCACCAAGCGGCTGCCCTTCACGCCCGTGGGCCACGCCGACAAAACTGCGCACCGTGCGAAACCACAACCGCACCCGCAATTCCGGGTAGCGATGCTCGATGCACATAAAGGGCTCGCTGTCGGTGATGGCGATACCCAGCTCTTCCTGCAGCTCACGCGCCAGAGCCTGATGGTGGCTCTCGCCGGCCTCCACCTTGCCGCCGGGAAACTCCCAGCGACCACCCTGATGCTTGTGGGCCGGTCGCTGGCTCAGCAGTAATCGGCCATCGGCTTGCCACAGGATGGCCGCCACCACATCCAGCGGCGGCAGTTCCTCAGCTGCGGTATTCGGCATTGATCCTGACGTAGTCATAGCTGAAATCGCAGGTCCACAGCACGCTGCTGCCGTCACCGGCACCCAGGTCGATGCGGATGACGATGTCACCCTTGGCCATTTCTGCGGCGCCGTCTGCTTCGCGGTAGCCGGGTGCCACACCGCCGTCGGCCACGATCTGCACATCGCCCAGCCAGATGTTCACTTTTTCCACCGCCAAGGCACTGATCGGCGCCCGACCCACCGCCGCCAGGATCCGGCCCCAGTTCGGGTCGGAGGCAAACAGCGCTGTTTTCACCAGCGGAGAATGGGCGACGGTTTCTGCCACCGCACGTGCATCGGCGGCGTTAGCCGCTTGCTCTACGCGTACTTCGACGAATTTGGTCGCCCCCTCGCCGTCGCGCACGATCTGGTGGGCCAGCGATACCATCAACTGCTCCAACGCGGCGTACAGCAGCTGTGCGTCGGCGCTGCCGTCAGCCACCTCACAACCGGATTGGCCGGTGGCCACCAGCATGCAGCAGTCATTGGTGGAGGTGTCACCGTCAATGGTGATGCGGTTGAAGGACGCGTCAGCCAGTTGCTGCATCCAGCGGTCCAACAGCGCCTGCGGCACCGCCGCGTCGGTGGCTATGAAGCCGAGCATGGTGGCCATGTTCGGTTTAATCATGCCAGCACCTTTGGAGATGCCAGACAGCGTCACCGTGCCACCACTCAACAACACTTGAGCAGTGGCGGTCTTCGGCCGCGTGTCGGTGGTCATGATGCCTTCAGCGGCGGCCGCCCACTGATCGTCTGCCAGAGCCGCCAGCGCCATGGGAATGCCGCGTTCGAACGCCGCCATCGGGAACTGCTCACCGATTACGCCGGTGGAGAACGGCAGCACCTGTTCGGCGTCGATGCCGGCGGCCTGCGCCAGCAACGCGCAGGTGCCCAGCGCATTGCGGTAACCCTGCTCGCCGGTGCCGGCATTGGCGTAACCGGTATTGATGAGGAAATAACGGGGCGTGTTGGCCGCCAAATGGGCTTTAGCCAACTGCACCGGTGCCGCGCAGAAACGGTTGAGCGTGAACACGCCCGCCACGCGGCTGCCCGGCGCCAGCTCCAGCAGCACCAGATCGCGTCGGTGGGCTTTTTTGATGCCCGCTTCCACCGCTGCCAACCGTACACCTGGGACCGGATGAATCTCCGCCGTCATGTCATCTCCTCACAGACAAAAGAAACCCGGCCCACAAAGTGGGCCGGGCAATGGGGTGACAAGCATAAAGCAAGCCTGCCGGCTTGCGTAGCCGCGGCTCAGCTGTCGAGGCGACCGTGGCAGTGCTTGAATTTCTTGCCCGAGCCGCAGTAGCACGGGTCGTTGCGGCCCACCTTGCGACCTTCGCGAGTGAACGGCCGCGCCGGCGTCGGCGCGTCGGCCGCCGGTGCTTCCGGCATACCATCTTCGCCCACTTGCGGAGTGTCGGTGCGCATACGTTCGTTGACGCGACGGGCTTCTTCCTCACGCTGGGCTTCGAGACGCTCGACCGCGTCATCGCGGCGCAGCTCCAAGGCACTCACCGCGCGCACCAGTTCGTGCTCGATCTCGCCCATCATGGCTTGGAACAGCTCGAACGCTTCGCGCTTGTACTCCTGCTTGGGATTCTTCTGCGCATAGCCGCGCAGGTGAATGCCCTGGCGCAGGTGATCCATGCTAGCAAGGTGATCTTTCCAATGGCGATCGAGCACTTGCAGCAGCAGGTGCTTCTCGATCTTACGCAGCGACACGCCCATGGCTTCTACGTCCTGCTCTTTGCGGGCGTAGTCGGCTTCCATGGTGTCCAAGGCGCGCTCGATGACGCCATCGATGTGCAGCCCTTGGTCTTCAGCCAACCACTGACTCACCGGCACCGGCACATGGAAATCGTTGGTGAAGGTGCGCTCCAACCCGTCCACGTCCCACTGTTCCTCCATGGCCCCCGGCGGCATGTGGGCGTGCACCACTTCCACCACCACGTCGCGACGCATGGCGCGGATGTTCTCGGACAGGTCCTCGGCGGCAAGGATCTCATCGCGCTGCTGATACACCACGCGGCGCTGATCGTTGGCCACGTCGTCGTATTCGAGCAAGTTTTTGCGGATATCAAAGTTGCGCGCCTCAACCTTGCGCTGCGCGCCTTCAATGACGCGGGTGAGCAAGCGGTGTTCAATCGCCTCACCATCTTTCATGCCCAACGTGCGCATGGTGTTGCGCAGCCGGTCGGACGCGAACAGGCGCATCAGGTCGTCTTCCAGCGACAGGAAGAAACGGGTGTAACCCGGGTCGCCCTGACGGCCAGCACGCCCGCGCAGCTGGTTGTCGATCCGGCGTGACTCGTGGCGCTCGGTGCCAATGATGTGCAGGCCGCCGGCGGCCAGCACCTGGTCGTGCACCTGCTGCCAGCGAGCACGGATAGCGGCAATCTCAGCCTCGGTAGGATTCTCCAGCGCCTGGATTTCTGGTTCCGGGTTGCCGCCGAGCACGATGTCGGTACCACGACCGGCCATGTTGGTGGCGATGGTCACCGAGCCAGGCTGGCCCGCCTGGGCGATGATCTGCGCTTCCTGTTCGTGGAACTTGGCGTTCAGCACCTTGTGGCGGATACCGGCTTTGTTCAGTGCCGCCGACAAAATCTCAGAGGCCGCGATGGTGGCGGTACCAACCAGCACCGGCGCGCCCTTCTCTACCGCTTCCTTCACCGACTCCACGATGGCGGCGAACTTATCTTCCACGGTCAGGTAGACCACGTCCTCGGCGTCGATCCGCTGCACCTTGCGGTGGGTCGGCATCACCACCACATCCAGGCCGTAGATCTGGCGGAATTCCGGCGCCTCGGTGTCTGCGGTACCGGTCATGCCGGCCAGCTTGTTGTAGAGACGGAAGTAATTCTGGAAGGTGGTGGACGCCAGCGTCTGGTTCTCCTGCTGGATATCCACGCCTTCTTTGGCCTCCACCGCCTGGTGGATGCCGTCGGACCAGCGGCGCCCCGGCATGGTACGACCGGTGTGCTCATCGACAATGACGATCTGGCCGTCCTGGATGATGTAGTCACGGTCCTTGCGGAACAGTGCATGGGCCTTCAACGCCGCGTGCACGTGGTGCAGCAGCATCAGACTCTGGGCGGAATAGAGGCTGTCACCTTCCGGCAGCAGGCCGCTCTCGGTGAGCAGCTGCTCCACCAGCTCGTGGCCTTGTTCGGTCAGCTCTACCTGGCGGGTCTTCTCGTCCACCACGAAGTCGCCTTCCTGCTCCTCAAGCTGTGGCTTCAGGCGCGGCATCAATTGGTTGATGCGGCGGTACATCTCAGAGCTGTCGGAAGACGGCCCGGAGATGATCAGCGGCGTACGTGCCTCATCGATGAGGATCGAGTCCACTTCGTCCACCAGCGCGTAGTTGCGCTCGCGCTGCACCCGGTCTTCCAGGCGGAACGCCATGTTGTCGCGCAGGTAGTCGAAGCCGTATTCGTTGTTGGTGCCGTAAGTGATGTCGGCGAGGTAAGCGGCGCGCTTGGTCTCCGGCGGCTGCTGCGACAGGATCACGCCCACCGACATGCCGAGAAATTCGTACAGCGGCCGCATCCAGTTGGCATCCCGCTCGGCGAGGTAGTCGTTCACCGTCACCACGTGCACCCCGGCGCCGGACAGCGCATTCAGGTATACCGGCAGCGTTGCAGTCAGGGTTTTACCCTCACCGGTACGCATCTCGGCGATGCGGCCCTCGTGCAGTGCAATGCCCCCCATCAACTGCACATCGAAATGGCGCATGCCCATCACCCGGGTGGCCGCTTCGCGTGCCACGGCAAAGGCTTCCGGCAGCAGCTCGTCCAACGAGCGGCCCTTCTGGAACGCCTCTTTGAGCTGTCCGGTGCGGGCTTGGAGGGTGGCGTCGTCGAGGCCTTTGAGATCGTCTCCGAGGGCGTTGATGTCATCAACGATGCGCTTCATGCGCTTAAGTTCACGATCATTCTTGCTGCCGAAGACAGACTTTACGAGGGCTGAGAGCATGGAACTTCCGCTGTGTTTTCAAGTGGGGAGGCGTACCGAGGGTACGGCTCCGCGTCGGCCATCACCCCATCCGGGTGAGGCGCTCCGTCGATCATGGGGCCATAAGAGTACGGTTCAAGGCCTGTGGTGCCAAGCGATGGCACACTTTCGGCCCGGCGGACTGCTGCCGCGATCAGCGGCGGCAGCCCCGCAGCCACGGCATCAGCGCCGTGCGCGGGCGATATAGGGCGCAGGATTGACCTGTTGGCCGTTCTTGAGCACTTCATAGTGCACATGGGGCCCGGTGGAGCGGCCGGTGGAGCCGACCGTGGCAATCACATCACCGGCGCGCACGATATCGCCGTTGGTGACATGGATGTCTTTGATATGGGCGTAGCGGGTGGCAAAGCCATTGCCGTGGTTGATCTCGATCAGGTTGCCGTAGCCCCAACGCTGGCCGGCGTAGGTGACCACGCCGCCGCCAGTGGCGACCACATCGGACCCTTCCTTAGCCGCAAAATCGACCCCACGGTGGGTGGTCAGCCGGCCACTGAACGGGTCGGTGCGCTGGCCAAAGCGGGATGACAACCAACCCATGGTGATCGGTCGGCCGGACAACTCGGTACGCTCAGCAAGGCGCTTGCTGTCCATCAAGCGCTCGAGGATCGACAACTGTTGCTCACGGCGATCGAGGGTGACCGCCAGATCGGTCAGGGCTTCAGCGAAAGTGGGCGCGGTGTAAGCCACCGAGCGCTCATCAGGCAGTTCCGGGCCACCCACGGCGGCTGGGGTGCTGAAATCGAATTCATCGGAATGGATGCCGGCCACATCGACCAGCCGCTCGCCCAGGGCATCCAGGCGCAGCACCCGGGCTTGCATGTCCGCCAGCCGCAGGGTGAACGCACGCAGCTCTTCTTCTGCGCGCTGATTGATTTCTGACAAGGTTCCGCGTTGCGCTTCCAGTTCGTCCTGCCACCGTGCGGTCATGCGCTGATCCAGCACTGGTTCGCCCCAGTGGTACATGGCGTAGTAGGTTCCGGCGCCCAACAGCACCGGCACTACTAGCAGCAACGACAACAAGGCAACAGGCAGATAACGCGGAATACGGAGCAGACGCGACTGGTGACCGCGTCCGTTGAGCACTATGATGTTCATGTTTCCGCCGGCTCTCTTTTATTAACCCATTGAATTACAACAACTAAATTTTGTTTTTATAGTTTATTACATTAGCGGTCGGCCAATGGTAGGTAACAATCATGAGCAAGGCAATCGGCCCTGCGTCGATCAGTCTATTTTTCTCCCGGCATCAGAACCTGCGCCAGATCAAGGATCGGGCCCATCGGTTTGATGAACCGGCCGCCACCCCGGTGCTGTCATTGCCACCGGCGCTGTCCGCGCGCACGCATGCGCTGATAGAAGACGGCGTGCTGCTGTTGCTGGCCGAAAATAATGCCGTGGCGCAGATGTTGCGATTCCATGCCCCGCGCCTGGCTCGTGAACAGGGTGCGCAGGAATGGAAAGTGCGGGTGGCCCGCATCGAAACCCCGCGCCCACTTCCCGCCGCCGAGGCCACGGTGGAGCGGGTGCTGAGCGCGGATGCTGCGTCCATGCTCAGTGCCACTGCCGACGCCGTCAGCGACCCGGATCTCAGTGCCGCCTTACGGCGCTTGGCCAGCCGCGCCTCTCAGTGACCCCGTTGTTTACACCGGGTTCCCCTGCTCGCCGCTGAACAGGAAAAATAAAAAAAGAGCGCCGCTCGGCGGGAGACCAAGCGGCGTTTCAACGACACCGCGCGCAGGGGTCAGGGCACCACCCGCACACGCAAGGACAACAGCATTATTCCGCTGCCAACACCGGCTTCATATATGAAATCGGTGCGGTGGACGCGTCCTCAAACGTCACCACTTCCCAAGCGTCGGTTTCCTGACGCAACTTGCGCAGCAATTGGTTGTTCAGGGCGTGGCCGGACTTGTGGCCAACAAACTCGCCCACCAAACTGCTGCCGAGCAGGTACAAGTCGCCGATGGCATCCAGCATTTTGTGCTTCACGAACTCGTCTTCGTAGCGCAGGCCGTCTTCGTTGAGGATGCGATGCTCGTCCACCACGATGGCGTTATCGACGCTGCCGCCCAGAGCCAAGTTCTGCGAACGCAGGTATTCGATGTCACGCATGAAACCGAAAGTGCGTGCCCGCGCTACTTCCTTCACAAACGAGGTAGAGGAAAAATCGATGCTGGCGTGCTGGGTACGGTTGGCAAACACCGGATGGTCGAACTCAATGCTGAAGGTCACCTTGAAGCCGTCGAACGGCAGGAAGGTGGCGCTCTTGTCGCCATCGGTAATGGTCACCGGCTTTTTGATGCGAATAAATTTCTTCGCCGCCGGCTGTTCTTCAATGCCGGCAGATTGGAGCAGAAACACAAACGGACCGGCGCTGCCATCCATGATCGGCAACTCCGGCGCGGACAGTTCCACGTAGGCGTTGTCGATGCCGAGGCCCGCCATGGCCGACAGGAAATGCTCCACTGTGCCGACTTTCACGCCATCTTTGACCAGCGTGGAAGAAAGCGTGGTTTCGCCGACGTTTTCCGCATCCGCTTCGATTTCCACCACCGGGTCGAGGTCGACGCGGCGGAAGATAATGCCGGTGTCGATCGGCGCCGGACGCACGGTGAGGTAAACCTTTTCACCGGTGTGCAGGCCGATGCCGGTGGCCCGGATAACGTTTTTTAGCGTGCGCTGTTTGATCATCGATCGGATCGCTTTTGCAACAGCACCTGCGCGAAGCAGGCACCGGGGGCTGAACAATTCATCTGGGCGCGATGCTAGCAGAGCTGCCTCTGCCGCACCATGCGGCCACTCTCCATCCGTCCCATACAAGGCGCCTATCGGCGCCGGGCCTCAGCCCGGCGCCGCGACACAGGAACGGGAGCCGGGAATGCTCAGTCCGCCTGGCGACGCAGGAAAGTCGGGATATCGATGTAATCCAGATCTTCCGCTGCCGCATTGACCGCAGTCTGCGCGTTGCGGCGGATTTCGCTGCTTTGCGCTTGCGCGGCGCCACGGTTGGCGCGGCCGTAAGCAGGACGCTCCAGTTCGCCATAGTTGGGGCGACCGTCGGCTTGTTTCGGTACCGCTACCGGACGCACCGGCTTGATTTCTTCCATGGCGCCCAGACCGGTGGCCACCACGGTGACGGTCAGCTCATCGCCCATATCCGGGTTAATAGCGGTGCCGATGATGACGTTGGCATCGTCAGAGGCCAGCTCTTGGATCACGTCACCGACGGTGGTGAACTCATGCAGCGAGATGGACTCGCTGGCGGTGATGTTCACCAGCAGACCACGGGCACCGCGCAGGTCGATGTCTTCCAGCAGCGGGCTGGAAATCGCAGCCTGAGCGGCAGTTTCAGCGCGGCCGTCACCACGAGCGGTGCCGGAGCCCATCATCGCCATGCCCATTTCCGACATCACGGTACGCACGTCGGCGAAGTCGACGTTGATCATGCCCGGCTTGACGATCAGGTCAGCGATGCCCTTCACCGCGCCTTGCAGTACGTCGTTGGCCGCCTTGAAGGCGTCCAGCAGGCTGGTGTTGCCGCCCAGTACCGCTTGCAGTTTTTCGTTCGGAATGGTGATCAAGGAATCCACGTGTTCACGCAGCTGCTTGATGCCCTCTTCCGCAATTTTCATGCGCTTGCGGCCTTCGAACGGGAACGGTTTGGTCACCACCGCCACCGTCAGAATGCCCATTTCACGCGCCACTTCGGCCACGATCGGTGCCGCACCGGTGCCGGTGCCACCGCCCATGCCCGCCGTCACGAACACCATGTCGGCACCGTCGAGCAGCTCGGCAATGCGATCACGATCTTCGATGGCAGACTGACGACCCACTTCCGGGTTGGCGCCGGCGCCAAGGCCCTTGGTGACCTGGTTGCCCAGCTGGATCACCGCTTTGGCCATGGAATTACGCAGTGCTTGCGCATCCGTGTTGGCGCAAATGAAATCCACGCCTTCTACATTGGAGTGCACCATGTGGTCCACGGCGTTGCCGCCACCACCACCGACGCCCACCACTTTAATGACGGCACCATGAGGTACGCTGTCTTCGAGTTTGAATTGCATGGCAGATCTCCCGTTTGTTGCTTCCCTGTGTCGTTGAAAATGTTTCTGCGCAGCGCCCTGCTCCGCACGAAACGCTGTGTGCTGACCGCTGCCGGTCAGCCGATCGCCACTGCGATCAGAAATTGCCTTTGAACCAGCTCTTCAAGCGGCTCATTAGATCCACATCACCGCCCTGTTCTTTGCGCGCGGCGCGACCGTCTTGCTCCATGCGCTGGCCGTACAACAGCAGGCCCACCGCGGTGGCATACACCGGGTTACGCACCACGTCGGTCAGCCCGGCCACGCCTTGCGGCGAACCGAGCCGTACCGGCATGTGGAAAATTTCTTCGGCCAAGTCCACCGCCCCTTCGATCTTTGAAGAACCGCCGGTCAACACGATGCCGCCCGGGATCAGGTCTTCAAAACCGCTGCGGCGCAGTTCGGCCTGGATCAGCGTGAACAATTCGTCGTAACGCGGCTCCACCACTTCCGCCAAGTTCTGGCGGCTGAGGGTACGTGGCGGCCGTTCGCCCACCGACGGCACCTTGATGGTTTCTTCGGCGCCGGCCAGCTGGGTCAACGCGCAGGCGTACTTGATCTTGATCTCTTCGGCGTACTGCTTCGGCGTGCGCAGCGCCATAGCGATGTCGTTGGTCACCTGATCGCCGGCAATCGGAATGTTGGCGGTATGGCGGATGGCGCCTTCGGTGAAAATGGCGATGTCGGTGGTGCCGCCGCCGATGTCCACCATGCACACGCCCAGCTCGCGCTCATCTTCGGTCAGCACCGAATAGGCCGACGCCAGCTGCTCGAGAATGATGTCGTCCACTTCCAAGCCGCAGCGTCGCACGCACTTTTCGATGTTTTGCGCGGCATTTACCGCGCAGGTGACCAAATGCACTTTTGCTTCCAGGCGCACGCCACTCATGCCCACCGGCTCGCGCACTCCTTCTTGCGCGTCGACCACGTATTCCTGCGGCAGCACGTGCAACGTTTTCTGGTCGGCCGGGATCGCGACCGCCTGCGCTGCGTCGATCACGCGGTCAATGTCGGCGTGCAGCACTTCACGATCGCGAATGGCAACGATGCCGTGGCTGTTGAGGCTGCGCACATGGCTGCCGGCAATGCCGACGTAGACCGAGTGCACGTGGGAGCCGGACATCAACTCGGCTTCTTCCACCGCGCGCTGGATCGAGCGCACGGTGGCCTCGATATCCACCACCACGCCTTTCTTCATACCGCGCGACGGCTGCGAACCGATGCCGATGATCTCCATGGCGCCATCGGCATTCACCTGGCCGACAATGGCCACCACCTTGGAGGTACCAATATCCAGGCCAACGATCATGCGTTCTTGTGCTGTACTCGCCATGGTCAAACTCTCTTGTTGCGATCCGGGCCGCTGCCGGCCCAGGTCACCGCCATGCCATCGGCATAGCGGAGGTCCACTTTGGCCAGAGTGCGTGAATCCGCCTCCAGCACGTTCTGATACAACTGCACGAAGCGCCGCAGCTTCTGTGCGTAGTGGTCGCGATCCACCACCAGGATCACGCCATTATCCAGTTCCAACCGCGCGGTCAGCCGTGCATCCACGCGGATGCTGCGCACTGCCAGGCCGGCGTCCTGGAGAATGCGGCTCATGGAGTGGTAGTACTCCATTACATCGGTGAGCCGCTGATGGGGGCCGGTCAAACGCGGCAACGGCTCCACATCGTATTTGTCCATGCCGGTGAACGGCTCGCCATTGCTCGCCACCAGTTGATCGTCATTCCACACCGCCACCGGCACCCGCTCACTGACGCGAATCTCGATACGGCCCGGCCATTGGCGCTGCACTTCCACCCGGGACACCCAGGTCAGCGCGCGAATTTCGTCGTGCAGGTCACTGAGCGACACCGAGAAGAAGTTGTCGCCGCTGACTTCCGAGGTCACTGCCATGCGCACCTCCTGCAATCGCCGTTCATCTTGCACACCGTCGACCCGCACCTGCTGCAGCGGGAAGAAATCCAGCGTGCGCGGCAGGTAGATCACTAACCCCATCACCGCCACCACTGCGGCGCTCATCAGCAGCCAGGGCAGTGCTCGGCGCAGCCGCTGCAACCACACTGCCAGCGACAGCTTCGGCAGTTTCAGCGTGCGCGGCGGTTTCGGCGCACGGCGCGGAACCGCACCGCGGGCCGGACGCCGCGCCGGCGCCTTAGCCATGGCAGCTGGCGGTGAGCAGGATTTCGCCCACCAGCTCTGCAAAACCGAGCCCCACTGCTTTCGCCGCCATCGGCACCAGCGAGTGGTCGGTCATGCCCGGCGCCGTGTTCACTTCCAGCAACTGGAAGTTGCCGTCGGCGTCCTGCATCACGTCGACGCGGCCCCAGCCCTGGCAGCCCACCACTTGGAATGCACGCAGTGCCAATGCCTGCAGCGCTTGTTCCTGCTGCGCCGGCAGACCGCTCGGGCAGTGGTAGCGGGTGGTTTCCAGCCGGTACTTGGCGTCGTAGTCATAAAAACTGTTCGGCGTTTCCAAGCGGATCGACGGCAGCACTTGATCACCCAGAATGCCCACGGTGAACTCGGCACCAGACATCCAAGTTTCCACCAGCACATCGGTATCAAAGGACTGCGCCGCTTCGATGGCGGCGGCCAGACCGGCAGCGTCGTCCACTTTGCACATGCCGATCGACGATCCTTCCCGCGCCGGTTTCACCATCAGCGGGAACGGCAGCCGGCCGATGTCCTCACCGGCGACGGCAAATTCCGGGGTCGGCAGGCCGAGCGCGCGCCACAGCAGTTTGGTGCGCACCTTGTCCATCGCCAGCGCGGAGGCCATCACGCCGCTGCCGGTGTAGGGCACTTTGAGGTACTCGAGCACGCCCTGGATCACACCGTCTTCACCGCCACGGCCATGCAGGGCGATGAACACGCGGTCGAACTGCGCTAGACCCTGCACGTCTTGCTCGGCCGGATCGAATCCATGCGCGTCTAAACCCAGCTCCTGCAATGCGTTGAGCACCGCCGCGCCGCTTTTCAGCGACACTGGACGCTCAGCGGAATGGCCCCCGGCCAATACCGCCACCCGGCCCACCGTGGCCAGGCGTTGCATCAAGGACTCACGGGCTTGGGTCACGCTTGTTCTCCTTCCGACGCCAACTGGCGCGCAATAGTGCTGATATTGCCGGCGCCCTGGGTCAGCAGCAGGTCACCGTCTTGAATCATTTTTTCCAGCAACGCCGGCAATTTGGCGGCGTCGTCAACGAGGATCGGATCTACATCACCGCGCTGGCGGATGCTGCGGCACAGCGCACGGCTGTCAGCGCCCGGGATCGGTTCTTCACCGGCGCTGTAGACCTCCAGCATCAGCAGCGCATCGACGCCGGACAGCACCTCTACGAAGTCGTCGTACAGATCGCGGGTGCGGGTGTAACGGTGCGGTTGGAACAGCATCACGATGCGCCGCTCCGGCCAGCCGGCACGGATCGCTTCCACCGTGGCTTTCACTTCGCGCGGATGGTGGCCGTAGTCATCCACCAGCATCGCGCCACGGTAATCACCCAGCACATCGAAGCGGCGCCCGACGCCACGGAAGCTTTCCAGCCCACGCACGATGGCTTCATCGGAGGCGCCTTCGTCCGCACACACCGCCAGCGCCGCCAGCGCGTTAAGCACGTTATGGCGACCCGGCAGGCCGATGGTGATGTCCAGCGGCGCCGCACCGCTGCGCAGCACGCGGAAGCGGGTGTGCATGCCTTCCTGGTGCAGGATCTCGGCGCGAATGTCGGCGTCTTTGGAGAAGCCGTAGCACACCACCTGGCGGTGCACGCGCGGCAGCAGCCGGCGCACCACCGGATCGTCGATGCACATCACCGCCAGTCCGTAGAACGGCAGGTTGTGTAAGAAATCGACGAAGGTATTTTCCAGCAAACTGAAATCGCCGCCGTAGGTGTGCATGTGATCGGCGTCGATGTTGGTGACGATGGCCGCCATCGGCTGCAAATGCAGGAACGAGGCGTCGGATTCGTCCGCTTCGGCAATCAAGTAGCGGCTCTGGCCGAGCTGGGCATTGGTGCCGGCGCTGGTCAGCTTGCCGCCGATGACGAAGGTCGGGTCCATGCCCGCCTCCGCCATGATCGAAGCAATCATCGAGGTGGTGGTGGTTTTGCCATGGGTACCGGCCACGGCAATGCCGTGGCGGAAACGCATCAGCTCCGCCAGCATCTGCGCACGCGGCACCACTGGAATGCGCTGTGCCTTAGCAGCCACCACTTCGGCGTTATCGGCGCTGACAGCGGACGAAATCACCACCACATCTGCGTCTTGGATATTTTCGGCGGCATGACCGATATCAACGCGTGCGCCGATATCGCGCAGCCGTTGCACCACCGGCGAGTCACGCAGGTCAGACCCGCTCACGCAGTAACCTTGGTTGCTGAGCACTTCAGCAATGCCGCACATGCCGGCACCGCCGATGCCGACGAAATGAATACGACGGATGCGCCGCATGGCCGGCACGCCGTTGGCGCTGCAATCTTGTTCGGTGGTCATGTCCAATTCCTGTTCAGTCACGCAGCACCTCCTCGCAGAGGTCCGCCACCCGCTCGGCGCTGTGCGCCTGCGCTTGGGCGCGGGCAGCGGTGGCCAGTTCAGCCAATGCCGTACGCTGCAATCGCCCAGCGAGGCGCTGCTGCAAGGTGGCAGCACTGAGGTCCTGCTGCGCCACCATCACGGCCGCGTCACGGGACACCAGCCAACGGGCGTTGTGAGTCTGGTGGTCGTCCACTGCCGACGGCAGCGGTACGAATACGGCGGCCACACCCGCAGCCGCCACTTCCGACACGGTGGAGGCGCCAGCGCGGCAGATCACCAGATCCGCCCAGCCGTAGGCGGCCGCCATGTCATCAATAAATTCATCCACCGCGGCATGCAGCCCGGCGGTTTGGTAAGCGCGCTCGGCTTCTTCGCGGCGCCCACGCCCGGCTTGGTGACGAATGATCACCGGCTCGCGCTCGAACAACTGCGCCAACACCGCCGGCAGCTGTCGGTTGAGCGCCAAAGCGCCTTGGCTACCGCCCAGCACTAGCACACGCAGGGCGCCGTCGCGCTCACCATAGCGTTGGGCCGGCACCGGCAGGCTGGCAATGCTCTGTCGCACCGGGTTGCCGACCGCAGTGGCCGCGCCAGCCGGGAAAGCACCATCGAAGGCTTCCAACACCTGGGTGGCAGCGCGCGCCAGCACCCGGTTGGTCAGCCCCGGCACCGCGTTCTGCTCGTGAATCAGCAGCGGCACTCCGCTGAGGCGGGCGGCAAGGCCACCCGGGCCGCTGGCAAAACCGCCGAAGCCGACAGCCAGCTTGGCGTCAGTGCTGCGCAGCACCTGACGCGCGGCGAGCACGGCACGCAGCAGCTGCAGCGGCATCGCCAACTTGCGCACCAGGCCACCGCCACGCACACCACGCACCTTCAACGCATGCAGCGTCAAACCGGCGGCCGGCACCAAGCGGTTTTCGATGCCCTGCTCAGCGCCCAACCATTCCACCTTGTAGCCACGCGCCTGCAGCAGCTCCGCCACGCTCAGCGCCGGGAACACATGGCCGCCGGTACCACCGGCCATCATCAGCACCGTTTTCGCGCTCATGCCCGCATCCTCCCGCGCTCACGCCCTTCATAGCGCTGCAGATCGCTGCCGGCACGCAGCACCAACGCCACCATCGCTGCGGACACCAGCAAGCTGCTGCCGCCATAGCTGATGAACGGCAGCGTCAGCCCTTTGGTGGGCAGCACGCCCATGTTCACACCGAGGTTGATCAACGCTTGGGTGGCGACAATGAAGCCGATGCCATACACCACCTGCGCCTGGAAGAACCAACCACGATGTTCCAGCCGGCCACCGATGCGGAACACCCGGTAAATCACCAGCGCGAACAGCGCCATCATGGTCAGGTTGCCGAGCAAACCGAGTTCTTCCGCCATCACGGCGTAAACAAAGTCGGTGTGTGCTTCCGGCAGGTAGAACAGTTTCTGCACGCTGTTGCCGAGGCCGACGCCGAACCAGTGGCCGCGGCCGAACGCGATCAGACTCTGGGTGAGCTGGTAGCCGCTACCGTACTGGTCGGCCCACGGATCAAGGAACGACATCAGTCGCGCCACCCGGTAAGGCTGCGCCACCGCAATCAGCGCCCCGAGCGCCAGCACACCACCCGCCAACAGGAAGAAGCGTCGTGCCGGCACCCCGGCGAGGAACAGCATGCCCATGCACGCGGTGCCCATCACCACGGTGGCGCCGAAGTCCGGCTGCGCTAGCAGCAGCAGCGCCATGGCGCCGAGCACGCCGAGCGGGATCAGGAATCCTTTCCAGGTGCCGAGCAATTCCTGACGGCGCAGCGATACATAGCCGGCCAGGTACACCACAAAACAGATCTTGGCGATTTCCGAGGTCTGTACTGTCATGCCCGGCAGTGCAATCCAGCGCAGCGAGCCATTCACCGAACGACCGAGGCCAGGAATGAATACCAGCAGCAGCACGAACACTGCACAGGGCAGCGCGAACACGCGCACTTTTTCCAGCCGGTCCACCGGCACCAGCAGGTACACCAGCACACCGGTCAACGCCGCCGCTGCCAGGTAGAAGCCATGGCGGAGTGCATAGTGGAACGGTGAGCCGAGCCGGGTTTCGGCGATTTGCAGCGAGGCCGACGACACCATCACGAAGCCGAGCAGCGCCAACGCCAGCACTGCGCACAGCAGCGGCATATCGATCTGGCGGGGCTGCGGACGCAGCAGCTGGGCATCAGCGCGCATGCAGCACCTCCTGCACCTGACGCACAAAATCCTCGCCGCGGGCCACATAGCCGCCCGGATACAAATCAAAACTGGCGCAAGCTGGCGACAGCAGCACGGCATCGCCCGGCTGAGCTAGTGCCGCCGCAGCACGCACCGCAGCGGCCATGTCGGCCACCTCGGAATGACTCACCGCGCCGAGGCCGGCGGCCACCTGTACGCGGTCTTCACCGAGCAGCAACGCATGGCGCACATGGCGCTCAGCCACCGCCGCCAGCGGCGCGAAATCCTGGCCCTTGCCTTGGCCACCGGCGATCAGGATCACCTTGCCGTCAAGCGCCGGGCCGATCCCGTTCAAAGCCGCCAGCGTGGCGCCGACGTTGGTGCCCTTGGAATCGTTGAACCACTGCACGCCGCCCTGCTCGGCTACCAGCTCGCAGCGGTGCGGCAGGCCACGGAACAGACGCGCAGCGCTGATTGCCGCGGCTAGATCAAGCCCCAGCCCTTCCGCCAGCGCCAACGCCGCCGCCACGTTGAGGGCATTGTGGTGGCCGCGCAGTGCCAGTGATGCCAGCTCCAGCACCGGTTCGCCACGCACCCGCAGTACGCCGGCGTCGAGATCAATGCGGTAATCCGCCTGCGGATGGAAACCGAACGACAACTGACGGCGCACCGAGCGCTGCGGCCGGGTGGCGTCGTCATCGCGGTTCCATACCGCCAGATCACAGCCGTCATACACGCGTTGCTTGGCGGCAATGTAATCGGCCAGCGTGCGGTAGCGGTCCATGTGGTCTTCAGAAATATTCAAAATCACCGCCACCTGAGCGTTGAGGCTGTAGGTGGTTTCCAGTTGGAAACTGGACAGCTCCAGCGCGTACAGCGACGGCGCGTCCAACAGCAGATCCAGCGCCGGGGTGCCGAGGTTACCGCCGACGCCCATGCTGACACCGGCGGCGCGCGCCATTTCACCCAGCAGCGTCGTCACCGTGCTCTTGGCATTGGAACCCGTGATGGCAGCAATCGGTGCGTTGGCGGCACGGGCAAACAACTCGATGTCGCCAATCACTTCTTTGCCGGCCGCCGCGTGGCGGGCAATGGCGGGCGTCGCCAGCGCGACACCCGGGCTGACGATCAAGCGGCTGGCTTGCTCCAACCAGTCCTCACGCAAGCTGCCGAGGTGCAGCGGCACACGCGGATACTGGTCGCGCCAGTCGGCCAGCGACGGCGGCGCAGCGCGGGTGTCCAGCGCACGCACCGGCATGCGCTGCGCGCTGAGATAGCGCACTACGCTTTGCCCGCTGACTCCCAGGCCGATGACCAGATCGAAGGCTTCTTTCGCCACGCCGCGTTGTCCTACTGTTACCGAATTTTGAGGGTCGCCAGACCCACCAGAACCAGGATCAAAGTGATGATCCAAAACCGCACAATGATCTTCGGCTCCGGCCAGCCCTTCAGTTCGAAGTGGTGGTGAATCGGCGCCATGCGGAAAATGCGTCGCCCGGTGAGCTTGAACGAGCCCACCTGCAACATCACCGAAACGGTTTCCATCACGAACACACCGCCCATGATGAACAGCACAATCTCCTGACGGACGATCACCGCCATGACGCCCAGCACTGCACCCAGTGCCAGCGCGCCGACATCGCCCATGAACACCTGTGCCGGGTAGGCGTTAAACCACAGGAAACCAAGACCAGCGCCGCAAATGGCGGCGGCAATCACCACCAGCTCACCGCTGCCGGCCACATAGGGGATATGCAGGTAGGTAGCAAACTGGGTGTGACCGCTCACATAGGCGAATACCCCCAGCGCGCCGGCCACCAACACGGTGGGCATGATGGCGAGGCCATCGAGGCCGTCAGTCAGGTTGACCGCGTTACTGGTGCCGTTGATGACGAAATAAGTCAGCACCAGATAGAACAGGCCGAGGTTGATCGCCACATTCTTGAAGAATGGCACGATCAACTGGGTTTCGGCCGGGCTTTGCGCGGTGTAGTACAACGCCAACGCCGCCGCAATGGCGCCCACTGATTGCCAGAAGTACTTCCAACGTGCCGGCAGCCCGCGCGGATTCTTTTCCACCACCTTGCGCCAGTCGTCGACCCAGCCCACCGCGCCGAACACCACCATCACGCCGAGCGTGATCCACACGAAACGGTTTTCCAGGTCAGCCCACAGCAAGGTGGCAATGCCAATCGCCACCAAGATCATCACGCCACCCATGGTCGGCGTGCCGGCTTTGCTCAGATGGCTCTGCGGGCCGTCGCTGCGGATCGCCTGCCCCACTTGATAGAAACGCAGCCGGTCGATCATTACCGGACCCACCACGAAGCAGAACACCAGCGCCGTGAGCACACTGAAAATGGCGCGCAAGGTGATGTACTGCACCACCAGGAAGCCGGGGTGAAACTGGGTCAGGTACTCGGCCAGCCACAGCAACATCAGCGGGTTTCTCCCATGCCTTGAAGCAGCGCGGTCACCACGTCCATACGCGCGCTGCGAGATCCTTTGACCAGGACGCTTCCCCCGTCCCGCAATACAGCAGCGGCGAGATCCGCCGCCTGCTGGTGTTGATCAGTCGCCACCGCCGTGCCGCCAAAGCCGGCTGCCACTGGACGGGCGCCCGGATGCACCGCGATGCACTGGTCGATGCCCAATGCGCGGGCGTCTTCGCCGAGCGCGCGATGCAGTGCGTCGGACTGCTCGCCAAGCTCACCGATGGCGCCCAGTACCAGCGCACGTGGCGCCGGGCACTGCATCAGCAGCGCCATCGCTGCTCGCACCGAACCGGGGTTAGCGTTGTAGCTGTCATCAATCAGCGTGCCGCCGAGGCAGCGTTGTCGCTGCACCCGACCCGGCACCGGCGCCAGTTGGCGCAAGCGCGCCAGTGCTGCAGCCAGTGGCCGATCCAGTGCCACCACGGCAGCGGCGGCCATCAGCGCGTTGCTGACCTGGTGCGCGCCTTGCAGCGGCAACTGCACCGGCAACGCGTCGCCCTGGTGGTGCAGCACGAACGCCACGCCGTGTTCGTCGACGTTAACGTCGCTGGCGTAGAAATCGGCCGCAGTATCGCTGACCGACACCGTGCTGCAGTGCAAACTGGCATCCTGAGCTGCACGGCTGAAACGGTCGGCGTAGCCGTCATCAAGGTTGATCACTGCATGGCCGCCGGCGGCCATGCCGCTGAAGATTTCAGCTTTCGCGGCGGCGATGCCATCCATCGAACCAAAGCCGGCCAGATGGGCGCCGGTGACGTTGGTGATCAGCGCCACCTGTGGCCGCACCAGTGCGCTGGTCCAAGCGATCTCACCAGGGCCGCTGGCGCCCAGTTCAATCACCGCCGCGCGATGACGCGGCCCCATACGCAGCAAGGTCAGCGGCACACCGATGTCGTTGTTGAGGTTGCCTTGGGTGGCCAAGGTGTCGTCGCCGAGCATGCAGGCGATCATTTCTTTCACCGTGGTTTTGCCGGCATTGCCGGTGACCGCCACCGTCGGCGGCGCGAACTGGGCGGCCCAGCCGGCGGCCAGTCGGCCCAGCCCTTGGCGGCTGTCGCTGACCCACACCGCGTGTTCGAATTCGGTTTGTTCCTGCTCCACCAACACCGCGCGGGCTCCGGCGGCACGGGCTGCGGCCAACATGCTGTGGCCGTCAAAGCGTTCGCCGCGCAACGCCACGAACAGCTCTCCCGGTTGCAAGGTGCGGGTGTCAGTGCTGACGCCATTGAGCAGGCAATCGCCGCCCAACAAGGTGCCGCCAGTCCAAGTCGCTACTTGCGCCAAGGTCATCATGCGGCACCTCCGGCGCGCTGCTGCAGCGCTGCGCGGGCGTGCTCGCGATCGTCAAACGGCAGCCGTTGGCCGGCCACCTCTTGCCAGCGCTCGTGGCCTTTGCCGGCGATCAGCACCACGTCGTCCACGGTGGCTTCGGCGATCACCCGCGCAATGGCCTCGGCACGGTCTTCAATCACCCAGGCGCGCTCGGCCGTTGCCAAGCCCTGCGCCATGTCCTGCAGAATGGCGGCCGGCGCTTCATCGCGCGGGTTGTCACTGGTCAACACCACGCAATCAGCGAGGCGCTCCGCCACCGCGGCCATCAGCGGACGCTTGCCGTGATCGCGGTTGCCGCCGCAGCCCACCACACACCACAGCCGACCGCTGAAATGTTGGCGTGCGGCGGTGAGCGCTTTCTCAAGGCCATCTGGAGTATGGGCATAGTCCACCAGCACCTGCGGCTGCGAACCCACCGGCTCCATACGGCCGGGCACCGGCGTCACCGCGGCCAGCGCGGTCATCAGTTCTTCATCGGTGGCGCCAAGCCCGACCAGCACCGCCGCCACCGCCATCAAATTGTCGAGGTTGAAGCCGCCGAACAGCGGCAGCGCGAACCGCCAGCGGCGTTCGCCGCACTGCAGTTCGCCACGCAAACCCTGGGTGTCACGGGTGACCTGCGCCACACGCAGATCAGCGCCGACGCCGTGGCCAAAGCTCACTACCTTGCAGCCCGGCAGCAGCGCGCCGCGCAGTTCGGCGCTGGCCGGGTCGTCGTCGTTGAATACCGCCAGTTGCAGTTCCGGGCGCTCGAACAGCCGGCGCTTGGCCGCCAGATAACTGGCCATGTCGCCGTGGTAGTCCAAGTGATCACGGGTGAGATTGGTGAACACCGCCACCGATACCGGGGTGCCCGCCAGCCGGTGCTGGTCCAATGCGTGGGAAGACACTTCCATCACCACTGTCTTGGCGCCCTGCTCACGGCAGCGGCCCAACGCGGCCTGCAAGGTGATCGGATCGGGGGTGGTGTGGCCGAGGTCCACCAGCTCGCCGTCATAGCGCACGCCGAGGGTGCCCATCAGCGCCGCACGGCGGCCAAGGGCATTGAGGGCATCGGCGAGGAACCAGCTGCAGCTGGTCTTACCGTTAGTGCCGGTGATACCGATCACCTGCAGTTCACTGCCCGGATGGCCGTACAGCCGTGCGGCCAGTTCACCCAACTGGGCGCGCAGCGCACGCACGCCAACCATCGGCACACCATCCTGCTGGCGCCAGTGATCACGCTCGGCATCGGTCAACACCAGTGCCGCGCCGTTGGCGATGGCATCCGCCACATAACGACGACCATCTTCACGGGTGCCTTGCAGCGCCACGAAGACATCGCCGGCTTGTACCTGGCGGCTGTCGAGGCAGAGCCGCGCCACGCGCATGCCGGCCAATGAGGCCGGCAGCGGGTAATGGGGCAATAGGGCATCGAGTCGCAGCACCATCAGCGCGCCTCCCCGCTCAGCACCATGCTGGCGTACTGGCCCGCCGGCTGATCCGGCTCTACGTTCAGGGTGCGCAGCACCCCTTCCATGATGCGGCCGAACACCGGCGCCGCCACCAAGCCGCCGTAGTAGGCACCCTGGGGATCATCCACCACCACCACCGTCACCACGCGCGGGTTATCGGCCGGCGCCAGCCCGGCAAACACCGCCACATAACGGTCTTCGGCGTAGCCCGCCGCAGTGAGCTTGTGCGCGGTGCCGGTTTTGCCCGCCACGCGGTAGCCGGCCACCTTGGCGCGGCGCGCGGTGCCGACTTCGGAAATCACTGTTTCCAGCATTGTCACCAGCTGGTTGGCGTTGTGCTCGCTGATCACGCGCACGCCTTCCGGCGCGCTGTCGAGACGCTCCAACGACACCGGTAGCCGCACACCGCCGTTGGCCAGCACACCGTAGGCACGCGCCAGCTGCAGCGCCGTCACCGACACGCCGTAACCGTAGGACAAGGTAGCGGTTTCGATATCGCGCCAGCGCTGACGGATCGGCAGCAAGCCGCTGCTCTCGCCGGGGAATGGGATACCGGTGGGCTCGCCAAAACCAAACTCGGACATGTAGCCCGGCAGCAATTGCTGATCCATCTCCAGCGCCAACTTGGCCACACCCACGTTGGAGGATTTGGTGAGGATGGTGGTGATGTCGATGATGCCGTAGTCACGGTGATCACGGATGGTCTTGTTGGCCACTCGCAACGTGCCGGGATGGGTGTTCACCCTGGCATCGGCTTGCACCAAACCAGATTCCAGCGCCGCCGCCACCGTAATTGGCTTGATGGTGGAGGCCGGTTCGAACACATCAGTGATGGCACGGTTACGCAGCGCCGACAACCGCACACCGGCGCGGTTGTTAGGGTTGAACGACGGCTGGTTGACCATCGCCAGCACTTCGCCGGTGTGGGCGTCCAGCACCACGGCACTGCCGCCGGCGGCATTGTATTCCTGCACTGCTGACAACAGTTCGCGGTAAGCGATGTACTGCAGCCGCAGGTCGATGCTCAGCGCCAGGTCTTCGCCGGGACGGGCCTCGTCAAGCACCTCGATGTCTTGGATCACGCGGTTGTGCAGATCACGCACCACGCGCTTGCGGCCCGGTTCGCCACGCAGGCGGCGCTCCATGGACAGCTCCATGCCTTCCTGGCCGACGTCATCGATGTTGGTGAAGCCGACCAAATGGCTGACCACTTCCGCCGCCGGGTAGTACCGGCGGTATTCGGTCAGCGCGTAGATGCCCGGCACTTTCTGATCCAGCACCTGCTGCGCCTGCTCCGGCGGCAAATGGCGCGCCAGATAAATGAATTCACGTTCCGGGTGGGCATTGACCCGTTGCGACAGCGTGCGGGTATTGAGCACCGGGTTGTTGGCGAGACGGTTCCAAGCGTCTGGTGACGCCAGCACTTCGCGCGGGTTGGCCCACAGCGTGCGCACCGGCGTACTCACCGCCAGCGGCCGGCCGGCGCGGTCAGTGATGACGCCACGATGGGCGGCCAGCGGCTCGATGCGGAGGTTGCGCAGGTCGCCCTGCCGCGCCAAGAAACTGTGATCGAGCACTTGCAAATCCACCGCCCGGGCAGCCAGGCCGAGGCCGCACAGCCCCAGTAACGCGAGCACAACATACAGCCGCCGCGGGCTGAACCCCGGCTGCGGCTGTTTCTTGCTGACTCGACGGGCGCCACTCATGGATGCACCACCACTCTCTCTGCTGCGCTCGGTTGCTTCATGTCCAGCCGCTCACGGGCCAGACGCTCAACCCGGGTGAATGACCCCCAGGTGCTTTGCTCCAACAGCAATTGCCCCCACTCGGTATGCAGGCGGTCACGCTCGCGCTGCAATTCCTGGGAGGCATTGGTGAGGCTGCGCACGCGATGCACGCTGTAGCTCACCCACAGCGCCGACACCACCAGTGCCGCCACCACCACCAGCCAGACCAACAGGCTGGGGCCAGCACTGCGGCCGGGGGCTGCCATTACACTTTCTCCGCCACCCGCAACACCGCACTGCGGGAGCGTGGGTTGCGGGCAATTTCATCGGCACCTGCCAACCGCGCCTTGCCAAGACTGCGCATCAACACCGGCTGTGGCGGCAACGGCAGGCCGCGCGGCTGCGGCCGCCGGCCTTCGGCATCGCGCAGGAACAACTTCACTTGGCGGTCTTCCAGCGAATGGAAGCTGATCACCGCCAGTCGGCCACCGGGCGCAAGGCAGGCCTGCGCCTGCTCCAGCACCTGCTCCAACGCCTCCAGTTCTTGGTTCACGTGGATGCGGATGGCTTGGAAGCTGCGGGTAGCTGGGTGCTTACCCGGCTGCCCGCGGCCCAGCACTGATTCAATCAGGCCAGCCAGCGCCAAGGTGGTGTCCAGCGGCTGGCGCTCACGTTCAGCCACGATGCGGCGGGCAATCGCCCGCGAGCGTTTCTCTTCGCCGTAGCGGTAGAGCACGTTGGCGATGTCGTGCTCTTCGGCTCGCGCCAGCCACTCGGCTGCGCTCTCGCCACGGCTCGGGTCCATGCGCATGTCCAGCGGCCCATCGCGCAGGAAACTGAAGCCGCGCGCCGGGTCGTCCAACTGCGGCGACGACACGCCCAGATCGAGCAGGATGCCGGTTAGTGGCCGGCCCACCGCCGCCACCACGTCAGGCAGGCAATCAAACCGGCCCGCATGAATCGAAAAGCGCTCGTCCTCGGCGGCGAGCGCTTCTGCGGTGGCGACCGCCTGCGGGTCGCGATCAATGCCGGCCAGCCGGCCCTGAGGGCCCAGCCACGCCAGCAGCGCCCGGCTGTGGCCGCCGCGGCCGAAGGTGCCATCGATGTAGAAGCCATCACGTTCGGTGGGCCACATCTGCATCACCTCATCCAGCATTACCGGCTGGTGCACGTACTGCTCGGGTTGCGTCATCTCTGCTTCCAGGTCGCTGCAGGCCAGTTAAAACGACAGCTTCTGCACACTTTCGGGCATCGCTGTGAGATCGATCTGGCTGTACTGCTCCTGCTCCGCCTGCCAAGCGGTGTCACTCCAGATTTCGAAACGGTGGATTTGGCCCACCAACATGGCGCGCTTATCCAACGCCACCAGTTCACGCAGTTCAGTGGGAATCAGGATGCGGCCACTGCCGTCCAGCTCCAGCTCCACCGCCTGACCGAGGAAGCGCCGCTTCAGATAGCGCACCACCGGCTCAGCGTCGGACAAGGACGCCACTTGACGTGCCACGTCCTGCCACTGTTGTTCGGGGTAAAGGGACAAGCAGGAGTCGTAGGGGTGATGTGTCAGCACCACCTGTCCGCCGCAGGAACGCATGAGTGCGTCGCGGTGACGGGTAGGAATCGCCAGACGCCCCTTGGCGTCGACATTGAGGGCGGTGCGCCCGCTGAACACGATGAAATACCCCGCTTGTACTGGATCCATCCACTCGGCCGGTGGAGAACGTATCGGTCAGGTACATCCGTCGCGTTTTTGGGCCCTAACGCGCCAGATTTCCCACTTGACCCCACTTTTCTCCACTTTGCGACACTCTAGGGCTCTGGCAATTTCAAAGTCAAGCAGAGCATGTAGTGCCAATGTAAAAGAAAGGGTTTATGAATCAGTGATTTAGGGGATAAACCGGGGCGCTATCGAGGGCTATCGCCAGCCCCGACACAGGGGAATCAGGCGGCTGAGCGGCTCAGCTCAGGGATCACTTTAACTATTAGACTTATTTGGAATTAACAATTTGTAAAACAGACCACTAGGGAATATAACCCCCAGCGGACACCGACTTTTGACCTTCATCACAGCGTTAGTGAGACCTCACTTGCTGTGAATGTCGGTCGACGGTCGGCGCGCCACACACAGCGCGTTGTAGCGGTTGGCCCGCAGCGGCAGCAGCACCTCAAAATCCCGCTCCAGCCACTCCACCTCGAAGCCGACGGCAGCTAGCCACAACGCCAACTGCGGGAAGGTCAGTGCGGTCATGGCATGCGCCTCCTGCCACTGCTGCAGCGGCTGCCGTGCGGACTGCAGCTCGATCTGCACGGCCAAGGTCAAGGTTTCGCCGCTGCCGCCATAGCGCCAACCGGAGCGGAAGCGCAACTCGCCCTCCGCGCAGCGGGCCTCACTCACAGCATCGCGCCCATCGATGCCACGCATATCGACGCAGTCGAATAGCAGCACGCCGCCCGGGCGCAGCGCCCGATAGAGCCGCGCCAAGGTGTCACGCAGCGCGCTGACCGGATGGCTGTAGTGCAGGGAGTAGAGAAAACAGGTAATCAGGTCGTACTCGGTATCAGCCTGCAAGCCGCTGAAATCAGCACATAATAGCCGCGCCTCTGGGCAGCGTTGCGCAGCTTGCGCCAACATCGCAGCGCTGTAATCGAGCCCGCTGCAGGCCATGCCAGCCTGATGCAACAGCGCCAGATGGCGGCCGGTGCCGCAGGCCAGATCCAGGCATGCGTGCCCGCCAGATTCGCCGAATACTGATAGCACCCGCAGCGCCTGCGCGCACTGAGCGGCATAGTCGATGCCATCACACATCAGATCGTAATAGCCGGACAGGTCGGCATAGAGAGGGCTGGGCATGGCAGGCGGACTCGGCGGTGCGCAACGGGGCGCGCATGGTACGCCAGCCTCGGTGCAAAAGCGCCTGCCGAGACTCACCCCGCGACAGCGCCGGTGTCGGCACTGTTGCGCGGCGTTAGGAAGAAGGTGAACCAACCGATAAGCCGGGTTCTGTCGTGGACAGTCATTCATCTGGGACCTGCGTCGCCGCAGGCCTCTAGCGACCTACCCGGTTCCAGCGCGGGCCGCGCCATTGGAACCCTATTTGGTCTTGCTCCGGGTGGGGTTTACCCTGCCACGACTGTTGCCAGCCGCGCGGTGCGCTCTTACCGCACCTTTTCACCCTTACCTGTGCCCGAAGGCCATCGGCGGTATGTTCTCTGCGGCACTTTCCGTAGCCGTTCCGTCACCAGAACGGCCCCCAGGCGTTACCTGGCACCCTGCCCTGTGGAGCCCGGACTTTCCTCCAGCCCATACGGGCCAGCGACTGTCTGGTTGGTTCGCGGCGCAGTGTAGACGCTTGCAGCGCTGACGCCCAGCGCCTTTGTCAGCATTAAGGTGTCAGCGTTTCCAGCCACGCATACAGTTCCTGGCGCTTACGACCGCTGTAAGCAGCGAGCAACTTGGCCACGCGCGACACCGGCATCTCCGCCAACAGCAGCGGAGCCAGCCGCGCCAAATCAGCATCATCGACGTCAGCTGCTGGAGCGCCAGACAGCACCAGCACCACTTCACCGCGCTGTTGGTCGGCATCCTCGGCCACTCGTGCACGCAATGCCGACACCGTCATGCGCAGCACTGTCTCGAAATGCTTGGTGAGTTCACGGCAGAGAGTAATTTCACGCTCACCGCCGCCGGCACGCTCCAACGCCTCGAGCAGGGCCAATAGCCGGTGCGGAGCCTCGAACAGCACGGTGGTGGCGGTCTGGGCCAGTACCGCGCGCACGGCTTGCTCACGCGCTGCGCCCTTGGAAGGCAGGAAGCCTTCGAACAGAAATCGGTCGGTGGGCTGCCCAGCGACCGCCAATGCCGCCAGCACCGCACTGGCACCCGGCACCGGTACCACCGGCACACCGGCATCTTGGCAGGCACGCACTAGCCGGTAACCGGGATCGGACACCAACGGGGTACCGGCATCCGATACCAAGGCGATCGATTGGCCCTCACCAAGCAGGTTAAGGAACTGACCGACCCGCTCGCCTTCATTATGGTCATGGCAACTCAGCAGCCGCGCCGATATGCCAAGACTGTCCAGCAGCTGGCCGCTGCGCCGGGTATCTTCCGCTGCCACCACCGCCACCTCGCCGAGGATCCGCAGCGCGCGCTGGGTGATGTCTTCGAGATGACCAATCGGAGTGCTAACCACATAAAGGGTGCCAGACATGGAACTGCGCCTGCTTTGTGAAATGGTGACCGGCCCCGCAGGGGCTTGGTGGTGGGGGCGTGATGAAGCGCCTACAATAGCGGCTTCGTTTGGACAATACGACCGCTGGTGACCATGCCTTACCGTCTGCTGCTGGCCATGCTGGGCCTGTCTCTCGCGCTCGGCGCCTGTACCTCGATGACGCCGGATGCGTCTTCTGTTGAAGGCCCGATCATGGCGGCGCCGGCGCAACGCGCCGAAGCCGAAGCTGAGCTGGCTAATCTACCACCGGCGGAACGCACCGCCGTCACCTTGGCCTGGGCCCGCAGCTATCTGGAACTGGACCGTGCCGAGGATGCCGAAGCCTTGCTGGCGGGACTCGATAGCAACCGCTTAAGCGCCGACCACGGCCTGGAGTGGCTGACGCTACGCGCTCGGCTCGCGCTTGCCGCTGGCAACACCGCCGACGCGCTGACGCTGCTGGAACAAGGCGATAGCCGCCAATGGAGCCAACGCGCCGCCCCTCGCCAACGCCAACAGTTTGAGCTGCTGCGTGCCGATGCGCTGGCGCTGGACGGCGAGTTCCGCAGCAGCCTTGAGCTGCGCATGAAACTCGACCCGCAATTGAAGGATGAGCCGCAGGCGTACAACCGTGAGCTGATCTGGGTCAGCCTCAACCAGATGCCACCGCCCGCACTGGCGTCACTGGCCGCTGACAGCGGCGCTTCCCCGGCGCTGCGCGGCTGGGCCGAACTGGCGCAGATTTACCGCGGCGTCGGCAGCCTCGGCAATCAAGTTGCCGCACTGGAAGATTGGCATGCCCGCCATCCGCAGCACCCGGCACACCTGCAGCCGCCAGCCGACATCGCAGCGCTACAGCACAGTTTGCGTGAACGCCCACAGCAGGTGGCGGTACTGCTGCCGGAGCGCGGCAGCCTGGCGGGTGCGGGGCAAGCCGTACGTGACGGCCTGATCGCCGCCTATTACGCAGCATTGGCTGACAATCAACCGGTGCCGGAGCTGATGTTCTTCGACAGCTATGAGCAGGATGCTGTAGCGCTCTATCAACAGGCTGTCAGCCAAGGGGCGCAAGTGGTAATCGGACCGCTCGACAAGGACCAAGTGACCGCCTTGGCGCAGGCCGACGAGCTGCCGGTGCCGGTGCTGGCTCTCAACTACGCCGAAGATGGCGCCTCCACTACGCAGCTATTCCAATTCGGACTGGCACCGGAGGACGAAGCGCGCCAAGTGGCACGCCAAGCATTCGCCGATGGCGCCCGCCGCGCTGGCCTCCTGTACCCGGACAACGATCTCGGCCAGCGGCTGACGGCAGCCTTCGTACAAGAGTGGCAGCAGCTGGGCGGCACTATCGCCACCCAAGGCGTCTACGGTGACGACGCCAGCCAGGCCGCACGACAGTTCCTCGATGCGCGTGGCGGTCGCGCCCACCGGCTTGATCGCATGGACATGGTGTTCCTGGTGGCAAATGCCGCCCAAGGCCGCCAACTGAAGCCAGCATTGAACTTCCACTTCGCCACTGATCTGCCGGTGTACGCCACCTCGCTGATCTTCACCGGTCAGGTGGACGCTCGCCGCGATGCCGACCTCAATAACATTCTGTTCGTCGATGCGCCCTGGATACTGGCCGCCACCCAACAGCCACTGCACCAAACTGTGGCCCGCACTTGGCCACAAGGGCATGGACGCTTCGAGCGGCTGTTCGCGCTTGGCGTCGATGCCTACAGCTTGCAGGAGCGCCTGGCGCTGCTGCGCGCCAACCCGGACAGCCCGCTGCCGGGTGTCACCGGTCGGCTCACCCTTGAGGGTCAACGGTTGGTGCGCGAACTGGACTGGGCAGTGTTCACTCGTGGCCGCCCCGCTGCCCATGTGCCGCTCCCGACCCTCAGCACCGACGGCTTCTAAGCCGCCGGCGCCGAACCGAGGCGCGGACGCAGAACGCTGCGCGGCGCACTATCTGCAACAGCACGGGCTAGTGCTGTTGGCGCAGAATGTCCTTTACCGTCAGGGCGAGCTCGACCTGGTGATGGAACACGGTGACAACTTGGTATTCGTGGAAGTGCGGTTACGCCGCGGCAGCCGCTTCGGCGGCGCCATCGGTTCCGTGACAGTCACCAAGCAACGGCGCATCATTGGCGCCGCACGGCAGTACCTGGCCGCCCACCCGACGCTGGCCGAACGACCCTGCCGCTTTGACCTGGTGGCCCTGGATGAAGATCATCGGGGCCACCGTCGTATCCAGTGGCTGCAGGCCGCCTTCGACACCTGCATCCCAGACCCGAAGAGAGAGTGGACATGAGCTTAGACCGTATCCGGCAAATGTTTGTCGACAGCATCGAAACCAAAGTCCAGGCTGCCGAGTTGTTGCCGGAACTGATCCAGGCCGCGGGCCAGCGGATGGTGGAATCACTGCTCAACGGCGGCAAGATCCTGACCTGTGGTAACGGCGGCTCCGCCGGCGACGCCCAGCACTTCTCTTCCGAGTTGCTCAACCGCTTTGAGCGTGAACGCCCGGCGCTGCCGGCCATCGCGCTGACCACCGACTCGTCTACGCTGACTTCGATCGCCAACGACTACAGCTACAACGAAGTGTTCTCCAAGCAGATCCGCGCGCTCGGCAACGCTGGCGACATCCTGCTGGCGATTTCCACCAGCGGCAACTCTGCCAACGTGATTCAGGCCGTACAGGCTGCCCACGACCGCGACATGATTGTGGTCGCCATGACCGGTCGTGAAGGCGGCGAGATGGCTAACCTCTACACCGCCAACGACGTGGAAATCCGCGTGCCGTCACCAGTGACTGCACGCATCCAGGAAGTGCATTTGGTGGTAATCCACGCGCTGTGCGACTACATCGACCAGCAGCTGTTCGGAGGCGAATGATGGCGCTCCACCCACGCGCCGCCATCGTCTTGCTGCTGACGTTGGTGCTGGCACTGGGTGGTTGCACCCGCATGGTGGCTTCGTTCTCCGATCAGCCGGCGGACCGCAACCACGGCAAGCGCACTTTTGGCGCACGCATCGAGGACGGCAGCATTGAGCGTAAAGTCCGCATCAACCTGATGCGCACCGATGAGCGTTACCGCAGTGCCGACATTGATGTGACCAGTTACAACGGCACCGTATTGCTGGTGGGCCATGTGGACAGTGACGACCTCAAAGCCACCGCCGGCGGCATTGCCGAAGGCATTCGCCATGTGCGCCAAGTGCACAACGAAATCCTAGTCGGCCCGCCACCGGCCACGCTGTCCGGTGTCAGCGATGGCTGGATCACCTCGAAGATCAAGAGCCGCCTGCTGGTCAGTAGCGAAGCGCCTGGCCGCCGCACCAAGGTAGTGACGGCCAATGGTGTGGTTTACCTAATGGGCCTACTGACCCAGGCGGAAGCCGAAGCGACGGTGGCACAGGTGCAGAAGGTGTACGGAGTGCAGAAGATCGTGAAGATCATTGAGTACATCGACTGAGATCGCTGTGTCGATAAAAAAGCCGCCTACGGGCGGCTTTTTTGTGTGCCGTTATGCATGCGGGAGCCTAGTGCTCGTGCGGACGATAGCCCGTCAGCGGTGGACGGTCCCTGCCTTGGAAAGTAGAAACCAGACCGCCAAACCGCTGACGGAGGGCTGAAGATTGGCATCTCGACCACCACACATTGGTGGTGACACGCCTGGCGTAGCGCGCGCCCCCCACCTCAGACTGCTACGGGTCTACGACGGGCCTCAGCGTTCAGCGCCCGGCCTTGAATGCCGAGCACCTCCTGCTGCCCGCCGCATCGGCGTGCTTTGCCGCACCCAAGGTATTGGGAATTTTTCAGAGCGCGCCGGCGGTCAACACAGCGACGCCCCACCCAGCACTCCGCCAAACACAGCTCAGGCAAGGCGCCACAATCTTTGCTCCGCAATCGAGACCGCAATGTGTCGCATGAATTACGGATCGCGCTCCATCTCATCCATAGCGAAACGGCAACGACGCAAGCGGCCAGTCGTCAGTGCCAACCGTTATCGTATGGGAGAGCGAAGACCCCGCTCTGCCCTGCCTTTCTCGAAGACAAAAAAAGACCGCCTCAAAGGCGGTCTTTTTTCCAACAACGATCAGCCACTGATCACTTGCTGTTATGGAACATGATGTAGCGGAACGTCTCCTGCAAACCTTCCAGCAGAAACTTCATTTCAGCGGCTTTAGCCGGATCCTGCTGCGACATTTCCGCGTCCAATGACGGCTCATCAAGGCGATAGAGACGCAGGTTTTCGCCGTTGTAGTCCATCTGCAGACTGTGGTCCGGACCAGTTAGGCCAATGGTAGGCGCCACGGTGCGGTTACCGCCGAAGATGGTGTTGTAATCCCACTGCGGATCGATGCTGAGCAGGTCGCGGCCCAAGGTGCGGTTTTCATAGGGCAAGCCGATCAACGACAACACCGTCGGCATCAGATCCGGCAAGCTGGCATTCACTGGCAGTTCGTGGGCTCCGTCGATCACACCTGGGCCATGGATCAGCGCCGGCACGTGGTAATCATTCAGCGCCAGGTTCTCTGACCAACCCATGTGCTGGCCAAAGGTGCCACGGGTGTTGTGGTCGCCATACATCACGAACAGGGTGTTGTTCTCGTAGGCTGAGCCTTTCACCAGTTCTTCCAGATAGAAGCGGATGTTGTAATCAAGCAGCCGCGCCGCGTTGTATTGGGCGTGGTCCTGCCAAGTGTATTTGGACAGCTCTTCCATCGGCGGCGTTTCCACTTGGAAGTCGGCATCGTCCTTGGGGATGGTGTAGGGGCGGTGGTTGCCGGCGGTCTGCACGAACATCACGAACGGCTTGCCCTCTTCCGCCAACGCATTGGCGCGGGCATGAGCTTGTTTGAACAGGTCCCGGTCGGAGATGCCCCACACGTCCACGGTCGGCACGTTGTAATCCGACTGCTCCCACAGCTCCAAGGCGTCAATGTTGTGCTGCAGTAAGCCGCGGATGTTGGCCCAACCAGCGTCGCCGCCGATCAGATACAGCTTGTGGTAGTCCTCGAACGCATTGACCAACGTGTACTGGTCGATGATCAACGGGTTACGCGACGCGGTGCTGCCGCCCCAGGTGACGTCCGGAATACCGGTGACCAGCCCGAACACAGTGCGCGCAGTACCACTGGCCGGCACCATAAAACGCGGGAAGAAATAACTGGACTCACGGGCAATTTGGTCGATGTAGGGGGTCGCACCGTACGGATTGCCGTACAGCCCCATGCGGTTGGCACCCAGTGACTCAAGATGGATAAACACCACGTTCGGCCGCCGCGTGCTGTCGCGGCCCGCCACCTGGCGAGAGAAGTTCAGCGTCGCCAGGTCCGGTTCGGTAACGCCAAGGTACTCGGCCACCTGCGGGTAGTGTGCACGCACGGCCTCCAGGTCATAGCGCTGGCCCTGGTTGGCCTGGGTTTCGAAGAAGTACGCCACCGGGTTCAGCCCCAGCGCCGCGATCTGCAAATCACCGGAGAAAAATGCGTTGCTCCAGCGTAGCGGCACCACACTGGTGACCTTGCCGAGGATGCCGACGCAGAACAGCGCTACGCACACCGCCGTTACCACCACCCGGCCCTGCCAGCGCCGCGCCGGCCAACTGGCGGTGGCGTAGCGACAGATCAGCGCACGCATGGCGCGGTAACCCAGGTAGCCGGCCACCGCTACGGCCAGCAACAGACGCAGCACCGGATAGGTTTGCCACACCATCGCCAGTGAATCGCGCTGGTCTTTCATGAATTCCAGCACCGTGACGTTGAGGCGCTCACCGAGGTAGGAGAAGTGGGCGAAGTCGGCAATGTAGAACAGCGCCAGGAACACACTCAGCAGCGTGCCGTAGAGCACCGCGATCGCTTGCACCCAGCGCCGGTCGCGCAGCCGCAGCGGCCCGGGCAGGAAACTGAGTACCGCCAGTGGCAACATCGCCAGCAGGGAGATGCGCAGGTCGAAGCGCACGCCAATGCCGAGCGCCTTCAGCACCGCGGCCGGGTATTTTTCCAGATGATGGCCGAGGAAATAGGCCATGAAGCCGAGTCGCAGCGCCACCAGTACGGCGAGCAGGGACAGGGTGAAGGTCAACAACAGGCGTACGCGCGGCGTCAGCGTGGCAAACATTGAGTGGGGCTCCGGTATACGCAGGCACAGCCTGCAGCAGGACGGGTAAACCGGCACCTGCGTGCGTCACCCGGCGAGGCGCAAACAATACTCACAAAGCGCGGAAACGAACAGTAGAAAGCCATCGCCGCCGATCTGCTGATCGACCGCGATGAGGACTTACTTCACGACTTTCAAGGCAGGACGCCCGCCAGCCGGCGGCGCAGGCGGTGTCGGCGCCGGGTCCTGCGGTGGTGGCGTGGCTTCAAACGCCATGCCCTCACCGTTCTCGCGGGCGAACACCGCCAGTACCGCCCCGACGGGCACTTCGATGGTCATCGGCCGGCCACCAAAGCGCGCCGAGAACGCAATCATCTCGTTGTCAGCAGCAAAGTGACCCACTGCTGACGGCGAGATATTGAGCACGATCTGCCCGTCCTGGACAAACTCCTGCGGCACCAGCACACCTGGATAGTGGGCATCCACCATCAGGTGCGTGGTCAGGCCGTTGTCGCAGATCCATTCGTGGATGGCGCGAATCAGGTACGGCTTGTTCGGCGTCATCGGAGGTACCTGCAGTTGGCTCATGACCGACTCACAGCAGGCTGCGCAGTTCGCGCTCCGGCTCCGACAGGCTGGCCTGGAAGCTGTCACGGGAGAACATGCGCTCGGCGTACTCAAGCAGCGGTTTGCACTGTTTGGCCGGCAGTTCGATGCCCATGGCACCGAGACGCCACAGGATCGGTGCCAGGGTGCAATCCACCAGCGTGAACTCGTCGTTCATAAAGAACGGCTTTTCGATGAACACCGGCACGATGGTGGTCAGGCTGTCACGCAGCTCCTTGCGGCGCTTGTTCAGCTCAGACTCTTTCTCGTCACCGGCCAGCAGCGCGTCCACATGCGGCGCCCAATCGCGCTCGATGCGGTGGATCAGCAGCCGGCTTTGGGCACGGGCCACCGGGTACACCGGCAGCAACGGCGGGTGCGGGAAGCGCTCGTCGAGGTACTCCATGATCACGTTGGGCTCGTAGAGCGTCAGCTCACGGTCCACCAACGTCGGCACTTCGTTGTACGGGTTCAGGTCGGCCAGCTCGGCCGGCTTGTTATTGGCATCGACGTCGATGATGTCGACGGTGACCCCCTTTTCAGCCAGCACGATGCGCACGCGGTGGCTGTAATGGTCTCGCGGATTGGAAAAGAAAATCATTGAAGAACGCTTGGCTACAACGCCCATGCTGAATCATCTCCCGCAACAAGGGTGGGTCTGGGGAAGCGGCCATCCTCAGCCGCTCTGGCCGGCAGGTTCACTGCCCGCCGTAGGCACAACGCCCGGCCGGTCCAAAGGACCGCCGGGCGCCGGCATCATGCAGCGTCTAGCGCTGCCTGGAACTGGAGCACGCTTATTTGACGTCTTTCCAGTATTCCTTTTTCAGCAGGTACACCGGGATCAACAGGATCGCCAGGAACAGCAGGACATAAATACCCAGCTGCTCACGGTCCTGGCGCGCCGGTTCGGCGGTGTAAGCCAGGAAGTGGGTGATATCCAGCATTGCCTGCTTGAACTCGTCCTCGGACACGCTTTCCTGCATTCGCGCCATGACGTGGGGCATACCCACTGACGGGAACACATGGTTGTTGTAACCGAACGGCCGCGATTCGTCCTTGTAGAAACCGAGCAAATAGGAGTACAGCCAATCCGGTGAACGCAGACGCGTGACCATGGTCAGGTCCGGCGGCGCGGTCCCAAACCAAGCCGCGGCCTCTTTCTTGGACATGGCGTTGAGCATCTGATCACCGGCCTGTTCGGTGGTGAAGTTCAGGTGCTCCATCATCATTTCACGCGGAATGCCGAGATCGTCAGCCATGCGCGAGTAGCGCTGGTACTGCAGGCTGTGGCAGCCCATGCAGTTGTTGACGAACAGCTGAGCGCCACGCTGCTTGGACACTTGGTCCTGCAGGTTCAGCGGCGCACGCACCACGTGTTCATTAGCGCCACCGGCAGCAAAGGCAATCAGCGGCAGGCAGCTCAGCAGTACAGCAACGAGCTTTTTCATCAGTGACGACCTCCCGTGACGCGTTCCGGAACCGGCTTGGACTTCTCAAAGCGGTGCGCGAACGGCAGCACAGCCAGGAAGTAGAAGAAGTAGTACACGGTGCCGATCTGTGCCCAGGCCGTGAAGCTGAGGCCGAGGAAGTCGTTATCCGCCGGCTGGGTACCGAGGAAGCCCAGACCGAGGAACGCCACCACGAAAATACCGAGGTTGATGCGGCTCCACAGGCCTTTGTAGCGGATCGAGCGCACCGGATGACGGTCCAGCCACGGCAGCACGAACAGGATGGCAATAGCGCCGCCCATTACGATCATGCCCCAGGTTTTAGCGTCAAACAGGAAGCTGATGGTGGTGGCACGCAGCATTGCGTAGTACGGGCCGTAGTACCACACCGGCGCAATGTGGTCCGGGGTCTTCAGTGCGTTGGCCGGCTCAAAGTTAGGCGCTTCGAGGAAGTAGCCGCCGCCGTCCGGGAAGAAGAACAGCACGGTGCAGAACACCATCAGGAACACCACCACACCGACCAGGTCTTTCACGGTGTAGTACGGGTGGAACGGGATGCCGTCCAGCGGGATGCCGTTTTCGTCTTTGTGTTTCTTGATGTCGACGCCATCTGGGTTGTTGGAACCCACTTCGTGCAGTGCCAGCAGGTGCAGTACCACCAGCGCCACCAGCACCAACGGGATCGCCACCACGTGCAGGGCGAAGAACTTGTTCACGGTGGCTTCAGACAGCAGGTAGTCACCACGCACCCAAGTGGTCAGGGCCTGGCCCATCTGCGCCGCTTCGTTGGCGTCAACGAACGGCAGCACTTGGAACGGAATGGCTTCAGCCAGGGAAATGATCACCTGGGCGCCCCAGTAGGACATGTTGCCCCACGGCAGCACGTAGCCGAGGAAGCCTTCGGCCATCAGTGCCAGGTAGATCAGCATGCCGAAGATCCATACCAGCTCACGCGGCGGCTTGAACGAGCCGTACATCAGGCCACGGAACATGTGGATGTAGACCACCGCGAAGAAGGCGGAGGCGCCGACCGCATGCATATAGCGGATCAGCCAGCCCATCTGCACGTCGCGCATGATGTATTCCACCGACGCGAACGCATCGCTCGGGGAGTAGAACATGGTCAACCAGATCCCGGTCAGTAGCTGGTTGACCAGCACCACCAAGGACAGCACGCCGAAGTAGTACCAGAAGTTGAAGTTCTTCGGGGCGTAGTACTCGGACATGTGTTTCTTATAGGCGTCGGTCACCGGCAGACGTGCGTCTACCCAGTCGATGCCTTTCTGAAGCAGTCCCATCATGCGGTTGCTCCTTCTTCAGAACCAATGATGACGACCTGTTCGCTCAGGTATGAATGCGGCGGCACCAGCAGATTCTTCGGTGCCGGCACACTGCGGTACACACGCCCGGCGAAGTCGAACTTGGAGCCGTGGCAGGGGCAGAAGAAGCCACCGTGAGCCAGCTGCACCGTCGGTTGCGGGGTAAAGGTCGGGGAGCAACCCAGGTGGGTGCAGGTACCGATCAGCACCAGCACTTCCGGTTTGATCGAGCGGTAAGCGTTGGTGGCATAGTCCGGCTGCTGTTGCACTTCGGACTGCGGGTCGACCAGATCGCCGGATTGGGCCAAGGCATCGAGGCCGCGCAGCATCTCGTCAGAGCGGCGCACCACCCAGACCGGCTGACCGCGCCACTCGCGCACCACGCGCTGCCCCTGCTCCAGCTTGCTGATGTCGATTTCCACCGGCGCACCGGCGTTCTCGGCACGGGCACTGGGCTGCCAGGACTTCACAAAAGGAACTGCAACACCCACTGCACCTACGGCGCCGACGGCGGACGTCAGGCCAATTAAAAAGGTACGCCGGCTGGTGTTTACGCCGTCTTTACTCATCGAGATGATCTCCCCTGGATCCCACGCTCTTTGGTGGTTAGGTCAACGCGGGAAATGCCCCCACGTTCCGGGCGGAATAAGCGCCGCAAATGGTAGAGAAAAAGCAGCAAAGTGACAACCGACTTGCCGCCCGGCAAAAAGCGCACCGAAGAAGGCGAAAAATGTCCGCCAAATAGCGGTTTCATGGCCTTCGCGACGGCATTTCAGAATGCAGAAAGCCCGGCGAAGGCCGGGCTTTCTGAGCACCACATGAAGATCAGCGCTTGGAGAACTGCGGACGACGACGCGCCTTATGCAGACCCACTTTCTTACGCTCAACTTCACGGGCGTCACGGGTCACGAAGCCGGCGCGGCGCAGCGGCGAGCGCAGCGCTTCGTCGTACTCGATCAGGGCGCGAGTAATGCCGTGACGGATAGCACCGGCCTGACCGGTGGTGCCGCCACCGCGCACGGTGACCTGGATGTCGAAGCGGTCGTTCATTTCGACCAGCTCCAGCGGCTGACGTACCACCATGCGGGCGGTTTCACGGCCGAAGTACTCGTCCAGCGGACGGCCATTAACGGAGATCTTGCCGCTGCCTGCACGGATGAACACGCGTGCTGAAGACGTTTTGCGGCGACCGGTGCCGTAGTTGGGAGCTGCAGTAGCCATCAAATACCTCTCAGATTTCCAGTGCTTGCGGCTGCTGCGCAGCGTGCGGATGTTCGGTGCCAGCGTAGATCTTCAGCTTGCTCATCATGGCGCGCGACAGCGGACCACGCGGCATCATGCCTTTAACGGCCAGCTGCAGAACGGCTTCCGGCTTCACTTCGATCATTTTATCGAAGTTGGCTTCTTTCAGGCCGCCCGGAAAACCGGTATGGCGGTAGTACATCTTGTCCTGGGCTTTATTGCCGGTCACCGCGATCTTTTCCGCGTTGATCACGACGATGTAGTCGCCGGTATCCATGTGCGGGGTGAATTCCGGCTTGTGCTTGCCGCGCAGGCGCGTCGCAATCTCACTGGCCAGGCGGCCCAGCGTTTTGCCGGAGGCGTCTACCACATACCAGTCGCGCTTTACGCTGTCCGGTTTGGCGCTGAAGGTTTTCATGTAATTCTTTCCCAAATTCAGGAGTTTACGGGTAAATTCGACCCACCGACGGCGCTTCCGCCGGGCAAGAGAGCGCGAATTCTACCGAAGCACCTCAGGTAACACAAGCACCGCACGCCGGCCAAAGGGAGCCAGCATGCCGTGTCACAACGTGTCGGAGGGCCGCTTCCGATAACGAGAAGCGTCGCGCGCAGAGGCCCCGGAACTCGGGCCGATCCAGCCGGCGATGATAAAGCAACTGCCTGCGGCTGGCACTCTTTGTTTACGTCCCAAGACTGTCACGGATACTCAGGCATCATCCATGGCATGCTCACCCCTCAGTCTCGTGGCACACAGGATGGCCCCATGAGTTCCGGTTTCACCAATCACTTTGCGCCCGTCGCCGCCGCCTACCGCGATTACCGGCCGCACTACCCCGACGCCTTGTTTGCCTGGCTGGCGCAGCAATGCGAACGCCAGCAATTGGTGTGGGACTGCGGCGCCGGCAGCGGTCAGGCCAGTGTCGGCCTCGCCGAATACTTCGATAAAGTGCTGGCCACCGACGCCAGTGCCGAACAACTCGCGCAGGCACCGCCCCATGAGCGCATCAACTACCGCACTGCCAGCCCCGCGGCCAGCGGCCTCGCTAACGCTTGCGTTGATCTGGTGACGGTGGCGCAAGCCTTGCATTGGTTCGATCTGCCCTCGTTCTACGCCGAGGCGCACCGGGTACTGCATCCCGGCGGCGTGTTGGCAGTGTGGAGTTACGGCAACTTGCGCAGCGGTGACACCGCGGTGGCCGGCGCCCTGCACCACTTTCATTACCAGGTGGTGGGGCCTTACTGGCCACCGGAGCGGCAGCATGTGGAAACCGGTTACCGCCAGCTGCCATTCCCGTATCCGGCAGAGTTGGCGCCGGCGTTCACGCTCACCGCCCACTGGACGCTGGAACAACTGCTCGGCTACCTGCGCAGTTGGTCCGCCACGGCCCGCTACCAAGCTGCCCAGGGCGAGGACCCGGTGGAGCGGCTGGCGCGACAACTGCTGCCAATCTGGGAAGATCCGTGGCGGCGATTGGAGTTTCGCTGGCCGCTGGCTTTGCTAGTGGGGCGCAAACCGCTGCCACCGTGCGACTGAGCGGCAGTGCCCGTATCATGGCCGACTCATCCACTGCATGAAGGAAGACGCCATGGAATACCGTCGCCTTGGGCGCACCGATCTGTCTGTCAGCGCGCTCTGTCTTGGCACCATGACCTGGGGCAACCAGAACGACCGCGACCAAGGGTTCGCGCAGATGGACCTTGCCGTGGCGCACGGCATCAACTTTTTCGATACCGCGGAAATGTACGCGGTGCCTTCCAGTGCCGAGACCGCTCACACCACCGAGGCGATCATCGGCGAGTGGTTTGCTCGCACCGGCAAGCGCCAGGACATCATCCTCGCCACCAAAGCCACCGGCCCCGGCGAGCACATGCGCCATATCCGCAACGGCCCACGCCTCAACCGCGCGCACATCACCGAGGCGGTGGAAGGCAGTTTGCGGCGCCTGCAGACCGATGTGATTGACCTCTACCAAATGCATTGGCCGGACCGCAGCACCAACTATTTCGGTCGCCTCGGCTTCCGCCCGCCGCGCAGTGAAGAGGACATGACGCCGATCGCGGAAACGCTGGAGGTGCTCAACGACCTGGTCAAGGCCGGCAAGATCCGCCATTACGGCATCTCCAACGAAACCGCTTGGGGCGCCATGACCTATCTGGCGGAAGCCGATCGCCTCGGCATGCCGCGCCCGGCTTCGATCCAGAATCCCTATTCGTTGCTGAACCGCAGCTTTGAGGTGGGCCTGGCAGAGGTAAGCTGGCGCGAACAGCTGAGCCTGTTGGCCTACTCGCCCTTGGCGTTCGGCATGCTCACCGGCAAGTACCGCAATGGCCAGTGGCCCGCACAAGCCCGGCTCACACTGTTCAAGTATTTTTCACGCTATTCCCAGCCGCAGGCGATGGAGGCCACCGAAAAGTACTTCCAGCTGGCCGAGCAACGGGGACTATCACTGACCCAGTTGGCGTTGCAGTTCGTCACCACCCGGCCGTTTGTGACTAGCAACATCATCGGCGCCACCAGCCTCGAACAATTGCAGGAAAACCTCGATAGCGTACAGGTCACCATGGACGACGAGCTGGAGCAGGCACTGGAGGCGATCCACGCCATCCACACCTACCCAGCCCCCTGAGGCGTTGATCAAATAATCCGATCAATTGCCGTGATCCGGCGCGCTGGCTCCGCCTGCGCTGGCCCACGTAAGCTGCAACGCATCGACTGAATGTGCCCATCACAAGGAGATCACCATGCGTCACGCCATTGCCCTTGCTGCCCTGATCAGCCTGTCCGGCGCCAGCTTCGCCGACACCATCACCGATTACACGCTGGACCCGACCCACGCCCAAGTGCGGTTCAGCTGGAGCCACCTCGGCTTTTCCACCCCCGGCGCCAACTTCGACCAGGTCACCGGCACCGTGCGCGTGAACGAGGAACACCCGGAACGCTCCACCGTGTCAGTGCGCATTCCAGTGGACAGCGTCAACACCCACGTTCCGCTGCTGGATGAGCACCTGCTGACCCAACCTGGCTTCTTCGACGCCAAGGCGCACCCGGACATCACTTTCGAAAGCACCGGCATCCGCAACGTCGACCGCGACCAGCAGCGATTCGATTTGGTCGGCACCCTGACCGTCAACGGCATCCAGAAAGAAGTAGTACTGGCTACCCAAGTGAACAAAGTCGGCCCGCACCCGATGTGGGACAACGCGCCGGCAATCGGTCTCGACGCCCGCACCACCGTCAAACGCTCCGACTTCAAGATGGACGCCTACGCTCCGGCGGTCAGCGATGAGATGCCGATTCAGATCACTATCGAAGCAGTGGAAGCCAAAGCCTTTGCTGAGCAGATGGCCAAGATGGCGAAGTAAACCCGTCCTTTGCCCCACAAAAAAAGCACGCCACTAGGCGTGCTTTTTTTGTGGGCGCGGCCACCGAACGCTTAGCTGAGGATCGCGCGGCTGACGATGGTCTTCATGATTTCGTTGGTACCGCCGTAGATGCGCTGGATGCGCGAATCGGCATACATGCGCGCAATCGGGTATTCCCACATGTAACCGTAGCCGCCATGCAACTGCAGGCATTCATCAATCACCTTGCACTGCAGGTCGGTGGTGAGGAATTTCAGCCCCGCTGCGGTGGGGATATCCAGCTTTTTGTCCAAGTGCAGACTGATGCAGTGGTCCAGGTAAACGCGTGCGCTTTGCACCTGGGTGTACAACTCTGCCAGCGTGAACTGGGTGTTCTGGAAGTGTGCCACCGGCTTACCGAACGCCTTGCGCTCTTTCACATAAGCGATGGTTTGCTCAAGGGCGGACTCCGCCTGCGCAATGGCAGTGATGGCGATGTTCAAGCGCTCCTGCGGCAGCTCCTGCATCAAATAGATGAAGCCCATGCCCTCTTGGCCCAGCAGTGCCGTGGCCGGCACCCGCACGTCTTGGAAGAACAGCTCTGAGGTGTCCTGTGCCTTGAGGCCGATCTTCTTCAGGTTTTTGCCCTTCTCGAACCCCGGCGTGCCGGCTTCGATCAGGAATAGGCTAGTGCCGTGAGCGCCTTTGCTGGGATCGGTTTTCGCCACCACGATCACCAGATCAGCATTTTGACCGTTGGTGATAAAGGTCTTGGAACCATTGATGAGGTAGTGGTCGCCATCCTTAACTGCCGTGGTCTTCACGCCCTGCAGGTCCGAGCCTGCGCCCGGCTCGGTCATGGCGATGGCGGTGATCAACTCGCCAGTGACCATCTTCGGCAAGTAAGCCTGCTTTTGCTCTTCGCTGCCGTAATGCTCGATATAGGGCGCCACGATGTCAGTATGCAGCCCCCACCCGATGCCGGTCAGACTGGCGCGGGCAATTTCCTCATCGACAATAACGCTGTAAAGGAAGTCGGCACCGACGCCGCCGTATTCCTCGGCCACCATCGGGCACAGGAAACCCTGTTCACCACCCTTGCGCCAGAACTCAGCGGGCACCTGGCCGGCTTCTTCCCACTGCTCATGGAACGGAACCGCCTCGTTTTCCAAGAAGCGGCGCAGGGTGCTACGGAACGTTTCGTGCTCAGCGCTGAACAGCGTGCGGGGAAGCATGTGCAGAACTCCATCTGTCGTTTTTAGAAGAAGGAGCCGGCTGCACAGTGCGACGGATCAGGCGCGGTGTTCGCGCGCCAGATACTCGCGGGACTGCATTTCCAGCAGCCGGCTGCGGGTGCGGTCGAATTCAAATTCCAACCGCCCTCCCGCGTAGATGTCCTCGATCGGTGCATCGGCGGTCATAATCAGCTTCACGCCCCGATCGTAGAACTCATCCACCATGTTGATGAACCGCCGCGCCATGTCGTCAGTGGCGGCGTGCATCTGCTCCACGTTAGCGAGCAGCACGGTGTCAAACTGGCGCGCCAGCTCGATGTAGTCGGTCTGGCTGCGCGGGCCGTCACAGAGCGCGCGAAACTCGAACCATGCCACGCCCTCGTGCACTTTCTCGGCCAGGATTGGGCGCCCTTCCACGGACAACGCCACCGCGTTCTGAGGCTCGCCGGGAGCGGTATCCAACGTGGCAAAACGCTCCGCCAGGAACGCGTCGGCATCGGCGCCAAGCGGGCAGAAATACAGCTCGGCCTGTTCCAGCAGACGCAGACGGAAGTCGGTACCGCCGTCAACGTTGAGCACCTCGGTATAGCTCTTCAGCAGCGCAATCGCCGGCAGGAACCGGGCGCGCTGCAAACCGTCGCGGTAAAGGCCATCCGGCTCGATGTTGGAGGTGGCGACCAGCGTCACGCCTTCCGCCAGCAACGTCTCCAGCAGCGTCGCCAAGATCATGGCGTCGGTAATGTCAGTGACGAAAAATTCGTCGAAACATAGCACGCGTGCCTGGTGGGCAAAATCACGGGCAATCGACTGCAGTGGATTTTTCTGTCCTTGACGGGTGCGCATTTCACGGTGGACATGCTGCATGAATCGGTGGAAGTGCAGCCGCTGTTTCTCCGCAAACGGCAACGACTCAAAGAACAGGTCCATCAGGTAGGTTTTGCCGCGGCCGACACCGCCCCACATATACAGCCCGGCAACCGGGGTGCGGTCACGGCGGCGTCCGAATAAACCGGAGCGCCGCGGCGGCTGCAGCAGTTTTTGGTACAGGGCATCCAGCCGGCGCACCGCCATTTCCTGGGCGGGATCGTGAACAAAGTCGGGACGCTGAAGATCCTGACGATAGCGCTCGTAAGGGGTCATGGGGCCTCAGCCGATGGGGTTGGTGCGGGGTCGCCAATGTAGCGCCGCGACCAAAGCTTGGCAAATGGACTCAAGCCAGCGGCTGCCCAGGCATACGGCTGGTGGCCACCGCCGCCAGCGGCACCAACTTACCGTGGAAAAAGTGCCCGGCATCACTGACCCGCACCAGCTCCGGCGCCAGCGGTGTCTGCTCCACCCAGCGGTAGACCTCCGCCGCCGGCACCACCTCGTCATCATCGCTCTGAACAACGGTGACCGGGCAGCCGGCCTGTTCGATAGCGCTGAAATCGAAGTTGTGCACCGGCGGTGCCACCAGCAATAAATGGCACGGCGGCTGGCCATTGTCCGCCAGCACATTGGCGCTGCGCGCCGCTACAAAACTGCCGAATGAGAAGCCCGCCAGCCACAGAGGCAATTGCGGATAACGCTCACGCACCGCGCTCAGCACCGCCAGCACGTCCTCGGTTTCGCCAAAACCCTCGCCGTAGGCGCCGCTGCTGGCGCCGACGCCGCGGAAGTTGAAACGCACTGCCACGCCACCGGCATCGCGCGCGCTGCGCGCCAAGGTGGTGACCACCTTGTTGTTCATGGTGCCGCTGAACAGCGGATGGGGATGGCACACCAACGCCACAAACGACGGCGTTTCAGTGCGGCATTCAATGACGGTTTCCAGATTGCCAGCCGGGCCACTCACGACCAGCCGTTCCACTGCCGGGACAGCCATGTTCATTCTCCACGCAATTTCCGGGAGGCTCAGCATGCCACAAGCCGCTCATGGATACCGTTGCAGAAGCCGACTGTGCGGCGGCCACCAGCGGGCTGCAGCACACCCGGCAACGCTGGCCAGCACACCGATGTGGGGCCGCCGATAGCACTGCTGCCGACGGCAGCCTTCCCCCTGTCGGGCGCACTGTACAAAGGCGTTCACGGCTCCCTATAGTGAACCGCGCCGCACCTGGAACGCTATTTTGCTTTCCAAACAAACTGCCGCCGAAGCGGTGGTGCAGCGGTCTGGCGCCACGCGCCTTCAAGTGACGCTGGCGCTAACGAAAATCGATAAGCACAACAACACCGATGAGGGGAGCAACGATGAAACGGAATCTAGCAGCCTTGGGCTTGGCCGCCTTGCTCGGCGCCGCAAGCGCACCGGCCACCGCCGCGAGCCCGGCGACCACGCTTCCAGCCGACAGCAACGTACTGTTCTGGTCGCAGGATGTGCGCGACCTCGCCTTCCAGTCGATGGAGCGGGTGCCCGGCGCATCCTTCAATGTGATCGCTGCGGGTGGCACGCCGTCGGCACTGCCGCAGGGCGCGAAGCTCGACCTCGGTCTCGACCTGGACGATTACATGGCCAGCCAGCGCCACGCCGGGCTGCTAATTCTGGTCGATGGCAAGATCCGCACCGAGCGCTACGCACTCGGCTTCGGGCCCGACAAACGCTGGACCAGCTTCTCAGTAGCGAAGAGCTTCACTTCGACGCTGGTGGGCGCCGCCATTAAGGACGGCGCCATCGGCTCCTTGGACGATCAGGTGACCCGTTACATTCCGCAGCTGGCGTCGTCCGGGTACGACGGTGTCACCGTTGAACAGTTGCTCACCATGACCTCCGGGGTGCGCTGGAACGAGAACTATGCCGACCCGGACAGCGATGTGGCGCGCTTCAACCGCCAAACCCCGGTGGCCGGCGAAGATCTGACCGTTAGCTATATGAAGACGCTGCCCCGCGAAGCCGAGCCCGGCACCCGCTGGCGCTACAACACCGGCGAGACCAACCTGATTGGGGTATTGGTCTCCAACGCCACCGGCAAAACGCTGTCTGCCTACCTATCCGAAAAAGTCTGGCAGCCTTACGGCATGGAACAGGACGCGATCTGGCTGCTGGGGGCTACCGACCACGAAATCAGCGGCTGCTGCATTTCTGCCTCGCTGCGTGACTACGCCCGCTTCGGCCAGTTCCTGATGGATGGCGGTCGCATCAACGGCCAATCAATCTTGCCGGAAGGCTGGATGCAGCGCGCCACCGCCAAACATGCGGACATTGGCATTGCCGGACGCGGCTACGGCTATCAATGGTGGACCTATGACAACGGCAGCTACGCCGCGCAAGGCATCTTCGGCCAAGGCATCTTCATTGATCCGACCCGCAAACTGGTGATCGTCAGCAACGGCAACTGGCCGAAAGCCACCGATGCGGAAACCCTTGGCGAGCCGCGCCAGGCCTTTTACCGGGCGGTGCAGGCAGCGGTGGACCGGGATCGCAGCCGCTGAACAGTGTGCGGACCGGGGCGACCCGGTCCGCGTACGCCGCGGACCACCCGCGGTTGGCGAGAGGGTGTGCACGATGGAACCTTACCGCGCCATGAAATCTAACAATTTCCTGCCGCCTCACCTTGGCCCCCCGCAGCGGCTATGCTGCAATAGGTGTCCGCCGGCTTAGTGCAGGGCGTGCACCCTGACTTGATGTGGAGATGTACATGGATCAGCTTTCTGCGGCCCTGGTGCCTTTTCTCGTCGGCCTCGCAGTTGGTGGCTTGGCGGTGTACCTGCTGTTGCCCGCGCGTCGCCAACAAGGTCAACTGCGCAAGGAGCGTGACGAAGCCGCTGCCGCCCTCACCCACCACCGCGAAGAAGTGGATGCCCATTTCCTGCACACCGCCGAGCTGGTGAACCAGCTCACCTCGTCGTACCGCGCCATGCATGATCATCTGTCTGGCGGTGCACGCACGCTGTGCACCGAACAAGGTCGCCGGCTGGCGATGGCTAAAACGCTCGACAGCCTGCCCGGTTATCCCGGCGATACCCGCGACACCCTCGGCCCCGTCACCCAGCCGCTGGACTATGCCCCGGAAGCCCAAGGCACCCTGGCCGAGGACTACGGCCTGCGTCAGGAAAAGCCGACGCCAGTGTTTGCGCCGGTGGACGACTTGCCGCTGGACGCGCCGCTACGCAGCGGCGCCAATGACGACGACACCGAGCATCTGATGCCGCCACGGGATTACGCCGACGGTTGCGATGACCAAGGCTGCTCGCCCAACCAAGAGCGCAAGCCAGAATCCACCGCCAGCTAAGTGGATCTCGCCCAACAAAAAGGCCAGCAATCGCTGGCCTTTTTCATCTCTGCCCATGGCTGACGGCTCAGTTCGCCGGGCCATCCACCCGTGGCAACGGTGTGCGACCCACCCGCACCAGCACCGGCCGTTCTGCCACTGTCACCCGCGCCGGCAATTGACCAGCCGGGTCACCATCGGCCTGCAGCGGCTCATCGGTAATGCCGCCGAGAACCTCCACCTGTACGTCACGGGCACTGACCGACACCACCCCCGCCACCGATTCCATCAAGCCGAACGGCAGCGCAGCCAAGCATTTGATCAGTTGCCAGCGGCCGGGCCGAGTGAACATCAGCACCTGTAGCGTGGGCGCGGTCAACCGCGCCTGGCGCGAGAGGATAAAGTCACCGCCGTAGTGGCTGGCGTTGGCTATCACCGCCGAATAGGCCAGCTGCTCACGGCCATCAATGACAAAGCGATAGCGCACCTGACCGTAGCGGGCCACTTGCTGGAGCATCGCCTGCACATAAGCGAGTTTGCCGAACACTCGTTTTACCGCCAGATTGACGCCGCGCACGACCCAAGCGTCGTAGCCGACCCCGACCCACATTAAGAAACGCTGGGCATTGAGCTGCCCCGGCCAGACCAGCAGGTTGCGGCCGTTCACCACCACCTCGGCGGCCTGCTCTGGATGCTTCGGCAGTGCCAACTCCTTGGCCAGCACGTTGGCCGTACCGGTGGCGAACAGGCCCAGCGGCACCTCCGGCTGCAGCCCGTTCAGCACTTCGTTGGTGGTGCCGTCGCCGCCCACCGCCACCACCACGTCGCCCTGATCGGTGCGAGCTTGTAGGGCACGGGTGGCATCACCAGGACCGGTGGTGTGATAAGTCTCGACCTCGGCGCCACGGGCTTGCAGCGCCTGCACAAAACGACGCAGCAAGGCATCGCGTCCGCCGCCGGCTGCGGGGTTGTAGATCACCAGCACCTTCATGCATGTCTCTCGGGTCACAGGAAGGCGCGGATGGTAGCACGGCGGCGGGAAATCAGGTGCGCCTCAGACCGGGTTGTCGATGTCGATGAACAGGTGTTCGATGTCGAACCGCCGCGCCAGCCAATCGCCCAGCGCCTGCACGCCATAGCGCTCGGTGGCATGGTGCCCGGCGGCAAAATAATGCAGGCCCGTTTCACGGGCGAAATGCACCGTCGGCTCAGAAATTTCACCGCTCAAATAGGCATCCACACCGGCCCGCTGAGCCTGCTCGATGAACCCCTGCGCCGCACCGGTGCACCAAGCAATGGTCTCGATCTCGTCCTGATCATCACCGATATGCAGCGGCACTCGCCCCAGCACTTGGGCCACGTGGGCGGCAAATTCTTCCGCCGGCATCGGCTCCGGCAATCGGCCCACCAAGCCGAGCGCATCGGCGCCCTCGCCCATCCAACCGGTGATGGTCAGCCCCAACCGTTGCCCAAGCTGGGCGTTGTTACCCAACTCCGGATGGGCGTCCAGCGGCAGGTGGTAAGCAATCAGGTTGAGGTCGTGGCCGATCAGGGTCTGCAGGCGCTGCCGCTTGATGCCACGTACGCAGGGATCTTCGTTTTTCCAGAAATGACCATGGTGCACCAACACCACGTCAGCGCGCTCTGCCACCGCTGCATCCAGCAATGCTTGGCTGGCAGTGACACCGGTAATAACGCGGCGCACTTGCTCACGGCCTTCCACCTGCAACCCGTTGGGACAGTAATCGCGGAATTTGTGCGGGCTGAGCAAGGTGTTGAGGGCGTCCAGCAGCGCGTCGCGCTTAACCATGGTTGTCTCCGAAATCAGGGCCGCAGGGACAGGAGCCGGCGGCAGTCTCTGTTACACTTGCGCGCTAGTGTACCCCACCGCCGCCCCAGGACTCTCCAAGGAGCTGCCGATGAAGGCTTTCCGTTTCCTGCTGATACCGGTCCTGACCGGCCTCGTGGTCGGTTTGTTGCTGCTGCTGTTCAACGTCCGCAGCCCGTTGCCCGGCGGCCCCGACCAGCCCCACGCCACCAGTTACGCCGACGCCGTGACAAAAGCGATTCCGGCGGTGGTGAACATCTACACCACACAGATGGTGGCGCGTACCGACAGCAGCGCACCGCCGCAAGCTTTCCTGCCGCCGAACGCGGAAGCGCCGCAGCGCGAACGCATTCTCGCCAGCCTCGGCTCCGGGGTACTGGTATCGCCACAGGGCTATCTGCTCACCAGCCACCACGTGATCCGCAACGCAGACGAAATCCTGGTGGCGTTGCTGGACGGTCGTGAAGCAGTGGCACAGGTGGTGGGCACCGACCCGGAAACCGACCTAGCGCTGCTCAAAGTGGACATCGAGCAAGCCCCCTACATCGAGATCGACGATGACAGCACCGTCCGCGTCGGTGACGTGGTGCTGGCGATCGGCAACCCGCTCGGCATGGGCCAAACGGTGTCCATGGGCATCGTCGGCGCCACCGGCCGCAGCCAGCTCGGCATCACCACCTTCGAGAATTTCATCCAGACCGACGCGGCGATTAACCAAGGCAATTCCGGCGGCGCACTGGTGGACAGCGCGGGGCATCTGGTGGGCATCAACACCGCCATCCTGTCCAGCGACGGCAACTGGCAGGGTATCGGTTTCGCCACCCCCACCAGCACCGCCAAAGCGGTCATGAACGACCTGATCGAGCATGGCCGGGTGATTCGCGGCTGGCTGGGCGTGTCGGTGACCAACATCACCCCATCGATGGCCGGCGATTTCGGGTTGCGCGATGTGCGCGGCGGCTTGATCCGCGAAGTGGCGTTGCAAAGCCCGGCGCACCTGGCCGGCATCCGCCCTGGCGATGTGTTGGTAGGCGTCAACGGCCGCTTGCTGCGCGACGCCTACGAGGGCATGCAATTCATCACTGCCACTCGCCCTGGCACCGAGCTGGAACTGAACATCGTGCGCCAGCGCGAAGAGATCGCCTTCAAGGTCGTACTCGGCACCCGGCCGCCGGCGGCGGAAGGCTCACGTTGAGTTTCCAGCCATAAAAAAACGCCGCATCATGCGGCGTTTTTTATGTTCCCAGCAAACACTTACAGCTCGGCATCCAACGCATCCAGCAACGCTTGGTTCTGTTCGTCGGTGCCCACCGTAATGCGCAGGAACGGCGCGATGCGCTCCGGCTTGGCAAAGTGGCGCACGATTACCCCGTGGGTGCGCAGCGCCGCGGTCAGCGCCGCGCCTTCCCAGGCCGGATGGCGGGCAAACACGAAGTTGGCCGCCGACGGCAGCACCTTGAAGCCGCGCTCAGTGAGCGCCGCCGCCAGCCCATCGCGGCCGGCAATGATGCGCGCACAACAGGCTTCGAAGTAATCCTTGTCGTCCATCGCCGCCACACCGGCGGCCAGCGCCAAGCGGTCCAGCGGGTAGGAGTTGAAGCTGTTCTTGATGCGTTCCAGCCCGTCGATCAGCGGTGCCTGACCAATGGCGAAACCAATCCGGGCGCCCGCCAACGAGCGTGACTTCGACAGCGTCTGCACCACCAGCAGGTTGGGGAATTCCTGCACCAGCGGGATCGCGCTTTCGCCGCCGAAATCGATATAGGCTTCGTCCACCACCACCACCGAATCCGGGTTGCGGCGCAACAGCTCGGCAATCTGGTCGCGGCTCAGCGCACGACCAGTGGGCGCGTTGGGGTTGGGGAAAATGATGCCACCGTTATCGCCGCTGTAGTCGTCCAGCACCAGGCTGAAATCATCACGCAACGGCACCGCTTGGTAGTCGATGTCGTACAGACCGCAGTAGACCGTATAGAAGCTGTAGGTGATATCCGGGAACAGCAGCGGCTTGGACTGGCGGAAGAAACACATGAACAGGTGCGCCAGCACCTCATCGGAGCCGTTACCGACAAACACCTGGTCTTCCGGCACCTGATGGAAACGTGCCACCGCAGCTTTGAATTCGCTGCACTCCGGGTCCGGGTACAGCCGCAGCCGCTCATCGCTGGCCGCCTGCAGCGCCGCCAGCACCTTAGGCGACGGTGGATACGGGTTTTCGTTGGTATTGAGCTTCACCAGCCGACTCAGCTTCGGCTGTTCGCCGGGCACATAGGGCTTGAGCTGGTGAACAAAAGCGCTCCAGTAACGACTCATGACAACACACCCCAGCACGCGGCCGCCGGCCGCCTCAGATGACGGAGCCGCCGGACGGGCCGGCGGCATTTCAGCCTGGGCCGCCGGCACTCCGGCAGCCTAGTCAGGATTCGATCAGTCGGTACTCGGCACTGCGCGCGTGGGCGGTGAGCCCTTCGCTGCGCGCCAGCGGTGACGCCACCGCCGCCAAACGGCTAGCGCCGGCCGGCGAACAACCAATCAGCGAACTGCGCTTTTGGAAGTCATACACGCCCAGCGGCGAGGAGAACCGCGCCGTGGCCGAGGTCGGCAACACGTGGTTGGGGCCAGCGCAGTAATCACCCAGCGCTTCCGGCGTGTGACGGCCGAGAAAGATAGCGCCCGCATGGCGCACTTTCTTCGCCCACTGCTCGGCATCTGCCATCGACAGCTCCAAGTGTTCCGGCGCCAGCCGGTTTACCACCTCAATGGCTTCGTTCAGATCGCGGGTAAGGATCAGCGCACCCCGGTCCGCCATCGAAGTGCGGATGATGGTTTCCCGCTCCAGTGTGGTCACCAGCCGCGCCATACTGGCCTGCACTGCGTCGATGAACGCGGCGTCCGGGCACAGCAGAATCGCTTGCGCTTCTTCGTCGTGCTCGGCCTGGGAGAACAGGTCCATGGCGATCCAATCCGGATCACTGTGACCGTCGCACACCACCACGATTTCCGATGGGCCAGCGATCATGTCGATACCGACCTTGCCGAACACTTGGCGCTTGGCTTCCGCCACATAGATGTTGCCGGGGCCGACGATCTTGTCCACCGCCGGTACCGTTTCGGTGCCGTAGGCCAGTGCCGCCACCGCTTGCGCGCCACCAATTGACAGCACCCGGCTGACACCGGCAATCGCCGCCGCTGCCAGCACGGTATCGTTCAGTTCACCGTCCGGCGATGGCGACACCATCACCACTTCGCCAACCCCGGCCACTTGGGCGGGAATAGCGTTCATCAATACCGAGCTGGGGTAGGCCGCTTTGCCACCGGGCACGTAGAGGCCGGCGCGATCAAGCGCGGTGACCTGCTGACCGAGCAAGGTGCCGTCCTCGTCGCGGTACTGCCAGGACTCCGTCAGCTGCCGGCGGTGGTAGCTGCGCACCCGCTCGGCGGCGATTTCCAACGCTTCGCGGTGCGCCGCAGGAATACGTGCCAACGCCGCTTGCAGCGCGTCGGCATCAATCACCAGCTCGGCCATGTCGGTAGCCTGGCGGCGGTCGAAACGGTTGGTGTATTCCACCAACGCCGCGTCCCCGCGCCGGCGCACGTCCTGAATGATGGCGTGCACGCGCTCGGTCACTTCGCTGTCGCGCTCCTCGCTCCACGCCGTCAGCGCATCAAGGCGGGCGTCGAAATCAGCATCGGTGGAGGACAGGCGATGGGTATTCATGGACGCGCCTCCGCTTGACGGGCGGCCACCGCCTCCGCCAGCACATCAATGATGGCTTGGATCGCAGCATGGCGGGTTTTCATGCTGGCGCGGTTAACCACCAAGCGGCTGCTGACATGGGCAATCAGCTCGGTGGGCTCCAGCCCGTTGGCACGCAGCGTGTTGCCGGTGTCGACCACATCCACGATGCGGTCGGCAAGGCCGACAATCGGCGCCAGCTCCATGGCGCCGTACAGCTTAATCACTTCCGCCTGCTGGCCGCGCTCGGCGAAGTAGCGCCGCGCCACATTGACGAACTTGGTTGCCACCCGCACCCGGCCGACGATTGGCGCCGCATCCACCGGCGCCGCCACCATCAGCTTGCACTTGGCGATATCCAGATCCAACGGCTCGTACATGCCCTCGGCACCGTGCTCCATCAGCACATCCTTGCCGGCGACGCCGATATCCGCAGCGCCGTGCTGCACATAGGGCGGCACGTCGGTGGCACGGATGATGATGATGCGCACGTCCGCACGGCTGGTCTCGAAGATCAGCTTGCGGGACTTTTCCGGGTCCTCAAGCAGGCGAATGCCGGCCGCTTCCAGCAGCGGCAGCGTGTCCTTGAGGATGCGCCCTTTGGACAGGGCAATGGTGAGCGGGCGGTCGTCAGTCATGGTTCCTCTTTTCGGGCCTGTGGCCCTCAGCCCGGCACGCGGCGGATGCGCGCCCCCAGCGATTGCAGTTTTTCCTCGATGCACTCGTAACCGCGGTCGATGTGATAGATGCGGTCTACCGTGGTATCGCCTTCTGCCACCAGTGCCGCGATTACCAACGAGGCGGACGCGCGCAAGTCAGTGGCCATCACCGGCGCGCCAAACAGGTGCGGTACGCCCTGACAGATGGCAGTGTTGCCTTCAACGCGGATGTCCGCGCCCATGCGGTTCATTTCCTGCACGTGCATGAAGCGGTTTTCGAACACCGTTTCCACCGTGGTGCTGGTGCCGTCGGCCACCGTGTTCATGGCCAAGAACTGGGCCTGCATGTCGGTCGGCATGGCCGGATACGGCGCGGTACGCAGCGACACTGCTTTCGGCCGTCGGCCTTCCATGTCGAGGCTGATCCAGGTGTCGCCCACCTCGATCTTGGCGCCCGCCTCCACCAACTTCTGCAGCGTGGCTTCCAGCAGCGTCGGATCAGTGTCTTTAACCTTGATGCGGCCACCGGTGATGGCGGCGGCAATCAGGTAGGTGCCTGTTTCAATGCGGTCCGGAATCACGTTGTGGTGGCAGCCGCCGAGTTTCTCAACACCTTCAATGGTGATGGTGTCGGTGCCGGCACCGGTGATGCGCGCGCCCATTTTGATCAGGCAGTTGGCCAGATCCACCACTTCCGGCTCGCGAGCGGCGTTTTCGATCACCGTGGTGCCGTCGGCCAAGGTGGCGGCCATCAGCAAGTTTTCAGTGCCGGTCACAGTGACGGTATCGAGCACCAGTCGAGCGCCCTTGAGGCGGCCATTGACCTTAGCGTGCACGTTGCCGTTGATCACCTCGATCTCGGCGCCGAGCGCGCGCAGGCCCTGCAGGTGCAGGTCTACCGGGCGACTGCCGATGGCACAGCCACCGGGCAGCGATACCACCGCTTCGCCGAAGTGGGCCAGCATCGGGCCCAGCACCAGAATCGAAGCGCGCATGGTCCGCACCAGTTCGTAGGGCGCTTCCAACACCGAAATGGTGGAGCAATCCACTTCCACGTTCATGCGGTCGTCAATCACCAGGCGCACGCCCATGCGGCCGAGCAGTTCGATCAGGGTGGTGACGTCCTGCAGGTGCGGCAAGTTGCCCACCGTCACCGGCTCAGACGCCAGCAGGGTGGCCGCGATGATCGGCAGCGACGAGTTCTTCGATCCGGAAATGCGGATCTCGCCATCCAGCCGCTGGCCGCCGGTGATGATCAGTTTGTCCATGCGCTCAATATCCAGTTTGGATTCGGAAGGGAGGAATCAGGCCAGTCCCATGCGCTGGGCCTGCTGCCATTCCTCCAGGGTGTAGGTCTTGAAGTTCACCGCGTGCATGGTGCCGGCTGCAATTGGCTCGCGCACCAGCGCATACAGCAGCTGCTGGCGCTTGACCGCATTGAGCCCAACGAAGTCGTCCGACACCACCGCGATATCGTAGTGGTTGCCATTGCTCTGCACGCCCATTTCGGCCACGTTGCAGCCGCCGCGGATCAGGGCTTCTACTTGCTCAGGGGTCATCAGGCGCCTCACAGGTCAGGAAGGGGCGCCATGATAAGCGCTTTCCAGCCAAAAATCAGGCGCCGTCCCCGCCGGCGCCCGCTTTCACTTGCTCCACATCGAGCTCGGCGGACCAGGACGCGATCACCTTCTCGATGTCGTTACCGTGCTGCGCCATCGCCTGCTCGAACTGGCTGCGGAACACGCGCCCCAGGTTCAGGCCGCTGACGATCACGTTGTCCACTTTCCAGTTGCCGTCGCTGAGGAACAGCGTATAGGCAATCGGCACTGCCCGGCCGCTGTCGGTAACGAACTCCATCATTACCCGCGCACGGTCGCCGCGCACATCGCCTTCTTGCGCCGGCAACACCCGGATCGACTGGCCGTTGTAGAGCGTGATGCCGGCGGCGTAGGTCTGCACCAGGTTGTTGCGGAAGCGCTCCAGGAAGCGGTTGCGCTGCTCGCGGGTGGCGCCGTTGAAGTACTCACCCATCACCAGTCGAGTGATGCGGCGGAAATCGACGATTTTTTCCAGCTCCTGGGTCACCACCATGCGGGTGTAAGCCGGATCGCGGTCAAACCGCTCGCGTTCTTGGTCGATGCGGGCGGTGAGTGAGTTCACCGCCTGACGCACCACCTCATCCGGCGCCGGCGCCTCGGCCATTGCCGCGGTCGACAGCATCCCCAACAACATCAGCGGCAGCAGGGCCCAGCGGCGCAAAGCAAGCATAGTCATGTTCGATTCCTTTGAAGTGGCGTCAGCGTTGCAAGGCGCCATTATCGCAGCCTCGCACCCAGGTACCAGCGCTCAATGCGCCGTTGTGCCCTTGAGAGCCGTCACAGGTGGAAACAGTTCCGGCCGGCAGTGCTGGCACGCCGGTTAATGAAGCTGGCCACCGGCGCCATCGAGCCATGTATAATGCGCCGCACTTGCGCCGAGGAGACCCCATGAGCAACCGCTTTCAAGACACCGCACGCCGGGTGCTGCGCGTGGAGGCCGACGCTGTCGCCGCCCTGATCCCCACCGTCGGCGCGGCGTTTGACGCCGCCTGCCAGCGCCTGCTGGACAGCCCCGGCCGCGTGATTGTCACCGGCATGGGCAAGTCCGGCCACATCGGCAGCAAGGTTGCCGCCACCCTGGCCAGCACCGGTACGCCGGCGTTCTTTGTACACCCGGCCGAAGCGTCCCACGGCGACCTCGGCATGATCACCAGCGGCGACGTGGTGCTGGCGTTCTCCAACTCCGGCGAAACCGCCGAAGTGCTGGCGATTTTACCGGTGCTCAAGCGCCGCGGCATCGCACTGGTCAGCATTACTGGCAAACCGCAATCAACACTGGCGGTCCAAGCTGATGTGCATCTGGAAGTCGCGGTGGAGGAAGAAGCTTGCCCGCATAACCTTGCGCCCACGTCCAGCACCACCGCCGCATTGGCAATGGGCGACGCGCTGGCCATCGCCCTATTGGAAGCCCGCCGCTTCTCGCCGGAGGACTTTGCCCTATCGCACCCCGGCGGCAGCCTCGGCCGGCGCTTGCTGTTGACCGTGGATGACCTGATGCACAGCGGTGACGACATGCCGCTGGTGACGGAAGACACCGTGCTCACCGACGCCCTGATGGAAATCAGCCGCAAAGGCCTCGGCATGACCGCGGTAGTCGACGCCGACGGTCTACTCAGCGGTATTTTCACCGACGGTGACCTGCGTCGGGTGCTCGACCAACCGCTCAGCGACCTGCGCCAGTTGCGCATCGACGCCGTCATGGTGCGCAACCCGGTAGTGATTCACAGCGGCCGGCTGGCCGCGGAAGCACTGAAAGTGATGGACGAGCGCAAGATCAACGGGCTGATCGTGGTGGACGCCGAGCGGCGCCCGATCGGCGCCCTCAATATGCATAACCTGTTCAAGGCGGGTGTGGCATGAGTACTGACCTGATGCAGCGCGCCCGCCGGGTGCGCCTGATGGCGTTCGATGTCGACGGCATCATGACCGCCGGCGGCCTGTACTACGGTCCCGACGGCGAAGCGTTCAAGGTGTTCAACACCCTCGACGGCCATGGTCTCAAACAACTGGCACGCAGCGGCGTAACGCTGGCGATCATCACCGGGCGCAACTCTGCCATGGTGGCGCGCCGCGCTGCGGATCTCGGCATTGAGCATGTGATCCAAGGCCGTGAAGACAAAGGCGTGGCGCTGCAGGCGCTGGCCGACCAGCTCAACTTTGCCGCCCACGAAGTGGGCTACGCCGGCGACGACGAGCCCGACGTACCGGCACTGGCCTGGGCCGGGTTGGCGCTATCAGTGCCCAATGCGCACGACTGCGCCAAGCAAGCGGCCCATGCCATCACCACCCGCAACGGCGGCGACGGCGCGGTGCGCGAAATGTGCGATCTGATTATCAGTGCCCGCCAAGGCGGTAAAGCATGAAGCGCCAAGGCGTCCTCAGTGCCACCGGCGTGTTGCTGCTGGCCCTGGTCGCCATGATGACGCTGCACGAATGGGAAGACCGGGTACCAGACCTGTTCAGCGACCGTGAAAGCGCACCGTTCGTGATCGCCGAACAGGTCACCGCACAAAGCTTTTCTGAAACTGGGCGGCTGCAGTACGACCTGCGCGCCAGCCAACTGGCAGAGATGGATGGCGAACAACGCACCCTGCTGAGCGACCCGGACTTCCGCCTGTACGACCCAGAACTGGTATGGGAAGTCAGCGCCAAGGAAGCCATCGTCACCGAAAAAGGCGACCATATTCGTCTGCGTGACGAGGTCAACGCCCGCCATCATGGCGACGAAAACGTGCTGCTCACTACCGAGGAACTGGTTTACCAGCCCAAGGAAGAGTTGCTCACCACCCCGGGCCCGGTCACCCTGAGCGGCCGCTCCGGAGAAACCCGCGCCGACGCAATGCGCGCCGCCCTCGGCGAGGGCCAATTGGAACTGAACGGACGAGTGACCAGCCGCTATGAACAGCTTCCCCAGTAAACGTCCGGCGCTTGGCGCGCTGCTGCTGGCCCTGGCACTGACCGTGCCCGCCCAAGCGGCCACCGAAAGCAGCGGCGGCGACGTGGTGATCAGTGCCGACAAGGCGGTGTTCCGCCAACAGGACGGCTTCGGGCTGTACCAAGGCAATGCCGAACTGCGCCAGGGTAATCGTCAGGTCACCGCCGATCGCATCGAGCTGCATTTGCGCAATGACGTGCTGCACCACGTTATTGCGCAAGGCAGCCCGGTCACGCTGCGTGAAGGCGATGAGTTGGAAGCCCGTGGCGACAAACTCGAATACGACGTCGCCGACCAGCGCATTGTGCTGTCCGGCAACGCCCGCATCCGCCAGAACGGCCGCTCCTTTGAAGGCGGCCGCGTGGTCTATGACCTGCGCAGCCGCAACGTCGAAGCCAGTGGCACCACCCCAGAGGACCGGGTGCGCATCGTGATTCCAGCCGCCGACACCCAACAGGGCAACAACAACGAGGGAGCGCGCCGATGAACCGGCTGTGCGCACGCAACCTGGCCAAGAGCTACAAAGGCCGGCGGGTAATCGAAGATGTGTCGCTGGAAGTTCAGGCGGGCCAAGTGGTCGGTCTGCTAGGCCCCAACGGCGCCGGCAAAACCACCTGCTTCTACATGATTGTTGGGCTGGTGCCACCGGATGCCGGCCGCATCGAGATCAACGGCGACGACATCACCGCGCTGCCGATGCACGGGCGCGCCCGGCGTGGCATCGGCTACCTGCCGCAAGAAGCCAGCATTTTCCGCCGGCTGTCGGTGGCCGACAACATCATGGCGATCCTGGAAACCCGCAAGGACCTGACCGCCACCCAGCGCGAGCAGACCATGGAACAGCTGCTGCAGGAGTTCCACATCACCCATATCCGCAACAGCCTTGGCATGAGTCTGTCCGGCGGTGAACGGCGCCGCGCCGAGATCGCCCGTGGCCTGGCCACCGATCCGGCCTTCATCCTGCTGGATGAGCCGTTCGCCGGGGTCGACCCGATTTCAGTGAACGACATCAAAGGCATCATTTCGCACCTGCGCGACCGCGGCATCGGCGTACTGATCACCGACCACAACGTGCGCGAAACGCTGGATATTTGCGACACCGCCTACATCGTCAGCGAAGGCCACATTATTGCCTCGGGCAATTCCGACAACATCCTCGCCAACAAGAAAGTGCGCGACGTCTACCTCGGCGCTGACTTCCGTCTCTGATCCCCGGTGCCGTGCCACCCGGCGGGCACGGCACCCATCACAAAATCTGCTCCCGCACGCTTGTCAATAATGGGCACGATAATTGCTTGTTGCTATGCTCCGGGGGTTCAAGCGTTTCAAGGAAGTACCGGGGGATGAAACCAGGCCTGCAGTTACAACTTGGCCAACAGCTGACCATGACGCCACAACTGCAACAGGCCATCCGCCTGCTGCAGCTGTCGACGCTGGACTTGCGCCAAGAAATCCAGGAGGCCATCGAAACCAATCCGCTGCTGGAGCTGGATGAGGACGCCCCACTGGATGCACCCGAGCACGATGATGACGCCGTCAGCGAAGTGAGCGGCGCGGACGACGCCGTGCTCGACGACTACGACAGCCAGGTGGATGTGGACTGGGATGACGTCTACACCGAAGCCCCCAGCGCCGGCGCCCCGCCGGATGACGAACAGGACTGGGAGCAACGCACCGGCAGTCACGCCAGTCTCGAAGATCATCTGCTGTGGCAACTGAATCTGGCGCGCATGAGCGACAGCGACCGACTGATCGCCTACGCCATCATCGAAGCACTGGATGAGCGCGGCTACCTGATCGCCGCGCTCGACGACATTGCTGCCACCGCACGCCGCGAATGGGGCGAGCCGCTGCCGGATGCCGACTATCCAGAACCCGACGAAGTACTGGCGGTGCTGCACCGAGTCCAGCAATTCGACCCCCCCGGCGTCGCCGCCCGTGACCTGGCCGAATGCTTGGCGCTGCAGTTACAGCAATTGCCGGCGCGTACACCATGGCGCACCGAAGCGCTGGCGCTGACCGGCCAACTGGCACTGCTGGAAGCCCAAGACCTGCCGCGCCTGCGCCGTGAACTGGGGTTGTCCGAAGACGCACTGGCCGCCGCCCTCGGGTTGCTGCGCCAACTGCACCCGGCGCCGGGCGAGACCATCGCACCGAGCGAGCCGGAGCATACCGTGCCGGATGTGGTGGTGCGCCGCGTTGGCCGCCGCTGGCGGGTGGAGCTGAACACCGACATCTTGCCCAAGGTGCGCCTTAATCCTTACTACAGCGCCGCTGCCAACCGCCCCCAGCGCGACGAGGACAGCAGCTACCTGCGTGGCCAGTTGCAGGAAGCGCGCTGGTTCCTGAAGAGTCTGCAAAGCCGCAACGAGACGCTGCTGAAAGTGGCGGCGCGCATCGTCGAAGTACAGCAGGACTTCTTCAACTACGGCGAGGAAGCGATGAAGCCCCTGGTACTGGCCGACATCGCACAAGCGGTGGAGATGCACGAATCCACCATTTCGCGCGTCACCACACAAAAATTCATGCTCACTCCACGCGGTCTGTTCGAGCTGAAATTCTTCTTCTCCAGCCACGTCGGCACCGACGGCGGCGGCGAGTGTTCAAGTACTGCGATTCGTGCAATTATCAGAAAGCTCGTGGCTGCCGAAGATCCAAAGAAACCCTTAAGTGACAGCAAGCTTGCGAGCCTGCTCAATGACCAGGGGATCCAGGTGGCCCGACGCACCATCGCAAAGTATCGGGAAGCGATGAAAATTCCGGCATCCAGCGAGCGTAAGCGGCTGGTGTAATGGCTTTCGGAAACCGCTACACTCCGGCCCCGCAGGATGTCGGATCCATGAGTCTGTACAGGAGTCAGCCATGCAAATAAACATCAGCGGCCATCACCTGGAAATCACCGACGCCCTGCGTGACTACGTCAATGGCAAGTTCGAGCGCCTGGAGCGCCACTTCGACCACATCACCAGCATCAAGGTCACGCTGTCGCCGGAACCCGCCTCCCACAAAGCCGAGTCCACCATCCGGTTAGCCGGGGGCGAGCTGTTTGCGGCCGCCGAAGCCAACGACATGTACGCTGCCATTGACTTGCTCACTGACAAACTCGACCGACAGCTTCTGAAGCACAAGGAGAAGTCGGTCAACCGCAACCAGGGACACTGAGACCGAACTAGGCATCAACCATGCGCGTACGCGAACTGCTCACTCCGGAACGAACCCACTACCGTCTGCAGGGCGGCAGCAAGAAGCGACTGCTCGACCAGGTCGCCCAGCTGGCGTCCCGCGACAACCCTGATCTGGATGAGCAACAGGTGTTTGATGCCCTGATCGCTCGCGAACGTCTCGGCAGTACCGGCATTGGGGAAGGCATTGCCATTCCCCACTGCCGGTTACCGCACTGCACCACCGCTACCGGCATGCTGATCAGCCTTGAAGAAGCGGTGGACTTTGACGCCGTTGACGGTCGCCCGGTGGATCTGGTGTTCGTGCTGCTGGTGCCAGAAGACAACCCCGAACAACACCTGAAAACCCTCAGCCACCTGGCGGCGCTGTTCAATGAACAGGCCTATCGCGATGGCCTGCGTGCCGCCGACTCCGGCGACGCCTTGTATCGGGCTGCGGTGGACTCTGACATCGAGTTAGCCATAACCTCCTAAGCGGGCCCCGGCGCCCACCCCTGAGATGATTCCGGTCACGGCTGCGGCCGTGGCCCACGGAGACTGCTGGATGAAGTTGGTGATTCTCAGCGGCCGTTCCGGTTCCGGCAAAACCACGGCGCTGCAGGCTTTCGAAGACCTTGGCTACTACTGCGTGGACAACCTGCCAATTGGCCTGTTGCCGACGCTGGCGAGCCAATTGCAGGAAGAGACCCACAACGTCGCGCGGGTAGCGGTGGGTATTGATGCCCGTAATCTGCGCAGCCAACTGCCGGTGTTCGACGCCATCCTCCAGCAAGTGAAATCCCAGGGCGTGGCCACCGAGATCATTTTCCTCGATGCCCACCACGACACCCTGCTGAAGCGTTTTTCCGCCACCCGCCGGCGCCACCCGCTCAGCGACCAAGACATGTCACTGTCCGAGGCGATCGAGCACGAAGGCCGGCTGCTGGAGTGCATTCAAGCCGCAGCCGACCTGCTGGTGGACACCGATCACCTGGAACCGCACACGCTGCGCAACCTGATCCGTGACCGGGTCGCTCAACGCGGCGGCCGGCTGTCTCTGCTGTTGGAATCATTCGGCTTCAAGAACGGCGTACCGTCTGATGCCGACCTGGTGATGGACGCACGAGTGCTGCCCAATCCGCACTGGGACCCGCTGCTGCGCCCGTTCGACGGCCGCGATCTGCCGATCATTGAATTCCTCAACGCGCAGTCCAACACCGCCCTGCTGCTTGATGACATTGAACGGCTGCTGTTGGACTGGCTGCCGCGCTACGAAGCCAATGATCGCACCTACATGACGGTGGCGGTGGGCTGCACCGGCGGTCAGCACCGCTCGGTGTTCGTGGTCGAGCAGCTCGCGCGACGATTGGAAAAATCCGGCTGGGCACCGCAGGTGCGCCACCTGCAGCTGTCCTCATGAACCAAGGAATTCCGGTGCCCCGTTGCCACGCCACATTGCAAATTCGCAACCGCCTCGGCCTGCACGCCCGTGCGGCGGCCAAAGTGGTCAGCGTGGCATCCCGCCATGAAGCCCGCATCATCCTGAGCGTGGCGCAGCGCCACGCCGACGCAAAAAGCATCATGGCGCTGTTGACGCTAGCAGCGGCACAAGGCACGGAGGTAGAGGTATGCGCCGAAGGCGCGGAAGCCGACGCCGCCATGGCCGAACTAGCCGACCTGTTCGCACGGCGTTTCGACGAAGCAGAATAAAACCGGAATGCGGCGGGCGCCGGATGGCGCCCGCCCAGCCCTCAAGCGCGGCGGTAGATATCGCGGAAGATTGCGAACTGGAACACGTACGCCAGCGGCATCAGCACTAGCATCAGCGCCACACCGATGATCACCGCGGGCACCATCAGCACCACGCCGGGCAGTGACAGCGAGTAGAGCAAGTAGCCCACCACCCCCAGCACGGCACTGATTGCCAAGACACCCAGCATCAGCACCAGACCGTTGACCAAGAACGGCAGGATATTGCGCAGCACACCGCGCATGCTCGCCGCCACCGCCGCGCCAGCAGACAGATTACCCAGCACCACCAGCGCCGGCGCAAACATGAACGCAGCGCCCACCAGGATGAACAACGCCACACCCAGCAAACCGCCCAGCAGCATCAGCAGCGCTTGGGCACCGACCCGGCCATTATTGAGATCATTCATCAGCATTTCCGGGCTCGGCATGGAGCCGACGCCGATGAACATCACCACGCCCAGCACCAGCATCACGCCCAGCATCACCAAGACCAGCAGCAATAGCAGCAAGATCAACGGACCCAGGTGCGTGGAGAACGGCCGGAACACATCGCTGAACTGCGCCGCCGTGCCACGGCTCTCCGCCTCGCCAATCATCACGAACAAGCCCGGAATCAGGAAGAACGGCAGGAACATCGCAATGATGCCAAGGAACGGGATGATCGACAGCGCCTGCACACCAATCAGCAGCAGGCCGAACAGCAGCAGCACGCCCCAGTGGCGGCTGAACAGGCGGCCGGTATCCACCAGCCATTGGATGCCGGCGGCCGCCGGCCTCGCCTGCGGTTCTCCGACCACCAGCGTCGGTTCAAGACCGGTGGCGGCACCAGCGAGCAGCGTTGATTCGCTGGGTTGTTGATACGGATTGCTGTCCTGCATGCTGCGTGTGCTCCCTTCGAGTCACTGAGTAGTAGAAAAAATCAGGCGCCGGCCACTTTCACGCGGTCCAGCCACAAGGTCCCGCAGTGGATAGCGCCGCGCGCATCCACATCGCTGCCCGCCGCCACCAAGCCGGCAAACAGTTGGTTGAGGTTGCCGGCGATCGTGAATTCTTCCAACGGGCCGGCGATCTCGCCGCCTTCGATACGGAAGCCGGCGGCACCACGCGAATAGTCGCCGGTCACCAGGTTCACGCCCTGCCCCATCACCTCGGTGACCAAAATGCCGTCGCCCAGCTCACGCGCCAACGCCGCACCATCGGCGTCACCGTGTGTGATGCGCAGGTTGCGCACGCCGCCGCCGTTGCCGGTGGGCATGGCGCCGAGCCGGCGCGCCGCATAGAGACCCAGTGCATAGCTCACCAGCACGCCGTCGCGGACAAAGTCCTGCTCACGGGTGGGCAGCCCATCGCTGTCGAAGGGTGCCGAAGCCAGGCCACCGGCCAAGTGCGGGAACTCCCGCAGTGACAGCCACTCAGGGAATACCTGACTGTTGAGACGGTCGAGCAAGAACGACGATTTACGGTACAGCGCGCCGCCACTGATGGCGGCGACAAAGTGGCCGATGAACCCACGCGCGACATCCGGCGCCAACAGGATGCCGTATTCGCCGGTGGCTGGCCGCCCTGCGCCGAGCCGCGCCAAGGTACGCGCCGCCGCCTTGGCGCCGATCTGCGCCGCTGGCGCCAGCCGCTGTGGGCAGCTCTGGCTGTCGTACCAGTAGTCGCGCTGCATGCCGTCCTCCTGCTCTGCCACCAGCACGCAGGACAGGCTGTGGTGGGAACTGGCATAGCCTTCGACAAAACCTTGGCTGGTGCCGAACACCCGCACATGGCTGCCACTGCTGACGGTGGCGCCTTCAGAGTTAATGATGCGCGCGTCGTCGCGGCCGGCCTGTTCGCACTCACGCGCCAGCGCAATAGCGTCTTCAGCCGTCAGCGACCAAGGGTGGTAAAGGTCCAGATCCGGCACCTCCGTCACCAGCAGGGCGGCCTCGGCGGGACCATTGCAGGCGTCCTCGCCGGTGTATTGGGCAATCGCCCAAGCCGCTGCCACCGTTTCGCGCAGGCTGTCATCGGACAGGTCACTGCTGCTGGCCGAGCCGCGCCGGTGGCCGTTGTAGACGCTGACCGACAGGCCTTGGTCGCGGTGGAATTCGAGGGTTTCCACCTCGCCGAGGCGTACCGTCACCGACAGCCCCTGACCGAGGCTGAGGCTGACCTCGGCAGCGCTGGCACCGAGCCGTGCGGCTTCTGCCAGCACCGCCTCGGCGCGCGCACGCAGGTGCAGCAGTTCCTGCTCGCTGTCGAGCGCAGTGGGGGCAGCAGACATTTCGTTCGTGGGCATGGGCAAGTACACTTGGCGGCCAAAGACCGCAGCGGAAATTCGATAAAGATGGACGAGTATAACGACGACCTCCTGCCCAGCAAATCGGCACTCAAGCGAGAGGTCAGTGCGCTGCAGGATGTCGGTGAACAATTGATGAGTCTGAAGGCCGGTGAATTAGCCCGTTTGCCACTCACCGAACCGCTGCTGCGCGCCATTGACGAAAGTCGCCGCATCACCTCCCACGAAGCCCGCCGCCGCCATGCCCAGTTCATCGGCAAATTGATGCGCGGTGCCGATGGCGAGGCCATCGAGCGGGCGCTGGCCGCGCTCACCGACCCGACCCGCCACAAGCGGTTGCTGGACTGGATGGAACGCCTTGATGCCTGCGCCGACAGCCGCGCCGCGCAACCGGTACTGAACGAGATCACCGACCTATACAGCGAGGCCGACCGCCAGCATCTGCGCAACCTGCTGCGCAACTACCTGGCCGCCCGCGCGCCGGACGGTGTCGAGCCGGACGCCGCCACCCGTGAACGCTTCAAACGCGAACGGCGCAAATTCTACAACTACCTGAACGAGTTGGAGCGCCACGCGCCGCTGTATTGAGCGGCGCGGCGGCCTCAATCGGCAGCAGCCGATTCCATCCCCGCGCGCAGCCATGTTTACAGCGCCGCCAGCCGCTGGCGAAACGGCACCACATCCACTACCGGTTGCTGCGCCTGCTGCATAAAATAATCCAGCGCCAAGGTCTGCTGCGGCCAAGTCCGCGTCAACCACTGACGATGCTGGGCCAAACTGATCGGCCAATCACGGTCATCGTCGTTACGCAGTACATGGATAGAGCGGATCAGTTTGCCGGCGGCTTGCCGCTGCCAGCGCAACACCTCCGCACAGTCCCCAGCGGCGAGCAAACGCCGGTCGTACTGTTCCAATGCCTTCAGCACATCGCCATTCACCGCCCAGGCCAGAGCCCGCGATGGCCGGCAGCGCGGCAGCGCCGGCCCCAGATCGACCCCATCCAGGTGCACGCAATGGTGTTTCAGCCAGTAACGCCACGCCAAACCCTGCCGGCCTTCCAGATCGCCCAACCAGCCCAGATCCACCTTGCTCACCACCGGCCAACGCTGCGCCAGCTGCCGGCACAACGTCTCCAGCCGCTGCCGCACCGCCGCTGACGGCGGCTGCCGCAGCATCAGGCACAGGTCCAGATCAGAACGGAACGGCAGCCCCGCGCCACTGGCGACGCTGCCGTAGAGATCCAGGCTATGCAGCAGACCCGTCGCCGCCAGACCCTCCCGCGCAGCGTCCACCAGTGCCGCAAACGGTGTCGCCACCGGTCGAGCCGGCAAGGTGGTGATGCAGCCCTCTGCATCGACATTCATCGGCATCATAGTCGCACTGCCAAGCGGCGTGTCACGGCCGCCATGCGACGGACCGACGGCACCGGCCAAGCACAGTGATCATTGGGGAGATCACAACCGACGCCGAGGCAAAACACTTGGCAAACAGGACCCATAAAATCGGGGGCGGTCTCAGCAGCGAAGACACCATTGGGAGCGATATTAGGAGCGAGGTCAGGTCCAAGATCAGCATCAGCATCAGCATCAGCACGGACACCGACACCGGGATCGGGACCGAAACCGGCACCGGCACCGGCACCAGTATCGGGGTCGGAATCAGGAACGGGAGCCAGGACGGTAACGGTATGGCAAATAGACCCGGCAGCAACATGGCCGTCACCACCACGTCCAAGCCGCCAAGCCGAGGCCCACCGCGAAGCCGGCAGCGCCCTCGCTGCCGGACTTACTCTCGCGGGCACCCCAACGCAGCAGGGGCCACCGTGCCCAGCCACGGATCGACTGCCGCTCACGCGGGGTCGATCGAAGTCAGTATCAGGCAGTACCGCCGACAGTCAGCCCTTCCACCCGCAGCGTGGGCTGGCCGACGCCCACCGGCACCGATTGACCTTCCTTGCCGCACACGCCGATGCCGGTATCCAGCGCCAGATCGTTGCCAACCATGGTGATCGACTGCATCACCTCCGCGCCGCTGCCGATCAAGGTGGCGCCGCGCACCGGTGCCACGATGCGGCCGTTTTCCACCAAGTAAGCTTCGCTGGTGGAAAACACGAACCGGCCAGAGGTGATGTCGACCTGGCCACCGCCGAAGTTGACGGCGTAGATGCCGCGCTCCAGCGAGGCGACGATTTCACCCGGATCGTGAGGGCCGGGCAGCATGTAAGTGTTGGTCATGCGCGGCATCGGCAGGTGCGCGTAGGATTCGCGGCGGCCGTTGCCGGTGGCGCGGTGGCCGCTCAAGCGCGCATTGAGCTTGTCCTGCATGTACCCCACCAGCCGACCGTTCTCGATCAGCGTGGTGCATTCAGTGGCGGTGCCTTCGTCATCAACGTTGAGCGAGCCGCGGCGGCCGCGCAGGGTGCCGTCATCCACCACCGTGCACAGCGACGACGCCACTTGCTGACCCATGCGCTTGGCGAACATCGACGTGCCCTTGCGGTTGAAGTCGCCCTCCAAGCCATGGCCCACCGCTTCATGCAGCAACACACCGGGCCAGCCGGGGCCCAGCACTACTGGCAGCGTGCCGGCCGGCGCCGGCTGCGCATCCAGATTCACCAGCGCTTGGCGCACCGCATCGCGCACCCACGCTTCACCGCGCTGGCCCTCCTCGAACCAATCCAGCGCCACGCGGCCACCGCCGCCAGCACTGCCGCGTTCGCGACGGCCATTGCGCTCGGCCAACACCGACACACTGAGCCGGACCAACGGCCGCACATCGGCGGCCAAGGTGCCATCGGTGGCGGCCACCAGCACGATGTCTTGCACCGCGTGCAGCGACAGCGTCACTTCCACCACCGCCGGATCACAGCGGCGTGCCAACTGGTCCAGCCGCGTCAGGTACGCCACTTTGCGCGGCGCATCCCAGCCACCGATCGGGTCTTCGCCGCCATACAACTGCACCCGACCATGGCCGTTCAGCGCCTGCGGCCGCTGCTGTTGGCCGGCGCGGGCAATAGCGCGCGCGGCATCGGTGGCCTGACGCAGCGACGGCAGTTGGATGTCATCGCTGTAGGCAAAACCGGTGCGCTCACCGGATACCACCCGCACCCCGGCGCCGCGCTCAAGGTTGTAGCTGGCGTCGCGCACCACGCCGTCTTCCAGCACCCAGCCTTCGTGGCGTGAGTGTTGGAAATAAACATCGGCGTAATCAACGCCGGCAGTCATGGCTTGGCTCAGCAGCGCCGACAGCGCACTGTCATCCAGCGCCGCCGGCGCCAGCAGCAGAGCGCGGGCTTGCTCCACCGCGTCGCCCTCAACGCGGTCAGCCACATGCAGCGCCGCGGCGCTGTCGGCCACGGCCAAGGAACGGGGATCAGGAATCACGGACATGTTGTTGCCACACCGGTTGCAAACGTTGATGGCTCTGCACCGGTAGCCGTTGGCGCACGGTACTGAGCCAGGATTTGTCGAGTTCGGCCCGTAGCAGGCCGGGCTGCCCATCGCACTCGGCGACGATCTGGCCCCATGGATCGATCAATTGCGAATGACCATAACTGGCACGCTTAGGATTGTGCTGACCGCATTGGTTGGCGCCCAACACATAGCAGCCGGTCTCCACCGCCCGCGCCCGCAGTAGCAACGACCAATGCGCCTCACCGGTGACCTGGGTGAAGGCGCTCGGGTACAGCAGCAATTCGGCGCCCTGCCCAACCAATGCTTGCGCCAGCGCCGGGAAGCGTAGGTCATAACAAACCGCCAGCCCTAGCGTCCAGCCGCCCACCTGCAAGCACACCAACTGGTCGCCCGGTTCGAACTGGTCGGACTCGGCGTAGCGGCCTTGGGCGTCCGGCACTTCGGCGTCAAACAGGTGGATCTTGTCATAGCGGGCCAGCAGTTCACCATCGCTGCCCCAAACCAGTGAACTGGTGCGCACCCGACCATCGGCCATCAGGCTGCCATCCGGGCGCGTTGCCAGCGGCAGCGTACCGCCGTGCACCACGATGCGGTGGCGCTGGGCCTGGGCCGCCAGCCACTCCATCACCACCGGCGATTGCTCGGCGGCGAAGGCGCGATAATCACCACCGTAACAGGCGAAGTTCTCTGGCAGCACCACCAAGGCGGCACCGGCCGCGGCAGCGCGGGCAATGCCTTCGCCGGCAGCGGCCAGGTTGGCACCCAGATCGGTTCCAGCACACAGCTGGACAGCGGCGATACGCATCAATGTTCCTCCGTCGGTGCGTAGTCACTGGGCTTTTCATTCACCCGCGGGCTGTCCCAGGGGCCGGCCACGTGGTACTTCATGCTGGTCATTTTCTCCAGGCGATCGCCCCACAGGCGCTCCACCACAAAGATGCCGGCACAGGCCGCCGGCCCCGCCAGACAACCGGCGTAGAGATTGCTCGACAGCGGCAGCGTGACGTCAATCTGATAATCCAGCGTCTGCGCTACCACATCGAGCCGGCCGGCAATCTCAAACTCGGCAGCGGCCGAGCGGATGCGCAGGTTGTCGGTGTCGATGCGCGGGCCATCAAACTGGAAGGTGCCGCGCACCCGGTCCGCCAGCAAGCCATCGTCGGCCAGGTCAGAAAAATCCAACCGCAGCCGCCGGGTCAGGGTATTGCCGATATTCAGCAGTCCCAGCACTTTCAACGCCGAGGCGTGGCGGTCCGATGCATAGAGTGAGGCCTGCTCCACGGTGACGTCCATGGTGCCTTGCAAGGCGCGCGGGTCAAAATCAAGCAAACCGCCTTGCCAACGTAGGTCAAGGTGGGCGGAGGCATTGCGACTGTCAGCAAAATGATCGACACCGGCACTGCGCAGCAATGCGCCCAGGTCTTTGCTGGCCAAATGGCCATTGAGGGCACTGTACTGCAGCCCCTCTTGCTGCCACCACTGCACATCGCCGGTCACCACGGTGGCGCCCCACTGACCGTGCAGACCCTGCAACACGGTGCCGTGATCGCGCGGGCGCAGTTGGCCCTGCCAATCACCGTAGGCAGTGCCGTGCACCACCAGATTGCGCACGCTCAGATCGGCCACCGGCACCGTATCCGGGGTCAGCGACTCCCAACGCGCCGGATCGCTGCTGACCACGTCCGAGAACGGCCAAACCAAGCGCTCAATATCAGCCACCAATGGCGTGTCGCCACGCTGGCGGTAATCCGGCGGCAGGTACAGTTCCCCGGCGAGCCGCGCACTGTTCAGCCCCATCAGCCAGCCGCCGCCACGATTCTGTGCCACCAACCGGGTGGCGCCGAGGCGCTGCGCAGCCAACTGCACATCATCTGCATCCAGCGCCAGCCGCAGTGAGGTCAGCCCACCACCGCCACCGGCGAATGGGTTGTCGTCCGCCGCCAGCAGCGCCACCCAACCGGGCAGGTCCAGATCGCGCACCTGACCGTCAATCACCCAGCCTTGCTCCGGCAGGCTGACGCCGGGCGCAGCAAACCGCACCGCGCCCCGTTGCAGGCCGCCGTCTTGATCCAATGCCAAATGGGCAGCGCCCAGTCCTTCCAGCACCGCGCTGATGCGGGTGCCTTGCTCGGCGCCACGCACCACCAGCGACAGTGGTAGCTTGTGCGCCGCCGGCTTGCCCAGCGGCGCGGGATAGAGCGAGCTGACACCATTGAGGTCCGTATCGAGCTGGAATCGCGGCGCGCTGCCGCCATGACGTGGCAGCTGTAATTGACCACGGTAATTAAGCTGGCCAGACAACGGCGCCAGCCACGGCTGTTGCAGCCAGCGCTGCACCGTGGCCACCGGCATCGGCCCGCGCGCTTCCACCAGCAGGTCCTCGCGCCGGGTCAGCACCCGCCCCTGGACCGGCGAGCCCAGCAGGCGCCCGGAGATGGACGGGAATTGCAGCCCGCGTTGGAGACTGAACTCGCCGTCGCCGTGCAGATCATCCAGCGTCAAGCGCCACTGTTCCGAGACCAATCGCAAGCCTTCCACCCGCCCTTGCACCAACACTTCTTGGCGCCCAGCGCTGTGGTCACTGAGTGGCTGCTGCAACAACAACCGGCCCTGAATACGGCCGCCACCGAATTGCCATTGCGACAGTGCTTCCGGCAATACCGCCGCCAGCGGTGACGCCCAGAACAGCGTTTGCAAATCACTGCCGGGACCATCCACATCGCCCTGCACCACCAGCAGCGGCGCGTGCTCCGGCACCAGGTCAATCAAGTCCACCTGCGCCGCACGTATCTGGGTGTCGAGGATCTCGGCGCTCAGATCACGGGCACGGAAATCAAAGTTGTCGATCACCAAGGAACCGTTGATGTCGCGCGCACGGGGCCAGTCCGGCAAGAACTGCAGTTCCAGCCCGGCCAGTGCGAACACCATCTGGAAGGTGCGGTCCTGCGGTCGTGCCGGGTCAACACGGATCGGGCCCTCGTAAAGGAAGCGACCGCGCTCAACCTGTCCGTCGACGAACGCCTCTTGCAACCAACGGCGCGCTGCCGGGCTGGTCTGAACCATCGGAATGTAGTGAGCTGCGCGGGCAGCGCGGCCGTCGAACACCTCGCCGCGCAGGCGTAATTGCGGCAGCCCCTGTGGCGGCAGCAGCACACTGAACAGCGCTTGGGCACGTGCATCATCGTTGGCCAGCGCCAGCCGGCCGCTGTCCAGCTGCAGGGTGCCGGACTGATCCCGCCACCAATGCAGCGGTCCTGTCAGCGCCAATTCCAATGGCGCGTCGTATAGGTGTGGCAGCGTCAGCCGCAGCGCACTGCTGTCGAGCCACGCGTGGCCGCCATCCGGGGTGCCGGTCACCCAGCCCGTAACACCCTGCACCCCCGGCCGTTGCTGCCCGGCCTGCAGTCCCAGCTCGGTGACGCGCGCACTGAACTCGGTCACGTGGCGGCCTTCGCCGCGCAAGTACAGCCCTTCAATGCGGCCCTCGGGCGCCCACGCTTGCAGCTCATCACGCAGTCCAGCCAGGGTTTGCAGCGGGAACGGCCACGCTAGCAGCTGGTCGCGCACGGCGGTGGCACTGATGCTGCCGGTACGCAGCTGCCAGCCGAACTGCTGGTCGACGCGGCCGTCCCACCACAGCGCCACCGGGCCGAGACTGAGCTCGCCCTGTTCACGGGTGCGACCCGACAAATGCTGCACCGTGAGCTGGTAGCCGCCACGCGCCAGAGTGCGCAGATCAAACTCAGCATCCAGCTGTTCCAGCGTCCAGTCGGCGTCGGCATCGGTGTGGGTCAATGTCACGCCATGGGTGGAAAAGCGGCCACTGCCAGCCAACAGACGGCCCTCGCGCAGTTGCCCCCACAGCTCGACTCGGCCGGCTGCGGACACCGGCGCCACCGGCAGCGGCCACTGCTCCGGCAGCCAGTACTCCAATTGCTCACCGGATAATTCCAGATAGCCGTCACCGGCCAACTCCGACAGCTGACGCGGCTCGCCGTCGAGGCGCAGCCGCAGATCGGCGCTGAACGGTTGGTCGACAGCACTGAAACGCACCGCCAGTTGGCGCTGATTGCCGTGCTTCACCAGCGCCAGTGACAGGTCATCGGCACGCAGCGGCGGCAACCCAGGCCAGTCGAGGCGTGCCTGCACATCGTCGAGCACCACCCGCTGCTGGCGATAAAGCACGTCGAGCAGGGTATCGAGGTTGCCGCTGCCGCCATCCAGCGCCTCCACGCCGTACAACCGCACATGGCCTTCCGGATCGCGCTCCAAGTGCAGCGCCAAGCCGCTGATCCACAGCTGGCGCAGGGCCAACGAGCGTGCCCACAACGAGCGCGGCACATCCACCGCCAGGCTCAGACGCTGCACCGCCAGCGGCGGACCGCTGCCGGTGGCGCTTTGCACCGCCAACCCTTGTAGATCAAATACCGGCGTGATGCCGTCCATGTGCCCGGACAGGGCGGCAATACGCACCGGCGTGCGCAACTGGTTGCTGAGCTGTTGCTCCAGCACATCCTTAAAGTCCGGCAGCATCACCATCAGCTGACGCGCCAGCAGCACATAGAGCACCAGCGCCAATACCCCGACCAGCGTCAGTAGGCCGAGACAGCGGGACACTATCCGCGACAGGGAAAAACGCCGCCGCGCAGGCGCCGCGCGGCTGCTCACAGCGCCTCCGGCGACTGCCAGGCCGGCACGCCGGCGGCTTCCAGTAAGGCGCAGGTTTCCAGCAGTGGTAAGCCGACCACGGTGCTGAAGTTGCCATCCAGCCGCTCCACCAGCAGCGCGCCAAAGCCTTGCACGCCGTAGCTGCCAGCCTTGTCGAACGGCTCGCCGGTGGCCACATAACGCGCGATCAGCGCCTCATCCAGCGCGCGAAACTGCACCCAGGTGGTGGCCACGCAGCTGTGTTGCGCACTGCCACTGCAGAGCGACACCGCCGACAACACCCGGTGGCGGGTGCCGGACAGCTGGCGCAGCATAGCGCTGGCCTCGCTGACATCGGCCGGCTTGCCAAGGATGGCGCCGGTCGCACTTACGACCGTGGTGTCGGCGCCCAGCACCAACGCTGCGGCGCGCGCCGCCGGCAGCGCATCCCAACCGGCACGGGCTTTTTCTTCGGCCATGCGCAGCACGTAGTCCTGCGGCGGCTCGCCGGGACGCACCTGCTCATCAATGCCGGGGTAGTCCAAACGCTGGAACGGCACGCCCACCTGCTGCAGCAGGTCGGCCCGGCGGGGCGAGGCAGAAGCCAGATAGAGGCGTGTCATCAGCGCACCTGGAAACGGTGGCGCACCCAGCGCAGCAGGGCGAACACCGGCCGCCAGATCAACGCCGAGATCAGCGCCGGCAAGAGCACCCACACCGGCGGTAGCAGTACCCGGCCGACAGCGTTCTGAATCATGTAGCTGATCAAACTGCCAAGGCCGACCAGCAGGAAAATCACCACCGACTGTTGCAGCGGCGGGAACACCCGCAGGCGTTTATGCAGCGCCAGCACCATGTACGCCACCAGCGCCAGCGCCACCGCGTGCTGGCCGAGCACGGTGCCGAGCAGCACGTCCTGAAATAGGCCGACGCCGAAGCCGACAAACACGCCGACTCGGTGCGGCAGCGCCACCACCCAATACAGCAGCACCAGCGTCATCCATTCCGGACGGCCGAGCGCCAGCCAGTCCGGCAGCGGCAGTAATTCCAGCACCGCGGCCAGCAGGAACGTCAGGGCGATGGCAATGGAGCCGGAATGCCGGGCCGGTCGCATCATGGCAGGGGCTCCTCACGCGGCAGACTGGGGGCAGGCATTTCCACTTCCGGCACCGCCGGCGGCTGCTTCACCAGCAGCACATGGCTGATACGGTCGATGGCCGCCAGCGGCTGCGCATCGACCCGCGCAAAGGCGGCCGAGCGATCGTGGTCAACGCGCTCCACTTTGGCCACCGGGTAGCCGCGCGGGAAACGCTGGTCGAGGCCGGTGGACACCAGCAGATCGCCTTCCTGAATATCGGCGGTATCCGGTACATACATCAGCCGCAGCCGACGGCTGCTGCCAGCGCCGGCCAGAATCGCGCGAATGCCGTTGCGGTTCACCTGCACCGACAGCGCATGGCTGGCATCGGTAATCAGCAGCACCCGCGAGGTGAACGGCCCCACCTGCACCACTTGGCCAAGCAGACCATGGGCTTCGAGCACCGCTTGGCCGACATAGACGCCATCTTGGCTGCCCTTGTTGATCACCACTTCCTGACGGCTGGGGTCCGGCTCCACGCCGATAATTTCGGCCGCCAGCACTTCCGACGGCAGTTCGGCAGAGGAATTGAGCAATTCACGCAGGCGTGCGTTCTCCGCCTCCAACACCGCCAGCCGCTGCACCCGTTGCTGCAATACCAAAACGTTGCGGGTCAGGCGCGCGTTATCGGCTTCAAGATCGGAACGGCTCTGGAACAGGCGGGAGAAGAAATGGCCGAACGAACCCGGCACATGGGCGATGAAATGCACCGGTGCGGTGGCCACCGCCAACGCATGGCGCACCGGCGCCACCCGATCGCTGTGGTGATCCATCAGCAACAGGGCCACGCCGAGCACCAGTGTCACCAGTAGGCGGTAACCGGGATTGGGGGTGGCGGAAAACAGCTTCAAAGGGACCGGCCTCCAGGGAAACCCGGGGCCGCCGTCAGGCAGCCCCACTGGGGTATCAGGCCACGGACGTCAGCTGAGCGCCAGTGTATCCAGACCTCGGGTGTCGATCAGCTCCAGCGCCTTGCCGCCACCACGGGCAACACAGGTGAGCGGCTCGTCGGCAACGATCACCGGCAGGCCGGTTTCTTCCGACAGCAGCCGGTCGATGTTGCGTAGCAGCGCGCCACCGCCAGTGACCACCAGCCCGCGCTCGGCGATGTCGGAGGCCAGCTCCGGCGGCGAGGCTTCGAGGGCGTTCTTGACCGCGTTGACGATGGCGTTCAGCGGGTCTTTGAGGGCTTCGTAGATTTCTTCGCTGTTGAGAGTGAAGCTGCGCGGCACCCCTTCTGCGAGGTTGCGGCCGCGCACGTCGATTTCCAGCACTTCGGTGCCCAGGTAGGCGGTGCCGATCTCATGCTTGATGCGCTCAGCGGTGGATTCACCGATCAGCGAGCCGTACTCCTTGCGCACAAACGACACAATGGCTTCGTCAAAGCGGTCACCGCCGACGCGCACCGATTCGGCGTAGACAATGCCGTTCAGCGAGATGATAGCGATTTCGGTGGTCCCACCGCCGATATCTACCACCATGGAACCGCTGGCTTCATCCACCGGCAGTCCGGCACCGATGGCAGCCGCCATCGGCTCTTCGATCAGATATACCTCGCGCGCGCCGGCGCCGTAGGCGGAATCCTGAATCGCGCGGCGCTCCACTTGAGTGGACTTGCACGGCACGCACACCAGCACCCGCGGTGCCGGCGGGAACAGGCCACCGTCGTGCACTTTTTTGATGAAGTACTGCAGCATTTTTTCGGTGACTTCGAAGTCGGCGATGACGCCGTCCTTCATCGGGCGGATAGCGGTGATGTTGCCCGGCGTCCGTCCCAGCATGCGCTTGGCATCGGAGCCGACCGCCGCCACGCTTTTCTGCGCGCCATGATGGCGGATGGCGACCACTGACGGCTCATCCAGGACAATGCCGCGGCCGCGGACGTAAATCAGAGTGTTTGCAGTTCCGAGGTCAATGGAAAGATCGGTGGAAAACATCCCCCGGACACGCTTGATCAAGGACATCCTGGCCAGCTTCCTGAAGTGTAAGGCGAGAAGGGAATACCATGGGAAGGTATCAGTGGCGCAACTCTAACAATGGCGTCCGGGATCGGCAAGGCTGGAACCGGCGCGTCACCACGCGCGCCAGTGGCCTCAAAGTGGCCAAATATGGTAGCTTCTTGGCCCCCTTTTCCGGTCTTCCGGACGCGCTTTTTGCAGGAGCAGAACATGTCGCTTGACCCCCAGGCCCTGGCCCGGGTCGCCCATTTGGCGCGACTCGACCTGAGCGCTGATGACCATAACGGGCTCACCGAGCGCCTCAACACCATCCTTGCCATGGTCGACCGGTTGCAGGACGCCGATGTGTCCCATCTGGAACCCATGGCGCACCCGCTGGACGCGGTGCAAACCCTGCGCGCCGACGAGGTTACCGAGCCGGACGTGCGCGCACAGGTGGCCCCGCTGGCCCCGGCCATGGACGACGGTTTGTACCTGGTTCCGCGGGTAATCGAATGACGGGCCCCGCCCGCCGAGCAGATTTCTGAATATAAGGCAGCGCCTGTGACCCTACATCTCCAGACTCTTTCCGAGCTGCGCCGGCAGTTGGACGCCGGCACCATCAGCGCCCGCGAACTGACCGCGCATTTCCTTGACCGCATCGAGCGTTTTGACGGCGAGCTGAACAGCTTTATCACCGTCACCGCCGAGCAAGCGCTGGCCGAAGCCGACGCCGCTGATGCCGCCCTTGCTGCCGGTAACGCTGGCCCGCTGACCGGCCTGCCGCTGGCACACAAGGACCTGTTCTGCACCGACGGCGTGCGCACCAGCTGCGCCTCACGCATGCTCGACAACTTTGCCGCTCCCTACGATGCCGAAGTGGTGGCGCGCCTGCGCCGCGCCGGCATGGTCTGCCTGGGCAAAACCAACATGGACGAGTTCGCCATGGGCTCCTCCAACGAAACCAGCTTCTACGGCCCGGTGAAGAATCCCTGGGACCTGAGCCGGGTACCGGGCGGCTCCTCCGGCGGTTCCGCCGCGGCCGTGGCCGCGGGCTTGGCACCGGTGGCCACCGCCTCCGACACCGGCGGTTCGATCCGCCAGCCGGCGGCGCTGACCGGTCTGACCGGCTTTAAGCCCAGCTACGGCCGGGTCTCGCGCTGGGGCATGGTGGCATTTGCGTCCAGCCTCGATCAGGCCGGCATTCTCGCTCGCAGTGCCGAAGACTGCGCACTGCTGCTCGGCGCCATGGCCGGCCATGATGACCGTGATGCCACCTCGGTGGCGCGGCCGGTGGATGACTACCGCGCTGCACTGAGCACCCCGCTGGCGGGTCTGCGCGTGGGCGTCCCAGAGGAGTTCTTCCCGGCCCAGCTCGATGCCGGCATTGCCGAGGTCACCCGCGCGGCACTGGCGCAGCTGGAACAGCTTGGCGCCACGTTGGTACCGGTACGGCTGCCCAGCATCGACCTGTCGGTGGCGGCCTACTATGTGATCGCGCCGGCGGAAGCGTCCTCCAACCTGGCCCGCTTTGACGGCGTGCGCTACGGCTACCGCTGCGACAACCCGCGCGACATCGAAGACCTGTTCAAACGCAGCCGCTCAGAAGCCTTCGGGGATGAGGTGAAACGCCGCATCCTGGTCGGCACCTATGCGCTCTCCCATGGCTACTACGACGCCTATTACCTGCAGGCCCAGCGCGTACGGCGCCAAATCGCCAACGAGTTCAACGCGGCGCTGGCCGAGGTCGATGTGCTGGTCGGCCCCACCACCCCGGACGTGGCGTTCCCGCTCGGCGCGCGCACTGACGACCCGGTGACGCTGTACATGGCGGACATGTTCACCATCGGCGCCAACCTGGCCGGGCTGCCGGCACTGTCGATGCCGGCTGGTCTGCATCAGGGCCTGCCAGTGGGAGTACAAGTAATCGGCCGGCCGTTCGAAGAAGGCCGCATTCTCAACCTGGCGCACCAGTTCCAGCAGGCCACCGAGTGGCATCAACTGCGCCCTGGCTTCGGAGGTGAAGCATGAGCTGGGAAGCCGTGATCGGGTTGGAAGTGCACGTGCAGCTGTCCACCCGCACCAAGATTTTCTCAGGCTCCGCCACCGAATTTGGTGCCGAGCCCAACCGCCACGCTAGCCTGATCGACTTGGCCATGCCCGGCACGTTGCCGGTGGCGAACCTGGAAGCGATCCGCAAGGCGGCGCTGTTTGGCCTTGCCATCAATGCTGAGGTGGCGCGCCGCTCGGTGTTCGAGCGCAAAAACTACTTCTACCCGGACCTGCCCAAGGGCTACCAGACCACCCAGCTGGCAGCCCCGATCGTCGGTCCCGGCGTGATCGACGTGCAGCTGGAAGACGGTAGCCGCAAAGCCATCCGCATTCACCACGCGCACTTGGAAGAAGACGCCGGCAAGTCGGTGCATGAAGGCTTCCATGGGCAGTCTGGCATCGACCTCAACCGCGCCGGCACCCCGCTGATCGAAGTGGTCACCGAGCCCGATATGCGCAACGCCGAGGAAGCGGTGGCGTTCGCGCGCAAGCTGCATGCCATCGTCACTGCCATCGGTATCTGTGACGGCCACATGGCGCAGGGTTCGATGCGCTTTGACGTCAACGTGTCGGTGCGCAAGCGCGGCAGCGAGGTGCTCGGCACCCGCACTGAAACCAAGAACCTGAACTCGTTCAAGTTCATGGAAGCAGCCATCAACCAAGAAATCGCGCGCCAGATCGACGTGCTCGAAGACGGCGGCACCATTGTTCAGGAAACCCGCCTCTACAACGGCGACACTCACAGCGCGCGCAGCATGCGCACCAAGGAAGACGCTAACGATTACCGCTACTTCCCGTGCCCGGACCTGCCGCCGGTGGTGCTCAGCGAGGCTGATCTGGACGCCCTGCGTGCCAGCCTGCCGGAACTGCCGGACGCCCGGGAGGCGCGTTTCGTCGCCGATTACGGTCTGTCTGCCTACGACGCCGGTATCCTGGCCGGCGACCGCCTGGTGGCGGACTACTTCGAAGCGGTAGCCACCGACAGCGGTGATGCCAAGCTGGCGGCCAACTGGGTGATCGGCGACATCGCCGCCTTGCTCAACGCCCGCGAGCTGACCATCGACGCTTGCCCGGTCAGCGCCGCCCAGCTGGCGCAGATGATCCAGCGCCTGAAGGACGGCACCATTTCCTCAAAAATCGCCAAACAGGTATTTGAGGCCATGGCCGACGGTGAAGGCAGCGCCGATGACATCATCACGGCACGCGGCCTCAAGCAGGTGTCGGACAGCGGCGCACTGGCGGCAGTGGTGGCGGAAATCCTCGCGGCCAATCCGGAGCAAGTGGCCAACTACCGCGCCGCCGATGACGGCAAACGCAAGAAAATGTTCGGGTTCTTTGTCGGCCAAGCAATGAAACAAACGCAGGGCAAAGCCAACCCGCAACAACTGAACGCTCTGATACAAGAGCAACTGGACAGCTGATGCTGCCGATTACGCCGCCTGCGGGCGGCGTTTTATCATCCGTTGCGGGGCTGCCCCGCTGAGCCGAGGAGGCCCCATGTCAGAGATCCTTTACCGCGAACGCGTGCGCGTACGCCGCGACGAGCGCGGCGTCGCCTATGTCACCCTGGCGCGCCCAGACAAGTACAACGCCATCGACCTGGACATGCTGCATGCACTGACCGAGGCCGCCAAGGCGCTGCGCAAGGACCGCACACTGCGCGCCGTAATCTTCTCCGGCGAAGGCAAATCGTTCTGCGCCGGACTCGACTTCGGCAAGGTGCTGAAAACCCCGGCCGGCATCCTGCGCGCGTTTATTCCCGGCCTGCGCGCCACCAACGTGTTCCAACGCGCCTGCTGGGCCTACCGCGAACTGCCGGTGCCAGTGATTAACGTCAGCCACGGCCACTGCTTCGGCGGCGGCATGCAGATGGCGCTGGCCGCCGACTTCCGCTTCACCACCCCGGACTGCCAGCTGTCGGTGCTGGAAGTGAAATGGGGTCTGATTCCGGACATGAGCGGCAGCATGGGTCTGCGCAACCAAGTCGGCCTCGACATGGCCAAACTGCTGACCATGACCGGCCGCGTGCTGAGCGGCAACGACGCCAAGGCCATTGGCTTGGTGACCGAGGTGGCAGACGACCCGATGGCGGCCGCTGAGGCACTGGTGGACGAACTGCTGGTGCGCTCTCCGGACGCGCTGGCCGGCGCCAAGCAGCTGTTTGCCACCGCTTGGCAAAGCAGCGAGGAAGTGGCCTTTTCCGCCGAACGCCGCATCCAGGCGCGCATCCTGATGGCACCCAACCAGCGCCGGGCGCTGAAAGCAGCCACCAACAAAGAAACCCCGCAATTCCTGCCGCGCCGCCTGCGCTAAACCGTCATGGCCCCAGCCTCGACAGCGGCCGGGGCCGTGATTGCGTACCGCCGCGCCAACACGGCGATGTTGCCTTTCTTTACACACCCTGCCGGGTCACCACCGTACCCTGTGCCTGAATCGCACCGGGCCCTTCACCGGTGCCCGTGCAACCGGACAGGATGTGGCCGATGACTGTGGTACGACTGCTGCTGATTGCCTTGCTGGCCTGGGCCCCGTTGGCTCAAGCAGGCGGGAGCAGCGCGCTAGTGCCGCAAACTGCAGTCAGCTCCGAACCGCCACCAGAAGTAGCCGCCGGGGCCCACACCTCGATTCCCAATGTGCCGGTGCAGAATCACCGCCAGGCCCTACCAAGCAGCTTCCGCCTGAATCCGGACAGCGGCCAGCCACCGTCCGACCCTTACCTGTCAGTGCTGATCTTCCTGCTGGTGATCCAATGCAGTTACTGGATGCTGCGCTTCTACCCCCAATTGCGGCGCTTTTTCCGCTCGCTGCTGTCTCGCTCGCGGCGCAGTCCGCTGGTACGCCGCCACAGCGACAAACGCCGCCCTGCTGCACTGCCGACGCCGCCGCGTTAAGGTAGCCGTCCTGCTTGTTATTTGCGTTCACCGGTTGTCTGCGGAGGCCCCATGCCGGTACTGCCGAGCTTTGCTTGTTTGACTGCGCCGTGGCGCGCACTGCTGGTGCTGGCGCTGGTTGCCGCTGCCCTGCCCGCGCTTGCCGCCACCACTAACCTGCCCACCGAACGCAGCCTGCAACGGCAGCTCGACCAGCTGCCGGCCCGCTCCTTGCCGGCGCCACAGGCGGACGCCGCCAAGCAGGAGATGGAAAGCGCGCTGGCTCTGCGTCAGGAGCTCACCCAACTGACTACCCAGCTGCGCAATCTCAGCGAGCGCGAAGCGGCGCTGCCGCGCCAGATGCACGAGGTATCCAACCAGTTGGAGCAGCCGGTGGATCTGGCGCAGGAAGGACTGCTAGCGCAGCTGGCATCGCTTAACAGCAGCCAACTCACCGCGCGCCTGCTCGACAACCTGCAGCAGCAGGAGGCGCTGCAGGAACAGCTGGCGGAGGTCACCAATACCGTCACCCAAGGGCAGGTGCTGCCGGACCGCGCCCAGCGCCGCATCAGCGAACTGCTCACCCAGCAGGAAAGTCTGCGCAGCGAATTGATGCGACGCAGCGTCGATGACAGCGGCGACCAAGATGAAGCGGTGCAACGGCTGCGACTGGCGGTGGCGGTCACCGCTGCGCAGTTGGATCTGGAACAGAAGCAGCTGGAAAGCAACGCCGACATGCTCGATTTCGCCACCCAGCAGCGCCGCCTACTGGAGCGCAACAGCCAAGTGCTGGTGGCGCGCATGGGTCACATCCAGCAGCAACTGGACCAACGCCGGGAACAGGACACCCGCGAGGCGATTGAACGCGCCACCGCCCAAGTGAAGGCGCTGCCCGACAACGCGGTGCTGAACGAAGCCCTGCAGCAGAATCAGCACTATGCCGAGCGTTTGATGGGCGTCAGTCGCGACATCAGTCAGTTGCTGCAACTGAACCTGACGCTGCGCCAACGGCTCGACCAAGCGCGCCAGCTGGAACGTTCTCTGAACGAGCAAGTGCGCTCACTGCAAGGCAGCCTGTTGCTATCGCGGTTGCTGTACCAGCAGCAACGGTTGCTGCCGCAACCGGACCCGTCGCTGCAACAGCCGCTCGACATCACCGCCCTGCGTCAGGAGCAATTTGATCTGTCCCAGGCCCGTGAGGCGCTGCTGAGCGCCCCCGATGAAGCGGCACGCAAGCTGGCGCGCCACCCGGAGCTGGATACCCCGGAAGTGCGAGAAGCGCTGGTCAGCTTGCTGCGCGCACGCCGCAGCCTGCTTGAACAATTGGGCCCGGAAGTGGCGCGGCTGCTGAGTTTGGCGCTGAGCAGCGACAGCGCCTACCGGCAGTTAGTGACCGCCAGCGAAACCACCCGCAGCACCATCCAGGAACACCTGCTGTGGATGCCCAGTGCGCGGCCGCTAACGCTGACGGCACTGCGTGATATGCCCGGCCAAGTGATCCAGCAACTGCAAGGCCTGCGCGATGCGCGCACTTGGTCGGCGGTACTGACGACACTGGTGGAGAAAACCCCGGCCGTGGTCTTGAGCGTGCTGCTGGCACTGGCGTTGGCCGCGTTCCGGCCGCGTTACCGGCGGCGGCTGGAGGACATCAACAAGCGCGTCGGCATTCTGCGCCGCGATGCCCAGCGCCACACGCCGGAAGCCTTGCTGCTGAGCGGCTTGCTGGCTGCACCGGTGCCGCTGCTGCTGGCCCTGCTGGGGCTGCTGCTGCGCTATGACGAACTGGCCGACGTACAACTGGTCGGCGTCACCCTGCAGAAGCTGGCGCTACTGTGGCTGGTAGTGGCGCTGGCCCGTCAACTGCTGGCGCCACTGCAAGTGGCAGAAAAACACTTCCGCTGGCCGGCGGAGTCGACCCCGGCACTGCGTCGGCTGGTCAGCCTCGGCGGCCTGCTGCTGGCGCCGCTGTTGGTGCTGGTGGCGGTGGCCGAGCGGTTGCCGGAAATGCTGTCAGAAAACGGTTTCGGCCTGCTGCTGGTGCTGGTGTGCGCACCGCTGGTGAGCCTGCTTGGCTGGCAGGTGGCGCGTGACCTGCAAGGTGAGTCCGAACGGCGCCCGGTGCGGCGCTGGATCCTCACCGTGCTGTTGTTAACGCCGTTAGCGTTGGCGCTGGTGGCGGCGCTCGGCTACTACTACACCGCGCTGCGGCTATTCGGGCTCACCATCGACACTTTCTACCTGCTGATGCTGTGGCTGCTGGTCAGCGCCAGCGCCCGCCGCAGTCTGGTGCTGGCCGCCCGGCGGCTGGCCTACCAGCGGGCGCTGGCGCGGCGCGAAGAACTGCGCGCCCAGCGCGCGCAAAGCGATGACAGCGGCGAGCTGATCGAGGTGGTGGAGGAACCGCCGCTGGACATGGCCAAGGTCAACGCCCAGTCGCTGCGACTATCGCGGCTGGCGATCGGCGCGCTGTTCGCGGTGGCGATCTACTGGTTGTGGGCCGACATCATTGGCGCCTTCTCCTACTTCAACCAGATCACCCTGTGGCAGCAGCCGCAGGACGGTGGCGCGGCGGTGAACACCTCGCTGGGGGATGTGTTCACCGGGCTGCTGATCGTGGTGCTGACGCTGGTGCTGGCGCGCAACCTGCCGGGGTTACTGGAGGTCATGGTGCTGTCGCGGCTGCGGCTGCGCCAAGGCAGCGGCTATGCCGTCACTGCCCTGCTCACCTATCTGATCGTCGGCACCGGCGCGGTGCTGACGCTGTCGGCGCTGGGCATTTCGTGGGCCAAGCTGCAATGGCTGGTGGCGGCGTTGGGCGTCGGTCTCGGCTTCGGTTTGCAGGAGATTTTCGCCAACTTTATCTCCGGCCTGATCCTGTTGTTCGAACAGCCGATCCGCATCGGTGACACCATCACCGTCAACGGCCAAACCGGCACCGTCACCCGCATCCGCATCCGCGCCACCACCGTGCGCGACGCCGACCGCAAGGAAGTGATCATCCCCAACAAGTCGTTCATCACCGGCCAACTGGTGAACTGGTCACTGACCGACAGCGTCACCCGCATCGTGATCGGCATCGGCTTTGCCTACGGCTCGGATCTCGAACTGGCGCGTAAGGTGCTGCTGAAAGCCGCCAGCAGTAACGCACGCGTGATGAAAGACCCGGCGCCGGTGGCGTTGTTCACCGCATTCGGCGCCAGCACTCTTGATCACGAGCTGCGTTTCTTCGTCAAGGAGTTGGGCGATCGCACCCCGGCGTTGGATGAGATCAACCGCCGCATCGATCTACTGGCGCAGGAGGCTGGACTCGACATCGCCTTCAACCAGTTGGATGTGATTCTGAAAAACAGTGCCGGCGACGAAATCGCGCTGCGCGGCACACCGCCGGCCCCGGCACCTTGACCCGTGGCACCGGCGCACCCCCGCGGTGCCGCCGGTGTCCGATTGGAGCACAGCATGACCGACGACCCGCTCAACACCGATGCGCTCGGCCAGCTCAACCGCCGCATTGTGGCGGACGGCGAAACGCTGCCGGCGGTGACCCTGCGCGACGGCAGCCGGGTACAGACCGGCACCGTAGCCGCCATGCTGCAGCACATTGATGCGTGGAACCGAGGCGAACGGGAGGGCGTGGAGCAAGCGCTGGCGCTGGCAATCCCGACGCTGTTCAAGGTCGGGCTGTTCGACCTGTTCGCTCCGGAAGAATGGATTGCCGGCGACAATCCCGGCCGCCGCAAGCTGGGCGAGCTGGCGCTGCAGTGGCACCGCGATCAAGGTGACGGCGAGCACTGACGCCAACGTTCAGGCCTGCCCCTACGAGGGCGCCGGCGGAGCCAGCGGCGCTCACTCGCCGATGAAACCACCGGATTGGCGCTGCCACAGGCTGGCATAGAGGCCGCCGCGCGCCACCAGCTCGGCGTGGGTACCCTGTTCCACAATGCGGCCTTGGTCCATCACCACCAGACGGTCCATGGCGGCGATGGTGGACAGCCGGTGGGCAATGGCGATCACGGTCTTGCCTTCCATCAGCGCGTACAGGTTTTCCTGAATCGCTTCTTCGACCTCGGAATCCAATGCCGAGGTGGCCTCGTCCAGCACCAGAATCGGTGCGTCCTTGAGGATCACCCGCGCGATCGCCACCCGCTGGCGCTGGCCGCCGGACAGCTTCACGCCACGTTCACCAACATGGGCATCCAGCCCCTGGCGGCCGTGGTTGTCACACAGCGCCGGGATGAACTCCCACGCGTGGGCGCGCTTGGCGGCGTCAATCACCTGCTGATCGTCCGTCTGCGGATGCCCGTAACTGATGTTTTCACGCACCGAGCGGTGCAGCAGCGACGTGTCCTGGGTGACCATGCCGATCGCCGCCCGCAGTGAATCTTGGGTGACAGTGGCAATATCTTGGCCGTCCAGGCAGATCTGGCCGCGTTCCAATTCGTGGAAGCGCAACAGCAAGCTCACCAGCGTCGACTTGCCGGCGCCAGAACGGCCGACAATGCCGACCTTTTCACCGGCGGCAATCTGCAGGTCAAGACCGTCGAACAGCTGCGTGGCCGCGCCGTCATAGCGGAACCGCAGCTGGCGGAAATCGATGGCGCCACGGGTCAACGCCAAGGTCGGCGCACTCGGCTGGTCTTCAATGCGGCGCGGCTGGGTGAGGGTTTTCATGCCGTCCTGCACGGTGCCGATGTTCTCGAACAGCGCCGCCACTTCCCACATCACCCACTGCGACATATTCCAGATCCGCAGCACCAGACCCACCGCCACTGCCACCGCACCGACAGTCACCGCGCCCTGCTGCCACAGCCACAGCGACAGGCCGCCGATGCCCACCAACAGCAGCGCATTGAGGCCATACAGTGCCCCTTCCAGCCAGGTCACCAAGCGCATCTGCGGGTACACGGTGTCCATGAACTGACCCATGCCATCACGGGCGTAATCGGCCTCGCGCTGGGCATGGGAAAACAGTTTCACAGTCTGGATATTGGTGTAGCTATCGACGATGCGGCCGGTCATCACCGAGCGCGCATCGGCTTGGCGGGCGGCGATGCGGCCCATGCGCGGCACAAACACCCGCAGGAACATCAGATAGCCCAGCAGCCAAACCAGCAGCGGCAGCGCCAGCCGAGTGTCAGCCTGGGCCACGATCAGCACGGTGCCGACAAAATAAACGCAGACGTAGTTCACCAGCCCGATCAGTTTGATCAGTGTTTCGCGCACCGCCAACGCCGTTTGCAGCACCTTGGTGGCCAGCCGGCCGGCAAATTCGTCTTGGTAGAAATGCATCGATTGGCTGAGCAGATAACGGTGCGCCTGCCAGCGGATACGCATCGGCAGGTTGCCCATCAGCACCTGACTCTGCACCAAGCCGTGCAGGATCACGGTGGCCGGCAGCAGCACCAGCACCACGCCGGCCATCACCAGCAGCTGCTGACTCTCGCGGGCAAAGAAACCCTCCGCCGGCTGCGCCGACAGCCAATCGACGATGTGGCCGAGGAAGTCGAACAGCTTCACTTCGATCAGCGCGGTGACCGCCATCAGCATCGCCGCCAGCAGCAACCAACCCCAAGCACCACGGGCGTAGTAGCGGCAGAACGCCACCAGCGTAGCCGGCGGCGCCTCCACCGGTAGCTCAGGGAAGGGATCAAGACGGCGTTCAAACCAGCGAAACATCGGGCACCTTGCAGGCAATGGGCCGTCGCGGACAACGGCAGCGGGAGCCGGTCATTCTACCGCGCTGCCGGGCCACCGCCAGCGTCCTGTCCACCGAGCTGCGGCACCCGCGTCTCGATGGCCGCCTGCGGCATGCGCTCGCGCGCCAGCGCTTTCACCCATTGCTCCACCGCACGCCCATGCTGGTCCACCAGCCGGATGCGGTGCCAACCCGGCTCTAGCCGCAGCGCCATGTCATGGAACACCCGCGTTTCGCCCTGGTAGCGGCGATCCAGATGCCATTGCAGCCGTGCCTGCGGATCGCGGTGCACGGCGCGAAACAACACCGCGCCGAGGCGGCCATCCAGCTCCACCGGCAGCAACACCCGGGTGCCATCCTGCGGATACACCAGCGCCATCGGCTGCTCATCGGTGTACTCCGCCAACCCGGCCAGACAGTCGGCCCGCCAAGCGGGAATCCGGCGTCCACTGTGCTGGCGGCGCCAGTAATGTTCCTGCACCGGCGGCAGCTGGAAATACGCCTCGGTGATCATGTTGAGCGGGTTTTCACAGCCGGCATGCACACGCGCACCGGCGGCATCACGGTGCACGCGCACATGGTGCGGCGACACCTGCTGATAGTGGCTGCCGCGCGGCGCCCAATCGGTGCTGCGCTCACACAGGCCGTCCGACAGGAAACCGTCATCGCGGCATACCTCCACCGCCATCAGCGCCGCTGCCGGCCGCGCTGGCCAGGCGGCACGACCGAGGGCGGCGAACACATCCAGCATCACCGGGCCGGCGGTAGCAGTGCCGGCCAGCGTCGCCACGCCCTGCCCTTCGGCATTGCCGGCCCACACCCCCACCGTGTAGCGGCCGTTACTGCCAATTGCCCAAGCATCGCGCAGGCCAAAACTGGTGCCGGTTTTCCAAGCAATCGGCTGGCTGGAACTGAACCGCCGCCAGCGCATGTCATCACCCGGGCGCACCACTTCCAGCAATGCTTCCAGCGTCAGCCAAGCCGCGCCCTGTGACAGCCGCGCTGGCAGCGGTGACGGCACCTCATCCTGCAACAGACGCGGACGGCGATAATCGCCCTGCTCGCCATCACGGGCGGCCACCATCAGCTGGCTGTAGACGGTCACCAGGTCCCACAGCGTTGATTCGCTGCCGCCGAGGATCAGCGCTAACCCGTACTCCCCCGCCGGCCGGAACAGATCGGTGAGCCCCAGCTCGCGCAGTCGGCGGTGGAACGGCTCCACCCCGTGCTGGCGCAGCAGGCGCACGAAGGGCACGTTGAGCGAGCGCGCCAGCGCCTCGTTGGCGCGCACCGCGCCACGGAAATCACGGTCGTAATTCATCGGGCTATAGCCGGCGAAATGGGTCGGCACGTCGGCCACCAACTGCCCCGGCAGCAGCTCGCCTTGATCCAACATCAACCCGTACAGCAACGGTTTCAGCAGGCTGCCATTGCTGCGCGGGCGCTGAATCACATCAAGCATGCCGCCGGCCCGTTGGCGGTCGGCGCCGTCGTGGTTGCCGACATAGGCCACCACCTCGCCGAGCTGGTGATCCACCACCAGTACCGCCAGATCCTGGATGCCCTCGCCCATCAAACGCCCGCCATGCTCGGCGGCCAGCTGGCTGATGCGACGCTGCAGCGGCAGCGCCAAGGTGCTGTGGTAGAGCGGCTGCGGCTGCTGCTGTTGCAGCGTGAACAGCAGATGTTCCCCCCAACGCGGCAGCGGCTGCGGCGCCTGCGGCAACGGTTCCGCCAGCGCCACTGCCAAATCCAGATCGGTCAGCACGCCGCGCTGGTGCAGCGTCTGCAACAACGCATCACGACGCGCCGCCAGCGCGTCACGGCGGCGGCCGGGGTGGATCAATGCCGGGCTGTTGGGCAGCACCGCCAGGGTAGCGGCTTCAGCCCAGCTCAACTGCTGCGGCGGACGATCGTAATAGCGCCACGCCGCCGCATTGAGGCCGACCACATTGCCGCCAAACGGGGCGTGGCTGGCATACAGCGCCAACAGTTCGGCCTTGCTGTAACGCAACTCCAACCGCAGCGCCAACCAAGCTTCGATGATCTTGTTGGTGAGCGTGCGCGGCCGCTGGCCATGCACCTGCCGCGCCAATTGCATGGTGAGGGTGCTGGCGCCGCTGACCACGCGCCGCTGGCTGAGGTTGTCGCGCAGCGCACGCGCCAGCGCCAGCGGATCAATGCCGGGATGGACGAAGAAACGCTGGTCCTCGAACGTCACCAGCGCCGTGGCAAAGCGCTCCGGCACTTCCGCCAGCGGCGCAAAGCGCCACTGGCCATCAGCGGCGATGGTGGCCGCCAGCAGGTGTCCGTCACGATCGAGCAAGGCGCGCGCATAGGGCGGCGCCAGCAGCGGTTGGGGCAGCGGCCACGCCAGCGCCAGCACCGCCGCACCCAGCAGCAGTGCCGGCGTCAGCCAGCGCCAGCTTCGGCTCACCGCGCCTCCACGGTCACCCAGCGGCCGGCGGTGGTGCCACGCACTTTGCCGTCATACATGTTCTCCACCTGCCAGCCCGGCAGGTAGAAGCGGCCGGCGAAGGAGGCGTTGAGCGACACCGTGAAGCGGCGGCTGGCGCCCGGCTCGAGGCTGAAGTAGCTGTATACGCGGTCGTCGCGGATGTCCTGGTAATCCAGTTCCTCGCTCAACTCGGCGTCGGTGCGCTGCTCTGGATTCACCTGCCAACCGCTGGGCAGCAACTGACTCAGCGCCACCTGATCCTGGCGGCGCTGGGTGAGGTTGGTGACTGTCACCCGCGCCAGCACATCGGTGCCCTGCGCCAGCGTCGCCACGTTCAATGGCTGGCCGTCGCGACCCTCGAACGCCACTTTCAGTTGCAGCCCTTCTGCCAGCACCGGTTCATGGCCGGCGGCCGGGGTGCCGCGATTGCTGAGCACCACATAGAGGCGCCCCTCACTGCGGTTTTCCACCGTCACCGGCCCGGCACGGGCGGCCAGCGGCTGACGCACCAAAGCGGCGTCGCTGGTCAGCAGCTGCGCCGGCTGATCACCCTGCTGCCATTGCGCACGCAGCGGCGCAGCGTCTTGGGTGTGGTAATAGGCGGCCATGGCGTACAGCGACCACGCCAGCGTCTGGGTGCTGTGCCACTGGTCGGCGGACAGGCCATCGGCAACCCGGTCTGCCAGCTGGTCGGCATCGCGGTGACGGCCCAGTCCCATTAGCACCGGCAACATCACCGCCTGATCACGCAGCGGTGAGCCGAAGGTGGCGCCCGGGCGTTGGTAATCCGCCGGCGTCAGGTCGGCGTTCTGTACCAGTTCGCGGGCGGCGTCCTTGAGCCCCTGCGTCAGGTATGCCGCCGCCAGATGCCAACGGGCCATGCCCGTCAGCCCCCGTGCTTCGCGCAGCCGGTTCATGGCACCAGTGTCGGCGGCGCCGGCCAACGCCAGCGTGAACAGCCGATAGGCCTGGGCGTGCAACGCTTCGCTGTCACCGACGACAAAGCTGCGCGCCCGTTGCTGCTGGTAATCGCGCCAGTTGTTCAGCAGCGTAGTCGAGACGTTGAAACCGCGCTGCTGCGCGGCCACCAAGAAGTGGCCGACGTAGGAGCTGGACCAGTCTTCGGCTTGATGACCGCCCGGCCAGTAACTGAAACCGCCATCGCTGAGCTGGTAGCTGCCCAGTCGGTCGATGGCACGCTGCACGTTGGCGGCGGTTTCATCGCGCTGCGCCTCGCTCAGCGGCATCAGCCCCGACAGGTACAGCTGCGGGAAGGCGGTGGAGGTGACCTGCTCAACACAGCCGTGCGGATAGCTGATCAGGTAACCGAGCCGCTCCGCCAGATTCACCGGCGGCAAGCTGCTCAGTTCCAGCTCCGCCATGTTGGTGCCATCCATACCGTGCAGCGCCAGCTGTTGCTGCCAGCGCTCACCCGGGGCCAGCCGCGCATGCCAGGTCACCACCGACGGCGCATTGGGGCTGCGCACCGTGAGGTGGGTGGTTTCCCTCGTGGTCAGCGGGCCGCCGCGCGCGTCCACACACAGCGTGCCCTGGCCGAGCCCTTGGTTCACCGACAGTTGCAGCTGCGCCAGCGCCTCGCCGGGCCGGGCAAAGCTGAGCGTCTGCTGCGGCTGGGTGACGTCGAACAACGCCGAGTCGCTACTCAGTGCCACCTCGACTTCCGACACCGACGCATCTTGCAGGAACACGCTCACCGGCACCGACAGCGTCTCGCCCGGCCCCAGCACCCGCGGCAGTGTGCTCAGCACCGCCAACGGCTCACGCACTACCACTTTTTGGTCGGCGCGGCCGTAGCGGCCGTCGTCAGCGGCCACCACCATCACGCGCACCGCCCCCATGTAGGCCGGCAGGGTCACTTGATGCTCGCGGCTGGCGCCCGGCTCCAAGGTGAAGGCGCCAAGGAATTTCACCACCGGCGGGAACCGGCGGCGGCGCTCGGCCTCCGCATCCATCTCGCCGAGGGCATCACTGCCACCGAGTGCAATCAGCCGTTCCAACTGGCCGGCGTAGGCGCCCACCACTTGGTCGAACAGGTCCCAGGTGCGCACACCGAGTGCTTCACGGCGATAGAAGCGGGCGTGCAGATCCGGGGTCTTGAAGCCGGTCAGGCCCAGCAGCCCTTCATCCACCACCGCCAGGGTGTAGGCCATGGCGCGCCCCTGCTGCTCGGCCACGGTGATGGTGAACGGCTGCTGCGGCCGCACTTCGTCGGCCACCTTCAGCTGCGGCTGCAAGCGAGTATCGGGGTTGTCCACCTGCAATGGCACGATGCCGAACAGCCGCAACGGGCGATCGTTGTCGAGCTGCTGGTGCGGCTGCAATAGCGTCACGCTGACATAGACGTTGGGCGCCATGGCGGCCGTCACCGGCAGCTGGAATTCGGTCTGATCCGGGCCCAGTTCCAGCCAATAATTGCTCAGCACGCGGCTGCCATTTTCAATGCTCACCAGCGCCCGACCACGCTGCGCTTGCGGCAATCGCACGGTGGCGGTGTCACCGACCTGATAGCGCTCTTGGTCGGTGTACAGCGTCAGCCGGCTGGCGCCGTCGCCGCGGTTTTCGTTGGCGCGGCCGGCCCAGCCCGGCCAATCCATGAACAAAATAGTGCCGGTGCAATGGCCGCCTTCGGTATCACAGGCGCGCAGCAGGTAGCGCCCCCATTCCGGGTAGTCGCGGCGCAGCGTCCATTCGCCTTTGCCGTGCTCATCGGTGGCAATGGTGGCGCGCGCCAGCGCGGTGTGGCCGGCACCTTGGGCGTAACGGGCCAGGTCTTCGCCGCCCTGATCCCACCACCAGCGCCAGTCAATTTTAAACAGCGACACTTCCACCGCCTTGCGCGCCAGTGGTTTGCCGTCGGTGTCGAGCGTAAGGACGTCGATACGGTGGTCGGTGTCGGTCAACAGCATGTCGCGGGCGGCATCGCCGGCCGGCCGCCGCAGCCCCACATACGCCGGCCACGGATGGTAGTCGCGTGCCTGGGTATCAATGCTGAATTGGCCGCCGGGCTCGAACACCCGGGTGGTGAGCATGGCGCGCAACATGCCCGGCGCATTCGGCTCGGCCGGCAATTGCAGCGGGAACCGCACTGCGCCGTTTTGGTCCAGCTGGCCTTCGAACACCGTCACCGGCTCGGCGCGGAACCGCCGCACCGGGTCATCGAACAGAAAGTCGCCGTGGGTGGCGAAGCGGGTCGGCTGGGCCAGCAGTTGCGCGTTCACATCGGCGCGGAAGCCGGCCGCCGGCGCACCGCTCAGCCACTGGCTGGCAAGCGTGATCAACTGCGGCATCTGGGCGACCGAGAACACTTCATCGCCGTCACCGAGGCTGACGCTGAGACGGTTGGGCACCACCGTTTCCACGCGCAGGGTACGGGTGAAACTAAGCCCACCGACCTGGGCGCGCACCCGCCAAGTGCCAGTGGGCGCATCTTCTTCGGTGCGCAGCGTGAAGGTGTAGAACGGGCCCACTGGCTGGCTCTGGGTCCGAGTTTGCACCTTGTTGCCGCGCGGGTCGTACAGTTCCAGCGTGGCCGGGTGATCGCTCGGCAGACTGCGGTGACGGTCTTCCAGCACCAGCGTCAGGAAGATGTCATCGCCGGGACGCCACACATCGCGCTCACCATAGAGCATGCCTTTCACGGCCTGATCGAGCGTTTCACCGCCGACATCGAACTGGCTGGTGGACAGCGCACTGGTGCGCGCCAGCCGCAGGTAACCGCGCTGAGCGCCGTCGCTGGCAATGGCATAAAACGGCGTGCCGTCCAGCGTCAGCCCCAACAGCCCCTCACTGTCGCTGGTGCCCTGGCCGATGCGTTGGTGCTGGAAGTTGAACACCTCCACTTTAACGCCGGCGCGCGGACTGCCGCTGCTGAGGGTAGTGGTGGCCAGGTGCATGACCTCATCACGGCCCTGCTTGGCCAGCAGCCCGAGGTCAGATGCCAGCAGGTTGCGGCCCGGTTTATTGCTGCCGGTGCCGTACAGGTAATAAGCCGGCGAGCAGGGATCGTGGCGCTCGCTGTAGGCCACATAACCGTTGTTCTGGTACCAGTAATCGATGCCGTCCCAACCGCTGGTTTCACTGCCTTGCGGGCCATCCCAGTTGCCCAGCGGGCGCTGCGGATCATTGACCGGGCCATCGCCGGCGCAGGCCAACAGCACCTGATCGCGGTCGATGCTGAGTGTCAGTCGGTAGAGCGCCCCCGGCTGCTGCTGCACCAGTTCTGACACATCCAGCAGATAACGCTGCCAGCGGTCCTGCGGCAGTTCATCCAGGGTGATGTCGCGGCGCCACAGCACCCGGCCGACGTTCTCCAGCCATACCTCGCCATCGAGGTTATTTTGCTGCAGGAACTGGCCAAGGTTGTTGCGGAATACTTGGGTGGCGGTGACCGTCACCGCGCGCAGGTTCACCGCTTCGAACGGCACCGTGAGCCGCTCATGTTGCGGCAGCACCACGCCAGTGCCGACAAAGCGCACCGCCGGCGCCAGGCTGACCAGCGTCACGCTCTGCTCCAACCGCTTACCGAGCCGGCTGCCGTCCTCGGCCCGCAGCCCCGGCTCCAGCCGCAGCGTCACCTGGCCGCTGGCAAATTCCGGTGGGAACACGCGCAGTTGGTGGCCATCCACCTGGCTACGCACTTCGTTGTCATTGATGCGCACCAAACCGGCGCGGTTGGCACGCGGATCCAGCCGGCGGCTGAAGCTGACCACCAGCTGCGGCTCGGATTGGGTGCCAACGCGCACGTCAGTGACCTGGAAGCTCTGCTGCGCCGGCACCGAGATGCTGTGCTGGCCGCGTTGGTCCACGCCCACCGTGCGGCCGGCCCAGTCCACCACCAGCGCCCGTGCCTGCGGCGCGCTGGGCACCAAGGTGGAGAAGCTGAAATTGCGCGGGTCGTCCTGCCGCCAGGTCAGCGTCAACGGCTGGCCTTCCAACTGCACTGACACCACCTGTTTGACCGCCTCCTCGCTGCGGCTGTCCACCAAGGTCACGCGACCGGCCAAGCGGTATTGGTCGCCGTCCGGCGCCAGCGGGTCCAGCTGCACATCCAGTTGCTGCGGCAGCGCCACCAGCTCAAACGCGAACGGCTCGGTGACGCCCTCCAGCGCCAGCGCTTGCGGGTGCAGGCTGACCCGGTAACGGGTGTCCGCCGCCAGCGGCGTCAACGGTCGGATGCGCAATTCAGTGTCAGAAATGAAGCTGGCTTCCACCGCCAGCGCCGGCGTCACCGTGACCAGTCCCGGCTGCGGCTGGCCGAGCTGCTGCGCGGTCACCACCGGCCGCTGGAAGCGCACGGTCCAGGTCGATGATGCCGGCACCCACGCGCTGGTGTGGCTGGCCACCCACTGCTGCCACCCCTCCGGCACCGGCAGACTGGCAGGCTGTACCTGCGGCGTTGGCAACGCCCCGGCGGCAGGCGAAGTGGGGTCGTTGCGCTGGTCGCAGCCGGCCAGCAGCACGGCGCTGAGCAGCGCCAGTGTGAGCAGTTTCATCGGGAATCATCCTTGCGCGGGCAATGGCGCCGACAATACCACAGCGCTCAGAATCGCCGCACTGCTGCCGATCACGCATCCTGCTACACTTGCGCGCCCCGTCCACCACCCGACTGTGAGTGCCCCACCATGGCTCTGATGACCCTCCGCCAACTGCAACTCAGCTTCGGTGCCGCACCGCTGCTGGACCAAGTGTCGCTGGCGATCGACAAGGGCGAGCGGCTGTGTCTGGTGGGCCGCAACGGCGCCGGCAAATCGACGCTGATGAAGATCATTGCCGGTGAGATCATTCCCGACGACGGCCATATCGAACGCCAACAAGGGCTGCGTGTGGCGCGGCTGGAGCAGGAGGTGCCCCACGACGCCACCGGCTCGGTGTTCGAGGTGGTGGCCAGCGGCCTCGGTGCCGAAGGCACGCTGCTGTCGCGCTACCAGCAACTGACGCTGGCACTGGAACACGGCGAGGACGTGCTCGACGAATTCCAGCAGGTGCAGCAGGACATCGACCAACGCGGCGCCTGGGATCTGGCGCAACGGGTCGACACTGTGCTGTCACGGCTGACGCTGGACGGCAACCTGCCGTTCGCCGGCCTGTCCGGCGGCATGAAGCGCCGCGTGCTGCTGGCGCGGGCGCTGGTTCAGGCGCCGGATATTCTGCTGCTGGACGAACCCACCAACCACCTCGACATCGACGCCATCCGCTGGCTGGAAGAATTCCTGCTCAGTTTCAACGCCACCTTGGTGTTTATCACCCACGACCGCGCCTTCGTGCGCACGCTGGCCACCCGCATCGTCGAGCTCGATCGCGGCCGTCTGACCAGTTGGCCAGGCGACTATCAGAAGTACCTGGACGGCAAGCAGGCGGCGCTGGAAGCGGAAGAGCGCGCGCAAGCCGAATTCGACAAGAAGCTGGCGCGCGAGGAAGCCTGGATCCGCCAAGGCATCAAGGCCCGCCGCACCCGCAACGAAGGCCGAGTGCGCGCCTTGAAAGCGCTGCGTCAGGAGTACTCCGAGCGCCGCAACCGCCAAGGCACCGCCAGCCTCACCATGCAAGATGCCCAGCGCTCCGGCCGGCTGGTGTTGGAGGCCGAAGGGCTGTCGCACCGTTACGGCGACAGCCAGCTGATCGACGGCCTCGACCTGACGCTGCTGCGCGGTGACCGCATCGGCATCATCGGCGCCAACGGCTGCGGCAAGTCCACGCTGCTGCGTATTCTGCTCGGCCAACTGACGCCGGACGCCGGCACCGTAACGCTCGGCACCCAGCTCGACGTGGCCTACTTCGACCAGTTGCGTGGCAGCCTCGACGAAGAACGCACGGTGCTGGAAAACGTCACCGAAGGCAGCGATATCCTCACCATCAACGGCCAGCCCAAGCATGCCATCGGCTACCTGCAGGAATTCCTGTTCGAGCCGGCACGCGCCCGGCAGCCGGTGAAAGCGTTGTCCGGCGGCGAACGCAACCGGCTGCTGCTGGCCAAGCTGTTCACCCGGCCGTTCAACCTGCTGGTACTGGACGAACCGACTAACGACCTGGACGCCGAGACGCTCGACCTGCTGGAAGAGCAGCTGTTGGCGTTCAACGGCACCCTGCTGCTGGTGAGCCACGACCGGGAATTCATCGACAACGTGGTCACCAGCACGCTGGTGTTCGAACACGGCCAGATCAATCAGTACGTCGGCGGCTACCAAGATTGGCTGCGCCAACGCCCCAGCGCCGCGCCGGCCGCCGCAGCGCCAGCGACGGCAGCACCGCAACCGGCCACCAGCCCAGCCGCCGCGCCGGCCGCCCCGGCGCGCAAGCTGTCCTACGCCGAACGGCTGGAGTTGGAAAAACTGCCGGCCGAAATTGAAACTCTGGAAACCCAGCAACAAGCGCTGCACGCCCGCATGGCCGAGCCGGATTTCTACCAAGACGCCGACCTGGTCAAGGCCACCAACGCCGAATTGGCGACGCTGGAAGCGGCCCTCGCCGAGCGCTATCAGCGCTGGGAGCAACTGGACGGGCAGTAACTGGGGAACACTGGCGCGCGGCAAGGTTCCAAGCGCCCATCGCCCCTGACAGGAGAGCTGTGTCGATGCCCCACCCGCGTCTGTTGCCCTGGTTGTGCCCGCTGCTGTTAAGCCCAGCGCTGGCGTTCGCCACGCCCCCCGCTGCTGACCAAGGCACGCCGGTAGCGGTGGTGGCGCCCGCGGTCGACAACGATGTCATCGCCCCAGAGGCGGCGCCGGCGGGCCCGGTGGCAGTGGCGGCGCCGGTTGATGGCGATCGCGCCGCCCCAGTGGCGACACCGGCCGGCCCCATTATCCCGGTGGCGAATGCCTCCCACGGCGATGCCGCACCCCGCACAACGCCTGCCGCGGATTCCCGCTCGATCGCGGACGCCGGCCTCGGCACCTCCGCCGCCGCTGACCACTCGGGCGCTACCGACAACGCGGCCCCCGACAGCGACGCACCGGCCTCCGTCGGCCCACTGCAGCTGCTTGGTGGCACGATTGCGCCCGGCGAGTTCAACACCCTGCACTGGCACCCGCCGCAGTCGTTCACCTCGATCGCCACCCCGGTGCCGGTGCTGGTGGCGCGCGGCGCCCAACCGGGGCCGACGCTGTGCCTCACCGCCGCCATCCATGGCGACGAGCTGAACGGCATCGAGATGGTGCGGCGGCTGATGTTCGAACTGGAACCGCGCGAGCTGGCCGGCACCGTGATCGGCGTGCCAATCGTGAATTTGGAAGGTTTTCGCCGTGGCGAGCGCTACCTGACCGACCGCCGCGACTTGAATCGCCACTTCCCCGGCACCGAGGACGGCAGCTCCGCCGGGCGCATTGCCTACAGCCTGTTCGACCAGGTGATCCGCCACTGCGATTACCTCGCCGACCTACACACCGGCTCCCAGCGCCGCATCAACCATGCCCAAATCCGTGGCGACCTGCGCCACGAGAACATTGTCGCCTTCGCGCGCCAGTTCGGCGGCATCACCGTGCTGCACGGCAAGGCCGCCAGCGGCACCCTGCGTGACGCTGCGGTGGCCGCCGGCATCCCGGCGGTGACCCTAGAAGCCGGCGGGCCACACCGGCTTGAGGACGATGCGGTGGAGGCCGGCGTGAAAGCGCTGGAAACGCTGCTCGACAACCTCGGCGTGCGCAAAGCCAAACGGCTGTGGCGCACGCCGCAGCCGGTGTTCTATGAGTCGCGCTGGCTGCGTGCCCCGCAGGGCGGCATCCTGCTGTCTAACGTGCGGCTGAACCAAGCGGTGCGCGCCGGCGAAGTGCTCGGCACCGTCACCGACCCGGTCAGCAATACCGGCAGTGCCATCATCGCGCCGTTCGATGGCCGGCTGCTGGGCATGGCGGAGAACCAGGTGGTGCACACCGGCTTTGCCGCCTATCACCTTGGCGTCGAGAAGCGCGTCGAGGACGTACAGGAAGATGCCCGCCGCGAGGAGCAACAAAGCCCGACGCCACCCTCTGACGACGACGGCCCGTCGATGTCCGGCAGTGCGCCGGCGGACGTGGACACCGAAGCCCCCTGACTGCCCCGCTTGAGGATGCTGCCATGAGCGAATCGATGCTGATCACCTGCCCCCATTGCCACCAACGCAACCGGCTGCCGGCCACGCGGCTGGCCGATGGCGGCCGCTGCGGCCAGTGCAAGCAAGCACTGTTCAACGCGCAGCCGGTGGTGCTCAACGCCGGCAACTTTGAGGCCCACCTGCAATCGGATCTGCCGCTGGTGGTGGATTTCTGGGCGCCGTGGTGTGGCCCCTGCCGCCAGTTCGCGCCGGTGTTCGAACAGGCCTGTGCCGCGCTGGAACCCCAAGTGCGGTTGGCGAAGGTCGACACCGAAGCGGAGCCAGCGCTGGCCGGCCGGTTTGCGATCCGCTCGATCCCGACGCTGATCTTGTTCCGCCACGGCCGCGAACAGCAGCGGCTATCCGGCGCGTTGCCGGCGGCGGCGTTCCAGCAATGGGTGCGTGAACAGCTCGGCTGAGCCGCAATTGCAAAAAGCTGCCACCGCGGTGGCCAATGGCCGTGCACCTGTGCAAGGCTGCCAGCACCCCCGGGTGCTTTGCCGCCCGGCCCCCCGACTTGACGGAGACAGGTCATGCGTACCCTCACCCAGGCCCGCGCCCAGCTGGGCAGCACTGCTTACCGCACCGACATCCACAGCGGCCGTTTTACTCTGGTGGCTGACGAGCCGGTCAGCGCCGGCGGCCAGGATGCCGGCCCGGCGCCCTACGATTACATTCTCGCCGGCCTCGCCGCCTGCACGCTGATGACGCTGCGCATGTATGCCGAGCGCAAGGGCTGGGAGCTGGGCCAGTTGGACCTGGACATCAGCCTCGCCAAGGACGCCGACAAGCGCACCCACATCCACCGCAGCCTGCAATGCAGCGCGCCGCTCAGCGACGAACAATGGCAACGACTGCTGGAAATCTGCGCCAAAACACCGGTGACGCTGACGCTGGCGCAAGGCAGCAGCATCACCACCGAACGCCGTAGCGACTGATTCACTACCGTCGCCGGCGGCCTGACCACCGCCGGGCGACGCCACCAGGGAGACCACCATGAGCACCGATCTGGCCATGACCCCGGGCGAGTACGCCCAGTGCCCCAATGCCCCGCGCCAGCATTGCGCCATTCCGCTGGCCGCGCGCCAGTCCATTCTCGGTGAGGGCATGCGCATTCGCCGGCTGCTGCCGCACACGGACAAACGCATGATTGGCGCTTGGTGCTTCTTCGACCACGCCGGCCCAGTGGACGTCAGTGACGGCCCCGGCGTGCGCGTTGGCCCGCATCCGCACACCGGTCTGCAAACCTTCAGCTGGATGGTGGATGGCGAGATCCTGCACCGCGACAGCCTTGGCTACAAACAGCTGCTGACCCAGGGCCAGGTCAATCTGATGACCGCCGGCAAGGGCATTTCCCACTCCGAGGAATCACCGGAAATCAGTGCCCGCTCCGCCACCCTGCAACTGGCGCAGTTCTGGATCGCGCTGCCGGATGACAAGCGCTTCATCGAGCCGGCGTTCGAGCATTACGCCACGCTGCCGAAGTGGGAGCAGGACGGCGCCACCATCACCTTGTTGGTGGGCGATTGGCTGGGACAACAGTCGCCGGTGGCGGTGCACACGCCGCTGCTGGGCGCTGACCTCACCAGCCAAGGAGCGACCACGCTGACGCTGCCGCTGGAGCCGGGCTTTGAGTACGGCATTGCGGTACTGACCGGTTCCGCCCAGGTGGACGAGCACGCGCTGGAACCGGGCACCCTGCTGTACTTGGGCAAGGACCGCAGCGGCTTCACGCTGGAGATCAAGGAGGCCAGCCAGATCATCCTCATCGGCGGCGAACCGTTCGGCGAGGACATCCTGCTGTACTGGAACTTTGTCGCCCGCAACGCCGACGAGGTGCGCGGCTTTATCGAGCAGTGGGAACAAGGTGATCAGTTCGGCACCGTGGTCGGGTTCGAGGGTGCCTCACTGAAAGCGCCGCCGCTGGCTGATAATGTGCGGCTGAAACAGAAGTGATGTTCGACGGGCGCCGGCTCAGGCCAGCGCCCGCTCGCGCGCGGCATCAACGCTGAAACGACCCGGCCCTTGGGCGCCGAGAATCAGCAGCCCGCCGGCGATGGCCAGGTTGTGCATCAGCAGCAGTTCCTGCAGCGGGTCGTCGAGGCCGTGCACTCGCAGTCCCACCATCAGCGACAGCGTCGCCAGCAAAACTGCCGCACGTCGCGTCTGCCACCCGACCCCCAGCGCGATCCCGGCGCCCAACTCCAGCGCGATCACCAATGGTAGCCAGCCAGCCGCCAGCCCGTGCTCTAACAGCCACTGTTGGGTGCTGGCGTAATCGCCGAGGTGATCGAAGCCGGCCAGCACAAACAGCGCCGCCAGCAACACCCGTCCTGCCAACATCAACGCCTGCCTGATCGGTTCCATGGCCGCTCCCGCACACTGCACCGCCGGCACACTACCGGTCGGTTCCGGGAAGCACTCTACGCCGCCGCTGATGACCGAAACAGCGCACGGAACTGTTCCAATTGTTCAAAATTTCTAAATCCTCCCGAGCGGTCGTTCCAGCCCGGTTGGACCTGCCACCGCAGTCAGCCAATCGGCTAAGCTAGGCGCCATCTGCGTCATGATGACGCCGCGGCCACCGGAGGGATGCCGATGACAACCCGGTCAGACACCCAGTTCGACCTCAACATCTATGACGAGCTGTTGCTGCGGCTCGACCAGCCCAGTCATCCGCTCGGGTTGCAGCTGGAAGTGCGCAAGGACGGCCACTTCGATGCCGAGCGCCTGCAGCAAGCGCTGCTGGGCGCCACCGCCAAGCATCCGATGAGCCGCGCACGGCTGGTGAGTGGTGATGACGCCACCTTCCGTTGGCAGATCGCGCCATTGCCGGAGCGGGTGGCGCTAAAAGTGGTGCCGGTGCAGGACGACGAAGAACTCGCCAGCCAACGCAACCGTTTCCATAGCCAGCCCCTGCCACTGCTGGACGGCCTACCGTTCCGGGCGCTGCTGGCGCAAGGCGACGACAACGACCTGTTGCTGCTGAACATGAGCAATGTGGTCACCGATGGCGTCGGCCTGTACAGCTTCCTGATGAGCACGCTGCGGCTCTACAGCGACGCCGCCCGCGACTTGCCGGAACCGGATCTGGCGCTGACCCGCGCGGCGGCCATCCAAACCCCGCCGGACGACGGTTTGCAACGCCTCGGCGGGCTGATGCAGGTGCTCGGCAGCACCTTCAAGCCGCCCGCGCGCATTGCCGCCTCCGGCGGCGAGGAGCTGCCTGGCTTCGGCTTCATGCCGGTACGCTTCAACAGCGAGCACACCCGCAACCTGCAACAGCTGCGTCGCCATGGCGCCACCATCAATGATGTGTTGATCACCGCCCTGCATCTGGCAATCCAGCGTTGGAACGACGATCACCAAAGCAGCACCGGCCGCATCGACATGATCATGCCAATGAACACGCGCGCCGAAGATGAACGCGCCCAAGTGGCCAGCAATTTGTCGCTGTGGGTGAACGTGAACAGCCGCGATAGCGAACGGGTCGATTTCGACACGTTGCTGGCGGCAGTGGCGGCGCAGACCCGCCAGCTGAAGGAGCGCACCAACCTGACCACGCTGGCGACGGTGATGCACGAGCTGCATGGCTTGCCGCAGTGGCTGCGTGGAGGCGGGTTGGATGCGTTGCTGCCACTCACTAGCCAGCGGCTGACCGCCACCACGGTGCTGAGCAACCTGGGCGCGGCACCGCCGGATGATGCCGCCACCTTGGAAAGTTTGGGCATCCGCGAGCTGTGGTTCTCGCCACCGTGCCGTCCGCCGCAGGGACTGTCGTTGGGCACCGCCACCCTCGGCGGCCAGCTGCATCTGTGTTTCCGTTATCCGTTGCAGCAGTTCGATTCCGACAGCGCTTGGGCATTCGCCGAGATCTTCCTGGAGATCCTGCAACAGGGCCGCTGAGCGGTTCAGGCGGAGGCGCGCACCCGTGGCGCGTCGTCCCGCAGCCAGCGGCTGTTGCGGGAAAACTGGCTGCGCAGGAACGCCATTTGGTCGCCGCGGATACGGTGGCTGTTAATCAGCGCCAGGTACTCGGCCATGTTCGGCACGTACGGCAGCGCCAGCAGTTCCATACCGCAATGCTCCAACAGCCGGTCGCCCTTGTGCTGGTTACAGCGGCGACAGGCGGACACCACATTCAGCCAGCGGTCTTTGCCGCCCCTGGAGGTGGGCAAGATATGGTCGCGGGTGAGCGCGTCGTCGTTGAAATGCTGGCCGCAATACAGACACAGGTTCTGGTCGCGGCGGAACAGTGCGCGGTTGGTCAGCGGCGGCACCTGGCGCGGTGACGGGTTGAGCCGGCCGTCGCAGGCAATGATGGCGTGCAGCGACAGCTGCGAACGTTCGCCGGTACGGCGTGACCAGCCGCCCTGCACGTGGTAGATCACATCGCCCAGCGTCCAGGTGACCAGACCGCGAGCGTAGAGCGTGGCGGCGTCTTGCCAATGCAGCCACTCCATTGGCTTGCCGGCAATATCCAGCCGCAAAATGCGTGCCCCCATCCAAGCGTCCTCACAGTGGTGCCGCCGGCACCGGTGGGGCCGACGGCAACGCGCGCGGCCCAGGCCGCGTGCAAACGTGGCCACCTCCGATCGGGAAGCGGCCCTGTCGAGCGGCGGCAAGGTGATGGATGCCGCCGCTATAAAGAGGAGCTGGCGCTGCCCGGGTAACACGGCAGCGCTCAAAAGATGATCGATCATACCCAGCCGATCACTGGCTCCACAAGCGCACACTGCTGCCGGCGCGGTCTTTCCTCGTCCGCGCTTTGCGATTAACGTGACCCTCCGAAGGAGCGGCACGACCGCCCCGCCATGCCGGAGCCTGCTCCAGGGGCCATAGTGCCGGCGCCTCTTTTCTTCCGTGTGACAGGACCCGTTCCCATGTCCTATGACTTCCTCATTATCGGTGCCGGTTCTGCCGGCTGTGTGTTGGCCAACCGGCTGTCCGAGAACCCCAACCACCGCGTTTGCTTGCTGGAAGCTGGTCCCAGCGATGACAACCTGATGGTGCGCATGCCCGCCGGCATCATTGCACTGATGGGATCGCGGCGACGCAACTGGCGCTACACCACGGCGCCGCAAACTGCGCTCAACCACCGGCAGGTCTATATTCCGCGCGGCAAGACGCTGGGCGGCTCCAGCGCCGTCAATGCCATGATCTACACCCGTGGCCACCAGTGGGACTACGACCACTGGGCCGCACTGGGCAACCAGGGCTGGAGCTGGGATGAGGTGTTGCCGATCTTCCGCCGTTCGCAGAATCAGGAGCGCGGCGAAAACAGCTTCCACGGTGTCGGCGGCCCGCTCAACGTCGCCGACCTGCGTTACCGGCATCCGGTCAGCCAAGCCTTCATCGATGCCTGCGGCGAAGCGGGCTTCCCGCTGTCTGACGACTTCAACAACGACGTGCAGGAAGGCTGCGGCTTCTACCAGGTGACGCAAAAGGACGGCGAGCGCTGCGGTGTGGCGCGCGGCTACCTGCACCCGGTGCTGGAGCGCCCGAACCTGACGGTGATCACTGAAGCACGGGTCAACCGCCTGATCCTCGACGGCAAACGGGTGATCGGCGCCGAGTACAGCCGTCGTGGCCGCGCCGAGCGCGTGGAAGCCGGCGAAACGCTGCTGTCCGGCGGCGCCATCAACTCGCCGCAGGTATTGATGCTGTCTGGCATCGGTCCACAAGCCGAGCTGATGCGCCATGACATCCGGGTGCAGCATGCGCTGCCGGGCGTCGGCCAGAACCTGCAAGACCACCCGGATGCGCTGGTGGTGCACCGCTCGCTCAAGCACGACACCCTCAGCCTGTCACCGCTGGCGCTGCCGCAGCACCTCAAATCACTGTGGCAGTACTTCAGCGAACGCCAGGGTCCACTGACCTCCAACGTGGCGGAGGCCGGTGGCTTCATCAAATCGTCGCCGGATGAAGACATTCCCGACCTGCAGCTGCATTTGACCGCGGCAATGCTGGACAACCACGGTCTCAACCGGCTGTTCGCCATGGGCTGGGGCTATTCCGCCCACGTCTGCATTCTGCGGCCGCAGAGCCGCGGCAGCATCACCCTACAGAGCGCCGATCCGCGCGAGGATGCGGTGATCGACCCGGCCCTGCTGGCGCATCCCGACGACATGGAGCGCATGGTGCGGGCGGTGAAACAGGTGCGCAAAATCCTCGCCCAGAAGGCGCTGGACGACTGGCGCGGCGCCGAGGTGTTCCCCACCAACGCACCGCAAACGGACGAGGAATACCGCCAATTCCTGCGCGAGAAATGCGACAACATTTACCACCCGGTGGGCACCTGCAAAATGGGTATCGACGACCAAGCGGTGGTGGCACCGGATTCGCTGCGGGTACACGGCCTCGACGGCGTGCGAGTGGTGGATGCATCGGTGATGCCGACCTTGATCGGCGGCAACACCAACGCGCCGACGGTGATGATCGCCGAGAAAGCGGCTGATCAGATCCTGGCCTGAGATGGCGACGCCGATCCGCGGCCAATGTTTGTGTGGTGCCGTGCGCTACCGTGTTGTCGGTCGCATCGACCACAGCATTGTCTACTTCTGCAGCCACTGCCGGCAGGCGCAAGGCGGCCTTGGAGCCTGGAACAGTCCGCTGGATGCAGCGCTGTTCCAGCTCGACGATGGCGCCGACGCGCTGGCCGAATACCGCCACACCGCCGGCAAAGCACGGGTGTTCTGCCGCCATTGCGGCACGCCGCTGTACTCCTACCGCGACGATCTGCCCGGCGTGCTGCGGTTACGGCTTGGGAGCGTAACCGATGGCCCGCTGCCCGCGCCGCAGGAGTGCTTTTACAGCGCGCAGAAGCCGCCATTTCTCACCCATGAAAACTGATAATCAACCACAAAAAAGCCCGCGTGATGCGGGCTTTTTTGTGCGCCATGCATAGTCAGCGAATCACCACAAAGAAGCTGCCGCCCTGGCGATTGAGACGCAGCAACAGTGCTGCCTTGGGATCGGTCACTGCCGCCCGCAGCTGGTCCATGTTGCGCACATCCTTGCGGTTGACGCTGATGATGACATCGCCCGGCAGCAGGCCGGAATGGGCGGCGGCGCTGCCACGCTCCACCCCTTCCACCAGCACGCCGCTGCTGGCGTGATCGATCTCGCCATCGCGCAGATCGCGCAACTGGGCGCCCTTGATGTGGTTGGAAATAGCCGCGCCGTCCGCCGCCTTGCCACCGGTTTCGCGGATCACCGCCACCACCGCGTGGCGCTTGCCGTCACGCACGATGTCGAGGCGGATTTCATCGCCCACCGGCGCCAGCCCGACGCGATTGCGCAGATCCACCGCGTTCTTCACCGCGATGCCGTCGACCTGGGTGACCACGTCACCGGGGCGCAGTCCGGCATCCTGGGCAGCGCTGTCTTCCAGCACCTGGCTGATCACCACACCGGTGCGCTGCTGTACCTTGAATGCCTCCGCCAACTCGGTGTCGAGATCCTGCACTGTCACCCCCAACACGCCACGACGCACCTCACCGTGCTCGATCAGCTGGGTCATGATGTTGGTGGCAATCGACGTGGGAATAGCAAAGCCGATGCCGACGTTACCACCGGCCGGCGCAATGATGGCGGTGTTGATGCCCACCAATTCGCCGCGCAGGTTGACCAGCGCGCCGCCGGAGTTGCCGGGGTTGATGGAGGCATCGGTCTGAATGAAGTTTTCATAGCCATCGATGCGCAGCCCGGAACGACCCAGTGCCGAGACAATGCCGGACGTCACCGTCTGGCCGAGCCCGAACGGGTTGCCGATCGCCACCACAAAGTCGCCGACGCGCAGGTTGGATGAATCAGCAATGCTGATTTCCACCAAGTCCTTGGCCTCCACCTTCAGCACCGCCAAATCGACGCCAGTATCGATGCCCTTCAGCTCGGCCTTCAGCACCCGGCCATCCACCAGCGTCACCTCCACCGCTTCGGCGTTGCGTACCACATGAGCATTGGTGAGCACATAGCCGTTGCGGGCATCGACGATCACGCCACTGCCGGCACTGGCGGTGCGTTGGGACGGCATCGGGCCATCTGGAATGTTAAAAAAGCGACGGAAAAACGGGTCCTGCATCAGTGGATTCTGATGCGAGCGCACCCGCGCCATCACCGAAATGTTGACCACCGCCGGCGTGACTTTCTCTAACGTCGGCGCCAGTGAGGGCAGCGGTGTGCCATCGGCCACCGCGGTCGGAAGTGCTGCAGTGGCGGGCACTGCAAGCCAAGGGAGCAACAAGATAAGCGCCAGCCAAGGACGGCGCAGACGGGCTGTATCGGACACCGGATCTCCTCCTTCACACCACAAAATAAGGCACTGCCAGTGTGCAGTACCGGACTTCGACCGCGGCGGCCGTACCCGGGTTCCAGCCGTTGGTCAGCGCCGCAGCGGTTCAACCAAGCGCTGAATTTTTCTATACTTCGCGGCGGGTGTCCGCACTGTCATGCTGGTGGTCGGACAGGTTAATCCGTTGTATGCGAGGTCGGGCCGCCACGCAGGAGAAACCGTGCCCATGACCTCTATTCATGCCCCTCCCCACTCTTTTCGTGCGCGCCTGACCGCTTTGCTACACCAGGAATCGTTCAGCGGCGCCCTGCTGATGTTCACCGCGCTGGTAGCGATGCTATGGGCCAACTCGCCCTGGGCGGCCAGCTACACCGCGCTGTGGGGCAGCCAGATTGGCGTGCGCCTCGGCCCGTGGGCGGTGGAGCAATCGCTGGCGTTCTGGATCAACGACGGCGTGATGACGTTCTTCTTCCTCGCCGTTGGTATGGAAATCCGCCGTGAAATGCACCAAGGCGCGCTGTCTGATCGGCGCCAAGCGATGTTGCCGGTGGGCGCTGCTCTCGGCGGCGTACTGGCCCCGGCGCTGGTCTACCTAGCGCTCAACCATACCCCCGGCACTATCGAGGGCTGGGCGGTGCCCACCGCCACTGACATCGCTTTTGCGGTGGGCGTGCTGGCGCTGTTGGGTCGCCATTGGCCGCCGAGCGTGCGCATCTTCCTGCTGTCACTGGCGATCATTGACGACATCTTAGCGGTGCTGATTATCGCGCTGTTTTATTCCGGCGGGCTGGAGCCGCTGGGCTTCCTGCTGGCCGGCGCCGGCATCGTTGGAGTGCTGTGGATGCAGCGCAGCGGCGTGCTCAGTCCCTGGCCGTATCTGGTGCCCGGCGCGCTGGTGTGGCTCGGCATCCTGTGGGCAGGCGCCCACCCGACGCTGGCCGGCGTGGTACTCGGCCTGATGACACCGATGCAGGTGCGCAAACCCAATGCCGTGCGCCTGACGCAGCTGCGTGAGCAGGTGAGCCGCTGGGATCAAGGCGAAGCACCCGAATTACCGCGTCTGGACCGTGCTCACCGCGCGCAGCAGGACTTGCTGCCGCCGGCGATCCGCGTTCAGCAACGACTGCACCCGTGGGTGGCCTACCTAGTGATGCCGCTGTTCGCATTGGCCAATGCCGGCGTGTCACTGACCGAGGTGCCGCACGGCGATGCGCAGGTCAACGGCCTGATGCTCGGCATCGTGCTGGCACTGGTGGTCGGCAAGCCAATTGGCATTGTGCTGGTCACCGCGCTGTTCTTGCGCCTCGGTCTCGGCCAGATGCCGCCGGGCATGAGCTGGCGTGCAGTGTGGCTGGTGGGCCTGCTGGCCGGGATCGGCTTCACCATGTCGATCTTCATTGCCAACCTGGCCTTCGCCGATGCTGGGTTGCTGGCCGGCGCCAAGCTCGGCGTACTGGTGGCCTCGGTGACTGCGGCGCTGCTGGGGTTGCTGTGGGGACGACTGGCGCGTCCGCGCAGCGCCTGATCAGCAGCGATAATGGAAAACGGCGGTGCCTGCTGGCACCGCCGTTTTTTGGTCTCGGCTGGGCTGCTTGAGGCGGAACAGAACCGCACCTTTTGGTGCGCTTTTCTGCTCTCGGCAGGCGCGCACTCCAATACCTTGCCGTCAGGGATCAGGGCGTGGCCTGCGGCTGCAACGGTGCCGGCAGTACCGACAACCGCACCGGCGCCCCGAGCAGTTTTCCCGCCGCTTTCTTGTTGTCGCTGAGCGCCTTGTCAGCAGTATCCGCGGCCAGAATGTCGAGCACCACCTGACCGGTGGCCGGGTCGACATGACGCCCCTGCAAAGTCGGGAAAATCGCCTTCAGTTCATCCACCGACGCTCCCCGGCTCTGCACCCATTGCGGCGCTGTGGCGGTGCCCGGTGCCGGCTCCTGCGCGCAACCAGCCAGCGCGGTGGCCGCCGCCAGCAGCGGCAAGCCCAAGCCGAGCAGCAACCCGGCAGCTCGCTTCAATGGGCGTCTTGTCACCGCACAATCCTCTCAACATTGATGAAGGGGCGCCGGTGCCGCTCACCCGGCCCGCCGGCTAGATGACGTTGCCGCCCGGCCCCCGCTACGCCGATACCGGGCCATGACCATCCATGCTAGAAGTGCGGCGGTGACCGCCGCATGACCGGGCCGTCGGCCGCGTTGCCGGAAACGCCGAAAGTGATCGCCAGTGGCGCCGACATTCAGATCTTTTGCAAAGACCCGGCGCTTGCCGCAGGCACCGGCAGGTACCAAAGTTGCATTGCCGGCAGCTTCGCGGCAGCACTACTTTCAGAATTCCGAGCGGCCGCGGTGCCGCCGCGCACCCTATTATAAAAAGGACAAATCGTGCCCAAGCCTGCCCTCCATCTGCGTCTTGCCCAAGCCCTGGAACTGGTCGGTGACCAAGGCCAGCCCCAGGACCATCACGGTCTACCGCAGCGCAATGCGCCGGCACCGCTGCGGGTGTTTCTGCCGTTCATCCGCCAACGCAAACGGCGCCAGCAGCGCCGCCTCGCCGCCAGCGCACTGCACCCAGAACACGGCGCCGGCACGCTGTCGCTGGGCGCCGACCAGCGCTGGCATGACGCCGGCATTAACGTCAGCAAAGGCGAACCCATCTTGATCAGCGCCAGCGGCCGCCTGTTCCTCAACAAAGCGCTGGAAGTGAGCGTCGGCGCCAAAACCTGCCTTTGGTACCGCATCGGTTCCGGCCACATCAATCGCTGCATCAGCGAACGCCACAGTTTCATTGCCGATGCCGATGGGCCGCTGTATCTACAAGCCGCGCTGCCGGGCGCCTTCGACAGTCCCGCCGGCACCCTCGCCACGGAACCGGCGCCGCCGCACATCACCGGCAGCTTGCAGGTCAGCGTCAGCCGCCAACCGCAGGAGCTGCCCACCGCGACAGCGCCGCAAGGCTGGCAGTATTTGTGGCGGCTGGGCGAGGCGGCGATTTTCGATCAGTGCGACGGCACCATCTGCTGCCACACCCATGGCGATGTGGGCATCCTGCAGTACGACATCGACCGACCGCTTACCGACAGCAGCCGATTGAGCTGGGACTGGCTGGTGGACGCACTGCCGTCGACGCTGCCGGAACACATCCAGCCCACCCACGATTACCTGTCGATTGCGGTGGAGTTCGATAACGGCCTTGATCTGACCTACATGTGGAGCAGCCAGCTGGCGCCGGACACCATTTTCCAGTGCCCGCTGCCCTATTGGGACCAGCGCGAAACCCATTGGGTATTGCGCAATCCGGCCCTGCACGCCCTGCATCAATGGCACAGCGAATCACGCCCGCTGTTGGAGGATTACCGCCGCGCCATCGGCGGCCCGCTGCCGGCACGCATCGTGCGGGTCTGGCTGATTGCCAACTCGGTGTTCCAAAACAATCCGGGACGCTGCCAGTACCGCGCCATCACGCTGGAGGATGCCGACGGCAGTACTGGTCTGTTGGAGGATGGGGAGTAAACACCGCGCTTGGGCGGTCGTGGGGACGGATGCCGAAAAAGAACGAGCGCGATGCGGTTGCAGCGGTTCTTAGCTGGTGTGACGTCGGTAGGTCGAAACCAGTCCTGTTCGATGGAATGCAGTGTGTGGATCGAGACAGGGTGCCATTGGCTTCAGCGTGGCGTGGCGTGGTGTCGCGTTCGGGCTTGGGCTTGGGCTTGGGCTTGGGCTTGGGCTTGGGCTGGGGCTTGGGCTTGGGCTTGGGCTTGGGCTTGGGCTTGGACTTGGACTTGGCTTGGACTTGGCTTGGACTTGGACTTGGTCTGGTCTGGTCTGGTCTGGTCTGGTCTGGTCTGGACTGATTCAGTTGGGATCGCACACGAACGCAATCCAGCTCAGGGTTAGCGCCAGCAGCAGTATCGGTTTTGCGTAGGCGCCATTCCACATGACCCATCCACCGTAACTGAACCAACTGCGTCCAACGCGGCCCGAGCCGGGTCAGCTCGGCCTGAGTCCGCGCGGTTCGGGTCGATGCAGATCGCTCGCTCCAGCGCTCAGCTCAGGCTGGCAGCATGATCGACGCTGCTCCCCACCTTCACCCCGGCCGGGTCCAACTCAGCTCGATCCATCGCATTCTGCCGGGTTCAAGCCGGATCAACCCCGTCTGCGCCGGTTCAGTTGGTGGGCCAGTGCAAACCGCCGCTGCCAAACCGCCAAAATTAGGCTGCTACGAGACAGCATCACCCGGCCTGGAACAGCCGCACCTGGTTGAACTCGCGTGATTCGCCCAGATCTGGCCAAGTCAGCGCCTGTTGCTGGCCGAGCCGGGTATAACCGTCCGGGTTCAGATCGGGGATGCGCGAATCCGCCAGCATCACTGCCGGCTTACGTGCGCCGGCGCGAAAGCGCGCCAGTAGGCCAAGATTGTCGCGGTCGTAGAGGATGTCTGCAGCGGTGACGCAATCGGCCAGTGCCAGGCACTGTTCCAGATCATCGCTTAGTTCCACAGTGACACCGTTGTGGGCGGCATTGAGGCTCACTGCCACCCGCGCCAGCGGGTCCACGTCACAGGCGATCACCCGCGCGGCGCCGGCCTGAGCCGCGGCAATCGCCACCACGCCAGAGCCACTGCCCACATCCACCACGGTGCGCCCGGCCACCCACTGCGGATGATCGCGCAGCCACGCCCCCAGCACCTGCCCCGATGCCCAGCAGAACGACCAGTAGGGCGGCGCATCCATCAGCGCGTTGATGACGGCGGGTTCCAGCGCTTGCTCTCGCATCAAATCGTCCATCAGCCATAAGCTGACGCTGGGCAATTGCGGCAGCGCCTGTGGCCGCAACCGGGCGCTCGGCAGCAAGCTATGCAGGTGGGTATGCAAGCGCGCCAGCAAGGCGTCTCTCATGTCAGTGGCTCCAGCGCAAAGTCTGCAATAATCCGGCGATATCAGGCGCCGGCATGCCGGCACGGCAGTGAACCACCGTCCCCAATGAATGGATGCGGAGCATAGCAGATGAGAGCAATCAGCTTGTGCGTACTGGGTGCGGTGCTGGCGCTAGCGGCCGCCATCGCCCACGCCGTCAGCGACGACACTGTGGCTCACTGGGCCGAACGCTACCGCGATGATCCCGGCGCCCTCGGCGCCGGCCGCGAACGGTTGGCCGACATCAGCCCGGCGCAATTCGACCGGGTACTGGAACAACTGCAACTGACCCCCTACACCCATTTGGCGCCCGTGGCGATCGCCGCCGACCGGCTGCCGATGGCCCAGGGTCGCAGGCTGGAACAGTTGTCCGTGATGGCGGTGCGCGGCGGTCAGCTGGTACCGATCCCGTTCCAGATCGACGAGTACGACCGCGAGGGGCTGGTTTGGGCCGGCCCCCGCAAGGGCCGTGTTGCCGACGGCGAACCGGGCCGTTTCGATGCCCACGATGAAGTGCTGATGATGTATCGCGATGCCGGCATCGAACGCTACCGCCGCAGCGAGCATGGCGCCTTACCCGGAAGCCTGCTGGCCGAACTGACACTGCATGCCGATGGCCAACCGACGCGTCACGCCTACCTGCTGCAGGACGCCGCGCCGCGCTCCAACGTGCGCTACGTGGCTCTGGACTTAGAGCACGGCACAGTGGACACCACGCTGCTGTCACTGCGCTTTAATCCTGACAACCTGGCGCAGGTCACCGGCCTGGCGCCGCGACTGGGGCCAGACCGCAGCCGCAGTCTGCTCGATGCGCTGCACCTGGAGCTGAGCACCGGCGTGCTGCACCGCGCACTGCGTATCACCCTCGACAACCGCGCCAATATCCGCGCGGTGCCGTTGGCCACCGCAGTGGGGCCGATCCGCGCCAGCGTGCTGCTGGAAGCCCGGGTGTGGTACCTCGGCATGCCGATGTTCTGGCGCGAAACCTTCGCGCTGCACTTCTACGAACAAGGCGTCGGGCTGCCGCTGCGGCTGTCACTGAACAAGCTTGGCGCGGCACGTTTCTTCGTGTCCATGCTGCGCGAGCCGCGCATGGAACTGCGCGCCGACCTGTCCCATCCCGGCGGCGCCGAAATCAGTTTCCAGCGCGCGTGGCAGCACCAGCAGCGGGCGCGTTCCGATGGCCGCATGGATAGCGCTGAACAAGCGCTGAACCAATACCGGCTGCCGGGCGACTGGGTCAGCATCGACTCCAAGCGCGGGCTCGCCATCCTGTTCGACAACCGCATCCCGATCACCGAGGGCGGCCTGCTGGATGATTTCCTCGACGGCGCCGAGCTGCACATGCTGTACCGCGACCGGCCCGATGCCGCCGGTCCGCAACTGGGCTTCGCGGCCACCGGTCTGCCGCCACGGCTCGTGAAACTGCTCGGCGCGATACCCAAACTGCCGAAAACATTGGACCAACTCGGCGCCGCACTGGCGTGGATCGATCAGCATCCGGACCCCAGTCTGCTGCGCGACTTTGATGAGCTGCTGGCTCAGGTACTCAGCGCCCACCGACCACCGCTGGCCAATGCCGATGACCTGTACTCACTGCTGGTGGAAGATATCCGCCGTATGCGCTTTGCCGGACTCGACAGCGAGGCATTGATGCCGCTGGTACAGCGCTCGCTACGCGCCGCAGCGCCTACGCCCACCCGCGTCGATCACCGCGCGCTACTGCACCGTATCCGCAGCGATGGCGCCGCCGTGGGCGTGGACCTCGACCAACTGCGCCATGTGCAACTGGACAACGCGTTCTGGTTTCCCCATCGTCTCGACGATCCGGCGGCCTTCCATGCGGCCGCCCGCGCAGCGGTACGCGTGAACGTGACCGCCCCTTCCACGCAGGAGTGACGCATGACTGATTCGCCCCGGTTGCCGCTGGCCGGCATCCGCGTGATTGAGCTTGGCCAGCTGTTGGCCGGCCCCTTTGCCGGCGCGTTGCTGGGTTACTTCGGCGCTGAAGTGATCAAGGTGGAACCGCCGGAGGGCGACCCCATCCGCGGTTGGCGCCTGCGCGATGAGCAAGGCACCTCGTTCTGGTGGCGCAGCCTCGGCCGCAACAAGAAGTGCGTAACGCTGGACCTGAAGCAACCGCAGGGCGTGGCGCTGGCGCGGCAGTTGATTGCCGGCGCCGACGTGGTGATCGAGAACTTCCGCCCCGGCACGCTGGAAAATTGGGGGCTGGCGCCGGAACAACTGCGCGCCGAGCAACCGGCGCTGATCTATGCGCGCATCTCCGGTTACGGCCAGACCGGTCCCTATGCGGACAAACCCGGTTTTGCCTCGGTTTGCGAAGGCTTGGGCGGCTTCCGCCACGTCAACGGCATGCCCGGCGAGCCGCCGGTGCGCCCTAACCTGTCGATGGGCGATACCCTCGCTGGCCTGCACGCTGCTTTGGGGATTGTGCTGGCGCTGTTCCAGCGCGAACGCGGCGGCAACGGCCAGGTGGTGGACGTGGCGCTGTTCGAGGCGGTGTTTAACCTGCTGGAAGCGGTGATTCCGGAGTTCTCCGGCGCCGGCGCGGTACGCGGGCCGTCGGGATCTACCGTCACCGGCATCGTACCCACTAACACCTACCGCTGCGCCGACGACCGCTTCCTGATCATCGGCGGCAACGGTGATTCCATTTTCAAACGCCTGATGAGCGCCATCGGCCGTGATGATTTAGCCAACGATACGCGCCTGGCCGACAACGCCGGACGAGTACAACACGAAGCCGAAATCGACCAAGTGCTGGGCGACTGGTGCGCCACCCTGCCGCTGGAGCAAGCGCTAGCGGTGCTGGAAGCGGCGCGGGTGCCGGCCGGCCCGATTTACTCGGTGGCCGACATGCTGCGCGACCCCCACTTCCAGGCCCGCGGCCTGTTCGAGCAGGTGGAAATCAACGGCCAACCGCTGACGCTGCCGGCGCTGCTGCCGCGCCTCACTGACACTCCCGGACGCACCGCCTGGCCGGGCCCGGCGGTGGGCGCTCACAACGAAGAAGTGCTGCGACAGGGATTAGGGTTGAGTGATGCAGACTGGGCCGCGCTGGTGCGCTCGGGAGTAATCGCACAGAAGTAAGCTTTACTCCCGACTTGCGGCGCTGACATCGGTAGCCTGTTTGAACAACCTACCCTAGGGCTCTGCACCGCCGAAACACACCGGGAACAGCGTGCAGTCAGTCTTCTATCACTGCGATCCCCTGTCGCTGACGATCGCGAATCGACGCAACCATGCGCGCGACCTCCGCAACGCTGTGCGGTGTCCAGCCCACCACTACTGCCTCCACGCGCAGCGCTCCTGGAGTTCGGTAACTTCGGGTGGGATTACCGGGAAAGCGTTTGTTAGTGAGATTCGGATCGTCCTCGAATGGCGCAGTTGGGCGGACCCGATAAACCCAACCCGGCCCACTGTTGCCCGTCAGTGCTACCGCCAGCTCAGCGCCCCAGACAGCGGATTCAAGCAGGGCCGAAAAGTAGACGTGCCGCAGCCCGCGACCGCCATCAAAGTGGGACGGGTACCCCGGCACCAACAGTGCCCCCACCGCTAGGTGGGCCCAGCTGCCATGGTAAAACGGGCCCGCTATGGCGCCACAGTTTTCGCTGGTGACGGCAGCCCAGTCTGTTGTCACAGGCACTCTCCCCTGCCGTACACGGCTGCGGCCGGCGCCGCTCAGCGACGCACGTAACGCAAATGCGTGGCCGCTGCAGTATGAATAACCCGATCAATGCGAAACTGCGGTAGCGGCTCCCGTCGCTGTTCGAACAACCGCCGGCCGCCGCCGAACAAGATAGGCACCAAGGCGATTTCCAGTTCGTCGACAGCATCCAAGTCCAGATACTGCTGGATAGTGTCTGCACCGCCAGAAATGCGGACATCGGCATCGCCAGCACTAGCGCGCGCCAGCGCTAACGCCGACTCAGGTCCCTGATCGACAAAGTGGAATTCGGTGCCTCCGGGGCGTAGCCATGGCGCCCGCGGTCTGTGAGACAGCACATATACCGGTGTCTGGAACGGCGCGTCTTCAGGCCAGGTCTGCTCGCCCTGCTCGAACATCCGCTTGCCCATGATGTAGGCACCGGTGCGCTCGAAGGTATGGCGCAACAAGTCATTCACCGGCCCTGTTTCGCCGCCCGCGCCCAGCTTTAATCGCTCGCGCAAGTAACGCTGGTTGAGCGCCCATGCCATCAGCTCTCCCCATTTGGCCCCCCACCCTTGATTGCCCGGGTCGTGCATCACCATGCCTTCCGGTGCGATATATCCGTCGAGACTCAGCCCCACACTCACGAACACGCTGCCCATCCTGCTGCTCCTCTGGCTGACTCTGACGCGACGCGTAGACCTGTTTATCAACGGCAGGTCACCGCCGGTACCAACACGTCTTTAGATGGAGCGCAGCACATACTCAAGAGGTCCAACGACGAAATGCTGGATTTCGTCGTATTGCGGAACAGAACGGAGGGGAGACTGTTGGCACCAGGTCAGCTAGGCGGCGTCGAGTTTGCGAGGGTGCTCGACCAGCCCCTGCAATCCCGTACCGTGGCAGGTTTTTAGTCGCCGGCGCGGCCGATGGGCGCGAATTTGGCGCCGGTGAGCGCGGCTAGATCCGCGGGCGCCAGCGACAGATCAAGTCCCCGCTTGCCACCGCTGACATAGAGTTGCTCCAGCGCCTCGGCACTGCTGTCGATCACTGTTGGCAAGCGCTTCTTCTGCCCCAGCGGGCTGACTCCCCCGAGCACATAGCCGGTACTGCGCTCCACCTTGGGCGGCGGCGCCATCGCTACTTTTTTCACTTCCAACGCCTGTGCCATGCGCTTGAGATCAAGCTGCCCGGACACCGGCACCACCGCCACCGCCAGCTGCCCGCGTTCGGTTTCCACCACCAAAGTCTTGAACACTTCGGCGCGATCCAGACCGAGTTTGTCAGCGGCTTCCTGGCCGTAGCTGTCAGCACCGGGCTCATGGCTGTAGCTGTGCATCTGGTAAGCGATCTTGGCTTTGCGCAACGCATCAATGGCGGGAGTCATCGGCCACTCACCAAGCGATACGGCGCAGCAGGATGTCTTTGAACATGACGAAGTCGCCGGCCAGGCTGTAGAACGGGTGCTGGAAGGTAGCCGGACGATTCTTCTCAAACACGAAGTGGCCGACCCAGGCAAAGCCGTAACCGAATACAGGCATCGCCAGCAGCCACCAAGGACTGGCACCGGCCACCACTGCGGCAGCTATCAGCAATACGCCCAAGGTGCCGAAGAAATGCAGCCGGCGGCAAATGACGTTGGTGTGTTCCTGCAAGTAATACGGGTAGAACTCGGCGAAGGATTGGAAGTCGCTCTGTTTTATTGTGCTCATGTGACTCTCCCCTGTGACTGGACCGCGACAGCGGCGGTCATTGACCGGACACCGCCCGCGGCGGCGCGCCACGGCCTCGGTGGCGGCAACGGCCGGCGCGTACACTGCGGCAACGCTCGGCGTGCCCGGGCATTGATAACAAGTTCGTTGCGAGTCTGTCCATGGCCCTGTCCTTGCCGTTGCCCCGTTTCCTGACCCGTCCCCGCCCCGTTGCCAGCGACCGGGGTATCGAAGCCCCAGCCGCTGCCGGCGGGCTTGATGAACAAGACCGCATTGCCATCGAGCGGCGACTGGAACGGCTCTATCGCACTGGTATGTCGCCGGGCGTGGCGTTTGCCCTGCGTCGCCACGGCGAACTGGTGTTTAACCGCGCCTACGGCGAGGCCGACCGCGAGCAGGGTCGGCCGCTGACCGTGGACACGCCGATTTGTCTGTTTTCCGCCTCGAAAGCGGTCACCGCCATCCTGATCCACCAGTTGGCGGCGGAAGGTCAGCTCGACCTCTATCAGCGTGTCAGCCATTACCTGCCGGAGTACGGTCGCAACGGCAAGCACCGCACCACGCTGATGCAGGTCTTGATGCACCGCGCCGGCATCCCGCGCATCAGCGGCGACGCCAGCGCCGAAGACCTGTTCGACGACGGCCGCATCCTGCAATTGATGTGTGACGCTGAGGCGCACCGCCCCGGTCGGTTGCAGTCCTACCACGCTATTACCGGTGGTTTCGTGCTCGGTGAAGTGATCCGCCGGGTCACCGGCGACAGCCCCAATGTGCTGCTCGATCGTGTCATCCGCCAGCCGCTGGGGATGCGTTATTTCCGTTACGGCGATGACGGTGCAGGGGTACCGGCAGCGCGCAATTACGCCACCGGGGTTCCCTTGAAAGGGGTGGATTATTTCCTTACCCACGCGGTGGGTGCCGGACTCGGTGAAGTGATCGACGCGTCCAACGACCCACGCTTCCAGCAGGTGGTGATCCCGGCCGGCAACCTCTACGCCACCGCTGAAGAAGCCTGCCGTTTCTTCCAGCTGCTGCTCGACGGCGGCCGCTATCAGGGCCGCCAAGTGCTGCGCCCAGACGTGGTGCGACTGGCCACCACCCGTACCGGCCGTGGCAGCCAGTTCGACCGCACGCTGATGCTGCCGCTGGAGTTCTCCCCCGGCTTCATGCTCGGTGCGCGCGGGCCGAATATTTTCGGCCTCGGCACCCCGCATGCATTCGGCCATCTCGGCTTCATCAGCATCTACTGCTGGGCTGATCCCGACCGAGCGCTGTCAGCAGCGCTGCTGACCACCGGCAAATGCGTGGCCGGTCCGTTGGTGCCAGCGGTGATGGCGTTCCAGCATGACCTCAACCGGCGTACTGCCGGCCGCCGTCAGTAGGCGCCGCTGATCACGTCAATGCCGCCCTGCATCACCGCGCGCCATTGGCGCTCCAGCTCCGGCACGTACTCCGGGTCGTGGCTGCGGATGGTGGTCATTAACGCATCCAGCCACAGTCCGTACCAAGATGGGTGGATGTCATAGCCGCCGCGGCTGTGGCTCTTGCCCAGGTCGCGCAGCTTACCGCCCGGCGCGCCACGCGCGTACATGATCAGCCACAGCAAACCCGCACGCAGCAGGTGGCGCTGGGCCGGCATGTCGGTGTCGACGAACTTGGCTCGAATGGCCTCGGATGAGCCCATGAAATGGGTATAGAAGTCTTCGAAGAAACGTTCGCTACGGCAGCAACGACCGTAACTCTGGAATACGGCATCAGCATCTGACAGCGGCCGCATGGCGATCTCCCCCAACAACCCAGAGCAGGTGCGTCCTGCCCCCGGCTGGGTGCCCCGATCAAATGCGGCCGGGCGGTGCCTTCCCCAGCACCGCACCGGCCACACACTGGTTACATCTGTGACAGGATGGCGTCGCGTACCGCGCCCAGTTCGGCGTCGATGGTGACCATGCGCGCTTCGCGGCACTGCTCGATAGCGGTGTCCGGATCCTTCAGGCCGTTGCCGGTCAGGGTGCAGACCACGGTGGAGCCTTCCGGAATCTTGCCGGAACGGACATCACGCATGGCCCCACCCAGTGACGCGGCAGACGCCGGCTCACAGAACACCCCTTCTTTTTCTGCCAGCAGACGCTGGGCAGCGAGGATGTCGTTGTCCTGGAGTTCGTCGAACCAGCCCTGTGATTCTTTCTGCAGTGCCCACGCTTTATCCCAGGACTGCGGGTTGCCAATGCGGATCGCGGTGGCCACGGTTTCCGGATCAGCTACTGGCCCGCCACGCAGGAACGGCGCCGAGCCGGCCGCTTGGTAACCGACCATCTTCGGCAGGCTGTTGCAGACACCAGCACGGTGGTATTCGCTGTAGCCCATCCAATGCGCGGTGATGTTGCCAGCGTTGCCGACCGGCAGGCAGTGGAAGTCCGGCGCACGGTTGAGTTCTTCAACGATCTCAAACGCAGCGGTCTTCTGACCTTGCAGGCGGAACGGGTTGACCGAGTTGACGATGGTCACGGGCGCCTTGTCAGCGACTTCCTTCACCAGCTGCATGCCGGCGTCGAAGTTACCGCGAATCTGCATGATCACGGCGCCATACATCATTGCCTGGGCCAGTTTGCCCATGGCGATCTTGCCTTCAGGGATCAGCACGAACGCAGTGATGCCGGCGCGCGCGGCGTAGGCTGCTGCTGCCGCCGAGGTGTTGCCGGTGGAGGCGCAGATGATGGCATTGCTGCCGGCTTCTACCGCCTTGGTCACCGCCATGGTCATGCCACGGTCTTTGAACGAACCGGTCGGGTTCAGACCTTCGTATTTGACGTAGATATCCACGTCCTTGCCGAGCAAGCGGGGAATGTTCTGCAAACGGATCAGCGGCGTGTTGCCCTCGCCCAGGCTGATCACCGGGGTGTTCTCGGACACCGGCAGGTGGTCGCGGTAGCGGTTGATCAGTCCGGTGTAGCGTTCGCGCATCAACATGGAATCTCTCTATCTCTCGCTGTACAGGACCGGCGCCCGCCGGCCCATCGTCGGTGTGGGGTGGGCTTAGGCGCCCAGGGTGTCCACGCGAATGCGCATGATATCGCCAATCACGTCGCCCAGGGCACCGATTTGTTCCAGTGCCTGGCGCATGGCGCTCTCGCGCACGGTGTGGGTCAGCAGCACGATCGGCACCGGGCTGTCGCCGTCCACATCCTGCTGGTGCAGCGCCTCAATGCTGATGCCCTGCTCGCTAAGAATGCGGGTGATGTCCGCCAACACGCCGGTGCGGTCACGCACATGCAAGCGCACATAGAAGGAGCACTCGACTTCGTCGATGTCACGCACGCGCTGATCGGACAGGCCATTGGTCTGGAAACCGAGGTAGGGCACGCGGTCCGCCTGCGGCACTGCCAATGTGCGCGCCAGCTCGATCACGTCCGCCACCACCGCCGAAGCGGTCGGCAGGGAGCCGGCACCGGCGCCGTAGAACAGCGTCGGGCCCACTGCATCTCCTTCCACCATGACGCCGTTCTTGACGCCATTGACGTTGGCCAGCAGCACTTCCTTCGGCACCAGCGTCGGGTGCACACGCAGCTCGACACCGTCGCTGGTTTGGCGGGCAATGCCAAGGTGCTTGATGACGTAGCCGAAATGATCCGCCGCGCGGATATCTTCTGCGGTCAGCTTGCTGATGCCTTCGGTGTACACCTTGTCGAACTGCAGCGGAATGCCGAACGCCAGCGACGCCAAGATGGTCAGCTTGTGCGCCGCATCGATGCCTTCCACATCGAAGGTGGGATCGGCTTCGGCATAACCCAGCTCCTGGGCTTCCTTGAGCACGTCAGCGAAATCGCGGCCCTTCTCACGCATTTCAGTGAGGATGAAGTTGCCGGTGCCGTTGATGATGCCCGCCACCCAATTGATGCGGTTGGCAGCCAGCCCTTCGCTGAGTGCTTTCAGGATCGGGATGCCACCGGCCACCGATGCCTCGAACGCGACGTCCACACCGTGCTCCGCCGCTGCGGCAAAAATCTCGTTGCCGTGCTCGGCAATCATCGCTTTGTTGGCGGTGACCACGTGCTTACCGTTGGCGATGGCGCGCAGCACCAGCTCGCGCGCCACCGTGGTGCCACCGATCAGCTCAATCAGGATGTCCAGCTCAGGATCATCAGCTAGCGCCATGACGTCGGCCGACACACGGATGTCGCCGATATCGCAGTGGGGGTTGGGGCGGCGGGCGCCAATGTGGGTAATCTCGATCGGCCGGCCAATGCGGCGGGCAATATCCGCGGCACTGCTTTGCAATACATTGACGGTGCCACTGCCCACCGTTCCCAAACCGGCGATACCGACCTTCACAGGCGCCACAACCTTGCTCCTCATAAACTGATGCGGTCTGCGCCGCGCCGCAGCGCTGCGCGTGGCCTGCCCAGCGAGCCGCACCCCAGCGATCCCCGCCACGGCAAGCGTGGGGGCAAAGCGGACATGGGATGGAACCGGGCAGGAAGCCCGACACCTTACTTGGGCACTTGGGGGACGTCAATGAAGGGCGCGGTGGCCGCGGACTGTGATGAGGTGCAGTGCGCAGCGCCGTGAAAATCGGCGCCGCGCAGCACCCAAGATTCAGCGCGTGACGCCGAGACGGCGTGCCAGCTGCTCGGCCGGCAGGTAGCCACCCAACTGCTGGCCATCGAGGGAAAACACCGCCGGCGTGCCGTTGACGCCGAGTTGATGACCGAGCTCCAACTGACGCGCCACCGGGTTGCTGCAAGGAGCCGGCGCGGTGGCCAGCCGACCACGGGTTTTCGACTCGGTCATCGCCGCCAGGCTGTCGTCGGCACACCACACCTGCTCCATCAGCTTGCCGCTGGGGCTGTTGGCGCCGGCGCGCGGGAATGCCATGTAATGGACGGTGATGCCGAGCGCGTTGATCTGCTCGATCTCACGGTGCATTTTTTGGCAGTAACCGCAGGTGGGATCGGTGAACACCAGGACTTCCGCTTTCTGGTTGGCCGCCGGGAAGGTGACCGACTGGCTCAGATCAAGCTTCGCCAATTGCTGCGCACGACGGGCCGCCTCACCCTCTTCGGTGAGGTTTTTCACGCCCTGCTCACTGACTTTGAACAGCTCCCCGGCAATCAAAAAGCTGCCGTCGCTGCTGGCGTAATAACGCTGCTTGCCGTTGAGCTCGATTTCAAACAAGCCGGCCATTGGTGTCGGCTCTACCGAGGTCACCACGCCGCCCTGCCCCTCGGCGCGCAGTGCCCGTTCCACATTGCGTTTGATGTCGGTGCTGGCCTGGGCCACGCCCGCCAACACCGCCAGCAGCAGGACCGCCAGCCCCCCACGCATCCATACTTTGCCCATTCGTCTCACTCCCTGTTTTGTTATCGCCGGCACGAGTGTGCCGCTTCCGTTCTGACGTTGAAAGTGGCGGTTGGTTTCACCGTTCATCCGCGCGGATGGTGTTCGGCATGCAGGGTCTTCAACCGCTGCTGAGCCACATGGGTATAAATCTGCGTGGTGGACAGGTCGCTGTGGCCCAGCAACATCTGCACCACGCGCAAGTCGGCACCGTGATTAAGCAGGTGGGTGGCGAACGCGTGACGCAAAGTGTGCGGCGACAGCGGCTTACTGATGCCGGCCACCTTGGCCAGATGCTTGATGCGGTACCAGAATGCTTGGCGCGTCATCACCCCGCCTTCGCGGCCAGGAAACACCATGTCGCTGGCCTGCACCCCCAGCAACTCTGCGCGCGCTTGGCGCAGATAGCGCTCCAGCCAGCGTAGCGCCTCGTCACCCAATGGCACCAAGCGCTCTTTGCGGCCCTTGCCCATCACCCGCACCAGCCCTTGAGTGAGGCTCACTTGGGTCAGTGTTAGGCCGGTCAGCTCAGACACCCGCAGGCCAGCGGCATAAATCACTTCCAGCATGGCGCGATCGCGCAGTCCCAGCGCACTGTCGAGGTCCGGCGCCGCCAGCAACTGCTCCACATCTTGTTCGGTGAGGGTGTCCGGCAGCCGCCGGCCGAGACGTGGGCGCTCCACCCGCAGCGTCGGATCCTCGGCGATACGGCCCTCGCGCAGTAACCAGCGGTAGAACCCGCGCAGCGCCGACAGATGCCGCGCCACCGAACGCGGGCTCATGTTGGCGGCGGCCAGCGCGCTGAGATAGCGATACAGGTCGCCACGGTGACAGCCGGGCAAGCTGGCGCCCTGCTCTGCACACCAGCGGCCGAACCGGGTTACATCGCGACGGTAATTGTCGAGGCTGTGGGGACTGAGGCCTTTTTCCAGCCATAGGCTGTCCAGCCACTGCTGGATCAAGGCGGCGTCGGCCGCCGTCGGCGCCAGGACTGCACTCATGGAAATGCTCTGCAAATCGGGAATTTACCAAACATAACAGCGCCCTCAGAAGTGCTGTAGTAATAATTCCTGTGGGAAATAAGTCCACAACAAACTGCTAAGCAGAGGGAGCATCGCTATGGCCATCCTGACCTGGATCATCCTCGGCCTGATCGCCGGGGTCATCGCTAAATGGATCATGCCGGGACGCGATCCGGGCGGTTTCATCATCACCGTGATCATCGGCATCGCCGGCGCCTTCGTCGGTGGCTGGCTGGGCAACATGCTCGGCATCGGCACCACTACCACCGGCGGCCTGTCGATCGCTTCGATCGTCACCGCTGTGGTCGGCGCCATTGTGCTGCTGGCACTCTACCGCCTGATCGCGCGCGCCTGAGCGTATCCACCAGGCACAAAAAAGGGCCGCATTGCGGCCCTTTTTCTATGCGCGGAAAGCACGCCGGCTCAGTTGGCCGAACGCACCTTCTCTTTGATGCGCGCGGACTTGCCGGAGCGCTCACGCAGGAAGTACAGCTTGGCGCGACGTACATCACCACGACGCTCAACGGTGATGGAGTCCACCAGCGGGCTGTGGGTCTGGAAGGTACGTTCTACGCCCACGCCGTGGGACATCTTGCGCACGGTGAACGCGGAGTTCAGGCCGCGGTTGCGCTTGCCGATAACCACGCCGGTGAATGCCTGCAGACGCTCGCGGGCGCCCTCTTTCACCTTTACCTGTACGGTCACGGTGTCGCCCGGTGCGAAGTCCGGCACATTGGTCTTCAGTTGTGCTTGCTCAACTTCCTGCACCAGAAGTTTGCTGCCGCTCATGTCTGCCTGCTCCTGTTACTGTCATGGCCGGCACTGGGACCGGTCGTTGTTACGCTGTCGAATCCTGCTCGCGGATGAATTCCGCCAGCAATTCCTGTTCTTCCTTGCTGAGCCCAGGGTCAACTTGTCGGGCTGCCAGCAAATCCGGTCGGCGCTGCCAGGTGCGTCCCAGTGACTGCTTGAGACGCCAACGGCGTACCGCTTCATGGTGGCCACTGAGCAGCACATCCGGCACCCGCCGCCCGGCAATATCCACCGGGCGCGTATAGTGCGGACAATCCAGCAGGTTGGTCAGTGATCCACTGAACGAATCCTGCTCCGCCGATTCCCGATGTCCGAGGACCCCGGGCAACCGGCGCGCCATGGCATCCATCAACACCATGGCGGGCAGCTCGCCGCCGCTGAGCACGTAGTCACCGATCGACCACTGCTCATCCACTTCCATTTCCACAACCCGCTCGTCGATACCTTCGTAGCGGCCTGCGATCAAAATCAATGCTGGCTCGGAAGCCAACCGATCCACTGCCGCTTGCGTCAGCGGCGACCCTTGCGGGGTCAGGTAGATCACTTTTGCCGAGCTGCCCACTTGCTCGCGGGCACTGGCCAAAGCCGCCAACAGCGGCTCCACCTTCATCAGCATTCCCGGGCCGCCACCAAACGGGCGGTCGTCCACGGTGCCGTGGCGGTCGGTGGTGAAATCCCGCGGGTTCACCGCCGAAACGGTCAACCGCCCGCTGTCCACCGCGCGACCGGTAATGCCGTATCCGGTCAGCGCCTGGAGCATGTCGGGAAACAGCGTCAACAGCGCCAGTTTCATACCTGCTCCCGGCTCAGAATTCGGGATCCCAATCCACCTCGACGGTGCCCGCCTCAGTGTCGATATCACCGACTACATCACCCGGCAGCCACGGAATCAGGCGTTCCTGCCGATCCATGCTGTCACGGTCGCCGCGCACCACCATGACATCGTTGGCACCGGTCTCGAACAAACGATCCAAGCGCCCCAAGTCACGGCCGTCAGCGAGCTTGACCCGCAGGCCAATGAGATCACGCCAATAGATCTCGTCATCCGCTGCCGGCGGCAGGGTATCGCGGGCGATGGCGATGTCGCGGCCGATCAAACGGCGCTCAACATCGGTACGGTCCACCACCCCATCAAGCAGTGCCACCAGCCCCTTGCCTTGCAGGCGGCCGTTGGCCAGCTTGATCGGCTGCCAGCCGGCATCCATACGGATAAACCACGGCTGATAGTCGAAAATATTCTCGCGGGGATCGGTGAAGGATTGCACCTTGACCCATCCCTTAATGCCATAGGCCGCAACAATGCGGCCTATGACCAGTGCGTCTGCGTCGGACAAAGCGGTCTGCATATCAAGCAGACTGCTTGCGGTGCTCCTTGAGCAGCGACTGAACGCGCTCGGAGGTGCCGGCGCCGTTGCCAACCCAGTGCGCCAGACGCTCTTCGTTCAGGTTCAGACGCACTTCGCCACCGCGAGCGATCGGGTTAAAGAAACCCAGGCGCTCGATGAAGCGGCCATCACGCGCATTGCGGCTGTCAGTTACCACAACGTGGTAGAACGGACGCTTTTTTGACCCGCCACGGGCCAGACGAATGGTTACCATACGGTTTCTCTGCCTTGTAATCTTTGCTTTCGGGACTCCGCCACGGCGGCCGACCCCCGGAATCCGCGACTCGGACCCAGAAAGGCCGCAGATTGTAGCCATGTCGCCGCGACTTTGAAAGGGGTTTTTTCATTGGCGGCCACCGCAGCGGCCGCCGGCGTTACATGCCTGGGAAGCCCGGCGGCAAGCCGCCACCAGGACCACCTTGGCCACCACCGCCAAACATGCCACCCATGCCGCGCATCATCTGCTGCATGCCTTTGCCTTTCATCTTCTTCATCATCTTGCCCATCATCTTCTGTTGCTTGAGCAGACGATTCAGTTCTTGGATGTCGAGGCCGGCGCCCTGGGCGATACGGCGCTTGCGCGAGCCTTTGATCAGCTCCGGGTTGCGGCGCTCATCCGGCGTCATGGAGTCGATCAACGCCTCCATGTGCTTGAAATGCTTCACCGCCACCGGGTCCTCGGTCATTTTCGACAGGCCACCCATGCCCGGCAGCTTGTCCAACAGCGAGGTCATGCCGCCCATATTGCGCATCTGCTGGAACTGGTCCTTCAGGTCGTCGAAGTCCATCGCCTTGCCCTTCTTGAGCTTCTTGGCGATTTTTTCGGCCTTGGCCTTGTCCAGCTTGCGTTCAGCTTCCTCCACCAGCGACAGCACGTCGCCCATGCCGAGGATGCGTGAGGCGATCCGTTCCGGGTGGAACAGCTCCAGCGCCTCGGTCTTCTCACCGACACCGATGAACTTGATCGGCTTGCCGGTGATGGCACGCACCGACAGCGCTGCGCCACCGCGTGAGTCACCGTCAGCCTTGGTCAGGATCACGCCGGTGAGCGGCAATGCATCATTGAACGCCGCAGCGGTGTTGGCCGCGTCCTGGCCGGTCATGGCATCTACCACGAACAGCGTTTCGATCGGCGACAGCGACGCGTGCAGGCGGCGAATCTCCGCCATCATGTCCTCGTCCACCGCCAGTCGCCCGGCGGTATCGACGATCAGCACATCCATGAACTTGCGGCGCGCTTCCGCCACCGCATCGGTGGCAATCGCCACCGGATCCTGGTCGGCGGTGGACGGGAAGAATTCCACCCCCACTTCGCCAGCCAAGGTTTTCAACTGCTCGATGGCCGCCGGGCGGTACACGTCCGCCGACACCACCATCACTTTCTTCTTGTCGCGCTCTTTCAGGTGGCGGGCCAGCTTGGCCACCGAGGTGGTCTTACCGGCACCTTGCAGACCGGCCATCAGCAGGATGGCGGGTGGCCGCGTGGCCAGATTGAGGCCGACGTTGGCCTCGCCCATGGTGGCCACCAGCTGGTCGTGGACGATCTTGACGAACGCCTGCTCCGGATTGAGGCTGGCCAGCACATCCTGACCCAGCGCCAACTCCTTCACTTGCTCGGTGAAGTCCTTCACCACCGGCAGCGCCACGTCCGCCTCAAGCAGCGCCTTGCGGACCTCGCGCAGGGTGTCGCGGATATTGTCCTCGGTCAGCTGCCCCTGGCCGGCCAGGTTGCGCAGCGACGCGCCAAGGCGCTCACTGAGATTCTCGAACATGACGGTTACTCCGGAACGGATTGATGCAAGCCGCGCAGTATAGCGTGGCCCGGCCGCCGCAGGCCACGCCCTGTCGGCGCCAGCCTTTCGCTGCCCCAACGCTTATGACACACTGCGGCGTCTTGGGAATCGTTACGATCATGACCATAGCCACTTCCAGCGGCATTGCCGCCCTCCTGCTTTATTTCGCCGCCACCCTGTTGGTGCTGCGGCGACTGCAGCGTGCCCGCACCGGGCGCAGCCTACCCTTGGTGCTGGTCGGCTTCGGTGCCGCGGCCGCCCATGCGCTGTGCCTGTGGGACACCAGTTTCTTCAGCAGTGAAGGCGTCAATCTCGGCTTGTTCCCGATGGCCTCGCTGGTGGCCGGCACCGGCGCGGCGCTGGTCACCGCGGTGGGCCTGTTCCGTCGGTTGGAATGGGTCGGCGCTATCTTGTTCCCGTTGTGCGCACTGTCGATCCCGCCGCTGCTTTGGTTCCAAGGCCCCAGCTATGCGCTGTCGCCGGGACTGGGTTTCCACGTGCTGCTGTCGATTTTGGCGTCAGCAGTGCTCGGCATCGCAGCCATGCATTCACTGCTGATCCTGCTGCAACACCGGGCGCTCAAGCGCGGCCACATCCGCGGCGGCGTGCTGCGCGCGCTACCGCCGATTCAAGTGATGGAAAGCTTGCTGTTCCAACTGCTGTGGGCCGGCCTGTTGTTCCTCAGCGCGGCCATCGTCACCGGTTTCGTCTACGTCGACGACATGTTTGCCCAGCGCGTGGCCCACAAAACGGTGCTGACGCTCGGCGCCTGGCTGCTGTTCGCCATGCTGGTGCTCGGCAACCGCTGGCTCGGCTGGCGTGCGCTCACCGCGGTGCGTTTCACGCTGGCTGGCTTCCTGGTGCTAGTGCTGGGGTTCTTCGGCACCCAGCTGGTGCTGGAATTCATCCTGCGCCATTGACCGCGTCGGCTTGACACTGCCAAACCCGGTTCCAGACAATCGCGTCTCACCCGCCACAAGGTTCACAACTGATTTTGGCTGACCTTCCCGCTTCATTGATGATCGGCTTGCTGGTGGTGCTGGTACTGGCCTCGGCATTTTTCTCCAGCAGTGAAACCGGCATGTTGGCGATCAATCGCTACCGCCTGCGCCACTTGGCGCGCAGCGGCCACCGTGGCGCGCTGCGCGTGGAGCGGCTGCTGGCCCGCATCGATCGGCTGCTGGGCACCATTCTGATCGGCAACAACTTCGTCAACAGCTACGCCGCCACCATCGCCACGCTGCTGGCGATCCGCTGGTTTGGCAATTTGGGCGCGGCGCTGGCGCCGGTCGCCATCACGCTGATTCTGCTGGTGTTCGCTGAGATCACCCCAAAGACGTTTGCGGCCCGGCACCCGGAGAAAATTGCGTTTGCCGCCAGTGGACCGTTGCGGCTGATCAACCTGCTGCTGGCGCCGCTGGTGTGGGTGGTGGGCGGCATCAGTAATGGCCTGCTGCGGCTGTTCGGCTTCAATGCCGCCAAGCCGGCGGACGACAATCTCAGCCCGGCTGAGCTGCGCTCGGTGGTTAACGAAGCCGGCCCGCTGATCCCGGCGGCCCACCAGAAAATGCTGCTCAACATTCTCGACCTGGAAGAAATCACCGTCGAGGACATCATGATCCCGCGCAACGAGATGGTCGGCATCGACATCGAGGACGACCTCGACCACATCCTCGACATCCTGCGCAACGCCCAGCACACGCGGCTGCCAATCTGGCGCAACGACCCCAGCAACCTGATCGGCACCCTGCACCTGCGCCGGGTGTCACGGCTGCTGATGCACAACGAAGTGACCAAGGCCGACATCATGCAGATGTCCAGCGAACCGCATTTCGTGCCGGAAGGCACGCCGCTGCACCGGCAGCTGATCAACTTCCAGCATCACCGGCGCCGGCTCGGCGTGGTCGTGGATGAATATGGCGACGTGATGGGGCTGGTGACGCTGGAGGACATCCTTGAGGAGATTGTCGGCGAATTCACCACCGACATGGCGTCCAGCAGCCCGGACCTGCTGCCGCAGGACGACGGCAGCTATCTAGTGGATGGCACCGCCCATGTGCGCGACGTGAACAAAGCATTGGGATGGGATCTGCCGCGCCAAGGTGCCAAGACCATCAACGGGCTGATCCTCGAATACTTGCAGGACATTCCGGAGAGCAACTCAGCGTTCCGACTCGGCGATTACCTGATTGAAGTGATGCACGTGAAAGACCACATGGTGAAGACCGCCCGCCTCACCCACAGCCCGCGCTAAGCTGGTTCAGGCCCGCCGCAGCGCGCGCTGTTCCAACACCCAGCACAGCGCCGGCTCGCCTTGCATACGCCGCCGACAGCGAGCCAGCACTTCGCGCTGGGCCGCCGGCTCCAGCACTCCCCACTGACTCACTTCCATGCCGGTGCGGAAACAGCCCACGCATACATCATCGCCGTCCAGGGCACAGATGCTGACGCAGGGCGAGGCGACCCGCTCAGTCATGGAAACGCGGGTCCGGCTTCAGCTCGGCCGCGAAGCGCTTCGCATGCTGCACGTAATGCAGGGTGCCCATGGTGATCATCATCTTCTGCCCTTCTGATACCGGCTTCACCACCTTCGCTGGCACCCCCATCACCAATGAGTCGTCGGGAATTTCCATGCCTTCCGGCACCAAGGAATGAGCTGCGATCACGCAGTTGCGACCGATGCGCGCGCGGTTGAGCACCACGGCACCGATACCGATCAGGCTGTTATCGCCGATGGTGCAGCCATGCAGCATCGCTTGGTGGCCGACGGTGACATGCTTGCCCACCGTCAGCGGAATGCCCGGATCCACGTGCAGCACGGCACCGTCCTGCACATTGGAGCCTTCACCGATGGTGATGGTGTCGACGTCGGCGCGCAGCACCGCGTTGAACCAGATGCTGGCATCCGGGCCCAGCACCACCGAGCCGATCACCGACGCACTGTCGGCAATCCAGTACTCGCCTTGGGTTTCCAGGCGTCGATCGTCAATGGTGTAAATCATGATTTGTTCCGCTGATAGACGTCGTGGTCGATGTACTCAATACCGGCATCGAACACGTGGTTGAGCAGGTCGAGAATCATGAAGGCGGTCAGGCCCCAAATCCGGTGACCCTCGAAGTAGTAGTTCGGCATCCGCAGCACGCGGCCGTAGACGCTGACCTCACCCGGCGTGAACTGCGGCTTTTCTTCCATGAAGAACTGCCACGGCACGCGGAAGATGCTGGCGATTTCACCGGGCTCGGCCACCAGCTCCACATCTGGCCGCACCACGCCGACAAACGGCGTGACCTTCATGCCGAAGCGCGATGGAATCGCCGACAACTGCCCGAGCACCCGCACCTCATCCGGCGCCAGCCCCACCTCCTCGTTCGACTCGCGCAACGCGGTGGCCAGCAGATCGGCATCTTCGAGATGGCGGCGGCCGCCGGGAAACGCCACTTCGCCGGCATGGGTGGGCATGTATTGGGAACGCACGGTGAGGATCAATTCCGGGTCCGGCGCGTCGGTGAACGGCATCAGGATGGCCGCCTCCGGCAGCACGCCCGGGTAGTCCTGCTGGCGATAGTCCTGCAGCCCCCGCTGAATATGGTCAATCACTTGCATCACAGGTATCCCCGTAGTGCCCGCGGACCAGTGCGGTGCGGGCAGCGCACGCTGGCTGTATTTTTTTCAAACGCCAGTTTGAACAGAGCGGCGGGCCGCTGCAAGCCCTGCGCGGCATCGCGTTGCAGACTGCAAAACAAGCCTTTAGGCTGCGTTGGACCCTGACTGGAAAGACGCCATGAAGTTTTGCAGCCACTGCGGCAGTGATGCGCTCCGTTTTGATGTTCCCGAAGGTGACAACCGCCCCCGCTACTGGTGCCCGGCCTGCGGCACTGTGCATTACCAAAACCCGAAAGTGGTGGTCGGCGCGATCCCGGTCTGGGAAGACCGCATCCTGCTGTGCAAGCGCGCGATCCAACCACGCAAGGACTACTGGACGCTGCCGGCCGGCTACATGGAAAACGGCGAGACACTGCAAGAAGGTGCCGCCCGAGAAACCTGGGAAGAAGCCTGCGCCACGGTGAACATCAGCGACTTGTACACGGTGTTCAATTTGCCACACATCTGGCAAATCCATGTGTTCTTCCTGTCCACCATGGTCGATGAGCGCTACGGCGTCGGCGAGGAATCATCCGACGCTGGGCTGTTTCTGCCGAGCGAGATTCCCTGGGACCAATTGGCCTTCCCCACCGTGTCGCGCACGCTGCGCTACTTCCTTGATGACCGGGTGCGCGGCGAGTTTCCGTTGCGACTGCAGGACATCACCGCCAAGCCCATCGCCGGGCTGCGCGACTAGATCAGCGTCCAACCGGCGGCCAGCCAAGCCGCCAGCGACGGCGCCCGGGTGCCGAGCAACTGCACCTGACCGGCGCCCGGCCCCGGCCGCCACTGCGGCGCCTGCAGGTTGCCGGTGCTGTTGAGCTGCCAATGTCCCCCTTCGGCAGCCGCCACCTCACCTTTGATCCGCACACCGGGCAGCGTAGCCTGCAACGCAGCGAGCTGTGCCAACGCCAGCCCGCCACTGGCACGCCATTGCAGCGCCTGCTGCCAAACTGCTTCCGCGCCGCTGGGCAACCAGGCTGGCAGCGGCTGCACCGGGCCTTGCAGCCAGTCCAGCGACGCCTTGGCGCCATCGAATTTCACCGCTCGCGCCTGCGGCCTACTCGCCGCGAGAGCCTCAAAACGGGCATGCTCCGCTGCGCTCCAGCCATCGGCGCGACTGCCCACCAACACCTCCGCAACCGCCAACTGCTGTCGGTAAACCGCTGACTCCGGCCGCAACTGCTGTGGGTCCACCACGCACAGAGTCGGCGCCGGCTGCAGGATGCCGCGATAGTGTGTGCCGCGCAGCAGCGCGAGGATTTCCGCCGGATGGCCAGCGCCGGAGGCTTCCACCAGCACGCGCGTCGGCTGAGTCTGGCGCAGCAAGCGATTGAGCGTGACTGGCAACGCCACTGCCCCACTGCAGCCCATGCAGCCGCCGGCCAGCTCTGCTACGCCAGCGTGTTGGCGGCGTAGCCATTCGCCGTCGAAACCGCGCTCACCGAATTCGTTCACCAGCACCGCCCAGCGCTCCGCCGACGGCGTCGCCAACAGTGCCTGCACCAAGGTGGTTTTGCCGCTGCCGAGCAGGCCGGTGACCAAATGCACCGGGATCCCCCGCGCACGCCAGCCGCCGGCGGCGCTCATGGAAGCGCTCCGGCAACAACAGTGGGAAAGGATGTGGTCATAGCAGGCCCGCTCCGGGTCAGAAGCCGGAACAGCTTACGCCATGGCGCCAAGGTCGCCGAGGATCAGTGCACCTGACGCCAGAGATGGCGGGTGAGCCGGCTGAGTAGATAGGCCGGCTGAGCCTCCGGGCTCTCCGGCGGCGTGATCAAGGCGGCGCGCGCGCCTTCCAGGGCATCCAACACCCGCGCTCGGTCGGCGCCGTCTAAGTGCTGGTCGGATTCGGCGTCAAGGATCAACTCCACTAACGCTGCACGTGCTTCGGCCGTGGCATTCAACGCCAAGCACTCAATCACGTACTCCACGTCGTCGAGCCACCGCAAGGCCTGTGAAAGCGTCATAACTGTCTCCGCTGGCCCGATGGCCAAAGCTGTCTTCACCACGGGCATCCACCCCCTGAATCAGTACGCGTTGCTATGGCACCGGCCTCCTGCCTGACCTGGTTTCGAGCCCTTCATTTTCAGTCAGATCGGCCGCCAAACAAGGCCACGATACAGTTTCAGAACAAACAGCCTACACAGCACACAGAGCGTTGCCCGGCGCTTACGCAACAGCGCCTTTGCGAACCGTTCGCTACCGCATTGCAGCGTTATGTGAACCGAATCACGGGCCGCCGGCGCAGCCGTCAGAGGAATTGGCGGTAATCCAGCAGCGGCCACAGGTCCACCGCCGGCTCTTGGTAGGGATGCGCCGCCACCAGCGCGCGCAGTGCGGCGCCAAGGTAGCGCTGGTCACAAACCAGCTCGATACGGTGTTCGGTGACCCGCTCAACTCGCCCGGTACTGCCCAGGAACGGCTGACTGCCGGGCAGGGGCCGGAACTGGCCCTGCCCGACCAGCTCGAAGGCGCAGTGATCGTAATCACCGACCCGCCCAACGCCGGCGTCAAACAGCGCCTGCTTGACCGCCTCGGCGTGGGTCGCTGGCACGAACACACACAGCTTGTAGAGCGTCATCACTGCGGCCCGTGGCCATCACGCCAGCGGTACGGCTCCTGCATGCTGATCCAGATGCCCTCCGCCAGCACGGTCTGCTCGCCGTCTACGAAGAAGCGACCTTCGACAAACATCTTGCGGCCCTCGATGCGCTGGATGCGTGCCTCCATCAGCACTTCCTTGCGCAGCGGCGTGCCCGCTTGGTAGCGGATATTGAGGGTGCCGGTCATGCCCAATCCATGGACCAGGTCCTGACACTTGGCCATGAGGATATCCAGCATCAGCGCCACCACGCCGCCATGCACGCGCCCCGGCGGCCCCTGCCAGGCCGGGCCAAGGGTGGCGCGCCCACGCACCACATCGCCGTCCAGCCACAGCTCTAACGGCGGCGCCATGGCCGCCGACAGGCCGGTCATGATGTCGTGGTCACCCATGTCCAGCGCATCCTGCTGGCTGCCCTTGCCGGTCCACAGCCGCATCAGCAGCGGCTGCTGTTGGCGGCGCGGGTGGCTGGCCACGTCGTCGGCCCACTGCTCGGCCTGATCGGCCCACTGGGTCAGTTTCTGTTGCGGCGCCTCGACGCGCACCAAGCGGTCGATGATGCGTCGCAGCGCAGCCGCCAAGCGGCGGCGCTCCCGGTATTCCGGGTTGGCTGCCACCGGCTCGCTTTGCGGCAGTTGTTGCAGGTCGTACTCGGACTCGCTCATGGCGTTCTCCGTCAACATTCTCGAGGGCGGCCACAGCGCGGCCAACAAAAAGCCCCTGCGCGCGGGCGCGAGGGGCTTGGTGTCGCGAGCAAGTAGGAGGGGATCAGCCCACCCACTTACGCGCGTTTTGGAACATGCGCAGCCAGGCACCGTCTTCCTGATCGCGCCACTGCGGCGGCATCCAGCTGTTTTGCACCACCCGGAACAGGCGCTCTGGGTGCGGCATCATGATGGTGGCGCGGCCGTCGAGGCTGGTGAAGCCGGTGACACCGGCCACCGAACCGTTGGGGTTGGCCGGGTACTGCTCGGTGGGCTGGCCGTTGCCATCCACAAAGCGTACCGCCACCTGCTGGTTGGCTTCACAGCTGGCCAGGCTCTCGGCGCTGATTTCCGCAAAGCCTTCACCGTGGGCGGAGGCGATCGGCAGGCGTGAGCCTTCCATGCCCTTGAGGAAGATCGACGGCGACGGCTGCACCTCTACCAGCACCATGCGCGCTTCGAACTGCTCGCTACGGTTGCGCACGAAGCGCGGCCAATGCTCGGCACCCGGAATCAATTCTTTCAGGCCGGACAGCATCTGGCAGCCATTGCAGACGCCGAGGGTGAAGGTATCCGGACGCTGGAAGAAGGTGCTGAACGCCTCACGCAGGGCCGGGTTGAACAGGATGGTCTTGGCCCAGCCACCGCCGGCGCCGAGCACGTCGCCGTAGGAGAAGCCGCCGCACGCCACCAGCCCACGGAAGTCCTGCAGCTGCACGCGGCCGCTGAGCAGGTCGCTCATGTGCACGTCCACCGCACGGAAGCCGGCGCGCTCGAACGCAGCCGCCATTTCCACGTGACCGTTGACGCCCTGCTCACGCAGTACCGCCACCGCCGGACGCTCGGCGCCCTGCAGGTGAGCCGCCGGGTTCTCACCGAGCTTGAAGCTCAGCGACAGCGCCGACAGCCCCGGATCGTCACGCTGCGGAATGGCATCGAATTCCTGTTGCGCGCAGCTCGGGTTGTCGCGCATGGCTTGGATGCGGAAACTGGTTTCCGCCCACAGTTGGTGCAGCTCACGGCGCGGCGCCGCCAGCAGCACGGCGCCGCCGAGGCGCACCCGGATTTCGTCTTCGTCGTTGAGCGCACCGACCACCTGCACGCAGCCGCCGAGGCCGGCGGCGGTGTAGGCCGCCAGCACCGCATCCAACTGGCTCTCCGCCACTTGCAGCAGTGCGCCGGCTTCTTCGTTGAACAGCGCAGCCAATACTTCTTCGTCATCCCCGGCGAGGGCGTCCAGCGTCAGCTCAATGCCAACCCGGCCGGCAAACGCCATTTCCGCTGCCGCCGCCCACAGGCCGCCGTCGGACCGATCGTGATAAGCCAGCAGTTGCTTGCCAGCCACCAGCGTCTGGGTGGTCTGGAAGAACGCTTTGAGGGTGTCGGCGGCGTCCACGTCCGGCGCTTCGGCACCGACCTGGCCATACACCTGCGCCAGCGCCGAACCACCCATACGGTTACGGCCAGCGCCGAGATCCACCAGCACCAAACGGCTGTCGACCCCGGTCTGCAGCTGCGGCGTCAGCGTGTTGCGGATGTCATTCACCGGCGCGAACGCGGACACAATCAGCGACAGCGGCGCGGTCACGCTCTTCTCGATGCCCTTGTCGGTCCACAGCGTGCGCATCGACAGTGAGTCCTTGCCCACCGGAATATTGATGCCGAGCGCCGGGCACAGCTCCATGCCCACCGCTTTCACGGTGTCGAACAGGTTCTGGTCCTCGCCCGGGTGACCGGCGGCGGCCATCCAGTTGGCAGACAGGCTGATGCGGGTGATGTCACCGACATCGGTGCCGGCCAAGTTGGTCAGCGCTTCCGCCACCGCCATGCGACCGGAGGCGGCGGCATCCACCAAGGCCAGCGGCGTGCGTTCGCCCATCGACATCGCTTCGCCGGTGTACCCCTGGAAGCTGGAAGCGGTCACCGCGCAGTCGGCCACCGGCACCTGCCACGGGCCCACCAGCTGATCGCGGTGCACCAAGCCGGTCACCGAGCGGTCACCGATAGTGATCAGGAACGACTTGGATGCCACCGACGGCAACTGCAGTACCCGTTGGGTGGCCTCTTTCAAGCTGATGCCGGCCAGATCAAACGGCCGACGCTCGAAATCAGTGCGCTCGAACTCGCGCTGCATCTTCGGCGCCTTGCCGAACAGCACGTCCATCGGCAGATCCACCGGCGCTTCATTGAAGTGGCGATCGCCCAGCAGCAAATGTTCTTCGTCAGTGGCCTGACCGAGCACCGCAAACGGCGCCCGCTCCCGGGCACAAAGGGCGGCGAAGCGGTCTAGATCCGCCGGTAGCACCGCCATCACGTAGCGTTCCTGGGCTTCGTTGCACCAGATTTCCACCGGGCTCATGCCCGGCTCATCGCAAGGAATATCACGCAGTTCCAGCCGTGCACCGCGCTCCGCGTCGTGCACCAGCTCCGGCAACGCGTTGGACAGGCCACCGGCGCCGACGTCGTGGATCGACACGATCGGGTTCCGTTCGCCCTGCGCCCAGCAGGCGTCGATCACTTCCTGGCAGCGACGCTCCATTTCCGGGTTGTCGCGCTGTACCGAGGCGAAGTCGAGTTCTTCCGCCGATTCACCGGATGCCATCGACGACGCCGCGCCACCGCCAAGACCGATCAGCAACGCCGGGCCGCCGAGCACAATGATGTGGGCGCCTGCCGGAATGGGTTTCTTTTCCACGTGGCCGTCACGGATGTTGCCGAGGCCGCCGGCAATCATGATCGGCTTGTGGTAACCGCGCACTTCCATACCGTTAGCGCCGTTTACTTCCAGCTCTAAGGTGCGGAAGTAACCGCACAGGTTGGGGCGGCCGAATTCGTTGTTGAACGCGGCGCCACCGAGCGGGCCTTCAACCATGATGTCGAGCGCCGACACAATGCGCTCCGGCTTGCCGTAAGGCTGCTCCCACGGCTGCGCGAAGCCGGGAATATTAAGGTTCGACACCGAGAAGCCAGACAGCCCGGCTTTCGGCTTGCCGCCCAGACCGGTGGCGCCTTCATCACGGATTTCACCGCCGGAACCGGTGGATGCCCCCGGGAACGGCGCGATGGCGGTCGGGTGGTTGTGGGTTTCCACCTTCATCAGAATGTGGATCGGCTCCTGCACATAGTGGTAGGTGCCGGTATCCGGATTGGGGAAGAAGCGTGCGCCGTCGTGGCCCGCCATCACTGCGGCGTTGTCTTTGTAGGCAGACAGCACCCGGCCCGGGTTTTCCTTGAAGGTGTTGCGAATCATGCCGAACAGGCTGTGGGACTGCTGCTCACCATCAATGGTCCACGACGCATTGAAAATCTTGTGGCGGCAGTGCTCAGAGTTGGCCTGCGCAAACATCATCAGCTCGGCGTCGGTGGGATTGCGGTCCAGACGCAGGAACTGCTCCAGCAGGTAATCGATTTCGTCCTCGGCCAGCGCCAGGCCCAGCTCACGGTTAGCCTGCACCAACGCATCGCGGCCGCCTTGCAGCACGTCGACCCGCGCCAGCGGGCGCGGCGCTTGGCGCGCAAACAGCACCTGCGCCTGCTCTAGGGACTCCAGCACGGCTTCGGTCATGCGGTCATGCAGTGCGGCCAACACGGCGGCACGATCGGTCACCGCGGCATCCCATACCACACGGTATTCGATGCCACGCTCGATGCGCTGCACCGCCGCCAGTCCGGCGTTGTGGCAGATGTCGGTGGCCTTGGAGGACCACGGTGAAATGGTGCCCGGACGCGGCACCACCACGAACTGCTCGCCTTGCTCCGGCAGCGTCACTGCGCCGGTCGGGCCGTAGCGCAGCAGTTGTTCCAGCACGCCTTCCTGCGCGTCGGTCAGGGCGCCATCCAGCGCCACGAAATGCACAAAGCGGGCGCCCAGAGCGGACACGCCGGGCAGTGACGCCTGCAGTTTTTCCTGACGGAATGGGGACAACGCGGAGGAACCGGGAAGGATGAGCATGGCGCGCCTTTGTTTACCTGGGTTCAGGGAGGGGACTAATCGGAAGACGCGCATGATACGGGAAAAGCCTCGCGAAGGCAGCCATTGCCGCCCCGCCGCTAGCGGCCGCTACCTGATCAGTCCCTCGCCTGATCACGGCGTGGTACCGAAGTCTGAAATTGCTGTCTCTGGGCGCCACTGTGCCTATTTGTCAGACATGGAAGCTGTTCAAAAGACCACCTGCTGCTAGACTCGCCCCCCATCTGAGAAGGTGAAATTGCGTCTGGCCGCAGGGATGGGTGGCTGGGTCATCACGCCACGGAAGGGGCCGGCAGCGGCCATACCGGACTGGCCACGCACTCTGCGTGGTGCAGCGGGAATCCTCATGAACATGGTGTTTGCACAGCTGAAATCATTGCTGGTGCCGGTGGTAGCGCTGACTGCGCTGGCCGTCATGACCGGCAGTGGCTCCCCGCCGGATGCACTCGATCGCGTGCACAGCCGGGGTGAGCTGGTGCTCGCCACCACCCTCTCGCCGACCACCTACTACCATAACCAGCACGGCCCCACCGGCATGGATTATGAACTGGTACGTGGTTTTGCCGAGGAGTTGGGGCTGGAATTGAAAGTGATCGAAGCCCAGGACTTGGGTGAGCTGTTCAGTCTGCTGGAGGCAGGCAGCGTCGATATCGCCGCTGCGGGCCTGTCCATCACACCGGACCGCGCCCGCCACTTCGACTTCACCACCAGCTACCAGTCGATCCAACACAAAATCATCTATCGCCGCGGCGAAACCCGCCCGCGCCAGTTGTCGGAATTGGCCGGTAAACGCATCGTGGTGGAGGCCGACTCCGCCAACGCCGAGCTGCTGCGCCACCTGCAAGAAGACGTACCCTTCCTGGATGTGACCGAACTGCCCGGCGCGGGTGTCGAAGCGCTCATGGCACTGGTACGTAGCGGCCGTGCTGATTACACCCTGGTGGACTCCAACCGCTTCGCACTGCATCGCACCCTGTTCCCCGATCTTGACGCCGCATTCGACGCCGAAGCCAGCAGTATGGGCTGGTTCTTCCGGCCCGAGCCCAACCGCCGCCTGCACCACGCCGCCCAGCGCTACTTGACGCGCATGAAGCTCAGCGGCGAGGTGGCCAAGCTGGAGCGGCGCTTCTTCCGTCATCACGACCGCTTTGATCTGTACGCTGCACGCTCTTTCATTCGCCACCGCGATCAGCGGCTGCCGCAGTATCAAGACGACTTCCATACCGCCGCCGCCAGCACCGGCTTTGATTGGCGCCTGCTGGCCGCCGTGGCCTACCAGGAATCAATGTGGGACGCCGGCGCGGTCTCGCCCACTGGCGTGCGCGGTCTGATGATGCTGACCCAGCAAACCGCCCGGGAAATGGGCGTTGCCAACCGCGAGGACCCGCGCCAGAGTATCGCGGCCGGCGCCGCTTACCTGCGCAAGATGCACGACCGCATCAACGAGGACATTCCCGAACCCGACCGCACTTGGATGGCGCTGGCCGCCTATAACGTCGGCATCGGCCACTTGGAAGACGCGCGTCAGCTGACCGCCCGCGGCGGTGGCGACCCCAATCGCTGGCAGGACGTGCGCCAGCGGCTGCTGCTGCTGAGCCGCCCGGACTATTACCGCCAAACTCGCCACGGCTTTGCCAGCGGTGGCCAAGCCGTGGTGTATGTGCGCGAAATCCAGAACTACTACGACCGTTTGGTATGGCTCGATCAGCACAATGGCGAACCGGCACCGACCTTGCTAGCAATGCTGCACTAAGACCATGGATAGCCGCTTGGTCGGTGTAAAGAACAAAGCCCAATACTGATAACGTATTGGGCTTTTTTTTCGGCCCCATAAAATTAAATGCTGCGGGACTAAATCATGATGATGGAACCAGCATTATTTTTTTCTAGCGGCTGAAATCGGAGGGCCGATTCCGAATTTTGGATTCTGAATTCTGAATTCTGAATTCTGAATTCTGAATTCTGAATTCTGAATTCTGAATTCTGAATTCTGAATTCTGAATTCTGAATTCTGAATTCTGAATTCTGAATTCTGAATTCTGAATTCGGGGTTCGGGGTTCGTTCAGCGACCGTTCGGCCTTTCTGCTTAACAATTCAGAAATCGAAAACCTAGAATCGGCAGCCGACAATTGCCGAGCATATCCCACCTGGCTTTCCACGAAGCACACTATCGCGCCGGTGCCGCACCTTCACGGGCAGCAAGCCAGAGCCGCCCCGCTCCTCGGCATGACTTTCTCCACCTACTGCGCGGCTCGGCAGGCACCTGTGACGCTGCCCCTTACCCGCGTCGCGCGCGGAAGAATTGCCGCAGCAGGGCGGCACTGTGTTCCGCCATCACCCCGGCGGTCACCGCCAGCCGATGGTTGTAGAACTCAGCTGCCGGCAGCTGCAATTGGCTTTCGCAGACGCCGGCGCGCGGTTCCGTGGCGCCATACACCAGTCGCCCGATGCGCGCGTGCATCAGCGCACCGAAGCACATGGTGCAGGGCTCGATGGTGACGTAGAGGGTCGCCCCGGTCAGCCGGTAGTTACCAAGCCGTGCCGCGGCGGCGCGCAGCGCCACGATTTCTGCGTGGGCGGTAGGATCGGCGCCGGAAATCGGCCGATTAAAGCCGGCGCCCAGCAGTTCGCCGTCGCGCACCACCACCGCACCCACCGGCACCTCGCCCGCTTCGGCGGCCTGGGCCGCCAACGCCAGCGCCTGCTGCATCCAATGTTGATCGTCGTTCACCAGGTTCTCCTTTTGCGGCGCCCATGTTAGCCGCTGCCAGCCCGCACCGCATGGGGTAGACTGCGCGTTTCCCGCTGTCTGATTCCCTGTTCCGGAGGCCCGCATGGACCAGCCCACCCTTGGCACCCCCCTGTCCCCCACCGCCACCCGCGTATTGCTGCTCGGCAGCGGCGAGTTGGGCAAGGAAGTGGTGATCGCTCTGCAACGACTGGGCTGCGAAGTGATCGCGGTGGACCGCTACGCCAATGCCCCGGCCATGCAGGTGGCGCACCGCAGCCATGTAATTTCGATGCTCGATGGCGACGCCCTGCGCCGCGTCATCAGCGCTGAACAGCCACACTATGTGGTGCCGGAAATCGAAGCCATCGCCACCGATGTGCTGGTGGAGTTGGAAGCAGAAGGGCTGAACGTGGTGCCCACTGCGCGCGCCGCCCAGCTGACCATGAATCGCGAAGGCATCCGCCGCCTGGCTGCGGAACAACTGGGGCTGGCCACATCGCCGTACCGGTTTGCCGACACCGAAACTGAATACCGCGCCGCCGTCGCCGCCATCGGCCTGCCGTGCGTGGTGAAGCCGGTCATGTCGTCCTCCGGTAAAGGCCAGAGCACAGTGCGCAGCGACGCCGACATTGATGCCGCTTGGACCCACGCCCAATCCGGCGGCCGCGCCGGCGCCGGCCGAGTGATCGTGGAAGGCTTCATCGATTTCGATTACGAGATCACGCTGCTCACCGTGCGCCACCGGGACGGCACCGCATTTTGCGCACCGATCGGTCACCGCCAGGAGCGCGGCGACTACCGCGAATCCTGGCAACCGCAGCCGATGTCCAACGCGGCACTGGCGGCGGCCCACCAGATGGCGGAAGCGGTCACCGGTGCGCTCGGCGGCCGTGGCCTGTTCGGCGTCGAGATGTTCGTCAAAGGCGATCAGGTGTACTTCTCGGAAGTGTCACCACGCCCCCACGACACCGGCATGGTGACGCTGATCTCCCAGAACCTGTCCGAGTTCGAACTGCATGCACGCGCCATTCTCGGCCTGCCGATCCCGTTGATTCGCCAATGGGGCCCGAGCGCCTCGGCGGTATTGCTGGTGAGCGGCGACTCCAGCCAAATGCAGTACGGCAACCTGGCCGCCGCGCTGGCCGAGCCTGACACGGACCTGCGTCTGTTCGGTAAACCGGAAGTGGCCGGCGAGCGGCGTCTGGGCGTTGGCCTGGCCCGCGCCGACGATATCGACGCCGCGGTGCAGCGTGTCCAGCGCGTGGCAGCGCAGATCAAGGTGACGCTGTAAACGGTAATTGGTGAAATTGTGTCCCACATCCCGTGCCTAGCATTCGGTTTCGAGGGCCGGCACGGCATAATCGGCGCTTGAGTTCCACCCTTTCGCAGCAAGGAGAGCCCCATGCAACTGAGCGGCCAGCACGACACCCACAGCAAACTGTTCGGCTACCTGCTGTGGATTTTCGGCTTCACCGGTGCCCACCGGTTTTATTACGGCAAGCCGATCACCGGCACCATTTGGTTCTTCACCTTCGGCCTGTTTCTGATTGGCTGGATCATCGACTTGTTCTTGATTCCCGGCATGGATGAACGCGCTGACCGGCGCTACCGCTCCGGCCGCGTTGATTACAACATCAGCTGGATTCTGCTGACTTTCCTCGGAGTGTTCGGCGTTCACCGCATGTACATGGGCAAGTGGATCACCGGCATCATCTACCTGTGCACCGGCGGTCTGTTCCTGCTCGGCTATCTGTATGACCTGTGGACCCTCAACGGCCAAGTTTCGGAGCGCAACCGCGAGCTGGAATTCAGCCGCTGACGCCTGCCGCCGGCCGGACTCATCCGGCCGGCACGTCCCACCCGGCCGCCAACGCGCGGCAAATCTCCGCTGCCGGCAGCGCCCGGCAACCACTGCGGTTCTGCCCGCTCCACATTGACGTATAGCGGTCATCGCCGTGCGCTTCTGCCGCCTTTCTCAGCGGCAGAATAGCCGCGCTGGCGCGTGGAAAAGGGGCCGGACATCCCGCCAGCGGGCCAACCTGCTCCAAGAACGGCGTGGCAATCGCCCGCGCCGGCCGGCCGCTGTACAGGTGCGTCACCAGCGTCGGTCGATCGCTGGCCAGCGCACTGCGGTGCAGTGCCGTGGTGGTGGCTTCCGGCGTGCGCAGGAAGGCGGTACCCACCTGCACCCCCGCGGCGCCCAACCGGCGTGCCGCCGCCACCGTGGCCGCGTCGGTGATACCGCCGGCCGCGATCACCGGCACCGCCACGGCCGCCGCGATCTGCGGCACCAGCGCAAAGGTACCCAACTGGCGGCTGACATCGGCATCGAGGAAATGGCCACGGTGGCCGCCGGCCTCCCAGCCCTGCGCGATCACCGCGTCGGCGCCGTGCTGCACCAGCCACTGCGCTTCTGCCACCGTCGTGGCGGAGGCCAACACCTTGGCACCGGCCGCTTTCACTTGTGCCAGCAGCGCCGGCGCCGGCAACCCGAAATGGAAACTCACCACCGCCGGCCGCATGGCGCTGACCCAATCCGCCGCCAGCGGGTTGAACGGCTGTCGTGGCGCGGCGGACGCCGCCACCCGCGGCAGCTGCCACTGCTGGTACTCGCCGGCGAGGCTGTCGAGCCAGGCCTGATCGGCCACGGCATCCTCCGCCGGCGCAGTATGGGCGAAGAAGTTCACATTGAACGGCGCCGCAGTGACCGCCCGCAGTGCGGCCACCTGCTCGGACAGCGCCTCCAGCGACACCGCCGCGGCCGGCAATGAGCCGAGCCCGCCAGCCTGACACACTGCCAGCGCCAAGCGCTGGTCCTGCACCCCGGCCATTGGTGCTTGAATCAGCGGCCATTGAATACCCAACCACTTCGCCAGATCGGTCATCGGTGCATCTCCTGCAAAGCGGCAGCGCGCTGCCAAGTGGAAATAACAGGCACAAAAAACCCCGCCGCAGCGGGGTTTCAGGATGCGGCTCAGCGCACGAAAATCAGATAGAACAAACCGCCGATCAGCACCCACTTCATGGCGTAGTAGAGCTTGCGGTTTTTCTTCTTGATGCCTTTTGCCCACGCCCGGACTTTATACACCACGTCGAATACTTTGTTCAGCGCGCCGACGTCGTCGCCTTTAACGTTCTCGGTTTCGGTCGCGCTCACCACCAGCTTCTGGAATACGCGGTTGAATGCCTGGGCCCAGCGGTAGCGCAGTGGGCGCTCGACGTCGCAGAACAGAATCAGACGATCCTTATCGGTGAAGTTTTCGGCCCAGTGGATGTAGGTTTCATCAAACAGGGTGTCTTCACCGTCACGCCAGGAGTGCACTTCACCGTCGACGAAGATGGCGCAGCGGTCATCGTTGGGGGTATCGAGGCCGAGGTGGTACCGCAGCGAGCCGGCAAACGGGTCACGGTGCTGGCCGAGCTTGGCGCCGGCCGGCAGCTTGGCAAACATCGCCGCCTTGATGCCGGGGATACGGTTCACCAGTTCCACCGAACGGGGGCACATCTGCATCGCAGACGGCTGCGCGTCGTTGTACCACTTCAGGTAGAAACGGCTCCAACCGGTACGGAAGAACGAGTGGAACGCCAGGTCGTTGTCGGTACTGGATTGGCCAATGTAGCCGCCTTGGGTCAGCGCCAGCGCTTCCTCACGGAACACTTCCCAGTTGTCCTTGAGCAGGTCCAGCTCCGGGAATTTGCTGCGGTCGAGGAACGGCTTGTTCGGCACCGAGCTGGTGGCGTAAATCAGGCAGTTCACCGGCGCCATGATGGTGGAGTGATCCAGCACCTGACGGCGAAACTTGTGGCGCACCTTGCCGCGGTAATGGACATAAGCCCCGCAGGCAATGAAAACATAGAGAATCCAGATATTACCGGTCCAGAGCCAATCCACAGACCACCTCGACAGTATTGATTTTAAAACCAGGAAAGGTGAGGCGCTGGGTATCGCTGCACCGCGCTGCCGGCGCCCAAGCCCAGACAAGGCAACGGCAGAAACCGGAATCCGGCACGGTACGGTGCGACCCGATAAGGCGCCCGCGTGCGGCGGGCATAATAACTGATTTTCGTGAAAAAAGAGTTAAATCTTGAATACCGGCCCCATTATCGGGGCCGGTATCACGGCGCTGTTGGCCATCAAAGACGGGCTACTTTTTCACCCATTTACCGCTAGCGTCCTGCACCATGCCGCCAGCTGGGGTCTTGTCGATGGCCTTCTCGCCAGCCAGCGCCGCGACCTGGTCGAGGGTGATGCCGTTCTGGCGGGCAATGCGCTGGTAGGCGTCGCGGCGGCGGGCGTTCACTTCCGAGACCAGCTCCACCACTTCCGGGGTCGCATTCACTACCCCCAGGTAACCATCGGCCTGTTCGCCCACCAAACCACGCTGTTTGGCACCATCCAGATCCAGCGCCGCAGCGCCGCTGGCCAAGCCCAGCACCAGCATTCCGATCAGCACAGGTTTCATCTTCATGGGGCTCTCCTCAGAACAAATCGCTGTCTGCGCCAAACAGCGCATCCAGGTCTTTCTCAACCTTGAGACGGATCTCGTGGTCGATCTTGACGTTCAGGTTGATGGTGATGGGTTCCTTGGGCGCTTCCAGCGCAATGCGCGGCGTACAGCCGCCCAGCGCCAGCACGCACAACAGTGCTCCCAAGCCTCGGTTTAATGCCATATCGATTGCCTCATTCGGCCCGCAGTGGAAGGGTTTTAAAACATTCACGGCAGCGATTCCATGACCTGCTGTGATAACTCATCGGCAATCCGTAGGCTGCGCAACAGCACGCGCAGATTCTCTTGGTGGGTGTAATTAAATGCCACCGCCAGCCCCCCTTGGGACGGATTCACGCCAGCAAGGTTCACCGCCGCCGACAGCCAACCATCATCTGCCATGTCGAGCTGCGCTTGGAAGGTGCCGATCTCGAGCACCGACAAACTATCCAGCGCCAGCGATACCGCGGTGTTCGAGGCCTTCATGGCGGTCAAGGCATCACTGCTCAGCAGTGACAGCCCCAGCGGCGTCTCATTGGCCAGCTTGCCGGCGCGGATCGCCACGCTGTCGGCACCCAGTCGCAACGGCAGGTAGCCGCCAACGCGACCGGTCAGCGTTACCACCGGCTCTGATTGCAACGCCGCCAGCTGCGGCAACTCGATGCGCGTCACCACGACAGTTTGGTACGCGCTGCCCGGCCAGCTCAGCGCCGGCGCCAGCAACTCGCCGCCCAGCAGCTCAGCGCGAATATCGGTCAACCGCCACTGCTCCAAATCAGTATCGAGGGTGGCGGCAATCTCGGTGATCGGGAAGCCGACATCGGCCTTGGCCACCGTCATCGGCCCCACACTGTGGGCACGTACCCGCTGCCCCGGCAGCATCGACAACGCCCATTCACCGGCGACGCCTTCCGCACGCACACCGCCCCAGTCGAGCACCGCATCACGTAATCGCAGCGATGCCTCCAGACTGAGATCGTCCTGCCACTGCCAGCGACCAGAGGCTGACACCTGACCGTCGGCCAACGTCAGTGGTAATGATTGGCTCTGCGCTGGCGACAGTGGCGACTCCAACGTCAGGCGGCCGGCCCAGCCGCCGCCGTGGGGCGCGGCATCGGCACTCAAGCGCGTGTCCCAGTCCGGCACGCGCAACGTCAGAGCCGCCGCTACACCCTTGAGATCCAACTCGCCCGCCAGCGCCGGCACCCGGTGACGGGCCGCCACCAGCCCCTCAGCAGCCAGCGCCAGCCGGCCTCGGGCGCCGTGTTCATCCAGTTGCAGCGGCCCGACACTGGTGACCGTCACTGGGCGCAGCAGCAGCTCCTGCCATACCGAGCTGTCCAACTGCAGCGTGGCGCCGGCGGGAAGGGTGAGCGCCATCGCCTCGGTGTCCAATTGCCAGCGGCTGGTCAGCGTCAGCTGGCCGCCGTGACTGAACTCCGGCAACTGTGCAGTCAGGGTGACATCACCGTGCGGCTGCGCCCCAGCCCAAGACGCACTCCAGCGCCCGCTCAGCGGGATGTCTTCCGCGCGGCCGCGCACACTGCCTTCAACGCGTTGCTGGTCCAACACGGCCGGTGACACCGGCACGTCCAGCGCCAGTTGGCCCTGCGGGTGCTGCAGCGCCAGCCGCAGCGGCTCGCCGCCGGGACCGGCGGCATCCCAATGGCCGTTCCAACCGCCGTCCAGCTTGGCGTCAGCCACCGTGCCGGACAACCGGACGCGGCCCTGCCAGCGCCAATCTGGCAGCGACCAGCTGACGCGGCTGCCAACCACCTGCGCCGCCAGCTCTTGATAATCCAACGCCAGTGAAACAGCGGCTTCGCCGCTGGTGGCCAACGGCACCGTCAGCTCCGGCCAGCGCACCCGCAACCCATCGCTGCCGGCCAGCTCGTGGGCGGGCACGGTCAGCTGTCCCTGCTGCCAACTGAACGGCACCTCGCCGGACAGCCATTCGCTGCTGAACGCCAGCCGGCCGTTGCCCTGGTCAAGCCCGTCGCTGTCCAGGTGCAGTGCCGCGCGGCCGGCCTCGGCCTCCACCGTCAAGGCGCCGTCGGCATGGGCAATGGTGCCGGACCAATCGCCCTGCAACTGCCACGGCTCCAGCCTGATCAACAGCTCCGGCGCGCCGCGCACCGGACCACTGCTCTGCAAGGCAGCCTGCCAGCCGGCCTCCGACAGCGTCAGGGTAGCGGCCAGATCAGCACGCTCCGGGCGGTCCACCACACCGACCTCATCCAGCGTGAGCTCCAGCCGCCCTTGTGGGCGCGGACTGTATTGGTCACCGCTGCCATGCACGCGCAGACCACCAACCACTTGATCCGACAGGGCCGCCAGCGGCCAGCGACCCGCCACTTGCCAGCGCCCTTCTTGATCGAGGGTGGCGCTGAGCAGCGCCTGGGGCCAGGTCAGTGCCCGCGCCACTAGCCACCACTGGCGCTGCCGGTGTGATAACCGCAGATCCAGTTGCTGGTCGGCCACCACCAATCCGCTGACGCGCGCTTCCAGCGGCGGCATCCACGGCAACTGGGGTAACGTAAACGGCTCGTCGGTGGCCGGCGCCGCTGGGCAGGCCGGCAATTTCACACCGTCCGCCAGCACCCGCAGCGGCCAGCCTGGCACCAGCACCAGCGCGTCCAGCTGTACCCGCTCGCAGTCGTCGTCCTGCCAGCGCAGCTGACGCAGCACCAGTGCGCCCTGCTGCCAGTTATGGCTCTGCCAGTTCACGCCGTAATGGCCGGCCAGTGGGCGCAGTCCGTACCACAGCGCGATCAGCAGCAGCATCAGCGCCAGCACGACCAGGCCCAGCCACAGCAACAGCTTGCGCACCCTCATGCGGCCACCTCCCAACGATCTTGCTGCCAGTGCAGTCGGAAGCAGCCGGCCAGCGCGGTGTACACCTGCGGCCATTGCTGCGCCAACGCTTGCGGCGCCTCGAAAAACACCTCGGCCAGCACGGCGAAGAATTCGGCCGGATGCTCCAGCGCGTAGGGATCGAGCCAGCCGGTATCGCCGTCGCGCTCCCATTGCGCCAATTCGGCCATCGCCGCCGCCATCACCTGCTGCCAATGCTGCGCCGAAACACCTACCGGCAGCGGCGGCGCGCCATTGGCACTGCCGGTGAGCAGGTCGATTTTGTGCGCCATCTCGTGGATCACCACGTTGTAGGGGGGCATGCTGCTGGCGCCTTGCACGTCTTCCCAGGACAGAATCACTGGCCCCTGCTCCCAGGCTTCGCCACTGCGCCATTCTTCATCGCGATGCACCACGCCATGCTCATCCTCGTGCTCCAGGTCGGAACAGAACTGGGTCTCGTACAACACGACCACTTCCCAGCCGCGATAAAGCTGCAAACCGCGTCCGAGTACCGGCAGCGTGGCCATGCTCGCCACGGTCCAGCGCATGTCATCGGTGACCTCGAACCCAGCGCCGCCGACGATGCTTTTACGCAGCAAAAAGCGCTTCACCAGATCGAACCACTGCTCACGCAACGGACCCGATACTGCCGCCGCCGGCGGCCACCACGCCACGCAGCGTTCCCAGTCGCTGCGCTCGAAGCGGTAGCGCCGCATGCGTCGATTTTCCAACCAGCGTGACCACATTCCCAGTCATTCCTCTTGCTGCCGCGCGTGTTTTACCGGGCTTCATAGTTGCGCCACGGCTTTTACAGTGTTTGAGCAGTTTTTGAGCAACTCCACCCAGCGGCGCCAGTCACTTCTAGTGCAGGAGGGTATCCACCTGCCGCAAGCGCAGTCTCTAGTCACGACATTCAGGAGATCATCATGAACAAGGATCAGATCAAAGGTCGTACGGAAGTCGCTCAAGGTAAAGTTGAAGAATTGGCCGGCAAACTGCTCGGCAACGAGGAGCTGGAAGCGCGGGGTCGCGCCCATGTGGAAGCCGGCCAAGAGCGCCTGGATCAAGCCGCGGGCGAGCGTCAGCATGAACACGCTGCTGGCCAGTCATCGGCACACACAGCGCACGCTGGCCAGCCGACCCAGCACCAGCATGACGACATGCTGTCGCACACCGGTGCCGAGCGCCACACGGACAATCACGCCCACGACCATCATTCAACTGCAGCTGGCAGCAGCCAATCACACGCTGCTTCGCAGCAGACCACTCGCATGCAGCAGGCTGAACAAGGCCAGCAGGGTCAACAGGGTCAACAACGGCAGCAGGGTCAGCAGGGTCAGCAGGGTCAGCAGGGTCAGCAGGGTCAGCAGGGTCAGCAAGCATCGTCACATACTGCAGCCAACAGTACCCACAGCCAGGCCACCGGCTCCGCACCGCANAGCATCGTCACATACTGCAGCCAACAGTACCCACAGCCAGGCCACCGGCTCCGCACCGCAGCAAGGCCAGCAGCACAGCGCAGCATCCAATCCAGGCACTGCGCAGTCCCAAAATGGTGCGGCGTCGCCCAACCCAGCACACAGCAATAGTCATCAGGCAGGACAGCAACACGCGGCCGGCAGTTCTTCGCCAGCCGCAGCGGCCCACAGTCGCTCGGATGAGCACGCGGTGAAAACCGGTAGCGAGACGCAGCAGAGCCACAGCGGCAGCCCGTCATCACAGACGGCGGCGACCCGCGGCGGTCAGCAGGACGCCAAAACCGGTGCAGCGACCCAAGCGGCCCAGGACCATGCCAGCACCAAGAGCGCCCAGCCGGGCGCGGCATCTGCATCACAAAAATTGTCCTGAGCCCCATAGCAATACGCTCCCGAATGGGAGCGTATTGTTTTCAGCCATCACACCAGGCAGACCCGGCGTCGATCATTGCCGCACTGCGTAGCGCCCCGGGCCGATGAACACCAGCGCCAGCGCGGTGAACAGGAAGAAGCCCTGCAGTTCCAATGCCCAGCCACCGCTGTCATTCAGCTGCCACAGCTCGCCCATATGCGCGATCAGGATGGCAAACGCCATGTTGCCCACCGCCAGCAGCGCACCGATACGGGCGTAGATGCCGAGGATCAACATCAGCGGCGCCAAAATCTCACCGACGTAGACGCCATAAGCGATGAAGCGCGGCAGCCCCATGCCTACCAATGAGTCACCGATCCAGTCGATGCCGTAACGCAGCTTGGCGATGCCGTGCAACAGCAGCAGGATGCCAAGCGTCAGACGCAAAATCAGTTTGCCGAGATCCGGCTGGTGCAGTGCATTCATCGTGACTCTCTCCGCAAGCGGCACCCGGAAGGTGCCCAACGCTGACCCGAAAGCGGGTCATTCCACACGCAATGGGCGCTCGCCCTCGAAGTTCTGCAAGTGCGCCACTACGATTTCCCTCAGCGTGTCGCAGCCGGCTTGGTCGTCGGCCTGGATCTGTATGGCCAGGGCGGACTCCACCCACTGCATCACCACGCTGCCCTGTTCGCCAAGATGCACGCGGCCGCTGGTATCGTCCAGCTCGGTCTCATACTTGTGCGCCCAATGGCGGACCAGCCGCCGCATGATGCGTGCCGGGTCCTCACTGATTACTCGGAACTTCTGTTCAGCCACTGCCACTACTCCCTCTTACCACTTCAATGTTGCAGCCCCGCCAGATGCGCAGCCCAATGGTCGGGCTTGCCAAGGAATGTCCCCGCATCCAGCACCTGCCACCGTGCCCCGCTTTCCAGCATGAAGGCCGGGTAGCCGCGGGCACCGGCCGCGCGCAATAGGCGGCGACTGGTGCGCATGTGGGGCTGCACTTGTTGTTGGCAGCGCACCAACGCGGCGGCGAAATCCGCCGCCGGCAGGTCACAACGCGCGGCCAACCGTTGCAGCACCGGCAACTCGGTAATGGCTTCGCCTTCGGCAAACCAGGCGGACTGTAGCACCGCCAGGAATGCGGCGGGGTCGTGTCCGAGTTGCTGGGCAGCCTCGACTGCGGCTATCGGCACACCGGAGTCCAACCAGGGTGCCCGGGCCGCCAGCGCACTGCGCTGGGTCGTGTCGCAAAAGCGCTGCCCGGTGAGATCCGCAACCCGTCCTTCCAGCGCGGTCATGCCCACCAGCCAAGCTTCATCGCAGCGGCGCCGGTGGCGACCGCCGAACAAGCCGCCGCCGTGCAGCGCCAGCGGCAGGTTCACCACATGGCGAACCGCCTCCACCAGCGGCGCGGCGGCGTAACACCAAATGCAAAGGGGATCGTAGAAGTAATGCAGGGTTCGCGCCGCAGGGCGCGGCGCCGGTTCTTCAGCCATGTCGATCCGCAGGTTGCTGCACGCTGCCGACGCTCTCCGGCGCCGACCAGGCGGCCATTGCAGTGAGGTGGGCGGCGCGCGCCGAAGCGCCAGCCAGCGAAGCCACCATCACCAATGCCAGACACATCATCCAACGCATCTTCACAGCTCCTCCGTTGAGCTTTCACAGCACGTTCGTCCGTTGAAAGACGATACCTGCGGTGCTGTGACGGCGGTATAGCGGTGATGAAAAATCGGCCCCCTGAATTATAAAATCTGGTCAGACGGCGCGGCCTGCGCAGACTGCCGTGCCAGCTGGCGCCACACTGCCAACGCAAACAGCACCAACAGTGTTGCCGCCATCCAGTAAGGCGCCGCGCTGTGCAACCGGTACAGCACCGTGGCCAGCAGCGGCATCAACACCATCGCCAATCCCTGCGCCGCCGCCACTTGTCCGGCCGCGCGGCCCTGCTCATCCGGGCCGACGCTGTTGGCGGCCAGTGCCTGCAACGACGGGAACACCAATGCCAATCCCGCCGCCATCAACGCATAGCTGGCGATCAGGCCCCACTGCGACACCCACAGCGTCACCAACAGGAAACCCAGTGCCGCAATGGCGCTGCCGAGCCACAGGCAACGCACGATATTCAGCGCAGCACGACGGCTCATGGTCACTTGCACGCAGATCAGCACCACGCCGACCGCGGTCATCGCTTGGCTGGCCACCCGCCCAGCGTCCTGCGGGCTCAGCCCGAGCCGGTCAATCACGTAGAAACCGACCACCATCTGCGACACCACCACCGCGCCCATGGCGATGAACATCGCCATCACCGGCAGCCGCAGGCGCGCATCGAATACGCCGCCGCGCGGCGGTGGCGGCGCGCTGGCCACCACCTCGCCGGCGGGCAGCGTGGCCCACAACCACAACAATCCCAGCATCGGCAGCAAGGCTGCCACATACAGCGGCCACGCCAGCCCTTGGCCCACCAATAGACCGCCCAGTGCCGGCCCCAACACCAACCCAAGACCATTGGCGGCGCCCAGTTGCGCCAACGTCCGGGCACGCTGCGCTGGCGTGGTGTGGTCGGCCACCAAGGCGGCGCTGATCGAGGGGATACCGGCGTAGAACGCACCGATCAACGCCCGCAGCGCGATCAGCATCAACAGCGCTGCTCCTACCGCCAGCGTGCCGGCCAGCGCCACATCCACCACCAACGCCAGACAGGCATAAGCGAGTACATAGCCGAGCGTGGAGGCGAGCAGCATCGGCTTGCGGCCAAGCCGGTCAGAGGCTGCGCCCCAGCGGCGCGCCGTCAGCATCCAAAACACACCGGCCAGCGCAATCATCAAGCCGCCATGCCACTCCTGCAGTCCGAGCGCGCGGATGATCGGACCGACCAACGGCACGAAGGCCATCATGGCGGTCAGGCACAGGGTGTTGAACACGAACAAGGGACGGATGATGGGCATCGGCTCTTTCCGGCAGCGAGCAAAGTCGGTGGTGGCCCCGATGGCCACCACCACGCGTTGCATACTAGACGGGCACGGGCCGGAAAGCTTTCAGCGGCTCCACCCGATGTTACTGGTGCCGTTCAAGTTCCTGATCGAAATCACTCAGGTAGCGGCCGGCCAATTGTTGTTTCTGCTGATCGGTGAGGATTTTCCCGGCCATTTGGAAAAACCGCTGCTCTTCTTCCTTCAGATGGTGATGCACCTTGTCCCGCAGCTCGCGGGCACGGATCAGCCAGTGAGAACTGCTCATGTCAGTGTCGTCCAGCGCTTCCACCATTTCGTCCATCTGGTGATGCTCGGCGATGGCATGGCGTGACAGGTCCATGCCGGCATCGTGCTGCATCAGCGGCACGTAGAAGTAACGCTCTTCGGCGGTTTCATGGGCCGCCAGCTCGGCACGCAATTGCCGGTACAGGCGTTGGCGCTCTTCGCTAGCGCCCTGGGTCTCGATCAGCGCATCGGCGTACTGACGTTGGCGTTCGTGGCTTTCTCGCAGTGCTGCAAAAATATCCATGCGGTGTCTCCCTTCAGAAATGCGCGCGACGGCGCCTAGCAACGCGGCCCCATAATAGGCAGGCGGTTTTGCTACGGATGCAAAACAAGGTTTAAGTCGACGCTGACCCGACGCCGGTTTGCCGGTAACGTAAGCGGCTCTGAAGTGAGGACCGACCATGCCGCGCTACCATCCCGACCTGCACGCCGCCGCCGACCACGCCCTGCGCCAACTGGATGACGACTGGGCGCGACTGGTTGACCGCTGCGGTCCGCGCGGCGCGCCGCAACATCCCGGCCAAGATCCCTACCAAACTCTGATTCGTGCGGTGATCCACCAGCAGGTACACGGCCGCGCCGCAGCGGCGATCCTCGGCCGCTTGCTGGCGCTGTTCCCGCAGCAGCCATTCCCAGCACCGGAACAGTTGCTGGCCACCACCCCGGAACAATTGCGAGCCTGCGGCTTATCCGCCAGCAAACAGCGCAGCGTGCTCGGCATCGCTGATGCCAAGCGTGCCGGCCGCATTCCTGATTACGACAGTGCCCAGCAGATGGATGACGACAGCCTGATCCGCCAGCTCACCGAGCTATGGGGCGTCGGCCGCTGGACCGTGGAGATGTTGTTGATTGATACCCTCGGCCGCACCGACATCTTGCCGGTGGATGACTTCGGCGTGCGCGAAGGCTACCGGCGTCTGAAACAGCTGCCGCAGTCGCCCACACCGAAACAACTGCGCGAGCTGGGCGCGGCTTGGGCGCCCTACCGCACCTTTGCCAGCTGGTACCTGTGGCACGCCGGCCACAACCTGCCGGCCCCGGCGCCGTGAACAGCGCCGACTGCTCCGCACATTTGCAGCACAGCCCACAACCGCTGGAAGTGTTGGCGTTGGAGGCGCCCGCCGGGCGCCAATATGCCGCCCATGCTCACCGCCGCGGCCAGCTACTATATGCCACCGACGGTCTGCTGACAGTGGGTACCGAAGATGGCGAGTGGGTGGTGCCGCCACAGCGCGCGATTTGGCTGCCCCCGGATTTCCCGCACCGGGTCAGTGCGCTGACGCCGGTGCAAGTGCGTTCGGTGTTCATCGAGCCTGGTGCCCACCCGGCTTTGCTGCTGGAGGCGGAAGTGGTGGCGGTGTCAGCGCTGCTGGCGGCGTTGCTGGATGCGGCGCTGGCGCAGCCGGAGGCGGTCCGCCGTGCCCATATCGACGCCCTGCTGCTGGATGAAATCGCCGCCGCGCCGGTGCTGTCACTGCACATCCCGCTGCCGCAGCACGCGGCGCTGGCCGAACGCTGCCGACAATGGCTGGAGCGGCCCGCCGATGCCGCCACACTCAGCGACTGGGCGGACGCGCTGGCGATGCACCCGCGCACGCTGGCGCGACTGTTTCAACGCCAGACCGGTTACACCTTTGGCCACTGGCTGCGTGAAGCGCGACTGATCTTGAGCCTCACCGCCTTGGCGCGCGGCACCCCGGTGCTGACGGTGGCACTGGAACACGGCTACGACAGCCCGAGCGCCTTCTCCGCCGCCTTCCGCCGTGCCTTTGGTGCGCCGCCAAGCCATTTCCTGCCGCCATCCTGAACACCGCCGTTGTCCTTTACGCGACAGCGATTGTCCTTTTGGCGAGCGACGCCACACCCCCGGCGACGCAGCATAAGGCTCTCCGTTATTCATCCTGAGCACGCCGACATGCTGTCATCGTCGTTCCTCCATCTGCTATCTGTGCTAGTGCCGCTCGGCGCCGGCCAGCGCGATGGCGGTCGGCTGCTACGCCTAGGACGCGGTGTCCGGGCCTCGTAACCCGTGGCCGCCCGGCCGCCTGCTGCCACTGCTGCCCCGCGCAGCACTCCCAAAATGCCCCGTGATTCTGATCCAGCCATGCCGGCTGTGGCCGTGGCCCGGCCGTGCCGAGGAGTATTCCATGTTGTCTGACCCGTCAAAAAAATACCGTCCGGTGATTCCCTTCGCTGCCGATTACGCCGAGCGCACTTGGCCCACCCGTCGCCTGACGGCGGCACCGATTTGGATGAGCACCGATCTGCGTGACGGCAACCAGTCGCTGATCGAGCCAATGGACAGCCGCCGTAAAATGCGCTTTTTCAAGCAGTTGATTGCGGTGGGATTAAAAGAAATCGAAGTGGCGTTTCCGTCCGCATCACAAACTGATTTCGACTTCGTGCGCGAGCTGATCGACGACGGTCATATTCCTGCCGACATCACCATCGAGGTGATTACCCAGTCGCGCCCGGATCTGATCGCACGCACCTTTGAAGCCTGTGCCGGCGCGCGCCGGGTGATCGTGCATCTGTACAACGCCATTGCGCCGGCGTGGCGGCGGCTGGTGTTCAACATGACGCCGGAGCAGATCAAACAGATTGCGCTGGATGGCACCGCTTGGGTGCGTGAGCAAGCGGCGCGCTACCCAGACACCGAGTGGGTATTTCAGTATTCGCCGGAGACTTTCTCGATGGCGGAACCCGAATTCGCCTTAGACGTGTGTAATGCGGTGATCGACGCCTGGCAGCCGACGCCGGAGCGAAAAATGATCATCAACCTGCCGACCACGGTGGAGTGCACCACGCCCAACTTGTACGCCGACCAGATCGAATACATGCACCGCCGTTTGCACCGCCGAGAAGCCTTGGTGCTCAGCGTGCATCCGCACAATGACCGTGGCACCGGGGTGGCGGCCGCTGAATTGGCGCTGCTGGCAGGTGCCGACCGGGTGGAAGGTTGTCTGTTTGGCAATGGCGAGCGCACCGGCAACGTCGACTTGGTGACGTTGGCGCTGAACCTCTATACCCAAGGCGTGTCACCGGGGCTGGATTTCTCCGACATTGACGCCGTGCGCCAGTGCGTGGAGCACTGCAACCAATTGCCAGTGCATCCGCGCCATCCCTATGGCGGCGACTTGGTGTACACCGCATTCTCCGGCTCGCACCAAGATGCCATCCGCAAAGGTTTCGCCCAGCAGCAGGACGGCGGCTTCTGGGAAGTGCCTTACTTACCGATTGATCCGGCCGACCTGGGCCGCACCTACGACGCCGTCATCCGCGTCAACAGCCAATCCGGCAAGGGCGGCATCACCTACCTGCTGGAACAGGAATACGGTTTGGCGCTGCCGCGCCGGTTGCAGATCGAATTCAGCCGCGCGGTGCAGCAGCTCACCGACAGCTCAGGCAGCGAAGTGGATGCCGCCACCCTGTACCGGACGTTCGAGCAGGAGTATTTGCAGCGCACTACACCGCTCAAACGGCTGCACCACAGCGTGCAATCCGGCACCGATGGCCAAGTCGCGGTGACGGTCACGCTGGCGCTGGACGGCCAGCCCCACACCCGGGTCGGCCAAGGTGATGGCGCCTTGGCGGCGTTCATTGATGCAGTGGGTGTGCCGGTGCGGGTGATGGATTTCCACGAGCACGCCATCGGCCAGGGCGCCAGCGCCCGTGCGGCCTGCTACGTGGAGTTGCGTCTGGGCGAGCACGGTTCCGGCTTTGGGGCCGGTGTGCACAGCGACATCCTTACGGCGTCGTTCGATGCGGTATTGAGTGCCGTCAACCGTCAGTGGGCCGCAGCAGGGCAAACGTTGCCGCTGTGATAGCGCAACAACCAACCGTCGCCGCCACGGCACTAAATGGAACCAGAAACCGGCGCCGCAAGGCGCCGGTCATCCATCAGGCCGGCAACGCCGCCAAGCTGGACACGGTCTGCACCACCGCATTGGCGGCTTCTTCACCCTTGGTGACGAAATGGCCGTAGTAGTAGCGCTGGTGCTCGTCATGCTCGTGGAAATGGTGTGGCGTCAGGACCACCGAGAACGCCGGCACGTCAGTATCCAATTGCACCCGCATCAGCGCTTCCACCACCGCCGGGGCGACGAAGTCGTGGCGGTAAATGCCACCGTCCACCACCAACGCAGCACCCACCACCGCCAGATAATTGCCGCTGCGAGCCAGCCGCTGGGCATGCAGGGGAATTTCAAATGCACCGGGCACACTGAATACATCCACCCGAGACGGGTCGACGCCGAGCCGCTCCAACGCGGCGAGAAAACCTTTGAGGGATTGATCGACGATTTCGCTGTGCCAGCTGGCTTTGATGAAGGCAATACGGCCGGCGGCGGGAAAAGCTACGGCAGGAGACTGATTCATGGAGTCCTCACAACTGCATTAAGGGCCAGAATCAGGGCGCACGACGCAACCGCCACGGGGCCACCGCAGCGGTACGTTTTCTTTCATCCGGACTATCACCGTCGGCTTCGGCATCTCACCGAATCTGCTGACCCTGCCGAAGCAGGCGCTCGCGGGCTCGTGCACGGGGCACATACCGCCGGTGGGGACTTGCACCCCGCCCTGAAAACGTCGGCTGCAGGGTGTCCTGCAGCCAGCGGCGGGGAGTGTATAGCGGCCAGCGGGGCGACGGCAATGGCGAAACCGTCGCCCGCTGACGGTCAACGACCGCTATCGTGGGTCAGATAGATGTACGGCGAGTAGGAGAACGACCAGCCCGGCTCTTCCGCCACATTAAAGCGGTACGCCATGCCCAGCGCGCCATCGCGCTGCCCTTCTTCTGCGATGTCCAGACGCTGGTAATCGGCTGGTATGCGCAGCATCAGCGTGAACGTCACTGTGGTACCACGCTTGATCACCTGACCGTCTTCCAGACCGTCGAACTCCGCCACCCAGTGGGAACGGCTGGCCGGATCACCACTGATCGCGGCCAGATCGGTGATGGTGTAATCCTTGTCGAACGCCGTCAGCTGGTAGGTTTTCATGACGATGTCGTCGCCGGCGCTAATGCGATTGTCGAACAGCGGGAAGCTGCCAGGCGATTTGTGCGCGACCGGGAACGTCAGCTGCCGCATGGCGGTTGAGCCTTCACCCAGCACCCGGTTGTCGCCATTGGGGGAAGCAAAGGTGCCGGCCATGTCTTCCAACAGCAACGACGGATACTGGGCGCGCTCCACCGCATGGAAAGTGAAGTTGAACGGTCCAGTGATGTCGATGCCGTCGGTGACCATCAGCTGCACTCCGTAGCGGCCAGGCAGCGCCGGCGATAGATTGAGGTCAGCGCAAGTCCAGTCACGCACCGCCATCAGCGCATCGTACAGCTGCTGGCCAGTGGTGTAGGGCCCCTGCGGATTGACGGTATACCCCATGCTGCACACACCCGCGTCGTAATTGCTGCCCACCGCCAACACTAAACTGTTGGCGGCCGGCTCATCGGTCATGCTCCACAAGTAACTGAGCTGGTCGCTGTCCGGGTCGTAGGCATCCGAGCGCAGCCGCACCGAGGCATTGTGGCTGCTTATGGTTGGCCAGCTGCCACTGATTTCCAATTCCGCCTTCGGATAAATCACAAACGGTTGGCGGGCGTTGAAATGCTGATTGGCATACTGCGGCCGCGCCACTGGCGCGTGGTTCTCGGTCTTGGCGAACACGATCACCACGGCCTCACGGCTGCTGCTCTCGCCGTGGCTGTCGGTAACATTCAACGCCACCATGTAGGGACCGGCTTGGTCAGCGGTGAAGGTCGGCAACGCGGTGGTCACACCCGCCAGCTCAGCAGTGCTGCCATCCGGTTTCTGCAACATACGCCATTGATAGGTCATGCGGTTGCCGTCCGGGTCATAACTGCCTTCGGCATCCAACGTAATCAAGTCCCCCACGCCAACGGTGGCACTCGGGCCGCTGACCTTGGCAACGGCTTGCGGAGCACGGTTGGCGCCGGTGCGCACGACGTAGCTCTGCTCCACCGGCGCGCTCCACAACTCGCCGTCGGACACCCGCAGGCGGAAACGGTACTCGCCCGCCACACGCAGGTTGTAGGTGTTCCAATTCGGGTGCTGGGTGACGTCATTGACCGGGTCAAAAGCAGGCGGATGCTTGATCAGTGTCAGCTCCACATGGCCGGCTTGGATCGGGCCGGTCTCCGGATCGAACGAGTAGGCCGTGGTCACCGTCAACTGCTCGCCCAACTCCAGCTCAAACGTTTTGCTCCACGGCGGTGTAATCACTGCCACAGGGGGCTGGTTGACGTGATCAGGCGCCAGCTGGTCCACCACCACGTTGACGAAGCTCAAACCACTCAGCGCCTGGCCGTCAAACACCTGCAACCAGATGACGTACTCGCCCACCACATCCGGCACGAATGAGGGCGTAGCGGTATCCCAATCTACTAATTCAGCGGTGGAACCCGTGGGACGACCGCCGCCGGGGATGGTTTGCTGGTAACCAAAGCCCCAGCGGTACTGCAACGGGTCGCCATCCGGATCATGGCTACCGCCGCCATCCAGTGTCACCCGTTGACCCAGGACTTGATCAACGATCTTCGGCCCGGCCACGGCCACCGGTGGCGTATTGATGGCCGATACGCTGATGTCCTGCGTCACGCTGTGGCTGACACGCTGCTGATGGAACACCGTCAGCTGCACTTGGTACACGCCTTCTAGGTCCGCACGGAAGCGCGGCATGCTGTTGTGCGCATCGTCCAGTGCCGCTTGGCTACCGTCGGGTTTGCCGACAATGTCCCACTGGTACACCAGCAACTGAGGGTCGCCGTCTTCCGGCGGCAAGCTGCCGGTGCCGTCGAGTTGCACGAACTGGCCTAACACCGCCACCGCGTGGGAACTGATCACCGCCACCGGATCAATGTTGGTCGCCACCAACGTGCTGCACGCCGGCGTGCTGGTGCGCTTATCGTCTTCCACTTCCAAGCACAGCTGATACTCGCCCGGCCGGTCTGGCACAAACTCTGACAGCGCGTCATCAGCCGGTTGCGGCAGCGCACGACTCTCGGCCGGCGCCTTGCTCACCTGCCAGCTGAAGCGCGTAAGGGTGCCATTGGGGGAATCGCTGGCGCGGCCATCCAACACAGCAATATCGCCCACCGGCAGCCGGTCGGGGCTAATGTCCACCTTCGCCACCGGCGCCGGCACACCGCCGCCACCGCTACCGCCGCCGCCACTGCCACAGCCGCTCAGGGCGAGCGTCAGGCACAGCGCGCCCCATTGCCAGGATGTCAATTTCATCAAGGTCATCTCCATGTTGGACACCGCCCCAGCGGGCGGCGATCAAGGTGTCAAAACTGCAGCGCGACGCTCAGCCGTGCGCTGCGCCCTGGCGCCGGCACCAGGCCGAGGCTGAGCGCATCGAGGTAGTAGCGGTCGGTGACGTTGTCGACGTTGACGTCCACCGTCACGGTGTCGTTGGGGCGGTAACTCAAGAACAGGTCGTAGAGCTGGTAGTTGCGCCATTGCACCGGCGAGGCAAAGCCGCCGGCGGTTTCGTTGTCGAATTCCGGCGTGCTGTTGCGTTTGCCCATCAGGATGGTGCGCACACCCAGCTCCAGTTTGTTCTGCAGCAGACGCACGCCAAGCAGCGCGCTGGCGTGCCAGTTGGGCGGGATCATGTTGTTAACGTAGCTGCCTTCGATGCCGTAATCGGTGCAGGTTTGGCGGCGGTAGCTGCCGTAGTAGCACAGCTCCACATGGTGATAGCGGGTGCCGCCGAACTCGGTGAACCAGCGGCCGGCGTCGTACTCGACCATCAGCTCGCTGCCGAAGAACTCCACATCGCCGATGTTGCGGGTGGTGAAGAAGCGCGCATGGGCGTCTTCCTCCCACAGGTTGGGCATGGTGCGGGTGAGGTAATCGTCGGTGCGATTTTCAAATGTGGCCAACTTCACCCGCAGCCGATCGCCGGGCAGGAACAGGTCATCGCGCGCCAGGTTCCAGCCAATTTCGCGGTTCTTGGCGTGCTCCGGTTTCAGCTCCACATCCAAGGCCGGCGCGGTGGAAAAGCCGGAAGTGCTTTCAAATAGGCTCGGCATGCGCAGCGCTTCGGCGTAGCGCACATACAGTTGCTGGCCAGGCAGAAACTCCCAGCTGGCACTGACCACCGGCGCGGTGCCGGAATGGGTGTTGCGGTAGCTGAGCGGATCACACTGGCCGTCGCCGTTGCTGTCGACACAGGCACTGTTGCCCGCGGTGACGTGGTACGGCTTGCGGTCGCGGGCGGTGAAACGGGTGTAACGCACCCCGGCTTCCACTTCCACGCTGTCGACCGGCGCCCATTTCAGACTGGTAAACGCACTCACTTCATCGCGGCTGCCCTGACGCCCGCTGGTATCGACAAAGCCACCGGCGCCGCCGGCACCGTCTTCCGTTCTGAGCTTTTCTTCCTGCCAAGACACGCCGTAATGCCAGTGCCATTCACCGCCGCCCACAAAGCGCATGCCGTTGCTGAGGTCGGCGCCCCAGCGTTGGTAGTCCTCGGACTCTTTGCCGGTGACGCCGGTGCTGCCGGTCAGCTCTTCGGAATAGTTCTGGTTGCTGCTATCGGTGTCGGTATGCCAGAGATTGGCGCGCAGGTTGATGCGGTCCATCCACGCCGCTGGATTCCAGCGGTGACGTGCCGTGTAGGTGCGGGCATCAACATGACTGCCGCCGGTTTCACGCACTTCACCCAGCCACAGCAACTGGGACGGCATCAGTTCACCGTAGTCGCTGACATAGCGAATAAAACCCAGCTCCAGATCGTGGTCGTCTGGCAAGAAAAAGTGCGCTTTCAACAGCGTGGACGTGCTCTCCATATGGCTGTTGGCAATGCGCTCACCGCCACGGAATCGCGAAGCACCGGTGAGCGTCGGCCGCACTTCGGTCCAGAATTTGCGGTCAAGCTGGTCGCTCAGGTCCAGCTCCGGCGTCGGCCCATGGCGACCGGCGTAGTAGTTGCCCTGCCGACGCTGGGCATAGGCCGCCACCAGATCCACCGACTCGAACCGTTTCGCCACCGCCAAGCTGCCCGCCCAGCCGCGCAAGTCCAGCATCTGCGGACGGTTCATGGTGTAGCTCGGGCCCATTACGCGGTTGATGTCATGGGGCCCTTCGCACAGCGACGGCGTCACGCAATTGATGCGGTAAACATCGTTGCTGAGGCCGTCGAGGTTATTGACGTTGTAGCCGGAGGTGGAACCCACCGGCGCGCGCTTGCCGCTGTTGTTGCCGAGCGCACTGGCGCGCAGCCGCACCCCCTCTGTCGCTCCGGGTTTGACGATGTCCTCCGCCCGCAGCGTGGTCATGTTCACCACCCCGCCAGTGGCGCCGGTGCCTTCCACGCCCATTACCGGGCCTTTCTCGATGTAGATGCTGCCGATCAGATCCGGGTCCACATAGGTGCGTGACGACACGCCGGCGTAACCCCGGTACACGGTGGTTTCCTGGCGGCTGCCGTCGATCAGGATCGGTACCCGGCTTTGGCCCTGCATACCGCGGATGTTCACATCCAGGCCGCCGCTGTTACGGTTCTCGCCCACCAACACCCCGGTGGTGCCCTTGAAGATGTCGCCCACCGAGGTGCCGCGAAACAGCTCAATATCGCGCTGCGTCAGCGCCACCGCCGAGCCGGAGCTGCGGTAGGGTTCGTCCTGCGGACCGGCTTCGCCGATTACGGTCACCGGGCCCAGCGACAGGTCGGCGCGCTCATCCAGCGGCGCCAGCGCCTCGATCACATAGACGCCACCGCTGGTACGCCCCCAACGCAGACCGGTGCCGAGCAACAACTGATCGAGCATGGCGCCCACCGACCCGGCGCGCATCTCCAGTGCATGGAAAGGCGCCACCAGCGCGCTATCGAATGACAACTGCACACCGGCATCACGGGCCAACTGCGTCAAAGCGCTGCCAAGCGGTTGCGCCGCCACTTGGTAACCGCTGTCCGCCAACACCGGGGCGGCCACTGCTAGCGGCGCCAGACTCAAGGCGGCGCACAGCAGCCAGCGACGCCGGCGAACAACAAGGGATCGGGAAGAGGTCATGGGCAAGCTCTCAATTACAAATGAGTTTCATTCGCTATTGAGAGTTAAGACGAGGGAGGTGTGCGCTTTTTTCACCGGCGAGTGAAATTAATTACCGCCGCCGGCAGGCTGTCAGCGAGCCGGTGCCACCTGCCAGATACCCGGCCAGCGGTAATCCAGCGTTGCACCTTGGGTTTGCGCCAAGCCTTCCAGCGCCTCACGCGGACGCTGCAGATCGAGCACGCCAGAGACCGGCCGCTGCGACAACGGATCGCGCTGCCAGAACCAGCCCGGCAAATGACGTTGCAACACCGCCACCGCTTCTTCAAACGGCAGCGCGTCCAGATGCAGCTGGCCTTGGCGCCAGGCCCCCACCTGCGCCACGTCCACGCGTTGCACCGCGCTGAACTGACCATCCGCCACCCGCACTTGGTCACCCGCGCCGAGCAGCACCTGCGCGCCATCAGCCGCGACCGCTACCCGGCCGTGGTGCACCGACACTTCATGCAGCCGCACGCCACGGCGCGCGTTGAAAGCGGTGCCGAGCACCGTCACCTGCGGCCCGTCTTTCACCGTCAGCACAAACGGATGCGCGGGGTCCGGCGCCACATCCAGATACAGCTCGCCGCGCAGCAGCGTCAGCTCACGGGCCGAGTCGCCCGGTGCCGCCGCACTGCCAGCGGCCAAGTGCAGCTCCGTGCCGTCTGCCAAAGTCCAGCTTGCCCAGCCGTCACGACTGGTCTGGAACTCCGGCGCTTGTGGCCAAAGGGCGGCGAACATCACCAGCGCCAAGGCAGCAGCCAGCGCCAACGGCCAGCGCGCCAACTTGCGCACCGGCTGCTCCGTCGGCGGTGGCAACACGCCAAGCAGGGTCCAGCTTTCACACACCGACAACCAAGCACGCTGATGCGCCGGACTGCGCGCCAGCCAAGCGTCCAGCCCCGCCGCCCGCGCCTGCTCTTCGCCGTCTTCGCGGCAACGTATTAACCAGTCGGCGGCTTGCATGTGCAGCCGCTCCTGGTCATCAGGAAACAGGGTCATGGCAGCTCCTTGCCGTGAGGCATAGGGAGGATCTCAATTACCGAGACGATCACCGGATGCGCTTTTTTCATTCCGTGGAAGAAAGGTGCTGCGCCAACGCCACCAGCGCGCGGCGCACATGACGGTGAGCGGTCGCCACCGAGACATTCAACTCCGCCGCCACCTGCTCCAACGTCAAGCCGCTGAAGCGATACAGCTCCAATGCCCGGCGCACATCCGGCGGCAGAGTATCCAGCACCCCGACCAGATGCGCCATGCGCTGCTGCAAGTCCAACGTCTGCTCCGGTTCCGGCAACGGCGACGGCTCCAGCCACGGCGTGCCGTCCGGCGTCTGGTGGCGACTTTCCATCTGCTGCCGACGCAGGCCGTCCAAAGCCAGATTGCGCACGATGCGGTACAGGTAAGCACGCGGCTGATCGGTGGCAGCGGCCGCATCAGCAAAGCGCAGCCACGCGTCCTGCACCACGTCCTCGGCGCGGTCACGGCAGCCGGTGATGGGCGTGGCAAAGTCCACCAGCGCCTGACGGTGCTGGAGATACAGTTGCAGTTTTCCGACGCGGAAGGTCATGGAGGCGGATGCTCAGAAGGTGGAGAACCGATGCGGAGCTTATTTTAAATGATAACGGTTATCAATTGCGACATGCTCGAGTGCCGCTAATCACCCCGTTACAGCCAATCTCCGACCCTGCCGACAGGCGCCTCTCATTCCTGCTGAGACGCTCTGCTCAAAACGCAAAGAAAGCCCACCACTGACCGCGGGTCCAATTGCTCCGGGACCGGTCTGGCTTGATCATGACCGCCTTTTAAGCTGGCTTGCGACCTTCGATTGTGGGGAGAAAAAATGAAAACACGGACCATGCAGCGAAGCCTGCTGCTAATCACTCTGGCTCTGGGTGCCTGTGGCGGGAGCGGCGGCGGAAGCAATTCAGGAGGCGGCCACACCGGCCCCATGCCACCCCAGCAAGAGGGGCCGGCGATCTCCGGGCTGGTCACTGGCCCCAATGCCAGCACCCCGATCCCGTCGGCGGCCGTCTGGTTGCCTAACACACCGCAGCTACGAATGCAGGGACTGGCCGCTCCCACGGTGACCGACCCCGGTGCCTGCAACCCACCGGATAATACGCCGTATTGGACCTGTACCGACGCGGAAGGTCGCTTCAGCTTGCCCTACGGAGAACTGCAGGGCGAAGTAGAACTGCACATCCGCAAAGGCAGCTGGAACAGCCGCCAAACCGTGACGCTGACCGGCGCCGACGTGCCGCTCAGCCCGCTGTCACTGGGCATGCCCCGCATCGCCGTGGTGGAAGGCTATTACGACCACGTCGAGCACTTGCTGGCAAAAATGGGACTGGGGGAACTGGAAGTGCACCCCTATGTGAGCGGCCAATCCCGTCTTAAGGCCGGCACCGAGCGCTTCGACATCCTGTCCGCTGCCGAGCTTGAGGAAAAGGTCGCCCTAAACCGGTTGACCGAGTACGACCTGCTCTATCTCAACTGCGGCATCGAGAGCCATGTGTTCCAGCCCGGCGAAGAACAGTCACTGGAGCAGCTGCGCCGCTTCGTCCAGCAAGGCGGCACGCTGTACGCCACCGACTGGGAACTGAAAGTGATCCGCGCCGCCTTCCCGGACGCGCTGACCGGCGACGAAGGATGGGAGGGCCAGCTGGACCAGCTGATCGGTACCGTCGACTACCCTGAACTGGCCGACTGGCTTGCCGCCGTGCCCTGTGACAGCGGTCAGTGTGTCAACGCCCAGGGGGATATCACCCTGTACCACTTCCTGTCCGGCTGGCGCTGGGGTGTGCCCAATCCGACCCTGCATCCCAGCACGCTGGTGAAAGCCGATGTTGATCAGTTGGCGCAAGCACCAATGACCTGGTCCTTCCGCCACGGCCAAGGGCGTGTAATTTTCAGCGCCTACCACACTGCTGATGACCACACTCACGCCAGCGATTATCTGCCGCAAGAGCGCATTTTGGAGTACCTGTTCTATCACGACCATTGATCGAACTGGGACCAATAAAAAAACCGGCTTTCGCCGGTTTTTTTATTGGTTGGTCGGTAGTCACTCAACGTAGCTAGAGACGGGGATCATTCCCACTCGAATATCAACGAGCAGAAAATCAACCTAAATAACAGCTAGTTAGAAAGGCGAGCTTTCTCGATACCATCATTTATACCATGCACAGAATTTTTTTGATTTTTTGCGGCCCGTCGACGTTTTAGTTCGGCTTTACCCCAAGCTGAGGATTCTTGCATATCGCGACGAAGCTCTTGTATCTCTTCAACACTAAGCCGCCGTGGCCCCGAGGTAATTCTATCCATCTTGTGCCTCCAACTTGTCGCAGTACATTTTAAAACGCATCAAAACATGAGTTACCAGCAAGAAATATTGGGGATACTTTTAGATTGTTTTTCATACACATCTTGAAAGCCATCAACACTGCCCAAAGATTATACACGAGGAATAACCTCGTTAAATAAAAGGATCAAATCATGGGTTTGAAACCAGGGCCAAAACCAATAACCAAGTCGACCGGCAAGCCAGATCAACGTCGACGTGACAACAAAAAAACTCCAGGCAACACCCCGGACTTAAAGCCAAGCAAATCCTCGACCAAGTAACGCCACCTCAATATCGAGTCAGTGTAAGTGGTACTGACTCTTGTTGCTAAAACCCAAAACACGCTTTTGCCCCATTCCTTGTTAACGCTATTACTCAGTAGCGAATCGTGCCATGGGAATAGCAGTACTTGTACTCATGGTTGGTAGTGCAGGGGGATGAAAGGAATCTCCCAAAAAAGTTCAAAAACGGTGTTCTCAACGAGTCATTTTCGTGTGCATAGTTATGCGAGACCACAGAAAAGCATACCTAAAAACTAGATAATTTTACGTTAGAAGCAAAACAACAGACCTTCTACACGGATAAGAAAAATGTGGGAAGCCTTTATATCGCGATCATTTTAGGGTGGCCACTACAATCAACTCAAGTGGCCTAATTTACTACTTAACAAACAGGAGTTAGTGCGTGGTGAGTGTGTTCTTAATAATTTGGTGAAGGTTATGTGACCTAATATATTTGGGATCATCCATTGCGTAAATAGAGAGTTTTTTGATTGAAAAACTGTCCCAAGTAGATGGGGAAATTCGTTCTATAATTTCTTTGCTTTCCAACAAAAGCTCATTCAAAGGTGATGGCTTATCAGGTAGCAACTCTGCCATCCTATTAGCGAATGCATAGAGCCATAGGTTAACTTGATGCGCATTACTGTATGAGTTCCAGCTTATTTGAGCGCTCATCGGTATCCTGATAGTTCGAGCCAGCGTATTAAAAACCTTCTGGAGTTTGCTGAAAATTTTCTCTCGAACGTCAGGGCTTAGGTATTTGGTCAACACAGCCAGCTCATCTGTGAACGCACCGTCTGTTTCAAGCATGAAATCGAGGCGGTTATTCTTGAGCGCCGTTTGCCATTGGTTAATCAGCTCTGTCAACCACTGATGAGCAACTTGAGTAATGTCTATTATTCTTTGTTCCAGCATAGGAACAAGCATGGATTCAAGAATCCATGGTTTGAAATGGTGCAGTCTGCCATTGTGATTACGAACGGGCAGAAGAATATCCTTGAGCTCATTGTCTTTGAGAGGTGCCTCCAACGATTGAGTTAACGAAGCGATGAGTTGTGGTTTAATATCCGAATTGAAGTAGTTAGCTTCGTTGATCAGCCAACACTGGATGGTACGTCGAACAGCGGAAGGTGTGATATGCTCAATTTTCGAGAGTGCTTCAATCCCCCAATCGCCTCCATTAATGTTTTTTGCAAGTGCATGAAGTCCTATCCAGGTTATGACACTCACATTACTCTGCAACAGTGCATCAATTTGCTCTTGATGCTTGTCGAAGCTAACAACCAAACAAATATGCTTAAGGGCTTCAACCACAAGCGCATGGGAGCGAGGTTGCTTGATTGGTTTAGAGAGTATTGTATTTAACCAAGATGCAAACTGCTTTGGAGCTTCCGACCATAGGAGCTGTATAGAGAAGTAGTCGCTATATGAGGTATCTACGGGTGAGTATGTGAATGTACTAAACGGGTCACATTTTGAAAGCAATAGTTCTATAAGTCCCTGAGAACGGTAGTGTTCAATATCAAGTTGTTTATTTGTGAGGCGTGGTTGCAGCGCGTTTGCTCTGGAGGGGGAGATGTGCTCCAACAGTGCAAGCTTCACTTGTTCGGATAATACCGACTGCTCCTTATTGTAGAGGCTAACGGAATAGCGACTAGCTGGGGAGTTTGCTATCACACAACCAAGGGCATCCCAGGCTGAGTGGAAATCTGCCATTGGTAGCCCTTCCTTCCAGAATTTGGCCGGAAGAGCGTCAAAGTGCTCAGGATCTAGTTTTCCATCCTTAACGTATCCTTTAGTACTCATCTTCTCCATGAGTTCGGAACCGGAAAAATCTGAGAGCTGTTCGTCGTCGAGCCACCAAGCTATAACACTACCGGCGCATTGTGGTTCAGCGAATGAAGAATTGTGGCTCAACCCCTTGGGCTTTTCTTCATCACGTGGCTTAATATCGGTAGAATTGAAAATTATCCTTGCTGGAGGCGGCGTCTTATCGTCTCTATGGAGTGTGTTTTGGATAATCTGATCAACATACTCAAATACATGTGGAACCACGTCCAGAGGAATTGGGGTCACTAGCAGAGGGTGGTTTTCGCTGGCCCTCTGAACTGAATTTGAAAGATGATACCCTGATAAAGGCTGACCATTGGCGGAGCGAATAAGGATCATGCGATCATGGAGTTTACTCTCTGGCACTGCGAGTACCTTGAGATGAACGCTTCCAAAATAGCCATTGTTCCAGCCCGAACATCTTGCCAGAAGATTGTCAACTCGGGTGGGCTGGCCGGATTCTTTTGTACTATCATCATTAGACGTTTTCTCCGTCGTAATGATCAAGTAATCAGCGCTAGCTGTACCCAACCTGTTGAGAAGCTCAATACCGACGTCCTCCATATACGGATCGATCCAAGCGATTTTCGCGTCGTGATGTTGTTCGAAGATGCTCTTGAGCCAGTCCTTTAACTCAAGACGGCTCATACCGTTGCTATTGTTGAGAGTGGGAAAGAACCGACCGTCGGATTTATTGGGGCATAGCTGCCTGACTCTATCTTGGATGAGCCGATTAAGTGGAACCCATGGATCAGCTGTATAATCGCTCATCTGTGATCGAGAGGGGCGAATAGCACGCCCAACCTGCTTGGCTGCTTCCAATTTGACCTTTTCTCTTTTTGGTACTTTCTTGTCCAACCATGAGAATTGCTCGTATGCCCTGATAGGTTCAACTAGCTGTAAATTGAAATTCATTTGGCGCATGAAATGGTTGCCCGTTTGAAGCAGGAGGGATGAATGTTCTCCGTTAGGTCCAAGTGCATAGATTTCCATTGTATAAGCTGTGCTAGATTGGTTTTGAAACACTTTAAGTTCAAACTGGTGATGGAGTGGGTAAGAAGAGCTCTTGCTGAGGTTGGTAATGTAAGAGGACTGAATGCTACCCTCACTGTAAGCTTTGATAATAACTAATAAATCCGAGGGTTCTCGAGTTAATGATTCGAATAGTGTCAGAGACGACTGCTTGCCTTTCAAGGATATATCATACTTACACCGCTCTGCGGCATTTAGTCCTGGAGCGCAAATGAACTCGAAGTCACTAATTCTCCAGGAATCCGTTTTGGAGAAATCTAAGCCAGTATCAGCATCTAATGCTTGGCACGCAGCTTCGGCAATCATCATGTCACATCCCTCAGGGACACTGAATATCTTTGGTTTGTCCTCTGGAGAAATTGCGCCGCTGTCAACACTACAATAACTAGTTGGGCTTAACCGACTGGTCTGGAATTGATAATAATCGCGTGTCGGCAGATGCATTACAGAGCGAATGAGGGGACTCTCACCAAATGTATTCACACCTACTGTATTGGCTAATTTGTCGCTGATATTGACTTCGGCGAGTTGGCTGGCTTTCTGGAGCGGTGCTCCGTTGATGAAGTGTTCAAGGAAAGCTTTTAATTTCTTGGTAGAGGTATGAAGTGTCAAGGTATGAGTCTTGACTGAGCAATTATCATAGAGTTGTGTTTTGGTACTAACGCTACCTTGCCAAGTGTCCGATTGATAGGTACTTGGTAGTGTTCGAGCATATAGGAAGCGCAGCTCGCTCGAACTTTCCCTTTCGATCTCCAACACCCATAGTTGGGTTACGGTGAAATTGTCATCATCCCCAAAAAGGCTATACAACCTGAAATCTGCAAACAACGTATTGAGATAGTTAATCATAGAGTTTCCTTTTGTCTCAAGGTTATATGGTTATAGTTTGATAACATCATGGTATCATACATTTTAAATTCATTTAAAATACAGCGCCTTATGAGTTCCGACTAATTCTCTTGAGCAACCAAAGGACATCTCAATACGAGTTGCCACGTTACCGCATTAAAACCCATTTGGGCGGTCTACTAGCTTTATGGCTCGAAATCGACTCAATCCACTATTTGCTTAAGTGACGACTCAAAACTCTTCAATATTTGGTTTAGATTATGTTGGTTGAAGATCTTGTTACTAACCGAAGGAGCTTCCCACTTTAAGCAATTTGGGGGCAAATGTGTTCCAGGGATAAACCATGCTTTGCATGTTCTTCGTAAAAATCTGCATAAAGTGAATCTGACATCGTAATTCGGGGGATGCAGCTTATGTCCAACTCCTTGCAAATTGACCACCTCCATTAACGGTGGTCTCTTTGTCATTTTGGGATTCGAGAAGTTATCTGAAAGCGGGACTATAGGGTATCTACTCTAAGTCGTTATTGTCCAGAAACGTGTTTGAATGGGACAGTTCAATCTGTAGATGCTCAAGACAACCAGTATGATACTTTATTACTCAGTTGTAGCGTGACTCAGACTTTGTAGTATGAATCTTTATTCCTCTCCTACAACCGTCTATTACACACCGCCCCAGCCACCCCGTTCCTGGCGTTCAAACCATCAAGACCGAAGCAGGCGTGACCGTTAAGGGGGGCCGATTTAACGGAGAGGGGGGACGATTTAACGCCCGTCGATTACACACCACCAAAGACACAATAGGCGGCCCGTAGCCGCCTCTACTGTCGTTCTTCGTGGTTAGCTGGGCATAGCCTGCCGGATGGTGGCTAACGCCTTCTGGAAGTCCTCCGTTGTCACTCGGCCAGTTTCAGCCTGATAGTACAGGATCGTGAACATATTGGCGACCGCCTCCGCGACTGGCAAAACCTGCCGGGCGGTTTCCTGGTCGATGAACTCCAGGGCGGCCAGCTTGATCGCAGCCTGATGAATTGCTTGCTGAACTTCGATATTATGTGTGGTTGTCATGTGTCACCTCTCTGTCAGGTGGTATGTGAAAATGCGGGCCGGTGCACCATCACCGGCCCGTGTGCTTTCTAACTACTTGCGTCGGCCAAACGGCCAGCGTCTCATTTTGTCGATTTGATCGACCGATCTCATCATGTCCTTGTAAGCACGCCCGGCCAACCTGTTTTGTAATACCTCCATTTTAACGGCAATGGCTTTCATCTTCGGGCCGCGTCCGGTGTTGTGCAGCCACTGCCCCCAAAAATAGAAGGCCAGCATCACAATGAACATCACTGCGAAGAAACCAAATACCTCCGCAAGGTTTTGAGGTGGAAAGCTAAACTCCATAATCAGTAATCCTTATCTAGTTAGGCCATGCGACCCTTTTTAACAAAACTGGCAACCTCTTCGTTGCGCTCCTGCTGGCGTTCCTGGGCATACGACACGTAGTCCTCAACGTCGAAGGTGTGCTTTTCCGGGTCGCGCTCTTGCCATTCTGCGTGTGCTTGGCGGGCTTCTTCCTGGTCCTCACTGGACAGGCCATCAAAGCCGCCGGTTTGATTCATCCAGCCAGTACCGACGCCGCCTAAGCTATCGTTGTCAAATACAGGGGAAGCGTCGTCAGTCGCCCTCCTTGTCGTCGTCATCCCCGTCATCTTTCGTACTATTTCGGATCGAGCTAGCTAAACGGCCTCCAGCAGTGCGGCCAATTCGATCCCCGGCCATATCACTCATTCCCTTCATCAAATTCGCACCGGTATCCGCTGCAATACGACCCGCTTTTACAGCGCTGCCTTTAAAGCCGCCGCCAGAAGATTCGCCACCGCTAGAGGATTGGCCAGAGGCTTGGGAAAAGGAGCCAGCTTCATCCGAATCGCCGCCACCGCTAAATGCTTCGCCCAGGCTCGACATAACGTCAGTATTGTTCGCTACGTTCTCACCTGCTTTTGCAAATGCAGCCTGAATAGCAGACGCACCGCCTGCGGTAGCCATTGCTGCACCGGCAGCCATACCACCACTGGCAACAGCCGCTCCGGCCATCGCTCCGGCACTGATACTGCCTGCACCTGCCGCCGCGCCGCCTCCAGGAACAAGGCTGGCGACCACATTGGGAACCGAGTGAATGAGCATCACGAGAACCAGTGAAACGACAAAGATCACCAGCAGTTCACGCATAGGGGCATCATTGGATAGATCGGCATAGAAACCGTCCATGATCGACATGGCAATGCCAATAAGCAACGTCATTGTCATCAACTTCAAAGCAACGCCCAATACGCTTTTGAAGTAGTTGATTGCTATATCTGAAGTCCAGCGCGAACCACCAAAACCCAGCACGAAGACACCGGCATAGATCAATATCCAAGCCGTCACCAAGGCCAACAACACATTTGCCGCCACTACCGCCATACATGCCAAAATTGCCAGCGTGATTAAGAAGATAGACAAGTTATCTATCGGGCTTGTGATGCTGTAGGACTCACCAGCTTTCACAATGATGTCGAACGCAATACTAATAGGCTCTGATGGGGTTAGGTCTCTCGGAAGGCCACCTGCTTGAGCACCGATCATTCTCAACGAGTCGATGATTGACGTCGCAAAGTCTGGACCGTTTCTGAGCAACCAGAGAAAGAAACCAAACGTCAGGATGAAGCGCACGAACTCGGCAAAGAACTCCCTTATATCCGCTTGTTTAAGGATTAAGGTCCCGCCAGTCCAAACAAGGGATATAGTGCCCAGCGTCCAGAACAGCCAGGCGGCATAGTTTGTAATTACCGTGCCCCAAGTAGCACTGCCCGTCATGAAACGCACGGCCACTTCATCCAAGACACCATTAGGCTCAATGGCCGCTGACGCAGTTTGTGAAGTCAGTAAAACTGCCAGGAGCATCACAAGTCGAATGAATATCTTGCTCATGGTTAGAACCCCTTGTTCTTGGAGCGATCAGTGGGTTCGCCCATATCCCAAAGACAGTTCCCTTCTTCCCTCTGCTCTTTCGTCAGGTTTGGGTTGTCACAGTTGATCGTTGCAGGCTTAGGCCCGTCATCTTCACCGCACCCCACCAGAGCGAAAGAGGCCAACGCGCTAACGATAAAAACTCGGGTGATATTCTTCATGATTAGAACCCCCTGTTTTCTGAACGGTAGGTTGGCTCTCCCATATCGAACAACCTTTCACGGGACGCTTGATATTGAGCTTCGCGGTCAGCATCCGCCTGCACTCGAGTGCCAACGGCATTCTGCTGAGCAATCAGCAGGCTACGGATTTGCAGGAGCTGGTTAGCCTGGTTGCTGGCGAGCTGATTGGCGTACCCGATGGCCGCTAGTTGGCCGTCTGCGCCCTGGGCGGCAGATTGCAGGCGGTTAAGCTGTCGGGCGTCAGCTTCAAGATTGTCTTGCTGCTGCTCCAGGCCCTTAAACAGCGCGTCGTTGGCCTTTTTCTGCGATTCAGACGCCAAGCGACGGTTCTCGGCCATTGCGGCTCGTTCGGCATCACTGCATCCCGCCGCCGAGAAACAAGGCGAGCTGCGGTAATAGGCCACGTCCTGGAACTTGCCCAGGTAAGCATCGAGGCTGCCAAGCTGGTTCTGGTAATAGGCGAGCGTGTTGGTCGCCTGGTTCAGATCGTTGATGGTGCGCTGCGCCTGGTCCCAAATATGGGCCGCCGGGGCCATCGTATTTTGCAGTTGGTTTTCGTACTGCTGGAGTTGGGTTTGGTATTCCTGAATCTGCTTGGCCGTCTGCGCGACCGCTTCCAAAGCAGACATGATGTTTTGCGTCAGATTGGTGCCATCAACTACTGGAATACCGGCGTAGACAGGCTGCAAAGTACAGGTCGTCATAACGACGGACAGAGCAATTTTAGCGGCTAAATTTTTTCTTCTAACTTTTTGCATACGTTGATCTCCATTACCAATGAATGCTTTATCGTGCCTTTCAATGCATAACGTATAAGCTCAATAATTGGACATAAAAGTTGACATTGAGATATTTAAGCCAATAACTCCTACGGCGGTAGCCAGTAGCCTCGCAGAGCAGGATTCTCCGTTGAGCGCCCCGGCGCGAATAAGGAAAAGTGAAGATAGTTAATTGGCTCCGCCGATTAGCTAACTTCACCTATCCTGCCCGCCTTTCAGCGTTGTTTACGCCAAGGAAAGTGTTGCCGCGAAAATCTGTTTTTTAGTGCAAACCATATAAAATCGCCTGTTCACCTTCTTGCTAGAACAGAAGCACTAAATAAACACGTAATATCAGGTAATTACTACGCTAACGCGGGGGTTTACACAGCAAAAAAACACAGAAATACACAGCTTTACCAATTCAGGAGGGATAGCGCCCCTCAAGTGTCAATGAAACGTACGATCGTTAGCAACACATCGAATGTAAATCGCTGTATCCCATGGATTTTGAAACCCACTAGACACTCTCGTTGGCCTTTTCTTTGACGGTTTCAGATTGGTATCGGTTGGGTCATCAGGTCAGGAAGGATCGCTACCAACACTCCGTGCGTGTCGAGCCGCTAGCGCCCAATTTCGCACAGATTTTTGAGCACAACGTCAGTGTGGATAGTAAATGTAGTGTTGTAGTATGTTGTATGGTGCAACTACAACCTACAAACCGCACACATTTTCAGCCTACTACCGGCTTAAGTGGCTATTCATCTTGATGTATGAATACGGCTTCCTGAGCCGCCAGAGAGGCGCTCCAGGCATCGCCCTCGCTACCCCTGAACGACGCTCCTGGGGCTTATAAGGCGGCTTTGGTCGTCCTTCGGACGGATTGAACGCCAAGGAAAGGTGATTGCCTTGGCGAGGAAGCAGAATCGGCCACTCTCTTGGCGTTAAAACATCGGCCGGAGGCCGATAGATAATCAACCTCCAGCATCCAGCTGGAGGTTGCTGTATATCCTGAGATATCCTGAATATCCTGCCAAAACAGCAAAGAATCGGGCGGGTGTGAGTCGCCATCGGGCGGGTGCGGGACGCTATCGGGCGGGTGTGAGGCGCCTTATCCTATTCTCAGCATCTATCGTTATTCCAACTTCATGCAATTTTTCTGCATCCTCCCTAAGCCTGGAACGCCCATTTCGCATCCTCTTACTATTGATGTTTTCACCACAGACTGCGCGAATGAGAGTATCAACATGCCACCCTCCGGCTGGATCATTCTTGTGGGTCAATATGTGTCGAGCGACCGCCTGACTAATCCCGTGCTGCAAGCGAGCAATTGGGGCAGGATCGTAGTACAGACTAAGGTCGTGCTCCAATAACATGACCAAGGCGATACCAAGCCGAACTCTCCACAGATTTCGCTCTCCTCCCGTCAAGGGATCAGGGCGTGTCATAGGTGAAGGGATAACATGATCGATCAAGCCGCCGATTATCGGAAAATCGAACTGTGGTGTTTCAATCGTTACAGTTGCTGCTCGCAGCTCTGCCAGCAGCTTCTCAAGATGGGAGGAACTATACCGGCTATCTGACAACGTTTTCCGCACTTTGGCAGGGTCTACCAATAGCTCTACACCACCATCAGAAACATCGCGTCGACGTTCGGCACAGTGCAAAATAGCCTCAACAACATCTGCGTGCCGCTGACCAAGCCTTCCCTTAATGCGACAGCGGCCAAAGGATGTTTCCATCCAGTCGGCCTCCATCAGGCTTGGGCGCTGACTGGCCTGGTAAAGCATCACTCTTGCCTGTGCACTGGTACTAGTTGGAGTGACCTTGTTACCAGTTGTCATCAGCGCCTTCCATAACAACTTTAGATTTCTTGAACGGTAATACTCCTTTGGCCTTACGCTGCCTCTCCAGCACGGCAGGTTTCAGTACACCGCCTTCGTGACGCCTGAACCAACGCTCGGCGAAAGGAGAGCCATAATTCGCCTTGCTAACGCCATAGCGGACGAAGTACCCACGCTGACTATCATCAACACCCCACTCCTCAGCCTCGGTTTGCGTCATGCCAGACAGGTACGATTGCCAGCGAATGTTATCGACCAGAACAGACGACCCACGGCTGGCCTGTTGCTGGTCACCCGCACTAATCATGGCGGCGCTCTTACTGGCATGGTGCAAAAATACGATAGAGCACCCTGTATCGGCGGCTATGGCTTCCATACGTCCGATCACTTGCGCCATTGGACCGCTAACGTTTTCATCTTCGATGTGGAAACGACGTAAGGTGTCTAGGATCATAAGGCGGCGGCCCGCAGCCGCTCGCTTAAGGCCATCGAACCAATCGAGACACATAATTTTGGGGCACCTTCCTATCAGCGGCTCAATCAGCAAGCCTTCAGCAACAGCTTGCCGCTGCTCGGCGGTGAGATGCGCTCCAAGCGCATGTAATCGGTGATGGATAGCAGCGGGAGGATCTTCTGCGGGAAGATAGATAACTGGCCCAACAGGAAATTCTCCGACTTCCAGCAAGTCCGGGCCTCCAGCGATCTGCGTCGCAAGCTGTAAGGCCAGCATGGATTTTCCGGCACCACCTGGTGAAACCAAGGCCCCTACCGTGCCGGAAACCATGTTAGGTAAAACATAATCAAGAGGCGGCGGCGTTTCCGAAAAGGCCGCCATAAGATCAAGGGCCATACTATTAGGCCCCTATGGTGTTGCCAGGCCGAGTAGCCAGGATTCCTGAAGACTTACGCTCCTCAATCCACAGCTCTACTTCCGACAGGTCCCACGCGACGTTTCTGCTTGTAAGGGCTATGCGCTTCGGAAACTCCCCACGCTGTTCCAGGTTATAAATTGTGCGCGTTGAAAGTGGAATCATCTCCAGGAGCTGTTTCCTGTTGATGAGAACCTTATTTGCCATTGTTTGCATGCTTGAACCTCCATTTACCTGTTGAGGCTTCATCGTGCCAAGCAATGCAACTTGATTAAGCTTTATTTTTGGACTATAAAGTTGTTATGAATATCGAACACCAAGCTAGACTAGACCTAGGGCAAGACTACATAGCCATCCTTCCAGGCTGCGCCCAGCCTGTTTCTCTTGCTATAGCCAAATTTAGAACGCGCTGGGGACCTTACTCTGCCTTCTCTCGGCGCTATCCCATTCTTCGCCTGATACAAGAACTGATCGATCCTGCCATAGCTGAGTACATGGATTCCCTCCCAAACAGCTATAAAAACCATGTTGCGGGTATTGGCTCAGGAGTTGGATTTAGCGAAATCATCCGGCTGATAGGGCTGGAAGCAATGGTGCGCATGCAGCGCCAACTGCTACGTCAGTTCATAAAGACAAGTGATGAACAAACCCAAAGAGATCAGTGCTTCGCCGCAACCATTGAATCGTTAATTGAATTAACCTGGGATTGCGCCTGTAAGCGTCCGAAGAAATCAACAGCGACCAAAGGCGTCAACCTAAACGTACAACGAAAACATAGTTTCTGCGAATTCTGTGGAAACCTTACGGAGTACTCAAAATTCATGCTCACAGTAGAGCAGAGACAAACAAATGAGGTTGAACTTATTGACCACAAGAAACTAGAACTTAGCCACAATTACTGTAAAGAGCATCGCCCCAAACTTGCCAATGACGAGTGGAATCCAAGTTACAAACAGGCAAAGCGCTCCCTCGCACAATTCAATATCGAACTTTCCAGGTTAACTCATCAATCTGCACATCGCGCTAAGCCTCATGCTATGTCAGGAGACAAACTGATCGATGACTATTCCTTCCTATTCATGTTGAATTTAACATTACAGCCAGCAGACGTAGCGGATCTTCGCAATCTGGCTCGAAAGATGGTCGACTCTAAGCTTTCAGACAATAAGAAGAAAATGCTGGTACTTCAGCATTATGGTTACACTCAATCTCAAATTGGCAAAAAGCTACTAAGCAGAAAACAACAACCAATGACACCTCAAGCAGTATCTAAAGCATTAGCAGCAGTTCGCAAAGATTTTTTGCTTCCTGCTAACAGGCCAGGAAAAAGCCAACAGAAATTTTAGCGGCTAAAATTTAGGTTGTGGCCCAAGGAGGCTGAAGCCCTAAATCGCTGTAAACACCCTCCAGAGGCTCAAGATCAAGAGGCCATTTTCGATGTAATGACGCACGAAACCTTTTTGCAAGAAAGTACATTAAAAGAACAAACGGATGCCTAAATTCTACCGAACCGGCTTGCCTCTCTTTAATTTTTTCACTTACATAGGAATAATTTGGATCTTCAAGGAAAGCTAAAAACTCATCCGCTGAAGTTTTTTGCAATAAATCACTAATTGAGTTGAGTAAATGGTCTGCACTTTTACTATCATCAATGAGCTGAATGTCACCAAGACGTTTTTTCGCTTCGGTGTTGATGGCATTCTTCCATGCATTTATATCGGCCGTCGCATTTTCTAACAAAATCTTTGCATTACACAATAAATCATCAGTAGTTTCCATCAGAGCCATACTTTTTGCGAATGTTCTGTGGACCTCTGGTGAAGCCGCTATATTACCTTTATAGATAGTATCATGAGCAAGCTCCGCATAAGCATGTTGAAGCAAAGTCCTTAATTGCACTTCGCAGGGGGTGCCTTCTTTTATTTGAACACCTTTGTGCTCAATATCCCTAGCGGCGTAAACAATATAGTGAACAGACTGATAATCAAATAATCTCGGATCATCACCTTTCCACTCATCAAATTCTTTATCCTTTGAATAAGCCCAACTTGTAGCTTCTTCAACTATATTACACAACAGCTCAAGTTGATATGTTAGCAGCACAACAAATCGAATGCCTGCTTTATCAGTGATTTCCTTGTAAGGGTCTTTATACTTGTTCCGCTTCCTGATAAATGCCTTCGTGACCAGAGAATCCACCTGTTTTACTCTTTGAGATGGTGGTATTTTCACCCATTCCAAGTACGCACTTTTTGTTCCCGCATGAGATAAAATACTGGAATCAATTTTAGTCAGCACAAAGTCAGCCCATGCTTTATACATGGGCAATTCAGCTTCATACAACTGGATGAACTCGTCGCGGTTCATTATTCTTGCTCAGTCAGCTTACCCTGTATTCTCAGGGTAGTATGTTCATCAGTAACGTCAATAACCTGAACCATTTCTTCAAAAGTATCTGCTGGAGCTGTCAACTTAACGCTGGAAGAGAAGTTCATTTTACGATGTTGCAACCTCCTCTTAATTAAAGAGTTATCTTTAACTATTGCATTAGTTGGGAAATTTTTACTTTCCATGTAAGCAGCATAATCATCTCTTAATTCCTCTTCCATGAATTGGTCAGCGAAACCACTAGTCTGAATTGTATTGCTCTGATCAGTTTTCAGGTATGTGTGTAGAGCTTGTTGAAGATCGACCTTACTTTCCGTCGACAGATCAGAATCATTAATGAAATTTTTCGTATATTCAAAAAAGTCCCGAGTTCTCTGCTCTGAGTTTTCAGGAATTCTTAAGCCCAAGAAACCAGAATAAAAATACCTTGCAGCCTTTCTATCATCTTTTGCTTGGATGTTACTATCAAAAACATAGGCTTCAAAGTCGTCAGTAATTCTAATTTCATTACCAACACTTTCCCTGCTCATTTCAACAAATGCACCAACCTTGTAGAGTTTCGCTTGAGGAGTAAGTATTAAGTTGTCCAAGTAATCCATAACAACCTTATCACCCTCTTCTTTTCCAACGAACCCTGCTTGCTGCTCTGCTTTAATGATGAACAAGCATCTTTTATTCGCAGCTCCAGCAGTTCCATCAATAATTACTAAAGTTCCTCCAGGCCAGCTCTTGCTTGTATGAGCGGTGGTATGCAACTCAGCAATTTCTACTGAATTTTTTATAAAACTAGCATCATCATCAGTTAAGAGTCGGGTAGCACAATGAAAACAGCTAGCAGCGCCATCCTGAGCTATGTCCATTTGCAAGCTGTGCGAACCATTACCGAGTACACTACTGATACGCTGTTGTAGCTTATCTAAACCAGCACCAGCTAACTGTGTTAATACACGACTAGGAAACGGATCAACACGCCCTTCATCGTTAGGCTTATAGACGTTGTGTAAAATTATTCTGTGGAAATTAAGATTATCAAATGTAAAAGTCATTAAAAGCGCCACTCCCTGCATTATTTTTTTATTTAAAACCACCGGCGTTAAGAGACCCAATCATCTATCATGTCCGCCCAGTCTTGCAGCATTGATACTCGCTGCTCTCTATATTCTGCCTTGTTATAAACAGCCCTAACACCTTTTTGTTCATGAGCTAAGCATTTTTCAATCCAGTCAGTATTATAGCCAGCTTCATGGAGTAAGGTACTTGCTGTACGCCTCAGATCGTGGGGGCCAAACTTGGCAAGAGACTGCCCTTCTTTCTGAGCCAGCTTGTAAGTCATCGTCATCACCCGGTTTAGCGTGGCACTGCTCATGGGCACGTCAGAATCGTAACGCGACGGCAGAACATAATCCGATCCACCGGAGAACGTCTTCAAAGCGATGAGAATGTCCATGGCCTGCCTAGATAGAAACACTAGGTGAGGATTTCGCCGCTTCATCCTTTCTTTAGGGATCGTCCAGAGCGCTTCGCTGAAGTTGATCTCACTCCAGGTAGCATTCGTCAGCTCGCTTTTTCGCACCATCGTCAACAACAACAGTTTTACCGCTGCGCGGATCGATGGTGATGTACCAATACGCCCCATGTACTGATACATGATCCTAATTTCTTCGGGCGTCAGGGTTCGATCTCTCGGCTCAAACCTGGCAATGCTTGCTGGCCGCACCAGGTCTGCTGGGTTCTCAACCTTCTGGCCTCGCTCAGTGGCCCAGCGGTATACCTGGAGTACAATCTCACGCGCATGAACCGCCGTAGCAGGCGCACCGCGCTCTACGATGGCGTCGGTAAGTGCTCGCAAGTCCTCGTGGGTGATTTCGGTCAGCTTCTGATTGCCGAATTTCGTTTCCAGCTCTCTCGTATAAACCGAGCGGCGCATATCACGGGTAGAGTCGGCCATCTGGTAGCCCCGTAGCCACTTTTCCGCCCAGGCACCAAAGGTTTCAGCCCCTTTTACACGCGCCTTGTCCCGTGCCTTCTCCTTCGCTGGCGACTTTCCATCAGCGACCATCCGCTTGGCTTCACTAAGTCGCTCACGGGCTTCTGCCAGAGTGATACCCCCAACGCCATAGCGGCCAAAAGTGATTGTCTCTTGCCTGCCATTGATCGAGTAGTTGTAACGGAATGAGATAGAGCCGGCAGGAGTGACAGCCACATAGAGGCCATCCCGGTCATTCACCTTGTAGAGTTTATCCCTCGGCTTGAGGTTGCGCAGCTTGGTATCGGTCAGCAAGAGTCTTATCCTTCTTCAATTCCAATACCATGCTGGAAGATCACCCAAAAATCGAGCAATAAAATCAATAAAAACATATAGTTAAATAGTTTCGACACCATGAATACACAGGATCAAGCAGCATGGTATCGGCCATCACTCATGGCATCATGTCTCGATAATACCACCTTGGATACCATGCTCAAGCGGTGCTTCCCGCTGCCATCAGTTGCCAAACAATGCCAGACATAAAAACAAAAAAGCCCATAAAAACATGGACTTAAGTGTAATTTAATGCCAGTTTGTACCAGCTAATGCCTAACGTGTGATCACTCCCACTCAATCGTCGCCGGCGGCTTGCTCGACACGTCATAGGTCACGCGGCTAATGCCGGAGATCTCGTTGATGATGCGAGTGGAGACTTTCTCCAGAAACTCATAGGGCAGGTGCGCCCAGCGAGCGGTCATGAAATCGATGGTTTCCACCGCGCGTAGCGCGATCACGTATTCGTAGCGGCGGGCATCGCCCACCACGCCGACGGATTTCACCGGCAGGAACACTGCGAACGCTTGGCTGGTCTTGTGGTAGAGGCCGGCTTCCAGCAGCTCGGTGATGAAGATGTGGTCTGCCGCGCGCAGGATATCGGCGTATTCTTTCTTCACCTCGCCAAGGATGCGTACGCCGAGGCCCGGGCCTGGGAACGGGTGGCGGTAGACCATGTCGTAGGGCAGGCCCAGTTCCAAACCAATCTTGCGCACTTCATCTTTGAACAGCTCGCGCAGCGGCTCGATCAGCTTGAGCTTCATGTCTTCCGGCAGGCCGCCGACGTTGTGGTGCGACTTAATCAGGTGCGCACCTTTGGTGGCGGCTGACTCGATCACGTCCGGGTAAATCGTGCCTTGCGCCAGCCAGTTGGCGTTGCTCAATTTGGCGGCCTGTTCGTCGAAAATCTCGATGAAAGTATTGCCGATGATTTTTCGTTTTTGTTCCGGATCGGTGACGCCAGCGAGTTTGCCCAGATAGATGTCCTCGGCATTCACGCGGATGACGTTTACGCCCATATTCTGCGCAAACATTTCCATCACCTGGTCGCCTTCACGGTGACGCAGCAGGCCGTGGTCGACGAATACGCAGGTCAGCTGGCTGCCGATGGCGCGGTGCAGCAGGGCCGCCACCACTGAGGAATCCACACCGCCGGACAGCGCCAGGATCACGTCATCGGTGCCGACCTTCTCGCGAATGGTACGGATCGCATCTTCAATGATGTTGCTCGGCGTCCACAGCTGTTCGCAGCCACACAGGTCGCGCACGAAGCGCTCCAGCAGCCGGCCACCCTGCAGGGTGTGGGTCACTTCCGGATGGAACTGCACGCCATAGAAGCGGCGTTTATCGTCGCCCATCGCGGCAATCGGACAGGCATCGGTGGCAGCGCCGGCAGTGAAGCCCGGCGGCAGCGCGGTGACGCGATCGCCGTGGCTCATCCACACATCCAGCCATTCTTTGCCGTCTTGTTCATGGTCGACGATGCCAGCCAGCAACGCGTTGTCGGCTTGCTTCTCTACCCGTGCATAACCGAACTCGTGAGTTTGGCCCTGCTCCACAGCGCCGCCCAGTTGGGCGGCCATGGTCTGCATGCCGTAGCAGATGCCGAGCACCGGCACGCCCAGCTCGAACACCGCTTGCGGTGCCCGCGGCGTGCTGTCAGCGGTCACGCTTTCCGGGCTGCCGGATAGAATCACACCGGCCGGAGCAAAGGCGCGCAGCTCCTCAGCCTCCAGATCGTAGGGACGGATCTCGCAGTACACGCCGATCTCGCGGATGCGGCGGCCGATCAGTTGAGTGTACTGGGAACCGAAATCAAGGATCAGGATGCGCTGGGAATGGATGTCTTTCATCGTCGATAGCCACTAAGTCGCGCGCAGAGCGCCGGAAATCAAAGGGTTGCCGCACAATGTGCGGGGCTCAGAACGCAAAATCGGCCGGGAGATTCACCGACCGATCCTGCGTCTGACGGAAGCACACCGCCGATCAGCTGATCGGGTAGTTAGGGGCTTCCTTGGTGATGGTCACGTCGTGCACGTGGGACTCCTTGATGCCCGCCCCGGTGATACGCACGAAGGTGGGCTTGGTGCGCATCTGTTCCACGTCGGCACAACCGGTGTACCCCATGGCAGCCCGCAGCCCGCCCACCAGCTGGTGAACGATGGCGGTCATCGGGCCTTTGTAGGGCACGCGGCCTTCAATGCCTTCCGGCACCAGCTTCTCCAAACCGGCAGAAGCGTCCTGGAAGTAGCGGTCGCTGGAGTTGGAACTGCCGGACATGGCGCCCAAGGAGCCCATGCCGCGGTAGGCCTTGTAATAGCCGCCCTGGAACAGCTCCACTTCGCCCGGCGCTTCCTCGGTACCCGCCAGCAGCGAACCGATCATGATGGCGCTGGCACCGGCGGCCACTGCTTTGGCCACGTCACCGGAGAAACGGATGCCGCCGTCGGAAATCAGCGGGATGTCGTACTTGGCCAACGCGTCCGCCACATCAGACACCGCAGAAATCTGCGGCACGCCGATCCCGGCAACGATGCGGGTGGTGCAGATTGAGCCCGGACCAATACCCACTTTGACGCCATCGGCACCGGCTTCCGCCAGCGCAATCGCCGCTTCAGCGGTGGCGATGTTGCCGCCAATCACCTGCACCTGCGGGAAGTGTTTTTTCACCCACGCCACGCGCTCGATCACGCCACGGGAATGGCCGTGGGCGGTATCCACCACCAGCACGTCAACACCGGCGTCCACCAGCGCTTCAACGCGCTCTTCGGTTTCCGGACCGGTGCCCACCGCTGCGCCCACCCGCAGCTGGCCCTGGTCATCCTTGCAGGCGTTGGGGAAGCGTTTGGATTTCTCGATGTCTTTGACGGTGATCAAGCCACGCAGGGCGCCGGAATCATTCACCACCAGCAACTTTTCGATGCGGTGGCGCTGCAGCAACTGCTGCACTTCCTCGGCGCTGGCGCCTTCCTTGACCGTCACCAGCCGCTCTTTCTCGGTCATGATGGCCGAGACCGGCTGCTTGAATTCGGTCACGAAGCGGGTGTCGCGGCTGGTGACAATGCCCACCACCTGATCACCCTGCACTACCGGCACGCCGGAGATGTGGTGGCTGTCAGTGATGCGCAGCAGCTCAGCGACAGTGGTTTCCGGGCCGACCGTGATCGGGTCGCGCACCACACCGCTTTCAAATTTCTTCACCAGCCGCACATGACGTGCCTGCTCGTGCAGATCCATGTTCTTGTGGAGGATGCCGATGCCGCCTTCCTGGGCCATGCCGATGGCCAGACGGTATTCGGTCACCGTATCCATGGCCGCTGACACCAGAGGAATGTTGAGGCTGATATCGCGGGTCAGTCGTGACTTGAGACAAACGTTCTTCGGCAGCACTTCCGAATAGGCTGGCACCAGCAGAACATCGTCAAAGGTCAGTGCTTCTTGCGCAATTCTGAGCATAAGGCACCGTCGCAAAGGTGGGGAAAATGAAGCGGCCAATTATAGGCTCTGGGGGCGGAAGGGTAAACGGCCGCCGCGCCGGGGGCGTAAAATCCATTCTGGGCCGCTACACTTCGCGCCATGCATACCGACCTTGCCAGCGCCGAACGGCGCATCTACAGCGTCAGCCGACTCAATCTGGAGGCCCAGGGCCTGCTGGAGGGCGGCTTTGCCCTGATTTGGCTCGAAGCTGAGCTGTCGAACCTGTCGCGGCCCGCGTCCGGTCACCTCTACTTCTCGCTCAAAGACGACCGCGCTCAGGTCAACGCCGCCATGTTCCGTGGCCGCAATCAACTGCTGCGATTCCAGCCTCGCAACGGTTTACAGGTGCTGGTGCGCGCGCGGGTAACGCTGTACGTACCGCGCGGCAGCTACCAATTGGTGATCGAGCACATGGAAGAAGCCGGCGAGGGCCGGCTGCGCCAGGAATTCGAACGGCTCAAAGCGCTATTGCAGCAGGAAGGGCTGTTCGAGCCGGAGCGCAAGCGGCCGCTGCCGACGCTGCCGCGGCAAATCGGCGTCATCACCTCGCCCAGTGGCGCTGCATTGCATGACATTTTGCAGGTGCTGCGCCGCCGCTGCCCGCAGATCCCGGTGCTGATCTACCCCAGCGCCGTGCAGGGTCAAGATGCACCTGCCCAGCTGCGCGCGGCACTGGCACTGGCCAATGCCCGCCAGGAATGCGATGTGCTGATTCTCGGCCGGGGCGGTGGATCGCTGGAGGACCTGTGGGCCTTCAACGATGAGCAGTTGGCGCGCGACGTGGCCGCCAGCGCTATCCCGGTGGTGTCCGCCGTCGGCCACGAAGTGGACAGCGCGCTCACCGACTTCACCGCCGACCTACGCGCGCCGACGCCATCCGCCGCCGCCGAATTGGTAGGACCGGACCTGAGCCGGGTGGCGCAACAACTGGGCCTCCAGCAGCAGCGGCTGGCGCGCGCCATGTCGCGCACGCTGTCACTGCCGCTGGAGCAGCTGCGCCATCTGCAGCGCCGTTTGCGTCATCCGCGTGAGCAACTGGAGCAGTACGCCCAGCAGTTGGACGAGTTAGACGGCCGCCTGCGCCGGGCGCTGCACCAGCGGCTCGAGCAACAGCGTAGCCACCTGCACTACTTGGAGCGTCGGCTCAGGTCGCAAAGCCCCAGCGCCACTTTGCTGCGCGCCCGGCAGCAGCTGGACAGCCAGCGGCGGCGACTGGATGCCGCCATCCAACGCCGCTTACAACAGCGGCAGGATCAACTGGCCACGCTTGGCCACCGCCTGCACACCAGCAGCCCGCTGGCGACGCTGGGACGGGGGTATGCAATCGGTTTCAAACAGGAGCAGGCGCTGCGCTCGGTCAGTCAAGTCAGCGCCGGGGAGCGCATTATGGTGCGGCTCGCAGACGGCCGCTTAGAGGCAGATGTGGTCAGCGTGACGCCGACCGAGGGCTGAACTGTTCTGGTATCACTGAGTAACGGCGTGACCGCGACTTCGATGGTGTGAGGAGTGCCTGGCCCACGGAGCGGCGTCCGTGATCTCCGAGCACTCGGGAGGTTCAACAGGTTCAACAGGTTCAACAGGTTCAACAGGCAGGATAAGTGGGCATCCCTCGCCAGCCCAGCCAGAGCACGCCACCCCATCAGAGCGATTCCGCGCCGCACACCGTCCCCACCTCATCGGAATCACGCCGCTCGACACTGCCAACTGGGCGCGTGACGGCCTCAATCACGCCGGTTGCGCCGCCTCCTCTACTAGTCCGCGCAGGCCACACCGGCTAGCGGGTCATGCCTCAGCCGAGGGCAAATAACGCCCCACCACCTCCAGCAACTGGCGCCGCAGGAATGGCTTCGACAGGTAATCGTCCATGCCCGCCTCCAGACAGCGCTCGCGCTCACCGGCCAAGGCATTGGCGGTCAGTGCCACCACTGGCAACCGGGTACGCTGCTGATCCTGCTCCCACGCGCGCAGGCGGCGGGTGGCTTCGAGGCCATCGAGGACCGGCATCTGCACATCCATCAAGATGCAGTCCACTTGCGCGCTGGCCAGTCGCACCAGCGCCTGCTCGCCGTTCTCGGCACTGATCACGGTGACTCCGCTGTCGCGCAACATGCGCTCGGTGACCATGCGATTGATGCTGTTGTCTTCCACCAGCAGCACCGTGCCACGCAGTACTTGCAGCCGCTCTGGTGCCGCCAGCGGTGCGCTGGCGCCGCCACGGCGAGCATCCAGCACGAACTCGGCAACAAATGTGGAGCCGCCACCGGCGCGACTGCTCACCGTCAATTCGCCGCCAAGCATGGCGCACAAGCGGCGCGAAATGGCCAGACCCAAGCCAGCACCGCCATAACGGCGCGAGGTGGATGAATCGAGCTGGGAAAATGCCAAAAACAGGCCATGCAGTTTGTCATCAGGAATGCCGATACCGGTATCGCGCACCGCCAGCGTCAGCCGCACCCGATCACTGCCCGCCACCGGCTCGCAGCCGACCTGCACATGGATGCTGCCGCGATCGGTGAATTTCACCGCGTTCGACACCAGATTGCCCAGCACCTGCCGCAACCGGGTGGAATCAGAGCGCACCGCCAGATCCGCCACGCTGTCGAGCCCGTCCAGCGTCAACGCCAGCCCTTTCTGCTCGGCCAGGTAGCGGAAGTTGGCCACGCAGTTACGGATCAACTCTGCGACCGGGAAGAAGCGCAGTTCCAGATCCATGCGCCCGGATTCGATGCGCGAGAAATCGAGAATATCGTTGATCACGTTGAGCAGATGGTTGGTGGACTCCACCGCCGCGCTGGCGTATTCGCGCTGCTCTTGGCTCAGCTCGGTGGTTTCCATCAACTGCAGCATGCCGAGCACCCCGTTGAGCGGGGTGCGCAACTCGTGGCTCATCATCGCCAAAAAACCGCTCTTGGCATCACTGGCGGCTTCTGCGCGTTGCTGCGCGGCGCGCAGCTCATTCATCGCCGCATCCTGCTCGCGGCGGGCCCGCTCCAGCGCCGAGGCCAACTCGTTGATGTCGGTTTGCAGCTCGGCCAGTTCACCGCCGAGACTGCTGGTGCCGCGCACGTGATAGCCGCCGGCGCGGATCACCCGCACCAACCGTGACAACGCCGCCAGCGGTGTCGACAGCGTGCCGGCCAAACGCCCGGCAATCCAAAACGCCGCCAACAGTGCCGCCAGCGCCGGCGCCAGTGACGCCAGCAAAATCTGCCGCTGCCGCGCTGAGACCGACTCACTGGAGAGCCCGACGACTACCTCCCCAATCGGCAGCGGCGTGTCAGTGACCACCTGCGCCGGCGTCACTGCGGTGCCGCCATCCGGCACCGTCACCGGCTGCCGATAGATGCGCGACGAAAACGTCAGCAGCGCCCGCTGCTGTTGGCGAATATCGGCATCACCGGCGCTCTGGTAGAGCAGCACATCACCGCGCACATCAGTGAACAGCACATAGCGCACTTCGGCATCCAGCAACGCCAGTTGCGCTTGCTGGCGCAGGTCTTCGAAATTGCCGGACAGCACCCCGTACTCGGATGAGGTGGCCAGGTGCTGGGCAATGAAATGGCCCTTGCCGGCCAGCTCGGCGGCGGCGTCATTGAAGCGCTGCCAGGTCACCAAGCCGAGCAGCAGCAACAGCAGGATCAGCGCTGGCACTATGCCCAGCAAACGCAGCTGCACCCGCAGCGAGACATTGCGCTTCATGGCGTACCTCCCAGCAACTGCTGCAGTTGCTGCTCATCCAGCCAGGGCACGTCATAGGCGCGTGCCACATGCTGGTTCACCAACACTGAGAAATGCACCGGGAACCGCGCCTGAGGCCAACGCCGTTGGGCGCGAAAAGTGGTCAGGGCCAGCGCGGCGTCGGCGGCGTAGTCTTCCAGCGTGCTGTAACTGGATGCCACGCTGCCGGCGCGCACAAATACTTCGCCGGGGCCGACCACTGGCACCTGCTGACGATAACCGGTGAGCAGTACCAAACGCGCCGACGCGGCATTGAACAGTGCGCTGTCGGAGACACCCAGTAGCACATCGGTGTGCGCCAGCAGACGTGGCAGCTGGCGCGCCATCGAGGTCTGGTCAGTGACCGCCTGCACTTGCAACTGCAGGTCCAGCGCCCGTGCACTGTCCTGCAAGCCCTGCAATTGCCACTGGCTGTCCGGCCCTACCAGCACCCCTACCCGCCTGGCGCGCGGGAACAACCAATGCAGCAGCTGTAACTGGCGGTGCGGATCATTCTCGGCAAACGAGCCGCTGCAGTGGCAACCTCGTTCCAGCGCCGCCAATAACTGGGCGCGCGCAATGCCGACTCCCCACACCGGCCGATCACCGGCCAATGCCTGCTGGAAGGCGTCATCCCCCAACGCCACCCACAACTGCGCCGCGGCCGGTGGCACTAAGGTCACCTGATCGGCCACTGCCGTCAGCGCGGCGGCAAACTCAGCGCGCAGCTGATCGGAGGAACCCAGCACCGCCACGGGCAGCGGCCCGGCGCGCAGCGGCAGCGCTGCCAGCAGCAGCCACAGCAGCGCCAAGATGCCGCTGAGGCCGCGCACGCGGCTCAGAATGACAGCGTCGCGCCCAGCCATACCCGGTAGCGCTCCCGATAATAGTTCTCCGCAAATACCACCGCGTCACGGCTCAGACTGTATTCACCGGACAGCGTCCATTGCAGGGTGGTAGCAGCCGCCAGCGGCTGTTGATACTGGAGCATGGCGCCCAGTTGCTCGTAACGGCGCGTGTTAAGCGGCTGGGCACGCAGGTAGCGCAGGCCCAGGTTCCAATGGGGATCCAGCGTCCAGTGCCACAGCGCCGAACCACTGTGATGGGCGGCCAGCCGGCGCTCAGCCCGAGCGCTGCTGCGGCTGCGAATTTCCGCTGCCGTCAGCCGCAACTGGTGACGCCAATGCGGCCGTAGATCCAGCGTCGCCTCCCAGCCATGGTGGGTCACCCAATCATTATTGTGGGCTTCGAATTCCACCGGATTCATCGGATGGGTAATAAGGCTGGTGAGGTGCTCATCGAACACCCGCAGGTCCAATACCAGCGGCCCCTTTCCCATGAAATAGCCGATCTCGCTGGCGCGTATTTTCTCCGGTTGCAAGCTGCCGTCGGCGCTCTGGGTCAGGAACAAGCGCGCCTGCGTATCGCCAAGCAGCGCCGCTGCCTGCTGCCGCCAGGCCGGAGACAGTCCGTGCAGGCGGATATCGTAATCGGCATGGGCTTCAAACAAGTCCACCGTGCGCACCGCCCGCGAGTGCACCAACCGCACCCCGTGCCCGGGCGCAGGCCGCCACACCAGCGCCGCGCGCGGGCTCAATTGACGGCCATTGATTTGGTCCTGCTGGTAGAAGCTGCCGAAGTGCAGCAGCAGCGGATCGAGCACCCGCCACTCCAACTGCCCGAACAAAGCGTGGCTGCGGTTATCACGCTGCCCGCCGAGGTAGAACTCGCTGTCTGCGCTGTCATGGCGCAACTGGGCGCCAGACACCAGCCGCAGGCGCGGGTGTAGCTGCCAGGTGTCCTGCAGCTCCAAATCCAGGCGCCCTTCCTGCAAGCCCCGGTCCACGCGCCCGCACAGCGGCGCAGCGCCGCTGGCGAGCAGCGTCTGGTAGCGCTGCACTGAGGCGGCATCCCCGGGCAGCGCCGCCAGCGTGGCATTGAGGTCGCGCCCCTGTGCTTCGAACAGATCACGCAGCTCCCGGGAAAACAGCAGCCCCCCGCCGGGGCCAGGCTGGCCGGTCAACGGATCCAGTGCACACAGGCTGAGGGTGTCGTCGGTGCGGCTCCACTGAGCGTAGCCCTGCAGCTGCAGTTGATGCTCGGGAGAAAGCTGATGCTGCCAGCGCCCCTGTACGAACAGGTTCTGGTGGCTGTCGGACCGACTGTCGGTCCAGCGCGCGAACTGCGACCAGCCGGCCTCCGGCGGTCGCTGTTGGCGGGTTTCGGCGCCGCCCAGCCACAGTTCCACGGTGTTGCTGGCATCCAGTTCGTACACCAGCCGCAGATTGCCCTGGCGGATGCGCTTGCTGTCGTGCTGGCGTAAGCCATCAATGAGATCACGGTGGTCATAGCCACGGTCACCGTGCTCGGACAGGCTCCAGCGCAAGGCGCCGTCTTGCCAGCGCAGGCCCTGATGGGCACGCAGTCCGTGAATGCCATTGCTGCCGGTTTCAGCCGCCAGTGCGGTGCGGGTGACATCGAGTGGGTGGCGGGTGACGATGTTGACCACCGCGGTGTAAGCGTTGGCGCCGTAGCTGGCGGCACTGGGGCCGCGCGACACTTCGATGCGCTCGACGTCGGCCAGGTCCAGCGGCAGGTTGTTCCACATCACTCGCGCCAGCCCCGGCTGGTACACCGAGCGGCCGTCGATCAGCACCAGCATACGGCGGGTATCACGGGCAAGCGTGGGGTGGTAGCCCACGGTGGGCACGTTGCCGTCCACATTCAACGCTTGCATGCCGGGCACGAAGCGCATCACCTCGGCCAGCTCGCGGGCGCCGCTGCGTTGGATCAGCTCACGATCAAGGACGGTAACACTGCCAGGCACTTCCGATTGCGGCTGGCTCATACGAGCTGGCGTGAGCACTGCCGGCAGCGGCGCTTCGGCAGACCAAGGCACATCCGCCCCGACCCCGCCGGACCACCCCAGAAGCAGCAGCCATCCCCAGCCCCGCCGCACCATGCCGGTTACCTTTTCTTGACGAACTTCATCATCCGGCGCTTGCTGCGGATCTGGCGCTCGGTCAGTTCGTTCTTCTTGCCCTCGTAGGGGTTGGCGCCGCTCTTGAACTCCACCCGCACCGGCGTGCCTTCCAACTTCAACAGCTCGCGGAAACGGTTTTCCAAGTAGCGGCGATAAGCGTCCGGTACCGCGTCAGCCTTGCTGCCGTGGATGATGATACGCGGCGGGTTGCTGCCGCCGATGTGCGCATAGCGCAACTTGATGCGGTTGCGGCCCACGATCGGCGGCTGATGGCGGGCGGTGATTTCTTCCATCATGCGCGTCAACCGGTTGGTGCTGACCTTGGGGAACGCCGATTCCCAAGCACGGTGGATCAGCGGATACAGATCGCCGACGCCGGTGCCGTGCAGAGCAGAAATAGTGTGGAAGCGCATCCAGGGCGCGAAATGCAGGCGGCGCTGCAGGTCGGCGCGGATTTTTTCGCGCTGTTCAGTGGGCTGGCCATCCCACTTGTTCACCGCCATCACCACACAGCGGCCCACCTCAATGACGTAACCCAGCAGATGCAGGTCTTGCTCGGTGAGTCCTTCTTGGGCGTCGATCACCAGCAGCACCACGTGGGCTTGGTCCACCGCCTGCATGGCTTTCACCACCGAGAACTTTTCCACCGCCTCGAACACCTTGCCGCGGCGGCGGATGCCGGCGGTGTCCAGCAGCGTGTAGCGCTGGCCGTGCCGGGTATAGGGGATTTCGATGGTATCGCGGGTGGTGCCGGCCATGTCGTAGACCACCACTCGCTCTTCACCGAGCAGGCGGTTCACCAGCGTCGACTTGCCGACGTTGGGACGTCCCAATACCGCCACCCGGATGCCGCTTTCTTCGGCTTCCTGCTCGGCGTCGCGCTCCTCAGGCAACGGGAATCCGGACAGCACCTGCTCGATCATGCGGCGCACGTTGCGGCCGGTTTCCGCCGCCACGGGGTGCAGATCGCTGAGACCCAGGGCGTAGAACTCGGCACTGGCGGCGTGCTCATCGACGCCATCGATCTTGTTCACCAGCAGATGCACCGGCTTGTCCAACTGGCGCAGCTGCTGCGCCAACTGCTGGTCAGCAGCAGTCAGGCCGGCACGGCCATCCACCAGGAACAACACCGCATCGGCTTCCGACAGCGCCTGCATCGCCTGATTGGTGGTGGCTTCCACCACCCCTTCGAGACCCTCACCGATACCGCCGGTATCGATCACCACATAGGGGCGATCGCCAATGCGGCCGCTGCCGTATTTGCGGTCACGGGTGAGGCCGGGGAAATCGGCCACCAGCGCATCGCGGGTGCGGGTGAGATGGTTGAACAGGGTGGACTTGCCCACATTCGGGCGCCCCACCAGGGCCAGCACGGGTTTCATCGACAGGTGATCACTCAATAAAGGACGCCCGCGAAGTGCGGGCGTCCGGAATGTTACTCGTTTATGGCGCCGCGGTCAGCGCGGTTCGAGCGTATAGGCCGCCAGCTTGCCCCGTTGGCCAAGTACGTACAGCACGTTGTCACGCACCAGCGGTGCGGCCGCGAAGCCTTTGCGGTGCAACCGGGCGCGGGCGGTGATGCGGCCAGTTTCAGCGTCCATCCAGTGCAAGTAGCCTTCGGCATCGCCGGTCACCAATTGCCCATGCTGCAGCGCCACGCCGGTAAGACCACGGCCATACAGCGCGTCCTGCTTCCACAGTGTATCGCCGCTGCGCTGGTCGATGGCCCACACATGGCCGGTGTGATCGGCGAGGAACAGCACGCCGCGACCGCTGGCCATCTGTGTGGTGGTGGACATTTCTTTGGTCCAATAGGGGCGGCCGCTTTCCTCATCCAGCACCGACACACTGCCCTGGAAACTGCCGACGAATACACCGCCGCCCTCGACGATCATGTTGTTGCTGATGTCCACCAGCCGCTCCAACTCGGAACGCCCGGTGGGCTCAGCCGCGCGGCGCTCCCACAGCGGCGCACCGGTGTCGGCATCCAGCGCCGCCACCTTGCCGTTGGCGAACGCCACGTAGACGCGGTCGTTGGCAATCAGCGGTGTGGCGGCACCACGCAGGATCAGGATCGGCACCGGGTTATCAAAACTCCAGCGCTGCTCACCGGACAGCGTGTCGAGTGCAAACACACGGCCATCAATGCTCTGGAACACCGCAATAGAGGCATTCACCGCCGGCGGCGCCAGCACCTCTGAGCCGAGCGCCACGCGCCAAACTTCGCTGCCGTCGTCTTCCGAGCGCGCCACTGCGTCACCCTCACGGGTGCCGTACATCACCAGCCCGTAGCCGGCGTACAAGCCGCCGCTGATGCGCTCGCCAGTTTTCACCCGCCACAGACGCTTGCCGCGCTCATGGGCGAAGCCGGCGATCACGCCCTGATAGTCAGCGGCATAGATGCCGCGATGGGTTTCTGCCGGGGTCAGCCGCAACGCTTGTTTCTTGACGCCGTCGCCCACTTGGCGGCTCCACAGCGTCTTAGCCCGGTATTCACTGCTGAATTCCGGCAGTGGATTGGGTTCGATGGCGTTGGGGTTACTGCTGCACCCGGCCAGCCACAACAGGGCAGCCAGTGCGGCCAGCGGCCCCAGCAAACGACGCTGCTTGATCACCTAAGTCTCCTTGCCCTACACACTGCGTTCAGGACGCAGGCGCAAGATCGTCCAGTTTCATGCGGATGCGCTCGGCCAGCGAATCGCCCTGCGGGGCAGCGGCCAGCGCTTCGTCGTAGGCACCGCGGGCGGCTCCAGCCTCACCCTTCTGGCGCAGTGCATCACCGCGCAACTCTGCCACTTGGGCGGACCAGTCGACGGGGAAGCGGCCTTTCAGGGTGGCCAGCGCGGCGTCGAAGTCCTGACGCTGGATGTCCACCCGCGCCAGTCGCAGACGAGCGGTGTACACCAGCGCGTCGTTGCGGTCGGCTTTGATCACATCGTTGAGGTATCCCGCCGCGGCATCGTAGTCGCCGGCGGCCACCGCCTTGCGTGCCAGTGCCAAGCCAGCGTGGCTGGCGTACACGGTGCTGCCGTAATCCTTGCGCAGCTGGTCGGCCTGCTCTTCCACCTCGGCCCAGGCCACAGTGTCGTCACGGCCTTCCACTTGCGCCAGCGCGCCGAGCATTTTCTCGTAGGCGATGGAAGCACCTTGCGCTTGGTTGGCGTTGTGGCTATTCCAGAACCGCATGCCCACCACCGCGGCCACCGCCACCAGCACCCCAATCAACACGGCGCTGCCGTTGCGTGCCCACCAGTCACGCAGCACTTCAATCTGTTCTTCTTCGCTTCTCATGACCGACCTTTCTCCTTGCCTCGCTGCAAGCCGGACAGCGCCCGGCCCTTCCCGTTAATTCCGTGCTGCCAACCACTGGCCCAATTCGGTCGCCAGCGCTGCGCGTGCCATGCGTTGCTGCTGACCGTCGGCGAGGCACTTCACCGTGACCTCCTCCGCAGCCAGCTCATCTTCGCCCAACAACAGCACCCAATTGGCGCCGCTACGGTCGGCTTTTTTCATCTGGCTCTTGAAGCTGCCGCCGCCGCAATGGCACTGCACACGCCGGCCCGGCAGCGCATCACGCAGCTGTTCGGCCAGCAGCAGCGCTGCGGTGGCGTCGCTGGAGACGATATAGAGCTCTGCCGCCGGCGTCAGTTCCGGAAGTTGCTGTTCCAGCAGCAAAATCAGTCGCTCGACGCCCACGGCGAAGCCCACCGCCGGGGTCGGTTTGCCGCCCAGCTGCGCGACCAAACCGTCGTAACGGCCGCCGGCACAGACCGTGCCCTGGGCGCCCAAGGCGGTGGTGACCCACTCGAATACGGTGCGGTTGTAGTAATCCAGCCCGCGGACTAGGCGCGGATTGATGCGGTAGGCGATGCCGGCTTGGTCGAGCATCGCCCGCAGCGTTTCAAAGTGGCTCTTGGTGGCGTCGCCGAAATAATCCAGCAGCGACGGCGCGTTCTGCAGTACCGCCTGAGTGGACGGATCTTTGCTGTCCAGCACCCGCAGCGGGTTGCGGGTCAGGCGGCGGCGGCTGTCTTCATCGAGCTGGTCCTGATGATCAGACAGGTACGCCACCAGTGCATCGCGGTAGGCGGCGCGCTCATCGCTGTCACCCAGCGTATTCAGTTCCAAGGTCACCTGCTCGGTGAGACCGAGCTCGCGCCACAGGCGGGCGGTGAGCAGGATCACCTCGGCATCGATGTCCGGGCCGTCCATGCCGAACGTCTCGGCACCGATCTGATGGAACTGGCGGTAGCGGCCGGCCTGCGGCCGCTCGTAGCGGAACATCGGGCCGCGGTACCACAGCCGCTGGGTCTGGTTGTAAAGCAGCCCGTGCTCCTCGGCGGCGCGCACGCAACTGGCGGTGCCTTCCGGGCGCAGGGTCACCGACTCGCCGCTGCGGTCATCGAAGGTGTACATCTCTTTTTCGACGATATCGGTGACTTCACCGATGCCGCGTTGAAACAGCTCGGTCCGCTCCAGCACCGGCGTACGGATTTCACTGTAGCTGTAGGCGGCCAGCACCCCGGCCACCCGCGCTTCCAACCACTGCCACAGCGGCGACTGCGCCGGCAGGATGTCGTTCATGCCTCGCACGGAGGCGATTTTCTTGCTCACGGGTACTCCCCGACAGTAACGGCAACGGGCGCCGGTACGGCGCCCGCGGTATTCAAAGGAAGCGGTTTCAGGCCTCGCCGGACCGCACGATGACGCCGGCTTCACGATCCTTGCGGCGCTGCTCAGCCTTGGCGCGCACCATGCGCTCCAGCTCGTCCACCAGGCTTTCGGCGCGCACGTGATGGCTCTTGTCACCGTCCTCGTAGGACAGGTTGTTGGGGGTGCCACCGGTGAGGCCGATGTCAGCCTCGCGCGCTTCGCCGGGCCCGTTCACCAGACAGCCAATCACCGCCAGGTCGATGGACTCACTGACGTCTTCCAGCCGCGCTTCCAGCTCGTTGACGGTGGCGATCACATCGAAGTTCTGCCGCGAGCAGCTCGGGCAGGCGATGATGTTGACGCCTTTCTTGCGCAGATTGAGGCTCTTGAGGATGTCGAAGCCGACGCGAATTTCTTCCACCGGATCAGCCGCCAGCGAGATGCGGATGGTGTCGCCGATGCCTTCCATCAGCAGCGCCCCCAGCGCCACCGCCGACTTGACGGTGCCGGAGCGGAACACACCGGCTTCGGTCACACCGAGGTGCAGCGGCTGCTCCAGCTGGCGAGACAGCTTGCGGTACGCCTCCAGCGTCATGAACACATTCGACGCTTTTACGCTGACCTTGTAGTCCTGGAAGTCGTAGCGATCGAGGATCTCGGCATGGCGCAGCGCCGACTCCACCAGCGCATCGGCGCAGGGTTCGTGGTACTTGCGCAGCAGCTCTTTTTCCAGCGAACCGCCGTTGACACCGATGCGAATCGGAATGCCGTGATCACGGGCCGACTGCACCACCGCGCGTACCCGGTCATCGCTGCCGATGTTGCCGGGGTTGATGCGCAGGCAATCGGCGCCCTCGTCCGCCACCCGCAACGCAATGGTGTGGTCGTAATGAATGTCCGCCACCAGCGGCACCGACACCTGGCGGCGGATGCGCCCGAACGCCTCGGCGGCGTCCATGGTCGGCACCGACACGCGCACGATATCGGCGCCGACCTGCTCCAGACGGCGGATTTGCGCCACGGTGGCGTCCACGTCACAGGTATTGGTGTTGGTCATGCTTTGGACAGAGATCGGCGCATCACCGCCGACCGGCACGTTGCCGACCATGATCTTGCGGGTCGGTCGGCGCGTGATCTGAATCTCGGAGTGGCTTTCCACGGGGGAACTCCCGGCGCTGACGGCCTACTACGGAACGTTGATGCGGATCACCCGCCCACGCACGGAGCGCGGCAGGGTCTGCGGGTCACCATTGAGCTCGATGGCACTGACCGCTGCCGCATTACCCAAGGTCACGCGGAACGGCGCCTCGCCCGTGACTTCGATCTGACTGCCGGCGGTTTGTTCACCTTGGAACAAACGTTTGCCGTCAGCGTCGAGCACGTCCACCCAGCAGGCGTCGGCGAAGCTCATGGTCATGCGGTCGATTTCCGGGATCACCGGGTCCGGCGTGGCCGGCGGGGTCGGCGGCTCCGACAGCGCGCTGTCGACGGCCTCTGGGCCGGCATCCAACGGCGGCAGTTCGATCTCGGCCGGGGTTTCAGGCGCGCTGTCCGGCGCCGCGTTATCCGGCACCGTCACGGTGGCGGCCGGCAGGTCCGGCTCTAGGTTGTCGGGCGGCGACGGGCGCGTGGCCCACCAGGCCAACGCACTCACCACCGCCAGCACCAAGATCAACACTGGCCACAGCCACAGGTTGCGGCGCTGGTGCGGGATCACATGGATCGGGGTGCGCAGCGTGCTCTCACGCTCATCTTTCACCAAGGCGTGGTACTGCGCCGCCAGCTCCTCGGCTGGCAGACCCAGCAGCCGTGCGTAGTTGCGCACGTAGCCTTTGACGAAGGTGGCTTCTGGCAGGCGGCGGTAATCATCCGCTTCCAGTGCTTTCAGGTAGGTGGTGGACAGGTGCAGCTTGGCCGCGGCTTCCTGCTCGGTAAGGTTCTGCCGGATCCGCTCTTCCTTGAGGCGCTGGCCGGGCAGAGTCTGTGCATCCGTCATGATGAGCTCCCTGGGGCGGCGCTCGAACGCCCTGACCTCAGGGCGCGCAGCTCCGCTGAATCCGGATAATCCTGTTCCAATCGCTGGGTCAGCGTCTGCCGCTCGGCGTCAGCGCCACGGCGCTCGGCGAGGCGAATACCGACCAGCAATCCGGCGGCACTGGGCGCCTGCTGGTTGGCAGCATATTGGTCGTAGTAACGCTTGGCCAGCGACAGATCGCCGCGCTCCTGCGTCAGCTGGGTCAGCGCCAGCAGCGAGCGCTCAGGGTTGCGCGTCAACCGCAGCGCGCGCTGGAAAGCCTTCTCGGCCTGCGCATTGTCCCCCAGCGCCTGATAGCTGCGGCCGAGGTTCTCGAACGCACGGCCACGGCCGCTGTAACGGGGATCGTTAGCCACCCGTTCGAACTCGCGCACCGCGCCGCGGTAGTCGCCGCGCTGGTACAGCAAGATGCCGTAGTTATTGCGCGCCACTGCATAATCGCTGTCGATGCGCAGCGCGCGCTTGTAGTGCTGCTCTTCGCGCACGCTGTCGCCTTCGTAGCGGTACAGCAGCGCCATGGCGTTGTTAGCCGGCGCGCTGCGCGGATCCAATTCAAGTGCGCGGGAGAAGTGTTGGCGCGCCTCTTCCGGCTTGTCCATCTGCAGGTATTCCATGCCGGCGGCCACCCGGTGTTGCACCGCTTCATCGATGCGGACTTCACCGATACGTTCAGCGCCCGCGACACAGCCGGCCAACAGCGCGACGAAAGCGGCGCCCGCCAGAGCACGCGACAACCGGTGCACCACTGTCATGGGGCCATCCGCACGGTCTGCTGCTCTTCACCATCGGTGCCGGCACGCATGAATACCGTTTTCTGCCAGCGCTCGGCGCGGCGGGTCCGGTCCATCACCTCACCCACCAACTGCCCGCAGGCGGCGTCGATGTCATCACCGCGGGTGGTGCGGATGGTAGTCATCAGGCCGTGGTCGTTGAGGTATTTGTGGAACGCCAGCACGTCCGGCTTGGCGGGGCGCTCATAACCGGAATGCGGGAACGGGTTGAACGGGATCAGGTTCAGCTTCACCGGCATTTTGCCGCGCAGCAGCTTGACCAGCTGGCGGGCGTGCTCGGGCTGGTCGTTGACCCCTTTCAACATCACGTACTCCATGGTGATGGAGCGTTGACGGTCGCCGCTGCGCGCGTAGCGTTCACACGCCGCCAGCAGCTCCGCCAAAGGATATTTGCGGTTGAGCGGTACCAGCTCATCGCGCAGCGGATCATTGGGCGCGTGCAGCGAAATCGCCAGCGACACGTCCAACTCTTCATTGAGGCGGTCGATCATCGGCACCACCCCGGAGGTGGACAGCGTGATGCGACGTTTGGAAATGCCATACCCCAAGGTATCGAGCATCAGCCGCATGCTGCGTACGACATTATCGTAATTGAGCAGCGGCTCGCCCATGCCCATCATCACCACGTTGGTGACCGGGCTTTCGCCGATGTTGCGGCGCGGGCCGAACGCTTTGCAGGCCAGCCACACCTGGCCAATGATTTCGGCGGTGCTGAGGTCGCGCTGGAATCCCTGCTTGCCGGTGGAGCAGAAGCTGCAATCCACCGAGCAACCGACCTGCGACGACACACATAGCGTGCCGCGCCGGCCATCTGGGATGAACACCGCTTCCACCGCACCACCGCCATCGACTTGCAACACCCATTTACGGGTGCCATCCCGGGAGATGCTTTCATGGAGCACCTCCGGCGGACGGATCTCAGCCACCTCAGCCAGCTTCTCACGCAGCTTTTTGCCGAGGTCGGTCATCTGCTCGAAATCATCCGCCTGATGATGGTGGATCCATTTCAGCAGTTGCTGGGCGCGGAATTTCTTCTCGCCGATACCGAGGCAAAACGCCTCCATCTCAGCGTATGAGAAGCCCAGCAGATTGACCTTCGCCTGTTCCGTCATAACCACTCCGGGATTAATGGGCACTTCAGCGGATGCGGGCGCAGAGCTCGTCAGCGCTGAAGAAGTAGCCGATTTCGCGAGCAGCAGAGGTCTCGGAGTCGGAGCCGTGCACAGCGTTCTCGTCGATGCTCTCAGCGAAATCAGCGCGGATGGTGCCAGCTGCTGCGTCTTTCGGGTTGGTGGCGCCCATCAGCTCGCGGTTCTTGGCAATCGCGCCTTCACCTTCCAGCACTTGCACCACCACCGGGCCGCTGGTCATGAACGACACCAGGTCACCAAAGAAAGGGCGCTCGCGGTGTTCAGCGTAGAAGCCTTCAGCCTGCTCTTGGCTCAGTTGCACCATTTTCATGGCGACCAGGCGCAGGCCGGCGTTTTCAAACCGGGACTCGATCTGGCCGATCACGTTCTTGGCCACGGCATCGGGTTTGATAATGGAAAGGGTGCGCTCAACAGCCATCGGGGAAAAACTCCGCAAACAAGGTTGGAATGGGTGGCACGGGCAACATGCCCTCGGCACCACCGGAACCGGCGGATTATACGCATCACACCGGAATTATGGTACCGTTGCCGCCGCGCTGGCGCGGCCCCGAAACCCGCTGGTCGCCGACACCGCCGCAGCCGCGGCTCCGACTTGTTGGCACGCGCGATTTTCAATCGGGGACCGAGTGCCCTATAATACCCGACCAAATTACTCTGGTATTACCCAGCCACCCGCCCGGGCCCAGGTCGCCCGACGACACAGGTCAACTTCCTATGAGCAGTCAAGCGGAACTGGACAGACTGATTCGCAGCGACTACGAGGCCGGCTTCGTCTCCGCTGTGGAGTCCGACACCCTGCCCCCCGGCCTCAGCGAGGACGTGATCCGCATCATTTCAGCGAAGAAGAACGAGCCGGAATGGCTGCTGGAATGGCGCCTGAAAGCGTTTCGCACCTGGGAGGGCATGACCCACCCGGAGTGGGCCCACCTGAGCCATCCGCCGGTGGATTTCAACGAGATCTCCTACTATTCCGTGCCGAAAAGCATGGCCGACGGCCCGAAAAGCCTGGATGAGGTCGATCCCGAGCTGCTGCGCACCTATGAAAAGCTGGGCATTCCGCTGCACGAGCAGGAGATGCTGGCCGGGGTCGCGGTGGACGCAGTGTTCGACTCGGTCTCCGTCGGCACCACTTTCCGCGAGAAGCTGCTGGAAGCCGGCGTCATCTTCTGCCCGATCTCCGAGGCGGTACACCTGTACCCGGAACTGATCCAGAAGTACCTCGGCACCGTGGTGCCGCAGGGCGACAACTTCTATGCGGCGCTGAACTCGGCGGTATTCTCCGACGGTTCGTTCGTGTACATCCCCAAGGGCGTGCGCTGCCCGATGGAGCTGTCCACCTACTTCCGCATCAACGAAGCCAAGACCGGCCAGTTCGAACGCACCCTGATCGTTGCCGACGAAGGCTCTTATGTGAGCTACCTGGAAGGCTGCACCGCGCCGATGCGCGATGAAAACCAGCTGCACGCCGCGGTGGTGGAGTTGGTGGCACTGCCAGGCGCCAACATCAAGTACTCCACGGTGCAGAATTGGTACCCCGGCGACGCCGAGGGCAAGGGCGGCATCTACAACTTCGTCACTAAGCGTGGCGTGGCCCATACCGACGCCAAGATTTCTTGGACGCAAGTGGAAACCGGCTCCGCCATCACCTGGAAATACCCCAGCGTGATTCTGCGCGGTGACAATGCCGTGGGCGAGTTCTACTCGGTGGCGCTGACCCGCAACCTGCAGCAGGCAGACACCGGCACCAAGATGATCCACCTTGGCAAAAACACCAAGAGCACCATCATTTCCAAGGGCATTTCGGCCGGCCGCAGCAGCAACGTTTACCGTGGCCTGGTGCGCATCAGCCCGCGCGCCGAAGGGGCCCGCAACTTCACCCAGTGCGACTCGTTGCTGCTGGGCGATAGCTGCGCCGCGCACACCTTCCCGTACATCGAAAGCCGCAACCCCAGCGCGATGGTGGAGCACGAAGCCACCACCTCCAAGGTGTCCGACGATCAGCTGTTCTTGTGCCAAAGCCGTGGCATCGACCCCGAAAAAGCGGTGTCGATGATCGTCAACGGCTTCTGCAAGGAAGTGTTCAAGGAATTGCCGATGGAGTTTGCCGTAGAAGCCGGCAAGCTGCTGGAAGTCAGTCTCGAAGGCGCTGTGGGCTGACCCCCACACCCGATCACCAACAGGATTGAACCCCGATGCTGGAAATTATCGATCTGCACGCTGAAGTGGGCGGCAACGAAATCCTCAAAGGCCTGAGCCTGACCGTCCAACCCGGTGAGGTGCACGCCATCATGGGGCCGAACGGCTCCGGTAAAAGTACGCTGACTAACGTGCTGTCCGGGCGCGACGGCTATACCGTCACCGGCGGCACGGTGCGCTTTGACGGCCAAGATGTCACCGAGCTGAGCCCCGAACAACGCGCCCACGCGGGCATCTTCTTGGCATTCCAGTACCCGGTGGAAATCCCCGGCGTCAGCAACATGGAATTCCTCAAGGCGTCGCTGGAGGCCACGCGCACCGCCCAGGGCAAAGAGCCGTGGGACGCGGTGACGCTGCTGCGCGAGGCGCGCGAAGCCTGCCGCCAGGTGAGCTTGGACCCGTCGTTCCTGAAACGCGGCGTCAACGAGGGCTTCTCCGGCGGTGAAAAAAAGCGCAACGAAATCATGCAAATGCTGATGCTGGAGCCGAAGCTGGCGCTGCTCGATGAGACCGACTCCGGCCTCGATATCGACGCCCTGCAAGTGGTCGCCAAAGGCGTCAACTCGCTGCGCGCAGCGGACCGCTCGATCATCATGGTCACCCACTACCAGCGCCTGCTCGACTACATCGTGCCCGACTACGTTCACGTACTCGCCAACGGCCGCATCCTCAAGTCCGGCGGCAAGGACTTGGCACTGGAGTTGGAACAGCGCGGTTACGGCTGGCTCACCGGCGAAGAGGAAGCATCCGCATGAGCACCGCTGAGCTGTTGATGGCCCAAGCGCAGACCCAGTACGTTGTCGCCGACGACGCACTGGCGGCGCTGCGCCGCGACGCCCAGGCGCGGCTCGACCAGCTGGGTTTCCCGGGTCGCGGCACCGAGGCGTGGAAATACACCTCCCTGTTCCCGCTGGAGCAAGGCCACTTGGCCACCCGTGCCACCATCGCTACTCCGCGTCCACTGGCCGCGTTGGCGCCACTGCAACTGGTGCTGTGCAACGGCCGCCTGCAGACGCCGCCGGCCCTGCCCGCCGGCCTGTCACTGGCGCGCCTCGACGGTAGCCAGGCGGTGGACGCCGAAGTCATCAGCGACGCGCTGCAGACCCCGTTCGCGTGGCTCAACAACGCCACGCTGGAAGACGGCCTGCTGCTGACGGTCGCGGACGACACCGACATCGAACTGCCGGTGGAAGTCCTGCTGCAAGCCCACAGCGACGCCCCGGCACACTGCCACACCCGCCTGCGCGTGGTGCTTGGCCGCAACAGCCGGCTGACGCTGATCGAACGCTACAGTGCGCTCGGCCCGGTGCTGACCAACGCCGTCACCGAATTGGTGGCCGGCGCTAACAGCCGCCTGGTGCACTACCGCCTGCAGGCAGAAGCGCAGGAAAGTCTGCACATCGGCACGCTGGTGATGGCCCCGGCCCGCGATGCGGTGATCGAGTGCGATCAGTTGATGCAAGGCAGCGCGCTGCGCCGTAACGATGTGCGCGCGATCCTCGCCGAGCCGGGCGCCCACGTGGCCCTGAACGGCATCTTCGTCGGCCGTGGCAGCACCCACACCGACAACCAGGTGTGCTTGGAGCACCGCACCCCACACGCCACCTCCGAGCAGGTCTACAAGGGCATGGCCGGTGATACCGCCAAGCTGGTGTTCAACGGCCGCATCCACATCTTCCCTGGCGCCAAGGGCACCGATGCCCAGCTCAGCAATAAGAACCTGCTGCTGTCGCCGGGCTGCGAGGTGAACAGCAAACCAGAACTGGTGATCTACAACGACGACGTCAAATGCAGCCACGGCACCACCTGTGGCCAACTTGATGAGCAGGCGCTGTTTTACCTGCGCTCGCGCGGCGTCGACGCCGCCGAAGCCCGGCGCATGTTGGGCCTCGGCTTCGTCAACGAACTGCTGGACGCACTGCCGGACCCGGCGGTGGCGGACTGGGCGCGCCCCTGGCTGGCGGCAGCGCTGGACGAAACTGCGGAGGCTTAAGCCATGAGCGGCCCGATCACTTTGTCGCTGCCAGAACGGCTGCGCCAGGAATTCCCCATCCTCAGCGAGACGCCCTACGGCAAACCGCTGGTGTACCTGGACAACGCCGCCACCACGCAGAAGCCGAACGCGGTGATCGACGCCGTGGCGCATTACTACCGCCACCAGAACAGCAACGTGCACCGTGGCGCTCACTATTTAGGCGACCTCGCCACAGCGGCGCTGGAAAACGCCCGCGACAGCGTCGCGCGCTTCATTGGCGCCGACCGCGAAGAAGTGATCTGGACCCGTGGCACCACCGAAAGCATCAACTTGGTGGCCCACGGCCTGCGGTCACAGTTGCGGCCCGGCGATGAAGTGCTGATCTCCAGCCTCGAACATCACGCCAACATCGTGCCTTGGCAGCAGGCCTGTGCCGCCACCGGTGCCACGCTGAAAGTGATTCCGCTGCAGGCCGACGCCAGCCTCGACCTGACCGATCTGGACCAGCTGATCAACGCCAACACTCGGGTGCTGGCGGTAACCTGGGCGTCCAACGCGCTGGGCGTGGTGACGCCGCTGCACACGCTGATCGCCCGTGCCCGTGACGTCGGCGCCTTGGTGGTGGTGGATGCCGCGCAGGCAATTTCCCATTTCCAGATCAACGTGCGCGAGCTCGACTGCGATTTCATGGCGTTTTCCGGCCACAAGATGTTCGGCCCCACCGGCATCGGGGTGCTGTACGGTCGCAAGGAACACCTCAACGCCCTGCCGCCCTACCAGACCGGCGGCGAGATGATCGAGACGGTGACCTTCGAAACCGCCACCTGGAACCAACTGCCCTACAAGTTCGAAGCCGGCACCCCGCACATCGCCGGCGCCATCGGCCTCGGTGCGGCGGTGGAATGGCTGGCGCGGCAGGACCGCAGCGCGTTCTTGGCCCACGAGAATGACCTGCGCGATTACCTCACCGAGCGCGCGCGAGCGTTCCCGGGACTGCGCATCATCGGTGATACCGCGGACAAGGTGGCGACGCTGTCATTCCTGCTCGACGGCGCCCACCCCAATGATGTTGGCACCCTGCTCGACCAGCAGGGCGTGGCGGTGCGCACCGGGCACCACTGCACCATGCCGCTGATGAATTTGCTCGGCATTCCCGGCACTGTGCGCGCCTCGCTGGCGCCCTATAATAGCCGCGACGACGTGGACGCCTTGTTCACGGCGCTCGAAAAAGCCGCGCGCTTCTTGTAAGCGCGCCCGTCATCCTAGGAGAGTTGCCATGACCGTTCAGATGTACCAGCCCGGTGCGCCGGCACTGTCCATGAGCGACAGCGCTCGCCGCCAGGCACTTAAGGAAATCGAACGCAACCAGGCCGCCGGCCTGCGTGTGGCGGTGAAACCGTCCGGCTGTTCCGGCTACAAATACGTGCTCGATTACGTCACTGAGCCGAGCGCGGAAGATATCAGCATCGAGCTGGAAGGCGGCGTGACGCTGTACGTCGATGCCCACAGCATGCCGCTGGTGAAGGGCGCTGAGATCGACTACGTCACCGAAGGCGTCAACCAGTTCTTCAAGTTCAGCAACCCCAACTCCCAAGGCGAGTGCGGCTGCGGCGAGAGCTTCTCGGTTACCGCCTGATGTCATCACCGCCGATCAACGTCGCCGCCCGCGAACAACGCACTGTTGCCCTCACCCGTGACGTCACCGCTCGCCGCGTCCCCACCGGCGACCCGGTGACGTTGCCGGCGTTCAGCTTCGTCAACCTGCGCCAATCACTGGGCGGCACCTTCACCGTGACCTTCCAGGGCAACATGATGCGCATCGACGGTACCGACGCCGATGCGCTGGGCATGGAGCCGCTGCAGCTGGAATTCGAACCGCCCGCCGCCGACGGCAGCGTGCGCCAGAGCGATCTGGATCACGTGCTCGACACCGTGTTCGATCCAGAAATCCCGGTGTCGATTTTGGAACTTGGGTTGGTGTACGGCTGCGATGTGATCCGCCGCGGCGAACAAAACGTGGTGCAGGTGCGCATGACCCTCACCGCCCCCACTTGTGGCATGGGCCCGGTGCTGGTGGCGGATGTGGAATACCGCCTGCGCCTGGTACCGAATGTGGATCTGGTGGAAGTTGAACTGGTGTTCGACCCACCCTGGAGCCGCGACATGATGAGCGATGCCGCCCTGATCGAGCTGGGGCTGTTCTAGGAAATTGCATGAGTCTTGATCTGAGCGCCTCGGCACTGGGGCGCAGCATCACCGCTGACGATGTGGTCGACACCCTGAGCTTCTTCGATGACTGGGAACAGCGTTACCAGTACATCATCGACCTCGGCAAAAGCCTGCCCACGTTCCCCGACGACCTGCGCACTGATGAGCGTCTGGTACGCGGCTGCCAGAGCCAGGTGTGGCTAGAGGTGGCCCACGACGCTGCGTCACAGCGCATGGATTTCGGCGTCGACAGCGACGCGCTGATTGTGCGCGGCCTCGGTGCCATCGTGCTGGCGGCGATCAATCACCGCAGTCCGGCAGACGTATTGGCCTTCGACATGGAAGACTACTTTGCGCGCATCGATCTGCTGAAGCACCTCAGCCCGACCCGTGGTAACGGCATCCGCGCCATGGTGGCGCGCATCCGCGCAGCGGCAGAAACAGCGCAAGGCTGAGCCGGCACCGGCTAGGCTTTCACCGCCGGCCAGACTTTCGCGCTGTAATCGGATCCCGCACCTTCGCCCCCCTGACCAGCGCCTGACGGCGCTGCGCCATCCAAGTCACCTGAGCCACGCACCACACCGCCCCTGCCCACAGCTGGCAATTTCACGGTCCGCTGAGCGTCACCGTTGGGTGCCACCACCCGGCCTCCGGCGCGAGCCGAAGCAGACTCGCACGCTCTTCAACCGGTGACGGAACCCGTGCGTGCGTTGCCGTGACCGCCCTCGCAGGCGTCGCGCATCGCAGCTCCATGCGCAGCGGCATAACAGCGATGAGGCAGCAACGCACCGCCACGGCGGTTACCGGCGGGCGTTGTGTGCAGGAGCGGCTCCAGGGAGAACGGCACGGCGGTCAGCGATCAGCGGTCAGCGGTCGGCGGTCGGCGGTCAGCAGTCAGCGGTCAGCGGTCGGCGGTCGGCGGTCGGCGGTCAGCAGTCAGCAGTCAGCAGTCAGCGGTCGGCGGTCAGCAGTCAGCAGTCAGCAGTCAGCGCATTGGTGCGGACCCACGCTCAAGGTGCCAGTAGCCCCGCCCTCAACCGGCGCTGCGCAGCGCCTTGAGCATGTCGTCGATCACCCGGTCCGGCACATGGCCGCGGTGGTTGATGAAGATGGTCACCGCCCAGGTCACGCCGTCACGGTCGCGCAGATAGCCGGCAATGGCACGCACGCCACTAAGCGAGCCGGTTTTCAAGTGGCCCTCGCCCACCAACTCGGTATTGCGCAGGCGGCTGTGCAAGGTGCCGTCCAATGCCACCAGCGGCATGGACGCCACTAGCTCGGCCGCAAACGGGCTTTGCCATGCCTGCTCCAGCAGCAGCGTCATCTGCCGCGCACTGATGCGCTCCAGCCGAGACAACCCGGAACCGTTATCGAGCACCAGCCCCGCCACCGGAATGCCCTTCTTGGTCATCCACTCGCGGATCACTCGCTCGGTGGACACAAAGTCATTGGCATCACCGGGCAGCCGGTTCTGGGCGCCGATATTCAGGTACAACATGCGCGCCATCGGGTTGGAGCTGTATTTGTTGATGTCGCGCACCATGGTGGTCAAATCCGGCGACGGGCTGCTGGCCAACAAGGTGGTGCCCGCCTGCAGTTGGCCCAGCCGAACATCCCCGCGCCAGTGCCCGCCCATTTCCGCCCAGATACCGCGCAGCAGGCCGGCGGTATAGGCGTCCGGATACAGCACCGAGGCATAGCGACTGACGGTGCAGCCGTTCGGCAGCGTGCCGCGTACCGTGAGGGTGACTTGGCCACGACGGTCCTGCGATGGCTGCCAACTGAAGTTGCGCCGCGTCGGGCAGGCGCCCGGCGCCGATACCGTGATGTCGGTTTCCAACTTCAACCCAGCCATGGCCGGCTCCATCCAGGCACTGACCTTGCCATCGCGGGCGCGCAGCGTGATCTGGTGGCTGTTGAGGTTGGTCAGCAACCCATGGGGCTCGACCAAGAACGGCGCCAGCGGGTCATTGCCATCGTCATTGAACACTGGCCAGGTGGCTGGCAGATGGAAATAGCTGTCGTCCAGCACCAGGTCGCCATCGATCTGGCGGATACCTTGGCTGCGCAGTTCCCGCAGCATCAGCCATAGCCGCTCTTGGGTCAGCTTGGGATCGCCGGAGGCGACAAAGTAGAGATTGCCCTGCAGGGTATCGCCGCGCACTTGGCCGTCGGTATAGAGCCGGGTGTACCAGCGGAATGCTGGCCCCACCAGCTCAAGCCCGGCATAGGCGGTGACCACTTTCATCGTGGAGGCCGGCGCAAACGGCTGGTCGGCATTGAGGTACTGGGAGCGTCCGCCACCGGCCATCGGGATGGCGGCCACCGCCACCGCCCGTTCCGGTACCTGCGCCCGCTGCGCCGCAGCGCGTACAGCGGCCACCCAATCGGTGGCGGCCTGGACCGGGGCGCCGAACGCCAACAGCGCCAGCAACAGGATGGGCACTCCGAGATTCCGCATCAGACATTCCGAGTCTTGTAAGAGGGGCGTCCCGCCAAGCGGCACTGGCACTGGCACTGGCACTGGCACTGGCACTGGCACGGGCACTGGCACTGGCCCTGGCACTGGCACTGGCACTGGCACTGGCACTGGCACTGCAAGAGGGTACTGAGTGGTGCGGACGCCGTCCCGAGCGGGACGGCGTATTTATGTAAAGGTGTGATAAATCAACTTATTTTCCGGCTTTCAGCAGCTCCCAGTAGCGCTCGTACACCAGCAGCGCCTCGCCCACATCGGTCTGGAATTCCGCCTGCTCGAGGTCGGCATCAGTGGGGTAGCTGGCTGGGTTGTTGCGCACCGCATCCGGCAACAGATCGCGCGCCACCAGGTTGGGGGTGGCATAACCAATTTCCTCGCTGATGCGGGCGGCAATTTCCGGGCGCAGGGCGAAGTCGATGAACTGATGCGCCGCATCGGCGTTGCGGGCATTTTTCGGAATCACAAAGCTGTCGACCCACACCACCGCGCCTTCTTTCGGATACAGGTATTGCAGCGCCGGCATGTCTTCCTGCGCCATCACCAACTCGCCATTCCAGATCACACCGATGTCCGCCTCGCCTTCCAAGAACGGCATGCGCGGCGCGTCGGAGTTGAACGCGCGCACCGACGGCAACAGCGTTTTCAGTTTCTGGTAGGCCGCAGCAATTTCCGCTTCGTCAGTGCTGTTGCCGGAATAACCCAGCACCCGCAAGCCGAGGTGAAACACCTCACGCACATCATTGGTGAGCAGCACTCGGCCTTTGAGTTCCGGCCGCCACAGGTCAGCCCAGCCATCGACGCTGCCGGCATCAATCACGGCAGTATTGACCGCCATGCCGGTGGTGCCCCACAGGTAAGGCACCGAGTATTGGCTGCCCGGATCGTAGGCCTGATCCACCAAGTGCGGGTCCAACTGCTCGAAGTGCGTCAGCCGGCTGCGATCGATCGGTTGCAGCAGCCCTTCGGCGCGCATCTTGCTGACGTAGTAGGTGGACGGCACCGCCAAATCATAGGCGTTACTGCTGTCCAGCAACCGCAGCCGCGCGTACATGGCTTCGTTGCTGTCGTAGGTGGTGTAGACCACGCGGATGCCGGTCTCTTTACGGAAATCATCCAGCACGCTTTGCGGCATGTACTCCGACCAGTTGTAGAAATACAGCACCTGCTCCGGCGCCTTGTCGCTGCAACCGACCAGCATTACCACCCCGGCGCACAGCGCGCCCGCCCACACCCGCAGGGTTCCGATCATGGCGATTTCCTCGTAATCAAGACGTGCGACAGCAACAGTGACACCAACGACAGCGCCAGCAACAGGGTGCCGAGCGCGTTTACTTCCGGCGACAGCCCCACCCGCACCATGGAATAAATGCGCAGCGGCAGCACATCGAAGTCCGGCCCGGTCATGAAGGTGCTGACCACCACGTCATCCAGCGACAACGTAAAGCCCAGCAGCCAGCCGGCCATCAGCGCCGGCCAGATCACCGGCAGCAATACGGTGCGCAGCATCTGCCACTCACTGGCGCCGAGATCACGCGCCGCTTCCACCAGCCGATCATCAAAGCCGCTTAGCCGCGCATAGACGGTGACCACCACAAACGGCAGGCAAAACGTCACGTGGGCGATCAGCAATGAAATGAAGCCGAGCTGCACGCCGAGCAAGATGAACAGCGCCAGTAGCGCAATGGCCATGACGATATCCGGCGTCATCATCACCACAAACAGCATGCCGCTCAGCGCCGGCTTGCCACGGAAACGGTAGCGTGTGAGTGCAATGGCGGTGAGCGCGCCGATCAGCGTCGATAGCGTGGCGGCCGCCATTGCCAGCAGCAGCGAATGACCGGCCGCTTCCATTAACGCCCGATTGGCGAACAGCGATTCAAACCAGCGCAGGCTGAAGCCGCCCCAGTTGTAGGCCGAGCGGTTGTGGTTGAACGCGAATGCCACCAGCACCAGGATCGGCAGGTACAGCAGCAGATAGACCAGCCCTACGTAAAGACGCAAACCGAGCCGGCTCACAGGCTCACCTGCTGGCGCACGCGGCGCACACTGTGCCAGTACGCCAGCAACAGCACCGCCATTGCCACCGCCAAGGACACGCTGAGCGCGGCGCCGAATGGCCAGTCGCGGGCGTCCAGAAACTGCCCCTTAATGAGGTTGCCGACCAGCAGTACGCGGGCGCCGCCGAGCACGTCCGACACATAGAACAGACACAGCGCCGACAGCAACACCATCAGGCAGCCGGCGATGATGCCTGGCAGCGTCATCGGCACCACAATGCGCCAGAACGTCTGCCAGCGATTGGCGCCCAGATCCGCCGAGGCTTCCAGCACGGGGCCCGGCAACTGCTCGAACACGGAATAAAGCGGCAGGATCATGAACGGGATCAACACATACACCAGCCCGACGATCACCGCCGCCTCGGTGTACAGCAGCTGCACCGGCGCATCGATCCAACCCAGTGCCAGCAGCGCTTGGTTGATCAGGCCATTGTTAGCCAGCAGCACCTTGATGGCGTAAGTACGCACCAGCGAGTTGGTCCAGAACGGCACGATCAACAGGAACATCATCACCGGCCGCCAGCGCGGCCCGAGCCGGCTGATCGCCCAGGCAAACGGATAGCCGATCGCCAAACACAGGCCGGTGGTGACCAGCGCCATCCACAGTGAGCGCAGAAATACTCCCGCGTAGAGCGGATCAAGCAGCCTCGCATAGCTGTCCAGCGATAGGCTCCAGCGCACAAAATCGCGCGGATCCCGCTCCAGCACGCTCATCACCAGAATCAGCAGGTTCGGCACTAGCACGAAGGCAATCAGCCAGCCCCAGATCAACCACAGCACCGCATTGCGGAACAGGTTGGTGGACTTAAACACGGTGCTCGGCCTCGTCCGGCAGCACCCATTCCCACAGCGGCACCCACGACACCGACACCGGTTCACCACGCTGGTGGTCAAAATCGGGATAGTCTTCGTCGAAGAACTCGCTGGCGAGGATGTCCGGGCCGGCTTCTAGCCGCACCAGCGCATCCAAGGTGCTGCCCTTGTAGCTGCGCTCCAGCACCCGGCCGGGGAAGCCCGGCGCGCCAGGTGCTTCCAAGCGCATGTCTTCCGGTCGCAGCAACACCTGCACTGGCTGTCCCGGTACCGCGTCAAAATGAGGCCGGCGCAGGCGACGCGACTGGCCCAGCAGCGCCACCTCAATTTGGCCATCGTCATAGACCGCGGTGATTTCTCCGGGCAACAGGTTGGCGTCGCCAACGAAGCGCGCGACGAACAGGCTGGAGGGATGTTCATAGAGCTGACGCGGGGTGCCAAGCTGCTCAATGTGCCCTTGATTCAGCACCACCACCCGATCCGACATCGACAGTGCTTCGTCTTGATCGTGGGTGACAAACACAAAGGTGATGCCAAGCTCGCGCTGCAACCGCTTCAGCTCTAACTGCATGGTTTTGCGCAGTTTGAAGTCCAACGCTGACAGCGGCTCGTCCAGCAGCAGTACGCGTGGACGCTTGACCACCGCGCGGGCAATCGCCACCCGCTGCTGCTGGCCGCCCGACAACTGGTGCGGCCGCCGTTCGGCGTAATCGGCCAACTGCACCATCTCCAGCGCGTCCATGGCGCGCTGGCGCTGCTCCGCCAGCGGCCGGCCTTCCATGCGCAGCCCATAGGCCACGTTCTGGAACACCGTCATGTGTGGAAACAGGGCGTAGCTCTGGAACACCGTATTCAGCGGGCGTTGGTTCGGTGGCAAGGCGCCGATGTCCTCGCCTTCCAGCAAGATGCGCCCAGCATCGGGGCGCTCAAAACCAGCCAACAACCGCAACAGCGTGGTCTTGCCACAACCGGACGGCCCTAGCAGCGTGAGAAACTCACCTTGGTGGATATCCAGATCAAAACCGTCCAGCACCGCCTTGCCTGCGAACTGCTTGCACAGCCCTTCAAGGCGCACCTGGACCGTTGCGCTCGTCGCGTCCTTCATGGTGGTCACCGTCTCGCACCGCCCCTTCAACAGCGCGCATTGTGCGAAAAGGGTCCGGGGCTGTCACCCATCCGGGCGCAACAATTACAACCCCGGCAGAGTCAGGCGGACAGTCGTGTTAGCGCCTCACTGACCACGCCGATGGCGACGTCCACATCCGCTTCACTGGTGAAACGGCCAAGGCTAAAGCGCAGGGACGACAACGCATCGGCAGCGCCGAGGCCCATGGCCGTGAGCACATGACTGGGGTCCAGCGAGGCGGAGGTACACGCAGAACCGGAAGAAATGGCGATGCCGGCAAAGGCAGTCATCAGCAGCTCACCGTCGCGGCCCGGAAACGCCACATTGAGAATGCCGGCCACACGCTGGGTTGGATGACCATTGAGGCGCACCGCGCCGGTGGCCTCCAGCCCGGCCCACAATCGCGCACGCAGCGCCTGCAACCGCGCCTGCTCGGACTCTCGTTCCGCCATCGCCAAGGCGGCAGCGGTGCCAAAACCCACCAGCTGGTGGGTCGGCAAGGTGCCGGAACGCAGTCCGCGCTCGTGGCCGCCGCCGTGGATCTGTGCGTCGAGCACCAGCCCCGGCGCACGTCGCACGTAGAGCGCGCCGACACCCTTGGGGCCGTAGAGTTTGTGGGCGCACACCGACAGCAGATCCACCGGCAGTGTCGCCATCGACAACGGCTCCTTGCCGAAGGTCTGGGCGGCGTCCACATGGAACAGCACCTCACGCGCGCGACACAGCGCGCCGATGGCAGCGATATCGGTCAGCACCCCGGTCTCATTGTTGGCATGCATCAGTGACACCAAGATGGTGTCATCGCGCAGCGCGTCGGCCACCTGCTGCGGGCTGATGATGCCGTCGGCACCGGGATTGAGCAGCGTGATGTCGAAGCCCTGCTCTCCCAGCCAATGGAGCGGGTCCAACACCGCCTTGTGCTCGGCGGCAGACGAAATAATGTGCCGCCCGCGCTCACGGCGGGCCAGCGCCGCGCCCTTTAGGGCCAGGTTATCGGCCTCGGTGGCGCCGCTGGTCCAGACGATTTCACGGGGGTCCGCTTGCAGCGCATCCGCTACCTGGCGGCGGGCGTCTTCAGCGGCTTCTTCCGCCAGCCAACCATACAGGTGGGAACGGGATGCAGGGTTGCCGAACAGGCCGTCGGCATCGAGGCAGTCCATCATGGCCGCCTTCACGCGCGGGTCCACCGGGGTGGTGGCCGCGTAATCGAGATAGATGGGTTTCATGGCACAGCTGTCGGATGGGTCGCAGGGACGCTGATCCAACGGATCAGTTGATGATGCTCAAGGGTACGCGCTCGCGTTGCTGCTGGCGATGCTTCTGGCGCTTGGCCACGTGCTGCACATCGGCACGGTCCATCAGGCTGCCGAGCGTAATGCCGGACAGAAAACCATGCAGCTGGTCAGACAGATCGCACCACAAATGGTGGGTCAGACACACCTCGCCGTCCTGGCAATCGCCCTGGCGGCCACAGCGGGTGACGTCCACATTCTCGTCCACCGCATCGATGATCTCGGCAATGCTGATGCCGATGCCCTCACCGGCCAGCTGGTAGCCGCCGCCGGGACCGCGCACGCTGCTCACCAAGCTGCGCCGACGCAGCTTGGCGAACAGTTGCTCAAGATAAGAAATGGAGATGCCCTGGCGCTCTGACACATCGGCCAGGGATACCGGCCCATGCTGGGCATGGATCGCCAGATCGAGCATCGCCGTAACGGCGTAGCGGCCTTTGGTGGTCAGACGCATGACGGTCTCTCAGTGCAATGGAATGCCGTCGAGCGTACTAAATCCCGACCAAAGCGGTCAAGTATTAGGAATGATTCTCATTTGAATTTTTACTGCCGTTGCCGTTTTCCAGCATCAGGTCATCATCACTGAGCACCGGCAATTTCTCATCACAGCCGCGAATGCCCTGCTCCGCCAGTGCCGTGCAGACCCGGTCAACCTTGGCGTCCACCGCCTGCATGTGATTCAGTAGTGCGCGGATCGCCTGGGAGGTCGGGTCCTGCATGTCGCTGGTGACACCGTAGGCCTCGAACTCCACGTCGCCCTCGGTCACCCGCTCCGGGTGCGGCGCGCCACGCACGATCTTGGCCGGAATACCGACCACGGTGGCGCCGGCCGGCACCGCCTTGGTCACCACCGCGTTGGAACCAACTTTGGCGCCCTCACCAACGGTGAACGGGCCGAGCACCTTGGCGCCGGCACCGACCACCACATTGTTGCCCAGCGTCGGGTGGCGTTTGCCCTTGTTCCAGCTGGTGCCGCCCAGCGTGACGCCCTGGTAAAGAGTGACGTCGTCACCAATCTCGGCGGTCTCACCGATCACCACACCCATGCCGTGGTCGATGAAAAAGCGCCGGCCAATGCGCGCACCGGGATGGATTTCAATGCCGGTGGCCCAGCGACTGAACGTGGACACCAGCCGCGCCACCAGTTTCAGGCGGCGCCCCCAGCACCAGTGCGCTAGCCGGTGCAGCAGCAGCGCGTGCAGTCCCGGGTAGGTCAGCAGCACTTCCAGCGCATTGCGCGCTGCCGGGTCGCGATCGAACACAGAACGAATGTCTTCGCGCACGCCTTCAAACATAACGGCTCCTCAGTCCTGCGGCGCCGGCGGCGGCAGGTGTTGTTCAAATTGGGTCAGGATGCCACGCAGAATGTTGATTTCCACCTGGTCGGGATGGGCGCGCTGGAACAGGCGGCGCATGCGGGTCATCACATGGCCCGGCGCCGCTGGGTCGATGAAACCGGCGGCGCTGATGGCGCGCTCGAAATGGCCAATGAACTGCTCTACCTCGGCCGCGCCGGCACGCGGGCTGTCCCATTCCAGCTCCGGTAGCGGCATGCGGTGAGCGCTGTCGCGCAGCGGCGCCAGATCGCCCTCAGCATCGCCCAGCAGCGCCAGTCGCAGCTCGTAGCTGAGCAGCTGCACCGCCGCCGCGACGTTGAGCACGCCGTAATCGGGGTTGGTAGGAATCGCCACATGATAGTGGCAGCGGTGCAGCTCATCGTTGGTCAGCCCCCGATCCTCGCGGCCGAACAAGATGGCGATTTTTTCACTGCCGCTGCCTTCCGCCACCCGCGCGCCGAGCTGGCGCGGCGACAGACACGGCCACGGAATACGGCGCTGACGGGCGCTGGTGCCCACTACCAAGGTGGCATCGGCCAGCGCTTCGTCGAGGCTGTCGCTCACTTGCGCCTGCATCAGGATGTGGGCCGAGCCGCTGGCGCGGGAACTCGCCTCGGCGTGGGGATAGTGCAGCGGCGCCACCAAGCGCAGGTCTGACAGGCCCATGGTGTTCATCGCCCGGGCCGCGGCCCCAATATTGCCAGGGTGAGTGGTGCCGACCATGACGATGCGGATGTGTTCGAGCATCTGAGCTGTCCTGAAGCGCTGCGGCGGGAGTGCCGAAAGCGGGCCAGTGTAGCACCGCGACTGCGCAACGTTCATCTGCCAATCGGCGTCGATTCTGGTAGACTGCGCGCTTCCCCGTTCTTTAACAGACATCCGGATTCCTATGCTCGCCCCGCACGTCAATATTGCCCTGCGTGCCGCCCGTCAGGCCGGCCAATTCATCCGCCGCGCGGCGGATGATGTTCAACGCCTCAAAGTCGAGCAGAAAGGCCGCAACGACTTTGTTACCGACATCGACCGCGCCGCCGAGAACTTTCTCATCGACGCGCTGCGCAAGGCCTACCCCCGTTACGGTGTAGTCGCCGAGGAATCCGGCATCCTGCCCGGCCAGGGCGAGGACGCCCGCTGGCAGTGGATCATTGATCCGCTCGACGGCACTACCAACTTTATCCACGGTTTCCCGCAATTCGCGATCTCTATCGCGCTGGCCTGTGATGGCCGCGTCGAGCACGCGGTGGTGGTGGACCCGATGCGTGAAGAAGAATTCACCGCCAGCCGTGGCCGTGGCGCCATGCTGAACGGCCGTCGCATCCGCGTTGCCGAGCGCAACGGCATCGAAGGCGCACTGATCGGTACCGGCTTCCCGTTCCGCAAGGATCAGGCCCTGCACGTGGACGCCTACATGGGCATGATGCGCGACATCATGGAAGACGCTGCCGGTGTGCGCCGCCCCGGTGCCGCCGCGCTGGATCTGGCCTGGCTCGCCGCCGGCCGTCTGGACGGCTTCTGGGAAATGGGTCTGGCCGAGTGGGACATGGCCGCGGGTTGCCTGCTAATCACCGAAGCCGGTGGTCTGGTGGGCGACTTCACCGGTGGCCACAACCACATGAAATCCGGCAACGTGGTGGCCGGCAGCAACAAGGTGTTCAAAGCGCTGCTGCAAAAGATCCAGCCCCACCTCACCGATGCCTTGCGTCGCTGAGCGCCCTGCCTGCCCGCTGTGCCATACAGCGGGCAGTTCGCTGTTCTGTACCGCCCCGCAAGGCGACAAGCTGCTGGATTATTACCGCTGCAGCGAGTGCCGCCTAACCTTCGTCGCGCCGGCCCAGCTGCCGACGCTGGCGGAAGAAAAAGCCGAATACGACTTACACTGCAATGACCCGCAGGATGCCGGTTATCGCGCATTTTTGGCGCGCCTCGCCGCGCCGCTGCAAGCCCTGCTGCCACCGGCGGCGACCGGTCTCGATTTCGGCTGCGGCCCCGGTCCGACGCTGTCGTTGATGTTTCGCGAGGCAGGTTTTTCCTGTGCCGACTACGACCCGCTCTACGCCAACGACCCGCAGTTGCTGACGCGCAACTACGATTTCATCAGCTGCACCGAAGTCGCCGAGCATTTCCACCAGCCTGGCGATAGCTTTGCGCTGCTGCAGCGATTGCTGCGCCCCGGCGGCGTGCTCGGGGTGATGACCCGCTGGCTGATGGCCGATCCCCAGTTCGAGCGCTGGCATTACCGCCGCGATCCGTCCCATGTCTGTTTCTACAAACCGGCCACATTCGAATGGATTGCCGCGCGCTGGGATCTGGTGCTGCACCTGCCCGCCACCGATATTGCGCTACTGCAGCGGCCATGAGCCGCGCATAAAAAAAGCCCCGCAGCGCGGGGCTTTTTGGTCGGCCGATGCTCAGGGCATCTCTTCCACGTCCTTCACTTCCGGCACCAAGAAATCTTCCTTGGTGACTTTCATGGCCAGCAACACACAGCTGGCCACGTAGATCGACGAGTAGGTGCCGACGATCACACCGATGATCAGGGTAATGGAGAAGCCGCGAATCATCTCGCCACCGAAAGCATACAGCGCCACCAACACCAACAGTGTGGTGAGACCGGTGATCATGGTTCGGCTTAGTGTTCGGGTGATGGCGCGGTTGAGGATCTCGCGGGTGTCCTGACTGCCACGGGAGGAGCGGAAGTCCTCACGGATGAAGTCGGCGATCACGATGGTGTCGTTGATCGAGTAACCCACCACTGCCAACACCGCTGCCAGCACCGTCAGGTCAAAGGTCCACTGCATCAGCGCGAAGGCACCGAGCACCACGATGACGTCGTGAACCAGCGCTACCACCGTGGCGATGCCGAACTTATTCGAGAAACGGAACCAGATGTAGAGCGACATCAACAGCATCGCCATCAGGATCGCCAACCCGGACTGATCGCGCAGCTCATCGCCCACCTGCGGACCAACAAACTCCACCCGTTGCAACTCGGCTCCCACCGCTACGCTTTTGATCAGCGCAAACACTTGGTGGCCAATTTCGTCACCGTTCTCGCCATCACGCGGCGGCACCCGTACCGACACTTCACGGGTAGAGCCGAAGTACTGCACCAAGGCATCGTTGTAGCCTTCGGCGCTGAGCACCTCACGCACTGGTTCGAGCTGGATCTCCTCGGTAGCAGTCACTTCCAGCACCGTACCGCCAGTGAAGTCGAGGCCCAGGTTCAGCCCGCGCACGCCCAGCAGCACCAGCGAGGCAATACAGACCACCAGCGACAGTACGCCCATGGCGGTGGCCAGACTCATGAAGTTGATATCGCGGTCCGGCGTCGTGTTCGTCCTGTTCATAGTCACCTCAGATACTCAGCCGGGTCGGCGTTTTCTTGCCGCTCGCGTACACCAGTTCCGCCATCCCCCGGGTACCCAGAATGGCCGTGAACATGGAGGTCAGGATGCCGATGAACAGCGTCACCGCGAAGCCCTGCACGGTACCGGAGCCCGCAGCGAACAGGATCACCGCCACGATCAATGTGGTCAGGTTGGCGTCGAGGATGGTCTGGAAGGCGCGATTATAGCCCGCCTCAATCGCCGCCAGCGGCGACGCACCGTCGCGCAACTCAAAGCGGATACGCTCGTAAATCAGCACGTTGGCATCCACCGCCATGCCCATACCGAGCACGATCCCGGCAATACCCGGCAGCGTCATGGTCAGCCCGGGGATCGCCGACATCACCCCTACCGTGATCACCAGGTTGCCCAGCAGCGCCACACTGGCGAACAGACCGAACATCTTGTAGCGCACCAGCATGAACAGCAGCACCAAGCCGATGCCGACCACCATGGAGTTGATACCGGACTGGATGTTCTGCGCCCCGAGGCTGGGGCCAATGGTGCGCTCTTCGGCAATGTACATCGGTGCCGCCAAGCCCCCAGCACGCAGCAGCAGTGCCAGCTCAGCGGCGGCCGCCGGACTGTCCATGCCGGTGATGCGGAACCGGCTGCCGAGGGTATCGCGGATGGTCGCTACGTTGATCACGTAGGCGTCCTTGGTGCTGACGTTGCGAACTTCTTCTTCGCCGTCAGCATTGACCACGGTGCGCGCCTCGGTGCGGGTTTCGATGAACAGCACCCCCATCGGGCGGTTGACGTTCTTCGAGGTGACCCGCTGCATGGCACGGGCGCCGGCAGCGTCGAGGGTGATGTTCACCTCCGGTTCGCCGTTGGTCTGGTCGAAGCCCATCTGTGCGTGGGTCACCTGGTCGCCGGTAACAATATTCTGACGACGCAGCACCACCGGGTTGTTCGGCTCGCCCTTGAACGGGAAGATCTCGGTGCCCGGCGGTGCGATGCCGGCGGCGACCCGGCTTGGGTCGGCGTCGTCAGCCACCAGACGGAACTCTAGGGTGGCGGTACGACCGAGAATACGCCGCGCCTGCGAGGCATCCTGCACGCCCGGCAACTGCACCACGATGCGGTCAGCACCCTGGCGCTGCACCACCGGCGACGCCACGCCCAACTCGTTGACGCGGTTGTTCAGCGCGGTACGGTTCTGGTCGATGGCGTAATCTTGGATCTGTTTGAGCGCTTCCGGCGTCATGGTGAAGCGCAGCGTAGTGCCGTCGCGACGACTGGTGAATTCCATGAATTTGTTGCGCAGGGCACGTTGGGCGGCGTCGACGTCGTCGGCGCTGTCAAAGCGGGCCAGTAGAGTTTCACCTTGGTGGCGCACTTCGCGGTAACGGATGCCGGCGTCACGCAGGATCACCCGCAGCTCGCTAGCCCAAGACTCCAACCGCTGCTCAATGGCGGTGTCCATATCCACCTGCAGGGTAAAATGCACCCCGCCGCGCAGATCGAGTCCAAGGCCCACTGGCGAGGCGCCAATGGCACGCAACCAGCCCGGCGTGGTACGCGCCCAGTTCTGGGCCACCACATAATCGCGACCAAGAATGCCGGCGGCGATGTCTCGCGCCCGCAGCTGGGCATCCGCCCCGGCCTGCTGGGACTCGCCACCGGACAACGGCAGCAGGAAGGAATCCCCCACTTTTTCGCCTTGCTCATGGCCAATGCCGGCTTCATCCAAAGCCGTGCGCACCCGGTCAAGGGCGTCCGTGCTGACGTCTGCGCCGGCTTCAGATCGGGTGATCTGGATCGCCGGCGCGTCCGGGTACAGGTTGGGCAGCGCATACAGGCCGCTGACCAGCAGCACCACCAGGAGCAGGATGAATTTCCCGCGCGGGTAGCGGTTCATGGAGTTCTCCGATGGTGCGCGTTCAGATGGACTTGATGGTGCCTTTCGGCAGCGTCGCCGAGATGGCGTGCTTCTGGAATTTGATTTCCATGTTCGGCGCGATTTCGACGATCACGTAGTCGTCCGTCACTTTGCTGACCTTGCCGAGCATGCCGCCAACCGTCACCACTTCGTCGCCCTTATCCAATGCCGCTACCAGCGCACGGTGCTCCTTGGCGCGCTTAGATTGCGGACGGATCAGGAAGAAGTAGAACACCACCACCATGATGACGATGAAGATCAGCTGGAAGGCACCGCCGCCCTCCGGCGCCGCCTGAGCAAAAGCAGGGCTGCTGACCAGCAGGGCCAACAGCGTGGGCGGCAGCGCGCGCAGTACGCGGGACTGGATGTGGTTCAAAGACATGGGTGGCTCCCGTCAGTCGGTGGATAGCCCAGGGGTTGCGAGGCCCCGAGCTTGATAGAAATCGTCAATAAAGTCGGACAATGTACCCGCTTCAATTGCCCCTCGCAATCCAGCCATTAGGCGCTGGTAATGGCGCAAATTGTGGATAGTACCGAGCTGTGAAGCGAGCATTTCGCCGCAGCGCTCCAGGTGGTGGAGATAACTGCGCGAGAAGTTCTGACAGGTATAGCAGTCACAGGTTTCATCCAGCGGACGGGTGTCGTGCCGATGGACGGCATTGCGGATTTTCACCACTCCTTCGCGGGTGAAAAAATGACCATTGCGGGCGTTGCGGGTGGGCATCACGCAGTCGAACATGTCGATGCCACGCCGCACCCCCTCCACCAAATCTTCCGGCTTGCCCACGCCCATCAGGTAGCGCGGTCGGTCGGTCGGCATCTGCGGCGTCAGGTCGTCGAGGATGCGCAGCATTTCCGCCTGCGGCTCGCCCACCGACAGCCCACCAATGGCATAACCGTCAAAATCCAGAGCGGTCAGACCATCCAGCGAGGTTTTGCGCAGCGCCGGATACATTCCGCCCTGCACGATGCCAAAGCAGGCCGCGTCATTGCCTTCATGGGCGGCCTTGCTGCGCTGCGCCCAGCGCAGTGACAGCTCCATGGAATGGCGCGCCTGCTCCTCGGTGGCGGGGAACGGCGTGCACTCGTCGAAGATCATGCAGATATCAGCCCCGAGGCTGCGCTGCACCTGCATCGCTCGCTCCGGCGACAGAAACACCTTGTCGCCGTTGATCGGCGACTGGAACGCCACCCCTTCCTCGCTGATCTTGCGCATGGCGCCGAGGCTGAACACCTGAAAACCACCAGAGTCAGTCAGAATCGGCTTCGGCCACCGCATGAAATCATGCAAGCTGCCGTGCTGCTCGATCACTTCGGTGCCGGGCCGCAACATCAAATGGAAGGTGTTGCCGAGGCAGATTTCAGCGCCGGTCTCCAGCAGGTCTTTCGGCAACATGCCTTTGACGGTGCCGTAGGTGCCCACCGGCATGAACGCGGGGGTTTCCACCGTTCCGCGCGGAAACGTCAACCGACCACGGCGGGCCAGCCCGTCCTGTCCGAGCAAGTCGAAACTCATGCGCGACATGGTGCGCCCTCCTGATCAGTGCGCGCCGGCATCCCAGCGCTGAGGAATAAACATGGCATCGCCATAACTGAAGAACCGATATTGCTGCGCCACCGCGTCCTGGTAGGCCGCCATCACCCGGTCATGGCCGGCGAGGGCACTGACCAGCATGAGGAGCGTCGAGCGCGGCAAGTGGAAGTTGGTCAGCAGCGCGTCCACCACCCGGAAACGGTAGCCGGGGTGAATAAAAATGTCGGTGTCGCCGCTGCCCGCCTGCAGCACACCGCTGGCCGCCGCCGACTCCAGCGCCCGCAGCGAGGTGGTGCCGACCGCCACCACCCGGCCGCCGGCGGCGCGCACCGTGGCAATCTGCTCCACCAGCTGCGCCGGCACCTGATAGCGCTCGCGGTGCATGGTGTGGTCTTCCACCTGCTCTACCCGCACTGGCTGGAAGGTGCCGGCGCCGACGTGCAACGTCACAAAGGCTTGGCCGATGCCGCGCGCCGCCAGGTCGGCCAGCAGCGGCGCATCGAAGTGCAGCCCGGCGGTGGGCGCGGCCACCGCGCCGGGATGACGGGCATAGACGGTTTGGTAGCGCTCTTGGTCCTGGCTGTCGTCGGCCCGGTCTATATAAGGAGGCAGCGGCATGTGGCCAATCCGGTCCAGCACCGCCAGCAAGGGCTCGGGCCCAGCAAACGCCAGCTCGAACAGCGCCTCATGCCGCGCCACCATGGTGGCTTGCACCTGCTGCTCGAACAGCAATGTGGTGCCCGGCTTCGGCGCCTTAGAAGCGCGGATGTGGGCCAGCGCACGCTGATCATCGAGCACCCGCTCGATCAGCACCTCAACGCGGCCGCCGCTGTCCTTGTGCCCCCACAGCCGCGCCGGGATCACGCGGGTGTCGTTGAACACCAGCAGATCACCGGGATTGAGCAGCTGCAGTAAGTCCGTGAAACGACCATGGGTTGGGGTCTGTTCACCCAACACCATTAAACGGGAACCGGTGCGCTGGGCCGCCGGACGCCGGGCAATCTGCGCTTCCGGCAGATCGAAATCGAAATCTTCAACGCGCATCGTACTTGACCGGCACGAAGGACAGGGGGCGCACAGCATACCGATCGACCGGTTTTCATACCAGAGACGCTTCCCTGCGCCAGCGAAGTTGTTATACTGCGCGCCCACGTTGCCAGAGTGGTGAAATTGGTAGACACGACGGATTCAAAATCCGTTGGGGTAAAACCCGTGCCGGTTCGAGTCCGGCCTCTGGTACCACTGCTTCATAGCGTTGCGACTCCGCCGAGGAGAACGCGTCCCGTGACCACCCCGGTATTTCCTGCTTCCCTGTGGCGCCGCTTGGCTGCACTGATGTATGACGGCCTATTGCTGTGCGCGCTGTTGTTTGTCACCGCCGGTGTGCTGTCGCCGCTGTTCATCTGGCTCGGACTACCTACCGACACCGTCAACGGCGTGCTGGTACCCAACCGCTTGGTGCAGCAAACGCTGACCTTCCCGCTGCTATGCCTGCTGGTGTGGGGCTTCTATACCTGGTTCTGGACTCATGGCGGACAAACACTGGGCATGCACACCTGGCGATTGCGCGCCGTGCGCAGCTCCGGCGCCCCGATGGGCTGGCGCCACAGTACGCTGCGCATGTTGGCGGGAATGCTGACGTGGATGCTGCTGGGATTGGGTTATCTGCCGGTGTTGCTGGGCAAGCCTGCACTGCACGACTGGCTGTCTGGCACGCGGGTAGTGTTGCTGCCCGCCAAACCGAAACGTCGCTGACCACAGCAGCGCCCTGCCCAAGCAGGAGTGCCACGGTTGGGCGTGCGAGCGGCCCCGTCAGTAACCTCGAAATGTGGTTGGCGCTACGCGACTCTCGCTGACCAGCAGGACTGCTTGGCCACCGCGTCTCACCGCACTCGCTTTAGCAATACGGTGCCCACCACCAAGCACAACAATGGCGGTACCAAGGCCGCCATTAACGGGGAAACGTGGAACACTAGGCTCAGGTGGCCAATAAACTGCTGGCCATAAAAGAACAGCATCCCGGCGACGATGCCGGCGGTGAGCCGCAGCCCCATGGTCACTTCACGCAACGGGCCGAAAATGAACGAGATCGCGATCAATACCATGCCCAAGGTGGCCAGTGGCTGGAACAACTTCTGCCAGAACGACAGCAAGTACTCCCCCGCCTCCAACCCCTGCCGCGACAAATAGCCGCTGTACTCCACCAACTTGCGCATCGCCAACCGCTCCGGATCCAACACCACCAATGCCAGCAATTGCGGCGTCAGCGAAGTATCCCAGCGGTCGGTCTCACGTTGGTAAGCCTCAACCCGGTCCGGCTCCAGCGCACTGCCGCGCACACCTTCGAGGAACCAATAGCCCTCGTCTTGGTAGATCGCGCGCTCGACAAACTGGGCTTCCGCTAGGGTGCGATCTTCGTTGAAGCGGTAGCGAGTGACGCCGTACAACACACCGTTGGGCTGCACAACGTTTACATGGATGAATTCGTCACCTTCGCGATGCCAAAAGCCGTAGCGCGAACTCAGCGCTTCGCCCTTGCCTTCAGCGATCGCCCGGTTACTCTGCGCCATCTGTTCGGTGTACGGCGAAATGAACTCGCCCACCGACATGCCAATCACCAGCAGTAGCAGCACCGGGCGCAATACCATCCAACTGACTCGCCCCACCGACACCCCGGCGGCGCGGATCACCGTCAGTTCCCCGCTGTTGGCCAGTACTCCCAGCCCGATCAGGGTGCCGAGCAAAATCGCCAGCGGCATGTATTCATGGAAGCGGCGCGGCACCGTGGTGAACACGAATTGCAGCGCTTGCAGCGCCTGGTAGTTGCCGCGCAGTCCCTCCAGTTCGGCAATGAAACTGAACAGGCAGTCCAGCGCGATGATCACGCCCAGCACGGCCAACGCGGCCATGATCACCGCACGCCCGATGTAGCCCTGCAACAGCCTCATGCCCGGCGTCCCCGCTCATAGCGCTGGCGCGCACGCCAGCCCGGCCACAGATACAGCAATGCCACCAGCAGCGCTGCGATCAAATGCACCCAGCCCATATGCATCCACACCGGCACCTGGCCCTGCGGCGCATCGGAAATCCACGAGCGGGTGACCAGCAGCGCCCCCAGATACAGCATGTACACTAGGATCGCCGGGATCAGCTTGCCAAACCGGCCTTGGCGCGGATTCACCCGCGCTAACGGAATTGCTGCCAGCACCATGATCGGAATCAGCAGCACCAGCGACACCCGCCATTGCAGCTCTGCTTGGGCGTCATTGTCCTCACTGGCATAGAGATCGGCAGTGCTCCAGCTGCGCACTTTGGGCGGCCGCGCCACCTGCTTTTCCTTACCGATGCGAATCAATGCCTGCTCGAAATGGACTTTACGGAAGTTGGCTTCGCCCGGCTTGCCTTGGTACTGATAGCCGTCAGACAGTGCCAAATAGCTCATGCCATAGCGCTCCACCAATTTGCCCTCGGTGGCCCACACCGCCAGCACTTCGGCACCTTCAGCCTCGGTGGCACCACGTCGGTAATCGGACAGGAACACGCCGGACAAGGCGCCGGCGGAACGATTGAAGCCTTCGGTGTAAGTGACCTGGTGGCCGCTGTCGCTGCCGCGCACATGGAAGCGCCCAGGCGTCAGCAGTTCCAGCACCGAGCGGTTCTGCTGCTCTTCAAAAATACGTGCCACTTCGGCATCGCCCTTCGGCGTCACGTACAGCGAGAACAGCGCGATCACCACACAGGTCACCGCCACTGGCGGCAACATCGAGCGCACCAGTGTCGAATCCGAGATCCCGCCGGAACGCAGCACCACAATTTCGTTGTCGACGTACATGCGGCCAAGCACCAGCAGCACGCCGATGTAGAGGCTCAACGGCAGGATCATCTGCAGGAATTCCGGCAACCGGAACGCCATCAGCTGGAACAGCACATCCGCCGCCAGGTTACCCACCGCGGCATCGGCCAGATACTTGATAAAGCGACCGCTGACCAGCACCATCACCAGCACAAAAGTGACGACGACGGTAGTGGCGAACAGCTGTCGATTGATATAACGGTAAAGAATCAAACCGAATCCTGCCGGGGCCAGAACGGGAGCCGGCGCATTGTAACCCAGGAGTAGTGATGGAGTACGCAGTCAGCGGCAAATCTGCCGCCAAGCTCAAAGTGGACTGTTTGGTGGTGGTGCTCAACAAGGGCGCCACTGATCTCCCCGCCGCCCTGCCGGAAGCTGCCCGCGCGGTGGTCGCTGAGGCTGTGAAAGACGGTGATTTCGCCGGCAAGAAGCACCAGACGCTGTTGCTGCGCGGGGTACCGGAGTTGGCCGCGCGCCGCCTGTTGCTGGTCGGCAGTGGCAGCGACAAACCGCTCGGCGTACAGGCTTTCTTACAAATTGTGGCCGTCGCCGCCAAGGCTGCCGCCCAGACCGGCGCCGGCTCTGCCGCGTTGCTGCTCGACACCCTTGACGCTGCCAACCAAGACGCCCACTGGCGCGTGCGGGAAGCGGCGCGGGTGCTGGCCGATGCCCAATACCGCTTCGACGAGTACCGCAGCGAGCCAGCCCCCGCCTCGGCGCTGAAGAAATGGACGTTGGTCACCGCGCTCGCCGCCGACCAAGCGGACGCCGCGCAACGTGAAGGCGTGGCCGTCGCCGAGGGCATGGCGCTGGCGCGCACTCTCGCCAACCTGCCGCCGAACGATTGCTACCCGGCATTCTTGGCCAAGCAAGCCAAGCAGCTTGCCGGCGACTACAAGAAGCTGAAAGTGACCGTCATCTCCGAGAAGGAAGCGGAGAAGATGGGCATGGGCGCCTTCTGTGCGGTGGCCCGTGGCAGTGAGCGCGAAGGCCAGATCATCGTGATGGAATATCAGGGCAGTAAAGACGCCCCGGTGGCCCTAGTAGGTAAAGGCATCACCTTCGATACCGGTGGCATTTCGCTGAAGCCCGGCGCCAACATGGACGAAATGAAATTCGACATGGGCGGTGCTGCCAGCGTGTTCGGCACCATGAAAACACTGTGCCTGCTGGACCTGCCGCTGCACGTGGTGGCCGTGGTGGCGGCCGCGGAAAACATGCCCGATGGTCGTGCGTCCCGCCCCGGCGACGTAGTGCGCACCTTGTCCGGCCAGACCGTTGAAATCCTTAACACCGACGCCGAAGGCCGATTGGTGCTGTGCGATGCCCTGACCTATGTGCAGAACGAGTACCAGCCGCACACCGTGGTCGATATCGCCACCCTCACCGGCGCCTGCGTAGTGGCGTTGGGCAGCCACGCCCAAGCAGTGTTCGCCAACGATGCTGAGCTGGCGAAAGACCTGCTCGATGCCGGCGATGCCACCGGCGATCGCTGCTGGCCAATGCCGCTGTGGGACGACTACCAGGAACAACTCGACAGCCCGGTGGCCGACATGGCCAACATCGGCGGCCCGAAGGCCGGTGCTGTCACTGCCGCCTGCTTCCTGTCGCGCTTCACCAAGGACGTCCGTTGGGCGCACTTGGACATTGCCGGCACCGCTTGGATCAGCGGCGGCAAGGACAAGGGCGCCACTGGCCGCCCCGTGCCGATGCTCACCCGCTACCTGATCGATCTGGCCCGCGGCGCATGACCGAAGTGCTGTTCTACATCTCCGAAACGCCCGGCATCCGCGCCACGCTGGCCGGGCGTATCGCAGACAAGGCCTGGCGCCAACAGCGCCAGGTCTACATCCATCTGCCCGACCGCGAACAGGCGTTAGCTTTCAGCGATCAACTTTGGCAGAGCGCGCTCTGCCCGTTCCTCCCCCATGTGCTGCAGGATGACCCTGGCGCTGGGCAGTCCCCCATCGTGCTGGGCTTCACTGACCAGCCGGGCGAGTGCCACGACGTGCTGATCAACCTCGCCGCCGAGGTACCGGACTTCTACGGTCGTTTCAGTCGCGTGGCGGAAATGATCTGCGGCGACCCGTCGCTGCGCACCGAAGGCCGCGCCCGCTGGTCGTTTTACCGCGACCGCGGCTACCCGGTCCGCAGCCATACGCTGTAACCCGCGCCCCCAGCCGGCGCCGAAGGCTGTATAATCAGCCGCTTTCCTTCCACAACCTTCTGCAGTGAATCCGTGACCATGGACAAGACTTATCAGCCCGACGCCATCGAGCAACGTTGGTACCAGCTCTGGGAACAGGCCGGCTATTTCAAGCCGACCGGCCAGGGTGCACCGTTCAGCATCATGGTGCCGCCGCCGAACGTCACCGGCTCGCTGCACATGGGCCACGGCTTCAATAACGCGGTAATGGATGCGCTGATTCGTTTTCGCCGCATGCAGGGCCGCAACACCCTGTGGCAGGCCGGTACCGACCATGCTGGCATCGCCACCCAGATGGTGGTGGAACGCCAGCTGGCCGCCGACAACCTCACCCGCCATGACCTCGGCCGCGATGCCTTCATCGACAAAGTGTGGGAATGGAAAGAGGAATCCGGCAACGTCATTACCCAGCAGATGCGCCGGCTCGGCTCGTCACTGGACTGGTCCCGCGAGCGTTTCACCATGGACCCGCAGTTGTCACGCGCAGTGCTGGAAGCATTCGTGCGCCTGCACGAAGACGGCCTGATCTACCGCGGCAAGCGACTGGTGAACTGGGATCCAAAATTCCACACCGCCATTTCCGATTTGGAAGTGGAAAGCCATGAAGAAAAAGGCAGCCTGTGGCACTTCCGCTATCCGCTGTCCGACGGCAGCGGCCAACTGGTGGTCGCCACCACCCGCCCGGAAACCATGCTCGGCGATACCGCCGTGGCAGTGCACCCGGACGATGAGCGCTACCGCCACCTGATCGGCAAGACCGTGCGGCTGCCGCTGGCCGATCGCGATATCCCGATCATCGGCGACGACTACGTTGACCCGGCGTTCGGCTCCGGCTGCGTGAAGATCACCCCGGCCCATGACTTCAACGACTACGAAGTCGGCAAGCGCCACAACTTGCCGATGATCAACATTCTCACCATCGACGCGCACTTGAACGACGAGGTACCCGACGCCTACCGGGGCCTAGAACGCTACGCCGCCCGCAAGCAGGTGGTGGCGGATCTCGAAGCACTCGGTTTGGTTGAGAAAATCGACGACCACACCCTGATGGTGCCGCGTGGCGACCGTTCTGGCGTGGTGATCGAACCCTACCTCACCGATCAATGGTTCGTCTCCACCGAATCGCTGGCGCGCCCGGCCATCGAAGCGGTGGAAAACGGCAGCATCCAGTTCGTGCCCAAGCAATACGAGAACATGTATTTCTCGTGGATGCGCGACATCCAAGACTGGTGCATTTCGCGCCAGCTGTGGTGGGGCCATCGCATTCCGGCTTGGTACGACGAGGATGGCCAAGTCTATGTCGGCCGTTCCGAACAGGAAGTGCGCGACAAGCACCAACTCGGTGACCGACCGCTGCGCCAGGACGAAGACGTGCTCGACACTTGGTTCAGTTCGGCGCTGTGGACCTTCTCCACGCTGGGCTGGCCGGAAAAAACGCCAGACCTGGCGACCTTTCACCCGTCCAGCGTGTTGGTCACCGGCTTCGACATCATCTTCTTCTGGGTCGCCCGGATGATCATGATGACGCTGAAGTTCACCGGCGAGGTGCCGTTCAAAACGGTCTACGTCCACGGTCTGGTGCGTGACGGCGAAGGCCAGAAAATGTCGAAGTCGAAGGGCAACGTGCTCGACCCGTTGGACCTGATTGATGGCATCGATGCGGCCGGACTGGTGGCCAAGCGTACCGGTGGCCTGATGCAGCCGCAGATGGCGGCGCGCATCGAAAAGCAAACTCTGAAGGAATTCCCGGAAGGCATTGCCGCCTACGGCACCGACGCACTGCGCTTCACTTTCTTGTCGCTGGCCTCCACCGGCCGCGACATCAAGTGGGATATGGGCCGCATCGAAGGTTTCCGCAACTTCTGCAATAAGATCTGGAACGCCGCCCGCTATGTGCTGATGAACACCGAAGGCCAGGACTGCGGCGTCCAGGGCGAAGTGGAGCTGAGCACCGCTGACCGCTGGATCTTGTCCCAGCTGCAGCGCGCACAGCAGGACGTCAGCGATGCGCTGGAAGGTTTCCGCTTTGACCATGCCTCCGCGGCCGCTTATGAATTCATCTGGAACGAGTACTGCGACTGGTATTTGGAGCTGTCCAAGCCAGTGCTCTACGGCGACCAATACAGCGAAGCGCAGAAGCGTGGCACCCGCCGCACGCTGGTACAGGTGCTGGAGGCCTTGCTGCGCATGGCACATCCGTTCATGCCATTCATCACCGAGGAAATCTGGCAAAAAGTGGCACCGCTGGCAGGTATCGACGGGCCCACTATTATGCTGCAACCCTTCCCACTTGCCGACGAGGCATTGCTCGATGCCGGTGCTGAGCGTGATATTCAGTGGCTCAAAGACGTAATCAGCGCGGTACGCAACATCCGTGGCGAAATGCGCATCGCACCGGGCAAAGAGCTGGACCTGCTGATGCAACACGGCGACAGTGAAGACCGCCGCCGTGCCGACCAGCAGCAGACCTTGCTGTGCAAATTGGCGCGCCTGTCCAGCGTCACCCAACTGGCTGACGACCAAGAGGCACCACCTTCCGCCACCCAGCTGGTGGGCCGACTGGAGCTGTCCGTGCCGATGGCCGGCCTGATCGACAAAGATGCGGAATTGGACCGCCTGCAGAAGGAAATCGAGCGTCTGAACAAGGAAGTGAGCCGCGGCGAGCAGAAGCTGAATAACCCCAGCTTCGCCGACAAGGCCCCCGAAGCAGTGGTCGCCAAGGAACGCGAGAAGCTGGATGAGTACCGCCGCAGTCTGGAGCACTTCGAGGAGCAGGTCGCGCGGATCCGCGCGCTGTAACCCAACACCGGCCCGCCCCACGCGGGCCGGTTTCGTTAAAGCCCGCAGCGGATCTATTATCTACAACGACGGTCTCACCAACATTCACCCCATGCCATGAGTTCAGGAGCCCCGCCATGTATCAGTATCTGCTGCCTACGCTTCTGGTCGGGGTGTTCGCTGCGTTCAGCGAAGATGGCTGCAGTGTTGAGACCGGTAATAAAGGCAATGCCAGGCTCACCGTTGCCATCACTGACGCACCGGTGGATGACGTGGAGCGGGTCCAGCTCACCATCACCGGCATCACTCTCGGCACCGACAAGCTCACCATTAAGGTGCCGCTCAAGAAAGACGTCGTGATCGATGACCTGCTGCGTTACCAGGGCCGGCAGAGTTTCCAACTGGTGGGTGACGAAAAGGTACAAGGCGGGGAGTTCCAGTGGCTGCGACTGCATATCTCCGAGCGTGACCGCGCCTCCTTCGTGCTCGGTACCGATGGCAAGGAATATCCGCTAAACCTCGGCGAAGAGCAGCCCCCGGCTCAAGGCCGCTATTTGGAAGTGCGCGCCCCCGTACGTTTGGTGAAAGATAAACTCACTGACGTGGTACTAGACCTAGACTTGAGCCAGTCTCTGATCCGCGATAACAGCGGCCGTAACCCCCGCTACCAACTGCTGCCGCGCTTGCGTTTGGCGGAGCGCGAAAGCAGCGGTCATATTGTTGGCACCATCCATAGTTCTCATCTCCAAGGGCGCTGCTCCGCTGATGCGAATCGACCGGATGCCGGCAACCGGGTCTATCTCTACCAGGGCGAAAACGCTTATCCAAGCGACATTTTCCTGGGCCTCAACGGCGTGCCGTTCGCTAACGACACACCCTTCGCCACCGCCCGAGCCACCCGCAACAGCCAGGGCGAGTACAGCTACGAACTCGGCCATATTCCTGCCGGGGGCTACACCGTGGCGTTCACCTGCCAGGGCTTGGCCGACCTCCCTACCCAGCACGATCCGCTGCATTTCACTCACAGCGCTTCGGTGACCGTCAAACGGGGCGAAAGCACACGCTTCAATTTCCCCGACTTGGACCGCTGAACCAAGCAAGGGCGCCAAAGTAGTATTTTTAGAGCACCTTATTAAGTCTTAGGCTGTGACGATCCACCCACCGGGAGATCGCTCATGCTTGCTCGCACCTTAACGCTTTTGACCGTATTGGCAGCCCTACCTTCGATTGCCCAACCGCCTGGCTCGCCGCTGACCTTTCCGCGTAATTACCGCAGTGATTTCCAGCACTACCTGAGCCTTGAC